>NZ_NOIU01000008.1 GCF_004136635.1 Rothia halotolerans | reverse complement strand
TATTTTCGGCGGTGTCCTACTCTCCCACACACCTCACGGGTGCAGTACCATCGGCGCACAGAGCCTTAACGACCGGGTTCGGAAAGGGACCGGGTGTACCCCTCTGGCCAAAACCACCGAAAAACCTACCGGACCACCCCACACACACCACCACAACAGCAGCAGCACGCACGGGTTGTTATCCCAAAACCATACAGTGAACGCGAACACACACAACACACCTTCAACCAACCCACCACAAAAATGTGTGATAAGCCTTCGGCCTATTAGTACCAGTCAACTCCACGCCTCGCTAGTCGACGCTTCCATACCTGGCCTATCAACCCCGTCATCTACAGGGAGCCTCACACCCCACACGTGGGGCCAGGAAATCTCATCTCGAAGCAAGCTTCCCGCTTAGATGCTTTCAGCGGTTATCTCTGCCGAACGTAGCCAATCAGCCATGCACCTGGCGGTACAACTGACATACCAGAGGTTCGTCCGTCCCGGTCCTCTCGTACTAAGGACAGGCCTCCACAAATTTCCAACGCACGCAGCGGATAGGGACCGAACTGTCTCACGACGTTCTGAACCCAGCTCGCGTACCGCTTTAATGGGCGAACAGCCCAACCCTTGGGACCAACTCCAGCCCCAGGATGCGACGAGCCGACATCGAGGTGCCAAACCATGCCGTCGATATGGACTCTTGGGCAAGATCAGCCTGTTATCCCCGAGGTACCTTTTATCCGTTGAGCGACGGCCATTCCACAATGAACCGCCGGATCACTAGTCCCGACTTTCGTCCCTGCTCGACCTGCCAGTCTCACAGTCAAGCTCCCTTGTGCACTTACACTCAACACCTGATTGCCAACCAGGCTGAGGGAACCTTTGGGCGCCTCCGTTACTCTTTAGGAGGCAACCGCCCCAGTTAAACTACCCATCAGGCACTGTCCCTGACCCAGATCATGGGCCGAAGTTAGACATCCAATATGACCAGAGTGGTATTTCAACAACGACTCCACCACCACTAGCGTGATGACTTCACAGTCTCCCACCTATCCTACACAAGCCACACCGAACACCAATACCAAACTATAGTAAAGGTCACGGGGTCTTTCCGTCCTGCTGCGCGAAACGAGCATCTTTACTCGTACTGCAATTTCGCCGAGTTCATGGTTGAGACAGTAGGGAAGTCGTTACTCCATTCGTGCAGGTCGGAACTTACCCGACAAGGAATTTCGCTACCTTAGGATGGTTATAGTTACCACCGCCGTTTACTGGGGCTTAAATTCTCCGCTTCGCCCACACGGGCTAACGAGTCCTCTTAACCTTCCAGCACCGGGCAGGAGTCAGTCCGTATACATCGTCTTGCGACTTCGCACGGACCTGTGTTTTTGATAAACAGTCGCTTCCCCCTGGTCTCTGCGACCCATACACGCTCCCCACCGCACGGGCAGTTCACGCTCAAGGTCCCCCTTCTCCCGAAGTTACGGGGGCATTTTGCCGAGTTCCTTAACCATGATTATCTCGATCGCCTTAGTATTCTCTACCTGATCACCTGTGTCGGTTTAGGGTACGGGCAACAACAAACCTCACGCCGATGCTTTTCTCGACAGCATAGGATCACCAAATCCCCCCACAAAAAGGGGGTCCCATCACGTCTCAGACCTATAGCGGAGGGCGCATTTAACAACCCCCCGTCCTACACGCTTAGACCACGACAACCACCGCGTGGCTTGGCTACCTTCCTGCGTCACACCTGTTAATACGCTTACCTCACCAGATCAGGTCCCACGCGGAACCACCACACCATGCACTCACTCGAAAGCAAGACACACAGAACATGATGGCCCGAAGTGGTTAGTATCCCCAGCTCGATATGGACGGTTTGCCGTCGGTACGGGAATATCAACCCGTTATCCATCGACTACGCCTGTCGGCCTCGCCTTAGGCCCCGACTAACCCAGGGAAGATTAGCTTGACCCTGGAACCCTTGATCATTCGGCGGATACGTTTCTCACGCATCATTCGCTACTCATGCCTGCATTCTCACTCGCGTAGCCTCCACCACTCGGTCACCCGGCAACTTCACCGGCTACACGACGCTCCCCTACCCAATAACACAAACGCATTATTGCCACAACTTCGGCGGTGTACTTGAGCCCCGCTACATTATCGGCGCAGAATCACTTGACCAGTGAGCTATTACGCACTCTTTCAAGGATGGCTGCTTCTAAGCCAACCTCCTGGTTGTCTCAGCAACTCCACATCCTTTCCCACTTAGCACACGCTTAGGGGCCTTAGTTGATGGTCTGGGCTGTTTCCCTCTCGACAATGAAGCTTATCCCCCACTGTCTCACTGCTGCGCTTACACTTACCCGCATTCGGAGTTTGGCTGACGTCAGTAACCCGATAAGGCCCATCAGCCAACCAGTAGCTCTACCTCAGGCAAGCAACACGCAACGCTGCACCTAAATGCATTTCGGGGAGAACCAGCTATCACAGAGTTTGATTGGCCTTTCACCCCTACCCACAGCTCATCCCCTCCATTTTCAACTGAAGTGGGTTCGGTCCTCCACGCGCTCTTACACACGCTTCAACCTGGCCATGGGTAGATCACTCCGCTTCGGGTCTAGACCGTGCCACTCAAACGCCCTCTTCAGACTCGCTTTCGCTACGACTACCCCACACGGGTTAACCTCGCGACACAGCACTAACTCGCAGGCTCATTCTTCAAAAGGCACGCCATCACACCACCAAAAGGGATGCTCTGACGGCTTGTAGGCACACGGTTTCAGGTACTCTTTCACTCCCCTCCCGGGGTACTTTTCACCATTCCCTCACGGTACTGATTCACTATCGGTCACAAGAAAGTATTTAGACTTACCAGGTGGTCCTGGCAGATTCACACGAGATTTCACGGGCCCCGTGCTACTCGGGAACACCACTGAAGCAGCCACGCCATGATTTCGACTACAGGACTCTCACCCTCTCCGGTACACCTTCCCAGATGCTTCGCCTATCACCACGCGCACCACCACCGGCCAAGTAAGAACCGGTACAGCAGATCCCACAACCCCCATGATGCAACCCCTTACCGGTATCACACACCACAGGTTTAGTCTCATCCGCTTTCGCTCGCCACTACTCACAGAATCATTCGTTATTTTCTCTTCCTGAGGGTACTGAGATGTTTCACTTCCCCTCGTTCCCTCCACACACCCTATACATTCAGATGCGGGTCACTACCCTTCAAACAGGCAGCGGGGTTTCCCCATTCGGAGACCCTCGGATCACAGCCTTGTTATCGACTCCCCGAGGCTTATCGCAGATTCACACGTCCTTCATCGGCTTCTTGTGCCAAGGCATCCACCGTGCGCCCTAAATAACTTAGCCACACACATATGATCAATTGGCATACAAAGATACATCACAATAAATTCGGAAATCACACCACCCTAAAAAGATGATGCGAACCAAAAGATGCTCGCGTCCACTATATAGTTCTCAAACAACAACCCACCCCACCAGAACACCCACACCACAACAGTGCCAGCACCCCGATGACCGGGCAATCCACAAGACAACCACCCACCCACCAACACGAGGAAAAAACCCCGCGCCAGCAGATCGGCTTATTGCCTCAAAACCCAACAGCATGCTTCATTCATCCTGACCACCAGCACCACCCCACACGGGACAGCACCACCAGCCACACACTTCACATTCCACCCATGAGCAAACCACTCGCACAACACTCGTGCACGAACATGGCCAACTAAACGTTGTGCTCCTTAGAAAGGAGGTGATCCAGCCGCACCTTCCGGTACGGCTACCTTGTTACGACTTAGTCCCAATCGCCAGTCCCACCTTCGACGACTCCCTCCACAAGGGTTAGGCCATCGGCTTCGGGTGTTACCAACTTTCGTGACTTGACGGGCGGTGTGTACAAGGCCCGGGAACGTATTCACCGCAGCGTTGCTGATCTGCGATTACTAGCGACTCCGACTTCATGGGGTCGAGTTGCAGACCCCAATCCGAACTGAGACCGGCTTTTTGGGATTAGCTCCACCTCACAGTATCGCAACCCATTGTACCGGCCATTGTAGCATGCGTGAAGCCCAAGACATAAGGGGCATGATGATTTGACGTCATCCCCACCTTCCTCCGAGTTGACCCCGGCAGTCTCCTATGAGTCCCCACCATCACGTGCTGGCAACATAGAACGAGGGTTGCGCTCGTTGCGGGACTTAACCCAACATCTCACGACACGAGCTGACGACAACCATGCACCACCTGTACACCAGCCTCAAAGAGGAAACAACATCTCTGCTGCGATCCAGTGTATGTCAAGCCTTGGTAAGGTTCTTCGCGTTGCATCGAATTAATCCGCATGCTCCGCCGCTTGTGCGGGCCCCCGTCAATTCCTTTGAGTTTTAGCCTTGCGGCCGTACTCCCCAGGCGGGGCACTTAATGCGTTAGCTACGGCGCGGAAAACGTGGAATGTCCCCCACACCTAGTGCCCAACGTTTACGGCATGGACTACCAGGGTATCTAATCCTGTTCGCTCCCCATGCTTTCGCTCCTCAGCGTCAGTAACAGCCCAGAGACCTGCCTTCGCCATCGGTGTTCCTCCTGATATCTGCGCATTTCACCGCTACACCAGGAATTCCAGTCTCCCCTACTGCACTCTAGCCTGCCCGTACCCACTGCACACCACGGGGTTAAGCCCCGGGCTTTCACAGCAGACGCGACAAGCCGCCTACGAGCTCTTTACGCCCAATAATTCCGGACAACGCTTGCGCCCTACGTATTACCGCGGCTGCTGGCACGTAGTTAGCCGGCGCTTCTTCTGCAGGTACCGTCACTTTCGCTTCTTCCCTGCTGAAAGAGGTTTACAACCCGAAGGCCGTCATCCCTCACGCGGCGTCGCTGCATCAGGCTTGCGCCCATTGTGCAATATTCCCCACTGCTGCCTCCCGTAGGAGTCTGGGCCGTGTCTCAGTCCCAGTGTGGCCGGTCACCCTCTCAGGCCGGCTACCCGTCGTCGCCTTGGTAAGCCATTACCTCACCAACTAGCTGATAGGCCGTGAGCCCATCCAAGACCAGTACAAAACCCTTTCCACCACCACCCAGGCAGGTGATAGTGCATATCCGGTATTAGACCCAGTTTCCCGGGCTTATCCCAGAGTCAAGGGAAGGTCACTCACGTATTACTCACCCGTTCGCCACTCATCCACACCCAGCAAGCTGGGTGCTTCAGCGTTCGACTTGCATGTGTTAAGCACGCCGCCAGCGTTCGTCCTGAGCCAGGATCAAACTCTCCGTTACAAAACAAAAAGCATGAACACCCTGGACTCAACAAAAAAACACGTCAACGCACGGTTACGGGGTAACCGTCGTCAACGATCATCTGATGCTGATAACCAATGGTTATTCACCAATAAAATAAAATTTGGTATGAAGCATTCAGATGAACAAAGCACACTATTGAGTTCTCAAACAACAAACC
>NZ_NOIU01000007.1 GCF_004136635.1 Rothia halotolerans | reverse complement strand
CCCGGTCGTTAAGGCTCTGTGCGCCGATGGTACTGCACCCGTGAGGTGTGTGGGAGAGTAGGACACCGCCGAAAATAATCTTGGTCTTCGGGTCGATCCGCCCAGAGTGGCGGATCCCTGGAGGACCATGTATAATAGAAAAGGTCGAAAACGACGAGTTTTGCCAGCATCTCGGTGCTGAGCTCAAGGTTTTCGGTGGCAATAGCCAGAGGGGTACACCCGGTCCCATTCCGAACCCGGTCGTTAAGGCTCTGTGCGCCGATGGTACTGCACCCGGAAGGTGTGTGGGAGAGTAGGTCGCTGCCGAATTATTCTTCATGAAGGGGCGGATCCAGCAATGGATCCGCCCCTTCTTCGTTTAACCCGCCGGCGTCGCTCTCTCCAGCAGCGGGCGTTCTGGTCGATGGATAGAAGGGGAGCACCATGGAGTCTTCGGAACAGCAGCCGACTGTCCATCGAGGGCACTGGAACGACGTCGCCCCGGCCATCGCCTACGGCGTCGCCCGCCTCCGCTATGCCGTGTACACGATGGAGCAGGGGATCACCGAGGAGGAGGATCTCGACGGCAGGGAGCTCGAGCCCGGAACGCTGATCTACTGGATAGAGCAGGACGGGCTCCCCGTCGCCACCCTGAGGGTGCTGTGCGAGGAGGACGGGTCCCGAGCTGTCGGGAGGGTGGCCACCGCCCGGCCGCATCGGGGGAAGGGGCTGGCGGGCCGGCTGCTCGACGCCGCGCTCCAGGACCATCGGGACTTCACCCTCGAGCTGCACGCCCAGGCCCACCTGGAAGAGTGGTACGGCCGTTTCGGATTCGTCACAGCGGGAGAGGTCTACGAGGAGGCCGGGATCCCCCATATCCCCATGGTGCGGCCGGGCGCCACTGCGACGTCGTGAACTGACTCCGACCGGGCACCCAGGATCCTCTGGGTATATTGAGGGAGGCCGGTCCGTGCTCTCGAGGCGCGGGTCGGCAGAGCTGAGCGGGGAGCCTCTCCGGCCGCCCTGCGTCGGCAGCCCGAGGCGGTGTCCCCGCTTCCCCAGCGGATTCCCCGGCCGAGGCTCCTCCCTCCCGGCCGGTGAACCCGTCCGTGACGATCCCGAGGAGCGCTTCACATGGTCTTCGCCTTCCTGATGTGCCTCCTCTGCTTCCTGATCCCGGGCGGGCTCATGGCCGCCGCCGCCAGGCTCCGCACCTTCGACGTGCTGGCCCTGGCGCCCGCGCTCTCCGTCTTCGCGACGGGGGTCGGCGCCCTCCTGGCGGGGTTTCTGAGGATCCCTTGGTCCTGGTGGGTCCCCTTCGCGGTCGGCGTCGTCTTCGCGGCGCTCCTGCTGCTCCTGCCCTTCCGCAGCCGTCATGGCATCGAGGCGGGGGGCGCCCGTCACCGGGACTGGATCGCCTGGCTGGGCCTGGGGATCGGCGCGGTGATCGGCGTCGTCCAGTCGGTCCGGGCCATCGGAACGCTCTCCAGCATCTCCCAGACCTTCGACAACACCTTCCACCTCAACGCCGTCCGGTACATCGTGGACGAGGGCAACGCCTCCCCGCTGTTCGTCGGCACGCTCAACTCGGGCGGCGAGCCGGGCTTCTACTACCCCTCCACCTGGCACGCCTTCGCCTCCCTCCTCGTCGAGACCTCCGGCGTCAGCATTCCCGAGGCCACCAACGTGGTCACGATCGTCGTCGTCGCCCTGGCCTGGCCCGCGAGCATCCTGTTCCTCATGCGGTCCCTGAGCCCCAACAGGTACTCGTGGCTCGTGGCGGCCGCCCTCTCGGGCGGGTTCGCGGTCTTCCCCACCCTGCTGCTCCAGAACGGGGTGCTCTACTCCAACCTCCTCGGCATGGCCGTACTGCCCGCCGCGCTGGGGCTCATCGTGTGGGTGCTGCGCGGAGGGTCCACGGCCGGGGTCACCCGGGGACAGGGCGTCGTCCTGGGGATCCTGGCCGCCGGAGGGACGGCGCTGGGCCACCCCAACACCGTGATCTCCTTGGTGGCCCTCGCCGTCCCGGCGGTCCTGGCGCGAGTGGTCTGGCTGATCGTGCAGCTGGTCCGACGCCGGGGCGGTAAGTCCGCGTCCGCGCCCGGCCGGGGGCCCGTCCGGCACCTGGTCCTCGAGCTCGTGCTCTTCGCCGCGACCCTCGCAGCGGTGCCGCTCCTCTGGGCCGTCCTGCGGCCGACCACCGTCAAGCCCCGCGACCTGCCCCAGATCCCGGCGGGCGAGGCCGTCCTCCGGGCCCTCGGCACCGCCCCGGTGGGCTACTCGGTCTCCGTCTTCAGCGTGACAGCCATCGTGCTCAGCGCGATCGTGCTCCTCGCCCTCCGCAAGCACGTGTGGCTGGTCCTGGGCTACGCCCTCCTGACGGTCCTGTACGTCGCCGTCGCCTCGTGGCCCTGGGAGATGCGGGACGCCCTCACCGGCGTCTGGTACAACGATCCGTACCGGATCACCGCCCTCTACCCGGTCCTGGCCATCCCGATGATCGGGCTGGCCGTCGGCGAGCTCGTCCGGTTGGTCACGGCCCGCTTCGGGCTGCGCCGCGGGCCCCGGGCCGAGCTGTGGAAGCCTCTCATCGCCGTCGGCTGCGCGGCCCTCCTGACGGTGCCCGCGCTCGGGTCCCGCTCCATGGGCGAAGGGGTGCAGGGGGCCCGGGACCGCTTCGAGATCACGGACGACTCCGAGCTGCTCACCACCGACGAGCTGGCCGTCATCGAGAGCATCCCGGACCTGGTGCCGCCCGAGGACACGGTGCTGGTCAACCCCTGGACCGGCGGGGCGCTCACGTACGCCCTGACGGGCCGGCACCCCAGCTCCTACCATCTGCTCGAGACCCGGCCGCCGCAGATCGACTACCTGGTGCATCACCTCGACGAGGCCTACGCCGATCCCCAGGTGTGCGAGGACGTGCGGGAGAACGACGCGTACTACGTGCTGGACTTCGGGACCCAGGAGATGAACTACGTGACGCACACCGGCGTCTACGGAGGCCTCCTGGGGCTGGAGGAGGCCGGCGTCGCACAGACCGTCCAGCAGGTGGGCGAGGCCAAGCTGCTGCGCGTTACGGCCTGCTCCGAGGAGGCCCCCGCGGCGCTCTAGCCGGGACGCCTCCCGCCGTGCTCTAGGCCGGGAGGCGTCCTACGGCGCTCCAAGCCGGGAAGGAAGCTTGCGCTATGCCGGGCGCCTCCTCGGGCCTGGGCTCCTCGCGGGGCCCGGCGCCGAGCGGCCTCACTCCTGCTGGCTGGTCAGCGGGGCGGCCACGTCCTCCAGCGACTTCCGCTCCGCGCGCACCCCGAGGAAGAACGCGATGACGCCCGCCGCCAGCATCAGCAGCGCGCCGATGGTGAAGGCCAGCGCGGTGTCGAAGGGGTCCCCGGTCTCGACCATCTTGGCGAACAGCAGGGGCCCGCTGATGCCGCCGGCGGCGGTGCCGATCGCGTAGAAGAAGGCGATGGCCAGCGCCCGGGTCTCCATGGGGAAGACCTCGGAGACCGTCAGGTACGCCGAGCTCGCCCCCGCCGAGGCGAAGAACAGCGCCACGCACCAGCACGCCGTCAGCGTCGTGGCCGTGAGCAGACCGGCGTTGAAGATCCACGCCGTACCCAGCAGGATCGCCCCGGAGAGCACGTAGGTCCCGGCGATCATCGGCCGCCGTCCCCAGGTGTCGAAGAAGCGCGAGAGCACCAGGGGCCCGATGAAGTTCCCCGCCGCGATGACGGCGTAGTAGTACCCCGTGCTGCCGGAGGGGACGTCGAAGAAGGTCGCGAGGATCGTCGCGTAGCCGAAGGTGATCGAGTTGTAGAGGAACGCCTGGCCGATGAACAGGGAGAAGCCCAGGACCGCGCGCTTGGGGTAGGAGCGGAACATGGTGCCGGCGATCTCTCCGAAGCCGATGGAGTGCCGCTGCCGGATCGTGATGGATCCCTCCGCGGGCTCCAGGTCCTTGCCCGTCTCCCGCTGGACGGTCTGCTCGATCCCGCTCACGATGCGCTCGGCCTCCTCCTCCCGGCCGTGGATGAAGAGCCATCGCGGGCTCTCCGGGACGGCCCGGCGCACCAGCAGGATGACCAGGCCCAGGACCAGGCCCAGCCCGAAGGTCAGCCGCCAGCCGATGTCCACGGGGAAGAGGGCGGTGTTCAGGGCCGGGATCGACAGCAGCGAGCCGCCCACGGCGCCGAGCCAGAACGTCCCGTTGATGATGATGTCGATGCGGCCCCGGTGCTGGGCGGGGATGAGCTCGTCGACGGCGGAGTTGATCGCCGCGTACTCGCCGCCGATGCCCGCGCCGGTCAGGAACCGGAAGATGAAGAACATCCAGGCCTCCGTGGCGAGGCCGGTGCACGCCGTCGCCACCAGGTAGACGGCCAGCGTGATCATGAACAGCTTCTTCCGCCCCAGCCGGTCCGTCAGGTAGCCGAAGAACAGCGCGCCCAGACAGGCTCCCAGGACGTAGAGCGCCGCACCCGTACCAGAGGCCTGGGCGTCGGTGATGGCGATGCCGCTGCCCGGCTCCGACAGCCGGGTGGTGACGTTGCCGACGATCGTCACCTCGAGGCCGTCGAGGATCCACACGGTCCCCAGGCCGATCAGGATGCGCAGGTGCCATCGTGACCAGGGCAGCCGGTCCAGGCGGGCCGGGATGTCGGTGGTGATGGTCTTCAACTCGGTGCGCGACATCGCGACTCCTGACGGCTCTCGACTCGATCTTCCCGGAAGAACATCCGTGTGATGAGGCTAACTCCGGCGGAGGAGGGCCTACAAGAGGGCCGGAAGCGGATTCAGCCGGCGTGCCGGTCCGCGACCTCCAGGGCGGCGTCGAGGATCTCCAGCCCGCGGCGGGCCTCCGCCTCCTCGATGTTCAGCGGCGGGACCACGTGGATCCGGTTGTAGTTGGCGAACGGGAGCACCCCGCGGGACTTCAGCTCCGCGACCACCTCGTTCATGGCCGCCGAGGAGCCGCCGTAGGGGGCCAGCGGCTCCCGGGTCTCCCGGTCCTTCACCAGCTCCACCGCCCAGAAGCAGCCCAGCCCGCGCGTCTCGCCCACCGAACGGTGCCGCTGCGCGATCTCAGCCAGTCCCGGGCCGAGGACGTTCTCGCCCAGCCAGGCCGCGTGCTCGACCATGCCCTCGTCCCTCATGGCGTTGATCGTCGCCACGGCGGCCCCGCAGGCCAGCGGGTGCCCCGAGTACGTCAGCCCGCCCGGGTAGGGCCGGTCCCTGAACGTCTCGTAGACCGCATCCGAGATGGCGACGCCGCCCAGCGGCACGTACCCCGAGGTGACCCCCTTGGCGAAGGTCATCAGGTCCGGCTCGACGTCCCAGTGGTCCACCGAGAACCACCGGCCCGAGCGGCCGAATCCCGCCATCACCTCGTCGGCGATGTACACGATGCCGTACTTCCGGGTCAGCTCGCGCACGCCCGCCATGTACCCGGGCGGGGGCACGTAGATCCCCGCGGTGCCCGGGATCGACTCGAGGATCAGCGCCGCGAGGGTCTCCGGGCCCTCCAGCAGGATCGTGTCCTCCAGGTGCCGCAGGGCCCGCTCGGTCTCCTCCTCCGCCGTGGCGGAGCCGAAGTAGGAGCGGTAGGGGTAGGCGGGCATGAAGCGGACGACGCCGGCGTCGCCGTGGTCGTTGGCGAACCGGCGGGGGTCCCCGGTGAGGTTGATCGCCAGGTCCGTGCCGCCGTGGTAGCTGCGGTAGGCGGAGAGGACCTTACGGCGGCCGGTGTGCAGGCGGGCCATGCGCACGGCGTGCTCCACGGCGTCGGCGCCGGCGTTGGTGAAGAAGACGTGGTCCAGGTCCCCGGGCGTCAGCTCCGCGATCAGCCGGGCGGCCTCCGAGCGGGCCGGGTTCGCGTGGGCCGGGGCGATGGTGCACATCTTCCGGGCCTGCTCGGCGATGGCCTCCACGACCTTGGGGTGCTGGTGGCCGATGTTGGTGTTGACCATCTGCGAGGAGAAGTCGATCAGCCGGCGGCCCTGCCCGTCCCACACGTGGGAGCCCTCGGAGCGGGTGATCACCATCGGCTCGAACCCGCCCTGGGCGACCCACGAGTGGAAGACGTGCTCCCGGTCCAGCGCGTACGCGCGCCGCCCCTCCTCCAGCAGCTCCGCGCTGACCTCGGTCCCCGTCCCGGTGGTGCTCATGGCGCCCCGTCCCTTCCGCCGCGTGTGAGAAGCTCGTCCGGCGGGACCCGGATCCCCGCGGCCCGCCGTGCACACCAGACTACTCCGGGGCCGCCCCGGGTGAGCCCGGTTGTGAGGGAACGTTCGAGAACGGGCACTACAATTGGGACGGTTTGGTCCGAGACCCCGCCGAAGACCCCCGACGATCGGAGTCCCTGTAGACATGGAATGGCTGACCCTCGCGCTCCCGATGGCGTGGTGCCTCCTGCTCCTCCTGGTCCCCGGCGGCCTGGTGACGCTCTCGGTGCGGGTGCGCGGGTTCGACGCCGTCGCGCTGGCTCCCGCCGTCTCCATCGCCCTCGTCGCGGTCTCCGCGATCGCGGCGCCGATGCTCGGGATCCGCTGGTCCTGGTGGGTCCCGCTGGCGGCGGGCGCGGTCACGGCGGTGGTCGCCGGCCTGATCGCGTGGGCCCTGCGCCGCTGGGGCCTCGCCGACTTCCCCGTGCCGCGTGCCGCCCCGCCGGGCAGGCCCGTGGCCGCCGAGGCCGTCTCCCGCCGCGGGGGCGCGACGGCTCGGGAGCGCCGGACGGACGGGGACCTCGCCGACGACGCCGGGACCCCCTCCGCGGGCTCCCCGGCCGCCGGCCCGCTGCCGCCCTCCCGCTGGTTCTCCCGGGAGCAGGGCGCCTACTGGGTCGCCCTGGTCCTGGCCGCCGCGATGATGCTGCGGCAGCTGACCAACGCGGTGGGCGCGCCGGGCTGGTTCTCGCAGACCTTCGACAACAACTTCCACCTCAACGCGGTGCGCTACATCGCGGAGACCGGGAACGGCTCCTCGCTGAGCGTCTCCGAGATGACCTCCGGCGGCACCCCGGCCACGTTCTACCCGGCGGCCTGGCACGACGTCGTCGCCCTGCTGTTCAACGGACCCGGAGCGAGCACGGTCCCCGAGGCCACCAACGCCATGATCCTCGTGGTGGGCGCGGTGGTCTGGCCGCTCAGCATCCTCTTCCTCCTGCGCTCGACGATGCGCTTCAACCTGCCCACCGTGCTGGTCTCCGCGGCCGTGCTGGCCGGCTTCAGCGCGTTCCCGCTGCTGCTGATCTTCTTCGGCGTGCTGTACCCCAACTTCCTGGGGCTGGCGCTGGTGCCGGCGGGGCTCGGCGTCGCGCTCAACCTCTTCCGTGTGGGCGGGGCACGGCGCCTCAGCACGGCGCAGGCGGTGCTGATCGGGGTGCCGGCGGCGCTGGGGATCGCGCTCGCGCACCCCAACGCGCTGATGTCCCTGCTGGTCATGGCGCTGCCGATCATCGTGATCCGGGGAGCGCTGCAGATCTGGGCCGCGGTCCGCGGCAACGTCGCGGTGTGGCTCGGCGTGGTGCAGGCGGTCCTGGCGGCCGCGCTGGTGGGCGCGGTGTGGATCCTGTGGGGGATCGTCCGCCCCGAGGAGGGCGCCGCCACCTGGGAGCCGGCCGCGAGCGACAGCCAGGCCTTCGGGGAGGCGCTGCTCAACAGCCCGCTGAGCCTCACCCCCGCGCAGTGGGCGGTCTCGATCCTCGTCTTCCTGGGGATCGCCGCGGTGCTCGCCACCCGGCGGAGCCTGTGGGCGCTGCTGACCTTCGGCGTCGTGGTCTACTTCTACGTCGCGGTGCGCTACCTGGACTGGGACCAGGACCGGATGTGGGTGACCGGGGTCTGGTACAACGACCCCTACCGCCTCGCCGCCCTGGTGCCGCTCGCGGCGATCCCGCTGGCAGTACTCGGGGTGCAGTGGGTCTCCCAGGCGATCCTCGACTCGCGGCCCGCCCGGCGCCTGGGCGGGGCGCGGGAGCCGTGGACCCGGGGCGCGCGCAGCGGCCGCGTCGCGCTCGGCCTCGGCGTGGTCGCTCTGGTGCTGGCCGTCGGCGCGACCCAGTTCTCCCGGCCGATCAGCGTCATGATGGACAACGCCTACTGGACGTACTACCCCGGCGAGGACGCCCCGCTGGTGGACGCGGACGAGCTCGACGTCCTGGAGAACCTCGACGACCACGTGCCGGAGGACGCGACCGTGGTGGTCAACCCCTGGACCGGCGGCTCGCTCGCCTACGCGCTGGCCGACCGCGAGGTCACCGCACACCACACCCTCTACACCAAGACCGCCGAGGACGACGTCCTGGACGGCTACCTCAACCGGGCCGCCACCGATCCCCGGGTGTGCGACGTCGTGGAGGACCTCGACGCGTACTACGTCCTCGACTTCGGGGACCAGGAGATCAACGGCGGCTACCACCTGGGCGCATACCAGGGCCTGCAGGACCTCGAGGAGGACGGCGTCGCCGAGACCGTGTACGGCTCGGGCGATGCCAAGCTCCTCGAAGTCACCGCATGCCGGTAGCCCCCAGCCCCGAACGGTAGGCTAGGACCACTATGGCGAACTCGATCGACGCGTCCCCGGCGCTGAGCTGCCTCATCATCATGCCCGCGTGGAATGAGGAGGAGGTCATCGGCTCCACCATCCGGGAGCTCCTCTCCACCATGCCCGGCTACGACCTGCTCGTGGTCGACGACGGCTCCACCGACAGCACGGCCCGCACGGCCCGCGCGGTCGGCGCCGACGTCCTGCAGCTGCCCTACAACATGGGCGTGGGCGGGGCGATGCGCGCCGGCTACAAGTACGCGGCCCGCCTGGGCTACGACAGGACCATCCAGGTCGACGCCGACGGGCAGCACGACCCGCGCGACATCGAGCGCGTCCTGCAGGGCCTGGAGCACGCCGACATCTCGATCGGCGCGCGCTTCGCCGAGCGCGGCAGCTACAAGGCCAGCGGCCCCCGCAAGTGGGCGATGAACCTGCTGGCCAACATGTTCTCCCGCGTCGCCGGGACGCGGCTGACCGACGTCACCAGCGGCTTCCGGGCGGGCAACCGACGGGCCATCGCCCAGTACTGCCGGTACTTCCCCGCGGAGTACCTCGGGGACACCATCGACTCGCTGGCCATGGCCCTGCGGGCGGGCCTCACGGTCACCCAGGTTCCCGTGGAGATGCGGGCCCGGCAGGCGGGGACGCCCTCCAACAACCCGGCCAAGGCGGCCATCTACCTGGTGCGGTCCATCTTCTCCTTCCTGCTCTCGATGACCCGCCGCCGCGTCACGCTCACCGAGGAACCGGGAGGTAGGGAATGACCGTCTCCACCGTCTTCTTCCTGATCATCGGGCTGGTCATCGTCTTCTCGGTGATCCGCCTGGTGCGCAACCTGAAGCTGCGCGAGAAGTACGCCGCGCTGTGGCTGCTGACCGGCGTCGTGATCGTGATCCTGATGCTCTTCCCGCGGCTGCTGGACTGGCTCGCGCGAGTGGTCGGCGTCGTGACGCCGGTGAACCTGCTCTTCCTGATCTCGATCCTGCTGCTGCTCGGCGTCTGCCTGCACCTCTCCCTGGAGATCTCTCGGCTCGAGGGGGAGACCCGCGTGCTCGCGGAGGAGGCCGCCATCCAGCGCTCGCTGCTGGACCGGCAGCTGGAGCGGATCAGCCGCGACCGCAACCCCACCTCCTCGCTGCCCCGGCTCACCCTCCCCGAGGGGGAGGACGAGGAGCCCGCGGAGGCCGAGGGGCCGGGGGACGACGCCGGCCCGTCCCCGTCCCGCCCGGCGGATCCCCCGCGCGGCCAGGCCTCGCCCCGCTCCGCGGAGTCCCCGCGCGACCCGGCCCCGGCCGCCTCAGACGCATCCGGCTCCGCGCCGGAGACCGACCCCGGCGAGCGGCACGACCGCCGCGACCGCCCCGACCCCCGTGACCGCCCCGACCCGACGGAGAAACCATGACCGTTGACATCCTCTTCCCCTACTACGGCGACGTCGCCCTCATGAAGCAGGCGGTCCGCTCCGTCCTGGGCCAGACCAGCAGGGACTGGCGCCTGATCGTCGTCGACGACGGCTACCCCGACGACTCGATCCCCGGCTGGTTCGAGTCCCTGCAGGACGAGCGGGTGACCTACCTGCGCAACGAGGAGAACCTCGGTGCCAACGGCAACTACCGCAAGTGCCTGACCTTCGTGGAGAACGACCTCGTGGTGGTGATGGGCGCCGACGACGTCATGATGCCCAACTACGTGGAGTGGTTCGTCCAGGCGGCCGAGGAGCACCCCGAGGCCGGCATCTTCCAGCCCGGCGTCTTCGTGATCGACGAGAACAACGCGCCATCCAACACGCTGGTCGAGAAGACCAAGGCCTTCTACCGCCCCAACGGGACCACCGTGCTGAAGGGCGAGGAGCTGGCGGTCTCGATCCTGCGCGGCGACTGGCTGTACTTCCCCTCCCTGGGGTGGCGCGCCGAGACCATCGTGGGCCTGGGCTTCCGCGAGGGGCTCGACGTCGTGCAGGACATGTGCCTGGTCATGGACGTGGCGATGTCCGGCGGGGCCCTGTTCTACGACGAGACCGCGGCCTTCCTCTACCGCCGCCACCGGGCCTCCGACTCCTCCTGGCGCGCGCTCGACGGGACCCGCTTCGACGAGGAGCGCCGGTTCTTCGAGACGATGGCCGAGGAGATGGGCGCCCTGGGCTGGAAGAGGGCGGCCGCCGTGGCGAAGCTGCACCTCTCCTCGCGCCTGCACGCGGCCACCCTGCTGCCCAAGGCCGCGAAGATCAAGAACTGGGACGGGGTCAGGAACCTGGCCTCGCATCTGGTCAAGTAGGGGCGGCGGTGACCGATACGGGGAGCGGGGAGCCGGCGCTCGTGGGGGAGTCCGAGGTCTCCCCGGAGCGCCGGGGGATCACCAAGCGGGAGTCGCTGGGGATCCTGATCTCCTCGGTGGTCGCGGCGGCCTCGACCTTCGGCGTGACCGTGATCGTCGCGAAGTCCCTGACGACGCAGGAGTCCACCCAGTTCCAGAGCGTCTTCTGGGCGGTGCTCTTCGGCTGCTACGGGATCGTGGCGGGCATCCAGCAGGAGACGACCCGGGCGGTGGGGGCGGCAGCGCTCGCACCCGCCGCCGTCTCCGGAGGGAGCCGCACCGGTGCCCGCGTCGCCGGCGTCGCCGCGAGCTTCGGCGTGGTGGTGGCGGTCCTCGTCGCGCTCTCCTCGTTCCTCTGGGCTCCCGGCCTTCTTCCGACGGGCACCACATGGGCGATCATCGTGCTCTGCGTCGGCGTCGGCCTCTACGCGATGCACTCGGCCATGAGCGGCGCTGCGGCGGGTCTCAGCCGCTGGTACCTCTTCGCCGGGCTCGGGGGAGGGGAGGCGGCCTGGCGGATCGCCGCGATGGCCGTGGTAGCGCTCTCCATGGCCTCCATCGGCGGCTTCGAGGCGGCCGCTGTCTCCCCGGTGATCGTGTGGGTGCTCTTCGCGCTCCTCTCCCGCCGGGGGTGGGAGGCCTTCGCCGCCCGGGCCGATGTGGGGGCCGGCCGGCTGGCGAGGAACTACCTCTTCGCGATGGGGTCCTCCGCCGGATCGGCCGTGCTGATGACCGGCTTCCCGGTGGTCCTGGCCGTCACGCACGGGGTGAACGACGTAGCCCTGGGCGCCCTGGTCTACGCCATCGGCGTGACCCGCTCTCCGATCATGATCCCCCTGCAGGCCTTCCAGGGCGTCGCGATCTCCGCTTTCCTCAAGCAGCGCCACCGGCCGGTCGCCGCCATGGCCAAGCCCGCCCTCGTCCTGCTGGGGGTGGGCCTGGTGGGAGCCCTCCTGGCGTGGCTCATCGGGCCCTGGCTCTACGATCTGATCTACAGCGAGTACAGCGGCATGATGAGCGGGCCCGTGCTGGGCCTGCTCACCTTCGGCTCCGCCGTCATGGCCCTGCTCGTGCTCTCGGGGACGGCGACGCTCGCCCTGAACGCCCATCGCGTCTACACCGCCGGCTGGGTGGTCGCCGCGCTGACCGCCCTCGGGCTCCTGTTCCTTCCCCTGGATCTGATCCCCCGGACGCTGATCGCGCTCTACGCGGGCCCGGCCGTCGGCTTCGCCGTGCACCTGGCCGGGATGGTGCTGGTGATGAGGCGCCGGGCCTGAGGGGCTCCTCGCCGGCCCTGATCCTCGCGTCATAGCGGCCGTCTCGGCCTCCCCACGACGCCGTCCCGGACGGCACCAGGCCGGCTGAGTTCGGCATGTGAACCTTCGTTCGCCGTGTGTTCCGCATCACTCGTACGCTGATCGGAGCACTCGGCCGGATCCCCCGGATCCGTGCCGTGCGCGCACCATGGATCCCGACGGCGGGAGCCCGCCGCTCGTCCGGGGTCCCGCCGCCCCGAACGAAGGTCGTCCCATGAGCGATTCCCCCGCGCCCGCCGAGGCGCCCCTGCCCCAGAAGTCGCCGCGGCGCGCCGCGCTGGCCAGCTGGATCGGCTCCGCGCTGGAGTACTACGACTTCGCGGTCTACGGCACCGCCGCCGCGATCGTCCTGAACCGCATCTTCTTCCCCGAGGACGACGCCGCCGCGGGCATCCTCAAGTCGATGGGCGTCGTCGGCGTCGCCTACGTCGTCCGGCCCTTCGGCGCGCTGATCCTCGGCCCGCTCAGCGACCGGCTCGGCCGGAAGTTCGTGCTGATGATGACGCTGTTCCTGATCGGCGGCGCGACCTTCGCGATCGGCTGCCTCCCCACCTACGAGCAGGTCGGCGTGCTCGCGCCCATCCTGATGATCGTCTGCCGCGTGGTGCAGGGCATCTCCGCCTCCGGGGAGCAGGCCTCGGCGATCTCGATGTCGCTCGAGCACTCCCACGACCGACGCCGCAGCCTCACCACCAGCTGGACCCTGCAGGGCACCCAGTTCGGCTCGCTCCTGGCCACCGCGGTCTTCATCCCCTTCGCCGCGCTCCCGGAGGAGCAGCTGCTCAGCTGGGGCTGGCGGGTGCCGTTCTGGCTCTCCGCGGTCGTGGTGGTCGCGGCCTACATCATCCGGCGCAAGCTGGAGGAGCCGCCGGCCTTCGAGAAGCAGGGCCGCGAGGAGTCGGTGCTGGACCGCAGCACCCCGCTGGGCATCACCTTCCGCTACCACAAGGCCGCGATCCTGCGGGTCGCGGCGTGCGCCCTGGTCAACACGATCAACGTCGCCTTCACCGTCTGGGCGATCTCCTACGCCACCAACGGCGTCGGGATCGAGCGCTCCACGATGCTGCTGGTCCCGGTGGTCTCCAACACCGTGGGGCTGCTGGCCATCCCGCTGGCGGCCGTGCTCTCGGACCGGATCGGCCGCAAGCCGGTGTTCATGGCCGGCGCGGTGCTCTCCGGGCTCACGATGTTCCCGTTCCTGTGGGCGGTGACCGAGCAGAACATCCCGCTGCTGTTCGTCTTCGGCGCCCTGATGCACGGCGGCTTCTACTCGCTGGCCAACGCCACCTGGCCGGCCTTCTACGCCGAGATGTTCCCGACGCCGGTCCGCAGCACCGGGCTGGCGCTGGGCACGCAGGTCGGCTTCGCGGTCTCCGGCGGCTTCGTCCCGGTCATCGCGGCCTCCCTGAATGGTCCCGACATGGGCAACTGGATCGCCCCTGCGGTCTTCGTCCTGCTCGTCGGGGTGGGGGTCGCGATCGTCGCGGCCACCGCCAAGGAGACGGCGCAGCGCTCGCTGGAGTCCATCGACAGCCTGCACATGGGCCGCACCGAGGCCCTCGAGATCGTCCGCCTGGAGAAGCGCGAGGGCGGCGGCGCGACGACGACTGTGAAGGTCCCCGAGGAGAGCTGACCCCGCGCCGCGCGGCGCATCCGGTCCGTCGAGGCGGGCACCCGACGTCGGGTGCCCGCCTTCGCCTCGTCCGGGCGACGCCGGGCGGCGGCCTGCGCGGGCCGCTGTGGCCGGGGACCCCGAGGGGCCCGGTGGAATCGGCTCAGCCGAGCTCCGTGCGGCGGGTGTACTGGCTGGCCATCCGCACCGGCGCGTTGGGCGCCCCGTAGCCGGCGTAGCCCTCCAGGCGCTGCACCACCTCGAAGAACACGCTGCCGACCGTCTGCGTGTAGAAGTGCAGGAACTCGCCGTGCTCGTCCCGGTCGTAGAGCAGGTCCAGCGCCGCGAGGCGGGCGACGAAGCCCTCGTCGAGCCCGAAACGGGCGCGCAGGTCGTCGTAGTAGTTGCCCGGGACGCTCAGCGGCCGGAGTCCCGAGGCGCGCACCCGGCGGGCCAGGCTCACGACGTCGTCGCACGCGAAGGCCACATGCTCCACCTCGGGCTCCACCCGCAGGTCCGGCGCGACGTTGAGCGGCAGCCGGACCGTCCCGCTGCTGTTGTGGACCACCTGCGAGCTGACCAGGCCGGTGGGGCCGGGGACGTCCTGGGAGGGCTGGACCCGCAGGCCCAGCGCCGCCCGGAAGAACAGCACGGACTCGGGGTAGTGGTGCCGCGGCTGGGCGAGGTTGACGTGGTCGATGCCGGTGATGAGGCCGGGACCGCCCCCGGAGCCGGCCCGCTCCTCGGCGTCCCCGACGGCGTCGAGCCCGCCCAGTGCGGCGGCCCCCGCCGCGGTCCGCCCGCCGCGGCCCGGGGCGGAGAACTCCTCGATCCAGCGCGCCCCGCCGTCGGCCTCCGGCGGGCAGAGGAAGACCTCGGTCCCGTCGGGGGCGAGGTAGGCGGCGAACTCCTGCTCGCCCCGGCCGGTCAGGCGCGGCACGGCGGGCACGCGCAGGGCGTCCGCCCGGGCGGCGGCCGCGGCGGCGTCGGGCAGCTCGAACCCCAGCGAGGCGATGCTGGGGGCGTCCGCGGCCCGGGGCTCCTCGTTGATCACCACGCGCGCGCCGCCCTGCTCCCACAGCTGCACGGGCTTGCTCGCGTGCCGGCCGCGGTAGCTGAAGCCCAGGTGGTCCAGCAGCGCCTCGACCTGCTCGGTCCGCTGGCCCCGGACCTCGGCCCAGGTGATGGAGTTCGGCGGCTCGGCCTCGGGCAGGCGGGTCAGCTCGCCCAGGCGCGCGGCGGCGCGGCGGGCGACGGCGTCCTCCGCCGCGGCGCGGCCGGCGTCCTCCGCGCCCGTCCCCTCGAGCTCCCGCGCGGTCCGGTCCTGCAGCCAGCGCAGCGAGCGCAGGGCGTCCACGGCCGTGCGGTAGACGTTGGTCTGGCGGAAGGAGTCGTTGAAGACCTCCAGCGAGAGCGGCCCGGCGTACCCGCCGGCCAGCAGCCTCACCATGAAGCCCTCGAGATCGAACCCTCCCTCGCCGGGGAAGACCCGGAAGTGGCGGGACCAGGAGAGCACGTCCAGGGACATCAGCGGGGCGTCGGCGAGCTGGACGAAGAAGACCTTCTCCCCGGGGATCCGGGCCACGGCGTCGGTGGGCCAGCCGCGGGAGAGGATGTGGAAGGTGTCGAGGCAGATGCCCAGGTTGGGCCGGTCGGCGGCCTCCACGAGCCGCCAGGAGTGCTCGAAGTCGTTCACGTACCGGCCCCAGGCCAGCGCCTCGTAGGCCAGCCGGACGCCGTAGCCGGCGGCGACGTCGGCCAGGCGGCCGAGCTGCTCGGCCATCACGGCGTCCTCGCCCACGGTCGCGGTGCCCACGTTGGAGCACACCAGCATCAGGTCCATGCCCACCCGGCCCATGAGCGCGAACTTGGCCTCGGCCCGGCGCAGGGAGTCCCGGAACTCCTCCTCGGTGGTGCCCTCGACGTCGCGGAAGGGCTGGTACAGGTCCAGGGTGAGGCCGAGCTCGGCGGCGTAGTCCCGGATCCGCTCGGGGGACTCCGGCGCGACGACGAGGTCCTGCTCGAAGATCTCGACGCCGTCGAAGCCCGCGGCCGCGGCGGCCCGGAGCTTCTGGCGGAGGGTCCCGGAGAGGCAGACGGTGGCGATGGAGGTTCTCATGGGGTTCCTTCCGGACGGGACGGCGGGTGAGATGACGGGGGGCTGACTGGCCGGCGTCGGCCCTACGCGGCGCCCACGCCCTGCTGGAGGCCCACCAGCCGCTCGAAGTGGCGGCGTAGGCGGACGGGGTCCGGCCGGATGCCGGTGATGAGCTCGAAGGCGTCCACCGCCTGGCCGACCAGCATGTGCCCGCCCGGCAGCACGGCGCAGCCGAGGTCCCGGGCGCGGCGGATCAGCTCCGTCTCCTGGGGGAGGTAGATGATGTCGGCGACCCACAGGCCCGGGTGCAGCAGCTCCAGGTCCACCGGGGCGCCGGGATGGATGTGCATGCCGATGGGGGAGGCGTTGACCAGGCCGTCCGCGGTGCTCAGGGCCTCCGGGAGCTCGGCGGGGGCCAGCGGCACCACCCGGGCGGCGGGGAAGCGCTCGCCCAGCTCGGCGGCGCGGGCCGCGGCGCGGCCGGGGTCAAGGTCGTGGAGGCGCAGCTCGGATGCCCCCGCCGCGAGGAGCGCGTGGGCCGTGGCGGAACCGGCCCCTCCCACGCCCAGCTGGACGACGGCGCCGAGGTCGGCCCCGGGCAGCCCCTCCCGCAGCGCGGAGGCGAAGCCCGTCAGGTCGGTGTTGTGCCCCTCGGTGCGGCCGTCGCGGAACAGGACGGTGTTCACCGCGCCCAGCTCCGCGGCGGCGGGTGCCACGGCGTCGAGGTGGGGGATGACGATCTGCTTGGCGGGGTGGGTGATGTTGAAGGCGGAGAAGCCGAGGTCGAAGCCCGCGCGCATCAGGGCCGGCACGTCGTCGTGCCCGGCGCCGATCCGCGAGAGGTCCACGGGGCGGTAGAGGTAGCGCAGGCCGTGGTGGTCCGCCTCCTCCTCGTGCAGCGGGGGCGTCAGGGAGGCGGTGATGCCGTCCCCGATCAGTCCCACCAGGTACGACTCGCCGCGGCGGCTCATGGCTCTCCTTCGTGTGCTCCGGGTGCGCGGTGGGGGTCTCCGGCCGGCGCGGCGCCGCGGGAGGCGACGACGCCGGCGGTCCCGCGAAGGACCGTCCCGGACGTCACTCTAGTCCCGGCGACGTGGCGCTGCGCACACCTGTGCGCCCAGCGAACCCGACCCCGCCCGGCGGGCCTCGGAGGCCCCTCGGGGCTGTTTCCTGAGAGGAAACAAAGTTTTCCACTGCTCGCCTGCAGAAAGCCGCCGACGGAGCTAAGGTGGTGATGGTCATGACGGTCACAACGACGTGTCTAGTCTGCAAGGAAGGTAGTGCAACGTGCCCATCAATTCCCAGTCCGGAGTGGTCTCCTCCACCACCAGCGGAGGCGTCTACCAGCTCTCCTCGGAACAAGCCGCCGGGGATCGCGACTCCTGGACGGAGCTGTACTTCCAGCACTCGAGCGTGGAGGACCTGGCCGACTACTCGAGCCGGGAGCTCGGCGAGCGCGCCGAGCTGCACCGCGAGATCGCCCGGACCCGCACGGGGGGTGAGTCGATCATCCGCGTCGTCCAGCACGAGGGCGCCTGGATCCTCATGGTGGTCACCGACGACAAGCCCTACCTGGTCTCCTCCATCACCGCCGAGATCGCCGCCCACTTCGGCGGCTCCAAGTCCCTGTTCCACCCCATCTTCCTCGCCCAGCGCGACGCGCGGTCCGGGGAGCTGCAGTCCGTGCGGAGCCTCAACCTCAGCCAGCCGGTGGCCAGCGGCGACACCGCCGCCCTCCCCTCGCTCGGCGGCGGGATCGGCCGGGACACCGCCATCGAGTCCTGGATCTCCGTGGAGCTGTCCCACTGCGAGGACGAGCGCCGGGCGCGGGACCTCACCGAGGCCATCGACCGCATCCTGCGCGACGTCTCCCGCGCCAACGGCGACGAGTCCGCCGTGCGGGAGAAGGTCATGGACCTGGCCGAGCGCGTGGGCGGCCTGCCCCTGCCGGAGCGGGCCCCGGGATCCTCGGAGAAGCCCGACGCCGCCCGCTACCCCCAGGTGGTCCAGGAGTTCCTCAGCTGGCTCACCCGGGAGAACTTCCTGTTCTTCGGCTACAAGGAGCGCGACCTGCGGGAGGGTCCCGAGGGCATGACCCTCTCCGACCGCCCGGGGACCAGCCTGGGCATCCTCGCCGAGCAGCCGGCCGGGGAGGGGCACCACGGCGTCGACGGCAGTTCCTTCCTGCTCACCGGGGGCTCGCGGGACAACGCGCTGGACCCCAAGATCGTCTACGTGACCAAGGCGAACTCGCGCTCCTCGATCCACCGCCACGAGTACCTGGACTACATCGGCGTCCGCGACTTCGACGAGTCGGGCCGGGTGGTCGGCGAGTTCGTGATCCTGGGCCTGTTCTCCCTGCAGGCCTACTCGCTGCCCGCGACCGAGACCCCGCTGATGCGGGACCGGGTCCGGGAGATCCGCAGCCGCCTGGGCTTCCAGCCGGGCTCCCACTCGGACAAGCAGCTCACCGGCATGATCGAGGATTACCCCCGCCTGGAGATGCTGCAGGCGGACCAGGAGACGCTCGCCGAGACCTTCGCGGGGATCATGGGGCTGGAGGAGCGGCGCCGGACCCGCCTGTTCCTGCGTCCCGACGACTTCGGCCGCTTCCTCTCCGCGGTGGTCTTCCTCCCGCGCGACCGCTACAACACCGGCGTGCGCCAGAGGATCGAGCAGGTCTTCAAGGAGCAGCTGGCCCTGGACTCCATCGACTTCGAGATCCGCCTCTCCGTCTCCTCGCTGGCCCGGCTGTTCTTCCGCATGCGCCTCACCGACCCCGAGCAGGTGCCCGAGCTGGACGTCCGCGCCCTGGAGAAGCGCCTGCAGGACACCACCCGCTCCTGGGCGGAGACCCTCGAGGCCGCGCTGGCCCGGCTGGGGCCGGAGATCGCCGCCCGCTGGGCCGACGCCGCGCCCAAGACCTACCGCGCCGACTACGAGATCGAGGCCGCGGTCCAGGACGCCGCGATCTTCGAGGAGCTCTCCGAGGCCGGCCCCCGCCGGCCGGCCGCCGTGCGCCTGCACCGCCCCGCCGACCCGAACCAGCCGAACGCCGCGCTGGAGGGGGAGCTGCGGCTGAAGACCTACCTGCGCGAGCCCAAGACCCTGACGGCGCTGCTGCCGATCATGCAGAACATGGGCCTGACGGTCGTGGACCAGAAGCCCTACGACCTGATCACCGCGGACGGGCGCAGCTACCTGCTCTACGACTTCGGCGTCACCTTCCCCGCCGGCGTCGACCCCGACGCCGTGATCGGCCTCTACGAGGAGGCCCTGTGCGCCGTGCTGGCCGGCCGTGCGGAGTCGGACCTGCTGGACCGCCTGGTGCTCACCGTGTCGCTGTCCTGGCGGACCGTGATGATCCTGCGCGCCTACGTGCGCTACCTCGTGCAGCTGGGCTCCGGGTTCTCCCAGGGTTTCATGGCGGACACGCTGATGGAGCACGCGGAGGTCACGAGCCTGCTGGTCGAGCTCTTCCAGGCCAGCTTCGACCCCGAGGCCCCCGGCCACGCCGGCGGGGTCGAGGCGCGCGAGGAGCGCCGCGCCGAGATCTCGGGCAGGATCCAGGAGGTCCTCAACGAGGTCCCGACGCTGGACGCGGACCGCATGCTGCGCAGCCTGAGCGAGGCCATCGCCGCGACCGTACGCACCAACGCCTACCAGGACCGCGACTCGATCGCGCTGAAGATCCTCCCGGAGGGCATCTCGCTGGCGCCGCTGCCCCGGCCCGAGTACGAAGTGTGGGTCCACTCGCCCCGCGTGGAGGGCGCGCACCTGCGCTTCGGCAAGGTCGCGCGCGGCGGGCTGCGCTGGTCCGACCGCCGCGAGGACTTCCGCACCGAGGTGCTGGGCCTGGTCAAGGCGCAGATGGTCAAGAACTCGGTGATCATCCCGACCGGCGCCAAGGGCGGCTTCTACCCCAAGCAGCTCCCGGACCCGGCCGTGAGCCGCGAGACCTGGCTCGAGGAGGGACGGGCGGCCTACGCGCTGTTCATCCGCTCGCTGCTGGACGTCACGGACAACCTGGTGGTCGAGGACGGCGAGCGGCGGGCGGTCCGTCCCTCCGGCGTCGTCGCCTTGGACGGGGAGGACACCTACCTGGTGGTCGCGGCGGACAAGGGCACGGCCGCCTTCTCCGACCTGGCCAACTCGATCTCCCAGGAGTACGGCTTCTGGCTGGGCGACGCCTTCGCCTCGGGCGGCTCGGTGGGCTACGACCACAAGGCCATGGGCATCACCGCCCGCGGCGCGTGGGAGTCGGTCAAGCGCCACTTCGCGGAGCTGGGCATCGACTGCCAGGCCGAGGACTTCACCGCCGCGGGCATCGGGGACATGTCCGGCGACGTCTTCGGCAACGGCATGCTGCTCTCCGAGCACACCCGCCTGGTGGCCGCCTTCGACCACCGGGACATCTTCATCGACCCGGAGCCCGACGCCGCCTCCTCCTTCACCGAGCGGAAGCGGCTCTTCGAGCTGCCCCGCTCCTCATGGCAGGACTACGACCGCTCGCTGATCTCGGAGGGCGGCGGGGTCTTCTCCCGGAAGAACAAGTCCATCGAGCTGACGCCCCAGATCCGCCGGGCCCTGGGCCTGGACGACTCCGTGGCCCGGCTCTCCCCGCCGGAGCTGGTCTCCGCGATCCTCAAGGCGCCGGTGGACCTGCTGTACAACGGCGGCATCGGCACCTACGTCAAGGCCTCGAGCGAGACCAACGGCCAGGTCGGGGACAAGACCAACGACGTCCTGCGCGTCAACGGCGAGGACCTGCGGGCGAGGATCGTGGGCGAGGGCGGCAACCTGGGGCTCACCCAGCGGGGCCGCATCGAGGCCGCGCGGGCCGGCGTCATCATCAACACCGACGCGATCGACAACTCGGCGGGCGTGGAGACCTCGGACCGCGAGGTCAACATCAAGATCCTCGTGGACGACTTCGTGGAGCGCGGTCTGCTGGAGGCCGGCGAGAGGTCCGGGTTCATCGAGGAGCAGACCGACGCCGTCGCCCGCCTGGTGCTGGAGACCAACCGGGAGCAGAACTCGCTGCTGCAGGCGGAGCGGATGGGCACCATGCCCACCAACTTCACCGCCGCCCGGCTCATGCGCCACCTGGAGGAGCACGCCGGGCTGAACCGGGAGATCGAGTTCCTGCCCAGCGACGACCAGCTGGAGCAGCGGATCTCCGAGGGCTGGGGCCTCACCGGGCCCGAGCTCGCGGTGCTCACGGCCTACGTGAAGATCGACCTGACGGACTCCCTCCTGGAGGGCGGCTTCGGCAAGGACCCGTGGCTGGCGGAGATCCTCGACGAGTACTTCCCGGCGGCCGTGACCGAGCGGTTCGGCGACGAGCTCGCCGGGCACCCGCTGCGTCGGGAGATCATCTGCACCCGGGTCGCCAACGAGATGGTGGACCTGGCGGGCATCACCTACGCCTACCGCGTGGTGGAGGAGACCGGCGCCTCGGCGTCGACCGCCGCGAGCGCCTTCCTGGCCGCCCGCGAGCTGTTCGGCATCCGCGACCTGGTGGCCCAGCACCGCGCCCTGCCGGCGAACATCGACCCCGCCGCGTGGCGCTCGGTGGCCCGGGAGATCCAGCGGCTGCTGGACCGGGGCACGCGCTGGCTCATCAACGAGGGGTCCCTGGCGAAGGGCGAGATGCAGGACGAGGCCGAGAGCGGGCTGCAGATCCAGGCCGTGATCGAGCGGTACGCGCCGGCCCTGGAGCTGGCCGAGGAGGTGCCCGAGCTGCTGGGCGAGGGCGCTCGCGAGCGGCTTCAGGAGCGGCTCGCGACGGCGCGCTCCTGGGGCATCCCGGAGCGGCTGGCCAAGGACTGGGCCCAGCTGCTGGACGTGTACCCGCTGCTGGACATCGCCCGCCTCAACGGGCAGGCCGAGTGCGACCTCCGGCAGTCCGCACTGATCTACTACGCGCTCTCCGAGCGGTTCGAGGTGGACGCGATCCTCGGGGCGATCACGCGGCTGCCGCGCACCGACCGCTGGGAGACCCTGGCGCGCTCCTCCGTGCGCTCGGACCTGTACGAGACGATCGCGGACCTGACGGTCAGCGTCACCGAGGACATCGCGGCGCGGGATCTCCCCCGGCCGCGGACGGCCGAGGACGCCGCCCGCACCGTGGCCCGCTGGGAGGACTCGCACCCGGTGCACTCGCAGCGCATCGAGCGGCTCATGGACGAGGTCCGCACCGAGCTGCAGGACGAGTCCAAGGCGCCGAGGCTCTCGGCCCTC
This sequence comes from Rothia halotolerans, assembly GCF_004136635.1. Lineage (GTDB taxonomy): Bacteria > Actinomycetota > Actinomycetes > Actinomycetales > Micrococcaceae > Rothia > Rothia halotolerans. Next base: position 10,726 of record NZ_NOIU01000007.1, on the reverse strand, counting down.
TCGGTCGCGGTCCGGGGGCTGCGCGGGCTGGTCTAGGGGCGGGACGGCGGCGCGGGGCCCCGTGGCTCCGCCCCTTCTCACCCCGGCCCGCTGTGCCGGGCCGGGGTGGGAATGCGGCCGTTCCATTGTGGATGGGAGCCGCATCACCTCTAAGCTGGGGGGAGTCGCCCGGTGGGCCACCCCGGGCCCTGCCGGCCCGTGCGCCGGCGCCGGGCGGCTGAGCCCCCATCCGGCCACGAGGAAGGTCCGCCTGTGACATCCACGCCCACGCCCACGTTCAGCATCAGCGACGAGACGTTCGAGGACGTCGTCGACCCCTTGGCGCTCCACGAACTGGCGGGGGACGACGCCGCTCCCGCAGCGGTCCGCCTCCATCGTCGCGAGGGCGAGGCATCCACCGAGCTCGGCGGCGAGAGCGACCTGCGGCTGCGCCTCTACCTGCGGCGCCCGCGCACCCTCTCCGAGCTGCTGCCCGTCCTGGAGGACCTGGGGCTGCGTGTCGTCGACCAGCGCCCCCTCCAGGTGAGCGTCGAGGACGGCCGGACCGTCCAGCTCTACGACTTCGGCGTGATCTTCCCCGACGGCGTCGACGCCGAGGCGAGCCTGGAGACCTTCAGCGACGCCCTCTCCGCCGTCCTGTCCGGCCGCACGGCCTCGGACGCCCTGAACCGGATGGTGCTCATCGAGTCGCTGCCGTGGCGCACCGTCGCCGTGCTGCGCGCCTACACCCGGTACCTGCTCCAGATCCGGGCCGGCTACTCCGAGCAGTTCATGGCCCGGGCGCTGCTGCGCAACGCCGCGGTCACCCGGCTGCTGGTCGAGATCTTCGAGGCCGGCCTGGACCCGGCCCGGGACGGTGACCGCGATGCGCGCCTGGCCGAGCGCGAGCGGCTGCGCGGCGAGGTCCGGGAGGCGCTCGACGGCGTCCCCGGCCTCGAGGAGGACCGCTTCCTGCGCATGATGGCCGAGGCCGTCCTGGCCACCGTGCGCACCAACGCCTACCTGGACCGCGAGTCGATCGCCCTGAAGATGCTGCCGCGCGAGATCGCCGCCGCGCCCGCCCCGCGTCCCGCCTTCGAGATCTGGGTGAGCGCGCCGCGCGTGGAGGGCACGCACCTGCGCTTCGGCCCGATCGCCCGCGGCGGGCTGCGCTGGTCCGACCGCCCCGACGACTTCCGCACCGAGGTGCTGGGCCTGGTCAAGGCCCAGCAGAGCAAGAACGCGGTGATCATCCCGCAGGGCGCCAAGGGCGGCTTCTTCCCCCGCTGGGCCCCGGACCGCGACGCCGACCCGGAGGGCTACCAGGAGGAGGGCCAGCGGGCCTACTCCCTGTTCATCAGCTCCCTGCTCGACGTGACCGACAACCGCAGCGGCGGGGGCGGCGAGGGATCCTCGGTGACGACGCCGGCCGGCGTCGTCGCCCTGGACGGGGAAGACCCGTACCTCGTGGTCGCCGCCGACAAGGGCACGGCGACCTTCTCCGACCTCGCCAACTCGATCTCCAAGGACTACGGCTTCTGGCTGGGCGACGCCTTCGCCTCCGGCGGCTCGGTCGGCTTCGACCACAAGGAGATGGGCATCACCGCCCGCGGGGCCTGGGAGTCGGTCAAGCGGCACTTCGCCTCCCGCGGCGTCGACTGCCAGAACGAGGACTTCACCGCCGTCGGGATCGGCGGCATGGCGGGCGACGTCTTCGGCAACGGCATGCTGTGCTCCGAGCACATCCGGCTCGTCGCGGCCTTCGACACCCGGCATATCTTCCTGGACCCGAACCCCGACGCCGCGGCCTCCTTCGCCGAGCGCAAGCGGCTCTTCGAGCTGCCGCGGGCCTACTGGAGCAACTACGACGCCTCGGTCATCTCCGCCGGCGGCGGCGTCTTCTCCCGCAGCGCCAAGTCCATCGAGATCAGCCCGGAGGCCCGCGAGGCCCTGGGCCTGGCGGACTCGGTGCGCAGCCTGGCACCCGCGGAGCTGGTCTCCGCGATCCTCCGCGCCCCGGTCGACCTGCTGTACACCGGCGGGGCCGGGACCTACGTCAAGGCCACCGACGAGGACCAGTCCGACGCCGGCGACCGCACCAACGACCCCCTGCGCATCGACGCCTCGGAGCTGCGCGTCGCGGTCATCGGCGAGGGCGGCAACCTGGGGCTGACCCAGCGGGCCCGCATCGAGGCGGCCCGGCGCGGCATCCTGGTGAACACCGACGCGATCGACAACTCGGCGGGCGTGGAGACCTCGGACCGCGAGGTGAACCTGAAGATCATGGTGGACCGCCTGGTGGCCGAGGGCGAGCTGACCGAGCAGGAGCGCGCGGCCTTCATCGAGCAGCAGACCGAGGAGGTGGCCGGCCTGGTGCTGCGCACCAACCGGGAGCAGAACGTGCTGCTGCAGGCCGAGCGGCTGGGCACCCGCCCCACCGGCAACACCGCCGAGCGCTTCATGGCGCACCTGGAGGAGCACGCCGGGCTGGACCGCGAGGTCGAGCTGCTGCCCGGCGACGAGGAGCTGGCCGAGCGCCGGGCGGCGGGGGAGCCGCTGACCTCCCCCGAGCTGTCGGTGCTGACCGCCTACTCCAAGATCGACCTGACCCGCTCCCTCATGGAGAGCGGCTTCGGCGCGGATCCGTGGCTGGACCAGATCCTGCTGGAGTACTTCCCCTCGGCCGTGGGCGAGCGGTACGCGGACCGCATCGCGGCGCACCCGCTGCGCCGCGAGATCGTGTGCACCCGGGTGGCCAACGACATCGTGGACACCGCCGGGATCGTCTTCGTCCACCGGGTGGTGGAGGAGACCGGGGCCTCGCCGGCCACGGTCGCGCACGCCTTCATCGCGGCCCGGGAGATCTTCGGCCTGCGGGAGCTGATGGAGCTGCACCGCTCGATCCCGCCGACCGCCGACCCCGACGGCTGGCGCGCGGTGATCCGGGACCTGCAGCGGTTCACCGACCGCACCGTCCGGCGGGTCATCGCCGAGGGCACGCTGAGCGCGGCCGCGGCGACCTCGCGGGGTCTCGCCGGCGGCGAGGCTCCGGCCGATCCGGACGGCGGCTCCGCGGCGGCGGACGGCGCGGCGGCCGAGAGCCCGATCCGCGAGGTGCTCGAGCGGTTCGGCGGGATCTCCTCCCTGGTGGACGAGCTGCCGGACCTGGTGGAGGAGGACGCCATCGCGAGCATCCGGGAGCGCACCGGCTGGGCCGAGGGCTGGGAGGTGCCCGAGGCGCTGGTGGGCCGCTGGGCCTCGCTGTGGCAGTCGCTGTCGCTGCTGGACGTCGTCGACGTCGCCCGGGAGAGCGGGTACACGCTGCGGGAGGCGGCGCTGCTCTACTTCGCCGTCTACGAGCGCTTCAGGGTCCGCCGCATCGCGCTGGCCATCACGGAGCTGCCGCGGCGGGGCCGCTGGGACTCGATCGCCCGGGCCGCCCAGCGCATGGACCTGTACGAGGCGACCGCCGAGCTGGTCCTGGCCGTCGCGAAGGACAACGACGACGCCGGCCTCGAGCGCCCCCGCGACGCCGCCGAGGCCGCCCGGGCCCTGGCCGAGTGGGAGAAGGCCCACCCGGTCCGGCGGCCGGCGATCCGGCGGCTGACCGAGGAGATGCCGGAGGCGATCGACGCCTGCGCCTCGGGGAACCGCCAGGTGGACCTCGCGACCCTCTCCGTGGCCGTGCGGACGCTGCGAGAGATGGCGTGACGGACGGAGGCGGTGCGGACGCTGGCGGAGGCGGCGCGGCGGTGGATGAGGTGTCGCTCGACGCGCTCCGCTCCCGGCTGGGCGGGCGGCTGATCACCGGCGAGGGCGTGGAGCCCTACGTCGCGGACATGTCGCTCGCCGAGCCGGAGGGGATGCCGGCCGGCGTCGTGTTGGCCTCGAGCACCGAGGACGTCTCCGCCGCCCTGGCCTGGGCCGACGAGCACCGGACGCCGGTCTCGGTGCGCGGGGCCGGCTCCGGGCTGTCCGGCGGGGCGGTCGCCTATCCGGGCGGGCTGGTCGTCTCCCTGGAGGCGATGGACCGCGTCCTGGAGATCGACGCCGCGAACCGGCTGGCCGACGTCGAGCCCGGGGTGATCACCTCCGAGCTGGACCGCGCGGCGCAGGCCCACGGCCTGTTCTTCGCGCCCGACCCGGCCAGCGCCCACCTCTCCACGGTGGGCGGGAACATCGCGACCAACGCGGGCGGCCTGCGCTGCATCGCGCACGGGACCACCGCCGACGCCGTCGCCGCCCTGGAGGTGGTGCTGGCCGACGGGAGCGTGATCCGCACCGGCGCCCGGACCCTGAAGAACTCCACAGGGCTGAACATGACCCCGCTGTTCGTGGGATCGGAGGGCACCCTCGGCGTCATCACCCGCGCCACGGTGCGGCTCGAGCCGCTACCGGAGGGGCCGCCGCAGACGTTCATGGCCAGCTTCGACGACCTCGAGGCCGCCGGGCGCGCCGTGACCGAGATCGTCTCGACCTCGCCGCGCCCGGAGACCCTGGAGATGATCGACGCGGTGTGCGCGCGGCTGATCGAGCGCTTCCGGCCCAGCGGCCTGCCGCAGCCCGAGGCCGCCCTGCTGCTCGGCCAGACCGTGGGACCCACGGCCGCCCGCGACGCCGGTATCCTGCTGGAGACTTGCCGCCGCCACGGCGCCGCCGAGACCGGCTCCCAGGAGGGCACGGCCCTGATGGAGGCGCGGCGGCTGGCCAACGGGGCCCTCATGGCGGGGCGGTACGCGGTGCACTGCGACGTCGGCGTCCCGGTCGCGCAGCTGGTGGAGATGATCCGCGGGGTGCAGCGCATCGCCGAGGAGTCGGGGCGCGGGGTCAGCATCCTCGCCCACGCCGGGGACGGGAACCTGCACCCGGCCGTGGAGTCCGACGAGACCCCGGAGGACCGGGCGCGGGCCGAGGCCGTGGTGGACCGGATCACCGAGCTGGCGATCGAGCTGGGCGGGGTCATCAGCGGGGAGCACGGCGTCGGCTCCGCCAAGCACCGCGAGCTGCCGCTGCAGTTCGACGCCGCGACGCTCGCGGCCCAGCGGGCGGTCAAGGCGGCGCTGGATCCGCACGGGATCCTCACTCCCGGGCGGGGGATCTAGGGGTGGGAGACCGCCCGGCCGACCGGCTGGGGCGCCCCTGCGCCTTCGGCCCGCGCGGCCGCAGCCCTCAGCCGCCCGCACTGACCCCCGCCGCGTAGGCGAGCCCGAAGAACCCCGCCACGGCGAGCGTCATCACCCCCAGCACCACCAGGTGCGCGACGCGGTTCATCACCATGATCGCCGCGAACTCCCGCAGGAACGCGCTCGGCACGTAGTAGGCGGCGGTCCGGGAGCCGGTCACGGTGCCCCGCAGCCCCTCCCGGCGCATCAGCATTGCGGCGCGGTAGACGTGGTAGTCGCTCGTCACGACCGAGACCTCCGCCTCCGGGGCGTCGATCAGCTCGCGGGAGAAGCGCAGGTTCTCCGACGTCGTGGCGGCCCGGTCCTCCACCAGGATCGACTCCGGGGGGATCCCCTGTTCCACCATGTACTCCCGCATGGCCTCGCCCTCGGCGCGGGGCTCGTCCGGCCCCCGGCCGCCGCTGGGGATCAGCACCGGCTCGCGGCCGAGCGCGCGCTCGCGGCGGTACAGCTCCAGGGCCCGGCCGATGCGACCGGCCAGCAGCGGGGTCACCCGCCCCTGCACCAGCCCGGCGCCCAGGACGATGATGTAGCGCGGGTGCAGCCGGGCCGAGAACCTCCGGTACCCCACCGCCGAGATCAGGAATCCCAGGAAGCAGAAGCCCAGGTAGGCGGTGCCCAGCAGGAGGGCGGAGAAGACGGCCGCGAACAGGACCGTCCCGGCGTCGCCGAGGGGGCCCACCAGCAGGACGAGGAAGGGCGCGAAGGGCAGCGCGACCATCCACAGTCCCGCCGCCAGGGAGAGCGCGTTGGAGATCCGCCGGCCCTCCCTGCGCAGCAGCACGACGCCGTTGACCAGGAGGAACACGGCCAGGACGAAGTAGCCGACGAAGATCGCCAGCAGCGTCAGCAGCGAGGCCACGGAGACGACGGCGCTGAGCCACGGCCAGCGGACGTCGGCCAGCAGGGAGCTCACGGCGTCGAGCACCATGAGCGCCCCGACGACGGCGACCATCCCGTACCGCAGCCGGTACCCGGCGCGGCGGAACCCGCTGACGCAGTAGGCGAGGACGCCGGCTCCCAGGAGCAGGGAGACGAAGGAGGGGAGGGACTCGGCGAGCTGCACGCGGACCTCGTGTCGACGGGGGCGGGGGCACGGCGGCGCCGCGGGCGGGACGGAGTCCCCGGATGGGCCACGGCCATGCTATCCGAGTCGCGGCCGTCCGCGGCCTCCCGGGGGAGGACGGGCCATGTCGGGGCGATTTAACGCGCCGGAAACGTGAGGGGCTTCACAGGAGCCCGATCGGAGCGTAGGCTCCCACCAGGGAATAAACGAACTACGTTCGTTTTTACGCATCGTCACACGTGAGGAACCTCGTATGGGCAGCAGTCAGGACCGCCCCGGCGGCGGGAGCCGGGTCCCGATCCACACCTCCACCTCGCCGGTGGTGCGGAAGGTCGGCGGATCCTCCGTCGTCATCGGCGTCGACTCCGGGGCGGGGGCGGCACCCCACTCCGGGCCCGACGCCGTCCCCTCCGCCAAGGGCCTCAGCGTCGGGACCATCGGCCTGCTGGGCGCCGCCGTCATCGGCGTCTCCACCATCGCCCCGGCCTACACGCTCTCCGGCGCGCTCGGCCCCACGGTCTCCGTGGTGGGCTTCCACCTGCCCGCGATCTTCCTGGTGGGCTTCATCCCGATGCTGCTGGTGGCGCTCGGCTACCGCGAGCTGAACAACGCGATGCCCGACTCGGGCACCACGTTCACCTGGGTCTCCAAGGCCTTCGGCCCCTGGATCGGCTGGATGGGCGGCTGGGGGCTGCTCGCGGCGACCATCCTGGTGCTGTCCAACCTGGCCGGCATCGCGGTGGACTTCTTCTACCTGTTGATCTCCCAGATCGCGGGCAACCCCGGGATCGCCGAGCTGGCCCGCAACGTGCCCGTCAACGTCGGCACCTGCCTGGTCTTCATGGCCGGCGCCTGCTGGATCTCCTACCGCGGACTGCAGGAGACCAAGAGGTTCCAGTTCTCCCTGGTCGGCTTCCAGCTGGCGGTCCTCATCGCCTTCGCCGTCACCGGCCTGGTGCGTGCCGCCAACGGCTCCGCCTTCGACGGGCAGATGCCGCAGCTGGAGTGGTTCAACCCCGCCGGCATCGACTCCTTCTCCGCCTTCTCCGCCGGCGTCTCCCTCTCGGTGTTCATCTACTGGGGCTGGGACACGGTGCTGACCATGAACGAGGAGACCAAGAACCCCGAGAAGACGCCGGGGCGGGCGGCGATCGTGGTGATCGGCGTCGTCGTGGTCCTGTACCTGCTGGTCGCGTGCGGGACGCTGGCCTTCGCGGGGATCGGCGACGGCGAGCTCGGGATGACCAACGCGAGCATCCAGGAGAACATCTTCGCCGCGCTCGCCACGCCGGTGCTGGGCCCGCTGGGCGTGCTGATGTCCATCGCGGTGCTGATGTCCTCGATCGCCTCCCTGCAGTCCACCATGATCTCCCCGGCGCGCACCATGCTGGCCATGGGGCACTACCGGGCCCTGCCCGCGAGCTTCTCGCGGATCCACCCGCGCTTCCAGACCCCCAGCTACGCCACGGTGGCCTCGACCGTGATCGCCGCGGTGTTCTACGCCGTCATGCGCTTCATCTCCGAGGACGTCCTGTGGGACACCATCGCGGCGCTGGGCCTGATGGTCTGCTACTACTACGGCCTCACGGCCCTGGCCTGCGCGTGGTACTTCCGCCGCGATGCCTTCCGCTCGGTCCGGGGCTTCCTGGCCCGCTTCGCCGCGCCGCTGCTGGGCGGGGTGCTGCTGCTGGTCTTCTTCGTCCGCACCACCATCGACTCCTTCGACCCCTCCTACGGCTCCGGCTCCTCGCTCTTCGGCATCGGGCTGGTCTTCTACCTCGGGGCTGGGATGATCCTGCTCGGCCTGGTCGTGATGCTGGTGATCTCACGGAGGCTGCCGGCGTTCTTCCGCGAGGGCATCGACCTGCGCAGCGAGCCCGCCCCCGGGTGACCGGCGGCCCGCCGCGCGCGGGCTTCCCATCCGGGCGACGGCCCGGCTACCATAAAAGAACACCATTCATTTTCTGAAAGGGTCAGACCATGAGCTCCACGCCCACCCCCGCCGCACCCGAGACCTCCGCGCCCCGGTCCGGCGACGTCCGCGAGTGCGACGTCGTCGTGATCGGCGCGGGACCCTCCGGCCTGAACGCCGCCCGCGACCTGGTGCGCGCCGGCAGGACCGTGACCGTCCTGGAGGCCCGCGAGCGGGTCGGCGGCCGCACGTGGTCCGATCACATCGACGGCGCCTTCCTGGAGATCGGCGGCCAGTGGGTCTCCCCGGACCAGACCGCGCTGATCGGCCTGCTCGACGAGCTCGGCCTGAAGACCTACTCCCGCTACCGCGAGGGCGAGGGCATCTACCGCTCCGCCGACGGCCAGGTCCGCCGCTACACCGGCGAGATGTTCCCCGCCGGCGAGCGGACCGAGGCGGAGATGCAGCGGCTGATCGACATCCTCGACGGCCTCGCCGCCGAGATCGGCCCCACCGAGCCCTGGGCCCACCCCAAGGCCCGCGAGCTGGACACGATCTCCTTCCACCACTGGCTGCGCCAGCAGTCCGACGACGAGGAGGCGTGCAACAACATCGGCCTGTTCGTCGCCGGCGGCATGCTGACCAAGCCGGCCCACGCCTTCTCGACGCTGCAGGCGGTCCTGATGGCGGCCTCCGCCGGCTCCTTCTCCAACCTCGTGGACGAGGACTTCATCCTGGACCAGCGTGTCCTGGGCGGCATGCAGTCCGTCTCGGAGACCATCGCGGAGGAGCTGGGCGACGCCGTCGTCACCGGCCACCCCGTCCGCGTCCTGCGCTGGCAGGAGGACGACGCCGAGTACCCCGTCCTCGCCGAGGCCGAGGAGTTCTCCGAGGCGGGCGAGTCCTCGGGCCGGGTCCTGCGGGTGAAGGCCAAGCGCGCGATCATGGCGGTCCCGCCGAACCTGTACGAGCGCGTCAGCTTCGTCCCGGCGCTGCCCCGCCGCCAGCACCAGATGCACCAGCACCAGTCCCTGGGCCTGGTCATCAAGGTCCACGCGGTCTATGAGACCCCGTTCTGGCGCGAGAAGGGCCTGTCCGGCACCTGCTTCTCCGCGGGCTCCCTGGTCCAGGAGGTCTACGACAACACCAACCACGACCCCGCCACCGGCGAGGAGGAGTCCCGCGGCACGCTCGTCGGCTTCGTCTCCGACGAGAAGGCCGACGCGATGTTCGAGCTTAGCGAGGAGGACCGCCGCGCCGCGATCCTCGCCTCGATCGCCGAGCTGCTGGGCCCCGAGGCCGAGAACCCGGTGGTCTACTACGAGTCCGACTGGGGCTCCGAGGAGTGGACCCGCGGGGCCTACGCTGCCAGCTACGACCTGGGCGGCCTGCACCGCTACGGCAAGGACCAGGCGACGCCGGTGGGCCCGATCCACTGGTCCTGCTCGGACCTCGCCGCGGAGGGCTACCAGCACGTGGACGGCGCGGTGCGCATGGGCCGCAAGACGGCGGCGGACATCCTGGACTCGCTGTGAGGTACGTGGTCGGCTACGCCGCTCACGAGCGGGGGCGCGACGCCCTGAACCTCGGCGTCGCGCTCGCCCGGGCCACCGGGGCGGTGCTCGAGGTGGTCGTGGTCCTGAGGGCCCACGACCAGTACTCCAGCGCGCCGCGGGACAACTTCGGGATCCTCCTGGAGGACCAGGCCAAGCAGTGGCTGACGGCGGCCGCCGAGCTGTTGCCCGAGGACGTCGAGTTCGAGCTGCGGATGCACCGCTCGGTCAACGCCCCGGCAGGGCTGATGGAGGTCGCCGCGACCTCCGGCGCGGCCGCGATCGTGGTCGGCGGCTCCTCGGAGACCCCCTGGCTGCGGCACGGCGTCGGGAGCGCGGGCGGGGCGCTGCTGCACCGCTCGCGCATCCCCGTGATCCTGGCGCCGCGGGGCTACGAGCCCGCGCCGCTGACCGAGATCGCGTGCGCCGTCAGCCCGGAGCCGGAGTCCCGGGGCCTGCTGGAGGAGGCCATCGCGACGCTGAACCGCACCGGGCTGCCCGTGCGCCTGATCTGCCTGGCCGAGGGCGGCCGGGGCGAGGCGGCGCGGGCGCGCGAGGCGGTCGAGGGGATGGTGGCCGCCTCCGCCGTCGAGCCGGAGGACCCGGAGCGGCTGCGGGTCGTCGTCGGGCACGGCCGCTCGGTCGCGGAGGCCGTGGAGTCGGTGGAGTGGGGCGAGGGGACCGTGCTGATGGCCGGCTCCTCCCGCCTGGCCCGCCGCGGGGAGCTCTTCCTCTCTTCCACGACGGCGAAGATCCTGACGCGCCTGCCCATCCCGCTGGTCGTGGTGCCGCGGGACTACCACCCGGGACGGGGCGGGTCCGCGGATCAGCCCTGGACCGGCGAGCTGCCGATCGTCGGCAGATCTTAGGACGACGTCGCTCTGGATAACAAAATTTGTATATTGGTAAACTGGAGCGAGGCCGATGTGTCTCATGGCACATGAAAGGACGGAACATCGTATGGCGATCAATGTGGATCAGCTGCTGACCAAAGTCCCCACCGGGATCCTCATCGCGGGCCAGTGGCGCGACG
>NZ_NOIU01000006.1 GCF_004136635.1 Rothia halotolerans | reverse complement strand
TATTTCTACCGCCCGACGGTGCTGGTTGATGTGCCGGCTGATGCGCGGGTGGTGACCGAGGAGATCTTCGGTCCGGTGGCTCCGATCGTGACGTTCTCGACTGAGGGGGAGGCTTTCGAGTTGGCCAACGCCACGGAGTACGGTTTGGCTTCTTATGCTTACACGCAGGATCCTTCCCGGTTGTTCCGGCTTTCGGATCATTTGGAGTACGGCCTGATGGGTTTCAATGCCGGGGTGATTTCGAATGCTGCGGCGCCGTTTGGCGGGGTGAAGCAGTCCGGCCTGGGCCGCGAGGGCGGGGCCGAAGGGCTTGCGGAGTATACGACTGTTCAGTACATCGGGGTGAAGGACCCCTACGCGGGCCGCTGACCCGGCCCGCAGCACCGACCACACAGGAGGACACCATGGTCACTCGACTCAAGAACTTCATCAACGGGCGGTTCGTCGACTCGTCCGCCACCGATGTCCTGGACATCGTGAACCCGGTCGACGGCGAGACGGTCGCCCAGGCGCCGATCTCGACCGCCGAGGAGATCGACGCCGCCTTCGACGCCGCCCGCGAGGCCTTCAAGACCTTCCGGCGCACCACGCCCTCCGAGCGGCAGAAGATGCTGCTGGACCTGGCCGACGCGATGGAGGCCAACGCCCAGCGGCTGGCCGACACCCAGCACCGCAACACCGGCCAGCCCCGCGAGGCCATCATGAGCGAGGAGATCCACGGCGGCGCGGACCAGATCCGCTTCTTCGCCGGCGCCGCCCGGACCCTGGAGGGCAAGGCCGTCACCGAGTTCGTGGAGGACCACACCTCCTACGTCCGCCGGGAGCCGGTCGGCGTCGTCGCGCAGGTGACGCCCTGGAACTACCCGCTGGACATGGCGGTGTGGAAGCTCGGGCCGGCCCTGGCCGCGGGCAACACCGTGGTGCTCAAGCCCTCGGACACCACCCCGGAGTCGACCCTGGTGCTGGCCGAGCTGATCTCGGAGATCTTCCCGGCCGGCGTCGTGAACGTGGTCCTGGGCGACGGGAGCGTGGGGGCCGCGCTGGTCAGCCACCCGACCCCGCAGCTGGTCGCGATCACCGGCTCGGTGCGCGCCGGCCGGGCCGTGGCGAAGGCCGCCGCGGAGGACCTCAAGCAGACCCACCTGGAGCTCGGCGGCAAGGCCCCGGCCGTGGTCTTCGCCGACGCGGACCTGAAGCGCACCGCGAAGATGCTGACCGAGTTCGGCTACTTCAACGCCGGCCAGGACTGCACCGCGGTGACCCGCGTGCTGGTCGAGGAGTCGGCCCGCGAGGAGTTCACCCGCCTGCTGGTCGAGGCCGCCGAGGCCACCGCCACCGGCTCCGCGGACGACTCGGAGAACTACTACGGCCCGCTGAACAACGTGAACCACTTCAACACCGTCATGGAGAAGCTGGGCTCCCTGCCCGAGCACGCCGTGGTCGAGACCGGCGGCCGCCAGGTCGGCGAGAAGGGCTTCTTCGTCGCCCCGACCGTGATCTCCGGGGTCCGCCAGGACGACGCCATCGTCCAGGAGGAGACCTTCGGCCCGGTGCTCACCGTCCAGGGCTTCTCCTCCGAGGAGGAGGCCGTGGAGCTCTCCAACGACGTCCGCTACGCCCTGGCCTCCTCGGTGTGGACCTCGGACCACGGCACCGCCATGCGGGTCTCCCGGGACCTCGACTTCGGCTGCGTCTGGGTCAACACCCACGTGGTGCTGGCCGCCGAGATGCCGCACGGCGGATTCAAGGAGTCCGGCCACGGCAAGGACCTCTCGCAGTACGCGGTGGAGGAGTACACCCGCGTCAAGCACGTCATGCACGACATCAGCGCCTGACCCCGCGACCGCGCCCCGGTGGCCCGGTCCGGCCCTGTCGGCCCGGCACGGCCTCCCGCGGGTGAGGGGTGCCCCGCATCCGCGGTGGCGCCGACCCGCGACCGCGACCCGAGCCCCCGACGCCCGTCGGCGGCTCGGGTCGCCCACGTCTTCCACATCCACGTCAGAAAGAAGTGCCTCCCATGTCCGAGATCACCTACCGGCTGCCGCAGCAGATCCACCTGACCGACCAGTTCCCCGGTCCCCGCTCGCAGGAGCTCGCCGAGCGCCGCGGCAAGGCCGTGCCCGGCGGCGTCGCCAGCTCGGTCCCGGTCTATGCGGCCGACGCTGACGGCGGCGTGATCGTCGACGTCGACGGCAACTCGCTGGTGGACCTCGGCGCCGGCATCGCCGTGACCTCGGTGGGCGCCTCCGCCCCCAAGGTCGTGCAGGCCGTGCAGGAGTCCGCGCAGCACTTCACCCACACCTGCTTCATGGTCACCCCCTACGAGGGCTACGTGCAGGTCGCCGAGAAGATCAACGGCATGACGCCGGGCGACCACGAGAAGCGCACCGTGCTGTTCAACTCCGGCTCCGAGGCCGTGGAGAACGCGGTGAAGGTGGCGCGCTCGGCGACCGGGCGCAACGCCGTCGTCGTCTTCGACCACGCCTACCACGGCCGCACCAACCTGACCATGGCGCTCACGGCCAAGGCCGCGCCGTACAAGTCCGGCTTCGGCCCCTTCGCACCCGAGGTCTACCGGGTGCCGATGAACTACCCCTACCGCGAGGCCGCCCCGATCGGGGGCAAGGAGGCCGCGGAGCGGGCGATCCTGCAGATCGAGAAGCAGATCGGCGCGGACACCGTCGCGGCGATCCTGATCGAGCCGATCCAGGGCGAGGGCGGGTTCATCGTCCCCGAGGACGGCTTCCTGCCGCGCCTGGCCGAGTGGGCCAAGGAGAACGGCGTCGTGTTCATCGCCGACGAGGTCCAGGCCGGCTTCTGCCGCACCGGCGAGTGGTTCTCCGTGAACCACGAGGGCGTGGTGCCGGACCTGATGACCCTGGCCAAGGGGATCGCCGGCGGCATGCCGCTCTCCGCGGTGACCGGACGGGCGGACCTGCTCGACGCCGTCGGCCCCGGCGGGCTGGGCGGCACCTACGGCGGCAACCCGGTCGCCTGCGCCGCCGCGCTGGCCTCGATCGAGACCATGGAGGACTGGGACCTCAACGCCCGGGCGAAAGCCATCGAGGCGCAGGTCCGGGGCGTGCTGGACCCGCTGGCCGAGGAGCTCGACGTCGTGGGCGAGGTCCGCGGGCGCGGCGCGATGCTCGCGATCGAGCTGGTCGCCGACTCGGCTTCGAAGGCCCCGCACCCGAGCGCGGCGAAGGAGATCGCGGCGTACTGCCTGGAGCGCGGCGTCGTCATCCTGACCTGCGGCACCTACGGCAACGTGATCCGTCTGCTGCCCCCGCTGACCATCGGCGAGGACCTGCTGGGCCAGGCGCTGGACGTGCTGGTGGAAGCGATCCGCACCGTCTAGATTCATGTCAGGACGACGCCCCGGGACCTCCCTGCTGGGACGGCCCGGGGCGTCGTCGCGCGCGGTCCCGGACTTCCGCCGACGCCGCGGAGGAGTTCCCAGAGAGAAAGGCGGGGTCCAGTGCCCGCAGACAACGAGTCCCCCTACGACCGGCCGGTCTCCCCGCAGACCACCGCCGGGACCGTCCAGCCGCGGAGGAAGGCGGCGGGCGGGAGCAGGCTGCGCTCCCGGCACGTCACCATGATCACCCTCGGCGGCATCATCGGCGCGAGCCTCTTCGTCGGCTCGGGGAACGTGATCAGGAGCGTGGGGCCCGCCGCTGTCCTCTCGTACCTGATCGGCGGGCTGCTGGTCTTCCTCGCGATGCGCATGCTCGGCGAGATGGCCGCTGCGCGCCCGGCCATCGGCTCGTTCATGGAGTACGCGCGGGTGGGGCTCGGCGACTGGGCCGCGTACCTGGTGGGCTGGCTGTACTGGTACTTCTGGGTCGGGGTGCTGGCCTACGAGGCGGTGCTCGGCGGGGAGACGCTGGGCGGCTGGTTCCCCTTCCTCCCGGCGTGGGGGTGGTCGCTGCTGCTGCTCGCGGTGTTCGTGGGGACCAACCTGATCTCCGTGCGGACGTTCGGCGAGGTCGAGTTCTGGCTGGCGAGCATCAAGGTGCTCGCAATCGTCGTCTTCCTCGTGGCCGGCGTGCTCTACGCCCTGGGGCTGTGGCCCGACGCCGCCTTCGCCGTCCCCAACCTCTGGGAGCACGGCGGCTTCGCTCCCCACGGCTTCGGGGTGGCCTTCACCGGCGTCGCGCTGGTGATCTTCTCCTACTTCGGCACGGAGATCGCGGTGATGGCCTCCGCCGAGTCCGAGGACCCGGCCAAGGGCATCCGGCAGGCGACCAGCACGGTCATCTGGCGCATCCTGCTGTTCTTCGTCGGCGCCGTGCTGGTCATCGTGACGATCGTGCCGTGGGACGAGCTGCCCGAGCCGACCGACGTCTCCAACGCGCCCTTCACCTACGTGTTCACCCTCTTCGGGCTGCCCGGCGCGGCCACGGTGATGCAGCTGATCATCTTCACCGCCGTGCTCTCGGTGCTGAACTCCGGCCTGTATTCCGCCTCGCGCATGTTCGCCGCGCTGGCCCAGGAGGGCTTCGCCCCGCGGATTGTGGCGAAGCGCTCGCGGCGCGGGGTCCCCGTGGCCGCGCTGTTGGCCTCGACCGTCGGCGGGGTGGCGGCAGCGATCGTGAACTTCGCGGCCCCCGGCACCGGGATCTTCCAGTTCATCATGAACTCCGCCGGCCTGGTCGCGCTCTTCGTCTACGTGTTCATCGCCCTGACGCAGATGCGCCTGCGCCAGAGGATGACGCCGGAAGAGGTCGCCGGGCTCAAGCTCAGGATGTGGCTGCACCCGTGGCTGAACATCCTGCTGATCGCGGCGATCGGCGCGGTGCTGGTGATCATGCTGATGTCCGAGGACGGCCGGACGCAGGTCTGGACCAGCCTGATCGCGACGGCGGTGCTCGTCCTGTTCTGGCCGCTGGTGCGTCGGAGCCTCGCCCGGCGCCGGGTGGCCGCCGCGGCGACGTCGTCCTCGGAGGCCGGGCGGGAGTAGAGCCAGCCCTACCCCGCTCGATAGGTGGCTCTGATGTCCGGCACGACGCCGCACGGGAGAGTGGAGGCATGAACTTCACGACACCTGACATCCTCCTCCTCATCGGCTTCGGCCTGGTCGCCGCGGCGGCCATCGCCCTCTTCGTCGGCGCGCTGATCTCGGTGATGATCTCCGAGCGCTACACCGGCGCGGGGAAGATCCTGTGGGCCCTGGCCATCTTCGCCTTCCCGTTCCTCGGCCCGGTCACGTGGTTCCTGGTGGGGCGCACCCACCGGCTCGAGGTCGACCAGCCGGCGCCGGGCTGGGCCGCTGAGGACCGGGGACCCGGCATCGGACGGCGGTACTCGGCGGCCTCGGGCGCCTGAGGCACTGGGGTCCTGAGGGGCCACCTGTGCCGGTCTGGCTCGGCCGGGGCGCCCGGGGGACCTTCCGGGCGCGCCGGGGGTCCCTCCGGGTGCGCTTCATCCCAGCCCCGGTCCTTGCGGCACCTTGAGGCGAGCTGAAAACCTGGGAGGATGCTGACGAGGAAGCGTGAGAGGCCGGTGACCCGGAGCCCCTGGTGGACGTTCTCGTGGTTCCTGGTGGCCCTCGCGGTCGCGCTGGGGGCCGCCTCCCTGCTCGCGCGCTGGTGGGGAACGACCACGCCATGGCTGCTTCCCCCGCTGCTCGGCCTCCTGCTCCTGGTCCTCCTCGGCGCCCGGAGGACCTCCGCGCCGAACGGTGCCTACGGCATCGCCGGGCGGGGCGCGCGCAGCGAGGGCCGGGTCGAGGTTCCCGCGGGCCTCGACGACGTCCCGAGCCTCCTCGAGGACGCCGTGGCGCGGATCCCCTCCCTGAGAGTGGAGTCGCTGTCGCCCGCCACTGCCCGCGTGACGCGCGGGCTCTCGTGGTGGTCGTGGGGCGAGCGGATCACCCTCAGGTGCCGCCCGGTGGGCGAGGGCTTCATCGAGATCAGCGCCCGGTGCGCCCCCACCTTCTGGCTCACCGTCTACGACTGGGGGCAGGGGGCCGCGGACCTGGAGCTGCTGTTCGGCGAGCTCGAGCGGGAGGCCTCCCGGGACGCGTCCGCCCGCTGAGCCCGACGACGCCGGGGTGCCGACGTCGTCGTGCCCGAGGGGTGAAGGACCTCACCCCGTGCGCGCGGCGTCGCGCACCGGAGCCGGGCGTAGGATCGGATGCCGCGGGCCAGGCAGACCCGTCGACGCTCGACGCGCCGTCCCAGCACATGTGCACGGAGGCATCCTTTGGCAGCGGTTCCCACCACCACTCAGACAGGGCTCGCGGAGACGACCCGGCGCTTCGCGGAGGAGGTCCTCCCCCTTGCGACGTCGCTGCGCGAGCTGCGACGCGACCTGCACCGCCACCCGGAGCTCGGGAACCACCTGCCCCGGACCCAGGCCGCGGTCCTCGCCGCGCTGGAGGGGCTGCCGCTGCGCATCGTCGAGGGCGAGTCCCTGAGCTCGGTGGTCGCGGTCCTCGAGGGAGCCCGTCCTGGGCCGGCCGTGCTGCTGCGCGGGGACATGGACGCCCTGCCCGTGCGGGAGAACAGCGGGGAGGAGTTCTCCTCCCTCAACGAGAACATGCACGCCTGCGGTCACGACCTGCACACCGCCGGCCTGGTCGGCGCCGCCCGACTGCTCAGCGCCCACCGGGAGGAGCTGGCCGGCAGCATCGTCTTCATGTTCCAGCCCGGCGAGGAGGGCCCCGGCGGGGCGCAGCCGATGATCGAGGAGGGGCTGCTGCAGGTCACCGGCGAGCGGCCGGTCGCCGCTTACGGCATCCACGTGATGCCGCGGGGCAGCGGTCTCGCGGTCTACCGGCCCGGTCCCATCATGGCCGGCTCCTACGTCCTGAGCGCGAGCATGAAGGGCAAGGGCGGCCACGGCTCGACGCCGTCCGCCTCCGTGGACCCGGTGCCCCCGCTCGTGGAGTTCGTCGGTGCCCTGCAGGCCGCCGTGACGAGGGAGTTCAACGTCTTCGACCCGGTCGTGGCGACCGTGACCCAGCTCCGGGCGGGAGGGGACGCGCCGAACGTCATCGGCGACATGGCGAGCTGCGGCGCCACCGTGCGGGCCATGACCCGGCAGACGGGGGAGCGGTTCGGCGAGGTGGCCGAGCGCCTGGCCGCCGGCATCGCCGCCGCGCACGGCTGCGAGGCGGAGGTCCGGTACGAGGTCGTGTACCCGCCCACCGCCTCCGACCCCGCCGAGGCGGAGTTCGCGGCCGCCACGCTGCGCGGGGTGCTGGGGGAGGAGAAGGTCGTCGAGGCCCCGCACGCCGTGATGGGCTCCGAGGACTTCTCCTACGTGCTGGAGCAGGTCCCCGGGGCGTTCATCTTCATGGGGGCGGCGCCCCCGGACGTGGATCCGGCCGAGGCGGCGGTCAACCACTCGGCGGAGGCGCGCTTCGACGACGCCGTGCTGCCGACCCAGGCCGCCGCGCTGGCGGCGCTGGCCTTCGAGCGGCTCGCGCGGGCCGAGGAGGGCTGAGGGGGGCGGGGCCGCTCCCGGCCGCCCGGCGTCGTGCCGTCAGCTCAGTGGCCCCCGCACTCGCAGGAGCCGCCGCAGCACCCGCCCGAGGCCGGGCGCTGCTCGCCCCCCGTCGCGCTCTCGCCGCCCTCCGGGAGGCCGTCCCCAGCGTCGCCTCCCATGAGGTTGCGGCGCTCGCCGATCTCGGGGCCGCCGCGCGGGGTCTCCGCGACGCCGGCGAGGACCGCTGCGAACCCCGAGGGCTGGGGCCGCTCGGCGGACGCCCCGGTCTGGCCGGGGAGCGCCCGGCCGCCGGGGCCGCACGCGGCGGCCGCCGCGGAGAAGCGGGGATCCTTGCGCTTGGGCTCGTCGGCCCGGGCGAAGCGCTGCATCTGCTCGCTCGTGGGGTACATCCACGAGGCCACGATGCGGGGGCCGAGCAGGGTGATCGGGAGGACGGCATCGCCGGATGCCGCGATCATGTCCGCCACGTGCTCGCACTGCTCGAAGGCCCAGGAGTCCTCGTCACGGACGTAGACGGTGATCGGGTACCCCTGCTGCGCGAGCTCCGCGGCGGCGTCGAGGAACTCCTCGCGCTCCGCGTCCTGCGGGCCGCCCGCCGGGATGAAGACCTCGACCTCGGTGTATGCCACGCTGACCTCCCAAGAGTTGTGCGCGTCCATTGTGTCACGACGCCGTCCCGCTCGCTCCTCCGGATGACCCCGCGAGGCGTGCGCTCGGCGACCATCGTGGCGGGGATCCTGGGCGTTTGGGGAGGGGGATGAGGGGGGGCGGGGAGGGCCGTCTGCGTGGAAAAGGGACAACCGTGGGGAAAGCATGGAGGTGTGCTCAACTAGCGCTTTTCGGAGGTTTCGTTCCGAAAAACAGAAGCGGCTCATGACCCGTGCGGAGGCACGGGCGGCAGATTTCCGGCAGGAAACCTCCGAAAAGCGCTAGTTGGCTGCACGCCATGTCTTGCCGCCATGTCTTGACGCCGCCGGCGCAGAGCGAACCCGCCGCCGACGCGGCCCCCTCGCGGGCGCCGTGGTTTCTCCGTGAGACGAGGTCTCACGTCCGGCTGACGCGCCGCCCGTCTCGCCCCACGAGGAGGCGTGACGGGCGGCGGACCGGAGCCTAGCGGCGCCCCGCCTTCTGCTTCTTGCCCGCGAAGTGGTCCACCCAGAACTGCCGCGTGGTCACCTCGTCGTCGCCGTCCCACACCTCGACGCCGGTGATCTCCGGCAGGTCCGAGGCGCGGAAGATCGGCTCCTGGCCGGACTTCCGCTCCCGCTGGTAGTGCTTCATGACCTTCACCGCCACGTTCGACAGCAGCGCGACGGCGATGAGGTTGAGGAAGGCCATGAACGCCATGAAGAGGTCGGCGGCCGCCCAGGCGAGGTCGAGGGCGATCACCGCGCCGATGAACACGCAGGCGAGAACCAGGATGCGGTAGACCTGCAGGGCCGCCGTGGAGTTGGTGAGGAACTGGATGTTGGACTCGCCGTAGTAGTAGTTGCCGATCACCGAGGTGAAGGCGAACAGGAAGATCGCGACCGTCAGGAAGTGCAGAGCCCAGTCGCCCAGCTGCGCGGAGAGCGCGGTCTGGGTCAGCGCCGCGCCCTGCGCCGAGTCGCCGAACGTCGGGTTGGACAGCAGCACGATGAAGGCCGTGATCGAGCAGATGATCATAGTGTCGAAGTAGACGCCGAGGGACTGGACCAGGCCCTGCTTGGCCGGGTGGGAGACGGCCGCGGTGGCGCCGGCGTTGGGGGAGGAGCCCATGCCCGCCTCGTTGGAGAACAGCCCGCGCCGCATGCCGGTGATGATCACGCCGATCAGGCCGCCGGTCACGAACTCCCGGATGCCGAAGGCCCCTTCGATGATCTGCATGAACATCGCCGGGACCTCGCCGATGTTGAGCGCCACGACGATCAGGCCCAGCAGGACGTACAGGACGGCCATGACCGGGACGACGACCTGGCTGACGGCCGAGATCGAGCGCACGCCGCCGAAGATGACCAGCGCCGTGGCCGCCACGAGGACCAGGCCGATGACGACCTTCAGGCCGGGGCTCTCGGCGAGCCCCTCGGAGAAGTAGGAGGTGGACTGGGAGACGGCGTCCACGATCGAGTTGGACTGCACCGAGTTGAAGGCGAAGCCGTAGGTGATGCAGATGATGACGGCGAAGATCATGCCCATCCACCGGGCCTTGAGACCGCGCTGCATGTAGTAGGCGGGCCCGCCGACGTAGGCGTCGCGCCCGTGGTGCTTGTACAGCTGGGCCAGCAGCGACTCGACGAAGGCGCTGGCGCCCCCGATGGCGGCCATGAGCCACATCCAGAACACGGCGCCGGGACCGCCCAGGCTGATGGCCAGGGCGACGCCGGCGATGTTGCCGGTGCCGACGCGGGCGGCCGCCGAGATCGTGAAGGCCCGGAAGGAGGAGATCTGCTTCCGGCCGTCGGGGCCCCTGCCGCCGGGCTCGCCCACCACGCGGAGCATCTCCGGGATGGCCCGGAACTGCACGGCGCCGGTGCGGATGGTCAGGTACAGGCCGACGCCGAGCAGGACGATGAACATGACGCTCCAGACGGAGTCGCCGATCGAGGTGACCAGTTCGGTCAAAGCTTCCATGGTGTGAACTTTCGAGCGAGTGACAGGGGCACCCGGGCCGGCGCGGGATCGCCGCGGCGCCGGTGCGGTTGCGCGTCACCTTACCCGCTGGAGGGTGAGGAGGAGAACATTGCGGCCGGGTCCCGCGACGCCGTCGGGCTCAGAGCTGCCCGGAGGGGTCGATGAGGAACCTGCCGAGGAGGAGGTACTTGCCGGCGTCGAGGAGCATGAGGGCGCAGACCGCCGCGACGCCGAGGGGGAGGATCAGGTTCACCCAGCGCCGCGCCGCCGCCCAGGCCCTCCCGATCAGCCGGGCCGCCCGCCGGTGCTGGTTCGCCATGACGGCTCCGCACAGCACCGCCAGCGGGGCCTGTGAGACGAGCGTCCACAGGCCCATCCCCACCACGACGGCCCACAGCGGCTGGTGCCCCGAGAGCCCGGTGGCCAGGACGAAGGGTGGATCCGAGGTCACGAGCGCCACGAATCCCACCGCGACCAGCAGCAGGCCGGCGAAGCTGCGGTCCCGCTCCGCCTCGGGCGCCCGGTTCCGGCGCCTCCACCGGCAGACCGCGTAGACCAGGCCCGCCAGCGCGGCGGCGACCTCCATCCATGCGACCACCGCGCCGGCCCGCAGCAGGTGCCCCCACGGGATCGCGTCCAGGCGCTCGCCGACCAGCAGGGAGAGCGCGATCCCCCACAGCGCGGTCCCGCCGATCAGCACGATCCCGAAGGCCAGCACCGCGCGCCGGACCCGCCGCGCGGCGTGCGGGCTGCTCGCCGGCCGGGAGGCCATGTAGACGGCCGCGATGAGCGGGGGAGCGGGGTCCAGGCCGCCCAGGCCCAGCGCGCCCGCGGAGGCGATGAACGCACCGGGCTCCATCATCCGGCCGCGGGCCCCTGCTCCGCGGCCGTCCTGGCCGCGCTCCGCGCGCGGGTGCCGGTGCCCGGGCGGACGAAGGGGAAGGCCAGCACGCCGCGGATCGGCGCACCGGTCAGCATCATGATCAAGCGGTCGACGCCGATGCCGAGCCCGCCGGTGGGCGGCATCCCGGTCTCCAGGGCGTCGAGGAAGTCCTCGTCCACCTGCATCGCCTCGAGGTCGCCGGCCGCGGCCTTCAGCGACTGCTCGGTCAGCCGGCGACGCTGCTCCAGCGCGTCGGCCATCTCGGAGTAGGCGGTGCCCATCTCGGTCCCGTTGATCACCAGGTCCCAGCGCTCCGCCAGGCCGGGCTCGGTGCGGTGGGGGCCGGCCAGGGGCGAGGTCTCCACGGGGAAGTCCCTGTAGAACGTGGGCCGGGAGGTCCTGGCCTCCACGAGCTCGCCGTAGAGCTCCTCGATGATCGCGCCCGGGCCCATGTCGTCCCGGACGTGGATCTCGTGCTGGCGGGCCAGCTCCAGGAGGACCTCGATGTCTGTCCCCAGCGTGATGGGACGGCCCACGGCGTCGGACAGCGCCTGGCACACGGAGACCACCGGCCACGGCCCGGAGACGTCCACCAGCTCGGCGGGCTCCTGCGGGTCCTTCGGGTCCGGCCCGAGCCGCAGCGGCAGGACCTCGCGGCCGAAGACCTCCCGGGCGGCGTCCTTGAGCATCCGCTCGGTCAGGCGCTTCATGCCCATGTAGTCCTCGTGCGGCCGGTAGGCCTCCAGGACCGTGAACTCGGGGTTGTGGGTCGCGTCGGCGCCCTCGTTGCGGAAGTCCCGGCCCAGCTCGTAGACCGGGCCCATGTCCCCCACCACGAGGCGCTTGAGGTACAGCTCGGGGGCGATGCGCAGGGTCAGGTCGACGCCGTAGGCGTTGATGAAGGTCTTGAACGGCCGGGCCGAGGCGCCGCCGTGGACGACGTTGAGCATCGGCGTCTCGACCTCGAGGAAGCCGCGCTCGTCCAGGGTCCGCCGGATCGAGCGGATCGTGGCCGAGCGGATGCGCAGCCGCCGGGACTCCTCGGGATTGACGATCAGGTCCATCGAGCGGCGCCGGAGCCGGGCCTCCGGGTCGGTGAAGGAGTCGAAGGGGATCGGGTGGAGGCACTTGGAGATGAGCTCCCACGACTCGACCAGCAGCGACGGCGTCCCGTTTCGGGAGGCGCCGGCCCGGCCGCGCAGCAGCAGGTGGTCCCCGGTGTCGACCCAGCGCGTCCGCCCCCGCGTCTCCGGTCCGCACGCGGCCTCCTCGAGGACCGCCTGGACGACGACGCCGTGCTCCACCAGGTCGAGGAAGGCCACCCCGCCGTGGCGGCGGATCGCCCGGACGCGGCCGGTCACGCAGAGCGACTCGGCTCCGCTCGCGCCCGCGGCCCCGGCCTCGATCCGCCGGGCCAGCTCGCCCACGGTCATGCCCTCGCCGGTGCCCTTGGGATACGGCTCGTACCCGGCCTCGCGCATCTGCCGCAGGTGCTCGATGCGGTGGCGGGTCTGGTCGGACCACCGCGGCGTCAGGTCCTCCGCGGCCAGCCGGTGTCGCTCGACCTCCCGCACGCGCTCCAGCTCCTCGGGCGTCAGCGTGCCCTCCGCGGAGGGCGTGCGCGCCAGCGCCTGGGGGAGGAAGCCCTCGGCGATGCCGGCGGAGACGCCGACGTTGAGCGTGGAGACCCGGGAGTCGACGCAGAGGAAGCGCGGCACCCAGTCCGGCGCGAACTTCTGGTTGAAGGTGTAGAGGCGCTCCAGCTGCAGGAACCTGTCGAGCACCCCCAGCACGGAGGAGTTCAGCCGGGTCAGCGCGCTGGCGCCGATCTCCTGCGAGCGCGCGAAGGTCTCCCGGAACATCGCGAAGTTCAGCGAGACCCGCGAGACGCCCAGGCCATCCGCCTCCTCCATGAGCTTGACGATCATGAACTCGGTGGTGCCGTTGGGGGAGTCGGGGGCGCGGCGCATCACGTCCAGGGAGACGCCGGTAGAGCCCCAGGGGACGAAGGAGAGCAGACCCACCGGCTCGCCGTCGGCGGTGTGCGCGGTGAGCAGGAGGCAGCGGGAGTCGGCCGGGTCGCCCAGGCGGTTCAGCGCCATCGAGAACCCGCGCTCGGCGCCGCCGTGGCGCCAGGCCTCCGAGCGCTCCAGCAGCTCGCGCAGCTCCGCCTCGGAGAGCTCGCCGTGGCGGCGGATCCGGTAGGTCATCCCCGCCCGGGAGAGGCGGGAGACCGTGTGCCGCAGCTCGGTCATGGAGGTGTTGTTGAGGGAGAAGCGGCCGGGGTGCAGGATCGCCTCGTCGCCCATGGGGATCACCGCCATCCCCGCGCGCACGTAGGCCCGGGCCCCGGCCTCGCCGGCGCTGATGGCGGCCGGGATCCAGGCGTAGGTGCGGGCCTCCCGCTTCCAGGCGTCGATCGCCGCGTCCCAGGAGGCGGGGTCGCCCACCGGGTCGCCCGAGGCGAGCGAGACCGAGCGGATCACGCGGTAGGAGACGGCGGCGCGCCCGTCGGGGGAGAAGACGGTCGACTTGTCGCGCCGGGTGGCGAAGTAGGAGAGGGAGTCCTGGTGGCCGTACTCGTGCAGCAGCCCGCGCAGGCGCACCTCCTGCTCCCCGGACCAGGAGTGGGTCGGCTTGCCCGAGCGGAGGAAGACCAGGATCGCGGCGATGGCGGCCAGGCCGTAGACGGTGGCGATGACCTGCACCTGCCAGTGGCGGACGTGGGGCAGCTGGGCGCCGATGCTGGGCGAGGTGATGCCCATGGCGTTCAGCAGCAGGGAGCCGATCTGCGACGCGGAGCCGGCGGGCACCATCAGCCACGCGACGAGCACCGCGACGCCTGCCCCGAGCAGCAGAACCCCCAGCGCCGCGCCGTACGAGGTCCCGCCGACCTTGGCGGGGAAGGCGCGCCGGGCGCGGAACAGCAGGACCAGCATCACCACGGCGACGACGGCGCCGATGTAGTCGAAGATCGGGCTGATCAGCGGCAGGCTGGCCATGAGGTCCTCGTCCTCCTCCCCGAGGACGGCCACGAGGCTGAGCGCGATCGCGATGACGATCCCCATCAGCTGGAAGAACATCGCCCCGAACAGGCCCACCCGCTTGCGCCGCAGCAGGGCCCAGAAGATCGCCCCGGAGACCACCACGCTGATGAGGCTGCGCTCGACCGGCAGGTTCACCACGCCGAACAGGAGCTCCACGAGGGTGTACCCGGCCCGCGGCGGCTTGGCGATCAGCAGGGCGAGGTTCACGATCAGGGCCAGGGCGTAGAGCCACGTGATCAGGCGCGCCGTGCGCTCGCCGCGGCCCCGTTCCGCGGCGGCGGTGCGCCGGGAGGCTGATCTGCTCATGCTGTCTCGTTTCGGTCGTGCGGGCTGCGGGGCCCACGGCGGGGTCAGGGGGCGAAGTAGGGGCTGGTGGAGCCGAGCCACTCGAGGCCCCGCTCCATGCCGGGGATCCAGACGTCGAGGGTGTGCCCGCCGGCGGGCACGTACTCGGCGGTCAGGGAGGTGGGCGGGAAGACGCTGCCGCGGAAGGCCTCCAGGGAGGGCCAGGAGAGGGAGTCGGCCTCGCTGGAGAAGTAGTGCAGGTTCACGGCGGGCTTCTCCGTGGAGGCGATCCGGGCGAGGTCGTACTTCGGGTCTTTCGGATCCGTCCACTCCTGGCCCTCGGAGTAGATGGGGGAGAAGTAGCCGGACTGGACCATGCCGGAGCCGAACAGGTCGGGGTGCCGCAGGGGCAGCATCGCCGCGCACCAGCCGCCGGCGCTGTAGCCCTCGGTGCTCCAAGCGCCGGGGGAGTTGATCACGCGGAGGTTGTTCTCGACCCAGGGCACCAGGTCCCGGGTCACGTAGGTCTCGACGCGGGGGGTCTCCACGCCGTCCTGGGACTTCGTGCCGTCCACGCACTCGCTGTCGTAGGTGCCGGGGAAGACGTCGGGGATCACCATGATCGCCTCCCGCATCTTCCCCGCCGCCACGGCGTCCTCGATCCTCTGCCCGTAGTCCACCGACTCGGAGTAGGTGTCCGGCGAGCCGGGGAAGCCGGTGAAGCCCAGGACGACCGGGTAGAACCGGTCGGGGTGCTGCAGGTAGGAGGCGGGCAGCCAGAGGGTGACGTCGTAGGTCTGGCCGCTCTGCGAGCCGGGCAGGGAGAAGGAGAGGTACTGCCCCTGCTGGGCGTCCTGGTCCAGGCGGGAGCCGAAGTCGGGGTTCGACGCCGGGTGGGCCTGGAGGTCGCTGGCCTGCTGGGAGACCTCGGCGGGGGTGACGTCCGCGGCCGGCGTCGAGCCGTAGACCTGGGAGCTGACGTTCCCGATGGCGGAGGGGTCGGCGAAGAGGTCGGCCCAGGAGGAGAACCAGTTGTTCTGCTTGTTCAGCAGCAGCCCCGTGCTGAGCAGGACCAGCACCGAGACCAGCAGCAGCGAGACGGCCTGGGCCAGGTGGGTGCGCAGGCTGCGCCGCCGCATCCGCGGGATGACGACGACGGCGGCGGCGAACACGGCCGCCGTGACCGCCGCGACGGTCCCGACGAGGCCCCACGACGTCAGCTCGAAGAAGTCCGCCATCTGTCCCCCGCATCGCCCGGCGCCTGTACTATAATCCATCACATTACGGCCGGCGCCCGAGGTTCTCCACGGACGACGCGTGGGAGTTCGCCGCGCGATCCCGGTACGCGCGTCTCAGGCGGCGCTGGCGAGGCGGCGGTAGTGCGCGTTCCGGACGGCGAGCAGCGCCGAGCCGAGCACCGCCGCCAGCAGCGAGCCGGTGAGGATGCCGACCTTGGCGGCGTCGTTCAGCTCCGACCCGACGCCGAAGCTCAGCTCGGCGATCAGCAGGGACACGGTGAACCCGATGCCGGCCACCAGGGCGAGCCCCACGACGTCGACCCACGCGATGTCGCGGTCCAGCTCGAGCCCCGGCACGCGGGTGACCAGCCAAGTGGTGACGAAGATCCCGACGCACTTGCCCAGCACGAGCCCCGCGATGATGCCGAGCCCCACCGCGGAGGTCACCGACTCCGCGAGGCCCGAGAAGCCGCCGACGGCCACGCCGGCGGAGAAGAACGCGAAGATCGGCACGCACACGGTGGCGGAGAGGGGCCGCACCCGGTGCTCGAGGACCTCGGAGAGGCCGACGGCTGCGTCGTCGGGCGTCCGGCGGGTCCGGGCGGCCGGGACGCAGAAGGCCAGCAGGACGCCCGCGATGGTCGCGTGCACCCCGGAGCCGAGGAACAGCGCCCACGTCACCACGCCCAGCGGCAGCAGCACGAGCCACGGTCCCCAGGTCCTGGTGGTCAGGAACCGCTCCGCGTACCGCGCCGCCAGGGCGAAGGCGACCAGCGGGATCAGCGCGAGGGCGAGGAAGCCGATGCGCAGGTCGGAGGTGTAGAACACGGCGATGATGGTGATGGCGATCAGGTCGTCCACCACGGCCAGGGTCAGCAGGAACATGCGCAGGGCGGCGGGCAGGTGCGAGCCGATCACGGCCAGCACCGAGACCGCGAAGGCGATGTCGGTGGCGGTGGGGATGGCCCAGCCGCCCACGGCCTCGGCGCCCCGGCCCGCGGTGAGGGCCAGGTAGATGAGGGCGGGCAGCGCGACGCCGCCCACCGCGGCGGCGATCGGCACCGCCGCCTTGCCCGGGCGGCGGAGGTCCCCGATCACGAACTCCTTCTTCAGCTCCAGCCCGACGATGAAGAAGAACACCGCGAGCAGCCCGTCGGCGGCCCAGTGCCCGATGGACAGGCGCAGGTCCAGGGAGCCCAGCTCGACGCCGAGGTAGTGGTCCCGCACGCCGAAGTACCCTCCGGCGGCGCCGGAGTTGGCGAGGATCAGGGCGAGGACGGTCGCGAGGATGAGGAAGACCCCGCCCATGGACTCCTTGCGGGAGAAGTCGCCCCACCGGGAGTGCTTCCGGTAGGGGTCGGCGGCGGGCTGGGACGCGGCGGTCTGCTGGGTCACGAAGGGGCTCCAGGGATCGGCTGACATTGTCTCTGCGCCCCGGAGGGGAGCGCAGGCCGACCAGACTTCCCGGCACACCTGATCCTCCATGGTAGAGAACGCGGCAGGCTGTGGCCAGGAGAGCGCGGCGGAAGGGCCCGTCTGGAGCCCCGGGAGGACGAACGCGCCGCCGGCATGGGGCGACCAGCCGGGTTTCCCAGGCATAATGTCTAAGACGCTCCGGACGACGCCGCCCGACAACCCGTCGTCGGGGCGGCCACCGAGCAGACGAGCGCCCGAGAGAGGTCCACGTTGACGTCATCGAACCAGACCGGCCGGCCGGAGGAGGAGCCCCAGTGGCTCACCCCGGAGGAGCGCGAGGCGTGGCTGAGCCTGTCCGCCATCATGTTCCAGCTGCCCGGCCAGCTGGAGAACCAGCTCCAGCGGGACTCCTCGCTGGGCTTCGTCGAGTACATGGTGCTGGCCATGCTCTCCGAGGCCCCGGAGCGCCACCTGACCATGTCCGAGCTCTCGGCGCAGACCAACACGCGCCTGGCCCGGCTCTCCCGCGTGGTCAAGCGGCTGGAGGGCGACGGGTACGTCCAGCGGATCACCTCCGAGATCGACCGCCGGGTCAGCATCTGCCATCTCCTGGAGGCGGGGTACGACGCCGTGGTGGCCGCCGCCCCCGGGCACGTGGAGCAGGTGCGCAAGTCGGTGTTCAACCACCTGAATCGGCGGCAGATCGCCCAGCTGGCGGGGATCGGCGAGGCCCTGCTGGGCGGGCGGCCCTCCGCGATCGTCGCCGCGCAGCTGGCCCACGGTTCCAGGCCGCGGGAGTAGCGCGCGCCCTCGGCGCCGCGGGGAGGGGGGCGTCCTCGATGCTCCGGTCCTGCCGAGGCCTTCCGTTTCAGGGGGCCAGGGGAGACCACGCGGGCCAGGAGCCCTCGGAGACCAGCCGTCCGCCGGCGTACCGCGCGACGCGCCGGAAGGGCCTCGCGGCGCTGGAGTTGTCGTAGACGTGGGTGACGTCCGCGATCAGGCGGGCCCGGGCGATGTGCGTCCAGAGCCGCTCGTAGCGCGCGATGATCTTCTCCCGGGGGACAGAGTGCCCGCCGTCGGCCACGCGGTCCTCGACGCGGTCGAGCGTCTGGGCCAGGGGCACGAGGAAGACGTGGAGCGTCACGTGGTATCCCATGACCGAGGCTCGGCGGACCAGCTCGGTCTTGCTGGGATGGCTGAAGACGGTCTCGGTGATGAAGGAGGTCCGCGCTTCCAGGAGCTCCTGGCGCCTGCCGGCGGCTCGTGCGGAGGCCTCGTAGGCGTGGGCCGCGGGGTCCTCGGGCCAATGGCGGGCGGCGATGTGGTCGGCGTTGACGAAGGGCAGGTGGAGGCCGGCGAGCACATCGCGGGCGAAGGTGGACTTCCCGGCCCCGTTGGGTCCCGCCAGGAGGTGCAGGACGGCGGTCACGACGCCGGCTGGCCGGGGACGCGGCGGATGGGACTGCCCTCGGCGTCGACGTCGGTCCAGGCGCGGCCTTCCGCGGTGAACCTCTCCTCGTAGTCCAGGGAGGCGATGCGCTCTTCGACGGCCTCCTCCCAGGCGGCGCGCACCACGGCCTGCTCCCGCTCGGAGAGCTCGTCGTAGGAGCCGTCTCCGGCGAGGACGCGCTGGATGTCGCGCTGGCTGATGGCGGGGGAAGACTCCAGCTCCTTGCCGATGCGGACCCAGAGGTCGATCTGCTGGGCCGCGCTGCGGCTGTGGATCGCGCCGGCGGCTTGGGCCTCTCCGAAGATCTCAGCGTCGACCCGCGTGGGGGTCGTCTTCTTCGGGGTTTTCTTGGCGGAGGCTTTCATACACAGAGTGTAGCAGCTTGCTACACGCCTTGGGCTGGCCGACGCGATATGTCTTCGGCGGGAGGACCGAGGCACCTCTGCATATCCGGGGCAGCGGGACGGCGCCGGGCCCGCAGCGGGGACGGTGCTCTGGACGGCGGGTCCGGAGAAGGGCAGTCTTCCAGGAGCCCTCCCCGGACCGTCAAGTACGAACCGGCGCATGACAAGGGATTGCGCCCTCGGGGAAGAACCCGCGGCGCGTCTGGGGCCTCCCGGGGCGGGGTGGCCTAGTGTGGTCCCCATAACGGCTACCCCTAAGGATCCCCATGCCCGAGACAGCTGCCACCGCGATCGAGTTCGCCGGGGTCACCAAGCGCTACGAGTCAGCCGTGGCCGTGGAGGACCTGGACCTCGCGATCCCGGCCGGCCTCATCACGACCTTCGTGGGGCCCTCCGGCTGCGGCAAGACCACCTCCCTGCGGATGATCAACCGCATGGTCGAGGCCACCGAGGGGACCATCCTGATCCAAGGCGAGGACAACAGAGACCGCCCCGCCCACGAGCTGCGCCGTTCGATGGGCTACGTCATGCAGCAGGCGGGGCTGATGCCGCACCGCACGGTGGCCGACAACATCGCCACGGTGCCGCGGCTCAAGGGCGCCTCGCGCGCCGACGGCCGCGCCCGGGCTCTCGAGCTCATGGACACCGTGGGCCTGGACCGGAAGCTCGCCAAGCGCTATCCGGCCCAGCTCTCGGGCGGGCAGGCGCAGCGCGTCGGCGTCGCCCGGGCGCTCGCGGCGGACTCGCCGATCCTGCTGATGGACGAGCCCTTCTCCGCCGTCGACCCCGTGGTCCGCACCGACCTGCAGAACGAGCTGGTCCGGCTGCACGAGCAGCTCGAGCGCACCATCGTCTTCGTCACCCACGACATCGACGAGGCGGTCGCCCTGGGCCACCGGATCGCGGTGTTCGGCGAGGGCGGGCGCATCGCCCAGTTCGGCACGCCGGAGGAGATCCTCCGGGCCCCGGCGGACGACTTCGTCGCCTCCTTCGTCGGCCGCGACCGCGGCCTGCGCCGGCTGACCTTCGCCTCCGGGCAGGAGCTCCCGATGCATCCGCTGGAGGGCGGGACGGCGTCGGGGCTGGAGCGGCCCTGGGCCCCCTGGGAGCTGCTGCTCGACGACGCCGCCCGTCCCGCGGGCTGGCGCTTCGGCGAGCGCGAGGTCACCGGCGGCACGCTCTTCACCCCGGGCGGCAGCCTGCGCGAGGCCCTGGACGCCGTGCTCTCCTCGCCCTCCGGCTGGGGTGTGGCGGTGGACGACGCCGGCCGTGCCGCGGGCCTGATCGCCAGCGACGACGTCATGGCCGCCGCCGGCCGCGAGCGCCGCAGCAGATACGGGGTCGGCGAGTGAACTGGCTCATGGGGAACCTCTCCACGGTGGGGCACCTGACTTGGCTGCACCTGCTGCAGTCGGTGCTGCCCGTCGTGCTGGGCACGCTCATCTCGATCCCGATCGCCCGGTTCGCCGCCGGCCGCCGGGCCAGGGGAGCGGGCGGTCGCCGGGGCGCCGGGCGGGTGCGCCGCGGCGTCGTCGTCAATGCCGCCGCGCTGCTGTACACCGTGCCCTCGCTGGCCCTGTTCGTGCTGCTCCCGCTGATCCTCGGCACCTCGATCACCTCCCTGACCAACGTGATCGTGGCGCTGACGCTCTACGTGGTCGCCATGATGGTCCGCTCCTGCGTCGACGCCTTCGAGTCGGTGAGCCCGGAGGTGCTCGACGCCGGCACGGCCATGGGCTACCGGCCCCTGCGCGCGTTCTTCGGCATCGAGCTGCCGCTGTCCGTGCCGGTCATGGCGGCCGGGCTGCGGGTGGCCCTGGTCTCGAACATCTCGATGGTCTCGGTGGGGGCCGTGATCGGCATCCAGTCCCTGGGCACGCTGTTCACCGACGGGCTGCGGCGCGATCTCATGGCCGAGATCGTGGTGGGCATCCTCGCGACCGTGGTGCTCGCGCTGGTGTTGGACCGGCTCGTCACCTGGAGCGCGGCGGCCCTGACGCGTTGGCAGGTGAGGGCATGAACGTTCTGGAGCAGACCTGGAAGTGGTTCGCCGACCCCGCCTCGTGGACGGGGGCCGGCGGCATCTGGTCCCGGCTGGTCGAGCACCTGGGCTACTCGGGCCTGGTGCTGCTGATCGCTGCGGTGATCGCGCTGCCCGTGGGGGTCCTGGTGGGGCACCGGAGAAGCGGCGGGAACGTCGTCGTCGGCGTGGCCGGCGCGCTGCGGGCCCTGCCGACGCTGGGCCTGCTGACGCTGTTCGCCCTGTGGATCGGGCTGGGGCTCACGGCCCCGGTCCTGGCGCTGGTGCTGCTGGCGATCGCGCCGCTGCTGACCGGCGCCTACGCGGGCGTCTCCGCGGTGGACCCGGTGGTGGTCGACGCCGCTCGCGCCCAGGGCCTCACCGAGTGGCAGATCCTCACGCGGGTGGAGCTGCCCGTGGCGGTCCCCGTGATCTTCGGCGGCATCCGGAACGCGACGCTGCAGGTGATCGCGACCGTGACGATCATGGCCTACATCGACCTGGGCGGCCTCGGCCGGTTCCTGATCGACGGCCTCGCGGTGCGGGACTACTCGCGCATGGTCGCGTCCATGATCCTCGCCGCGGCCCTGGCCCTGGTGCTCGACGCCGTGCTCGCCGGCGCGCAGAAGCTTCTGTCATCACCCGGACTGTCCAAGGAGGACTGACATGTTCACACGAATCACTCGCCGAGGGATGCTCTCCGCCGGCGCGCTGGCGGCGGCGTCGACCCTGGTGCTCACCGGCTGCGGCGGCGGGGAGGACGCGCTGGACGAGGGCGGGGACGACCGCAGCATCGTGGTGGGATCCGCCGACTTCACCGAGTCGCAGATCATCGCGGCCGTCTACGCGGAGGCCCTCAACGACGCGGACATCTCCGCCGAGACCCGACCGGCGATCGGCGCCCGCGAGGCCTACGTCGGCGCGGTCAAGGACGGCAGCGTCAGCGTGGTCCCCGACTACTCGGGGAACCTGCTGCAGTACTACGACGAGGTGACCGCGCCGCTGACGGAGGACGAGGTCATGGAGTACCTCCCGCAGAACCTGCCCGAGGAGGTCGAGGTGCTGGACGCCTCGCCCGCCGAGAACAAGGACGCCCTGGTGGTCACCCGGGACACCGCGGACGAGCACGAGCTGACGTCCATCGAGGACCTCGCCGCCTTCTGCTCCGAGATGACCCTGGGCGCCCCGCCGGAGTTCCAGGAGCGCTCCTACGGCCTGCCCGGCCTGAAGTCCAACTACGGTTGCGAGCCCGCCGAGTTCTCCCCCATCAACGACGCCGGCGGCCCCCTGACCGTGCAGGCCCTGCTGGACGATACGGTCCAGGTCGCGGACATCTTCACGACGACGCCGGCCATCAAGCAGAACGACCTCGTGGTGCTGGAGGACCCCGAGAACAACTTCCTGCCGCAGCACGTGCTGCCGCTGGCCAACAAGGACGCGCTGTCCCAGGACGCCCGCGACGTGCTGAACAAGGTATCGGCGGAGCTGACCACCGACGACCTGATCGCGCTGAACGACAGGGTGAGCGGCGACGAGAAGGCCTCCCCGGAGCAGGCGGCCAAGGACTGGGTCGCTGATCACGATTTCTCCTGAGCCCTTGTCACCCAATAGTTGCTAGGTAAAGTGACTGAGCATGACTCATAGAATGACTGGCGCATCCGTGTCCCTCGGCCTGCTCGTCCTGCGGGTGGTCCTGGGCATCACCTTCCTGGTGCACGGGCTGCAGAAGCGGAACGTGTGGACGGTCGACGGGACGGCCGCGAACTTCGACCAGATGGGAGTGCCCTCGGCGGAGCTCGCCGCGCAGGTCGCCACCTACCTGGAGATCCTCGGCGGGGCGGCCCTCATCCTGGGGCTGCTCTCCCGGGTGGCGGGGCTGCTGCTGGCCGTGGACATGGCGGGGGCGATCTTCTTCGTCCACGGCTCCGCCGGGTTCTACGTCTCGGAGGGCGGGTACGAGTTCGTCCTGCTGATGGGGGCCGCGGCGCTGGCCGTGGCGTTCGCCGGGCCGGGACGGCTCGCCGTCGGCGGGGCGCTGCAGGACCGGCGGGGGTGGAGTGTGCTCGCCTGACACTGGTTCCTGACGCTTGGCGTGCCGGCGCGTGATGCCGGCTCTTCGACGGCCTGATGCCCGCGCGGCGTCGGGCCGTCGTCGTCTCGGGACACCTGGATCTGCTTCAACCCTCGCGAGACTCTTTTTCTTCTGGACGTTGCATCACGCTCGTCAGAATCCTCAGTTGTTGGAAAGAAGGACGGTGCCGCTATGGGGAGCCCTGGGCATAGGAGATGCCAAGCGTGCGGGCTTCGTCCAACCGCCGAATACGATGCCGAAAGAAGTGCCCGTGTGACGGTGGACGAGGAGTGCGGAACACCGAAGAAATTCATTGAAAGCCCTGGTCGCGCAAGCATTAGCTTTCGAATGCTGACCAACGCCCAATTTTCGATGTGCAGGTCGGCCGGGATGAGCTAGCGAGACAGCGTCGGCGCTGCAGCGGCCTCACGCGTAAGAGCGGAGATAGCCTCAGCCTTCTGGGTGTCGGTATACGTCCTTGTCAGACCGCATTGTTAAACACGAAACATAGCATGTGACGTATATCTTACCAAGCCTAAGGGGGTAAGGTATCATGTTGTTTTAGGGGGTTGACGCCCAAAGAAAACCGATTTTACGGGGATAGAATCGGATAATTATTTGGAGGATGACATTGAATAACGTCTATAGATCTATCGCTGTGGCCTGTTCTGTGGTCTTGATTAGCATGTTGACATATCCTGCTTATGCTGATGGGTTGGAAGTTAATGTCACTCATCGAGTTGTTGGTTGACATGAAGGTTGCATGGAAGACTCGAGGCGTAAGATTGAGGGGGTGGTGGCGATGGGTCATCGCCCTTGCCCCGTTCGGCCCCTGTCTCGCTTTCGTGGGTAGAGGTGTCGAAACGTGGGCCGACTTTTCCCTAATCCTCCTATCGATCGCAGCGGCGGCGATTCTGTGTTGGCCGATGGTGTTCGCTACTCATAGCGTAGGGGTGGGTGGTAAATTTGTTCGCCTGATTTATTGGCCCCTTTATTGTAAAACTATTAGTTACGAAGAGATCGATTCAGTGAAATTTTGTGAGGTTTTCTCCTGGCGCGATGCTGCGGGCTTGGGGCTCCGTTATTCCCGAGGGTATGGCCTGATGTTTATCAATCGCAATGGTCCGGGAATATCTATTCAAACTCGAACAGGGAAGATTTACTCTATTGTCATTCCGGATTCCTGCGATCGAATGCGGTTGATGGAATCTATCGACTCAAAGGGGTCGATTGATTTCAGTGCTGACTTTGATCCGGACCCATGAGTATTTATGACTGGTTCTTAACTGAAGGGTTACTTCTTCCTGGTGTAAAATCTGAGCCATCGCATCGAAAGTTTTATTGTGATGGTGAGGAGGTATGCGGACGTCGAGCTGTCGTCTCGGTATAGGCTCCGTCTCATGGGGGCGGCGGTTGTTCCGTCGATTCGGTACGCGCCTGCATCTTCGCACTCAGGGCGGTTGTTCCGCGACGAGGTCATGCTCTGAAGGCGTCGGAGAGGACTCCGGCTCCGTGGAAGGACGCCGCGGGCCGCCTATACTCGAGAAGCCCGCCGGACCGCGGGCGCAAGCGCTGCCTCGGGGGAGGCGGGAATGTCATGCCGGCAGCGAATCATCCGGCGGGGGAGGCGTCGTGGAGACTGTGGCGGAGAGGCAGCGCCGGAGGTCCCGGCGTGGCATGCAGGTGCGATTCCTCGTCGTCGGGGGCTCCTGCTACGTGCTCACCGTGGTCTTGAACTTCGCGCTGAAGTGGACGGTCCTGTCGGATTTCCCGGCGACGGCCATGGTCCTCGCCACGGCCGCCGCCAGCGTCGTCTCCTACGGGGCCAACAAGCTCTGGACCTTCGGTGCTCGGGGGCGACGCCGTTGGTGGGTCGAGGCGCTCCTCTTCTCCCTGGTCGCCCTCGTGGGGGCAGGCATCAGCAGCGCTCCGGTGTACTTCTCCCGATACGTCCTCGGCCTCGCGACGCCGGCGCACGAGCTGGTGGTCCAAGAGGCGGCGGACTTCGTGGCGGGACCGATCCTGGGAACGGGCCTCGCCATGGTCGTCAGGTGGCTCGCCATGGACAGGCTCGTGTTCCCGCCGCCTCGGCCGGTGGCGTGCGGGCCCTGCCCGCCCGCGCGCTGCGCGCCGTAGAATATGGCGGTCCCCTCCTTCACCTTCCCCACGAGGAGTCCCGCCATGCCTTCACGGTCCCGCCGCAGCCGTCAGAACAGGATCGTCGCTATGGCGGTGGTGGGGGTGGTGCTGCTGGTGGTGCTGGCGATCCAGTGGGCCACCGGGAACCTGGACCTCTCCCAAGATCGGGCGGCGCCCGAGCCGACCTCGCTCAGCGCCCAGGAGGCCGCCCGGGAACTGGACGGCCTGGAGGTCGCGCCCGAGGTCCGCGAGGGGTACCAGCGTTCCCTCTTCGGCGACGGCTGGGGAGACCTGGACGGCGACCGCTGCGACACCCGCCAGGAGATCCTGCAGCGGGACCTCGACGACGTCGTGGCCCGGGACGGCTGCCGGGTCGATACGGGGGTGCTGCAGGATCCCTACACCGGTGAAGCCATCGACTTCCGGCGAGGGGCCGACACTTCCTCGGAGGTGCAGATCGACCACGTCGTCGCCGCCGCGCAGGCTTGGTACTCCGGGGCCTACGCCTGGGACGAGGGGCAGCGGGTGGAGTTCTTCAACGACCCGGACAACCTCCTGGCCGTGGACGGACCGACCAACAACTCCAAGGGCGCCAAGAGCGCCGCACAGTGGCTCCCCGAGAACCCGCAGTTCCGGTGCGAGTACGTCGGCCGGCAGATCCAGGTGAAGTCCAAGTACGAGCTGACGGTGACCCAGGGCGAGAGCGCGGCGATGAGGGACGTGCTGGCGGACTGCTGAGGGCTGCGGGGCGCGAGGAGAGGCCGCCCGGCCGGCTTCATCGGTCCGCAGGGGCGGCGTTGTACACTAATGATTGGTGTACAAAACATCTCGCAGAGCGCCGGACCGAAGGGACGAGGCAGTGGACAAACCGACCGGAGACGACGCCTTCACGTGGGGATTCCGCATCAGATCGCGGCTGGTCTTCCTCCTGCTGCACGTCGTGGGCCCGCCGCAGGGCAGCTCCAGCAGCGACCCCCGGCTGCGCGAGAAGCGCGAGTACGAGCGGCGTCGGGATCTGCACCGGCAGTGGCTCGCGGAGCAGGAACAAGGGCAGGGAGAGTGAGCCGGGGCGTGCGCCGCTGAGCTTCGCAGCCCCCCGCGAACGGCGTGGTTCCGCCTCCGTCGGCGCGTCAGCCAGGCAGGTCCCCCGAGGCCCGGGCCGCGCGGATCAGCTTCATCATGCTCGCATGCAGGGCCTTCAGCTCCTCGACGTCCATGCCGAGCTTGCCCATCATGATCCCCGGGATCTCCTCGGCCCGCCGGCGCAGCCGCCGACCCTCCGCGGTGAGCACGATGGCGAGCGCGCGCTCGTCCTCGCGGGCCCGGCCGCGCTGCACGTAGCCCAGCGCCTCCAGCCGCTTGATGAGGGGTGAGACGGTTCCCGGGTTCATGGACAGCTTCTCGCTGAGCTGCGTGAGGGAGAGGGGCTCGTGCTCCCAGAGGGCGAGCATCACCAGGTACTGCGGATGGGTCAGCCGGAGCGGCTCGAGGACGGGCCGGTAGGCCGCCACGACGCTGCGCGAGGCCAGGGAGAGCGCGAAGCAGATCTGGCTCTCCAGGGCCAGAGGATCCTCCGGCGCCTCGTCGTCCATGTGCCCTCCCGGAGTCCTCGCCGTGCGCTGCGTGCTCATGATACCCGAGGGGCGGACCACGGCCCCGCTCTCGTCCGGCGGCCGGTGCGGCCGCCCTTCCGTCCGGAGCGCCCCCGACCCTGGTACGGTCCTGGGAGAGTCGGCCCCCGGGCGCCCGTGAGCCCGGCCGAGCCCCATCCCAGCCCCGTCAGGAACCCTCATGCCCAGCCTGCCGTTCTTCGAGGTCGACGTCTTCGCCTCGGGCCCGTTCTCCGGAAACCCGCTGGCCGTGGTCGCCGAGGCCGAGGACCTGAGCACCGAGGAGATGGCCCGCATCGCGGCCTGGACCAACTTCTCCGAGACGACCTTCCTGCTCCGCCCCCGCCGGCCCGAGGCCGACTACAGGGTCCGCATCTTCACCCCCTCGGGCGAGCTGCCCTTCGCCGGGCACCCGACCCTGGGCACCGCGCGCGCTTGGCTGGCCCTGGGCCACGAGCCGGCGGCCGGGGCGGAGATCGTCCAGGAGTGCGAGGCCGGCCTGATCCCCGTGCGCCGCGAGGCCGGCCTGCTGCTCTTCGCGACCCCGCCGCGCCTGCGCGCGGACCCGCTCACGCCCGGGGAGACGGCGGAGATCGCCGCCCTGGCCGGCGTCGCCGTGGAGGACGTCGTGGCGGCGGCATGGGGGGACAACGGCCCGGGCTGGCGCATCCTCCAGCTTCCCGACGCCGACGCCGTGCGCGCCGCGAACCCCGTCCCCGGCACCGGCGGCCTGAAGTACGGCCTCGTGGGGCTGGAGCCCGCGGGCGGCGAGCACGCCTACGAGGTGAGGGCCATCAGCGTCGACCGTGAGGATCCCGTGACCGGCAGCCTCAACGGCGCGGTGGCCCAGTGGCTCCGCGAGCGCGGCCTCGTGCCGGACCGGTACACCGCCGTCCAGGGCAGCCGGGTGGGACGCGACGGACGCATCCGGATCGTCGACGAGGGCCGGGAGATCTGGGTGGGCGGCCGCGCCGCGCTGCGCGTCCGGGGCGAGATCGAGGTCTAGGCCGGCTCCTCGTCGTCCCGCCGGGTCCGCCCACCGCAGGGGCCGGAGCCGCGGCGCGCCCGCAGGACGTCGTTCGACTCGAAGAGGCTGACCCAGTGGGTGCCGGACCGCTCCAGCCGTGCGAGGTGCACGACGCTGTTCAGGATGTCCGTATGCTCCATGTCCGGGTAGGCGATCCCGACGACGTTGACCTCGGCGCCGGGCCGACTGACATGATCGCTGACATCGACCCAGGCCCCGCCGAAACGCTCGACGAGCCCTCTCCCGATGAACGCGGCGTAGTCATCCAGCGCGACCTCCTCCGACGTCAGCAATGATTTCTCGGCGCTCATCAGGGACTGCGCGGACCAAGGGGAGCCGGCGTCGACCCCCGGGAGGCGCGAAGCCAGATCGGCGCTCTTCAGGAGAAGGTCGGCGTGCCTCGCGAGGCCGCCCGCGTCTCTCGTCAGCCCATCAGCCATGCGATCCTCCCGTGGGTGCGTCCTGCGCCGCTTCCTCGGGGTTCCTGCGGCGCCTGCCGCCCTCAACCCCTGCAGGCCCCTCAGGCCTCCTCCGGCTTCCCGTCCACCAGCCGCGGGCAGCCCCACGGGTTGTCGTCCCGCAGCGGCTCGGGCAGGCGCTCCTGCGGGAAGCCCTGGTAAGCCACCGGGCGGAGGAACCGCTCGATCGCGGCCGTGCCCACCGAGGTGCTGCCCGGCGCGGTCGAGGCGGGGTAGGGCCCGCCGTGCTGCTGGGCGTGCGTGACGGACACGCCGGTGGGCCACTGGTTCCACAGCACCCGGCCCGCCTTCTCGGCGAGCACCTCGAGCAGGGCCTCGACGTCGCACTCCGGCTCCGCGTGGACGGTGGCCGTCAGCTGCCCCTCGTACAGGCCCGCCAGCTCGGCCAGGTCCTCGCCCTCTCCGTAGGTGACCACCAGCGAGGCCGGCCCGAAGCACTCCTCCTGCAGCTGCCTGGCATTGGCGTGGAGGTAGTCGGCCTGGGTGATCAGGATGGCGGGGGAGGGGTCCGCCCCCGGCCTGACCGCGCCCGAGCGCCCGCCGTGCAGGGGCTCGACGCCGTGGCGCGCGCTGAACTGGGCCAGCGAGCGCTCGTACTCCCCGTGCAGCCGGTCGTTGAGCATCGGGGCGGGGCCGGGCAGCTCCGCCTCCTCCAGCAGCTCCACGATCCTCGAGCCGCGCGGGACGACGAGCGTGCCCGGCTTGGTGCTGATCTGGCCCATCCGGCCGGTCACGGACTCGACGAATCCCTCCGCGATCTCCTCGGCCCGCCGCTCGGCGGCCGCCGGGGTCACGAAGACGGGGTTGTTGCTGCCGAGCTCGCCGTAGAAGGGAATGGGGTCCGGGCGGCGCTGGGCCAGGTCGAACAGTGCCCTCCCGCCCGGGATCGACCCCGTGAAGCCCGCCGCCCTGACCTCCCGGGCCGTGACGAGGAGCCGTCCCGCCTCGGTGCCGTGCACCAGCGAGAGGAGCCCGGCGTCCGCTCCCGCCTCCTCGATCGCGGCGGCGACGACCTCGGCGGTGGCCAGGGAGAGCTCGGGGTGCCCGGGATGGGCCTTCACGATCACGGGATTGCCCGCGGCCAGCGCCGAGGCGGTGTCCCCGCCCGCCACGGAGAAGGCGAAGGGGAAGTTGCTGGCGGCGAAGACCGCGACCGGGCCCAGCGGCTCCTTCATCCGCCGCAGGTCCGGACGGGGCGCCCCGGCGGGCCACTGCGGGTCGGCGTGGTCGATCCTGGCGTCCAGGAAGCCGCCGTCGCGCAGGGCCTCGGCGAAGAGGCGGATCTGGAAGGTCGTGCGGGTGAGCTCGTCGCGCAGGCGCCACTCCGGCAGGCGGGTCTCCCGCAGCGCCACGGGGATCAGGGTCTCGGCCGCGGCGTCGAGGGCGAGGGCGATGGCGTCGAGGACCCGGGCGCGCTCGCGGGGAGGAGTGCGCTTCCACGGGGCGAACGCGCGGGCGGCGTCGGCGACGAGGTCCCGCACCTCCTCCGAGGCGGTGACCCGGACGGTCGAGAGGGTGTTCCTGAGGGCCATGGTCTTCCTTCCTGCGATCGGTGCGATCGCCGCCCATCGGGCGCCGGTGAGTGACGCGGCTAACACTCGCCGCACACGTGCCACTCTACCCAGGCCGAGCGGTTCCGGGGAGCAGGTCCTGGGGATGGTCCACATCCGTGGAGAAAGTTATCCACAGGAGTGGATTTCGATGTGCACAGATCGAATACGTCTGCGAAGGGAAGGGCCTCGAGGGGCGACTGGGGACGGTGGAAAGGGTGCTGCGCCAGGGTTTTCGAAAGGCGGGGGCGGCTCGAATACCATCCGTGTCGGTGGAGGTCGGTTTGTGCACAGGGCCTGTGGATATCATCCCCTTCTGTGGAGTCGAGGGCCTCGCGGTGGGACGCTGAGGTTGAGAGATCGTTGATTTCCCGGGGTTTTCGGGCTGCTGGCCGATATGCACACCGCACTGTCGTTATCCACAAGAAGGTCGATTTATCCACAGTCATCCACAGGTAGGCCGTGGGTACCGATGAGTTCTCCACGGTTTGTGCAGATGTTTATCCACAAGTGTGGACGATGAAGGGGAGATCGAGGGGGATATCCCCTGGTTCGGCCCCCTGTATATCGGCTGCGGCATGCTTTCGTCCCTCTTTTCACCCCGGATACGGGCGGGAGCGGACCTGCGGCGACCGCACGACGTCGTCATCCGCCGGCCATGACGCCCGTCACTAACCACGCCCGTGTAAGTTCTCCACACTGTGGGTAACTCTTGTGGATAGTCATGCCGGGATCGAAATACGTCCTCTCCCCGGGCTTCCCGATAGGGTGGGGACGTGGGCGCGATGACGCCGTCCACACCCATGACAAGGGGTGCCCCCGCCGGACGGGGGCTGAGATCACACCCTTTGAACCTGATCTAGCCAGCACTAGCGAAGGGATCGTCAGCATGACGAGTTCGAGCGCACCCATCGACCGGGACGGGATCGCCGCCTGCGTCGACGCCGCCCGCGCGGCCCACCCCCTGGTCCACGCCATGACCAACTCCGTGGTGCGGGAGATCAGCGCCAACGTCCTCCTGAGCGTCGGCGCGGCCCCCGCCATAGTGGACAGCCTGGAGGAGGCGGGGATCTTCGCCCGCGGGGCGGACGGGGTGCTGGTCAACGTCGGCAACCCCTCCTCGGAGAACTTCACGGCGTACCGCGCCGGCATCGAGGGCGCGCGGGCCGCGGGCGTCCCCTGGGTCCTCGACCCGGTGGCCGTGGGCGGGCTGCCCCCGCGCACCGAGTTCGCCCGCGACGTCCTCTCCCTCGCCCCGGCCGCGATCCGCGGCAACGCCAGCGAGATCACCGGCCTGGCCGGGCGCGGCGCCGGCGGGCGCGGCGTGGACTCCACCGATCCCGTGGAGGCCGCGCTGGAGGCCGCGGCCGAGCTGGCCGGGAGGACGGGCGGCGTCGTCGCCGTCTCGGGCGAGCGCGACGTCGTCGTCTCAGCGGAGGGCACCACCTGGCTCACCAGCGGGCACGAGCTGATGCCGCTGGTCATCGGGACCGGGTGCGCGCTGGGCGCCGTCGTCGCCGGCTACCTGGGCGCGGCCCGCGGCCGGGGGCTGTCCGCGCACCTCGCGGTCCTGGCCGCCCACGCCCATCTCGGCGCGGCGGGGACCCTGGCGGGGCGCACCGCCCGCGGGCCGGGCTCCTTCCACGCGGACTGGCTGGACGCGCTCCACTCCCTGGACGGCGCGGGCGTGGCCGAGCTCGTGGAACTCGAGCACTCGGCGGCCCTGCCGGGCGCGGAGGGTGCCCGATGATCCCCGCCGGCACCGACTTCTCGCTGTACTTCATCACCGACACGGCCCTGTGCGGCGGCCCCGAGCGCGTCCCCGAGGTGGTCCGCGAGGCCGCGCTGGGCGGCGCCGGCGTCGTCCAGGTGCGGGACAAGCAGGCCACCGACGCCGAGTTCGAGCGCCTGGCACGCGCCTGCGCCGCCGCGGTCCGCGAGGCCGAGGACTCGCTGGGCCGCGGCGTCGAGCTGGTGGTCAACGACCGGCTGTCCGTGGCCGCCGAGCTGGGCCTGCACCTGCACGTCGGCCAGTCCGACGCCGGCGCCGAGGCAGCGCGGAAGGCGCTCGGCCCGGAACTGATGGTCGGCCTGAGCGTCTCGACCCCCGAGGAGACCCGCCGCGCCGTGGGGCAGGGGATCGCCGACGTCGTGGGCATCGGGCCGGTGTGGACCACGCCCACCAAGGGCGACGCCGCCGCCCCGCTGGGACCCGACGGGACCGCCGAGTGCGCGGAGCTCGCCCGCGCCGGCGGCCTGGCCGGCGTCGCCATCGGGGGGATCAATGCCTCCACCGCCACCCAGCTCGCCGGCGTGCCGGTGGACGGGCTGTGCGTGGTCTCCGCGATCGCCGCCGTCCCCGACCCGCGGGCCTCCGCCGCCGAGATGCTGCGGATCTCCCGGACGGTCCTCACCGCGACGGGAGGCGCCCGATGACCCGCGTGACGACCGGCTCGAGCCCCGAGTCCGTGCAGGGCTCCCGCCCGGCCGCGGTGATGGCCGATCCCGGTGCGTCCCCGCGCCCGGTCCCGTCAACGGTTGACCCCGGTGCGGCCCCGCGCCCGGCCACCGCGATGACCATCGCAGGCTCCGATCCCTCGGGCGGCGCCGGCATCCAGGCCGACCTCAAGACCTTCTCCGCGCTCGGCGTCTACGGGACGGCATGCCTCAGCGCGCTGACCAGCCAGAACACGGTGGGCGTACGGGAGGTCATGGAGGTCCCGGCGGCCTTCTGCATCTCCCAGATCGAGGCGGTGATCGACGACCTGCCGGTGGACGCCACCAAGATCGGCATGCTCGGCGGCGCGGAGACGGTGCGGGCCGTGGCCCGGACCATCGCCGGCCGGCGGCGGGAGTTCGGCACCCTGGTGCTGGACCCCGTCATGGTCGCGACCAGTGGCGACGCCCTCATGGGCGACGGCGCGGCGCGGCGGATGCTCGAGGAGCTGGTGCCGCTTGCCGACGTCGTGACCCCCAACCTCCCCGAGGCCGCGAGCCTCCTCGGGGCCGAGGAGGCCGAGGACCTGCCGGGCATGCGCGAGGCGGCCGTGGAGCTGCTGGGCCTCGGACCGCGCGCGGTGCTGCTGAAGGGCGGGCACCTGCGGCGGGGCGACGCCGTCGACGTCCTGGCGATCGCCCGCGAGGGGGCGGAGCCT
The DNA here is from genome assembly GCF_004136635.1 of Rothia halotolerans. Classification (GTDB taxonomy): domain Bacteria; phylum Actinomycetota; class Actinomycetes; order Actinomycetales; family Micrococcaceae; genus Rothia; species Rothia halotolerans. The sequence continues at coordinate 7,115 of NZ_NOIU01000006.1, read as the reverse complement.
CTGCTCACGGAGTGGAGCGTCCCGCGCGTGGAGACCCGGAACACCCACGGGACCGGGTGCACGCTCTCCTCGGCGATCGCGGCGCACGCCGCCCGCTCGCGCGGGGCCGGCCTCCCGCGGGGGGCGGGCCTTCCGGCCGGGACCGCCCATCCGAGCGGCCGGTCCCAGCCCGACGGTGTGGCCGCCGAGCCGGCCGGGCTCGACGACGCCGCCCTGACCGCCGCCGTCCGCTCCGGCAAGGAGTTCCTCACCCGCGCCCTGACGGAGGGCGCCGGATGGCGACTCTCCCGCACCCCAGAGGCCGGCCACGGCCCCGTGGACCACCTCGCCCAGATCCTCCGCTGACCGTCGGCGGCGCGCCACATCCCTCGTCCCATCGCATGCGGGATCGATCCCGCACACCTTCCCACCGACCCCAGGAGCACCATGCCCCTCTTCAGAGACCGCCAGCAGGACCAGTCCGCCCGATGGGAGACCGGCGAGTTCACCGGCTCCCTCTGGGCGGACGCCGCCGAGATCATGGGCCGCGTGTGCAACCTCCCCTTCCTCAACGACCTCGCCGAGGGGACGCTCGAGCCCGAGGCCTTCGTGGAGTACCTCCAGCAGGACTCCTTCTACCTCGCCAACTACTCCCGCGCGATGGCGGTCCTGGCCAGCAGGGCGCCCACCCCGGCGGCGGCCGAGTTCTGGGCCGGCAGCGCCCAGACCGCCGTCGCGGAGGAGAAGGCGCTGCACTCCCAGCTCATGAGCGACCCGGTGCTCTCCGGGATCCCGCGCCCGGCGGCTCCCTCGCCGACCACGCGCGGCTACATGTACACGCTGATGGCCGCCTGCGCCTACGAGCCCTACGAGGTCGGCGCCGCCGCCGTGCTGCCGTGCTTCTGGATCTACGCGGAGGTCGGGCAGGAGCTGGCCGGCCGCGCCGCGGCCGTCGCGGAGCACCCCTACGGCGCCTGGCTGGCCGAGTACGGCGACCCGGCCTTCGCCGAGGCGACGCAGGCGGCGATCGTGCTGGTCGAGGAGGCGGCCGCCGGCGCGGGGGAGGGCGTGCGGGAGCGGATGCGCGAGGTCTTCCTCGACGCCTCCCGCTACGAGGAGCTCTTCTGGGACGCGGCGCACCGCCGGGAGGCCTGGAGCCGCTGAGCAGGGAGGAGGCGGGCCGGCCGGCGGGCTTGTGGGCCTCCCCGGCGCAGCCGTCCCTAGACTGCCCGCCCGTCCCCGAGCGCGCGGGCGATCGCGGCGACGTCGTCGGCCGTGGTGCGGCAGCAGCCGCCGACCGCGCTCGCACCGGCGGCGACCCACCTCGGTGCCAGCTCGGCGAGCGACGTCGCGCCCTCCTCCCCGGAGTCGTCCCGCCCGGACCAGGCCTTGGCGAGCGGATCGTAGGACTCGCCGGAGTTGGGGTAGACCACGATGGGTGCGCTGGTCCCTCGCCGCAGCGCGCGGATAGCCTCCCCGACGCGGGCCGGGGCGAGGCAGTTGACGCCCACCGCGACGACGCCGGGCGCTTTCCCGAGCTCGCGGGCGATCTCCTGCAGCGGCGTGCCGTCGGGCAGGGCGGGCGGCGCGGGAGCGGATGATGCGTGAGCGGGTGATGCGGCCGCCGGCGTGAAGGAAAACCACGCCGGCGTCCCCGGGAACTCCTCGGCCAGCAGCACGGCCACGGCACGGGCCTCGTCGGCCCGGGGGAGGGTCTCGATGGCGAGCAGGTCCACGCCGGCCTCGAGCAGCAGCGCGATCCTGCCCCGGTGGAAGTCCCGGTATCCGGACTCGTCCATCCGGTACGCGCCGGTGTATTCGCTGCCGTCGGCCAGGTGGGCGCCGTAGGGCCCCACGGAGCCGGCCACGAAGGCGCCGGGACGGACGGCGTCGCGGGCCTGCCGGGCCGCCGCGACCGCCCGGCGCACCATCTCCCCGGCCTCCGCGCGGTCCAGGCCGGCGGCGGCCAGCGTCGGCAGGGCGGCCTGATACGTGTCGGTGATGACGACGTCGGCGCCCGCGGCCAGGTGCTCCTCGTGGACGCGCCGCACCGCCTCGGATCCCTCGCGCAGGGCGGAGGCCGTCCACAGGGCCGAGTCGGTGCGGACGCCGAGCCGTTCCAGGCCGGTGGACATGCCGGCATCGAGCACGAGGGGGCCGGCTCGCAGGGCCGCGGCGATTCCGCTCGCCCGGGGCTCCGTCACGACGTCTTCCGGAGCGGAGTCCGCGGTGCCGCCCCTGGGCGCCGGCTCGGGACCCGCCGAGACGCCGAACGGCCGGGACCCCGCCGCGCCATCGCGCGGCGGGCTCCCGGCCGCTCCGTCATGTCCCGTCATCGGCCCGCTACTTGACCATCAGCACCGGGCACTCGGCCTCGAGGATCACCCGCTGGGCGCTCGAGCCGAGGAACAGCTTCAGGACGGGGGACCGGCGCCGCGAGGACATCACGATCAGCTCGGCCTTCCACTCCTCGGCCAGGCCGAGGATCTGGGAGGCGACGTCGGTGTCCGCCCGCTGGACCTCGAACTCCACGCCCGCCTCGATCAGACCGCGGACCAGGTCCTTGGTCTGGGCGATCGCGTTGGTCGAGGGGCCCGCCGTGCTGTCCGTGGCGAACAGCACGGCCCGCAGGGCGGCGTCCTCCCGGCGCGCGACCTTGACCGCCTGCTCCAGGACCGAGGGCTTGGAGTCGGCGCGGTACGCCAGGACGACGGTCCGCTCGGCATCGTCGATGCCGTCCGAGGCGGCGACCCGCAACGAGGGGGCGGGGTAGTTCTGACGGGGGGTCGAGTAGAAGTCGGTCACGTCTTACAAGCTCCTATCCAATGGCGACGACGCCCACCAGCACGCCCACGGCCAGCATGACCAGGGCGACCAGCAGTGCTCGCCACAGTACCTTCTTGTGGTGGTCCCCGAGGTCAACCCCGGAGAGCGAGACGAGCAGCAGGATCGCCGGGACCAGCGGGGACTGCATGTGCACCGGCTGGCCGGTGATCGAGGCGCGGGCCATGTCGGCCGCCGGGATCCCGTAGTGGGCGGCGGTCTCGGTCAGCACGGGCAGGATGCCGAAGTAGAAGGCGTCGTTGCTCATGAAGAACGTCATCGGGATCGAGAGCAGGCCGGTGATGACCGCCATGTACGGCCCCATCGAGGTGGGGATCACGTCGACCAGCCAGGCGGCCATGTCGTCCACCATGCCGGTGCCGCTCATGATGCCGGTCAGCACGCCGGCGGCCATGACCATCGCGACCACGGAGATGATCGCCGAGGAGTGCGAGGCGAGCTCCTCCTGCTGGTCCTTCAGGTTGGGGAAGTTCACCATCAGGGCGATCACCATGGCGATCATGAACAGGTAGGGCAGGGGCAGCAGGTCCATGACCAGCATGACCATCACGGCGACGGTCAGCACGAGGTTGAACCAGAACAGCTTGGGGCGCAGCGTGGACCGGTTGGGGTCCAGGGCGGTGTCGGTCAGCGCGGCGCCGTGGCCGCCCTCGGGCTGCTCCTGCGCGACGGACATCGCGCGGGTCGCGGGGCCGGCGGCCGGGGCGGCGCCGTCGTCGGAGGAGGAGGCGCCCGACGTCGTGCGGGCGGCCGCGCCGACCAGCTCGGAGCCGTCCGACTCGGGGCCCTTCTTCATGGCCCAGGAGATGCCGTTCTTGGCCAGCCGGCGGCGTTCGGAGACGCCGAGGAAGTAGGCGAAGACGAAGCACAGCAGCAGACCCGCGATGAGGGCGGGGACCATGGGGGCGAAGATCTCGTTGGCGTCGATCTGCAGCGCGGAGGAGGCGCGCGCCGTCGGGCCGCCCCACGGGACGATGTTCAGGGTGCCGTTGATCAGGCCGGCGACGCAGGTGAGGACCACCGGGGACATGTGCAGGCGCTGGTAGATGGGCAGCATCGCGGCGGTCACCACGATGAACGTGGTGGAGCCGTCGCCGTCCAGGGAGACGGCGCCGGTCAGCAGCGCGGTGCCCATGACGACCTTGACGGGGTCGTGCCCGGCGACCTTCAGGATGAACTCGACGAGCTTGTCGAAGAGCCCGACGTCGATCATGATGCCGAAGTAGATGATGGCGAAGAGCAGCAGGGCCGCCGTCGAGGACATCGAGGCGATGGCGTCCATGACCATGTCGCCGATGCCCAGGCCGGCACCGGCGAAGAGGCCGAAGATGGTCGGGACGATGATCAGCGCCAGGATGGGCGAGAGCCGCTTGGTCATGATCAGCGTCATGAAGACGAGGATCATGGCGAAGCCTAGGATAACGAGCACGAGCTTCTCCTTCGAAGGCGTATGTGATGCTCGATACACCCTAGGGTGGCGCGCATCGCGGCGCGCGTTTGTGCGCACTGAACGCGTTCTGCCCGTTCTGCGCCTTTTGCGCATTCTGCTCAGGCGCGGCTACCGTGGGAGCGTGCCCCGTTCCGCCCGATCCTTCTCCCGCCGCGTGCTGCTGAGCCAGCTCGCGGTGGTCGTGGTGCTGCTGGCGCTGGTCACCGGCGTCTTCGCCTGGATGGGGGCCCGGGCCGTCACGGACGTCAGCGAGACCGAGGCGCTGGCGACGGCGCGGACCCTGGCCTCCGCGCCGGAGGTCAGGGAGGGCTCCACCCGCGCCTCCCGGGAGCACGCCGCCGAGCCCGACGCCGCGATCACCGGCCCGCTGCAGGACCTCGCCGAGGACCTGCGGCAGCGCTCCGGCATCCAGTTCGCCGTCATCACCGACGACCGCGGCATCCGCCTGACCCACCCCCGCCCCGAGGAGATCGGGAAGCGGGTCTCCACCTCCCCGGAGTCGGCGCTCGCGGGCCGGGAGACCGTGACCCACGGCGCGGGGACGCTCGGGGAGACGGTCCGCGCCAAGGTCCCGGTCTACTCCAGCGCCGACGACGGCGCGGTGGTCGGCGAGGTCTCGGTGGGCATCCACGCCTCGGTGCTCGACGCCGACCTGCGGCGGGAGTTCCTGGCCCTCGGCTCGGTCGCGGTGCTCGCGCTCGCCCTGGGCGTGTTCGCCTCGCTCGCGCTGGGCCGGCGGCTGCGCCGCGAGACCCTGGGGGTGGGCCCGGAGGAGCTCGCGGAGATGGCCCGGGACCAGGGGGCGGTGCTGCGCGGGCTCGACGACGGCGTGCTCGGCTTCAGCTCCGCCGGCGAGCTGACCCTGAGCAACTCCACGGCGGACGAGCTGCTGGGCGGGACCGCAGGCGGGTCCGACCACAGGCACGGCGTCGTCCCGGAGGAGATCCGCCGGATGATGGCGGAGGCGCCCGACCGCGGGGCGCTGCGGCGCCGGGTGAGCGTCGGGGGCCGGATCCTGCTGGCCACCGCGGTCCGGGTGAGCCGGGGCGGGGTCTCGGTGGGCGGCGTCGTGACCCTGAGGGACGAGACGCAGATGCTGACGATGGCGCGGCAGCTGGAGTCGGTGACCTCGATGGCGCAGGCCCTGCGCGCGCAGCGCCACGAGTTCGCCAACCGGCTGCACACGGTGCTCGGGCTGGTGGACACCGGGGCCGTGGAGGAGGCGCGCGGCTACCTCGCCACGATCCTGCGGACGGGGCCGATCGCGACGCCGGTCGAGGGGATCGAGCTGGTCTCCGACCCGTACCTGCGCGCCCTGCTGGAGGCCAAGGGGACCACCGCCGCCGAGGCCGGAGTGGCGTTGTCCGTCACGCCCGACTCCCTGGTGCTCGGGCGGGTGGGCGAGCCGGAGGACGTCACGCTGATCCTCGGGAACCTCATCGACAACGCGGTGCGCGCGGCGGTGCGGGGGCGCGCGGGGGAGGAGGCCGACGGCGCGCCCGGGGCCGGCAGGGGGATCGTCTCCGCTGCGAGCGGTGCGGGTGCCCCCGCCGCTGTCGAGGTCCAGCTGCTGAGCTCCGGGAGCGAGCTGCACGCGGTGGTGACCGACACCGGCGGCGGGGTGGCGCCCGGGGACGCGGAGCGGATCTTCGAGGAGGGGGTCAGCGGCCTCGCGGGCGGCGGCCTGGGCCTCGACCTCGGTCCTGATCCCGGTTCCCCCGCCGGTGCCGACGCCGCCGGCCCGAACCACGGCCTCGGCCTCGGCCTGGCGCTGTGCCGGAGGGTCGCCCAGCGTCACGGCGGCCGGGTCTGGCTGCTGGACGGCCGCGACCCCGACCTGGGCGGCGCGAGCTTCGCGGTGCTTCTGCCCGAGGTGCTGGAGGGCCCCGGCGACGAGCCCGGGGGAGGACCGGACGCCACCACCCCCGATGACCACCGATGACAATGCGGACGAGGAGGAACGATGGTCAACGTCCTAGTGCTCGACGATGACTTCTACGTGGGGCAGCTGCACTGCCAGTACGTCGACGCGGTGCCCGGATTCCGCGCCCTGGACCCGGTGCGGGACGTGCGTGCCGCCCGCAGGTCCCTCGCCGAGGAGGAGGTGGGGCTGCTGCTGGCCGACTACGTGCTCCCGGACGGCAACGGCATCGAGCTGATTCGCGAGACCGAGGTCGACGCCGCGGTGCTCTCCGCGGTGGCGGACCCCCAGGTGGTGCGCTCGGCCCTGCGGGCGGGCGCGCTGACCTACGTCCTGAAGCCCTTCGAGGCCGGGCACCTGCAAGGGTTCCTCCGCCGCTACGCCCGCTATCGCCGCTACTGGGACCGGGAGAAGGTGGGCCAGGCCGACCTCGACCGCCTGATGCGCACCCTCCACGATGCGGCCTCGCCCGGGGCGGGGCCCGCCCGCGGCGCCGGCTCCTCGACCGCGGAGCGCATCGCCACGACCCTGGAGGACGCCGGGGGCCCCATGACGGCCCTGGAGGTCGCCGAGGCGGTGGGGACCTCGCGCGCTACGGCGCAGCGCCACCTGGCCAAGCTGGCCGAGTCCCGCGTCGTCACGGTCTCGCTGCAGTACGGGAGCACGGGACGCCCGGAGCACCTGTACGGGACGTGACGGGGCGGTTCCGCGATGCCCGGAGCCGCGTCCGGCGGGGTGCGGCCACGAGAGGGCCCCGAGGCGCCGAGGGGCCTACCGCCTGAGCTTCCAGGGGGCCTTCGCCGACTTGTGGTTGCGGGTCAGCGTGCCCTCTTCCCCGTCCTCCAGCTCGATCTTCACCCCGGAGAGGTCGAGGGGCCCGGTGCGCTCGTTGACGTGCTCCTCGAGCTTGGAGAAGCCCTC
>NZ_NOIU01000005.1 GCF_004136635.1 Rothia halotolerans | reverse complement strand
CGTCGCGCCACTGGCCCGCGATGAGGATCCCGGTGGGGACTTTGGTCAGCAGCTGATCCACATTGATCGCCATACGAATTTTCACTTCCTGAGATTGAGGGCGCTGGTGGGAGGGTTCTTGAAGTTGATCTTCAGGGTCCGGTGCGGGATCTTGAGAATCCCTGTTCGCAGATCTTCACGCCGCACCGGCCGGGTGAAGTCGTAATTATGGTCGTCCTTGAGCGACTTGATCAGGCTCACGGCCAGCAGAGCGACCACGACCGTGAACGGCAGCGCGGAGATCATCGCCGCCTGCTGCAGCGCCCCGAGGCCACCGACCAGGAAGAGGAAGATCGCGCTCACGCCGGTCAGAACGCCCCAGAGGGTGAGCACAGGGCGGCTGGGGTCCAAGGCCCCGCGGGAGGTCAGCATGCTCAGCACGAAGGTGTTGGCGTCCGCCCCCGAGACAAAGTACAGCACGACCAGGATGATGGCGGTGACGGAGGTCAGGCCGGTCCAGGGAAGATGCCCCAGGGTCTCGAAGAACGCCGAATTGGGGTCGTCGAGAGCTCCCTGGCCGATCGAGCCGTCCCCGTCCATGTCGAACCTCATGGCGGCACCACCGAAGATCGTGAACCAGATGAAGAACACCAGGCTCGGCACCCCCATCACCCCGAGCACGAACTCCCGGATCGTCCGCCCCCGCGAGATCTTCGCCAGGAAGACCCCGACGAAGGCGCCCCAGCTGAGCCACCAGGCCATCATGAAGTACGTCCAGGACTGGTACCACTGGACGTCGTCGCCGGAGACGGGGGTGATCAGGCTGACCATGAAGAAGTCGTTGGCGTACTGGCCCACCGAGCGGAAGAACAGGTTCCCGATGAATCCGGTCGGTCCCGCGAAGAGGACGAAGAGCCCCATGGCCATGGCGACGACGCCGGTCACCTGGCTGGTGTACTTGATCCCCTTGTTGACCCCGGACAGGGCGGAGAGGGTGAAGATGACGGTGATGCCCACGATGATCGTGATCTGCACGAACAAGTCGTTGGGGATGCCGAAGACGCGGTTCATCCCCTCGGAGATCTGCGAGGCGCCCAGGCCCAGCGACGTCGTCGTGCCGAACAGCGTCGCGATCACGGCCAGGATGTCGATGGCGTGGCCGAACCAGCCGTCCATCGCCCGGCCGAAGATGGGACGCAGCATCGGGGAGATCAGGCCCGTGTTGCCGCGGCGATGCGTCGAGTACGCGATGGCCAGCCCGAAGATGCCGAAGACGGCCCACGCGTGCGGCCCCCAGTCGAAGTAGGAGAACTGCAGGGCGCGCACCGCCGCCTCATAGGTCCCCGGCTCGGCCAGTCCATGAGGAGGATCCGCGAAGTGACTGATCGGCTCGGCCACGCCGTAGCTGATCAGGCCGATCCCCATCACCGCGGACAGGACCATCGCCAGCCAGGTGACCGTCCGGAACTCCGGCCGGTCCTCGTTGCTGCCGAGCCGGATGCGGCCGAAACGGCTGAAGGCGAGGTAGACCATCAGCAGGATGCAGCCGAGGGTCACCAGCAGGTAGGTCCAGCCGACGCTGCCCGCGGCCCAGTTCATGATCGAGGTCATCACATCGCCCAAGACCTCGGGGGCGACACCCGCCCACAGGATGAACGCTGCGATGAGCACGATGGAGCCCCAGAACACGACGCCGGGGCGGTTGCGCAGCTCATGCGCGCGGCGCTGGGCCGATCCGTCGAGCAGGGGGGCGCGGAGGCCGCTGCCCGGGGGCTCGACGTCGTGGGAGGTGAGCACCGGCGAGCTCCGTCCGTGCTCGTCGGGGTACTCGTCGTCCGGGTCGGTGAAGGGTCGGGGCATCGCGTTCTCCGCTTCGAGGTGTGAGATGAGGGCGGGGCCGGGAACGCCGCGCATGGTCGACGCGTCCCCGGCCCCGAGGCATGGAGAGGGTTCGGAGCGGCCCAAGCGGAGCCGCCCCGTCACGGAGCCCCTCTAGGCGAGAGGCTCGAGGCCGAGGCTGTCGTAGAACTTGCCGGCCTTGTAGATCATCGGCTCCTCCTCGCGCGCTTCGGCGGAGCGCACCCGGCCGATGAAGACGGTGTGCGTCAGCGCCTGGAACCGCTCCTTGATCTCGACCTCGATCGAGGCGGAGGAGCCGTCGATCAGCGGCGAGCCGTGCTCGCCCTCGTGCCACTGGACCTGGTCGAACTTGTCCTGCGCCTTGGAGGCGAAGACCCCCAGGGTCTCCCGCTGGTCGCGGCTCATGATGTTGATGCCGATGTGCTTCGCCCGGAACATCGAGGGGTACGTCGACGAGGTCTTCTGCACGCACACGAGCACCAGCGGCGGGTCCAGGGAGACGGAGTTGAAGGAATTCACCGCCAGCCCGCGGGGACGGCCCTCCTCGTCCTTGGTGGTCACCACGGTCACCCCGGTGATGAACTGACGGTTGAAGGCCTTCAGGGCCTCCTCCGACGGCTCCCCGCTGAGATTGTCGACCACCGACGAGGCGTCATGCGCCTCGAAGGCGGATGAGAGGGACTTCAGGCCGAGGTCGGCGAGCAGCGCTCGGGCGTCCCAGGTCACCTCCTCCTCGGAGATGAGCCCGTCCCGGAGGGTCAGCAGGTTCGATCCATGGGTGATCACCCGGGTTCCCGTAGGGGGCACGTCATTCAAGGGCTGGGTGAAGGTGCCGGTGGTGTGCCAGTAGATGGATGCCTGATCGCCGTCGATCAGGATCTTGTCCACCACGGTCTCCAGGTCGGGGAAGGCCGAGCGGATGTTGAGGATCTCCTCTTTGATGTCCTTCAGCTCGATGGACTCGCCCGAACGGGCGCTGACCCGCCGGTACTGCTCCCCGACTACGGCGTCGAAGGCATCCACCTCTCCCCGGTCCCACGCACGACTCCAGGCCTCGAGAATCCGCTGCTTGATGTGATCCGGAGTACTGACGTTTTCGCTCTGTTGCATGCCAGTCACCCTAGAACCCTTCTCAGCTCTCCGTCAACACCTCCTGCATGCACCATGTTTTCAAGGGTTTTGTGGACGAGATTGACACGGTGTTAGCCACGCCATACATTGCTTGCATGCAAGGCGTGTCGAGCAGCTCCGCAGCGAAGGGCCGAGGAAGCGCTCCCTCCAGCTGTTCATCGACGAGGCGGTGCCGCGGTTCGGGTGAGGATGCTCGGGGCGGGGGCAGACGGCCTGGTCCAGGCCATGAGGCGGCCTATCGCGTGCGGCTCCGGCGGGCGGCTGCGCCCGTTGGTTACGGCCGCCTCTGCGCTCCCTCCGGCCCACCACGTAGGGTATCGAGCTATGACGTCTGATGCCCGGCCGATCGACATGCCCCAGGCAGTGCGCGCCCTGCAGGCCACGGGCCGGGTCGGGCTTCAGGGCGCTCCGTCCCCCGGCACGAGGGCGCTGCGCGTCCTGACCCCCTCCCTGACGGTCCTCGTGGTCATCGTCGCGGTCGGCGGCATCGTTTTCTTCGTGGTCGCCCCGATGGTGGGCGTGAAGCTGGGGGTCGCCTCGTACCTGGGGTTCCTCAGCGCGCTCGCGCTGCTCGTCGTCCTCCTCCTCTGGCTGCGGTCAGCGCTCCGCCGGCAGAACCGTTACGCGCAGGCCGAGCGCCTGCCCGTCGAGATCGATGCGCGCGGTCTCACCCTTCGCGGCGTGGGGCCCGTCCCGTGGACGGACTTTGCCCCGGCTCAGTACGACTGGGTGCACGTGTCGACCGGCAACGCCTATCAGCGGCGCGCACTCATGCATCTCACCGAATCCGGTCTGGTCGTCGTGAACCGGCATCTGCCGGACGAGCTGCGCGCCCGCCTGGGTCCGGTCGGCGGCTTCTTCGGCAACCGACATCACCGCTGGATCAGCGTGCCGAGGGCCCGGGGAATCAGCGAGAAGGAGATGATCGAGCTGATCAACCGGGCCCGCGCGATGTTCCTGGGCCAGCGCGGTCCGCAGAGGGGCGGTGGGACGTCATGATGACCTTCTTCGAGAGCAGCCCCGCAGCCGACGTGTCGCCGGTCCGCATCAGCATCGACGATCCGGCAACCCGGCGGATCAGGGCAGCCGGCATCGCACCGCCCGGCTGAGCAGGCGGTGGGGCCTCCTCGCCTGATTCGCCGGGCCGGCGCCCCGCTCAGCGGATCGAAGCCGGGCGTATGTCCCTCCCCAGGTCCGCTCGATGTAGTCCATGCAGTCGGCGCGTGGGGAGCCCTCCTCGGCGTCGCCGAAGGCTCACCTTCCAGCTCTATGTCCTCCTCATGACAACGCCTCATGGCCCTCCTCATGACAGTGCCTCATGCACTGCTAACTTGGGCATATGCAGGAGAAACCCGTTCAGGAAACACTCCGGGAGTTCGTCGCCGAACGCGATTGGTCGCAGTTCCACACCCCGGAGAACCTCGCGAAGAGCATCAGCATCGAAGCCGGCGAGCTCCTCGAATGCTTTCAGTGGAACGACGCGGACCTCCCCGCCGCCCAGGATGAGCTCGCCGACGTCCTGACCTACTGCCTCCTGCTCGCCGACCGGCTCGGCCTGGACCCCGAGACCATCGTGCTGGAGAAGCTCGCGAAGACGCGCGAGAAGTACCCGGCCGACAAGGCCCGCGGCCGGAGCCAGAAGTATGACCGGCTTTAGCCTGGAGCGGTTCCGCCTCGCACCCGACGAGGTCCGCCTCTGGGGCGCGGAAGACCTCCGGCACCGCAATTGGCCGGTCGTCTACGTCATGAACAACGAGGCGGAGGTGTACGTCGGCGAGTCCCTGAACGCCGAGGCCCGCATGCGGCAGCATCTCGACTCCGAGGAGAAGCGCCGCCTGAGCTGGGCGCGCGTCATCCTGGACGAGACCTTCAACAAGTCGGCGTGCCTCGACCTCGAGTCCTTCCTCATCCGCATGTTCTCAGGGGACGGCCGCCTGCAGGTGCTCAATCAGAACGCGGGCATCACGAACGCCGACTACTACGACCGGAGCTCGTACCGGAAGACCTTCGACGAGGTCTTCGAGATGCTCCGCTCGCAGGAGCACCTCTTCCAGCGCACGATGCCGGAGATCTTCAATAGCGATCTCTTCAAGCTCTCTCCCTTCAAGGCGCTGAACCACGATCAGGCGATCGCCGTGGAGGAGATCCTCGAGGGGCTCTTCTCCGACCTCCACGACGAGCGGCCCGGCACCGCCGTCGTTCAGGGAGACCCCGGAACTGGGAAGACCGTCGTCGGCATCTACCTCCTGAAGCTCCTCGAGGACATCCGGAACCACGATCCCGAGGAACCGCTCGACAACGACACGATCTTCAAGGATTTCTTCACCCCCGCGCACGCCGAGCTTCTCGCCTCGCTGCGGATCGGGATCGTCGTCCCCCAGCAGTCCCTCCGCGAGTCGGTCTCCCGTGTGTTCGCGCTGACCCCCGGCTTGCGCAGAGACCTCGTGATGACGCCTTTCACGGTAGGCGAGAGCGAGGAGCCCTTCGACCTCCTGATCGTGGACGAGGCGCATCGCCTTAATCAGCGCGCCAATCAGGCCTCCGCCTCGCTGAACACGAAGTTCGCGGACATCAACCGCAGGCTCTTCGGCGCCGACGATCCGGAGCTGACCCAGCTGGACTGGCTCCGGAAGCAGAGCCGACACCTCATCCTGATGCTCGATCCCGGTCAGAGCGTACGCCCCGCGGACCTCCCCGCCGAGGTCACCGCCGCCCTCCTCGCCGAAGCATCCGAAAACGAGCGGCTGCACCCCCTCCGATCGCAGAGGAGGATCTCCGCGGGACAGGACTACGTGGGTTACGTCCGCGCCGTCCTCGGCGACGACCCCCCTGCGCAGAAGGAGAGTTTCGGGGACTACGATCTCCGCTTCTTCGACGACCTCGGGAAGATGCGGCGGGAGATCTTCCGGCGCGACGCGGAGGACGGCCTAGCCCGCCTCGTGGCGGGGTACGCCTGGCCGTGGCGCAGCAAGTCCCATCCGGATGACCCTGATGTCTATGACATCGAGCTCGACGGGGAGCGGATCCGGTGGAACTCGACCCAGCGCGACTGGATCAGCTCCCCCGGCTCACTGCACGAGATGGGCTCGATCCATACCGTCCAAGGCTACGACCTGAACTACGTCGGCGTCGTCATCGGAGAGGACCTCCGGTACGACCCCGTGACGGGCCGCACGGTCTTCGACCGCGCCGAATACCACGACAAGAAGGGCCGGGAGAACAACCCGAAGCGCGGGATCACCTACTCGGACGAGGACCTTCTCCGCTACGTCCGGAACATCTACTCGGTTCTCCTCACCCGCGGCATCCACGGCACCTACGTCTACGTCTGCGATCCGGAGCTCCGGAAGCACCTCGAAGACTACTTCTGATGTTCCCTGCTGGCCGGCAGCCACTCCCTGAGACGAAGGCACAGGTGATACGCCGACGGTTCGGACGGAGTGGAGCGCGTATAGACGGTGCGTTGCATATGCCATAGCATGAGATGTGCAGACCTCCCCCACACACGTGGACCAGGGGGGTCTAGCTGTATCCGCTGTGCGCTACACCCTGGATGGACTACATCGAGGGTCCCGTGGGGCGAGGTACCGGCTATACCACTCATGGGCGAAGCGATGCTGGCTCACGCGGGCGATCGAGGCGTTGGCGCACCACGCCACGTGATCGGCCATCTGCATCAGTTGCGATGACTTCGGGTCGGTGTAGACGGGATCTTCGATGATCCGCCGGTCCCTGAGCCGCAGCTGCCGGTGAGCCGTCCTGTAGGTGGGGTCGGATCCGTCGCCGTCCATGAAGAGCATCGCCAACGACGTCGAGCCGTCCATCTCGGCTTCAAAGCAAGCGATGAGCTTCGCATACGTCTCTGCGCGGTGGGCGGCGTAGTCCTCCTGGGCTCCTTGCCGATACACGGCCCCCACTCGCAGCCCTTCAGTGCTCGTCATGGTCTCCAGGCTCTTCTGCGCGACCTCACGACCCAGGTCTTTCCAATAGGTCTGCGATCCATGGATGAAGCGGTGTGGCGGCCGCTGGGAGATGCGACCGCGTCCCAGGGCGTAGTGGGTCATGTGCAGTTCCTCGGTGACCGGGATCCCGTAGTGGGCCCAGAGGCTCTTGCGGTGGGTCAGCCAGGATCGGAGGACCTCATGCCAATGATCCGGATGGAACTCGATCCACCCATAGACGATGAGGCCGGACTGCGGGTGCCCGGAATCGTCGATGTAGATCATCCGGTCCAAGGTCCTGCGAGTCATGGGGGCCACTCTAGCGAGCGACGGTCCCAGGCCTCGACGAAGGCTGGTCAGGCGGCCTACGGGGCGCATGGACAGGCATAACGGTGCAAGAAGGAGCGGGGCGCCGTCGGCACCTCATCGCCTCTGTCTTCCAGGAGGGTGAGGGCACACCGGCGTTTCCGGGGGCTTTCCCCCGAAACGCCGGCGTGCCCTCTCCACCCCCTCAGACGATGGGACTCATCCCGCTATGCCGTCTCAGCTGCGTTGCTCGTACACGTCGTCTCGAGGACCGAGCCGCCGTATGCTCCGGCCAGCGGATATCAGCTCTCTCTGAGGCTGCAGAGAACCCGCGAGAACCGTTGTTGGAACGACCCGCTCAGCGGATCGAAGCCGGGCGCATGTCCGTCCAGGTGCGCTCGATGTAGTCCATGCAGTCGGCACGCGGGGAGCCCTCCTCGGCGTCGCCGAAGCTCACCTCCCAGCCCTCGGGCACGGGCCGGAAGACCGGCCACAGCGAGTACTGCTCCTCGGCGTTGACCAGGACGATGAAGCGGCCGTTCTCGTCGTCGAAGGGGTTGGTGCTCATGGGTGTTATGCCTTTCGTCTGCCGGCCGCGGGCGGCGGCCGGTCGTGGGGTCGGTTCGTGTGTCTGATGGGGGGGTCGGAGGGTCAGTTCGGGTCGGGGTCCGGAGCCCGTCCGTTCCCCGGCGGTTAGGCCGGGGAACGGACGGCGCATTCGGGCTCGCCCGGGACCGGGCGGCTCATGAGCGCTCCGGCGCCGAGGCGGCCCCCACCGGGTCCTCCGCGGCGGCGAGCCGCTCGTCGAGCACCGGCGCGATCATCGCCCAGCCCTGCGGCGTCGAGATGCCGGCGTGGGACAGCGGGAGCCGGCGGACCTCGAGGCCTTCCTCGCCCCGGAGCCGCCAGGCGTCCTCGGGCGACCAGCCGGCGACGCCGGGCCGGGCCACCTCCCGCGGATCCTGCTCGCCGGCCCGGTGGGACTCGGCCGCCACGATCAGCGTCACCGGGCCCGCGTAGCCGCCCTCGGCGGGGGTCGCCAGCAGCGAGACGCACCGGCGCAGGTTCTCCCGCAGCCTGTCCATCAGCTCCGGCGAGCGGTGCGCCAGGTCGGGGGCGACCGCCGCGAGCTCGACGACGTCGTCGTCGGTGAGGTCCCCCGTCCTGCCCGTGCGGTGGGAGCCCACCGGCTCGGCGTCGAGGACGCCGAGGAAGGCGACGGCCTCCCCCTCCGCGGCGAGGATCGAGGCCATGGCGTGCGCCAGCGTCCCGCCGAAGGAGTAGCCGAGCAGGTGATAGGGGCCCTCCGGCTGGAGCTCCCGCATGGTCCGCACGTATCCCTCGGCCAGCTCCTGCAGCGTCCGGGCCCCGAAGGGCCCGTCGCCCGGCGTCGCCGGCAGCTGGAGGCCGACGATCGGCCGGTCGGACTCCAGCGCGCGGGTCAGCGGCAGGAACGGCCAGGCGAACCCGCCGCCGGGGTGCACGCAGAACAGCGGCTCGCGGGAGCCGCCGCGCAGGCGCAGCACGTGCTCGTGGCCCAGGGGCGCGGCGGGGGCCGGCTGGGACCGTGCCGGCGACTCGTCGTCGCCGACTGCCTCGGCCTCGATGCCTCCGGCACCGGGTCCGCCGGCATCGGGCCCGGCGACGTCGCCCTCCGGGGCGGCGGCCGCGAAGGCTCCCGCTCCGGCCGGCTCCGGCGCTCCAGAGGGCGCCGGCGCCCCGGCGAGCTCGGCGAGGCTCGCGCCGCCGAGCAGGTCCACGATGCCCAGCGCGAGGCCCTCGCGCCGCTCCGCCTCGCTGGCCGCCCGCATCGCGGTGAGCGAGTCGCCGCCCAGGTCGGCGAAGGACGCCTCGGGGTCGGCAGAGTCCTCGGGCAGGCCCAGGACCTCCTCGACCAGGGCGCACAGTGCCTCCTCTGCGCCGGGCAGCGGATCCCGGGAGCGCTCGGCGGCCCCGCCGCGGGGGTCCGGCAGCGCCTTCCGGTCCAGCTTGCCGTTGGGGGTCAGCGGCATCCGGTCCGTCACGACGATCTCCGCCGGCACCTGGTGCGCCGCGAGCTCGCCGCGCAGGTGAGAGCGCAGTGCCGCCGGGTCGGCCTCGCGGCCGTCCTCGGGCAGGACCCAGGCGATCAGCCGGGTCGCAGCACCCGCGCCCCGGACGTCCGCCGCGGCCGCACGGATCCCCGGCAGCGAGCTGAGCGCCGCCTCGGTCTCCGCCGGCTCGACCCGCATGCCGCGGATCTTCACCTGCCGGTCCACGCGGCCCAGGTAGACCACCGAACCGTCCGGCCCGCGGCGCACCAGGTCGCCGGTGCGGTACATCCGATCGCCGGAGCCCAGCGGGTCGGCCACGAAGGCCGCCGCCGTGGTCCCGGGCCGGCCGAGGTAACCGTGGGCCAGCCCGTCGCCGGAGAGGTAGAGCTCCCCGACCGCGCCCTCGGGCACCTCGCGCAGCCCGGTGTCCAGGACCCGGGCGCGGGCGTTGCGCACCGGACGCCCCAGGCAGGGCCGCTCGCTGCCGCCCACGGGCGAGCCGAAGGCGTTGATGGTGAACTCCGTGGGCCCGTACAGGTCGTAGCCGTCGAGGTCCGCGCGCTCGCGCAGCATCTCCCACAGGTCGGCGGGGACGGCCTCGCCGCCCAGCATCACCAGGCCCGGATGCGGGTGCTCCGCGTCCAGCAGGCCGGCGGCGATCAGCTCGCGGGCGTAGGAGGGCGTCACGTTCACGACGTCGATCCCCACCCGGCGGTAGTGGCGCACCAGCGGCCCGGGCTCCAGGCGGGCCCGCTCGTCGATCACGTGGACCTCGTGTCCCGCCAGCATCCAGAACAGCTCCTCCCACGACATGTCGAAGGCGAAGTTGACCGTGTGGGCGATCCGCAGTCGGCGCCCGGCCCGCTCGACCGCGGGCTCGAAGATCTCCGCGACGTGGTTGTGGTACATCGTGGTCAGGCCCCGGTGGCCCACCAGCACGCCCTTGGGCTTGCCGGTGGAGCCGGAGGTGTAGATCACGTAGGCCAGCCGGTCGGCGTCCCGGGGCCCGGAGACCGACTCCTCGGGGACCGCGGGGGCCTCCCGGACGCCGTCCAGGACCTGCTGGGTCCGGGCGTCGTCGAGGTCCACCGTGCGGCGGTCCCGCACGGCGTCGGCGGGCAGCGCGGCCAGCAGCTCCGTGGAGCTGATCAGCCCCGCGGCCCGGGCGTCCGCGAGAAGCTCGGCGCTGCGCGCGGCGGGCTGGGCGGCGTCGAGCGGCAGGTAGGCGGCGCCGGCCCGCATGACCGCGAAGATCGCCACGACGTGGTCCGCGGTGCGGGGCAGGCAGATGCCGACGACGTCGCCCGCGCCCAGCCCCTGTGCCGCGAGGATCCTCGCCAGGCGGTCCACGCGCTCGTCGAGCTGCCGGGCCGTCAGGGCGACCTCGCCGCAGACCAGGCTCCGTTCCCCGGGAGTGCGCAGGGCGAGCTCCCGCAGGAGGGCGTCGACGCTGCCGGCCGGCTCGCCCGGGCCGGGCACCGGCAGGCGCTCGGGGGCGAGCAGCGGGTGCGGCTCGGCTCCCGGACCGGCGAGCGCGGCGACGGGGAGCTCGCGGCTCCCCTCCTCGGCGAGGGCGCACAGGATGCCGGCGACGCGCCCGAGGACCTCCTCGGCCCGCGCCCGGTCCACCCGCTCGGGGTGGTACTCGCAGGCGAGCGCCAGGGACTCGGCGGGGTCGACGTCGAGCACCATGCCGTAGTGCGTGGCGTCCGAGGCCTCCGCGGCCAGCACGCCGGCCCGGGAGAAGGTCCCCGAGCGGCCGTGCAGGTCCCGCGGGGTGTTCCGGTAGACCACGAGCGTGTCGAACAGCGGGGAGCGCCCCGCCGCCCGCTGGATCTCGCCGAGCCCGGCGCCGTGGTGCGCCTGGAGCGAGCCCTGCTCCGCGAAGGCGCGGCGCAGCACCTCCCCGACCGGCTCGTGCGGGGCGAGTCGCACCCGGAAGGGCACGGTGTTCAGCGCGAGGCCGACCATCGAGTCGACGCCGGGCACCGCGGCGTCGCGCCCGGAGACGGTGGTGCCGAAGACGACGTCGTCCCGCCCGGTCATCTCGCGCAGGGCCAGGCCCCACGCGACGTGGGCGATCGACGCCGGGCTCACGGCCAGGGAGCGGGCCAGCGCGTCGATGCCGCGGCGGACCTCCGGGCCCAGCTCACGCCAGGCCCGGCGCGGCGCCGGGTCCCGCAGCGGGCCGGTGCCGACCAGGACGGTGGGCTCCTCGAGGTCCTCGAGGTAGGCGGCCCACGCGGTGCGGTCGGCCTGGGGGTCGCGGGCGGCCAGGAGGGCCAGGTGCTCGCGGAAGTTCCCGGCGGGCGGGAGGGCGCCGGCCTCCCCGGCCGCCATCCGGAACAGCTCGTCGAACATCACGGCCTGGGACCAGGCGTCGCTCAGGAGATGGTGCTGGGTGATCAGCAGGTGACGCCGCGCGCCGGGACCGTGGAGCAGCGTCGCCCGGATGAGCGGGGGACGCTGCGGGTCGATGGGGCGACGCAGCTCGGCCGCCTCCGCCTCGCGCAGGCCGCCTTCCTCCGCGACGGTCCGATCCTCCCACGGCATGGGGCCCTCCGGGAGGATGAACTGGACGGGGTCCGGCGTGCCGCGGTGGGTGAAGCCGGCGCGCAGCATGTCGTGCCGGGCCAGGAGGGCGTCGCAGGCGCGGCGCAGGGCACCGGCGTCGACGGTCTCGGCCAGCTCGAAGCGGTGCTGGACCACGTAGGCGTCCGCGCCGGCGTCGCCGTCGAGCACCGACTGGAGGTACATGCCCTCCTGCAGCGGGCTCAGCGGGAGCACCTCGGTCCAGGCCGGGCCGAGCTCCTCGAGGACCCCGCGCAGCTCGGCGCCGGGCTCGATCGCGACCCGGGTGCGGGCGGGGCCGGCGTCCTCGGTGTCGTCGGGCTCGATCCGGCGGGCGCCGGCGGCGAGCGCGCCGAGCACGGGGCGGGCGAAGACGTCCGCGACGCTCAGCGCCCATCCCTGACGGCGCGCGGCCGCGACCAGGCGCACCGAGGTGATGCTGTCCCCGCCGAGGGCGAAGAAGTCGTCCTCGGGGCCGGCGCCGGCGATGCCTAGCAGGGCGTCCGCGGCGGCGCACAGGGCCCGCTCGGCATCGCTGCCCGGCGCGCGGCCGGTGCCGGGGGCGGCCAGCTCGGGGTCGGGCAGTGCGGCCCGGTCCACCTTGCCGTTGCCCGTCATCGGGACGCTGTCCAGCACCGTGACCGCGGCGGGGACCATGTACTCCGGGACCCTGCCCCGGACGGCGGCCAGGACGGCGTCGGCCTCGGGCTCCTCCCCCGCCGCGGCGGTCACGTAGCCGAGCAGGCGCGCGATCCCCTGGGCGTCGGTGCGCACGCAGGCGACGGCGCGGTCTACGCCGGGGGCCGAGGCCAGGGCTGCCTCGACCTCGCCCAGCTCGATCCGGTGGCCCCGGACCTTGACCTGGTCGTCGGCGCGGCTGACGTAGTGCAGGCTGCCGTTCACCTCGCGGACGAGGTCGCCGGTGCGGTAGAGGCGGCGGCCGGGGCTCTCGGGGTCCGCCACGAAGCGGGAGGCCGTCATGCCGGGACGGTTCAGGTACCCGCGGGCGACCTGCGCGCCGCCGAGGTACAGCTCTCCCACGGCGCCCGCCGGGACCCGGCGCAGCAGCGGGTCCAGGACCCTCGCGCGGACGCCGGCCCAGGGGGCGCCGATCAGCGGCGGCTCCCCCGCGACGACGCGGGAGCTGGTGGCCCAGATGGTCGCCTCGGTGGGGCCGTAGACGTCGTGGACCTCGGCGCAGGCGCCGGCCATCGCGTCGGCCAGGGCGGCGGGGACTGGCTCGCCGCCCACCAGGGCGCGGACCGCGGCGAGCGGCCGGGTCCCGGCGTCGCGGGCGGCCGCGACCAGCTCCCGCCAGAGGGAGGGCGTGGCCTGCAGGACGGAGAGTCCGTGCTCCTCGACGATCTCGACCAGCTCGCCGGGGTCGAGGATCTGCTCGCGCTCGGCGATGACGCAGGTGCCGCCGACCATCAGCGGGCCGAACAGCTCGAGCCCTGCGATGTCGAAGGTTGCGGTGGTCACCGCGAGCAGGCCCTCGCCCTCGCGGATCCAGCCGAGCTCGACGGCCGCGGACAGGAAGGCCGCGAGGTTGGCGGTGCTCACCATGACGCCCTTGGGGCGGCCGGTGGAGCCGGAGGTGTGCAGGACGTAGGCCAGGGCGTCGTCCGCGGCGGGGACCGGGCCCAGGGCGGCGACGGCGTCGGGGGTCTCGGAGGAGGCGCCCTCCCCGGCCGCGGCGGGCCCCCGCGCTGATGCCGAGTCAGACGCGCCCGGGGCGGCGGCCGACGGCGCGAGGACGGCGGCCGGCACGGAGCCGGCGGCCGCAGCCTCATCGATCAGCAGCGCCTCGGGGGCGCCCTGCGGCAGGTGCGCGGCGGCGTCGGCGGTCGTCAGGACCAGCGCGGGGGCCGCGTCCTCCAGGACCAGCTCGAGCCGGGCGGCCGGGTGGTCCAGGTCCAGGGGCACGTAGGCGGCCCCGGCCCGCAGCACGGCGAGCATCGAGACCAGCAGGTCGCAGCCCCGGGGCAGGGCGATGGCGACGGCGCTCTCCCGCCCCACGCCGCGTCCGGCCAGCCGGGCGGCGAGCGCGTCGACGGCGTCCGCGAGCTCCCGGTAGGTCAGCGAACGGCGGGCGTCCCGCACGGCCACGGCCTCCGGCGCGCGCTGCGCCCACTCGGCCAGGGCCTGGCTCACGCTGCGGCCCGGCACGCCGCGCTCCGGCGGGTCGGCCGGGTGCTCGGAGCGCAGGGCGACCTGGGAGAGCGGCAGCTCCGGGTCCCCGACGAGCTGGCCGAGGACCTGCTCGACGGCGTCGGCGAGCCGCTCCACGGTGGCCGGGTCGAAGAGGTCGGAGGAGCCGACCACGCGCAGGCCCGAGCCCTCGGCGGAGTCCAGCAGCCAGACCCCGACGTCGAAGCGCGAGCTCTCGGTGCGCACCCGCACCTCGGAGACCTCGAGCCCGGGCAGGGACGGCGGCTCGACCGGCGTCTCGTAGGAGACCAGGGTCTGGAACAGGGGGTGCCGGGAGCGGGAGCGCCCCGGCGCCAGCAGCTCGACCACGCGCTCGAAGGGCAGCTCGCGGTGCTCGACGGCGTCCAGCGAGCGGGAGCGGACCTCGCGCAGGGTCCGCCCCACGGTGGCGCCGGCCTCGACCGGGCAGCGCACCACCACGGTGTTCACCAGGTAGCCGATCTGCTCGTCGGCGGCGCCGGGGTCATCGCGCAGGGCGACGGTGCTGCCCAGGGGGACGTCGTCGCCGGTGCCGAGCAGGGACCAGGCCACGGCGACCGCGGAGCGCAGCACCATCAGCGGGGTCAGGCCCTGGGCGGCGCAGGTCCGCGAGAGGGCCTCGCGCAGGGCCGGGTCCAGGTCGCGGAGCACGGCCGTTCCGGCGTGGCCCGGGGTCTCCGGGCGGGGGCGGTCGGCGGGGAGGTCGAGCTCTTCGGGCAGGCCGGCCAGGGCCTCGGCCCAGAACTCCTCGTCCTCGGCGAGCTGCCGCGGGTCGGGGGCGGGGGCCGCGGTCGCCGCGGGGGCGGGCCAGGCCGGCGCCCGGCCGGCGGCGCGCGCCCGGTAGGCGGTGCTGAGGTCCGTCAGCAGCGGGACCATCGAGGCGGCGTCGACCGCGATGTGGTGGATGACCATCACCAGCACGTGGGTGCGCGGGCCGTAGCCGAGCACGGCGGCGCGGGCCGGGGCCTGGCGGGTGATGTCCGCGGCGAAGGCGGGGTCGTTGACCAGGCGGGCGACGTCGTCCTCCAGCGCGGCCTCGTCCGGGCCGCCCTCGAGGAGCCGCGGTGCGGCGACCTCCTCCGGCGCGAGCGTCCGGGAGGCGGCCGAGCCGTCCGCCCGGGCGGGGTAGACGGTACGCAGCACGGGGTGGCGCTCCAGGAGGTCGCGCCACGCCTCGCCGAGGGCGGCGGGGTCCAGGGGACCGTCCAGGCGCAGGGCCACGGGGACGTCGTAGAGCGTGGAGGGGCCCTCCAGCTGGTGGAGGAACCAGAGGCGCTCCATCGCGGGGGTCAGGCCGATCTCCGCGGTCTCCGGCGTGGGAGCGGAGGGCAGGTCCGGTGAGAAGGCGACCGGGGTTCCGGCGTCGGCGCTCTCGCCGGGCGAGGCGGAGGCGCCGGACGGATCGGGGGCGCCGGACGAGGTAGTCCGGGCAGCGACGTCGTCTCCCCGGGAGTCGGGGCCGCCCGGGGCGCCTGTCTCGCTCGGCTCCGCCGGACCAGGCTCGGCGGGGCTCGCGTCCGCGGTGCCCTCCTCCAGCGCCTCGACGACCTCCTCCGGGATCGCCGCGGCCGCGGCGATCCCGAGCGGGGTGCGGTGGTCCAGGATGTCGACGATCTTCAGGCGCATCCCGAGGCGGCGCAGCCTGCCCAGCAGGCGCATCGCGATCAGGGAGTGGCCGCCGAGGGCGAAGAAGTCGTCCTCCTCGGCGACCTCGGCGAGGTCCAGCAGGTCGGCCATCTGCTCGGCGATCGCTCGGACGGCGGGCTCGGGGGCGTCGTCGGCGGGCTGGGCGGAGGATCCGTCCGCCGCGGCGCCGGGGCGGGATGCGGCATCCGGGTGGCCGGCGGGAGCACCGGCGGCGGATGCGCCGGCGGCGGACATGCCGGGGCCGGTCGCGGCTGCCTCGGGCGCGGCCTCGGCGTCCAGCCGCCCGGCGTCCACGAGATGCTCCAGCGTGACATCCGGGTCCTCGACCAGCGCGGCGAGCACCTCGGCCAGGCGCGCGGAGAGGCGGGCGGCCAGGGCGTCGTCGAGCGCGGCCGGGTCGTGGTCCAGCAGGACGCTGAAGCCCTCCCCGGGAGGCACCGTGACCGTGACCGGGTAGTGCGTCCCGCCGGAGCTGCTGATGCCGGCCAGGCGGGGCGAGGAACCGGCGTCGTCCTCGATCAGGCCGGGGGCGTTCTCGTAGACCACGAGCGAGTCGAAGAGCGGGCCGGCCCCCAGCTCCTTCTCGATCCGGGCCAGGGAGGCGGACTCGTGGCCGGCCATCTCCGCCTGGTCCGCCTGCAGACGGGTCAGGGCGGCCAGGAGGGCCTCGCCCTCCTCGAAGGCCAGGCGGGCGGGCAGGGTGTTGGCGAACAGGCCCACGGTGTTCTCGATGCCGGGGACGTCCGTGGGGCGGCCCGAGGCGGTGACGCCGAAGACCACGTCGCGCGTGCCGACGGTCTCGGCGAGCACCGCGGCCCAGGCTCCCTGCAGCACGGTGTTGGGGGTCAGGCCCCGCGAGCGGGCGAGCTCGGGGAGGCGGGCCGCGACGTCGTCCTCCAGCGGGATCCGCGTGCGGACCGCCTCGCGCGGCGCGTCCTGATCCGCGGAGGGCCGGGAGGCCACGAGGGTCCCGGCGCGCACGCCCTCCAGGCGGCGGCGCCAGGCAGCCTCGGTCTGCTCGGCGGGCGTCCCGGCGAGCCGGCGCAGGTGCGCGGAGAAGGGGGCCGCGAAGGGCAGGCTCCCGCCCTCGCCGCGGTACAGGGCGAGGAGGTCGCGGACCATGATCGGGGTGGACCAGCCGTCGGTGAGCAGGTGGTGGGCGCCCAGGACCAGGCGGGCGCGGTCGCCGGGCAGCAGCACCAGCACGGCGCCGACGAGCCCGCCGCGGGTCACCTCCACCGTGCGCGCGGCCTGCTGCTCCTGCAGCCGGTCCGCCGCCGCCTCCGCCATCTCCGGGGAGGAGCCGCGCAGGTCCACCGTGCGCCACGGGACCTGCGGGGCGCGGGTCAGCACCTGGACCGGGCGGTCCACGGACTCGACGTCGAAGCTCGCCGAGAGCACCGGGTGGCGCTCGACGACGGCGTCGAAGGCGGCGCGCAGCCGCTCCGGGTCCACGGGGCCCTCGATGTCCAGGCCGGCGGCCAGGACGTAGGCGTCCCGCTCGCCGTCGGCCAGGGCGTGGTAGAGCAGGCCCTCCTGGAGGGGGGTCAGGGGGAGGACGTCGTCGAGGGGGCCGTGGGCGGACTCGAGCGCGTCGATCTCGGCCTGGCCCAGGCTCAGGAGGCTGAGGTCCGAGGGGCTCGCGCCGCCCGCGCCGAGCAGCGCGTGGAGTCCGAGGGCCTCGAGGGCGCGGCGCAGGTGCCCCTGGATGCCGCGCAGGGCGGCGTCGTCGAGGATCCCGCCGGCCGCGCGCCACTCGACGGACAGCTCGGGCTCGGGGCCCGCTCCGGTGAAGACGTTGACCGTGAGCGCCTCGGTGAGGTCGCGGCGGGGCGACTCGACGACGCTGAACGCCCGCTCGCCGTCCAGGGCCCAGCCGCCCGCGGCGGAGTCGAAGGCGCCCAGGACGTTCAGGACCACCTCCGGGTCCGGCAGGTCCCCCAGCAGCTCCGGGCCGCGCGGGTCTAGGTGGCGGAGGATGCCGTAACCGACGCCGCTCTCGGGCGCGGCGCGCATCGCCTCCTTGGCCGCGCGCAGCACCCGGGAGGCGGCGGGGCCGCCGGCGAGGGCGTCGTCGAGCGCGGCGGCGTCCAGCACCAGGTCGGCGCCGAGGTGCACGGGGTGCTCGGTGGTGAACCAGCCGAGCGTGGAGGAGAGGTCGTAGTCGGGACCCAGCGGCTCGCGGCCGTGGCCCTCGACCGTGACCGGGCGGGCCGGGGCGGCGGGCAGGCCGCGCTCCCGGTCCCGCAGGGCCAGGGCCAGCGTCAGGGCGGCCAGGAGCACCTCATCGGTCCGCATGCGGTAGGCGCGCGGTAGGTCCTCCAGGAGGGGACGGGCGAGGTCGGCGGGCACCGTGGTGAAGCCGCCGCGGGCGGTGGCCACGGTGTCGGTGCCGGTGGCGAGCCGGCGCTCGCCGAGCGGGGCGGTGGGGCCCCCGGAGAGGACGCTGCGCCAGTGCTCGGCCTCGCCGCGGCGCGCGCCGGAGCGGCCGAGCGCGGCCTGCCTCCGGGCGGCGTGCCGCCAGGAGGTGCCCTCGGCGCGGGGAGCCGGGCTGCCGCCGGCCGCGGCGGCCTCGTAGCAGCGCTGGAGGTCCTCGAGGAGCAGGCGCCAGGAGACGCCGTCCACCGCGAGGTGGTGCACCGTGATCAGGAGACGGGTGGGGACGGGCCCGGCGTCGGCCGGGGTGCCCGTCGCGTCGGACGCGGGGGCGGAGCCGGCGGACGGGGGCAGGATCGCGACGCGGATCAGGCGGCCGGCGGCGGGATCGAGGTCCTCGATCAGGTGGGCGGCGAGGGCCTCGGGATCCGGTGCCGCACCGGGGGTCCCGGGAGCGGGAACGGCGTCGTCGGCGAGGACGTCCTCGACCGCGACGGCGCCCGGCCGCCGCGCGTACAGGACCGGCGAGGGCCCGCGCGGGTCCAGGACGGTGCGCAGCGCGTCGTGCCGGTCCAGCAGCTCCCGCAGGGCCTCGGCCAGCGCCTCGCGGTCCACGGGGCCGCCGGTCCGCACCACGGCCCACTGCGCGTGCCGCGCCAGCGCCTGACCGTCCGGGGCCGCCGCGCTCTGGGTGCGCACCACCGGGGATGCGGGAAAGGAGCCGAGCGGGCGGTCCACGGCGTCGCCGGATCCGCTCGCGTCCGCCGAGTCCTCGGCGCCCTCCGCGGAGCCGTCCCCGCGGGATCCCGCCGGCTCCGCGCCCTCGGGGTCGAAGGCGGCCTGCGCGGCGATGTCGGCCAGCGTGCGCGGCCCCAACAGGTCCTGCGGCCGCAGCGCGAGGCCCCGGCGCCGGGCCCGGCCCACCGCGGTCAGCGCCGCGATGCTGTCCCCGCCGAGGGAGACGAAGTCGCGATCCAGGGAGATCTGCGGGGCGTCCTCGGGACGGCCGGAGGACAGCGCCTCGGCCACCACCTCCGCCAGGACCCGCTCTCGCGTGGTCTCCGCGGAGCGGGACCGGCCCTCCTGCTCCTGCGGCAGCGGCAGGGCGGCGCGGTCCAGCTTCCCGCCCACGGTGGTCGGCAGGGAGTCGATGACCATCAGGTGCGCGGGGATCAGGTAGGTGGGGGCGCGCTCGGCCAGGCGGGCGCGCAGCGCCTCGACGTCGAGCCGGGCACCCGCCGCGGGCACCAGGTAGCCCGCCAGCGCGGCCTGCCCGCGGGACTCGACGACGGTCACCGCCGCCGCGCCCACCCCCGGCGAGGCCTGCAGCAGCGCCTCGACCTCGGCGGGCTCCACGCGCTGCCCGCGGATCTCGACCTGGTCGTCCGCCCGGCCGAGGATCGCGTAACCCAGGCCGGGCACCCAGCGGGCGAGGTCCCCGGTCCGGTAGAGGCGCCCGCCGCCGAAGGGGTCCGCGACGAAGCGCGCCGCGGTCTCCCCGGGGCCTCCAAGATAGCCGCGCGAGAGCTGGGGCCCGCCAAGGTACAGCTCGCCGACCTCGCCGTCCGCGACGGGCTGGAGGTCGAGGTCCAGCAGGTGCGCGGTCAGCCCGCCGAGCGGGCGGCCGATGTGCGGCGTCCGCCCGGTCACCCGGGCGGCCAGGGCGTCCACCGTGGACTCGGTGGGCCCGTAGAGGTTCCACGCATCGATCCCGGCGGCCGTCACCGCGCCCCAGAGCGCCGGGGGCAGCGCCTCGCCGCCGAAGACCAGCGTGCTGGGCCGGAGCTCTCCCTCGAGCAGCCCGAACTCCACGAGCACCGCCGCGAGCGAGGGCGTCGAGTCCAGCACGTCGATCCGGTCCTCCGCGAGGGCCTCGAGCATCCCCAGCGCGTCGCCGGTGACGTCCGAGCCGTAGAGGTGCACGGTGTTCCCGTCGAAGATCCAGGAGAGCTGGTCCAGCGCGGCGTCGAAGGAGAACGACGCCGTGTGGGCCACCCGCAGCCGGTCCCGCCCGGCGCTGCGCCGGGCCCGCGGGAAGAGCTCCGCGCGGTGGTGCCGGATCAGGTGGGTCAGGGCCTCGACCGGGATCTGCACGCCCTTGGGCCGGCCGGTGGTGCCGGAGGTGTGCAGGACGTAGGCGAGGTCGGCGCCGCGGCGGGGCGCGGCCAGCTCCTCCTCGGCCAGGGGGCCGGCGGGGAGGGCGGCCAGGCGCTCGGCGGCGTCGTCGAGGTCCAGGCGCGGGACGTCCGGGCAGGTGCCGGCGTCGCCCTCGGCGTCGGTGAGCACCAGCGCCGGAGATGAGTCGGCGGCGGTCTGACGACGCCGCTCGGCCGGGTGCGCCCGGTCCAGGGCCTGGAACGCCCCGCCCGCGCAGAGGGCGGCGAGCATCCCGAGGACCATCCGGTGGCCGCGGGGCAGGTCCAGCAGGACGATCCGCTCCGGGCCGATGCCCTCTCGGCGCAGGGCTCGGGCCAGGCGGTGGACCCGCTCGGCGAGCTCGCGGCCGGTCAGCCGGGCCGCGCCGTCGACGAGCACCTCCTCCTCGGCGCGCTCCTCACCGATCCGGGCGATCAGGGCGGGGATCTCCCCCGGGTCCGGGGTCTCGGCACGGGGCAGCGGACTCGTCCCCCCGGTGGCAGGGCGCGGGGAGGGACCGTCGGCGCGGGGCGGCGAGGCCGGAGCGGCGGCGGCATGGGACGGCGAGCTCGGGACGTCGACCTCGGAGGGCGAGTTCGCGGCATCGGGGAGGGCGAGCGGCTGGGCGGCACGGCGTCCGAGCATCCGGGCCGCGGCGTCGTCCTCGAGGGAGGGGGCGGCACCGACGCTGGGCAGGTCGGGGGCCGTGAGGCGGTCCAGCAGGGTCGCGAAGGCGCGCAGCCGGGCGCGGGAGCGGCGCTCGGGGACCCGGGCCGGGTCGGTCTCGAAGCTCAGGCGCAGGGCGCCGCCCGGGATCGGGGTCGCGGTCAGTCCGAGGTCCTCGGGCGGGCCGCCGGCGACGTTGCGCAGCTCGGCCGGGACGCCGTCGAAGTCCAGGCGCAGGTCGAAGACCTTGACGTTGGCGCCGACGCCGTGCAGCAGCGCCCCGGCCCCCGGCACGCCGAGGTCCTTGGGCAGGTCCTCGCCGCGGTAGGACTGGTGCTCGCGCATCCCGGCCAGGCCCTCGGCGACGGTGCGGGCGACGTCCACGACACTCTCGGTCCCCTCGATGCCCACGCGCAGCGGCAGGACGTTGACGGCCATGGTGGGGGTGCGCAGGGCCGCGGGGCTGGTGCGCACCATCATGGGGATCGCCAGGGTCACCTCGGGCTCGCCGTTGAGGCGGCGCACGTGGACGGCGTAGGCGGCCAGCAGCAGCTCGACCCAGGTCACCCGGTGAGCCTCAGCCACCTCGCGGAGGCGGGCGACCGCGGCGGCGTCGAGGTCCAGGGAGGCGAAGACCGTGCGGGGCACCGACTCCTGAGCGGCGGCCTCGCGGTTGCCGACCGGGGGCAGCGGCGTGAAGGTCCCGGTCCAGTGCGCGCGGTCCGCGGCGTGCTGCTCGCCGGCGCGGTAGGCGCGGTCCTCCTCCACCAGCTCCCGGATCGGGGCGTAGCGGGCCTCGGGGACCTGCTCGCCGCGGCGGGCGGCGGTGTAGCGGGCCGCGATGCGGCGGGTCAGGCGCGCCGCCGAGTACCCGTCCACGACGAGGTGGTGGTAGAGCTGGACGACCCAGACGGTCTGCTCGGTCAGGCGCAGCACCACGTAGCGGCACAGCTCGCGCTCGGTCATCTCGACGCAGTGCTCGGCCATGCGGGTGCGCTCGTCGTCGACCATGGCGGAGGCCAGGGCGAAGGGGTCGGCGGCGTCGGTGAGGTCGCGGACCTCGGGCAGCGGGACCTCGGAGGCGTCCACGCGCTGGCGGGGGCCGGCGTCGGTCTCGGAGAAGCGCAGCCGGAGGGTCTCCGCCTCCCGGACGGTCTCGCGGACCGCCTCGGCGAGCAGGCGGGCGTCCACCTCGCCGGGGCCGATCTCCAGGACCTCCCCCACCACGTAGTACGGCGAGGAGGGCTCCAGCCGCTGGGCGTTCCAGATCCCCTGCTGAGCGCCGCTCAGGGGGAAGAGGGCTCCCGTCTCCGTGTCCCGGGCGGGTGCCGAAGCCTCGTGCCGCATGCGCGTCCTTCCGATCGATTCGCCTGAATGCTTAGGTTAGGGTAACCATAGTAAGAGGAGATGGTCCACCGTACGACGGGACATCTCAGAGAACATTCGACAGGAAGAGAGACACCCGTGCAGCAGATCGTCGAGGAGCTCCGCGCGGAGATCGCCAGCGCCCTGGAGACCACCCCGGAGCAGATCGACCCCGACGCCGACCTCACCGACCAGGGCCTGGACTCGGTGCGCATGATGGGGCTGGTGGAGCGGATCCACGCGGCGGGACACGCGGTGGACTACGCCGACCTCGCCGAGGATCCCCGGCTCACGGCCTGGGATCGCCTCCTGAGCGCCTGACGGCCCGCTCGGATCCGTCGCCGTCCCGGCCCGGGACGGCGACGGATCCGCGCGCGGGGACCGGACAGGTGCGTATCGACGCGCCCGGATGCCTCCTCGGCGGAACATCCGCAAAAGGGCAGACAAAACTTTCGTAAAGACCCGCCGGATCCGCGGACCCGGCGGGGCCCTTCGGTGCTCCCACCGAGTCAGTCCTCCCGCCGGCCCTCGTGGGTCGCGGCCCACAGGTCGGCGTACCGTCCGCCCGCCGCGACCAGCTCCTCGTGCCCGCCGGACTCGACGACGCGCCCGTCCTCCATGACCAGGATGCGGTCGGCGGTCCGGGCCTGGCTCAGCCGGTGGGCCACGATCATCGCCGTGCGGCCGCGGCGCAGGCCCTCCGCGGCGCGGGCCAGGGCGTCGTCGTCCTCCGCCGAGCGGGAGGCCGCCTCGTCCAGCACCAGCACCGCCGGGTCCAGCACCGCGACCCGGGCCAGGGCCAGCTGCTGAGCCAGCTCGGGCTCGGGGTCCACGCCCTCGGGGCCGAGCACGGTGTCCAGCCCGCCGGGCAGGGCCCGCGCCCAGTCCTCGAGCCCGACGCGGCGCAGCGCCTCCCACAGGGTCCCGTCCTCGGCACCGGGCGAGGCCAGGTCCAGGTTCTCCCGCAGCGAGACCGGGAAGACGTGCCCCTCCTGGGCCACCAGGGCCACCGTGCGGGCGCGCCGTCCCGCGGGGATGCCGTGCACGGGGCGACCGTCGATCGTGACCTTCCCGCCCTGGGGCTCGCGCACGCCGGCGACGACGGCCGCGAGCGTGGACTTCCCCGCCCCCGAGGCGCCGACCACCGCGACCGAGGTCCCGGCCGGCACGGCGAGGTCGACGCCGCGCACCACCGGCTCCGCCCCGTACCCGGCGAGCAGTCCCTCGATCATCAGGTCCCCGCCGCGCGGAATCGCTCCATCCGCGGCCTTCTCCCGAGGCTCCGGATCCTCGGGGCCGTCCCCGGCCCCCCGCCGCGGGCCGGCCATCCCGACAATCCGGCTCAGCGAGGTCAGCGCCGACTGGACCTGGTCCAGCGTCATGAGCACCGCGCCGACCGGGTCGAAGATCCGGAGGAAGAAGAGCACCGCGGAGGTCGCCGCGCCCAGGGTCACCGCCTCCCCGTCCAGCAGGAGGAAGGCGGTGCCCAGCAGCGCCGCGACGCCGAGGAACTCGGCGAGGTTCACCCCGCCGAAGAGCCGGGTGGTGGCGATCTGCACCAGCACGTTCATCCGCGCCACGACCCACGACGTCGCCGCCAGGGGCCCCCGCAGGAACCCGGCCATGCCGTATGCCCGCACCGTCCGCCCGCCGCGGGCCGCCCCCAGCACGACGCCGGCGCGGCGGGCCCGCTCGGCCCGCTCCCGGTGGTACATCCCGGGCGCGACCCGCAGATAGCGGCGCACGGAGAACCAGTAGACCGGGATCGTGACGACCAGGGACAGGGCGAAGGCCCAGTGGATGCTCGCCATGCCGATCAGGGTGACCACGATCCCCGCCCCCGCGCCGGTCAGGGCCGGCATCGACTGGTTGACGGCGGTGGTGACGGCGGCGACGTCGTCGCTGGACCGGGAGACCACGTCCCCGGTCCCCGCGGCCTCGACCTCCGCCTGGCTGCGCCCCAGGGCCGAGCCGACGGCCCGCTCGCGCAGGGAGGCGACCACACGGTCCGCGGCCCCGGCCGAGAGCACGATGCCGGCGGCCTGGAGCCCCGCGCCGGCGACCAGCGCCCCGACCATGGCGGCGACGGCGCGCCAGAAGCCGCCGGTCCCCTCGATCCAGGAGGGGGCGCCGTCGCCGGAGAGCAGGTCGACGAAGGCGCCCAGCAGCCACGGCAGCACCAACCCGCACGCGGCGGCGGCGGCCAGCAGGACCACCGAGGCCAGGATGCGCGGGGCGTGCGGCGCGGCCAGGCGCAGGATCTCCCGCCAGACCTGCCCCGGGCGGGCGATGGGCAGCGTGGTCTCCGGGGCGGTGCCCGGTGCGGCGGGTGCGCTCACGGCTGGACCTCCACGTCGTCGTTGCTCAGGACCCGGTCCGCCACGGAGTGCCACGCGGGGGACGAGGTGCATACCAGGGTGGTGCGCCCGCGCCTGAACCGGGCGACCGAGCGGGCGACGTCGACCTCGGTCACGGAGTCCAGGGCGGTGGTGGGGTCCTCGAGGACCAGCACCGCGGGGTCCGCGGCGAGCGCCCGGGCCAGGGAGATCCGCTGGCGCTGGCCGCCGGAGAGCCTGCCGCCGGCCTCGCCCACGGGGGCGTCGACGCCGCCGGGCAGCACCCGCAGCACGTCGGCGCAGCCCGCAGCCTCGCAGGCGCCGATCATCCGCGCCTCGTCCACGACGCCGCGGCTCACGTTCTCCCGCACGGTCCCGGCGAACAGGAAGTCCTCGCCGGTGGCCAGCAGCACGTGCCGGCGCAGGTCCGCGACGGGCCAGGACGAGGTCTCCTCGCCGGCCAGCCGGAGCACCGACTCCGGGTCCTCCCCGGACAGCGCCGCGAGGATCTCGCGGGAGCCCTCGCGGTCGGCGTCGAGCACCGCGAGCTCTCCCGGGGCCAGGCTCAGGCCCCCTTCCCCGGTCTCGATCTCGAGGGGCACCGCCCCGGCCAGCCGCTCACCGGCGGGGGCCGCGGCCGGCTCGAGGGGGTCGGGGACGGCGTCGGGGGCGTCCAGGACCTCCAGCACGCGCCGGGAGGAGGCGAGCCCGGTCGCCCAGACCACGCCGATGTTGCGCCCCAGCACCGACATCGGCTCCACGAGCATCTGCGAGATCCCCACGACCATCACCAGCTCGCCCACGCTCAACAGGCCGGCCAGCGCGGCCCAGACGGCGAGCGCCGCGGTGGCCGCGACGAAGACGCCGCCGGTCACCTGCGTCATCCCGCCCAGCTGGGCCCGGGCGCCGTTGGAGCGCAGCACGGCCCGCAGCGCGGTGCGCGAGGACCTGACGTAGCGCCGGCCGGCCTCCTCCGAGGCCCCCAGCCCGGAGACCACGCGCAGCCCGGAGACGAAGTCGGCGGCCACGCTCGCCGCGGCGCCGGAGGCCTGCTGCGAGGCCCGCAGGCGGTGCGCGAGCGGCGCGGCGAGCCGGTCAGCGACCAGCGCGGTCACGGCCGCCCCGCACAGCACCCCCACGCCCAGCGGCCACCAGATCGCGATGAGCACGACGCCGCCCGCGACCACCGCCGCGACCTCCCCCACCGGGAAGAAGGCGAGCAGCTTGGTCCGCGCCACGGCCTGGGCGTCGGTGCTGGCCACGGTGAGCAGGTCGCCGTGGGCCCGGTGCCTGCCGCCGAGGCCGTTGGGCCGGGTCAGCCGGTCGGTGACGAGCATGCGCAGCTCGTGCTCGACGTAGCTGGCGGCCGAGTGGGCCATCCGCGCGCCGAAGCGGTAGGCGGTGGCGAGGACGAGGAAGACGACGCCGAGCGCGAGGACCGCCAGGAGGGTCCCGGCGGCGTCGCGCTCGGCCAGGGGACCGTCGATGGCGCGTCCCACGACCACCGGCACCAGCACCTCGCCGATCTGGTGCAGCACGGCCATGAGCGCGGCGCCGGCGGTCAGCCAGGGGCGGGAGCGGATGACCTGGCCGATCAGGCGAATCGGCGTCGTGGCGCGGTCCAGCCGCAGCGTCGAGCGGACGTCCTCGGCCTCGGGCGGGGTGAAGAAGGGCTGCATGGGGCGGATCAGCCTTCCCGCGCCGCGCGCTGGTGCTTCTTGCTGACCTTGCCGACGCCGGTCTGCGGGAACTCCTCGACGATCCGGAGCACGTCCGGCATCGCGAAGCGGGCGAGCCCGCGGCCGCGCAGGAAGGACCGCAGCTGCGGCAGCGTGGGCGCCTGCTCGCGGGCCTCGGGGCGCAGGATGAGGTAGGCGCAGATCTTCTCGCCGAGGACCTCGTCGGGGACGCCCACCACGGAGGCGTCGTGGACGGCGTCGTGGGCCAGCAGCTGGTTCTCCACGGCCTCGGGGGCGACCTTCTCGCCGCCTCGGTTGATCTGGTCCTTGGCGCGGCCGACGACCTCGAGGTACCCGCCCGGCGTCATCCGGACGATGTCCCCGGTACGGTAGAAGCCGTCCTCGGTGAAGGAGCGCGCGTCATGCTCGGGGGCGCGGTAGTACCGCCGGATCGTGTAGGGGCCGCGGGTCTGCAGGTGGCCGGGCTCGCCCTGCGGGACCGGGCGGCCGGCGTCGTCGAGGATCCGCACCTCGTCATGGGGGGACATGGGGGCACCCTGGGTGCCGACGACGGTCTCGATCGCGTCGTCGAGCCGGGTGTAGTTCACCAGCCCCTCGGCCATGCCGAAGACCTGCTGGAGGACGCAGCCGAGCTCGGGGGCGACGCGGCGCGCGACGCTCTCGCTGAGCTTGGCGCCGCCGACCCACAGGGTGCGCAGGGAGGAGAGGTCGTGCTGGGAGCGGGCGGGGGCGTTGAGCCAGGAGAGCAGCAACGGCGGGACCAGGGCGGTCTGGGTGATCCCGTGCTCGGCGACCAGGCGCAGGCAGGTGGAGGGGCTCGGGTCGGGGGCGATGACCACGCTCGCGCCGACCTGCAGCGCACCCAGGATGCCCGGGGAGCTCATGGTGAAGTTGTGGGCGCAGGGCAGGACCACGAGCATCGCGTCGTCCGGGCGGAGGTCGCACAGCTCGACGCTGCGGCGGACCGAGTAGAGGTAGTCGTCGTGGGTCCGGGGGATTAGCTTGGGGATGCCGGTGGTGCCGCCGGAGAGCTGGAGGAAGGCGAGCGCGGCGGGGTCGACCTCGGCGGCGGGCGGGGTGGAGGCGGGGTCAGGGGTCCGGGCGGCCCCCCGGGCCTCTCCCACGGCGCCGGGCACCGGGGCCTTGCCGGCGGAGCCGGGCACCGGGGCCTCGTCGGCGACTGAGGGCTCCCCGGCCTCGAAGGACCCGCCGGCGGCAGGAGCCGCCGCGGCGCCGCTCCCCCACGGGTCCTCGGCGCGGTGGTCCACGGCGATGACCCCGACCTCGGGGCGGCGCTCCCGCAGCCCCTGGACGACGGCCGCGGCGTCGGGCCCGGCCGATCGCGCCCCGAGGTAGTGCGTGGCCTCGGAGATGCGGCAGAAGTGTTCGACCTCCAGGCTGCCGTGGGCGGGCAGGGCGAAGACCGGCACGGCGCCCAGCCGGAACAGGGCGAGCACGGCGTCGAGGAAGGCCGCCGAGTTGGGCAGCTGGACGACGACGCGCGCGCCCTGCCGCACCCCCGCGGCGGTCAGGTGCGCGGAGGCGACGCGGACGGCGTCGTGCAGCTGGGCGTAGGTGAGGCGGCGGACGCCGTCGTCCACCGCGAGGCTCTCCGGGCGACGGCGGATGGTCTCCTCGACCATCCCCCAGTGGGTCTGGCCGGTCCACAGGCCCAGGTCGCGGTAGCGCTGCGCGGCCTCGGGCGGGAATCCGTTGGGGAGGGTCCCCGGGGCCTGCTCGGGGACGGGGGCGGCTGCTTCCGTGGACGCGCGGACGGGCATGGGTCTCCTGGGGACGGTCGACGACGACGGCTGGGCCGCCCGGGCGCCGAAGAGCTCGCGGGGCGGCTTGTTAGGTTAGCCTATCTTTGCATGAAGCGGTGTGTCGTGGCCAGTGACGCCCGTCTCATGGGGACCGGATCCCTCGCTCGTCAATACGGGCCTCCGGGATGCCCTTATCGCGGCGACGGAGTTCATCGACCGGAGGCGCCCGCCGCGGCCCGCGACCCGGACGGGACACGGACGTCCCGCGGCGCACGGCCCGCGCTGGGGACGAGCGCCCCGCTCCGCCGGGACCGCCACGCCCCGCATCTCACAGCCGGGGCATAGCCTCCGCTGGGACGGGGGAAAACTGCGCTCCTTAGAGTCGGGGACCGAGGGAGGCGGACGCCCGCGCCGGATGGCCGGCGCGGACGCACCGGCCCGGACTGGCCGCCGGGCCGCGTCCCGCCTCCCTCGCCAAGCGAAAGGAACCCCACGTCATGAGCCCCCTCTTCTCCCGCCGGAACCGCCAGCGCCCGTTCCCCGCCGCCTCCGAGCACGGGGACGGCGAGACCCGCGAGGAGGACGCCGCCCGGCCCGGGGCCGAGCGCACCTTCGAAGGGCGCGTGCTGGACCGCCAGGACGAGGACGTGGAGGACCAGGGGCTCAGCTTCGACCTCGGGACGCTGGTCAGCCGGCGTCGCGCCCTGGGGACGGCGGGTCTCGGCGCCGGGGCCCTGCTCCTGGCGGCGTGCTCCTCGAGCGAGACCTCGACGACGTCGTCCGCCAGCCCTTCCGCGACCGCCTCGGCCTCCCCCAGTGCCACGCCCTCCGAGGACTACGCCGAGGAGATGCCGCAGGAGACCGCTGGCCCGTACCCCGGCGACGGCTCCAACGGCGAGGACGTGCTGGAGATCAGCGGCGTCGAGCGCAGCGACATCCGCTCCAGCATCGACGGCGGGGCCACCGCGGCCGGCGCGGCGATGATCCTGCGGATGAACATCGTGGACATGGTGAACGACGACGGCCCGCTCACCGGCGCCGCCGTCTACGTCTGGCACTGCGACCCCGAGGGCAACTACTCGATGTACGCCGACGGGCTGACCGAGGAGACCTACCTGCGCGGCGTCCAGGTGGTGGGCGAGGACGGGACCGTCACCTTCACCTCGATCTTCCCCGGCTGCTACGCGGGCCGCTGGCCGCACATCCACTTCGAGGTCTTCCCCGACGTCGCCTCGATCACCGACGCCGGCAACGCCATCCTGACCTCCCAGATCGCGCTGCCGGAGGAGGTCTGCTCCGAGGTCTACGCCGACGCGGCGTACGGCAACTCGTCGGTCAACCTCGCCGATGCTTCGCTGGAGAGCGACAACGTGTTCTCCGACGGCTGGGACCTGCAGCTCGCCGCCGTGACCGGCGACGCGAGCTCGGGGTACACCGTGAGCATCGACGTCCCGATCGACACCAGCACCGAGCCGGAGGAGGCCTCGATGGGTGGTGCGCCCGGCGGTGCCGGAGGGGAGCCGCCCGCCGGCGCCCCGGGCGAGGCTCCCCCGGCGCAGTGAGGCCGCCGGGGTGGCAGGCTCGCCGGGCCGGCGGGTCGCCCTGGGCCGGCGGGTTCGACTCGACCGCCCGGCCCGGCCCCGGTGCCGCCCCGCCTTACCCTGCCTCCCCCCTTCCCGAACCCCTGACCGTACCCCGCCTCCTCCCCTCGGCGCTTCATGCGCCGCCCATCGACCACTCGACGAATAGTGTGTGAACCATGACCCAGAACTCGTCCGCCTCCGCGGCGGAGATCGCCAAGAGCCTGCCCGCCCTGCAGCATCCGGACGGCAGCAGGATCCGCGCGCTCGTCGTCGACGACGAGGCGATGCTGGCCGAGCTCATCGGCGCGGGCCTGCGCATGACCGGCTGGGAGGTCCGCCAGGCGGGCGACGGCCCGAGCGCCCTCGACGCCGCCCGCGACTTCCGCCCCGACGTCCTGGTGCTGGACATCATGATGCCGGGCTTCGACGGCGTCGAGCTCCTGGGCCGCATCCGCCGCTTCGCCCCCGCCGTGCCCTGCCTGTTCCTCACCGCCAAGGAGTCGGTGGACGACAGGATCCGGGGCCTGGCCGCCGGCGCCGACGACTACGTGACCAAGCCCTTCTCCATGGAGGAGGTGATCATCCGGCTGCACCGGCTGGTCCAGCGCTCGGGCGTGGCCGCCGTGGACGAGGACGAGCTCGTGGTCGGCGACCTCGTCCTGCACCTGGACAGCCGGGAGGTCACCCGCGGCGGCGAGGAGATCCAGCTGACCGCGACCCAGTTCGAGCTGCTGCGCTACCTCATGGAGAACCCGCGGCGGGTGGTCTCCAAGGCGCAGATCCTGGACAACGTGTGGAACTACGACTTCGGCGGGCAGGCCAACATCGTGGAGCTGTACATCTCCTACCTGCGCAAGAAGATCGACGTCGGCCGCGAGCCCATGATCCACACCGTCCGCGGCGTCGGCTACGTCATCAAGCCCGCCTCCTGATGCGGACCGAGCAGCGGGCACGACGCCGGGGCCCCGCCGGCCGGCGCCTGAGCACCCGGCTCATCGCGCTCCTGCTGGCCTTCCTCGGCATCGCCTGCCTGGTGATCGGCGCCGTGAGCTACACCGCGATGAACGCCTCGCTCACCGGCCAGCTGCGCTCCCAGCTGACCGAGGCCTCGGACCGGGCCACGAGCTTCCGCGGTCCCGCCCGCGGCTGGGAGGGCCACGGCTCCGAGGACCTCTACGCCGAGCCCGGCACCGCCTCCGACGGGAGCGAGATCCCCAACCCGCTCAACGCCCCCGGCCAGGCCGCGGGCACTCTGAACGCGCGGATCGCCGGGGACGGGACCGTGGTCGGCGGGCTGCTGGACACCTCCGGCGCGGCCGTGGACCTGACGGCCGGCGACGAAGAGGAGCTCACCGCGCTGGAGCCCGGGGCGGACGCCGTCGAGCTCCAGCTCTCGGCCGGGGACTATCTGGTGGTCGCGGACTCCGACCAGGACGGGGAGACAGTGGTGACGGGCCTCCCGCTGGCCGGGGTGCATCGGACGCTGACCTCGATGCTGCTGATCACCGCGGGGGTCACCGGCGCCGCGCTGCTGCTGGCCGGCGTGCTGGGCTCCGTGGCGATCCGCCGGACCATGCGGCCGCTGGAGCGGGTCTCGGCCGTGGCCACCGAGGTCTCCCGGCTGGACCTGGGGGCCGGTCAGCTGCCCGCCGAGTCGCGGGTGGCGCCCGAGGACTCGCGGCCGGGCACCGAGGTGGGAGCCGTGGGCCACGCCCTGAACCGGATGCTGGAGAACGTCGACGCCGCCCTCACGGCCCGGCAGCGCTCCGAGGACCGGATGCGCGCCTTCGTCGCCGACGCCTCGCACGAGCTGCGCACCCCGCTCGCGGCGGTCCGCGGGTACTCGGACCTGATGCGGTGGACGGAGGAGCTGAGCGAGGACGGCGTCGTCTCCCTGAGCAGGATCGACACCCAGGCCCAGCGGATGGGGGCGCTGGTCGAGGACCTGCTGCTGCTGGCCCGGCTCGACGAGGACCACCGCCCCGCCGAGGAGGAGGTGGACCTGACCGAGCTGGTGGTGGAGAACGTGACCGACCTTCAGGTGGCCGCGCCCGGGCACCGCTGGGCCCTGGAGCTGCCGGACGAGCCGGTGACGGCGCTCGGGGATCCGCGGCAGCTGCAGCGGGTGCTGCTGAACCTGCTCTCCAACGCCCGGAAGCACACGGAGGAGGGCACGCTGGTCACGACCTCCCTGAGCGCCTCGCCGGACGGGCGGGAGGCGGTGCTGAGCGTGGTCGACGACGGGCCGGGCATCGACCCGGACTTCCTCCCCGAGGTCTTCTCCCGCTTCGCCCGGGCGGACCGGGCGCGCTCCGGGGAGGCGGGGACCACCGGGCTGGGGCTGGCCATCGTCAAGGCGATCGTGGAGAACCACGGGGGCCGGATCGAGGTGGCCTCCCGGCCCGGGCGCACGGAGTTCACGGTGCGGCTGCCGCTGCTGGGGCAGGGGGCGGAACGGTCCGGACCGGAGGGACCGGGGACGCCGGCGGCCCCTCCCCCCACGCCGTGACCGTCGCCCGACCGGGCGGCGGGATCGCGACCTGACCGGGCACCGGGGCTGGTTGGCCCGGTGCCCCTCCCCTACGCCAGCGTCGCGTCCACGTTCTCGGGCAGCAGGACGGTGTCCAGAGCCAGCTGGGCGGCGCCCGCGAGCCCCGCCTCGGCGCCGAGCGTGCTGGCGACGATGTCGATCGTGCTGGTCAGGGAGGGCGGGTAGCTGCCGTAGATGGTCTCCCGGATCCCCGCCAGCAGCGGCTCCGGGGACTCCGCCAGGTTGCCCCCGACGATGATCACGGCGGGGTTGGCCACCGCGGCGAGGAAGCCGAGCGGCCCACCCAGCTGGCGCCCCGCTTCGCGCACCAGGCGGATCGCCTCCGAGTCGTTGCCGCGCACGAGGTCGACGATCTCCCGGCTGGTGCGCGCCCGCCGGCCCTGTTCCCCGAGCTTCGCGGCGATCGCCCGGCCGCTGGCGACGGCGTCGAGGCAGCCGCGCTGGCCGCAGCGGCACAGGATCTCGCCGCCGCGCGGCACATGGCCGATGTCCCCCGCCGCACCGTGGGCACCGTGCAGGACCGCGCCGTCGACGATCACCGCGCAGCTGACCCCCATGCCCACCTTGAGCACGATGGCATTCCGGCAGCGCCGCGGGTCGCGCGCCTGCTCGCCGCGCGCGAGGATGTTCGCGTCCTTGTCCACCACCACCGGGACCCCGGGGAACGCCTCCCCGAAGGCGGCCGGGACGTCGGTCCCCTCCCATCCCGGCAGGTGCGGCCGCTGCATGATCCCGCCGGCCACGGGTCCCGGGACACCCACGCCGATGCCGCGGATGCGCCACTCCTCCAGGCCGATCTCGTGGATCAGCTCCCGCATCCGCTCGATGACGTAGCCCAGGACCGGGCCCGGGCCGTCGTCGGCGTCCAGATCGGCCTCGGCCGAGGCCACCAGGCGGCCGTCCAGGTCGGCGATGCCGATCCGGGTGTGCCGCCCGCCGATGTCGGCGACCATCAGCCGGCCGACGTCGGCGTTGAAGGAGTACGTCTCGGC
Source organism: Rothia halotolerans (assembly GCF_004136635.1). Taxonomy (GTDB): domain Bacteria; phylum Actinomycetota; class Actinomycetes; order Actinomycetales; family Micrococcaceae; genus Rothia; species Rothia halotolerans. The sequence continues at coordinate 207,950 of NZ_NOIU01000005.1, read as the reverse complement.
GGGCCTGCCGCCGGTCAGCACCGGCTCGTTCACGGTGATCAGGCTCGCCCGGTGCAGCAGGTCCAGCCGCTCGGCGACGGCGGTCCGGCCCAGCCCGGAGGCCTTCACCAGCTCCGCGCGGGTCCAGGCCGGGGCGCCGCGCACGATGCTCAGCAGGGCGCCCGGCCCGAAGGATCCCCGGGACCTGCCGCCCGCCGTCTGACCACCCATCGCCGCATCTCCTCCGGTACGTCTGCATCTGCGCCCCGAGGAGCGCGAGCGCCGTCCGGGCATCGCGCCGAGGGGCTCCGCGCGCAGGGGCAGCCGTCACGGAACACTGTACGTGAAGGCAGGCGCGCTCCCGGAGCCGTCCCGGGAGCGCCGGCCCCGCCCCCTCCTCGGGAGCCCTAGTAGCCGCCCTCCTCCGAGGACCCGCCCTCGAGCACCTTCCGGCTGCCGGAGACCCCCAGGCGGGTGGCCCCCGCGGCGACCATGGCCTCCGCGGTCTCCCGCGTGCGGATCCCGCCGGAGGCCTTGACGCCGAGTCTGCCCTCGACCGTCTCGGCCATGAGCCGGACCGCCTCGACGGTGGCGCCGCCGGCCGGGTGGAAGCCGGTGGAGGTCTTCACGAAGTCGGCCCCGGCCCGGGCGGCCGCGCGGCACGCCACGACGATCCCCTCCTCGTCCAGGGCCGCGGACTCGATGATCACCTTGAGCACGGTGGGGGCGGGGGCCGCCTCGCGCACGGCGCGGATGTCCGCCTCCAGCGCCTCGCCGTCGTGCTCCCTGGCGGCGCCGACGTCGATCACCATGTCGATCTCGTCCGCGCCGGCCTCCACGGCGGCGGCGGCCTCGGCGGCCTTGATCCTCGACTCGTGCTTCCCGCTGGGGAAGCCGCACACGGCCGCGACCGCGAGGCCGCCGCCGGTGGGGAGGCTGAGGGGCAGCATGCTCGGGGAGACGCACACGGAGTACGTGCCGAGCTCCGCCGCCTCCCTGATCAGGGCCTCCACGTCGCCGGGCGTGGCCTCCGGCTTGAGCAGGGTATGGTCGATGATGCGGGCGAGTTCCTGAGTGTCCATGTAGCTATCCTTACTCTCTTAGTCTGTCCGTGCGCCGGACGGCGCGCCTGCGGAGCGGATCAGCGTCCCTGCGGGGCGGGGACGCGGGCGGCGAGCGAGGCCTCCACGGCGTCGACCACGGCGTCGGCGGTGATGCCCTTGCGGCGCAGCACCTCCGCGCCGTTGCCGGAGGAGCCGAAGCCCTCCACCGAGACCGCCACGCCCTGGGTGCCCAGGTAGCGGTACCAGCCCTGGTCCGTGCCGGCCTCGACGCTGACCCGGGCCGTCACCTCGGCGGGCAGCACCTCCTCGCGGTACTCGGGAGTCTGCTCCTCGAACCACTCCAGGCACGGCATGGAGACCACCCGGACGCCGACGCCGCGCTCCGCGAGCCGCCGCGCGGCCTCCACCGCGAGGTGCACCTCCGAGCCGGTGGCCAGGACGATCGCGTCGGGGCGTCCCTCGGCGTCCGCGAGCACGTACCCGCCGCGGCGCACGCCGGCCTCGATCGCGGACTGGTCCTCCAGCACGGGGACCCCCTGCCGGCTCAGGGCCAGCGCCACGGGCCCGCGGGGCTCCTCGAGGATCCGGCGGTAGGCGGCGACCGTCTCGCGGGCGTCGCCCGGCCGCACCACGGCCAGGCCGGGGATGCCCCGGTAGGCCCACAGGTGCTCGACCGGCTCGTGCGTGGGGCCATCCTCGCCGACCGCCACGGAGTCGTGCGTCCAGACGTAGAGGACGGGCAGCTGCATGAGCGCGGCCAGCCGCACCGAGGGGCGCATGTAGTCCGAGAAGACGAAGAACGTGGCTCCGAAGACGCGGGTCAGGCCGTTGAGCGCGATGCCGTTCAGCACCGCGCCCATCGCGTGCTCGCGGATGCCGAAGTGGATGGCCCGGCCCTCCTCGCCGCCCGGCCACTCGACGTTCGTCGAGCCGGCAGGGAGGAAGGAGGGGAACTCGGCCGACCAGGTGCCGTTGGTCTCCGCCAGGTCGGCGGATCCGCCCCACAGCTCCTCGGTCCGGTGCCCGGCCCCGACCAGCGTCCGGGCGCTGGCGACGCGGGTGGCCAGCGACTCGCCGGTCTCGAACGTCGGCAGCTCGGCGTCCCAGCCCTCGGGCAGGCGGCCCTGCTCCAGGCGCTCGAGCGTCCGCTCCCGCTCCGGATGCTCCTGCGCCCACGCGGCGAAGGCCTCCTCCCACGGAGCCCGGAGCCGCTCGGCGCGGCGGGCCGCCCGGGTCCGGGTGCGCTCCAGGAGCTCGGCGGGCATGTGGAAGGAGAGCCCGGGATCCAGGCCCAGGGCCTCCTTGGTCGCGGCGACCTCGGCCTCGCCCGGGGCCCCGGCGTGCGCCTTCGCGGTGCCGCCGACCGCCGGCATGGGATGGCCGATCCGGGATCTGAGCCGGATGAAGACGGGGCGGTCGTCGGCCTCGAGCGCGGCGTCCAGGCCAGCGCGGACGGCGTCGAGGGATTCGGCGTCGTCGATCGTCAGGGTCCGCCAGCCGTAGGCGGCCATCCGTGCCGAGACGTCCTCGCTGGTGGCGACGTCGGTGGGGCCCTCGATGGAGATCCCGTTGTCGTCCCAGACCAGCACCAGGCCGGCCAGGCGCAGGTGCCCCGCCAGGGCGGCGGCCTCGTGGCTGATGCCCTCCTGCATGTCGCCGTCGGAGGCGAGGCAGTAGATCCGGTGGTCGAAGGGGCTGGCGCCGGGGGCGGCGCCCGGGTCGAGCAGGGAGCGGACCCGGCGCGTGGCCATCGCCATGCCCACGGCGTTGCCGATCCCCTGCCCCAGCGGGCCGGTCGTGGTCTCGACGCCGGGGGTGTGGCCCCACTCGGGGTGGCCGGGGGTGGCCGAGTCGAGCGTGCGGGCCGCCCGCAGGTCGGACATCTCCAGGCCGTAGCCGGCGAGGAAGAGCTGGAGGTAGAGCGAGAGGCTGGTGTGCCCGCAGGAGAGGACGAACCGGTCGCGGCCCAGCCACCCCGGCTCGGCGGGGTCATGGCGCAGGTACTCGTTGAAGAGGACCGAGAGGAAGGGGGCGAGGCCCACGGCGGTGCCGGCGTGACCGGAGCCCTTGGCCTGCACGACGTCGAGGGGCAGCACGCGGGCGTGCCGGACGGCGTCCTCGTCGAGGGCCGAGTGGGCGGTAGATGCTTCTGACATGGCCTGGTGTCTCCTTGCCGGTCCTATGGTTCAGAACGTGTCGATGGTGTTACACTCTAACCTAATGCCGCTAAGCGGCAAAAGAGGCTCTTCGAGGATCCGGTGTCGCAAAGAAGCGATTCCGCTGGAAAGACGCCCTGCTATTGGGCGACTTATGGACGCCGAGCCCCCGCGACCCGCGCCGGAGACCCCGAGCGAGGCGACGAGGGGTCCCATATTTACCACTCACCGACATAAGCCCCCTCCGCGGGGTGCCGAGACCGTCCAGGAGGACGCATGAGCCTGTCGACCTGGCTCCCGGAGGGAGCCGTCCGCATCCGCGCCGAGGCCTCGGACTGGCGGGGGGCCGTGCGCCTGAGCGGCGAGGCCCTCACGGAGGCCGGAGCCGCCGAGCCCGCCTACACGGACGAGATGATCCGCACGATCGAGGAGCTCGGCCCCTACATCGTGATCGCCCCCGGCTTCGCCCTGGCCCACTCCCGGCCCTCCCCCGCCGTCCGGCGGGCGGGGCTGAGCTGGATCACCCTGCGCGAGGCCGTGCCCTTCGGCTCCGCCAAGAACGACCCGGTCGACGTCGTCGTCGGCCTGGCCGCGCTGGACCACGAGGGGCACCTGGAGATGATGTCCGAGCTCGCCCGGGTCATCTCCGACCCCGAGCTCCTGGCCGCCCTGCGCGCCGCGGGGAGCGAGGACGAGGCCCGCGGCGTACTCGACGCCGTCGGCTCCTGAGAGAGACCCCGAGAGAAGGAAGAAAGACATGAAGATCGTGACCGTCTGCGGCATGGGCATCGGCACCTCCGTGCTGCTGAAGATGAACACCGAGAAGGCGCTGCGCGCCCTGGACCTCGACGGCGAGGTGGAGGCCGCGGACATCGGGGTCGCCCGCGGGATGGCGCGCAGCGCCCAGATCGTCCTGACCTCCGCCGAGCTCGCCGAGGAGATCGGCGACGTGAGCGCGCAGGTCATCGTCATCGACAACTTCACCGACTCCGAGGAGATCGGCCGGAAGCTCTCGGAAGCCCTGGGATGACCGGGACCCCGGGAAAGGACTGAACAATGGACTGGTTCCTGCAGGTGCTCGACTTCATCGGGCAGCAGATCCTCAACGTGCCGGCGTACCTGATCGGCATCATCACCGCCGTGGGCCTCATCGCCCTGCGGCGCAACGCCGGGCAGATCGTGGGCGGCGGCCTCAAGGCGACGCTGGGATTCCTGATCCTCGGCGCCGGCTCCGAGGTCGTCACCGCGGCCCTCACGCCGCTGGGCGACCTCATCCTCGCGGTGACCGGCGCCCGGGGCGTGGTTCCCACCAACGAGGTCATCGCGGCGATCGCCTCCGAGGAGTACGGGGCGGAGGGCGCCTACGTGCTCGTTCTGGGCTTCATCGTCATGCTGCTGCTCGCCCGCTTCACCCCGCTGCGGTACATCTTCCTGACGGGCCACCACATGGTGTTCATGTCCATCCTCCTGACCGTGGTCCTCTCCGTGGGGCTCGGCGACGAGCTGGGCTGGCTGGTGGTGCCGGTGGGCGCCGTCCTGCTGGGCGTGATCATGGTGGTCATGCCGGCGTTCACGCAGCCGTGGACCCGGAAGATCACCGGCGACGACTCGATCGCGATCGGCCACTTCGGGAGCCTCGGCTTCCTCGCCGCGGGCGCCACCGGCCAGGCCGTGGGCCGCCGCAGCCGCTCGACCGAGGAGATCAAGTTCCCGCAGGGGCTGCGCTTCCTCCGCGACTCGATGATCGCCACCGCCCTGTCCATGGTGCTGATCTACTGGTTCTTCTCCATCTGGGGGCTCATCAGCCTCCCGCGGGACCAGGCCCTGGACATCTTCGGCTCGAGCGACGCCGGGGACTTCATGATGGCGGCGCTGGGCTTCGCCCTGCAGTTCGGCGTCGGCGTCGCGGTGATCCTCTATGGCGTGCGGACCGTGCTCGGCGAGCTGGTCCCGGCCTTCCAGGGCATCGCGGAGAAGCTCGTGCCGGGCGCGAAGCCCGCGCTGGACATCCCGATGATCTTCCCGTACGCGGCCAACGGCGTGCTCATCGGGTTCATCTGCTCCTTCGCCGGCGGCCTGATCGCGCTGGCGGTCATCGCGACGTGGCTCAACCCCGCCTTCGGGCTGGCGCTGATCCTGCCCGGGATGGTCCCGCACTTCTTCACCGGCGGCGGTGCAGGCGTGTACGGCAACGCCACCGGGGGCCGGCGCGGGGCCGCGATCGGCGGCTTCGTCAACGGCATCCTGATCACCATCCTGCCGGCCCTGCTGCTCCTGGTCTTCGGGGAGATGGGGCTGCAGAACTCCACCTTCGGCGACGCCGACTTCGGCTGGTTCGGCACCGCCGTCGGCTCGGGCTTCTTCATCGGCCCGGTGCCAGGACTGATCATCTCCCTGGTCATCGCCGCGGTGCTGGTCGTCGGCGCCTCGGTCTTCCAGCGGCGGGTCGTGGACCGGGGCTGGGTCCCGGGCGCGCGCCGCGACGCCCTGCTGGCCGAGGAGACGACCGCGGCGAAGGAGGAGAGGGAAGGGGCGACGGCCCCGGGCGCCCGGCGCTGAGTTCCGCCCCCTGCCCAGCCCGCGAGGGCCGATGCCCCGGGACCCGACGCCGATCGGGTCCCGGGGCATCGACGCGCACCCGTCCCGAGGAGGACACTTTTGAACACGAGGGCTCGGGAGGAGGATCACCATGGACCACGAGCGGCTCGACGTCGAGATCATCGACCACGACTTCCTCACCCGGACGCACCTGGGCCGCCTCCAGGAGCTGTTCGACGGCGAGTACCGCCACACCCACGGCCGCTGGAGCCCGCACCGGCCCTACGGCTACTCCCCCGCCGACGTCCACGTCCTGATCTACCGGGGCGAGGAGCTGCTCGGCCACGCGGGCTTCCAGCGGCGCGGCATCACGGTGGGGCACCATCGCATCCGGGTGGGCGGGACCGGCGGCGTGCTGATCACCGAGGCGGAGCGGGGCACCGGGATCGGCCGGATCCTGCTGCACCACATCCGGCAGACCATGCGGGAGGCGCCGCAGGTGGAGTACGGGTACCTCGGGTGCGGTGAGAGCGTGGTCCCGTTCTACGAGGCCGCGGGATGGCACCGGATCGCCGCGGCGGAGAGGTCCCTCTCCCGGGCCACCGGCCGGCCGCGGTACGTGGCGGCCGGCGCGCCGATCATGATCCTCCCGGTCTCCCGCTCGCTGGACCAGTGGCCGCGGGGCGTCGTCGACCTGCACGGGACGCCCTGGTAGGGGCGCCGGGGCGGCCCTTCCCTCACCGTGTGGCCAGGCGCTGCTCCTCGCGGAAGTAGTCGAGCATGCTCAGCTCGGCCGCGGCGTCGTCGTCGAGCAGGATGAGCGCCCGCCGGTGGAACTGCAGCGCCGACGCCGGGCACATCGCGCTCACCGGCCCCTCGACCATCGCCCGGACCGCGGCCGCCTTGCTCCGGCCCTGCGCCACCAGCACCGCCGTCTTGGCCTCCCCGATGGTCCCGAGCCCCTGCGTGATGCAGGTCCGCGGCACCTCCTCGTCCCGGAAGAACCGGCTGTTGTCCCGCCGCGTGGCGGGCGTGAGGACCTTGACGCGGGTGCGGGAGCTCAGCGAGGAGGTGGGCTCGTTGAACCCGATGTGGCCGTTGGCGCCGATGCCCAGCAGCTGCAGGTCCACGCCGCCGGCCTCGCGGATCTCGCGGTCGTAGCGGGCGGCCTCCTCGTGGGGGTCGGCGGCGTCGCCGCGGGGCGTGTGTAGCTGGTGGAGGGGGAGGCCGACGCGGTCCGTCAGCTCCCGCCGGATGGTCGAGTGGTAGGACTGCTCGTGATCCCGTGGCAGGCCGACGTACTCGTCGAGGGTGAAGGCCGTGACGCCCACGAAGCTCAGTCCCTCCTCCCGGTGGCGGCGCTCCAGCTCCTCGTAGGTGCTGCGCGGGGAGCTGCCGGTGGCCAGGCCCAGGGTCATCGGCCCGCGGGCCATGCGCTCCTGGACGAGGTCGGCGGCGCGGCGGCCCACGCCCTCGGGGGTGCCGCACAGAACGATCTTCATGCTGTCTCCTTCTGCTGGTCGGGTTCCCCGGCACCGGGTTCTCCGAGGCCGGGGGCTTCCTCGGCCGGATTCCGGCGGGCGGGGGCATCGAGGGGCGGGAGGAGGGCTGTGGGCGTCCGGGCGGACGGGGTCCGGGAAGGCTCCGGGGATCCCGCCGTTTCCGGAGCGCCTGTCGGGGCCATGGGCCCCGACTGATCGGGGGGCCTCGCCGGCTCCGGGGCCACCGGCCGGCCCGCGCGGTGGACCTCGAGGACGCGCAGGTCCCCGTCCGTCACCACGATATCCGCGCGGCGCCCCGGGGCGAGCTCGCCAACCTCGGCGAGGCCCATGGTCCGGGCGGGGGTGGAGGAGGCCGCGGCCACGGCGTCGGGCAGGGGGATCCCCCAGGCCACGCAGTTGCGCACGCCGTCGATCAGCCGGCTCGTACCGCCCGCCAGCGCTCCCGGCTCGCCGCGCTCGGTGTCCGCGCTGAGCCGGGCCTCGCCGTCGGCGACCGTGACGTCCATGGACCCCAGGGCGTAGCGGCCGTCCGGCATGCCCGCGGCCGCCATCGCGTCGGTGACCAGTGCGATCGCGCCCGGGCCGACCATCGAGAACATCCAGCGGACCAGCTCCGGCTCGACGTGGACGCCGTCGGGGATCAGCTCGAGCATCACCGGCGGGGTGTCGGCGGCGCGGTGCCCGGGAGGCGACCCGACGCCGTCGCGGGCCGCGCGCATGAGCACCGGGATCGGCCCCGGCTCCCGGTGGGTCAGGGGCGCGATCCGGTTGAACAGGTGCGTCCCGCTCCACGGCCCCGGCGGGGCCTGCTCCATGACCTCCCGGACGCGGGCGTCGGTGGCCTCCGAGTGGCCGATGGAGGGGACGACGCCGTGCTCCCGGCACAGCTCGACCAGCCGCGCCGCCTGCGCCGTCTCGGGGGCGAAGGTGATCGAGCGGATCGTCCCCCGTCCCGCGCGCAGCCAGCCCTCCAGCAGGCCGGGGTCGCCGGGGATCAGTGCCGCGGGGTCCTGGGCCCCGCACATCCCCTCGGCGAGGAACGGACCCTCCAGGTGGATCCCGGCCAGCTCGCCCGAGCGCACCGGCGCCTCCAGCTCCTCGATCTGCCGCAGCAGCGTCTCCGGCGGCGCGGAGACCAGGGAGGCGAAGAGCGAGGTGGTGCCGTGCGCGGCATGGTGGCCCGCCGCGATCCGCGCCCCCTCGACGTCCTCGCCGAAGGTCTCCCCGCGGGCCCCGTGGCAGTGGACGTCCACGAGCCCGGGGAGGATCAGCGGCGCGCGGCGGGCCGCCTCGGCGAGGCCCTGGGGGGCGTCCTCGGCCGGCCCGCACCACGCGATGCGGTCCTCGCGGACCCACACCACCGCGTCGGGGAGCTCCCCGGCGCCGGAGGTGCCCGGCACGAGCCGCCCGCGCAGGCCCCAGCCGCGGTCCGCGCGCGTCGTCGTCCCCTCGTTCACGACGACGCCCCCTTCCGGCCGCCGGCACCGTCCCGGCCCTCGGGCCCGTCCGGGTCCGTGCTCCGTCCGGCGTCGGCATCGGCAGAATCGCCGTGGGCGCCGCCCCCGTTCAGGCGGTCCCGCTCGGCAGCGGCCTCGGCGTCGGAGCCGCCGGCTCCTGTACCGGCCGCACTCGCCCTCCCGGCTGCTCCGTTCCCGGCCGCCGCCGGGGAGCCGTTGAGCACCGGAGCGGCGTCGTTCCCGGCCGTCGCGGGCGCCTCGGCCTCGTCCTCCCGCCCCGGCGTCTTCAGGTTCCAGCGGCGGATCACGAAGCGGAAGAGCAGGTAGTAGATCGCCGCGTAGCCCAGGCCGATGGGGATCAGCCAGATCGAGTTCTGCGAGATGCCGAAGTTCAGCACGTAGTCGATCGCCCCGGCCGAGAAGCCGAACCCGGTATGGATGCCCAGGGCGTTGACGAGCATCATCGAGGTCCCCATCAGCACCGCGTGGATGAGGTACAGCGGCCAGGCGATGAACATGAAGGAGAACTCGAGGGGCTCGGTGATGCCGGTCAGGAAGGCGGTGAGACCGGTGGAGAGCATGATGCCTCCCGCGATCTTCTTCTGACTGGGGCGCGCCTCCTGCCAGATCGCCACGGCGGCCGCGGGCAGGGCGAACATCATGATCGGGAAGAAGCCGGTCATGAACACGCCGGCCGTGGGATCACCGGCGAAGAAGCGGTTGAGATCGCCGTGGGCCCCGTTGTAGTCGCCGAGGATGAACCAGACCACGGAGTTGAGGATGTGGTGCAGGCCCAGCGGGAGCAGCAGGCGGTTCAGGAAGCCGTAGACCCCGCTGCCGACCACCGCGTTCTCCGAGACCGCTCCGCCCACGGAGGTGAGGCCCCTGTCGAAGAAGCCGTAGACCAGGGAGAGGACCACGCCGATGACGATCGCCGCCACCGCGGTCAGGATGGGCACCAGACGGCGGCCGCTGAAGAACCCGAGCCAGTCCGGAAGCCTGGTGCGGTGGAACCGCTGCCACAGCAGAGCAGAGGTCAGGCCGATGACGATGCCGCCCAGGACCCCGTAGTTGATCACCGGCTCGTCCTCGCCTGCGGATGGGCCGTCCAGGACGATCGGGGCCATGACGGTGAAGACGTTGGTCATCACCAGGTAGCCGACCACTGCGGCCAGGGCCGTCGACCCGTCGCCCTTGCGGGCGAACCCGAAGGAGATGCCCACCGCGAAGAGCAGGGGCAGGTTGTCGAAGAGAGCGGAGCCGGCGGCCCCGATGACCTGAGCCGTGGTGGAGAGGGCCTCGAAGCGCCCCAGGAGGTCGTCCTGGCCGAGGCGGAGCAGGAGCGCGGCGGCGGGCAGGGCCGCGATGGGCAGCATCAGGCTGCGGCCGAAGCGCTGCAGGATCTTCATGGCCCTGCCCTCCCCCTGGGAGGACTTCTTCTTGCCGGCCGGCGGATCGCTCGCGGCCCGGGCGGCGGTGGTGTCGGAGGACATCTTGGAACCTCGGTTTCCCTCTGAGGTGCGATGGATGGACGAGCTTGTGAACGCCCCGAGGAGGGGGTACGCTCGATCCAACTGATTATAACCAGTGGTTTCCATCACTGTGAGTGATCCGTTGAGCTTTTGTCAACCGTCCGTTCCCGCCGAGGAGGCGGGGCCGGGAGAGGGCCCCACCGCGCCCTCGAGACCCCCATCCAGGAGGCCGTCATGTTCAATCCCCAGGAGATCCTCGCCGCGCTCGGCGGGGCGGAGAACGTCGAGGAGATCGAAGGGTGCATCACCCGCCTGCGCACCGAGGTCGCCGACTCCTCCCTCGTGGACCAGGCGGCCCTGAAGTCGCTGGGCGCACACGGCGTCATGGTCTCGGGCAGCGCGGTGCAGGTGGTCGTCGGCCCGGAGGCCGAGACCATCGCCGAGGACATCCAGGACCTGCTGTGATCCACGAGGCGGCCGGCGTCGTCGTCGGCGCCCCGTTCACGGGCCGGCCCCTGATGCTGAACGAGGTGCCGGACCCGGTGTTCGCGCAGGGGATGGTAGGCGCGGGGGCGGCCGTGGAGCCGCTGCCCGACGCCGGCCGCCTCACCGTGACGGCCCCGCTCGCGGGGAAGGTGGTCAAGGCGATGCCGCACGCCGTGGTGCTGCAGTCCCCGCGCGGGTTCGCGGTGCTGGTGCACGTCGGGATCGACACCGTCACGCTCGGCGGCGAGGGCTTCGAACTGCTCGCCGCGGAGGGCTCGGAGGTCGGGGCCGGCGAGGCCCTGGTGGAGTTCGACGCCGCCGCGGTCCGCGGGAGGGGGCTGAGCCCGGTCTGCCCCGTCGTCGTGCTGGACACCGCGAAGGAGCACGTCACCCCCGCCGGCCCCGGCGGGACCGTGCGCGAGGGTGAGACGCTGTTCACCGTGCACCTGTTCGATGTGCGAGACTGATGTCCCGTGACGGAGAGCAGGCTGCACAAGCACGAGTGGGTGAGGCAGCAGCTGCGCGACCTCGCCCTGCATGAGCTCGCCCCCGGCGACGCGCTGCCCGGCGAGCGCCAGCTGGAGCGGACGTACGACGTCTCCCGCATCACCGTGCGCCGCGCCGTCTCCGACCTGGTCTCCGAGGGCGTGCTCGTGCGCATCCACGGCAAGGGGACCTTCGTCTCCCACGGCCGGGTCCGCTCCGACCTGCACCTCGCCTCCTTCAACGAGGACATGCGCCGGGCCGGCTACGCGCCGAGCACGCGCGTCGTCGAGGTCCAGGCGCGCTTGCCCGAGGCCCAGGTGGCGGCCTTCCTGGGCCTGGACGCCGGCGAGGAGGCCTTCATGGTCAAGCGCGTGCGCCTGGCCAACGGGGTGCCGGTCAGCGTCGACGAGTCCTGGATCCCGCCCCGCCTGGCCCCCGACCTGCTGCGGCGGGAGATGACCGGGTCCCTGTACGCCCACCTCGCCGAGGCGGGGCATCCGGTGCGGATGGCGGAGCAGACCGTGGAGGCCGCCGCGGCGACGCCGGAGATCGCCCCCCTGCTGGAGATCGAGCCGGCGACGCCGGTGCTGCTGTTCCACCGCTACACCTACACGGGCACCCCCGACGCCCGGGTCCCGGTGGAGTACTCGATCTCGACCTACCGGTCCGACCGGTACCAGCTGTCGATGCGGCTGGGGATGGACGGGGCGTAACCTCCCGCTGCCACCGCCCGCCCTGTGATGGAGTGGAGGTGCGGGTCCGACCAAGGCCCGGACCGCGCGCAGCCGATCGCAGGGGAGGCATCGTGGCCGACGTTCCTCAGCTCCGAGACCGTCCGGACGAGGGAGACCAGGAGAAGCGGATGGATGCGCCCGAGTTCTTGGGGCGTGCGGCCCTCATACTGCTCGCCATTGCCGGGATCCTCGGCCTCTACCTGGCCGTGGCGCGGTTCGGCGGGTGGCACCTGCTGTGGATCTCCGCGGGCGCCGTCGTGCTGGTCATAGGGGGTCAGCTCGTCTCCGATCGATTGGACCTCAGTGCCCGACGGCGCCAGGGCCTTCCGACGAACCCGGTGCCGATCCCCCGCGGGCACGTGGGGTGGATGGCCGTCGTCGCGGTGGGGCAGTGCTTCCTGGGGCTCTGGTTCGTGATCGATGATCGGGAACGGCACCAGGGCGGAGATACGGCGCTGGTGCTCGGTATCGCGCTGCTGGCCGCCTCCCTCTGCTCCATGATCCAGGCCGCCGGGAAACGCCGGTACGCCATCCAGCGGTAGCAGGAGCCGGTTCGCGCGGAAGCGGGACGCCCGGCGGGATAGTCTGAGCCCATGCTGACCGATCCCCTCGAGCGCCTCATGGAGGAGGCGCAGGACGAGGCTCGCCGCGGCCTCGGGCCGGACCACACTGTGGGCGCGGCCCTGCTGACCGAGGGCGGCCGCGTGGTGCGCGGGCTGAACACGCACCACTACCTGGGCGGCCCGTGCGCCGAGACGGTGGCCCTGTCCAACCATGCCGCGCGGTGCCCGGAGGACCCGGTGCGGGCCGTCGTCGCCGTCCACGGGCCGACGCGCGACGTGATCGCCCCATGCGGCATGTGCCGTCAGATCCTCTTCGAGATCGATCCCGGGATCGAGTGCGGCGTGCCCGGCCCGGACGGACCGGAGATGCATCCGGTCCGAGCACTGCTCCCCCACCCCTATGACCGGGCGGAACTCTTCCGCACCGAGGGAGACGGCTTGCGGAATCGATCCCGCATGCCAGAACGGGAGCCTGCCGGTCAGGAGACCCTGACGGCCGGCGGACGCGTCTACCGCGTGAGGCGGGCCCGGGCGGAGGACGTGGCGGGCGTCGTCGCGCTCCTGGCCGACGACGCCCTGGGCCGCGGCCGCGAGAGCATCGCGGCGGAGGCGTACCGCGAGGCCTTCGAGGAGATCGACGCCGATCCCCGCCATCTCCTCGCCGTGGTGGTCGCACAGGACGGGGCCTTGGCCGGGACGATGCAGCTGACGATCCTGCCCGGCCTCTCCCGCGGCGGCGCGCGGAGGCTGCAGATCGAGGCGGTGCGCATCGCCGCCGGCGAGCGCGGCGGGGGCCTGGGGTCCGCCATGATCTCCTGGGCCGAGGGGTACGGCCTCCGCCGGGGCGCGGTGCTCGCCCAGCTGACCTCGGACAACGTGCGCGCCGACGCCCACCGGTTCTACCAGCGGCTGGGCTACGCGGCGTCCCATACGGGCTTCAAGAAGCCGCTGGGATAGGAGGATCGTCGCATCGGCTCCGCTCCTGTGCCAGGGTGGAGGATGAGAGCCCGCCGACAGCGAGGGACCGCCGACGTCGAGGAGGCCGCAGGGACGCCGTGAGAACCGTATCCTCCGTGGGACTCGAGCGCATGGGCAGGGCCGTCCTCTGCACGGTCATGGGCCTCGCCGTCGCGTCCATCCTCCTCCCGCTGTGGCTCCTCGGCGGGGATCTCGGGAAGGGGACGCTCGCCCTCCTGATCTGCGTGATGCCCCTCACGGTCTGCGCCGTGGCGAGCGTCGTCATCATGCGCACCGAGATCCGCCAGGACGAGGAGGGCGCCGTCGAGCTCCGGCTGTGGCCGTACTGCCGCAGACGTCTTCCGGCGGCGTCCATCCTCTCCGTCGAGCCGACCGACCGCTGGACCTACGCCGCCGGCTACGGCTACAGGTTCCTCGGCGACGGTGCCCGCGCCCTCATGACGGGCGGCCCGACCATCACCATCCGGACGACCGAGCGGACCTGGGTGGTCACCGCGCGCGACCAGCGCTCCGTCGTCGAGGCCCTCCGCCTGCGGCTGGAATCCGCTGACGACGACGGCGGCCACGGCCGGCCCTGATCGCGGCGGACGAGCCCCTCCCGCCGGACCTCAGCCCCCTCGCCGCCCCACCAGCCGGTCCAGGCTCCACTCGTAGCGCTCCGTCCACACCGAGGCGTGGATCCACGTCTCCACGGCGTGCACCCCGGCGAGCTCGCGGAGCCCCCTGACCACCTCGGTGTACTCGGCGATGGAGCGCGCCGCCACGGTCGCCAGGAGGGAGAAGCGCCCGGTCGTGCGCGCGAGGAACTCCAGGCCGGGGAGCTCCAGGACGGCGGCCTCGACGTCCCGCTGCTCCTCCTCGCCGCCCGTCAGCGAGACGCCGAGGCCGAACAGCACGCCCCTGGTCACGCTGCTGCGCCGGCGCACCCCGCCGATCTGCATGACGCGCGCCTCCAGCAGCCGCAGCGTCCGGCTCCGGCACGCGGAGGCCGAGCGGCCCGTGCGGCGCGCCAGCTCGCCGAAGGTCAGCCGGCCGTCCCGCTGCAGGTTCGTCATGATCGCGACGTCGAAGTCGTCGAACACCAGCTCCGAGTCCTCGGGCTCCTCGCCCAGCAGCAGGGTCTTGAGCACGTGGTCGTACAGGGCGAGCTGCACCTCGATGACGCCGGGGATCGCCCGCATCGCGCGGACCGAGCGCGCCAGCTCGCCCTGCGAGGCGGCCCACACCTCGGCCACCACCGGCGCGGGCCCGGTGACCTCGGAGAGGTAGACGACGCCGTCGAACCCCCGGAGCCGCTCGAAGACCGGCCGCGTCGGCCCCGCCACGCGGAGCGTCAGGTGGGCCTGGACGGAGAAGCCCAGCACGCGGGGGTGCAGCGCGGCCAGGACCCGGAGCTCTCCCGAGTCCAGCAGCTCGCGGACGCGCTGGGCGACGAGGGAGCGGTGGACGCCGAGCTCTGCGGCGAGGGCCGAGAACTGGGCGCGTCCATCGACCTGCAGGGCCCTCAGGAGGTCTTCGTCGAAATCGGGCATGCCTCGATTCTCGCAGAATCCCGTCCCGGCGCTGAGGACAGAAAAACTCGTACGGCTCTGCACAGCCGCTCATATGAGACGTTCTGACAGAGCACAGCGCCATCTGTTCTTGTTGAGAACGGTTATCGATCATTCCGCTGTCCTCCGCCGCGCTTCCCCGAATATCCTCGGAAGTCACCACCGACCCGAAGGAGTCCCCACCGTGCGCAAGCTCGCTTTCACCCAGGCCCCAGCGCCCGCCGCGCCCCGGATCGTCACGGCCGGCCGGATCCGTGCCCTGGACGAGGCCGGCAGCACCCCCGAGGCCTTCCTGGTGCTCGGGGACCGCATCCGGCACGTCGGCCCGGTCGAGGACTGCCGGGAGGCGGCCGGGAGGGTGAGCGCGCTCGAGCCCGAGCTGCTCGACCTCGGCGCGGCCACCGTGGTGCCCGGCTTCGTCGATGCCCACGCCCACCCCCTGATGCTCGGCCAGATGATGAGCTGGGTCGACTGCGGCCCCGAGAAGGCCGGGTCCATCCCCGAGATCGTGGAGCTGCTGCGCGAGGCCGCGAAGGCCCTGCCCGCCGGCCGCCCGATCCGGGGATACGGATACGAGCAGCGCAACCTCGCCGAGCGGCGCCACCCCACCCGCCACGAGCTGGACCGGGTCGCGACCGACCGCGAGGTGTACCTGATGAACGCCTCGGGCCACGGCGGCGTCGTCAACTCGCACACCTTCGAGCTGCACGGCGTCACCCGGGACACCCCGAACCCGCCGGGCGGCGAGTTCTTCCGCGACGAGGCCGGGGAGCTCACCGGCGAGCTCTCCGACGCCGCGTGCAACGTGCTCACCGGCCTGGAGGGCGTCAAGATCGGCCATCACGGCCCCAACTTCCACCTCGCCGACGAGCCCGAGGAGCATCGCCGCCAGCTCGCCGCCGCGCAGGAGAGCTTCCTGGCCGGCGGCGTCACGACCATCGGCGACTGCCAGGTCAGCCGCCGCGAGTTCGACATGTACCTCCGCCTGGCCGAGGCCGGCGACCTGAAGGTGCGGGTCAGCATGTACCTGCTCTCCCACCTGCTCGACGACGCCGTCGAGATGGGCCTGCACGGCCAGTTCGGCAACGAGCACCTGAGCTTCGCGGGCATCAAGTTCTACTCCGACGGCACCCTGGGCGGCTGGACGGCGTACTTCCCCGACGGCTACGTGGGCGACCCCTGCCGCACCGGCCAGCTGTACCACGAGCCCGGCGACTACGCCGAGCTCATCAGGAAGGCCCACCGCGTCGGCCTGCAGACCGCCACCCACTCGCAGTCACCCACCGCGCTGGAGATGGTGATCTCCGCGATCGAGGAGGCGCTGGCCGAGCGGCCGGATCCCGATGCGCGGCACCGCATCGAGCACTGCGGCCTCCCCACCCCCGAGCAAATCCGGCGCATGGCCGCAGCCGGCATCTATCCCGTGAACCAGCCCCAGCACCACTACAACTGGGGCGAGGGCGTGGAGCAGGCCATCGGGACGCCGGGCGAGCGGTTCAACCCGCTGGGCGAGTTCGAGCGGGCCGGCGTGCAGGTGACCATCTCCTCGGACGCGCCCGTCGCCGACCCCCGTCCCATGGAGGCGATCCAGGCCGCCGTCTCACGCGTCACCCGGCGGGGCACGCACCTCGGACCCGAGGACCTCGCGGTCTCGCTCGACACCGCGCTGCGAGGGCACACGATCTCCGCGGCCCGAGTGCTGGGCCGCGAGGACGAGATCGGCAGCCTCGAGGTCGGCAAGCGCGCCGACTTCGCCGTGCTCGCCCGCGATCCGCACCAGACGCCGACGCAGGAGCTGGCCGGCGTCGAGGTGCTCTCGACCTGGGTCGGCGGGGCACGCGTCCACGGGCGCTGACCCTCCGCCCGGCCTCGCGCCCTCCGGGGGAATCCGCGACTCCGCGCCCTCCGAAGGCACCCTGCCCTGGTCCCTCCGGGGCGCCCGGCCCGGCATCCTCCAGACCACCCGACCCGGCACCCTCCGGACCCGACCACCACCGTTTCCCCCTCCACGCACGCACCAGCACACAGAACGGGATCCCCCATGGCACCCCAGCGCACGAAGCAGGCGCGGAAAGCCGCCTTCGCCGCTTTCATCGGCACCGCGATCGAGTGGTACGACTTCTACATCTACGCGTTCTCGGTGACGCTCGTCTTCAACGTCCTCTTCTTCCCCGAGGGCACCGACCGGCTGACCGCCATCGCGGCGGGCTTCGGCGCGGCGGCCGTGGGCTTCTTCGCCCGGCCGCTGGGCGCCGTCGTCTTCGGCCACATCGGCGACCGGTTCGGCCGGCGGCCGGCCCTGGTGCTCACGCTGTCGATCATGGGCGCGGCGACGTTCCTGATCGGCGTGCTGCCCACCTACGCGTCGGTCGGCGTCATGGCCCCGATCCTCCTCGTCGTGCTGCGCTTCCTACAGGGCCTCGCGGTGGGCGGCGAATGGGGCGGTGCCGTGCTGATGTCGGTCGAGCACGCGGACGAGCGGAAGAAGACCTTCTACGGCTCCTTCACCCAGCTCGGCAACCCGGCGGGCGCGCTGATGGCCACGAGCCTGCTGAGCCTGCTGATCGGCATCACCGGGGAGGAGGGCTACCTCGACTTCGCCTGGCGGATCCCCTTCCTGCTCTCCGCCCTGCTGGTCATCGTCGGGTTCGTCGTGCGGTGGACCGTCGAGGAGTCGCCGGTCTTCGAGACGGAGACCGCGGCGCTGAAGGCTC
Organism: Rothia halotolerans; assembly: GCF_004136635.1. Classification (GTDB taxonomy): domain Bacteria; phylum Actinomycetota; class Actinomycetes; order Actinomycetales; family Micrococcaceae; genus Rothia; species Rothia halotolerans. The sequence goes on along the minus strand of NZ_NOIU01000005.1, from coordinate 190,271 downwards.
AGGCGGTCCGGCAGCGGGCCCCGCTGGTCGACGCGCTGCGCCGCAACTGGCGGACCCTCCTGCTGGGCATCGGGGCGCTGCCCGTCGCGGTCGGCGGTTACTACCTCACGACGACGTTCGCCACCACCTACGCGACCGACCCCAGCGTCGGCCTCCCCGAGATCCTGATCCTCAACGCGCTGAGCGTGGCCTCGATCGTGGAGCTGTGCGCCACCGTCCTCTTCGGGTGGCTGGGCGACCGGATCGGCCGGAAGACGGTCATCATCTCCGGGTCGATCCTCGTCGCGGTGCTCGGGATCCCGATGTTCCTGACGCTCGGGGGCGGGAACGTCGCGCTGATCTTCGTGATGTTCGCGCTGATGCGGTTCGCGATGTCGGCCACCTACGGGCCCATGGCCACCGCGATGTCGCAGATGTTCCGCCCGCTCGCGCGGTACACGAGCATCTCGGTCGCCTATCAGGCGGCGGGCGCGATCTTCGGCGGCCTCTCCCCCATCGCCGCGACGCTGATGTTCCAGGCGACCGGCAGCATCTGGCCCATCATCGGCCTGCTGGCCGGGATGTGCGCCCTCGGCGCGATCTGCCTGGCCGCGGCGCCGCAGTACGTGGACGACGTCGACGAGACCATGGGAGCGGTTGGGGTACGGCAGCGCACGACGCAGTGAGAAAAGCGGACGTCCCGACCCGCGGCATACTCCCCCGCTGTACCGTGGTAGCTATCGGTGAGGAGGCGAGCATGACCGTTGAGGACAGAACGAGCTTCGGGGACCGGAAGGTCTATTCGGTCCCGGAACGCTGGGAGGATCTGCGGGGCCCGGACCACGGCGTCCTCGAAATGCCGGTGACTCTGCACTGGGTCGAGGATCGCCGGATCCGCCTCGAGGAGCCGGGAGAGCTTCGCATGGGGTACCGCGCGGTCATCTGCGAGGGGCTCGCCGAGGATCAGGAGAGGTACCTCAACCCGGATCTGCTGCGCTCGATCTGGGCCGACATGGTCCTGCCCCCGCGCGTGCGCAGCCTGTGGCGCGCCCGGTTCCCCGAGCATCTGCCGGAGAACTCCCATGGCGTCCTCTGATCGGGAACGAGACCTCCGCTTCCAACGGCAGGTCACCCACCTGTTGCTGGAGCAGCTGCAGGCGCAGGGTTTCGTCCTCACCGGCTCCGGTGCGCTGCGCGAGCACGGCCTCATAGACCGTCCCACCAAGGACGTGGACATGTTCACCGAGATGTCTTCGGCGCAGACGTTCGTACCGGCCACGAAACGGGCGGTGGAGATGCTGCGCGCGGCCGGGTACGACGTCGAGGTAGGACGGGACTTCCCCACCTACAAGTCCATCGGCGTCAGTCGAGGAGACCAGCGCCTCGAGGTGGACTTCGGCCTCGACTATCGCGGGCATCAGCCGGTCCGGATGGAGATCGGCCCGGTCCTCGCCTTGGACGACGCCATAGGGAGCAAGGTCAGCGCTCTGTACAGCCGCGGCTACCCGAGGGTCTTCCTGGACGTCGACGCGATCCGCCAGACGGGACGCTTCACTGACGGGCACCTGCTGCAGGCCGGCCAAGCCCAAGATCCGGGTCTGGACCGGCGTCTTTTCGGTGAGCTGCTCCAGGATGTCTACAAGATCCGACTCGGCGAAGTACTCCCATACGGGATCACGGAGGAGCAGCTGGAGAACATCAAGCGACGCATGGGCGCTTGGGGCGAGGAGCTCAGCGGATGAAAGGGCTATCTCATCTAGCCACCGGCCTAGGTGCAGAAACGTCTTCTGCTGGCGAGGAGGAGCAGCTTACAGGTGCTCCAGGAGCGGTGGCTAGCGCCTGAGAGACCCCCGGCACAGCGCGTCATGCAGTCGGAAGATATTTTTCCAGCGCCTCGCGCATGACCTCCCTGGGATTCTTGTGATGGGCTTTGGCGTAGGCATCCAAGCGATCGCTCATGGCCTGAGGCAGACGCACCTGTCTCCGGGGGAAGCTGTCCGCGCCGGAGGGCGCCGCGCCCCGATTCGGTCACCCGCCAGCCGCGGCCTCGATCATCGCCCGGGCGGCGGCGTGGGTTTCATCGTTGCCTTCGATAATGCGCCGAGCACTGGAGATGGCCTCGGGCATCGCGTCGCTTTCAGCCCAGCGACTCAGGGCCTCGTGGTCGGGGGTCTCGGCGTTCATCGCGGCTTCCTCTCGTGGACTCATCTGGGCGTTCCTGCGACGTTCCCATTCTTCCAGGGCCCTGTCCCGGATCTTCCTCCGTGGCGGCATGACATGGAAGATCACCGTCGCTATTCGGCCATCAGCTGGCTGACCCGCTGGTGGGAGAGCTTCATGATGGACCCGGTCTCCCGAAGAGAACGGTGCTCCTCCTCGCGCAGATGCCGCGCGAGTTCGCGCCGCTTGGCCGAGGCCTCCTGGGCCAGTTGGTCGGCCCGGCTCTGGAGAGTCTCTATCTCGTCGAGGCTCGAGCTGACGTCCTCGGAGATGTTCGTGTGGAGGGCCACGGTGATGGCCTCCGGCGCCTGGCCCGTGAGGTCGGCGATCGCGGCGCGCATCTCATCCTCCGCCTGGTCCAGGCGACGGACCTGGCTGACCCCGACGCCCTCGACGACCAGGGTCCACCCCCCGCGGGCCAGCGGGGTCGCTTCAACGGTGTATGCGGTGCTCATCGGCGCCACCATCCCTTCCCTAGTTCCTCGGCGATCTCGGAGTGCCGACCCAGCGTCCTGCTGGTCGATCCGATGGTGACGATGGCGTGGCGGGTTCCCTCACGGGTTCCGTATCCCAGGCCGCGGGCCTTGGCCTGCCGTTTGAGCTTCTTGAGCACTGCGGTTCTCTTCATGAGTATCGTCTATCCCCCCTTGCCTAATCAAGGCAAGAGGGATAGACAATTGTGGACGCCGACTCATCAGGTTATGGTGCCTTCTGTACAACATGCACGCCCCCTGAAGCCGCAGGGGATAAGTCGTGCCCTTCCGGTGAGGGAGATACCCCTATATGTGCGGGGAAGAGCTGGCGTTCAAGCGCGGTCCGGACCCGTTGTAGAAAATACCCCGTGTGTACGGGGAAGAGGTGGCCACGGTCCGCTGCTGGACGTACACCTTGGAAATACCCCCATGTGTACGGGGAAGAGCTTAGGCGGTTCCGGGGTTCGTTGTGTCCATAGGAAATACCCCCGCGTGTACGGGGAAGAGCCAACTGACTAGGTATTTTATCTGGATGAGGACTGTTTTTTCGCGTGTTGCACGCGAAAACCCGCCCTCAAGCCTCAGCCGGGGCCCCGCCCTACGAGCTGCGGCGTGACGCAAGCCGGGGCACGACGCCGCCCGATGCGACGTCGTGCCCCGATCCTCGTCTCCGCATCCCTCAGGACGCCGGCTCTACGCTCCGCCCCGGGATCGCCGCCAGCAGCCGCTTGGTGTACTCCTCGCGCGGATGGTCGAAGACCTCGAGGCTGCCCGCCTGCTCGACGACGCGGCCCTTCTGCATCACCAGCACCTGGTCCGCGATCTGCCGTACCACCGCGAGGTCGTGCGTGATGAACAGGTAGCTCAGCCCCAGCTCGGCCTGCAGGTCGTTGAGCAGCTTGAGGATCTGCGCCTGCACCAGCACGTCCAGCGCGGAGACCGCCTCGTCCAGCACCACGACCTCCGGGTCCAGCGCCAGGGCGCGGGCGATCGCCACGCGCTGGCGCTGCCCGCCGGACAGCTCGTTCGGGTACCTCGACATCACCGCGCCCGGCAGCGAGACCTTGTCCAGCAGGTCCCTGATCTTCCGTTCCCGCTCCTTGCCCGTGCCGACGCCGTGCAGCCGCAGCGGCTCCTCGATGGACCGGTAGATGGAGTACATGGGGTCCAGTGAGGCGTACGGGTTCTGGAAGACGGGCTGCACCCGGCGCCGGAAGTCCAGCTGCTGGGCGCGGGTGCGGATGGAGCCGACGTCGACGCCGTCGAACTCCACCGTCCCGGAGGTCGGTTCCAGCAGGTCCAGGACCATGCGCGCGACCGTCGACTTCCCCGACCCCGACTCGCCCACGATCGCGGTGGTGGTGCCGCGCTCGAGCGCGAAGGACACCGAGTCCACCGCCGTGAAGTCCCGTTTGGAGAACCCCTTGCCCGGCAGCTTGAAGACCTTGGTCAGGTCCGTCGCGCGGATCACCGGGCCGGTGGCCTCGCCGCCGAACTCGGAGGCCTCCGCGATGGTATCCTCGGCGACCTCCAGCGCGGCCTCCGTTGCCTCCTCCCGCACCTCGGCCCGCTCGCTGGCCGCCAGCCGGCGGGAGCGCAGGGAGGGCGCGGAGCTGATGAGCCGCTGCGAGTACGGGTGCTGCGGGTCCCGGAGGATCTGCAGCGCGGGTCCCGACTCGACGACCTGACCCTTGTACATGACCACCAGGTGGTCCGCGCGCTCGGCGGCCAGGCCGAGGTCGTGCGTGATGAGCAGGACCGCGACGCCGAGCTCGTCCGTCAGCCCGTCCAGGTGGTCCAGGATCTGCTTCTGCACCGTCACGTCCAGCGCCGAGGTCGGCTCGTCCGCGATCAGCAGCTGGGGCCGGGCCGCCAGGCCGGCGGCGATCAGCGCGCGCTGGCGCATGCCGCCGGAGTACTCGTGCGGGTACTGCTTGGCGCGGGCCTCGGCGTCACCCAGTCCCGCCTCCTCCAGCAGCTCGACGACGCGGCGGTCCGCGGCCTTGCCCCGCGCGACGTCGTTGACCTCCAGGACCTCCTTGATCTGCGCCCCGACCCGGTACAGCGGGTTGAGGTTGGACATCGGGTCCTGGGGCACCAGGCCGATCCGGTCGCCCCGGTAGGAGCGGCGCCTGCGGCCGCCGAGCTTCATGAGGTCGACGCCGTCGAACTCAATGGAGCCTGCGGTGACGTGACCGGTGCCGGGCAACAGGTCGATGACGGCGTGCGCCGTCGTCGACTTCCCCGAGCCCGACTCCCCCACGATGGCCACGGTCTGGCCGGGGTAGACGGTGAGGTCGACGCCGCGCACGGCGGGGACGTCCTTCTTGCCGGAGGTGAAGGCGATGTGCAGATCCCTGATCTGCAGGAGAGGCTGTGTCATCACTTCCTCGCTTTCGGGTCGAGCGCATCGCGCACGGCGTCGCCCAGGAGCATGAAGCTCAGGACGGTGACGGCGAGCGCGCCGGCGGGGGCGAACAGGACGTGGAGGTTGTCGCCGGAGCGCACCTGGCTCTGGGCCGCGGCGATGTCGTTGCCCCAGGAGACGATGCTCGGCGGCAGGCCGATGCCCAGGAAGGACAGGGTCGCCTCGGCGACGATGTAGACGCCCAGGGAGACGGTGGCCGTGACGATCACCGGCGCCAGCGAGTTCGGGATGATGTGGGAGAACAGGTTCCGCCACTTCGAGGCCCCGATGGCCCGCGAGGCGTCGACGAACTCCAGCCCCCGGATCTCCAGCACGGCGCCGCGGGCGATCCTGGTGACCTGCGGCCAGCCGAACGCCGCCAGGGCGAAGACCACCGCGAGCACGCCGCCCCAGTAGCCCCGGTCCGGCCAGACGTTGTTCAGCGCGGAGAGCCCGACGATCGCGGCCAGCAGCAGCGGGATCGCGAAGAAGATGTCCGCGATGCGGGAGACCAGCGCGTCCACCCAGCGTCCGAAGAAGCCGGCGACGGCGCCCGTGAACAGCCCGATGACGGTCACGATGACGGTGGTCAGCAGGCCGACGACGACGGAGGCGCGAGCCCCGTAGACCACGCGGGAGTACACGTCGTACCCCTGCTTGTCGAAGCCGAACGGGTGCCCGGACTGCGGCCCCTGGAGGCTCTTCGAGAGCATCGACTGGCGCGGGTCGACGCCGGTGAACAGGCCGGGGAAGCACACCACCACGAGGATGAACAGCAGCAGGATGGCGGAGACCCAGAAGAGCCAGTTGCGGCGCAGGACCTTCCACGCCTCCTTCCACTGGCCTTCGGGCGGGGCGCTGGTGTCCACCATGCCGGTGGCCTGCAGCGGCGTCTCGGAGGAGGGGGCGACGAAGTGCGTCTGCCCCGGGAGTGAGGTGGTCTCAGGCATAACGAATCCTCGGGTCGAGCACGGCGTAGAGCAGGTCGACGAGCAGGCTGGTCACCACGTAGATGATCACCATGACCGTCACCACGGAGACGACGGTGGGGTTCTCACCGCGCAGGATCGCCTGGTACGCCAGGTTCCCGATGCCGTTGATGTTGAAGATGCCCTCCGTGACCACCGCGCCCGCCATGAGCGCGCCCAGGTCGGCGCCCAGGAAGGTCACCACGGGGATCATCGAGTTGCGCAGCACGTGCCGCCGGTTGACCATGCCGTCCGGGACGCCGTGGGCGCGGGCCGTGCGGACGTGGTCGGCGGTCAGGTTCTCGATGACGGAGGTGCGGGTCAGCCTCAGCACGTAGGCGAAGGAGACCAGGCCCAGCACCAGGGCCGGCAGGATCATGTTGGTGAACGAGGTGTTGCTGCCCACCGTGGCCGGCACCCATTGGAGCTGGATGCCGAAGACCAGCTGCATCATGAAGCCGAGGACGAAGATCGGGACCGCGATCACGATCAGCGAGACCACCAGCATGGTCGAGTCGAAGATCTTGCCGCGGCGCAGGCCGGCGTAGAAGCCGGCGACGACGCCCAGGACGGCCTCGAAGATCAGGGCCATCACCGCGAGCTGGAAGGTGACCGGCAGGGCCCGTGCGATCAGCTCGGAGACGGGCTGGCCGGAGTAGGCGATGCCGAAATCCCCGACGAGCGCGCCCTTGAGGAAGAGCAACCACTGGACGATGAACGGCTGGTCGAGGTTGTACTGCGCCATGAGCTGCGCGCGGGTGGCCTCGGACACCGGCTTCTCGCCGAAGAGGGCGACGATGGGGTCTCCGGGCTGGAGGAAGACCATCGCGTAGATGAGGAGAGTGGAGCCCAGGACCACGGGGATGGTCTGGAGCAGCCTTCGGGCAATGTAGCGCCACACAGTTGATGAACCTCCGTGAGGAGCGGCGGGGCGGGCCGGAGCGAGCGGATGCGGCTCGGGCCGCGGCGCCGGAGAGCGGGGAGGGAGCCCGCGGCCGGGGAAAGCCCCGGCCGCGGGCCCCTGGGTCGGGCGTTACTTGGTGATGGTGTGGTACGTCGGCTGGGCCTGCCAGTTCATCTCCACGCCCTCGATGCCCTGGGCGGCGACGCCGTAGGAGTTGCGGTCCCACAGCGGGATGGCCGGCAGGTCCTCGAAGAGGATGGTCTGCGCCTCGTTCAGGGCGTCCTTCCGCTCGTCCTCGTCCTGGGAGCTGGCGGCGCGGACCAGGGCGGCGTCGAAGTCCGGGTTGGAGTAGTCGCCGTCGTTGGATCCGGCGCCGGTGCCGAAGACCGCGGCCAGGTAGTTGTACACGGAGGGGTAGTCGGGCTGCCAGCCGGAGCGGAAGGCGGTGCCGATGCTCCGGTTGGTGATCAGCTCGCGGTACTCGCCGAAGGTCGCGAAGGGCTTGGGCTCGGCGCTGATCTGGAGGTTCTCGCGCAGCTGGTTGGTCACGGCCTCGACCCACTCGGCGTTGCCCGAGCCGTCGGCGTTGAAGGAGACCTCGAAGGTGCCGTCGAAGTCGCTGATCTGATTGGCCTGGTTCCACAGGTCACGGGCCTTCTCGGGATCGAAGTCCAGGACGTCGCTGCCCTCGATGTCGTCCGAGTAGTCGGGCATCACCGGGGAGGAGAAGTCGGTGGCCGGGGAGTAGGTGTCGTCGAAGATCTGCGAGGTGATCTCGCCGCGGTCGATGGCGTGCGAGATCGCCTGGCGGCGCAGCTTGCCCTCCTCGTCGTCGCCGAAGTGCTCGAGCGAGTCCGGGATGGTGACGTTGGTGCTGATGGGGCCCGGGTCGTTGAAGGCCTGGAGCTGGTCGTCGGTGGTGAAGGTGGAGATCGCGCTGGTGGGGACCTCGTCCAGGACGTCGAGGACGCCGGACTGGACGTCGGTGTAGGCGGCGTCGGGGTCCGTGTAGAACTTGAAGGTCACGCCGTCGTTCTGGGGGTCGCGGTTGCCGTCGTAGTCGTCGTTGGCCAGCAGGCGGGCCTCGGTGTCGTGGTCCCAGCCGTCCAGGGTGTAGGGGCCGTTGCCGATCGGCGCCTCGCCGAATGCCTCGGGGTCGTCGAAGGCGGCCTCGGGGAGCGGGAAGTAGCTGGAGTAGCCCAGGCGGTCCGGGAAGTCGGAGGCGGGGTCCTTCAGCGTGACGGTGAAGGTCGAGTCGTCCTCGACGTTCAGGCCGGAGATGCCGTCGGCGCCCTCCTCGAAGGTGCCGTCGTCGGTGGTGCCCTCGATGGGGTAGAAGAAGTACGCGCCGAGCTGCGCGTTCTCGGGATCCGCGCCGTAGTTCCAGGCGTCGACGAAGGAGTTCGCGGTCACGGCCGAGCCGTCGGAGAAGGTCCAGCCGTCCTTGAGCTTGACGGTCCAGGTCTTGTTGTCCTCGGACTCGATCGAGTCGGCGACCTCCATCTCGGTCTCGCCCTCGGAGGTGTAGGAGACCAGGCCGGCGTAGAGCAGGTCCACGATGCGTCCGCCGCCGACCTCGTTGGTGGAGGTGGGGATCAGTGGGTTCTGAGGCTCGAGGCCGCGGGCGTTGATGATCATGTCGCCGTCTCCGCCACCGCTGCCGCCGCCGTCGTCGCCTCCGCCGCCGCATCCTGAGAGCAGCAGGGCGGCGGCGCTGACGCCGGCCGTGATCGTCATAATTCTTCTCGTTCGCATCGAGGATCTCCGTCTTCTCACGAGTGGATTGATGGGTGAGGATGCTCGGTGACCGCCGAGAATACCCGGTGATCGCGGTCACAGGTAATCAATAGTACTGCATTGTGAGGTGGACTACGCAAGGGCGACGAGGAGAGCCATGCGCCGACCTTCGGATTCGTATGGCGTGCGGCACGAGGCCCCTGACCGAGCAGTGACTGAACCGGCCACGCCTCAGAAGCGTAGACGTCGTTTGTTTCGATGCGGTAACGCGGGAAAAGAGTCGGCCTCTCGACTTACCGGAGCGAGCAGGGGTGGCACCCGTCGCCCTCTGCATTGAACTGGGGCTGCTCTCACTAGGAGGAATGGGATGACAGGAGGGTCAGCGCAGGCGGAGCGACGCTTCGTGGATCGACTCACGGTGAGAAGTTGACGGCTGGAGACTCAACAAAGTTGAAGGATCCTCCGATTTTCACGGTCACCCTCAGTAGGGATATCGAACAATCCGAGCGTCCTCAAGAAACGCTTAATGCATATATTTCATTGCGAGCGGGGTGGGAACAACATTCACGTAAATAAAACATAAGAGGCTTCAGGTCGCATAACATAAGACATACCGAACAATGTTTTATCGGTGTGTGAACATGCTTCGCTCGTCTCCACCTCATGACGTCCGGCGGCCGTAGCCTCACGCCTGCGGAAGACAGCTCGATCTCATGTTTCGAGAAAGCCGATGGACGGCGTCGGCCGGAGCTCCCATAATCCCTGCACCTCCGCGGAGGCCGGGGTTCGCAGCGTCATCGAGCGGCGTCGTCCAACTCCGGGCCGCTGCCGACGGCGCGGGCCCGATGTCCCTCCCGCCCGTGTTCTCGAGGAGGAGAACATTCTTCCTGAACATTTGTTAGATAGGTCTCACAGCCAGCGCTCAGCGTTAAAACCCGCTCCGCCCGGCAGTGCTCGCGCATATTCATCGCATGCCCCGGTGATGACGCTCCGTACCCCGTACGCTATCGACTCGTCACTCACTCCGGACGCCCGGAGCACGCTCCTCATCCACGCCGGAGCGTCAGTCCGATATATCGATCCCGTATGCATCATGTCTCTTATCCCCTCCCGGCCACCACGGCTGCCGATAGGCGCAGAGGGAGGAACGGGAGGGAAGCCTGTCCGACGTCCGAGACAGCATTCAGGATCGCGGAACACGTACCGAATCCTGCGAACCCGAGGATGCCCCGCGCCGAGGAGCTCCGATACGACGACGTCGCCCGCCCCACCCGGGCTTCCGGGCGGGACGGGCGACGTCGTGGGAGAAGGAGGCGCCGCCGGGCGCCTGGGGTCAGGCTCGGGCGGCCTTCCGCGACCGCTGCGCGAGGAGCATGGCCGCGGCCATCCCGGCACCCAGCAGAGCGGCGATCCCGCCCAGCAGCGAGGGGGCCTTCAGACCCCAGCCGATCCCGATGACCGCGCCGCCGAACCACGCGCCGAAGGCGTTGGCCAGGTTGAACGCCGAATGGGTCAGCGCGGAGGAGATCTGCGGGGCGTGCGGGGCGCAGTCGATCAGGTGCATCTGCAGCGCCGGGGCCAGCGCCTGCCCGCTGATGCCCACCATCGTCATGAACAGCAGGGCCAGGGGCAGCACGTCGGAGGTCATGGAGAACAGCAGCAGGGAGGCCATCAGGGTGATCAGGGCGCCGCAGACGGTGCCGAGGACCGAGATGTCGGCCAGGCGCCCGCCCAGCATGTTGCCCACGACCATGCCGAGGCCGTAGATCGCCAGCGCGAAGGGCAGCATCGCAGGCGCGAGTCCGGCGGTCTCGGTGAGCACCGGTGAGATGTAGGCGTAGAGGGCGAACATTCCGGAGAACCCGACGATGGCCAGCAGCAGCCCCAGCCACAGCCGCGGGGACTTCAGCGCGGAGAGCTCGTTGCCCATGGAGACCGAGGCCTCCACCTTCTGGGCGGGGATCACGGCGCGGATCATGACGCCGGTGACGACAGCGGCCGCCAGCGCGACGCCGAGCATCCACCGCCAGCCGAAGTTCTGCCCCAGCCAGGTGACCACCGGGACGCCGACGACGTTGGCCACCGAGAGCCCGACCATGACCCAGGAGGCCGCCCGGGCCCGCTTGGCCGGGCCGACGAGGCCTGCGGCCAGGAGGCTCGCACCGGCCAGGTACGCCCCGTGCGGCAGCCCGGAGAGGAACCGGCCGGCCAGCAGCATGCCGTAGGTCGGCGAGAGCAGGGACACCGCGTGCCCGAGGACGAAGAGCCCCAGCAGGGAGATGACGAGGGCGCGCCGCTCGAAGCGCGCCGCCACGACCGAGAGCAGCGGCCCGCCGACCACGGCGCCGAGCGCGTACGCGCTCACCAGGTTGCCGCCCTGCGAGAGGTCGATGCCCAGATCCGTCACGGCCTCCTGGAGCAGCCCCATCATGGAGAACTCGGTGATGCCGATGGCGAAGCTGCCGAGGGCGAGGGCCAGGATGGCTGCTCCCAGATGGGTGCTCTTGCGCTGGGATCGGTCGACAACGGGGAGCTGCCGGGTCATTTCCTCCGTGATCGGGCTGTTGAGCGTCACGCTGCCTGCCCTCCTCTCCAGAAGTCGGTGTCGGGGCCGTGCCGCGTCACCGCAGCCCGGGGAAACCGGGCCGATGCGGGCACCCCCGGGTCAACCGGAGGGGCCCGGACGCTATTCCCCGCGAGAGGAGGGATCGGCGGTGAGATACCTCGCACCGCCGGGGTCGGGAGCAGCGCGCCCGCCGGCAGACGTCAGCCGGCCTCGGCGCGCCCGATGCCAGTGGCTCTCAGCGCAGCCGCCGGAGAGCGCGGTCCAGATCCTCGATCAGATCCTCCGCGTCCTCGATCCCGGCGGAGAGCCGCACGACGTCCCGCGGCGGGGCCTCCGGGGTCCCCCGCGTCGACCCGTGCGTCATGGTGGCCGGGTGCGAGATCAGCGACTCGACGCCGCCCAGGCTCACCGAGAGCCCGAAGACCTCCGTGGACTCGGCGACCGTCCGCGCCGCCGCCTCCCCGCCCTCGAGCTGGAAGGTCACGATCCCGCCGAATCCGGACATCTGCCGGCAGGCCAGCTCGTGGGTCGGGTGCTCCGGCAGGCCCGGGTAGAAGACGCGGGCGACGTCGTCCTGCCCGGTCAGCCACTCGGCGATCGCCTGCGCGTTCTCGCAGTGCTGGCGGATCCGGACCCCGAGCGTCTTGAGCCCGCGGGTCGTCAGGAACGCGTCCTGCGGCCCGGCCACGGCGCCGCCGGCGAACTGCTGGAAGCGGATCAGCTCGGCCAGGGGGCCGTCCTCCCAGACGGCGTCGTCGATCACCAGGGCGCCGCCCAGGACGTCGGAGTGGCCGCCGATGTACTTGGTGGTCGAGTGGACCACCGCGTCGGCGCCGAGCGCGAGCGGGGTCTGCAGGGCGGGCGATGCGAAGGTGTTGTCCACGACGAGCAGCGCGCCGTTCGCGTGCGCGGCGCGCGCCCACTCCTCGATGTCGACGACGGTCAGCAGCGGGTTGGTCGGCGACTCCAGCCACACGATCCTGGCCGCGGGGTCCGCGAGGGCGGCGTCCCGGGCGGCGACGTCGTCGGTCGCCACGAACACGGTCTCCACGTCCCAGCGGGAGTAGAGCTGGCTGAGCAGCCGGTGCGTACCCCCATAGGTCTCGCCGACGGAGACCACGCGGTCGCCCGGGTGCAGGGTGGAGCGCAGCAGGGCGTCCTCCGCGGCGATGCCGGAGGCGAAGGCGAAGCCGTGGGCGCCGCCCTCCAGCGCCGCGAGCTGGACCTCGAGGGCGTTCCGGGTGGGGTTGCCGCCGCGGGAGTACTCGTACCCGCCGCGCAGGGTCTCGACGCCGGGCTGGGTGAAGGTGGAGGTCTGGTAGATCGGCGGGATGACGGCGCCGGTCAGCGGGTCGGGCTCCTGCCCGGCGTGCACCGCGGCGGTCCGGAAGCCGGGGCGGACGGTGGGCCGGGCGACGTCGGGACGGGGGCTGAGGTTCTCGGTGACGGTCATGCTCGGACGGCCTCCTTCTGGGCGGTCTGCGGGGCGGGCTTCTGCGCGGGCTGCGGGGCAGGCTTCCGGGCGGTTCCCCGGGTGCCGCCGGCGGGGCCCTGGCGGAGGGTCGCGGCGTCGAGGGCGCGGGCCAGGTCGCCCCACAGGTCCTCGACGTCCTCGCGGCCCAGCGAGAGCCGGACGGTCCGCTCGGTGATCTCGCCGGCCTCGCGGAGCTCGGGGGTGAGGCGGCAGTGGGTGGTCCACGCGGGGTGAGTGGCCATCGAGCGGCCGTCGCCGATGTTGGCGGCCAGCTTGAACAGCCGGAGCGAGTCGAAGAAGCGCTCGACGTCGTCCGTGCTCCCCTCGATCTCGAAGGAGAGCACGGCGCCGGTGCCCCGCGGGAAGTCGCGCTCCGCGATCGCGGCGTCCCGCGAGCCGGGGACGCTGGGGTGCCTGACGACTCGCACGCCCGGGTGGGTGACGAGTCGTCGCGCGATCTCCTCGGCGACCCGGCAGTGGCGCTCGACGCGGATGTCCAGCGTCTCGATCCCCTCCAGCGCCTGCTGGGCGTTGAGCGGGGCCAGGCTGGGTCCGAGGTCGTTGAGCAGCTGGGCGCGGACGAGGTGCAGCAGCGCGCCCCGGTCCCCATGCCCCTCGACCAGCGAACGGCCGCCGAAGCGCCGCCGCGGGGCGGTGAGCTGCGGCCACCGGGCGGGGTCCGCGCTGGGGGTGAAGCGCCCCGTGTCGACGACGGCGCCGGCCAGCGAGGTGCCGTTGCCGGTCAGGTACTTGGTCACCGAGTGCACCACGACGTCGGCCCCCAGCGTGCCGGGCTGCAGCAGGTAGGGCGTGGCCAGCGTGTTGTCCACGATCAGCGCGGCGCCGCGGCGGTGCGCGACCTCCGCGACGGCGGGGATGTCCGGCAGGTCGGCGTGCGGGTTCCCGATGGACTCGAGGAGGAAGGCGCGGGTGCGCTCGGTGACGGCGGCCTCCCAGGTCCCGGAGTCGTGGGGGTCCACCCAGGTGACGCCGATGCCGGCCTCGGCCAGGGTGTCGTTGAGCAGGTCGGCGGTGCCGCCGTAGATCCGGTTGGAGGCGACGACGTGGCCCGCCGGGACCTCCGGGTGCGGCTCGCCGTCGGGACTCTGCCCGGAGCGGCCCGCCAGCGCCAGGACGGCCAGGGTGACGGCGGCCTGCCCGGAGGCGGTGGCGACAGCCCCGACGCCGCCCTCGAGCGCGGCGAGCCGCCGCTCCAGCAGCGCGACGGTGGGGCTGCCCGTGCGGGAGTAGGTGAAGCCGGGCTCCCGCTGGGCGAAGCACTCGCGGGCGTCGCGCAGGGAATCGAACTCGTAGGAGGCCGTCAGGTAGACCGGCGGGTGCACCGGGCGGGCGGTGGGCGGCTGGGCCGTCCCACCGTGCACCTGGAGCGTGCCGATGCCGGAGTGTTCCGGCTGCGGATAGGGCTCAGCAGACATAGTGTCCCCCTCGAAAAGGTGGGGCGCCAGGGTGATCTCGAAGCGCCGTGCTTGCCGCTGGGCGGTTACGTGCCCACGGCCGGATCGTCATCTGGGGCACCCCATCACAGCGGAGAAGGGTTGCCGACCGGCCAGCCAGAGCTGAAAGAGACCGGTGCTCGTGATCCTGCCTCCGAACCTAACAGCCCGGCGGGGACGCGGGAAGCACATGACATCCGGTGCGCGGGGGACCGTCATATGTCGGTCATGCGGGCGGTGCTACGTCATATGTCGGAGGGATGAAGCGGGGAGATCACCGGAGCGAGCCCTCAAAAAAGCGGCGAGAAGTCATCCAAGAAACGGCGAGAGGCCACCACCCCGACGACTCGTCACCCGCACTGACGACTCGTCAGTCGGCCACCGCCCCCTCGACGTCGAACCGGTGGAGCATGGTGTGCCCGCCGAGGTCGTCGGGGCCGAGGTCGGTGAAGCCCGCCTTCTCGTAGGCGCGGTGGGCGCGGTCGTTGCCGACCTCAACGGAGAGGCTGACGCCGGGGTAGCCCAGGTGGCGGGCCTCCGCGAGGAGCGCCGTCAGGAGGCGGGAGCCGAGCCCGCGGCCCTCGTGCCCGGTGACCACGGCGATGGCCACCTCGGGGTACTCGTCGGCGACGTACCCGTAGCCGGGGTCGTCGTCCGTCAGCCGCCGCAGCCACGCGGCGCCCACCGGGCGCCCAGCGGCGCCGGCGTCCTCCGGGACGGTCTCCTCCAGCACGACGCCGCCCTCCTCGGGGCTCCAGCGGTCCACGTACCGCTCCATGTCGGCCGGGAAGTTCTCCGGCAGGTCGGCGCCCGGCTCGCGCCACGTCTCGGTGAGCACGAACATCTCGCGCAGGAAGGCGCGGTCCTTCTCCTCGGCGGGCCGGGTGCCATACGTCGTCTCAGCCATGTCCTCCAGCCTATCGGGCCGGACACGGCCCCCGGCGGGCGTCTCACCCACTGACCCGGGCACTGCCTGGGAGTATTCTGTGGATCAACCGGGCAGCGGCGCTCATCGCGCGGAAGTCGGTGCGAAGGAGGTCCCGCGGCCGAGGACGATCGCGGGCCGGGTCCCCGCCCCGCCGCCGCCCCCGCCGAAAGGACCTTCCCGTGAGCATCCGACAGTTCTGCTGCCTGACCGGCGTCGCCGCCGCGGCCCTCCTCATGAGCGCGTGCGGGGACGGTGACGACTCGCCGGAGTCCTCCGCCGGGACGTCGTCCGCCTCCCCGGCGGCCTCGTCCGTCTCCGGCTCCTCCTCCTCCGAGGCCACTCCCTCGGGAGACGACGCGAGTTCCCCCTCGGAGACTGAACCCTCCTCCGCGAGCGCCTCGCCCACCGAGCCCGCCGAGTCGCGGGCCCCGCGGTCCCCCTCCCCCGAGCCCTCCTCGGAGGGGCCGGAGCGCTCCTCCGCCGCGTCCTCGGATCCGGGCGGCGGCCAGGCCGAGCGCTCCGACCGGGGCTACCTGATGAAGGAGATCGGCGAGGAGAGCTACATCAACGACTCCACCGGAACCCCGGCCGTCTCCTTCGCCCTCACCGACGTCGTCGCGGACCCGGTGTGCAGCGCCCCGTATGCGGAGGCCTCCGAGAACGGCCATCTGGTGCGCCTGGACATCGACCTCGAGACCGGCAGCGCGGAGTCCCTCGAGGAGGTCCTCTACAGCGACTCCTACTACCTCTCCTCCTCCGACTGGAAGTTCGTCGACTCCGAGGGCGTCCGCGCCAACACCACCGACACCGTGGCCTCCTGGATGTGCCTCGACACCAGCGAGCAGTTCCCGGTCGACATCGGGCCCCACGAGCGCATCCGCGGCTCCATCGTGCTGGACCTGCCCTCCGCCTCGGGGACGCTGATCTACACCCAGCCGCTCATCGACGACGGGTGGGAGTGGACCATCGGCCAGTGACCGGGTGACGCGCCCGCCGTTCCCCGCGGCCGCCCCGCGGTCTCCACGTGCGGCGGCCGCGGCTACCGTAGGAGGGGAGAAGCAACCCGTCTCCCGACCCCAGGAGCGCCCGCATGGATGCACACCTCCCCCACGTCCCCTCCCAGCCCGACGGACCGGACCGGCCGAACGGACCGGATCGGACGGACGAGCCGGCCGGGTCCCCCGGCGGCTGCACGGCGTACTGGGTTACCGCTCCGGGCAGGGGCGAGCTGCGCGGCGCCGAGCTGCCCGCCCTCGGTCCCGGCGACGCCCTGGTCCGCGCGCTGTACTCCGGCATCAGCCGCGGCACGGAGCTGCTGGTGCGTGGCGGCCGGATCCCCGACGCCGTCGCCGAGCGCATGCGCGCCCCGCACCAGGAGGGCTCCTTCGACTTCCCCGTCAAGTACGGGTACCTCTCGGTCGGCGTCGTGGAGGAGGGCCCCGCAGAGTGGGTGGGGCGCCGGGTCTTCTGCCTCTACCCGCACCAGGACCGCTACGTGGTCCCGGCGGATCAGCTGACCCCCATTCCCGACGACGTCCCCAGCCGCCGCGCCGTCCTCGCCGGCACGGTGGAGACCGTGGTCAACGCCGCGTGGGACGCCCCGCCCTGCGCCGGGGACCGGATCGCGGTGGTCGGGGCGGGGCTGATCGGCGCCGCGCTCGCCCGGCTGCTCAGCCGGTTCCCGCTGGGGCGGCTGCAGGTGGTGGACCCGGACCCCGCCCAGCGCGCCCGGGCCGGCCGGCTGGGGGTGGACGCCGTCGACGTCGACGACGCCGCCGGGGAGTGCGACCTCGTCTTCCACGCCTCCGCGACGCAGGAGGGCCTGGACCTGGGACTCTCGCTCCTCGGGGACGAGGGCGAGCTCGTGGAGCTGTCCTGGTACGGCACGCGCTCCCCGCGAGTTCCGCTCGGCGCCGACTTCCACGCCAGGCGGCTGAGCATCGTCGCCACGCAGGTCTCCCGGATCGGGCGGGCCCGGCGCCACCGCAGGGACCACGCCGAGCGGTTCGAGTTCGTGTTCCGGCTCCTGGCGGACCCAGCCTTCGACGCCCTGATCACCGGGGAGACCGCCTTCGCCGAGATCGAAGGGGCGCTGACGGCGCTCGAGGACGGGCGACTGCCCTCGGGGTGCCACGCGATCGCGTACCCGGGGGCCGAGCGGGAGCTCATCTGAAGCCGCCAGCAGGTGGGGAGGGAGAGCCCCGCTGCGGACGTCAGGCCCTGTGGATATCCGAGCCGACGCTGGTGCTCCAGCGGTATGATGCTGGAAGACCGTCGAGGCAGCAGAGGGGGCAGCGAAAGTGACGACGCGTACCATCACCGCCGAGGACCAGCTCCAACGGGAGCAGCTCGTCCTGGAGGCCATCCACAACGGCGAGATGGAGGGACTGACCCTTTCACCGAGTGGATACGAGGAGGCCGAGGCCTATGCCGCTGGCCGCATTGACGCAGACGACCTCGTGACCCGTGCCCGGGCACGGCATGGTCTCGCATAATGCTGCCGACCCGTACATAGACCCGGAGACCGGCACCCTCCGCAATCTCGTCGGGGCGAGGACCCCGGCAGAACTCGCCGGTGCCGAGGGGGACCTCGTCTTCGCCCGAATGGTGCAGCTGGCCGAGCATCCGCCCGAGCCCACCGGCGATCTGGCGGAGCTGCAGGCAATCCATCGTCAGCTGTTCCAGGACGTGTACGCCTGGGCCGGGGAACTGCGGCTTGTCGAGCTCCGCAAGAACGTCGAGGACGCTGAGCCCTTTCTCCCCTTCTCGATGATCCTCCGGGCTTCCACGCACGTCGTAGAGGCTCTGGCTTCCGACGATCTCCTCCGCTCACTGCCGCGTGGGCGTTTCGTCGAGCGCCTGGCCTTCCACTACGACCAGCTCAACTACATCCATCCCTTCCGAGAGGGAAACGGCCGTACGCAGCGTGTCTTCTGGACCCGTGTAGCCCGGGACGCCGGATGGACCCTCGACTGGCGCCTCGTCTCCGGCGCCGCCAACGACTCCGCGTGCAGGGCGGCGTCGGAGGACCGGGACCTCGCACCTCTGCGGCGCATGTTCGACCTGATGGTGGCCCAGGCTTCCGCGCGACCGCCGGGCCGTGGAGCCCCAGCCGAGACCGAACGGCTCCGCGCAACGTTCAGACGTGTGCCCGGGAGCGACGGCGAAGCTCGACGCCACTGGTGAGCACGGGCCCGCGCCCCGGCTCCGAGGCAGCAGCTCAGGCTCCCGAGCCCTGTTCCTGAACTAGGGTGAGTGGTGCGCGCCGCCACCTGTCCGGGCGCGCCCCCCGACTCCCGAGAGGTGCCCGCGTGTTTCGTCTGACGGTCCGGAACCACATCATGATCGCCCACACCCTGCCGGAGGCCTTCTTCGGGCCGGCCCAGGGCATGCACGGCGCGACGCTGGAGGTCGAGGCGACCTGGCGGCGTCGCGAGCTGGGCCCCCACTCGGTGGTCATGGACATCGGCGCCGCCACCGAGATGCTCGACGCCGCCCTGGAGCCCCTGCGCTACCGGAACCTCGACGAGCACCCCGCCTTCCACGGCCGGCTGAGCACCACCGAGGCCATCGCGGAGCACATCGGCCGGGACCTGGCCGGGCGCTTCGACACGAGCGACTTCTCGGGCCTTGAGATCGTCATCCGGGAGAACCCGGACGCGTGGGTCGCCTATGACCTCCCCTTCGAGTAGAGGCCCTGGGCCGGTCCCGCCCGTCCGCCTCGTCCTGGTGGAGCCCGCCGACCTCCCCGGGCCCAGCGGCGGGCTGGTCTTCAACGCCTCCCTCGTCCGGGCGCTGCGCGGGGCCGGGCACGACGTCGAGGTGCGGCGCGTCCCCGGTGCCTGGCCGCGGCCTGCCGAGGAGGATCTCCGCGCACTGGAGCGGACGCTGGGCGAAGCCTCAGACCCGCCCGGGCGCCCCACGATCCTCGTCGACGGCATCGTCGCCTCCGCGGCTCCCGCACAGGTGCGGAGCGCCCGGGCGGCGGGGGCGGACGTCGTCGTGCTGGTGCACCTGCCGCTGCCCGCCGAGACGGGGTTGTCCGCCGAGGAGGGGGCGAGGCTCGCCGCGAGTGAGCGCGAGGCCCTCTCCGCCGCATCCGGCGTGATCTGCACGAGCCGATGGGCGGCGCGCGACCTCGGGGAGCGCTACGGAGTGCGCGACGCCGTCGTGCTGGAGCCCGGCGTGGACCCCGCCGCGACGGCGCGAGGCAGCGACCCGCCGCTCCTCCTGCTGCTCGGCTCGGTCACGCCGCGCAAGAACCCGCTGACGGTGTTGCGCGCGCTGCGACGACTCGTCGATCTCCCGTGGCGGGTCTCGGTCACCGGACCGTATGACGACTCGTCGCCCTACGTCCGCCGGGTCCTCGAGGCCGCCAGTGCACTCGGCCCCGGCCGGGCGGAGGTCACCGGCCCGCTCACCGGCGCGGCGCTCGAGGAGGTCTGGGCGCGCACCGACCTGCTGGTCCTGGCCTCGAGAGCGGAGACCTACGGGATGGTCGTGGCGGAGGCGCACGCGCACGGCGTCCCGGCCCTCGTCGGGGCGGGCACGGCGGCGGAGGAGGTGCTGCGGGGCGGGCCGCGGGCCGACGGGGTCGGCCGGACGGGCCGCGGCACCCTCGGGCGGGAGGAGACCGGCGGCTCTGAGGAGACGGACGGCGAAGGGGCCGGGCGGATGAGCGCCGACGAACTCGATGGGCTCGGTAAGCCCGGTAGGACCGGACAGCCGGGCGCCGCCGTCCCGCCCGACGACGAGGCCGCCGTGGCGGCCGCCCTGCGACGCTGGCTGACCGACCCCGCTCTGCGCCACGCGTGGCGGGAAGCCGCCCGACAGCGCCGTGGTAACCTCCGATCGTGGGAGCAGACAGCGCAGACCCTGGCCGCCTACCTGAGCCGGCCGCGGCCCCGGAACCGGTCGTGAGACCGATCCGCGCCTCGTGGCTGACCCTTCGCCGCGAGGCCGACCACCGCGCCCGCGAGCACTCCCTGCCCCTCGTCGACGCACTCGTGGAGAGCCTGGGCCATCGCGAGCCTGTGGAGATCGTGGACATCGGCGCGGGCACCGGCTCCAACCAGGCGTGGCTGGCCCCGCGCCTGCCCCTCACCCAGACCTGGACCCTGCTCGACCACGACGCCGGGCTGATCGGCCAGGCCACCGCCGCCCAGGGCCACCCCCGGGTGCTGGCGACCCGCCGCGTGGTCGCCGGCATCGGCCAGCTGGACGAGATGCTCGACGACGAGTCGTCCCCCGTCATCACCTGCTCGGCCGTCCTGGACCTGCTGACCCTGGACCAGGCGCGCCAGCTCGCCCGGGTCATCGCCTCACGCCGCCTCCCCGCCCTGCTGAGCCTCACCGTGACCGGCGAGGTCGGCATGAGCCCCGAGGATCCCCGGGACGCCATGGTCGCGGAGACCTTCAACGCGCACCAGCGCCGGGACGGCCTCCTCGGGCCCGACGCCGCGGGCACGGTGGCCGAGCTCCTGCGCGAGGCGGGCTCCCGGGTCACCGTCGGCCCCACCGACTGGGAGCTGGGACCCGAGCAGGCGCCCCTGGTCGAGAGATACCTGCGGGACCGGGCCGGCGTCGTCGTCGAGCACGCGCCCGACGCCGAACCGGAGGCCTCCGCCTGGCTCGCGGAGCGCCTGGCCCAGCTGGAGCGCGGCGAGCTCCGGGTGACCGTGGGCCACGCGGACATCCTCGCGCTGACCGAGGCCGCCTAGCACGTGTCCTGTAGGTGTGGCCTGAGGCGGAGGATGATGCTGGCGATGACGATCTCACTGGTGCAGTAGGCGGCGCGCTTGGCGCAGCGAGTGGCCAGATCACGGAGCTGCTTGATCCGATTGAGACACCGCTCGACCGGGTTCGGTCGCACAGCAACGTCTGGGCGCTCGCCTATTCAGCTATGCACCGCGGCGGATGTATGCAGCGCAGACTTCGACGATCCGCGTCGCCGCATCAATCGCTTCACCGACGTCCTGCCTCGTC
Source organism: Rothia halotolerans (assembly GCF_004136635.1). GTDB lineage: Bacteria > Actinomycetota > Actinomycetes > Actinomycetales > Micrococcaceae > Rothia > Rothia halotolerans. Next base: position 169,176 of record NZ_NOIU01000005.1, on the reverse strand, counting down.
GCCGTCGGTCGATCACCATCCGGATACTCCGTCGCGTTGCGCACCTGGCGCATCCAATCGAACTCGCCCAAGGCGCTGTCCTCGACGAATGCCCCTGCCGCGATCCCCGTGTTGTGATGCGCTCCCCCGAGGGGACGGACACGCAATCCTTCGACAGCGAGGACAGCGACGAGCGCCTTGCGTGTGCCGTCATACGCTGCGGTGAACGCCATCGCATGATCATCGGTCCGAATCAGCATCTCCGCCGTACGGACATGACGCTCGGCGGTCTCGATCACGGCCAATGCGTGCTCGCGATTCGCACCGACACGTTCCAGCCTCCGATTGACGATCATCTGGTCGATGATCTCAGGCACGGAGCTCACCGGACATCACCTCGACCATAGGACGCGAGCGAATCGTCGCAACGAACGCCGATGGCTCTTCAGCCTCCCAGTCTCCCGGGGCGAGCCGTGTGATGTTCACGGGAATATCGAGCTGGCCACCGGCCTCCGAAGCGAGAGTCGCGAGCCTCCTCCGCGGAGCGTCGCCGATGACGAGCACGTCGATGTCGTTCGGGAACGCGCCGCTCTCCCCCGCCCGGCGCGCGGCCCAGGATCCGTAGATCAGCAGCTGCTCGACCCCGTCGACCCCCTCGAACAGGTCGCGCAGCACCGGCACCGGCCCGTAAGTCGCCGCGATCAGATCCCGCATGAGAGCGAACAGCGGATGATCGACGTTTGCGCTCACGAGTCGGTTCCGGCCCTCGTAGCGGTCGCGAAGCACGTCCGAGTCGACGAGTCGCCCCGCCTCGCGATGCACGACTGGCCCACTCGCGCCGGTTCGCCGCCCGAGTTCAGCCAGCGTGAACTCCCGATCGGGATGCCCGAGCGTCTCGGCCAGGATCGCCCCAGCTGCATCCGAACGCACGAACGGCGTCAGCTGCGGCGCTATAGTCTTCATAAAACAGGAATATATCTTCCAGTTATAGGAAAGGTCAAGAGGGTGAGGACTCAGACGTTGAACCGGAACCCCACCAGATTCCGACGCTTGCATTCCTCGCGATCGAAACCAGGCGGACGCCCGCTAGCCGATCCCTTCGCCTGGCGGCGGGCGATCTGATCAGGCGGTCTTTGTCTCACGACACAGATCTGGCTCGGCGAGCGCATAGAGTAAGCGAGCTGCAAGAGACCGGAGGCGGCAAATTCCACCCGGTCGTCTCTCATTCTCGGTAGAGGGAAGAGTCTCGATGGCACCAACGCCATGACCGAGCACAGCGAGGACGCAGGGGCGCCCCACGGCCGATAAACAGTGCACTCAGGTGATGACGTCGGCAAAAGCGCCCCGCCCCCTCACTCCCCCGAGAAGTCCAGCACCGTGCACACGTCCTCACCGAGCATGAACTTCCGGGCCGGGACCCGCAGCGCGTCGGCAAGGGCGTCCGAGCCGGCGAAGCGCAGGCCCGGCACGCCGTCGCCGATCAGCAGCGAGGCCGTGGTCAGGTACAGCCGGTCAACCGCGCCCGCCCGGACGAAGCGCGAGACGGTCCGCCCGCCGCCCTCCACCAGGACCCGGCCCAGACCGCGGCCGGCCAGCAGCTCCAGCAGCGCGGCGGGCTCCAGCTCCCGCAGTCCGGTCACGGGCAGCACCGTCACGTGCGGGGAGGGGGCCTGCGGCGTCGGCGTCGCGGCGTCGACCAGCCACAGCGTGGGCGAGGAGCCGTCGCTGAGCACGGCGGACGCGCGCGGGGAGCGGGCGCCGGGGTCCAGGATCACCCGCACCGGATTCTCCCCCTCCACGGCGCGCACGGTCAGCCGCGGGTCGTCGGAGGCGACGGTCCGCCAGCCGAGCAGGACGGCGTCGACCAGCGCGCGCAGCCGGTGCAGGTGGGTCCGGTCCTCCTCGCCTGTCACGAACTCGGCGTCGCCGGTGCGGGAGGCGATGAAGCCGTCCAGGCTCTGCCCCAGCTGGGCGACCGCGGCCCGCTCCCCGCGCGCCACGAGCGGCCCGTAGCGCTCGACCAGCTCGCGATCCGAGGCCGTCAGCGGCGCCTCCGGGACCCGTCCCGCGGTCAGCTCGGCCCAGGCGTCGCCGGCCGGGAGGTGGTCGTGCCCCATCCGGGTCCGCTTGGCGTCCAGGTAGCGGGAGTTCTCCGCGCGGTCGGCCACGGGGAGGCGGACCCGCTCGGTGACCTCGATTCCCAGCCTCGTCAGCTCCTCCTGCTTGGCGGGGTTGGAGGAGAGCAGCCGCAGACGCCGTATCCCGAGGTCGCGCAGGATCTCCGCGCTCTGGGAGTAGTCGCGGGCCTCGACCGGCAGGCCCAGGTGGGAGTTCGCGTCGACCGTGTCCAGCCCGCCGTCCTGCAGCGCGTAGGCCCGGAGCTTGTTGAGCAGCCCGATGCCGCGCCCCTCGTGCCCGCGCGCGTAGATGACGACGCCGGCCCCCTCGGCGCTGATGACGCTCAGGGCGGCCGCCAGCTGCTCCCCGCAGTCGCAGCGCAGGGAGCCGAAGGCGTCGCCGGTGAGGCACTCGGAGTGGATCCTGACCAGCGGGCCGCGGCCGCCCACCGCGGCGGGGTCGCCGTAGACCAGCGCGATGTGCTCGGCCCCCTCCCCGCACCGGTACCCGATCATGTCGAAGACGCCGTGGACGGTGGGCAGCACGGTGGCGGTGAGCCGCTCGACGCCGGCCGCGGGACGGGCGGATTCTGCATTCGGAGCCATAGGCCAAGCCTAGTGGGAGCCGGCGCCGGGGAGGGCGACCGGCGTCATCCGTCGTCTCCTCCGCGGGAGGCGACGGATGACGACGGCGAGCGGCCCCGTCACCCCTCGCCGCGCTCGAGCGCCTCCACGGCCCGCTCCAGCCTGCGCCGCCGGACGGCGTCGTCGGGGGCCGTCATGAGGGGGAAGAGCACCGAGTACCGGCCCTGCGAGCCGAGGGACTCAAAGCGGGCGAGCGCGGCGGGAGAGGCGGCCAGGGCCTCGAGGAGGTCCGGCGGGGCCTGCGCGGCGACGGCCCCGGGATAGGCCCGCTCCCACCGCCCGTCGGCCCGGGCCGCGGCGACCTCGGCATGACCCCGCTCCCGCATGCGGCCCTCCTCGATCAGCCGCTCGACGATCCCGATGTTCCGCAGGGACCACAGGGAGCGCCGACGCCGCGGGGTGAAGCGCTGGAGGAAGGTCGCGGCGTCGCGGCCCCTCTTCTGCCCGTCGATCCAGCCGCTGCACAGGGCCTCCTCGAGGGCCTGTGCGTAGGTCAGCGACGTCGGCCCCAGGACGCCCTTCTTGGCCAGGACCAGCCATACGCCCTCGGAGGCGTGCTCGTGCCGGTCCAGCCAGTCCCGCCAGGCGAGGACGTCCGCCACGATCAGCTCCGGCTCCTCGCCCATGACCGCCCCTGTCGCGTCGTCGTATGTGCTGATCAGTCTCCCACAGGGAGGCCCGGGCCAGGTCCCGCGGAGGCCCCGCGGAGGCCCTGCGGAGGATCGCGGAGTGGAACTTCCCACATGCCGCCGCCCTCCGCGCGCGGGAGGAATAAGGTAAGGCTTAGTAAACTTCCGCGGAATCACGCCTCCCATCAGCCCGCACGCCGACCCCGGATACACCCACGTGACCGTTCAGTCAACGCCCCAGCCGCCTGCGCTACAGTCACTTCGACCCGTTTTCAATAAAGACAGCTTGGTGTAGCTTAATTCAAGTTCACCCCGAATTTAGGAGAGCCTAAGTGAGCCTGCCACTCATCACGCCGTACCGACTGGATCCCGGCGAGCGGTGGAAGAACCGCACCTCCTGGACCCTGGACCCGCGTCGCGCCATGCTGCTGGTCCACGACATGCAGAACCACTTCGTGGACGCCTTCGACGGCGGCCCTGACGCTCAGATCAGCCTCGCCGTCGAGGAGATCGCCTCGATCCGGGCCGCCTGCGCCGAGGCCGGCGTGCCCGCCATCTACACGGCCCAGCCGCCCTCGCAGGACCCGGCCGACCGCCAGCTGCTGACCGAGTTCTGGGGCCCCGGGCTCGACGACGAGCGGGCCGCCGCGATCATCGACCGGCTCGCCCCGACCGAGCGCGACATCGTGCTCACCAAGTGGCGCTACAGCGCCTTCTTCCGCAGCGACCTCGAGCACCGCATGCGCAACCACGGCCGCGACCAGCTGATCATCACCGGCGTCTACTCCCACATCGGCTGCATGACCACCGCGCTGGCCGCCTTCATGCTCGGCTTCCAGGTGTTCTTCGTCGCCGACGCCCAGGCGGACTTCACCGAGGAGGACCACCGCATGGCCCTCGACTACGTGGCCTCCCGGTGCGGCCAGACCTGCCTGAGCGCCGACGTCAAGGCCGACCTGGCCCGCGGCGCGGCCGTGGGCGCGGGCGCCGCCGGCGGGGTCCTGACCGCATGAGCCCGGAACCCACGGCCATCCTCGTCACGGGGGCCTCCGGAGGGATCGGGCGTGCCGTCGTCGAGCTGCTGGCCCGGCGGGCGGGGGACCACGGCGACGCGGTGGTGATCGCCGCCGACGTCGCGGCCGCCTCCGGCGAGGAGGCGGCCGGCGTCGAGCGCCTGGCCCTCGACGTCTCCGACGCCGGCGCCGTCCGGGCGGCACTGTGCGGCCTGGCCTCCCGCTACCGTCTGCGCGCCGTCGTCAACGCCGCCGGCGTCCTGGCCTCCGTCCCCGCCCTGGAGACCCCCGACGCGGAGCTGCGGCGCATGGTCGAGGTCAACGCCCTGGGCGTGGCCCACGTCAGCGCCGAGGCCGCGCGCATCATGGCGGAGCAGGGCGGGCACGTCCCCGGCGAGCGCCCCGAGCGGGCCATCGTGACCATCGCCTCCAACGCGGGCAACGGGCCGCGGGCCGGCTTCTCCGCCTACGGCGCGAGCAAGGCCTTCGCCTCCCACTACACCCGCAGCCTCGGCCTGGAGGTCGCGGAGCACGGGATCCGCTGCAACGTCGTGAACCCGGGGACCACCCGGACGCCGATGGTCGAGACGCTGTGGGGCGGCGCCGATCGCTCCGCGGAGGCCGTGGCCGGGGACCCGAGCGTGTTCCGCCCCGGCATCCCGCTCGGCCGGGTCGCCGAGGCGCACGACGTCGCCGAGGTCGTCGAGTTCCTCGTCTCCCCGCGCGCCGCGCACGTGGCGCTGGCCGAGATCAGCGTGGACGGGGGTGCGACCCAGCGATGAGCCTCGAGACCCTCCGCACCGGATCCTCCCCCGCGCCCGCGGACCCCGCCCGCCTGGACCCGGACTTCACCATGACCTCGGGCCGCTGGACCCTGCGCGCCGAAGGCGGGGACCGTCTCACCCCTGTCCTCTCCTCCCCCGAGGCCGCCCGGGACCTCCTCGAGCGGCTGCGGGACCGCGAGCGTGCCACCGGGCGCACCCAGCTCCTGTACGGCCTCATCCCCTTCGACCTCACCGAGCCCGCCGACCTGCACGTGGCCGACCGCGCCGCGTGGCGCCCCCGCACCGTGGAGGCGACCTCGCTCGGCGCCGAGGGCGATGCCCGCCCGCCGGCCGACTCCCCCGCCTACCGGGCCATCGTGGCGGAGGCGCTGCGCCGGATCGAGGCGGGCGAGGCGGAGAAGGCGGTGCTCTCCCGCACCATGACGCTGGCCCTCGACGCCGCCCGCCTCCCGGAGGCCTCCCGCCTCATCGCCGAGCGCCTGGCCGCCTCGAGCCGCCGCGCCGACGTGTTCCGGGTCCGCCGGGCCGAGGGCGAGACCTGGGTGGGCGCCAGCCCCGAGATCATCGCCGACGTCAGCGACTCCCGGTTCCTGACCCATCCGCTCGCCGGCTCCCTGCCGCGCACGCCGGGAGGGCTCGACGCCGAGACCGCCGCCGAGCGGCTCTCCGCCTCGGCGAAGGACCTCCACGAGCACCGGTTCGTCACCCGGCACATCGCCGAGGCCCTCGCGCCGCTGGCCGAGGAGCTCAGCCTCCCGGAGGAGCCCGAGCTGTTCGGCACCGACGCCATGTGGCACCTGGGCACCCGGATCACCGGCCGGCTGCATCCGGAGGTCTCCGCCCTGGAGGCCGCCCTGGCGCTGCACCCCACCCCCGCCGTGGGCGGGACCCCGGCCGCTCCCGCGCTGCGCATGATCCGCGAGCTGGAGGGCGCCTCGCGCGGCTTCTACTCGGGGCTGGTGGGATGGACCGACTCCAGCGGCAACGGCCGCTGGTCGCTCGTCCTGCGCTGCGCCAGCAGCCGGGGGGAGGCGCTGACCCTCTACGCGGGGGCCGGCGTCGTCTCCGGCTCCACCCCGGCCGGCGAACACGAGGAGACCGGCGCGAAATTCAGCACCATGCTCCGCACTCTGGAAGGACTTCTATGACCGCCACCTCGGACCTCCGGCTCCCCGCCCGCACGGACGACGGCCTCGCGACGGACCGCGGCCCCCGGGCGGAGGGCCCCCCCGCCCGTCCGGCCGGCCTCGACGCCGGGTCTCCCGCCCGCACGGCCTCCCCCGGCGGCGGCGCCGCCGGCCCCGCGTCCGGCGAGGGCGAGGAGCGGTACGACATCGTCGGCGTCGGCTTCGGCCCCTCCAACATGGCGCTGGCCGCCGCCTGCTCGGAGGACCCCGGCGCCCAGCACGCCGTGTTCTTCGACGCCGCGGAGGGCCCCTCCTGGCACGAGGGGATGCTGCTGCCCGACGCCGGCCTCCAGGTCTCCTTCGCCAAGGACCTCGTGACGTTCCGGAACCCGACCTCCTCCCTGAGCTTCCTCAACTTCCTGGTGGAGCGGGGCCGGATCCACGACTTCTTCAACCGCGGGTCCTCGGCGCCGCTGCGCGTGGAGTTCTTCGCCTACCTCCGGTGGGCGGCGGAGCGGCTCGCCGAGTACGTGCGGTACCGCCACCGCGTGACCGCCGTTCAGCCGCAGCGCTCCGGGGAGACGATCACCGGCTACCGCGTCACCGTGGAGGGGCCCGAGGGGGTCTCGACCGTGCTGGCGCGCCACGTCGTCGTCGCCGCGGGACTGCAGCCGAACGTGCCCGAGGGGCTGCCCGAGGACGAGCGGGTGCTGCACACCTCGCGGTACCTGCACCGGGTCGAGGGGCTGGGCGAGGTGCGCTCCGCCGTCGTGCTCGGCGGCGGGCAGAGCGCGGCCGAGGTGGCCCTGGACCTGCGCTCCCGCTTCCCCGACGCGCGGGTCCACTTGGTGCACTCGCGCTTCGGCATCGTGCCGGCCGACTCCACGCCGTTCGCCAACCGGATCTTCGACAACACCTCGATCGACCGGCTCTACGAGGCGCCCGAGGAGGTCCGCGAGCGCCTGGGCCGCATCCACGCGAACACCAACAACTCGGTGGTCCACGAGAGCACCATCCAGGCTCTCTACGACGCCTGGTACGCGGATTCGTGGGCCGGGCGGGAGCGGATCGTCTTCCACGACGCCTCGCGGATCGCCGGCGTCGAGCCGAGCGAGGACGGCCTGGACGTGGCGGTGCGCAACGACCTGGACGGCGACGTCGAGCACCTGCGCAGCGACGTCCTGGCGCTGGGTACCGGCTACCGGCCGCTGGACCTGCGGGCGCTGCTGGGCGAGGACGCCGACCTGCTGGCCCGCGACGCCGAGGGCCGCGTGGTCGCCGAGCGCGACTACTCGGTGCGCTGGCAGGCCCCCGCCGAGGGGCGCCTGGTGGCGGTCGGGATCACCCAGCACCAGCACGGGGTCTCCGCGACGCTGCTGTCCAACATCGCGCTGCGGGCCGGCGAGATCCTCGCCTCCCTCACCGGCGAGCGCGCCGGCGCCGCCCGATGAGCCGGACCGCCGCGCCGGCTCCCGCAGGGGCATCGGCCCGCCCCGAGGCGTCGATCCGCACCGGCACGTCGGCACGCCCCGCGCCCGCGGCCCGTCCCGGGGCCTCGGCTCGCGACGCCGCCGAGCGCTCCGCCGGGACCCCGCCGTTCAACCCCGTGGTGCTGATGTCCTCGCCCGAGCACTTCCGCACCACCGATGCGCTCAACCCGTACTACTCGGAAGCCGCCCTGGACCGGGACGCCGCCGTCGAGGAGCACCGGGAGATCCGGCAGACCCTGGAGCGGGTCGGCGTCGAGGTGGTCTCGGTGGATCCGCCGGAGGAGAGCCAGGACGGGGTGTACACCGCCAACTGGGCGCTGCTGCACGGCGGGACCGCGGTGATGGCCCGGCTGCCGCACGCCCGCCGGGCCGAGGAGGAGCACGCCCGCCAGCTCCTCGAGGGCCTCGGATTCGCCACGCTCGAGGCCCCCGCCGGGACGAGGTTCTCCGGCCAGGGCGACGCGCTGGTCTGCGGCCGCTACGCCCTCTGCGGCCAGGGCTACCGGTCCGACGCCGAGGCCCAGGCCTTCGCCTGTGAGGCCCTCGGCCTGGAGCGCGTGCAGCTGCGCACCGTGCCCCAGCTCGACGACGCCGGCGCCCCGGTGGTCAACGGCGTCACCGGCTGGGAGGACAGCTTCTACTACGACATCGACCTCGCCCTGGCGGTCGTCGCCGAGCCCTCCGAGGGCTCCCCCGGACTGATCGCCTACTGCCCCGAGGCCTTCGACGCCCCCAGCCGGGAGGCGCTGCGCAGCCTGGAGGGCGTCGACCTCATCGAGGTGGACGAGCGGGAGGCCCGCGAGCACTTCGCGTGCAACCTGGTCTCCACCGGGCACGACGTCGTGATGAGCGCGAGCGCGCCCCGGCTGCGGGCGGCGCTGGAGGAGCGGGGGCTCCGGACCCACACGCCCCGGATCAGCGAGCTTGCCAAGGGCGGGGGCTACATCCGCTGCACGACGCTGACCCTCCGCCGCTGAGCGCGCGGGCCCGCGGAGGCGCCGGCCCCGCAAAGGGGCGTAAGCCGACGCCTCCGCGGCGGCCGGACCCGGTGGCCCGGGTGCGAGGAGCGGCGGAGGAGCGCCGGCCGAGAGCCTCCGAGGGGTTCGCGAGCTCCAGGCGCGTGCCTGACCGGGGGCAACCCGTCAGCCGGCCTCCTCCACGGGGGACCCCGTCAGCTTCGCCAGCACGGGCTGGTGCACCCGCTTCGTGAAGAACTGGATCAGCGGGCCGTTGAAGAACGCCGTCATGACCGTGCCGAAGCCCACCGGGCCGCGGAAGAGCACAGCGGACGCCACCACGAGGACGTCCTGGGGGACACGCACCTTCTGGTACTCCCACCGGGTGTGGTCCACGATCATGGGCGCGATCGCGTCGTACGGCGCCGTGCCCAGCCCCGCGGTCATGTATGCGCTCGCTCCGAACGCGAAGGTGATGCTGCCGAGCACGAAGAACACCGTCATGACGAGCAGGGAGCGCTCATCGGGGACGAAGAGCTCGAGGACCGCGGAGAAGAGGTCGATGAAGAACCCCGTCATCACCATGTTGATGACGCTCCCCCAGCCGATGTACTGCCTCCCCCAGATCAGCACCGGGATGAAGAGCACGATGTTGCTCAGGAGCTGGTAGCTTCCCAGCGTCCATCCCAGCTGGTCGCTGACGCCGATGTTGAGCGCGGTGTAGGGGTCCACGCCGACGCCGCCGACCTGGAGGATCGAGGCCCCGAGCCCGATCACCGCGACCCCGAGGAGCGCATATCCCACACGCACCCAGAAGTCTTTTCCGCTGTGTCCGTTCATCGTGCCCCGCATCCCTCGACGTGTCCGTCTGCTCCGGCTTCCGGCTGACGCTCACAACCCGACTATACGAAGGCGCAGGCGGATCCATAGAATAAGAAGTATGCATGCCGCGCAGCACACCGACCCCGTGGCGTTCCACGCCGAAGGCCCCGTCTGGTGGCCCGATGACGGCTCTCCCGTCGCGAACACGCTGCGATGGGTCGACATGACGAACGGACGCGTGCTCACCGAGAGCGCGGCGGGCATCGCCGTCGCGGAGGTGGGGAGCCCGATCGCCGCGATGCTGCGGCCCCGCGCCGGAGGCGGTGCCGTCGTGGCCACGGAGCACGGCCTGAGCGTGACCGAGGATCCGGCCCTCGGCGGCCTGCGGCCTTTCTCGACCGTGCTCGAGGACCCGGCCGCGCGGCTCAACGAGGGCGGCTGCTCCCCCGCCGGCACCCTCCTCGTCGGCTCCACGCGCTACGACCAGGAGACCGGCGGCGCAGTGCTCGTCGAGGTCTCCGCGGACGGCAGCCGCCGCACGATACGCGCAGACGTCACCGTCTCGAACGGGATCGGCTGGAGCCCGGATGGAGCCCTCGCCTACTACAACGACACCCCGTCCCACCGGACGACCGTCTACTCCTGGGACCCCGAGGCCGGTCTGCACGACCCGCGCCCGCTGTTCGCCCTCGACGACGCCGACGCAGCGGGTCCCGACGGGCTCTGCGTCGACGCCGAGGGCAACGTCTGGACGGCGATCTACGGCGGTTCCCGGGTGGAGTGCCGGGATCCCCGGGGGCGGCTGGTCGAGGTGGTCGAGCTGCCGGTCACCAACGTCTCGGCCTGCACCTTCGGCGGCCCGGGGCTCGAGCGCCTGTTCATCACGACGAGCCGCGAGAACGTGCCCGAGGGAGAGCAGCCGGAAGCCGGCGCGGTCTTCGTGGCCGAGCCGGGAACGACCGGACAGCCGGTACGACCGTTCGCGGGGTGACGGGCCCCGGCGAGGTCTTCCGCGGGAGTCCTAGACCCCGATCCTCACCAGGCCGAGCTGAGCCGCGTGGATCAGGACCTGCACCCGGTCCCGCACGCCCCACTTGTCCATGATCCGACCCATGTGGGTCTTCACCGTGGCCTCGGCGAGGAACAGCTCGGCCGCGATCTCGGAGTTCGAGTTCCCCCGCGCCAAGGAGAGCACGACGGCGAGCTCCCGCTCCGTCAGCCCGTGCTCGACGAGGCCGCCCGGCTGGAGCGGTCCGGTGGAGACCTCCCGGACGGCGTCGATGAGGTCCGAGGCCACCTGCGGCGCGATGACGCCGCTGCCCTCGTACACGCCGCGGATCGCCGCGACGACCTCCTCCGGCTCCGCGTCCTTGACCAGGTAGCCGGAGGCGCCGGCGCGCAGCGCGGGGACGAGGTACTGCTCCGAGGAGAAGGTGGTGACCGCCAGCACGCGCGCCTTCGGGAGGTCCCGGGTGATGATCCGGGTGGCCTCCACGCCGTCCATCACCGGCATCTGCATGTCCATCACGACGACGTCCGGGGAGAGGATCTCCGCCTGCCGGATCGCCTCGGCGCCGTCGGAGGCCTCGCCCACCACCGTCATACCTTCGGAGCCGTCGACGAATACCTTCAGGGCTTTGGCCATGAGCGGCTGGTCATCGACGATGAGAACCTCAATCACGATGTGACCTCCTTGTTGCGTGCGCCGCCCTCTGGGGAAATCCCCGTTCGATCGACAAAAACGATACGAAAGTTGTAACCAATGCATAGGATTTTACACGAAACTGGTTACCATCTACTTAAGTGTGTAGCAATGAGTACTGAGGAGTACACCATGCGTCGTCTCGCCGCCATCGCCGTCCTTGCCGTCTTCGCGACCGTCCCGATGGGAGCCGCCTCGGCTGCGCCCGCTCAGGCCGCTTCGACATCGTCGACCGCCTCCTACGGCTCCGTCACCACGTACTCGTGGGTGTGCTCGGTGCTGAGGCTCTGCCGCTAATCCGGGCTGAACCCGTTCGTATTATCGATTGAGAGCCTTTCCCAGAGACAATGAACCCGTAGAGAGATCCCGACCTACCATGAGATCAGCCGAATTCTTCAGATCTCTGCCGCTGCCGCGCTGGGTAAGCGCGGCGGTTGCAATCTGCGTCGGCTGCGTCGTCATCCTGGAATTCATTGCGACCGGGGTAAAGCTGCCGGACACCTCATATCTGGACGCGTTCTCGGTCCTTGCGGTCGGAATTCTTGTAGCTCTCACCAGTCGATGGCCTGCCGCGGGTGCCCTGGTCTTCCTCGTCGTCGCCATCGTTTCATACGCCGCCTTCGATCCCACTGCCTTCCCCATGGCGATCGTGCCCATGGCCGCCCTGGTGGCCCGAGCATGCACCGGTCGTTTCTGCATTGTGGCGGGCGCTCTCACTGTGGTGTGGCTCGTCGTCATGATCATGGTCGAGAACTACTTCTGGTACGAATGCCTGCTCATCGGCGTTCTCGTGGTTTTCGGAGCCGGACTCGGCCTATCCCTACGGCTGGCCGCATTACGCAATATGCGTCTGAGCCAGGAAGTCCGCATCCAGGAGGAGACCCGGGAACAGGCGATCACCGATGAGCGCAAGCGCATCGCGGGGGAGCTGCACGATGTCGTCGCGCACGATCTCACGATCATCGCGATGCAGGCGCGCGTCCTGGATACAGCGACTGACCCGGAGGACCGGGCGGAGGCCAGACAGGCCATCGGCGACGCCTCGCGCCAGGCGTTGAAGGACATGCGTCGCATGCTCGGGGTCCTGTACGGGCCGGACGCCCCCGGCGCGGTGCCCGACGGCGAGGAGACCACCGGCGGGCTGAGCCTTCGCATCCAGGAGTTCGCCGCCCTCCTGCGCGCCCAGGGCATCGGGGTGAAGATCGAGATCCCGGCGGACCTCGTGCTTCCCCGCTCGCTCGAACTGACGCTGATCAGGATCGCGCAGGAGGCGACCACGAACATCCTCAAGCACGCCCAGGGCGCCCCGTGGGCCCGCTACGTGGTGGAGTCCGACGAGCGCCGCCTCAGCCTGACCATCAGCAACGCCGAGCCGGCCCGGCGCTCCCACCTCGAATTCCCCTCCTCCGGCTTCGGCTTGGTGGGGCTGCGCGAGCGCGCCTCGGTCTATGGGGGGAACATCGAGACAGGACCCATCGCGGGCGGCTGGAGCGTCCGGGCCACCTTCGAGACCGCGGCCGCGTAGGCATCCAGGGAGGGGACGCCCCTCATACCCCGCTAGTCCCGCGCGGTCCCCATCGCGCGCCCCGCGATCCAGTAGGCCTGGATGTGCGTGTTGGCCTTCGAGCCTCCGGCGCGGCCGCTCGCCGCCTTCCGGATCCCCTTGAGGGAGCCGCTCTCCCCCGCGGCCCAGACCTGCGCGCCGTCGAGGTCCGGGACCTGTTCCGCGAGCTGCCGGGCCATCGTCGCCGGCCCCTCGCGATCGAAGCGGTGGACCCGCAGGCGGGGGTGCTCCGTCAGGGGGACCCCGGCGTCGTCGGCGTGGGCCTGCTCCAGGAGGAGGACGACGTCGCGCTCGGCGGGGAGCTCGCGGAGGACGGCGTTGACGGCGGGCACGGCGGCGAGGTCCGCCAGCAGCACGAGGCGGTCCGATTCGGCGTGCGCCTGGAACGGCACCGAGCCGAGGGACTGGGCGATCAGCTGATCCCCCGCCTCCGTTCCGAGCGCCCAGGCGGAGGCGGGCCCGGCCGGCTCGTGGAGGACGAACTCCATGATCAGACGCCCGGCCTCCGGATCCGCCTCGGCGATGGTGTAGCCGCGCTGGTACTGCCTCCTCCCGCCGGCTGGGTCGGGGAACCACAGCCGCAGCCAGGCGGCAGGGCGGGGCTCGACGTCGCTGAACAGCGTCGGCGCCTCGAACTCCAGCCGGACGTAGTGGTCCGTGAAGAAGCGTTTGGAGACGAGGGTGATGAGATGCTCCTTGGCCCCCAGGGCTCGCAGCACCAGACCTTGCCATCCACGGGACATGGGGACTCCTTCGGAGACGGACGCCAGGGGCCGAGGCGCGGCCCGGCCCGCCGGTGGAGGCGGGACGGACAGACGACCTGCTCCCAATCTAGACGCGGACCTGACAAGGGGCAAGGTTAGCCTAACCATAGTCTCATCACGTAAGCTCGGCCGCTTTGCCCTCAGCGAGAGCCTCGTCCCCGCCACCGCTGACCGCAGGACCCCGCAAGAAGCGATTCGGACTCATCACCCCGATCGCCGCCGCCGAGGAGCGGGAGGAGGACGTGCCACCGGGGCCATCCGCACCGTCCCGCGGTAGGCGCCCGTCTTCGCCCCTCCGACGAGAAACCAGCCTCCGTCCCCTCCGGTGAGAAAGGCGCCCCGGACCCTCGGCCCGGGGCGCCTTCGCCGTCCGCGGAGGTTAGCGCGGGATCAGCTCCTCCACCTCGTCGAGCGCCCGCAGCACGTCCACCGCGGCGCCCATCGGGTGCAGAGGGCTGGATGTCTCCCCGGCCGCGATCCGGCGGGCCGCCTCCGCGGCCTCGTAGCAGAGCCCGTCCTCCTGGGTCCTCGCCGCGAAGGTCGCCTCCTCGGTCAGCGTCCCGTCGGCCGAGGCCAGCTCGATGCGTCCCGGCGCGTAGAACGGGGCGTCGAAGGCGAGCCTGCCCCGGCTGCCCTGGACGAAGGCGGTGGTGGGCGTCCGGGTGCCCATCGTCGTGTAGAGCTGGGCGAAGCCGGAGGAGAAGCCGAGGTCGAAGGCGGCGTCGGAGGTCACCCCGGTCTCCGCCCGGCGGCCGCGGGCGCCGAGCACCCGGGGCGCCTCGCCGAAGACCTGCGCGGCGAAGGAGGTCAGGTAGACGCCGATGTCCAGCAGGGCCCCGCCGCCCAGCGCCGGGTCGAAGAGGCGGGCGCTCCCCTCCGGGGTGAAGTGCTCCCCCAGGTCCGCGCGGAGGTAGCGGACCTCCCCGAGGTCACCGCACTCGAGGATCTGGCGCACGACGTCGAAGGCCGGCAGGAACCGGGACCACATCGCCTCCATCGCGAACAGGCCCTTGCGCTCGGCGAGGTTGCGGACGGCGTCGGCCTCGGCGGCCGTGGCTCCCACCGGCTTCTCGATCAGCACGTGCTTGCCCGCCTCGAGGCACAGCTCGGCGCACTCGGCGTGCGCGGTGTGGGGCGTGCTGATGTAGACGACGTCGACGTCCGGGGACGCTGCCAGGTCCGCGTAGTCGGCGAAGTAGCGCTCGACGCCGAAGCGCTCGGCGAAGCCCTCCGCCCGGCCCCGCGAGCGAGAGGCCACGGCCGTGAGCCACTGGCGCGTGTGCCGGCGCAGCGACTCCGCGAAGGAGCCCGCGATGTTGCCGGGGCCGATGACGCCCCACCGGAGCGCCGGGGCGTCCATGGGGTCCGGGATCCTCGATGCGGGCATGCCCTGTGCACTCATGCGCTCCTCCTCGACGCGGCCGGCTCCCCCACCGGGCACGAGTCCCGCGGCATGGTGCAGAGCCTGTGATGTGTGCTACGTTCCACGGTAGGGCGCACTATTTTGTGCTGTCAATGTGTCAAAGACGAAGGAGTCACCATGCACATCGGTGTCCTGACGGACAGCCTGGCGGACCTGACGCTGGACGAGGCCCTCGCCCACGCGCGCGCCGTCGGCGCCGAGACGGTCGAGTTCGGGGCCGGCCCCTGGTCCCCCACGCCGCACGTCAGCGCCCCGGACCTGCTGGCCTCCCAGAGCGCGCGGGCGGACCTGAAGCGGCGCGTCGAGGGGGAGGGCCTGGGGATCTCCGCGATCAACGCCAGCGGCAACCCCCTGCACCCGGGCGAGCCGGGCAACGACGGCGTCACCCGGGACGCGATCCGCCTGGCCGGGGAGCTCGGCGTCGAGACCGTGGTCCTCATGTCCGGGCTGCCGGCCGGCCGCGAGGGCGACCTCATGCCCAACTGGATCACCACCTCCTGGCCGCCGGAGACCACGCAGATGCTGGAGCACCAGTGGAACGACGTCGCCCTGCCCTACTGGGCCGACCTCGCCGAGTTCGCCCGCCGGGCGGGCGTGAGCCGCCTGGCCGTGGAGATGCACGGCAACCAGCTGGTCTACAACGTCCCCTCCGCGCTGCGGCTGCGCGAGGAGATCGGCGAGACCGTGGGCGTGAACTTCGACCCCAGCCACCTCCTCTGGATGGGCGCCGACCCGCTCCGGGCGATCCCGGCGCTGGGCTCGGCGATCCAGCACGTGCACGCCAAGGACACCCGGGTCGAGGAGGCCGCGCAGGTCCGCAGCCGCCTCGAGTACCTCACCCTGGACCACCCGGCCGAGCGCGCCTGGAACTTCGTCACGGTCGGCCGCGGGGCCGACGGCGAGCGGTTCTGGGCCGACTTCGTGCAGGCGCTGCGCGGCGTCGGGTACGACGGCGCGCTGTCCATCGAGCACGAGGACGTCGAGGTCGGAGGGCCGGACGGCGTCGCGGAGGCGGCGGGGGTGCTCAGCCGGGCGCTCGCCGTCACCCCGGCGTGATGCCGGAGGACCTCCCCGCCACGACGCGGCACACGAGAACACCACCGCGCGCCGCCGGCGCGCCCCACGACGAAGGAGTCTCCTTGCCAGACACCACGAACCCGACCTCCGGCAGCACGATGCCGCCCCTCACCAAGGGTCCCCACACCCGCAGGCTCGGCCTGGTGGCCCTGGTCGCCACCCTGGGCGGGCTGCTCTTCGGCTACGACACCGGCGTCATCAACGGCGCCCTGCTGCCGATGAGCGAGGAGCTCGGGCTGACGGCCTTCACCGAGGGCGTCGTCACCAGCTCCCTGCTCTTCGGCGCGGCCGTCGGGGCGATGCTGGGCGGGCGCCTCTCGGACGGGTGGGGACGGCGCAAGACCATCCTCCTGCTCGCGGTCATGTTCTTCGCAGGAGCCGTGCTCTGCGTGGTGGCTCCCGGCATCTCGGTCCTCGTGGCCGGGCGCATCCTCCTGGGGCTGGCCGTGGGCGGGGCCTCGACCGTGGTGCCGGTCTTCCTGGCCGAGCTCGCGCCCTACGAGATCCGCGGCTCGCTCTCCGGGCGCAACGAGATGATGGTCGTCACCGGGCAGCTCGCCGCCTTCGTTATCAACGCCATCATCGGCAACACCCTGGGGCACATCGACGGCGTCTGGCGCATCATGCTGGCCGTCTCCGCGCTGCCGGCCATTTTCCTCTTCTTCGGGATGCTGCGGATGCCGGAGTCCCCGCGCTGGCTGCTGTCCAAGGGCCGGGACGAGGAGGCCCTGCAGGTCCTGAGCACCGTGCGCTCGCCGGAGCGCGCGCAGGCCGAGACGGAGTCCATCCGCAGCGCCGTCGCCGAGGAGGACCATGCCGAGCACACCGGCTGGAAGGCGGTCCTGAGCAACCGGTGGCTGCTGCGCATCCTGCTGGTCGGCATCGCCCTGGGCGTCTTCCAGCAGCTGACCGGCATCAACTCGATGATGTACTACGGCCAGGTCATCCTGACGGAGTCGGGCTTCGAGTCGCAGGCGGCGCTGATCGCCAACATCGCGCCCGGGGTGATCGGCGTCGTCGGCGCCTTCATCGCCCTGTGGATGATGGAGCGGGTCAACCGCCGGACCGTGGTCATCACCGGCTACATCCTGACGACCATCTGCCACGTGCTGATCGGCTCCGCCGCCCTGCTGCTGCCCGAAGACAGCGCGGCCCGGCCCTTCGTGATCCTGGTGCTGATCGTCGCGTTCGTCGGCTCCATGCAGACGTTCCTGAACATCGCCACCTGGGTGCTGCTCAGCGAGATCTTCCCGCTGCACATGCGCGCGGTGGGCATGGGCATCTCCGTGTTCTGCATGTGGATCGCCAACGGGCTGCTGAGCCTCACGTTCCCGACGCTGGTGGAGCTCATCGGGCTGACCGGGTCCTTCTTCGGTTTCGCGGTCGTCAACGCCATCGCCATCGTCGTGATGGCCTGGGGACTGCCGGAGACCCGCGGGCGCACGCTCGAGGAGGTCGAGGAGGGCGTGACCACCGGCGCGATCTACACCGTGGGGCGGGAGCAGCGGAGGTAGGCCGCGGACGCGCCGGGCATCGGAGGCACGACGCCGCGCGGTCCGGGCGGGTTTCTCCTCCCGCCCGGACCGCGCGGCGTCGCCGCAGGGGCTAGTTGGCGGCGGTGAAGCGGCGGCCCGCGTGGGCGGGCTCCTCGAGCTCGTCCACCAGGGCCACGGCGAAGTCCTCCGCGGAGATCGCCTCGCCGGCCGGGCGGTCCAGCTCGGTGGAGTACCGCCCCGTGCGCTCGCCCGGCGCGATGGCGGGGGCAGGCGCCAGCATGGTCCACTCCAGGCCGCTCGAGGTGCGGTAGGCGTCGTAGATCTCCGAGAAGGCGTCGGCCTCGGCCTTGTACGCGGCGGGGAAGTCCGGGGTGTCCTTGAGCCGGGTCTCCTCGTCGGCCTGCAGGGCGCCCGCCCCGCCGACCACCAGGAAGCGCCCGCTCGGGGCGGCTGCGATGAGGCCGCGGTGGTTCGCGACGTCGTCGGCGTAGCTGCCGGTGCGCCCGCTGACCGCGGTGATCACCGTGGCGTCGTGGGAGCCGATGGCCTCGGCGACGCCGGCGGTGTCCCCCAGGTCCAGCGGCAGGGCGGTCTCGGCGCCCTCCACCGTCTTGCCGGAGCGGCTGTAGGCGTCGACGACGTGCCCGCGCTTCGAGGCCTCGGACACCACCCGGGAGCCGACCATTCCGGTGGCTCCGATGACTGCGATCTTCATGATTCCTCCTCGGTCCTGAGGCGGGACCGGCGTTCCGGCCCCGCACAAGATACAGTATCCATCGGATACCAGATACCTCAACGTAACCGAGGAAGCCGATGCACACGCTCACGACCCCGCCCCCGCCCGCCTTCGACGTGCTGAGCCCGCAGTGCCCCTCCCGGACCGTGCTGCGGCACGTCACGGACCGCTGGACCCCGCTGATCGTCTCCGCGCTGGAGGAGGGGCCGCTGCGGTTCGGGCGGCTCCGCGAGCGCGTCGGCGGCATCACGCCCAAGGTGCTCACCGAGACGCTGCGCTCGCTCGAGCGGGACGGGCTGGTGCTGCGGACCGTGGGGCCGACCTCCCCGCCCCGCGTCGACTACGAGCTGACGGAGCTGGGGGCCACCCTCGCCGGCCCCATCCAGACGCTGCGGAGCTGGGCCCAGGAGCACGCCGAGGCGGTGCTCTCGGCGCGGGATCGGTACGACGCGGAGTGAGGCGGGGGGGGGCGGACGCCGCGGGACGGCCGGGCTGCCGGGCCGGAGGCATGACGCCGGACCGGGGCGCGGCAGCGGACGACCGGCGCGGGCGGAGCCGCAAACCGGCGTCACGAAGTGCCCGCGGCGTCGTCGTTCCCTAGCGTGGGAGCCATGGCAAGAGGATCCGAAGCTCCCCGTCCCGGCGACCGGCGCGTCATCTCCTCCGTCCGCATGCCGCGGCGGTATCTGCTGATCCTGGTGGGAATCGGGGCCCTGGCCGGCGGGGGCACCGTGCTGGGCGGCCTCCTCGGCGGGGAGCCGACGGCGATCTGGATCGGCGTCCCCACCCTCGCCCTCTTCGCCGGCCTCGCCCTGGGCCGCGCCACGATGACGGCGCATCCGCGGGAGGGGCTGGTCGTTTCCGTGTACGGGATCTTCCGCGCGGGGATCCCGTGGGAGAGCATCGAGGACGTCGAGCGCGCGGCGCCCACCGGGCTGCTGGCCGGCATGGGCCTGCGCCGGCTGCGGGGAGGGACCACGGGCTACCTGATCGGCGGGGACTCCGTCCTCATCACCGTGCGGAGCGGGCGCTACCGCGTCTCCGTCCGCCGGCCGGACGACGTCGTCGAGGAGATCCGCTCCCGGATCGGTGCGGCGGAACGGGCGTAGAAGGGGCCGGGCGGAGAGCGGTCCGCGGGTGAGGACGCGGACGGTCGAGACGACCGGTGCGGCCGGAGAGACGCGCCCGCCGACGAGACCGCTCCGGGGAGGGGCAGCTCGCCGGCGGGCACGCCGCTCGGGAGAGGCCGAGGAGCCTAGAAGCCGGCCTTCAGCGAGATCTCGACGCCGCTCAGCGCCTTGCTGACGGGGCAGGTCGCCTTGGCATCCTCCGCGGCCTTGCGGGCGGCGTCGGCGTCTATACCGGAGATGTCGCCCGAGACGTTCAGGACGATGCCGGTCAGCTTGAAGCCGCCGCCCTGCTCCGGGCCGAGGGAGACGTCGGCGGACACGTCGAGGGACTCCACGGTCCCGCCGGCCTCGCCGACCAGCGCGGAGAACTGCATGGCGTAGCAGGACGAGTGGGCCGCGGCGATGAGCTCCTCGGGGCTGGTGGTGCCCTCGGCCTTCTCGGCGGAGCGCTTGGGGAAGGACACGTCGAAGGCGCCGGCCCCGGAGCTGCTCAGCTCGACCCGGCCGGAGCCCTCCTCCAGCGATCCCTTCCAGGCGGTGCGGGAAGTGCGTGTGGGCATACTGTGTCTCCTATCACTGATGGCGGATGAGTGATTCGAGACTATGCACACCGGGCGGGCGGTGGCAATCGGCGTCCACGGTCGCCGGGGGCGGTTTCCCTGACGGCGATACGGCGGAGGCCCTCCGAGCCCGCACCCTTCGACGAGGCCGCTCCTATCCCAGGACCACCCAGACCCCGAGCCCGCCGAGGACGCACGTGGCCGCCGTCGTCGCGAGGACCGCGACGGCGTCGGGTTCCAGGACGCCGGCGGAGACGCCGCGGCTCTGCCTCCCGTAGCGGTGCCGCTGGCTCAGGTAGATCCCGGCCGCCGTCGAGGCGGCGAGGAAGGCCAGCACGACCATCCACCCCCCGTAGTGCGGGAGCCAGCGCAGGAAGACGGCGGAGACGGTAGCGAACAGCAGCAGGGTACGGCCCCAGGACAGCACGGTCCGCTCGGGCTGCAGCCCCGGATCGCGGTGCTGGGGGCGGCCGGGCTCCTTCCCGGGCCGGCGGCCGAGGCCGGCGGCGGTTCGGGCCGGGCCGCCGCGGGCGCGCGGGCGGGCGGTCATAGGAGGATCGCGAGGACGACGACGACCATCGCCGCCCCGCAGCTGAAGCTGAGCAGCGGGACGATCAGCGGCACCGGCAGAGCGCGGCGACGGCGCATGCTGCGCTCCACCCGGATCCACCGGGAGGCCGCCCCCAGGCTGATCAGCCCCCCCACCCCGATCAGGACGACGGCGAAGACCCGACGCCAGAGCTCGTCGAAGATCGGCACGGCGAAGGCCTCCAGGGCGATGCCGCCGGCGAGGAAGGCCAGCGAGGTCCTGATCCAGGCCAGGAACGTACGCTCGTTGGCCAGCGTGAAGCGCGGGTCCGGCTCCTCGCCGTCGGGGAAGAGCCGCGAGGCGAGCCGGCCCCGCCCCGATTCCTCAGTCATCGCCTCGCCTCTCGCCATCGGCCGCCCCGGCCAGGCCGGAGCCTCCGCGAGCGGTGTTCATCTCTGATCGCCTCCCAGTATGTCGCCCGAGGGCCGCATCGCCAAGACCGCCCCGCAGCTGAACGACCGACCGCCCTTTGGGCCGGCCTGCACGCTGCTTTCCTGTCCGCGCACGCCTCACGGAGGCCTCTCGACGTGTCCCACACCACATGAGACGTTCGGGGCAACGCGTGGCGACGAAGCCACCGGCTGAGCGCTGTCCCGTCCTATGAGAGAAGTTTTCCCGAGACGCTGGACAGCTCTAAGCTGATGCCGTCCTCCGACCGCCCACCACCTCGAATCGGACGCCATGTCTCACGCAGCTGACGACCCGAAACGCCCCCACGACCCGCCCTCCGGAGACGATCACCCCGTTGCCACCGGTGCCATCGCCCCCGGGCAGCTGGACGATCCCGCTTTCAGGGCCCGCTGGGATGAGGCCCGACGGGAGGATCGGGAGGTCCGTGAGGCCCCTCCGCTGTTCGGCCATCCCCGCGGGCTCATGTCCCTCTTTGGCCTCGAGCTCTGGGAGCGCTTCTCGTTCCTCGGGTTCCAGGCCATCCTGGCCCTGTACTTCGCCGACTCGATCGCCAACGGCGGGCTCGGCTACGAGCAGACGACGTCGTCCTCGATCGTCGCGGCCTACGGGGCGCTGGTGTACCTGCTCTCGATCGCGGGCGCCTGGGTGGCGGATCGCATGGCAGGCACGTTCCGGGCGGTCTTCTGGGGCGCCGTGATCATCGCGGCGGGACACATCTTCATGGGGCTCCCCGCCGAGTTCGCCACCTGGGTGGGACTCGGCCTGATCGTCGTCGGCACCGGCCTGCTGAAGCCGAACGTCAGCACCAAGGTCGGGGAGCTCTATGAGCGGGGCGATACGCGCCGTGACGCGGGATTCTCGATCTACTACGCGGGCATCAACATCGGCGCCTTCCTGGGGCCTCTCGTCGCAGGGTGGCTCGGTCAGAACGTCCAGTGGCACGCCGGGTTCGCGGCCGCTGCCGTCGGGATGATCCTGGGCCTGATCCAGTTCACGTTCAGCCGGAGGCACCTGGCAGGGAGGGCTCGTGCCCTCGAGATCCGCGCGGCGTTCCAGCCGGACGGGAAATTCTGGGCGGTGGTCGGGATCGTCGCCGGCGTCGTCGCCGTGGGGGTGCTGTTCTCCGTGCTCTCGGGGCAGACCCTGGAGGGCTTCGTCAACGCCATCTCGGTGGTCACCGCGATCGTCCCGATCGTGTTCCTGCTCTGGATGTACCGCTCGCCCAAGGTCACCGCCCTGGAGCGGCGCAACCTCGGACCCTTCGCGCTGCTGCTCGTCGCGCTGGTCGTGTACAACCTCAGCTACTTCCAGACCGGCAACACCCTGAACTTCGTGGCACTGGAACGGACCGAGAACGTCTTCTTCGGCGCCGCCTATCCTTCCACGTGGTACATCTCGCTGACCGCGATCGTGGAGATCATCCTGGGTCCGGTGCTCGCCTGGCTGTGGATCAAACTGGGCAGGCGCCAGCCGCACGTGGCCACCAAGGTGGGGCTCGGCGCCGTCTTCGGCGGCGTCGCGTTCCTGCTGGTAGCACTGGCCGGGGCGGTCACCCCGGGCGGCGCCCTGATCGCGAGCGCTTGGCTGATCGGCTGCTACGTCTTCCTGGGGCTGGGAGACCTGATCCTGCAGACCTCGGGGATGTCCGCGACCACCAAGCTCGCGCCACGCGCCTTCGCCTCCCAGACGATGGCGCTGTGGTTCGCCGCGATGGCCCTTGCCCAGGGCATCCAGGCGCAGCTGGTCAAGCTCTTCACCTACGAGAACATGACCGCGTACTTCGGAATCCAGGGTCTGGTCATCCTGGGGTACGGTGTTCTGCTGATTCTTCTGACGCCGTGGATGCGTCGACGCATGCACTCCGTCGCCTAGTCGAAAGGAAACCTCATAGAGATCATCAAGGACTTTCCCTACGACGTCGAGATCGTGGAGGACTGGATCCCGCTCTCTGACGGGACGCGCCTGTGGATGAAGGCGTGGCGTCCGGTGACCGACGAGCCGGTGCCCGCCATCCTGGAGTACCTCCCATACCGGCACGGGGACTGGACCGCCCCACGGGACCACGAACGTCACCCGTACTACGCCGGCCATGGCTACGCCTCGGTGCGCGTGGACATCCGCGGCCATGGCAGCTCGGACGGGGTTCCCGGCGACGAATACGATGAGCAAGAGCTCAGGGACGGCGTCGAGGTCATCGACTGGCTGGCCGTCCAGGAGTGGTGCTCGGGCAAGGTCGGCATGTTCGGCATCAGCTGGGGCGGCTTCAACTCCCTGCAGCTGGCCCACCTCCGGCCCGAGGCGCTGAAGGCGATCGTGACCGTGTGCTCGACCGACGACAGATACGACAACGACGTGCACTACATGGGCGGCTCGATGCTCGGCGTCGACATGCACGCGTGGGCCGCCACGATGCTGACCTTCGAGTCGCGCCCGCCGGACATCCGCGTCCGGGAGGACTGGAAGGAGCAGTGGAGGCACCGCCTCGACCGGATGGAGCCGTTCGTCCAGACGTGGATGGGGCACCAGACGCGTGACGACTACTGGCGCCACGGCTCCGTGTGCGAGGACTACGACCGGCTCGACGCCGCGGTGCTCGCGGTCGGCGGCTGGTACGACCCCTACCGCGACACGGTCCTGCGCCTCTGCGAGAACCTCTCCGCGCGGGGGAAGAACGTCAAGGGGCTCATCGGGCCGTGGGCCCACCAGTACCCGGACCGCGATCTGCGTCCCGGCCCCCACATCGACTTCCTCGGCGAGACCCGGCGCTGGTTCGACTACTGGCTCAAGGACGAGGACAACGACGTCATGGAGGAGCCCCTCCTGCGCGCCTGGATCACCGACAGCGTACGCCCCGCCTCGGTGTACGAGCAGATGCCGGGGCGGTGGGTCGCTGAGACGGAATGGCCCTCCCCCCACGTCCCGGGCCGCCGGTTCGGCCTAGAGGACGCGCACGTATCCCCCCTCGCAGCGGCGGACGACGGCGTCGTGCTCGTGGACTCCCCCATGGACACCGGCAAGGACGCCGGCCGGTACTTCCCCTACGGCAACGCCGCCGACCTCCCGGCGGACCAGCGGGACGACGACGGCCGCAGCGTCATCTTCGACTTCCCCCTGACCGAGGACCTCGAGATCCTGGGCAACGGCGAGCTGAACCTGCGCGTGAGCACCGACTCCGCGCGCGGGCAGGTCTACGCGCGGCTGTGCGATGTGGCTCCCGACGGATCCTCGACCATGGTCACCCGCGGCAACCTCAACCTCTCCGCGCGGAACGGCCGAGACCGAGCGGACGCCTTCCCCGCCGGCGGATGGGAGGACGTGAGCTTCCCGATGACCGGCGTCGGCTACCGGTTCCCCGCCGGGCATGTGCTGCGGCTGGCCCTCTCCAACGCATACTGGCCGTGGATCTGGCCGCAGCCCGGGACGGCGCCGGTCTCCGTGGACCTCGCCGGCAGCTCGTTCACGCTTCCCCAGCGCGAGGCTGTCGCGGCGGGAAGTGAGCGGCGACGGCTGGACGAGGCGCTGAGGTTCGATCCCCCGGTCCAGCCGGAGGGACTGGACGTGCGGTACCCCGGAGCGGGGACGGCCGGCGCGCAGCGGCCCGAGCGACTGGCGAGTCACGACGTCGCCGCCGGCACCTCGGTGCTGGAGGTGGATCCCGCCTACGGCGGCACCCGGGTGTACCCCGACGGGCTGCACTATGACGAGGACACGGTGGAGCGATACGTCATCAGAAGGGACGATCCCCTCTCCGCGCGGGCCGAGGCCACCTGGCGGGTCGGTCTGGCCCGTCCCGACCAGGGCTGGAGCACCTCCCTGGTCACGGAGCAGACCATCACCTGCGACGCGGAGAACTTCTACGCGGAGTCGTCGGTGGAGTGCCGGGTCGATGACGAGGAGTTCTGGTCCCGGACATGGCATCACACGATCCCACGGGAGGCCTCCTAACGGGTCCTACCGGGCAGGCCCGCGGCCGGAGACCCTCTGCAGTGCCACCTCGGCGTCAGAGGGTCTCCCATGCAGTGGTCGCATCTCACCGCACTCGTCCTTCCCCTGTCGCGGAGCCGGACGATGGATCAGGAGCCACGACGCCGAGGGGCGGTCAGGGCGACTCGCCCGTCTCGGGCGCCGGGACCTCGCCGCGGTACCCCAGGTCGGCCGAGATCGCGCAGGAGGTCTCGTGAAGCGCCGGCAGCAGCGCGGTCAGCTGCTGGAAGTCCATCGCCGCCGTCGGGACCCCGACGGACAGGGCGGCCCACACCGCCCCGTCGAGGCCGTACACGGGGACGGCGATGTAGTCCGCCGAGCTCTCGTGCTCTTCGCGATCCGCGGCCCAATGGCGGCGGCCGGCCTCCTCCCAGGTGGCGAGCACCTGCTCAGGGCTCTTCAGGGTGTTCGGGCCGCGCGCGATGAACTCGACGCGCTCGAGCATCCGCTGCCGGCCTTCGGGTCCGAGGCTTCCGACCAGGACCTTCGCGACCGCCGTCGCCCCCAGCCAGGCGGGGAGCCCGCTCCGGGACGGCGTGCGCACGGAGCCGCTGGGCTCGATCTTGTCGATGTAGACGACGTCCTCCCCCTCGAGGACGGCCAGGAGCACCGTGTGCCCGACCCGGGCGTTCAGCGCCACCAGGTGCGGGTGCGCGACGGGCTGCACCCCGCGGTCCTCCACCGCAGCAGCGGCCAGGGCGAGGACGCTGCGCCCGAGGTGGTAGCGCCCGTCGGGAAAGCGCACCACGTAACCCCGCTTCTCCAAGGTGTGCAGCGAGCGCATGATCGTCGTCTTGTGGACGGCGAACGCCCGGCTCAGCTCGGCCAGGGACGCGGGCCCTTCGGACAGCCGGTCCAGGATGTCCATGGCACGGCTCAGCACTTGGCTCACAGGCGACCTCCACGTCGACACGCGCCCGGGCGCGGGGTTTCGGATCCATCCGCACCGGACCCGTACCGGAACAGGAGGCTGGTCCGGGGTGCGGCAGACGCGAAGGAGGCCGGCCCACGACCGGCCTCCTTCCATCATGCCCTGGCGTCTATGCCGGAACGGGCACGTTCCCGCCGAGGCGCGCGGCCCACCACTGGTGGAACTCCTCGATGTGATGCTCGCTGGGGACGAGCGCGCCGCCGTGGTCGTAGGCCTTGGAGCTCATCGAGGGCTGCGTCTGCTCGCATGCCTCGAAGTCCTGCTGGTTGACCCGGTGGAACAGCTCCACGGAGTTCGCGATCTCCATGCCCTCGTCGATGACCTGCGGCTGGAAGAGCCAGTCGCACACCACGATCGTCCGAGACTCCGAGACGGGGAACATCCGGTGGATGATGACGTGGTCGGGCACCGTGTTGATGAACACCTGCGGCTTCACGGTGATCGCGTAGTACTTGCGATCCTGGCCCGGCGCGATCGCGGGCAGCGAGCTGACCCCCGAGGAGCCGTCCACCGTGAAGCCCTGGATGTCGTCGCCGAAGCTCGCGCCGTGGACCTCGCCGTTCTTGCGCTGCGAGGCCAGGCCGTCCGCGAATTCCGGGATGACCTCGGTCAGCTCCGGGTGGATCGTGGCGCAGTGGTAGCACTCCATGAAGTTCTCGATGATGAGCTTCCAGTTGGCCTGGACGTCGTACGTCTTGCTCTCACCGCACTTGAGGTTCTCGACGCCGTAGTTGTCGATGGACTCCACATCGCCGAAGCGCGTCTTCACCTCTCCCAGGACGGTCTCGTCGAACGACGGCGGATCATCGGCCAGGCTGATCCAGACGTATCCGAGCCAGGTGCGGACGTGGACGGGCTTGAGCCCGTACTCCTTGCGGTCCACGTCGGGCATGGACGTCAGGTTCGGCGCCGCGACCAGGTCCCCCTCCAGGGCATAGGTCCACGCGTGGTAGCCGCACTGGAGGGTCTTGTTCTTGCCCTCCCCCGACGTGCAGACCCGCATCCCGCGATGGCGGCAGACGTTGTAGTACGCCCTGATGCCGGACTTGCGGGTGCGGACGACGATGATCTCCTCGCGTCCGATCGTGATGGTCTTCCATTCACCGGCCGTGGCGAGGCTGTCCTCGCGCATGACGCAGTTCCACATCTTCTCGAAGATCTCCGCCTGCTCACGCTCGAAGATCGTAGGGTCTGTATAGGCGTCCCCCGTGGGGGTGGAGAGCAGGGACGAGCCGGGAACCGGTTCGTTCAGCTGGTCAATGATCATGGATACACTCCTCGTCGAGTCTTTAGCGGGACAGGGTGGGGATCTGGCCCGTCGATGGTGCTGATGTCTGCTGGGCGGGGGTGCTGCGGATCTGGCGCCTCTTGCGCCAGCACTTGACGTCCCGGAGGCGGTTGATGCCCAGGATCCCGGTCTCCTGCCCGTCGCGGAGGTAGCGGACCAGGAGGTTGCCCTCCTCCGGCGTCCCCTCCAGCACCTCGTGCTGGTCGGCGCTGTGGATGCGCCCGGCCCCCTGGATCCGCAGGTCGAACTGATCGGACCAGAAGTAGGGCTCCTGGAGGGAGACCGGGTTCGCGCCGGTCAGCGTCGCCGCGATGACGCCGGCCTCCTCCACGGCCTCCTGCCAGTGGCCGACGGGCCGCAGCCCGCTGGAATGGGATGCCCACTGGGCGCAGTCGCCCGCGGCGTAGACGCCGGGGACCGACGTCGCCCCGGTGTCATCGCACAGGATGGCGGAGGTGTCCGCGGTGAGCGGCACCCCGGAGTCCCGCAGCCACTCGGTGCGGGGCTTGGCCCCGATGGCGCAGATGACGACGTGCGCCTCCAGCTGCTGCCCGCCTTCGAGGACCACTTCGTGGCGGACCGTCTCCCCCGAATAGCTGCTGCGCAGTCCCATCGCCCGGCCGGGGGGCGCGAACTGGATGCCGCGGGCCTCATGGGCGATGCGGATGGCCTGGCCCACGGGACGGCCCAGGCGCTTGGCGCCGGGGAGCTCCTCGCCGGCGGCGACGGTCACCGACTCCGCCCCGCGGCCGATGCAGGTCGCCGCCGCCTCCAGGGCGAGGAAGCCGCCGCCGACCACCACGACGTCGGCGCCGTAGAGATTGGCGTCGCGGAGGGCGAGGGCGTCCTCCATGCTTCGCAGCACGTAGGGGCGCACGTAGGAGCCGGAATCCGACTCAGCGGGAGGGAGGGTGCAGGCCGAGGCCCCGGTGGTGATGACCACCGCATCCGCCTCGTGGAACCCTCCGTCGTTGGTCTCGACGCCCAGCGGGCTCTGCGAGAGGCCCACGACGCCGCGGCCGCTGACCCACGTGACGTCCAGCGGATTCTCCGGGTCGTCGAGGTGGAGGTCCTCCTCGGAGACGGCGCCCGTGAGGTACGCCTTGCTGAGGGCGGGACGGTCGTAGGCCGGCCGGGACTCCTCGCCGATGACGGTGATCGAGCCGGTGTGGCCGTGGGCGCGTAGCCCGCGCGCCGTATGATAGCCCGCCAGCCCGGCGCCGACGATGAGGATACGGCAGTCTGGGGTGATCGGCATCAGAGGGTCACCCCCGGAGGCAGCTGGGGCGCCTTGTCGGAGAGCTCGACGAGCACGTCGTCCCCCTCGAGCTCCACCTCGTGGACCCGGACGCCGCGCTTCGCCGGCGGCTGGTCCACCTCGCCCGTGAGGAGCGAGAAGGTGCTTTCGTGGAGAGGGCACTCGACACGGCAGTCCTCGACCCACCCTGCCGCCAGCGAGGCGTCCTGATGGGTGCAGGTGTCGTCGATCGCGTGGACGTCTCCCTCATCCGTCAGGAACACTGCGATCGGCGGATTCACCGAGTCGATGCGCAACCCCTCCCCAGGGGTCAGGTCGTTGAGTGAACATGCTCTAAATGCCACTTTTGGTCACCAACCATTCGGGCCTGTGTTGCAACGGGTGCAACAGCGTTTGTAATGCACAACACGTGCGTTCCATAAGTATGACCTAGGTCATTCATAGCCCGTCAAGAGGTTGGGGGACATATCCGGAAATTAATCATGCCGAAACAACCGAGGGGCCCTCGCGGTGCACTGTGTGCACCGCTCAACCTCGCCATCCCGGCGCAGGAACGGCATCGGCCCGTCCGCCCCATCCGGAGGGAGCGATCGGCCTCCGAAAACAATCAGCAAGCTGTTCAAACCGTTACAAAATATAATCAGCCTGCTGGTTGTTTACCCCGGCACCAAATGCGGAGGTTTATGCTCCCACTAATTTTCCCTCGATATGCCGGAACTCTTGCTCACGGCTTTTTCATGACCGTACTGTTGTTACCTAAGACACACATGGGCCCGCAGCTGCGGGCCGGGGAACGGGAGGATTCGGCATGGCAGGTACTCGGTCGGGAGCGGACGCCCGCGTCGTCATCATCGGACTGGGGGTGGTGGGTGCCGCCGTCGCGGACGAGCTCGTGCTCCGGGGGTGGCGCGACGTCACCGTCGTCGAGCAGGGTCCCCTCTACGTGACCGGCGGCTCCAGCTCGCACGCGCCCGGCTTCGTCTTCCAGACGTCGCCGAGCCGTTCGATGACCCTGCTCGCGCAGCGGACGCTGGACAAGCTGGACGGCCTGGAGGTCGACGGCGAATGGGTCATGAAGCGCGTCGGCGGGCTCGAGATCGCCACGACCCCCGAGCGGGCGCGCGAGCTGCACCGCCGCCACGGCTTCGCCGAGTCCTGGGGCATCCCCTCCGAGATCGTCTCCGCCGAGGAGGTCGGGCGCCTCTGGCCCGGCCTGGACACCTCCGAGGTGATCTGCGGGATGCACACCCCCACCGACGCGGTGGTCAAGGGGATCCGCGCCGTCCAGTTCCAGGCCGAGCGAGCGGTCGCCGGCGGTGCCAGGATCCTCGCGGAGACGCAGGTGACCGCCGTGAACACCGAGAACGGCCGGGTCACGGGCGTGGAGGTGCTCCCGGTGGGCTCCGGCGGTCCCGCGGAGACCCTCGAGGCCGACGTCGTGGTCTCCTGCGCGGGCCTGTGGGGCCCCAAGCTGGCGCGTCAGACGCTGGGGATCGACATCCCGATGCTCCCCGTGGAGCACGGCTTCGGCTTCAGCCAGCCGGTCGCCTCGCTCGCAGACATGGACCCGCAGACCGAGGTCGTCAAGCCGATGCTGAGGCACCAGGGCCACGCCATGTACCTCCGCGAGTGGGGGGACCGCATCGCCATCGGCGCCTACGAGCACCGACCCCTGCCGGTCGCGGACGAGGAGATCGCGGCGCCGGACGAGTTCCTGGCCAGCGGCGTCCACCCCGCGATCCACGAGTTCACCCGCGAGGACTACGAGTCCACGTGGCGCGAGGCGCAGAGGCTGCTGCCCGAGTTGCGCGGCACCGAGCTGGACGAGTCGATGAGCTTCAACGGGATCTTCTCCTTCACCCCCGACGGCGGTCCGCTGCTGGGGCCCGTCCCCGGCCTCGAGGGCCTCTGGATGGCGCAGTCGGTGTGGGTCACCCAGTCCGCCGGCGTCGGCCAGGTGGTCGCCGAGTGGATCACCACCGGCGAGCCCGGCCTCGACACCCACGACCTCGACCTCTCCCGCTTCGATCCCGTCCTGACCTCCCAGCGGTGGGCCCGCGAGCAGGGCGAGGAGACCTACGACGAGGTGTACGACATCGTGCACCCCAAGTCCACGACGCTGCGACTGCGCGGCATCCGGACCTCGCCGTTCTACGAGCGGCAGAAGGAGCTGGGAGCGGTCTTCAGCTCGGCCAACGGCTGGGAGCGCCCCCTCTGGTACGAGGCCAACACCGGACGCGCCGAGCCGAAGCTGGGCGATCGGGCCCTGCCCGAGCGCGATGCATGGACGGCCCAGTACTGGAGCCCCACCGTGGCGGTCGAGGCGCACGCGCTGCGCGACTCGGCCGGGCTCGTGGACATGTCCTCCCTCCCCCGGCTGACGGTCTCCGGGGCCGGCGCCACGGACTTCCTCAACGGCCTGGCCGAGAAGGGTCGCCTGAGCCGGCCGATGGCGAAGACCGTTGGGGGCGTGGTCTACGCCCTGATGCAGAGCGACGGCGGCGGCGTCCTCTCGGACATCACGATCGCCCGCACGGGTCAGGAGAGCTACCACCTGGGCGTCAACGGGCACCAGGACGAGACCTGGGTCCAGCGGCAGATCCTGGAGGACCTGGCCGCGGACCGCGGGGAGGAGCCGGGGTCGAGCCCGATCCGCGTCGCCGACGCCGGCTCGGGATCCTGCGGCGTCGGGCTGTGGGGCCCCAATGCCCGGGAGATCCTCTCCCGGCTGGTCGATGAGGACATCTCCCACGAGGCCTTCCGCTTCTACCGCTGCCGCGAGCTCCGCGTGCTGGGGGTGCCCGTCCTGGCGATGCGCCTGAGCTACGTCGGCGAGCTGGGCTGGGAGCTGTACGCCCCGGCGGAGTTCGGGCGCTTCCTGTGGGACAGCATCATGGACGCCGGGGCGGAGTTCGGCATCGCCCCCGTCGGCCGCCGCGCCTTCGAGAGCCTGCGGCTCGAGAAGGGGATGCGCCTGTGGGGCACCGACATGCACCGGGAGCACAACGCCGCGGAGGCGGGCATCGCCTTCGCGGTCAAGGGGACGGCGGCCGAGCAGCTGGAGGGGCTGGGAGCCCCTCAGCGCCGCCTGACCTGCCTGACCCTGCGCGACCCCTCCCGGGTCCTGGTGGGCCACGAGCCGGTCTACGCCGCAGGGTCCGGAAAGGACTCGGCGGGCCCGGTCGGCTACGTGACCAGTGCCGATCAGGGCTATGTCATCGGCCAGTCGATCGCCTACGCGTGGCTGCCCGCCGAGCTGGCGGAGCCGGGGACGGAGCTGGAGGTGGCCTACTTCGACGAGCACTTCCCGGCCGTGGTCGCGGAGGAGCCGCTGTTCGACCCCACGGCGGCGCGGATGCGGGCCTGAGGAGGCACGGCGGAGAAGAGGGCCGTGGCGGGGAAAGCCCGCGAGGGCCCTCTTCCCGTCCTCCCGTGCGCGGTTCGCGAAGAGACGCCGGCGAGCTGGGCTCTCGCTACCCCTCCCGGTCCACGCCGGGATCCTCCTCCTGGCCCGTTCCGGGGCCCCGCTCGGTCCCGGACGCCCGGTCGAGGGCCGTGCCCTTGATCGAGATCTCGCTCGTGACGGCCTGCTCGAGCCGGTCCCCATCGATGTCCGAGCCCTTCAGCTCCGCGTCGAGCTCGGACTGCTCACGGATCCCGAAGTCCCGCTCGGGGTCCTCGCGCCGCTCCGCGAGGTCTCGGATCCGGCTCCGTCGCTCGGACTCGCGGGAGAAGCGCCCCCGGGACTTCGCCCACCAGCCGACCAGGAGCACGACCATCGCCAGGCCCAGGTAGCCGAGGACGGGGTAGACGTAGACCATCAGCGTCTCGAAGCCGACGAAGCTCACCGCGTACCCCACCGCGCACAGCCCGAGGAAGACGGGGACGTACCTCCGGGGATGCTTGGCGGTGACGCGCTTGCCCAGGGCGTAGAACATGCCGATCGCGGTGTTGTAGATCATCAGGAAGATGATGAAGGTCATGATGAAGGCCATGACCGGATGCATCGATTCGAAGAGGCTCAGCATCGGCACATTGTCCCCCGCGACCCTCTCGATGTTCATCAGCAGGGTGAAGGCGGCCATCGCCAGGAGGATCGTGTAGATGACGCCGCCGATGAGGCCGCCGCGCCCGGCAGCGCGCAGGTTGCTGTGCGCGCCCCCGATCACCAGGGACATCGAGACCCCGAGGATCAGAGCCAGGCCGTTGTAGTTCAGCGCGGAGAGCCACCAGGGGCTGACCGGGGACTCCTCCTGCATCGCCAGCTCGCTGAGTCGCCCGACGCCGTCGGGCAGGTTGAACAGGGTGTAGACGAACGCCGTGAGGACGGCGACGATCAGCAGAGGCGTCACAGCGCTGATGATGCTGCTGACCTTGTCCACGTCCAGCAGCCCGGTCGTCGCGACCAGGACGAGCATGATGAGTGAGCCGATCCAGGTCGGCAGGCCGAACTGCTGCTCGAGGTTGGACCCCGCGCCGGCGAGCATGACGAAGCCGACGCAGAAGAGGGTGGCGATCACCGCGAGGTCCAGGCTCCGAGAGATCACCGGATGCGCGACCTCGCGGAAGACGCTGTGATGCTCCTCGGCCAGGAAGTAGCTCCCCAGCTGGAGGATCACCGCCCCGGCGGTGGTCATGACCACCCCGGCGATGAGCACGCCCCACAGGCCGTTCAGGCCGAAGGAGATGAAGTACTGGATCACCTCGAGTCCCGTCGCGAACCCGGCTCCGACGAGGAGCCCCACGAAAGCCAGAGAGATCTTGAGCTGTTCTTTCATCATGGACGGGGTTCCTTTTCGCCGAGGCCCGCGAGCGGTGGACAGGCTCCCACGGTACACGGGCGTGCTGATCCGAGCCCTTCCCCCGGGAGGAGCTCTGCGGTGAAGTCCCGGGGGAGGGAGCCGTCGCCGGGGCCGCACCGGCGGTCCGCCGCCGAGGACGGTGGCAGAACTCACCCCGCGGGTGCGTCCCCCTCCAGCCCCTCTCCCAGAGCGGCGATCAGCTCGCGGCTGTAACCCGCCTCCATGAGGGGAGCGACGACGTCGCGCTCCAGGTCCGGGAGGTACCCGACCAGGACGTCCGCCGGCCCCTCGATCTCGACCTCGCCCAGTGCCGCCGGGACCACCAGCGTCTCGGCGGGTCCCAGGCCCGCCGAGCGCTCCTCGACGCGTACGGTCACCGCGGCCCCCACATTGGTGATGATCTGAGCCGTCTCGGAGGAGCGGCGGATGGGCTGGACCGTGCCGGCCCGCCAGCGCTCGAGGGCGAAGTGGGGGCCCGCGCAGCAGAACACCCTCTCGACGCCGTCGCCGACCTGGATCCTCAGTCCCGCGTGGAAGTCCGGCCGCGCCTCGAGGTCGACCTCATCCATGACGGCCTCGAGGTTGGCGTGCCATTCCTCCTCCGGGACCTCCGACCCGTCCTCCATGTTCCAGCGCATCGCATGCTGCTGGACGTCCGAGGTCTGCTCGATCTCGTAGATCAGCGTGTCGGGACCGAAGCTGTGGAGCGTGCCGCCGGGGACGTAGATGGTCTCACCGGCCCGCACCGGCAGGCGCCGCAGCACGGCGTCGAAATCCTGATCCAGGAGCGCCCGGTGCAGCTGCTCCGCCGTCACCCCCTGCCGGACGCCGCACAGGGCCGTGGCCCCGGGAGCGGCGTCGAGGATGTGCCAGGCCTCGGTCTTGCCGTTGGGCTGGCCCTCCCGCCGCCGGGCGGCGGCGTCGGCGGCGTGCAGGTGCACCGGCAGGGCCCCCGCCGCATCGATGAACTTGGTCAGGAGGGGGAAGTGTTCGCCGCTCCACCCCCGTCCCATCAGCCCTTCGGGGTCGTGCGCCACCAGGTCCCGGAGGGTGGCCCCCGCCCACGGCCCTTCGGTCACGGTCGACTGGTTGCCGTCGACGTCGCTGACCTCCCAGGTCTCGGCGATCGACCAATCGGGGATCCCGCTCTTGCCCAGCCGTCCGGCGATGGAGTGCCCGCCGAACACCAGCGGGCGCGCGGGCGCTGTGACGCGCAGCGGGTGCCATGCTCCGCTCACGGCGGTCACAGGATGGGCTTTCCGCCCGTGACCGCGATCCTGGCCCCGGAGACGTAGCTCGACTCGTCGGAGGCGAGCATGACGTAGACCGGCGCCAGCTCTGCAGGCTGCCCCGCGCGGCCCAGCGGCACCTGCTGCCCGAAGCCTTCGACCTGCTCGGCCGGCATCGTGGAGGGGATCAGCGGGGTCCAGATGGGACCGGGGGCCACGGAGTTGACGCGGATGCCACGTTCGCCGAGCATCTGCGAGAGGTCCCCCGCCATGTTGGCGATCCCGGCCTTGGTGGCGTTGTAGGCCAGCAGCGCGGGAGGCGGGTCGTCGGAGTTCACGGAGGTGGAGGCGATGATGGAGCCGCCTGCGGGCAAGTGCGGCACGGCCGCCTTGGCCAGGTGGAAGAACGCGCTGAGGTTGATCGCCAGGGTGCGGTCCCACTCCTCGTCGGGGATCTCCTCGATCGTCTCGTGGGTCATCTGGAAGGCGGCGTTGTTGACGAGCACCTCGAGGTGGCCGAACTCTTCGAGAGCGCGGTCGATGATCGCGCGGCAGTGCGCCGGATCCGCGACGTCGCCGGCGAGCACCACGGCCTTCCGCCCCGCGTCCTCGACCAGGCGGGCGGTCTCGCGTGCGTCCTCGTGCTCGTCGAGGTAGGAGATCAGGACGTCGGCGCCCTCCCGGGCGAAGGCGAGCGCGACGGCCCGCCCGATCCCCGAGTCCGCGCCGGTGACGACCGCGGCCTTGCCCTCGAGGCGGCCGGAGCCGCGGTAGCTGTCCTCTCCGTGGTCCGGCTGGGGCTTCATCCGTCCCGTCTCGCCTGGCGGGGTCTGATGCTGTGCGGGGATGTCGTTCATCGTGCTCTGCCTCCAGCGTCGGGTGCCTCGGATGTATCCACAGTGTCAGCCGCTGCTGACGTACGTCTACGGGTTCGGCGGAACTGTGGATAAAGGGACGGGCCCCGCCTGCGGACGGACTCAGAACGGCCTGCCGGGAACGCTCGTCTCCGGGACGAGATCGGCAGCCTCCGTCTCCCCGGGCGCAGGAGCCGCCGTACGGTCCCGCCCGAGGCGGCCGCCCCGGCAGCCCGCCGGCCTGCCGGCCCCCAGGATAGGCTGGGCCCATGGAACAGTCCGCCTCCCACCCCACCGTCCGCCCATGAACCGGGCCTTCCGCGCGGTCCTGCGACTGTTCTCCGCCCCGCGGGTCAACATGCGCCAGGACTACGAGAAGGTCCGCCGCTTCCAGCGCCACCTGGCCGCCCTGCCGCCGTCGCGGTATCAGACGCTGGACCGGCAGATCGTCTCCGAGGACGGCTCCCACCGGATCCCCGTCCGGGTCTTCCAGCCGAAGGAGCGACGACGCGAGGACGTGCTGCTCTTCTTCCACGGCGGCGGCTGGGTCACCGGCGACATCGAGAGCTACACCCCGGCGTGCGCTGCGATGGCGGACCTCACCGGCTGCGTCGTCGCCTCCGTCGACTACCGGCTGGCCCCGGAGCACCCGTTCCCGGCGGGCCTCGAGGACTGCCGCCGCGTGGCCCGGCTCCTGCTGGAGGATCCGGGGCGGGCCGGGATCGAGGACGCCGGCCGGATCGTCCTGGTGGGCGACTCCGCCGGGGCCAACCTCGCCGCCGTGGTCTCCCTGATGCTCCGGGACGAGGGACGACGCGGGGCGAGCCGGCAGATCCTGCTGTATCCGGTCGCCCACTGGGACCACGACCCCCTGACCTCCCCCTTCGCCTCGGTGCGCGAGCACGGGGAGGGCTACCGACTGACCACCACGGAGGTCCAGGACTACTTCGAGCTCTACGTGCCCGACGCGGAGAGGCGGCAGGACCCGATGGTCGCGCCCCTGGAGGCCGCGGACCACTCGGGGCAGCCGAAGAGCCTGGTGATCACCGCGGAGCTGGACCTGCTGTGCGACGAGGGTGAGGCCTACGCCCGCGTCCTGGAGCAGGCGGGGAACACGGTGCGGACCCATCGCGTGGACGGGGCGCTGCACGGCTTCATCACCCTGCCCCGCTTCTCCCGGCCGCTCCGGGAGGCCTACGAGGAGATCAACCGGTTCCTCGACGAGGACTCGGCCTCCGACGCGGAGCCCCGCCCCGAGGCGGGCCCCCGAACCTCGGCGCCGGCCCCCGCCCCTGAGCCGGGCTCCGCCTCCGAGCCGGACCCTGCTTCCCAGCCGAGGGGCCCCGCGTGACGCGCCGAGCCTGGGTGCGGCTCGACAACGCCTCCAACATCTTCCTCGCCGCCCGCAGCGACGCCGACCCCAAGGTGTTCCGCATCAGCGCCGAGCTGCGCCACGACGTCGACCCCGGCCTTCTGCAGCAGGCCCTGGACACGACGTACGAGAGGTACCCTCTCTACCACGCGGTCCTGCGCAGCGGGGTCTTCTGGCACTACCTGCAGGACAGCGACCTGCGCCCGCTCGTCTCCGCGGAGGACCAGCACACCTGCGCTCCCCTCTACCAGGCGGGCCGGCGCAACCTGCTCTTCCGCGTGCTCCACCATCGCCGCCGGATCGTCCTCGAGATCTTCCACGCCCTCTCGGACGGCACGGGCGCCCTCTGGTTCCTCACCGACCTCGTGACCGCCTACCTCCGCCTGCGGGACCCCGGGCAGCCGTCCCCGGCCGGGAGCATCGAGGCGGCCACCACCCCACGGCACGCCGGCGGGCGGACGGAGACGGGCGGCCGAGCCGGCCACGACGCCGCGGAGACCACGCACGAGCTCACCACCGACAGCTTCGCGCACTACTTCCGACGACGCCGTCGCCGTCACCGCGTCGATCCGCCCCTCGTGCCGGAGCTCGGCAGCCCCACGCTGCCCGGCGGGTCCAGCGGGCAGGGTGGGTCTGGCAGGCAGGGTGGAGCCGGCGGGCCCGGCAGATCCTCCGGAACCAGCGGGCCCACCGAGACCGCAGAGACCGCAGCCGGAAGCGGACCCGGCAGCGCCGATAAGAGCGGCACCGCCCCGCCGACTCGTCCCACCGCCCGGACGCCCGGCCGGCCGTCGCGCCCTCCCCGGAAGAGGGTGCACCGGGTGAGGGGCACCCGCACCCCCGACTCCCGCACGCGCGTCGTCGAGCTCACCATGCCCGCCCCCGCAGTGCTCGCCCTGGCGCGCGCCGAAGGCGCCTCGCTCACGGTCTACCTCACGGCCCTGTTCTTCGAGTCCCTCCGCGCCTCCTCGGGCGGTCTGGGCAGGGCCCGCACCGTGGCGGCGTCGATCCCGGTGAACCTGCGGCAGTTCTTCCCCTCGACCTCGGCGCGCAACTTCTTCGCGACCGCCCGGGTGGAGCACACCTACGGCGAGGGGCCCGACGACCTGGGCTCCGTCTGCCGGGACCTCGAGGGCCAGTTCCGCCCGCAGGCCACCCCCGAGTCCCTGGAGAGGAAGCTGCGCCGGTTCATCCGCTTCGAGCGCTCCCCTCTGCTGCGGGTCGTCCCGCGGATCCTCAAGGACGCGATCCTGCGGCTGATCAACTGGGGCAACAACCGCGGCCTGACCGTGGCGGTCTCGAACCTGGGCCGCGTGGTCCTGCCCGGGGCCGCCGAGGCGAGCGTGGGGAGGATGCTGTTCCACGTCTCAGCGGTGCGCCCGCAGTTCTGCGCCATGTCGCACGCCGGGCTGCTCACGATCAGCTTCACCTCGCCCTTCGTGGAGACGGGGCACGTCAGGGAGTTCGCCCGGATGCTCACTGCCCACGGCGTCGAGGTGACGGTGGCCGCTGCGCGCGTCACCGAGGAGGAGATCGCGGAGGGGGAGCGATGAGACGCTGCACCGGATGCGCCGTCGACGTCGAGGGGGACTGGGCCCGCTGCCCCCTCTGCGGGGAGCCCCTCGGCGGCGAGGCGGTCCGCAGCCCCCTGCCTGCCGTGCCGCTCAGGTTCTCCCGACGCCGGGTGCTGAGGGCCCTGTTCCTCACCTCGCTCGCGGCCATCCTCGCCTCGTTCCTCGCCCAGCTGCTGTTCAGCCGCTTCAGCGACCTGGGGGCCCTGCGCTCCGTGTGGCTGGGCGTGGTCACCCTCTGGCTGGTGGTGCTGATGGCGGTGCGCAAGCGCCGCAACGTGGCCAAGGGAACCGTGTACCTGGTGATCCTGGTCGGGCTGATCTGCACGTACTGGGACTACCTCACCGGCTGGCACGAGTGGTCGCTGACGTACGCGGTGCCGATCGTCTGCGGGTCCTCCATCATCGCCCTCATGATCACGGTGCGCCTGATGAGCATCGAGGTGGGGGAGCACGTCGTCTACAGCGGCCTGACGGCGATCCTCGGCCTGGCGCCCATCCTCTTCCTCGTCCTCGGGTGGGTGCAGCACCCGCTGCCCTCGGCCATCTGCGGGGCGCTCGGCGTCGTGGCCCTGGTGCTGCTGCAGCTCACCTGGGGAGCTGAGACGCGGCATGAGCTGGCTAAGAGGCTGCATCTGTAGGGCGGCCGGCGCATCCACAGGAGTCAGCTCGACGCGGCGCAGCGCGCCAGCGAACGCAGCCGCGGTTCCGGAGAGAGGCGCTCGGAGAGCCCGAGGGGCGCCGGAGCGGAAAGGACGACGTCGGGTGGGCGACGACGCCGGGGCGCTCCCCCGGCGTCGTCGGCACGGACCTACGCCACGACGGCGACGGCGTCGATCTCCACCAGCATCGGCTCGTCCGGCAGGCCCACGAAGACCGTGGTGCGGGACGGGAACTCCTTGGAGGGCACGTACTTCTCCACGAACTCGGCGTAGGCCTCGTTCATCGGGGCGAAGTCCTCGCGCTTGGTCAGGTAGACGCGCAGCATCAGCACGTCCTCCATCGAGGCGCCGCCGGCCTCCACGATGGCCCGGACGTTCTCCAGGGTCCGCGTGGTCTGGGCCTTCACGTCGCCCGCGCCGATGTACTCGTTGCTCTTCGGGTCCTTCGGGCCCTGCCCCGAGATCTGCAGCATGTTGCCGATGCGGATCCCCTGGGAGAAGACGTAGGCCGGGGCCGGCGCCTGGTCGGTGGTCACGATCTGCTTGTCGCTCATGGCGACTCCCTTCTGTCGATGTCGTTTGACGGAAAACTCTGTGGTCGGGGCGGGGTCCTAGCCGGCCGCCCGCTCGGCGAGGTCCGGCGCGGGGACCTCGCCCCGGAAGCCGAGGTCCGCCGAGATCGCGCACGCGGTCTCGTGCAGTCGCGGCAGCATCGCCGTCAGCTGCCCGAAGTCCAGGATCACGGTGGGCACCGTGACGGAGAGCGCCGCCCACACCGTGCCGTCCGCCCCGTAGACCGGCACCGCGACGCAGTGCACCAGCCGCTCGTGCTCCTCGCGGTCGGCGGCCCAGTGGCGGCGGCTGGCCTCGTCCCAGGCGGCGAGCACCTGCTCCGGCGTCGTCAGCGTGTGGGACGTGCGCTCGGTGAGATCGGCGCGCGCGAGCAGGCGTTCCCGGTCCGGCCGGTCCAGGCTGCCCGCCAGGATCTTCGCGACGGCGGCCGAGTTCAGCGAGGCGGAGAGGCCCACGCGGGAGTACATGCGGACCGGGGTCCGCGGCTCGATCTTGTCGATGTAGACCACCTCGTCGCCCTCCAGCGCGGCGAGGTGCACGGTATGGCCGATGTCCATGTTCAGCCGCACCAGGTGCGGATGCGCCGCGGACTGGATGCCCCGGCCGCTCGCAGCGGCCGCCGAGGCCAGCGCGTAGGCCCCGTGCCCCAGGTGGTACCGCTCGTCCGGGTGCTTCACCACGTAGTGGCGCTCCTCCAGCGCGTGCAGCAGGCGCATGATCGTGGTCTTGTGCACGTCGAACGCGCGGCTCAGCTCGGCGAGCGATGCAGGCTCGCTCGCCAGATGGTCCAGGATGTCCAGCGCACGGCCCAGGACTTGGCTCACAGTCGACCTCCACGGTGCGCACCCGACTCGTCGACGCGGATGCTCTCCCACTCATCTTCGGTCACGGCGAGTAGGGCGTCCAACGTCGCCTCGGAGGGCGGCAGAGCACGGTCGGCCGTGGTGGTCAGCGCGGCGGAGGCATGGAGGTGGCCGCGGCGCAGGCAGCGGACGGCGTCGTCCCCCCGGAGGAGGCCGGCCAGGAAGCCCGCGGCGAAGGCGTCGCCGGCGCCGACGGCGTCGACCACCCGGACCGAGAGGGAGGGGGCCTCGCTGAGCTCGCCGTCGAGGCGGCACAGCGCCCGCCGGGAATCGTCCTTGACCACCACGCACGGGACGTCCGGCAGCGCGGCCAGGACAGCATCGACGCCCTCCGCGCCCCAGGCCGCCCGCGCCTCGTCGGCGCCGACGAACACGACGTCGGCCCGGCGCGCCAGCCCGAGGAGCTCGGGGGGCGAGACCCGCGGCAGCGAGGGACGGTAGTTGACGTCGAAGGAGAGGCGCGCGGAGCGCGGCCGGGAGAAGAGGGCCTCCAGCAGCTCCGAGCACCCCGGGGAGAGCGAGGCGGTGATCCCGGAGGTGTGCACCAGGTCCGCCTCGGCCAGGCGTCGGGCCGCCTCCGGCTCCTCGAGCAGCCCGGACGACATCGCCGAGGCCGCCGAGCCCTCGCGGTAGTAGAACACCTCGCTCTTGCCCGCCTCGCCCCGCCGGGACTTCAGGTACAGCCC
Source organism: Rothia halotolerans (assembly GCF_004136635.1). Lineage (GTDB taxonomy): Bacteria > Actinomycetota > Actinomycetes > Actinomycetales > Micrococcaceae > Rothia > Rothia halotolerans. Next base: position 128,088 of record NZ_NOIU01000005.1, on the reverse strand, counting down.
GGTGCGCCGCTCCGGGTCGCGGACCACGGCCCCGGCGTCGACGCCGGCGGCCCCCAGCTCCTCCAGGATTAGGTCGCCCAGCGGGTCCTCCCCCAGGCGGGAGATCCACGACGTCGGTATTCCTGCCGCCTCCAGCCCCGCGGCCACGTTCGACTCGGCGCCGCCCGCGGTGCAGGAGAGCAGGCGGACGGACTCGTCCCGCGGGTCGCGGGGCGACATGACGGCCATCGTCTCCCCGAGGCAGACAGCGTGGGGCATGAGGTCCCTTCCGTTCTTCGAGCCGTTGACAACTTCTGCCTGTGACACTAGACATAGAAACAGGTTTTTGCAACATGCGTTGCAATATGTGCAACGAAGCCCATCGGCAGTGAAGGAACGCATCATGCTCCCCATCCCCCAGCAGCCCCTCGACCGCCCCTCGCACGGCGCCAACAAGGCCCTCGGAGGCCGGGACCTCGCCTCCGGGGACCGGGACGTCCTCGGCACCCCCGTCACCGAGCTCAACACGCCCCTGGTGACCCTCGAGGAGCGGGCCCTCACCCACAACGCCCGGACCATGGCCGAGTGGTGCCGCGAGCACGGCGTCCTCCTCGCCCCGCACGGCAAGACCACCATGTCCCCGCAGCTGTGGCAGCTGCAGCTCGACGAGGGGGCCTGGGGCATCACCCTGGCCAACGTGCCGCAGCTGCGCGTCGCCCGCCGCTTCGGGCACCGGCGGCTGATGCTCGCCAACTCGCTGACCTCGCCGGCGGACATCGCATGGGCCTCGGCCGAGGCCTCCGAGGGCGTGCGGCTGGTCTCCTGGGCCGACTCCGCGGGAACCGTCGAGCTGCTGCGCCAGCACGCCGGCCAGGGGCCGCTCGAAGTGATGGTCGAGCTCGGCGGGGTCGGCGGCCGCACCGGCGCCCGGACCGTCGAGGAGGCGCTCGAGGTCGCCCGCGCCGTCCACGACGCGCCCAACCTGCTGCTGTCCGGCGTCGGCGGCTACGAGGGCGCGCTGGCCCACGAGAGGACCGAGGCCGACCTGGGCATCGCCCGGGAATACCTCGGCCGGGTCGCCGAGCTGCACCGTGCGGCGGCCGGGCTGTACGACGTCGAGCGCCCCTTCCTCAGCGCGGGCGGCAGCGCCTTCTTCGACGTCGTCGCCGAGGTCCTGCGCCCGGCCGCGGAGCAGACCGGGGCGGACGTGATCGTCCGCGCCGGCGCCTACCTGGTGCACGACGCCGGCTTCTGCCGCGGTGTCTCCCCGCTGACCGGAACCGAGCACGAGTTCGCGAGCGCGATGACCGGGTGGGCGCGGGTCGTCTCGCAGCCCGAGCCCGGACTGGCGATCGTGGACGTCGGGCGGCGGGACGTCTCCTTCGACGTCGGGCTGCCCACGGTCGCGGCCGCCTGCCAGGCCCCCGGCGGGCCGGAGCGGGAGTTCCGGGGCGAGGTCGTCGAGCTCAACGACCAGCACGGGTACGTGCGCTACGGCGAGGACCAGGAGCCGCCGCGGGTCGGCGAGGTGCTCCGGCTGAACCTCTCCCACCCCTGCACCGTCCTGGACAAGTGGGCTGTGCTGCCGGTGCTCGACGCCGAGGGCACCGTGACCGACCTCGTCACCACCTACTTCTAGAGCACGGGACCGGCAGAGGAGGACCCCATGGACCTGGACACCGCACGCACCCTCATCTCCCGCGCCGTCGTCGTCGACGGGACGGGAGCGCCCGGGAGGGAGGCCGACGTCGTGCTCGAGGGCGGGCGGATCCGCACGATCGCGCGCCCCGGCTCGCTGGACCCGACGGAGCACCCCGGGCACCTCGACGCCGCCGGGCTGGTCCTGACGCCGGGCTTCATCGACATGCACGCCCACTCCGACCTGCAGATCCTCCTGACCCCCGAGCACACCGCCAAGCTGAGCCAGGGGGTCACCACCGAGGTGCTGGGCCAGGACGGGCTCTCCTACGCGCCCATCACCCCCGAGGTGCTGGCCGTAGTGCGGCAGAAGATCGCGGGGTGGAACGACGACCCGGCGGACCGGGAGATCGGCTGGCCCACCGTGCGCGCCTACCTCGACGAGCTCGACGCCGCCGGGATCGCGACCAACGCCGCGTACCTGGTGCCGCACGGCGTCGTCCGCGCCCTGGTCATGGGCTTCGAGGAGGGGGCCGCCGACGCCGAGCAGATCCGGCGCATGTGCGCGATCCTGGAGGAGGGGCTGCTGGACGGCGCCGCCGGGATGTCCACCGGGCTGACCTACACGCCCGGCATGTACGCCGACCGGGCCGAGCTGGCCGCGCTGTGCGGCGTGCTGGCACGGCACGGCGGCTACCTCTCGCCGCACACGCGCTCCTACGGGCACGGGGCGCTGGAGGCCTACGCCGAGATGGTCGACCTCGCGGAGACCAGCGGCTGCGCGCTGCACCTGACGCACGCGACCATGAACTTCGGCGAGAACAAGGGACGCGGCGGCGAGCTGCTGGAGCTGGTCGACGCCGCCCTGGCCCGCGGCGTCGACATCACCCTCGACACCTACCCCTACCTCCCCGGCGCGACGACGCTCTCCGCGGTGCTCCCCTCCTGGGCCGCCGCCGGGGACACCGAGGCGATCCTCGCCCGCTTCCAGGACCCCGCCGCCCGCGCACGGATGCGCGAGGACATGGAGGTCAACGGATCGGACGGCTGCCACGGCGTCACCGTGGAGTACGAGACGCTGGAGATCTCCGGCGTCCGCAACCCGGAGCTCGCGGGGCTGGTCGGCCGGACGGTGCGGGAGATCGCCGAGGAGACCGGCGAGGAACCCTTCGACGCCGCCCTGCGCATCATGGCCGCCGACCGGCTCGGCACCGGCATCCTGCAGCACGTGGGCCACGAGGAGAACGTGCGCACCATCATGGCCCACCCCGCGCACACCGGCGGGAGCGACGGGATCCTGATCGGCGCCAAACCGCATCCGCGCGCGTGGGGCACGTTCCCCCGCTTCCTCGGCCACTACGTCCGGGACGAGGGGCTCATGAGCCTTGAGGAGATGGTGCACCACCTGAGCGGACGTCCCGCGCGGCGGCTGCGGCTGCGCGAGCGGGGCGAGATCCGCGAGGGGTGGGCCGCCGACCTCGTGCTCCTGGACCCGGCCACGGTCGACGCCGCCTCCACCTTCGCCGACCCCCGGCAACCCGCCCGCGGCATCCGGGCCGTGTGGGTCAACGGGGCGCTGGCGTACGGGGAGGGCGGGGTGACCGGCCGCCGCGCGGGGCGCGCCCTGCGCCGCGAGGCTGAGACGCCGCATCGGCTCTCCCCTGCGGGCCGCTGAGCCCGGCCCGTTCCCGTCCACCCCGCCGGGCCCGGACCTTCCCCATCGAGGCGGCTGTCCCCGGCTCATCCCGGCCCGCAGCGCTGCCGAGCCCGGCCCGCCCCTCCCGCGCCACCTCACCTGACCCTCGTCCCGGCAAACGCCGCCGACACGACCGCACCCGCTCTTCCATCACCCCGCAGGCGCCCTCCGGCGCCCCGACAGACCCTGAGAGACAAGGACACCCACCCATGACCACGTTCACCGAACAGCTCCGCAGCAGCCGCGTCGTCGCCGTGGTGCGCGCCCAGCGCATCCCCGACGCCGTCGCCCTGGCCGAGTCCCTCGCCGCTGGCGGCATCTCCATCCTGGAGCTGACCTACACCACGCCCGACGTCGAGACACACCTGCGCGCGATCAGCTCCGGCGCACCAGGCACTCTGGTGGGCGCCGGCACAGTGCTCGACGCCGCCCAGGCCCGCGGCGCCGTCGAGGCCGGGGCACGGTTCCTGGTCACCCCCGCCGTGATCGAGGAGGTTGCCGAAGTCGCCCGCGAGGCGGGGGTCCCGGTGCTCCTCGGCGCGATGACCCCCACCGAGGTCCTCCGGGCCCGGGCACTCGGGGCGGAGCACGTGAAGATCTTCCCGGCCGGCGTCGTCGGGCCCCGGTTCGTCAAGGACCTCCAGGGGCCCTTCCCCGGACTGTCCACCGTCCCCAGCGGCGGGATCGACGAGAAGAACGCCAGGGACTTCATCGAGGCCGGGGCCACGGCCGTGTGCTGCGGCTCCTCGGTGGTCTCGGCCGCCGACGTCGAGGGCGGTGCGTGGGAGAAGATCACCGCGAGCGCAGCCGAGTTCGTGGAGCGGGCCACCGGGGACGCCCCGGCCGCCGGCTCCGCCGCGCGCGGAGAGGGGCGGTGACGGCGATGGCCTTCGTCGACTGGCTGCAGAACGACACTCTGGGGCTCCTCCTGCTGGCCGCGGCCAGCGTCGCGGTGCTCCTGGTCCTCATCATCAAGGTCAAGCTGGAGCCGTTCATCGCTCTGCTGATCGTGGGCATCCTGACGGCCTTGGCCGGCGGCGTCTCCGTGGCCGACCTCGTGGGGTCCGCGACCGGCGCTTCGGAGTCCATCCTGGAGAAGGGCTACGCCGGGACGCTGGGGCACATCACCGTCATCATCGGCCTCGGCACCGTGCTCGGCGCGCTGCTGGAGTCCTCCGGGGCGGCCGAGGTGCTGCTGGCCCGGCTGACCAAGGTCTTCGGCACCAAGGGAACGCCGGTGGCCATCGGCATCTGCGGGTTCGTGCTGGGCATCCCGGTGTTCTTCGACATCGGCATCTTCGTGCTGGCCCCGCTGGTCTACGTCGCCGCCAGGCAGGGCGGGGGATCGCTGGTCAAGTACGCGATGCCGCTGCTCGCCGGCCTCTCCGTGACCCACGCCTTCCTGCCGCCGCACCCCGGTCCGGTCACCGCCGCCGGTCTCTTCGGCGTGGACCTGGGATGGGTGCTGCTGATGGGCTTCGCCGTGGGCATCCCGGCATTCATCGTCTCGGGCCTGCTGTGGGGCATCTGGATCGGCAACCGCGTGCACGCCTTCATCCCCGCCACCTCGGCGAAGCTCCAGGACGAGGCCGAGGACCGGACGCCGCCGAGCATGGGCGTGGTGGCCCTGGTGATCGGCCTGCCTCTGCTGCTGATCCTCGGCGGGACCTTCGGGAACATCCTGCTTCCCGAGGGACCGCTGCGTAACCTGCTGACCCTGGTGGGCACGCCAGCCATCGCGCTGACCCTCGCGGTGCTGCTGTCCATGTGGCTGCTGGGGCTGCGCCGCGGGCGCTCCTCCTCCGACATCGCCTCGATCATCTCCAAGGCGCTGAACCCGGTGGGGATGCTGCTGCTGGTGATCGGCTCGGGTGCGTTCTTCGGCGCGGTGCTCTCCGCGACCGGCATCGGCGAGGCCGTGGCCGGCTCGCTCAGCTCGCTGGGCTGGCCGATCATCCTCTCCGCCTTCGTGATCTCCTCGGGGCTGCGCATCGCGCAGGGTTCGGCGACCGTGGCCATCGTGACCACCGGCGGCATCCTGCAGGCGGCGGTGGAGTCCGGCGGGTACTCGCAGCCGCAGCTCGCGCTGCTCGTCGCGGCCGTGGCCAGCGGCTCCGTCATCGCCTCCCACGTGAACGACGGCGGGTTCTGGATCATCCAGCGCTACTTCAACATGACCGTGGCCCAGACGTTGCGAACGTGGACCGTCCTGGAGACGGTGCTGGCGCTGACCGGGTTCGCGGTGGCGGCGGGGATCTGGGCGCTGATGTGAGGCGATGGGGCGGGGCGTCGCTGCTGCGATGCCCCGCCCCTGCGATGCCCCGCCGTCGCCGCACCCGAGGCGCCTCAGACCTTGCCGTAGCAGGCACGAGCCGCCTGCATCCCGTCCTTCATGAAGCGCAGGGCGTGCCGGGCGAGGTCGTCGCCGTCGTCCCACAGGTTGCGCCACACCGCGAGGTTGTTGGACAGTGCGGGGTCGACGACGGCCGAGGAGAAGGACTCGAACGTGATCGGCCCCTCGTAGCCGGTCTCCACGAGAGCCCGGAAGAACGCCGGGAAGTCGATGGTGCCCGAGCCGAGGTAACCGCGGTGGCTCTCGCCGATGTGGACGTACGCGAGGCGGTCACCGGCGTCGAGCACCGGGCGACGCAGATCCCCCTCCTCGATGTTGGCATGGTACGTGTCCAGGTGCAGGTACACATTGTCCTCACCCACCTCGTCGATGAAGCCCAGGGCGTCCCGCACGGTGTTGAACAGGTTGGTCTCGTAGCGGTTGACCACCTCGACGCCGAGCCGGATGCCGCGCTCGGATGCCGCCCGGGCGACCTCGCGCAGCGCGGCGACGGCGTTGGCGCGGGCCTTCGGCGTGGCGGGCGCGGAGTACTTGCCGAGCGTCGAGTAGAGGCAGCCGCACAGGTAGTCCGAGCCGAGGCCCTCCACCAGCCCGACGGCGTCGACCAGGAAGTCCACACCCCGCTGGACGACCTGGGGGTCCTCGTTGTTGACGTCGCGGTCAAAGCCGAGCCCCAGGGAAGCCGAGGCCTGCATCCCAGCGGATCGCAGCTCCTCCCCCAGCAGGTTCGGGTCGATCTCGGAGAGGTCCGAGGCGGTCACCTCGAGCAGGTCGTATCCGGCGTCGGCGGCGCGGCGCACCGCGGAGCGGGTCTCCTCGGGGCTCCAGCCCCCGACGAAGACGCTGGCATGGATGCCGTAGGTGGTGGTCATGTCATTCTCCTGAATTATCGGATGGTCGTGAGAGGCATCGACTCGCCGCGAGGACGGCCGGATGGTCGTGAGGACGGTCAGATGGTCTGGGGATCGTCGGCCCGCGGCGGAGAGCGACGAGTCGTCATGCCGATCGACGAGTCGTCACCGGCGCGGACGGTTGGGGACGGGCTCAGGCGCTGCGGAGCACGAGCTCCCTCTGCCGGTCCGGAAGCATGAAGGTCATCAGGAAGGCGAGCAGGTACAGCCCCGCGAAGATCAACATGACGCCCTGCACCCCGGTGGTGGTGTAGAAGACCGCGACGATGGCGGGCCCCACGGCGATCGCCAGTCCGGACCCGAGGTTCAGGCAGGCGATCGACGCCGCATGGCGCTCGGGGTGCATCAGAGGCATGAGCGCGGAGAGCGGCACGAAGCCGGCAAGGGTGGCGCCGAACAGCACGGAGGTCAGCATCGCCGCCGGATAGCTGTGCGTCAGCTCGGGGACGAGCCAGAAGGCCAGGGTCGTCACCGCGCAGCCCAGCGAGCCCATGTACCGGACCACCCGCGCCAGGCCGATCCGGTCGCCGAGCCATCCCGCGAGCATGTTGAACAGGATGTTGGAGACGAACATCGCGGAGGAGACCGTGAGCCACTGCTGGAGCTCGAAGCCCAGGACCGTGGTGTAGTAGATCGGCATGAAGGCGATGAAGCCGTACTGCGGGATCGAGTTGACCATCCGGATGAACGCGCCCGTCGCCACCCGGCGGTCCTCCCAGAGCAGGGTCAGCGAGGAGAACACGGACTTGAGGGGGTGCGTCCCCTCCACGACATCGTCGCGGTGGTTGCCGTGGGGGTCCCGGTTGAAGGCCATGATGACGGTTCCGAGGATCACCAGGACCCACCCGATCCACAGGGTGTTGAGCGGACCGAACAGCGGGAGGAGGAACCCGGCCGCCAGCGGGGCCAAGGCCGCGAAGCCGGCGGAGTAGAAGAACCAGAAGGCTCCGACGGCGGTCCCCATGTACCGCGGCAGCGCGGCGGCGGTCAGCCACACCAGGAAGGCGTAGGCGAACATCGGGTAGCCGAAGCCGCGAAGCGCATAACTGACGAGCATGAGCGGATAGTTGTCGAGCACGATGCCGGAGATGAAGCCGACGTGGAGCACCACGAAGATCGCGGCGCCGGCGTACATCACCTTCCGGGGCCCGTAGATCTGGCTCAGCGCCGCCGCGAGCCAGGAGGCGATCGCGGCGCTCACTCCGTAGAGGGTCAGGGTGACCGCGATGACCTGCTGCTCGAAGCCGCGGTCGGCGAGGAAGGAGGCCAGGTAGCCCGTCTCCAGGCCGTCGCCGATCAGGAACACGAGCAGGCCCAGGAGGCCGATGAGCAGTGCTTTGGGCAGGCCGAGGATCCTGCGCGGGCCGGCCGGGGCGACCGTCGATGATGCGGACATAGCGGGTCTCCTTTGACTCCTTCTGCGTGGCAGTAGGTACAGTGAATAACAGCACTTGACTCGTGTCAAGAAGCGCGCTCGGTCATCATCGTGGAACAGGCGCCCGCCTATTCCGCCGTGGAGGAGTGCGAGACAATGGAGATGGGCACGACCCTGTGCGGCCCGAGAGGGGAGACTCACACGGTGGTCAGCAGACGCGAAGTGGCCCAGCGGGCCGACGTCGCACCCTCGCACGTCTCCAACTACTTCAACCGGCCTGATCTGGTCAGCGAGAAGGCGAAGCAGCGCATCGCCGCCGCCGTCGCCGAACTGGGGTACGTCCCCAACGGCATCGCCGCGGAGCTCAAGAGCGGGCGCTCCGCGGTGCTCGGCCTGGTGGTCCTGGACGCATGGATCCCCTACTTCGCTGAGCTCAGCCGGGGTTTCGAGCGCACCGCGGAGGCCGGGGGCTATTCCGTGGTGCTCTTCAACAGCGGCCGATCAGCACAGCGGGAAGAGGCCCACCTCGACTTCCTCGCCGCCCGCCGCGTGGCCGGCGTCGCCATCGTGCCCCAGGTGGACGTCTCCTCCCGACTGGAGCGCTGGCGGGAGGACGCGGGTATGGCGGTGACGATCCTGGACGATCCCTGCCGCGTCGGCGCGGACGTGCCGACTGTATCTCTCGATGACGAGCTAGGTGGCCGCCTCGCGGGTGAGCATGCGCTCGCGCGCGGCGCTCGGCACATCGCGTTTCTCGGTGCGTGCTCCGTCAATCACCAGGTCATGGACCGGCTCACGGGAGTTCGGACGACCGTCGACGCCCGGGGGGCTCGACTGGAGATCCTCGAGACACCCGATGTGACGATGGCCGACGGCGTCGACGCCGCCTCCCGGGTCCTCGCCCTCTCCAGAGCGCGCCCGGAGGTCCTCGTGTGCAGCAACGACCTCGTCGCGCTCGGCGCCCTGCAGGCCTGCCTCAAGGCGGGGCTCTCGGTGCCCGAGGACATCGAGGTGATCGGCTACGACGACATCGCCTTCGCCGCCCAGGCTGCCGTCCCGCTGAGCACGGTGCGGCAGCCGGCCGCCGAGATGGGCGCGGCGGCGGCGGAGCTCCTTCTGAGGCAGCTGAGGGGAGAGGGCCGTCCGGCCGACCAGCGATTCGAGCCCGAGCTGATGGTGCGGGAGAGTACGGGGTAGAGCATCGCCGCCGGCACTGCCCCCCCCCCTACCGCCTGCGGGGAGATGGCGACGATACAGAGGATCTCAGCAGAGGGGTACCGAACGGACGCAAGCTACCCGATCCGATGGCGTGATGGCTCCTTCATTCCACGAGCTTCGCGTAGACCACGTAGTTGTCATCGAAGAGCCCTGTATCGGGGTCGTAACCGTCGCAGGTGATCAGGCGCAGCTCGGAGCCAGCGGTGTTGCCGTAGACCTTCTGGGTCGGGAAGTCGTCCTTGGAGTACTGCTCGCCGTGGTCCACGGTGAAGACGGCGGTGGAGCCGTCCTCACGGGCGATCTCGACCTCGTCGCCGGACTCGAGGTCGCGCAGGCCCGCGAAGACGCCGTCGCCGCCCTCGGTGTCGTTGACGTGGCCCAGCAGCACAGCAGGACCGCGTTCGCCCGGGGTCGGTGACTTGTCATACCAGGCCGCCGGGGAACCGGGCTCACCCGGGGGGACGTCCAAGGACCCGTCATCGCGCAGGCCGAGATGCAGTAGTTCCGAATCCGTACCGGCTGAGGGGATGCGCACGGCCTCCGGGACGGACTCCTCCATGACTGGGAGCTGGTCGGCGGCGTTGGAAGAGGGCGTAGCCACTGAGGCGGCGGGTGATGTCGTCGACTCGGGAGACGGGACCGTCCGGGGGGACGCCGAGGCCGATGACGTGGAGGGCACACTCTCCCCAGCCTCCTGCCCGTTTCCGCCACAACCGGTCAGGGCGAGCAGAACGACCGCCACGGATGCTGCAAGGCATCCGTGGCGGCCGATGGAGGTGCTGGTCATACGAATCAGAATATTCCGATCAGTCCAGCGGGCGCTTCAGGACTAGGCCTGAGCACGGCGACGCAGCATGAAGGCGACACCGGCCACAACGACGAGGAGACCGCCCCCCAGGGTGAGGGCACCCGTGCTGTTGGAGGACTCCTGCGCGACGCCGGTGTCGGCGCCGCCGGCGGGCAGCTGAGCGACCTGCTGGTCGTCAGCAGTCCACTGCTGATCCCAGTTCTCGGCTCCGACGCCGGTGCCACCGTCGACACCCTCGATCTGGGGATCCGCGATCTCGTCGGCGCCGCTGGCATCGCAGCCGTAGCCGTCCTTGTCACGATCCAGGTGGGGGCCGTACAGGGGCGAGGTGGAGGGGATGTCGGTGTAGCCGGCCTCGCGAGCGGCGGTGCAGTTCTCGAAGGCGGTGCCGATGCTGTTCGGTTGTTCGGCGACCGGAACCTCGGGCTGCTGAACGACCTGGTTGTTCTTAGGGTTGCCGATGACGCTGCTGTCTTCACAGCCGATGCCGTCGTTATCGTTCCCATCCAGGTGCGGACCATATCCGTAGTCGCCCGCCTGGAGGTTGTAGGACCCGTCAGACTTGGCCTCGGTGCAATTCTGGTACTGGAACGGAGCGGCCATGGCCGGGGTGGTGGCGAGAGCAGAGAATCCGACGGCAGCGGCGAGCGCCACGGTGGCGGTGGTCTTCTTCAAGGTATCCTCATTCTTCTTTGAAAGGGCGTGAGTGATGCCTCCATCACACAGGAGCGGAGACTCTCCATAGCACATCAGGTTCGTTCAAATCTTGTCCATTTATTCCCTTTTATTTCCCCCGAAAAGACCACCGACTTGCGGAGGTGGCCATCATCATGTACTGCTCAGTATCCTCACTGCCACCTTCACCAGAGGGCTTCTAGAGGCGCCCCAGAGATGCCGGCCACCCGCCAGAATCTTCTCCCCGAGAGGGAGCGATCCCACCGAAGGTCACACAGGGGAGCCTCCACCCTCACCATCGCAATACATCGTGTCCGTGAAAGCAAAAAATGGCTCACGGACAGAAAACGGTGAAGGAACCGTTAAATCCGCACGATCCCTGCCCACACGGGGCGGAATCCCAGAACTTTCCTCGGTCGGGTGGCGTCTTCCCCTCTCAGGCAGCTCCGGCCTTAACTTGTCAGTCCCCTCCCCTACGCTGGAGCCAACGCCCAAAGCCCCTCGTCACACCCCTGACGGGGGACCAGTCCCAGCACACTAGGAGGCAGACGTGTTCTTCGTGCAGGCCCCCGCTGCCCCATCGGCCGCGAGCCCGGATCAGCTCGACGCCGCCGTGCCGCCCCGCTCACTCGTCTACTCGGCCAGCGACCTCGTGCGCGCCGCCGAGTGCCCCTGGGCCACCCTGCGCATCCTGGACGAGAAGCTGGGCCGCGTCCCCCGCCTGGACGTCCCCGAGGACCTCATGCTGGAGCGCACGTCCCGGCTGGGTGACGAGCACGAGGCCGCCGTCCTGGAGGAACTCAAGACGCAGTACGGGCCGTTCCGGGCGGCGTCGTCGTCGGGCTCCGAGGACGCCGGGCAGGGCGGGGGCAGCGGGGTCTACGAGATCGAGCCGGCCCGCCGGATGGACCACGCGACCCTGGCCGCCAAGCACGAGGAGTCCGTGCGGGCGCTGCGGGAGGGCGCCGACGTCGTCTTCCAGGCCTCCTTCTACGACGGCCGCTTCCACGGCCGCTCCGACTTCCTGATCCGCGAGCCGGACGGCTCCTACGCCGTCTACGACACCAAGCTCGCCCGCCACGCCAAGGTCACGGCGCTGCTGCAGCTCGCCGCCTACGCGGATCAGCTGGCCGCGGCCGGGATCCCGGTCTCGGACCGGGTCACGCTGATCCTGGGGGACCGGGAGCAGGCGAGCTTCGACGTCGGGGACTTCCTGGCCGTCTACCGCGAGCGCCGGGAGCGCTTCGAGGCCATGACCGCCGCTCACCTGCGCCGCCGGGAGCCGGTGGGCTGGTTCGCCGACGACGTCGCCCGCTGCGGCCGCTGCCCCCACTGCGAGGCGCAGATCGCCGAGCACCGCGACGTCCTGCAGGTCGCGGGCATGTCCATGGCCCGCCGCAAGAGCCTGCTCCAGCGCTACGGCGTGCGCACCGTGGAGGACCTCGCCGGCCTCCCCGAGCACGACGAGCGCGGGCACCGGCTGCCCGAGTCGGTCCGCCAGGCCCAGCGCCAGGCGCGGATGCAGTGCGGCCTGGCCGAGCCCGACGGCACGGTCTCCTACGTCGATGCCGCCGGCGAGCAGCGCACCGTCTCCTACACCGTGGAGGATCCCGCCCCGCTCCGGCGCATCCCCCGGGCCGACGCCGGGGACATCTTCTTCGACTTCGAGGGCGACCCCCTGTGGCAGGACGCCCACGACTCCTCGTGGGGCATCGAGTACCTGTTCGGCGTCGTCGAGGCCCCGCCTGGGGATGGAATACGTACCGGATCCGCGGAACATGAGCCCCGGTTCATCCCGTTCTGGGCCCACTCGCGCGCCGAGGAAAAGCAGGCGCTGCTGGACTTCCTCGCCTACGTCCGCGAGCGCCGGCAGCGCTACCCCGGCATGAAGATCTACCACTATGCCAACTACGAGAAGCGCGCCCTGCGGGACCTCGCGGCCCGGCACGGCGTCGGCGAGGAGGACGTGGACGACCTCCTGCGCCACGAGGTGCTGGTGGACCTGTACGACGCGGTGCGCTCCGCCGTCCGCATCTCCCAGCCCTCGTACTCGATCAAGAAGCTCGAGCCGCTGTACATGGGCGAGGACCTGCGCGGCGGGGACGTCACCGACGCCGCGGCCTCGGTGGTGGCCTACGCCGACTACTGCCTGGCCCGGGACGCGGGCGAGGAGGCCGAGGCCCGCCGCATCCTCGACTCGATCCACGACTACAACCGCTACGACTGCGTCTCGACCCTGCGGCTGCGGGACTGGCTGCTGGGCCTGGCCGGGCGCGACGCCGCCGAGGAGGCCGCCGCTCCCCCGACCGCCCTCCTGCCGGACCCCGAGGCCGAGGAGCTCGACGACGCCCGCATCAGCCCGGTGGAGGCCTCGCTGAACCACTTCGTCGAGACCGCGACGCCGGAGGGCACCGGCCTGGACCCGGAGGAGCTGGAGCGGACCGTGCGCGCCGTCGCCATGGTCTCCTCCGCGACCGGCTACCACCGCCGCGAGCGCAAGCAGTTCTGGTGGGCGCACTTCGACCGGCTCTCCGCTCCGGTCTCGGAGTGGGAGGGCCAGCGCGACGTCGTCCTCTTCGAGCGGCTCGCGGTCACCGAGGACTGGCATGTGCCCGGCCCCCGCGCCAGGACCGAGCGTCGGAGGCTGGCCGGGACCGCGCGCATCGCGGACGGGTCCGGGCTCAAGCCGGGGGCTTCGGGACTGTTCGGGATGTACGGCGCCCCGCTGCCCGGATACCTCGCGGACAAGGTGCTCCAGAGCCAGGAGCGGCTGGACGCGCTGAGCGGCGGCAACGCCCCGGTGGTCACCCGCGCCAGCGACGCCCGCGCCGCCGTGGAGTCGATCGAGCCCGCGGGCGCGGAGGGCATCTACCGGGTCGAGGTCCTCGAGACCCGGCCCCAGGGATCCGACGCCTTCCCCCAGCTGCCGCTCGCGCTCACCCCAGCGGCGCCGATCCGCACCCAGGCCCAGGAGGACTCGCTGGCCGAGCTGGCCCAGGAGGTCGACGCCGCGCTGTGGAGCGGCCCGGGCGGCACCGCCCGCCTGCCCCACGGCGCCGGCCTGGACATCCTCACCCGCCGCGCGCCCCGGCTGACGGGCGAGGGCCCCCTCCCCCAGCCCGACGACGCCGAGCACGCCGCCGCCGAGCTCCCCATGGTCAGCGCGATCCACGCGGCCGTGGCCCACCTGGACGACTCCTACCTCGCGGTGCAGGGCCCGCCGGGCACCGGCAAGTCCTTCGTCGGCTCGCACGTGATCGGGCGTCTGGTGGCCGAGGGGTGGAAGATCGGCGTCGTCGCCCAGTCGCACGCGGTGATCGAGAACCTGCTGCGCGGGTGCATCAAGAACGGCGCGGTGCCCGGCGAGGCGATCGCCAAGGCCAAGCCGCGGGCAGTGAAGAAGGCGGAGGACGACGTCGAGCCCCCGCCTCCGCCGCCGTGGCGGCAGATCGGGCCGAAGGAGATCCCCGGCTTCCTCGCCGAGGAGGGCGGCCGGATCTACGGCGGCACCGCGTGGGACTTCGCCAACCAGGACCGGTTCGAGCCCGGGGCGCTGGACCTGCTGGTCATCGACGAGGCCGGGCAGTACTCGCTGGCCAACATGCTCGCGGTCTCCCGGGCGGCGCGGAGCATGCTGCTGCTCGGCGACCCCCAGCAGCTGCCGCAGGTCACGCAGGGCAGCCACCCGTATCCGGTGGACGAGTCGGCCCTGGGCTGGCTCTCGGCGGGCGAGCGCACGCTGCCCGCCGAGTTCGGGTACTTCCTGGACGCCTCGTGGCGCATGCATCCTCGGCTGTGCGCGCCGGTATCCCGTCTCTCCTACCGGGGGCGGCTGCGCTCGGCGCCCGCGGCGGCCGGCAGGGCCCTGGCGGCGACGCCGCCCGGGGTGTACCGTCTCGACATCGGCCACCTCGGCAACGCGACCTCCTCGCGCGAGGAGGCCCGCGGCGTCGTCCGGGTGGCCCAGCAGTTCCTCGGAAGGAGGTGGCGCCGTGCGCCGGACCAAGAGGAGAGGCCGCTCGAGCCTGCGGATGTCCTCGTCGTGGCTGCCTACAACGCCCAGGTGGACGCGATTTCTCAGGCCCTCGCGGAAGCGGGGCTGGCGGATGCGGATCAGGAGGGGATCCGGGTCGGCACCGTCGATAAGTTTCAGGGTCAGGAGGCCCCGGTAGTCATCGTCTCGATGGCCGCGTCCTCCGCGGAGGAGGTACCGCGGGGCATGGACTTCCTCCTCTCCCCCAACCGCCTCAACGTCGCGGTGTCCAGGGGGCAGTGGTGCGCGGTGATCGTCAGCTCGCCGAGCCTCACCGACTACTGGCCCGCGACCCCCGAGGCGCTGGCGATCCTCGGCGGTTTCGTGACGCTACGCCGGGAGGCGAAAGCCTGGGAGGCGGTAGAGAGAAAGGGGGATTCCCGTGAATAATGGCACGAACAGCGGAGACAGGGACGAGGAGGTGGAGATCATCAAGCCGAGCTTCAAGCCCCGCGCCCCGTACATCCTGCACTTCGAGGAGCAGACCGTGGCGGTGGGCGACCCGGAGTTCCTGAAGCAGATCGAGACCTTCCTGCTCTCGGCCGATCTCGCCACCCGGACCACCTACTGGGAACGCAGCGCCACCGAGGACGACGCCGTCTTCGAGCCCGATCCCGAGCCCGAGGACATGAACGCCGTGGGCATCGAGGGCGACGAGGAGATCTTCTGGAACGCGATGCACGCCGCGATCTTCTCCCGGACGGAGTGGCCCGAGGAGGAGAGCGCGACCGTCTACTTCCCCGAGATGCCCGAGTGGCTGGAGCGCGCGCAGTCGTGGTACTTCGACCCCGTCTGCCCTCCCCTCGGCCCCGGCACGCCGGGCGGATGGATCCGACGCCGCTCGGTCGAGGAGCGCGGGCACCCCGTCGGGCTCTTCCAGCTCACGGACCAGGACTCGTTCTGGGTGTTCGCGACCGAGGAGGACCTCCAGGACGTGATCGGCCTGTGCGAGTCCCTGGCCCGCTTCCGCGCCGGCTTCGCGCAGGCCACGCCGTACCTCGGTCCGGACGACACGGTCGGTTCGGTGGCCCTGCCGCTGATCTGCCGGGAGGCCCTGATGGAGGAGCTGGTGATCCGCGGCGTCGACGTCGAGACGATGTTCTGGGAGTGAGGCGCGGGGTCCGCTCCGCCCTCTGAGCCCGACGGCCTCTCCCGGCTCTGAGCCCGCCGCCGCTCCCGAACGGGGCGCGGCGGCGAGGCCCTGAGCGCACCCGCCCCCGCCGAACGGATCTCGGCGGCATCGCGACGCATCGAGCCGACCGCCGTTTCCCTCTTACGGACCGCGCCCTCCGGCCGGTCCCATCCCCCACGCATCGCCGCTCCCGGACACGGGAGCGGCGATCATCAGCCATGCCCCGCGCCGTTCGCGTCCCTGCCCTCCTCCGGGGGGGCGGACGAGGCGGTGCCCACCGACAAGGAGACGATTGACCCCATGATGGGCAAAGGCCACGCCGTGCTCGGCGCGGCGACCTGGACGGCCGGCACCGCCTACGCGCTGCCGGCCATGGGCTACACCGCCACCCCGGCGATCCTGCTGATGGGCTGCCTGCCCGTCGCGGGAGCGGCCCTGCGACCGGACATCGACCACCCCAGCGCCTCGATCGCGCAGTCGGGCGGCTTCATCACCAAGGGCATAGCGGCCGCGGCCGGCAAGCTCTCCGGCGGGCACCGGCAGGGCACGCACCGGCTGTGGTTTCTGCTGGTCTGCGCGGCCTTCGACTTCGCCGTCGTGACCCTGTTCGGCCGCTGGGGCGGGCTGGCTCTGTTCTTCGTCTACACCGCCTTCGGCACCCAGGCCCTGGCCAAGACCACCCTGCACCGGGGGCTCGGGAGGAGATGGCGGAAGAGCACCTGGCTGCTCTCGGACCTCTACAGCTGGGTCTTCGCGGGCGCCGCCGCCTACGGGGCCTACCTCGTCTTCCCCGACGCCGGCTCCTGGTGGTGGCTGGCCGCGGCCCTGACGATCGGGCATCTCTCCCACCTGATCGGGGACTCGCTGACCACCTCGGGACTCGAATGGGCCCACGGCCACCGCATCCGCGTCCCGCTGCTCGGCAACGCCGGCTCGCGCCGTGAAAACCTGCTCGTCTCCGCCTGCGTGGTGCTCATGGTGGTGATCATCGCCTCCAGCGTGTTCGGCGTCAGCCTCGAGCTGCCCACCTGGGACGATCTGCCCGACTGGTTCCCCGCCTCGCTCGTCCCCGCCGCGGCGGGGAGCCTGCCGGGATGACGACGACGCCCCGGACCCCTCGCGCAGAGGGGGCCCGGGGCGTCGCGCGTCCGCGAGGCGTCAGTTCCTGCCGCTGGAGAACCTGCGCCCCTGGTCGAACCACGCGCCCGCCAGGACCGCGAGGCCCGCCGCCACCAGCACCACCCCGACGCCCGCGGTCGAGTTGCTCGGCGAGGCCACCACCAGCGAGAGCGCCCCCAGCGGCGCGAGCCCGCCGGCCACCGCCGTACCCAGCTCGCGCGCGGTGCCCACACCGGCGCTGCGGGACTCGGTCGGGAACTGCCGGCTGAGGAAGGCGCCCTGCGCGGAGAACATCATGGGCGCGAGCACGCCCGTCCCGACGCCGACTGCCAGGAAGATCGCCCACGTCTGCCCCAGCGCCAGCAGCCCCAGGAACCCGAAGGCGAAGACCGCCGAGGCCATGCCGCCCAGCGAGATCACGGCCTTGGATCCGTACCTGTCGCACATCGCCCCGAAGATCGGCACCATGACGATCGCGACGACGCCCGCCACCATCACCGACCCCGAGGTCACCGCGGCCGTGGCCCCCTGGAACTCGGTCAGGTACGCGACCGAGAAGGTCTGGAAGATGTAGCTCAGCGCGTTGTACCCGATCGCCACCACGGAGACCACCAGCAGCCCGCGCCAGTGTTTGACGAAGACGTCGCGGAACCGCGGCTTGATCCTGGCCTCCTTGACCTGACCGGCGTAGGTCGGCGACTCCGGCAGCGCGTTGCGCACCCACATGCCGACGGCGACCAGCACGATGCTGGCGAGGAACGGGATCCGCCAGCCGCCGGCGATCAGGAACTCGTCGCCGTTGATGCTGAGCAGGAGGATCGTGGCCGAGGAGAGCACCAGCCCCAGGTTCAGCCCGAGCGCCGGCCAGGCCCCCTGCCGCCCCCGGCGGTTCTCCGGGGCGTGCTCGTAGGAGTTCACGGCGGCGCTGGCGTACTCCGCGCCCGCCCCGGCGCCCTGCAGGATGCGCAGGACGACCAGGAGGATCGGCGCCCAGGCCCCGATGGTCCCGTAGGTCGGCAGCAGGCCGATCAGGAAGGTCGAGGTCCCCATCAGCGCGAACGTGATGACCAGGGTGGGCTTGCGCCCGACCCGGTCCCCGAGGTGCCCGAAGACGATGCCGCCGATGGGCCGGGCGAGGAAGCCGACCGCGAAGGTCGCGAAGGAGCTCAGCGTCCCCAGGCTGGAGTCGCCCGGCGGGAAGAAGACCGTGCCGAACACGATCGAGGCCATGGTCGCGTACAGGTAGAAGTCGAACCACTCGACGGTGGTCCCCACCACCGTCGCGGTCCTGACCTTCCGCAGCCGTCTGTGCTGCTCCTCGGGGGTCTCTGCGGCCGGAGGTCGGTGGGTCGTCGTCATGCTCACTCCATCGGAAACATCGGGGGCTGGGGGGGGGAGGGGAGGCCGGCGGCACCGACCACGGGTCAGGATTCAGCCGGCGGAGCCGGCCAGGACACAGGGGCCCGGCCGCCGCCCGCGCTCCGGGAGGGAGCCGGGAGCGCCGGGGCCGCTCGGGGCGGTCAGGAAGCGGGGATCAGATCCCGGTCGTCCGCGATCTGCGCGACGATGTGCTCGGCGATCGCGAGGGACGACGTCGCCCCCGGGGAGGGCGCGTTGCGCAGCAGGACGGCGCGCCCCACCCGCTCGATCACGAAGTCGTCGAGCAGCTCGCCGCGGGCGTCCATCGCCTGCGCGCGGATGCCCCGGGTGATCGGCCGGGACTCGGCGCCCTCCAGCGAGGGCACGTAGGCGGCGGCCCCGGCCAGGAACTTCCTGCGGGAGAGGACCGACGCCGCCTCCCGCCCGGCGGCCTTCATGTTGCGTCCCGCGAAGCGCCAGAAGGCGGGGCTCGCGCTCACCGCGAGGCTGTCCCGCACGCCGATCCGCGATCCCTCGTAGTTCTCGCGGCCGAAGGAGAGGAAGGCGTTGGGGCCCACCAGCATCTCCCCGTCCACCCGCTTGGTCAGGTGCACCCCGAGGAAGGGGTAGGCCGGATCCGGCACCGGGTAGACCAGGCCGTTGAGGATGTCCCGGTGCTGCGGCGCCAGCTGGGAGTACTGGCCGAAGAAGGGCACGATCACCGGGTAGCGGTCCCCTCCCGCCATCCGCGCGATCCGGTCCGACTGCAGGCCGGCGCAGGCGACGACGATGTCGAACTCCTCCTCCCCCGCCCAGGTGCGGATGCCGCAGCGGCCGGCGTCGTTGGAGATGTCCTCGACCTCGGTGTCGAAGCGGACGGTGCCGCCGGCCGCGCGGACCTCGGCGAGCAGGGCCCGGGCCACGGCGGCGTAGTCGATGATCGCCGTGTGCGGCGAGTGCAGCGCCAGGCGCCCGCGGGCGTTGGGCTCGATCGCGGCGATCCCCTCCGGACCGAGCAGCTCGACGCCGGGGACCCCGTTGGCCACCGCCTTCTCGTGGATGGCCCGCAGTCGGGCCTCCTCGGACTGCTCCAGGGCGACGACGAGCTTGCCGCACTCCTCGTACGGCACGCCCTTCTCCAGGGCGAACTCGCGCAGCAGGTCCACGCCCCGCCGGCACATCCGCGCCTTGAGGCTCCCCGGCTGATAGTAGAGGCCCGCGTGTACGACGCCGGAGTTGTGCCCGGTCTGGTGCGCCGCCGGCTCGGAGGCCTTCTCGAAGACGGTGACCTCGGCGCCGGGATAGCGGTTCAGCAGCTCGCGTGCGACGGCGGCGCCGATGATCCCGGCGCCGATCACGGCGAAGGAGGGTGTGCTCACGTAGATGACCTTTCGATGGATTTCCTGGGAGTCCGTGCCCGGCGGCACGGGAGGCGGAGCAGGCACTCGGGGCGGAGCAGGCGCTCAAAGCAGGGCGGGCGCTCAGGGCAGGGCCCGGTGCCGGACCCGTTTGGCATACTGGGAGGATGGAGTCCGTACTGCGTCCGACGAGCCTGACCGACCAGGCGATCGAGGCGATCCGCGGGGCGATCCTCAGCGGCGACCTGGTCCCCGGCGAGCTCTACACCGCGACCCAGCTGGGGGACCAGCTGAAGGTCTCCCGCACCCCGATCCGCGAGGCGCTCCAGGAGCTGGCCCGGCGCGGCATGGTGAGGGTCGAGAAGAACCGCGGCGTGCGGGTGCTGAGCACCAGCGTGCAGTCGGTGATCGAGGTCTTCCAGCTCCGCCTGATGCTGGAGGTGCCCCTCTCCCGGCGCGCGACGCAGCTGCGCACGCCGGAGACGACCGCCGAGCTGGAGGCCGCCTACGCGCGCTTCGCCGAGGCTGCGGACTCGGGCGACGCCGACGCGGTGCTGCGCGCCGACCGGGACTTCCACGGCGCGCTGATCTCCGGCGGGCGCAACGCCAAGGCGCGCGCCGTGCTGCAGGAGCAGCGCGACTTCGTGCTCAGCACCGGCAAGGGGACGGTGCCGACCTCGCGCTCCCCGCGGGAGTGCTTCGAGGACCACGCGGACATCATGGCAGCCTTCCGGGCCGGCGACGCCGGGGCCGTGGGCGACGCCGTCGCCCGCCACATCGGCCACACCGCCAAGATGCTCATCCGGCAGGAGACGCGCAGCCGCGCGGAGTTCGCCGACGTCGACGCCGACGAGGCCATCGATTGGCTGCTGCACTAGCCCTCCCCTCCTGGCCGGCGTCGTCCGCCGGTCGCTTCGCTGTGGTGTGGATTACAAGATCCTGACAGGTTGCATGCAACATGCAAGAAGAGATCGCAGAGACCCTGCCGCGCGCCCCGAGCCGAGGCGCGCGGCGTCCGCACCGGCGGGTCGGCACGGGGCGCGACGCCACGGCGACATACACGGTGGGACGCCCCACTTCGGGGCATACTGGTGGGGATATGTATGTACTGATCGTTGCCCAGCACTGCGCATCCGGCCGGGAGAGAGCGGCCGCTCCGACGCACGACGAGGCCGCCCGGCCTGCCGCAGCGGCGCCCCGCGCCGCGACCCCCTCGACGGCGGCGCAGCTGGCCGAGCGCCTCAACGCCCTCCCCGTGCCCGACGGAAGCCGCCCGGTGCCGTTCTCGACGACCTACCCGGACGAGGTCAGGGCGGTCTTCACCGAGCCGGCGCCCGCCCTGAGCGCCGCGCTGCACGCCATCCGCGAGCGGGGCGTGCTGGCGGGGATCGGCGTCGGCGCGCTCGAGCTGGGCGACGGCGAGCCGGAGGGCCCGGCTCTCGGCTACGCCCGCGCGGCGATCGAGCGCTGCGCGGCGAGGCTGCCGTGCCGTGACGTCGCGGCCGAGGGGGAGGATCCGGGGCTCTCGGACGCGATCACCTCGATGCTGCGCCTGCTGGCACGGATCATCGACCACCGTACCGAGGCCGAATGGCGGGTCGTGGACCTGCTGGTGCCGGACGTGCGAGGGCAGCACCGGGCCATCGCCCAGGCGCTGCACATCTCGCCGCAGGCGGTCAGCAAGGCCCTCATCCGCACCGGCTGGCACGAAGAGGCCGCCGGGCGGGCATCGGCCGCGGAGCTGCTCGGCCGGCTCTAGGCCGGCGCCGGACGGCCGGACGGGCGCGGCGCCGGGAGGGGCCGCAGAGGCCGGACGAGCGGCCCCGGGCCCCGCCTCGCCTACCCCTCCTCCGCGTTCCCGCCCGGATCGGTGATGAACCCCTCGGAGACCATCCAGTCGAAGGCGACCTGGGCGGGCTCCTCGCCCTCCACGTCCACGCGGTAATTCAGCTGCTGCAGGGTCTCGTTGTCGAGCTCCTGCGAGACCTGCTCGTAGCGGTCCATGAGCTCGGGGTACCGCTCGGCCATCTCGGTGTTGAGCACCGGGGCCACGTTGTAGTGCGGGAAGAAGAGCTTGTCGTCGTCGAGCACGGTGAGGTTCAGCGCCGGGATGCGGCCGTCGGTGGTGAAGACCTCGCCGAAGTTGCAGGTCTCGCCGTCGGCGGTCGCGGTGTAGACGGAGCCGGTGTCGAGGATCGCGATGTTGTCCTCCGGGACGCCGTCGGGGGTCCCGCGGGGGATCCCGTAGGTCTCCAGCATGGGGTTGATGCCGTCCTGGCGGGAGTTGAACTCGGACTCGACGCAGAACGTGCGCTCCTCGACCGGCACCTTCGCGATGTCGGAGAGGCTCTTCATCCCGTATCGGTCGATGATCTCCTGGCGCGCCGCGAAGGCGTAGGTGTTGTTCATGGGGGCGGGCGCGCCCCAGGTCAGGCCGTACTCGGCGTCGGCGTCCCGGACCGCCTCCCACTGCCGCTGCTGGTCCTTGATGCCCTGCTCGTGGCCCAGGTAGGTCAGCCACGCGGATCCGGTGTACTCGAAGAACACGTCCGCCTCGTGGGTGGCCATGATCTGGCGAGTGGGCTGCGAGCCGGGGATGTTGCTCAGGTCGGTGACCTCGAACCCCGCCGCCGAGGAGGTCAGCGCCGCGATCTTCCCGAGGATCAGCTGCTCGGTGTAGTTCTTGGAGGCCACCACCAGCTCCTGGCCCTCGGCCCCTTCCACGGGCTCGATGCTCCCCTGCCCGAGCTCGGGCACGTAGGAGCCGGCGGGCTGGAGGCCGCAGCCTGCCAGGGCCAGCGTCGCGACGACGCCGAGCCCGAGGACCTTGATTCTTTTATGAGAGGACAACGTGGGTTCCTTGATGTGTCTCGTGAGGTGAGTGCCGGGGTGACCTGGCGTCCCGGTGGGAGTCCTACGACTCCTGGATGAAGCCTTCCTCCACCATCCAGTCGAAGGCGACCTGGGCCGGGTCCTGGCCCTCGACGTCGACCTTGAGGTTCATGTCCCGCATCTTCTCGTCCGTGAGGCGGGCGACGACCTCGTTGTAGCGGTCCTCCAGCTCCGGGTACTGGTCGAGGAACTCGGTGTTCAGCACCGCCGAGGCGTTGTAGGCGGGGAAGAAGCTGCGGTCGTCCTCGAGGACGGTGAGGTCCAGCGCGTCAATGCGGCCGTCGGTGGTGAACACCTCGCCGAAGTTGCAGGTCTCGCCGCCGGCGGTGGCGGAGTAGACCGTGCCGGTGTCGAGGATCGCGATGTTCGAGTCGGGCACACCCTCGGGGGTGCCGCGCTCGATGCCGTAGGCGCTGAGCATCGGGTTCAGCCCGTCGCTGCGGGAGTTGAACTCGGAATCCACGCAGAGGGTGCGGTCCTCCACGGGGACCTTGGCCATGTCGGAGAGCTTCGTGATGCCGTTGGCCTCGGAGTAGTCCGAGCGCACGGCCATGGCGTAGGTGTTGTTCAGCGTCCCCGGCGCGCCCCAGGTCAGGCCGTTGCCGAGGTCCTCGTCGTGGACCGCCTGCCACTGCTCCTGCTTGTCGGGGATGCCCTTCTCGTGGCCCATGTAGGTCAGCCAGGCGGTGCCGGTGTACTCGATCGTGACGTCGGCGTCGCCGGTGGTCATGAGGTTACGGACGGGCTGTGAGCCCGGGACGTTGGTCAGGTCCTGGACGTCGAAGCCCGCGGCATCGCCCGTCAGCACGGCGATCTTGCCGAGGATGATCTGCTCGGTGAAGTTCTTGGACGTCACGACGAGGTTCTCCCCGTCCGCCCCCTCCACGGGCTCGATGCTCCCCTCGGCCACGGCCGGGACCTCTGACGTCGAGGGGTTCAGGCCGCAGCCGGCCAGGGCGAAGAGCCCGACGAGGCCGAGCGCCGTCGTCGCGGTGTGCTTTCTGCTGAACATGATTCTCACGGCCTCCTCGGTCGCGGCTTCTCGTGGATCGTTCTAGAGCCCCCGCGGGCGGGCGACCTGCTCGAAGAGCCTGGCGATCCAGTCGATGGTCAGCGCCAGGAGCGCCACGAGCAGGGAGCCGGTGATGAGCACCTTGTCCAGGGCCAGGTTCACGCCGGTGGTGATCAGCAGGCCCAGCCCGCCGCCGTCGATGAACGCGCCCAGGGTCGCGGTGCCCACCAGGAGCACCAGGGCGGTGCGGATGCCGGCGAGCATCACGGGGAGAGCCAGGGGCAGCTCGATCTTGAACAGGACCGCGGCCGCGCTCATGCCCATGCCGCGGCCGGCCTCGATGAGCCTCCCGTCGACCCCGCGCAGGCCCACGATCGTGTTGCCGAGCACGGGCAGGAAGGCGTACAGGATCAGGGCGACCACGGTGGCCTCGAACCCGAAGCCGAGCCAGAAGGCGAAGAGCACGACCAGGCCGATCGCGGGCGCCGACTGGCCGATGTTGGCGATCGCCATGACCGGGGTGGTGTACCGGCGGAACGGCCCGCGGGTCAGGAGGATCCCGAGCGGGATGGCCAGGACCAGCACGATCACCGCCGCGACGACCGTGAGCTTCAAGTGCTCGAGGGTCAACCCCCACAGATAGGAGACGCTCAGGGTCACCCGCTCGGTGTCGGTCAGGTCGGCGTTGCTGATCCAGAGGGCGACGGCGCCCAGGGCCAGGAGGATCACGATCGGCTGGACGATCAGGCCCGTCCACTGGCGGCGGCCCGTGTCCAGCGCTGCGCTGTCTGATGCGGTGCTCACGGGCGTCCCTCCGGGCGGTCGGGGTTCTCGGCGGCGCCCCCGGAGGGTGTGCCGTCCGCGGCGGAGCTGCCCTGCTCGGGGCGGGTGCCCGCCCAGGGCGTTCCGGAGGTCGTCTCGGGCTCGGCGGAGGCCGAGGCCGGCTCGGCGGCGCTCCCGCCCGCGGACGGGGCCTGGTCACCGGGCGCGGCGTGGCGGCCGGTACGGACCGCGGCGTGGGAGCCGGCTCCGGCCTCGTCCTCCGCCGCGTCGTCGCCGTGGCCGTTCACCCGCGGGATCTCGCCGGTGTTGTTGCCCACCGGGGCCTGCTGGCGGGAGGCGTTCTCCCGCAGCTCGCGGATCGCGTTCATCACCGTCTCCACGGAGATCAGCCCCTGGAACTGGTCGCGGTTGCCCACCACGATCGCGGATCCGGTGCTGGCCTGGAGCATCGAGTCCAGGGCATCGTTCAGCGTCGAGCCGGTGGAGACCAGCGGGAGGTTCTCGTCCCGGGTCTTCGGCAGCTCGGTCATCCGCTTCAGCTGCTCGCGGGAGAGCCAGGCCAGCGGGCGGTCCCGCTGGTCCAGGATCACGGCGTTGCGGCGCTCGGCGAGCGTCACCAGCTCGAGCACCTCGGCCGGCTTCTGCTCGGGGCGCCCGATGACGCCGGGACGCATGTCGACGTCCTTGACGCGGGCGAAGTTCAGCTGCTTGAGCCCCGCCCCGGAGCCGATGAAGTTCTCGACGAACTCGTTGGCGGGGTTCGCGAGGATCTGCTCGGGGGTGTCGTACTGGACGATCCGGGCGCCCTCGTCGAAGACGGCGATCCAGTCGCCGAGCTTCACGGCCTCGTCGAAGTCGTGGGTCACGCAGACGATCGTCTTGTGCAGCTCCGCCTGGATGTTGATCAGCTCGTCCTGCAGGCGCTGCCGGGTGATGGGGTCGACGGCGCCGAACGGCTCGTCCATGAGCAGCACGGGCGGGTCGGCGGCGAGCGCGCGGGCCACGCCGACGCGCTGCTGCTGGCCGCCGGAGAGCTCCTTGGGGTAGCGGTCCCGGTAGGTGTCCGCGTCGAGGGAGACCAGGTCGAGCAGCTCGTCGACCCGCTCGGCGATGCGGGACTTGTCCCAGCCCAGCATCTTCGGCACCAGCCCGATGTTGGCCGCCACGGTCAGGTGCGGCAGCAGCCCGCCGGCCTGGATCACGTAGCCGATCTTGCGGCGCAGCTTGTCGCCGTTGATGTCCGTGACGTCCTCGCCGTTGATGATCAGCCGGCCCTCGGTGGGCTCGATGAGGCGGTTGATCATCTTCAGCGTGGTGGTCTTGCCGCAGCCCGAGGGACCCACGAACATGACGATCTGGCCGGCGGGGATCTCCAGGGTCAGCTGGTCCACGGCGGGCTTCTTCCCGCCCCCGTAGCGCTTGGTGACGTTCTCGATCAGGATCGCTGCGCCGGTGGACGACTTGTCGGTGTTCTCAGACACGGATACCCCTTGAGGTGGTCAGGCGGCCGATGATGAGGAGGGCCGCGTCGAGTATTTGAGCCAGGATGACGACGGCGATGACGCCGACGGCGACGGACTCCAGCGAGTTGGCCCCGCCCAGGCGGGAGAGTCCGGAGAAGATGTAGCTGCCGAGCCCGGGGCCCAGGACGTACGCCGCGACGGCGGCGATGCCCATGGTCATCTGCGCCGAGACCCGCATGCCGGCGAGGATCACCGGCCACGCGAGCGGGAGCTCGACCCGGAAGAAGGTCTTGGCCCGGCTCATGCCGATGCCGCGCGCCGCCTCGATCGTGGAGGCGTCGACGCCGGCCAGCCCCACCACCGCGTTGCGCAGGATGGGCAGCACGGCGAAGAAGACCACCACGATCACGGCGGGCACGACGCCGAAGCCGAACGGGATGATCAGCAGGCCGATCAGGGCGAAGGAGGGGATGGTCAGACCGATGGCCGAGACGTTGTTGGCCAGGGAGGTCAGGCCCCGGCTGCGGTAGCACAGCGCTGCCAGCAGGATCGCGATGACGGTGGCGAGGATCAGGCACTGCACCACCAGGCTGAAATGCTGCCAGCTGGCGGACAGGATCTGCTCCCACCGCTCGGCGAAGAATGAGCTCATAGTGGTCCTTGGGTGATCGGCGAGTGACGTGTGAGACAAAGCTCCAGCTCTCCACAATAATCAGTCTGCTGATTTTGACCAACTCGCCTCTCCGCGGGCCCGCTGCGACGACCCGGGCTCAACGGCGCCGCCGGCGCGCGGCAGCGGCCCGGCGCGGTGACGGCCCCGGCGCGCGATGAGGGCCCGGAGCGCGACGCCCCTGCGGCCCCGGCAGGCCGGCGAGCCCCGCCTCCCACCGCTCCCGGCTCCCTAGCGCTTCGCCTTCTCACCGGCGACGTACACGGCACGGACGCTCCGGTCGTCCCCGAGCATCATCAGCGCGAACAGCAGCTCCGCCGTGCTCTCGGCATGGTCCGCCCGCCGCCCGAGCACCGGGGTGGCCCAGGGGTCCAGGACCACCAGGTCCGCGTCCTTTCCCGGCTCCAGGCTGCCCACCCGGTCGGCCCGGCCCAGCGCCTCGGCGCCGGCCAGGGTGGCCAGCCGGAGGGCCTCGAAGGGGCCTATGGGCTCGCCGACCATCCGGCTGACCTTGTACGCCTCGTTCAGCGAGGCGAGGGGCGAGAGGTTGGTGCCGGCGCCGACGTCGGACCCCAGCCCGATCCGCAGCCCCCGGCGGCGGAGGCGCCCGAACTCGAAGAGCCCCGACCCGAGGAAGAGGTTCGACGTCGGGCAGTGGGCCAGGGAGGCTCGGGCCGCGGCCAGCCGGTCCAGCTCGCCGTCCGAGAGATGGATGGCGTGGCCGAAGACCGAGCGCTCCCTGACCAGGCCATAGCGCTCGTACACGGCGGTGTAGTCGTCCTCGTCGGGGAAGAGCTCGCCGACCCATCCGCACTCAGGCAGGCTCTCCGCCAGGTGAGTCTGGATCACGACGTCGGGATGCTCCTCGGCGAGCCGCCCCAGGAGCTCCAGCTGCCGCGGGGACGAGGTCGGCGCGAACCTCGGGGTCAGGGCGTACTCGAGCCGCCCCCGGCCGTGCCAGGCCTCCAGCAGCTCCAGGCTCTGCTCGTAGGCCCGCTCGGGGGTGTCGAGCAGGTGCTCGGGGGCGTTGCGGTCCATGCACACCTTCCCCGTGATCAGGCGGAGCCCCTTCGCCCGCGCGGATCGGAACAGCGCATGGACCGAGCCGGGGTGGACCGTGGGGTAGACGCACGCCGTCGTCACCCCCTGGGCGATCAGCTGCTCGGTGAAGAAGTCCGCCGCCTCCGCGCAGTGTGAGGCGTCGGCGAAGCGCGCCTCGGCGGGGAAGGTGTAGTTCCTCAGCCACTCCAGCAGCTCCAGGCCCGGCGAGGCGATCATGTTCATCTGGGAGTAGTGGACGTGGCAGTCCACGAAGCCGGGGACCACGAGGCTCTCGCCGTGGGGCTCCACCGGGCCCTCGGGATACCGGGTGAGGACCTCGGCCGCCTCGCCCACCGCGAGGATGCGCCCGTCCCGCACCGCCACCGCTCCGCGCTCCAGGTCGAGCACCTCCCCCGAGGGGCCCCCGACGGGAGTGACGACGTGCCCCGTCACGATGCGCAGAGCCGCCTCCCCGCCGTCGATGGGACCCCTCCGGCCCCGCTCCGTCTCGCTCACTGCCCGTGCCCTCTCTCCCGTGGGATGCGCCGCTCGTCCGCGGGACCGGACTGCGCCGATGCCGACGCCGCCCCGGCCGGGACCGCCCCGGCGCGGCGTCGGCGCGCCCGCCGTGCCGCTATTCCCTGCCGTCGAGGATCATCCTGATCTGGCTCGTGTCCGTCACCTCGCCGGAGGCGATGGCGTCCCGCACCTCCGCCGTCCTGTCGTCCGGGACCTGCGGGACCTCCACCCCGTCGCGGTCCACCAGTCTGCCATCGGTCACCGCGTCGCCCTCCCGGAGCTTCTGGAGCTCCGAGGCCGTGAGGAAGCGGATGGGCTTGGCCGCGAAGACGGAGGGGTCCTTGGAGTTGCCGAATCTGATCTCGTTGAACAGGAGGTTCAGCAGCACCGCCATGATGGCGGCGGAGGAGATGCCAGAGGAGAAGATGGTCTGGAACCAGGAGGGGAAGTCGCCGTAGAAGTCCGGCTGGACCATCGGGATCATCCCGAAGGCCAGGGAGACGGAGACGATGATGAGGTTCATGTTCCCCTCGAAGGAGACGCTCTTGAGGGTGCGGATGCCCGAGCCCGCGACGGTCCCGAAGAGCACCATCCCCGCCCCGCCCAGCACCGGCATGGGGATGGCCGCCACGACCTGGCCGAGGATGGGCAGCAGGCCCATGATCACGAGGATGACCCCGCCCGCGGCCACCACGAAGCGGCTCCGCACCCCGGTGAGGGCGATCAGGCCGATGTTCTGCGAGAAGGCGGTCTGGGTGAAGGAGCCGAAGATCGGGGCGAGGGTCGAGGAGAGCATGTCGGCCCGGAGCCCGTTGGCGATGCGGCGTCGGTCCACGGGCGTCTTGACGACCTCGCCGACCGCGAGGAGGTTGGCCACCGTCTCCGTCTTGGCCACCAGGATGACGATGAGCATCGAGACGATCGCCGCGACGTCGAAGCTCGGCAGCCCGAAGCCGAAGATCTCCGGCAGCGCCGCCCAGGAGCCCTCGCCGACCTCGGAGAAGTCGGTGAGGCCCATGAACACCCCGACGACGGTGCCGAGCACGAGCCCCAGGAGGATCGAGAGCCGGGAGAGGGTCGCGGACCCGACCTTGCTGAAGAGGAGCGTGATCGCCAGGGTGATGAAGGCCAGGAGCACGTTGGTGACGGCGCCGTAATCGGCGGCCTCGGCGTCGCCTCCCATCGCCCAGTCGGAGGCCACGGGGATGAGGCTCAGCCCGATGGCGGCGATCACCGTCCCGGTCACCACCGGCGGCAGGAAGCGGACGATCGAGGCGAAGAACGGGGCGATCAGGAAGCCGATGGCGCTGGCGACGATCACGGCCCCCAGCACCGTGGTGATGTCGTTGCCCGGGGTGGCGAGGATGGCGAGCATCGTGGCGACGCCGCCGAAGGTGACCCCCTGGACGACCGGGAGCTTGGCTCCGAGGAAGGGGACTCCCACGCTCTGCAGGATCGTGGCCAGGCCTCCGACGAAGAGGCTCGCCGTCACCAGGATGGCCGTCTGGCCCGCCGGGAGCCCGATGGCGCCTCCGACGACCAGGGGGACCGCGATGAGGCCGCCGTACATGGTCAGGACGTGCTGCAGGCCGAAGACGATCATCCTGCCGATCGGCAGCCAGGCGTCCTCGGGTCGTTGGGAGGAGGCGGGGATCGAGGTGCGTCGGGCGGATGGTCGGGGTTTGTTGTCGGTGCTCATCGGGGGACCCTTCCCTCACAGGGGGCCGGGAGAGGCGAAGCCGTCGGACCCTGGCCCAGGAAACGGAGAACTTTCACAATGCGGTATTCGTTCTTCGCATCGCGGCTAGTGTAACTCGGATCACTCCCGGAATGACAAATGTTTCCCGGTTGCGACTCTGTCCCCCACCCGACGCTGCCGACCGATCCGAAATTCATGGGGAAGGGGCGAGCCCGGTGATTTCCCGGTTGATTCGAGGGGAATCTGAAAAGACTCCAGTTCATTTTCCAGGGGGGATGGAGTGGTCCAAGCCACTCCGGGAATTCCGACCGCAAGCCCCCGGATCGCCCGTGTGACGCAGCGGAGGAAGCCAACCCTCCGCCTCGGAGAGCCCCGGAATACCGCCCGAACAAGACCGGAGCCCCGTGTACAGCCGAGTAAAATTCCACGATGCGGATTCGCGCTTCCGTCAAAGGTGCTACCATGACTCAACCGCAATGCTCGGGGAAACCCGCATCGGACTCGCCTTGTTGGGTGGGACACCACGTTGAGAGGAAACGCGCCACGCGGTTCGTCTTCCCCGCTCCCCACCGCCCTCAGCGCGTTCAAGGCATTCGAAGAATTCAAGGAGGAAGCGACGATGGGGTCATTCCAGATAACCGTCAACGGGCAGCCACGGGTCGACGACGACGTGCCCGTGCACCTCAACCTGTTGGACTGGCTGCGCGGCCTGGGGCTCACCGGCGCCAAGGAAGGCTGCGCGGAGGGTGAGTGCGGGGCCTGTGCCGTCCTCGTGGCCCGCCCCGACGGGCGCGGCGGCTCACGCTGGACCTCCGTCAACGCCTGCCTGACGCCGGCGCTGGCGCTCGACGGGCAGGAGCTGGTGACCTCCGAGGGCCTCGGCTCCGCCCCCGGTCCCTGCACCACGGAGGACCTGCACCCCGTCCAGCGCGAGATGGCCGAGCGCGGGGGCTCGCAGTGCGGCTTCTGCACCCCCGGCTTCGTCTGCTCCATGGCCGCCGAGTACTACCGCCCCGAACGCGCTCCCCTCCCCGCCGCGGAGAAGGAGGCGGAGATGGGGGAGAACGGCTTCGACCTCCACGCCCTCAGCGGCAACCTCTGCCGCTGCACCGGCTACCGACCCATCAAGGACGCCGCCTACGCCCTGGGCATCCCCGAGCCGGAGGACCCCCTGCTCGAGCGCCAGGCCCTCGCGGCCCCGCCCGCCCGGCGCACCGAGGTGCGCACCACGGCGTCGACCTTCCTCCGCCCCGCCACCGTCGAGGAGCTCGCCGAGCGCTACGCCGAGCACCCGGATGCCACGCTGCTGGCCGGGGCCACCGACGTCGGCGTCGAGGTGAACATCCGGCACACCCGGCCGCGGCTGCTGCTGGCCATCGACCACCTCGAGGAGCTCCGCTCCCTCCGGTTCGCCGAGGACCACGTGGAGCTCGGCGCCGCCATGACTCTCTCGGAGCTGGAGCGCTCCCTGGCGGGCAGGATCCCCCTGCTCGCGCAGCTCTTCCCGCAGTTCGCCTCCCGGCTGGTGCGCAACAGTGCCACCCTCGGCGGGAACCTGGGCACCGGATCGCCGATCGGGGACTCGGCCCCCGTGCTGCTGGCCCTGGACGCCTCGCTGGTCCTGTTCTCCGCCTCCGGCGAGCGCACCGTGCCCCTCTCCGAGTACTTCACCGGGTACCGCCGGACGGTCCGGCGGGAGGGCGAGTTCCTCCGTGCCGTGCGCATCCCGCTCCCGCTGGCGGAGACCACGGCCTTCTACAAGGTCGCCAAACGCCGGTTCGACGACATCTCCTCGGTCTCCACCGCCTTCGCCCTGCAGCTCGAGGAGGGCAGGATCTCTTCGGTCCGCATCGGCCTGGGCGGCGTCGCGGCCACTCCCCTGCGGGCCCGTGCCGCAGAGGAGGCCCTGCTGGACCGCCCGTGGACGGAGGAGACGGCGCGCGAGGCCTCCGTCGCCATGACCTCGGAGAGCACCCCGATGGACGACCACCGGGCGAGCGCCCGCTACCGCTCGGCGATGCTCGAGCAGTCCATGATGCGCTTCTTCGCCCAGCACCGACCCTCCGAGCACGTGGGAGCGAGCCGATGAGCACCGTCATCCATCCCCCCGCCAGCACCGCCCCCGAGGGGGTGGGTGCCCGCACGGCCCATGAGAGCGCCGGCCAGCACGTCACCGGAGCGGCCCTCTACACCCAGGACCTCGCCCTCCGGGACAGCAGGACCCTGCACGCCTGGCCCGTCCAGGCCCCGCACGCCCATGCGCGCGTGACCTCCCTGCGGACCGAGCGCGCCCGGAACGTCCCGGGCGTGGCCGAGGTCCTCACCGCCGAGGACGTCCCCGGCCTCAACGACTCCGGGGTCAAGCACGACGAGCCGCTCTTCCCCTCCGAGGTCATGTACTACGGCCACGCCGTGTGCTGGGTCCTCGGCGAGACCGTCGACGCCGCCCGCCAGGGCGCGGAGGCCGTGGAGGTCGAGTACGAGCCGCTCCCCTCGATCGTGACGCTCGCCGAGGCCATCGAGGCCGAGAGCTTCCAGGGCGCCCGCCCCCTCATGGCCCGCGGCGAGGCCCGCGCCGCGCTCGACGCCGCTCCCCGCCGCTTCCGCGGGTCCTTCGAGTTCGGCGGCCAGGAGCACTTCTACCTCGAGACCCACGCCTCCTTCGCCCGCGTGGACGAGGGCGGCCAGGTCCTGGTCGACTCCTCCACCCAGCACCCCACCGAGACCCAGGAGATCGTGGCCCACGTCCTGGGCCTGGCCAGTCACGACGTGACGGTGCAGTCGCTGCGCATGGGCGGTGCCTTCGGCGGCAAGGAGATGCAGCCCCACGGCCTCGCCGCGGTGGCCGCCCTCGGCGCGGTCCGCACCGGCAGGCCGGTCAGCCTCCGGCTGACCAGGACGCAGGACATCACGATGACCGGCAAGCGCCATCCCTTCCACGCCGAGTGGGAGGTCGGCTTCGACGAGGAGGGACGGATCGCGGCGCTGGAGGCGACACTCACCTCCGACGGCGGCTGGTCGCTGGACCTCTCGGAGCCCGTGCTCTCCCGCGCCCTGTGCCACATCGACAACGCCTACATGATCCCCAACATCGAGGTGCGGGGCAGGATCGCCCGGACGCACAAGACCTCCCAGACCGCCTTCCGCGGCTTCGGCGGGCCCCAGGGGATGCTGGTCATCGAGGATATCCTGGGCCGCTGCGCCCCCCTGCTGGGGGTCGACGCCGGCCAGCTGCGGCGCCGCAACTTCTACCGGCCCGGCGAGAGGACGCCCTACGGCCAGGAGGTCCGCCACGCCGAGAGGCTGCAGGACATCTGGGACACGCTCGCCGAGCGCGCCGACGTCGCCCGCCGCCGGGCCGAGATCGCCGAGTTCAACGCCGCCCACCCGGAGGCCAAGCGGGCACTGGCCATGACGCCGGTGAAGTTCGGCATCTCCTTCAACTTCACCGCCTACAACCAGGCCGGTGCCCTCGTGCACGTCTACAAGGACGGCTCCGTACTCATCAACCACGGCGGCACGGAGATGGGCCAGGGGCTGCACACCAAGATGCGGCAGGTCGCGGCCACCACCCTCGGGGTCCGCCTCGACCGGGTCCGCCTGGCGCCGACCCGCACCGACAAGGTGCCCAACACCTCCGCGACGGCCGCGAGCTCCGGAGCGGACCTCAACGGCGGGGCGGTGAAGAACGCCTGCGAGCAGATCCGCGAGCGCCTCGCGCAGGTCGCGGCCGGGAAGTTCGGGGGCCACCCCCACGACATCCGCTTCGCCGACGACGCCGTGAGCGCCCTGGGCAAGAAGCCCATCCCCTTCCACGACGTGGTGCGCGACGCCTACTTCCAGCGGGTCCAGCTCTTCGCCGCCGGCTACTACCGCACCGAGGGGATCCACTGGGACCTCGCCAAGATGCAGGGCGACCCCTTCAAGTACTTCGCCTACGGCGCCGCGGCGAGCGAGGTGGAGGTCGACGCCTTCACCGGCTCCTACCGGCTCCTGCGCACCGACATCATCCACGACGTCGGCGACTCCCTCTCCCCTCTGGTGGACATCGGCCAGATCGAGGGGGGCTTCGTCCAGGGCACCGGGTGGCTGACCCTCGAGGAGCTGCGCTGGGACGTCTCCGAGGGCGAGCGGCGGGGCCGGCTGGCCACGCAGGCGGCGAGCACGTACAAGCTGCCCAGCTTCTCGGAGATGCCCGAGGAGTTCAACGTCCACCTCTTCGAGCGGGCCACCGAGTCCGGCGTCGTCTACGGGTCCAAGGCCGTCGGCGAGCCCCCGCTGATGCTGGGGATGAGCGTGCGGGAGGCCCTGCGCACCGCGGTCGAGGCCTTCGGCCCCGGCGGGGTCGAGGTGGACCTCGGCTGCCCGTCCACCCCCGAGGCCGTGTTCTGGGCCCTGCGGGAGGTCTCGGGCCGCGAGCCCGCCGGCGAGGGCGGGCGCGCCGAGGAGGAGCGCGAGGAGATCGGCAGCGGAGAGGGCCCCGGGCCCCAGGCGGCCAGGTCGCCGCGGGAGGCGGAGTCGGTCTGATGGAGTGGCTGACCGCTCTCCAGCGTCTGCACGAGGAGGGCGTCCCGGCCGTTCTGGTGACCCTGACGAGGGTCCGCGGGCACGCGCCCCGGGCGGCCGGCGCCAAGATGGTCGTCTCCTCCCGAGGCTCGTGGGACACCATCGGCGGCGGGAACCTCGAGGCCACCGTGATGGACCGGGCGCGCCGGATGCTCCGGGAGGGCGCTGCCGAGCCGCTCTCCCTGGAGATCCCGCTCAGCGAGCACGCCCGCACCCGCTACGGCCAGCAGTGCTGCGGCGGGGAGGTCTCGGTGCTGCTCGAGCCCGTCGAGGCGCCGCCCGTCGTCGCGATCTTCGGCGCAGGGCACGTGGGCCTCGAGCTGGTCCGGGCCCTCTCGCGGCTGCCGCTCACCGTGCACGTGGCGGACAGCCGGGGCAGCGCCGTCGAGTCCGCCCGGCCCCTCGCCGAGCTCGAGGGCCCCGCGAGCATCCGCGT
Organism: Rothia halotolerans; assembly: GCF_004136635.1. GTDB lineage: Bacteria > Actinomycetota > Actinomycetes > Actinomycetales > Micrococcaceae > Rothia > Rothia halotolerans. The sequence continues at coordinate 93,353 of NZ_NOIU01000005.1, read as the reverse complement.
GCACCACGCCCCGGCCCCGGAGACCCTCCTGGCGGAGCTCCCGGCGGGCAGCCACGTGCGGATCATGTCCCATGACCACTCCGAGGACCTCGTCCTGTGCGACGCCGCCCTGCGCCGGGATGATCTGGGGACGCTCGGCCTGATCGGCTCCTCCGCCAAGTGGGCCCGCTTCCGCAAGAGGCTCCGCGAGCTGGGGCACGACGACGCCGCCGTCTCACGCATCGCCTGCCCCATCGGGATCCCCGGCGTCACCGGCAAGTCTCCCGCCGTCATCGCCCTCAGCGTGGCGGCGGAGCTGGCCGAGCAGACCCACGGCGCGAGGCGGGGCGCGGACCCGGCCGAGGCTCCGGGCGCGACACCGCACGCGGGACGGACCGAGGCCCCCGGCGTGAAGCCGCACGCGGGCGGGACCGAGGCCCCCGGCGCGACGCCGCACACGGCACGGACCGGAGCCCCCGGGGCCGGCCCGCCCGAAACATGACGAGCAGTTGCGCCCCGGCACCGCGCCGACCGACCATAAGAGGTGGACCATCCCCTGATCTTGAAGGATCCACATGGCTGAACACACCTTCGGATTCCGCACCCGGGCGCTGCACGCGGGCGGAACCCCCGACTCCGAGCACGGGGCCCGCGCGGTGCCGATCTACCAGAGCACGTCGTTCGTCTTCAAGGACGCCGACGACGCCGCCAACCTCTTCGCCCTGCAGAAGTACGGCAACATCTACTCCCGCCTGGGCAACCCCACCGTCTCCGCCTTCGAGGAGCGCGTGGCGTCCCTGGAGGGCGGCATCGGCGCCGTCGCCACCGCCTCCGGCATGGCCGCGGAGTTCATCACCTTCGCCGCGCTGACCCAGGCGGGGGACCACATCGTCTCCTCCGCCCAGCTCTACGGCGGCACCGTGACGCAGCTGGACGTGACCCTGCGCCGCTTCGGCGTGGAGACCACGTTCATCGACTCGATGGACGCCCAGGCCTTCAAGGACGCGCTGCGGCCCAACACCAAGGCGATCTACACCGAGGCCGTCTCCAACCCGGCGTGCCAGGTGGCCGACCTCGAGGGGCTGGCCGAGGTCGCCCACGAGGCCGGCATCCCGCTGGTGGTCGACGCGACCATCTCGACGCCGTACCTCGTCCGGCCGCTCGAGCACGGCGCGGACATCGTGATCCACTCGGCGACGAAGTTCCTCGGCGGGCACGGGACGACGCTGGGCGGCGTCGTCGTTGAGTCCGGCCGCTTCGACTGGGGCAACGGCAACTTCCCCTCGATGACCGAGCCGGTCCCCTCCTACAACGGGGTCTCCTGGTGGGGGAACTTCGGCGAGTACGGGTTCCTGACCAAGCTGCGCTCGGAGCAGCTGCGCGACATCGGGCCCTCACTCGCGGCGCAGTCGGCGTTCCAGCTGCTGCAGGGCGTGGAGACCCTGCCCCAGCGCATGGACGCGCATCTGGCCAACGCCTCGGAGGTCGTCTCCTGGCTCGTGTCGGACCCGCGCATCGCGTACGTCAACCACGCGGGCCTGGCCGACCACCCGCACTACGAGCGCGGGCGGAAGTACCTGCCGCTGGGCGTCGGCTCGGTGTTCAGCTTCGGCGTGGCGGGGACCGGGGAGCTCTCGGCCCGGGCGGTCGGCGAGCGATTCATCGAGTCGCTCCAGCTGGCCAGCCATCTGGCCAACATCGGCGACGCCCGCACCCTGGTGCTGCACCCGGCCTCGACCACGCACCAGCAGCTCACGCCCGAGCAGCTCGCGGCGGGCGGGGTCGGCGAGGACCTGATCCGCATCTCGGTGGGCCTGGAGGACCCCGAGGACATCCTGTGGGACCTGGACCAGGCGCTGGCCGCCGCCACCGGGCTCGACCGGGCGGGCGAGCCCGTCACGGGGGCCCCGGCCGAGGACGCCGTGTCCTCGGGCGCCGGTGCGGCCTCCCCCGGCTCCGCGGCCGAGGGCAACGCCGCGGTCGACGGCGGCGGGACGGCGATGAACGCCGCCTGCTGCGTATCCACCGATCAGAGGGAGGGCTAGAGATGGCCGAGGCCAACCCGCAGCAGCCGCAGCCCGTGCGCACCTGGACGGGCCCCTCCGCCCCGGAGCGGCTGAACATCCTGCACAACACCCGGACCGTGGCGATCGTGGGCATGTCCGACAAGCCCGCACGCGCCTCCTACTTCGTGTCCACCTACCTGCTCTCCAGCTCGCCGTACACCGTGTACTTCGTCAACCCCATCCTGGCGGCGAAAGGCAAGGAGGTGCTGGGACAGAAGGTCTACACCTCGCTGGAGGAGCTCCCCGAGGCACCCGACGTCGTCGACGTCTTCCGCCGGCACGAGGACCTTCCCGACGTGGCGCGCGAGGCGGTGGCCGCGGGGGCGAAGACCCTGTGGCTGCAGCTGGGCTCCTGGAACGAGGAGGCCGCGGCGATCGCCGAGGAGGCGGGGCTGAACCTGGTCATGGACCGGTGCATCAAGATCGAGCACGCGCGCTTCCACGGCGGGCTGCACCTCTCGGGCTTCAACACCGGGGTCATCTCCTCGAAGCGCCAGCGCCGGGCGTAGGTCCGTCCGGCGGCGCCCTGCCCCGCGGTCCGGACGAGCTCCCCGCGCGTCCGGGCCGCGGGCTTCAGGGCCGCAGCCGCTGCTGCGTGATGGCCCGGCGGATCAGGATCACGGCGTGCGGGACGTCGGCCGTGCCGATCCGGTGCGTGCGCTCGAGCTCCTCCGGCCCCACCACGACCTCCGCCCACCCCATGTGCTCCGTGCGCCGCCGGCGCCGCTGGTCCCGCTGGCGCTGCCGTGCCTCCCCGGCGCGCGGGTGCCGCACCTGGATGCTGACCCCGGCGGACATCTCGGCCAGGTCGGAGCGGAAGACGATCTCGCCGTAGGCGTTGCGGATCGTGGCCCCCGCGTGCAGCCCCTTGATCCCGTAGTCCTCGCAGGCGAGCCGCAGACGGGTGTGCACCGGCGAGGCGGCGCCTGCCCGGGCCCGGCGCATGGCGGCGTCGAAGGCCCTGATGCCCCGGATCCGCCGGTGGGTGCGCCGGAACTCGAACAGCTCGGCCCTGCTCACCGGCCGGGGCCGGATGGGCGCGCTCCCCTCCCCCGCCCTGCCGTCCCCGGCCCTCCCGCGCTGCTCGAACAGGCCGTCCAGCACGCAGACCAGCTCCTCGTGCTCCAGGAGGTCGGCCAGGTCCAGCACCGTGCGCAGGGGCGAGGTGATGGAGATGCCGGCCACCCGCACCACGTCCTGCCCGTCGTAGGCGCACTGACGGCTGATGACGCCCGCCCGGCGGACCCGGCTGTGGCCCGGGCCCCGGTTCAGGTGGATCGTCCGGTGGGCGCGCAGCCACTCCGGCAGCCGCATCCCGTACATCTGGGCCGCCGTCACGGAGTTCACGACGCTGCCCGGCAGGGCGCGGGCCAGCGCCGCGGCCTCCTCCCACGGCTCGCGGGCCGGCTCGCCCGCATCCGGCACGAATTCCCCCGTCCCGACGCCGCGGGACCGGCCGGGCCGCACGGCCCTCCCTGCCACGGTCTCTCCGGCGAGGGCATCGCGCGCCGAGGCCATGAGGTCCATCGGGTCCCCGGCCTCCGCCGGCCCGAGGCCGCCCTCGCCCGTGCCGTGTGCGGGCCCATCCATCGCGTCCATGGCTCCCACTGTCGCGGGGCCGGGGGTGAGCCCGCAGGACCGGCAGTCGATTGTGGACACTGCTTCGGAACCCGTCACGAGTTCTCCACAGGGCTGGCGGGGAGGGCGGACGCGGCGGGGCCCGGGCCGGCGTTCCGCCGTCCCGGGCCCCGCCCGTCGCTCCGTCAGGCGCCTACCAGCGCAGGACCCGCAGGGCGCCGTTGTTCATGTTCCAGGTGATCGTGTACCCGTTGGCGAAGTCCTGGCGCATCTCGTTGCCCACCTGGTACTCGCTGGTCAGCGGGTACCCGTAGCCGCGCTCGTAGCCGCGGATCGACCACTCGAAGCCGATGGCGCCGAACTCCCGGATGGCGTGCGCGCCGGTGGCCTGCGACCAGATCATCTTGGTGCGCTTCCCCGCCTTGTCGAAGATCTGGTACTGGCCGCCGCCGGTGGCGGGGGCCTCGTTCATGATCGGCTGGCCGAAGAAGGCGGAGCCGCCGTCGGAGAAGTAGCGGGAGCCGATCGCGCCGCGCAGGGTGTAGCCGGTGGTGTTGCCGGAGGGCGCCAGCCCGGTGTTGCCGGAAGGCGCCTGTCCGGTGCCGCCGGAGGGCGTGCCGTTGACCGTGGCGGAGGTGTCCGCGGGGGCCCCGCCGTTGGCGTAGCCGTAGAGGTTCACGGTGGACAGGATCCGCCAGGCCTGCCCGGTGTTCTGGAGGCTGCCGTCGGCGTAGGTGAGGCCGATGCCGATCACCTGCGCCTTCGGGCTGGTCAGGGCGGCGTTGTGGGCCGGGGAGGTCTTCCACCAGCTGACGAGCTGGTCCACGCTGTCCTGGTAGGACAGGGCGATGATCTCGTTGGTGTGCGTCCACTGGCCGGCGCGGGCGTCGGTCATGAAGGAGGAGGAGTGGTAGAAGCGCTCCTCGGCCACCTGGCGGTTCGAGTGCTCCTGGACGATGCCCGAGAGCTGGTTCGAGAACTTGACCGGGTTGAGGCCCAGCGAGGCCCGGTACTGGTTGATCAGGGTGAGCATGCGCTGCATGTCGGCCGTGCGCTTGGCCGCGCTGACCTGCACGATGTCTCCCTGAGCCGCCTGCGCCCCCGGAGCGGCGGCGATCTGGCCGGCGGAGATCCCTCCCGCCGCCAGAGCCGCCACCAGCGCTCCGGCGCCGACCTTCCGGCCGATCCCCCCTCCGCGCGCCGCCGGTGCGATGTGCCGGGGGACGTAGCGCCGCCCCAGGACCGACCAGCCGTTCCCCTGTTCCATTTGCGTTGTCTGCTCCACTCAAGGTCTCCAATGTCGGTGCGAGTAATAGATGACCCCGGCGCGCGGAGGCGCGGGGCCCAGAGATCCGGGGAAGAAGATCACGATCAGGTCACGAAATTACGTGACCCATCCGAAAGATATATATCACCGTGACTCAGGAAGTTCCAGGCCTTCACCCTCCCTGTGCACAGAACGCGACCATGGTGTGACGGAGACGACCCAGCACGAAGGCGCCCGGCCGGCCCCTCACGGGGCCGGCCGGGCGCTAGACCGTATGACTAGTGGAAACGCTATCCTTCGCGCGCGGAGGCGATCTCCCGCACGCGGCTCCGCACCGCGAACCAGCCGATGACGAAGATCGGGATGAGCACCAGGGCCGCGGCGAGGGTGTAGGTGCCGACCGGGAAGTCGATCGCTATTAAAACCACCACCCCGGCCAGGAAGGTCAGCGTGATCCAGTTGGTGAGCGGCGCGAGCGGCGCCCGGTAGGCCGGGCGCTCGTACCGTCCCTTCTTCACCAGTGAGAGGAACTTCAGGTGGCACAGGGTGATGGTCACCCACGCGCTCATGATGCCCAGCGAGGCGAAGTTCAGGACGATCTCGAACGCGTCGGAGGGGACCACGAAGTTCAACACGACGCCGATCATGGACACCGCGGCCGTGAGGATGATCCCGCCGTACGGCACCCCGGAGCGGGTGAGGTTCCCGGTCCAGCGGGGAGCCGAGCCCGCCATGGCCATCGAGTGGACGATGCGCCCGGTCGAGTACAGCCCGGCGTTGAGCGAGGAGAGCGCCGCGGTGATGACCACCAGCTGCATGATCGGCCCGGCGGCGTCGACCCCGATCGAGGAGAAGAACGTGACGAAGGGCGACTCGTCCTTGTCGAACGCCGTGTACGGCAGCAGCAGGCACAGCAGCAGCACGGACCCGACGTAGAAGACCACGATCCGCACGATCACGGTGTTGATGGCCCGCGGGATCACCTTCTCGGGATGGCGGGTCTCTCCCGAGGCGGTGCCGACCAGCTCGATGCTCGCGTAGGCGAAGACCACGCCCTGCACGATGACCAGCGCCGGCATCAGCCCGTTGGGCAGCAGCCCGCCGTTGTCAGAGATGAGGGAGAAGCCGGTCTCGGAGCCAGTGGGCGTCCCGAAGATCACGAAGAAGATGCCGACGACGAGGAAGATCACGAGCGCCGCGACCTTGATCAGCGAGAACCAGAACTCCATCTCGCCGAAGACCTTGACCGAGATCAGGTTCATCGCCACCACGATCACGACGACGGCGAACGCCGTCACGCCCTGCGGGATCGATCCCACGAAGTCGCTGTACTGGCCGAACCACTTGACGTAGATCGCGATGGCGGTGGCGTCCACGATCGCGGTGGTGGACCAGAACAGCCAGTACATCCACCCCGAGACGTAGGCCGCCTTCTCGCCGAAGAACTCGCGGGCGTAGGAGACGAAGGAGCCCGAGGAGGGCCGGTGGACCACCAGCTCGCCCAGCGCCCGGAGGATGAGGTAGCCGACGAAGCCGCACACCGCGTAGATCAGGAACAGGGAGGGCCCGGCGTCGCGCAGCCGGCCGCCGGCGCCCAGGAACAGACCCGTCCCGATGGCGCCGCCGATGGCGATCATCTGCAGCTGGCGGGGCCCGAGCCCCTTGTGGAAGCCGGCCTGCTCCTCGGCGAACTCCGGGGCGCCGGCGGGCTCTCGGGGCCCTGAGGACCCCTCGGATGTCTTCTCAGACATGGGAAACCTTCTCACTGGGAAAGGAGGGCCCCGGGCATCTCCCGGAACGCGGAGGAAGCTTAGCCCTCGAATGCGAACACCATGTTACGGCGACGCCGGCCGGGGACGGGACGAGGGAGACCGCCTCGCGGCCGTGTCGGAGGGAGCGGGCCGACCGCGGCCGGAACGGGTCAGCCGCGGCCGGAGCCGCCGTCCCGACCGCCGTCATCGCCGTCATCGCCGTCATCGCGGACAACGTCCTGGCCCTCCGGCGGGTGCTCCTCGCCCTCGTCCTCACGGACGTGGATGTAGACCTTGGCGCCGTGGCGGGCCGGGGCACGCCGGGAGTCCTGCAGCGAGATCGGCTCCACGACCACCGGATAGGCGCCGGTGTACCCCTCGCGCTGCCGGGCGATCTCCCGGACCCGGTGCCGCACCACGAACCAGCCGATGACCAGCAGCGGGATCACCACCACCATCGAGGCGAGCGTGTACGTACCCACGGGGAAGTCGAAGGCAATGAGCACGACGACGCCCACCAGGAAGGCCATGGTCAGGTAGTCCGTGTACGGAGCTAGCGGCGCCCGGTAGCCGGGCCGCTCGTAGGCGCCCCGGCGCGCCAGGCCGACGAACTTCAGGTGCGGCATGGTGATCCCCGCCCAGCCGACGATGATGCCCACCGCCGATATGTTCAGCACGATCTCGAAGGCCTGCTCCGGGACGTAGTAGTTGAGCACGACGCCGAGCAGCGCCACCACCGCGGTCAGCAGGATCCCGCCGAACGGCACGCCGGAGCGGCTCAGGATGCCGGCGAAGCGCGGCGCGGAGCCGTTCATCGCCATCGAGTGCATCACGCGCCCCGTGGAGAAGAGCCCCGCGTTGAGGGAGGACAGCGCGGCGGTGATGACCACCAGCTGCATGATCGGCCCGGCGGCGTCGACCCCGATCGAGGAGAAGAAGGTGACGAACGGCGACTCGTCGGCGGAGTAGGCGCTGTAGGGCAGCAGCAGGCTCAGCAGCAGGATCGATCCGACGTAGAAGACCGCGATGCGCAGGATCACGGTGTTGATGGCCCGCGGGATGGTCTTCTGGGCGTTCTCCGTCTCGCCGGAGGCGGTGCCGACCAGCTCGATGCCCGAATAGGCGAAGATCACGCCCTGCGAGACCACCAGGGCCGGCAGCAGCCCGTTGGGCAGGAGCCCGCCGCTGTCGGTGATCAGCGATATCCCGGTCACCGCCCCGGTGGGGCTGCCGAAGACGACGCAGAGGATGCCGACCACCATGAAGACCACCAGGGCCAGCACCTTGATCAGCGCGAACCAGAACTCCAGCTCGCCGAAGACCTTCACGGAGATCAGGTTCATGGCGACCACGACGGCGATGACGAGGAACGCGATGACCCACTGCGGGATGCTCGCGATGAACTCGCTGTACTGCCCGAACCAGCGCACGTAGATCGCGATGGCGGTGGCGTCGACGATGGTGGTCGCGGCCCAGCTGAGCCAGTACATCCAGCCGGTGAAGTAGGCCGAGCGCTCGCCGTAGAACTCGCGGCAGTAGGAGACGAAGGAGCCGGAGGAGGGGCGGTGGACCACCAGCTCGCCGAGCTGGCGCAGGATCAGATAGCCGAAGAAGCCGGCGATCGCGTAGACGACGAACAGCGCGGGCCCGGCGCTCTCGAGCCGTCCGCCGGCACCGAGGAAGAGGCCGGTGCCGATCGAGCCGCCGATCGCGATCATCTGGATCTGGCGGGGCTTCAGGCTCTTGTGGAAGCCCGCCTGCTCCTCGGCGAAGGCGTCCTGGGGGTCGGCCACGGCCTGTCCCGCTCCGGCGCGGCCCGCCGGGTCCGGCTGCCCCTCCGAGGTGGACGAACTGCTCATGTGTCACCTTCCCTGCAACGACCTTCGCGCGGAACGCGCGGTGCTCCGTAGCCTACCCCCTCCGCCGCTCACAATGTAACCCATGACACACCATAAGTTGTTCCACGGGAAACACATCGGCACAGGCCGGACCGCGGGGCTAGGAGACCCCGCCGTCGTGCTCCAGCAGGGACCCGTGCCACGGCTGGAACCGCTCCGGCACCGCGGCGAGGCCCCGCGCCGGCTCCTCGGGCAGGGCGAGGTCCCGGATGAGCTCGCCGAGCAGCGGGGCGAACTTGCCCCCGTGCCCCGAGCACGGCGAGGCGATCACGACGCCGCCCCACCGGTCCAGCACGAAGTCCTCGTTGGGCGTGTTGGTGAACAGGCAGGTGGTCTCCGCGTAGGGCTCCGGCACGAGCCCCGGCATCCGCTCCCGGACGAAGTCGACGACGTCGCGGCGCTGCCCCTGCGTGACGGCCAGGTCCTGCTCGGAGGCGTCGGCCAGGGGCCTGCCGGCGTTGAACCGGGCGACCTTCTGCCCCCGGTGCCCCGCGTCCCGCCCGCCGGGCAGCCCGTAGACCGGCAGTCCCGAGCCCATGTGGATGAAGGTGGGCCAGACGGCGGCCTCGTCGGGCGCGTCCGCCTCCGAGGCAGCCGCGTCCGAGGGGGCTGCGCCCGAGATGGCCCCACCCGGCGGGGCTGCCGGAGGGCCCGGCAGGCCGGCCGGCGTCGCGCCCGGCTCCCGGTAGGGGAAGTGGAAGGCGGACTCCTGCATCACCCGCAGGGGCGGGAGCCGTTCGAGGCACCCGTCCGCGAGGGGAAGCTCGCGCAGCAGTCCCGGCAGCCATCCGCCGGCCGCCACCACGACCCGGCCCGCCTCGGCCCGGCGGCCGTCCCGGGCGAGCACCTCGTAGCCGGCGGCCCGCTCGCGGACCGAGGCCGCCTCCCAGCCGGTGAGGACCCGCGCGCCGAGGGAGCGGGCGGCGTCCAGCAGGGCGGCGACCGTGCCCTCGGCGTCGAGGACCCCGGCGTCGGGCTGGAAGAGCGCGGCGGAGTCGAAGGAGATGCCCGGCCAGCGGGCGGCCGCCTCCTGAGGGGCCAGCACCTCGTGCTCCAGTCCCTCCGCGGCGAAGGCGCGGGCCACCGGCGCGATCCGGCGCTCGGGGCCGAAGTCCACGCAGCCGGTGCGGGTGACCAGCCGGCGGCCCGAGGCACGCTCGAGCTCGCGCCAGCCGCCCTCGGCGCGGCGGAGCAGGGAGGTGTAGAAGCCGTCGGCGTAGCCGTAGCGGAGGATGCGGGCCGAGCCGTGCGAGGAGCCGAGGCGCCCGGCGGGCACGTCCCGCTCGAGCACGAGCACGTCCCGCCCGGCCTGGGCCAGCCGCCAGGCCGCGGCCGCGCCGGTCAGCCCGGCGCCGACGATCACGACGTCGGCGGCCTCCCGGACGGGCGCGGCGCCCGCGGCAGAGGCATCAGCGGACGCGGCGCCGCGCGCGGCCCGGGACGCACCGCCGCCGCCCGCGGCCCCGGCGTCGTCGTCCGCCATCCCGTCGCCTACTCGGGGACCACGCGGACCGCGCCCTTGTCGGCGCTGGTGACCATCGAGGCGTAGGCGCGCAGAGCCCGGGAGACCTCGCGCTCGCGCGGCTTGGTCGGCTTCCAGGGCAGCGGGCCGCGGGCCTCGCGGCGCGCGGCGAGCTCCTCGTCGGAGACGTTGACGCGCAGCAGGCGGTTGGCGACGTCGATCTCGATCTCGTCGCCGTGCTCGATCAGCCCGACCGCGCCGCCGGATGCGGCCTCTGGCGAGATGTGGCCGATCGAGAGCCCCGAGGTGCCGCCGGAGAACCGTCCGTCGGTGATCAGGGCGCAGTCCTTGCCCAGGCCGAGTCCCTTCAGGTACGACGTCGGGTACAGCATCTCCTGCATGCCCGGCCCGCCCTTGGGCCCCTCGTACTGGATCACCACGATGTCCCCGGGGGTCACGTGCTTGGAGAGGATCTCGAAGACCGCCTCGTCCTGGGACTCCACCACGAAGGCCTTGCCCGTGAAGTGGAACAGCGACTCGTCGATGCCGGCGGTCTTGATGACCGCGCCGTCCTCGGCGATGTTGCCGAACAGGATCGCCAGGCCGCCGTCCTTGGTGTAGGCGTTCTCGACCGAGCGGATGCAGCCGTCCTCGGGATCGGTGTCGTGGGAGTCGAACTTGTTGGCCGTGGAGAACGCCTGCGTGGTGCGCACCCCGCCGGGGGCGGCGAGGAACAGCTCGCGGGCCCGCTCGCTCGCGGTCTCCCGGCGGATGTCCCACTCGTCGAGCCAGGCGTCCACCGACTCGGCGTGCACGGTGCGCACGCCATCGTGGTTGAACAGCCCGGCGCGGTCCAGCTCGCCGAGGATCGCGGGGATGCCGCCGGCCTTGTGCACGTGCTCGATGTGGAAGCGCGTCGAGTTCGGCGCGACCTTGGTCAGGCAGGGCACGTACCGGGAGATCCTGTCGATGTCCTTGAGCGTGAAGTCGACCTCGGCCTCCTGGGCCGCGGCCAGGATGTGCAGCACCGTGTTGGTGGAGCCGCCCATCGCGACGTCGAGCGCCATCGCGTTGCCGAACGCGTTCTTGTTGCCGATGCTGCGCGGAAGGACGGACTCGTCGTCCTCCTCGTAGTACTTCCTCGCCAGCTCGACGACGGTGCGCCCGGCCTTGAGGAACAGCTCCTTGCGGGCGATCTGGGTCGCCAGCGTCGTGCCGTTGCCCGGCAGCGAGAGGCCCAGCGCCTCGGTCAGGCAGTTCATCGAGTTGGCGGTGAACATGCCCGAGCAGGAGCCGCAGGTGGGACAGGCGTTCTCCTCGATCTGGGCGAGCTGGTCGTCGGTGACGTCCTCGTTGACGGCGTAGGACATGGCGTCCACCAGGTCCAGCCGGTGCTCGATGACGCCCTCCACCGCGTTGCCGGACTCCATCGGCCCGCCGGAGACGAAGACGACCGGGATGTTCAGGCGCATCGCGGCCATGAGCATGCCGGGGGTGATCTTGTCGCAGTTGGAGATGCACACCAGGGCGTCGGCGCGGTGCGCGTTGACCATGTACTCCACGGAGTCGGCGATGATGTCGCGGGAGGGCAGCGAGTAGAGCATGCCGTCGTGGCCCATCGCGATGCCGTCGTCCACGGCGATCGTGTTGAACTCCTTGGCGACGCCGCCGGCCTCCTCGATCGCGCCGGCCACCAGCGACCCCATGTTCTTCAGGTGCACGTGGCCCGGGACGAACTGGGTGAAGGAGTTCGCGATGGCGACGATGGGCTTGCCGAAGTCTTCGCTCTTCATGCCGGTCGCGCGCCACAGGGCGCGGGCCCCGGCCATGTTGCGTCCGGATGTGGATGTTCTCGAGCGCAGCTCGGGCATGTGCTCCTCCTCGTGTATGTCAGGCCTTAGAGCAGGTTACTCCCGCGCCGGGAGCGGCCCGTACTCACGTCCTCACATCTTGGATGGTGGGACGGCTGCTTAGATAGTGGGACGGCGTCGGCCCCTCCGGCGACGCCCCTCGCGCCCGCGCTTCACATTTCCCGATCGGGGCGCAACACCGTCACATCCTCGGGCACGCCCGTCCCGGCTGGTGCGGGAGCGCGGCACGGGCCAAGCTGGGGTGGCACCGCAACGCGCGCGGCGGCCGGGCATGAGCGCCCGCCCGCGGCAGACCCAGGAGGAGACATGCTCAGCAGCTCGGACCGCATCCGCACCACCCACGTCGGCTCGCTCCCGCGCCCCGACGCCCTGCGCGAGGCCAACGCCGCCCGCCGGGAGGGCTCGCTGAGCGAGGAGGACTTCCAGACGGTCCTCTCCCGCTCGGTGGACGAGATCGTAGGGAAGCAGGTCGAGCTCGGCATCGACACCGTCAACGACGGCGAGTACGGCCACGCGATGGCGGGCTCCGTGGACTACGGCGCGTGGTGGCACTACTCCTTCGCCCGGACCGGCGGGCTCGACGTCGTCGACGGCGTGACCTTCGAGGAGATCCTCAGGTCCCCGGGCAACGGCCGGTACAACAGCTTCGCGGTGCGCCGGGACTGGAACCGCTTCTCCGACTTCTACGCCGAGCTGGAGCTGGGCAACGACCCCTCAAGCGAGTTCCCCATCGCCACCGGCCCGCTGACCTACGAGGGCGGCGACGCCGTGGCGGCGGACATCCGCAACCTCCGCGACGCCGTCGAGCACCGGGGCGCCTCGGAGGCCTTCGTCGCAGCGCTCTCCCCCGGCTCGGCCTCCCGGATCGGCAACCGCCACTACAAGACCGATGAGGAGTTCATCTACGCCTGGGCGGACGTCCTCCACGAGGAGTACAAGGCCATCACCGACGCCGGGCTGATCGTGCAGCTGGACGACCCCTCCATCGCGGAGGCGTGGGACCAGCTCAACCCCGAGCCCACGGTCGAGGAGTACCTGCGCTTCAACGACCTGGCGATCGAGGCCGCCAACTACGCCCTGCGCGGCATCCCGGAGGAGCAGGTCCGCTTCCACCTGTGCTGGGGCTCCTGGCACGGCCCGCACACCACCGACATCGAGATCCGGCACCTCATCGACTCGCTGTTCACGATCAACGCCGGGGCGTACAGCTTCGAGGCCGCCAACGCCCGGCACGCCCACGAATGGAAGGCCTGGGAGGACGTGGACCTGCCCGAGGGCAAGCTGATCCTCCCCGGCGTGGTCTCGCACTCGACCAACGTCGTCGAGCACCCGGAGCTGGTGGCCCAGCGCATCGAGCAGTATGCCTCGGTGGTGGGGCGCGAGAACGTCGTCGCCTCGACCGACTGCGGGCTGGGCGGGCGCATCCACCCGCAGATCGCGGAGGCCAAGCTCGCCTCCCTCGCGGAGGGCGCGCGGATCGCGAGCCAGCGACTGTTCTAGCGGACGACGCCGAGGGCCGGGGCGGGGTGGGGCGGACGTGCGATCGCGGATGGCCGAGGTCAGGACATCCCCGAACTAGGCGTTTTCGGAGCCATCCTTCCGAAAATTTCAGCTCCTCCCCGGCGCGAAGCGCCCCGAGGCGCGTGTCAGCGCTCGAGCAGACCGGAACGGATGGCCCCGTGGAGAACGAGGCCATCATGAGCGCGCCCGTGGCATTCGAGACCCGGCGAAGGGGCCGCCTCGCTTCCTGCGCCACACCCCGCACCCCGTCCGGCAGAGTCCCACCCATACCCATGCGGTACACAAAGGTGTACACGTACGTGTACTCCATCGGGTACACTGATTGTATGGCCGCTCTTGAACACCGCATCCGCACCAGCCGGGAAGCCCGCGAGACCCTGGGCGACACGCTCTCCCGCTTCCGCAGCGAAGGCATCGCCGCTGAGCCCCTGGTCTTCGGTGCGCAGCGCAAGCCCGAGGCCGTGATGATCCCCTTCGAGACCTTCCAGGCCCTCGTCCCCCTGATGGAGAACCTGGCCATCGCGGAGACGATCCGCCCCCGCATCGAGGCGGGCGGGGCCGCCCCGCTGTCCGAGACCGCCGCGGCCCTGGGCCTGGACCCCGCTGATTTTGAGTGATGACGCGGAAGCTGAAGCTGATCAAACTCCCCGGCTTCGACCAAGACGTCCATGCTCTGCCCCGGCAGATCGCCCTCATGGCCCTGGAGCGCCTCGTGTTCATCCGCGACGGCAGGATCCGAGGGGAGCGCCTGGACGACCACCCCACCACCGGGGACCTCTCGGACTGCTACAAGCTCTACTTCGACCCGAATCCGCACCGGAAACCCCGCTACCGTCTCGTCTACCGCTACACCCCCGATGAGATCGAGGCCGTGGCTCTGGAGGCGGTCGCCGGCGGCGAGCGGGAGGCCCTCTCGGTATACCTCCAAGCCCTGGAGCGCCTGGACCGACGGGGAGGCTGATGGGCCTCGAGGGTCCTACAGGATGGGGACGGCTTCGGAAGGCTCAGGGGATGGTGTGGAATCGATGTCTTGCCTTCCGTGAGCTAGGCGTTTTCGGAGCTATCGCTCCGAAAATCCAGCCGGACCGCTTGGGCCCGTGAGCGTCGGCGCCCCTCACTTTTCCGGAACGATAGCTCCGAATTTCCCTAGTTCCCGTCATCATGCCCATCCTTTTCGATCGTTCACCGCTCGCGGCCGGCGCCGGCTGCGACCCCGCCTCAGGCGTCTGCGCTCCGGCCCGTCGGATGCGCCTCCACGCCTTCATGCCTGCACGCCCTCATGCCTTCACGCCGGGTCGAGGGGACGGCCTCTCTCCGGCAGGAATCCCGCCGACGCGGCACGCCCAGCCCTCGCCCCGGCTCCGGCGGCGTGCGTACGCTGAGGGCAGGCCCGGGATCGACGGCCCCGGCGGAGACCTCATGCTCCCCCGGGAAGCCCCCGCGGCCTGTTCGAGATCCCCATCTCACCCTGGAGCCGGCCCCTCGCCACGCGCGAGGGGCCGGTTCCGTTCATGAAGCGCCTCACCCGCCCGGTTACCCGATAGTGTGATGTACACCATTCCCACTCGGTGGCCTTCTCACCCCGGGCGGGGCCCCCGACGTGGAGGAGAGGCTTCCGTGGCGCCCCATTCAGAAGCGAAGACCGTGGAGCTGCTCTCCCCGGTCGCCGGCCGCATCATCGACATCGCCGAAGTACCGGACCCGGTGTTCTCCAAGAAGCTCGTCGGGGACGGATTCGGGGTGAGCGACCCGCCGGGCGGCGCCGTGCTCGCTCCCGTCAGCGGCAAGGTCACCATGTCCGCAGAGTCGAAGCACGCCCTCGGATTCCGCACCCCGGACGGGCTCGACGTCCTGGTCCACCTCGGCATCGACACCGTCGAGCTGGAGGGCAGGCCCTTCGCCCTGCATGTCGCCAAGGGCGACGAGGTCCAAGCCGGTCAGGAGATCGGGACCATGGACGTCGAGGCGATCCGGGAGGGCGGCAAGGACGCGACGGTCATCCTGGCGGTGACCAACACCCCCAAGGTCCTGGCCTCGCTGGAGGTCAATCCGCGCGAGGTGCAGGCCGGCGAGGCCGCCGCCACCGCGGGCTTGAAGGACCCGGCGGAGGCCTCGTCCGCGGGGCGGTCCTCCGCCGGTGCCGCCTCCGCGAGCGGGGCGGCGGGCGCCGGGAAGGGAAAGGCCGACTCCGCAGACGGAGCGTCCGCCTCGGCGGGCTCCACCACGGCGAGCGCCTCCGCGGCGAACTCCTCCGCGGCGTCGGCCTCCGCCGAGGGGACGGCCGATGGGGACGGCGCCTCCGAGGAGACGGGCGGGGGCGGCGTCGCCGTCCAGGAGGATTCGGAGCGCCCCGCCGGCCTCGAGGGCTTCGACGCCCTGGCCTGGGACATCCTCAAGCACATCGGTGGCAAGGGCAACGTCCGCAGCGTCACGCACTGCATCACGCGGGTGCGCTTCTACCTCAAGGACCAGGCGAAGGCGGAGGACGACGTCGTCGCCGACCTGGACGGGGTGATCGACGTCGTGAAGGCCGGCGGCCAGTACCAGGTGGTGATCGGCCCGGCCGTGGAGGACGTCTACGACGCCATCGTGGCCCAGCTCGGCGAGGAGAAGGCGGCCGGGGAGCAGGCCGCCGGCGACGACGAGGACGCCGAGCGCCCCAGCACCGCCTGGGGCTGGGTCAAGCACGGCTTCAGCTCCCTGATCGGCGTCATCACCGGCTCCATGATCCCGGTGATCGGCCTGCTCGCGGCCTCGGGCATCATCAAGGGCGTCCTGTCCCTCCTGCTGACCTTCGGCGCCATCACCGAGGAGAGCCAGACCTACGCCGTCATCAACGCCATGAGCGACTCGGTGTTCTTCTTCCTGCCGATCTTCGTGGGCTTCACCGCCGCCCGGCGGCTCGGGGCGGACCCGATCATCGTGGCGATCATCGGCGGCGTGCTCACCTACCCCTCCCTGGTGGAGATCTCCGAGACCGAGGCGCAGAACTCGATCCTGGGGATGCCGCTCAACGCCGAGTTCTTCGGCCTGCCGTACCACATGGCCACCTACACCTACTCGATCTTCCCGATCATCGTCGCCGCCTGGCTCGCCTCGATCCTCGAGCCGTGGCTGAAGAAGGTCATCCCGGTGACCGTCCGGATGATCTTCCTGCCGCTGGTCGAGGTCGTGGTGGTCTCGCTGGCGATCCTGCTGATCCTCGGCCCCGTGGTGACCTTCCTGTCCGGCGGCATCGCCGCGGGCATCCAGGCCCTCTACGACCTCTCCCCCACGGTCTCCGGCCTGGTGATCGGCGGGCTCTACCAGTGCCTGGTGATCTTCGGCCTGCACTGGGCGGTGATCCCGCTGATCGCGCAGGACATCGCAGCCAGCGGCAGTTCCTCGCTCAACGCGATCGTCTCGGCCACGATGGTGGCCCAGGGCGGCGCCGTGCTCGCGGTCTTCTTCAAGTCCCGCGTCCAGAAGCTCAAGACGCTCTCCGGGCCCGCCGCGATCTCCGCGTTCTGCGGCATCACCGAGCCGGCGATGTACGGCGTCAACCTCAAGTACGGCCGCGTGTTCATCATGGCGCTGGCCGGCGGCGCCGTCGGCGGCCTGCTCACCGGCATCTTCAACGTCAACATGTGGGGGTTCACCGGGGCGCTGGTCGGGTTCACCTCCTTCGTCAACCCGGAGGGCCTCGACGCCAGCTTCTGGGGCTACCTCATCGCCTCGGGCGCAGCGCTCGCCGTCTCGTTCCTGCTGACCTGGTTCTTCGGCTTCAAGGACTCCGACGCGGAGAACGTCAGGGAGGTCAAGAAGGTCCGGCTGGGCCGCCGGGACCCGGTGCAGAAGTAGGGGCGGTCCCTCACCGGGACAGCAGCAGGGCCTCCCCCTGGCCGCCGCCCCCGCACAGGGACACCGCCGCCCGGCCCCGCCCGCGGCGGGAGAGCTCCAGCGCCGCGTGCAACGCCAGGCGGGCCCCCGAGGCCCCGATCGGATGCCCCAGGGCGATGGCCCCGCCGTGGACGTTGACCCGCTCGGCGGACACGCCCAGGTCCCGCGCGGACTGGTAGGGCACGGAGGCGAAGGCCTCGTTGACCTCCCACAGGTCCAGGTCCGACGCCGCCCATCCGGCCCGCCGCAGGGCCGCCGCGGTCGCCCGCGAGGGCTGGGAGTGCAGCGAGGCGTCGGGCCCCGCGGTCTGCCCAGCGGCCCCGACCTCGGCGAGCCACGGCAGCCCGCGCCGCTCGGCGTAGTCCTTCGAGGCGAGCACCAGCGCGGCCGCGCCGTCGGAGAGCGGCGAGGAGTTGCCGGCGGTGATGGTCCCGCCCTCGGTGAAGGCGGGGCGCAGCCCCGCCAGGGCCTCGGGCGTGGAGTCGGGGCGGATCCCCTCGTCGGCGGAGACCATCAGCGGACCGCCCCGGCGCTGCGGCACCTCGAGCGGAGCGATCTCCTCGTCGAAGAGCCCCGCGGCCGCGGCCGCCCCGGCACGCCGGTGCGAGGCGGCGGCCAGCTCGTCCTGCGCCGCGCGCCCGATCCCCCGGGCGGCGTTGTCCGCGTCGGTGATCTCGCCCATGCTCCGGCCGTCCGCCGCGTCGGTCAGGCCGTCGCGGGCCACGGCGTCGAGCAGCCGCAGGTCTCCGTAGGTCCTGCCGGCCCGGACGCCGGGGGCCAGGTGCGGCGCCCCGGACATCGACTCCTGGCCGCCGGCCACCGCCACCGCGGCGTCCCCGAGCCGGATCGCCCGCGCGGCCTCGTTCACCGCGGCGAGCCCGGACAGGCACACCTTGTTGAGGGTGGTGGCGGGGGCCGTCCGCGGGATGCCGGCGCCCAGCGCGGCCTGCTTGGCGGGGTTCTGCCCGCACCCGGCCTGGACCACCTGCCCCATGAGGACCTGGTCCACGAGACCGGGGTCCACGCCGGCCCGGCGCAGCGCCGCGGCGATGGCGTGGGCGCCGAGCTCCACGGCGCTCAGCGGGGCCAGCTGCCCCATGATCCTGCCCTGCGGGGTCCGCGCCCCGGCGAGGACGACGACGTCGTTCAGCTGCTGCACCCGATCCTCCCTGCGATCCTCGACTGATGTGCTCTGCATCTCATCCTATCGAGGGGCACAGGGGCGGCGGATCACAGCCACTTCTTGATCCGGAACACCGCCCACAGCCCGAAGCTCGTGGCGACCATCAGCCCGATCGCGAAGATGTAGCCGAAGTGCCAGCCCAGCTCCGGCATGTCCTCGAAGTTCATGCCGTAGATCCCCGCGATGATCGTCGGCGCGATCAGCACCGCCGCCCAGCCGGAGAGCTTCTTCATCGCGTCGTTCTGCCGCTGCCCCACCAGCGTCGCCTCGATGGTCAGGGCGTTCTGCAGCGCGCTGCGCAGGGAGTCCAGGTGCTCGACGTCGCGGGTCACGTGGTCGCGGACGTCGCGGAAGTACCGGTGCAGCTCCTCGGAGACCCCGTACTTCCCGCCACCGCGCATGAGCAGCTCGAGCATGTGCCCCAGGGGGCGCGCCGCCCGCTGGAACTTCACCACCTCGTTGAACATCTCGTAGATCCGCTGCGAGGCGTTCTGCCCGGTGAACAGCTGCTCCTCGACCTCGTCCAGGTCCTCGTCGAGCGCCTCGAGGATGGGCTCGTACTCGTCCACGACGCCGTCGAGGAGGAAGTACAGCAGGGTCTGGGGGTTCTGGGGCTCGAGGTTGCGGCGCTTGAAGGCGCGCCGCATCCAGTGGACGACCCGGTCGGACCCGGCCGGGTGCTCGGTGAACACGATGAAGAAGTCCGGGCCGAGGAAGGCATGGATCTCCCCGAACTCCATGCGCTCGGCGTCCTGGTCGTACCGGGCCGGTCGCAGGACCACGAAGAGCGTCTGGCCGTAGCGCTCCAGCTTGGGGCGCTGACGCCAGTGGGCGGTGTCCTCGAGGGCCAGGGCATGCAGCTCGAACCGCCGGGCGCAGGCTCGCATCTCCTCCTCCGTGGGCTCCTGGGCGACGAGGCAGACCGTGCGGTCCCGGCCGGCGTCGAGCTCCTCGAGGGCGCTCTCCGGGGAGTCGAGGTCGCGGTAGTGGCCCTCGGCGTCGGAGACCGCGTTGAGGAGGAAGGGCATGGGGGGCTCCAGGGGTCGGGGCGGGACGAGGGGTGGCGGGGCGGAGCCGGCGGGCCTACTCGTCCTCGATGAGGTCCCGCACCACGATCGTGTTCTCGCGCCCGGGCCCGACGCCGATGGCGGAGATCCGGCAGTTCGAGAGCCGCTCGAGGCTCTCGACGTAGCGCCGAGCGTTCTCCGGCAGCTCCTCCAGCGAGGTGGCCTGCGAGATGTCCTCGGTCCAGCCGTCGAAGTACTCGTAGATCGGCTGCGCGTGGTGGAAGTCGGTCTGGGTCATGGGGATCTCGTCGTGGCGGACGCCGTCGACGTCGTAGGCCACGCAGACGGGTATCCGCTCGATGCCGGTCAGCACGTCCAGCTTGGTCAGGAACAGGTCGGTGAAGCCGTTGATGCGCACGGCCTGGCGGGCCAGGACGGCGTCGTACCAGCCGCAGCGGCGCGGACGGCCGGTGTTCACGCCGAACTCGCCGCCGGTCCTCTGCAGGTACTCACCCCACTCGTCGAAGAGCTCGGTGGGGAAGGGGCCTGCGCCCACGCGGGTCGTGTAGGCCTTCTGGATGCCGATGACCCGGGAGATGCGGGTGGGTCCCACGCCCGAGCCGACCGAGGCGCCGCCTGCGGTCGGGTTCGAGGAGGTCACGAAGGGGTAGGTGCCGTGGTCGACGTCGAGGAAGGTGGCCTGGCCGCCCTCCATCAGCAGGGTCTTCCCCTCGTCCAGGGCGTCGTTGAGCAGCAGGGTGGAGTCCACGATCATGGGCCGCAGCCGCTCGGCGTAGGAGAGGAAGTACTCGACGATCTCCTCGACCTCCACGTGCCGGCGGTTGTAGACCTTGACCAGCAGCTCGTTCTTCTGCCGGAGCGATCCCTCGACCTTCTGCCGCAGGATCGACTCGTCCAGGATGTCCTGCACCCGGATGCCGAGGCGGCCGATCTTGTCCATGTAGGCGGGCCCGATGCCGCGCCCGGTGGTGCCGATGGCGCGCTTGCCCAGGAAGCGCTCGGTGACCTTGTCCATGGTCTGGTGGAAGGGCGCCACCAGGTGGGCGTTGGCGGAGATGCGCAGCCGGGAGGTGTCCGCGCCGCGGGCCTCGAGGCCGTCGATCTCGGCGAACAGCGCCTCGGGGTTGACCACGACGCCGTTGCCGATCACGGGCACCGCGTTCTCGCTGAGGATGCCGGCCGGGAGCAGCTTGAGCTCGAACTTCTCGCCGCCGACGACGACCGTGTGGCCGGCGTTGTTGCCGCCGTTGGGCTTGACCACGTAGTCGACGCGGCCGCCGAGCAGATCGGTCGCCTTGCCCTTGCCCTCATCGCCCCACTGGGCGCCTACGATCACGATTGCTGGCATGTGGAACTATCACTCCTCAAGACACTGTGCCCGTCGGGTTGCCGGGGGCACCGTGTCCCAGGATACCCGGTCGCCGGGGCGGGCGCCCGGGCGGCGCAGCGTGGCGAGCCGGCGCCGGGGCGGGGTGGCGGCACCCGGCCGGCGCGGGTCCGGCCCCGGCACGGGTCCGTGCGGATCAGGAGAGGATGCGCGTCTGCAGGGGGTAGCGGTAGACCTCGCCGTTGTTGGCCTTCACCGCGCCGATGATGTGGAAGATGAGCACCAGGATGCTGGTCACCGCCCAGATCGGCCCGGCGATGATGAGCCCGAAGCCCAGGGTCACGATCGCGAGGAGTCCCGCCGCGATGTTGACGATCCACATGGTGAAGTTGAAGTTGAAGGCCTGCGCCGAGCAGACGCGGACGAATCCGTAGCCCGGCTTGTCCTTGTAGATGAACCAGAAGATCAGCGGGCCGAGGAAGCTCAGCGAGCCGATCGAGATCACCAGCGAGACCAGCGAGGAGAGGTGGGACAGCAGCGCCATGGTCCGGGCGTCCGGCGGGATCTGGTTCCCGTAGGCGTCCATCGTCCTGGGTTCGGTGCTCATCGGCCCTCCTCGGTCTGGCTCCGGTCCCGGGGCCCCCGCCGATCCGCGGAGGGTCGGCCCCTTCTCCTCCAGTCTACGGGGCGGCGGCCCACGAGGGCACGGCGAAACGGCGCTGATCAGGGGAGATCAGCGCCATCTCCCTCCCGCCGACCGATCGGCCCGGGCCAGGGCGCCGACCAGAACCAGGTCAGGGTCCGAGCCAGAACCGAGTCAGGGCCCGGGCCAGAACCAAGATCAGGGTCCGGACCCGGCCAGCCGCTCAGAGCCCGCTCAGCGGCTCGGCAGATCCTCGTACGCGGCGGCGACGCCGGGAGACGTGATGAGACCGCCCTCGGTGTTCGCGCCGGCGGCCAGGCCCTCGGAGGCCTCCAGCGCGGCGTCGACCCCCGAGGCCAGGCGCTGCACGTACGGCAGGGTCGCGTTGTTGAGCGACGTCGTGGCCGTACGGGGCACCGCGCCGGGCATGTTGGTCACGCAGTAGTGCCGGATGCCCTCGACCTCGAAGACGGGGTCGTCGTAGCCGGTGGGGTGCGAGGTCTCGAAGCAGCCGCCCTGGTCGATCGCGACGTCGATCAGCAGCGACCCCGGCTTCATCCGGGCGAGGTGCTCGCGCCGCACCAGCTTGGGCGCGCGGGCGCCGGGCACCAGGACCGAGCCGATGACGACGTCGGCCTCCTCCAGCTCCCGCTCCACGGTGCGGGGGTTGCTCGCCAGCACCCTGGCGCTGGTGCCGAACATCTGGGTCAGCTCGCGGACCCGGGCCATCGAGGCGTCGAGAACGCTCACCTCCGCCCGCAGGCCCAGCGCCAGCTGCGCCGCCTGGGTCCCGACGACGCCGCCCCCGAGCACCACGACCCGCGCCGAGGCCACGCCCGGCGCCCCGCCGATCAGGATCCCGGGGCCTCCTTCGGTGACCATGCTGTAGCGGGCCGCCGCCTGGGCGGCGAGCCTCCCGGCGATCTCGGACATCGGGGCGAGCAGGGGCAGTGCGCGGCCCTCCCGGACGGTCTCGTAGGCGATGGATCGCATCCGGGTCTCCAGCAGCGCCTCGGTCAGCGGGCGCGCGGCGGCGAGGTGGAGGTAGGCGAAGAGGGTCAGGTCCTCGCGGAAGCGCCCGAACTCGGACTCGATGGGCTCCTTGACCTTCACCACCAGCTCGGCGGCGTCCCAGACCTCCTCGACCCCGGTGAGCCGGGCGCCGGCGTCCTTGTACTCGGCGTCGCCGAAGCCGGTCCCCTCGCCCGCTCCCCGCTGCACCAGCACCTCGTGCCCGGCGTCGGCGAGGGCGTGGACGCTGTCGGGAGTCAGCCCGACCCTGCGTTCGTTCGGCTTGATCTCCGTGGGCACCCCGATGAGCATGTTCCGCCCTTCCTGGTCGAAGCTGGGGACACCGGCCACGCCATTGTGACCGGCATCTCCCATTATGGTCCGCCGGGCGGCGGAGGTCGAAGGGGACACGGCCTCAGGCGGGACGGGTCCTGAGGGCGCACAGGGCCGCGCCCAGCAGGCCCGCCAGGATGTCCGTGACGGTGTCCAGCGGCGGGATGTGGATCTCCGGTGTGACCAGCAGGAACCCGAGGAACTCCATGAGCTCCCAGACCACGGCAAGCGCCAGGCCCGCACCGAGGCACCAGCGCAGGCGGGTGGGGAGGGCCGGGGCGGCGGGAGCTTCCGCCGGAGAGCGCGAAGGACGTTCGAGCCCCGCCTGCGACGGGCTGGAGGGCGGGTGCGGTGCCCGTGAGAGCGGATACGACAGGAGGGTGGCCGAGGCCGCCCACCTCGCGCCCGCCCGCAGCCGCAGGTTCCACGGGATCCGGACGAGGGCATAGGTCGCCAACAGATGGACCACCAGGTCCCACCAGGGGACGGCGTCGTAGAGCTGCTCGGCGGAGCTGACGCCGGCGAGCAGGAGGATCGCGCTCGCCTCGAGCCGCGCGGGCCAGGTCCTGAAGGCGAGGAAGGCCAGCACCTGCCCCAGCCCCACCAGCAGGAGCACCGCGACGTCCACCCAGCTGCCGCGGACCGAGTACACCAGGGCGGCGACGATCCCGCTGAAGCACGCGCTGGAGCCCACCGCGTGGGCCAGGCGGCCGCCCGGCGTCCCGCGGGCCGGGCTCATCCGCCGCCTCCGGGAGGGGCGTGCGGCGCGCGGCCGGACGGGACGGGCGCCGCGCGGCCGGGCCGGAGTCGCGCCAGGCGCGGGGCAGCGCGCTCGGCGAGCCGCTCCCACGGACGCTGCCGCGGCCACTGGAGCCGGATGACCCGCCCCGCCATGCGCAGCTGCCGGACCACGCGGCGCGGCATCGCCACGGCGCGCCAGGACACCCCGATGACGCCGCCGCGGTCCACGAGGAACCGCTCCCCCGGGGCGAGAAGGAAGCTGAGGTCGTAGTCGTCGTGGACGTCGGCTACCCGGTGCACGCCGTCCCGCACCCGATCCCACCACGAGGCGCGCATCGCCATGTTCGAGCCCCACAGGGGCGGGTGGCCCAGCGCGAGCCCGCCCACCAGGCGGTACGCCTCGACGTAGAGTCGGCACGCGCCCTCCCCGAGCCAGCGGGGGGCGGGGCGGAAGCGGCCCATCCCGGTCGAGGCGACCGCCGCCGGTCCGGCCGCGCGCAGCAGGCCGGCGTGGCGGGCCGTCCATCCGGGAGGCGGGAAGCTGTCGGCGTCGCAGCGCAGGATCAGGGTGCGGCGGGCGGCGTCATACCCCGCGGCGGCCGCGAAGGCGACGCCGGCGCGCGGCTCCCTGACGACGCGCAGCGGCAGGGCCCAGCGCCGCCGGGCGGTGGCGAGGACCTCGTGCAGCCCGTCGCGCGAGCCGTTGTCGACCACCACGACCTCGTCCGGCGGGAGCTGCTGGAGGGAGAGGCCGATGAGGCAGCGCCAGAGATGCTCGGCGTCGTCGCGGACGGGGATGACGACGCTGATCCCCTCCGCGCGCTCGCCCCGCAGCACCCGGCCGCCGCCCTAGCGCGCGGCGATCTGCGCGGCGGCCTCAGGATCGGAGTCGTCGAGGAACGACCCGATGCGCACGGCCTCCTCCTCCTCGCCGATGGCGGCGGCGGCCTGGCCCAGCAGGTAGAGGGAGGTCAGGAAGCCCCGGTTGGGCTCGTGGGAGAACGGGATGGGGCCGTGGCCCTTCCAGCCGTGCCCGCGCAGGGCGTCGAGGCCGCGATGGTAGCCGACCCGGGCGTAGGCGTAGCCCTCGACGAGCCGCCCCTCACCCAGCGCCTCCCCGGCGAGGATCGACCAGGCCAGCGAGGAGGTCGGGAAGGCCTTGGCGAGGTCCTCCCCCTCGTCGCCGGCCTCGATGCGGGCGAGCACGTCGGGCTCCTCGTCGAGGTAGGTGGGGGCGGGTGCGTCCAGGAGGTTCTTGCCGGCCAGAGACATGCGGGTCCTTTCGAAGCGGTGCGGGCTTGTTCGTCTCCAACCCTATCCAGCGGCGGGACGCGCCGCACCGGGCGTTCGCGGCGGACGGGGCGGCGGAGGAGCAATGGACAGGGCGGCGCAGGGGCGGGGACGCGACGGGGCCAGGGCACGCCGATCGCGGACGACGCGACGCACCGCCGGCGTCGGACACCCCGGCGCGGCCCAACGCACGGGTGATGGCGGGGACGGCGAAGAGCCTCACGGACGCGATCGGGCCCCGGCCGAAGGATCGGCCGGGGCCCGATGCGCCGCCGGAGGCGTCCCGCGGAGCCGGGCGGGCATCGCCGCCGGGGCGCGGGCCGCCTCCCGCCGCGGAGGCTACTTGACGGAGGTGCCCGCCGAGCCGAGGTTCTCGCAGGCCTGGACCACGCGGGCCGACATGCCGTCCTCGGCCTTGGCGCCCCACACGCGGGGGTCGTAGGCCTTCTTGTTGCCGACGTCGCCGTCGACCTTGAGGACGCCGTCGTAGTTGTCGAACATGTGGCCGGCCACCGGGCGGGTGAAGGCGTACTGGGTGTCGGTGTCGACGTTCATCTTGATGACGCCGTAGGAGACGGCGTCGGCGATCTCCTGCGCGGAGGAGCCGGAGCCGCCGTGGAAGACGAGGTCGAACGGACGGTCCTGGCCGACCTTCTCGCCGGCCTCCCGCTGGATCTGCTCGAGCAGCTCGGGGCGCAGGCGCACGTTGCCCGGCTTGTAGACGCCGTGGACGTTGCCGAAGGTCAGGGCCGTGATGTAGCGGCCCTTCTCGCCGTTCTTGCCGAGCGCCTCGAGGGTCTTCAGCGCGTCGTCGGTGGTGGTGTAGAGGGTGTCGTTGATCTCGCCGACGACGCCGTCCTCCTCGCCGCCGACCGCGCCGATCTCGACCTCGAGCACGATGTGGGCCTTGCCGGTCCTCTCGATCAGGTCGGCGCCGATGCGCAGGTTCTCGTCCAGGTCGATCGCGGAGCCGTCCCACATGTGGGAGTTGAAGATCGGGTCCTCGCCGCGGGCCACGGCCTTCTCCGACTCCTCGAGCAGCGGCAGCACGAAGCCGTCCAGCTTGTCCTTCGGGCAGTGGTCGGTGTGCAGGGCGATGTTGACGTCGTACTGCTTGGCGACCTCGCGGGCGAAGGCGGCGAAGGCGAGCGAGCCCACCACCATGTCCTTCTTGCTGGAGCCGGACCAGTACGCCGAGCCGCCGGTGGAGACCTGGATGATCCCGTCGGAGCCAGCCTCGGCGAAGCCGCGGATCGCGGCGTTGAGGGTCTGCGAGGAGGTGACGTTGATGGCCGGGTAGGCGAAGCCCTTCTCCTTCGCGCTGTCGAGCATCTGCGCGTAGACGTCCGGGGTGGCAATAGGCATGCTGGCTCCTTGGAACGGGGAACTATGGAGCGCCGGGGCCGACGCTCGTTTCTGACGGCGCGGGCACCCGGGGCGCCTCATCGCCGATCACCCTCAGTGTAACAACCAGCACCCCCGGTGAAGAGGGGTTTGACAGGATATTTCGAACGCAAAACCACAGAAACCCAAACGATTCAATGGGGATGGGGCCTGGCGAGGGCGCCGCGGAGAGAGGCGGGCGAGGGGCGCGGATGCGCGGCGGCGGAGGCGGCGACGAAGATATAACGCGCGCAGTACTAGCGGTATTCGGAGCTTTCGCTCCGAAAAAGAGGGATGAACCCAGCGCGTGAAGCGGGAGGGGCGGGAGCGCGAAGCGAGGGATCCACAGGATTGGATACGGGAATCCAAGACGAGGGACCAGCAAGAGTGGAGGGGGACGCAAGGAGAAGACCGGCGAGATCGGGAGGCTCGGGGAAGCAGGCCAGGAGCCGGCCAGACAGGAGGGCCGGGCCACAGGCAAGGACCGGCAAGAGGGGGAGACGAGGCAAAACAGGGCCTGAGGGAGGACCCATGGCAAATTTTCGGAGCTAAAGCTCCGAAATACGCCAGTAGTGCGCACCCCATACCTCGCCTCTGCCGCCGCAAGCCCTCGGCCCCGGAGGAAGCCCCCGGCCCCCGGCTACCGGCAACCGCCCCCAACAACGACCCCGCCATCACCCACGTCTTCAGCTGACCCCTTCAGCTGGCCATGGGGCCGCGCGTCTCACGACGATTCGACCGGCTACCCGAAGAGGCGACCCCGGCCCCACACGTCCGGCCCGTCCAGCCCCTCCGGCCGCCTAGCCGGCCCGCTGCCCGAAGACGTGCCGCCGGATCCACGCGTGCATGGCCACCGCGGCGGCCGCCGAGGCGTTGATCGAGCGCGTCGAGCCGAACTGCTCGATCGAGAGCGTGTCCCGGGCGGCCTCCTTCATGGCCTCGCTGATGCCCGGCCCCTCCTGGCCGAACACCAGGACGCAGCGCTCCGGCAGGTCGTAGGTCTCCAGCCGCCGGGAGTCCGGGAAGTTGTCGATCCCGATCACCGCGAGCCCCTCGCCGCGGGCCCACTCGACGAAGCCCTCCACGGTCTCGTGGTGCCGCACGTGCTGGTACCGGTCGGTGACCATCGCCCCGCGACGGTTCCACCGCCTGCGTCCCACGATGTGCACCTCCTCCGCCAGGAAGGCGTTGGCGGTGCGCACCACGGAGCCGATGTTCAGGTCGTGCTGCCAGTTCTCGATCGCGACGTGGAAGGAGTGCCGGCGGGAGTCCAGGTCG
The DNA here is from genome assembly GCF_004136635.1 of Rothia halotolerans. Lineage (GTDB taxonomy): Bacteria > Actinomycetota > Actinomycetes > Actinomycetales > Micrococcaceae > Rothia > Rothia halotolerans. Next base: position 65,864 of record NZ_NOIU01000005.1, on the reverse strand, counting down.
GCGATGATCGCCTCCATCCGCCAGTAGCGGTACCCGTCGGTGACGTTGCGCCGGTCCCCGTGCTCCAGCAGCTCGGGATCCCACTGCTCGCCTTCCGGCCAGGGGCCCTCCCAGGGGCCGACGCCGACCACGTGGGACGCCGCGGCGCCGTCGGACTCCCGGGTCGGCACCTCCGCCGGCGCCGCGGCGGAACCGGGCTCCTCAGCGGCCCGGCCCGGGACGGCGTCGTGCTCCCCCGATGCCACCCCTAGTCCAGGCCGAGTTCCGACTTGGAGAAGGCGTACAGGCAGGGCACGCCGGCCGCCTGCTCGATGCGCTCCTTGGCCCCCGTGGCGCGGTCCACGATCACCGCGACGGCGACGACGTTGGCCCCCGCCTTCTGCAGCGCCTCCACCGCCGTGAGCGCCGAGCCGCCGGTGGTGGAGGTGTCCTCGACCACGACGACGTCGCGCCCCTCCACCGCCGGCCCCTCGACCTGGCGCCCCATCCCGTAGGACTTCTGGGCCTTGCGGACCACGAAGGTGTCGATGGCGCGGTCCTGGTCCCCCGCGGCGCGCATGATGGCCCCGCCCACCGGGTCGGCCCCCATGGTGAGCCCGCCGGCGGCCTGGAACTGCACCCCGTTGCGGTCCAGCAGGTCCAGCATGACCTGCCCCACCAGGCGCGAGGCCTCATGGTGCAGGGTCACCCGGCGCAGGTCCACGTAGTACTCGGCCTCGAGGCCGGAGGCCAGCGTGACCCGCCCGCGGACCACGGCGAGCTCGAGGATCAGCTCGCGCAGACGCTCGCGCGCCGCCTCGAGCGAGGGCGTTTCAGAAAGCTTGGAAGTCATAGGCCCATTCTATGGGCGTTCGCCGCCCCCCGGCGTCATCTCCGGACCGTCTGTGGATGAGCCGGACCACCCCTTGCCTGTGATCTGTAGCATGGTCAGAAACGCCCCTCAGCCACCCTCCCGACGCCGCGACCGATGACCGAGGACGAGTTCATGAGCACTCCCCGCATACCAGGCGACCACCTCAGGCAGTACGAGACGACGCCGACGCAGTCGACCGGCGAGATCCGGCGCTCCGACGGCCAGAAGGCCGAGGAGGTGAAGCACCGGGAGCGCCTCAAGCGCGTGATCGGCATCCTCGGCGGGCTGATCGCCGCGGGGATCGTCTACCTCGTCATGCCCGCGGACGCCCCCGACGCCGCCCGGCTCACCGCCGCCACCGCCGTCCTGATGGGTCTGTGGTGGATGACCGAGGCGATCCCCATCCCCGCGACAGCGCTCCTCCCGCTGGTGATCTTCCCGGTCTTCAACGCCGAGGTCGGCTTCGACGACGTCGGCGCCTCCTACGGCAACAACGTGATCTTCCTGTTCATGGGAGGCTTCCTGCTGGCGCTGGGCATGCAGCGGTGGAACCTGCACCGCCGCCTCGCCCTGCTGACCCTGAAGGTCATGGGCACCAAGCCGGCGGCCATGGTCGGCGGGTTCATGATCGCCACCGGCTTCCTCTCGATGTGGGTCTCCAACACCGCGACCGCGGTGATGATGCTGCCCATCGGCGTCTCCGTGCTCGTGCTGGTCACGCAGATCGGGAACGAGGAGGCGGACGGGTCAGGGGCGCCGGCGGACGAGGCTCCGGCCGGGGGTTCCGGGGACGGCTCCGCGGAGACGGCGGACGCCGATCCCGGCGCGGTGACGGAGGAGGCCAAGAAGGCGGTCAAGAAGTCCAACTTCGGCACCGCCCTGATGCTGGGCATCGCCTACGCGGCGTCGATCGGCTCGGTGGCGACGCTCATCGGCACCCCGCCCAACACCCTGCTGGCCGGGTACATGGCGGACACGCACGGCGTCGACATCGGGTTCGGCCAGTGGATGATCGTGGGGATGCCGCTGGCGGTGGTCGGCCTCTTCGTCTGCTGGTTCATGCTGACCAAGGTGCTGTTCAAGCCGGAGATCAAGGAGATCCCGGGCGGCAAGCGGCTGATCGAGGACGAGCTCGCCAAGCTCGGGCCGATGAGCCAGGGGGAGATCCGCGTGCTCGCGATCTTCGTCCTGGCCGCCGTCTCCTGGATCACCATCCCGCTGGTCTTCGAGGACCCGCCGATCTCCGACGCCGGGATCGCCATGGCCGTGGGCGCGCTGCTGTTCCTGCTGCCCGCCGGCGCGGCGAAGGGCGTGCGGCTGCTCGACTGGGAGACCGCCGTCAAGCTCCCCTGGGGCGTGCTGCTGCTGTTCGGCGGCGGCCTCGCGCTCTCGGCCCAGTTCACCTCGAGCGGGCTCTCGGAGTGGATCGGCGAGGCCGCGACGGTGCTGGCGGGGATCCCGGTGCTCGTGATCGTCCTGGTGGTCGCCGCCGGCGTGCTGGCCCTGACCGAGATCACCAGCAACACCGCCACTGCCGCGACGTTCCTGCCGGTCGCGGGCGGCATCGCCCTGGGCATGGGGTACGACCCGATGCTGCTGGCCGTGCCGGTCGCCCTCGCCGCCACGTGCGCCTTCATGCTCCCGGTGGCGACGCCGCCCAACGCCATCGCGTACGGCTCCGGCTACGTGACCATCGGCCAGATGGTCAAGGGCGGGGTCTGGCTGAACCTGATCTTCGTCGTGCTGATCACCGCGACCGTCATGACGATCGCGGTGCAGGTCTTCAGCATCTCGCTCTGAGCCGCAGGGGCGGGGCGGGCTCCCCACCAGCCCCTGGACCAGGGCGAGGCCGGTCGGACCCGGCCCAGCCGGGAACCGGCACCGACCGGGCCGGCCGAGCCCGCCGCCGGGGCCCCTGGGCCCCGGCTCCCGGCTCCCGGCTCCCGGCTCCCGGCTCCCGGCTCCCGGCTCCCGGCTCCCGGCTCCCGGAAGACCCTGCCCCACCCCGTAAGACGCCGACGACCTGCGGAAACATTCGTCGCCGATATGGATCGGCGTCCCCGCGCTCCGTAGAGTGGATCGACCACCTGCGAGCGATGGGAGGTCCGAGCGGTGAGGCTCAGACGACGGCGGATGACGACGGGGGACGCCCCCGCCCTCATCGTGGCCGGCATCGGCGGATTCTGCAGCCCCTTCCTTGTGCACGCGCTGGGGCTGGGCGACACGGCGTGGCGGTGGCCGGCCGCCGTCGTCGTCGGCATAGCGCTCGCCGGCATCATGTGGCTGGTGCTGCGCTGGCGCGACCGCCTGGATCGGGGACGGGACGGGGACGACGGGTCCGAGGCCACCCCGGAGACCCGCCCGCGCGACGGCGGGGAGTCCTCGCGGACTCGTGGGACTTCCTGACCAGGACCCCTCGGAAGACGACGCCCGTGAACCACCGCCTGCGCGGCGAGTCGGGGGTCGTGGTCCGCGAGGGCTCCTCGCACGAGCGCTGGCAGCACGAGCCGACGGCGGCCGGGGACGCCCGCATCTGGTTCTACGTGGAGGACGACGTCGTGCACCTGGAGCAGGTCCGCACCCGGCACCCGAACGAGACGAAGTGAGCGGGGCCGGATCGCCCCGGCCCCGCTCGCCGCGTCCTCCTGCCTCCGGCTCAGGACGTCCTCCCTACATCCGGCTCAGCGCCAGTACATCCAGCTCGGAGCCAGGCCGGCCGGCCCGGGCGGCGGCGGCCTGGTCGCGACGCCGCCGGCCGGGCCGCGCCCGCCTCAGCGGAAGGACGCCCTCCGGTAGATCAACCATCCGCCGGCCAGCGAGAGCAGCACCGCCAGCCCGAGGGCCCACGGCAGCAGCCCACCCGGCAGCCCCTCGCCGAGCGTGAGGAGCGCGGAGACCCCGCCCTGCTCGGAGCGGCTGAACGCCGAGATCAGGATGCCCATCACGACGACGAGCAGCACCGCCGTGCCGACGATCGACAGCGTCAGCCCCATCGCCCCGGCCCGGAGGTAGATCGCGGTGAAGAGCAGCGCGATCACCTGGGCGCCGAAGAACGTGCCGAGCGCGATCAGCCACGCCGACAGGAGCGACCCCCGCCCGAAGTAGATGATGTCGATCGCGGAGAGCCCCATGAACCAGCCGTGGGTCAGCCGCTCGAGGGCGATCAGCACCACGAGCGCGGTGGCCGTCAGCGCCGAGCCCACCAGGGCGTAGAGGATGGCGCCCCACCAGACGTTGCGCCGGGTCATGCCCAGGCCGAGCATCGCCGTCGTGCCCTGGCCCACGGCCGAGCACAGGATGGCCAGCGGGGCGATGCTCCCCCACCAGACCACCGTCTGGTTGTAGGTCAGGCCGTTAGAAACGTCGGCCGCCTCCGCCTGCGAGGACCCGAGGATCACCGCGCCCACCGCTAGCGAGAGCGCGGCCACGACCACCACGATCCCCGGCCCGGTGTAGAGGCGGCTGGGCACCGTGAGGTAGTACCGGAGCGCCAGCATCGTGCGGCCGCGCCCGGCGTCGGGGAGGCCCCCTGTGCCGGCGACCCCGGGGGCCTCCCCCGTCCTCCGGGAACCGCCGGCGCCGGCACCGCCCGTGACCGTCCTGTTGTCTTCCGCTGCTGCCTGGCTCATCGCTGGGCTCCTTCCTGTGCGGCGTCTCCCGTGTCCCGCGGGGAGCTCCCGAGGGGCGAGAGGGTCCCCATCGCGGCGACCACCTCCTGCAGCGAGACCGGCTCGACCTCGAGGCCCAGCTCGCGCGCGGCGGCCTCCGCCTCGGCGTCGAGGGGTGCGGCGACGACCACCATCGTCATCGAGCCGACGCTCTGGCGGCGGCTCACCCGGCCGGTCGAGCCGGTGCGCTCCAGGAGGCGCTCGACGTCGTGCACCGGGCCGGCGAGCCGGTACGCCCGGTCCCGCGCCCGCTCCTGGGACTCGTGGAGGGTCACGGCGCCGTCGTCGAGGAGGATGACGTCGTTGAGGAGGTCCGCGATCTCGTCCACCAGGTGGGTGGAGATGATCACGGTGCGGGGGTGCTCGGCGAAGTCCTCGAGGAGGCGGTCGTAGAAGACGCCGCGGGCCACCGGATCCAGCCCGCTGTAGGGCTCGTCGAAGATGGTCAGCTCGGCCCGCGAGGCCAGGCCCACGATGATGCCCAGCGAGGTCCGCTGCCCGGTGGAGAGCTTCTTGGTGCGCGCCCTGGGGGAGAGCCGGAAGTCCTCCGTCAGCCGCCGGGCGAGTCCCTCGTCCCAGCGGGGGTAGGCGCGCCGGGCGATCCCGAGCACGTGGTGCACGCGCATGTCGTCCGGGTAGCACTGGTGGTCCCTGACGTAGACGGTGCGGGACAGCACGGCGGGGTTCTCCAGCGAGCGGCCGCCGAGGACCTCGACGCTGCCCGAGCTGGGGATCACCTGCCCCACCAGCGTGGAGAGCAGCGTCGTCTTCCCTGCACCGTTGCGGCCCACCAGGCCGTGGATGCGGTTCGGCGCGAGCTCCAGGTGGATGTCCCGCAGGGCCTCGACCCTGCCGAACCGGCGGTTGAGGCCCCTGACGACGACGGCGGGCGCCTCCTCGGGGGACGCGGGCGCCTCGGCGACGGCCTCGCGGCCGGGCGAGGCCCCGCCCCAGGGCGTGGTTGCGGCGGTCATGACTGCTCCTTCCGGGGATCGCCCGCGGCGACGGCGCCTAGACGGCGACCCACCACCCTGAGGGCGTCCTCTGCGGTGAATCCGATGGCCCTCGCCTCCGTGACGAGGGGATCGACGTAGTCGTTCACGAACTGGTCCTGGCGCTCACGCAGGAGGATCTCCCGGGCCCCCGTGGCGACGAACATCCCGATCCCCCGGCGCTTGTAGAGGATCCCGCGGGCAACGAGGGTGTTGATCCCCTTGCCCGCGGTGGCGGGATTGATGCGGTGGAAGAGCGCGATCTCGTTGGTCGAGGGGACCTGCTCCTCCTCGCCGTACGTGCCGGCGAGGATGTCGGAGCTGATGCGCTCCGCCACCTGCTGGAAGATCGGCTTGGAGTCGTCCACGGCCACCCCCTTCAGATGATTCGGTTAGGTGGTTCATTAGTTATGTAACTAACCATAGAACCACTTCGGCGGAAGTCAAGGGTCGGGAGGGGACAATCCGCGGCGGAGAGGTGATCAGACGGACCGGGCCATGGACGCCCCGAGGGTCGAAGAGGGCCCCGACGACGCGGCGCCGGGGCCCAGCGCCCCTTCAACCCAGCCGCCACCCCGGCGGCAGCGGGGCCCGGAGCTTGGCGAGCATCTCCTCGTACTCCTCGTGCGGATCCGAGTCGGCGACGATCGCGCCACCGGCCGCGATGCGCACCAGCGCGCCCACGGCGGCGTCGGGCTCCGAGGCTGCCGGAGTCGAGAGGACCGCCGTGCGGATCACGATCGAGAGATCGGCTGCCCCGCCCGGCCCCAGGTACCCGACGGCGCCCGAGTAGACGCCGCGGGCCCGCCCCTCCAGCCGCTCGATGATCTCCATGGTCCTGGCCTTGGGCGCGCCGGTCATCGAGCCGCCGGGGAAGCAGGAGGCGACGGCGTCCAGCGCGGTGGCGCCCGCCCGCAGCCGCCCCCGCACGGTGGAGACGAGCTGGTGCACGGTCGCGTAGGACTCCACGCCCATCAGCACCGGCACCTGGACCGTGGCGGGGTCGCACACGCGGGAGAGGTCGTTGCGCATCAGGTCCACGATCATCAGGTTCTCGGCCCGGGTCTTCGGGTCCGCGGCGAGGGCGGCCGCCCGCTCGGCGTCGGTCCGCGGGTCCGGCGAGCGCGGCGCCGTCCCCTTGATCGGCTTGGCCTCGCACCACCCGTCCTCGTCCACCGAGAGGAAGCGCTCCGGGGAGGAGGAGAGCACCGCGTGGTCCCCGCACCACAGGAAGGCGGCGTGGGGCGCGGGGTTCGCCGCCCGCTGGGCCCGGTAGAGCCCCCAGGCGACCTCGAAGGAGAGGCCGACGCCGAGCCGGGCCGAGGTCTCGGCGGTCAGGCAGATCTCGTAGGAGTTCCCGTCGCAGATCTCGGCCAGGCACTCCTGGACCGCCTGGAGGTAGTCCGTGCGGTCGGGGGTCGGGAGGACGACGTCGCCCGCCCCCGGCACGCTCGGAGGTCCCGCCGCACCGCCGGCGTACGAGGCGGGGGCCTCGAGGCCCTCCAGCCACCCGGCATCGCCGAGGCCCCACGCCTCGCCGCGCAGGTGGTCGAGGACGACGCAGCGGCTGACGCGGATCCACACGGCGTCGGGGGTCTGGCTGAGGTGCCGGTTCGGTGAGCCGAGGTCGGCCTTCATCTCATATCCGAGGTAGCCGACGTACCCGCCGAGCAGGTTCCGCAGGATCGGCGGGGCGCCCTCGGGCGCCGTCAGGCCCGTGCCGTCGCTCGTGCCCGCATCCGGGCCCGCCGCCGGGCCCTCGCCCGGATCCGCCCCCGGCGCCTCCCCCTTCCCAGCCTCCTCGGCGAGCAGCTCCAGTACCGAGCCCCGCCGGGGAGTCCGCGTCCCGGCGTCGGGCTCCAGGACGTCCGTGACCGGCTCGGGCAGCCCTGCGGTCTCGTAGCGCAGCACCCGGGCCCCGGCCCCGCTCGCGACGCCCAGCACGCTGTACCGCGAGGCCGCCCCGCCCCGCCGGTCCCGCGCGGAGGAGGAGTCCAGCCAGTAGGCGTACTCGGCGCCGGCGGCGATGCGCTCGAAGAGCGGCTCCGGGGCCGCGGGGTCGACGCGGAGCCGCCGGACGACGACGGCGGGCCCGGTCACCGCGCGCCGCCCCGGACGCGGACGGCAGGGGACATCATGCGCGCTCCTCGCACTCGATCTGTGGCACGCCTCAGTCTAGGTCAGGGCACCCGGCCCTCCCCGGCTGCGGGGACGGCGGGTCGCCTAGCCCGCGGCCCCGGCCTCGCCGTCCGGCGCCTCGGGACCGCTGCCCGGGACCTCGGCACCGCCACCCGGCGCCCCGGCGGGGCCCGCCCTGGCAGGACCTCACGCGAACGCCGACTGCCCCGTGACGTCCCTTCCCACGATGAGGGTCTGGATGGACTCGGTCCCCTCATAGGTGTGGATCCCCTCGATGTCGGCCATGTGCCGGGCCACGTGGTTCTCCAGGAGGATGCCGTTACCGCCGAGCATGTCCCGCGCGGTCGCCGCCACCCGGCGCGCCCGCACCGTGTTGTGCACCTTGAAGAGGCTGGCCTGCTGGTCCCGCAGCCGCCCCCGCTCCTGGAGGCGGGCCGTCTGGGCGGCCATAAGCTGCATGTCGGTGACGTCGGTGAGCATGTTCACCAGCCGCTCCTGGACCATCTGGAACTTCGCCAGCGGCTTGCCGAACTGGACCCGCTGCCGGCTGTAGGCCAGGGCCGCCTCGTACACGCCGACGGCGTGGCCCAGCGCGGACCACGCGACGCCCACCCGGGTCTGCACCAGCGCCCGGGAGACCTCCTTGAAGCTCTGCGCGCCGGGCAGCAGCGCGTCGGCCGGGACGCGGACGGCGTCGAGCGTGATCCTCGCCTGGTGGATGGCCCGCAGCGCGGCCTTGCCCTCGATGACCTCGGCCCGGTACCCCTCGGCCTCCTGCGGCACGATGAAGCCCCGGACGCCGCCGTCCTCGCAGCGGGCCCACACCACCGTGATGCCGCCGGAGGCGCCGTTGCCGATCCACTTCTTCTCGCCGGTGATGACGTACCCGTCGCCGTCGCGGACCGCCGAGGTCTCGAGCCCCACCGAGTCGGAGCCGTGGTCCGGCTCGGTCAGGGCGAAGGCGCCCAGCAGGCTCGCCTCGGCGAGGGGGACCAGGTACCGCTCGCGCTGCTCGGGGGAGCCGAACAGCGCGATCGAGCGCAGCGCCAGCCCGCCCTGGACCGCGGCCGCCGTGCCGAGCGAGCCGTCCCACCGGGAGAGCTCCATGGTCACCAGGCCCGCCCCCAGCGGGGAGAGCCGGCGCCGGCCGGGGATGTCCAGCCCGTCGGTCAGCAGGTCCCGCTCCCCCAGCCCGCGCAGGGTCTCCAGGGGGTACTCGGCGCGCTGCCAGGCGTCGTTGGCGCCGGCCAGGATCTGCCGGCCGTACTCCCGGGCGAGCCCCCAGGCCTCGCGGTCGGCGTCGCTCGCCTCCTGAAGGACCCCCAGGTAGTCGGTGTCCAGCGGTTCGGTCAGCTCGTAGGCGTTCTCGGGCACCCGATCACTCTCCCAATCTCTCGATGATGGTCACGTTGGCCTGCCCGCCGCCCTCGCACATGGTCTGCAGGCCGTACCTGCCGCCGGTGTCCTCGAGGACGTGGAGGAGGGTGGTCATGAGCCGCGCGCCGGTCGCCCCGATCGGGTGCCCCAGCGCGATGGCGCCGCCGTGGCGGTTCACGTGCGCCATGTCCGGCTCCAGCTCCCGGGCCCAGGCGAGCACGACGCCGGCGAAGGCCTCGTTGATCTCCACGGCGTCGATGTCCTCCAGCTCCAGGCCGGTGCGCTCCAGGGCGCGGCGGGTCGCGCGGATCGGGGCGGTCAGCATGGCCACGGGGTCGTCCCCGCGGGCGCTCAGGTGGTGGATCCTCGCCCGCGGCACCAGCCCGTGGCGCTCCACGGCGCGCTCCGAGGCGATCAGCAGCGCGGCCGCGCCGTCGGAGAGCTGGGAGGCGGTGGCCGCGGTGTGCGCCCCGCCCTGGCGGATCGGCTCGAGCTCGGCCATCCGCGCCCGGTTGGGCTCGCGCGGACCCTCGTCCCGCTCCACCCCCGCGAGCGGGACGATCTCCCGGTCGAAGCAGCCCGCGCCCTGGGCCGCGAGCGCGCGGCGGTGAGACTCGGCGGCGTAGGCCTCCAGGTCCTCGCGGCCGAACCCCCATCGCTGCGCCATGAGCTCGACGCCGCGGAACTGGGAGATCTCCTGCCCGCCGTAGCGCCCGGCCCACCCCTCGGAGCCGGTGAAGGGGTCGGGGAAGCCGAGCTGGGCCGCGGCGCCGTTGGCCCAGCCGAGCGGCACGGAGCTCATCGACTGGACCCCGCCGGCGAGCACCAGGTCCGCGGTGCCGGACATGACGGCCTGGGCGGCGTAGTGCACCGCCTGCTGACCGGAGCCGCACTGCCGGTCCACGGTGGTGCCGGGGACGGCCTCCGAGCCGCCTGCGGCGAGCCACGCGCTGCGGGCGACGTCGAAGGCCTGCGGCCCCACCTGGTCGATGCAGCCGAGGATCACCTCGTCGTACTCCTCGGTGTCGACCCCGGCCCGCTCGACCACGGCGCGGATCGGAGTGGCCGCCAGGTCCAACGGGTGTACGCCGGCGAGCCCGCCGCGGCGCCTGCCCACCGGGGTGCGCAGGGCGTCGATGATGTATGCCTCGGCCATGATGTCCTCCTTGCGACGGTGCCGATGCTGCTTGTGGTCCGACGGCGCGGCCCCGGCTGCCGGGCCCGCCCCGTCCCTACCGGGGCGCCATCCGGAGGGCTCCGTCCAGGCGGACGGTCTCCCCGTTGAGGTAGTCGTGCTCGATCAGGGCCAGCGCGAGCCGCGCGTACTCCTGCGGCCGCGCGAGCCGGTGCGGGAAGGGCACCGACGCCGCGAGCCCCTCGCGGTACTCCTCCCCCACGCCGGCGAGCATGGGGGTGTCCACGATCCCGGGCGCGATGGCGTTGACCCGGATCCCGCGGCCGGCCAGGTCCCGCGCGGCGGGCAGCGTCAGCCCCACGACGCCGCCCTTGGAGGAGGCGTAGGCCGCCTGCCCGACCTGCCCCTCGTACGCCGCGACCGAGGCGGTGTTGACGACGACGCCGCGCTGCCCGTCCTCGTCCACGGGATCCGTCTCAGCCATCGTCTCCGCCGCCAGCGCGAGCACGTGGAAGGTCCCGAGGAGGTTGACCCGCACGACCTTGGCGTACAGCTCGAAGTCGTGCACCCCCGAGCGCCCGAGGATCCGGGCGGAGGGCCCGATCCCCGCGCAGCTCACGGCCGCCCGCAGCGGCCCCTCCCCTTCCCGCACCACGCGCTCGACGCCGGCCCGCACCGACTCCGGGTCGGTCACGTCGGCCTCCACGTACCTCACGCCCTCGGCCGGCTCGGCCCGCTCGATGGCGGGGGCGAGGTCGAAGGCGTGGACGTCGGCGCCGCGCGCGGCGAGGGCGAGCGCCGTCGCCCGTCCCAGCCCGGAGGCGCCCCCGGTCACGATCGCCGCGGTCCCTCGGATCTCCATGGTGTCCTCCCGGTCGGTTGGTGGTGGTCTGGATGGCCTGAGCCGGCCGGCGGGGGCGAGCGGCGGTCCCGCCGCTCGGCCCGGCGTCGCCTCACCGGAACGCCGAGACCCCCGTGACCGCCCGCCCGACGATCAGCGAGTTGATCTCGTAGGTCCCCTCGTAGGTGTACATGATCTCGGCGTCGCCGAAGATCTTGGCGGCGTGGTACTCGCTGGTGACGCCGTTGCCGCCCAGGATGCCCCGGGCCTTGGCCACGGACTCGCGGACCAGCCGGGTCCCGGTGGCCTTGCCCATCGCCGCGTGCAGCATCTCCATGCGCCCCTCCTGCTGGAGGCGGGCCACCAGGACCATCATCCCCAGGCTCGCCTGCGCATTGCCGAGGATCTCGGAGAGCGGCTGCTGGATCAGCTGGAAGCCGGCGAGCGGGCGGCCGAACTGGCGGCGCTGCAGGGAGTACTCGCGGGCGACGTCGAAGGCCGCCAGCTGCACGCCGACCGCCTGCCAGCCGACCCAGGCCCGGGAGCTGCGCAGCAGCCGGTTGGCGCTGGAGAAGTCCTCGGCCCCGGGCAGGAGGTTCCCCGCCGGGATCCGCACCTCCTCCAGCTCGATGTCCGCGTTGGGGATGATGCGCAGCCCGATCTTGTGCGGGATCTTCTGCGCGCGGTAGCCCGGGCGGTCGGTCTCCACGAGGAAGGCCTTGATCCGGCCGTCCGCGACGTCGCGGGCCCAGACCAGCGCGAAGTCGGCGATGGTGCCGAGCCCGATCCACCGCTTCCGCCCGCTGATGACCCACTCGGAGCCCTCCCTGCGGGCGGTGGTCTCCAGCCCGCCGGCGATGTCCGAGCCGTGGTCCGGCTCGGTCAGGGCGAAGGCCCCGAGCGCCTCGAAGGTGCGCAGCCGGGGCAGCCAGCGCTCCTTCTGCTCGGGCGATCCCAGCTCGTTGAGCGTCCCCACGATCAGCTCGTTGTGGATGCCGATCAGCGCCGAGATCGAGACGTCGGCCCGGCTGGCCTCGGCGTAGACGAGCCCGCGGTACAGGCGGGAGGCGGTCCCCAGCTCGACCTCCCCGAGCCCCCGCTCGGCCAGTCCCGGCAGCAGCTCGAAGGGGAAGTCCTCCCGGTTCCAGTAGTCGATGGAGCGGGGGCGCACGACGTCGTGCAGGTGCTCCCGCACGGCCTGGAGGGAGCGCCGCTCGGCGGGCTCGAGGAGGGAGAGGGCGTCGAGGACGTCGGCGTCGGGATAGGGCAGGTGCTCTGGTTCTGGGGGCGCCGGGGTCAGCCCGCGGAGATCGGTGGTCACGATGGCCTTCCTGGATGGGGAAACCGCGATCCTCGTACGGTGTGTGCCTCGGATCACATGGTACATCGACCCTACCGAGCCGTCTTTCGATCCGCCAGCACGGTGCTCCCTCCGGGGGGCGCCCGTGCGGAAAGGGACGTCGTCCTGACGGGAAGCGCGGTGCGGCGTCGTCACCCGTGCGAGGGCGAGCCCGGCGTCCTAAGATGGCCCCATGCGTGAACTCCAGGCGAAGATCATCGAGGAAATGGGCGTCAAGCCTCGGATCGACCCGGTCGAGGAGGTGGAAGCCCGCGTCGGACTCCTCTGCGACTACCTCAGGGCCACCCGGACGATGGGCTTCGTCCTGGGCATCAGCGGCGGTGTCGACTCGACGCTGGCGGGCCGGCTCGCCCAGCTCGCGGTGGAGCGTCTGGCCGAGGAGGGGCACGACGCCGACTTCGTCGCCGTCCGCCTGCCCTACCGGGTCCAGCACGACGAGGAGGACGCCCAGCGGGCCCTGGCGTTCATCCGCCCCCGGACCAGCCTCGTGTTCAACGTGGAGCCCGGCACCACGGGCGTGACCGAGGAGTTCGCCCGCGCCACCGGCCGTGGGATCACCGATTACAACCGCGGCAACGTCAAGGCCCGGATCCGGATGATCGCCCAGTACGCGCTGGCCGGCGAGCGCAACCTGCTGGTGATCGGCACCGACCACGCCGCCGAGTCCGTCACCGGCTTCTTCACCAAGTTCGGCGACGGCGGGGCGGACGTGCTGCCCCTGTACGGGTTGAACAAGCGGCAGAACCAGGAGCTGCTGCGCCACCTCGGCGCCGAGGACGGGCTGTGGGACAAGGCCCCGACGGCGGACCTGCTGGACGAGTCCCCCGGCCAGACCGACGAGGCGGAGCTGGGCCTGAGCTACGACCTGGTGGACGACTACCTCGAGGGCCGGGAGATCGACGAGGTCCACGCCGAGGCGCTGGAGGCCCGCTTCCTGCGCTCCCGGCACAAGCGCACCACACCCGTGACGATCCGCGACTCGTGGTGGAAGTAGGGGCCTACCCGCGGGTATAGCATCGAATCATCGGAAGTCTCTCGAGAAGGAGGACCCATGGATCCGATCGTCCGCCGTTCGTCCACCGCGCTCATCGTCTCGGGAGTGCTCGCCATCGTCTTCGGAGTGGTGCTCCTCGCGTGGCCCCTCTCCTCCGCGATCACGCTCATGATCCTGCTGGGCGCGTACGCGCTCGTGGACGGGATCTTCGCGCTGGTCACCTCGTTCAACGCCCCGCGCGGGGCGCTGCGCGGGTACCTCATCTTCTCGGGGATCCTCGGCATCCTGGCGGGCATCTTCGCCCTGATCAACCCGGCCATCGGCGCGGCGGCGTTCGTCTGGGTCCTCGGCGTGTGGCTGCTGATCCGCGGCGTCACGGAGATCGTCAGCGCCGTCCAGCGGCGCAGCGGCGGCCCCCGCTGGCTCCTGGTCGTCGGCGGCATCCTGTGGATCGTCGCGGGCGGCATCTTCGTCTTCAACCCCGCCGGCGGCGTCGTGGCCTTCGCCGTGCTGATCGGCATCCTGGCCCTGGGGTGGGGGCTGCTCTCGCTGGTGGCCGGCATCGCGCTGCGCGTGGCGGGGAAGCGCTCGGCGCGCGCCGCCTCCTGAACCCCCGGCTCCCGGCCCATCGGCGCGGGATCGATCCCGCACGCTCTGACGTGCTCTCCCGCTTGCGACCTTTCCGAAGGGCCGCGGATCTCCGGGGCGCCCGGATCCCGCCCGGATCGGGCGTCCCCACCCGCGGGGCGCCCGTTCTCTTTTGCCGGGCGGCGGGCTACTGTGACAGGACAGTGATCCCGGGCACACCCATGTGTCCCGGGAGGACCGCCGCACAGGAGGAGTCGCGATGACCGTCACCGAGGAGTTCCGCGAGGCCAGGGACCAGCTCCTGAGGCTCAGGGAGGACTACGGGGCGGCCCGGCAGCACTTCGAGTGGCCGCGTCCCGAGCACTTCAACTTCGCGCTGGACTGGTTCGACGCCCTCGCCGCCTCGCCGGAGGAGGGCGGGCGCAGCGCCCTGGTGATCGTGGAGTCGGACGGCGGCTCCCAGCGCGTGACCTACCGGGAGATGGCCGAGCGCTCGTCGCGGCTGGCGAACTGGCTGCGCGGCATCGGCGTCGGGCGCGGGGACCGCATCCTGCTCATGCTGGACAACCAGGTGGAGCTGTGGGAGACCGTCCTGGCCAGCATCAGGCTGGGCGCCGTGCTGCTCCCCACGACCACCATGCTCGCCCCGGCCGGGCTCACGGAGCGGGTGGAGCGGGGAGGGGTCGGCTGGGTGGTGACCAATCCGGCCAACAGCGCCAAGTTCGCCGAGGTGCCGGGCGGCTTCTCCGTGATCGAGACCGGCGAGGAGGCCCTGGGGCGCGCGGAGAGTCCCGCCGGCAGCCATCCGCACCACGCCTACGCGGCCCACCGGGAGGCCTCCCCGGACTTCCTCCCGGACCGGCCGACCCGCGCGGACGAGACCCTGCTGCTGTACTTCACCTCGGGCACGACGTCGCGGGCCAAGCTCGTGGAGCACACGCACGTCTCCTACCCGGTGGGGCACCTGACGACGATGTACTGGATCGGCCTGGAGCCCGGCGACGTCCACCTCAACGTGGCCTCCCCCGGCTGGGGCAAGCACGCGTGGTCCAACGTCTTCGCGCCCTGGATCGCGGGCGCCACGGTGCTGATCTACAACTACGCCCGCTTCGACGCCGCGGCCCTGATGAGCACCATGGACGCCGAGGGCGTCACCAGCTTCTGCGCCCCGCCGACCGTGTGGCGGATGCTGATCCAGGCCGACCTCGCCCAGCTGCGGAACCCTCCCCGGAAGGTGGTGGCGGCGGGCGAGCCGCTGAACCCGCGGGTGATCCTCCACGTCCAGCAGGCGTGGGGCCTGGACATCCGGGACGGCTTCGGCCAGACCGAGACGACCGTGCAGATCGCCAACACCCCCGGGCAGCCGGTCAAGGTCGGCTCCGTGGGACGCCCGCTGCCGGGGTACGACGTCGAGCTGCTGGACGAGGCCACCGGCGAGGTCGTGGAGGGCCCGGGCGAGGGGGAGGTCTGCCTCGTGACGGACCCCCGGCCGGTGGGGCTGATGACGGGGTACTACGGCGATCCGGCGCGGAACGAGGAGGTCTTCCGGGACGGCCTGTACTGCACCGGGGACGTGATGAGCCGCGACGAGAACGGGCTCTACACCTACGTGGGCCGCTCCGACGACGTCTTCAAGGCCAGCGACTACAAGATCTCCCCCTTCGAGCTCGAGTCGGTGCTGATCGAGCACCCGGCGGTGGCCGAGGCCGCGGTGGTCCCCTCCCCGGATCCGATCCGGCTGGCGGTTCCCAAGGCGTACGTCGCGCTCCGGGCCGCCGCGGAGCCCACGGCCGAGACCGCCGAGTCGATCCTCGCGCACTGCCGCGAGAAGCTCCCGCCCTACGCCCGGGTGCGGCGCCTGGAGTTCTGGGACCTGCCCAAGACGGTCTCGGGCAAGATCCGCCGCGTGGAGCTGCGGGCCCGGGAGGCCGAGCTGCACGGCGAGGCGGGAGGCGGCGCCGATGCCGCGGGAGGCGGAAGCGCAGCGGGCGACGGGGGCTCGGCCCAGGAGGGCCGGGGCGGCGGGGCGACGGCGGGGGAGTTCGCGGACACGGGCTTCCCTGGGCTGAGGGGGTAGAGCGGGGTGAAACCCCCGCGCCGACGAGACCCCGAGGGGAAACGCCTCGCCAGCCTGAATCCTGGGAACTCACTGGAATGTTATGTTCTGACATATGAACAATGATCAGCCCCTGCGCATCGGCATCGTCGGCTACGGCAAGGGCGGTCGCGAATACCACGCGCCCTTCATCGAGGCGGCCGAGGGCGTCCGGCTCGCCGGCGTCGTGGCCCGCTCCGAGGAGAAGCGCCGCCGCATCGAGGAGGACCTGCCCGGCACCGCCGTCTACGGCAGCCTCACCGAGATGCTCGCGGCCGGCGTCGACGCCGTCACGATCACGACGCCGCCCTCGACCCGCCGCGACCTGGTCCTCGAGGCCGTCGGGGCAGGGACCCCCGTGGTCGCGGACAAGCCCTTCGCCCCGGACCCCGCGACCGCCCGCGAGCTGTGCGACGCGGCCCGCGAGGCCGGCATCCCCCTGGCCGCCTTCCACAACCGCCGCTGGGACGCCGACGTGACCACCCTCCGGGCGGTCCTCGCCGGCGGGCGCGTGGGCCGCCCCGTCTCCTACTCCTCCGTCTTCGACCTGGTCGAGCCCGAGGGGATCGCGCTCGGCGTCGGCGGCGGGGTCCTCTCCGACATCGGCTCGCACCTCATCGACCAGGCCGTCTCCCTCTTCGGTCCCGTCGCCTCGGTCTACGGCGAGCTCGAGGTCCGCCCGCTCCGGGAGATCGGCGTCGAGGAGGAGGGCGAGATCGACACCGGCTTCTTCGCCGCGCTCGTCCACGCCTCCGGCGTCCGCTCCCACGTCGAGTCCAGCAAGATGGGGAAGCAGGCGCTGCGGCGCCTGCGGCTGGTCGGGACCGAGGGGACCTACGCGGCCACCGGCGTCGACGTCCAGGGCCGCGCCCTCGGCCAGGGCGCCCGGCCCGCCGAGGACCCGGAGCACTGGGGGTACGAGCCCGAGCCGGGCAGCCTCGCCACCTCCGCCGGGGCCGAGGCCGTCCCCTCGGAGCAGGGCTCCTACGCCCGCTTCTACGAGCAGTTCGCCCGCGCCGTCCGCGGCGAGGCGGAGCTGCCGGTCACCGCCGACGACGCCGTCCACATCGTCGACGTCATCGACGCCGTGCGGGCCTCGGCCCTCGAGCGGAGGGTCGTCGAGCTCTCCTGACCTCCCGGCCGGGGCGGCTCGGAACGGATACGCCCCGCCGGACCGGCCCGGCTCAGACCCTCCCGCCCTGCGCCTCCCCGAGGTCCAGCACCCTGTCGCACGCCCGCGCGATGCCGGGGTTGTGGGTCGCGACCACCGCGGCCGCGCCCTGACGGGCCATCTCGCGGATGAAGCCCAGGACCATTCGGCCGTTGGCCTCGTCCAGGGCGCCGGTCGGCTCGTCCGCGAGGATCAGGTCGGGCTTCTTGACCAGCAGGCGCGCCACGGCCACGCGCTGCTGCTCGCCGCCGGAGAGCTGGAAGACCCGGTCCCCGCCCCGCCCCTCGAGCCCGACCCTGGCCAGAGCTTCCTCGACCTCCCGCCGCCCCGGCCGCCGGGAGCGGGGCAGCACCTTCAGCGGTGCCTCCACGTTCTGCGCGGCGGTGTCGGCCTCCACCAGGGCGTAGTTCTGGAAGAGGTACCCCAGGTGGTCACGCCGGAAACGGCGACGGGCGGAGGCGGAGGTGTGGGAAAGCCGGCGCCCTCCCACGAAGAGCTCCCCGTGGTCGAAGGGGCTCAGCGCGCCCAGGCAGTTCAGCAGCGTCGTCTTCCCCGACCCGGACGGGCCGACGAGGGCGAGGACCTCCCCGGCGTGCACCGTGAGGTCCAGGCCCTGCCAGATGGTGCGTCCGGCGATCGTCTTGCCGGCGTCGCGCAGGCGGATGTGCTCGGTCATTCGGTACGGGTCCTTTCGGTGATGTCGCGGCGGGAGCTGAGCAGCAGGGCGCCCAGGAGCAGCGCCAGGTCGAGGAGGACCAGTGCGCCGATCGACCCCCAGCTGAACCGGAGGAAGTCGGTGACGACGCCGTCGTCCGCGCCGGTGCTCAGCAAGCCCTGGCTCTCCCCCACGGTCCGGTAGGCCTGCCAGGCCACGACCCCCGCCATGACGAGGACCTCGACCCCCAGCAGGGCGCGGAAGGTGCCGAGGAAGCCCCAGCCGCTGAGGTGCTTGACGAAGATCTCCTGCCCGTTCTCCCGGCAGTAGAGGACGGCGTAGGCCAACAGCGCCAGGACCAGCACGACGCCGAAAGCCACTGCTCCGTAGAGGGAGGTGCGCAGGTCCGCCCCGTACTTCTTGAGGTACGAGGCCTGGTGCACGGCGACCGGCTTGATGGAGGCGACGAGGGTACGGGCCGGCGACTCCGCGAGACGGTCCATGGCTCCGGCGCGATCCTCGATGATCGCCCCGCCCTGGGTCGCCCACGCCGCGACCGAATCCGCAGAAGCGAGCAGGTCCTCCTGAGGGAGGTAAACCACCAGGGGATCATGCACGCTGAGAGGATCTTCATTTATCGATGAACCATAGGTGAAGACGTCACGGCCGGCGGGAATGCGGTGCTCTGTGAAGTCCGCGAGTCGCTGCTCGGGGAATCCGTAGGGAACCACCTCCTCCAGCTCCTCTCGGGACACTTCCCTGCCTTCAGGGAGGAATACCGCCGGCTGATGCCGGTGCTCATCCTCTGCGATCCACCGAGCGGCTTCGGGGACCTGTTCGGCGTGGAGTCGCAGATAGTTCTGATCGACGGCCAGGGCCGACGTGAGCGAGAGCGGCTTGAAATCCGGGCCGAACTTCATCAACGGCTTGTTCTGGGCGATGATGACGTTGCCTCGGCCGATCTCTCCTGCGAACCACTCGGCCGTCGAACGCCGGTCCGCCTCTTCCGGCGTGACGCCCCTCTGATCGACGTAGCTGACCTGCCCCAGCGTGCTCAGGAGCGCGGAGGAGCTTCGGTGGTCGGCCATGAGGCCGGCGGTGGAGAAGGAGATCTGCATCAGCGACAGCAGACCCACCAGGCATCCGATCTTGACCAGGCTGACCGCGGCGTAGCTCGACCGGACCGGCTGCCTCCCCTTGATCGCCTCCGGGATGTCCACCCGGGAGACCAGCTGCACGGCCACCAGGTGCACCACGAGGATGAGGACGGTGATCACCACCGTGACCAGCAGCGAGATCTTCCAGAAGAGCCCGTAGAAGGCCATGCCGTTGTAGAGGAGGAGAACGACGGCGGCCATCGCCTGCACGCCGATGAAGCTCACCAGGACGGTCAGCAGCGCGGCGCGGGCCTCCCTGACATAGGCGCCCAGCGGAGAGCTCCCGAAGAGGAATCGCTGGGCATAGACCCGGCTGCCCATCACCGCCGATGCCATCACGGCGAAGGCGATCCCGAGGACGGATGCGGAGAAGGCCCAGGCGAAAGGGCTCCCTCTGAGGTAGTCCACCATGTCCTGATTCGCGTACAGAGTCCGCTGAGCCCCTCCATAGCCGGTCTCGGCGAGGCTTTCGAGCAACCCCTCCTTGGACTTCTCAGGACCGTAGAGCATGTAGATGCCCCGTGGATCCTCGAGAGGCCTGTCCAGAGTTTCGACCGTGACGTGCTGCCCTTTGTCGAAGACCGGGTACCCCTCTTCGGCCCACCGGGCCGAAGAAAGGTCCGGATTGCCGATGCGCAGCTGCAGCACCTGGCTCCGCACGGGATCGTCGGCGTCGAAGTCGAGGCGCGCGGCGTTGATGTCCCGGGCTTCGAGCTCCTCCCCCAACCGCTCGTGGAACTTCTCGGGCGAGAAGCCTGTGTGCACATCGGTGATCCAGAGGAGATGGCGGCTTCCGAGGGTCATCTCGGAGTCGGTCTCGTGAAGCTGCGCGAAGACCGCGACGGCGCTCAGCAGCGCGATCAGGCCGTAGAAGAGACGGATGAATATGATCCGCACAATACCTCCATGTCAGAGCGGTGCGACCTCGGAATTGCACGAGGTCGCACCGCATCGATAGGTCAGGGATCAGCAGAAATTGTAATAGGACTTATTTCCGCCCAACTTTTTCCTCGGGGTAGAGGCCTATGACCATTTACCTGCAGAAACGTTTCCGGAATAAGCTTCCCATTGCCCTATCGCAGTAGACCCATGGCACTTACCACCGTGATAGTAGTTAGACCAGACCCGAGCCGAATTGACGCCCTGGTTCCAGATACCCCCGCCCACCTGATGGACGGCCGCCTGCGCCGCCGTGAAGCTCCCCAGCGCCAAGGCCAAGCCCGTCGCGCAGGCCGTAATCTTCCTCATGACATACTTCCTTCCGATATCCGCGCAAGAGGGCCGACCTCTCACGTTTCCGGTACAGAGAATCATCTTCGATCGCTCCGCATGCACAGAAAGTATCCACTCGGAAGGAGGGAATCAATTAAGATTTTGAATAAATGGCGGAATTGTTTCGAAATTGAAATTTCCCTCGGAGGTTTTTACTGGTCAGCGAGTTTCACTCTCACTGCAGCTCACAACGCTCCTCCAAATATTTCTTATTAAGACGCGACACCGCCACTCGGCGGCCAGCATCCATCCCCCGGCATTCACCGGGAACCTCACTCAGCCGCCGCGCGAGACCCGCCGGGCGCGCATCTGCAGCCCCGCGGCGATCGCCACGACCACGCAGCCCGAGACCAGCGGGATCACGAACGCCACGCGCAGGCTGCTGGCGTCGGCGATCAGGCCGATCGCCGGGGAGGTGAAGAGGAACCCGATCCGCATGACCCAGCCGACCACCGTGATGCCCGTGCCGTCCCTGAAGCCCGGCACCCGGTTCGCCTCGGCGTAGGCGGCCGGGATCAGCGTCGCGCACCCGAAGCCGGCCAGCGCGAACGCGGCGAAGGCGCTCCACGCGGCAGGCTGGAGGATCACCAGGCCGAAGCCGAGGGCGATCAGTGCCCCGCCCGCCATCGCCACCCGGTCCCGGCCGAAGCGGTCGGTCAGGGGGTCGCCCAGGATCCTGCCGAGGAACTGGAAGACCAGCAGCGTCACGTACCCGTACCCCACGAAGGCCAGGGGCAGGCCCACGGAGTCCCGGAGGAAGTTCGCCGACCAGTTGTTGCCGACGTCCTCGATCAGCGCCCCCGCGACCGCCATGAGCGCCAGGAGCATCAGGAACGCCCAGCCGCGCAGGCCGGGACGGGGACGGGACGACGCCGTCGCGCCGGGACCGGCGGGGTACGCCTCCGCGCCCTCCGAGCCGTCTGGACTCCCGGGACCGGACTCGATGCCTTCGTGCACCGCACCTTCCGCGTCAGCCGGGGCCCCACCCGCCCCCATGCTCACGGACGGGGCGGCCGCGGCGAAGTAGGCGAGGACCGCCACCGCCGCCACCAGCAGCCCGCTCACGCCCAGATGGACCCCGAGCCCGACGCCGGCCCCCTGGGCCAGTGCCGCCCCCAGGCCGCCGAGCGCCGCGCCGATGCTCCACGAGGCGTGCATCGAGTTGATCACGGTCTTCCCCAGCCCCTCCTGGACGAAGAGGCCGTGGACGTTCTGGGCGGCGTCGACGACGGCGTCGAGCAGGCCGACCGTCCCCAGCAGGAGCGCCACCGCCCACACCGCCGGACTGATGCCCACCAGCGCCATCACCGCGGCCATCAGCACGGTGCCCACCGTGGCGGTCCGGCGCGCACCGAACCGGCGGATCGCCACCGCCGGCAGCCCCGAGGCCACCAGCGAGCCCACCGCGACGGCGGCGACCAGTGCCCCGAACCCCGCGTTGCTCAGCCCCAGGGCGTCCTTGAGCTCCGGGTAGCGCGGCAGCAGGCCGGCGATGACCGCCCCGTTGGTGAAGAACATCAGGGCCACGCCCCAGCGGGCCCTGCGCCACGTTTTATTCGAGCTTCGAATCAACTCCATCCGCTCAGCCTACCGGCCCTCCCAGACCCGGACGCCACCGCGCCGGGAGAGGGTCGGCATCCCTCCGCCGGCCCACCGAGGGCCTACGCCCCTCACCGGTCCCGGAACTCCGGCTCCCGCTTCTCCGAGAAGGCGGCCATGCCCTCCTTCTGGTCCTCGGTCGCGAACAGCGAGTGGAAGAGGCGGCGCTCGAAGCGCACGCCCTGCTCCAGGGTCGTCTCGAAGGCCGCGCCGACCGCCTCCTTGGCGGTCATCGTCACCGGACGCGACTTCGCGGCGATGGTCCGGGCGACCTCCATCGCGGTGTCCAGCACGGCGTCGTCGTCCACCAGGCGGGAGACCAGGCCGGCGCGCTCCGCCTCCCGGGCGTCCATCATGCGCCCGGTCAGCACCATGTCCATGGCCTTGGCCTTGCCGACGGCGCGGGTCAGCCGCTGCGTGCCGCCCATCCCGGGGATGACGCCGAGGTTGATCTCGGGCTGCCCGAAGCGGGCGCCCTCGCCGGCGACGAGGACGTCGCACATCATCGCCAGCTCGCAGCCCCCGCCCAGCGCGTAGCCGCTCACCGCGGCGATCACCGGGATCCGCACCTCGGCGAGGCGCCCCCACTGGGAGAACCAGTCGGCGGCGTAGACCTCCGCGTAGCTCTTGTCCGCCATCTCCTTGATGTCCGCGCCGGCCGCGAAGGCCTTCGCGGAGCCGGTCAGGACGATCGCCCTCACCCGCGGGTCGGCGTCCCAGGCCTGGGCGGCCTCGACGACGGCGTGCATCGTCTCCTGGTTCAGCGCGTTGAGCGCCTTCGGCCGGTTCAGCCGGATGAGCCCGACGCCGTCCTCCACGCTGGTCAGCACGGCCGCCTCGGCCTCCTGGTTCCGCTCCTCGCTCATCGGTTCCCCTCTCGGATCGTCTGGATGATGGCGGAGAAGTCGAGGCCGCCGTGGCCCGACTCCTCGAACTCCTCGTACAGCTTCTGCGCCGCGCGGCCGAACTCGGCCCGCGTGCCGGTGGACTCGAGCGCGGCGAGCGCGAGACCGAGGTCCTTGGCCATGAGCGAGGTCGCGAAGCCCGGCCGGTACTCGTGGTTGGCGGGGCTGGTCTCGACCGGGCCGGGCACCGGGCAGTTGGTGCTCACGGCCCAGCACTGCGCCGCGGAGCTGGACATGACGTCGTAGAGGACCTGGTCGCTCAGCCCCAGCTTCTCGCCGAGCACGAAGGCCTCGGAGGCTCCGATCATGGTCACGGCCAGCAGCATGTTGTTGCAGGCCTTCGTCGCCTGGCCGGCGCCGCTGACGCCGCAGTGGACGATCTTCCGGCCCATGACCTCCAGGAGGGGCAGCGCGGCGTCGTACTCCTCGGCGGGGCCGCCGACCATGAAGGTCAGGGTCCCGGCGTCCGCCCCGGCCACCCCACCGGATACGGGGGTGTCCAGGGCACGGTGGCCCGCTGCCCGGGCCAGCTCGGCGGCCTCGCGCGCCTCGTCCACGCTGATCGTCGAGGAGTCGATGAACAGGGTGCCGGCCTCTGCGGCGGAGAGCAGCCCCTCGGCATCGTCCTCGCCCCGGTAGGCCGCGAGCACGTGCGCGCCGGAGGGGAACATCGTGAACACGACGCCGGCCCCCGGGACCGCCTCCTCGCCGCTGGCCGCGATGCTCACCCCGGCGGCCTCGGCGGTCCGGCGGGCGGCCTCGACCGGGTCGTACCCGACGACGTCGTGGCCGGCCCGCACCAGGTTGCGGGCCATCGGCCCGCCCATGTTGCCCAGTCCCAGAAAGGCGATTCTCATCTCGGTCTCCTCAGCTCACGGGGCGTCTACCCCTCCGGCAGCCGCAGGTCCTCGTAGCCGGGGACGGGCTCGAAGAAGCCCAGCACCCGGTCCCGGCCGACCTCCTCCAGCGAGGGCGGGTCCCACGCGGGGGTACGGTCCTTGTCCACGACCTGCGCGCGGATGCCCTCGGTCATGTCGTGGCCGAGGACCGCGTTCCCGCTGGTCCTGAAGTCCTGCTCGAGGGTCTGGGCCAGCGTGAGGCCCCGGGCCCTGCCGATGCCCTCCCAGGCGGTCTTGATGCCCGTGGGACTGTTGCGCTCGAGCGCGGCGAGGGCGGCGGCGATGCCCTCGTCCTGCGGCTCGCGCTCGGCGAGGATCGCCAGGTTGTCCCGGACCTGCTCGACGGCGTCGGCGGCGTACGCCTCCTCGATCCAGGGCTGGGCGGCGGCCAGGGGCGGCTCCGGAGCGGGGCGATCGAAGCGGGCGATGACGGCTGCTACGGCGGAGGCGGCTGCGTCGGCGGAGGCGGCTGCGTCGGTGCGGGCTGCGGCAGCGGCATCGCCGGCGTCAGCGGTCGGCGTTGCGGTGGAGCGAGCCTCGGCGGTGGCGGAGTCCTCGACGGCGGAGCCTGCGCTCTGGTCCTCGGGGGCGGCCTGGGCCGCGGCCGAGGGCACCTCCTCGAGGGCGCGCAGGAGCTCCGGCAGGGAGGCGTCGGGGACGTAGTGGTCGGCGATGCCGATGTACACGGCGTCGGCCCCTCCGATGTGCAGGCCGGTCACCGCCAGGTGCTCGCCGGTTCGCCCCGGCGCGCCGGAGAGGTGCTTCAGCCCGCCGACGTCCGGGCTGAAGCCGATGCCCGTCTCCGGCATGCCGGTGCGGGTGGACTCGGTGACGACGCGGTGCGAGCCGGCCGCGGAGAGGCCGATGCCGCCGCCGAGCACCAGCCCGTTCATCAGCGCGACGTACGGCTTGGGATAGCGCGAGATCCGGTGGTCGAGGGTGTACTCCTTGCGGAAGAACTCGATGCACTCCTCCTCGCGGCCCGCCGTGGCCGCCCGGTAGAGCGCGACGACGTCGCCCCCGGAACACAGCCCCCGCTCGCCCGCGCCGACCACCGCCACCACGCGCACCGCCGGGTCCGCCTCGAAGGCGTCGAGCGCGGCCATCATCAGGTCGATCATCTCGATGGTCAGGGCGTTGACCGCCCGGGGGCGGTTGAGCGTGATGAGCCCGAGGCTCCCTCGGGTCTCGGAGAGCACCGGCGGTTCCTGCCGTGCGTCGGTCATCGTCCCTCCTGGGGCGTGGTCGGTGCCGTGCCGGGCGGGCCGGGACGGGGTCGGATCGTTGCTGTGCTTCGACTCACAGACTATCGCGCGGCCTGCGGAGGCTGCCAGGAGCCGGGCGGGGCGAGGCGGGCAGGGGCGAACGACGTCCCGGCGGGGTGCAGACCACGGCCACGGCGGCGGGCGCGGCCCCGTGGCGATCGGGGAGGGCGGGCCGGGTCGGAACCTCAGCCTCAGCCTCGGCAATCGGCAATCGGCAATCGGCAATCGGCACAGTGAGCCACGCGCGTACTAGCCGTTTTCGGAGCTATCCTTCCGCTGATGCGGAGAGGAGATCCTTCGGAGGTCGAATTTTTCGGAACGATACCTCCGAAAACCGCCAGCTCAGTGATGACGATGCTTTGAATCCCACCAGAACGAGGACGACGTTGTTCGTGCCCCTCAGCCGTCCCCTGCGCCCTGCCCCCGCTGCCCCTTCGACGCCGCGGCCGCGCGGCGCCCCTGCTCCCCGATGCGCGCCCAGTCCTCGTCCGTGAGCTCGGCCAGTGCCGAGAAGGTCGAGGGGCCGGCGAGCATCTGCCCGCCGTCCATCGTGATGGTCTGCCCCGTCAGGTAGTCGCAGGCACCGGAGAGGAGGAAGATCGCCAGGTGGGAGAACTCCTCCACGGTGCCGGCCCGGCGGGCGGGCACGGCGTCGAGGTCCGTCATCGCGCCGCGGTCCCCCCGCTCGCCCCCGCTGGAGCTGAGGACCGCCGAGGTGTACTCGGTGGGGATCGGTCCGGGCGCGATCGCGTTCAGCCGGATGCCGTGGGGCGCCCACTCGACGGCCAGCGACATCGTCATCGCGTGCACCGCCGACTTGGCCATGGCCGAGGGGACCACGTACGCGGAGCCGGTGAAGACCCAGCTGACGAGGGTGGACAGCACCGTGCCGGGCAGGCCCTCCGCGATCCACCGCCGCCCCACCGCGTGGGTGACGTTGTAGGAGCCGTTCATGACGGTCTCGGTGATCGCCTGGAAGCCGCGGGGGCTGAGGTCCTCGGTCCGGGCGATGAAGTTCCCCGCCGCGTTGTTCACGACGCCGGTCAGCGGGCCGTGCTCCTCCCAGGTCAGGCGCACGGCCTCGTCCACCGCCGCGGCGTCGCGCACGTCGGCCGTCCGCCAGTGCGGCCGGCGCCCGGTCGCGGCCTCGATCTCCTCGGCCGCCTCGCGCAGCATCCCCTCCCGGCGGCCCCAGAGGTGCACCTCGGCGCCGTGCCCGGCCAGGCGCAGGGCGAGGCCGCGGCCCAGCCCGCTGCCGCCTCCCGTGACGAGGATGCGCTGGCCCTCCAGGACGTCGGCGCGGAAGGGCGATGGGTGACTGCTCATGGGGGCCTCGTTCTGCTCGGCGACGTCGTGTGTCCCACCTCACGATACCGGCGGTCCCGGGTATCGTGAAGCCTCCGGCCGGCCCGCGGGGCACCGTGGACCCGGCGGCGGAGATCGCGACGACAGCGGGAACAGATCTGAGCGCGGGAGGCCGGGGAGCGCGGCAGGGCCTCGGCGGCTGGGGGTTGACAACCGGGGGTCGCGACGGCGGATGGGCGTGATCCCGCCCCGCGTTCCCCGCCCGGTAACGTGGTCGCCATGAGAATTGCGACCTGGAATGTGAATTCGATCCGCGCCCGCGCCGATCGCGTGGAGGCCTGGCTGGACCGCTCGGACGTGGACGTGCTGGCCATACAGGAGACCAAGGCCAAGGACGAGAGCTTCCCGTTCGCCCTGTTCGAGCGGCTCGGGTACGACGTCGCCCACTTCGGCCTGAGCCAGTGGAACGGCGTCGCCATCGCCTCCCGGGTGGGGTTGGACGACGTCGAGCGCACCTTCCCCGGTCAGCCGGTCTTCGGCAAGCCCGGCCAGGAGGAGGTCCAGGAGGCCCGCGCCCTGGGGGCGACCTGCGGCGGGGTCCGCGTCTGGAGCCTCTACGTGCCCAACGGCCGCGGCATCGACGACCCGCACATGGCCTACAAGATCGAGTGGCTGCGCGTGCTGCGCGAGGACGCCCAGAAGTGGCTGGGTGAGAACCCGGAGGGGCAGCTCGCGCTGGTGGGCGACTGGAACGTGGCGCCGCAGGACGAGGACGTCTGGGACATCGACTTCTTCCGCGAGAACCAGATGACCCACGTGACCGAGCCCGAGCGCGGCGCCTTCAACGCCTTCCTCGACGACGCCGGCCTGGTGGACGTCGTGCGCCCCCACACCCAGGGCGAGAAGGACTACACCTACTGGGACTACAAGTCGCTGCGCTTCCCCAGGAACGAGGGCATGCGGATCGACTTCCAGCTCTGCTCGCCGGCGCTGGCCCGGCGGGTGAGCACCGCCTGGATCGACCGGGAGGAGCGCAAGGGCAAGGGGGCCTCGGACCACGCGCCAGTAGTCATCGAGTGCGAGTGAGACGGGCGGGGTGGCCCCGCTGATGCGAGGCAGCTGGAGAGGCACCCCCATCTTCAACGATCCAGGGGCCTTTCCAGCCACTCACGCGGGGCCAGGGCCTGAGGGTCTCTAGCCGTCGTGAAGCTGACATAGGTCAGAGCCGTCAGCCCATCCCGTTCCGCCGCTCCGAGGCCTTGAAACCTCCTCCCGGCCCAAGAAAGAGAAAAATCCCCCAAGTGCGCTTCCGCGAGAGACGTGGGGGATGCAGTGAGCACCACCATAGAACGAGAGCATGGAGCGAGCTGTTCTCGCGGATCCACCACTGTGGAGAGGCGATGAGGAGCACGAGCAGCTATATGGCATGCGACGTGCGTCAACGCCGGAGACCGGGTCAGATCCCTGTGAAGGACGCACCTAAGCAGTGGTTAACACCACAATTCATTCGGCTTCAATGACCCGTTAAATGGAAGAAAACCGCCCCGTATAGAAGCCTACGAGGCGGTTTTCGTGGCTCCGACCGGCGTCGATCCGGTGACCTTACGATTTTCAGTCGTACGCTCTACCAACTGAGCTACAGAGCCCGGCATCTCTGTCAGCAGATATGCCGCGACGGCGTCTCTCGCGAGGAGAGATACGCCGCCTGAGCGACCCTGACGGGACTTGAACCCGCGACCTCCGCCGTGACAGGGCGGCGCGCTAACCAACTGCGCTACAGGGCCTTGTTGTTTTTCCAACGAGAGAAAACTCTATGGGAAGAACTCTGGCTTTGCAAATCGGAGATTTGCAGTACCCCCAACGGGATTCGAACCCGTGCCGCCGCCGTGAAAGGGCGGTGTCCTAGGCCGCTAGACGATGGGGGCCGGACCTCGCGGACGGGCATGCCCGTGCTCGGAACCTCCCCAAGCATATGGGGCGGTCCCGGAAACCACAAACCCGTCCGCGAGATGAGACGGACGTCACCTCAGCCCCAGGCGACCCCCGCCTCCGGCGCGTCCTGGGTCCGGGGGTCGTCCACGTCGGGGACGATCATCACCGGGTTCTGCGAGCTGTGCAGGACGCCCTGGGAGATGGAGCCCAGCAGCATCCCGCGCAGGCCGCCCCGGCCCCGCGTGCCGACGACCACCAGGTCCGCGCTCTCGCCAGCCTCCAGCAGCACCTGCACCGGGGAGCCGTCGATCCGCTCCGCGGTGATCTCCAGATCCGGGAAGTGACCCCTGATCCACTGGATGGCGCGGTTCTGCAGCTCGTCGATCTCCCGGTGCATGGCCTCGAAGTCCACGGCCGCCGGGACCCACGTCAGGGCGCCGGTGTAGGGCGCCAGCGCGTTGACGAGCTTGAGCCCCACGCCCATCCGCTGGGCCTCCTCGGCGGCCTTCACGATGGCGATGCGGGCCTGGTCGGATCCGTCCGAGCCCACCGCCACGCCGAGCGAGGGCGTGAGCGTCCCGGCGTCCTCCGCGTGGCGCTTGGCCCAGGCGTGCGGCACGACGACGACCGGGCACTTGGAGTGCGCCGGCAGCGAGGTCGAGACGGTGCCCAGAAGCCGCCCCACGAAGCCGCGGGCGCTGCGGGAGCCCACCACCATGAGGTCGGCGTGCTCGGAGAGCCGGACGAGGAGCGAGGACGCGTCGCCCGTCTCGACGGTCGCGCGCAGCTCGACGTCCTCGCCCCTGACGCGCTCGTAGGCCTCGTCCAGGATCTGCGCCACGCCGTCGGCGAGCGCCTGCTCGTCGATCACCGAGTACCCCGAGTCGAAGCCGGTGCCGGTGAAGACGGGCAGCGAATAGGCCGTGACCAGGCGGATGGGGACCCGACGTCGCTTGGCCTCGGCCACCGCCCAGCTCAGCGCGCCGTAGCTCTGCTCGGAGCCGTCGATGCCGACGATGATCTCGCCCTCGATGACCTCCGGGTCCGGCAGCTTCCCCCGGGCGGCGACCGCCCGGGCCCCGAAGCTCTCAGCGGACCTGTTGCTCGTCTCGTCAGTCATGTCTGCCCCTCCTCTGTGAGACTGCTCCAGATGCCCCCATTTTATGACGGATACCACGCCAGAGGGCGAGCAATCGCCGGGGAACGCAGATCTTTTATGGCATTCTGCATGCAAGAAACCCGCAGCCCCGTCCGCCCGCCCCGGCGAAGGGGCGGGCGGACGGGGCTGCGGGCTCAGGTCGCCTCGGCGCGGCTCCGCCGGAGCGGGGCGCCGGCTAGTCGGCGCGGGAGATGCTCACCATGTCCTCGCGGGGCACCACCTTGACGCGCTTGCGGGGATTGCCCTGCGCGTCCTGGAGCTCGGCCCCGAGGGCCTGCTCGTGCTCGTCCAGGCTGCGCCAGCCCGACCACGTGGTGTACTCGATGCCGCGTTCGGCCAGCAGATCCTCGATCTGCTTCAGACCGGGGCGCTCGGCCGTGAACTCGCGGTCCTCGAGCACGTGGTTGATGGTCTCCAGGGCGTCGGACTTGGTGGAGCCGATGAGGCCCACCGGGCCGCGCTTGATCCAGCCGGTCGCGTAGAGGCCGGGGACGGTGTTCTCGGTCTCGTCCACCACGCGGCCCTCGACGTTGGTGATCACCCCGCGCAGGGAGTCGAAGCCGACCTCGGGCAGCTCGGAGCCGAAGTAGCCGATCGCGCGGTACACGGCCTGGACCGGGTACTCCTGGATCTGGGTGGTCGGGCGGATGCCGCCGGCGCCGTCGAGCTCGTTGCGCTGCATGCGGAGCGCACAGACCCGGCCCTCGGCGTCGCCCACGAGCTCCGCCGGGGACTGCATGAAGTGCATGTGCAGGCGGCGGGAGGCGGTGCCGGGGTTCTCCCGCTGCTCCTCGCGCCACTTGTTCAGCGTCTTGATCATGGCCTTGATCTGGTTGTTCGACTCGATCGCGGCCTCGGAGGCCTCGTCGAACTCGAAGTCCTCGTCGTAGAGCACGATGTCGACGTCGCGGGACTTCGCCAGCTCCCGCAGCTCCAGCGGGGTGAACTTCATCTGCGCGGGGCCGCGCCGGCCGAAGATGTGGACGTCGGTCACCGGCGACTTCTTCAGCCCCTCGTAGACGTTGTCCGGGATCTCGGTGACCAGGAGGTCCTCGGCGTGCTTGGAGAGCACGCGGGCGACGTCGAGCGCCACGTTGCCGTTGCCGAGCACCGCGACCTCGCGGGCCTCGAGCGGCCACTCGCGGGAGACGTCCGGGTGGCCGTCGTACCAGGCGACGAAGTCGGCGGCCCCGTAGGAGCCCTCCAGCTCGATGCCCGGGATGTGCAGGGAGGCGTCGTAGACCGCGCCGGTGGCGAAGATGACGGCGTCGTAGTGGGCCCGAAGGTCCTCCAGGAGGAGGTCCGTGCCGTACTCGACGTTGCCGAAGAAGCGGATCCTCTCGTTCTCCATGATCTTGTGGAGCGAGGTCACGATCCCCTTGATACGGGGGTGATCCGGGGCGACGCCGTAGCGGATGAGCCCGAACGGCGCGGGGTAGCGATCGTAGATGTCGATGCTGACGTCCACCTCGCCCTCCGCGACGGCATCGGAGCGGCTGAGCAGGTCGGCGGCGTAGACGCCCGCCGGCCCGGAGCCGATGACTGCCACGCGCAGCGGACGCTCGGGGGCTGAAGACACGAGGTTTTTCCTTTCCGTTGACCTCCCCGCGCGGGGAGACAGTCCGTGGACACTGCCATCGATTCTACCCGCGCGGCAACCATCGGTCAGGGTGACCTTAGTAATTCTTCAGGGATCGTCACACGGTCACATGGGAAGCCGCCCCGCTCGGGGACCCCGCGCGCCGGCATCGATGGAGCTGTCCGCGAACACGCACCCTGCGCCCGTCCACAGGCGCCCTGCGCAGCGGCGTGGGGCCCGGGGTTCGCATTATCGTGGTGCCATGACTGCACGCAACCCCGCCCCCCGCACCGACGCCCCCGAGCCGAACGAAGACGAGGTGGCCGGGACGGCCGGTCTGGACGCCTCCGCGATGGACGCCTCCGTGGACCCCGGCGACGACTTCTACCGCTACGTCAACGGCGCCTGGATCGCCGCCCACGAGATCCCCGCCGACCGCGGCATCGACGGCGCCTTCCACCAGCTGCGCGACCTCTCCGAGGAGCGGGTCAGGGACATCATCGCCGACGCCGGCCGGGCCGACCCGGACTCCAAGATCGGCGCACTCTACAACTCCTTCATGGACGAGGAGGCGATCGAGGCCGCCGGGACCGCGCCGCTGGAGCGGGACCTCGCGCTGATCGAGGGAGCTGCGGACTCGGACGCCCTGGCGGACGTGCTCGCGGAGCTGGACGCGAGCGGCGTCGGCAGCCCGGTGGGGGTCTACGTCAACAACGACGCCAAGAACGCCACCGAGTACGTGCCCTACCTGGTGCAGTCCGGGATCGGCCTGCCGGACGAGGAGTACTTCCGGGAGCAGAAGTACGCGGACATCCGCGAGGCCTACCGGGCCCACATCGCGCGGATGCTCGAGCTGACCGGCGCCGCCGAGCGGCTGGGCGCGGATCCCGAGGAGGCCGCCCGCGCGGTCTTCGACCTCGAGACCAAGATCGCCTCCCACCACTGGGACAAGGTGACCTGCCGCGACGCCAACAAGCGCTACAACCCGTACACCCCGCGCGAGCTCGAGGAGTCCTTCCCCGGCTTCCCGTGGCTGCGCTGGATCGAGGGGCTGGGCGGCAGCGAGGAGGCCTTCGGGAAGACCATCGTCTCTCAGCCCTCCTACGCCGAGTCCTTCGCCGGGCTGTGGGCGACCGAGCCGCTGGAGCGCTGGAAGCTGTGGGCCGCCTGGCACGCGGCCCACGCCCGGGCGCCCTTCCTGCCCGACGCCGTCGTGCGGGAGAACTTCGACTTCTACTCCCGGACGCTCACCGGCACCGAACAGATGCGCGAGCGGTGGAAGCGCGGCGTCGGGCTGGTCGAGGGGCTGCTCGGCGAGGAGGTGGGCCGGGAGTACGTCGCCCGGCACTTCCCGCCCGAGCACAAGGAGCGGATGCTCGAGCTGGTGGAGAACCTCATCGAGGCCTACCGCGACTCCATCTCCGCGCTGCCCTGGATGACCCCGGGCACCCGCGAGCGCGCGCTGGAGAAGCTCGCCGCCTTCACCCCCAAGATCGGCTACCCGGAGAGGTGGCGCGACTACTCGGGGCTCCGGATCGGCGCTGACCTGCTGGAGAACGTGCGCGCCGGCAACCGCTTCGAGCACGACTACGAGCTGGGCAAGCTCGGCCAGCCGATCGACCGCGACGAGTGGCACATGACCCCGCAGACGGTCAACGCCTACTACAACCCGGTGATGAACGAGATCGCCTTCCCCGCCGCGATCCTGCAGCCGCCCTTCTTCGACATGGACGCCGACGACGCCGTCAACTACGGCGGCATCGGAGCGGTGATCGGCCACGAGATCGGCCACGGCTTCGACGACCAGGGCTCCAAGTACGACGGCGCGGGCAACCTCCACGACTGGTGGACCGCCGAGGACCTCGAGGAGTTCGAGCAGCGCACCTCCGCCCTGGTGGCCCAGTACTCGGGGTACACGCCCGAGGGCCTGGACCCCGAGCAGGACACGGTCAACGGCGAGCTGACCCTGGGCGAGAACATCGGCGACCTGGGCGGGCTGACGATCACGCTGAAGGCCTACCGCAAGGCGCTTCAGAAGCAGGGTCTGACCATGGAGACGGCCCCCGAGGCGGGCGGGGTGAGCGCGCTGCAGCGGCTGCTCATGAGCTACGCGCAGATCTGGCGCTCCAAGGCCCGGCCGCAGATGGCCCAGCTGTACCTCTCGATGGACCCGCACTCCCCCGCGGAGTTCCGGTGCAACGGGATCGTGCGGAACGTGGACGAGTTCTACGAGGCCTTCGGCGTCGGCCCGGAGCACCAGCTGTGGCTCGCGCCCGAGGAGCGGGTGAGGATCTGGTGAATCGCGGGGAGGGCGGCGTCTGCGTCGTCGGCTCCGTGAGCCGCGACGTCACGGTCGCGGTGCGGAGGTTCCCCGCCCCGGGCGAGACCGTGGTGGGCTCCTCCGTCTCCTACGGGCTGGGCGGCAAGGGGGCCAACCAGGCCGTGGCGGCCGCGCTGACCGGGACGCCGACGACGTTCCTGGGGTGCGTGGGGGACGATTCCGCCGGCTCCTCCCTGCAGGCCTCGCTGGCCGAGCACGGCGTCGGGATCTCCCGTCTGGCGCGGATCCCGGGCATGGACTCGGGCTCCGCGCACATTACGGTCGACGCCGCCGGGGAGAACTCGATCTCGATCGTGCCCGCCGCGAACCTCTCGCTCGGGCGCGAGATGGTCGCTGCGGCCGCGGCGGCCGGGTTCGACGGCGCCCGCGTCGTCGTCGCCCAGGGCGAGATCCCCGTGGAGACGATCGAGGCGACCGTCCGCGCCGTGGGCCGGTGCCGCCGGGTCCGGATGGTGCTGAACCTGGCGCCCGCCGCCGAGGTCTCGGGGCGGGCGCTCGGGGCCGTGGACGTGCTCGTGGTCAACGAGTCGGAGGCCGCGGCCGTGCTCGCCCGCCACGCCGGCGGGACGGAAGCGGGCGGCCCGGTGGCGGGCGGGGACGGATCCGCCGCCGCGCAGGCCAGGGCCCTGACGGCGATCGCCCCCGCCGTCGTGGTGACCCTCGGGGCCCGGGGCTCGCTCGCGGCCGTGCGCGAGGCCGAGGAGGTCCTGGAGATCCCGGCGACGCCGGTGGCCGAGGTGCTCGACACCACCGGGGCCGGCGACGCCTTCGTCGGCGTGCTCTGCGCGGCGCTGGCCCGGCGGCTGGACGAGGCCGAGGACCCGGGGGACGAGCCCCTCGGATGCGAGCTCCTCGGCGCCTGCGCGCGCATCGCCGGGCGTGAGGTGGGGCGGGTGGTGGGCAGGAGGGGAGCCTCCTCCTCGTACACCTCGTTCAGCCTGGAGGAAGCCGGGGACTCGGCGGGCTGAGCCCGGGGCGCCCTCTGGGACGTCGGGACGGCCCGTCGCCCAGAGGGCACGCGCCCCTCCCCGTCAGCGCTCGATGCGCAGGGCGTCGATGTCCGTCTGGGCCTCCTGGAGGGCCTCCGCCACGGAGGCCAGCCGCTTCTCCAGGGTGTGGATGCGGCTGGTCAGCTCGTCGACCCTCGTCTCGAGGTCGGTGGTCGATGCGTTCTCTTCGGTGCTCATCCCTCGTTCCCTTCCTCATCCTCGGCGGAGGAGCCGGAGCACACCACGGGGCAGGGCGTTCCCGCCCTCGCCCGCCATGGCACTGCTCAACCCTGTGATTCCGCCGTTCCTTCTCTCACCGGGCGTCGGATCCTCTCCTCCGCGGGAGGGACGTCAGTGCGCCTCTCCCCAGTAGCCGAGGAGCGAGGCCCCTGCCGGGGCGACGTTCTCCTCGGCCTCCGGCAGGGGGTAGTCCAGCTCGGGGGCCTCGTAGCGGGGGTGCGGGTGCGGACGATTCACGATGCTGCCTCCTTCAAAGCCGCTCGGAGCCGAGCGTTCTCATCTTCCAGGGCCATGACCCGGGCGACGCCCCGCAGGTTCAGTCCGTCGCCCACCAGGACGATGATGCGTTCGATGCGGTGGATGTCGTACGAGCTGTAGCGCCGGGTACCGCCTCGAGTCCGCTCGGGATCGATCAGGCCGCGCTGCTCGTACTGCCGCAGGGTCTGCACCCCGGTCCCCGTGAGCTCGGCGGCCACCGAGATCCCGTAGATGCCCTGCCGGGCCCCGGGGCCTTCAGGATATGCCGCCATCTCTTCTCCTGATTCCTGTTCGGGGGTCTTGTCGCATCTGCATCATGGTGCTACATATTATCTACATCAGGTGATAGAGATTCAAGGTCGCCTGATGCAGCAGTTCCGATCGCATCCGCAGACAGTTGATTCGGAGAAGGTGATTGAGAATGTTGATGCGAACCGATCCATTCCGTGATCTCGAGCGCTTGTCGCAGCAGTTCTTCGGGACCCACGGGACCACCGCGCACCCGACGATGATGCCCATGGACGCGTGGCGCGAGGACGGCGTCTTCCGGGTGGAGCTGGACCTGCCCGGCGTCGACCCCGAGACGATCGAGCTCGACGTGGAGCGCAACGTGGTCACCGTCGAGGCCCACCGCTCCAGCCCCGAGCAGGCCAAGGACCTCATCACGGCGGAACGGCCCCGCGGGGTCTTCAGGCGGCAGCTGATCCTGGGCGACGGCCTGGACACCTCGAAGATCGAAGCCGCCTACGACGCCGGGGTGCTCGGGCTGAAGATCCCGGTGGCCGAGCAGGCCAAGCCACGGAAGATCCAGATCCAGACCGGCTCCGCCGGCGCACGGGACGCCATCGGCGCCTAGGAGGCGCCGATGCTCCTCGACAGCACCTGCATCGTCGACGACGGCGTCGACCGGCGGTTCTGGGAGATGGTCCTCTCCGATGCCCGTCTCCTGGAGCTGGAGGAGGTAGACGAGGGCGGGGCCGCCCCTCCCGTCCGTCGCCGCATGGGCCGCGGGACCGACGGGCCCGCCTCCTCGCGCGTCGCGCTGGGTCCGGCGCGGCCCGCGGGGTCCGGCAGAGGGCGGGCTCCGACGCCTCCCCCGCCCCATGAACGATCTCCGCCTCGATGAGCCGCCCATGGATCTTCCTCCCGGAACACAGCAGCCCCTCGCCGCATCCGCTGCGGCGAGGGGCTTTCGCGTGCCCTCCTCTTCCGGAGGAGCGGATTCCGCTATCCCCAGGGGCAGGATGCATCAAAGTACCGGTGGAACGGGATCCCGGCGCTGGTTCCGCCGCCGGCCTCCTGAGAGCCTCGAGGGGTGGCTGCGCGCCCGGGCTGGTCCGGACGCGGCCGCGCCGCCCCCGCGGGGGACGATCCGTACGAAGGAGTGCCCGTGATCCTCGGCATGCCCAAGCGCCTGCTCTTCGGCTACATCGCCCTGGCCGTCTTCATGGCCGGCGACGGCTTCGACCTGACCTTCCTCTCCCGCTACCTCGTGGTGGAGCACGGCTTCACCGGCACCCAGGCCGGGATGGTCTTCACGATCTACGGCTTCGTCGTCGCGGTCTCCGCGTGGACCACCGGCGTGCTGGCCGAGACCTTCGGCGCCAAGCGCCTCATGCTGCTCGGCGGCGTCCTGTGGATCGGGCTGCACCTGCTGTTCGTGACCGCGGGGCTGACCAGCCCCGGCGCCGCGATGCTGACCTACGGGCTGCGCGGCGTCGCCTACCCGCTGTTCATGTACTCCTTCGTGGTGCTCATCGCCCAGAGCGTGGAGCCCGGCCGGCTCGCCTCCGCGATGGGCTGGTTCTGGGCCGCGTTCTCGGTCGGGCTGGGCTCGCTCGGCGCCTTCATCCCGACGCTGACCATCCCGCTCGTGGGCGAGCTGGGGACGCTCTGGCTGGCGCCGGCGCTCGTGGGAATCGGTACTCTCATGTGCCTGTTCCTGGTTCCGGGGCCGCCGCCGGAGGAGGACCTCTCGCGCCGGCTGAGCGGGGCCGCCCGGGGACGGGAGCTGCTGCGCGGCGTCACGATCCTCGCCGAGCGGCCGCAGATCTCCCTGGCCGTGGTCATCCGCATCCTGTGCAACATCACCCTCTACGGCTTCCCGATGATGATGCCGCTCTACCTGACCGGCCAGCTCGACGACTCGCGGCCCTGGTTCAGCCAGGCCGAGTGGATGAGCCTCTGGGCGATCATGAACACCATCACGATCGTGGCCAACATCGTCTGGGGACGCCTCGGCGACCGCTACGGGTGGATGCGGCAGATGCGCTGGTTCGGCTTCGGCGGCATGGCCCTGGCAGCCCTGGCCTTCGGCTACATCCCGCACCTGTTCGGCGGCAGCTACGTCGCGATGCTGGTCGCCGCCGTGGTCTTCGCCTGCTCCGTCACCGCCTTCGTCCCCATGGGCGCCATCTTCCCGGCCCTCGCGCCCGAGCACCGCGGCGCAGCGATCTCCGCCCACAACCTCGCCTCGGGGCTGACCACGTTCATCGGACCGGGCATCGCGACGCTGTTCCTCCCGCTCCTCGGCTCCCTCGGCGTCATCTGGGTCTACGCCGGGCTCTTCCTGCTCGGCACGGTGGTCACCTTCTTCATCCGGCCCCCGCAGCCCGGCATCACCGACGAGCACGGCAGGCCCCTGCCCGCCCGGGAGCGGGCCGCCGCGCGCCGGGGGTCCTCGGTGCTCGCCTAGGGCGGCCGCCCCGGGTGCGGCCCGCTCCGGACATCGTCCGTCCCGGGCGACGTCCGCTCTGGACGCCGTCCGCCGCCCCTCCTCGATCCTCGCCCCCCTCTCCCAGCCACCCCTCCCGGCCGCCGCCCGGAGGCACCGGCCCATCGCTATCGACCCCAACCCGGCGGGCCCGCCCGCGGAAAGGACCCCATCATGACCGAGACCGTCCAGGCAGTCGTCCTGCAGGAGAAGGGCCGCATCACCGTCGAGGACGTCCCCGCCCCGGGGGCTCCCGGCCCCGGCGAGGTGCGCATCCGCATGCACACCGTGGGCATCTGCGGATCCGACGTCCACTACTACACCGACGGGAGGGTCGGCCCCTTCGTCGTCGAGGAGCCGATGATCCTGGGGCACGAGGGCTCCGGGACCGTGCTCGAGGTGGGTGACGGCGTCGAGCACCTGGTCCCCGGCGACCGGGTCTGCATGGAGCCGGGGATCCCCGATCCGCGCTCCCGTGCTTCCCGCGAGGGCATCTACAACGTGGACCCGGCCGTGCGGTTCTGGGCCACGCCGCCGGTGGACGGCTGCCTCGTCGAGGAGGTCCTGCACCCGGCCGAGTACGTCTTCAGGCTGCCCGACTGCCTCTCCTACGCCGAGGGCGCGCTGATCGAGCCGTTCGCGGTGGGGATGCAGGCGGCCACCAAGGCGCGGCTCGCCCCGGGCGACGTCGCGGCGGTGGTCGGCTGCGGGACCATCGGGATCGTGACCGCCCTGGCGGCGCTGGCCGGCGGGGCGAGCCGGGTGTACGTCAGCGACGTCGCGCGGGAGAAGCTCGCGCTGGTGGAGGGGATCGAGGGGATCGTGCCCGTCGACGCCTCGGAGGAGGACCTCGGCGAGCGGATCCGCCGGGAGACCGGCGGGTGGGGGCCGCAGGCGGTCTTCGAGGCCTCGGGGGCCGCGGGGGCCTACCGCGGGCTGTGGGAGCTGCCGGCGCCCGGCGGGGCGCTCGTCGTCGTCGGCATCCCGGCGGATCCGGTGCCCTTCGACGTCGCGGCCGCTCAGACGCGCGAGCTGCGGATCGAGACGGTCTTCCGCTACGCCAACGTGTACCAGAAGGCGATCGACCTGGCCGCCGGGGATACGGTGGACCTGTCCCGGCTGGTCACCGAGACCTACTCGCTCGAGGACGCGGTGGCCGCCTTCGAGCGGGGGGCCGAGGGGCGCCCCACCGACACGAAGATCCAGATCAGGGTCTGACCCAGGAGGGAACCATGGCCGTTCCGGTGCACGAGGGCCCCGTCCCGGCCGGAGCCGGGCCGGCGCGGACCGGCTCAGACCCCGCCGGAGCCGGCCGATTCGGGGCCGCCGAGCGGGAGCTCGTGCCGCTGGACTCGGCGAGCGGGCTGCGCTGGTTCCAGCACGACTACCCACACCCCCTGGGCCGCTGGCACCACCACCCGGAGATCGAGATCCACCTGATCACCGCCTCCACCGGTACCGCGCACATCGGCACGGCCGTGCGGGTCTTCGAGCCCGGCAGCCTCTACCTCGTGGGCAGCGGGCTCCCCCACCACTGGGTGAGCCCGCTGCCCCCGGACGAGACGGTGCGGGGCCGGGACATGCTACTGCAGATCGATCCGATGCTGCCGGAGCGGCTGGCGGCCCTGCTGCCGGCCCTCGGGGTCCTGGACGGGCTGCTCGCCGACGCCGCCCACGGCGTCGAGTTCACCGGTGCCACCCGCGAGCGGGCCGCCCGGGTCCTCGCCTCCATGCGCGGCACCACCGGCATGGAACGCTTCGCCGCCGCGCTGACGCTGCTGAGCGTCCTGGTCGCGGCGCCGCGGGAGGAGCGGGAGATCATCGACCCGCACCACGCCGCCCGCGCCCTGCCGCGGGACGAGAGCGAGACCTTCGACCGCGCCCTGCGCTACGTGTACGAGCACCTGGCGGGACCGCTGCGCCTGGGCGACGTCGCTGAGCACCTCACGATGTCACGCTCCGGCGTCTCGCGCCTGTTCACCCGGGCGACGTCGGTCGGCTTCTCCCGCACCGTGACCCGCCTGCGGGTGACCGAGGCGTGCAGGCTGCTGCGCACGACCGACCTTCCCGTG
Organism: Rothia halotolerans; assembly: GCF_004136635.1. Taxonomy (GTDB): domain Bacteria; phylum Actinomycetota; class Actinomycetes; order Actinomycetales; family Micrococcaceae; genus Rothia; species Rothia halotolerans. The sequence goes on along the minus strand of NZ_NOIU01000005.1, from coordinate 26,311 downwards.
GCCGAGGTCTGCTGGGCAGCCGGGTTCGCCAACCTCTCGAACTTCAACCGCCGCTTCCGGGAGGAGACGGGGAGCACACCGCGGGAGTACCGGCGGACGCGGGGAGGCTAGAGGCCGATGAGCGGAGCCGGCACCGCTCGCGGTCGGCCGGCTGGAAGGGGATGCCCGTCAGAGAGAGGTAGAGCTGCACGAGCATCTCCCGCTCCTCCGCGTCCTCGGCCCGGGCCAGCTTCCGCGCGATGTTGATGGTCGAGCCCAGGAGGATCTGGACCTCGGCGATCCGGGCGCTGCCGCGCAGGCCGGGGGTGAGCATGGCGGGATAGTCCCTGAGGATCCTCATCCTCAGCGCCTCGGTGAATTCCCCGATCAGCTCGGCGACGTCGGGCATGAACAATGATTCGGATTCGAAGACTATCTCATATGCCGAGCTGTGCTCACGGGCGAAATCCATGAACGCCTTGAGCAGGGAGAGCGCGCCGCCGACATCGCTCTTCGCCCCAGGGTCCATGCCGTCGAGGATTTCCAGGAACCCCTCGGAGTGCACTGTGACGATCTTTTCATAGATCTCCGCCTTGCTGCTGAAATACCTGTACACCATGGGCTTGGAGACCCCGCAGCGGCGGGCGACCTCGTCCATCGACGCCGAGCCATACCCCACTTCCGCGAACAGCTCCACAGACGCGAGAATGATTCTTCGGGACATCTCGCATCGATTGACCGTATTCCGCCTGGGCATCTATTCGAACCTTTCCGAATTATCACGATGAGACCCCGCGAGTGAGGCGACATCCCATCTCGCCTCACTTCCGAAAGGGTCCCGTCTATAATTAGTTACCACTCGGTCATGGTCCGGACCAACGATTCCCGCCCCTTAATGGCGATTATCACACGGGGCCTCCCTTCACATTCCGGACGACGGATCGGTCTGCTGTATATCGAGCGCGACGCCGCGCAGGACGGCCTCCGGGCCACGAGGCGGATGGGGTACCGTGGCCTCGACGGCCGCCATGGCCGCCTCCCGCTGCGCCCGGTACGAGGCGCTCATCGACCGCGAAGCCGTCCGCGGGCTCTCAGCCGAGCGAGGATCCGCAGCGAGGACCCCTCCGCGAGAACTGGAGCTGCCCAGATGACCGAGACGACGATGTTCCCCGAGGGCTTCCTGTGGGGCGGGGCGACCGCCGCCAACCAGGTCGAGGGCGGGTACGCCGAGGGCGGCAAGGGCCTCTCGGTCCAGGATGTGCTCCCCCACGGCGGCATCGGCTCCCCGCGCAGCCGGCGCCCGACGCCCGAGAACCTCAAGCTCGAGGCCGTGGACTTCTACCACCGCTACGCCGAGGACATCGCCCTGTTCGCGCGCATGGGCTTCAAGACCTACCGGTTCTCCATCGCCTGGAGCCGCATCTTCCCCCGCGGCGACGAGGCCGAGCCGAACGAGGAGGGCCTGGCCTTCTACGACCGGGTGCTCGACGAGCTCGAGCGGCACGGCATCGAGCCCCTGGTCACCATCTCCCACTACGAGACGCCGCTGCACCTCGCGGAGGCCTACGACGGCTGGACGAGCCGGGAGCTCATCGGCTTCTACGAGCGCTACGCCCGCGTCCTGCTCGAGCGCTACGGCTCCCGGGTCACCTACTGGCTCACCTTCAACGAGATCAACTCCCTGCTGCACGCGCCCTTCATGAGCGGCGGCATCGACACCCCGCGGGAGGAGCTCTCCGAGCAGGCGCTGTACCAGGCGATGCACCACGAGCTCGTGGCCAGCGCCCGGGTCACCCGGATGGCCCGGGAGGTCGCCCCCGCCGCGCGGATCGGCTGCATGGTCCTCTCGATGCCGGTCTACCCGCTCACCCCCGACCCCGCGGACGCCCTCTCCGTGATGCAGGCCGACCACCGGAACCTCGTCTACGGCGACGTGCACGTCCGCGGCCGGTACCCGGGGTACTTCCTGCGCACGCTGCGCGAGGAGGGGATCGAGCTGGAGATCACCGAGCAGGACCGCGAGGACCTGACCCACACGGTCGACTTCGTCTCCTTCAGCTACTACATGAGCGTGTGCGAGAGCGCCGACCCGGAGCGCCGGGAGCCGGGGCGGGGCAACATCCTGGGCGGCATCCCCAACCCCGCCCTCGAGGCCAGCGAATGGGGATGGCAGATCGACCCGGTGGGGCTGCGCCTGGTCCTGAACCAGTTCTGGGACCGGTGGCAGAAGCCGCTGTTCATCGTCGAGAACGGCCTGGGCGCCAAGGACGAGCTGGTGGAGGTCGACGGCGTGAGGACCGTGCTCGACGACTACCGCATCTCCTACCTCAGGGACCACCTGCTGCAGGTCGGCGAGGCGATCCGGGACGGCGTCGAGGTCCTGGGCTACACCGCGTGGGGCTGCATCGACCTGGTCAGTGCGAGCACCGCCCAGCTGAGCAAGCGCTACGGCTTCATCTACGTGGACCGCGACGACGACGGCGGCGGGACGCTGGAGCGCTACCCCAAGAAGTCCTTCGACTGGTACGCCGAGGTCATCCGCACCAACGGGGCGTCGCTCACGGAGTAGGGGCGCCCCGCGCCGGGGACCAGCTCAGACGCGGGCGGAGGCGCGGCGGGTGCCGCCGGCCACCGGCCTCTATCGGCGGGCCGTCCCCGCCCTCAGTCCAGCTCGGCCCCGCGGCGCTCCGGGACGGCGAACATGGTGAGGAAGGCCAGGACGTAGATCGCCGGCAGCAGGGCCAGCGCGAAGGGGAAGCCGTGGGCGGCCGCCACGGCCCCGATGACCGCCGGCGCCAGCCCGCCGATGCCGCGGCCGATGTTGAACAGCACGTTCTGCGCGGTGGCGCGGACCGCCGTCGGGTACAGCTCGGCCATCAGCGCGCCGTAGCCGCCGATCATGCCGTTGGCGAAGATGCCCATCACGAACCCGCCCAGCAGCAGCGCCGTCGCCTCGCTGAGCTGGCTGTAGGCCAGGACGCTCAGCGCGGCGCCGGCCTGGAAGATCCAGAAGGCCGGGCGGCGGCCGAACCGGTCGGCGATGTACCCGAAGACCACGATCCCGAAGGCCATCCCCAGCACCGTCACGGCGGTCCACAGGGAGGAGCTGGTCAGCCCCAGTCCCATCTGCTCGCTGAGGTAGCGCGGCAGCCAGGTGATGATGCCGAAGTACCCGAAGTTCTGCACCGAGGTCAGCACGATCATGGCCACCGAGATGCGCACGGTCCGGGCGTCCTTGAAGAGCTCCCCCACCCGCCTCAGGCCCAGGCCCCGGGTCTGCCCGGCCTGCTCCGCGTGCTCGATGAAGCGCGGGGACTCCTCGAGCTTGGCGCGGATGACGACGGCGATCAGGGCGGGCAGCGCGCCCACCGCGAAGAGCCCGCGCCAGCCGAAGGCGGCGATGATCGGCGCCGAGGCGAGCGCGGCCGCGAGCACCCCCACCTGGAAGCCGATGCCGACCCACGACGTCGCCCGCGCCCGGTGCCGCGCCGAGACGGCCTCCGCCGCGAGCGTCATCCCGATGCCGAACTCGCCGCCGATCCCGATCCCCGCGATGAACCGCAGGACCGCCAGCGACTCGTAGTTCGGGGCGAAGCAGGCCAGCCCCGTGAACACGGCGAAGAGGATCACCGAGTACGTCAGCACCTTGACCCGGCCCAGCCGGTCGCTGGCGACGCCGAAGACGACGCCGCCCAGCACCGCGCCCCACAGCGTGTAGGTGGCCAGGGCCCCGGCCTGCACGTCGTCGATCCCGAAGGAGGTGATGATCCCGCCGAGCGCGAAGCTCAGGATGAGCAGGTCGAAGCCGTCCAGGCCGTAGCCCACGGCCGAGGCGAGGACCGCCCTGCGCCCGTACCGGCCCATGCCGCGGCCGGGCGCCTCGGCGGTCCCGGCCTCCTGTGATGATGCCGCGCCGCTCAAATCGCCACGGGCTCCCCGCGGGTCGGGGCGAGGGCGTCGTTCCGGTGCCGCCACACGGCCCACAGCCACAGGCAGACGAAGAGGAACAGGCACAGGATCGGGATCGCCGAGACGACCAGCGGCACCGTGTCGATGTAGTCGAGGTACTCCGTCGAGCCGTAGAGGGCGACGCCGATCCACATCGGCGAGATGTACAGCCCCGCCAGGCCCACCCAGGCCAGGACCATCGCGATCCTGCGCTGCGGGCCCGGCCGGGAGAACAGCCACGGGACGGCGTCGACCCAGACCGCGGCCGCGATCAGCGGCAGCCACGTGTTGTGGTGCGACCAGGAGATCGGGGACATCTGCAGCATCAGGAAGGCCGTCAGGGCGACGACGGACATCCGCATCCCGCGCCTCTCCAGCGCGGGGATGGCCGCGGCGACCCCCACCAGCAGCACGAGGATCAGCACGTACATGAGGACCTTGAGCACGTCGCCGGTCACGCCGAAGTGCATGAGCCAGCCTTGGATCGAGATGTTGTCCAGGTAGTTGATGTTGCCCACCCGCGAGGGGTCGGAGACCGCGTGGGTCCAGAACTCTACCGCCTGGCGCGGCAGCAGCAGGAAGCCGAGTCCCACGGTCGCCGCGAAGGTGATCCCGAGGGTGATCACGCCCTTGACGTCCTTGCGCATCAGCAGGATCAGGCCGAAGGCCAGCGGGGTGAGCTTGATGCCGCCGGCGATGCCGATGAACAGCCCGCGCGGCACGCGGGTCGCCGGGCGGACCAGGTCCCACAGGACCAGGAGCATGATCAGCGGGTTGATCTGGACCAGGCCGAGGCCGCGCCGCCACGGGCCGGAGAAGCAGATCAGGGCGGTGAGCAGGGCGATCGTCGTCGTGCGGCCCAGCCTGTCCTGCAGGGGCAGCATCCGGCCCCGGGCGTTGGCGTAGTCGACGATCAGCGTCGAGATCCACCAGGCCACCGCCATCGACAGCAGCACCATGAACGCGACGCCGACCTGCGGGGGCACGAAGGCGAAGGGCAGCAGCACCAGCGCGGCGAAGGGCGGGTAGGTGAAGGGCAGGTAGGAGTCGGCGGTGAGCTGGATGAGGTTGCGCTCGTAGAGGTCCACGTCCATGCCGTCGTTGCCGAAGATCGTGGCGGCGCCGGCGCGGTAGACGGTGAAGTCCAGGCCGCCGACCGTCAGGGCGTGGACGAGCTGACCGCCCAGCACGGCGACGACGACGATCCAGGCCACGACCTGCCACGCGCGGCGCGGGGTCGTCTCGGATGCGGGGGCGGGAGCGGCGGAGGCGGGGCTCAACGGTCGCCCTCGCGGCGGGACTCGGCCCGGGCGTCGGCGGCGGGGGCGTCGGACTCGGCGGGCCGGCCGGTCCCGGCGGACTCCTCGGCCTCGGCGGACGCACTGGTCCCGGCAGATGCGCCGGCGCCGGCGGGCGCGCCGGCGCCGGCGGCCTCATCCGTCCCGGTGCCAGCGGCGGGCGCGTCCCCGCGCTCCGCGGCGGAGGGGGCGGCCTCGCCCTTGGGCGTGGCCACCAGGTGGGTGGGGCCGGCGCCGGCGACCCGGCGACGACGCCGCGGTGCCTTGCCCGCCTTCTCGGCCTTGGCCTTCTTGGGCATGGCCGTGATCCGCAGCGCCACGGTGACGGCGAGCAGCGCGAACGCCGCGTAGTAGATGATCGGCTGCGGGTACAGCGCGAAGATGGTGCCGATCTGGCCCACGGCGCTCAGGATGAGCAGCAGGAACCCCAGCACGGTGATCACCACGTGCGTGCGCTCGAAGCGCTCGGAGTCCTTCGTCCGGAAGCCCAGGTAGATCGCCATCAGGGCGAAGAGGATCGGGAAGAAGATCTGCCCCGAGATGGTGATGGCATCCGCGAAGTACGCGAACTGGCCCAGGGCTTGGATGACGGCCGCGGCGGCGAGGGTCAGGGACGCTGGCAGAGATTTCACGCAGGCCAGTCTATCGGCCTCACGCGGTGATGAAGTACGTCAGCACCGCGATGACGAACACGGTCCCGGCCGCGAGCCCGCACGCCAGCTCGACGAGCAGCCCCAGCCCCGCCGCCTTGAGCGCGGCCCACGAGGAGTCCAGCGCCAGCCGGGCGTCCCGCTGCCGGCTGAGCTCGAAGAGGAACAGCCCCACGGCGAACCCCAGGATCAGCCCGAACACGGGCAGCACGAACATGCCGACGACGGCGCCCAGCGCCCCGAAGAGCAGCGATCGGTTGGGGATCCTCCGCCGCTTCATGGCCCGCCCGGTGAGCAGCAGGCTCGCCGAGAGGCCGATGGCCGAGAGCCCTCCGCCCAGCCCGAGCATCCACCACCCCTCCGGCGCCTGCACCACGACGGCGAAGACCACGGCCGCGGCGATGATGAACACGGAGCCGGGCAGGACGGGGAAGATGATCCCCAGGAGCCCGATGACGATGAGGACGGCGGCGACGATGGTCGCGATGATCGCGGCGGTCATGGGACCATGCTACGCGGCTGATACGCGGCGGGCCGGGTCATGCGGCGTCTCGCAGGGCGGGATATCGCTGGCGCGCGGGGGCCGCCGCGGTACCCTGTCCACGATGATGAGTTCGCCGAACAGCTCCGAGGGGACCGCCTCCCCTCGCCCGACGGGAGAACGGAACGAACCCGGCACGTCCGGGGGCGGCGTCGTGCGCGGGATCCTGGACCATTGGCAGGTCCTCGGTGCGCTGGCGCTGCTGCTGGTCGGGGCGGTCGGGCTGTGGGCCGAGGACGGGACGCGACGCTGCGAGGTCGTGCTGGGCACCGAGCCGATACCGGACGACCTGCAGGACGACGTCGAGGCCGCCTCCGAGGAGTCGGGCTTCCCCGTCTCGGTCCTGGCAGCCCAGCTGGAGGCGGAGAGCAGCTGGAACCCCGAGGCGCACTCGCGCGCCGGGGCGATGGGCATCGCCCAGTTCACCCAGGACACCTGGGACATCTGGGGCGCCGGAGATCCTCTGGACGAGGAGGACGCCATCGCCGCCCAGGGGCGCTACATGAGCTTCCTGCGCGAGGAGCTGGAGCCCCTCGCCGACTCGGAGGACGAGCTCACCCGGTACGCGCTGGCGGGTTACAACGCCGGTCCCAACGCCGTGACGGACGCGGGCGGGATCCCGCCCTACGCCGAGACGGAGAAGTACGTCGAGCGCATCCAGGACCTCGCGGCGAGCAAGTACACGACCAGCTGCCGCTGAGGTCCGGCGCGGGGTGCGCCCGGTCCCGCGCCGGCGCAGCGCCGACCGGGGTTCGCCTCGCCTGCGTTTCGTTGCGTCTCACCCCGTCGCGCTTCGCTTCTCCCGGCTTTGCCTCGTTTCGCCCCCCTGCCTAACCTTGCTCCGCCTCGCCTAGCCTTGTTCCGTCTCGCCCCACCCGGTTTTGCCTCGCCTCACACCATCGTCATCTCTGAACTAGCGGTTTTCGGAGGTATCGTTCCGAAAATTTCGGGGCTCCCTTCCCCGGCGTTCCGGCGTTCCGACGTCGCCACAGCGTCTCCGTCTCCGTCTCCGTCTCCGTCTCCGTCTCCGTCTCCGTCTCCGTCTCCGTCTCCGGGCGGAAGGATCCCTCCGAAAACGCCTAGTTGGCGCGAGGCTTTGACGCTCTTTTGCGGGATCGTCCGCGCTCCGCTGGATTCGCACTCCGCCGGGTTCGTGGCCCATTCAGCTCACATCCCGTCCGGAGCCCTCGCCGTGGTTCTCCCCCGGAAGCCGCCGCCCCCTGCACCCCCGGCGGGGAGAGCGGTAGGTTGGGACGCATGAGCCTGAACTTCCCGTGGATCGTCTCGGTCGACCAGCTCGACCGCCTCGCCGCCGGTCCCGACGCGCCCTCGCCCGATGGCGCTACCTCCCACGGAGCTGCGCCCGATGACGACTCGTTCGCCGGCGCCTCATCCGGCAAGACCTCGCCCGGTGACGTCTCGGCCGAGTCCGCCTCGTCATCCCCCGCCGACGCCGACGCCGACGCCGCTTCGTCCGCCGCCATCGCTTCGTCCGACGCTGCCGGGACCGCCTCAGGCGAGGACGGCGGCCCCGCCCCGATCCGGGTGGTCGACGTGCGCTGGTACCTCGACGGCCGCTCCGGCTTCGCCGCCTACGAGGGCGGGCACCTCCCGGGCGCCGCCTTCGTGGACCTGGACGCCGTGCTCGCCGCCCCCGCCTCCCCGGCGGAGGGCCGCCACCCGCTCCCCGACCCGGCGGTCTTCGCCCGCGGCATGGAGGCCGCGGGCGTCACCGACCGGACCCGCGTGATCGCCTACGACGACGCCTCGGGCGCCTCCGCCTCCCGGCTCGTGTGGATGCTGCGCGCCACCGGACGCGAGGCCGCCGTGCTCGACGGCGGCCTCCAGGCCTGGACCGAGGCCCACGGCCGGGAGGCGCTGCGCGCGGGAGCCGAGGAGGTCGACGCCGCGGAGCCGGGCAGCTTCTCGCCGGTCGCGGTGCATCCCGGGTGGCTCGCCTCGATGGAGGAGACGGCGTCGGCCGCCGCCTCCGGGGAGCCGGTGGTCGATGCCCGCGCGCCGGAGCGCTACCGCGGCGAGACGGAGCCGATGGACCCGCGGGCAGGGCACATCCCCGGCGCGCTGAACGTCTTCCACCGGGAGAACATTCGCCCGGACGGCCTCTTCGATTCCCCCGCCTCGATCGCCCGCCGCTTCGCCGAGGCCGGGGTGGCGGGCGACGCCGAGCCGATCGTCTACTGCGGCTCGGGCGTCACCGCGTGCCACGACCTCGTCGCGCTGGAGGCCGCGGGCATCCACGGCCGGCTCTACCCCGGCTCCTGGTCCCAGTACTCCGCCACGGACCGGCCGCTCGCGACCTGAGCGGAGGACGACGCCGGGCCGGGGAGGCCGGGCCAGCGGCGGGGCCGGCCCGGGCCAGCGCAGGGCGGGCCGGCGCGCTCCCTACAGAACGCTCGCCAGGCGGCGCACCCCCTCCGCGAGCCGCTCGGGCTCGCCGTTGGAGTAGGCCAGGCGCAGGTTCGCTGCGCCGGTGGGCACCGCCGGGGCCCTGCCGGCCGCGTGGGCCGCGGCGTCGTCGTAGAAGGCCGTGCCGGGGACGAAGACCACGCCCGCGTCGATGGCCTCCGGCAGCGCCTGGGCGGCGTCGGCGTGGCGGCCGCCCTCCGGGAGCGTGAGCCAGGTGAAGAACCCGCCCGCCGGGACGGTCCAGCGGGTTCCCTCCGGCATGTGCCGCTCGCAGGCCGCCAGCACCGCCTCGCACCGCTGGCGGTACAGCTGCGCGGTGCGCTGGGTGTGGGACTCCCACATCCCCTCCCGCATGAAGCCGAGCACCAGGCGCTGGGAGAGCACCGACGGGCAGATCGTGACCGCCTCGGAGGCGATCTGCAGGAACTTTCGCACCCGCGGCGGCGCGACCATCCACCCCACGCGCACGCCCGGGGAGAAGATCTTGGAGAAGCTGCCCAGGTAGACCACGGCGTCGGGGTCGTAGGAGTGCAGGGAGCGGTGCCGCTCGCCGCCGAAGCCCAGCTGGCCGTAGGGGTTGTCCTCGACCACCACGACGTCGTGCTCCCGGCACACCCGCACCAGCTCGGCGCGGCGGTCCTCGGCCAGCGTCACCCCGGTGGGGTTCTGGTAGTCGGGGATGGTGTAGAGGAGCTTGATGCGCTTGCCCTCGGCCCGGAGCTCGCGGATCCGGGCCTCGACGGCAGCCGGGTCCAGGCCGGCGTCGTCCATCTGGACCTGCTGCACCTCGACCTCGTAGCCCTCGAAGACGCCAAGCGCGCCGGTGTAGGTGGGGCCCTCGGTGAGGATCACGTCGCCGGGGTCGGTGAAGAGCTTGGTGACCAGGTCCAGCCCCATCTGGGAGCCGGCGGTCATCTGCACCTCCTCCGGGCGGGGGCGGCTGCCCTCGGAGGCCATGAAGTCGCAGACCAGCTCGGTCAGCTCCTCCAGGCCCGCGCCGGAGCCGTACTGGAGGACCTCGAGGCCCTCCTCGGCGATGATCTTCGAGGCCATCTGCCCGAGCTCCTCGAGCGGCAGCAGCTCGAGGTCCGGGTTGCCGCCGGCCAGGGAGATGATGCCGGGGCGCATCGAGACCTCGAAGACGTCCCGCACGGGCGAGGGCCGGAAGCCCGCCGCCCGCGAGGCGAAGCCCCGCATGAGCCTCGCGTCGGCGCCGGTGGCGCCCTCCATGAGCTCCTGGATGCTGACCATCTGGGTTCCTTCCTCTCTGTCCGTCTCTACTCGCCGTAGCTGTTCTCGGCCTCGCCGTAGGCCGGGCCGTCCGCGGGAGCGCCGGCGCCGAGGGCCATCAGGCTGATGAAGTCGTAGACGATGTGGGCGGCGGCGATGCCGGTGAGCTCGGCGTGGTCGTAGGCCGGGGCGACCTCCACGACCTCGGCGCCGACCACGTTGGTCCCGCGCAGCCCGCGGATGATCTCGAGGATCTCGCGGCTGGTGGCCCCGCCGGCCTCCGGGGTGCCGGTGCCGGGCGCGTGGGCCGGGTCCAGCACGTCGATGTCCAGGGAGAGGTAGAGCGGCCGGTCGCCGACGCGCTCGCGCAGCAGCTCGACGACGCGGTCCACGCCCAGCCGGTAGATGTCGGCGGAGGAGACGATGCCGAAGCCGAAGCGGGCGTCGTCGTCCAGGTCCTGGGTCCCGTACAGCGGGCCGCGGGTGCCCACGTGGGAGACGGCGTCGGTGTCCAGCAGGCCCTCCTCGAAGGCCCGGCGGAACGGGGTGCCGTGGGTGTACTCGGCGCCGAAGTAAGTGTCCCAGGTGTCCAGGTGGGCGTCGAAGTGCAGCAGCGCGATCTTCCCGTGCTCCTTGTGCAGGTTGCGCAGGTTGGGCAGCGCGATGGTGTGGTCGCCACCGATCGAGACGAGCTTGGCGCCGTCCTTGGTCAGCTCGTGGGCGCCGGCCTCGATGGCCTCCAGGGCCTCCTCGATGTTGAAGGGGTTGCCGACGATGTCCCCGGCGTCGGCCACCTGCACCCGTTGGAACGGGGAGACGTTCTGCGCGGGGTTGAAGGGGCGCAGCAGGCGCGAGGACTCGCGCACGTGGTTGGGGCCGAAGCGGGCGCCGGGGCGGTAGGAGACGCCGGTGTCGAAGGGGACGCCGGCGACGACGACCTCGGCACCCTCCACCTCGTCCAGCCGCGGAAGACGGGCGAAGGTGCCCAGCCCGGCCCAGCGCGGGACCTGCGCGGCGTTGACGGGGCCGACGTTCTCCCGGCCGTCGGGGCCGGGGGCGACGACGCGCTCGGCGTCGGCCGAGAAGCTGGCGCGCACGTTCTGGGGCTGGGTGTTGCTCATGGGAACCTCCGTAGCGGTGAGATCTGGGCCATACGACTGTTTTCCATTATGCAACAAATGTTTTGTGAGGGAACCCGTGCGCCGTGCCGGGGCGGCGCGAGGGGCGGTGGGGCATGGCGCGGCGGGACGGCATGACGCGGCCCGGCGAGGGAGGACGCGGACGGCGTGGCGCGGTCCGAGGAAGCCGGGCAGCCCGCCCCGCGCGCGAAGGCGCCCGCCCCGCCGGAGCGGTGCGGGCGCCTCTGATGGCTCGCGGCGGCCGAGAGCCGGGACCGGGGGCCGGCGGCCAGCGGCAGGTCAGGCGTACCGGCGGGCGATGGCCAGCGCCTGGTTGACGTACCCGCCGCCGAAGAGGACGGCGTGGAGCAGGACCAGGTGCAGCTGGTGCAGCTCCACGCGTTCCTGCCAGCCCGCCTCCAGCGGGTGGACCTGCACGTAGCCCTCGACGATCTCCCGCAGGTGCGGGGCGCCGAACAGGGCGAGCGCGGCGATGTCGTCCTCGCGGTGCCCGCCGTAGGACGTCGGGTCGATCAGCACCGCCTCGTCCGGCGTCCACAGGACGTTGCCCGCCCAGAGGTCGCCGTGGATCCGGGAGGGGGCGTCGTCGTCGTCGAACTCGCCGTCGCGCAGGCGGCCGCACAGGCGCTCGAAGAGGTCGCGGTCCGCGGCGGCGAGGCCCTGGACCTTGCCGACCAGCGGGGCGATCCGCGCGTCGGCGTACATCCGCCCCCACGCCTTCCAGGCGCCGAGCTGGAGCGCCAGCTGCTGCCCCGCCGGGCCCTGGAAGCCGTTGTCCCGCCAGCCGGCGGGGCCGGAGCCCCAGGCCTCGGCGCCGGCGTCGTGGGTCAGCGCCAGGGCCTGGCCGAAGGCGCGGGCGGCGGCCTTGGAGGGGGCCGCCTCGCGGATCAGCTCCAGCTCCAGTCCGTCCTCCGCGACGCCGAGGATCCGGCAGACCCTGGCGCCTCCGGACTCCTCGGCCTCGGCCAGCCACTCGAGGCCGGCTCGCTCCCATCCGGCGGCGCTGCCTGACGTCTGCTTGATGAATGTCTCCATGTCACCGGTCTATCACGCGGGGGCCGGGCCCGGGCGGGGGCAGGCCGAGCCTACTGGTACGTGACCACCCACGGCTTGGGCTGGACGGCGTAGGTCTCCTCGGGCGAGAGCATGGGGGTGTCCTCGTCGTAGAAGTTCTTCCAGGACATCTCGATGCCCTCCGGCAGGCCCTCCTGGAGCGCGTCCCAGGTCTCGGTCTTCAGCTCCGGCGTGCCGTGGCCGTCCGCGTGCAGCGTCAGCGCGAGCTCGGGGTGGGAGGTGTCCAGGGTCTCCCGCTCGGTGATCATCGAGTGGGAGAACTGGTGGAGGACCACGAGCTTCTGCGGCAGGCCCTCCTCGGCCGTCAGCTCGGCGACGTCGTCGAGGGTCTCGTTGATCTCCGCGGCGGAGACGGTGCCGATCTGCTCGAGGGGGACCTGACCCGGGGCCAGGCGCCACTCGGGGTCGATGCCGACGCCGACGTTGGGGTCCTTGAGCAGGTCGGCGTAGCGCTCCACCTGCTCCGGGAAGGCCTCGAGGCCGGGCTGGAAGTCCAGGACCACGTAGACGTCGTTCTCGCGGGCCTCCTTCAGCAGGGGCTCCAGGTCCTCGGGAGTGACCTTGGCCGAGTAGTCGCCGTCGGGCCCCGGCTCGGAGGAGGCCACGGTGGTGATGATCTCGAAGGCGGGGATGACCTGCTCCTCGCTGTACGGCTGGTACTGGGCGGCGAGGTCCTTGGCCCGCTGCACGGACTCGGCGGGGCCCTGCTCGCCGAGCACGCCCATCGAGGGGTTGCCGGGGGTGCCGTAGAGGGCGACCATGCGCCGGTCGGGGAAGACCTCGCGGCCGCCGCCGATGATCTCGGCGTCGGCGTTGTCCTCGGCGCTCTGCGAGGACGACTCCTCGGAGGAGGGCGAGTCGTCGGATGACGATGACGAGTCGCCGGACGCGGAGGACGAGCCGCCGGAGGACTCCTGGGGGGAGCCGGAGGCGCTCTGCTCGGAGGCGGGGGCGTCCTCGCCCTGGTCGCCGTCGGATCCGGAGCAGCCGGAGAGGAGCAGGAGGGCCGCGGCCGCGGCGCCGACGCCGAGCCGCAGGCGGGAGGGGCGCGAGGGGTGCTGAGTGAACATGGGAACCTTCGGAAGGGAACGGGCGATCCTCCCACGCTAGCGGCTCAGCCGGTCACCAGCACCCACACGACCTCGGCCGGGACGTCCCCGAGGTTGCGCCAGGAATGCGGCTCCCGGCCGCTGAACGTCACGGTGTCGCCGGCCTCCAGCTCGTAGTCGGCCCCCGCCGTGCGGAGCAGAAAAAGTCCGGAGATGACGTGCAGGATCTCGGTCTCGCAGTCGACGGTGTAGAGGGACTCCTCGCCCTCGCCGCCGGGCTCGACGGTGGCCCGCAGGACCTGTGCCTTCTCCAGCTCGGGCGCCGAGACCAGGCGCTCGTGGATGCCCGCCCCGCCCAGGTCCACGGCCGGGGCGTCCGCCAGCTTCACGAGGCTGGTGGGCGGCTCCTCGAAGAGCGCGCCGATGTCCACGCGCAGGGCGCGGCAGATCTTGACCAGGGAGGCGACCGACGGCGAGGTCTGCTCGCGCTCCACCCGGCTGATGAACCCCTTGGTCAGTCCCGTGGCGGTGGCCAGCTGCTCGATGGTCATGTGGACCCTCAGCCGGTGGTTGCGCAGGCGCGCCCCCAGCTCGGGCTCCCTGTCTGGCTGTTGCACTGGCAGCGGCTTCACGGCTCCGGCGTCCTCTCCCTTCGGCCCCGGCGGCCCCGGGGAGCTCCGCCCCCACCGGCGGCGCGGGCGGCGGGCGACGACATGCGCCCGCCATCCGATCGTACTAGCATGTGAAAAACTTTTGTTGCCTGAAGCACAACACCCGGTGTGCGCAGCCACACCGACGGTCCGTCCAGGAATGGAATCTCATGAATCTCGCCATCATCATCCTCTACCTCGCCGCCATGGTCTTCCTCGGCTGGCTCGGCAAGAGGCGCGCCAAGAACGCCGAGGACTACCGGGTCGCCGGACGCCGCCTCGGCCCGCTCTTCTTCACCGGCACGATGAGCGCCGTCGTGCTGGGCGGGGCCGCCACGATCGGCGGCATCGGCCTGGGGTACACCTACGGGCTCTCGGGGATGTGGCTGGTGGGGGCGATCGCCGCCGGCGTCATGGTCCTCTCGCTCGCCTTCGCCGGGCCCATCCAGAAGCTGCGGGTCTACACCGTCTCGCAGATGCTCGGGCTGCGCTACGGAGGGCGCGGGATCCAGGCCTCCTCGATCGTGATGCTCGGGTACACCGTGATGCTCGCGGTGACCTCGACCTCGGCCTACGCCTCGATCTTCTCCGTCCTGTTCGACATCGACCGCGGCTGGGGCATCGCGCTCGGCTCGGTGGTGGTCATCGGATACTCCATCATGGGCGGCATGTGGTCCATCACCCTGACGGACATGATGCAGTTCGTGCTGATGACCCTCGGCATGTTCGCCCTGCTCCTGCCCTTCTCGCTGCACTACGCGGGCGGCTGGGACGGCCTGCACGAGCGGCTCGACGCGGAGTTCTTCGACCTCGGCTCCATGGGGGCGGCGTCGATCGTCACCATGTTCGTCGTCTACACCCTCGGCGTGCTGGTGGGGCAGGACATCTGGCAGCGCGTCTTCACCGCCCGCAGCCCCGGGGTGGCCCGCTGGGCCGGCTTCGCCTCCGGCGTGTACACCCTGCTCTACGGGATCGCCGGGGCCGTGATCGGGATGGGGGCGGCCGTCGTCGTGCCGAACCTGGAGGTTCCCGACGACGCCTTCGCCGCCCTCGCGCAGGACTACCTGCCGGCCGGCGTCGGCGGGGTCGTGCTGGCGGCGGGGGTGGCCGCGATGATGTCCACGGCCTCCGGCGCGCTGATCGCCTCGGCGACCGTGGCGCGCGTGGACGTGCTCCCGCTGCTGGGGTGGGTGTTCGGCGGGCGCCGCGCCCCCGCCCCGGCCGAGCCGCCGGCCGACACCGCGGAGTTCGACGCCGAGGACCCGACCCACTCCGACGCCGCCATCCGCAGGGACCGGCTGTTCGTGCTCGGGATCGGCCTGGTGGTGACCGTGATCGCCCTGCTCGTTCCCTCGGTGGTCGCCGCCCTGACCATCGCGTACGACATCCTCGTGGGCGGCCTGATGGTCGCGATCCTCGGGGGCCTGCTGTGGAGGCGGGGCACCGGGGCCGGCGCCGCGGCGTCGATGCTCACCGGCGCGATCGCGGTGCTGGTCTCGATGGGCCTGTTCGGGGTCATGGCCAACGAGCCGATCTACATCGGCCTCGGCGTCTCGCTGGTGGTCTACGTCGTCGTCTCGCTGTGCACCCGGCCCACCGCGCCGGAGGTCATGGACGAGTGGCAGTCCCGGCTGGGCAGGGTGCGGCGTCGGGCCGCGGCCGGGCGCTGAGCGCTGAGGCGACGGCCCGCGTCCGCCCGCGAGGCGGACGCTCGCAATTCGACGGTGAGGTAACTATAGTTTCGTATTTGTATACTTTGGTGTGCCACGCACCACAGTGCATACGGAAGGAGAGCACATGACCGCCCACGCCGCCGAGGAGGCCGGAATGCAGACCGAACCCCGCAGGAACGCCGGATACGCGATCATGGCCACCCTGCGCAACTACGGGATCGACGCCGTCTTCGGCATCCCCGGGACGCATAATCTCGAGTTCTACCGCCACCTCGAGGAACTCGAGATCAAGCCGGTGACCACCCGCCACGAGCAGGGCGCCTCCTACGGCGCCGATGGCTGGTCGCTGACCCGGGGCCTGCCCGGCGTCGTGGTCACCACCTCCGGGCCCGGGCTGCTGAACTCGCTCTCCGGGGCGGCCACGGCCTACGCGGAGTCGCGCCCGATGATCCTGCTCTCCCCCGGCCGCCCCCGCGGCCAGGAGTTCCGGGACATCGGGGCGCTGCACGAGACCAAGAACCCCACCGGCGCGGTCGGCGCGATCGTCGGCGTCTCCCGCCGCGTGAACTCGGCGCTGGAGGCCGTGGAGATGATCCACAACGCCTTCGTCTCCTTCAAGCACTCCCGCCCCCGCCCCGTGCACATCGAGGTCCCCCTCGACGTCCTGGAGGCCGAGGCCGAGTTCACCGACGCGGACCTCGCCGCCCGCCCGCTCGGCTCCCCGCAGCCGGCGCCGGTGGACGACGTCGCCCGGGCGGCGAACATCCTGGCCCGCGCCGAGCGCCCGCTCATCATCGCCGGCGGCGGCTCCCTGGCGGCCGGAGAGTCCCTCCTGGAGCTCGCCGAGATGCTCGAGGCCCCGGTCATCACCTCGGTCAACGGCAAGGGCGCCATCCCGGAGAAGCACCGCCTCTCCCTCGGCGCCGACCTGCGCCTCACGGCGGCCCACGCGTTCTGCCGCGAGGCGGACGCGACGCTGATCGTCGGCTCCAAGATCGGCGAGGCCGAGCTGTGGGAAGGCGACATCCGCCCCGCCGGCCCGGTGATCCGCGTGGACATCATGCGCGACCAGATGCTCACCAACATCACCCCCGACCTGGAGCTGCCCGGCAACTCCGCCGCGGTGGTCCCGCAGCTGGCCGCCGCGCTGAAGGTGGCCTCCGAGGGCCGCCCCGAACGCGGGCGCCGCGAGCTGCAGCCGGTCTTCGACGCCCTCGACGAGGAGGGCCGCGCCATCGCCCCCGAGCTCGCCCAGCTCAACGAGCTGATCATGGAGGCGCTCCCCGAGGACACGATCATCGCCGGAGACTCCTCCCAGGTCACCTACATGGGCACGACGACGTTCTACCGCGCCCCGCGCCCCAACTCGCTGCTGTACATGGCCACCTACGCGACCCTGGGGTACGGGCTGCCGGCCGCCGTCGGCGCCAAGATCGCGGCCCCCGAGCGCCCGGTGGTCTGCCTGCTGGGCGACGGCGCGCTGATGTTCGCGATCCAGGAGCTGATGACGGCGGTCGAGCAGCGGCTGGACCTGCCGGTCATCTGCGTGGACAACGGCGGCTACGGGGAGATCCGGGCCAACGAGGAGGCCCGCCGGATCGCCCCGACCGCGGTGGACCTGGTCCAGCCGGACTGGGTCAAGCTCGCCGAGGGCTTCGGCGCCGTCGGCTTCGAGGCGACCGTGGAGACCCTCGGGGAGACCGTGCGGAAGGCGCTGGGGACCGAGGGGCCCTCGCTGATCCACCTGCGCATCGGAGCGTAGCCGGGCGCGGGCGCACGGGGCCGCGCGGCCGACGCCGGAGCCCGGGTGCCCCTGCGGCGTCGGCCGCCCCGGCCGCCCGATCCGCGGACGCCGCGGGACCCCTCCCGCGCACCGGGCTTACAATCGCTGGGGAGACGACCGGCGGCGATGGTGAGAGGACTGGATGCTCGGCGTACTGGAGGGGTTTGCCATCATCGGCGTCGTGGTCGGCATCGGCTACGTCGTCGCCCGGGCCGGGGTGCTGGGCAAGAACGCGGGCTGGTCGCTGAACCGGTTCGCGTTCTTCGTGGCCCTGCCCGCGCTGATGTTCACGACCCTCTCCACCTCGGACCTGGGCGTGATCTTCTCGGCGCGGCTGCCGGTGGCCGCGCTGAGCTTCGCCGCCGTGGCGGTCCTCTACACGCTGATCGTGGCCCTGGTGATGAAGCGCAGGATCGGGCGGACCACCATGGGCGCCGTCGGCTCCGGGCTGCTGAACTCCAACAACATGGGCCTGCCGGTGGCGACCTACATCTTCGGCGATCCCACCCAGGTCGCGCCGATCCTGCTGTTCCAGCTGGTGGTGGCGACGCCGCTGTGCCTGGCGATCCTGGACATCGTGGCGCACGGCAGGATCTCGGTGCGCGACGTCGTGACCCAGCCCTTCCGGAACCCGCTGATCATCGGGTCGGTGCTCGGCGTCGTGATCAACGCCCTGGGCTGGAGCGTCCCGGAGGTGCTCTTCGAGCCGCTGCACCTGCTCGGCGGGGCGGGGATCCCGCTGGTGCTGGTGGCCTTCGGCATGTCGCTGCGGGGCAACCGGCCGCTGGCCGTGCCCGGGCAGCGGGTTGAGACGCTGCTGGCGGTGGGGCTGAAGGTCGCCGCGATGCCGGCCGCGGCCTTCCTGCTCGGGAACTTCGTCTTCCATCTGCCGCCGCACGACCTGTTCGCGGCCACCGTGCTGGGCGGGCTGCCGACGGCGCAGAACCTCTTCAACTTCGCCGCCCGCTACGACCAGGACATCAGCCTGGCCCGGGACATCGTGCTGCTCTCGACCGTCGCCTCCGTGCCGGGGCTGCTGATCATCTCGGCGATCATGACATGAGGGCGGGACGGGGTCAGGCCCCGTCCCGCCGCCGGCCGCACCCGTCCTTCCGGGCACGGCCGGCCCCGGCTCACATCTTGTTGCGGTACTCGCCCCTCCCGCGCAGCGCCTCGATGTTCTGACCCGTCAGCTCCTCGCCGCCGACCGGCCGGTTGCCGGCGGTGTGCGGGGTCAGCAGCAGGTTGGGGGCGTCCCACAGCGGGTCGTCGGAGGGCAGCGGCTCCTGCGCGGTGACGTCCAGCGCGGCGCCGCCGATGATCCCGTCCTTCAGGGCGGAGATCAGCGCCGCCTCGTCCACCGTGCTCCCGCGGCCCACGTTGACCACGTAGGAGGTGTCCGGCAGGGTCTCCAGCACGCGGGCGTCGAGCGATCCGTCCGTGGCCTCGCCCGAGGGCAGGATCATCACCAGGACGTCGGTGCGGGCCAGCAGCTCGTCCTTCTCCTCGGTGGCCACCACCTGGTAGCCCTCGCGCTCGCCGGTGGAGCGGGCGATGCCGCTGACGTGCGCGCCGAGCCCGGAGAGCAGCGGCGCGAGCGTGGTCCCGATGGAGCCGAAGCCCCAGATCGTGACCCGGGCGTCGAGCAGGGTGGTCAGCTGGTCGGCGGGGTGCAGCTCCTGCGGGCCGGTCAGCTCCGAGGCCCAGCGGCGCTGCCGCTGGTACTCCCTGATCTGCGGCAGCGAGCGGACCAGCGCGAGGATCAGGGCCAGCGCGTGCTCGGTCACCGTGCGGTCGTGCAGCCCGACGCCGGAGCACACCACGGCCTCCTCGCGGAACCCGGCGCGGGCGATCTGGTCCGGGCCGGCCGCGAGCGACTGGATGAGCCGGACCGAGCCCATCCGGCGCGCGGCGTCGGCGAGCTGGGCATCCGTATTGCCCCAGGCCACCAGGACTTCGGCGTCGACGTGCTCCTCGGGCAGCGGCGTCGTGGGGTCGTACTCGGCGGTGGTGTCCCCCGGCCCCAGCGGGAGGCGGGAGGCGTCCAGGGCGACGGTGGTGGGCAGCAGGATCTTCACGGGTTCTCCTCGTCGAGAGTGGGTGACGGTTCCAGGTTAGGCGCGGGCGAAGGTCCTGTGCAGGTTCGCCAGCGACCGGGCGATTCCCTCCCGGTTGCGGCGGAAGGCCCCGTTGAGCCGGAAGACCGGGGCGAGCGGCACTCCGGCCGCCCGCGCCGCGGAGGCGTCGAAGGTCTCCCGGACGACGACGCCCTCCTCCCCCGCCTCGATCTCCCACGTCCACGTGTGCCCGGTGGGCATGCGCCAGGCGAAGGCCCGCTCCGGCTCGGCACGGGTCACCGTGGCGGTGATGGCGTACGGGATGCCGTAGAGGCGCATGGACTGCGTCGTGCTCTCGCCCTCGGCCGGGTACCGCGGGCCGCGGACCTGCCGGCGGACGGTGCCGGCGCCGTCGAGCTCGTGGTGGCGGGCCGGCTGGGAGACCAGCTCGTAGACCTCGGCCGCGGTGACGTGCCGCAGGGTCGTCTCGGCGCGGATCGCGTCGCGGGAGGCGGGCAGGAATCTCACGAGGGGTTCGCTCATGGCCCCATCCTCTCATCCGCGCGCCGCGGGGTGACTGTGCCACCATGGGAGGAGACCGGCGCTACGAGCCGGTACGCACGCCGTGACCGGAGAAGGAGAGGACCCCATGATCTCGATCATCGTCAAGTTCAAGGTGAAGCCGGAGTACGCGGAGAACTGGATGGAGCACGTCCGCGAGTTCACCGAGGCGACCCGCGCCGAGCCCGGCAACAAGTGGTTCGACTGGTGCCGCAGCGTCGAGGACCCCCACGAGTACGTGCTCCTCGAGGCCTTCGACGACGACGCCGGCGAGGCCCACGTGAACTCCGACCACTTCGCGAAGGGCCTCGAGACCATGCGCCCGCTCATCTCCGAGACCCCGCGGATCATCTCCCGCCAGGTCGAGGGCGACGGCTGGGACGCCATGGGCGAGCTCCAGAAGTAGCCGCGGTGACGGAACGGAACCGGCGGGAGCCGCCCGAGCACGACGACGCCCTGGCCCCCCAGGACTCCGAGTCGGCCGCCGTCCAGCTCGCGGTCTCCGCCGTGATCCTGGCCCTGCGCGGCGGCGAGGACGAGCACCGGACGCTGTGGCTCCCGCTCGTCCGCCGGCTGCGCGAGCCCTTCAAGGGCATGTTCGCGCTGCCCGGCGGCCCGCTGCCCGCCCACCTCTCCCTGGAGGAGGCCGCGGGCTCGACGCTGCGGCGTGCCACCGGCCTCGCCCCCGGCTATCTGGAGCAGCTCTACGCCTTCGGCGCGGTGCACCGCGCGCCGGCCGGTGACGAGGGGTCAGGGCGCACCGAGTGGGCCGACGGCGTCGTGCAGCCCACCGAGCGGGTGGTCTCGGTGGTCTACTGGGCCTCGATCCCGGACACCGACATCGCCAAGACGCGCGTGCACGAGAACATCCAGTGGATGCCCGCCGACGACCTGCCGCAGCTGGCCTTCGACCACAACGAGATCGTCGAGTACGCGCTGCACCGGCTGCGGAACAAGGTGGAGTACTCGCGGATCGCGCACTCCTTCCTCGGCGAGGAGTTCACGCTGGCCCAGCTGCGCGAGGTCTACGAGGCGATCCTGGGGCGCCCGATGGACCCGGCGAACTTCCGGCGCCAGATCGCGGCGTCGAAGTCGATCATCGACACCGGCAAGCGCGTGGAGGGGACCCGGCACCGGCCGCCCCGGCTCTTCCGGTACGACCACGCGCTGGCGTTCGCGGATCAGGGGCCGTTGGGGATGGCGTAGGGGCGTCCTCCGCCTTTAGCAGTTCCTCCCGGATGAGCAGAACCCTCTGGACACGGAAGAGCCCCGCCCCTCTCCACGCAGGAGAGGAACGGGGCTCCGCACAGGCCACGCTCGGCGGCTGGGCATCAGCGCCCGGCCGCCGCGACGTCGTCATCTACTGGCCGGGGACGACCAGGCCCTTGGACTGCGAGCGCGCGCGCTCGAACCGGGAGGCGACGTCCTCCCAGTTGACGATGTTCCAGAAGGCCTTGACGTAGTCCGGCTTGACGTTCTGGTAGTCCAGGTAGAAGGCGTGCTCCCACATGTCCAGCTGCAGCACGGGGATCTGGGCGACGGGGATGTTGCCCTGCTGATCGTAGAGCTGCACGAGGTTCAGGCGCTGGCCCACGGTGTCCCATGCCAGGACGGCCCAGCCGGAGCCCTGGATGGAGGTCGCGGTCGCGGTGAACTGGTCGCGGAAGCGGTCGAAGGAGCCGAAGAAGTCGTCGATCGCGGAAGCGAGCTCGCCGGTGGGCTTGTCGCCGCCGTCCGGGGAGAGGTTGTTCCAGAAGATCGAGTGGTTCGTGTGGCCGCCGAGGTTGAAGGCGAGGTCCTTCGACAGCTGGCTCACGTAGGTGAAGTCGCCGTTGGCCCGGGCCTCCTCCAGCCTGTCCAGGGCGGTGTTGGCGCCCTTGACGTAGGTGGCGTGGTGCTTGTCGTGGTGCAGCTCCATGATCCGCGCGGAGATGTGCGGCTCAAGGGCGGCGTAGTCGTACGGAAGATCCGGGAGTACATACTGGTCAGCCATAGCGATCCTTTCAGTGATCCAACTAATAGATCCGATCCCCAACTTACACACGGCCCGCCGCACGATTCCAGGCACCCGTAACATCTTCCGCCCCTAGCGGAAGCGTCCGGGAGCCCCGCGGGGGAGGCCGCTCGCCCTACTCCGGGATCATGATGCCGGCGCCGGGACCGAGCGGCAGGCCCAGGAAGTAGAAGACCGCCAGGATGACCACCCAGCTGATCCAGAACGGCACCACGAAGGGCACCATGCGGGACATCGTGGTGCCCAGCCCCGCCTCCGGCTCGTACTTCCGCAGCATCGCCAGGAAGACCACCATGTACGGGTTCAGAGGCGTCATGACCTGGGTGGCGGAGTCGCCCACGCGGAAGGCGGCCTGCACGAACGCCGGCTCGTAGCCCAGCAGGCCGAGCATCGGGACGAAGACGGCGGCCATCAGCGTCCACATCGAGGAGCCGGAGATGATGAGCAGGTTCAGCAGGCTGCACAGGACGATGAACATGAGGATCACCGGGAAGCCCGTGACGCCCGCGTTCTGCAGGGCCTCGGCGCCGGTGACCGCGGTCCACGAGCCGATGCCGGACCAGTTGAACAGAGCGATGAACTGGCCGAGGATGAACGCCAGCACCAGGAAGGAGATCATGTCCTTCAGCGCCGCCCCCATCAGGCCGGGGACGTCCTTGAGACCGCGGACCGTCCCGGCGACCCGCCCGTAGACGTACCCGCTCACGGAGAAGAACGCGAAGATGATGAAGATGATCGAGTCCAGCAGCGGCGACTCGGGCAGGAAGCCACCGTCCTCGTTGCGCCACGGCGAGGCGGGGACCAGCGCGAAGACCGTGACGGCCGCCCCGACCAGCCCGAACGCGACGGCGCCCCAGGCCAGCGCCCGGAGCTCCCGCGGCGTGAGGCGGGCCTCGGCGTCAGGCTCGGCGGCCTGCGACGTCGTCTGCTCGTCGCCGGTCGCGCGGTTCTGGCGGGTGGTGGGGGCCGGGCCCTCGGCGGGTGACGAGTCGTCGCGTGCAGCGGGTGACGAGTCCTCGCGCACGGCGGCGTCGTGCGTCGACTCGTCGGAGGATGCGGGGCCGGCGTCCGCCAGGGCGACCTCCTGGCGCGGCACGCCCTGGCGGGTGATGCGGGGCTCCACGATGCGGTCGATCACGAAGCCGGCGATCACCGCCAGCACCAGCGCGGAGACGACGTTGAAGTAGTAGTTGGAGATCGGCGTGACGGTCGCGGCGCTCTCGGCCAGCTGCGGGACGCTGGGGACCACCGCGTTGGTGATGCCGGCGAAGAGCGCGTCGAGCGAGGTCGGGAAGATGTTGGTCGAGTAGCCGGCGCCCGCCGCCGCGAACCCGCCGATCAGACCCGCCACGGGGTGCCGCCCCGCGGCCTTGAACGCGATGGCCGCCAGCGGCGGGATGACGATGAACGCCGAGTCCGACATGATCGAGCCGACCACGCCCACGAAGCCGACGACGTAGGGCAGCAGCCAGCGCGGCGCCCGGCCGATGGTGTACCGGATCGCCGCGGAGAGGAAGCCGGTCTTCTCCGCGATGCCGATGGCCAGCAGGATCGTGGCGACCGTGACCAGCGGCGGGAAGCCGATGTAGTTCTCGCCCATCGTGGTGGTGAACCAGGCGATGCCCTCGCCGGTGAACAGTCCCTTGACGGCGACCGGCTCATCGGTGCCGGGCACCGTCACCTCGACTCCGAGCAGCGCCATGACGGTCGAGAGCACCCCGACCGTCAGGAAGAGGATCAGGAACAGCGTGAAGGGCTCGGGCAGCTTGTTGCCCACGACCTCGATGCCGGTCAGGACGCGGTCGCCGAGTCCTCGGCGGCGGACGGTGGCGGTGTCGGCCATGGCGGCCTCCTCGGTGGGTGCTGGATCGGCGGGTGCTGGATCGGCGGATGCTGGTGTCGGCGGGTGAGGGTCGGGGGCCGGGGCGAGGCGGCCGCGCCGGCGACGAGTCGTCGGGCGGAGGGGTGAACGGTCCGTTCCGCCGACCAGTCGTCGCCGCGGGTGACGACTCGTCAGTCGAAGTAGTGCTCGACGTCGACGGCGCCGCCCCGCTCCTCGAAGTCGGTGCGCACGGCCTCGGCCAGGGCGTCGTCGTGCAGGAAGTCCAGGGCGGTCGCGGCGAGTCCGTAGGCGCCGTCCACCGCGGCCGACTCCGCCGCCGGCGAGCCCGCGGCGGCCGCGAACTCGCGCGTGTGCAGGGCGACGTCCTCCCCCGCGATGCCGATCAGCGGGTGGATGCCCGGCAGGCGGAAGCTGAGGTTGCCGAAGTCGGTCGAGGCGGCGAGGGCCTCGGAGAGCGTGCCTCGCGGCAGCGGATCCCGTCCCCGGCGCCGCTGTGCGAGGACCCACCGGTCCGTCAGCGGTCCGTTGGTGCGCACCGGAAGCGTAGCCGGCGACTCGTCCCAGCGGACCTCGACGCCGACGCCGGCCATCAGCGCCGCCCCGCCCATCACCTCCTCGACACGCGCGGACAAGGCCTTCAGCGTCTCCGGGTCGCGGGAGCGGACGTACATCTTCAGCGTCGCCGACTCGGTGATGATCGAGGGCCGTTCGCCGCCCTCCGGGAGGATGGCGTGGAGGCGGTCGGTGGGCGGGGTCTGCTGCCGCAGCAGGCCGACGCCCTGGTAGGCGAGCACGGCGGCGTCGAGCGCGTTGCGGCCCATGAAGGGATGGGAGGAGGCGTGGGCGGCGACGCCGGAGAACACCGCCCGCATCACGCGGCGGCCGAGCCACGCCTGGTCGGCGACGTCGGCGAAGTAGGGGTGGAGCATGATCGCGGCGTCGGCCTCTGCGAAGGCCCCCGCCCGCGCCATGAGCTCCTTGCCCGCCTCCCCCTCCTCGGCGGGCGTGCCGTAGTAAACCGCACGGCCCTCGAGGCCGCCCGCCCCCTCCCGGAGCAGTCCGGCGAGTGCGGTGAACGCCCCGAGCCCGGCCGCCGCGATGACGTTGTGGCCGCACCCGTGGCCGATGCCGGGCAGCGCGTCGTACTCGGAGAGGACCGCGACGGTGCGGTGCCGCCCGGGGTCGAAGCCCGGGGACTCGACGACGGCGTGGACCGCGGTCTCGAGGCCGAAGGCCGGACGCTGGGGCACGAGGCCGCGCGCCTCCAGGTGCGCGAGCAGCCGGTCTGCGGCGTGGACTTCCCGGAACGCCTCCTCCGGGTGGCGGTGCAGGTCATGGAGGATGTCCACCAGCTCCTCCCGCTGGTCCTCGACGGCGCGCTCCAGGCGGTCGTACAGCTCCTCGGGAGCGTCCTCGCGCTCGGCGGGGACGTAGGAGGAGGTCTCAAGGAGGCGGCGGCTCTGCGCGGCCATGATGTCGAGGTAGGCGCGGGAGGGCGGCGCCGGCACGGGGTCCGGGGCAGCGTTCCGGGCCGGGAAGCCCGGCGGCGGTGTGTCGGGGGTCATAGCCATGTGGTTCAACATACAGGGGGCGTGCCGCCAGGGGCAGACGAATCGGCCGGATCCTCGTGCCGGAAGCGCGATGGCGCCCTCCCGCGGGCATGCCCGATGGGATGGCCCCCGCGCCTCCGGCCCCGAGGAGCGGCGCACAACGCCCGGCCCCGGCGTCCCTCCGCTTCCCGCGAAGAGGAAGCTCATTGGCATGAGCATCCTCGGTCATTTACCGTTGAAAGGCTGACGCAGGTCCAGTCCGCGGCCTCGGGTGGAAGACCTGGTATCTGGCAGGCCCCTCAACGCCCCTCTGAAGTCACGTTCGTGCCGTCCCACCATATGTAGGGAACAGATGTCCAATTTTCTCACTCGCAAGCCCGATCTCCGGGAAGGGGACATCTCCCCCCGTGCCAGACGGAAGATGTCCAAGGGACTGATCGACAAGCGGGTCTTCATTCCCGCCGCGATCATCATGGTCCTGTTCATCGGCATCACGCTGGCCTTCCCCACCGACGCCAACCGCGTGTTCTCGGCGCTGCAGGAAGACGTCGTCGGCTACTTCGGCTGGTACTACGTCGCCATCATCGGGCTGTTCATCGCCTTCGCCCTGTACCTGGGCTTCAGCCGCCTGGGCGACATCAAGCTCGGCCCCGACGATTCGACGCCCGACTACAACTTCGTCACATGGCTGGCCTTCCTCTTCGCCGCCGGCATGGGCATCGGCCTGGTCTTCTACGGGGCCTCCGAGCCCCTCTCGCACTTCGTCGAGCCGCCTCCGGGCGTCACCGGCTCGGAGGAGCAGATCGCCCAGTCCGCGATGTCCCGCTCCTTCCTGCACTGGGGTC
>NZ_NOIU01000004.1 GCF_004136635.1 Rothia halotolerans | reverse complement strand
GCCTTCCGGCCGGTCGCCCTGGCAACTCGCTATACATTACTGACCACCAGCCCACCCCGCAACTCCACACAGGGTGATCTGAAGCACGAGGGCCGGACCGCGTACTCGCGGTCCGGCCCTCGTGCCCGTTCTCAGGGGTCCTGCCTCCAGGAACACCCTGCAGAACCATGCCCCAGGTCATGTCCCCGGGACATGACCTGGGGCATGACTCCGGGAGCATGCTTCCGGAGGGATCATGCGCCCGAGCGCAGCCGCCCCACCTCGTAGAGGGCGATGCCCACGGCCATCGACGCGTTCAGGGACTCCATCGTCGAGTCGATCGGGATCGAGACGATCTGGTCGCAGTTCTCCGCCACCAGCCGGGAGAGCCCCTTCCCCTCGGAGCCCGCGACGACGCACAGCGGCTCCGTGGCGAGGCTGAGCTCCGGCAGCGAGACGTCGCCGTCGCCGTCGAGGCCCACCACGAAGACGCCCTGGTCCTTGAGCTGCTGGATCACCCGGGTCAGGTTGGTCGCCTTGGCGACCGGGATGCGCGAGACGGCGCCCGCGCTGGTCTTCCACGCCGAGGCCGTCACCCCCGCGGCGCGGCGCTCCGGCACGATCACCGCCTGCCCGGAGAACGCGGAGACGCTGCGGATGATGGCCCCGAGGTTGCGCGGATCCGTGATCCCGTCCAGCGCCACGAACAGCGGCGGCCGGCTCAGCTCGCCGGCGTGCCAGCGCTCCATGATCGACAGCCCCAGGTCCGAGGCGTCGGGGTACTTGTACTGCGGGATCTGCAGTGCGACGCCCTGGTGGACGGCGCCCTCGGTCATCCGCTCGATCTCCCCGCGGGTGATCTCCAGGGCCGGGATGTCCTCGCGCGTGGCGATGGACAGGATCTCCTTGACCCGCTCGTCCCCCTCGAGGCTGCCCATGACGAACAGGTGCTTGGCGGGGATGCCCGTGCGCAGGGCCTCGAGCACCGCGTTGCGGCCGGTCACCAGCTCGTCGCTGGTGCGCTTGCCGCCCAGGCGCGGCTGCCGGGAGGGGCCGGCCGAGCCCTGCTGCCGCTTAGCGGCGGCCTTCTTCATCTTGTGCGCCTTGTGGTACGGGCGGTCCTCCGCCTTGGGGGTCGGGCCCTTGCCCTCGAGGGAGCGGCGGCCCTGGCCGCCGGATCCCTTCAGGGGGGCCTTCTTCTTCTTGCGGACGGCGCCGGGGCGCGAGTTATCTGCCATTGGGTGTCACTTCCTTCCCCGCGACGGTCCTCAGACCGTCCAGGTCGAGCCGTCGGCGGAGTCCTTGACGGTGACTCCGGCCGCGGCGAGTTCATCTCTGATCTGGTCTGCCCGGCGCCAGTCCCGGGCCGCGCGGGCGGCGTCGCGCTGGGAGAGCAGCCCCTCCACGAGGCTGGCCAGGGCCGCGTGCTCTCCTCCTCCGGCCCCCGTGTCGCCCAGGCTCATCAGGCTCGTCAGCCCGAGCACGTCGGTCATCGCCCGGACCGCAGCCGCCTGGGCCGCGGCCTCGGCGTCGTCCCCCGCGGCCAGCGCGGCGTTGCCGACGCGCACGCGCTCGTGCAGGACCGCCAGGGCGCGCGGGATGTTGACGTCGTCGTCCATCGCCTCGCCGAAGGCCTCCGGGACCTCGGCCCCGGGCTCGCCCCCGCCGGCCGCGGCCAGGAAGGCCTCGACCCGCTCGACGGCGGTCCCCGCCTCCTCCAGCGAGGTCGGCCGGTAGTCCAGCACCGAGCGGTAGTGCGCCTGGCCGAGGTAGTAGCGCACCACCAGCGGGCGGGCCTCGGCGAGCATCTCCTCGGGGGAGACGGTGTTGCCGATCGACTTGGACATCTTCTCGCCCTCGTAGGTGACCAGGCCGTTGTGCAGCCAGTAGCTCGCGAAGCCGTGCCCGGCCGCGGCGGACTGCGCCAGCTCGTTCTCGTGGTGGGGGAAGCGCAGGTCCAGGCCGCCGCCGTGGATGTCGAACCGCTCGCCTAAGTACTTGCCCGCCATCGCCGAGCACTCGAGGTGCCAGCCGGGCCGGCCGCGGCCCCAGGGGGAGTCCCACGAGGCGCTGAGCGGCTCGCCCTCCTTGTGGCCCTTCCACAGGGCGAAGTCGCGGGGGTCGCGCTTGCCGCGTGGGTCGGCGTCGGGCGCGGCCTGCATGTCCTCGATGCTCTGGCGGGTCAGGGAGCCGTAGCGCTCCCACGAGCGGACGTCGAAGTAGACGTCGCCCGACCCGTTCGGCGCCGGGTACGCGTGCCCCCGCTCGACCAGCCGGCCGATCAGGGCGACCATCTCGGGGATGTGCCCGGTCGCGCGGGGCTCGTAGGTGGGGGCGGCGATCCCGAGCATCGCGTAGGACTCGGTGAAGACCCGCTCGAAGCGGTAGGCCAGCGCCCACCACGGCTCCCCGGGGTGCTCCCCCGCGTAGCCGGGCTCGAAGCTCGCGGCCGAGTTCGCGAGGATCTTGTCGTCGATGTCGGTCACGTTGCGCACCGTGGTGACGCGGTAGCCGCGGTAGCTCAGCCAGCGGGCGATCTGGTCGAAGACCAGCGCCGAGCGGATGTGCCCGATGTGCGGCCGGCCCTGGACGGTCGCGCCGCAGTAGTACAGGCGCGCCTCGCCCGGGGTCACCGGCTCGAAGGCGCGGACGCTGGCGGTGTCGGTGCTGTAGAAACGCAAACTCACGTGCCCCAGTCTAACGAGGCATGACCAGCGCCGTGGCGATGGCCGCGACGCCCTCGCCGCGCCCCGTCAGCCCGAGGCCGTCGGAGGTGGTGGCGGTGACCGTCACCGGCGCGCCGGCGGCCTCGGTGAGCACCGCCGCAGCCTCCTCCCTGCGGGGGCCGAACTTGGGGCGGTTGCCGATCAGCTGGACCGCGACGTTGCCGATCTCGAACCCGCCCGCGCGGACGATGCGCGCGGCCTCGGCCAGGATCCTCGCGCCCGAGGCGCCGGCCATCTCGGGGCGGTCGACGCCGAAGTTCGCGCCGAGGTCCCCCAGCCCGGAGGCGGAGAACAGCGCGTCGGCGGCGGCGTGGGCGACGACGTCGCCGTCGGAGTGCCCGCTGAGCCCGGTCTGCCCCGGCCAGTGCAGCCCGGCGACCCACAGCGGGGTGCCCGGCTCCCCAAAGGCGTGGACGTCCACGGCGACGCCGGTGCGGAAGACGGGCGCGCTCATCCGGACCTCCCCTCCAGCAGGGTGCGTGCGAGGAGCAGGTCCAGCGGCACGGTGATCTTGAGGGACTCCTCCGAGCCGGGGACGGTGGCCACCGGGATCCCGAGGGTCTCGGCGAGCATCGCGTCGTCGGTGATCCCGAGCGCGACCTCCGCGGGCAGCAGGGCGGCCTCCCGGTGCGCGGCCTCGAGCGTGGCGAGGTCGAAGCCCTGCGGGGTCTGGACGATCCGCAGGCCCGCCCGCTGCGGGGTCGAGGCCACGTAGCCCTCCGCGTCGACGGCCTTGACGGTGTCCGTGACGGGCAGGACCGGGATGACCGCGCGCTCCCCGGCCTCCAGGGCCGCCGCGACGGCGTCGAAGACGGCGGGCGGGGCGAGGCAGCGGGCGGCGTCGTGCACCAGGATCCCGCGCAGGCCGGAGCGCTCGGGCAGGCCCGCGATCCGCTCCAGCCCCGCCGCGACCGAGGCCGCGCGCGTGCCGCCGCCCTCGACCGCCTCGGCGCCGTGGCGGCGGCACACCTCCGCGAGCTCCGCGTCCCCGGCGGGCAGGGTGACGACGACGCGCGCCGCCCGCCCCCATGCCTCGACCGACTCCAGGGCGCGCTCGAGGATCGTGCGCCCGCCGAGGTCCACTCGGGCCTTCGGCATCCCGTGCCCCAGCCGCTCGCCGGAGCCCGCGGCGACGACCATCACGACGAAAGCGCGCTCCCCCGGAGCGGAGGAGCGCGCGTTCGACGTGCGGGGTGAGCTAGCGGTCACGCAGGCTGGCCCTCGAGGATCTCGTCCAGCTGGGCCTCCGCCGCGTCCTCGTCGATGTCCTTGGCCAGGGCGACCTCGGAGGAGAGGATCTGGCGGGCCTTGGAGAGCATGCGCTTCTCCCCGGCCGAGAGCCCCTTGACCTGCTCGCGGCGCCAGAGGTCGCGGACGACCTCGGCGACCTTGAGCACGTCGCCGGAGGCCAGCTTCTCCGTGTTGGCCTTGAACCGGCGGGACCAGTTGGAGGCCTCCTCGGCGTCCGTGGCCTGCAGGACGGCGATCACCTCCGCCAGGCCCTTCTCGTCGACGACGTCGCGCACTCCGACCATCTCGACGTTGTCGGCGGGGACCTCGATGGTCAGGTCGCCCTGGGCGACCTGGAGCTTGAGATACATCTTCTCCTGGCCCTTGATGACGCGGGTCTTGATCTCCTCGATCGTCGCCGCGCCGTGGTGAGGGTATACGACGGTCTCGCCAACCTCAAAAAGCATATGGATTTACCCCTTTCAGCCTCCCCAGTTTATCACGGGGCCCCTTCCCCGCCCCCTGATGACGCCCGACGACGCCCGGCGCCGGCGTCGGCGCCCGTCCGGGGGCCGCGGGAGGCCCCTCGGAGGGCCCGCGGGACGCCCCGCCCGGCGGTGCCGACGATGTGTCCGCAAAACCGCTAAACTGATCGGGAATGAGTCTCGGCGCTTGCGGCGTCGTCCGATCCTCGCATCACCCCATAGGAGTCCAGACGTGAAGTCTTATGCTCGCAAGAACGTCAAGCGCGCCGGCGCCACGGCGGCGATCGCCGCGGCCCTGCTGACCGCGACAGGCTGCGGCTACATCCACGACCAGCCCACCAAGATCAGCTACGACGCGTCCGACGGCGTCAGCGCCAGCGTCGGCGACGTCGAGGCCAACAACCTCCTGGTGGTCACCAACGCCGCCCAGGACGAGGGCCGCCTCCTCGGCGGGATGGTCAACAACGGCGAGCGGGACGCCTCCGTGGAGATCGACACCGGCGAGGCCACCGTGCAGGTCCGGGTGCCCGCCGACAGCGAGGTCGACCTGAGCGAGCAGGAGGCCCTGGTCGACCCGGCCGGCGCCGAGCCCGGCGCGCTGCTGTTCGGCACCGAGCTGAAGAGCGAGGGGGCCACGACGTCGATCGACATGCCCGTCCTCGACGGCGCGCTCGAGCAGTACGCCCCCTTCGTCCCGGGCGGCTCCGACTACACCCCGCCGGCCAAGCCCACCGCGGAGCACTAGGGCCGCAGGCGCCCCCGCCGGGGCGCCTGGCCGCCCTCGGCCGGGCCGCGCGCCCGCCCGAGCGCGCGAAGACCCCCGCCTCCCTCCTGACGAGGGACGCGGGGGTCTTCGCGTGCCGGGCCCGGCCTCAGGCCTCGAACTTGTACCCGAGGCCCCGCACGGTCACCACGTGCCGCGGGTGCGAGGGGTCGGGCTCGATCTTGGAGCGCAGCCGCTTGACGTGGACGTCCAGGGTCTTGGTGTCGCCCACGTAGTCGCTGCCCCAGACCCGGTCGATGAGCTGGGCCCGGGTCAGCACCCGCCCCGCGTTGCGCAGCAGCATCTCCAGCAGCTCGAACTCCTTCAGCGGCATCGGCGTCGTCCGGCCGCCGACGCTGACCACGTGCCGCTCGATGTCCATCCGGACCGGGCCGCCCTCCACCGCGGCCGCCTCGGGCTCGTCCGCGTCCGAGCGGCGGCGCAGCACCGCGCGCACCCGGGCGACGAGCTCGCGCGAGGAGTACGGCTTGGTCACGTAGTCGTCCGCCCCCAGCTCCAGGCCCACGACCTTGTCGATCTCCGAGTCCTTGGCCGTGAGCATGATGATCGGCACGCCGGAGCGCTGCCGCAGCTGCCGGCAGACCTCGGTCCCGGACTGGCCGGGGAGCATGAGGTCCAGGAGCACCAGGTCCGGGCCCTCCCGCTCGAAGGCGGGGATCGCGCCGAGGCCGTCCTCGACCACCGTCACCTCGAATCCCTCCCGGCCCAGCAGGAAGGCGAGGGGCTCGCTCAGCGCGGGCTCGTCCTCGACCACCAGAATCCTCGTCATGCCTCGGGTCCCTCCTCGGGGGTGCGGTTGCGTCGGGAATACTCCTCGGCGCCGCTCGGGGCGGGCCGGGGCTGCTCGGGGGGCTCCGCCGGGGCGAGGATCCTGACCGGCTCCTCCTCGCGGACCGGGGCGACCTCGACGTCGCCGCGGCCCATGTCCCGCTCGGTCGTCTCGTCGAGCTCCGGCAGCGTCATGGTGAAGGTGGAGCCCTGGCCCGGCGCCGACCACAGGGAGATGTCCCCGCCGTGCTGGGCGACGACGTGCTTGACGATCGACAGGCCGAGGCCGGTGCCGCCGGTCTGGCGGGAGCGCGCGGCGTCGACCCGGTAGAACCGCTCGAAGATCCGGTCCTGCTCGCTCTCGGGGATGCCCGGCCCCTGGTCCTTGACCGAGACCGAGACCGTCCCCCGGCGCGAGCGGATGCCGACGCCGATCCGGGTGTTCTCCGGCGAGTAGCGGATCGCGTTGTCGATGAGGTTCCGCAGCGCCGTCATGAGCAGCTCGGGGTCCCCGTGCACGGGGCGCTCGGCCCGACCGCCCACCTTGACCGTGATGTTCTTGTGCTCGGCCGGCAGGCGGTTGCGGTCCACGGCGTCCTGGACCAGGCGGTTCAGGTCGACCAGGGTGCCCTGCTGGACGATGTCGGTGCCCTGGAGGCGGGAGAGCTCGATGATGTCGTGGACCAGGGCCGTCAGGCGCGCCGTCTCCTTGTGGAGCCGGCGGCTGAAGTGCCGGACCGCCTCCGGGTCGTCGGCCGAGCCCTCGATGGCCTCGGCCAGCAGCCCGACCGCGCCGACCGGGGTCTTCAGCTCGTGGGAGACGTTCGCGACGAAGTCGGTGCGGATGGCCTGGGCCCGGGAGATCTCGGTGCGGTCATCCGCCAGCAGCAGGATGTACTCGTCCGCGACCGGGGCGATGCGCACGTTGAGCACCAGCAGGCTGCGGCCCAACGAGCCCCGGGAGATCTCCACCGTCCGCTCCATGATCACCCCGTCCCGGCGGACCTGCCGGATCATCCCGGTCAGCTCCTCCTGCGCCATGCTGTGGCCGCGCACCAGCCCGTAGGCGTAGGCGCCCTGGGACGCGCGGACGACGCCGTCCACGGCGTCGACCATGACGTAGGCCCGGCCCACGACCGCGAGGATCTGGGCGGCGCCGTCGCTGATGGTCGGCTCCTCGACGACGGCCCAGCCGGTGCGCTGGCGGTCGCTGCGGCGCATCGCCGCATAGCTCAGCAGTCCCAGAGCGATGCCGACGAGGCCGCAGAGCACGGCGATGGATACAGGACTCACGGCACTAGCTTAGGCATATCCGGCCGCCGGACGCCCCGGTTCCGGGTGCCGACGCCGCGGGTTCAGCCAGTGTTCACCGAAGACGGACCGGGCGTTCACGCTCGGTTGCGATCCTGGACTCCAGAAGCCGCGGGCGCCCCGGCGCCGCCGGGACCGGCGTCGCCGGGCGGCGGACCCGCCACTAGACTTGAAGAGACGCGCCCCCACCCGGACGCGCGCCGCCCCCACAGCCGGAGCCCGGCCGTCATCCGACGCCGGCAGGAAGGAAGCCCCCGTGCGCAAAGTGTTCCAGGCCGAACTTCAGCAGGTCGGCGACGA
This sequence comes from Rothia halotolerans, assembly GCF_004136635.1. Lineage (GTDB taxonomy): Bacteria > Actinomycetota > Actinomycetes > Actinomycetales > Micrococcaceae > Rothia > Rothia halotolerans. The sequence goes on along the minus strand of NZ_NOIU01000004.1, from coordinate 256,466 downwards.
CCTCGTCGAGATCGCGAACCTCGTCCAGGTCGCGCTGCGCCGCGCGGCGAACTCCCTGCTGGAGACCGACGTCCAGGAGGCGGAGGAGGTCATCTCCAACGACGCCCGCATCGACATGCTGCAGAACCACCTCGACGAGCGCTCCATCGACCTCCTGGCGCTGCAGGGCCCCGTGGCATCCGACCTGCGGATGATCGTGGGCGCGCTGCGGATGAGCGCCTCCCTGGAGCGCATGGGCGACCTCGCCCGGCACGTCGCCCAGGTGACCAGGCTCCGCTTCCCCGACCCGGCCGTCCCGGAGGACCTCGAGGGGACCATCCGGGAGATGATCTCGCTGGACGAGACCATCATCGCCGCCGTGATCAACCTGCTGGAGACCCGCGAGCTGGGCTACGCGGACACGATCTACACCGCGAAGGCCCGGATCAACGAGCTGCACCAGTCGGTCTTCTCCAAGGTGACCGCCGCCGAGTGGGGCTCCGACGCGCAGACGACCATCGACGTCACCCTGCTCTCCCGCTACCTCGAGCGCTTCGGCGACCACGGGGTCTCCGTGGCCCGGAAGGTGACCTACCTGGTCACCGGCGAGTGGGACGGATCGCCCACGAGCACTCCGCCGGCCTGATCCGGGCCGCTGGGCCCGCCCCCGGGAAGGGAGCGGGCGGCTCCCCCGGCACGAGGCTGAGGCCGCCCGGAAGTCCCCGACACCGGACCGCATGGGCCTCGCCTCCGCCTCCGGCAGAAGCGCGGAGAGCCCCCGCCCCGGGTCAGGGGCGGGGGCTCTCCGCGCATCCTCAGGGGCGGCTCAGCGGCCCTGGTTGGCGACGGCCTTGATCGCGTCCGAGGCGGCGTCGGGATCCAGGTACTCGCCCGCGCGGACCGGGCGGAACTGCTCGTCCAGCTCGTAGTACAGCGGGATGCCGGTGGGGATGTTCAGCCCGGAGATCTCGTCGTCGGAGATGCCGTCCAGGTGCTTGACCAGCGCCCGCAGCGAGTTGCCGTGGGCGGCGACCAGCACGGTGCGCCCCGCCACGAGGTCGGGCTGGATGCCCTCCTCCCAGTACGGGAGCATGCGCTCGAGCACGTCCTTGAGGCACTCGGTGCGCGGGGCGTCCTGCACGTCCGCGTAGCGGGGGTCGTGGGCCTGGGAGAACTCGTCGTCGTCGTCCAGCTCCGGGGGCGGGACGTCGTAGGAGCGGCGCCACTGCATGAACTGCTCCTCGCCGTACTGCTCCCGGATCTGGGCCTTGTCCTTGCCCTGCAGCGCGCCGTAGTGGCGCTCGTTGAGCCGCCAGTTGCGCTTGACCGGGATCCACAGCCTGTCGGCCTCGTCGAGGGCGAGGTTGGCGGTGTTCATCGCCCGGCGCAGCAGCGAGGTGTGCACGACGTCGGGGTGGATGCCGCGCTCCTTCAGCAGCGCGCCGCCGCGCCTCGCCTCGGCCTCGCCCTGCTCGGAGAGCGGGACGTCGACCCAACCGGTGAAGAGGTTTTCCTTGTTCCATTCGCTCTGCCCGTGACGGAGGAGAACGAGCTTGTAAGTATCAGCCATGCCCCCATTCTTCCACCTGAGCCCCCGCCGCAGGACATTTCGGCGCAAAGAAACGGAACGGCCCGGGAGATCTCTCCCGGGCCGTCCACCGCGTCCTCGGCTCCTCGGCGCCTACCGGCGGTGGCGCACCGCCGGCCGGACGTCGGCCAGGAACACCCCCACCGCCGTGGCGGCGATGAGCTGGATGAACAGGCTCGAGGCGCCGCCGAACGCCGTCATCATCGAGATGACGGCCCCGAGCAGGCAGGCGCCGGTGACCAGCATCCAGAAGTTCTTGGTGCGCTTGAAGGCCGCCTCGTACGCCCCGCTGGGCGCCCGCGCGGCCTCGGCGAAGGCCCACAGCGCGAGCACCAGCAGGATGATCGCCAGGAGGATGTTGATGTACCCCTCCAGATACGCCAGGATGATCGGGATAGTCATGCCCACCAGCCTACCGGCTCACGCTCTCGAGGGCCTGGACCAGGTCGGCCCACAGGTCCTCGACGTCCTCGATCCCGACCGAGAGGCGCACCAGCGACTCGGAGACCGTCCGGGCCTCGTTGGCGTGCCGGCGCCGGCGCTCGATGAGGGACTCGACGCCGCCCAGCGACGTCGCCGGCGTCCACAGCCGCACCGCGGAGACGAAAGCCTCGGTGGTCGCCGCGTCGGCGTGCAGGGTGACCGAGAGGACCGATCCGAAGCCGTCCATCTGGGCCTTCGCTCGCTCGTGCCCCCGGTCCCCGGGCAGCCCCGGGTAGCGCACCGCCGCGATCGCCGGGTGCTCGCTGAGCCGTTCTGCCAGGACCTGGGCGTTGGCGGTGGCCTGCCGCACCCGCAGGGCCAGCGTGCGGATCCCGCGCAGCCCGAGCCAGGCCTCGAAGGGGCCGGCGATGCCGCCGGCCAGCGAGCGCTTGGCCAGGGCCCGGCGGCGCAGCTCCGCATCGGCGGTGACGACGGCGCCGAGGATCACGTCCGAGTGGCCCGCGAGGTACTTGGTGGCCGAGTGCACCACGTAGTCGGCGCCCCAGCGGAGGGGGCGCTGGGCCATCGGCGTCGCAAAGGTGTTGTCCACGGCGGTGTGCACGCCGAGGCCGCGGGCGGCGGCGAGCAGGGCCGGCAGGTCCGCGACCTCCATCATCGGGTTGGTGGGGCTCTCCGCCCAGAGCAGGACGTAGGGGGCCTCGGCGTCGGGGCCGGCGGGCTCGGGCAGGGAGCGGGCCTGCTCGGTGAGCGTGCGGATCACGGCGTCGGTGTCCTCGACCGGGACCTCCACCAGGCGGGAGATGCCCCGGTCCTGCATCTGGCGGGCCAGGGACATGGTGCCCAGGTAGGTGTGCTCGGGCATCACGATCACGGAGCCGACCGGGACCTGTTCCAGGACCGCCGAGACCGCGGCCATGCCGGAGCCGTAGAGCAGCGCCGGCAGCTCCGTGCCCTCGAGCCTGCCGATGACGGACTCGAGCTCCTCCCAGGTGGGGTTGGTGAAGCGGCCGTAGGCCCGGTCGCTCGGGAGGATGGGGCCCGCGCCGTGGAAGGTCGAGGAGAGGTGGATCGGCGGGTTCACCGGGGCGTCGTGCTCGGCGGCGGGGCGCCCGGCGGAGACGACGAGCGTCTCGCGGCTCAGCCCGGCCCGGGGCTGCTGGGGATCGGAAGTGTTCTCAGGCATGTCCACAGGCTACCCCGTGACGTGGGGCCGCACGCCTCCCCGCGCGGGGTGCGGGCCATGCAGTCGGTAGGCTGGAGCCGTGACTTCCGAACTGAGCTTCTCCCCGGCCTCCCCGCGCCCGCCGCACCCCGGCACCTTCGTGGTGCTGGAGGGCGGGGACGGCAGCGGGAAATCCACGCAGGCCCGGATCCTCGCGGCCCGGCTCGAGGAGGCGGGACACGACGTCGTGCTGACCCGCGAGCCCGGCGGCACCGAGGTCGGCGAGCGGCTGCGGGAGCTGGTGCTGCGGCAGGGTCAGGGCGAGATCGACCCGCACACCGAGGCGCTGATCTACGCCGCGGCCCGGGCCGCCCACGCGCACCAGCTGATCGGACCGGCCCTGGAGCGCGGCGCCGTCGTGGTCTGCGACCGCTACATCGACTCCTCCGCCGCCTACCAGGGCGCGGGCCGGGGGCTGGGCGAGGGGCCCGTCACGGCGCTCTCCCGGTGGGCCACCGAGGACCTGCAGCCGGACCTGACGGTGGTCCTCGACGTCCCGCTCGCGGACGCCCGCGAGCGCATGGGCGGCCGCGGAGACGGGGCCGACCGGCTCGAGGCCGAGCCCGACGCGTTCCACTCCCGGGTCAACGCCTCCTTCGCCCGGCTGGCCGAGCGCGCGGAGCGCGGCCGGGCGGCGGTCGACGGGACCGGCGCCGTCGAGGCCGTGGCCGCGCGCGTGTGGGACGCCGTCGAGCCGCTGCTGGGGACGCCGAGGCCGGCGGACGAGGGCGGCGGGGAGGGCCTGCGATGAGCGTGTGGGACGAGCTCGTCGGCCAGGAGCGGGCGGCCGAGCAGCTGCGCCGGGCCGCCGCCCAGGAGGTGCCCTCGCACGCCTGGCTGTTCACCGGCCCTCCCGGATCCGGCCGGTCCACCGCGGCCCGGGCGCTGGCCGCCGCCCTGCTGTGCGAGCGCCCCGACCCGTGGGAACGCGGCTGCGGGCGGTGCAAGTCCTGCCGCACCGCGATGGCCGGGACCCACGCGGACCTGACGTACTTCGCGACCGAGAACCTCAGCATCAAGATCGAGGAGGCCCGCGAGCTGGTCGTCAAGGCCCAGGACCGGCCCGCCGTCGGGCGCTGGCGCATCATGATCGTCGAGGACGCGGACCGGATGCCCGAGCGGACCTCCAACGTGCTGCTCAAGGCGATCGAGGAGCCGCCGCCGCACACGATCTGGCTCCTGTGCGCCCCGAGCCCCGTCGACGTCCTCGTCACGATCCGCTCCCGCTGCCGGCCGGTGGGGCTGAAGGTCCCGGCCGCCGAGGAGGTGGCCCGGCTGCTGGTCCGCCGGGAGGGGATCGAGGAGGAGACGGCGCTGCACGCGGCCCGGCTGGCGCAGGGGCACGTGGGCATCGCCCGGCGGCTCGCGGTCTTCCCGGAGGCCCGCTCGCGGCGGGAGGAGGTGGTGCGGCTGCCGCTCGGGCTGGCCGGGATCAGCTCGGCGGTGGCCGCGGCGGACCGCCTCATCACCACCGCGGAGGCGGAGTCGGAGGCCGACGCCGAGGAGCGCAACGAGCGGGAGAGGGTCGAGCTGATGGTCACGCTCGGGGCCGAGGAGTCGGCCAAGCTGCCGCCGCACCTGCGCGCGGCGCTGCGCCGCCTCGAGGAGGATCAGAAGCGCCGGGCCCGGCGCATCCAGGTGGACACGCTGGACCGCTTCCTGATCGACCTCTCCACGTTCTACCGCGACGTGCTGACCCTGCAGCTGCGCACCGGATCGCCGCTGATCAACCAGCACCTGCAGCGGGAGCTGGAGGACTACGCGCTGAACTCCACGGCGGAGCGGACCCTCGAGCAGATCGACACGATCAACCTCACCCGGCGGCGGATCGCCACGGCGAACCCCCGGCTGGCGTTCGAGGCCATGACGGCGAGCCTGATCCTGCGGCACTGACCCGCGGCGGCGGACCGGGGCGACGACGTCGTGGCCGGGCGCCAGGAGGGACTTGGAAGAGGAACTTGCGGAATCGATCCCGCACCGCCTCCTCGCGCGGCTCAGCGCTCCCGCTGCGGGCCGCGGCCCTCCGGGTCCTCGCCGTCCGGACCGTGACCGCCCGAGCCCTCCTCCGGACCGGACGGCCCGTCAGCCGGGTCAGCGGCACCCTCCGCAGACGCCGCCCCTCCCCCGGCGCGGCCGGCGGTGCCGGGGACGCCCGGTGCCGGGGACGCCTCGGAGGCGCCCGTCGCACTTCCCGCGCCGGGGGCCGCCGGCACCGGGGACTCCGGCTGCGCGGCGGCGTCGGGGTTGCCCTGCTCCTGGGCGGCCTCCACCGCCCGCCGGTCCCGCAGGTTGCGCTCCCGGGTCTCCTCGAAGCCCGGCCCCCGGCCGTAGGCCCGCCGCAGCGAGACGCGACCCTCGTCGCGCAGCATATCGGTGGTCCAGCGGAGGTCGTTGGGCTTGCCGCGGGAGTCGAAGACCACGCCGAGCCACCGCGAGCGCGGGTCCGAGTCGACCAGGAGCGCCTTGAAGAACAGGGTCAGCGGGACCGCCAGGATCGCCCCCAGCGGGCCGATGATCGCGGCCCAGAAGATCAGCGAGACGAAGGTGACCGTGGTGTTGAGCCCGACGGCGTCGCCGGTCACCTTCGGCTGGATCACCGCCTGGGCCACGAAGTTGATGACCGAGAAGATCACGATGACCCAGATCGCCATGGGCACCCCGCCCGAGAGCAGCCCGAGCAGCGCCGGCGGGATCAGCCCGATCACGAAGCCGATGTTGGGGATGTAGTTGGTGACGAAGGCGAAGACGCCCCAAGTGAAGGCCAGGGGCACGCCCAGGATCATCAGGGCGACGGTGTCCAGGGCCGCCACGATCGCGCCGAAGACGGTGTTGACCACCCAGTACTTGGAGGTCCGGCGCGAGAAGTCCTCGAAGGCCTGGCCGAGGCCGGGCTTGGCCGCCAGGACCTCGCCGCGGCGCCCGCTGATGATGATCGAGTCGATCATCAGGAACGCGACCACCATGATGAGCACGAACATCTGCGAGCCCGCCTCCGAGAGGCCGGAGAGCACCGTGGTCGCGGCGGAGATGACCCGCTCCGGCTGCAGGTAGTTCAGGGCCGTGGAGCCGAGGTCGGTCTCGGTGAGCCCCAGCTGGGCCATCCAGTCCTGCAGCTGGCGGTACAGCTCCTGGAACTGGGCGGAGTAGCCGGGCAGGCTCTCCACCAGCGCCACCACCGAGACGCCCATCGAGCCGATGATGGCCAGCAGGATCGCGTAGAGCAGCAGCGCCACGAAGACGCCCGAGACCCAGCCGGGCAGCCCGCGGTCCATGAGCCACAGCCGCAGCGGCCGCAGCGCGATCACCAGCGAGAAGGCCAGGAAGGCCGGGCCGAAGATGCCCGCGATGGACTGCAGGCCCGCCATGAGCACCACCATGCTGCCGAGGACCACGAGGGCGACGACGCCGAGCGGGGCCCGGCTCCGGATGCCCTCTTCGGGGACGTTCTGCGACATGTGACTCCGTTCGGGTGCTGAGGATGGGCGGACCGGGGCCCGGGACGAGCCTAACCCCCGGAACCGCCGGTGCGGTGCCGGCGGGGAGCGATCAGCGGTACGCGGCCAGGTAGAGGCGCCCCGAGCCCGAGAAGCGGGCCCGGTCCGGGGAGCCGAGATGCAGCAGGGCCTCGGCTCCGGCGATCTCGTGGACGGCGTCGTCGAGCTCCGCGCTCACCCGGCCCTCGGTGCACAGGGCGGTGGCGATGCCTGCCAGCTCCCACTCCACGGGACGCTCCGGCTCGACGTCGATGCGGACCAGGCTCAGCCGCGGGTCCCACAGCTGGTAGCGCACGACGCCGGGCGCCTCCTCCCGGGGCTCCCACACCTCGGGCGCGGGCTGATCCGAGCGCAGCACGGCGAGCATCTCCGGGACGTCGACGTGCTTGGGCGTCAGCCCCGCCCGCATGACGTTGTCCGAGGCCTCCATGATCTCCACCGCGGTGCCGGAGATGTACGCGTGGACCTGGCCGTCCGGGGTGTGGGCCGACTCCCCCGGGGCGAGGAAGAGCTGGTTCATGGCCACCGCGACCATGATGCCCCGGTCCCCCGGGTGCCGGTCGTGCAGCAGCAGGATCAGGTCCGCGACGGCGGCGAGCCGGTCCCGCGGATCCTCCCCCGGCCGGCCGGGCGCGTCCTCGTCGAAGGGGTGGTGGAGGCTGTGCTCGACGGCGGCGTCGACCGTGGCCTGCAGGGCCAGCTCGGCCGACTCCTGGGGCTTGGCGAAGATCTGGGTGACGATCTCCCGGGCGTCGTAGCCGGCGAGCTCCGCGAGCCAGGTCAGGCCGAGCGCCCCGGCGATCTCCCGCAGCTCGGCGGCGGGCCGGATGCCGGTGAGGATCCTGAGCGGGGAGACCGCGACGACGGTCTCCGGCTTGGAGCGGCGGTCCTTGTAGCTGCGGTGCGGGGCGTCGCGCGGGACGCCCTCGGCCTCCTCGCGCTCGTAGCCGCGGCCGGCCGTCTCGACGTCGGGGTGGACCTGCAGCGAGAGGGGGGCGCCGATGGCCAGGATCTTGAGCAGGTACGGGAAGTCCCCCACCGCCTCCGCGAGCCCCCGCGCCGGCGCCTCGCCGACCAGGTCCTTCAGCGGCACACGCCCCTGAGGCGTCTCGACCACGGACGAGGAGAGCGGGTGCGCCCCCACCCACAGCTCGGCCTCCGGCTCCGGGGCGGGGCACGGGGCCCCGCGCAGGCGCGCGAGGGTGTCGCGGGTGCCCCACGCGTAGTTCTGAACGGGGTTGTGCATCTTGAGTACCTGGCCCATGGTCCCCCATCCAACCACACCCGCCCCGGAGGGCCCGAAGGGGTGAGGCCGCCGCCCGCCGGCGCCCCGGCGGGCCGCGCGGGGATGGGCCGTCCCGGCGGCTAAAATGTCCGGATGACCGTTAATTTCGAAGCATCATTCAAGGCCTACGACGTCCGGGGGATCGTCGGCGAGACCATCACCGCCGACTCGGTCCGGGCCACCGGCGCGGCCTTCGTGGACGTCCTGGACCTGGCCGGCCGGACCGTCCTGGTGGGCGGGGACATGCGCCCCTCCTCCCCCGAGTTCATGGATGCCTTCGCCGACGGCGCCCGCAGGAGGGGGGCCGACGTCGTGAAGATCGGCCTGATCTCCACCGACGAGCTGTACTTCGCCTGCGGCGTGCTCGAGGCCCCCGGTGTGACCTTCACCGCCTCGCACAACCCTGCGGAGTACAACGGCATGAAGATGTCCAAGGCCGGGGCCGTCCCGATCTCCTCGGAGACCGGCCTCTTCGAGATCCGGGACGTCGCCCGCCGGTACTTCGAGGAGGGGATCCCGGCCGCGGGGCGCACCGGGGACCTCGAGGAGCGGGACATCCTGGCCGACTACGCGCGCTACCTGCGCGGCCTGGTGGACCTCTCCGGGATCCGACCGCTGAGGGTCGTGGTCGACGCCGGCAACGGCATGGGCGGGCTGACCACCCCGGCGGTGCTGGGCGAGGCGAAGCTGCCGGCCCTCCCGCTGGAGATCGTCCCCCTCTACTTCGAGCTGGACGGGACCTTCCCCAACCACCCGGCCAACCCGCTGGACCCGGAGAACCTGCGGGACCTGCAGGCCGCCGTCGTTCAGCACGGCGCGGACATCGGCCTGGCCTTCGACGGCGACGCCGACCGCTGCTTCGTCATCGACCAGGCCGGCGACCCCGTGACCCCCTCCGCGATCGCGGCCCTGGTGGCCGAGCGCGAGATCGCCCGGGCGCGGGCCGAGGGCGAGGAGGAGCCCGTGGTCATCTACAACCTCATCACCTCGCGGGCGCTGCCGGAGCTGGTGGAGCGGTGCGGGGGGCGCCCGGTGAAGACGCGGGTGGGGCACTCCTTCATCAAGGCGGTCATGGCCCACGAGCACGGCGTCTTCGGCGGCGAGCACTCGGCGCACTACTACTTCAAGGACTTCTTCAACGCCGACACCGGGATGCTCGCGGCGATGCACGTGCTGGCCGCCCTCGGCGGGCAGGAGCGGCCGCTGTCCGAGCTGGCCGAGAAGTACGCGCCCTACGTCGCCTCCGGTGAGATCAACTCCGAGATCGAGGACAAGGCCGCCGCGGTGGACCGGGTCCGCGAGGCCCTCTCCGCGGAGGAGGTGGACGTCGACGAGATGGACGGGACCACCTTCGCCCACCGCTCCGAGGGCTGGTGGTTCAACCTGCGCCCCTCGAACACCGAGCCGTTCCTGCGGCTGAACGTGGAGGCCCCGGACGCCCCGACGATGGAGCGGGTGCGCGACTTCGCGCTGGAGCTGGTGCGGCGGTAGGAGCGCCGAGCGCCGGGACGGCGAGGGGAGCGACGAGAACGGAGGCCTGCGGGGGCGCCGGCAGCAGGTGCGAGGCCGGGGACGGCCCCGCACGGAGGCGGCGTCGAAGACCGGGAGGGACGAAGGCAGCGATGGGACGGCGGGACGAGGAGCCCCCTGGGAGGCGGCCGCTCCGCGCGGTGCCTTCCACCGGGACGAGAGGCCCGCGCCGGAGCCCGTGGACGGGCTGACCAGGACCCTGATGGTCGTGGCCGTGCTCCTGCAGGCCGGCGTCCTCCTCTTCGTGGCCCTCAGCTACCCCTCGCTGCCCGAGAGCGTGCCCGCCCACTTCGACGGGCGCGGCGAGGTGGACCGCTGGGGCTCCCGGGGCAACGTCTGGGTGGGTCCCGGCGTCCTCGCCCTGGTCACCGCCCTGCTCCTGCTCATGGTCAGGGCCGTCCGGGTGGTCAGCGTGCCCGTCAGCCCCGTGACCGACGCCGGATGGCAGCGCCTGTACCTGCTGTCCCGGCGCATGCTGGGCTGGATGGCGGCGATCCTGTCCCTGCTGGGCTGGGAGGCCGCGCTCTCCGTCATCCGCCCCGGGCTCCTCCCCGGCATCTCGTTCTGGCCCCCGCTCGTCCTGCTGTTCGCGGTGATGGGCTGGTACGTGGTGCGCATGCTCGTGCCGCGGGGCTGAGAGCCGCGGGCAGAGGCATGACCTGGACACGGAGCAAGGCGCCCCAGCAGCACCGTACTGGTGCGGGGACGCCTTGCTCAGAAGCCAAGAGCGGCGCAGAGGCCAGGCTGCAAGGTTCTCATCATCGTTGGACTCAGGTTCCCGATGGGACGATCATCATCAAGATCGTCGTCCCAGATCTCAGTGAGGGAGTCGCAGGCTACCCATCCGTTGACGATCTCCCCAGGGCTGATCGGCACCACCTGCGGCAGGTGACTGTGCCTCTCAGTCGTCGTCAGACGGACGCACAAGGCGGTGTCGAAGTTCTTGTTACGCGCATTATGGGACACGACCACATACAGCTTGGGGCCGACCTCGACATCCAGAGTGGCTTTCCAGATCTGCCCGCGCAGCATCCGCGTCACTGCGCACCCGCCCGGCCGCGCGGACGGTTCACAGCACGCTTGCGCCGTGCGGCAGCGGACTTCCGCTGTTCCTGCGCCATCTCGGCGTAGGCCTGCTCAGCTTCGGCTTCCTTGATCACTGCCATTCCTTTCTCGAACACGGCGTGCACGAGAGCGGAGCGAGAGCTGCTGGCGCCGTCCGGCAGATCCTGGAGGATCGTGGGACTGGACGCGATGAGGTCCAGATCCTCCTGATCCTTGCCGCTGAGGGCCACGGAGAGTCGTTTTTGGGTGCGCTGCCGGTGCTGCTGTTCTAGCTGCATAAGGGGAGTCCTCTGTGTTGATCCGTGCATCCAGTATTGCATCAGTACATGATGCAAGCCAGCGGCTCTCGTCACGTCGATCGAACCACCGACCACGGCCACAGCACAGTGACGTCCCAGTCACGCTCTTCGATGCAGCTACGCCCGGCCGGTCCCGACAGTCAGCGGCACTCCATCACAGCGGTACCGCCTCGCGGCGGATGTCGTCGTCGAGAGAAGGCTTCAGCCCGCCGTATGAGACCAGGTCGATCTGACGGCCGGGGGCCTCTTCCAATAGCTGCTTGAACCGGAGGAAGGCGGACGAGGAGGGGCCCGACGCCGCAGCGTCGGGCCCCTCCCCATCTCACTCCAGCGCCCGCCTCCGTCGAGGCGGCGCGCTAGGAGTTCAGGCGCTCCTCCAGGGCCGCCCGCTGCTGCCGGAGGCTCTCCGGGAGGCGGTCGCCGAGCTTCTCGAACCACTCGTCGATGCCGGGCAGCTCCTGCCTCCACTCCTCGGGATCCACCACGAGCGAGGCCGCGATGCTCTCCTCCGAGTAGTCGAGGCCGGTCAGATCCAGGTCCTCCGGCGTCGGCACGGTGCCGACGGCGGTCTCCCGGCCCCCGGCGGTGCCCTCGAGCCGCTCCACGATCCACTTGATCACGCGCGAGTTCTCCCCGAACCCGGGCCAGGCGAAGCCGCCGTCGGCCGTGCGGCGGAACCAGTTGACGTAGAAGACGCCGGGCATGTTCTCCGCGCCGTAGCGCTCGCCGACCGAGAGCCAGTGCTGCAGGTAGTCGCCGGCGTTGTAGCCGATGAAGGGCAGCATGGCCATCGGATCCCGGCGCACCACGCCCACGGCGCCCTTCGCGGCGGCCGTGGTCTCCGAGGAGAGGGTCCCGCCCTGGAACACGCCGTGCTCCCAGTCGAAGGCCTCCGAGACCAGCGGGACCGTGGTCTTGCGCCGGCCGCCGAAGATGATCGCGGAGAGCGGCACGCCCTCGGGGTCGTGGTACTCCGGCGCCAGGATGTCCACCTGGTCGATCGGGGTGCAGAAGCGGGAGTTCGGGTGAGCCGCGGGACGGCCGGAGTCCGGGGTCCAGTCCTGGCCCTTCCAGTCGATCAGGTGCTCGGGGGCCTCGTCGGTCATCCCCTCCCACCACACGCCGCCGTCGTCGGTGAGGGCGACGTTGGTGAAGATGGTGTTGCCCTCGGCCACCGCGTGCATCGCGTTGGGGTTGGTGGACCAGCCGGTCCCGGGGGCGACGCCGAACAGGCCGGCCTCGGGGTTGACGACGCGGGGCCTGCCGGCGTCGTCGAACCGGATCCAGGCGATGTCGTCGCCCACCATCTCGGCCTTCCAGCCCTCGACGGTCGGGTGGATCATCGCGAAGTTGGTCTTGCCGCAGGCCGAGGGGAACGCCCCGCTGATGTAGTGGACCTTGCCCTCGGGGTTGGTGACCTTGAGGATCAGCATGTGCTCGGCGAGCCAGCCTTCGTCGTGCGCGATCGCGGAGGCGATGCGCAGCGCGTAGCACTTCTTGCCCAGCAGGGCGTTGCCGCCGTAGCCGGAGCCGTAGGACCAGATGGCCCGGTCCTCGGGGAACTGCACGATGTACTTGTCCGGGTTGCAGGGCCACGGGACGTCCTCCTGGCCCTCCTCCAGCGGGGCGCCCAGCGAGTGCAGGGCCTCGACGAAGAACGCGTCCGAGGCCGTCATCCGGTCCAGGACCTCCCGCCCGATGGTCGCCATGATCCGCATGGAGCACACGACGTAGGCGGAGTCGGTCAGCTCGACGCCGAACTTCGGGTCATGGGCGTCCAGGCTGCCCATGACGAAGGGGATCACGTAGAGGGTGCGGCCGCGCATGCTGCCGCGGTACTTCTCGGTGAGCAGCTCCCGCATCTCGGCGGGATCCATCCAGTTGTTGGTGGGCCCGGCGCCCTCGCGGGTCTCGGAGCAGATGAAGGTCCGCTCCTCGACGCGGGCCACGTCCTCCGGGTCGGAGAAGGCCGCGAAGGAGTTCGGGAACTTCTCCTCGTTCAGCCGGACGAAGGTCCCGGCGTCGACCAGCTCGGTGGTGAGCCTGTCCCACTCCTCACGGGATCCGTCGGCCCAGTGGATCGCTTCCGGCTCGGTGAGCTCGGCGACCTCACGCACCCACGCGAGCAGCCGCCCGTGGGACGTGGGGGCGCTGCGCAGCGCCTCCTCGGCCCCGGGGTTGAGCTGCGCGCTCGTTCCGACGACGTTGTCAGTCATTAATCTGTTCCCCTCAAGCAGGTCTAGCGGCTCGGGCGAGCCATCACTCACGACATTGTGTGAGCCACCACATGCTTTCCGCCCCCTTAAAGGACAGACGACGCGCTCGGAAGCACGTCGCACCGCAGTGGCCCGGTGATGGGACAAGACTAACGTACGCAGGCTCGGCCTCACCCCCTTTGCGGCGATTCGGGGCTGCGGCACAGATCACAGCGGGCTGAGTTTGCACTTCCGAGAGGGCCGTGTAAGCTAGTACTCGGCCTTGAACGCGGGAGATCGCGAAGCAGGGCGGGCGCCACTAGCTCAACGGATAGAGCATCTGACTACGGATCAGAAGGTTGGGGGTTCGAATCCCTCGTGGCGCACCCAGTATCAACGGAAGTCCCGTCATCTCCGGATGGCGGGGTTTCGCCGTTTAACAGCCACTCGGAGGGAACGCCGCCACTGCCCAGGTCATGACCATCGGGCGCTTGGGCGCGCACTGCCCCGTCTCAAGGCGCCCCACGGTCAGCCGCGCAATAACTAGCGCGTTCGCCAGCTCCGTCTGATTCATCCCGACAGTCTCGCGCGCCTTGCGCAGGTGGTCCCCCTCAGACCGCCCGGCGCATAATCGAGCGTGGCGATCTAGAGGCGTACCGCTCACCGACCAACTCGCCCGTTCCCATCTGGCTCATCTCGCACGAGAGCGTGATGGCAGCAAAAAGCGGGCCACCTCCGAGGAGGTGACCCGCTCATAGTCGTCAAGTACCCCATATGGGACACAACCAGGCTCCAGCAGGAAGTCACGGCTGACTCCTAGACCTTTCACGTCCTCGTGATCCTGACCAACAGCGTCCACGAGGGCTCACAGATCGACTTCACGCACTGGAACCGGCTCATCATCGCTCTCGGGAGGATTCAGGCCTCAGCGGACGACGTCAACCGGCCCCTCAGTAGCGAATGTGACAACGTTGATAACGCTGGGAGCATGGACGCGCCGGTCTCCGACGTTGATCCACTGATTGCCCACGGTCGCGTGCTTGAACCCAATCGTGAGGTCCTTCTCGAACTGGTCCAGGTCCTCCTGGCTTGCGACCTCGATGGTCTCGCCGCCGATCTTCACGATGTAGCGCACATCAATCACTTCCTCTCCAAGCTCGATTCCTCATCTGACGAGGACCAGCGTACCGAGGAGGACCCGGAGGCCGCTTCATGACCATCGGCCTCGTTCTCCTCGCCCAGGCCGCATTCTGCGGCACTTCACCCGGCGACACCCCCTCCCCCCCCCAGCAACACCGCAAGGCCCGCGCAGACCACCTATAACCATCCCTGACCGCAGGAGCAACAAACGCGGTGCCCGGCTCATCCCCGGGGCGGCTGCCGTCAGAGGGCATATTCAAGGCCGCCCGTCGAGCTACCGAACGGGGGCGGGCGGCCTCCCGAGGGGCGCGCAGGCACCTGGTGAAGGCGTACTCGGGCAGGAGTCGCACGCGAGTGCGTCACGGCTGCCGTGCCACAGCCTAGCCGTCTCACGCGTCTCATCCACCCGTGAGCCCATTCCCGTTCGACCGTATTTTCTGGACTTGCTGACGCTGGCGAACCATCTGTCGGCTCTTTTCGGAGCCCCGTTCCAGTCCCCGAGCATGGGAGACCCCCTCGTAACGTGCTTCTCCCATAAGTCTCCGCCACCTTTGATTGGCGCGGGGCTTACGTATGTTCGAGGAGCCCGGGCTCCTAGACCGCCAGGTCCAGCGGCAGGTCGGAGATGTCCCGCAGCCGCCGCCCCTGCACCATGGTGTGGAGCAGCTCGGCCCCCGCCGGGTCGGCGTGGGGGTCGATGGCGTCCATCAGCTCGTGCAGGGCGAAGTGGTAGACGCAATCGAGGTCGCCGGTGCCCAGCGCCACCGCCGCGATCCGGGAGGGCATCGGCTCCCCCGTGACCAGCACCAGGTGCGGCGCGCGGCCGCGGCGGTTGCGCATCAGGTGCTGGGCCTCGGAGCGGACCTGCTGCGCCCGGTCGCTGCGCAGCGTCCACTTGCACGCGACCACGGCGTGGAGCAGGTGCTTGGGCTGCACCGCGGCGCGCAGCGGGCTCGCCGCGGCGAGCGGGCCGAGCGGGTCCACCAGGCGCGTGAACTCGTTGAGCTCGGCGTCGGGGATCGGGGCGCGGGCCACCACGACGTCGGGCGCCAGGATCTCCGCCTCGTAGCCCAGCAGGCCCCGCAGCGAGCGGTCGGACTCGATCGTCTCCCGCAGGGACACCAGGTGCTCGTACTGCTCGAAGATCTCCGAGGCGTCCTCGATGCCCCCGTACTCGTTGCGGTCCCCGAGCCGGCGCACCATCCACTCGCCGGGTCGGAGGGCGCCGAAGGCGGGGAAGACCCCCTGCAGATAGGCCGCCACCGCGCGCTCGAAGTTGCGGCTGACCGACTGGCCGGGTGCCCGCGGGGCCGTCTCGACGGCGCCGATCCCCTCGGCGATGGCCCTGGCGTAGCGCACGCTGGTCCCCGAGTCCTTGTCTGCATTGGAGGGGACGCCGGTGGAGGGATGGGTGACCAGGACGCGCTCGTCCAGCAGTGCCCGGTGGAAGACCCGCCGGGCACGGTCCAGGAGGAACTCGGGCTGCGAGCGGTGGAACACGGCGCGCTCGGCCCGCGTCATCGCCTCGTGCAGGTCGGCGTCCTGGGGGGCGGGGGCGGACCCGCTGCGCGAGGCGGGGGCTCCTGCAGGGGCAGCTGGGGACGACGTCGGCGCCTCGGGGGCGGAGGCCGGCTCGGGCTCCGGATCCCCCGCCGGGACCGTCGCGGCCTCGAGGGTGCGGTCCTCGACGAGGACGGACGGCGTCGGGCCGGGGGCCTCGCCTGTCGAGGCGGCGGGAGGTTCGGTGCCTTCGTTCGCGGGGCCTTCGCCGCCCGCCTCGGCGTCGGCGGGGCTCTCGCCCATCGCCTCGTCGAGTCCGGCGGCCTCGCCCGAAAGGGCCTCCTCCACCGGGTCCGTCTCATTCGTCCCAGCTTCCCGGCCGGGGGCGGCGGACGGATCCGGGGCGGCCCCGCGATCGGGGGCGGGCGGGCCCGAGGCGGCCTCCCGCTCGGGGGCGGACTGATCAGGGGCGGCCTCGAACTCCTTCAGGTCGAGGGAGAAGAGGAACTGCTCCTCCGCTGCGTCGGGGCGTTTCCGGGAGCCCATGCCACCTCCTGTGAGAGAACCTGCCCACAGGTTACTTGAGAAGTCACCGCGTGACCCGGCGGCATGTTTCCGGTCACCCTGCCGGCACCCAGGTTCCCGCCGTCGTCGGACCCGTCTAAGCTGATGCGGGGAAAACTATCGCGACTGTATGGAAGAGCATATGAGCATCAACATCACCGTGGTCGACGAGGACGGCGAGTCCCGGGAGGTCGAGTGGAAGGACAACCAGACGCTGCTGGAGTGCCTCCACAAGAACCAGTACCCCGTGCTGGCCACCTGCGGGGGCAACGCCTCCTGCGCGACCTGCCACGCCTTCTTCGATCCCGAGCACTTCGAGGCATCGGGCGAGCGCACCGAGGAGGAGGAGGACCTGCTGGAGATGATCGACGACGTCGCCAACGAGACCTCCCGCCTCTCCTGCCAGACGGAGTACCACGACGAGCTCGACGGCGCGACCGTGACCCTCAAGCCCGGCATGTAGCGCCCGCAGCACGCCGAGAGCGGGCCCGCCGAGGGGCCGGATTCCCGCCGCCGGCTGGAATCCGGCCCCTTTTCTGCTTAACGTTGTGCCATGTCTGAAACAACGACCGGGTGGTCCCGGGCAGCGTGGGTCGCCGGTGCGTGCGCCCTGCTGCTCGGCCTCGGCGCCTGCTCCTCGGGCGGTGAGGGCCAGGGAGAGGCGGCCCCCTCCTCCCCCGCCACGGCTTCCGCCTCGCCCGAGGGGACCGGGGCCTCGAGCGGTGGGACGTCCGCCGCGGCGTCGCCCTCGGCCACCGTGAGCGACGCCCCCGCCTCGCCCTCCGCGACGCAGGCCTCTCCGGAGGCGGACCCTACCTCCGAGCCGCCCGAGACGGCCCGGCCCACCGAGACCGCGGAGCCGACGGCGGCCCCCACGGTCCCCACGGCCCCGCCCCCGGCGCCCTCCGCCTCCGATTCCGACTCCGGGGCGGGAGAGACCCCCGACGCCGCTGCGAGCTGCTCCACCAACGACCTGCGCATCGCCGTGGACACCGAGGAGGGGGCCGCGGGCTCCACCTACTACTCGATCACCATGACCAACGGCGGCGATGCGGCCTGCGCGATCTCCGGGTACCCCGGCGTCAGCTTCGTCGGCGCCGACGGCTCCACGGTCGGGGCCTCCGCCGCCCCCGCCAGCGACCTGACCGGAGCCGGCCAGACCCTGGAGCCGGGCGACGCGACCGAGGCGGTGCTGCGCAGCACCCAGGCCGACCTCTACGGTGAGACGTGCCAGAAGGAGAACGCCTCCGGCCTGCAGGTGACCGCCCCGGGCGACGACTCGTCGCTGACGGTGAACTTCCCCCTGAGCGCGTGCGGCAACCCCGGCGTCCAGCAGCTCTCCGTCAGCGAGGTGGGGGCCGGCTCGGCCGAGTGACCCGGGCGACGACGCCGTCGAGGACGCCAGAAGGGCCCCGCCGGACATCCGGCGGGGCCCTTCTGCGCTGACGCTCGTGAGGCGGGGCGGGCGCGGCCGCTCGGCACGGCCCCGCCCCGGCGGGGTCACAGGGTGATGGTCGAGTCCTCGAAGCTGAAGCGGGGGCCGCGACCGTGCTCGGGCTCGACGCCCTTGCCGATGTTCACCACGACCAGCGAGCGGAGGCCCCGCTCGGCCAGCAGGTCCTCGTTGACGCCGGCGGCGTCGAACCCCGTCATCGGGCCGGCGGCCAGCCCCATCGCCCGGACGGCCATGACGAAGTACCCGACCTGGATGAACGCGTTGTCCCGGCCGGCCGCGCTCGCGAAGTCCTCGTCGTCCAGGTACATCTGGCCGATCTGGGGACGGGCGGGGAGGAAGTCCGCGAAGCGGTGGTGCCACTTCTCGTCCACGGCCAGCACCGCGACCATCGGCGCGGCCTCCGTCTTGGCCTTGTTGCCGGAGGACATGTGGGAGACCAGCCGCTCGCGCGCCTCGCCCCGCGGGACCCACACGATGCGCAGGGGCTGGGAGTTGAAGGCGGTGGGGCCCATCTTGGTGAGGTCGTAGATGCCGCGCATCTGCTCCGCGGTCACCTCCACGTCCTCGAAGGCGTTGACGGTGCGGCCGTCGAAGAGGGTGCGGGTGTCTTCGGGGCTCAGCTGGGTGTCGACGGTGAGTTCGGTCACGGGTTCTGCGGTCCTATCGCTCGATCGGTCATTTGCTTTACAGGTAAACCGAGTGGGTGGCCAGGATATTCCCCGGGCCCTTCCCCTCTCGCCGGTGAGGCGGACCGCTCGCTCCGCCGAGTGCCTTCGGGGCCGGTCTCCCGGCACAATGGTGCCATGCCCTCCGCGATCGAACAGTTCAGCCCGGCCACCCGCGAATGGTTCGTCGGCGCCTTCTCGCGACCCACCACGGCGCAGGACGAGGCCTGGTCGGCGATCTCCGCGGGGAAGCACACCCTCGTGGTGGCGCCCACCGGCTCCGGCAAGACCCTCGCGGCCTTCCTCTGGGCCCTGGACCGGCTCCTGGTCGGGGAGGCGGGGGCCGGGCCCGACGCCGCGGGCCCCGGGCGCGCCGCCGAAAGCTCCGGACGCGCCGCCGAGGGTTCTGCGCGTGCCGCCGCCGGCCTCGGGCGCGCCGGCGAAGGCTCCGAGGGTGCCGCCGAGGGATCCGGACGTTCCACCAAGGGCTCCGCCCGCGCCGCCAACCGGACCAAGGTCCTCTACATCTCCCCGCTGAAGGCGCTCGGCGTCGACGTCGAGCGCAACCTCCGCTCCCCGCTGGTCGGCATCACGCAGACGGCCCGGGCGCACGGCCGCGAGCCCCGCGAGATCTCCGTGGGGGTCCGCTCCGGGGACACACCCGGCCGGGAGCGGCGCCGGCTGGTCACCGATCCGCCGGACATCCTCATCACGACGCCGGAGTCGCTGTACCTCATGCTCACCTCCAAGGCCCGGGCGAGCCTGACGGAGGTGCACACGGTGATCGTCGACGAGGTGCACGCCGTCGCCGGAACCAAGCGCGGGGCCCACCTCGCGGTCTCGCTCGAGCGCCTGGACCAGATCCTGCAGCGGCCGGCCCAGCGCATCGGGCTCTCCGCGACGGTCGAGCCGGTCGAGACCGTGGCCCGGTTCCTCGGCGGCACCGCGCCGGTGAGCGTGGTGCGGCCGCCGCTGGAGAAGTCCTGGGACCTGCGGGTCTCGGTGCCCGTCCCCGACATGTCCAACCTGACCACGCCCGTCCCGCGCTCCGAGCTCCCCACGGTCCGGACCGGGGCCGACGCCGGGTCGGCGGCCTCGGGCCACGCGACGCTGGAGGACGCGCTGGGCCTGGACCTCGAGTCCCCGCTCGCCGAGGCGGAGGCCGGGCGCGGCGGCCCCGCGAAGCTCCCGCCGGAGACCCCGCACGAGGTCGTCGCCTCGATCTGGCCGCACGTCGAGGAGCGGATCGTGGACCTCGTCGAGGCCAACCGCTCCACGATCGTCTTCGCAAACTCCCGCGGCCTGGCGGAGCGGCTGACCTCCCGCCTCAACGAGGTCCACGCCTTCCGGGAGGAGCAGCGGGGCAACGCCGCGCCGGCGTCGTCCTCGCGCCCGCGCGGCGCCGGGGCCGGGATGCGCATCGAGGCCGGGCGTGAGGGGGCGGGATTCGGCGCGGCGGGAGCCGAGGCCGTGGGAGCGGGCGCGGGCGGGGACGGCGTCGCCCCGGAGCTCCCCTACGCCCCGCCCGCGCTGAACCACCTGAACTCCGGGACCGCACCCGCCGAGCTGGCCCGGGCCCACCACGGCTCGGTCTCCAAGGACCAGCGCGCGCTCATCGAGGACGCGCTGAAGACCGGGCGGCTGCACTGCGTCGTCGCCACCAGCTCCCTCGAGCTCGGCATCGACATGGGCGCGGTGGACCTGGTGATCCAGGTCGAGTCGCCGCCGAGCGTGGCCAGCGGCCTCCAGCGGGTGGGGCGCGCGGGCCACCAGGTCGGCGAGACCTCCCGGGCCGTGATGTACCCCAAGCACCGCGGCGACCTGCTCTCCGCGGCCGTGACCGTGGAGCGGATGCGGGCCGGGCGGATCGAGCCGCTCGCCGTGCCCGCCAACCCCTTGGACGTGCTCGCCCAGCAGACGGTCGCGGCGTGCGCGCTGGGGCCCGTGGACGTCGAGGCCTGGTTCGAGGCCCTGCGGCACACCGCGCCCTTCGCCGCGATGCCGCGCTCGGCCTTCGACGCCGTGCTGGACCTGCTGAGCGGCAAGTACCCCTCCGACGAGTTCGCGGAGCTGCGGCCCCGCCTGGTCTGGGACCGCGACGCCGGCGTCCTGGAGCCCCGGCCCGGCTCCCAGCGGGTCGCTGTCACCTCCGGCGGGACCATCCCCGACCGCGGGCTGTACCCGGTGTACATCGTGGGCTCGGACGAGACCGACCGGGGGCCCAAGCGGGTGGGCGAGCTGGACGAGGAGATGGTCTACGAGTCCCGGGCGGGCGACGTCATCGCCCTGGGCGCCACGAGCTGGCGGATCGAGGAGATCACCCACGACCGGGTCAGCGTGACCCCGGCGCCGGGCCAGGTCGGCAAGCTGCCCTTCTGGCACGGCGACGGCCCCGGCCGCCCGGTGGAGCTCGGCGAGGCGACCGGGCGCTTCACCCGCGAGCTCGCGAGCGCCTTCGAGGCCGGCGAGGAGGAGGCGGACGCGGCGGAGCGGCGGCTCGCCGCCTCCGGCCTGGACCAGTGGGCGGTGGACAACCTGCGCACCTACGTGACCGACCAGTCGGCCGCCACCTCCCAGGTGCCCAGCGAGAGGACCATGATCGTCGAGCGGTTCCGGGACGAGCTGGGCGACTGGCGCGTGGTCCTGCACTCCCCCTACGGCATGCCGGTCCACGCCCCCTGGGCGCTGGCGGTGGGCGCGCGCATCGACGAGAGGTACGGGCTCGACGGCTCGGCGATGGCCGCCGACGACGGCATCGTGCTGCGCATCCCCGCCATGGAGGAGAACCCGCCGGGCGCCGACCTCTTCCTCTTCGACCCCGAGGACCTGGAGGCGATCGTCACCGAGCAGGTCGGCTCCTCCGCCCTGTTCGCCTCCCGCTTCCGCGAGTGCTCCGCCCGGGCGCTGCTGCTCCCCCGGCGCGACCCGGGACGGCGGACCCCGCTGTGGCAGCAGCGGCAGCGCTCCGCGCAGCTGCTCGACGTCGCCCGCAGGTACCCGAGCTTCCCCATCATCCTGGAGACCGTCCGGGAGTGCCTGCAGGACGTCTACGACCTCCCCGCCCTGCGGCGCATCCACGAGCAGGTTGCCTCCCGGCAGATCGCGGTCCGGGAGGTGGAGACCTCCGAGCCCTCGCCCTTCGCCAAGACGCTGCTGTTCGGGTACGTCGGCCAGTTCCTGTACAACACGGACGCGCCCCTGGCCGAGCGCAAGGCGGCGGCGCTCTCCCTGGACCCCTCGCTGCTGGCCGAGCTGCTCGGCCGGGACGAGCTGCGTGAGCTGCTGGACGCCGACGTCGTGGAGGACACGGAGCACCAGCTGCAGCGCCTGGCCGAGGACCGGCGGATGCGCGGCGTCGAGGGCCTCGCCGACCTGCTGCGGCTGCTCGGCCCCTTGAGCCTCGAGGAGGCGGCCCGGCGGCTCACCGAGCCGGACGAGGCCCGCCGGTCCGCCGACGAGCTCCTCGCCGCGCACCGCGCCATCTCCGTGCGCATCGCCGGCCAGGAGCGGATCGCCGCGGTCGAGGACGCCGCCCGGCTGCGGGACGGGCTCGGCCTCCCCCTGCCGATGGGCGTCCCGGCCGCCTTCATCGAGCCGGTGCCGGACCCGCTCGGCGACCTCGTCTCCCGCTACGCCCGCACCCACGGCCCCTTCACGACGGCGGAGGCCGCCGCCGCGCTGGGCCTCGGCACCGCGGTGGTAGACACGGTGCTGGAGCGCCTCGCGGCCGACCGCCGCGTGGTCGCCGGCCGGTTCCTGCCCGCCGAGCTGCTGGCCCGGCGGCGCGGGGAGGGCGCGCCCGAGGAGGCCGAGGAGTGGTGCGAGGCCGGCGTCCTGCGGACCATCCGGCGTCGCTCCCTGGCGAAGCTGCGCTCCCAGATCGAGCCCGTCGACGCCGCGACCTACGCCCGCTTCCTGCCCGCCTGGCAGCACGTGCGGGCCGAGGGCGCGGCGGAGGACCCGCGGGTCTCCGACGCCGACGGCCTGCTGACGGTGATCGACCAGCTGGCCGGCGTCCCCGTGCCCGCCTCGGCCCTGGAGACCCTCGTCCTCCCCTCCCGGATCAGGGGCTACGCCCCGGCGATGCTGGACGAGGCGATGTCCGGCGGCGAGGTGCTGTGGACCGGGGCCGGTACCGTGCCGGGGCAGGACGGCTGGGTCGCGCTGCACCTGACCGAGTCCGCCGACCTCACCGTCCGCCCCGAGCCGGCCATCCCGCTGGACGACCTGAGCGCCGAGGCCCGCGCGGTCTACGCGGCGATCGGCGACGGCGCCGACTTCGTCCCCCGCATCGCCGCCCGCGCCGGGTTCTCGCTCTCCCGGACCGGCGACGCCCTCTGGGAGCTGGTCTGGGCGGGCCTGGCCACCAACGACACGGCCGCCCCGCTGCGTGCCTTCCTCGACGGCGGCCGCGGCGCCCACGCCCGCCCGAAGGCGCCGGCGCGCGCCCGCACGGCCGGCAGGCGCGGGGCGGGGAGGATCGCGACGGCGCGGCGCGGCAGGGCCCCGGCTCTCGGCGGCGCCTCCGGCCTGGGCGCGAGCGGCTCCCTCGGCGCCCTGGAGGCCGGGATGAGCGGGCTGACCCCGCAACGCGAGCGGGAGCTGTCCGGCAGGTGGTCCCGGGTGAGCGCGTTCCTGGACGAGGAGCCGCTGGAGGAGACGGTGCGCGCCGTCGCCCTCGCCCAGCTCATGCTGGACCGCTACGGCGTGCTCACCCGGGGCGCCGTGGCCCAGGAGGAGTCGCCGGGCGGGTTCGCGGCCGTCTACCAGATCCTGGCGGCCCAGGAGGACCAGGGCGACGCCCGGCGCGGGTACTTCGTGGAGGGCCTGGGCGGGGCGCAGTTCGCGGCGCCGGCCACCGTAGACCTGCTGCGCTCCTCGATGCTCGACGAGCAGCTCGAGGACGCGGCCTCCGCACCCCGCGCCCCGCAGGTCCTCGTCCTGGCCGCCACCGATCCCGCCAACGCCTACGGCGCCACGCTGGCCTGGCCCGACCCGGTCCCCGCCGCGCAGCTGCTGACGGGGGCCGACGACGACGCCCGGCTCGCCCGCCCGGGCCGGAAGGCCGGCGCCCTGGTGGTCCTGGTGGACGGGCGGCCCGTGCTGTACATCGAGCGCGGCGGCAAGACCATGCTCGCCTTCAGCTCCGATCCCTCCGATCTGGAGCTCGCGGCCCCGGCCGTGGCCCGGGCGGTGCGACTGGGGGCGGTGGACAAGCTCGTGGTGGAGAAGGTCAACGGGCTGGGGATCCTCGAGCGCGGGCACGGCGCCGAGGGGCCGGACGCTCTCGGCGCGCTGCGGGATGCCCTGGTGAGGGCGGGCTTCTACACGACGCCGCGCGGCATCCGGATGCGCCGGGAGCCCGGGAGCCGGTGAGCGGGGGCATGCGGGGGCTGGGCCGGGCGGGCAGGAGCCGGGGGCGGCGGCGAGCACGCAGCGCCCGGCGGCCGCGGCCCGCGCCTCTGCCCCTGTCCCGCCTGCTCGGCGGCGCTCTGACCCGCCTCCTCGGTGGCGCTCTGACCCGCCTGGCCGAGCGGAGGGCCCGCCGCGAGGAGAGCAGGTCGGCGGGCGACGCCGGCCGCTCGCTGTACCGCCTCCATCCCGACGGGCGCGGGGTCAGGTACCACGTGTACGCCGGAGGGCTGCGGCGGGGCGGGCCGGGCGGCGTCGTCGTCTACCTCGACGGCGACTACTGGCTGCCGGCCCTCTCCCGCTTCCACCGCCCACGGGGACGGACGATGCGGGGACTGGCCGCGACGGCCGCCGAGCACGGCGCAGCGCTCGTCGCGGTGGACACGCCCGATCGCGCCGTCGGCGTCGGGGGCCTCACCTGGTGGGTGCGGCACCGCGAGAACGCCCGGTGGCTCCGCGGGTTCCTGGACGTCCTCCCCACCCTGCTCCCTTTCCGGCCGCGGCATATATGGGTCATGGGATACTCCGGCGGCGCGGAGCTCCTCGCCGCGGAGCTGCGCCGGCTGCTCCCCTCCGGCGCGGGCCCCGGGGAGACGGATCCCGCCGATGCGGGCGCTTGGGAGACGGTCTCCGCCGGTGCGGATCCGGGTGAGGCGGAGCCGGCGGAGGGGCCGGCCGTCCCGCTCGCGGGCGCCGTCATGGTGGGAGGAGGCGATCCCGGGAATGCTCCGGTCCCGCCGCCCGGTGAGCACGCCGGGCTGCCCCTCCTCTGGTGGATCGGGGACCGGGACGGCTCGCCGGATCCGCCGCGTCCGCTCTGGTCCGCCGCGCGGGCCGCCCAGCGCGGGGCGACGGCCTACCGCGCGGCGGGGTGGACCGGGGCAAGCCTGCGCGTCGTCCCCGGGACGGGACACCGCTCCTACGACCTCCCGGCCGTCCTGCGGGCGTCGCTCGCCCGTGGCGGCCGCGGCTGAGGGCACGGCGGTCCCGCCTCCCCCGCGGGACCGCACCTCCTATCGCCGTGGGCGTAGCCCCTGCGCCCCCTTCCGGATGTGAGTACGCTGGACGTGAGGCCCCTCACGGGCCCTCCGGAGGGATTCCCCCCTCCGCCCGCTGCCATCAGGAACGACCCGTCGGAAAGGACGCAGGCCATGAACACTCGCCCGCAACGCTCTCGGAAGCAGGCCCTGGTCATCTTCCTGGCGACGCTGCTGGTCGGCGCGGTGGCGGTGATCCTGGTCGCCACGATGACCAGCGCCTCCTACGTCTGGATCATCCCCGTGGTGATCGTCGTCGCCCTCCTGCTCGGCGGGCTCATGCTCTTCGTGACGGGGCCCCGCAAGCAGCGCGGAGACCACCCGCGGCAGCGCTGAGACCAGGGGAGCCATGAGCCGGCCAGGCTCGTGAGCCGTGAGCGGCGAGGCCCCGAGGAGGAGGGCCTCAGCCTTCGCGCCCTCGACCCCTCCGCAGGCCGGCGGCCCGGACCCGGATCAGCCCTGCTCCTCGCCGATGCTGTGCGCCTCGAACTCCGCGTAGAACTCCGCCTCCGCCGGCTCCGGCCGGTCCTTGCCGTTGAGCAGGCGGTGCCAGATCGGATAGTAGGCCGGCAGCTGGGAGGCGGCCGTGATCCGATCCCGGGCCTCCCGCGGGAGGGCGAGCTCGCCGGCATCGAGGTCCTCCTGCAGGTGCTCGAAGCGGCGTGCCGCGATGACGATGCCGTTGACCCCCGGCCGGTCCATCAGCCAGGAGATGACGACCTGCGGGATGGTCCAGCCGAGGTCCCGGGCGATCTCGTCGAGGAGCTCGATCAGGTCGTAGGCGCGATCCCAGTCGGTGACGTGCGGCTCGGGCCAGCCGGCGCCCTGGCGGGTGTCCGCCGGCGTCTCGCGCCCGCGGCGCACCTTCCCGTTGAGCAGGCCCTCCCCGAGGGGGCTCCAGCCGAAGGTCGCGACGCCGAGGTCGCGGGCCGCGGGGATGATCTCGTACTCGATCTCCCGCGCCTCGGGCGTGTAGTACACCTGCTGCGCGACCGGGCCCTCCAGCCCCGCGAGCTTGGCCTCGTACACGGTCTTGGCCAGCTGCCAGCCGTTGTAGTTGGACACTCCCCAGTAGCGGATCTTCCCGGCCCGGATGAGCTCGTTGGCGGTCTCGATCGTCTCCCGGATGGGGGTCTGGCCGTCCCAGGCGTGGAGGTAGAGCAGGTCGAGGCGGTCGGTGCCCAGCCTGTCCAGGCTGTCCTCGACGGCGCGGGTCAGGTGGATCCGGCTGGAGCCGCCGTCGTTGGGCCCATCGCCGGTGGGCATGCGCGCCTTGGAGGTCAGGACCACCTGGTCGCGGTCCGCGCCGAGGGCCTCGCCGACCACCCGCTCGGAGTCGCCCGCCGAGTACAGGTTGGCGGTGTCGATGAAGTTGATGCCGCGCTCGAGGCTCTCCCGGATCGCCCGCGAGGCCTCCTCGACCCCCAGGCCCGCGATCTTCTCGAAGCCGCCGCCCGAGCCGAAGGGGATGGTCCCCAGGGCCAGCCGCGAGACGTAGAGGCCTGAGCTTCCCAGTCGTGTGTAGTCCATCACCCCATCGTCGGGCGGCGGCAGGGGAACGGTCAAGGGCCGCGGCCCGACGGATCCTCAGCTGGCCGGATCCCCGAGGTCACGGCAGGCGGTCTCGCGCGGTCCGGGGCGGCCCAGGAGGGGCCCGCCGTACACATGCCGCGGCCTCAGCCCGCGAGCGCCCTCCGCAGGTCCGGCTGCTCCAGCTGCCAGCCCATCCACGGGCTGAACGCCGCCGGCACCGCGCGGACCGCCGCCACCGCGTCGCGCGCCGGGACCCAGCTGATCTCGCAGACCTCGGTGGGGCGGGGATCGGGGTCCGACGCCGCACGCGCCACGTAGACCGGGCAGAACTCGTTCTCCACGATCCCGCTGGCGTCCACCGCCCGGTAGGCGAACTCGGGCAGGACCTCCCGCAGGCCGGTCAGCTCCATGCCGAGCTCCTGCCGGGCCCTGCGGAGGATGGCCTCGGGCATCGGCTCCTCGGGCCCGGGATGCCCGCAGAGGCTGTTGCTCCAGGTGCCGGGCCACGTCCTCTTCCCCAGGGCCCGGCGAGTGAGCAGGAGCCGGCCCTCGGCGTCGAGGACGTAGCAGGAGAAGGCCAGGTGCCGCGGCGTGTCCCCCGTGTGGACCCTCGCCTTGGGGAACGTCCCGGCGGGCCGGTTCGCGGCGTCGAGGAGGACCACCAGCTCCTCCCCCGCCTCCCGTCCGCCTTCAGGATGCGGCCGGTCGCCGCGGGACTCTGCGCGCACTGGATCCCCCTTGGTCGGTTGGTCGGTCCTCCGCTTCCGCCGGCCCGCTTCCGGCCCCGGCGGGTACTGAGAACACTACCGAAGCCCGTGACGGCAGGGAACGTCTTGACGCAGGGCTGCCGCCCGTTCCATCCTGGTGGCCCGTACCGCGGCGCTCGCTTCCGGGCGAAGGCGCCGCCTCCCTCGGAAGCGAGCCCCGGTCCGCGCCTGCCCGACCCCGACCCCGACCGAGGGAGCCTCCCCATGGCCCGACGCCCGCGCCCGCAGTCCCCGGTGCCCTCCCGCGACGGCGTCTCCCCCACCGGGGTTCGCCTGCCGCGCGAGGGAGGCTGGGAGACGGTCGCGGCGTTCCTGGCCGAGCGCTTCCCTCCCCACGACGCCGGCGCCGTCGCGGCGCTGTTCGAGCGCGGCGACGTCTTCGGCCCGGACGGGGAGCGGCTCGAGGCCTCGGCGCCCTTCGTACCCGGCGGGCGCGTCTGGGTCTTCCGGCCCCTCCCCGAGGAGCCCGACGCCCCGATCAGCCTGCCCGTGCTCCACGAGGACGAGCACCTGCTGGTGGTGGACAAGCCCCACGGCCTGCCGGTGACCCCGCGCGGCGGGCACGTCCGGCGCACCGTGGTCACGGCCCTGCGCGCCTCCACCGGCAACGACCTGATCTCCCCGGCGCACCGGCTGGACCGCCTGACCGCCGGCGTCCTGCTGCTGGCCAAGACCCGGCAGGCCCGGGGCCCGCTCCAGGCGCTGTTCGAGACGCAGCGGGTCCGCAAGGCCTACGAGGCCGTCGCGCCCCTGGGCCCGGCCGGCGCTCCCGAGGTGCCCCGCCACCCGGACGCCCCGCTGGAGCTGCGCTCCCGCATCGAGAAGCGGCCCGGCGTCCTGCAGGCCCGCGAGGTGGAGGGATCGCCCAACGCCTTCACCGCGCTGACGCTGCTGGAGGAGCTCGCGGCGTCGTGCCCCGGGGACGACGCCGCGGGCGGCCTCGGGCTGTACCGGGCGATGCCCCGGACCGGCAAGACCCACCAGATCCGCGTGCACCTGAACTCGATCGGCCGCCCGATCCTCGGCGACCCGCTCTACCCGCGGATCCTCCCGCCCGGGGAGGCCGCCGCCCTCCCCGACCTGCAGCTCCTCGCCCGGGAGCTGCTGCTCGTCCACCCCTTCACGGGCGAGCGGATGCTCCTGCGCTCGGCGCGTACCCTGGAGAGGACCGCAACCGAGCAGTGAGGGAGGCAGCATGACCCCGGATCCCACCCCCCATGCCCCTGGGCACGAGACCGGGACGGAGGATCGGAGCCCCGGCCCCGCCGGGACCGGAGCGCCCGCCACCCGGGCCGGACGCCGCGACCGCGCCTCGCAGCCCGGTCGCCCGGAGCGCGCGGAGCTGGCCGCCTACTCGGTCAGCAAGCTCTTCGTGCACCGCCTCCTGGGCGTCCCGGGCACCCTCGTGGCCCGGGCGAGCGTGCCGCCCCGCGGCAGCCTCGGCTCGCGCCTGACCCGCTGGAACTACTGGTGGCAGGCGCAGCTGCTGGACGCCATGGTCGACGCCGGGGAGCGGGACCTCGCCCTGGGACGGACCTCCGACGCCGAGCGCTGGCTGGACAACGGCACGCGCCTGCTGCGCGGCATCCGCTGGCACAACCTCGGCACCTACGCCAACTCCTACTACGACGACATGGCCTGGCTGACGCTCGCGGCCCAGCGGCTCAACGCCCTCTCCCGCCGGGTCTCCGGGCGGGGCTCCGGGCCGGCCCAGGAGGTCGGCCGGGTCCTGTACCCGCGGCTGGCCCGCGCCGTCACGCCGGAGCTCGGCGGGGGCGCGTTCTGGAACACCGCGGAGGACTACAAGAACACGCCCTCCACCGCGCCGATCGCCGTCGCCCTCATCCGCGCCGGCCGGCACGAGGAGGCCGCGGCCCTGATGAGCTGGCTGCGCGAGAGCCTCTTCGATCCCGAGCGGGGGTACCTGGACGGGATCCGGCTGACGCCGGCCCGGAACGGGGAGCTGGTCCCGGAGGTCAACCGCAGCGTGCACTCCTACAACCAGGGCACCGTGCTCGCCGCGCACCTGGAGCACCCCGAGGGCGACCTGCGGCACGCGGAGCAGATCGTGGAGGCGGCCGCGCGGACGCTGACGGTCGACGTCGAGGTGGAGGGCACCACGGTGCGGATCCTCGACACCCGGGGCGGCGGCGACGCCGGCCTCTTCGCCGGGATCCTGGCCCGTTACCTCGCCGCCGCGGCCCTGGACGGGCGCCTCTCCGAGGCGACGCGCAGAACGGCGCGCGAGCTCGTGCTGGCCACCGCCGAGATGCTCTGGAGCGGCCGCCGGGAGTACGACCCGGACCTGCCCCTCAACGAGCCCGGCGTGGACGTCGCGGAGATCCGGGGCAGCGCCGTCGCCGTCTTCTCCCCCGACGCCGCCCGGCACAGCTCCGAGGCGCTCGGGGCCGGCGCCGGCGTGGAGCTGTCCTCCCAGGTCCAGGCCTGGACGATCCTGGAGGCCGCGTGGAGGCTCGGGCGCTGAGGGCGCCCCTCCCGGCTTCCGACGCCGGCCGCGGGCACCGTCCCGCGGCCGGCGTCGGCTTTTCAGCGGGTAGCCGAACCCCGCGGTATTTCCCCCTCCCCGCTAGGAGGGCCCCGGGACGGTGAGATAGAACCGTGACATGAGCAGTGTACGTACCCCGGATCCCACGCCGGGCTGGCTCCCCGAGGAGGAGCTCGCCCAGGCCCGCCAGCGACTCCCCATGGTGTACATCCAGGCCATCCCCGTGGTCCTGGACCCGCTGGGGAACATCACCGAGGTCGGGCTCCTGCTGAGGCCCAACGCGGAGGGGACCATGGTCCGCTCCTTCGTCTCCGGCAGGGTCCACTACCGCGAGACGGTGCGCGCGGCGCTGCTGCGCCACCTCGAGAAGGACCTCGGGCCGCTGGCGATGCCGCAGATGCCCTTCACCCTGACGCCGTTCACCGTGGCCGAGTACTTCCCGAGCCCCTCGCAGTCGGGGCTCACGGACGAGCGGCAGCACGCCGTCGCCCTGTGCTACATCGTGCCCGTGGCCGGCGACTGCGAGCCGCGCCAGGACGCCATCCAGCTCTCCTGGCTGACCCCCGACGAGGCGGTCAGCCAGGAGATCCAGGAGGAGTTCGAGGGCGGGGCCGGCGACCTCGTGCACCGCGCCCTGGCCCACGCGGGCTGGGGACGCTGCTGACCAGCACCGGCGGGACCGCCGCCGCGGGCGTGACCCACGCGGCGGCGGCCCTCCCGCCGACCCCCTAGGATGTATCGGGTGCTTGATACAACGTTCCCCAGCGACCAGTTCGGCTTCCGCGTCGAGTCGCGCCTGAGCGAGACCGCCGACGCCGGGCCCTCGGCGGACGCCCGAGCCCGCAACGACGGCGGCGAGTTCCTCGGCCGCACCGGCGTCATCGAGACCCCGCACGGCCGGATCCGCACGCCGGCCTTCATCCCGGTGGGGACCAAGGCCACCGTCAAGGCGGTGCTGCCCGAGTCGATGCGCGAGCTGGGCAGCCAGGCGCTGCTGGCCAACGCCTACCACCTGTACCTCCAGCCCGGCTCCGAGGTCCTGGACGCCGCGGGCGGGCTCGGCGCCTTCATGAACTGGGACGGCCCGACCTTCACCGACTCCGGCGGCTTCCAGGTGATGTCGCTCGGCTCCGGCTTCAAGAAGGTCATCGACATGGGCACCGTCACCGAGGCCACCGGCGCGGACGGCAGGCCCCTGGGGGACGACGACGTCGCCGCCGGCAAGCTGCGCATGGCCCACGTGGACGACGACGGCGTGACCTTCAAGTCCCACCTCAACGGCGACCTGCACCGCTTCACCCCGGAGATCTCGATGGGCGTGCAGCACCGGATCGGGGCCGACGTCATGTTCGCCTTCGACGAGCTGACCACCCTGTACAACTCCCGCCCCTATCAGGAGCAGGCGCTGGAGCGGACCCGGCTGTGGGCGCAGCGCTGCGTCGCCGAGCACCTCCGGCTCACCGAGGAGCGCTCCCACCGGCCCTACCAGGCGCTGTTCGGCGTCATCCAGGGCGCCCAGTACGAGGACCTGCGCCGCAGGGCCTGCCGGGACCTCGGCGAGATGGCCTTCGACGGCTTCGGGATCGGCGGGGCACTGGAGAAGGAGAACCTCGGCACGATCGTCCGCTGGTGCAACGAGGAGCTGCCCGAGGGCAAGCCGCGGCACCTGCTGGGCATCTCGGAGCCGGACGACATCTTCGTGGCCCTGGAGAACGGCGCGGACACCTTCGACTGCGTCTCCCCCACCCGGGTCGCCCGCTCGGCCGCGGTCTACTCCCCGGACGGCCGGTTCAACATCAGCAACGCCCGCTTCAAGACCGACTTCGGCCCCGTCCACGAGGGCTGCGACTGCTACACGTGCGCGAACTACTCGCGCGCGTACCTCCACCACCTCTTCAAGGCCAAGGAGCGCCTCGCCGCCACCCTGGCCTCGATCCACAACGAGCGGTTCATCGTGCGCATGGTCGACACCGCGCGCGAGACCATGGCCTCCGGCGACTACTTCGCGTACCGTGACGAGTTCATGGGACGCTACTACGCGAGCGCCCGGGGCTGAGAAAGGCACATCATGAGCATTCTGGCCACGGTCCCCGCCGACCACATCGTCTCCGTCTCCGAGGACGTCGCCGCCTCCCCCGCCGAGGTCTTCGGCGCCTTCACCGACCCCCTGCGCCTCGCCGGCTGGTACGGCCCGGCGGGGTGGCTGGTCCCCGTGCACACGATCTCGCTGGACCCCAGGCCGGGCGGCACGCTGCGGCTGGTCATGGTCAACCACGCCGACCCCAGCCAGGCGGTGCCGATGTACGCGACGTACGTCAGCGTCGTCGAGAACGAGCTGCTCGAGCACCGCGAGTCCCTGCCCGGGCCGGACGGGGAGGCCACCGACGCGAGCGTGTTCCACCGGATCGAGTTCCTGGAGCGCGAGGTCGAGGGGCGGACCGGGACCCGGGTCGTGGTCAGCCAGGGGGCGATGCCGCCCGAGATCCACGAGACGGTGGCCTCGGGGTGGCGCTCGGCGCTGCGGAAGCTCGCGGAGACCGTGGAGTCGCAGGTCCGCGCCGGCTAGCGGCGATCCTCCCCGACGCCCGACGCCGCCCTGCGCCGGTGCGGTCCCGCCCGGGGCCGCCGTCGGACCCCACAGGCTAGCGGCGCCGGCCGATGCGCCCCAGGATCGGCAGCGCCCGGGTGTCCGCCTCCCGCTCCCGGCGGGTGCGGAAGATCAGCACCAGGCCCAGGCCCACCGCGGCCCCGATCGCCGTCTCGGCCATCCGCGCGGTGAGGATCTCCTGCGTCGAGGCCGGGTGCGCCAGCTGCAGCATCAGCAGCGCCAGCGGAGTGATGAACAGCAGCGCGAAGCCGTAGTTGCGGGTCACGAAGACCTCGGCCAGGAACTGGAAGAGCACCACGTAGACCACGATGTGCCACTCCTGCAGTCCCGTGGAGAGCACGAAGGCTGCGACCAGGATGCCGCCGAAGGTCCCGACCACCCGGTGGATCCCTCGGTAGAGCCGGGCGGCGACGTCGGGCGCGGAGATCGGTGCGACCGCCGCGACCATGGCCCAGTAGAAGTGGCTGAGGCCCGAGGCCTCCCCCAGCAGGCCCGCGATCAGCGCGGCGGAGAAGTACAGCAGCCCCTGGCGGGCGATCCCGCCGCGGCTCATCCCGTGATGCGCTGCCACAGGGGCCACCGGGCCGTGCCTGCCCTCGCCGATGCACCAGCCCAGCAGCCCCGTGAGCACGCACCAGATCGCCGAGAGCGCGGCGACCCCGAGGCCGGCGCCCAGGTCCGCCGTGGCCGGGAGGCTCCCGATCGCCCCGGCCGCGAAGATGTAGAAGATCGCCCCCGGCGGCTTGAGGCCCAGCACCGCGCTCGCGACCGCGCCGACGCCGCCCGCCACGGCCACCGCGGGGATCACCACCCACGGCGATGCGCCGAGATGGGCCAGCAGCGCCCCCAGCAGGATCATGCACAGCAGCAGGGCCCCCGCCTGGCACTGGTGCCTGAAGCGGTCCCGCAGCGGCTCCTGCCGGCCGTAGATCGCGGTGAAGGCGCCGAAGGAGGCGAAGATCGTGAGGTCGGCCCGGCCCAACAGGAGCATGACGGCGAGCGGCACCGCGAGGCTGATCGCGATCCTCAGCGCGGGGATCTGATCGGAGCGGGCGGGCGCGAAGGCGAGCATCTGGCGGACGTGGCCGGTGGGCACGGGCGAGGGGGTCCTCTCTGAGAGCGGGTCGGGGCATCGCTGCGGGCCGCGGGCGCGGGGCGTCGGGCGAGGCCTCCCGGACCGCGCGAGGAGGTCCGGACGTGCCGTTCTCGGCGGGATGTCCCACGTCCGCTCCCGAAGCGGACCGTTTAATAGTAAGTCTCCCGGCCGGGGCGCCGGCGGGTGGAGGCGCGCCCCCGCCCGGAGCGCCGGCGGGTGACGCAGGCGCATCCGGCGGAAGCCCTGCCGGGCGGCCCGGGAACCTCCGGCCGAGACCCGCTCCGCAGCTCTCGGCAGGACAACTCCTGGAGGTTGAATACCCTTCCCGGCCGTCTGGTAACGTCACGGAGCATGGCACAGGACACGCTGACACCGAGCGAGGCCCGCCGCCTCGCGCTCGGGACCCAGGGGCTCGCGGGCGCGCGTCCCGCCAGGTCCGGCCCTCCAGGGGTCCGGGCGCTGCGCCGCGAGATCGACCGGATGGGCCTCCTCCAGATCGACTCCGTGAACGTCTTCGCCCGCTCCCACTATCTCCCCCTGTTCTCACGGCTCGGCGCCTATGAGGCCTCCGCCCTCGACCGCCTGGTCATGGGCGGGCCGCAGCGCCGCGGCGCGCCCGCCTACATCGAGTACCTCGGCCACGAGGCCACCTTCCTCCCCGCCGAGGACTGGCCCCTCTGGGAGTTCCGCCGGGACCGGATGCGCAGGAGGTACGCCGGGCCGGGCGAATGGTTCGCCGAGCACCGGGACACCGTCGACTGGGTGCGCGCGGAGCTGACGCACCGGGGGCCGCTCCGGGCGGGGCAGGTGCAGAGGGACGCCGAGCGCCGTCCCCGGGGATCGTGGTGGGACTGGGACGACGTCAAGCGGGCGCTGGAGATGATGTGGCGGTTCGGCGAGGTCGCCGTGGCGGGACGCGAGGGCTTCGAGCGCCGCTACGCGCTGGCCCCTGACGTACTGCCCGAGCGGCTGCTCACGGAGACCGCCGGGAAGGACGAGGCGATCCGCGAGCTCGTGCGCCGCGCCGCCAGGGCCTCGGGCGTGGCGACGGCCGCTGACCTGGCCGACTACTACCGCCTGCGCTCGCGCCCCGCCGTACTGGCGGCCGTCCGGGACCTCGAGGCGGCCGGCGAACTGGTGCCCGTGTCGGTGCGGGGCTGGGAGCGCGGCGGCCGGCCGACCCCGGCGTGGCGCTGGCACGAGGCCCGCGTCCCCCGGCTGACGGACCGCGCCACCGTGCTCACCCCCTTCGACCCCGTCGTGTGGTTCCGCGAGAGGGCGCAGCGTCTCTTCGGCTTCCACTACCGCATCGAGATCTACACGCCCGCCGCCCGGCGCAGGTTCGGCTACTATTCGCTGCCCGTGCTCATCGGGGACAGGATCGCGGCGCGGGTGGACCTCAAGGCGGACCGGGCCGCCTCGACCCTGCTCGTGCAGTCGGCGTGGTGGGAGGACCACGCCGACGCCGGCCGGCACGGGCCCCTGCTGGCCCGGGCCGTCCGGGAGGCCGCGGCGTGGCAGGGGCTCGACGCCGTGTCCGTCGCCGGATGGGGAGACGCGACGGAAGCCCTCGCCGGCGAGCTCGGCGCCGCACGGCACGGGGACGGAGCCGGCCGCTAGGACGCCTCCGCCGCGGGCGGCGAAGCCCGGCGGCATCCGCCCGGGACGCCCGGTCTCCCCCAGCCGGCGGATGCCTCCTAGTAACGTTGGAGAATGGCCCGCCGATTCCCCCTCGAAGACGACCCCCTGGCCCTCTGGCGCTCGCTCGCCGAGCTGAGCCCGAGGGTCCTTCCCGAGCCCGGCTTCGCGCGCCCCGCCGTGACCGTCAAGGACTACCTGCGGGAGCACCGCCTCCCGTGGGATCCCGCGACCGGCCACTGGGGCGGGGCCCACGGCGCCTGGCGGCACACGGTCTTCGCCGGCCTGGTCCCGTACCGGACCCTGCTGGTCCGGGCGGGGCTCGAGTTCGGACCCGCGCCCGCGGAGGAGGGACCCGGACCTGCCTCGAGCCTGACCCCGCTCTTCGCACTGCGGGTGGAGCAGGACGGCGCGGCCGACCCCACGAGCCTGGAGTTCTCCCGGGCCTGCTGGGCGGCACTGGCCAGGTCCGGCTTCGGCCGGGCCGTGACCGCCGACTTCGACGCGGACGGCCGGCGTTGGCGGGCCGCCATGGTCACGGTGCTGCGCTCCCGCGGCGTCCGCCTCCTGCCGGAGCCGAACGCCGAGGAGGAGGCCGACGGTGCCGGGAGGCCCAGCGGCACGGCAGCATCCGACGGCGCCGGGACGCCCGAGGATGCGGGAGCGCCCGATGCCGCGGGCGAACCCGGCACGACCTCGCCCCCGTACGGCGTCCCCGGCCCCTCCGGCGCCACGCACCTGCTCGACCACGGCGACCTGCTGGCGATGATCGAGGAGACGCACCGCGTCTTCGAGGCGGGAGCCCTGCGCAGCGAGCGCCTGCTGCGCTCGCCCGTCCGGGTGCTCAGCCTCCTGCAGGACGAGGATCGGGCGGGCGTCCCCGCGCTCCCGCTCATCGACCACCCGAGCGCGGCCCCGCTCGTCGAGGCCGCCGGGGCCACCCGCTTCCGGCAGGCGGCGGCGGGGCTCCTCGGCATCGGCGCGGCAGAGCCCCGCGAGGAGGCCGCCTCCCCGCTGCTGATGTACTCGGCCGTCGCGCCGAGGGAGCTGCCCCTCGGCGTCGTCGGCGCGGCCGGCGCCGCCGTGGCCACGCAGTTCTCCGTCAACCGCGCCCTCGCCCGGCTGAGCGAGGGCGCGGGCCTCTGGGCGGTCCCGGCCTCCCTCTCCCGGGGGCTCGACGCCGGCCGGGCCCGCGAGATGCTCCTCTCCGCCCTCATCGCCCGCCGGGGCCGCGCCCTCGCCGAGCTCCCCGACCCGGCCGAGGCCTTCGGCCCCGAGCCCGCCGACCCCTCGGGGAGCCGCCGGGTCCACCCGCTCCACCCCGACCTCGCCGGGTGCGGCGTGCTGCGCGCCCGCCCGCTCGAGGACCTGCCCGGCGGCGCCGGCGGCCTCGGGATCCGGGTCGGGATCCTGCCGGGGATGGAGGAGTGCGGGCTGTACCCGGGCCTCGTGCCTGGCGAGGGGTACGACGCCGTGGAGGCCCTCGACGTCGTCCTCGGCGCCCTCCCGGAGCCCGCGGCCGCCGGCCCGACGCCCGCCGAGTACGGGGAGTGGGACCGGCTCGCGGACCGCGTGCTGGCGGCGCATGAGCGGGTCGAGACGCTGCTGGCGGCCCGCCAGCGCTACCACGAGGCCGTCCCCATGCTGATGCGCGCCCAGCACCAGATCAGCCGGACGGCCCGGCAGCTGAGCGGGGTGCGCGGAACCGAGCAGTCGCTGGAGGGGAGCCTGCGCGAAGCCGAGGCGGAGCACCGCTCGGCCTGGGAGCGGGCGCACAGCCTCAGCGACGCGATCGCGGAGCACCTGAGCGCCTCGCCCGGCGTCGTGCGCCGGAGCGTGACGCTGGGACGGACCGTGCCGCCGTGGCGCCACCGGCTGGAGGAGCTGCGCACCCGCCGGGACGAGGCGGAGCGCGCCGAGGAGGCCGCCCGCCAGCGCCGGGACGCGCTGCAGCGCGAGCTGGACCGGGTGCGGGCCGACGCCGCGGTCCTGCGGGAGGAGCTGCGCGAGGCCGCCGAGACGGTGCGCGGCCTACAGGAGGAGCTCGAGGCCTACCCGCACCCCGCCCACGCCGTGGACCAGGACTGGCTGGCCGGGGACTGGCAGGAGGACACCGCGTCCTCCCCCTGGCTCGACGCCGAGGTCCAGGACGCGCGTGTGGAGGCCTACCGGAGCGCGGCGCTGCTGCACGGGCTCGCGGGGCGGTTCGGGGCCGCCGAGGTCCGGGAGGGGCTGCTGCTGGCGCGGGACCTCCTGCGCGCCGCGCCGGAGGGGACGGCGGGGACCACGCCCGGCGGGACGGCAGGGGCCGCGCCCGGCGGGACGGAGGAGATCGCACCTGGCGGGATGGAAGGGGCCGCGCCCGGCAGGACGGCGGGGACGGCAGAGACCGGGCCCGGCGCCGACGCCGCGGCCGCCGCCTGGCAGGTGCTGCTGGCGGTCTTCCCCGACGTCGAGGTCGCCGTGGAGCTGCTCCCCCGCCTGTGCGCCCCGCTCGGGCCCCACCGGCTCGACTGGGTCCTTCTCTCCGACGCCGACCGGACCGGTCCCGGCGTCGCCTACGCCGCGCTGCGCCACGCCCGCCGGGCCGTGCTGCTCCCCGCCGCGGAGGAGAGGGGCCGCCCCGCCGCGGAGATGGAAGAGGGCCCCGGTGCGGAGGGGGCGGAGCGCTCCCCCGCGGACGGAGGACCGTCCCCGGACCCCGCCGCCCCGTTCGAGGCCGAGAGGCCCCGGGCCCCTCGGCGCGTACGGCACCACTCCCCCACGCGCCAGGCCCAGCGGCGCCTCGCCCAGACGGAGGGATGTTCCGCTGACTGGGCCCCGGCTTGGGCCGATGCGCTATCGTTGGCACGGCGGCAGTCGGACGAGCCCGACGAGGATCCGCGACGCCGGCGACCAGAGGCAGGAGTGGACGGAGCATGACGCACAACGGCCTGCCCGAATTGCGAGCCACGCCCGTGCGCAGCCCCGGCCCCTGGACCGGGCTGTTCAAGCACACCCCGCTGTACTGGGCGGGACTGCTGGTGGTCTGGGGCAGCGCCACCGTGGACCGGCTGGCGCAGGACATCGCCGGCGCTCCCTCCTCCCTGCACGAGGCGCTGCCGCTCATCCAGACGATCACCTGGCTGGTGCTCGTCCTCTACTCGGGCTTCCTCGTGCTGCTGTGGCCCCGCCCGGAGAGCTTCCCCGGGCTGCCCTCCGGGCTCGCGGACCGGCTCCAGCGGGCCGTGCCGCCCACGGTCATGACGGTCGTGTTCCTCACGGTCATCCAGGCCGGCGTCGTGCTCATCGAGCACCTGGCGGGGACCGGGGATCCGGAGCGGGCCCTCACCGCGGCTGCCGTCTACGGGCTCGAGGCCGCGACGGGGGCCATCGCCTTCTGCGCCCTCATGGTCGCCGCGGCCTCGCTGCTCACGCGCATCGGATCGCGGGCGCTGTACCTGCTGACGGGCTGGCTGAGCTACCTCGCGGTCACCGCCGTGCAGAGCGCGATCACGACGCTGGTGATCGAGCCGGGCGGCGGCATGTTCTGGAAGGGCATCAGCGCCGACGGCGCGGGCATCAACGTCTACCTCAACGCGATCCCCTTCCTGTTCCCCGCGGCGGCCGGCTCCGGCCGGGACGCGCTGAGCACCGGGACCCCCGAGATGATCAGCGTCCTCATCAACCTCCTGGTGACGGCGGCGTGCATCGTGGCGGCCGTCGCCCGCGCGGCCTCGTCCCGCTCCCCGCGCCGTCCCGCCTGAGACCCCCGATTCGGTGACGAGGGCGGACGCACCTCGTCCCGTACACTGGTCCGGGTGAACTTCTCCCTGCTGAACATCCCATGGTTCCCCGGGTGGGTCGACAGCATCATCTTCGCGCTGGACATCATCATCCGCATCATCGCGCTGTGCTGGATCCCGTACAACCGCAAGCCCTCGGTGGCGCTGGGATGGCTGATGGCGATCTTCCTGCTGCCCTACGTGGGCATCCTGATCTTCATCGTCATCGGGTCACGGTACCTGCCCAAGAACCGCAGGGAGCGGCAGTCCCGGATGAACGAGCTGGTCCGTGAGCGGACCGGGAACAGGCCGGTCCTGGGCGCCCAGGGGCACCTGCGCGAGTCGGACCTCGCCTCGGCGATCCTGAACTACCGGCTCGGCTCGCTCCCCATGGCGGGCGGCAACGAGTTCGCGCTGCTGCCGGACAACCACGAGTCCATGAAGGTCATGGCGAAGGCCGTGGACGACGCCGAGGAGTACGTCCACTTCGAGTGCTACATCGTGGCCTACGACACCTCGAGCGCGCCCCTGCTGGACGCCCTCTTCCGGGCCCACCAGCGCGGCGTCAAGGTCCGCGTCCTGATCGACCACATGGGCTCGCTCGGCTACCCCGGCTACTCGGAGCTGGTCAAGATGCTGGACCGGGCGGGCCTGCCCTGGCGGCGGATGCTGCCCCTGCGCCCCTGGCGCGGAGAGTACCAGCGGCCCGACCTGCGCAACCACCGCAAGATCCTGGTGGTGGACGGCCTGGTGGGCTTCTCCGGCTCGCAGAACATCATCGACAGGTCCTACAACAAGAGGAAGAACCGGCGCCGGAACCGGGCGTGGAAGGACCTGATGCTGGACATCCGCGGCCCCATGGTCTCGGAGCTCAACGCGCTGTTCCTCTCCGACTGGTACGCCGAGACCGGCGACCTGCTCCTCGAGGAGGCGGACCAGGACCTCCCCTCGCTCGACTCCGGAGCGATGGCCCAGGTGGTCCCCTCCGGCCCCGGGTTCGAGACGGAGAACAACCTGCGGCTGATCAACCACCTGATCTACAACGCCGAGCGCAGGATCATCATCTGCAGCCCGTACTTCGTCCCGGACGACTCGCTGAAGATGGCGCTGACCACCGCGGCGCAGTCGGGCATCGACGTCACGCTGATCGTCTGCGCCAAGGGCGACAAGTTCTTCCCCCACTACGGCCAGCGCTCCTACTACGCGAGCCTGCTGCACATGGGCGTCAAGATCCAGCTCTACCCCGCGCCGACGGTCCTGCACACCAAGTTCATGGTGGTGGACGACGACGTCTCCCTCATCGGCTCCTCGAACATGGACCAGCGCTCCTTCTCGCTGAACCTGGAGGTCTCGATGCTGATCCTGGACAAGACCGTGGCCTCCCAGGTCAACGAGCTGGCCAAGGAGTACTTCGAGGTCTGCGAGGAGCTCGACTACGCCGAGTGGCTGCGCCGCCCGCTCCGCCAGAAGGTCACGGAGAACATCTGCCGGCTCACCTCGGCGCTGCTGTAGGGGCGGGCCGCGGGCGAGGCCGCACGCCGCGCCGGCCGCTCCCGCCGCTCAGTCGAGCTGCCCGTGCCTCCACGCGCTCGCCGCGGACTCCAGCTCCTCGGCGGTCGTGACCAGCCGGCGGGAG
Organism: Rothia halotolerans; assembly: GCF_004136635.1. Classification (GTDB taxonomy): domain Bacteria; phylum Actinomycetota; class Actinomycetes; order Actinomycetales; family Micrococcaceae; genus Rothia; species Rothia halotolerans. Next base: position 216,043 of record NZ_NOIU01000004.1, on the reverse strand, counting down.
GCGCGGGTCATCCGCGCTCCCCGGCGGCTCGAGCCGGGGGCGGTGAAGAACTCGCTCGCGCGGGCGCCGGCGGCGGTGCCCGCGGGGTGGACGGCGACGTCGTTCCGGTCGGCCGCCGCCGCCTGGCCGAGCGCGACGACGCGGCAGAAGGCCGCGAACCGCTCCAGCGCGACGTCGAACTCCCCCGTGTACGCGCCGGTGAGGATCGCGTCCACGGTGCGGCACAGCTCCTCGGCCGCCGGCGGGTCGGCCACGCCGGCGACCACCCGGGAGACCTGGGCGCTGCCCTGCCCGAGCTCGTAGTACCTGCCCACCGTGCCGGGGTTGCGGCGCACGGTGTCGCGCAGGGCGTAGATCCGCCACAGCGCCCCGGGCAGCGAGACGCCGGGGGCCTCGGCCCACATCTCGGCGATGGCGTCCAGGCCGTAGCGGTCCGTGAACTCCACCAGGCGCGCGGTCACCTCCGGGTCGCGGTTCTCGCGCCCCTGGCTGAGGATGGCCCACGCCGAGGAGTGGGCGGCCTGGGAGACCGTCTCCGGGTCCTCCCCGCCCTCCCAGCGGTCGAAGAGGTCCGGGGAGAACTTCACGGGCTTGTGGTGGCGTTCTGCGGAAGACATCGGTCCTAAGCCTACGCCTGTCCGCCGGGAGGTGTCCGGGGTGGCTTCAGCTTCCCTGCCCGTCGGCACGCCCCGGCCCAGCTCCGTCCCTCTAGGCGTCCCGGCCCGGCTCAGCCCATCTGGCTCGTACGCAGCCCGATCTCCCGCAGCTGCTGGCCCACCTGGCGGTACCCCTCGCGGGCGATGGCCTGCCACAGCAGCAGGCCGAAGGCGGGATCCTCCCGGTCCAGTCGCTCGAGGGCGTCGGCGGGCAGCAGGAAGTACTCGACGTCGTCCAGGGCCGTGACGCGCAGGACCTGCCGGTCCTCGAATCCGAGGCAGCCCTCGCCGAAGGTCATCCCCGGGGAGAGCTCGCCGACGGTGATCTCCTCCCGCTCGGCGTCGCCGCTGGGGCGGTCCCCCGCCTCGTCCATGCGCACCGGCAGGGTCTGCCGGACCCGCCCGGAGATGATCATGTGGATTCCCGCGAAGCCCTCTCCCGGAGCGAGGATCTCCTCCCCCTCGCGTGCCGAGCGGCGCTCGAGCAGCCCGCCCAGCCGCTGCCGGTCCTCCGCGGAGATGTGGGCGGCGAGCGGGCTGTCCAGCAGACCCACCCGCTCGGGCCGGGTGTCCTCGGAGCCGTAGCGCTCGATGATGAGGTCCTCGGCCCACGCCGCCGCGCTGTCCTTGGTGTTGAACGTCCTGATCCCCTCCGGCAGCGGCAGCAGGGACTCGGGATCGACGACGGCCAGTTCCCGCCCCTCCGCGGCGAAGCTCTCCCGCAGGTTCCGGAAGAGCTCCCCGGAGGCGTCGAGCACCTTGCCGACGCGGCGGCCGTCCACGATCACGGTGACGACGTCCTCCTCCGCCGCGTCGATGATCGCGCGCACCGCGGAGTCGACGGCGGCGAACATCAGGTCGCCCTGCAGCTCCACCACCACGGCCCGCGCCGCGTACTCGTCCAGCACGTCCTGGGCCTCCTGGTTGCGCCGCACCTGGGAGGGCGACTCGGAGATCGGGTACACGCCGCGGACGGTGGCCTGCGCGGCGGCGGTGGCGTGGGCGAAGTGCAGCTGGAGGTCGTCGGAGAGGCGGCGGCAGGCCTCGACGCCGCGCACGCTGTTGCCGTGCTCGTCCAGCGGCGGCGAGTACACGGCCAGCCCCATCTCGCCGGAGAGGACCGCGATGATGCCGCCGCCGATGCCGGACTTGGCCGGGATCCCGACTTCCGTCATCCAGTGCCCCGAGTCGTCGTACATCCCGCACGTGGACATGACCGAGAGCACCCGGGCGTTGACCTCCGGCGGGGCGACCTGCTCGCCGGTCACGGGGTTGACGCCGTTGTTGGCCAGGGTCGCGGACATGATCGCGAGGTCCCGGGTGGTGACCGAGATCGAGCACTGGAAGAAGTAGTCGTCCAGCGCCTGCTCGACGTCGCCCTCGATGATCCCGAAGGACTTCATCAGGTAGCCCATCGCCCGGTTGCGGTCCCCGTAGCGGCTCTCCTGCTCGTGCGAGGCCCGGTTCACCTCCAGCTCCCGGCCGGCGTACCTGCCGTAGGCCTCGAGGATGCGCGGGGCCCGGCCCTCGTCGCGCGGGTCGATCAGCGCCGTCGTCGCGATGGCGCCGGCGTTGATGAGCGGGTTGTCCGGCCGGCCGTTGGTCTGCAGCGAGATCTCGTTGAAGGCGTCCCCGGAGGGCTCGACGTCGATCCGCTCGTCCACGTACTCGAAGCCGTGGTCCTGCAGCGCGATCCCGTAGGAGAGAGCCTTGGAGATCGACTGGACGGTGAACTCCTCGGCGGTCTCGCCGACCTCGTAGACGTGCCCGTCCACGGTGGCGATCGCGATCCCGAAGCTGTCCGGGTTCCCCTCCGAGAGCACCGGCGTCGAGTGGCTGGGCTGCCCCTCATCGAGGACGCTCAGGCTCCGGTGGACGTTGGCCAGGTACTGCCTGATCGGTGACTCCATGGGGACCACCCTAAGGGGCGGGAGGGCGCGGCGGAGAACGACGTCGTCTCCCTGCTCCGGGCCCCTCCCCCGTTAGCTGGCCCCCTTCCCGCTCGTGTACAGTGGGAGTGCTCTGCGCAGCGGAGCGTGCGCCTCTAGCTCAGTTGGTAGAGCATCGGACTTTTAATCCGTGGGTCGTGGGTTCGAGCCCCACGGGGCGCACAGAGGAGGATCCCGTTCCGGCCATGGCCGGGGCGGGATCTTCTGCGTTGGGCTCGGGATCCCACGATGGATGACGTGGCCCCGCTGCCCAGCAGGTCCTGCACAGTGCGTGGGTCGCGCGGCGGTCAGGGCTGCAAGATCGACAGACTGAGCTTCGCCCAGATCCTCATCCGGGCCGGGACGAAAGCGGCCCAGCCTAGATCAGCGTGTTTCTGAGGCCCTGATGCTCCTGCGGCAGAACCAGTGAGGCAGTAGGCCCACGGTTATCGTGCCAGGCCCGGGCCGGCCAGCATGGAGGTCGTGACTCGTCTGGGAAGGCCGCTGTCCTCCAGGAGGTCTGCTGAAGTGTCCTCCTCGACATCGGTCACGTGGTGCTGCGCGCGACCCGGTGGTCCTCCGCACGAGCCCCGTTGGCCACACCGTCCGGCCCTGCTTCAACTGATGCTAAGTCTCATAACTCCGGTGCGCCGTCCGCCCCCTCGAAGAAGGCGCGGCAGAATCCCCCTCGGAGCGATAATGACCGTGCTCATACTCGTGGCAGGTTACGGCATCCCCGCCTCGTTCAAACACGCTCATGGGAGATCGCAGAAAGTCTCGTCAATCGAGTGGGGACAGTCGAAAAGGTCGCGGTGCTCACCTTCGAGGACGGCCCCACCGATACCGACGCCGTTGCTGTTCTCGACGTGCTCGCCGATCGCGATGTGCCAGCGACCTTCTACGTCAACGACAAGACGTCGAGGGCGCTGACGAGGGCTGGGACCATCTCTTCACCCCGTCTTGAGGGTCACCTTGATGCTCAGCGGATGCATGGTGGTGCACCGCTCCCTCATTCGACTTGTACCGGGGAGGCCGTCACGAGAGACCTCCTGAATGAGCGCCTAGGGTGTCTTGCTACAAACTTAGCGGCAGAGTTGGCGCCTCCAACATGGTTGTTTAATAGAGATTGAACTTTGCAAATTTTAGGTAAACTTATTCAGATTTTCCTCACCCGTCGGAAGCTTTGGATGATACGCTGAGGAACATTGTTTTTCTATTATTAATAGTAACCATTCCTGGCTGCTGCGAAACGGGACCGCCTTCATGATTCGACGCCTCTGCCTACTCCTCGGAGTCCTTGTGGTGCCCATTCTGCTGGCTTTAGGTTCCCGAGCGCTCTCTGCTTCGGCGCCCCCTCCCTTCTTGTCCGATGAAGTGATATCGGTTGAGATAGTTCAGGATCCACAGCCGGAAACCCGCCCCATTCCCGATGCCGCCCAGCCGTCCGAGAACCCTTCCGGGACCCCTCCCCCATCGTCACCACCTGATTCGCGGCAAGTGCCGCCAGAACCTCAACCAGCCGGGCAAGTCCCCGTTCCGGCAGAACAGTCCGACGAAGACGACACGGACGATGACGAGAGCCCAGATGATGACGACTCGTAAGGACACAAGCTCGGCGCCCGGTGATGACCGGTCCCAACACTTGGCCAGTAGGACCTCGGCTCGATGGCGTATCGTGGGGTGGATCGTGCTAACCACTGCGTTAGCATTGTTCGCCACCACCATCACCATGCGCTCGGTGCTGTTGAATCGAGTGGCAGAGGACGCCAACGCCGGGGTCACGCAGGAAGTGGAGGAATTCCGGCTCTTCGCAGAGCAGGGTGTGGATCCGAATACGGCCCAGCCTTTCACCTCCATGGGCAACCTGATGGAACAGCACCTCGAGAAGCAGACGCCTGCCACCGGCGAGGCGATCATCTCAGTGGCGGGGCCGGAGGTGCTCTTCACCGACAACGCGGAGGAGGATGCGGGAGAGACCCTCGCGCAGGACCACGGCCAGCTCAATGCGATCCTCGACGCCCCAGGGCCATCCGGTGTGACCGAGACGGAAAAGGGAGAGATCCGCTGGGGCAAGGCAAGCATAACGGCCCAGAACCTCCCGGAGGGGGAACCAGCCGAGGGAACGCTCGTCGTCGCGCAGTTCACTCAGGCCGAGGTCCGCGAAGTCAATAGGCAGGTTGTCCTGCTCATCGGTGTTGCAGCGGGAGGGCTGCTCCTCACCGCAGGGATCGCGTGGCTCGTGGCCGGCCGAATCATGCAGCCGATCCGCGTGATGCGTGAGGTGGCCGAATCGGTGAATGCTCGAGACCTCTCGGCACGCATACCGGTCGAGGGCCAGGACGATGTCTCCCAGTTGGCTGTCACCTTGAACAGCATGCTGGAACGCGTCGAACGAGCCTATGCATCCCAGCGTCACTTCATCGCGGAGGCTCGAGGACGTCTGAACGGTCCCCGCCAGGAGGCCTCCCGCGCCATCAAGGTCCTCTCACGGGAATGGCTGACGGCAGACGAGAGACAGCGCGCTACGCTCGAGGCTCAGCGTCAGCTGCGACGCATGAAGGAAACCCTGATGAGCCTGGAGATACTGGCCCAGGCCGATGACCCGAGCTTCCTCTCCCTGCGGGAGACCTCGCTGAAAGAGGTTACCGGTGAGGTCTTCGCCGAGGCGGCGGGGCTTTCGACCGATCGTCGCTGGGTCCTCGAGGCGGCAGCGACCGGGTGGGGCTGGCTGGACCCGCAGCGGGTGCGGGAGGCCATGCTCCAGCTCGCGCGCAACGCCGTCACCCACAGCGGCTCTCAGGACGAGATCAGGATCGGCTCCTCTCTCTCGGACGAGAAAAAATGGGTGAGCTTCTGGGTGGCCGACCCGGGCCCGGAGCTGGAGCAGGAAGAGGCCCGCACCCTGTTCGAGAGCTACCGCTCCGAGGGGAAGGGAGCCGAGGATTCTGGAATGGGCCTCGGATTGGCCATGGTCAAGGCCGTTGCGAATGCGCATGGAGGCACGGCCTGGATCGAATCGGGCGAGGATCTTGGGAACCGCTTCGGTCTGGACATCCCACTCGACCGCCCGCGTCAGGGCGAGGCCGGGAACGAGCGGCCGATGGAGGGTCCCGAGGGCAGCACGGGTCAGGAAATATGAGCACTTCCCGACGCTCCGAGGCCTCCCGCGATGTCCCTCTGCATCCCGGCGAGGCCCAGAAGCCTCGCTCGCGGACCGCATCCACGGCGCCCGTCCGCTACTCCACCACTCCGCCGGTTTGGGGGGATCAACCGCAAGCCGTCAACCGCCCCAGTTGGGGCAGAGGGCGCTGGATAGCCGCCCTGGGCGCTCTATTCTTGACGGTTTTCGTCATCTGGTGCGGTTATGAAGCCACTGGGCCTCCGGCTCGGGCGGGCTCGCCCGGGCTCTCGGCCGAAGGTGCGCTGACCCTAGCCGTTTTCGCAGCGGCGATATGGTTATGGATTTTCTCCCCCATCGGGGATACCTACATAGCGCTCGGGGCCGCCGTCATCCTGGTCGTCACCGGCATGCTCCCCGACGAGCAGCTCTTCGACTCTTTGGGTGAGGAGACCGTCTGGCTGCTTCTCGCGGCATTCGTTATCGCGGCGGGGGTCACCACCACGGGGCTGAGCACCCGAGCGGCCGCGTACATCGTCACGGGAGCACACGGCCTCCGACAACTCACCCACCTGTTGACGAGCGTCCTTGTGGCGACGGCGTTCGCCATCCCCTCCACCTCGGGTCGCGCGGCCCTGGCTTTGCCGATCTTCATCGCCCTCGCCAAGGTCCTCGCCGATCGTCCTCGTGTGGTGCTGTCCCTGTCCCTGCTCTTTCCTTCGGTGATACTCCTTTCTGCGGTGGCCTCCTACCTAGGCGCAGGGGCGCACCTGATCACCAGCCAGATCCTGCAGGCAGCCGGGCAGGAAGGCTTCTCATTCGCCACGTGGCTGCTCTTCGGGTTGCCATTGGCCTTCGTCTCCTCTCATCTGTGCGCGGAGCTCATCCTGTGGCTTTTCACCCGGCGGGAGGATCGCCGCAAGGGCCTGAGCATTTCCCTCCACCAGGTGCAGAAGCATTCTCCCATCCCGCTGAGCGGGCCGATGACCGTCGGTCAAACACGTGCAGCTCTGCTGGTCGGCACCGTGGTGGCGTTGTGGTGCACCGAACCGCTGCACGAGCTACATCCGGCCGTCGTCGCGCTGATGGGCGCGCTATTGGTGACCAGCCCGCGATTCGGATCGGTCAGCATGGGGAAGGCCCTCAAGACCGTCCCGTGGTCGATGTTGCTTTTCATGGCGGCGACTCTGACGCTGGGGACGGCCCTGTTGGGTTCCGGTGCGGCCGATTGGCTGGCGCACAGCATCATGAGACCCCTGACGGATCAAGGGGCGGGTGCCGGGGTGGCGTTCGTGATCGTGGTCGTTGTCATGTCGACCGCCGCCCACCTGGTCGTCCAGTCGCGGTCGGCGCGGTCGGCGGTACTGATCCCGCTGGTGATCTCGCTGGCCCCGGGAGTAGGGGTGGAACCGATGGCGGCGGCGTTCGCATCCACGGCGGCCGCGGGCTTCTGCCACACCCTCACGAGCTCGGCCAAGCCCGTTACCATCTTCTCCGAGGTCGAGGGCATCGATACCTTTGCACCTCATCACCTCTTACGCCTCAGCCTGTTCTTGGCCCCTCTGATGATTGTCCTGATCTTGCTCTTCGCGTTCTTCGTCTGGCCCGCGCTGGGAATGCCCCTCTTCACTTCCCCATGAGGATGCCCGCCCCGCCTCAGCTGTCCACAGACTCGGCATACCCTGCTGGTCGCCAATTCCGGTGACCCGTTGCCCTCAACAGAAGGAGACCCTCTTGGTTTCGGCATTCCCGCGATACATCCTGGTGGCGCCCTCGGGTTTCAAAGAATCCCTGGATGCCCATGATGTGGCCCATGCCATCAGCGCAGGCATCCGCCGCGCGGTACCTGGTGCCCTCATCAAGGCCATCCCCATCGCGGACGGAGGCGAAGGGACCGCGAAGACCATGGCCGCGGCTACCAATGGGCACGTTGTTCCCGCCAGCGTCATCGGGCCCGTGGGGCAGCAGGTCAGCTCCCACTACGCCCTGCTGGGCGGGGACGCCGAAGGCACGGCCGTCGTCGAGATGGCGGCAGCGGGTGGCCTTGCCCTCGTGCCCCGGGACCAGCGCGATCCGGGAGCCACCACTACCTACGGCGTCGGGCAGCTGATCGCCGGAGCCATCGAATCGGGGGTACAGCAGGTCCTTGTCGGCTGCGGCGATTCGGGGACCAGCGACGGTGGAATGGGTGCTCTGAAAGCGCTGGGCGCTGCGGTCCTCGATGCCGAGGGTCGAGAAGTTCCCGAAGGCGGAACGCACCTGAAGCAAGTGGACCGCGTGGATCTGAGCGGATTGCACCCGGCGATCCGAGAGGGAAGCGTGAAGATCACCTTGGCGCTGAATCCGTACAACATCCTGACCGGACCCCGCGGTGTCGCCCGTGTCTTCGCCCCGCAGAAAGGGGCGAGCCCTGAGCAGGTCGAGGAGCTCTCCCGGGGTTTCGACCACTGGGCCAGGGTGCTGACGCGAGACCGTCTTCCCAGCGCGGCCGGGATCGACTTCTCGACGGGGGCAGGAACCGGCGCGTCGGGTGGGCTGGGAGCAGGTCTCGCGTCGGTGGGGGCGGTCCTGATGCCGCGTTTCGAGGCGTTGCTGGATTCCGGTTTGGCCGGGATCGACCTCGAGTCCCTGCTCGCGAAGGCTGATCTGGTGGTCACCGCCGAAGGTGCCATCGATTTCCAGACGCCCCGGGGGAAAGTCCCCGCCGAGCTGGCCCGCCGCGCCGGAGAGCACGGAGTGCCGGTCATAGCTCTGGCCGGAACCCTCGGAGAGGGGGCTCGGGGCGTCTACGACATCGGCATCGATGCTATCGCCTCGATCGTTCCCATTCCTATGTCTCTGGAAGACGCCGTCGCCGATGGGGAGAACCTCCTGAGGGAGGCCACCGAGCGGCTGATGCGCACTCTCATGCTCGGCGCCGCGCTGGCGGAGACGGGACTCGACCGGCGAGGCAAGTGGTGATTGGTTCTGTAGTGCTGCTGCGAGGAGGTGGATGTCCAGCCGGAGCTCTAGAGGACGGGCTGAGAACAGCTTTGGTCCGCCCCATGCGTCGCCGAGTCCTCTTGAGAGATGTTGGCATCCTGAGCAAAACTCCGAATTCGTGCCGGCGATGGTCGGCTGCGACTGGTGCCCATAGTGGGTTTTCCCTTCCGAGAGTGCTGGATGGGGCGTGCGCCGAGGTCGCGTTGATGGTCATGCTTGATATGCAGTGCACGACGGTGATCCTGCTTGAGGATGCGCGGTTCATGAAGGGCTAGTTTGACTTCCCCTCAGCCCGTGAATAACGAGAAGATGATGCGCCAGATGCTCAACCTCTATACGTACAGCAAGGCGATGGTTCCTCCGGAGTATCACGGGAGGACCGCGCAGGTGCGCACGCGGTCTTCGCCGCCGCCAGAGTGCGCGCTACGGGTTCCATCGACAGCCCCCCCCCCCCGTAGTAGCGCGTTTACTCCCCGACCCACCGTTGGCCTGATACGGTTCATGTGCGCAAGGACCGCGCTGCTGCAGCACATCGACTTCGCCCTCGATGCACGGTTCGTCCGGTCTTCAGCGATACTGGCTGGGTTCCTGGCCGCATGCACACACCCGTTCGCATCCTTCAAGGAAGGCTCGCGCAGTGAGCACTTTAACGGTTTGCGGCGTGATGGCGTCGCCATGCACAAGAATCACCAGATCGATCCATAGCGCCTCCCAACTCCGCGACGACGCAGCGTTCCTCGCGCCAGCGTCTTGCCGCCGTTGAAGAAATCGTTGGGCCGGTCCAGCCCCCAGGCGGCCGGAGGACGAACGGCTGCATCAGCAGCGTCGTCGATGACGGGTACTTCGAGGCGTTCGAGCAGATGCCGGCGAAGTCCTCGTCGTGCACGACGCTGGGCCCGGGAGCGGGTAGGTCTGACCGTGCTGTGCTTGGCGGACCCCGCAGACGATGGTGTTGCGCGGGGTGATCCGGTAGTGGATCATCAACTGGTGCTGGGTGATGACGCCAGACTGACTGGTCCGGTCCAGCTCGGCGAGCCGCTCCGGCGCGATGGGCTCCGACTCGATCTCGATGATGTACAGCGGCGTCGCGTGGTTCTTGGGCATGACGTCCCACTCGCCGGAATAGGGTTGGTTGCGAGCACCACCTTGTTGGCCCGCACGGTGCCATGCGGCGTCGTAAGCTCGACGGTGCTGCCTGTCCGTTGGACGTCGCTCACCCGCGTCTGCTCGTATACCTTGGTCGAGGAGTCGAGCACGGCTTGGCGTACTCCGCGGGCGAGCTTGCCCGGGCTCAGCATCCCGCCGATGGACTCGCCCATCCCGCCTCCAATCACGACGACGTCGCAGGTGAGGCCGCTGTCAGGCTCGGGCTGCACGCTGCACACCGCCCGGCCGGTCCATCCAACCGGTGAAGTTGCTGTACTTCGTGTCGTCGGTCCTCATGCTGCCCTCATCTCCGTTAAGTGGGGACGCCCCCGGGGGTGAATGTTCGCCTCAGCAGGGCACCCTCCGCCCCGGCTGCACCGCGACCAATATCGCCCACCTCCAAGTGTCCCTCACCGGCTTCATAGACGCGTTCCCCGGCTCGCCCGAGGTCTATCAACGCCATTTATACCTTTTCTCGACGAGGTGCGCGTCATGCCAGCCAGACGGGCACAGAACTAGGCGTCGGGGTTATGACGCTGTATTCACCGCGCGAGGATGAAGGCACGAGCCTCTGACCGAGGCGATGGGTGAGTTTCCGGAAGCCCCATGCGATGCAGCGGAGATGCTTGGGCGGCCACGGAGCGCCTCGGCGGAATAGTTATTGGTGCCGGACGATCGAAGTACGCCTGCACATCCTCGGCTTGGCGGTTCAGAACGCGCCCGAGCGTGATGACCTCGCTCAGCGAGACGGGATGCTGTGCGGAGGTTCTAGAACTGCAGCGACTTTCTGCTTCGCGGCCGCCCGAACAGGATTACGTTAGGCCTCGATAAGTCGCCCCGGAGAGCGCCGAGGCCACCGTGGCCGAAGTCGTCGAGCACACCGGCCAGCTCGACGTCCTCGTCAACAACGCGGGGATGATGCAGGAAGCGCTGATCGAGGAGATGTTGCTCGCCGACTGGCACCGCAACCTGGCGGTCAACCTCCCCGGTCCCTTCCTGATGATCCGCGCAGCACTGCCCCCCCCTGCGCAAGACCCGGGGGCATCGTCAACACCGGCTCCCTCGAGGGGATCAGCTCCAATCCCGGGCACGCGGCATACAGCGCGACCAAGGCTTCACCCGCGCCGTCGCCGTGGACCACGGACACGAGGGGATTCGCTGCGATGCGGTGGCGCCCGGCTGGATCGAGACGGACCTGAACCTCGAATTCATCGAGAGCACGACCGACCCCGAGGCCTTCCGCCGGGACATCGGCCGAATCCATCCGGTGGCGCGGACAGGAGCGCCCGAGGAGGTCGCCGCACTGGTCGCCTTCCTCGCCTCGGAGGACGTCTCATTCATCACCGGGCAGGTCTACACCGTCACGGAGGAGGAACGGTACAGCTGAGCCTGCCCTGAGCCGCGGGCCCGCGACGTCTTTCCTGGAATCGGCGTCGATCTCCACGAGGTGCGCCGAAGAGGGCCGCGCGGAAGATGCGGTAGCAGCCCAGCCCCTCCTCGCTGCGCAGCAGCGGAGCACCCTCCTCCCTCACCTCGGCGAACTTGCGGTCCGTCGCGCCGTCGTCCCGCAGGGAGGCGAGCAGATCCTGCGCGCCGCTGCCCGTGCCGAACTGCTCCTTGCGGCACCGCACTAAGAAAGGTCCCGCCTCTGCATAAATTTTATTCTCCTATTAGGAGAATTGATAGATCAATTTATGGGGATTCAATACAGGGCAGAATTATACAAATAATGATCATAGTTGAAATCAAGTGAGTAATATATATTATGTTCCCATTCCAAGATGCGCGCCGCCGGCGACATCCATAGAGAGGCCCGTCAGGTACCGGTTCTCTGGCGCGGTCAAGAATTCAATGCTACGTGCCACCTCGGCAGGCTCCGCGAAACGCTGCATGGGCAGTTGCTGAGCACGAGCGGCCCGTGCCGCCTGCGCTGCACCCGACTGTTCAGCAAGCTGGGACCAAAGGGGCGTGTTCACCGGCCCCGGATTCACAGCGTTCACTGATATTCCATCCGGTCCCAAGATTTTCGCCATCGACCACATTATATGCAGAACCGCGATTTTACTGGCGTTATACGGCAGATAATCCACACGCGCTTCTTTGGCAGCCACAGAAGAAAGCAATAGCATAGTTCCTGCGGTGCCGGACTCACGCATGATGTTTCCGACCTCCCGGGCAATAGTGAATGTCCCCGCAGCGTTGATGCGCATAATCTGCTCAAACTCGGAAGTAGAGGTAGCGAACGGATCCGGGGTGCCGCCGAGAACTCCAGCCGCATGCACCAAGGCGTCGATACGTCCGTACTTCTTGAAAACCGAGCCTACCAGTTGCCGAGTTTGCTCTTCATCGGTAACGTCCAGCTCAAAAAAAGAATCTACTTCCTGATCGGGCTTCGATTCGCGATCGGCGCCGATAACCACGTCGCCACGCCGATTGAGTGTACTTACAACAGCTGCCCCGATGCCTCCACTAGAACCAGTTACTAGAACTATTTGCTCAGACACGTTTATACCTTTCTATTCCTGCGAGCTAACGAGCGGCCTTGCTCGACCACTCGCGTCCTTCCTGCTCCACAGTGGGCAGCCCGGCCTCACGAAGAATCTGATCCAGCAGCTGCTGTGTTTTGGCAGCCTCCCAACCGGAGGTCAGAGGTTGACCCCGATCCCGAACTCTATCCAGGAAATGATGTACGGCGGCTGCAAATCCGAACGTCTCCGTCGCCGTCGCCCACCCGAAAGCTTCAGGGCTCATCGTGCGGACCTTCTTTATTCCGTTGTCGGTGATTGCAACGGAATCTGGAGCGATCACCTCGGCAGTCCGCATCTGCCCATATGCGTCGAGTTTCTCCCCCCAGTCCCCCGCCGTACGAGCGGCTACCAGCAATCCTGTATTTCCTGAAGAGAAACGGATTAATGCACTAGTGCCGTCTTCCTCCCAGGGGTCAGAACCGGCAGCTGTCGCAGAAACCTCAACCACATCTCCGCCACAGAACCAGCGCAGAAGATCTACCATATGAATAGCATTCTCAAACGTAGCTCTATATTCGGACCCTGCCCGATTCTTCTGAGCGACACAGAATGTCGCCCCGGATTCCCCAAAGGCCTCTCGAGCAGACATATAAACGGGGGCAAACCGCCGGTTCAAACCCACCATCAGTACGCATCCACGCGCATCTGCCAATTCAGCAAGTCGCACTGCATCTTCTGTAGACGTGGCGAGTGGCTTTTCGCAGAATACATCCGCCCCCGCTTCTAGAGCCTTTTCAACACCTGCAACGTGTTCAGATCGAGGGGTAAGAACGAAAACAGCATCAAGCTGCTCGCTCGATAGCATCTCATCAACCGTCGGATAGACATTCGCAAAACCCCACCGACGCTGCACTGCACTCGGATCGGGGCGGCGAGACACCAGGGCACGCAATTCAACGTCTTCGCGTTGCACTAGAGTCGGAAGTTGCGCAATGGTAGCGATATTTCCAGCACCGATTACGCCTACCTTGGTTTTGTTCATGACAGCACCTCCGAGTTGTGAGTAGATGATTTGTTTTCAAGATCGCTCAGCAGATTCCGGAGGTATTTTGCCCCCCGACGGAATCCGACCTCAGGGTCGTCAAGGTCTTGGGGATGCCATCGGTATTCATATTCAAGCGAGAGGATTCCATCATATCCTCGCTCCCACAACCGTCGAAGAATCCATGCCCAATCAACGGAGCCGTCACCCACAACACGGGAGCGAACAGCCCGCTCTTCGGCGTGAACACGTGCGGTCTCTGAGGCGACGAAGGGGGCATCCGGGTCTACGAATACGAGATCTTTGACGTGTACGTGTCCGATCAGATCACCCTGTACGGCGAATGCCTCATCGATATCTTCGTCGTGGGTAAAAGTAAGGTTAGCCTGGTCATAAAGAACACGGACAGAAGGTGAGTCTATCTCTCGCACCAGACGAGCAGTATCTCGGGCGGTCTGGGTCATCGTGCCGAAGTGGTTTTCGGGACAGAGGATAACCCCGGCCTCTTGCGCTTGAACTGATAATTCCCTGAGGGAGCGGAGGAGCTGGGCCCAGTGGGCCTCGTAGTCATCTTGATGGGCCTGCCACTGTCCAGCATAGACGCGGATCCGGTTTGCACCGACTGTATGGGCGGTATCGATAGCGGTCCGGAGCTCATCTACCGCTGCCCGCCGTGTGTGGTCATCGGTGGCATTGATCGCCATGGTGTATGGGGTCAACCCAATGATGGGGATCCCTTCACCCTCTGCGACTCGGGCTGCTTCAGTTGCCGCCGCAGTATCTTGGATGCCCAGGCCGCTGGTGTAGTCATTCTGATAGATGATTTCGGCAGCATCAAGACCGGCACGCTTGAAGAGTCTAAGTGCTTCCGGAACGGTATGATCTGGTGTTCCCAGGGTATGACCGGCGATTTTCATGCGTTATCTTTCAGGCTAGGGAGAGTAATTGTCCAATCGGCTGGGCCGACGAGGTGAGGGGGATTTATAACCCGAGATCGGTCGACGAATTCGAGGACCAAGCCCCAGTCGGTCCTGGCATAGACCCACCGGTTACCGGCCACGCTCGGGCTGTCACCGGCTACTTCCTTTCGGTGCCCGAGCACCTTTACACAAGAATGATCCTCGATGGCCGCGACGACCTCATCGACATCTTCCACGACGAATGCCAGATGATGTCCACCTGCATCACTGGGGCGGGGGAAGGAGGGAGCCTGATCACTGCTCCACCATTGGAAGAGCTCGACATTTAGGTTTGGAGGCAGACGGAGCATCCGCAGTTCCAGGTGTGCATCCTCCGGCACACCGAAATGCAGAGGCATGAACGCAGCGTCCGGCCCTCGCGTGGAGCGGTATAGCTCTTCGCCCCCGAGAAGCTCGGTGAAGAGTTTCGTCGCGGCCTCAAGGTCCGGGACAGTAAATGCTACGTGGTCGACCCATCGAATGCCCGGGAGGGGCATGTTAGGAGAAGTATTCATGAGGTCACCTCCCCTGTGGAGGATCGAACCAATAAAGTGGGTTCAAGCATGATATGTTCGGCAGTTTCGCCGTTCATTAGTTTCTCCCCAAGTTGTATGGATATTTCCCCCATCGCCTCGATAGGTTGTTTCACGCTCGTCAGACGAGGGTTGAAATGTGCCCCCAGGTCCAGGCCATCGAACCCGACGACTGATACGTCTTCAGGCACTCGGATATTTCGAGTAGAGAACTCAGCGATGACCGCGAACGCGATGGCATCGTTTGAAGCGATGACAGCCGTGGGGCGTTGAGCGGAATCCAGCCAATCATCAACGACCTCGCTCCCGATGTCCGCAGTATGCGTCGAACCGAGAACTTGCGGCTTCACATCACGCATCGAAGCCGCGCGTTGATAGGCTTTCCTTCTGTCATACGCGGTGTTCGTACCTACGATGCCCGGAGCATACGCGATCTCCGTGTGGCCGAGCGACGATAGATGCTCGAACGCGAGATCGATGCCGTGAGCACTGTCTACGGTGACGGTAGGGACAGAATAATCGCTGTTGACGCGATCGATGACCACGACTCGGTTGTCGAATGCATCCCGCCGTAATGATTCGAGGTCCACCGGGGTGGAGGGGGCGATGATGCCGAATGGAGAGTACATCGAATGCACCGAATCGAGGTACTTACTGGTCAGTGATTGGTCTCCATCTGTCAGGCACAAGATCAGCTGATATCCCTGACGTCTTGCTGCTGCGGCTGTTGTATGGGCGAGTTCCGCGAAGAACGGATTGGTGATGTCTGGGACGATCAACGGGACAAGGTTGCTGACCCGGCGGCGAAGCGCTTGCGCGAGGGGACTCATCGAGTATCCGAGTTCCGCGGCGACTTTCAGGACGTGCTCGCGAGTTTCCGGCCGCACGGCCTCCGGTTTCGAGAAGGCGCGGGAGACGGTAGAGCGGTGCACTCCGGCGGCTGCGGCCACATCGTCAATTCTCGGTTCAGGCATCTGAATCTCCGTGCCTTGTACTTGTCGCCCAAACGACCTCCATCACCAACAGGAGATCTTCGAGACCAGGTAGGTCGCGCATCCCGGAGCTCAATGAGTCCGCGACATGGTCGACGAAATCAGCATAGAGAGGGTCGCTGTCGACCTCGATGACAGCGTGCTCGGTTTGACCGTGGTAATCGGTAAACGTCGCCCTTCCATCTGTGTCGATCGAGACGAATCCTTCTGTCCCGCTTGCTGCGAAGTTGCAGAAACGCTTCGTCGGAGCATCGGGGAAGGCATAACCCACCTCAACGATGGCTTCGCGTCCCTCGTTCGAGAGGATCAGCGTCGCATGGTCCTCGATGGCTTCCTGATGAAGAGCTGAGGATGTTCTCAGCGTTATCTCCGGAGCGGAGCCGATGTGTCGCAGCGCTAGATCCACGAAGTGGGGACCGAGGTTGAGGAAACTCCCTCCCCCGGAGCGGTCTGGATCCAGCATCCAGGCGTTGCCGGCCCTGGGGTAGCGCTGAGGTGGACCCGCGATGAATGTCATGCGCTCGTAAAAAATCGTCCCAGCGCGGCGTAGCCAAGACTCGACCGGAGCATCGCGTTGCACGAACGCGACTGCTGAAGGAACCCCGGCGAGACGAGCTTCCTTGGAGAGCCTCTCGACCTCCGCCAGGGAGACCCCTCCTGGTTTCTCGAGGACAAACGGAATGCCCCGTTCGATGAGGCGCTGAACGACGTCGGCCATCTTGTCATGAGCGCTGAGAACGTAGGCGAGCTCGAGGCCTTCATATGCAATGGCCTCCTCAACCAGCGTCGTGGCCGGGGCATCCAGAAAGGATGCGAGTTCGGTCGCTGCCTGCGGATCGTCATCCTGAACCGCGAGGACAACGTGCCGACGACGGATCGCGTCTTGGTAGAGGGGCATATGCCAATGGGACGCCCCCAGTACTACGACGCGTGACCGAGTATCGCGGGGCGAGTCATCTGCTGCCCGGTCTGACCCTGCATGAGTTTGGTGCGGAGCTGTCGTCATCGATGACTCCTTGCTGATCTTCGTCTAGACTGAGATCGATTGTGAGATCGGTTGCATTTGAGGATTCCACGGCTTGTGGGGCGTGTCAACCGCCACGATCCGCCACACTCAACACCATCGAGAAGAGAAGAGAACACTGATGTCTGTCGCGTTCAAAAAACTTGAGGTTCTGCAGGCCATCCACGAATCCGGCAACGTACTCATCGTCCGTCTCGACACTGCCGAGGAAGCCTTCGAAGTAGCCTCGGCAGCCGTCAAGGGCGGCATCCGCGCGCTCGAGATTACGCTGTCCATCCCCGGAGCCCTGAAGGTCATCCAGCGCCTTACCGAACGATTCGCCGAAGACAACGTCGTCTTCGGGGCGGGAACTGTTCTGGACAGCCACGCCGCATGGGCAAGTATCCAGGCCGGCGCCCAGTTCCTCGTCAGCCCCAACTTGAGTCCGGAGATGATTCGCACCGCCAACAGGTACCAGGTACCGACCATCAGTGGCGCCTACACCCCGACTGAGATTCTCGAAACGGCGGAGGCTGGAGCCGACATGGTGAAGCTGTTCCCGACCGAAGCGGGCGGGATTCCGTACGCGAAGTCGATCCTGGCCCCGCTCGCCCAGATCCCTCTTGTCCCCGCTGGCGGGGTCACCACGGACAACGTTGGGGACTGGTTCAATGCCGGAGTTGCTGCTGTCGGCGTAGGAAGCGCCATCACGAAGGCCGCTCGCCCGGATGGCGACATGAGCCGCGTGACAGCAGCTGCAGAAGCGTTCATGGGCGCCATCGCTGAGGCCCGAGGATGACGCTGGTCGCAAACGGTTCACCGCTGGCATTCATCACTCTTGGTGTCGCTGGATCCGGCAAGTCGACCGTCTCACGAGAACTCAGCAGGATGACGGGTGCGGCGTACCTCGATAAGGACACCGTTACCGGGCCCCTGGTCGAGTTCGCGCTCAACGCGTTAGGTCAGGATCCCTCCGATCGTGAATCCAACCAGATTTATCTAGACCAGGTGATGCCTGTCGAGTACGAGACACTTTTCGCCCTTGCCAGACAGAATCTCGCACTCGGCAACTCCGTAGTGCTCGATGCTCCCTTCGTAGCGTACCTAGCAGACCCCGCCTACCTTGAGACGACGACCGCTCACGCTAAGTGGCCGGAAACGGATATCAGGATTATTCACGTCCATGCATCCGAGGAGACCATCCGACAACGGCTTCTCGAACGTGACAACCATCGGGATCGAGCGAAACTCGGGGACTGGGAAGGCTACTGGCATCGTTTCGGGGGTCTCGAGTGCCAGTGGCGCACAGGTGTACACGAACATCTTCACAATGAAGGCGAAGAGGTGTGGCAGGGCTTGGAAGCCCTCCTGAGCCGGATTCGCGCTTCAGCAGAAGGTTCCAGCCGTCCCCGGGTCTAGCAGATCACCCCATGGGTTGACGTGGTGTCCGCCACGTGTGAGGATCTTGTAACAGCGTTACAAGGACGCAAGTACATCGATGGAGATGGAGGGGGAGAATGGCCCTCACAGAGGACGTTGCGAACACGATGCGAGTACTCGAGATGTTGGCACCAGAGCCCGAAGGCTTGAGAGTCACGCAAATAGCGGAGGCGCTGGGGGTCAACAAGGCGATTGCGCATCGACTGCTCGGTGCACTGGTGGCTTCCGGGTACGTCGTCCAAGAATCGCGCACCTCCGCCTACTTTGCTACCCACCGCCTGGGTGCGATTGGATTGCGACAGCTCTCCGCCGCCGGCGTTGACGACTGGTCAAAACGAGCCCTTGATGCGCTGGCCACGAAAAGCGAAGAGCTTGTCCGTCTGGCAGTGGCTACAGGCGATACCTTGCAGTGGGTTGCGAAGGCACAAGGTGCCAACTCCACCCTTCGCCTTGACCCAGTTATGGGCCAGGATGCCGTCCCTCATGCGACCGCCTCCGGAAAGGCTTGGCTCTCAACCCTGACTCAGGATCGGGTCCGTGACATCTTGAAGCGAGAAGCGACGGCGCCGCAGACTTCCAGGTCTCCTCTGGATATCGAGGCCCTCTCGAGCGAACTCGCCGAGGCCCGGCAGCGAGGATACGCCACTACATTCGAGGAGATGGACCTAGGCATCAATGCCGTGGCCGCCCCCATCTACGGCGCCGGTCAGAACGAGGCCGCCACCGGGACGATCAGTATCGCCGGACCATCTGTTCGACTGACGCGCTCCCGCCTCGTTGACCTGTCCACCCCCCTTCGCGAGGCGGCAGATGATATCGCCGCAAGCTGGCCGAGCTTTACTTATCTTACTCTGAACTCCGAAATCATGGCGTAACCCCGCTCCCTTAAAGGAAACCCATAACAATGGGTCCTTACACGAGCGCGCCCAAAATCGCTCATAATTCTACTGCAGTAAGGAGAGATCGATGACGACCTCACATAATACGCCAGACGACATCCAAATTACCAAACCGCCTTCCAGCACAAGGAAGAGCAGTCGCTCTTCCAACCTCATGGCGGGAACAATCGGGCATTTCGTCGAGTGGTACGACTGGTACATCTACGGACTTCTGGCTGCAGTATTCTCTGAACAAATCTTCCCCAGCGGATCGCAGTTTATTTCGCTCATGTCGGCGTTTATAACCTATGCTATCGGCTTCGTGGTTCGCCCCCTGAGCGGTATCATCATCTCCCCTCTCGCCGACAAATACGGCCGACGCCGCATCATGACACTTGCAATTTTCGGCATGACTTTGGGCGCGCTCATCATAGCCCTCACGCCACCGTTCTCAGCTATTGGGTACGTCGCACCGGTCCTCTTCGTCATTGCTCGCGTAATACAGGGCATCTCTGCGGGCAGTGAAATGCAAAGCGCCATCGCGTTCATGGTGGAACACGCTCCATCAAATCGCCGAGCATTCTTCGGATCCTTCACGAACGCGGCGAGTGGTCTAGCAACTCTCGCCGCAACCGGGGCAGCCGCAATCGTCACCTCCTCGCTCGCCCCAGACGACCTCAACTCCTGGGGATGGCGCCTCCCCTTCATTCTCGGCGGAGTACTCGGCATAGCCGGTCTAATTCTCAGAATGCGTTCCGATGAGTCCCCGGAATTCGAAGAGAGCGCCGCTGAAGATAAAACCGCACCTCAACGATTAATGAAGCTTCTCCGTGAGCATCCGAAGGCACTCATTCAGACGGCAGCCCTCTCTGCTCCGGCGGTGGCTTATTACACTTGGGCGACCTTCCTGCCGACATACGCCAACCTGACGAGCGGACGGGATTTGGGCGCGACCATGGCAGGCAGCACCATCGGCTTGGCTCTTCTAGTTATCATCGTTCCCCTTTGCGGATACATCTCCGATCGCATCGGACGACAGAAGATCTTTCCTATTATAGGCGCGATTGGCATGGTGGTACTCTTCTACCCACTTCTCCTCCTGCTCGATCGCCCGGGATTCGGCGTGTATCTGCTTGTCACTATGTCCGGCTGGATCGTCCTCGGAATTTGGCAGGCCGTCTATCCGACGATTCAGGCACGACTTTTCCCGCCGGAGGTAAGGGTCGCAGGCATCGGTTTTGCACATCAGATCGTCATTGCAATCTTTGGTGGAACAGCACCACTCGTAGCCTCGTCTTTCGTAAATGCTGGTCACCCTTTACTGGTGGCCGTGTACATGATAGTAATTGTTGCCATTTGCCTCGCTATCTACTTTACGCTGCCCGAAACGGGCAGCCGAGGGAAAGCGGCCAAGGCGTGGGAAAAATCCTAATATCATCAGAGGAGTGAGATGATTATTTGGGTGGGGTAACAAATATTACCCCTCCCACTCTTGTTATCAGCAGCGCTGCTGAAGTATTCACGACTATCTAAGTGTATGAGGGTAAGACGTTGTCTACACGTCCGTGGACTCGGCTGGTCGGGCTGATCTGCACGGGCGGCATGAGGCCGATGGTAGCTGTAGTGGTTCACCCACACTGCAAGGGCATGCCGGCGGGCCTGTTCTGAGTCGTAGACGCGGGCGTAGAGGCATTCCTCGGCCAACAGCCGCTGATACCGCTCGACCTTCCCGTTGTGCCGCGGCGTGTACGCGCGGGTGCGCTGATGACGTGAGACATGGGACTGCACAGCGGTCACGAATCGTGAGGCTCGGTAGTTCGACCCGTTGTCCGTCACGACGCGGCCCACGCGCGTGATGCCGTGTGCTGCGAAGTAAGCGCGCGAGCGAAGAACCCGAACCGTCGTCTTCGCGGTCTTGTCTTCGAGCGCTTCGGTATAGGCCAGACGGGAGAACCCATCGACAGCCGAGTGCAGGTAGGTATAACCGATACGCTGCCTCGGGCCCGTTCATTCATCCTCGACCCGGTGACTACAACGTCATGACCCACAGCACCGGAAAGCAGAACGCCGCCTGCCCCCGGGAGCCCGGGGGCAGGCGGCGTCGTCATCCCGCCGGGGTCGGCGGGGCGGAGCGAACCGTCAGTCGGTGCCCAGCGCCCGGCGCAGGGCCTCGACGGCGAGGCCGCGAGCCACGTTCGCGCCCTTCGTGTCGCGCAGGCTGTCCAGCAGCAGGAAGTCGTGGACCATCCCGGCCACCCGCACGCTGGTCACGTCCACGCCGGCCGCGCGCAGCTTGTTGGCGTACTTCTCGCCCTCGTCGCGCAGCACGTCGGCCTCGTCGGTGATGACGAGCGTGGGCGGCAGGCCCGCCAGCTCCGCCTCCGGGGTCCGCAGCGGGGAGGCGTACTTCTCCCGCCGCTGGTCCTCGTCGGTGGTGTAGGCGTCCCAGAACCACTTCATGCCGTCGCGGGTCAGGTAGTACCCCTCGGCGAACTGCTCGTAGGAGGGCGTGGTGAAGTCGGCGTCGGCCACCGGGTAGAGGAGCACCTGGCCCGCGATGTCCAGGCCGCCGCGGTCCTTGTTCATCTGGGTGAAGACCGCGCTCATGCACCCGCCCACGGACTCGCCGGTCACGGCGAGGCGGCTGGCGTCCAGGCCGTGCTCGGCGCCGTGCTCCGCGACCCACTGGCCGACGGCGTAGTTCTGCTCGACCTGGGTGGGGTAGCCCTTCTCCGGGGCACGGTCGTAGACCGGGAAGACCCCGGCGGCGTTGGCACCGACGACCAGCTCGCGGAACAGGCGGTCGTGGGTCTTCTCGTCGCCGAAGACCCAGCCGGCGCCGTGGATGTAGAAGACCACGGGCAGGGGCCCCTCGACGCCCTGGGGCCGGATGATGCGGGTGCGGACGGTGCCCCACTGGCCGGCGTCGACCTCGACCCACTCCTCGTCGACGGCGGGGCGCTCGACGCCCTCACCGCTCTGGAGGTCCAGGAGGATCTTGCGCCCCTCCTCCGGCGGGACCTCGTAGATGCGGGGATGGGGGTCGGTCGCTTCGCACAGCTCCTTGGCCTCGGGCTCGAGGACGGGAGTGATCGGATCGGGGATGTCGCTCATGACAGTCCTTTCTCGACGCGTCGATTCAGCGTGGTTTGAGCATCGCAGGGTGAAGTTAGCAGCGTCAACCCTTCTGCGGCTGGGAGTTCCCCACGATCTGGCCGATGCCCTCCCGGTAGCCGGTGACCCTGAAGCCGGGGAAGCGGGTGGCGAACTTGGAGGTGTCGAAGACGTTGTCGCCGCGGTACCGCGGGAGCAGCTCCCTCGCCTCCGCCATGGCCGGGACGAAGCGGCTGCCCAGGGTGAAGGCGAGCATCGGCAGCACCGTGTAGCCGATCCTCCGCCCCGTCGCCCCGGAGGCGATCTGGACCATCTCCCGGTAGGTGAGCCGGTCCTGGTCGATGGGCAGGTGCCAGGTCTGGCCGTAGGCGTCGGGGGTGTTCCCCAGCAGGGCCAGCGCACGGCTGGCGTCCGGGGTCCAGATCAGGGAGCGCACGGTCCTCGCGCTGACCGGTACGAAGGGACGCTTGCCCGCCCTGATCCGGTCGAAGACGAGCGAGTTGCTCCAGCTCTTGGTCTTGCCGGGGCCGTAGAACTCGGGGGCGCGGCCGATGAGGGCCTCCACCTCCCCGGCCTCCATCTCCCGCAGCAGCATCTCGGCCAGCTGGGCCCGGACCCTGCCCTTGCGGCCGTTGGGCTCGAAGCGCGTCGACTCGGTCTGCCGCTCGGGCGTGCCGGGGTACATGTAGGTGTTGTCGAAGAACACGAGCTTGGCGCCGTGCCGCTTCGCCGCGTCGATCGTGTTGCGCATCATCGCCGGGAACTTCTCCTCCCACAGCTGGGAGTCCATGGGCAGCCCCACGGTCAGGTACACGACGTCGCTCCCCTCGACGGCGCGGGAGGTCGCCTCGGCGTCGGTGAGGTCGGCCTCGAACAGCTCGTCGGTATCGTTGACCTTCTTCGGGTGCCGGCTGACCAGCCGGATGTCCTGGGTGAAGCCGCGGTGCAGCTCCCGGGCCAGCTCCTCCGCGATGGGCCCGCCCGCTCCGAGAATCGTCTGCATATCGTTCTCTCCTTCAGTCTGCAGCTGTGTATGGCTGTATTCGGTGTCTCCGCGTATGCGCCCGCTTCCGGGACGCGCGCCGCCTGCGCTATTTGATGCCGGGGACCCTCTTGAGGACCTTCAGCCCCAGGGTGAAGGCCCGGGCATACGCCCGAGGGGGCACGCCGTCGGGATTGCCCGCCGGGATCCCCCGCTCGACGGCGATGGTCTGCGCCTCGGTGTACTTCAGGATGCCGTGCTCGCCGTGGCGGCGCCCCAGCCCCGAGGCCTTCATCCCGCCCATCGGGGCGTCGACGGATCCCCAGGCCGCGGCGTAGGCGTCGTTGACGTTCACGGTGCCGGCCTCGAGCCGGGCCGCGACCCGCCGGCCGTGGGCCTCGTCGGAGGTCCAGACGCTGAAGTTCAGCCCGTACTCGCTGTCGTTGGCCCGCGACACCGCCTCGTCCTCGTCGGCCACGCGGTACAGGGAGACCACCGGGCCGAAGGTCTCGTGGGCGTAGACCTCCATGGACTCGTCGACGTCGGCGAGCACGGTCGGCTCGTGGAAGAAGGGGCCGATCTCGGGCCGCGCCCGTCCCCCGGCCAGGACCCGCGCGCCCTTGGACACGGCGTCCTCGACGTGCCGGACCACCGTGTCCAGCTGCTTCCGCGAGACCAGGGAGCCCGTCTCGGCTCCGTAGCCGATCTCCGCCGAGAGCCTCAGCCCCTCGGCCGCGGAGACGAACCTCGAGACGAACCCGTCCCACAGCCGCTCCGGGACGTAGATGCGCTCCATGGAGATGCACAGCTGGCCGGTGTTGGAGAAGCTGGCGCGCACGGCGCCGCTGACGGCCTTCTCGACGTCGGCGTCCTCGAGCACCAGCAGGGCGTTCTTCCCGCCGAGCTCCATCGAGCTCTCGATGAGCCGCTCGCCGGCCTGCGCGGCGACCTTCCTCCCGACGGCGGTGGAGCCGGTGAACATCAGGAAGTCGGAGTTCTCGATGATCGGCGTCCCCAGCTCGGACCCCGAGCCGGTGACGACCTGGACCAGGCCCTGCGGCATGCCGGCCTCCTTGAGCAGGTCCACGGCCCACAGCGCCGAGTACGGCGTCTGCGCCGAGGGGTGGGAGAGCACCGCGTTGCCCGCGACGAGGGCCGGCAGCGCATCGCTGATGCCCAGGGTCAGCGGGTAGTTCCACGGGGAGATGATGCCGATGAGGCCCTTCGGGTGGTGCAGCTCCCAGACTCGCGTGAGCCCGGGCTGCGCGCCCTGGCGCCGCTTGGGCTTCAGGTGCCGCTCCGCCGTGTGGGCGTAGTACCGGGCGTTGAGGGCCACGTCCATGATCTCCTCGAAGGCGTGGCGCCGCGCCTTGCCGTTCTCGAGCTGGATGAGGTCCAGGACCTCCTCCTGGCGCTCGAGCACGAGGTCGTGGAAGCGCAGCAGCACGGCGGCGCGCTCTCTGATCGGCCGGGCCGCCCAGGTCCTCTGGACGCCGCGGCCGCGCTCGGCGGCGGCCCGCACGTCCTCGGCGGTGCCGCGGGGCACGGTGCCCAGCGCCTCGCCGGTCATCGCGTTGAGGACCTCCTGCTCGGAGCCGGGGTCCGCGACCAGCACGCGGCGGGTCAGGCGCCGCAGCGTCCCGGCGTCGACGTGCGGGGAGATGCGCTGGTTCTCGGCGGTCTCGTTCATGGTTGCTGCTCTCCTGTCGGTGGGCCGACGTCGGATATCGGGTGGGGTTTCGGAAAAGGCCGGGGCCCTCCTGGCGGGGGGTCCGAGCGGTGCGGCGGCCCGTCGGGATCGTGCCATCCGGCGGCCTGCGGGGCGGCCCGGGCGGGTCCGGGCGGACCAGCGGGATCAGTCGATCGAGATCACGGTCGGCATGTGCAGGGCGGCCTGCCCGGAGGTCATGACGTCGAAGGTGAGGTGGCGGATGGGCTTCAGCGAGCGGAGGTCCTCCGAGACCCTGCCCTCCCCCAGCGTCAGCTCGACGCCGCGGGGCAGCGCCGCGGAGCCGGAGGCCAGCGCGTTGGTCTGGTTGAAGGTCGAGTGCCAGCCGCCGTCGAAGCGGGTGTAGGAGGTGAGCGAGGAGACCGCGCTGCCGCTGCGGCGCCGCTTCTGGGCCGGCGTCGGGGCGCTGAGCTCGAGGTCGGTGCCGCCGGCGTCGTCGGCGATGCGGCCGTGGACGCCGCGGGAGTCGATCTCGACGTCGATGTCCGTCACCCACTTGGGGAAGCCGTAGCCGTCATGGCCGCGGACCTGGGCGATCTCGGTGTTCACCGGCAGGGAGAGCACGTAGGAGTCGAGGTGGCCGTTCTTCAGCGCGGCCAGGGTGTCCACGGCGCCGAGACGGCCGTGGCGCGGGGGCCGCACGGCGATGCCCACCGCGGCCTCGGTGTAGAAGTCGATGTCGGCGACGTCGTACCGGAAGAGCATCAGCGAGGCCAGGCCGAGGCCCGGGGTGATCTCCAGGGGATCCAGCTGCCGGGGCAGGCGGGCGCGCAGGGCCTTGGTCGGCGCCAGCAGGGTCAGCCGCGCATTCGACATCGCGTAGTAGAAGTTCGGGATGAAGGTGGGGCCGACCCGGGACCGGACCTCCGTCTTGGGCTGGTCCCGGAAGAAGTCCACGCTCTCCACGCGCGGGTCCCGGGCCACCTCGTCCAGGTCGGCCTGCATGCGGTAGCGGTCGAAGAGGCCGCCCCGCGGGACGCTGACGGTCCGCTCGCCCAGGGTCACGTCCACGGTCCGGGACGAGGCCGGGGCCTGGGGCGAGGTCTGAGCCGGGGTCTGGTTCTGCGTCATGATCGGCACTTCCCCTCATCGTTCACTGCTTGATGTGTTCAGTGTAAACCTGCGAAGTTGACAGCGTCAACAGCGGGGTGGGATCCGCCTTCAGACGGTCCCATGACGGATTCAGGGCAGACGCGAGCGGCGGTCAGCTCGACGACGAGGCAGACTGCCCGGCGGCGAGGAGGGCGGCGAAGGCACCCCGGACCCGGGCGTCGAGCCCGGCGTCGCCGGTGCCGAGCAGCTTGCCGTCCAGGTGCAGCGAGGCCAGGCCGTGCGCCAGCGCCCACCCCGCGGTGGCCAGGCCGTGGGGGTCGGCGCCGGGGTAGCCGCTGGCGACCACCTGCTCGATCAGGCCGAAGACCTCCGCCGAGGCGCTCAGCCGCTCGTCGTCGTCCCCGCACGGCTGGCCGAACATCAGCCGGTAGAGCGCCGGGGAGCCGACGGCGTACCGGACGTACGCCAGGGCCAGATCGGCCAAGGGTGTGCGGCTGCCTCCCTGACGCCCGATGACGACCTCGAGCCGGGACTGGAGGTCGCGGAACCCCCGCGTCGCCATGGCCGCCTCGAGGCGCTGCTTGTCGGGGAAGTGACGGTACGGCGCGGTCTGCGAGACCCCGACCTCCCGCGCCACGGCCCTCAGCGAGAAGGGGGCTC
This sequence comes from Rothia halotolerans, assembly GCF_004136635.1. Lineage (GTDB taxonomy): Bacteria > Actinomycetota > Actinomycetes > Actinomycetales > Micrococcaceae > Rothia > Rothia halotolerans. The sequence goes on along the minus strand of NZ_NOIU01000004.1, from coordinate 189,360 downwards.
CGGCCTCCAGCATCCCGATCCCGGCGTCGATGAGCGCGGCGCGCAGGTTGCCGTGGTGGTGCGCTCGGGGGGAATCGGCCGTTGACATGGAGGCTCCTCGCTCTAAAGTTTACAGTGAATACATTAGTGGACCACGACGGAGACGGGAACCGCCTCCGCACAGTGTGAGGAACGAACCTCACGGAAGGGGCAGGCCATGACCAAGGCACTGTTCGTCGTCACCGCCGCGAACGGCTGGACGCTCAAGGACGGAAGCGTCCATCCCACAGGCTACTGGGCCGAGGAGCTCGCCGAGCCCCACCGCCTCTTCGCCGAGGCCGGCTGGGAGATCACGATCTCGACGCCGGGCGGCGTCGCCCCGACCCTGGACGAGCTCAGCCTCGGGGTCGCCGGCGGGCTGCCCAAGCGACGCAAGGAGATCCGCGCCTACATCGACTCGATCCAGGACGCCCTGGACCGCCCCGTCCCCCTGGACGAGGTGGACGAGGCCGAGTACGACCTGGTCTTCTACCCCGGCGGGCACGGCCCCATGGAGGACCTCGCCTTCGACCCGGTCTCCGGAGCCCTGCTCACCCGGCGCCTGGCCTCGGGGCGGCCGCTGGCCCTGCTCTGCCACGCGCCCGTGGCCATCCTGGCCGCGCAGGGTGAGGACGGCGCGAACCCCTTCGCGGGGAGGCGGATGACCGGCCTGTCCAACGTCGAGGAGCGGCTGAACGCCTTCGGTTGGAAGGCCAAGTGGTACCTCCAGGACGCCCTGGAGGAGGCCGGCGTCGCCTACGAGAAGGGGAAGCTGCCGCTGCGCCCCTTCGTGGTGGGCGACGGCGCCCTGTACACCGGGCAGAACCCGCAGTCCGCCGACGCCCTGGCGGAGAAGATCCTGGAGGACTTCGGCGGGAAGTGAGGCGTCCGCGCCCCGGAGGGAACTCGGACGCGATGGGACGTGGGATCTCGGCGGCCCGGTGGCCGCCCAGCCCGGGACAGCAGGAGGGGCGTCGATCAGCCGCTGCGGCGTCGGCGCCCCTCCCTTCCGGGCCCGCGCGCAGGCGGGATCGGCTCAGCCGACCTTCCCCGTGGTGTTGTGCGGGTCGATGACGAACTTCTCGGCCACGCCGGCGTCGAACTCGGCGTAGCCGCGGGGAGCGTCGTCCAGGGAGATGGGGGTCGCGTGGACGGCGTCGGCGATGTGCACCTTCTCGCTCAGGATGGCCTCCATGAGCTGCCGGTTGTACTTCATGACCGGGCACTGGCCGGTGCTGAAGGACAGCGCCTTGGCCCAGCCGAGACCGAGGCGCAGCGAGAGCGAGCCCCGCTGAGCCGCCGCGTCGACACCGCCGGGATCCTCCGTGACGTACAGGCCGGGGATCCCGAGCGCGCCGCCGGCCTCCGTGATGTCCATGAGCGTGTTGAGCACGGCCGCAGGGGCCTCCGGGGCGTCGTGCCCGTGGGCCTTGGCCTCGAATCCCACGGCGTCGATGCCGGCGTCGACCTCCTCGCGTCCGAGGATCCGGGCGATGCCCTCGCGGGGGTCCTCCTCGGACACGTCGATCGTCTCGCACCCGAACTTCCGGGCGTTGGCGAGCCGGTCCGCGTTCATGTCCGCCACGATGACCACGGCAGCGCCCAGCAGCTGGGCGCCGACCGCCGCCGCGGTGCCCACCGGCCCGGCGCCGGCGACGTAGACCGAGGAGCCCGGCCCGACACCGGCGGTCACGGCGCCGTGGAAGCCCGTGGGGAAGATGTCCGAGAGCATCGTCAGGTCCAGGATCTTCTCCAGGGCCTGGTCCCGGTCGGGGAACTTCAGGAGGTTCCAGTCGGCGTAGGGCACCAGCGCGTACTCGGCCTGGCCGCCGACCCACCCGCCCATGTCCACGTAGCCGTAGGCGCTGCCCGGCCGGTCCGGGTTGACGTTCAGGCAGATCTCCGTGCGCTGCTTCTTGCAGTTGACACAGCGCCCGCAGGAGATGTTGAAGGGGACGGAGACGATGTCGCCCTTCTGGATGAACTCGACACCGGGGCCGGTCTCGACCACCTCGCCGGTGATCTCGTGGCCGAGGACGAGTCCCTCGGGAGCAGTCGTGCGGCCCCGGACCATGTGCTGGTCGGAGCCGCAGATGTTGGTGGTGACCACCTTGAGGATGGCCGCATGGGGAAGCTTGCGCCCCACGTTGGCGGGATGGACTCCCGGACCGTCCTTGAGCTCGAAGGTGGGGTAGCTGGTGTCGATGACCTCGACCCTGCCGGGACCCTGATAGGCGACGGCGCGGTTATCGGACATGGGTGACCTCCTTGTCGTCCGGCATACAACGCTGGATGCCGAGTTTCTGTAGTCTATGTCACAAAATCGCGCCGGTCACTAGCGCCAGAAGAGTCCCGCCTCGTCACGGGGGCTGCGTCAGCCCCGACCTGGCAGCGTCCGTCGCGACCCGCCAGCTTCCATCGCGGACGGCCGGCGTACGCCCCGATCTGTCAGCATCCATCGCGGACAGTCAGCGCCAACCCCAGACAGCCAGTCGCCATCCCGGCCGTTCAGCTTCCGTCGCGAACGGTCAGCGTCCCCGCCAGATCGACGTCGGCCCCAGTGCCCTGCACGCCGGCCCGGGAGAGCAGCGCGGCTCCGAGGGCGGCGCTCCAGAAGGTCTTCACCTCCAGCTCGAGGGACCGGTCGAGGATCCACCCGCGGCTCTCGAGCAGCCGCCGGAGGTACCGCTCGGACTGGCGGAACAGCAGATGCACGTGCGTGTCCACCACGGGGGCGAGCTCCGCCCGCGAGATGCCTGCCGCGAGCGCCCGGGCGACCGGGGGCAGCGAGGAGAGGGAGAGCACCCCGCGCGCGATCCGCCGCCGGAAAGCCTCGGCGTCAGGCGCCCCGGCCCCCATTCTCTCGATGCGCCGGGTGTCGTGGAGCAGCGCGAGGAAGGCCGCGTGCACGAGCAGCGAGTCCTTGGAGCCGAAGTAGTAGGTGATCTGGTTCGGGAAGACGCCGGCCGCGCGGGCGATCTCCGCTACGCTCAGCTCCCGCCCCGGCCGCTCCACGCACAGGCGGGCGGCGGCCTCCATGATGCGCCGCCGGGTGGTGCGCCCGCGATCCAGGACCGGCTCGGGGGCTGCGCGCTGCTCGCCAGGCTTCTGTTTCACGCTCCGATTGTATAGCATACAAAACGACGCAGAGTTGTATGGCATACAAGAACGGGGATGAGAATGGGACTGGGCAGCAAGGCAGTGGTCACGGGCATCGGGGCGGTCACGCCCCTGGGAGGCGACGCCGCCACCACGTGGGAGGCGCTCCTGGCCGGGAAGTCGGGGGTCCGCCCCCTCTCCTTCCCCGAGGGAGAGGGGGCCTCGGATACGGTCGCGGGGACGATGGCGCTCGACCCGGCCGGCCTGCTGAAGCCCGTGGAGGCCAAGCGGCTCGACCGCTCCCAGCAGGCGGCGCTGGCCGCCGCGGCGGAGGCCTGGGCGGATGCCGGCGCCCCCGCCGCCGACCCCGAGCGCCTCGCCGTGGCGGTGGGGACGGGCATCGGCGGCGTCCGCAGCCTTCTGCACGAGGACGACGTCCTGGAGGCCTCCGGAGCCCGCCGCGTCTCGCCCCGCACGGTCCCGATGCTGATGCCGAACGCGAGCGCGGCCCACATCAGCATCCGCTACGACGCGCGGGCCGGCTCCTATACCCCGGTCTCGGCCTGCTCCTCCGGCGCCGAGGCGCTTGCCCTCGGCGCGCGGCTCATCCGGGCGGGAGAGGCCGACGTCGTCATCGCGGGCGGGACGGAGGCGGCCATCACGCCGATCACCGTCGCCGGCTTCGCCCAGACGCGGGCGCTGGCGCGCAGCACCGGGGACCCGGCCGAGGCCTCGCGGCCGTTCGCGGCGGACCGCACCGGATTCGTCCTCGGCGAGGGCGCCGCCGTCGTGATCCTGGAGAGCGCCGAGCACGCCGCGGCCCGGGGCACCCGGCCCTACGCGACGCTGGCCGGCGCCGGTGTCAGCTCCGACGCGCACCACATCACCGCGCCCGCCCCGGACGGCCGCGGGCAGGTCTCGGCCATGCGCAAGGCGCTGGCCCAGACGGAGCTCTCACCCGAGGAGTTCGGGCACGTCAACGCCCACGCCACGGGGACGCCGGTGGGCGACGTTGCCGAGGCCCGGGCGATCCACGAGGTCTTCGGTCCCATCACGGCGACCGCGCCCAAGGCCGCGCTCGGGCACCTCTTCGGGGCGGCCGGCGCGATCGAGGCGGTGCTCGCGATCCTCAGCGTGCGGCACGACGTCGTCCCGCCCACCCGGAACCTCGCCACGGCCGGCGTCGACGCTGAGGTGGGGCTCGACGTCGCGACGCAGCGGCGGAATCTCCCGCAGGGGGCCGTGCTGAGCAACTCCTTCGGGTTCGGGGGTCAGAACGTGTCGCTGGCGTTCACGCGGGAGTGAAGGCGGGACGGCTGCTTAGCGGCTAGAGACAGCGCACCCCTGGAACATGGAAGGATTTCCGTCCCGACTGAAAGTGATCTGGCGATAGCAGATGTGAGGTCGATCAGTGGGGTAATTACGCTTACGCTCCTCATCATAATACAAGGGGCCAGGGAACCGAAAGGCGATGAAGTAGATACCCAGAATTCGACTGTATGGGCGCAGAAAGAATGCTGCACAGGGATTATGAAGTACCTCGTACTTAGAAATATCCCCGCGTAGGCAGAGAAGGCCCGGGATTCAGAGCAACACCGGCCATGATCCCACAAACGGGGAAGAGGTGAACGGGCCGTGGCAGACTGACCAGTCCCCCGAAATAACCACGTGCGTACGGGGAAGAGTCCAGGCGGACGATGTGCCGCTTCGCGTGGACGGAAATACCCCATGTGTACGGGGAAGAGGCCTCCCGGGAGCAGGCCACGGTCATGCCGTCGGAAATACCCCCGTGCGTACGGGGAAGAGAAGGCCTCGAACTCGAACCGCCGGCACAACGTGGAAATACCCCCGTGCGTACGGGGAAGAGCCTGCACGATCACGGCCTCTGGGGTGAAGGAGGGAAATACCCCCGTGCGTACGGGGAAGAGCGGTCCGAGAACTCCCCGCACGCCGCCGGCAGGGAAATACCCCCGTGCGTACGGGGAAGAGGCGTCATCGAGGCCGTCCGCGGCTCGGTCGTGAGAAATACCCCCGTGCGTACGGGGAAGAGGATCGCACGATCAAGATATCCGGCAAGTGGCTGGAAATACCCCCGTGCGTACGGGGAAGAGACGCGTGAGCTGCGCTCAGCAGCGCGTGGCCAGGAAATACCCCCGTGCGTACGGGGAAGAGCCATGTCCAACGCGAGGGATTCCGCGTTCCGCGGAAATACCCCCGTGCGTACGGGGAAGAGACCTTCACGCCGCCCCAGACCGTGACGTCCTCGGAAATATCCCCGTGCGTACGGGGAAGAGCCTGGACAGCCGCAACATCGTCTCCACCCACGGGAAATACCCCCGTGCGTACGGGGAAGAGGCCTTGCCCTCCTGAACGATCTCCACGCTTTCGGAAATACCCCCGTGCGTACGGGGAAGAGGATCGTCTCGGCCAACGACGTGGAGCGCGTTCGGAAATACCCCCGTGCGTACGGGGAAGAGTGCACCTTGGAATCCGAGGCCCGCACCCAGAGGGAAATACCCCCGTGCGTACGGGGAAGAGGGCCATTACCTGCGGCCGGACCTGCAGGAGAAGGAAATACCCCCGTGCGTACGGGGAAGAGCCTACATGCTCCCCGTCGAGCAGGCTGTCTCCGGAAATACCCCCGTGCGTACGGGGAAGAGTTTGCTGGTTGCGGATGGTGGGCAGGTCGGTGGGAAATACCCCCGTGCGTACGGGGAAGAGAAGCGTGTCATCACCCGCATCGCCGAGTGCACGGAAATACCCCCGTGCGTACGGGGAAGAGGCTCAGATGGGCCTGCGCCCCGGGACGAAGGAGGAAATACCCCCGTGCGTACGGGGAAGAGTCGGGCGGAAGCCCTTGTACCGCCGGTCGGTGGGAAATACCCCCGTGCGTACGGGGAAGAGCAGAAAGGAACCGCCATGAACCAGCCGATGCTGGAAATACCCCCGTGCGTACGGGGAAGAGGGATCGCGGATCAGCAGATCGCGGGGGTCCAGGGAAATACCCCCGTGCGTACGGGGAAGAGAGGCAGCACCCGGACGCAGCACGGCTGCACGTGGAAATACCCCCGTGCGTACGGGGAAGAGCTTTAAGTTTGTCCCACTGCTCCTTCACCAGGTGAAATACCCCCGTGCGTACGGGGAAGAGCCGACGTTGACCTCGGCGACCTGCCCGACCCGGGAAATACCCCCGTGCGTACGGGGAAGAGATGCCCAGGGAACTGATCCAGGCTGCCGAGCAGGAAATACCCCCGTGCGTACGGGGAAGAGCCGACGTTGACCTCGGCGACCTGCCCGACCCGGGAAATACCCCCGTGCGTACGGGGAAGAGATGCCCAGGGAACTGATCCAGGCTGCCGAGCAGGAAATACCCCCGTGCGTACGGGGAAGAGGGACGCCTCCGGCGCCTGGCATGGATGGTTCGGGAAATACCCCCGTGCGTACGGGGAAGAGACTGCGTACAAGGACGACAGCGGTAATAACGCGGAAATACCCCCGTGCGTACGGGGAAGAGTCGACCTTCTGCTGCTCCTGGGTCATGCGCAGGGAAATACCCCCGTGCGTACGGGGAAGAGAAGATCTCCATCCCCGCCCCCAAGGACCTCAAGGAAATACCCCCGTGCGTACGGGGAAGAGTCTTCGGCGGAGGCGGCCATGCCGGAGAGCACGGAAATACCCCCGTGCGTACGGGGAAGAGGCGGCGTCGCGGTATCCGAGGATCCTTGCGACGGAAATACCCCCGTGCGTACGGGGAAGAGTCCTCGATCATCGTGCGCAGGGGCCCGAGATCGGAAATACCCCCGTGCGTACGGGGAAGAGTGCCACTGGAAGCCGGTCGCGCTCCCGCCGAGGGAAATACCCCCGTGCGTACGGGGAAGAGCAGCGGATCCAGTTGTAACCGGACGCCTTGCTGGAAATACCCCCGTGCGTACGGGGAAGAGCGGACCGTGGTGTACCGAACGGTGCTCTTACCGGAAATACCCCCGTGCGTACGGGGAAGAGATCACCGTGCGGAACCGCAGCCGCGGGAACTCGGAAATACCCCCGTGCGTACGGGGAAGAGTTCCGCCGGGCCGCCTTGGAGACCACGAACTCGGAAATACCCCCGTGCGTACGGGGAAGAGCCCCACAGCAGCATGGCCGGTTTTGGGATGGGGGAAATACCCCCGTGCGTACGGGGAAGAGTGATCGCGGTCAGCTCATCCATTTAGACTCCTGGAAATACCCCCGTGCGTACGGGGAAGAGCGGACTGGATCCGCGCCAGACGCTTCTCCGCGGGAAATACCCCCGTGCGTACGGGGAAGAGGCGATCAGCACCGAGGACTTCCCGGCCCGGATGGAAATACCCCCGTGCGTACGGGGAAGAGGCCGGCATGGGTGGCTTCCCACTGCTCGATCAGGAAATACCCCCGTGCGTACGGGGAAGAGTTCCGTGGATCATGAGCGCTTATTCCTTCGTCGGAAATACCCCCGTGCGTACGGGGAAGAGCGCCCGGCCTGGCTCAGCACGCCCTTGATATCGGAAATACCCCCGTGCGTACGGGGAAGAGAGGATCTTGATGACCTTGCCCTTGACGATGACGGAAATACCCCCGTGCGTACGGGGAAGAGCATGTCTACTTGTGGGTCATGGTCTGCTCGATGGAAATACCCCCGTGCGTACGGGGAAGAGTACACGCCGCGGAACAGTGGCGAGGGGGACTGGGAAATACCCCCGTGCGTACGGGGAAGAGGTTCTTGCGGGTCTTGGTGGTTGCTGCCATGAGGAAATACCCCCGTGCGTACGGGGAAGAGACCGAGCTCACCGTGAAGGAGGGCTGAACCATGGAAATACCCCCGTGCGTACGGGGAAGAGTGGTCTCAATGGTGGTCTCCGGTGGGAGATCGGGAAATACCCCCGTGCGTACGGGGAAGAGGGGCGCTGTGACCCTTAAACAGAGGGTCGCCGGGAAATACCCCCGTGCGTACGGGGAAGAGCCGGACCTGCGCGTGAAGGACGACCAGGGTAAGGAAATACCCCCGTGCGTACGGGGAAGAGGTGGAGCTCGGCAACAATTTCGCGACCACCGAGGAAATACCCCCGTGCGTACGGGGAAGAGATCGGCAACCTGGTCGCCGATCCGGAGCTCAGGGAAATACCCCCGTGCGTACGGGGAAGAGCCACTCCACATGTTGTGCTTGGTCCACTCGGCGGAAATACCCCCGTGCGTACGGGGAAGAGCAGGCGTGGCGGATCATCCCTTCGTGGTAATCGGAAATACCCCCGTGCGTACGGGGAAGAGTTCTGATCCCCACCATATTCAAAAAGGCCCCCGGAAATACCCCCGTGCGTACGGGGAAGAGTGCAGGAGATGTTCACTGGGTGAGCTCCTTCGGGAAATACCCCCGTGCGTACGGGGAAGAGATGGTCGCCCCGGACTTCGGGACGGCTTCCACGGAAATACCCCCGTGCGTACGGGGAAGAGATCAATATCCACTTGGAGAAGCAGCAGAAAAAGGAAATACCCCCGTGCGTACGGGGAAGAGACCAACTGACTAGGCATTTTATCGGCTCGTCGGCCGATTTTGGGCATCTTTCGGTGCGGCGGTCGTCGCCAGCTGCACCCCGTCCAGCTCCACGATGGGACGACGCTGCGGTCCCGAGGTCCGAAGCTCAAATCCCTGCTCGTGCTTCGGAGCTCCGCAGATCATCGTCACAGCCCCTTCCTTCACAGCTTCATCGCACCGTCCCCAGAGATGATCGCGAACCCCGGGCGAGAGATTTCCGACGTACAGCCCTGTGGACACCTCGGACAGAAAACGGCTCAGATATCCATGCAGATGCTCCGGGATCGCGCTGGCCGATACGACGACGAACATGATTCCTACTCCTCCTTTCCGTATTGGGTATGCCCAATGGCTTCATCCTCGGTATCCGCCACCAACCTGTCGTCATCACGCGCCGGCAGATAAGGGGTAAGGACCTCCATGAGCGCAGCGAGCATTCCTTTGAGGACCCCCTGTCGGACCAGTTCGGCCCGTACAGCCTTCCGAACCGTAGTAGGCACATCGTCCTCCTTCGAGGCGGCGAAGGCGATCGGAATGCTGATAGTCGGCTTATAGAGGTCCGCCAGGTCGTAGAGCAGCGATCGCGCATTCCCCCGGTGGATGATGCCCAGTGCCGGATTGATCCCGATGGCCGCACAGGCGGATGCAGCACACCCGTACAGGATGGAGTTCGTGATGTTCAGAGCGATGTTCACCGGGTCATCGGAATCGGTGTTGCGCTTGAACTTCTCCACCTTGTGTTTCTTGGACATCTCCCGGTATAGGTTCCTCATCGCCCGCCCTTCGAGGCCGCGCATGGTCGCGATAGAGCCGCCGGGCATATGCTCCATGCCCAGCTGCTTCTTGTAGAACACCATCGCCGCGATCCTCTGGTGCTTCTCCTGAGCGACAAGGCGAGCCTGGGCGATGGCCCACCGCGCCGAAGAGGTCAACGGCGTCGCATGGGCGTAGGCCGGCACCCCGCCTCCACCTGCGAACAGCACCGTGACCCCCGACCGAGTGCAGGACGTAATCGCAGGCTGGGTGATGCTCGTCCCCGGCCCCAGAATGAGAACCGATATCCCCGCCACGGGCATCTGCACACGACGCCGCACCACCTTCTCCGCGGCGTCGTCCTCCCCGATGGCGACGACGCCGGTGCGGTCCTGCCGTACAGCGCAGTACTCGATGTACAGGAACGATACGCGGTCCTCCAACCGCACCTGATGTCCCACGGGGAGCGTGGAGAAGGCCACGGCCTCATCCGAATACGCCATGTATCCTCCTATGCGTTCTTCCGGAGCCCGAAGACCGGATCGTAATGAGTTTCGGCAGTTTCCAGCACCCAGTATCTGCTCAGCACGGACTCGGCATCCCGCAACGGCTCAAGACGTGCGTAGATCTCCCGGTGACTGGCTGGCAGAGCCACCGAGGACCGCAGGGCCTGTCTGATCTTCTCCTGATCGCGACCCTTCAGCCGTTTCAGCTCCTCCACCGTGCCCGGCCATGCCCCCGGCACAACGGCCGGGTCCCCGCACAGGATCACTTGCCGGAGCTCCTGGTCGATCAGGCGCGTCCGCCTCTCCACGGCCTCTTCTGATACGTCTTTCTCAGCCCTCGTCAAACTCGTGAAGGTTCCGAGGTCGCACCATGGATCCAGGATCCAGCCCATATCGTGGGCGGAGATTCGCCCCTTCTGCGACCGAAGGGCGTCGTCCGCGTACTTCTCGAGATCGGCCTCGGTCGGATCCAGGATGTTCTCGAAGGTGACGGCGGAACCATCGATAAAGTCCTGACAGTCCTGCGGCACCCTCAGCGTGCGCGTCGCTGAGAGCCACTCCCACGTCCTGTCCAACTCGGCCCTGAAGTACGGCTTGGCCTTGTACTCATCAGCATCGGCGATCCGGAGAAGACGAATAGACATCCCCTGAGCCCCCGGAATCCTGAGCTTCCTCTCGGGATCCTCCCGCCTCCACACGCGTCCCGCCCGCTGGATCAGGGAGGGCGCCGGCGAGAGCTCGGTGCTCAGGAGATCGAGATCGATGTCCAGGGACGCTTCGATCGCCTGGGTCCCGACGACGGTGAGGGCCCGCCCCCTCCTCCCCGAGCCGATCCGCTCTTCCAGCATCGTGGCGTTGCGGCGTCGATGCTCGGCGGTCATCCGCGAGTGCAGGAGGACTACGTCTTCCTCCTCGTGAGCCAGGGTCTCAGCGACGCCCTGCGCGCGGGCCACCGTGTTGCAGATGACGCCGATGCGCGCCTCGGGCCACTGCTCCCGCATGTTGCGGACCCACTCGATGTGGGAGTCGACGAGTTCATCGGCTGGAGCTTCGCTCATCTCCCACGAGATGGCATGTTCCCGAGCCGGCAGATCGGTGCGCTCCCGGGAGGGCGACTCAGAGGCGAAGTTCTCGACGGAGGGGAAGCAGGGGGCCGCCGAAACGGTTTCCTGCGTATAGGCTTCCACGAACATCCTCCGCTGCCAGGCCGGCAGCGTGGCAGTCAGCAAGGACACCCGAGTCCCCGTGGTCCCCCACCACCGGAGCAACGGGAGGAGCAGCTGTGACTGGTACTGATCCATGGTGTGCGCCTCATCCAGCACCACATGGGCGTTGGCGAGCGCCAGGAGCCGGAGGTGCGTCCACTTGGCGGGAAGCGAGCCCATCAGCGCCTGGTCCACGGTCCCCACGCAGACGGGGGCCAGCAGCCTGGAGCTGCCGGACCTGACGAACTCGGCAGGATAGAGACCGCCGTTGTCCGGCTCGCCCTCCCCGTCCTGGACCACCGTGACGGGAGTGCTGTAGAAGTCCTCCGTGGAGGCCAGGCCGTGGGCGAGGGCCGCCACGTTGGGGTTGTCGCGGAAGAATCCTTGGATCCGACGCATCAGGGCGTTCGACGTCGCCTGGGTGGGAAGCAGGAAGATCAGCCGCTCCTCCGCCGTCGAATGCCGCAGCGCTGCAGCTTCCGTCTTGCCTCCCCCGGTCTGGACCATGACGTTCCACAGGCCTCGCCCCGCCTTCAGCGCCTCCTCCTGGAGAGGGCGGGGCTCGAACTCTCCGAGGATCGCCCGCTTCGCCTCTTCCTCGTCCTCCCACCCCGAGTAGATCCCCACCGTCTGCCGGATGCGACGCAGCGCGCTCTCCTCCCGGCTGGTCAGCCACGCTCCCGGCTCCTGGAGGCTCAGCTCCCCGGACGCCATGAGCCCCTGGGCCTCCATCACCCAGTCGGTCCCGGAGGCGATCCGATCCGCGAGCACCGTCAGCCCGGAGAGGAGGATGGTCACGGCATTCGGGGCGCTCTCCGGAAGATCTGCCTCTTCCAGGCCAAGACTCTCCCTGAGGATGCCGAGAAGATCCCGCTGGGCGGTGACCCAGCCTCCCTTCTCGTGCATCTGCTCGATCTTCTTCTCTTTCAGCGTCGCTCCTGCCCCGTACAGGAAGGGAACGACGAAACGGCCATGATGCCCCATAGCCGGCAGGACCTTCCACAGATCCTCAGCCTCCTCTGCGGAACTGAACACCCCGGGATGGAGAGCTTTCGCGGTGACCTGCTCGTGGCGGGAGGCTCCCTCGATCTGCGCGCGGCCCTGCAGCCCCTTGACGGGATCGAACGTATAGTCGCCGGCTTCCAGGAGCCGGGCCCTGATCCGGTCCCACTCGGGACCGTGAGCATGCGGCTGCCATTGGAAGACCGGAGACGCCTTGCCGACGTCGTGCCCTCCGGCGACCCATGCCACGAGCCGCTCGGCGTTCTCGCCGAGCCCTTCCTCGAGCAGCCCTCGGAGCCCCGGGCGCAGCCAGTGCCGGTAGAGCTGGCGTGCGACGACGGCGGTGTCCAGCAGATGCGCAAGGAGTGGATAGGGCTCCTCTAGACCATGCTGCTTGGCCCACAGCGCCTCGTGCGTCCGCTTCACGGGATCCGCCGGATGCTCAGCAGACCGCACCCGTAGGACTTCGCCCGCCCGACGCCCTCGCGCAGCAACCGCTCCAGCTTCGCGGGATCCTCGACGTAACCCACGCCGTCCACGGTGTCGACCTGGACGGTCGGCCCCGCTCCGGTCTTCCGGCCCCGTCTGTCGGCGCCCAAGACCTGACGCTGGTGGTTGTTCAACGCGACGTCCGCCAACGCGCCCTCGAGCTTCCGGGCCACCCATTCGCTCATCCGAGGCAGATCCATCGGAGCCGCATCGTCGTGATCGAAGGGAATCGGCGTGATCGTCCTCTCACCCTTGGCCCTCCTCTCCGAAGCCTTGGTCCGGCGCTGGATCGCGTTAACGGCCAGCCGGAAGGCCACGGCCGTCCCTTCAACCGGTGCCGAGAGATCTGCCTCACGGACGTCCAGACGCCCCGCCAGATCCGGCGCCTCCACCGGAACGGCCGCCTGCACCAGGAAATAGGGCGGAAGTCCCGGCGTATGGTCCAGACGGAAGAGGATGCGTGAATCCTGACGCGGGTGATCCTCTCCGAGATCTCCGAAGAGACCCATGACGGCGCGGTGCCGGAAGCGCGGATCGTCCACGTCCCAGCCACCCTCGGGCTTGTTCTCCTGCGTTCGCAGGAGCGCCTCGTGGACCGGGTAGCGGATCAGGTAGGTCGGGGGGTTCATCGGGCATCCTCCTGGTGTCTCGATCGAACGCGGACATAGAATTGATGCCTGCGCTTCTTCCCCGCGCGGAGCGGGGGTACTTCAAGTTGCCTATAGGTTCATGCATAGATTCGTGGCCCTTCCCCACAACAGTGGGGGTACAAGATGAGCCACCATCCAGGCTACTCATTATCTGTTATTTTTCAAACAGTTGGCTATAAGTTGACCACCCCCTTCTTTTCGCTTACCGTGGAGTCCACCCGACAGAGGAGGCCCCGTGGGAACCAATGCCCTGATAGACACCAGCTGGATTCAGCTGAGCGTCCCCGATAAGAGCTGCTCAGACACCAGCCACGCGGATGAAAAGTCCCCGACCCCACGCGTCCGGCGCTCGGCGACTCCTCGCGATGCCCTCCTCATGGCGCATGAGTCGGGCGTCGACCTCGACCTGTCCCTGCCTGCGTATGCGCTCTCCGCCCAGTACCGCTTCCTCGCCTCCCTCATCCCCTCCATCCTGCGCGAATGTGAGCCAGATGACACCATGAGGCGACGACACAATCCCGCACCGCATCTGCTCAGGCATGGACTGCCCGAAGACGCCGTCGACCGGGGGCTGGCCACTCTGCAGAGGGGCGCGAACCTCTTCGACGCGACCCAGCCCTTCATGCAGCGTCCGCCCGTTCCCCCGAGCGGCCCCAAGGACACCGCACGAGCCCTCGGGCCAGGCCAGCAGCCGGTCAAGAAGCTCTCCCCCGCTATGCCCTCCGACGCCGGGGAGGACTTCTGGCACCTCTCCGTCGCGCAGCCGGGCAGACTGCCGGTGGAGGAGGCGACCCTGGCCCTCGTCATCTACCATTACTTTTCGATGGCGGGGAACAACGCCTACGATGGCGACAAATGCGCCATGGGCGCCCCGGGCTTCCGCTATCCGGGCAAGGGGTTCGCGGCCACCGAGATCTTCTGGCGCGGCGATTCGCTGCTGAAAACGCTCCTCTTCTCCGTTCCCCGCACCTGGGTCGAGGGAACCGGCCTTCCCGCTTGGGCCGACCGCACCGGCGCCCTCTCCACCAACCCTTCCGAGGGGACCGAGCATCCGCTCTGGCGCGCCACGTGGAGCTCCAACACGGTGGCCGCCGCATGGGAGGGGACCGACCTCGTCGGCGCCCGTACCGGCGGCATTCCGGAGGAGTGGTATGTGCCGTCGATGGGCCAGGACAAGCAGAGCCGGAAGAACTGGTGGGACCAGCGCAACACCGAGGATCCCTTCTATCTGTATCTCCCGAACCAGAACGGCGAGCTCAAGGCGCAGCGCCTGGACTTCGGCCGCGACGCCGTGGACCTGGCCGTCGAATGGGTCGCCGAGGGCAAGGTGGAAGCCGCCGCTGCGAGCGCCTCCGACCGCCTCGATCTGCCGGAGAGGATCACTCCGTCCTTCGCCCGCCACCAGGTCGAGGGTACTGCGTCCTCCCCCAGCATCCGCGCCTCCCAGATCTTCGAGCCCAGCGAGGACCAGTGGACCTTCGGCTTCGACGATGAGACGCAAATTGCCGTCATAGGGCACGCGGGCCTGATCCGGCAGCTCCACGGCATCGTCTGTGCCCCTTTCCGGCGCCGCAACGCCGGAGACGCCAAACGCGAGGCGCAAGGCCACGGTGCCGTCGTCTTCGACAACCTCGAGGCCCGTCGCGGCGACGCGTCTACGGCCTTCTGGCGTCACATCACCCCCGTGTACGAGGAGTTCATCCGCGAAGGAAGCGGCGAGCAGCACTTCATACCGGATGCCACCGTCCTGAAAGCGCAGCAGGCCTGCATGGCCGCATTCGACGAGATCCTCGCCCCGCACCGCGAACAGATGCCCGGCCGCGCGGCCTTCGTCCGGTCCCGGATCCAACGTCGCGTTCTGTGGACCATCAGAACTTTCATCGGCAACGACGACGAGACAGACGACCCCCACGAGATGGAACGAGAAGAACGATGACCGAGCAGCAAAGAAGTCCCGAACTCGCGTTGATCCACGAGATCCTCCGGCGTCGGGAGCACGAGAGCTATCGACGGGCCAGGGCGGAGATCCGTCGCGGAGCTTCGCCGACCACCGAACACTACGCCTACCCCTACGTCATCCCTCGGTTGGCGAATCCGGCCGATGGCACCAGCCGCACTGTCCTGCTCCGGATCGCGGCACTCGCTGCGGAGTTCACGGCCGTGCCCCCGTTCTCGCCTCGCCGGGAAATCTCCGAGGCGGAACGGCCGGAGGGCGAACACAGGAAGCGGAGCACACCCGCCCGCAAGTCCCTGGGCCGCTGGGCCTACGAGCTCGAGGCGGCGAGGTCCGGGGGGACGCCGTCCCTCGATCCGGATCGCCCCGGCATGGTGGCGAGCAGGATCGCCTACCTCCACACCCAGGATCATGAGGAGGCCATCACCGCGGTACGGCGTCTCCTCCAGATGGCCTCCGGCCTCGGCGCCCGCATCCCCGACATGGACTATGCATCCCTCTACTGGCTCTTCCTGCGCTGGGGCAACGGCGTCTCCGAGGCCTCTGCGCAGGTTCGACGCCGTGTCCTCCAGGACTTCTACTCCGGCTATGCCGCAGCCCCCGAGGCCGCAGGCACTGCGGAAGACCCCCTCGATCAGTCCGACCCTTCCTGACCCCCCCCCACCGAACACCGACCGAAGGAACACCCATGGCACGTCACCTGACCATCAGCCTTGTCACCGTCGTCCCCTACTCCAACCTCAATCGCGACGACGGCGGCGTCCCCAAGCGCGTCATGCAGGGCGGGGCACTCCGGGCCCTGCACTCCTCGCAGTCCATCAAACGCGGCATCCGCACCGCCTACGAGAACGCCAGCCTCGAAGACCGCAGCATCCGCTCTGGCAAGATCGCGGCGGAGGTTGCGGACATCGCCCTGACCATCGATCCCGCGGCGGACAAGACCGCCGTGGAGAAACAGGCCAAGAAGATCATCGGCGCGCTCACCAAGAATGAGAGCACCGACGACGGGGCCGATCGTTCGACGTGGCTGAGCAGCGAGGAGATCACCACCGCAGCGCAGGCAGCCTTGGACGCGTCCGACAAGCCCTCGGCCGACTTCGTCCAGCCGGGCCGCTCCGGATCCCTCGCCATCGCTGCCTTCGGGCGTATGTTCGCAGCGGCTCCCGAGAAGGGAACCGAGGCCGCGTTGAGCGTCTCCCCCGGCGTCACCACCCACCGAGTCAGCATCGACACGGACTACTTCTCGACGGTGGACGACGTCAAGGAGCGGGAGCGCCAGACCGGCGCGACCTTCCTCGGCGTCTCCCAGTACGTCAACGGCGTCTTCTACCGCACCGTCACCATCGACAAGGAGCAGCTGAAGGAGAGCTGGTCCGGCTTCGACCTCCCCGATGCCGAGGAGAGGCTCGGCGAGCTGATCACCGCGATCCTCTACGGGCTCCCCCGCGGCAAGGAGCACAGCTCCGCCCCCTACGTGCAGCCCGCGCTCGTGCTCGCCGAGGAGCAGCGCTACCGGACCGCATACGATTTCGAGACCCCGGTCCAGAACGCTGAAGAGGGCGGCTACCTCGAGACCACCATCGACCGTCTGGGTGAGCAGTACGCACAGGCCCGCAGCTTCGACCCCGGGAACTTCGGCCCGACCGAGGCGCTGACCGGCACCTACGCGGGCCTCGAGGGCCGCTTCGGAGAGCTGACACCGGTGGACAAGGACGCGTTCGTCCAGCGGGTCGTCGGATGGATCCGCAAATGAGCGACTCCGTCTACATCCGGCTGGCCGGCCCCATCCAGTCATGGGCGGGGCCGGCCGTCACGGGGAACATCGTCCGCACCGAACGGCTTCCGACGACGACGGCGCTGCGGGGCCTGGTAGCCGGAGCCCTCGGCGCCCGCCGCGGGGAGTGGCCGGCATGGCTCGACGAGGTGGACTTCACGGTCCGGGAGGACCGGGGCGGCCGCCTGATGGACGACTACCAGACCATCAACCCCCGCCGTCAGGAGGAGGAGTTCCGTCGGCGCATCCTGCTCGCACAGGGTCGCAAGGCCCGCGGGGACAAGGCGCTCGTGTTCACCCCCGATGCCCAGAGCGGGACCTCCATCGTCAACCGCACCTACATCGCGGACGCGGAGTTCCTGGTCAGGATCACCTGCCCGGGGCACACCGAGGAGATCGACCAGGCGCTGGCCTCACCGGCCTTCAGCACCTACCTCGGGCGCAAGGCGTTCCCGGCGGCTTTCCCGTTCTACCTCGGCATCGGCAACAGCGAGCTGCTCAGTGCGCTTCCCCTCTGTTCGGCAGGGGCGACGCGGAAGCATGTGCCGCTCCTCTTCCATTCCCGCTCGCCCTTCGCGTCGAGCAGGAAGCCGACGAAGCAGGAGGTGCCCGTCGTGGGATCGCGCGCGGACTGGCTCAAGGAGGTCGGCAGGACGCTGCGGCGTCGTCATACTCTCTGAGGCAGCTGGGGCGGCATCCGGCCGATGCCGCCCCAGCCGACGCGGGGACCATTGACCCCCTGTAGATCCGCTGGTGGGTCTCTCGAGACCATACTGCGTACGAGGTTTCGCAGATCGACTCCGAAGTGAAGCCTTCTGCTGTGGTGCAAGATGCCCCGCTCCGTGCTGATGCATTTCTCTGCTCCCCGGCATTATTGCCCGTCTCCTTTTCCAACGTATTCGCGGAAACACTTGATGATTCATCGGGAGATGGGCCGAGGAAATATCTCCGGAAACGACCCGCGCCCTACAGTTTCCACACGCAAGACACTAAACTTGTGATATGGAGAATACACACGAGAAAAACCGGAGCGAAACGGTCGTCGTCGGGATCGACGGCTCGGAGAACAGCCAGCGGGCCTTCGACGTCGCGCTGGCGATCGCGAAGCGGCGGGGCTGGGACCTGCACGTGATCCACGCGTACTCCAGCCTCACCATGCCCTACGCCTACGGCGCGGACCTGATGGCGCAGAGCCGCCGCGAGTACGAGGAGCAGGCCCGGGGCATCTTCGACGGCATGGCGGCGAAGGCCAAGGAGGCCGGCGTCGCCATCAGCTCCGAGACCACGGAGCACGAGGCGGTGAGCCTGCTGGTGGAGGAGTCCCGCTCCGCGCAGCTGGCGGTGGTCGGCAAGCGGGGGCACAACCGCTTCGCCGGGAGGTTCCTCGGCAGCGTCTCCGCCGCGCTCTCCGCCCACGCGCACTGCCCCACGCTGGTGGTCCCCGACCGGGCCGGCACCGAGGGGAGCGGGCGGCTCCTGGCCCCCACCCAGGAGCGTCCCGAGCGGGAGGCCGAGGAGGAGCCGACCCAGCTGATCGCCGAGTCCGAGCGGCGGGAGCCCGCCCGGGAGTTCGAGAACGTCGAGGTCGCGCTCAACTTCGACGACGAGGTCGTCGTCGGCATCGACCACGGCGACTCCGCCGCGGCGGCGGTGGACGCGGTCACGGAGAAGGCCGCGGAGTACGCCGAGCAGCTCAGGAAGCCGCTGACCCTGGTCTCGGCCGAGCCGCTGACCAGCCTGAACTTCTTCCCGACCTCCGCGCGCTACGGCCTGAAGATCCCGGAGTTCCGCGAGCGCCACGCCGAGCGGCTGGAGGAGGTCGTCCGGCAGGTCTCGCAGAAGCACCCCGACCTCTCGGTCCGCTGGCGGTTCTTCGACAGCACCCCGGCGGGCGTGCTCGCCGAGGCCACCCGGACCGCGGCCCTGGTGGTGTTGGGCACCCGCGGGCACAGCGGATTCACCGGGCTCCTGCTCGGCTCGGTGAGCCAGAGCGTGCTCAACCGCTCCGCGGGCCCCGTGCTGGTGGTACCCACCAGGAAGCGGGATTAGCCGTCACCGACCCGATGGCTCAGTGCGGTGAGCCGCCGGCCGGTGCTCCGGTGGAGCCCCGCTCCACGAGCCGCAGCGGGTGGGCGGGTGCGGGATCGCCGGCGCCCTCCTCGGCCCGGCCGCCCGCCGCGATCCGCTCGATCAGCAGGCTCGCGCACAGCTCGCCGAGTTCCGCGGGCCGGTGGTCCAGGGCGGTGATCCCCGGCGTGACGTGCCGGTAGGGCGTGCTGTCCACCGCGCCGGCGACCAGCACGTCCTCCCCCACGGTCAGGCCGTGCAGGTGCACGGCGTCGAGCACCCCCAGGGCCGTGCCGTCCGGCGCGCTGACGATGGCGTCCGGCGGCCGCTCGGCGTCGAGCATCCGGCCGGCCGCCCGCGCGACCTCGCGGGCCGAGGCGGCGAAGGAGGTCTGCTCCAGGATGGGGGCGATGCCGCGCTCCGCGCACCACTGCTCGTACGCCCGGGCCGAGCGGAGGCCCCACGATGAGTTGGTCCCCGCGCCGATGAAGGCCGGGCGGCGCGCTCCCCGGGCGAGCAGGTGGTCGAAGAGGGCCTCGATCGCCGCCCGGTGGTCGGGTTCCACGACCACCTCGGCCGCGCGTCCGCTCCCCGGGGTCCGCTCGCTGGCCACGCACGGCTTCTCGCCGTCCAGGACCTCGCCCAGCCCCGGGTCGTCGCCCAGCGGGTCCACGACCAGGACGCCGTCCACCCCGTCCAGCGCCGAGGCGGCGTCCTGCCCGGCCGGGAGGATGGTCAGCGCGTAGCCGGCGCGGCGGGCACCCTCGGCGGCGCCGAAGACGAAACGCATGTAGTACTCGAGCATGCCCACCTGGAAGGGCAGGTGCAGGCCGAGCACCCCCGCCCTGCCCTGCCGGAGGTGCCGGGCGGCGGCGTTGCCCCGGTAGCCCAGCCGCTCCGCCGTGGACCGGACCCGCTCGCGGGTGCCCTCCGAGATCCGCCCGGAGCCCCCGAGCGCGGCCGAGGCGGTGGTCCTGGAGACGCCCGCGGCCTGGGCCACGTCGAGCAGGGTGATGTTCTGGTTGCGCATAGTCCCCCATCCTAGATCAGAGACGACCTTGTGCTGGATCACATTCGAGGCCTAGACTCTCGCATTGCGGGATCGATCCCGCAGCGTCACGGCAGGCCGGAAGGTCGCGCCGCCGTATGAAGGAGAAGATCGCCGGTGCCAGATTCCAGCGCCCCCGCCACGAACGTCGTCGAGTTCCGCAGGGCTCTGGGCACTCCCTCGCTCGTGCTCCTCGGGCTCGTCTACATGGTGCCGCTGACGGTCTTCACGACCTACGGCATCGTCACCGAGATCACCGGCGGGCGCCTGCCGGTGGCCTACGCCGTGACGCTGGCGGCCATGCTGCTCACGGCCCGCTCCTACGGGCGGATGGCGCGCGCCTACCCCGTCGCGGGCTCGGCGTACGCGTACAGCAGGCGGACCTTCGGCGGCGCCGTCGGCTTCGTGACCGGCTGGACGCTGATGCTGGACTACATCTTCCTGCCGATGATCAACTACCTGGTGATCGGCATCTACCTGCACGCGGCCATCCCCTCGGTGCCGGTCTGGGTCTTCACTCTGTCCGGAATCGTGCTGGTCACCGCGCTCAACCTCTTCGGCATCGTCGCGATCGCCCGGGCGAACTACGTCATCGTGGGGGTCCAGGCGATCTTCCTCGTCGTCTTCGCCGTCTGCGCCTTCACCGCGCTGAGCGGCACCGGCACCGTGGACCTCCTCGGTCCGCTGACCGGGGACGGCTCCGAGCCCGGCGTCCTGCCGCTCTTCGCCGGGGCCGCCATCCTGTGCCTGTCCTTCCTGGGGTTCGACGCCGTCAGCACCTTCGCCGAGGAGGCCCGCGAGTCCGAGCGGGTGATCCCGCGGGCGATCATGCAGACCACCCTCATCGCCGGCGTGCTGTTCATCGGCGTCTCCTACCTCTCCTACCTCGTGCTGCCGGGCACCGTCTTCGACGACGCCGACGCCGCGGCCTTCGAGGTCATGAACACGGCCGGAGGCGTCTTCCTCGCCGCGTTCTTCACGGCCGCCTACGTCGCCGGCTCCCTGGGCTCGGCGCTGACCTCCCAGGCCGCCGTCTCCCGCATCCTCTACGCGATGGGGCGCGACGGCGTCCTCCCCCGCTCGGTCTTCGGACGACTGAGCGCCCGGTGGAAGAGCCCCGTGGGCGGCATCGCGGTCACCTCGGCGGTGGCGCTGCTGGCCCTGGTCCTGGAGCTGGAGTCCGTGTCCTCGCTCATCAGCTTCGGCGCCCTGACCGCGTTCTCCCTGGTCAACCTCGCGGTGATCAAGCACTACTTCTTCGAGCGGCGGCAGCGCGGGGCCGGAGGGGTGCTCTCCAACCTGGTGCTGCCCGGGGCCGGGCTGCTGGTGACCGTATGGCTGTGGACCAGCCTCTCCTCCCTCGCGCTCATCGTGGGGATCAGCTGGTGCGTCCTCGGCGTCGTCTGGGTCGCCGTCATCACCCGCGGGTTCCGCCGGCCGACGCCGAGCCTGGAGGCCATGGACTGAGGCGGCCGCACCCGGCGGGCCAGCCACCTCCTGCCCCTGTGGCCCAGAAGGCGCGGGCAGCAGCAGCCTCGGCCAGGTCCCACGCCGGGCTTCCGCCCCTGTGATGCAGAACGCGGATACGGGACCGCCCGCAGGGCCTAGACTTGACCGCCATGACCGACCCCTCCGCTCCGCCGCACTCCCATCCGCTCCGGCGTCGCCCCTGGCCGTGGCTGCTGCCCGTCCTCGCGGGCGCGGTCGGCGTCGTCATCGGAGTCCTGATCACGCTGCTGTGCACCGTGCTGCTCTCGCCGGAGGCCTCGGGGAGGAGCTCCACCACGGCGGAGGCGGTCATGGCCTGCGGCGTGGCCGAGCGGGACGGCGTCAGCTTCCGGCAGGGCGAGCAGAACCCCGAGATGCGGATGAGCTGGGCCGCCGCCGAGGAGTCCGACGCCGGGAACCTCGACGTCGCGAACGGCGACGTCCGCTGCGTGCTGGACCGCCTCGGTGCCTCCTCGGCGGAGGTCCAGCGGCTGCTCGACTCGGACCGGGCCAGCGCCTCCCAGGTGCTGGAGGACTACCAGGTCACCGTGCACCTGGACGACCCCGAGCACCAGTACGCGGACTTCCAGCCGACGCACTGACGGAGGCGGTCGGCGGCCGCCGCCGGCTAGCGGGACTCGGCCTGCCGCTTCTTCCCGACGCGGTGCGCCACGTAGGCCACCACCCACAGCGCCAGGCCGATCACCAGCAGGATCCCGGCGATCTCGTACTGGAGCCAGTCCTCCCGGCTGCGGGCCCAGGGCCCGGCGAGGAAGAGGCTCATCACCGCGCCGAGGATCGGGATGGCGGTCGGGGCTCGGAAGGCCCCCTCGGGCGCCTTGTCCCGCCGCAGGACCAGCAGGGCGACGTTGACCACCGCGAAGACGCACAGCAGCAGCAGCGACGTCGTGCCGCCCAGAGCGCCGACGATGCTGCTCTCCGAGTCCAGGTTGACGTAGACCACCAGGCCCACCGCGAGCAGCGTGCTGAAGAGGATCGAGACCCACGGGGAGCGGCGCTTGGGCAGCACGACGCCGAACACCCGCGGCAGCACGTCCTGCTTGGCCATCCCGTAGAGCAGGCGGCTGGCCATCAGCATGTTGATCAGCGCGGTGTTGACCACCGCGAAGATGGTCAGGAACGGGAAGATCGCGTCCACCGGGATGCCCGGCGCGCCGATCCGCACGACGTCGAGCAGGATGCCGGCGTCGGGGTTCTCGGGGTTCAGCAGGTCCCCGGCGGGGATCACCATGATCACGGTGACGGCGACCAGCATGTAGATCAGGGCGCAGAGGCCCAGGCCCGTGAACATGATCCGGGGGAAGTCCCGCTTGGGGTTCTTGCACTCCTCGACCAGGTTCACCGAGTCCTCGAAGCCGACCATCGCGAAGAACGCCGTGGCCGTGGCCATCGTGATCGCCGCGAAGGCGCCCTTGTCCCCCGGGGTCTCGAAGAGCACGAGCCGGTGCACGTCGCCCTCGCCGTTGACGATGGCGATGACGCCGATGAGGATGACGATCGCCATGATGGCCAGCGTGACCAGCGTCAGCACCAGGTTGAACTTGACGCTCTCCCCCACGCCCCGGAGGTTGATCAGGGCCAGGACCAGGATGATCGCGATCGCCGCGAACATGGTGGCGGTGGAGTCGGTGGGGACGCCGTCCACGAACTGCCCGACGCCGATGAGCAGGTTCTGCCCCACCAGCGTCGAGGAGGTCGCCGCGCTGGTGATCCCCGAGCTCGCCACCGCGAAGGCGACGATGAAGGTCACGAAGTGCACCCCGAAGGCCTTGTGCGCGTAGAGGGCGGCGCCGGCCGCGTAGGGGTACTTGGTGACCAGCTCCAGATAGGAGAAGGCGGTCAGCGTCGCGATGGCGAAGGCGATCAGGAAGGGCAGCCACGCGATGCCGCCGACCTGGCCCGCCACCTTGCCGGTGATGGCGAAGATGCCCGCGCCGATGATGTCGCCCATGATGAGCAGCAGCAGGAGCTTGGGGCCGATGACCTTCTTCAGGCCCGGGCCGTGCTCGTGCACTTCCTCGAGCGCCTTCGTCATGCTCATGTTCTTCGCCTTTCCTCATCCGCCGCGCCGGGAGGCCGTCTCTACGATGGAGCCTCCTCGCGGCGGCCCGGTTCAATCTACAGTACGGCGGGCACGGCGGATGTCATTTCTGTTTCCCCCTGGTTTCCGATGGTCCGGGGCATGTCAGCAGGCGCCGGAGGGGCGGGGTAGCGGGCGCGCTGAGTCTGGCCGGGGCAGAAGCTCCAGGCGTTTCGAATATTTCGTTTAGCCGATAGAATGGGTGCATGACATCGGCATCCCTCGAACGCGAGACGGTGGCTCCCGACCCGAGCCACGAAGACACCATCCGGGCCCTGGCGGCCTTCCTGGAGAGCGCCCCCTCAGGGGCGGACCGAGAGGCCCCCTATCTGTCCTCCCCCACCGGCGAGCGGCAGGAGATCCCGGGTGAGGTGTATTCGCTGCTCACCCGCATCGTCGAGGCCCTCTCTCAAGGACGCGGGGTATCTGTGGTGCCGACGAACACCCAGCTGACCACTCAGCAGGCCGCCGACCACCTGGGAATCTCCCGCCCCACCCTGGTGAAGCTGCTGGAGCGGGGAGAGGTCCCCTTCACCACGGTGGGCAGACACCGCCGGGTTCTCTTGACCGACCTCCTGAGCTATGAGCGCGACGTGACGGGACGACGCCGAGCGGGCCTCGCGGAGGAGACCCGGGAGACCGCGGAGGAAGAGGCCTATTTCGACCTGCCGCCTTCTTCCCGCACGAGGTGAGGCGGGGATGTCGTTCCCCGTACTCCTGGACGCCTGTGCGCTCATACCCATGCCCGTCGCCGATATGCTGCTCCGGCTCACCACCGCCAAGCAGTACAGGGCGTTGTGGTCCGAGGAGATCCTCGAAGAGGTCGAACGGAACCTCGTCTCGCAGCTGGGCAGAACCGCGCAGCAGGCGCGGAGAAGAGTGGACCGCATGCGAGAGTACTTCCCGGATGCTCTGGTCGAGGGCCATGAAGGCCTCAGCCAGGCCATGACCAACGACCCCAAAGATCGGCACGTGCTGGCCGCGGCGGTCCGTGCGAACGCAGAACTCATCGTGACCTTCAACCTGAAGGACTTTCCCCCCGCCGCCCTCGACCCATACGAAATCGAAGCGCGCTCGCCCGATGACTTCCTGCTCGACCAGCTCGATCTCAACGCCTCGGCAGTACTCGCCGTGGCGCGAGAAGTCATCGAGGACATGAGGCGACCGCGCATAGGGTGGACCGAATACGTCCAAGGCCTTTCGGCCTCAGGGTTACCTCTCTTCGCAGGGGCCCTCGACGATGCCTTCCGCCGTACGTGACGCGCCCCTGCGATCCGCGCCGCCCCATCGTGCATTCGGCGGGCCTGCCACCTCGGCTCGAGGGAGGAGAGTGCATACTCCCCCCCATCCCTCAGGGCCTCCACGCAGATGACGTGAGAGCCGGAGCACCTACACTGATCCAGGCGGATCCGCTCCTCGGCGTCGTCCGCCGCCACGAGCAGGAGCAGGGAAGGCAGCATCGGCATGGAACAAGAGGCCACGGCGCCCCGGGAGGCGGGACGACGCCGCGTCGTCGTGATCGGCAGCAGCGGAGGGAACCTGCGCAGCCACGGCGGCGACGACCCCGCCCGCCTGATCCGCGACGTCGGGCGCCAGCTCGACGCCGCCGGCTTCGAGCTCGCCGGCGTCCAGCTGGTGGCGGCCTCGGCCTCCATGGACGGGATCGCGGAGTCCGCGCCCGCCGAGCTGTGGGCCCTCGAGGAGGGCGAACCCAGCGTGAGGGCGGCCGGGCCGCTCGGGGAGGTCAACGACGTCGCCCGCCGGAGCGACCGCGAGCTGGCCGAGCGCATCCGCGCCGGGGAGGTCGACGCCCTGATCATGATGAGCGCCGATCCCGGGGACACCAACGCGCGGAGCGTGGGCGCCGCCGTCGAGCGCGGGATCCCCGCCGCGGGCACCGGCGGCAGCTCGATCGCCGCAGCCCAGCGGATGGGCCTGCGGCTGGTCTCCGTCTCGGGGACCACCGGGACCACCAGCACCACCCGCGCCGTCTCCTACGTCTCGGGGCTCGCGCGGCACTGGGGGACGAGGTACCGGCCCTCCCTGGGCGGGTCGTCCTCGGCCTCCTCGGCCGGGTCCGGCGGCGAGCCGGCCTGGCGGCGCATCAGCATCCGCGGCATCATGGTCGGCTCCATCCCGGCCTTCATCTCGCTAGCGCTGGTCCTGGCGGTCAGCAAGATCCCCGGCCTGGACGTGCTGACGCCGGTCTTCGACCTGCTGATCGCGGCGCTGCCGATCGTCGTCGCGGCCGTCGCGGCGCGCCGGATCAGCGGGCTGGACGAGGTGGGGCTGGTCGCCGGCGCCGTGGCCGGCATCCTCTCCCAGGACGGCGGCATCCTGGGTGGGCTGGTGGGCGGCATCCTCGCCGGGCTCCTCGCCTCCCTCCTCATCAAGTGGACCCTGGCCTGGCGGTTCCCGGCCACCACGGCCAACATCGTCACCGGCGCGCTCGCCGGGCTGCTGCCCGGGCTGGTGGTCCACTTCGTGCTCGCGCCCTTCACCAGCCTGCTCGGAGACTGGGTCAAGTTCGGCATCGAGTGGGCGCTGGAGGTGAGCCCGATCCTGGCGGGCGCCCTGGCCGGCGTCGTCATCTGGCCGGCGATCATCGGCGGCGTGTACCACTCCGTGATCCTGCCGCTGGTGCTGCTGGAGATGGGCCAGAAGGGGCACAGCTTCTTCGGGGCCATCGACATGGTCGCGCTGATCATGGTCTCCCTGGGCGTCACGCTGGCCAACGTCATCAGGCCGCGGACCAGCGGGGAGCGGGCGCTGGCCGGCTCCGGGGCGGCGGTCAACTTCCTCTTCGGGACCTTCGCCGAGGCCTCGTACCCCTTCATGTTCGGGGACAGGAAGGTGTTCACGGGCGCGCTGCTGGCCGCGACGGCGGGCGGGGCCGTGGTCGGCGTGACGGGGGCGGAGGCGACGGCGTACCTGCCGGCCGTCGTCGCGCCGTTCATCTCCACGAGCATCCTCGGGATGGTGCTGGCGATGGCGACGTCGTTCGCCCTCGCGCTGGTGCTGACGCTGCTGATCAACGCGGCCGCGATCCGGAAGGCTCGGCAGACGCAGGCGCCGCGGGAACAGGCCCGGGAGAGGGCCGCGTAGCAGCCGACGGCGTCCGCTCCTCCGCCCAGCCGGGTCGGTCGGGACACGGCGGATGCGAGCGGCCCCGCGCTCGCCTACGGTGGTCCCCATGCGCACCTTGAAGAGACTCTCGCTGCCCGCCGTCCTCGTCGCCCTGCTGGCCGCCGGATGCGGAAGCTCCTCCGAGGCCGAAGGAGAGGGAGGCGATTCGGCGGCCGGCTCGCCTGCGGCTTCCTCGAGCTCCGCCGCGGAGACCTCGTCACCCGACGCCTCCTCGACCGAGGCCTCGCCGGAGGAGACCCCGTCGCCCGAGGCATCCTCCGGCTCCTCCGCCTCCGAGGGGACCGCCGCGCCGAGCTCCGAGGCCTCTCCCCCGGCGTCGGGTGCGCAGGGCAACGTCCTGACCGTGCGGACCGGCTCCGAGGAGCACGAGTTCACCCCCGACATCGTCCGGTGCTCGGGCGAACCCGGGAACATCCAGCACCTCGTGGCGTCCGTGAACAACCAGCCGCCGCTGTTCCGCCTGGCAGGCGGGGAGCTCGCCATGTACAAGCCGGAGAAGCAGGGGCCTCCCTACAAGACCAACAGCCCCGCGGACGTCGGCTACACCGACGAGGGCCTCGTCGCGGAGGGGGCCGATATCGGCGGTGCGGTGATCACCGGCGAGCTGAGCTGCACGGAGTGGGAGTCCGACTGAGCTGAGGCGACGGGGCGTTCGCCCTGTCCCGCTCTCATTCGCCCCATCCGGCCTCACCTCACCCGATCAGCGGGAACCCCGAGACCACCCGCTGGAGGTGCATCACCTGCCGCGGGACGAACTCCGCGATGCTGAGGGCGACGACGTCGGCCTCCCGGTCCACGTCGGCGACCACCCGCCGCGCCTGCTCGCTCGTGAGCCCGCCCCGGTCCGCCCCGAGGCCCAGGCGCACCTCGTCGGAGTCGATGGTGTCCACGTCGAAGTGGACCGCCACCTTGGACGCTCCGGTCTCCCGCAGCCAGGCCAGGAGCAGGGCGCTGTCCCGGCGGAGCGTCTCCGGCGAGAAGACGGTCAGCCCCCATTCCTCGGCGATCTCCGGGTAGGAGTCGTCCGTCCAGTCGTGCATGCCCACCAGGGCGACCCGCTCGGCGGGGACGGTGGCCGGGAGCGTGGCGAGCAGCTCCTCGTCCCCGTGGCCGGTGAGCGCGGAGACGACCATGGCGTGGTAACCGGGGTAGTCGCTCTCGCCCGTGCCCATGTCCGGGTGGGAGTCGATCCACAGGATCGCCAGATCCTCGCCGTACCTCTCCGCGAGCACCGAGAACGGCGCCATGCTCACCGAGCACTCCCCGCCGAGGGTGGTGATCCGCTCGGGCCGGTGCTCGCCGATGATCCGCAGGGCCGCCCGCAGCTGCTCCAGCACCGCGGTCTTGGCCTCGACGCCGTCGCGCTCCTCCAGCCCGGTGTCCCCCATCTCCGCCGGGACCCACTCGCTCGGCCCGGAGTGCTCCGGCAGGACGGCCTCGAGCACCCTCGAGCCCACGGCGTAGCCGCGGCGTGCGACGTCGAAGGGGAACTCCGCCGCCATCTCCCGCACGCTCTGCGTGCCGGCCCCCTGCCACTGCGGCCAGACCAGGCGCAGGTGCTTCGTCCCGTCCTCGCTCATCGCGGGCCCTTCCCGGGCGCCTCGTCACGCCCCTGGATCGGTTTCTGTGGTTTCCCTCTCATCAGATCACATCTCCTTCGGCAGATGCCCGGGAAGGTGCGCGCCTGTGGATGAGGAAGTTCCCGCGTCGAGGGCGAAACCGGATGGAAACTTTGACTGGACAAAGGTGACTAGCACGAGCTAGATTGATCTGCATCACATTGCTAGCACGAGCTAGTACCTCGGCCGGCCTCCTTGCCGGCTCCCGAGAATCCCGACGCGTGGTCCGACGAAGGAGTCCTCATGACGCACACGCCCGCGGAGAAATCCATGACACCTCTCCCACCGCTCACCCGAGGCCCGCACCAGCGGCGGCTCGGCCTGGTCGCACTCGTGGCGACTCTGGGCGGGCTGCTCTTCGGCTACGACACCGGCGTCATCAACGGCGCCCTGCTGCCAATGACGGCAGAACTCGGGCTGACGGCCTTCACCGAGGGCGTCGTCACCAGCTCCCTGCTCTTCGGCGCCGCCGTCGGCGCGATGACCATCGGGCGACTCTCGGACGGCTGGGGACGCCGCAAGACCATCCTCCTGCTCGCCGTCATCTTCTTCGTCGGCACCATGGTCTGCGTGGGCGCCCCGGTCTACGAGGTCCTGGTGGTCGGCCGCGTGCTGCTGGGCCTGGCCGTGGGCGGCGCCTCGACCGTGGTCCCGGTCTTCCTGGCCGAGCTCGCGCCCTACGAGATCCGCGGTTCGCTCTCGGGCCGCAACGAGCTGATGATCGTCTCCGGACAGCTCGCCGCCTTCGTCGTCAACGCCATCATCGGCAACACCCTCGGGCACATCGACGGAGTCTGGCGCATCATGCTCGCCGTGGCCGCGCTGCCCGCCATCGCGCTGTTCTTCGGCATGCTCCGGATGCCCGAGTCGCCCCGGTGGCTGCTCTCCAAGGGGCGTCACGACGAGGCCGTCACGGTCCTGAGCACGATCCGCTCCCCCGAGCGCGCCGAGGCCGAGGCCCGGGAGATCCGCGAGATCGTCAAGCTCGAGGAGAAGACCGAGAAGGTCGGCATCGGGCTGCTCCTGAAGAACAAGTGGCTGGTCCGGATCGTCCTGGTCGGCATCGCGGTGGCGGTATTCCAACAGCTGACCGGCATCAACTCCATCCTCTACTACGGCCAGGTGGTCCTGACGGAGTCGGGCTTCGGCGAGCAGGCCGCGCTGATCGCCAACATCGCGCCCGGGGTGATCGGCGTCGTCGGCGCCTTCATCGCCCTGTGGATGATGGAGAAGATCAACCGGCGCACCACGTTCATCATCGGGTACTCGCTGACCGCGGCCTGCCACTTCCTGATCGGGCTGGCCTCGGTGCTGGTCCCCGAGGACAGCGCCGCCCGGCCGTACGTCCTGCTCGTGCTGATCGTCGCCTTCGTCGGATCCATGCAGACGTTCCTCAACGTCGCCACCTGGGTGCTGCTCAGCGAGATCTTCCCCCTGCGGATCCGCGCGCTCGGCATGGGCATCTCGGTCTTCTGCCTCTGGATGACCAACGCCTTCCTCAGCCTCTTCTTCCCCACCCTCATCGGCGCCTTCGGCATCACTGGCTCCTTCTTCGGGTTCGCCGTGGTCAACGCCGTCGCCGTGGTGGTCATGATCCGTTTCCTCCCGGAGACGCGGGGTCAGACCCTCGAGGCCGTCGAGGAGGCGGTCACCACCGGCGCGATCTTCGCCGTCAAGCCCAAGGGCCGGAGGGGCGCCCGGCGCTCCGGCTGACGGAGCCGCCGCCCTCCCCGGGACGGTGACTCACCGTGGCCTCCCGCCTCCCCGGGGCGGCACCGCATCGTCGAGGACGGCGGCGCCGCCCCGGCCCACAGTTTCCCGAACATCCGACTCGAAAGGACCTCCCATGCCCAACGCCATCTCCCTCCCCGAGCCCGTCCGCCTCGGCGTCATCGGCACCGGCTGGATCGGCAGCTTCCACGCCGAGTCCATCGCCCACCGCATCCCCGGCGCCGTGCTCGAAGCCGTCGCCGACCCCCGCGCCGGCGCCGCCGAAACAGTCGCACATCCTCTGGGCACCGAGAAGGTCTACCTCGAGGCCCTCGAGCTCATCAAGGACCCCGACGTCGAAGGCGTCGTGATCGCCTCCCCCGCCTTCACCCACACCGACCTGGTGGTGGCCGCCGCCGAAGCCGGCAAGGCGGTCTTCGTGGAGAAGCCCATGGCCCTGACCCTCGCCGACGCCGATCGGGCCATCGGGGCGGCGGCGAAGGCCGGCGTCCCTCTCCAGGTCGGCTTCAACCGGCGCTTCGCCACCGACTTCGCCGCCGCCAAGGCAGTCGTGGCCGAGGGGCGTCTCGGCACCCCGCAGCTGCTGCGCTCGGTGACCCGCGACCCCGGCCTGGCCGATCCCGGCTCCGTCAAGCCCTGGACCATCTTCCTGGAGACCCTGATCCACGACTTCGACACCCTGAACTGGTTCAACGACGGCGCCCGCCCCGTCGAGGTCTACGCGGCCGCCGACGCCTTGGTCGCCCCCGGCTTCAAGGACTCCGGGCTGCTGGACACCTCCTCGGTGACCATCCGCTACGACAACGGCGCCATCGCGACCGCCGAGGCCAGCTTCTCCGCCGCCTACGGCTACGACATCCGCGGCGAGGTCTTCGGCTCCCGCGGCATGGTCACCGCCGGCGACGTTCGCTCCTCCAGCATGCGCTTCTACGGTGCGGAAGGCGCCTCGAGCGAGACCACCCGCCTCAACATCGACCTGTTCCGAGAGGCCTACACCGACGAGCTGGCGGCTTTCGCGGCCTCGGTGCGCTCCGGCGTCGTCGAACAGGCCCGCGGTGAGGATGCCCGGGCCGCGCTAGAGATCGCGCTGGTCTGCATCGAGTCCTACCAGCAGAACCGCCCCGTCCAGCTGGCGGGGGTGAGCGCATGAGCTTCGTCCTCGCCGCCAACGCCGAGATGCTGTACCTCGACGAACCCTTCGCCCGCCGCGTGGCCAGGATCCACGACGCCGGGTTCGAGGTCGAGATCTGGGACTGGACCGCCAAGGACATCGACGAGCTGCGCGCCACCGGCGCGACCTTCTCCTCGATGACCGGGTACGTCACCGGGGACCTCGTGGACCCTCAGGGATCCGCCGAGCTCCTGGAGACCGCGCGCCGCTCCCTGGAGGTCGCGGAGCGGCTCGACTGCCCGCGGCTGAACCTGCACGGGACCGGCCTGGACGGCCAAGGGCTGCCGGTGACGCCGAAGTGGCGGACCTCCGGAAGCGACTGGCTGCACGCCATCGAGACCCTGCGCGGGATCGCCGCGCTCGGCGAGGAGGCCGGACGCGTCTTCACCCTGGAGAACCTCAACACCCGCGTGGACCACCCCGGAACCCCGTTCGCGGCCTCCGAGGACACGGCGCGCCTCATCCAGGCCGTGGACAGTCCCGCCCTGCGCCTGAACCTGGATCTTTACCACGCGCAGATCGACGAGGGGAACCTCATCGAGCGCACTCTCGAGGCGCTGCCGTGGGTCGGCGAGATCCAGGTGGCCGACGTTCCGGGCCGATGTGAGCCCGGGACGGGCGAGATCAGCTACCCGGGCATCGCCCGCGCCCTGGCGGGGGCGGGTTACGAGGGGACGGTGGCGCTGGAGGCCTGGGCCTCCTCCGACTCGGACCGGGCCCTGGAGGCGTTCAGAGAGGCCTTCTCCCCGCGGTGAGGCGCGGACCTCCTCGGTCCGCTGTTCGACCGTCGGGCCGTCGCCTTCTCCCCCGATGAAACGAGGATCGGCCGGGGCATGGCCCCAGCCGATCCTCGGGCCCGCTCCCCGCGTGCCATGATGGGATCCATGCACGCGGACGGCCCCCCTCATGAGGAAACGGCACCGGTCGGCGGTGCCTCGCGCACCGGCCGGCCGACCATGAAGTCGATCGCGGACCGGGTGGGGGTCTCCCGGCAGCTCGTCTCGATCGTGCTGCGGGAGCTGCCGGGCGCCAGCGATCAGACGCGGCGGAGCGTCCTCGCCGCCGCGCGGGAGCTGGGCTACCACCCGGACGCCTCGGCTCGGGCGCTGCGCGGCAAGCGGACGCGGCGGATCGGCGTCGTGTTCACCATGCGTCAGCCGTTCGAGGTGGACCTCGTGGAGAACCTGTTCGAGTCCGCGCGCGAGCGGGGCTTCTCGCTCGTCCTCGCCCCCATCACCCCGCGGCGGGGCCAGGAAGCCGTGATGGCGGAGCTGCTGGAGCAGCGGGTCGAAGGGGTCATCGTGCTCGCCGCCGAACACGGGGGTGCCGAGATCCGGGGCCTGCCGGACGGCGTCCCCGCCCTCATGCTGGGCGGGCCGCGCAGCGATAGCTCCCCCGACGACTTCCGCGTGGACGACGGCATCGGGACGCGCCTGGTCATCGAGCACCTCGTCGGCCTGGGCCATTCCCGCATCGCGTACGTGACCGGCGGGGACGGTCCCAACGGCGAGACCCGCCGGGCCGCCTACGAGGAGGCGATGGCCTCCCACGGTCTGACGGGATCGATCGACGTCGTGCCCGGCCGCTACACCGAGGAGGGCGGGGCCGAGGCCACGCTGCGGATCCTCTCACGCGAGCGACTGCCGACCGCCGTGGTAGGAGGCAACGACCGGATCGCGATGGGGGTCCTCGGCACCCTCATCCGCCATGGCCTGCGGGTCCCGGCGGACGTCTCGGTCGCCGGGTTCGACGATGCCTCGCTCGCTCGGCTCCCCTACGTGCAGCTGACGACGGTCGGCTACGACCCCGCCCGCCTCGCCGATCTCGCTATGGCCGGCATGATCCGGCGCATCGAGGAACCCAACGCCGTCCCCGTGCGCCACCGCGAGGCGCCGCACTTCGTCCTCCGCTCCAGCACGGCGGGCCCCCGGGCCGAGGACGCCGGGTGCCCCCGTTAGCGGCCCGTCCCGGTCCTCCCCGGTGACGGGCCCTCGCCGTCCCTTCGTCCGATGACGACGCAGTCGCCCCGCTCCTTGCGCACGGCGGCCCCTCCCGTCCCCTCACGAGCTGAGCGCCATCAGCCGCTTCAGCCTCCGCAGCCCCTCCTCGCGCGCCTGCGCCGTCGGCCCGGCCTCCTCCGCGACGCGCTCCAGCCGCTCCCTCACGGCCTCCTCGTCGAGGTGCATGCCGATGGCCACCAGGCCGGGCTCCTCCGGGGCCGCACCGCCGCGATCGAGGTGCAGCTGCGGGCCGACCATGCTGACCGTCCAGGTCCGCTCGGCGCCGTCCCCGCCGACGGAGACGGAGCCTTTCATCCGGTAGACGCCCTCCGGCGGGTCCTCCAGGAGGTCGGCGAGCGCACCGGGGGACACCGGGCCGGGCAGCCGGACGGTGACGGCGTCGGCATGGGGATGCGCGTGGTGGCCGGGCTCCGCGCCGGACGCCTCCTCGGCGGCCTCGCGGAGCAGCGCGCCGATGGGCAGCTGGTCCGGCGCGTCCTGGGCGCTCGCGACGTCGAAGACGAGCTGTGGATCGAGGCGGCCGTGCGTGGTCTCCAGCAGGTGCGCGCCGGGGTTGCGCCGGCGCACCCGCTCCCGGATCCTCTCCAGGATCTCCGGGGCCCGCTCCGGGTCCAGGCGGTCGGTCTTGTTGACGAGCACCAGAGAGGCGGCCGCGTAGCGCACCGGCGGCATCGGGCCGGTGTCCACGGTGTCGAAATGCTGGGCGGCGTCGACGACGTCGATCAGCCCGCCGAAGCGCGCCCGCCGGCTCCCGCTGGCCCGGATCAGGCTCGTCAGGGCCAGGGGCTCGGCGACGCCGCTGGCCTCCACGATCACCGCGTCCAGCCTCAGCTTCGGCCGCGTCAGCTTCTCCAGGGCGACGTCGAGGCCCTCGGTGTCCTGCATGCAGCACAGGCAGCCGCCCGCGATGGAGGCCGCCTCGTCGACCTGGCCGGTGATCAGGCCGGCGTCGACGTTGATCTCCCCGAAGTCATTGACGATCACCCCCAGCCGCGCGCCGGGCCGGCGCAGCAGGTGGTTGAGCACCGTGGTCTTGCCGGCACCCAGGTGGCCGGTGAGGGCGATGACGGGGACGGTCGCAGCTGCCATGTGCCCATGGTATTCCCCGGCTCCGGCGGCCGCCCCTCGCTCCAGCGCGGCGACCGCTCCCGCACGACCCGAATATGACGCCGCCCGGAACGACCTGCGTCACGCGGATTCACGAACCGTAAACACTCGCCGCCGTCTGCCCGCCGCTGTTAAGTTGGGCGTGTTCAGAAGGATCAAGAGATCCAGGCGCGAAGCTCTGGCTGGCCTGGGCGGCAACCCTCTCACCGTGGTGGGGTGCCCCAGATGACGATCCGGCCGGCGCGCTCCCCCGCCGCCGGTAAGTGCGGTGCGTCCTGTCCTGCGGATGCGCCCCGACGCCGAGGACCGACCCGTGAGCCTTTCATCCACCGACATCTCCCCCACCGCCCGACGCATCCTGGAGCGGCCCGCGGCCGTGCACACGCCGTGGACCGAGCCCGCCTCCGAGGAGCAGCTGACCCGCTGGGAGGACGTCGCCCGCCGCGTCGGCGAGCAGCTGGCCGCCGACGCCGTCGAGCGCGACGCCGCGGGCCGGCAGCCCAGCGCGGAGCTCCGCCTCCTCAAGGAATCCGGCCTGGTGAACCTCCTCATCCCCCGCGAGTTCGGCGGCGAGGGCGCCGTCTGGGAGGCGGGCCTGCGCGCGGTGCGCGTCCTCTCCCGCTACGACGCCTCGATCGCCCAGCTGCTCGCCTACCACTACGCCAACGTCTCGGCCGCCGCCTTCTACGGCGGCGAGGAGGTCCAGGAGCGCCTCTTCCGCGCCTCCGCGGCGGGCTCCTGGATCTGGGGCGATGCCGTGAACCCCGTGGACCCGGCCTTCACCCTGACGCCCGACGACGCCGGCGAGGGCTTCATCCTCAACGGCCGGAAGCGCTTCTGCACCGGTGCCTCGGTCGGCGAGGTCACCCTGGTCAACGCCGAGATCGCCGAGGGGCCGCTCGCCGGGGCCACCGCCGCGTTCATCGTGGACCGCGAGCGCCCCGGCGTCGGCTTCGACGAGGCGTGGGACTCCCTCGGCCAGCGCCTCTCCGCCTCGGGCGGGGTCGCCTACGACGACGTCCGCATCACCCCGGAGGACCTCGTCGGCCCGGTCGGCGAGATCCCCTTCTCCACCCTGGTGACGCCGCTGATCCAGCTGGCCTTCTCCAACCTCTACCTCGGGGTGGCCGAGGGCGCGCTGCTGCGGGGCCGGGAGATCACGCTGGCCCGCCGGAACTCCTGGTTCCTGAGCCCGGCGGCGGACTACGCGCACGACCCCTACGTCGAGCGCCTCTACGGCGACCTGGTGGCCAAGCTGAAGGCGGGGCTTGCCCTGGCCGACCAGCTGAACCGCCGCTCCGCCCGCTACCTCGGGCTGGGCGGGCAGCTGACCGCGGCGCAGCGCGGGGAGTACGCGGTGGAGGTCGCCTCGCTGAAGATCGTGGCGACCGAGGTCGGCCTGGACACCACCCAGCGGGTCTTCGAGGCCACCGGCGCCTCCTCGGCGACGCCGGGCACCGGCCTGGACCTGTTCTGGCGCAACGTCCGGACCCACACCCTGCACGACCCGGTGGACTACAAGCGCGCCGAGGTGGGCATCCACTTCCTGCGCGGGGAGCTCCAGCCGATCTCGCTGTACACCTGAGGGGCGTGCCGGGGCCCGCCCCTCGGGCTTCCGCACCAGACGCTCCTGGGCACTGCGTTCCCTTCCTCTAGCCGGTATGTCCCTCGCCCGAGGGCACGGCTCTCCCTGCCCTGCCGGCGACCCGCCCCCAGCCCGCTCCCGACCGACCCCCACCGTGAAAGAGGACCAGCCCCCATGACCGACCCCGTGTCCATCGACGGCATCCGCGCCCTGTTCCCCGGGATCGCCGCGGGCGCCGTCGAGCGCGAGCGCAACCGCGTGCTCCCGCACCTGGAGATCCGCGACCTCGCCCACGCCGGCCTCGGCGCCGTGCGCCTCCCGCGGGAGGAGGGCGGCGCCGGCCTGAGCTGGGAGGAGACCACCGGCCTCCTGATCGACCTCGCCGCCGCCGACTCCTCGATCGTCCAGGCCCTGCGCGGCCATTTCACCCTGGTCGACGACGCCCTGGAGACCTTCGCGCTGCGCCGGCACCGCACACCGGCCGCCGTCGCCCAGGCCGAGCACGTGCTGCGGTTCGCGGCCGAGCGCCGGCTGGCCGGCAATGCCTGGACCGAGCCCGGGGCCGGCGGCACCGCCACCACGGCGACGCCGGCCGAGCGGGACGGCGTCGCCGGCTACCTGCTCAGCGGCACCAAGTACTACACGACCGGCAGCATCTTCGCCGACTGGGCCGACGTCACCGCCCGCCACGCGGAGACCGGGGAGGCGCTCGACGTCGTCGCGCCCCTGACCCCTGCCGCCGGCGCCCCCGAGGGCAGCGTCGCGATCAGCGACGACTGGTCCGGATTCGGGCAGCGCCAGACCGGGTCCGGGACCGCGAGGTTCGACGACGTGTTCGTCCCCGCCGGCCAGGTGAAGCCCTTCGCCGAGCGCATCGGGTACCAGACGGGCCTGTACCAGCAGTTCCTCCTGACCGTGCATGCCGGCATCGCCCAGGGCGTGGTGGACGACCTCGGCGTCGCCGTCCGGAACCGCACCCGCAACTACTCCCACGCCAATACCGAGCTGGTCCGCGACGACCCGCAGATCCTGCAGGTCGCGGGCGAGCTCGAGGCCGCCGCGTTCACCGCGCGGACCCTCGCGCTGCGCACCGCCCGGCTCCTGGACACGGCCATCGACGTCGAGCGGGCGGGCTGGAGCGATCGGCCCGAGAAGGCCGCCGCCCCCGCCCACATCCTGGCGTTCGAGACCGCGACCGCCAAGGCCCAGGTCGCCCTGAGCGGGATCGTCCCGCAGGCCGCGACCAAGCTCTTCGACGCGCTGAGCGCCTCCGCCACCGAGACCGGGCTGAGCCTGGACCGACACTGGCGCAACGCGCGCACCGTCGCCAACCACAACCCCTGGATCTTCAAGGCCCGTCAGCTCGGCGATCTCCTGGTCAACGGGAATCAGCCGCTGCTGGTCTGGGACGTCGGAGTCAACAAAGGAGCAGGACATGCCTGAGCACGCCGTACACTCGCCCGCCCCCGCCCGGACCGCCGTCCGCGTCCGCCTCAACGCCTTCGACATGAACTGCGTGGGCCACCAGTCGCCCGGCCTGTGGCGGCACCCGGAGGACCGCTCGGCGTCGTACAAGGACCTGGGCTACTGGACCGGGCTCGCGCAGACCCTGGAGAAGGGGCTGTTCGACGGGATCTTCATCGCCGACGTCCTGGGCACCTACGACGTCTACGGCGGGTCCAACGAGGCGACGCTGAAGGCCGGCACCCAGGTCCCGGTCAACGACCCGCTGCTGCTGGT
This sequence comes from Rothia halotolerans, assembly GCF_004136635.1. Lineage (GTDB taxonomy): Bacteria > Actinomycetota > Actinomycetes > Actinomycetales > Micrococcaceae > Rothia > Rothia halotolerans. The sequence goes on along the minus strand of NZ_NOIU01000004.1, from coordinate 151,537 downwards.
CTCCGGGATGGCGGCGGTGACCGAGCACCTCGGCTTCGGCGTCACCGCCGGGACCGCCTACGAGCACCCCTACTCCTTCGCCCGCCGCCTCTCCACCCTGGACCACGCGACCCGCGGCCGGCTCGGCTGGAACATCGTGACCGGCTACCTGCCCTCGGCGGCCCGGAACTTCGGCAACGCCGACCAGCTGGAGCACGACGAGCGCTACGAGCACGCCGAGGACTACCTCCAGGTGGTCTACAAGCTGCTGGAGGGCTCCTGGGAGGACGACGCCGTCGTGCGCGACGCCGAGTCCGCCACCTTCACCGACCCCTCGCGCGTGCACGAGATCGACCACCGCGGCGAGTACTTCACCGTCCCCGGCATCCACCTGTGCGAGCCCTCCCCGCAGCGCACCCCCGTGCTGTTCCAGGCGGGCGCCTCGAAGCGCGGCACCCGGTTCGCGGCGGAGAACGCCGAGTGCGTCTTCGTCGCGAGCCCCAGCAGGACGCACCTGCGCGAGACGGTGACCCGGCTGCGCGACGCCGTCGAGGCCGCGGGCCGCCCGCGGGACTCGATCCGCATCTACACGCTGCTGACCGTGGTCACCGGCCCCACCGACGAGGCCGCGCACGCCAAGCACCGCGAGCTGCAGGAGTATGTGGACCACGAGGGCGCGCTGACGCTGATCTCGGGGTGGATGGGCCTGGACCTGTCCGGCTTCGACCTCGACGAGCCGCTGGGCAACGTGAAGTCCAACGCGATCCACTCCGCGATCGAGACCTTCCAGAAGGTCAACGAGGACGGGCGGCCGTGGACCGTGCGGGACATCGCCGAGTTCGTGGGCATCGGCGGCTTCGGGCCGCGGATCGTCGGCTCCGGGGAGTCGGTGGCGCGCGAGCTGGTCGAGTGGGTCGAGGAGACCGGCGTCGACGGCTTCAACCTGGCCTACGCGATCACGCCGGGGACCTTCGAGGACGTCGTCGAGTACGTGGTGCCCGAACTGCAGCGGCTGGGGGCCTATCCCGAGGAGTACGAGGAGGGGACCCTGCGCCACAAGCTCTTCGGCGCCGGGGACCGGCTGCCGGAGGGGCACCCCGGCAGGGTAGCCGGCGAGGCCGTGCGGGCCGCCGCCGGTGAGCAGCGCGAACCGGCCCACGCCGGCGCGGGCGCCGCCTCCGGACCCGGGGGCCGGGCGTGAGCGCGCGGACCGGCGAGGACCTCGCCGCTCCCACGGCCGCCCGCCGCCCGGGTCCCTCCCGCAACCGCAAGCTCGTCTGGGCCCTGGCCGCGCTGACCGTCTTCATGGTCGGCGACGGCATGGAGACCGCCTTCCTCTCCCCCTACCTGGACACCCTGGGGTTCGACGCCGGCCGCGTCGCCCTGCTGTGGAGCGCCTACGGCGCGAGCGCCGCCATCGCCGCGTGGGCCGCCGGGGCCCTCGCGCAGGCGTGGGGCTCCAAGCGGGTCATCATGACCGGTGCCGCGATCTGGCTCGCCATGCACGTGGTGTTCCTGGTCTTCGGCGTCTCGGTGGGCAGCTACCCGCTGATGCTGATCGCCTTCACGGTGCGCGCGGCCGGCTACGCCATGTTCGCCTTCGGGTTCCTGGTGTGGGTCAACGACGAGGCCGAGCCGAGGACCCTGCACAAGTCGGTGGGCTGGTACTGGTTCGCCTACGCGCTGGGGCTGGGCGTCATCAGCTCGTACGTCGCGGGCTTCACGCTGCCGGTGATCGGCCAGCTCGGGACCCTGTGGCTGGCGCTGGCGTTCGTCGCGGCCGGCTCGGCCATCGCGCTGTTCAAGGTTCCCGGCGCGGCCCGGCGCCGGGTCCCGCTCGCCGAGAGCCTCGGCTCTCTGGTCAGGGGCATCACCGTGATCCGGGACCATCCGCGGGTGGGGATCGGCGGCGTCGTGCGCGTCATCAACACCACGAGCTTCTACGCGTTCGTGGCGTTCCTGACCACCTACATGGTCAAGCAGATCGGCTTCAGCGACACCGAGTGGCAGCTCATCTGGGGCACGATGCTCTTCGCCAACGTCCTGGCGAACATCATCGCCGGCTACGGCGCGCACTACCTGGGGCCGCGGCAGATCATCACCTGGGCCGGCGGCTTCGGCTGCTTCGTCACGGTGCTGGCCCTGTACTTCGTGCCCACCTGGATCGGGCCGAACTTCTGGGTCACGATCGTGATCGCGGTGGTCTACGGGCTCGCCCTGGGCATGTTCGTGCCGCTCAGCGCGCTCATCCCGCAGCTCGCCGGGGAGAACAAGGGGCCTGCCATCGCGGTGCTCAACCTGGGCGCGGGGGCGAGCCAGCTCGTGGGCCCGGTGCTGGCCTCCCTGGTCCCGGTCATCGGCATGACGCCGGTGGTCTGGGTCATCGCGACGCTGTACCTGGTCGGGATGGTGCTGACGCAGTTCCTGAAGCAGCCGCGGACGGCGGCCGCGATTGCCTGAAGGGGCGGGCCCGGACCGGCCTGAGCGCCGTCGGGCCCCTCAGAGGACCCGACCGTGCGGCCGGAACGGGTACTCTGCTCGGGAAGAGCACACGTACTGCGGGGAGGACCGGGATTGCGCCGAGCGATCGGGTGGTGGGAGGGGCACCAGGTGCCGCTCTACCTGGTCGCGATGCTCGCGGGCGCCGCGGCGGGCCTAGGCGCCCCGGGACTCGCTCCCGCCCTCGAGGCCTCGATCAACCCGGTCCTCGCCCTGCTGCTCTTCGCCACCTTCCTGGGCATCCCCCTCACAGAGGTCGGGAAGGGCTTCAGGGACGCGCGCTTCCTGCTCACGGTCACGGCGACCAACTTCCTGGCCGTCCCCCTGATCGTCTTCGGCCTCTCGCGCTTCGTGGCCGGGGACCGCGGCCTGCTGCTCGGCGTCCTGCTGGTGCTGCTGACGCCCTGCGTCGACTACGTCATCGTCTTCACGGGGCTGGCCGGGGGCGCCAGGGCCCGGCTGCTGGCGGCCACCCCGCTGCTGATGCTCCTGCAGATGGCCCTGCTGCCCCTGTACCTCCTGCTCTTCGCCGGAGGCGAGGCCATCGCGGTGATCGACGTCGGCCCCTTCCTGGAGGCGTTCCTGGTCCTCATCGTGATCCCGCTCGCCGCGGCCGCCGCGGTCCAGGCCCTCGGGCGCCGGCACCGGGCGGGGACCGCCGTGGAGGGGATCATGGCGGGTGCCATGGTGCCGCTGATGATGGCGACGCTGGCCGTGGTGATCGGCTCCCAGGTCGCCGCGGTGGGCGGACAGGCCGGGCAACTGGCCCGGCTGGTCCCGCTGTACGCCGCCTTCCTCGTGCTGGCGGTGGCTCTCGGGCTGGTCGCCGGCCGCCTGGCCCGCCTGGACGCGCCGGCCCGGCGCGCGGCCGCGTTCTCGACCGCCACGCGCAACTCCCTCGTCGTCCTGCCGCTGGCCCTGGCCCTGCCGGAGCCGCTGGCCCTCGCGCCGCTGGCGGTGGTCACGCAGACGCTGGTGGAGCTGATCGGGATGGTGGTCCTGGTCCGGCTGATGCCGGTCCTCGTCCCGGGCGGGGATCCCGTCGCGAAGAGGTGAGCCGCGCCGGCGGTCCGGGCGGCCGGGCGACCTGCCAGTTCGGCCGATCCCTCCCTTGGGACATCGAGCGGATTCACACCACGACCTGCGCACTACTAGCGCTTTTCGGAGCTTTCACTCCGAAAAGAAGCCGGTCCGCCGGATTAGCCGCCCCGGTGTCACCGGATGGCCGCGGACGACACCTGGAACCGAGTGCTCGCGCAGGTCAGCGCCTCGTCTCGTACCTGCTCAGGGCGACGCCGCCGGGGAACGTCCGCCTCTCCGTCAGGCTCAGTCCCGACCAGCTGTTCAGCGTCGCGAAGAAGGGGCCCCGCCGCCCAGCAGGACCGGATGGGTGACGACCGCGTACTCGTCGATCAGCCCGGCCCGCATCACGGCCCCGGCGAGCGCCGCGCCGCCGACGCGCATCGGCCCGCCCTCGCCCGCCTTGAGCCGCGTGATCTCCTCGACGGCGTCGCCGGTGACCAGGCGGGCGTTCCAGCCGACCTCGCCGAGCGTCGAGGAGAACACCGCCTTCGGCGTGTCCCGCCAGTTCCGCGCGAACTCGACCTGCGCCGGGGTGGCGCCCGGCTGCCGGTCGCCGGTCGGCCAGTAGGAGCTCATGGTCTCCCACAGCCTGCGCCCGTACAGCAGCAGGCTGATCGCCCGCTCCTCGTCGAGCCACCACTGGAACAGCTCCTCGCTCGGCTCGCTCCAGCTGAGGTCGTCGCCGGGCGCGGCGATGTAGCCATCCAGGGAGACGTTCATGCCGTAGACCAGTCTCCGCATGACACGCACCTTCCGCCTGTGGTCACGGTTGCCCGGGGCCCGCCCGGGCGCTGCGTCCGCCCGCCTGGGACGAAGTGCGCGTGCGCGGAGATCCTCGGTTGCCGAGCATTCTACGGGCCGATCCCGCGCGGCGGTACGGCTGCCGACCTTCCCGCCGCGCGAAGGCTCCGCCCCATCGATCAGGAGGAGGCGATCGGCTCACAGGCTAGCCCAACACACGACACACGGCGCGAGCAGTCCGGACATCTCGATCGGGATCACGAGCAGAGGTGCGCAGTACTAGCGTTTTTCGGAGCTTTCCTACCGGAAATCCGACGCTTCGCCGCATCACCTATCGTGCCTCGCCACTAATTTTTCGGAACGAAAGCTCCGAAAATGCCTAGCTCACGACGTCGGATACCTGCGAAACCGCTTATTCCACGCCGCGCCTGACGGCTGACGTCCCCGCGCGTCCGCCAGCGCCTGAACCTCTCGATGCCTCTCCGGAATCCGATCCTAGAAGAGCGAACCGATCCACAGCCCCAGGCCGGCGGCCACCGTCGCGGTCACCAGCACGCCGAGGCCGTTGACGACGCCGGCCGCCCACCGCCGCTGCTGGAGCAGCCGCACGGTCTCGAAGCTGGCCGTGGAGAAGGTGGTGTAGCCGCCGAGGAACCCCGTGCCGAGGATCGGCAGCCATGCGTCGGGCAGGGCCTGGCCTCCCACCAGGCCGGTCAGCAGCCCCAGCAGGAACGAGCCGGTGAGGTTGATGAGGACGGTCCCCCACGGCACGGCACCGCTGGTGCGGGAACGCACGACGCCGTCGAGCACCAGGCGGCACACCGCGCCCAGCCCGCCGGCGACCGCCATGAGTGCGAAGATCAGAGGGGTCATGAGCGGCCCTCCCCAGTCTCGGAGGCTCCGACCCGCTCCGACGCTCCGTCCCGGCCCTGCGTCGTCGACCGGCGGACGAGCGTGGCGGCCGCGACGCCGAGCCCCGTCGCGATCCCCCCGAGCAGCAGGGTCGCCATGGCGTAGGCGATCCCCGCCCCGACGGGGCCCGAGCCGATCAGCTGCGCCGCGTCCGCTGCGAGCGCGCTGTAGGTCGTGTACCCGCCGATCAGGCCGGTCCCGAGCCCCAGCCGTGCCGCCCGGCGTGCGCCCCGGTCCGGCCCGCTGCGGGCGAGGGCGTCGAGGAGCAACCCGAGCAGGAAGGCCCCGGTGACGTTGATCCCGAGCACCGCCCACGGGAACCCGTGGGCCGTGGGGAAGGCCAGCACGAGGGCCTCCCGCGCGGAGACCCCCGCGGCCCCGCCCAGGAAGACGAGCAGCATGGAGGAGGGACGCAGGTGGATGGGCCGCTCCCGGCCGCGGGCGGGCGAGGTGCCCGGTCCGCCGGCGTCGGAGGAGAGGCCATGCCCGCCGCTGCCGGAGGAGATACCCGGCCGCGCGGCGTCGTCGTGCGGCGCCACTACTCGTCCCGCCCCAGGGGCGAGCCGCTGTGGTCGGCGCGGGGGTCCAGCGGGATCACGACCACCGGGCGCCGCTGGGTGTGGGCCAGCTGCACGGCGACCGATCCGTTGAAGAACTCGCGCAGGGATCCCCGGAGCCCCGCCTCGCGGGTGCCGACCACGATCATCGAGGCGTCGACGTCGTCCGCGAACCGGGCGAGCCGCCGGGAGGGATTGCCCGCGAGCGCCCGGACTGACCATGGCACCGAGCGGCAGGCCAGCACGGCGGCGATCTCCTCGCGCAGCGTCGGGTCGAAGGAGACGGCCTCGTCGCCGGCGGCGTCGGGGTCGATGGGGCGCGCGGTGAGGCCTTCCTCGGTCTCTGTGTCGGTCGAGTAGCGTGAGGCGTCGACGCTCACGCAGATCAGCTCGGCGCCGAAGTGCTCCGCGAAGCCGGCGGCCTCGGCGAGGACCGCGGGAAGCTGCCCGGGCGTCACCCCGGCCACGACGGGGCCTGGGCGGTATCCGGTGTCATCGGGGGGAAGTGCGCTCATCGTCTCTCCTACCTTTCGGGCGCGTTCGGGCCATCCGGGTAGGGACTGTTGTCGAATGCTCGAGGTTGGGTACGGCGAGCCCCACCGCCGCGACGGCGCATCCGCCGTCCCCTCAAGTCTTCCACGTCGGCCGCCCGCGCGCGAGCCCTTCCGGCGGACGACGCCGCCCCGGCGGGCTCCAGAGCGGCAGGCTCCCGGGCCGGCGGGCTTCCAGACCGGCGGGCTTCCGGACCGGCTGGCTCCAGGCCAGCGAGCCCCGGACCAGCGGGGTCCAGCCCGGCAGACCCCGGCCCCGCACCTTCTCCGCGACCCAGCCCTATCCCCGCACGGCCCCCGTGCTATAGTGAAGGTTGCTCTTGGCCCGCACGGCCGATCCGACGGCGAACCGTCCTGGATCCTGCCGCGGCCCGAGGCGACGTCTTCTCCGACGCGTGAACGCCGGAGGTTTCCGCCTCGCACTGACACCAGCACGCGAAGCCCGACGATGGGCGCGCCGTGCCCTGCACGAATTGAAGTTACAGAAATTCCCATGAACACGAACGCGCCGGCGGCCTCCGAGGTCGTCTGGCACCAAGCCGACCACACCGTCTACTCCGGCATCCGCGACGGGCAGTTCGCCGGATACATCACCACCGCCGAGGCCCGCTACTCGCTGCACGGCCAGTACGGCCAGCACCTGGGCGACTACCGCACCCTGGACGAGGCCCAGGACGCGATCGAGCACTCGCGCCTCCAGCACCACCGCACGAGGCGGCGCCGTGGCCCCTCCCGCCACCGCCCCTGGGGCACCCCGGCGGGGCACTGAGGCCGCCGGGGCCCGGGGAGCGCCCCGGAGGAAGGCGCGCGGTCCAGTCCGCGCACCTTCTCACGAGGCGGAGCCGGTCCTCCCCGGCCGCAATATCCCCGCACTCCGCGGGTCAGGCACGGCCGGCCCCAGCCGCGGCGCGCGGACGGCCGTGTCGATGCCGCCCGCCCGATTGCTGCGTTCCGTCAGGGTGACCAGCCCGAGGTACCGGTCGGCGCTCCAGCAGACCAGCCGTCCCTTCTGGTTCTTGGTGCGCTTCAGGATCCCGGCGTCGGCCAGCTCCGTCAGGGCACGGTGGATCGCGGCGGGAGACCCTCCGAGGCGTCGCTGCACCGCCGCGGCCGTCAGCACCGGCTCGCTGGCCAGGATGCCGAGGATGCGCCGGGTGAGGGCGTCACGACGCGGCTCCACGGGCGAGCGCCCCTGTTCCCTGCGATGGGCGATGAGCTCCTCGTGCACGATCCCGTCGGCGCGGGCGACCTCGTCCGCCAGGCGGACGGCGTTCGCGGCGGCCCGCTCGGTGGCCTCGGCGAAGGCCGTCACCCACGCGTCGAGGTCCGGAGGGGCGCCGCGGAAGGCCATCAGCCCGGCCAGGTAGGCGTTCGTGTCCCCCGCGAAGACCATGCTGATGGGGATGAGCGTGTTCCGCAGCGCATCGGTGCGGCGCAGGACGGTGTGGATCAGCGCGCGCCCGATGCGGCCGTTGCCGTCGATGAAAGGGTGGATGGTCTCGAACTGGGCGTGCGCGATCGCCGCCCGCACCACCGGGTTGCCGTGGGTCTGCGTGACGAAGCGGGAGAGGTCCTCCAGCAGCCGAGGCACCTCGCTCTCCGGCGGCGGCACGAAGTCGGCCCGCAGCGGGCTCAGGCCGGAACCTCCCACCCAGTTCTGCTCCCGCCGGATGCCGGGCTCCAAGGAAGGCTCGATGACGTGCTGCAGCCGCTCGACGTCCTCCACGGTCACCGGCCGCGACCGGTCCGCCAAGGCCGCCACGGCGTCCTCCGTGGCGCGGACGTTCGCCACGACCTCAAGCGCGACGGCAGGTCCCTGCTGGAACAGCTCGGCGACGGCCAGCTTCTTCGGCGTCACCCTGTTGCCCTCGATCCAGGAGGAGGAGATGCTCTCCGAGCGGATCAGCAGATGGTTGAGGAAGCGGCCCCGCTCGCCGATCCTCTCATCGGCGCGGGCGAGGACGGCCAGCGCATCCGCGGCGGCCTCCTCCGCGCCGGTACCCAGGTGCGGCAGCTCGGTGCCGAGCTCGTCCGGGACGTAGGCGAGGTAGCGCCCCGGTTCCCGATCCCTCCGGCTGAGCCCCCCGCCGAGGCCGCTGTCCTCGGGGCGCCAGAGCCGCTCCACGTACTCCGTCATCCGCGCACCCCCTCCCTGTATTTTTACTCTAGCCTAGCTAAAGTAAAAATACAGGAGCGGGGGTTTCACTTAGAAGAGGCAGGCACCGCGACCGGCATCCCCGTCCGCACCGACTTCTCGGCGGCCAGCGCCAGCCGCAGGGCGCCCGCGCACGCGGCCGGAGGGGTGAGGTTCTCCGCCTCGCCCCGCAGCAGGCTCACGAAGTGGGCGGCCTCCACCCGGAAGGCCCGGCCGAAGCGGTCGGTGAACTCCTCGTGGGTGTCCCCCGGCGGCGCGATCCCGGGCTCCGTGGAGAGCACCGGGACCATGCCGTCCAGGCCCGTGCCGTAGGCGCCCTCGCTGCCGTACACCTCGGTGCGGACGTCGTGGCCCGCCGCGATGTTGCGGGCCGCGCTGACCACGGCCTGCGCCCTGGAGGCGAAGGTGAGGATCGCCGTCGCGGTGTCCAGGTCGCCCTGCTCGGCGTAGCCCGGCCCGTCGATCGCCGAGCCGGTGGCGTAGACGCTGCGCACCTCCTCCCCCAGCAGCCAGGGGACGGCGTCGAAGTCGTGGATCGCCAGGTCCCGCCAGATGCCGCCGGAGGGCCCGACGTAGTCGGGGCTCACGTGGTGGTGGTCGTGGCTGACCGCGTGGACGAGCCGGATCCGGCCCATCTCCCCGGTCCGCACCCGGCAGCGCAGATCGCGGTAGGCGGGGTCGTACCGGCGGTGGTAGCCGAGCATGACCGGGGCCGGCGCGTCCGCGAGGTCGCGGATCAGCGCGTCCTGCGCCTCGGGGTCCAGCGCCAGCGGCTTCTCCGCCAGCACCGGCAGCCCGGCCGCCGCGGCCTCGCGGATCAGCTCGGGGTGGCTGGCGGTGGAGGTCGCGATGACGACGCCGTCCAGCCCTTCCAGGTGCCCGCCGTCGCCGTCGGTCAGGCGGCGGCTGACCGCGGCGCGGCTCCTGCCCTCCGAGCCCCGGGGATCCGCGCCCTGCATGTCCGCACCCTGCACGCCCGGGTCCCGAGCGCCTCCGTCCCGGCCGGCGGCGCCGGGACGGGATGCGGCCCCGAGACGGGAGGCGGCCTCAGGCCGGGCCGCGGCCGCGCTCACCCCCTCCCGCGCCGGCTCGCCCCACACGGCGGCGGTGGCCGCGGCCTCCCGCCCGAGGGCGGCCGTGACCTCCTCTTCGACCGCCGCGGCAGCCTCCTCCAGGCGCCCGGCGTCGCGCCCGATCAGGACCACCTCGCCGACGCCCTCGGTCAGGATGAGGTGCGCGGCGTGCATCCGGCCGATCCGGCCGAGCCCGAGCACCCCGATCCGCAGCCCCCGCGCGGCGCTCACCGCGCCTCCTCCAGGATGCCCCGGAGGTACTCGACGCTCCGCCGGGCCTCCTCGCGCGGTCCCTCGCCGGCGGCGGGCTCCGAGCCCACCACGTTGTCCTGCTCCAGCGTGAACCAGCCCTCGTACCCCGCCGCGCGCAGGCTGCGCACGATCCCGCGGATGTCGACGTCGCCCTCGCCCAACGGCTGGTACATGCCCTCGACGACGGCGCCGTAGTAGCTCCGCTCGCCCTCCTGCACCTGCCGGGCCCGGTCCAGCTTCACGTCCTTCAGGTGCACGTGGGAGACCCGGTCGGCGTGGTCGCGGGCGAAGGCTGCGGGATCGATCCCGCCGATGAACATGTGGCCGGTGTCGAAGCAGATCGGCACCTCCGAGCCCGCCAGCACCCGGTCCAGCTCGGCCTGCGTCTCGACCATGGTGCCCACGTGCGGATGCAGGGCGACGGCGACGCCGGCCTCCGCCGCGAGCGCGACGACCCGGTCCACGGTGCCCAGCAGCGTCTCCCAGCCACGCTCGTCCAGGACCGGGCGCTCGGCGTCGTACCCGTCGACGCCGGTCGCGGCCGAGAGCACGAGCGTCCCGGCGCCCGCCGAGCGGTACCCCTCCAGCTCGCGCTCGATGATCGGCAGGGGATCCGCCTCGGGATCGTGGAGGACGACCGGGACGAACCCGCCGACGGCCTTCAGGCCGTGCCGCGCGAGCAGCTCGGCCTTCTCCGCCGGGTCCTCGGGCAGGAAGCCCTCGGGGCCGAACTCGGTGGCGGTGAAGCCCAGCTCGCCCATCTCGGCGAGCACCCGCTCGCGGGCCATCTGGTATCCCCAGCCGGGGACCTCGCACACGCCCCAGGAGATGGGAGCGGCAGCGATCTTGTGGTGGTTCATGGTTCCTCCTCGAAGAAGCGTGTGTGTGGCGGGCCGGCGTCGCGGCGGGCGGGCGGTCAGCCGGCCGTGGCCGCCGGGGCGCCGCCGTCGAGCACCGCCCGGACGGCCTGCGCCGCCGCGACGAAGGTGGCCTCGGCGGCGCGCGCGCTCAGCCCCATGACGTGGGGCGTGAGCACCGTGGCCGGGTGCCGGTAGAGCGGGTGGGGCCGGGCCGGCTCGGGGTCGAAGGCGTCCAGGCCGAGGCCCGCCAGCCGCCCCGACTCCAGCGCCGCGAGCGCGGCGTCCTCGTCGATCAGCCCGCCCCGGCTCACGTTGACCAGGATCGCGCCCTCGCGCATCCGGGACAGCGCGGCGGCGTCGATGACGTGGCGGGTCTGTTCGAGCAGCGGCAGGTGCAGGGTCACGGCGTCGGAGGCGGCGAGCAGCTCCTCGAGGCTCCCGGCGCGGATGGCCGGCGGCACCTCAGCCACGGGGTCGTGGGCGAGCACGGTCATGCCGAACGCTTCCGCCAGCGCATGGACGCGGCGGCCGATCCTGCCGTAGCCCACGATGCCCAGCGTCGCGCCCTCCAGATCCCCGACCGGGATGGAGGTCCGCTCGGCCCAGCCGCCGGAGCGGATCAGCTCCGTGAGCGGCGCGAGCCGCTTGACCAGGTGCAGCAGGTGGGCGAAGGCGCCCTCCGCGACGGCGTGGGTGTTGGTCCCCGGGGTCACGGCCACGGGGATGCCGCGCCGGGCGGCGGCGTCGAGGTCCACCTGGTCGGTCCCGACGCCAGTGCGGGCCAGCACCCGCATCCGCGGCATCGCGGCGAGCTCGTCCTCCCCCACCGTGACCGCGGCGCGCACGATGGCGCCCTCGGCCAGCGCCAGGTCCTCCGCGGTGGGCTCGGGCCGGAAGTCGATGTCCTCGCCCAGCAGGGGCTCGACGCTGCCCGGCGGCACCGGCCCGAGCCCCACGACCACCCTCCGATCACCCATGCCGCGACTCCTCGCGGGGGCGGCGCGCGGCGCTGGTGTTCGGGACCTGCTCCACGGACTCCCAGCCGCCGCTCGCCGCGGCGGCCTCGGCGGCGTAGACCACCCGGTTGGCCGCGAGCGCGTCGTGCACGTCCGCGTGGGCGGAGTCCTGGCCGAGGTAGGCCTGCAGGAACTTCTTGGCCTCGATGACCTTGAGGTCGTCGTAGCCCATGCTGGTGCCCGCGCCGGGCTGGAACTTCTCGAAGTCTCCGAAGCCGGCCGCCGCCATGACCCGGGTGTACCCCACGTGGCTCTCGTGGCCCAGGGCCAGCTGCAGCTCGTTCATCCGCTCGAAGTCCCAGCGCAGCGAGCCCTCGGTGCCGTAGACCTCGATGCCGTAGCTGGCGCGCGGGCCGATCGTCACCCGCGAGGCCTCCAGGGTGCCGATGGCCCCCGCGCCCCGGGCGTCGTCGGCGAAGTGCACCAGCATCGCGGCGTAGTCCTCGTTCTCCACCGGGAGCATGTTCCCGTCCTCGATGACGGCGAAGTGGGTCCCGCTGCCCATCGGCAGCTCGGGCCGCTCCGTGTACACCGTGGAGGTGGCGGCGGTGACCCGGTCGATGGGCCCCACGATGTAGTGGGAGAGGTCCGTCAGGTGGCCCATGAGGTCGCCCAGCACGCCGGAGCCCGCCAGGTTGCGGATGAACCGCCAGGACAGGGCGCCCTTGGGCTCGGCCGAGTAGTCGGCGAAGAAGGCGCCGCGCACGTTGGTGATCCGGCCCAGCTTGCCCTCCGCGACGAGCTGGCGGGCGTACTCGATGGCCGGGGCGTTGCGGTAGTTGAAGCCCACGGCGGTCTGCACGCCCGCGGCGTCGGCGGCCTCGGCCACGTCGCCGGTCTCCTCGGCGGAGCGGCCCACCGGCTTCTCGATCCAGAACGCCTTGCCCGCCGCGGCCGCGGCCTTGCCCATCTCGGCGTGGAGGAAGTTGGGCGCGCAGATCGAGACGACGTCGACCTCAGGGTTGGCGAGGACCTCGTGGTAGTCGGTGGTGCCCGACTCGTAGCCCAGCACGTCCACGGCGTACTGCGCGCGCTCGGCGGAGGTGTCCGCGGCCTGGACCAGCCGGGGTCGGATGCCCAGCTCGGGGTAGACCACGGGCAGGCTGGCGTAGGCGCGGCTGTGCAGCTTGCCCATCCAGCCGACGCTGATGAGTCCGACGCCGATCTCGCGGGTTTCGGTCATGATGCTCCTTGTTCTGAGATGTTGTCCGGGATGACTTCTGAGGTGCTGTCCGGGGTGAGCCGGGCCACGAGGTCGCTCGTGGCCGCGGCGAGGAGGGTGGAGTCCGAGCCGACCGCCAGGAAGCGGAAGCCCTGCTCGGCCCGCTGGCGCGCGGCGTCGGCGGTGGGACTGAGGATACCCGCGCAGATCCCCGCCGAGGAGGCCGCGGCGAGCACCCGGTCCACGGCGGCGCGGAACGGCTCGGACTCGAGGTCCAGCGGGGTGCCCAGGGCGTAGGAGAGGTCCAGCGGGCCGACGAAGAGCACGTCGACGCCGTCGATCGCGGCGATCCGCTCGACCTCCTCCAACGCGCCGAGGGTCTCGATCTGCACGATCGTGATCGCCTCGTCGCCGGCCCGGCCGAGCGCGCCGCGGTCCATCCCCCAGCGCACCGAGCGGTTGTAGGTGGCCACGCCGCGGTCCCCGGCGGCCGGGTAGCGCAGGTGCCGCACGGCCTCCTCGACCTCGGCGGCGCTGCTCAGCCGCGGCAGCATGACGCCGGCCGCGCCGGCGTCGAGCACCCGGCCGATCCGGATGCGCTCGGCCTGCTCGACCCGCACCAGCGTCGCGGCGCCGTAGGCCCCCACGGCCGGCACGGTGTCCCCGACCAGCCGCTCCGAGCCGCCGCCGTGCTCCAGGTCCAGCAGGATCCACTCGGCGCCCGCGGCGGCCATGACCTCCGCGGCGGCCGGGGAGCCCAGGCCGGAGAAGGAGCCGATGACGGTGCCGCCCTGGCGGATGCGCCGGGCGAGCCGTCCGTTGTCCAGCGGGGTGCTCATACGTGCCACCTCTGCTCGGCCAGGCCCTGCTCGTACTCCTCGCGCAGCGGCGCGACCCACTCCTGCTCGCTGACCTCGGCGGGGGCGACGTCCCAGAAGACGCCCGAGCCGGGCAGGTCCACCAGCGGGACGGTCGGGACCACGATGAGCACGGGGCCGGAGCTTCCGCGCGTCTCGTCCAGGGCGCGGCGGACCTCCGCCGCGGTGGTGGCGCGGATGGCGGTGGCACCCAGGCCGCCGCCGATCCCCTCCAGGTCCACCTCGAGGTAGCCGCCCTCCAGCCGGCCGCCCTCGCCGGGCTCCCGGTACCGGAAGTCGTTGCCGAACTGCTCGCCGTACTTCATCATCTGCAGCCGGCGGATGACCTGGTAGCCGTGGTTCTCGGAGACGACGTAGGTGACGTCCAGCCGCTCCTGGGCGGCGGTGAGGATCTCGGTGGGGTTGAGCAGGAACGTGCCGTCGCCGATGAACACGGTTACCCGCTTCTCCGGGTCGGGGTCGGCCAGCCGCACGCCGATCCCGGCCGGGATCTCGTAGCCCATGCACGAGAAGCCGAACTCGAGGTGGCAGGCGCGGCCCTCGGTGGCGTCCCAGACCTTGAGCAGGTCGCCCGGGGGCCCTCCGGCGGCGGCGATGACGGTGTCGCCGGAACGCGCGTGCTCCTGCAGCAGGCCGATCAGCTGGCCCTGGGTGACCTCGGCGTCGGTCGCGGGGATCTCGAGGCCCTCCGCCTCCGCCGCCGCGCGGTCGAAGGGGACGTCCGGGTCCAGCGCGCGGGAGCGCTCGGGGGCCCACTCGGCCTTGCGGGCCGCGATCTCCTCGCTCCAGTCCTGGGCGACGCGGTGCCCGGACAGGGCCTCGGCGAGGCCCTCCAGGCCCAGGCGGGCGTCGCCGACCACGGCCGCGGCGCCCTGCTTGAGGGCGTCCAGCTCGGTCACGTTGATCGAGGCGAAGCGCACCCCGGGGTCCTGGAACATGGTCTGGGAGCCGGTCGCGAAGTCGGTCAGCCGGGTGCCGACGCTGAGGATCAGGTCCGCCCGGGCGACGAGCCGGTTGGTGGCGGGGTTGCCCTCCAGGCCGATGCCGCCGAGGAACCAGGCGGCGTCGTGCTGGACGGCGCCCTTGCCGCCGAAGGTCTCCGCGACCGGGACGCCGGTGGACTCGGCGAACCGCTCGAGGGCCTCGCCGGCCTCCGAGTAGTGGACGCCGCCGCCGGCGATCAGCAGCGGCCGCTCGGCCTCCCGGATCCTCTCGGCGACGTCCGCGACCTCGTCCGGTGCCGGGATGGGGCGGCGGATGGTCCAGTCCCGGGGGCGGAAGAGCTCCACGGGGTAGTCGTAGGCGTGGGACTGGATGTCCTGCGGCAGGGAGAGCACGACGGCGCCGGTCTCCACCGGGTTGGCCAGCACGCGGAAGGCCTGGGGCAGGGCGGTGATGAGCTGCTCCGGGCGGGTGATCCGGTCGAAGAACCGGGAGACCGGGCGGAGGGCGTCGTTGACGGTCAGCCCCGGGTCCGCGGGGTCCTCGAGCTGCTGGAGGACGGGACCCTGTCGGCGGGTCGCGTAGGTGTCCCCGGGCAGGAGCAGCAGGGGCAGGCGGTTGACGGTCGCCAGGGAGGCCGCCGTCACCAGGTTCATGGCGCCGGGGCCGATCGAGGCGGTGACCGCGAGGGTCTGCCGGCGCCGGGTGGCCTTGGCCAGCGCCGAGCCGGCGTGGCCGAGGGCCTGCTCGTTGCGGCCCTGGATGAAGGGCAGCTCGTCGGAGTACTGGGAGAACGCCTGGCTGAATCCGGCCACGTTGCCGTGGCCGAAGATCCCGGCCGCGGCCGGGATGAAGCGGCGGCGCTGCCCGTCGGCCACCGAGTGCTGGGCGGTGATGAACTTGACCACCGCCTGGGCCACGGTGAGCCTGATGGTCTTCTCGTGCTGGGTCATGGTGCTCTTTCTGCTGGTGGTGGGGCCGCGAGGCCGTGTCATGTGCCGTAAGGGGCGCCGCGGGAGGGGGCACGTCGGTCCGAGGCGGGGGCTGACGAGTCGTCGCTGCGGATGACGAGTCGTCGGTCCGGGCTTCAGTCCCAGGGCCGCCCGTGCAGCACGATGGTCTTGCTCTCGGTCATCTCCTCGACCGCCGCGCGCGGCCCCTCCTTGCCGATGCCACTGGCCTTGAGGCCGCCGTAGGGCATGAGGTCCGCCCTCCACAGGGGCGTCCAGTTCACGTGCACGACGCCGGCGTCGACCTCCCGGGCGGCCCGCACCGCGGCGTCGACGTCGCGGGTGAAGACGCCGGCGGCCAGCCCGTACGCCGAGTTGTTGGCGGTGCGCAGGGCCGAGGCGGTGTCGGCGGCCGTGGAGACCGCGACCGCCGGGCCGAAGAGCTCCTCCTGGGCGATGGGCGAGTCGGGATCGACGTCGGCCAGCACCGCGGGCCGGACGATCGCGCCCTCCCGCTCCCCGCCGACCGTCAGCCGCGCCCCGCCCTCGGCCGCGCGGCGGATCGACTCCTCGACGCGCCGGGCCTCCTTCTCGGTGATGAGCGTGCCCACCGAGGTCTCCGCCGACGCCGGGTCCCCCGTGGTGAGCTTCGCGACCCGGTCCGTGAGGGCCTCGACGAACTCCCCGGCCACCGCCTCGTGGGCGACGACGCGCTGGACCGAGATGCAGACCTGGCCGGCGTTGATGTACCCGCCGGCTGCGACGGCGTCGGCCGCGAGCTCCAGGTCCGCATCGGGCAGCACGACCACCGGGGCCGAGGAGCCGAGCTCGAGCGAGAGCTTCTTGACGCCCGCGATGGAGGCGATGTGCTCGCCCACCGCGGTGGAGCCGGTGAAGGAGATCTTGCGGACCCGCGGGTCGGAGACGATGGCGTCGCCGAGCTCCGCGCCGGAGCCGGTCAGCACCGAGAGCACGCCCTCGGGCAGCCCGGCGTCGACGAAGCACTCGGCGAGCGCCAGGGCGGTGAGCGGGGTGGTGCCGGCCGGCTTGAGGATCACCGCGTTGCCCGCCGCCAGCGCGGGGGCGATCTTGTGGTTGACCAGCAGGGCCGGGTAGTTGAAGGGGGTGATCGCGGCGACGATGCCCACCGGCTGGCGCAGGGTGAAGCCGAGCTTCTCCTGGCCGGTGCCGCGGTTGGCGTCCAGCGGCAGCGTCTCGCCGTAGAGCTGGGTGCCCTCGAAGGCCGCGAGCCGGATGATGTCCCCGGAGCGACGGGCCTCGCCGCGCGCCTCGGCCAGGGTCTTGCCGTTCTCCGCGCTGAGGATCTCGCCGATCCGGTCCGCGCGCTCGTCGGCCAGGGCGGCCGCGCGCAGCAGGACGTCGGAGCGCTCGTGGGCGGGGGTGCGGCGCCAGCGGGCGGCACCGGCCTCGGCCGCCCGGATCGCGCGCTCGACGTCGTCGGGGCCCGCCGAGGCGACCTCGCCGACCGCCCGGCCGTCGTAGGGGGAGGTGACGGGGCGGGTCGCACCGCCGGCCGCGGCGGCCTGCCAGGCGCCGCCGATGAGCAGTTCGCTGCGCGTCATTGCGCTCCTTCGGGGTCTCGGGATGGTGCTGAAAGGTATTTTGAACCGGTCCAAAATCTGGCTCCCGGGGGGGCTCGGAAAATTGAACCGGTCCAAGTAATCTAGAGTGATGCAGGGCACGCTGTCAACGACGTCGTGACGCGTCCCCTGACGCACCCCACCACCCGACGCCGCCAGAAAGGGAATCCTCCATGACCTCACCCCTCAGGATCGGGCTGTTCGGCACCGGCCGGATCGGCTTCGTGCACGCCGCCAACGCCGCGACCCTCCCCGGCACCGTGCTGCACCGCATCTGCGACCCCGCGCTCGAGCGCGCCCGCGAGACCGCGCAGCAGTACGGCGTCCCCCACGTCACCGCAGACCCGGAGGAGATGCTCTCCGCGGGGGACCTGGACGCCGTCGTCGTCGCCTCCCCCACGCCCACCCACGTGGGCCTCATCGAGGAGTGCATCGACCGCGGCCTGCCGGTGCTGTGCGAGAAGCCCATCCACCTGGACATCCGCCGGGTCGACGAGCTGCGGGAGAAGGCGCGGGCCGCGACGACGCCGGTCGCGATCGGCTTCAACCGCCGCTTCGACCCGAGCATCGCCGACCTGCACCGGACCGTGCGGGCGGGCGGCGTCGGGCGCCTGGAGCAGCTGACCATCGTCAGCCGGGACCCCGAGCCCCCGGGTCCCGAGTACATCGCGGCCTCCGGCGGCATCTTCCGGGACATGACCATCCACGACTTCGACATCGCCCGCCTCTTCGTCCCCGAGATCGTCGAGGTCACGGCGCGCGCCGCGCAGAGCTTCAGCCCCGAGATCGCGGCGGCCGGCGACTTCGACACCGCGACCACCGTGCTGCGCGGCGCGGGCGGCGAGGTCGTCACGATCGTCAACTCCCGGCACTGCGCCTACGGCTACGACCAGCGCCTCGAGGCCTTCGGCGACGCCGGGGCGGCCCGGCTCGAGAACCTCCTGCCGCTGACCACCCGCAGCTTCGGCGCGGGCGGCGTCGAGGGGACGACGCCGTACTACTCCTCCTTCGTGGACCGCTACGCCGAGGCCTACCGCGCCGAGCTGGCGGAGTTCGCCGAGGGGGTCCGCAGCGGGACCGTGCGCAACCCCGGCTTCGAGGACGGCCGCGCGGCGCTGCTGCTCGCCGACGCCGCCCAGGAGTCGGCGGAGCGCGGCGTCGCCGTGGCCGTGGAGCCCTCGGCGTGAGCCCGCCGGAGGCCCGGGACGAGGCGGCGAGGCGGAGCGAGCCCCGCCTCGTGGCCACCTGCTGGACCAGCGCCGGGGCCGCGATGCCCGGCGAGCCGCCCGAGCTGAGCCCCTTCGACGCCCTCGAGCGGGTGCGCCTGGCGGGAGAGACGGGCTGGGCCGGCATCGGCTTCGGGCAGGACGACCTGCGACGGGTCCGCGAGACCATCGGCTTCGCCGCCCTGCGCGAGGGCATCGAGGCCGCGGGCCTGGAGCACGTGGAGGTGGAGCTGTGCTCCGGCTGGTGGGAGGAGGATCCGGCCTGGCGGGTGACCTGGGAGCTGCTGCTCGACGCCGCCGAGGCCCTGGGCGCGGCCTTCGTCAAGGTCGGCACGGCGCACTCCGCCGCGCTGGAGGACGTCGGCCCGCTCGTGGAGCCGATGCGCCGGCTCGCGGACCAGGCGCAGGCGCGCGGCACCCGCGTGGCGCTGGAGCCCCTGCCCTTCGCGATGGTCGCCTCGATCCCGCAGGGTGCCGAGCTCGTGCGGAGGGCGGGGCATCCTGCTGCGGGGCTCGTCGTCGACTTCTGGCACGTATTCCGCGCGGGCACCCCGCTCGCGGAGCTCGGGCGCTGCCTCTCCCCCGAGAGCGTCTTCGGCGTGGAGCTCTCGGACGCCGAGGACGCCGTCGCGGGCGTCGGCCTCTTCGAGGACACCCGCGACCATCGGAGGCTCATCGGCGAGGGCGAGCAGGACGTCGCGGGCTTCGTGGAGACCATGCGGCGCGTGGGGTTCCGGGGACCGTGGGGCGTGGAGATCCTCTCGAGGGAGCACCGGCGCCGGCCGCTGCGCGAGGCGCTCGAGGTCGCGAGGGACTCGGCGCTCTCGGCATTCCCCGAGACGGGATAGGAGCCCCCCCGGGGGGCGTTCTCGCAGGCGGCCTAGACGGCCCGGGAGGCGGGCTGGGCGCCTCCGGGCGCTGCCTGCGTCGAGGCGCGCACCACCAGGCCGGGCCGGACCAGCTCGTCGCCGCCGAGCGCCGTCGGGTCCTGGAGCGCGGCGAGGATGCGGCGGGCCGCGAGCCGACCGATCTCCGCGTTGCACGGATCCACCGAGGTCAGCGAGATCCGCGGCAGGCCCGCGAGGTAGGTGTTGTCGAAGCCGGCGACGGCGAGCTCCCGCGGCAGCTCGAGCCCGGCCCGCTCGGCGGCCGACTGGACGCCGAGCGCCGCCAGGTCGTTGACCGCGATCACCGCGGTGGGGCGCGGCTCGGTGCGCAGCAGGCGCGCGCCGGCGTCGGCCCCCTCCCGCTCCGAGTAGGAGGCGGGGAAGACCAGCTCCTCCAGGCCGCGGGCGCGGCACGAGGCGGCGTACGCCTCCCGCCGGGAGCGCGAAACCCCGCCTCCCTCGCCGCCGACGAAGGCGATGCGCCGGTGACCCCGCTCCATCAGGTGCTCGAAGAGCAGCTCCATGCCCGCGCGGTCGTCCACCCGGACGGAGGCGTGGCCGGAGCCCGCCTCCGGGGCCGCACTGGCGTAGACGATGGGGACGCCCCTGGGCAGCGCCGAAGCGTCGGCGACCGTGCCGATCACCAGCAGCGCGCGGGGCCGGAGATCCTGCAGCATCGTCATGACCCGGTCGTCCACGCGGCCGTACCGCTCCCCCTCATCGGCGACACCGGGCACGCTGGCGCTGGTGATCAGCCCGTACTGGCCCTGGGCGTCGAGCTCGGCGCGGGCGGCGTCGGCGATGTCCGCGAACAGGGGGTTGCGCAGGTCCACCACCACGATGCCGATGAACGGCGACCCCTCGGCCGCGAGCGAGCGGGCCAGGAAGTTCGGCTGGTACCCCAGCTCCTCGGCGGCCTCGCGGATGCGCCGGAGCCTTGCCTCGCCGACCCGGCTGGCGTCCTTGAACGCCAGCGAGACCAGGGACTTGGAGACCCCGGCCTGCGCGGCGACGTCGCGGATGGTGGCCCGCGAGGCGGAACCGGCTGGCTTGTCCATGGGGACCATCCTGACACAGGGCGGGAGGGGAGACGGCCCGGCGGCCTCGCCCGCCGGGGGCGGGATGGCCCCGGAGACGACCCGCTCCGCCGGAATCAGGGGTGGTCTGCTCCGAGGCCGCGGAGGGCCCGTCCGAAGCACCTCGAAAGAGGCAGACGGTCATTTTTTTCCACACGGTAAACGACCCCTTCCCAAAAGTGTGACCGAGAACATAGGGTTTGTTTTCAGGTACTCCCTTAGATCGTTGCGTCGCCTCTCAGCTTCGCCCGCCGATCATCATTATTACCCCGTCAACGGACATGAGAGGTACAACCATGGAATTAGCACAGCGGTTAGACCGATTGGGCACTGAAACCGCCTTTGCGGTGGCGCAGGCTGCGGCGGCCTGGTCCGCGAAGGGGAATAAGGTGTACCCGTTCCACCTGGGTGACATCAACATTCCCACGGCTCCCCACATCGTCGAGGCGATGAACGCGGCCATCGCCGACGGCAAGACCGGCTACTGCCCCGGACCCGGCATCCCGGCCCTCCGCGAGGCGCTCGCGGAGGACATCGGCGCGCATCGCGGCATGTCGATCAGCCCGGAGGAGGTCGTGGTGACCACCGGCGGGAAGCCCGTCATCACCAAGTTCCTCCAGACCGTGATGGACCCCGGGCAGGAGGTGCTCTACCCCAACCCCGGCTTCCCCATATACGAGTCGCAGATCGAGTACCTCGGCGGGACCGCGGTCCCGTACGCCTACACCCCCACGGCTGACGGCTTCGCCATCGACGTCGAGCACCTCGAGTCGCTGATCACCCCGAACACCACCGCGATCATCTACAACGATCTGCAGAACCCGATCTCCGCGGAGTCCACCCCCGAGGAGCGGGAGGCCATCGCGGCCCTGGCGCAGCAGCACGACCTCTGGGTGCTCTCCGACGAGGCCTACTTCGAGACCCGCTACGAGGGGACCTCGACGTCGATCGCCTCCCTCCCCGGCATGGCGGAGAGAACCGTCATCCTCTACACGTTCAGCAAGAAGTTCGCGATGACGGGATCCCGGCTCGGATGCGCCGTCGCGCCTCGGCGAATCGCCGATATCATTTCCAAGCTCAATACCAATGATGAGTCCTGCACGACGCATTATGTGCAATGGGCGGGAATTGCCGCGTTGCAAGGAACGCAAGACCCGGTCCACGAAATGCTGAATACATTACGCGAGCGCCGAGACGCCGCCTGTGAATTAGTCAACAGCATCCCCGGCATGAAGGTCGCGGTGCCGCAGTCCACCTTTTACCTCTTTCCCGATGTCACCGAGGCGATGGAGCGGCTCGGCGTCTCCGACGTCTCGGCCTTCGCCGAGAACGCGCTCCACGAGACCGGGATGTCCTTCTGCACCCGGCTGCACTTCGGCCGACGCCACCCCAGCGAAGAGCGGCAGTACATCCGTCTCGCCTACTCGGGCATCGACCTGCCCGAGATCAAGGAGGGCCTGGGACGGCTGCGCGATTGGGTGGAGGCGGGATGAGCCGGGTCATCGTCACCGGGCGGGTCCCGGAAGAGGCCGTCCGCAGGCTCGAGGCGGAGCACGACGTCGACGCCTGGACCGGCCGGGATCCCATGGGCCGGGAGGAGCTGCTCCAGCGGGTGGCCGGGGTCGACGCCGTCCTCAGCCTGCTCACGGAGCGCATCGACGAGGAGCTGCTGGAGGCCGCCGGGCCGCAGCTCAAGGTCGTCGCCAACGCGGCGGTGGGGTACGACAACGTCGACGTCCCCGCCTGCGCCGCCCGGGGCGTGGTCGCCACCAACACCCCGGGGGTCCTCACCGCCGCCACGGCCGACCTCGCCCTCTCGCTGATCCTCATGACGACGCGGCGCCTGGGCGAGGGCGAGCGGATCATCCGCTCCGGCCAGCCGTGGAAGTGGGGGATGATGTTCCTCCTCGGCAGCGGGCTGCAGGGGAAGACGCTGGGCGTCGTCGGGATGGGCGGCATCGGCCAGGCGACGGCGCGGCGCGCCCGGGCCTTCGGCATGGACGTCGTCTACCACTCCCGGAGCGAGATCGACCCGCAGACGGCGGAGGAGCTGGAGGCCCGGAGGCTGGGGCTGGACGAACTGCTGGCCAGCGCCGACGTCGTCTCCCTGCACTGCCCCTACGGCCCCGAGACCCAGCACCTCATGGGTGCGGAGCAGTTCGCCGCCATGAAGCCCTCCGCCTATCTGGTGAACACGGCGAGGGGGCCCGTGGTGGACGAGCAGGCGCTCGTCGCGGCCCTCGAGGAGGGGCAGATAGCGGGTGCGGGGCTCGACGTCTACGAGCACGAGCCGGAGGTCCACCCCGGACTGCTGGAGCGCGACGACGTCGTGCTCCTGCCGCACCTGGGCTCCGCCACGCTGGAGACCCGCACCGCCATGGCGACCCTCGCCGCGGAGAACGTGCTGGCCGTCCTGCGCGGGGAGCAGCCGCCCACGCCCATCCGGCAGCGGTAGTCCTTCCCCCCCTGCGGAAAGATCCTTCCCCCCCCTGCGGAAAGAGGGGTGTGCGAGCCTGGCTCGCACACCCCCTCTCGTCATGTCCCGGCCGACCGCCGGGGCGGCCTCGGGCCTCACGCGGCCCTGCGGCCCAGCAGGCGCCGCCCCGTGCTGAACAGCATCAGGGCCAGCAGCAGGATGCCCACGTACCCGTTGATGACGTAGACGATGTTGACCATCTGCGAGAAGGGGAGCACGAGCCCCACCACCGTGCCGAGCACGGCCAGGCCGATCGTCAGGTACTTGAAGGCCGGCGTCCTCTCGGCGCAGAAGCGCGAGGAGACCGTCCACAGCAGCGGCACCGCCGTGGTGAGGATGCCCGCCAGGATCATGACCGAGATCCCCGAGGCGAGCACGGCGCTGAGGTCTCCCGCCAGGACCAGCATGGGGATCTCTGCGTCGTGCACCCGGGCGATGTTGGCCAGCAGCCCCAGGCCCACCACCATGCACGCCAGGGCGAACGCGACGCCGCCGAGGACGCCGCCAGAGGCGGCCTCCCTCCGCCGCTCCGCCTTGCGCCCGAGCGCGGTGAGGAAGGCCGCGAGCCACAGCATGCAGAAGCCCACGTAGGAGAGGCCGGCGAAGAACCAGTTCGAGGAGGCCTGGGTCACCTCCAGCCCCGGCAGGACCGAGCCGGCCTCGCCCAGGCCCTCCGGGTTGTTCACCACCCCGAAGATCCCGAGCGCCACCGCCGCCACCACGATCAGCGGCCCGATCTTGCCGATGACCTCCACGATGCCGCCGAGGCCGAACCACACGACGGCGGCGACCACGACGGCGAGCCCCACCCCGCCCACGTACTTGGAGAGCCCGTAGTGCTCCTCGAACACCGCCCCGGCGCCCGCGACCATCACCGTGAAGCTCAGGAAGACGAAGAGGATGGAGAAGTAGTCGAAGAAGGTGCCCAGGTGCTTCCCGCAGTAGTGGCGGAAGACCAGCGAGGGTCGCTCGAACCTCTCCGCGTGGCCGACCCGGAGGAACTCGACCGCGACGTAGGTGATGAACACCAGCACCACGAGCCCCGTGCCGAAGATCCCCCAGTACCCGTACGAGGAGTAGTACTGGAGCACCTCCTGGCCCGTGGCGAAGCCGGAGCCGATGAGGAAGGCGAGGATGGCCCCCGCGTAGGTGAGGATCCTCGCCGGCCGGGGGCGGCGGGCCACGTCGGCGTCTCTCGTGCTGGGGGCGGTCTCTGACATCGGTGCGCCTCTTCCTGGCTCGGGGTGCCGGCGGGCCGGGAAGCTCCTCAGGGACGGGCACGGCTGCGGTGCGCCCTCGCGGCCGCTCCCGCCGTCGTTTGATATATCAGTTGGATCTCAGGCTCACGGGAGACTGTAGGGTGGGAATGTGACCCAGTCAACACTGGCAGGACGCCGTGACGCTCGATGAAGGGCCGGCACCGAGAGGCCCCCTCCGCCCCGACCGCACGGCCCTGACACCCCGCGGCCTCGATCCCGGGCGCCCCCTCCGGGCGGGAGGGCCCGAGGGCCCGACCATCAGCTACAGGACCGAGCGTGCCGTCGCGTCGAAGTTCGCGACGTGCTCGGAGGCCAGCTCCTCCGCCCTCGCCTCGTCCCCCGCGAGGATCTGCTCGATGAGCTCGACGTGCTCCGCGATGTGCTCCTCCATGGGCGGGAGCCGGTCCATGACCAGGCACCACATCCGCGTCACGAGGTTGTCCAGGCGCACGAGCTCCTCCTCCAGGTGCGGGCTCCTGGCCGCCTGGTTGATGAGCCGATGCACCCGCAGGTCCAGCTCCATGAGACGCCGGTGCTCCCTCTCCGAGGTCGAGAGCCGGATGCCCTCCAGCGCCTCCTCCAGCTCGTCCCGCACCTCTCCGCCGCACCACGAGGCGGCCCGCCGGGCCGCCAGCGGCACCAGCGCCTGGCGCATCTCGGAGATCGGCGTCAGCTCGGAGAGGTCCACGTTCGTCGCGAAGGTCCCCCGCCGCGCATAGGTGACGACGAGGTGGTCGGCCTCCAGCCGCTTGAGCGCCTCGCGCAGGGGCGTGCGGCCGACGTCGAGCTCCTGGCTCAGCGTCGACTCGATCATGGGGGCCCCGGGCGGGATGTCGAGCAGCGTGAGCCGATCCCTCAGGGTGTGGTAAGCCAGCTGGGCCTTCGAGGCCGCCGCAGGCAGGGCCGCCTTCACCAGTTCAGTCGTCACCGTTCTCCTCCTCCTCCGACCCCGGAGCGGATTCGTCGCAGGGTATTGCGTGGTCCACATCACTCATCCTACGCTAGACCCACAACTGATATATCAGTTGACGATCACACGGATGGAAGTAGGTTCCGCATGACCGACTACACGCCCCTCGCCGATGCCTCGCTGACGGCGGACCTCGCCGACTTGGACCCCCTGGTGGCCGAGGAGATCGACCGGGAACTGAACCGGCAGCGCAACGGGCTGGAGATGATCGCCTCGGAGAACCACACGGCCCAGGCCGTGATGGCGGCCCAGGGGTCCGTCCTCACCAACAAGTACGCCGAGGGCTACCCCGGCAAGCGCTACTACGGAGGGTGCGAGCACGTCGACGTCATCGAGCAGGCCGCGATCGACCGCGCGCGGCGGATCTTCGGCGCCAAGTTCGCCAACGTCCAGCCGCACTCCGGCGCCCAGGCGAACGCGTCGGTGATGCACGCGCTCATCACGCCGGGCGATACGATCCTCGGCCTGAACCTCGCGCACGGCGGGCACCTCACCCACGGCATGAAGCTGAACTTCTCCGGGAAGCTCTACCACGTGGTCGGCTACGGGGTGGACGAGGAGAGCCACGTCGTCGACATGGACCGTGTCGAGGAGCTGGCCAGGGAGCACCGGCCCCAGCTGATCGTCGCCGGCTGGTCCGCCTACCCCCGCACGCTCGACTTCGCCCGCTTCCGGGCCATCGCCGACGAGGTCGGCGCGTACCTGATGGTCGACATGGCGCACTTCGCCGGGCTGGTCGCGGCGGGACTGCACCCCAGCCCGGTCCCGCACGCCCACGTCGTCACGACCACCACCCACAAGACCCTGGGCGGCCCACGGGGCGGGCTCATCATCACCAACGACCCCGACGTTGCCAAGAAGGTCAACTCGGCCGTCTTCCCCGGCCAGCAGGGCGGGCCCCTCGAGCACGTGATCGCGGGCAAGGCGGTCGCCTTCCGCATCGCCGGGAGCCCGGAGTTCGCCGAGCGCCAGCAGCGCACGCTGGCGGGTGCGCAGGCCCTCGCGCGGCGGCTGACCCGCTCCGACGTCACCGAGCGCGGCATCGACGTCGTCTCCGGGGGCACGGACGTCCACCTCGTCCTCGTGGACCTGCGGAACTCCTCCCTCGACGGGAAGCGGGGCGAGGACCTGCTGTCCAGGATCGACATCACCGTCAACCGCAACGCCGTCCCCTTCGACCCCCGCCCGCCCATGGTCACCTCCGGCCTGCGGATCGGGACCCCGGCCCTGGCCACCCGAGGCTTCGGCGACGCGGCCTTCGAGGAGGTCGCCGACATCATCGCGGAGCTGCTGATCCTCGGCACCGAGCACGAGGAGGTCCCCTCCCAGCTCCTCGAGCCCCTGCGGGACCGCGTGCGCGCCCTGGCCGACGCGCACCCCCTCTACCCCAGCCTGACCCCCGCCACCACCGCGATCGGAGCCTGAAGCATGGCCGAGAAACTGCCGGAGCACCCCGACTTCCTCTGGCGCAACCCCGAACCGAAGTCCCAGTACGACGCGATCATCGTCGGCGGCGGAGGCCACGGCCTGGCGACGGCCTACTACCTCGCCAAGGAACACGGCATGCGCAACATCGCCATCCTGGAGCGCGGATGGCTCGCCGGCGGGAACATGGCGCGCAACACCACCATCATCCGCTCGAACTACCTGTGGGACGAGTCCTCCGCCATCTACGAGCAGGCGCTGAAGCTCTGGGAGCAGCTGCCCGAGGAGCTGGAGTACGACTTCCTCTTCTCGCAGCGCGGCGTGCTGAACGTGGCCCACACGATGCAGGAGGTGCGCGACTCCAAGCGCCGGGTCAACGCCAACCGGCTCAACGGCGTCGACGCCGAGTACCTGGACCCCCAGCAGGTCAAGGACGTCTGCCCGATCATCAACATCGAGGACGACATCCGCTACCCCGTCATGGGCGCCACCTACCAGCCGCGTGCCGGCATCGCCAAGCACGACCACGTGGCCTGGGCGTTCGCGCGGGCCTGCGACCGGATGGGCGTGGACATCATCCAGAACTGCGAGGTCACCGGGTTCCTCAAGGACGGCAACCGGGTGGTCGGCGTCGAGACGAACCGGGGCCGCATCAACTCGGACCGGGTCGGCCTCGCCGTGGCCGGGCACTCCTCGGTCCTCGCCGAGATGGCGGGCGTCCGCCTGCCCATCCAGTCGCGGCCGCTGCAGGCCCTGGTCTCGGAGCTGTTCGAGCCCGTGCACCCCACCGTGGTCATGTCCAACCACATCCACGTGTACGTCTCCCAGGCGCACAAGGGGGAGCTGGTCATGGGCGCCGGCGTCGACTCCTTCAACGGCTACGGCCAGCGCGGCGGGTTCCACATCATCGAGGACCAGATGGCGGCCGCCGTCGAGCTGTTCCCGATCTTCGCCCGGGCGCATCTGCTGCGCACCTGGGGCGGGATCGTCGACACGACCCTCGACGCCTCCCCCATCATCTCCCCCACCGAGGTCGAGGGCCTCTCGGTGAACTGCGGGTGGGGAACCGGCGGGTTCAAGGGCACGCCCGCGGCGGGCCTCACGTTCGCCCACACCGTCGCCACCGGCACCCCGCATCCGCTGAGCGAGCCCTTCGTGCTCGAGCGCTTCGAGACCGGACACCTCATCGACGAGCACGGCGCCGCCGCCGTCGCCCACTGAAGGAAGGGAGGAGACCCCACATGCTGCTCATCGAATGCCCCCACTGCGGGCCCCGCGACGAGATCGAGTTCCACTACGGCGGCGAGGCCGACGTCGAGTACCCGATCGACCCCTACGACCTCTCCGACGCCGAATGGGCCGAGTTCCTGTTCTACCGGGCCAACCCGCGCGGCATCTTCACCGAGCGCTGGATGCACTCCATGGGATGCCGCAAATGGTTCAACGCCGTCCGCGACACCCGCACCTACGAGTTCTCGGCCACCTATCGCCTCGGCGAGGAGCCGCCCTCCTCCGCGAGCCCGACCACCGGCACCATCGCTGAAGGGACCACCCGATGACCGCCTCACGCCTGAGCCCCGATCGCGCCCCCGGCCACAGCGTCGACCGCGAGGAGACCCTCTCCTTCACCGTCGACGGCACCCCGCGGACCGGTCTGCGCGGCGACACCCTGACCAGCGCCCTGCTCGCCGAGGACGCCCTCGAGTGCGGCCCCTCCCTCTACCTCGCCCGGCCCCGGGGCTTCCTCTCCGCGGGCGTCGAGGAGCCCAACGCCCTGATCCACCTGGCCGCCCGCCGGCCCGGCCACGCCGAGGAATCGATGCTCTCGGCCACCACGGTCGAGCTGGCCGAGGGGCTGCAGGGCCGGTGGCTGCAGGGCATGGGCCAGCTGGACCCCGCGGGGGACGACGCCGAGTACGACCGCAAGTACGTCCACGCCGACGTCGTGGTGATCGGCGCCGGCCCGGCGGGCATCGCCGCCGCCCGTGAGGCCTCCAAGGCCGGGGCCCGCATCTTCCTGATCGACGACCAGCCCCAGCCCGGCGGCTTCCTCCTCTCCACCCGGGACGAGGAGATCGACGGGGAGGACGCCGTCGCCTGGTGCGGCAGGACCGTCGAGCGGCTCCGCGCGGCGGAGGACTTCACCTACCTGCGCCGGACCACAGCCATCGGCTCGTACGACTCCAACTACGTCGTCGCCGTGCAGAACCGCACGGACCACCTCGACGCCGACCTGCCGGGCGTCTCCCGGCAGCGCGTCTGGCACATCAGGGCGGGGCGGGTCGTCCTGGCCACCGGCGCGCACGAGCGGCCGATCGTCTTCGCGGAGAACGACCGGCCGGGCATCATGCTCGCCTCGGCCGTGCGCACCTACCTCAACAGGTACGGCGTCGCCGCCGGCCAGCGGATCGCCATCGCCACCACCAACGACACCGCCTACGACCTGGTGCGGGACCTGCACCGGGCCGGCGTCGGGATCGCAGCGGTCATCGACTCCCGGCCCGAGCCCACGGCCCGGGCCGCCGAGGCGCTGGAGGCCTCCGGAGCCCGCGGGATCTTCGGGTCCGCCGTCGTCGGCACGGAGGGCGGCGCCGGGTCCGCCCGCCTGGAGCGGGTGGTGGTCAGCGGGATCGACGCCGAGGGACGCCTCACCGGCGAGCCGGAGGCCCTCTCCGCGGACCTGCTGGCGGTCTCCGGCGGCCACTCCCCCGTGGTGCACCTGCACTCGCAGCGGCAGGGCGCCCTGATCTGGAGCGCCGAGATCGACGGCTTCGTCCCCGAGGCCCCCGTGCGAGGTCAGTTCACGGCGGGGGCGCTCAACGGCTCGCTCTCCCTGGCCGAGGCGCTGGCGGAGGGCGCGCAGGCCGGTCACCGGGCGGCGGCCGACGGCGGGCTGCACGCCCCGCTCATGGTCCCCTCCGCGGCGGCCGACTCCCGGGAGGGCACGATCAGCGCCTCGTCCCGTCCCCTCTGGCTGGTTCCGGGACGCACGGGCGTGCCCGGCGAGTGGGAGACCCACTTCGTGGACCTGCAGCGGGATCAGACGGTGGCCGACGTCATGCGCGCCATCGGGGCCGGGATGCGCTCCGCCGAGCACATCAAGCGGTACACCTCGATCTCCACGGCCCAGGACCAGGGCAAGACCTCGGGCGTGCCCGCCCTGGGGGTCATGGCCGCGGTCTTCGACCTCCCGGACCCCTCCGCCATCGGCCCCACCACCTTCCGCGCCCCCTTCGCGCCGGTGCCCTTCGCGGCGCTGGCCGGCCGGCGCCGCGGCCAGCTCTTCGATCCCGCCCGGGCCACCAACATGCACCCGCTGCACGTGGCGGCGGGCGCCGAGTTCGAGGACGTCGGCCAGTGGAAGCGCCCCTGGTACTACCCCCAGGAGGGGGAGGACCTCGACGCCGCGGTGCTCCGGGAGTGCGCGGCCGTGCGGGACTCCGTGGGCATGCAGGACGTCTCCACCCTGGGCAAGATCGAGATCCGGGGGGCAGACGCCCCCACGTTCCTCAACCGCGTCTACACCAACGGCTTCGCCAAGCTCGCGGTGGGCAAGGGCCGCTACGGCCTGATGTGCACCCCGGACGGCATGCTCTTCGACGACGGCGTGACCCTGCGCATCGCCGAGGACCGGTTCCTGATGACCACCACCACCGGCGGCGCCGCGAAGGTGCTGGACTGGCTCGAGGAGTGGCACCAGACGGAGTGGCCGGACCTCGACGTCGTCTTCACCTCGGTCACCGAGCAGTGGAACACGGTGGCCGTGGTCGGGCCGAGGTCCCGCGACGTCGTCGCCAGGATCCTGCCGGAGCTGGACGTCTCCAACGAGGCCTTCCCGTTCATGGCCTTCCGGGAGACGGTGCTCTCCAACGGGGTGCCCGCCCGGGTCTGCCGCGTCTCCTTCTCCGGCGAGCTCGCCTTCGAGATCAACGTGGAGAACTTCTACGGCCGCTCCACGTGGGAGCTGGTGCGCGAGGCCGGCGCCGAGTTCGGCATCACCCCCTACGGCACCGAGACCATGCACGTGCTGCGCGCGGAGAAGGGCCTGATCATCATCGGCCAGGACACCGACGGCACGGTCACCCCGCACGACGCCGGGATGGAATGGGCGGTCTCGAAGCTCAAGGACTGCATCGGCAAGCGCTCCTTCCAGCGCGCGGACACCGCGCGGCCGGATCGGAAGCACCTGGTCGGCGTCCTGCCCGTGGACGGGAAGACCCGGCTGGACGAGGGAGCGCAGCTGATCGCGGCCGACACCCCCGTCACCCCCGAGGCGGGCCCCGTCCCGATGCTCGGGCACGTCACCTCCTCCTACCTCTCCGCGACCATGGACCGTCCCTTCGGGCTGGCCCTGGTCAAGAACGGACGCAACCGCATGGGCGAGATCGTCAAGGCGCCCGTGGGGGACACCCTGATCGACGTGGAGATCACCTCCCACGTCTTCTACGACCCGGAAGGGGCACGCCGTGATGGCTGAGCACACCGCCACCGAGGAACGAAACACCAGCGGGGTCGCCGGCCTCGACGAGCTGCGCGTCTCCCCCGCCGCCCACCTGGCCGAGGAGATGGCGCAGGCGAGCGTGACGGGCGAGCGCGGCGTCCGGCTCGAGGAGGTCCCGTTCCGCCCCCAGATCGGCGTCCGGGCCGAGCCCGGCACGCCGGGGGCCGAGGCCGTGGAGCGGGCGCTCGGCGTCGTCCTGCCGCGCAGCAGCGGGGAGAGCACCGGCGACGCCGAGGGCCTCCACGCCCTGTGGCTCTCGCCGGACGAGTTCCTGGTCGTGGACGCGTCCAGGCGGCAGGCGCCCGGCGAGGCCGCGGAGGCCGAGCGGGCGCTCGAGGGACTGCCGGGGCAGGTGGTGGACCTCTCCGGGAACCGCACCCTCCTGCAGCTCAGCGGCCCCATGGCCCGGGACGTCCTCGAGAAGGGCTGCCACGTGGACGTGCACCCCCGCCAGCTCCCGGTGGGAGCGGTGGCCTCGACCGCCCTCGGGCCCGTCCAGGTCATCCTGCACCGCAGCGCGGAGGACTCCTACCGCATCTACCCCCGCTCCTCCTTCGCCGAGTACATGGCCCGCTGGCTCATCGACTCCATGCGGGAGTACCAGCAGCCGGAGGTCGAGTGACGACGCGGACGCGCCCTCCCGGCGCGCACCGACTCGACCGCCGATCCCAGACGAGGAGAACCCCATCATGACCCAGCCGACCACCGTGGAGGCCCCCGTGGAGACGACCCACCAGTACGTCCTGAACTTCGCCTGCGCCCAGCGCCCCGGCCTGCTCCACGCCCTGACCGGGCTGCTGGCGGAGTTCGAGGGGAACATCATCGAGCTCAAGCAGTTCGACGACCCCAGGAGCGACCGCTACTTCCTCCGGATGCACTTCTCCGTCTCGGGGGACTCCCCCGAGGCCGTGGAGGAGACCCTCCGCGAGCACCTCTCCGGCCTCAGCGAGGGCCTGGACGCCGAGTGGGCGCTGACCCCCCACGGGGCCCGCCGGCGGGTCCTGATCATGGTCTCGAAGTCGGACCACTGCCTCAACGACCTGCTGTACCGGTCCCGGGTGGGCTCGCTGCCCATCGAGATCGCCGCGGTGGTCTCCAACCACCCGGACCACCGGGAGCTGATCGAGTGGCACGGCATCCCGTACTACCACGTGCCCGTGGACAAGCAGGACAAGAGGGCCGCGGAGGGTCGGCTGCTCGAGCTCGTGGAGGAGTACGACGTCGAGCTGGTCATCCTGGCCCGCTACATGCAGATCCTCTCCGACGAGCTCGCCTCGGAGCTCTCCGGGCGGGCCATCAACATCCACCACTCTTTCCTCCCCTCCTTCAAGGGGGCCAAGCCCTACCACCAGGCCTTCGACCGCGGGGTCAAGACCATCGGCGCCACGGCCCACTACGTCAACGACGAGCTCGACGAGGGTCCGATCATCAGCCAGCAGGTCATGCAGGTCGACCACGCCTTCGGCCCGGAGGACCTCGCGGCGACGGGGCGGGACTCCGAGTGCAAGGCCCTCGCCGACGCGGTGAAGCTGCACTGCGAGTCGCGGGTCTTCGTGGATGGGATCCGCACGGTCATCCTGCGCTGAGCCGGCGGAGCTGACCAGGCTCGACGGGAACGGGCGGGGCACCCTGGGGTGTCCCGCCCGTTCCCGTGCCCTGGGCGCTCATCCCCAGACGGGCGGCGCGGGGTCGTACTGGATGGCCCGCTGGACCTCGAGGGCCCGCTCCGCCCCGGCCAGGCGGCCGACGAGGTACAGGGCCATGTCGATCCCCGCCGAGACCCCGGCGGAGGTGACGACGTCGCCGTCGTCCACCCAGCGCTCCCCGCTGCGGACGACGACGCTCGCATCCTGCGCGGCCAGCTCGCCGTAGGCGAGGTGGTGCGTGGTGGCGGGCCGCCCGCGGAGGATCCCCGCGGCCGCGTAGACCAGGGAGCCGGTGCACACGCTGGTCATCAGCGCGCCGGAGGCCGCGGCCCCGCGCACGTAGCCCAGGTGCTCTCGATCGGCGCACAGGGGGCGCGAGCCGCGGCCGCCGGGCTCCAGGAACAGGTCCGGGGCGGGATGCTCCGCGAGCACGCCGTCCGGCCGCATCCGCAGGCCCTTGGCCGCGGCGACCTCCTCCCCCGAGGAGGACGCGGTGAGGACGCGCCAGCCGTCCTCCGGGTGGCGCTGGGTCCAGTGGGCGAGGACGTCCCAGGGGCCCACGGCGTCGAGCTCCTCGACGCCGTGGAACAGGTGGATCACTGCGGTCCGGGTGGCCATGCGACGAGTATGCCACCCGGGAGGGCACGGCGGGAGGCCCGGCCGGCGTCCACGCCTGTCGGGATTGATGAGCCGCTGCCCCGCACCGGGGACCGAGGCCCGGCGTCGCCCGCCTCAGCAGAGGTGATCCGGCTCCCGGCGGTCGGCGAAGGCGCCCTCCCAGACGGTCTCGTGGATGATCCGCCGCAGCGACTCCTGCTCCTCCGCCGAGGGGGTCCGAGCGATCATCCTGGCGCCGGCCCAGACGGTCCCGACGATCGCCTCCGCCCGCAGGGTCAGCGAAGCCTCGTCCCCGGGCGGGGCGTGCCCCACCAGGATCGAGGCCAGCGGATCCACCAGCGAGCGGTGCAGCCCCTCCAGCTTGGCCCGGATCAGGTCGTCTCCGCGCATGTCCGAGGCGAAGATGATGGTGTGGATCTCCGGACGGTGCATCAGGAGCACCACGAACTCCTCCACGAGGCGCCGGATGGTGTGGGGCAGGTCCATCCGCCCGCGCAGCACCGGCCTGACCCTCGCCTGGAGCTCCTGGATGGAGTCCTCGACCACCGCGGCGTACAGCTCGTACTTGCCGTCGAAGTGCCGGTAGATCATCGGCTTGGACAGCGAGCAGGCGCGTGCCAGGTCGTCCATGGTCGCTTGGTGGTAGCCGTGCTGCGCGAAGTACCGCCGGGCCTGGTAGATGATCCGCGTCCGCTGCGAATCCTCCGGAACTCGTGTGGTGTCCAACGTTTCCGCTCCTCAGGTCATGGAGCGCGGCACGCACTCCCGAGACGTCTCGACCGATGGGAGCGCCCGGGCCTTCCGCGGAATGCCAGCGGCATATGCCCCCGATCACGTCGGGTTGCCCCCAGTGAATCGGAACGGAAAAGTACCGGCACGTACACCTATACGTATGTGATGCAGATCACCTTTAGGGTCAGTCCATCGATTCCCCGGTGGGATCCTCGGCCGCCACCGCGGCGAGCTCCTTGCCGCCGAGGGGGTCCGCGGACCAGCTGATCAGCCGCCACCCCGAGTCCGGATCGCCCTCCACGTCGAAGGACCCCGTGTTGGCCAGCGGGACGCGCTCCATCTCTCCGACGTCGACGCCGTGCACCCGCGCGGCCGTCCAGGTCCGCAGCGCCGCGCCGTGTGAGAAGAGCGCCACGCTCTCCAGGCCCAAGGCGGCCACCTGGGCCATCGCGGCGTCGAAGCGGTCCAGGAAGGCCCGCCCGTCCGACGCGCCAGGCAGGTGCCGCCGCAGGTCGCCGCCAGCCCAGGCGAAGGCCGTGCTGAGGTACTCCTGGTGCGCCATCGGGTCCGAGGACATCTCCAGGTCCCCGGCCTCGATCTCCCGCAGGCCCTCCAGGACCACCGGCTCGAGGCCGCGGTCCCGGGAGAGCGGCCGGGCCGTCAGGGAGGTGCGGATCAGCGTCGAGACCACGATGGCCCCGAACTCCCGGCGGGCGACGACGCCCGGGATCGCGGCGGCCTGCCGCTCGCCCAGCCGGGTCAGGCCGGGGCCGGGGCAGCCGGCGTCGAGCAGGCCCTGGACGTTGGATGGGGTCTGTCCGTGTCGGATCATCAGGACGCGCATGGAATCGGTGTCATCTCCCTCGAACGGCGTGGGTCCCCGGGGCGGACGATCCCCTCGGGGCGAACCCTCATCCTATCCGCGCGGGGGCCGGGTGAGGGCGACACCGTCCCCCCACCCCCGCCGCGAGCGCGGCAGGGTACGGCGGCGGGGCCGTTAGAGGATGCCCGCCCTCATATCCGCTGCGCGCGCGGCAGGGTGAGGACCTCGGCCCCCTCCTCGGTGATGGCGATCGTGTGCTCGCTGTGCGCGGCGCGGCAGCCCGTGGCGCTGCGCAGCGTCCAGCCGTCGGCGTCCGTGACGAGCTCGGCCGTGTCCGCCATGACCCACGGCTCCAGGGCCAGCAGGAGGCCGGGGCGCAGCCGGTACCCGCGGCCGGGCCTCCCCGCGTTCGGCACGTGCGGGTCCTGGTGCATCGTGGAGCCGATGCCATGGCCGCCGAACTCGGTGTTGACCGGGTACCCGGCCTCGCCGAGGACCTCGCCGATGGCGTGGGAGAGGTCGCCGATGCGGGCGCCGGGGACGGCGGCCTCGATCCCGGTGCGCAGGGCGCGCTCGGTGGCGGAGATCATCGCGGCGTCGCCCAGGCGGTCCGAGGCACCCACGGTGAAGCTGACGGCGGAGTCCGCCGCGATGCCGTCCAGGAGCACCGCGAGGTCGAGCGTCAGCAGGTCGCCGTCCGCCAGCGCGCAGTCGCGGGGGAGGCCGTGGAGGACGGCGTCGTTGACCGCCGTGCAGATGTAATGGCCGAAGGGACCTCGGCCGAAGGACGGCGCGTAGTCGACGTAGCAGGACTGCGCCCCGGCCTCGCGGATCATCTCCTCGGCCCAGCGGTCGATCTCCAGCAGGTTGGTGCCCGCCCGGCTGCGCTCCCGGACGGCCTGCAGGATGTCCGCGACCAGGGCGCCCGCCGCCCGGGCCCGCTCCAGCTCGCCGGCGTTCAGGATCTCGATCATGCAGCGTCCTCCACTTTTTCCAATAACTATACCGGCCATACTATACCGGCACTATCATGGGGTCATGGTCAGATTGCCGCTCACCCCCGCGGAGGTCGAGCGCGGACAGCTCCTCGGCGCCCTGCTGCGCCGCGCCCGGGGCGAGCGCTCGATGCTCGACGTCGCCCTCGCCGCGGACGTCTCTCCGGAGACCCTCCGGAAGATCGAGTCGGGCCGGGTGGCGACCCCCGCCTTCCCCACCGTCGCAGCGATCGCGCAGGTCCTCGGCCTCTCGCTCGACGACGTGTGGGACCGGATCAGCCGGGGCGCGGAGGGGGCCGCGCCGGGTGGGGCCGGCACGCCGGACCGCTTGGCCTCGTAGCCCCTCCTGCCTCCCCGGCCCGGCTCGCCGGAGGCCATGGAGCCACCTCTGCGCGTCGACGCTTTCGGGAGCCCTCCCACTTGGACCGGTCCAAGTTTTTTCCGACCGGTCTTGTAGCCTGCGTCACATAAATGTATGGTCATACGCACAAAGGCTGCCCTGGGTCCCCGTCGGGCCCACAGACAAAGGAGTCCTCCCCATGGCCGACCCGCATTCCACAGGCCCCGCCACCTCCGACCTCCCGCCCCTGGTCGCAGGCCCCTACCGCAAACGCCTCGGGCTGATCTCCGTGGTCGCCTGCTTCGGCGGACTGCTCTTTGGCTACGACACCGGCGTCATCAACGGCGCCCTGCGCCCCATGACCGAAGAGCTCGGCCTGACCCCCTTCACCGAAGGCGTGGTCACCAGCTCCCTGGTCTTCGCCGCCGCCTTCGGCGCCCTGTTCGGCGGTCGGGTCTCCGACGGCATCGGCCGGCGGTCCACGATCATCATCCTCGCGATCCTCTTCTTCGTCGGCACCCTCTTCGTGGTCTTCACCCCCGGCGTCGGCATCCTGGTCACCGGGCGCATCCTGCTCGGGCTGGCCGTGGGCGGGGCATCCACCGTGGTCCCGGTCTTCCTCGCCGAGCTCGCCCCGTACGAGATCCGCGGGTCCATCACCGGGCGCAACGAGGTCGCCATCGTCATCGGGCAGCTCTCCGCCTTCGTCATCAACGCCATCATCGGCAACGTCTTCGGCCACATCGACGGCGTCTGGCGCTTCATGTTCGCGATCTGCGCGATCCCCGCCATCTGCCTGTTCTTCGGGATGCTGCGCATGCCCGAGTCGCCCCGCTGGCTGGTGGAGAAGGGCCGGCGCGAGAAGGCCCTCGAGGTGCTCAAGACCGTCCGCCCCGAGGAGCGGGCGATCGCCGAGCTCGGCGAGGTGGAGCAGGTCGCCGAGGAGGAGGAAGAGGAGCAGAAGGTCGGCCTGGGCGCCATCCTGACCAACAAGTGGCTGCTGCGCGTGCTGCTGGTGGGCATCGGCGTGGCCATGGCCCAGCAGCTGACGGGCATCAACTCCATCATGTACTACGGCCAGGTCGTGCTCATCGAGTCCGGCTTCGAGGCCAACGCCGCCCTGATCGCCAACATCGCCCCGGGCATCGTCGCGGTGCTCGGCGGGTTCATCGCCCTGTACATGATGGACCGGGTGGACCGCCGCAAGACCTTCACCATCGGCCTGTCCCTGACCACCACGTGCCACCTGCTGATCGGCGCGGCCTCGATCCTGCTGCCGGTGGGCAACGCCGCCCGGCCCTTCGTGCTGCTGTTCCTGATCGTCGCGTTCGTGATGTCCATGCAGACCTTCCTCAACGTCGCCGTGTGGGTCTGGCTGGCCGAGATCTTCCCGCTGCACATGCGCGGGGTGGGCATCGGCGTCTCGGTGTTCTTCGGCTGGACCACCAACGCCCTGCTGGCCCTGTACTTCCCCTCGATCATCGCGGGCATCGGCATCACGGGGGCGTTCTTCCTCTTCGCCGGGGTCGGGGTCCTGGCCCTGGTCTTCGTGATCACCCAGGTCCCGGAGACCCGCGGCGTCTCCCTCGAGACCCTCGAGGAGGACGTCAGCACCGGCGCGATCTACGCGGTGAAGAAGCGCAAGGCGCGGCGCTTCCTGCGCTGACCCCTCCCGGGTCGGCGCGATCCGTCCCAGACGACGCCCTCTCCGGACGACGCCGCCGCGGCCCCGCGCCGCGGCGGCGTCGTCCGTTCCCAGGGCCGGGCCCGCCCCTAGGATGGGAGCATGCCGGCCTCCCAGCACCCCGCGGACCGGGAGGGCGCACGCCCTCAGCCGCCGGTCTTCGGCTTTCCCGAGCGCCAGCGGACGGCCGGGCCGGGGACGCTCGCCGCCGCGTTGGTGGCGGCCGGGGCCGTCCTCGTCTTCGGGGTCCAGAGCTCGTGGGGGTACGCGGGGCTCGCGGGCGGCGTCGTGCTCGGGCTCCTCGTCTCGGCGCCGCTGGGACGGGACCTCGGGCTGATCGCGCTGGGGCTCGGCATCGTCAGCTCCGTCTCGATGGAGGCGGACATCTCCTGGCCCCACTTCTTCCTCATGGGCGCAGCACTCGTCGCGGCGGTGACGGTGCCCTACGCGGTGCACCGCCTGGTGCTGCGCGACCGCGCGGTCCGCTTCCCCCGGCGGCGGGGACGGCCGTGGAGCCGCCTGGAGTGGGGCTGGCTCGCCTTCGTCCTGGTGGCCGCCTACCTCATCCTGCCGTTCTACTTCATCCGCTCCGGGACCTACCTGAACTGGCCGGCGGTGGAGAGCCCGAGCGAGATCGGGCGGCTGCTCGTGGGGGTCAACGCCGTGGGCATCTGGGACGAGCTGTTCTTCATCTGCACGGTGTTCACGCTGCTCGCCCGGCACTTCGCGTTCTGGACGGCCAACGTGCTGACCTCGGTGATCTTCGTGAGCTTCCTGTGGGAGCTCGGATACCAGTCCTGGGGGCCCTTCCTCACCATCCCCTTCGCCCTGGTCCAGGCCGTCATCTTCACCAGGACGAAGTCGCTGCCCTACACCGTCACGGCGCATCTGCTCTTCGATCTGATCGTCTTCCTGGCGATCGTGCACGCGCACCATCCGGGGTGGCTGCCGGTCTTCGTGTACTGAGCGGGCGTCGAGCCTGTCCGCCGGTACCGAAACCCCTGGACGGCGCCCCGCTCCCGGCGTTTGAGTAGGACCATGAGTACTTTCGCTGTGACCAATCCGAACACCGGCCAGGTCGAGGAGACCTTCGACTCCCTCACCGCGGAGGAGATCCCCGGCGTCATCGAGCGCGCCGACCAGGCCTTCAGGCAGTGGCGGGACACCCCCATGCAGAAGCGCTCGGAGATCCTGAGCAAGGCGGCGGAGATCTTCGACTCCCGCGCCGAGGAGCTGGCCGACATCATCGGCCACGAGATGGGCAAGCCCAAGCAGCAGGGCGTCAACGAGGCGAAGAAGGTCGCCATGACCGCCCGCTGGTTCGCCGAGAACGCCCCCGGCTTCCTGGAGACCACCGAGCTGCCCGAGGCGCAGGGCGCCGACAGCACCTACGTCAAGCACGAGCCCCTCGGCGTCCTGCTGGGGATCATGCCGTGGAACTTCCCGTACAACCAGGTCGCCCGCTTCGTGCTGCCCAACCTCATGGTCGGCAACGCCGTGATGATGAAGCAGGCGGCGATCTGCCCCAAGTCCTCCCAGACCTTCCAGGAGATCCTCGAGGAGGCGGGCCTGCCGAAGGGCACGTACACCAACGTCTACCTCAACAGCAGCGACGCCGAGGAGGTCCTCAAGGACTTCCGCGTCAAGGGCGTCTCCCTGACCGGGTCCGAGGGCGCGGGCGCCTCCGTGGCGGGGATCGCCGCCAAGTACCTGAAGAAGTCGGTCCTGGAGCTGGGCGGCAACGACCCCGCCGTCGTCCTGGACACCGACGACGTCGAGGCGCTGGCCCAGAAGCTGGTCACCCTGCGGACCGCCAACGCCGGGCAGGTGTGCACCTCCCCGAAGCGGTTCATCGTCCTCGAGGACGTCTACGACGACTTCGTGGCGGCCGCCAAGAGGGCCGTGGAGAACGTGACCGTGGGCGAGTACGACGGCGAGGACACCGACATGGGCCCGCTCTCCTCGGAGGGCGCCCGCGATGAGGTCGTCGAGCGCATCCAGCAGGCGGCGAAGGACGGCGCGACGCTGCACTTCGGCGGCGAGAAGCTGGACCGCCCGGGCTGGTTCATGTCCCCGGCCCTGCTGACCGACATCGACGAGGACAGCGACCTCGGCTGCAACGAGCTCTTCGGCCCGGCCGTGATGGTCTTCAAGGCCGAGGACGAGGACGACGCCGTGCGGCTGGCCAACAACACCCAGTACGGCCTGATGGCCTCGGTCTGGACCACCGACGCCGAGCGCGGCCGCCGGGTCGCGGACCGCATCGAGGCCGGCATGACCTTCGTCAACACCCACATGGACTCCAGCCCCGAGTTCCCCTTCGGCGGCATCAACAACTCCGGCTACGGCCGCGAGAACGCCCAGTGGGCGCTGAAGGAGTTCACCAACGAGAAGCTGTACCGCGTCAACGGCTAGGGACCGCTGACCGCCGACGCGCCGAGGCCCTCCCCGCATCCGTGCGGGGAGGGCCTCGGCTCTTTTCGCCTCGGGCTCCGGTCCGGGCGGCCGGGCGCTCAGGCGGCCAGGCCCACGCCCTCCTTCCCGGCACGACGCCGTCCGCCCCCTCGGCGCGCCGGCCCGCGCCCGGTCCTCACGAGGGCGAGCAGGGCGAGGATCACGAGCGTGATCAGCAGGAGCAGGAGCGTCATGGCCGCGGCCAGGAAGACCTCCCCGCGGTCCAGCGCCGTGAAGATGCTGACCGGGACGGTCCTCCAAGAGGCCGGGTAGACCATCATGGTGGCCCCCAGCTCGCCCATGCAGAGCGCCAGCGAGAGGCCCGCCGCGGCGCCGATCGAGGGGAGCAGCTGCGGGAGGGTGACGGTGAGGAGGATCCGCGCGGGAGAGGCGCCGAGCGAGGAGGCCACCAGGGCCTGCTGGCGGTCCAGGCCCTCGAGCGCCGCGTGGACGTTGGAGTAGGTGAAGGCCAGCACCATGACCGTCTGGACCGCGACCACGATGGCCGGGGTGCCGTTGAGCAGCAGCGGCGGGGTGGAGAAGGCGATCAGCACCCCGAGGCCGATCACCACGGAGGGGATCGCGGAGGGCAGGTGGAACAGGGCGGACATCGGCTGCCGCAGCCAGGCCGGCGCGCTCCGCCCCGCGAGGGCCGCCCAGGTGCCCAGCAGCACCGCCAGCGCCGAGGAGATCACCGCGGTCTGGACGGAGACCGAGAAGCTGGCCAGGCTGTCCGCGGAGAGGGCCTCGCCCAGGTGCTCCCCGGTGACGCCCGAGGGCAGGAAGCTCGTCCACTGCCGGGCGAGCGCGAGCATGAGCGTGATGAGGACGGGCGAGGCCATGAGCCCCAGCACCAGCAGTCCGAAGACCGCCCAGATCGCACCGCGGGCGGCGGCGTTCCTGATCAGCATGGTGGCATCCTTTCGTGGAGCGGAGGGGCGGGGGGCCGCGGGGCGCGCGCCGCCCTCATCGTCCGGAGCGGCGGACGAAGAGCCGGGAGTAGGCGAAGTAGACCAGCAGGGAGACGGCCGCCTGGAGGCACGCGATGACCGAGGCCCCCGGCAGGTCGAAGGTCACGATGGCCCGGGTGTAGACCATCAGGGGCAGCGTCACCACGTCCTGGGCCCCGGTGAACAGGATGATGCCGAACTCGTTCAGCGCGAGCATGAACACCAGGACCCCGGCCCCCGCGATGGCCGGATAGGCCCCCGGCAGGATCACCTGGCCGACGATGCGCCCGGGATGGGCCCCCAGCGAGGACGCCGCGTTGATCTGGTCCGGGGGAAGCCGCTGGAACGCCGCCAGCACCGGCCGGACGATGAACGGGGTGAAGTACGCGACCTCCGCGAGGACGACGCCGTGGACGCTCCCCATGAACTGCAGCGGCCCCTCCGCGGCGCCGGTGGTCCCGGTGATCGCGGTGTTGACGATGCCCACGGGTCCGAAGAGGGTCCCGAAGGCCAGCGGGATGAGGAACGAGGGGAACGAGATCACGGCCTCGACGAGCCGGGTGACGGCCCCCGCGCCGGGGAAGGGGACGTAGGCCAGGACCAGGGCGAGGAAGACGCCCAGCACCAGGCAGCCCAGGGTGGTCATCGCGGCCACCTGCAGGGTGGTCAGCAGGGCCCGGTGCACGGCCGGGTCGCCGAGCACCGTGGGCCAGGCCTGCCCCGGGGCTCCCGAGCCCACGGCGTCGAAGGACGTCGCGACCACCTGGAGCATCGGGTAGACCAGGAGGATCAGGAGCGCCGCCAGGGGCGGCGCCGCCCAGCCGACGCGGCGGAGGGTGGGGGCTCTCATGCGCCGTCGCTCCTCTCCGCCGGGAGCACCATGACGTCCCGCGGCGCGACGGTCACGGACAGGGTCCCGCCCACCGCTGGGGCCCGGCCACGGGCCGGCA
Source organism: Rothia halotolerans (assembly GCF_004136635.1). Taxonomy (GTDB): domain Bacteria; phylum Actinomycetota; class Actinomycetes; order Actinomycetales; family Micrococcaceae; genus Rothia; species Rothia halotolerans. The sequence continues at coordinate 109,314 of NZ_NOIU01000004.1, read as the reverse complement.
TCTCCACGTGGAGGGTCTGGCCGGTGGACTCCGCGGTGGCCTGCACCCGGTAGGACGAGCCCTTCCACTGCACGCCGTCGACCTCCGCCGCGAAGACCGGGTTGGGGGCGGGGACGGCGTCGTCCGCCAACTGCCAGGACCACGGGCGCACCGCCAGGCTGATCCCGTGGTCCCGGGGCAGGTCCTCCCGAGTGAGCACGGAGATCTCGTGGCCGCCGTAGGCCGCGCGGACCGTCTCCCCCGCCCCGGCCGCCGTCAGGGTGCGCGCCGGCAGGATGTCCGCCCCGCCCAGGAAGGTCGCGGCGAACTCGGTGGAGGGCCGCTCGAACATCTCCTCGGTGCGGCCCAGCGACTCCAGCCGGGAGTCGCGCATGAGGGCGATGCGGTCCGCGAGCGCCAGCGCCTCGCCCTGGTCGTGGGTCACGTAGACCATGGCCAGGTCGGGGAGGCGCCGACGCAGCTGCTGGAGCTCGTGGAGCATGCTCTGGCGCAGCGCGGCGTCCAGGGCGGAGAGGGGCTCGTCCAGCAGGAGGACGCGGGGGCGGATCGCCAGCGCGCGGGCGATGGCTACGCGCTGCTGCTGGCCGCCGGAGAGCTCGCGGGGCAGCCGGTCCGCGTAGTCGAACATGCCCACCATCCGCAGGGCCTCGTCCACGCGCTCGCGCGTCCGGGCCGGAGGGACGCGCCGGGCCCGCAGCCCGAATCCCACGTTCTTCCGCACGTTCATGTGCGGGAACAGCGCGTAGGACTGGACGACGATGCCGATCCCCCGCTGGGCCGGGGAGAGCCCGGTGACGTCCCGGCCGCCCAGCAGGACGGCGCCGCGGCTCGGGGCCTCGAAGCCCGCCAGGGCCTTCAGCGCCGTGGACTTGCCGGAGCCGGAGGGCCCGAGCAGGGCCACGGTCTCGCCGTGGTGGATCTCCAGGGAGCAGTCCCTGAGGGCGTCGGTGGCGCCGTAGGAGACGGTGACCTCCCGCAGGGCCGCGGCGGCGGGACGCCGATCGGTCCGGTGGGAGACGGCGTCGGGGGCGGTGATGCTCATTGCTGGGTTGCCTCTCGGTAGTCGCGCAGGTCGGAGTCGAGGTGGGTGAGGACGTCGTTCCAGTCGGGGGACCAGATCTCCGCGCCGTCGAGGGCCGCGGCGATCCGTTCGGCGTCGGGCCCCTCGTGGACGACGTCCCGGCGGGCGGACTCGCCCCGGGCGGCGGACGGGAGGCTCTGCTGGACCTCGGCGGAGACGAGGAACTCCATGAGGCGCCGGGCGCCGTCCGCGTGCGGTGCGTTCTTGGCCAGTCCCATGGCGTAGGGCAGGGCGACGGTCGTCCTCCCGCCCGCGTGGGCAGGGATGAAGGTCTCGTAGTCCATGCGCTCCGCCTCGATGGCGTTCAGGGCCATCTGGACGTCGCTGTTGGCCACCAGGAGCTCCCCCGTGGAGACCTTGGGGCCCAGGCGGCCGGTCGAGGAGGAGGGGCCCACGTTGTTGGCCTGCAGCCTGCCCAGGTACTCGTGGGCCTCCTCCCGCCCCAGCACCTGCTGGAGGAGCAGGAGCATGGCCGTGCCGTCGCCGGACTGCCCGGGCGTGGAGTACTGGATCTTCTTCCGGAGATCCTCGCGGAGCAGGTCCTCCCAGGTCTCCGGCGCGGCGCCCTGGGGCGAGCGGATCATCGTGAAGTAGTTGCGGACCACGGAGAAGAAGAGGCCTTCGGCGTCCCTGTCCTCCGGGTCGAGGATCGAGACGTCGATCCCGTGCGGGGCGAGGAGGTCGTCCTGGGCCGCCTTCTGGATGAAGGGCGGGAGCGTCACGATGAGGTCCACCTGGGGGTTGGAGATCTCCTTGGCGGCGCGCGCGATGACCTCGCCGGAGCCGCCCTCGACGATCGAGACGGCCACGCCGGTGCGCTCTCGGAAGGCCTCGAACTGCCGCTCGAACCAGTCGCCCAGGCCGTCGGCGGAGTAGACGACGACGCCGTCCTCGCCGGAGGGCCCGGTGCCGCCGCAGCCGGCCAGGGCCGCGCCGAGGGTGAGTGTGCCGGCCGCGGTGAGGAAGCCGCGCCGGGAGAGGGGGTGATGCCCCATGATCTGCCTTTCGGGAGGTGTGATGGTCGGGATCGGCGGCCGGTGCGGATCAGCGGAAGGCCCGGCGGCCCAGTCCCAGGCCGATCGTCATGCCGACGCCGGAGGTCACCGTGCAGGCCTCGGCCCGGTCCGAGATCCGGGCCCGGAGATACCTGCCCTGCGTCCCGGCGGCGTAGACGCCCTGCCAGCGCTGGACGGGGCGGAGCGCCGAGCGCCCCAGCCCGAGGGCGTCGGCCGCCGCGCACAGGAGCGTCTCGCTGGTGGCCTCCCGGAGGAAGGGCTCCTGGCTGGGAGCGAGCTCGTGGGAGTCCCCGATGAGCAGGGTCCCGTCGGGGCGCTGGGTGAGCATGAGGTTCGCGTCGATCTCGAGCAGCTCCGGCACGCGGCGGGCGAGCTCGGCTCGCAGGTCCCGGGCGGCGTCGGTCTCGGAGAAGGCGTCGTAGCGCAGCATCGAGGTGCCGGTCAGGACGGCGGGCTCCACCCGGATGCCGGGGTCCTCGGCGAGGACCATCTGCAGGGCGCAGCGCTGGATCCCCGCCGAGCGCGCGGCCTCGGGCTCGAGGTGGTCGAGGTCGTGCCCGACGCACAGGACGACCCGCTGGGCGCGGATCCGTCCCCGCGAGGTCTGGACCAGGCCGTCCTCCTCGGTCAGGAAGGAGGTGTTCCAGAGGATCTCGACGCCGTCCTGCTCCGCGAGCCAGGCGGCCAGCGCCGGCACCGCCTCGCGAGGATCCACGCGGAGGTCCTCGCGCAGCCAGGCTCCGGCGATCAGGCCCTCGGGACCCGGCGCGCCGAGTCGCTCGCGCGCCTGCGCCCCGGTGAGCATCCGCACCTGCCCGTCCCGCCGCCCGGAGAGCTCCTCGAGCACCGCGGCCTCCCGCTCGGTCTGCGCCAGGGCCAGGCCCCCGGTCTCCGCCGCGAAGAAGCCCGCCCGGGAGGCGGCCCGCAACCACGCCTCGCGGGCGCTCTGCGCGAGCTCCGCGCACTCCCCCGCCTGACCGGTCACGCAGGCGTGGCCGAAGTTGCGCACCGACGCCCCCACCACGCGGTGCTCCCGCTCGATGACCACGACCCTGAGGCCGGCCTCGTGCGCGGCCAGGGCGTGCCCGAGGCCCACGATCCCCGCGCCGACGACGAGGACGTCGGCCTCGGACAGGAGGGCTCTGCGGCTCCGGCGGTCTTCTCGATGGGCGCTGCTCGATGTCGTCATGGTCTCAGCGTGCGGCTCGCATGCCAGCACGGGCAAGATGAAACAGAACTTGTTTGAACAGTTGTTCCCAGAGTTCACCTTGAGATCTCAGCGTTCTCCTGCTGTTCACCCGAATCACCTGGGCGCATTCCGGAAACTTGTACAATCAGGATATGACCACGACGCGGCCCCACCTCTCCCGAGAGCTCGAGGAGGCCTTCCGGTCTCTCATCCACGGCGGGGAGTGGCCCAAGGGGCAGAAGATCCCGAGCGAATCCGCCCTCCAGCGGTCCTACGGCGCCTCGCGCGGCACCGTCCGCAAGGCGCTGGACGCCCTGCGCGCAGACGGCCTGATCTACGGCTCCCAGGGGAGGACTCCCGTGGTCCGGCACAACTCCTCGGAGCAGTCCGCGCACCTGCTGGGCAGCTTCACCGCCTGGGCCCGCTCGGCGGGCAGGACGCCCGGCCAGCGGACGCTGGAGGTCACCAAGCGTGCCGCCGGGGACGACGTCGGCGGCGCGCTCCAGGTCCCGGCGGGGGAGCTCGTGGTCTTCGTCCGGCGCCTGCGCCTGCTGGACGGCGAACCGGCGATGCTGGAGGATTCCGCGTTCGCCATGGCGGCGGGGCGCCATCTGCTGAACTTCGACACCGACTCCGGATCCATCTACGCCCGCCTCGCGGCGTGCGGAGCCGGCGTCTACACGGCCCGCCACACCCTCGAGGCCGTCCCCGCGGACGCCGCGCAGGCCGAGGTCCTCGACTGCCGGCCCGGAGCACCCCTGCTGCGCGATCGGCGCATCGGGACGGACTGTGAGGGGCGCATCGTCGAGTACAGCATGGACAGCTACCTCTCCGACCGCGTGAGCCTCACCCTCGACAACCAGATCCATCCCGCCCCCTGAGACCCCATCCCTCTCCGAAAGGCCCTCTCATGCAGCACGTCGACACCTCCCGCATCGCCCTGTGCGTCTTCGACATGGCCGGCACCACCGTCGACGACGGAGGGCAGGTCTACGAGGCGCTCCGCTCCGCGGTCGAGGAGACCGGCGCGGACGTCGCCCCCGCCGACCTGCAGCGCTGGATGGGCACGGACAAGGTCACGGCCATCGCCGAGCTCATGCGCCGGGGCGGGCAGGATCCGGACCACGAGCGCGTCGGCAGGGCCTTCGAGAGGTTCCTCGAGATCCTCAAGGCCGCCTATCAGGCCCGTCCCCCTCGCCCCCTGGACGGGGTCCCCGAGGCGCTGGCGAGGCTGCGGGAGCACGGCGTCAGGGTGGCGCTGACCACCGGCTTCAACGACGAGGTGGCGAAGCCCCTGCTCGCCTCCCTCGGCTGGGACGCCTCCGTCGTCGACGCCGTGGTGACCACCGACGACGTCGCGGCGGGGCGGCCCGCGCCCTACATGATCCACCGGGCCATGGAGCGCCTCGGGGTCGATGACGTCCGCCGCGTGCTGGCCGCCGGCGATACCGCCGTGGACGTCCAGGCCGCGCGGAACTCCGGCGCCGTGGCCGTGGGCGTACTGAGCGGCGGCGCGGACCCTTCCGTCCTGGAGCGCGAGGACCATGACGCGATCCTCGAGGGGGTCCGCGAGGTGCCGGCCTATCTCGGCATCGCGTAGCCGGAGCTCCGGGAGGCACCGAGGCCTGATCCTCGGATCGCCTCGCCGGACCCCCGGGGTCCGCACCGCCCGGCCCAGCTCAGCCGGCCTCGCCCTGCTCTCAGCCGAGGCGGACGAGGTCTCGGAGAACCTCGAGGTCGATGTCCTCGGGCTGTTCACATAGGTGCAGGAGGCGCCCCGGCGGTACTTGCCGGGCCGGGCCCAGAGCTCGGGCGCGGGCTCTCCTCGGCGGGCAACCCGTAGAGCGAGAGGGCCGCCTTACGGGGGCTGAAGCCCGACCTGAAGGCGCTGCCGGACCAGCCGGAGTCGTACGTGTAGTCGTAGGAGCCGAAGCCGATCATCGACTCCCCCACACATGACGGGCTCCTCCCCCCGTGGCATCGCGCCAGAGGTTCAGCAGGAGGCGACCGTGTTCCCGCCGCCGAGCCTGCGGGAGGTTCTCGATGTACTGACGGATCCTGTCCGGTGGGACCGACGACGGAGCTCATGCCCCAGGGTAATCGTCGTCACCCCGGACGTTCAGCTCCCGGCGAGACCCGTAGATCGGCCCCCGGGCCGGGGTGTTGGGTGAGGGTATGAGCACATTCGCAGTGACCAACGCAAGCACGGGCGAGGTCGAGGAGCGCTTCGACTCGCTCACCGCCGATCAGGTTCCCGGCATCGTCGACGTCGCCCATGAGGCGCACACCTCCTGGCGCCGGACCTCCGTGAAGGAGCGGGCGAAGATCCTGGCCCGCGTCGCGGAGATCTTCGACAAGCGCGAGGAGGAGCTCGCCGGGATCATCGGCCGCGAGATGGGCAAGCGCCTTCCGGAGGGGAGGCAGGAGGTCCAGCTCGTCGTCCAGATCTTCTCCTGGTACGCCGAGCACGGCCCCGGCCTGCTCGAGGACACCCCGCTGGACCCGATGGGAGCGGACCGGACCTACGTGCGGCACGACCCGCTGGGCGTGCTGCTGGGCATCATGCCGTGGAACTTCCCCTACTACCAACTGGCCCGCTTCGCGGCCCCGAACCTGCTGGTGGGCAACGCCGTCCTGATGAAGCAGGCCGAGATCTGCCCGCTCTCCTCGCGGACCTTCGCCGACATCCTGAAGGAGGCGGGCCTGCCCGAGGGCGTATACACCAACCTGTACCTGGACACCGACGACGTCCCCCGCGTCATCGAGGACTTCCGCGTGCGCGGGGTCTCCCTGACCGGCTCGGAGCGCGCCGGCTCGAGCGTGGCCGGGCAGGCCGGCGAGCACCTCAAGAAGTCGGTCCTGGAGCTGGGCGGCAACGACCCCTTCGTCGTCCTGGACACCCACGACCTCGACGGCCTCGTCCGGCACGCGGTGGGTCTGCGCGTCTCGGTGCAGGGTCAGGTGTGCACCTCCCCCAAGCGCATCATCGTGGTGGACGAGCTCTACGATGACTTCGTGGCGAAGGCCCAGGAGGCGGTCGAGGCGCTGCGCATCGGCGCCTACGACGACCCCGACGCCGACCTCGGCCCGCTCTCCTCCGAGGCGGCCCGCGACGGCGTCGTCGAGCGGATCCAGCAGGCCGCGCGCGAGGGCGCGACCGTCCGCACCGGGGGCGAGAAGCTGGACCGCCCCGGCTGGTTCATGTCCCCCGCCCTGATCACCGACATCGACCTCGACGCCGACCTCGGCTGCAACGAGCTCTTCGGCCCGGCCGTCATGGTCTTCCGGGCCGCTGACGAGGAGGACGCGCTGCGGATCGCCAACGCCTCCCGCTACGGGCTGCAGGCCTCGGTCTGGACCGAGGACCAGGAGCGCGGCCGCCGGTTCGCCGAGCGGATGGAGGCGGGCATGGTGCACGTCAACGAGCACCTCGTCACGCAGGCCGGGCTGCCCTTCGGCGGCGTCGGCCGCTCGGGCTACGGCCGCGAGCTGGCCGAGTGGGGCCTGAAGGAGTTCACCAACGAGAAGCTGGTGCGGGTGAACCGGCAGGACTTCGGCTGATCCGGGGGAAGCACCGCGACGCCGCACGGGCGGGGCGGGGACGGGCCGAGGGGTCCGCTCCCGCCCCGCCCGCGTCGTCGGGCCCTCCCCGGGCCGTCGTCCCTCCAGGCGCTCCTGTGGGCCGAGGCATCGGCCGAGCATCCGGGGTTCTCCCCCGCGGCCCGGCCAGAGCCCGGTGCCGCCCGGACGGGGCGGGACCCGCGTTGACACGCCCCCGGCACGGGTACCAGACTGGGTGAACGGCACTGGGCTGCAGGTAGCCCCGGGCTCCATCATTTAGCCGCTACGAGCGGCCTTCCGCCGAGAGGCGCTCCCAGCCCAGTGCCACCTCTTCCTCCCGGCTCCCGGTCCTCCCCGGGCAGCTCGGCGCTCCGGCCGGGCTCCTCCCCCTCCGGGACGTCCAGGCGCGTGACCGTGACGCCCCTCTTCCCGTAGCCGCCCTTGGTGGTCCGCCAGACCTCCCCTCGGTAGGTCTCGATGAACCACGCGTGGCTCCCCCGCCCGCTGGCCTCCCGGTAGTCCCTCTTCACCTCGCGGGCGCTGCGCCGCGTGCGCCGCTCCCACTCCTCGAGCTGGTCCCGCGGGATAGCGCGGCGCACCGCGATCCCGTGGGCGGCCCTGACGAACCAGCGCTCCCTGTTCTCCGGGTGGGCGTCCGTGACGTACCAGCCGAAGTTCCCCGAGCCTCCGCCGGGCGGCCTCTTCCGCTCCCAGACGATGTCCTCCCAGTCCAGCCGGGCGGATGCCCGCTGGAGGGCGAGGATGAGCGTGTGCGCATCGCGCGGCCTCTCTGCTCCCATGGTGTCCTCGTTCCCGGCCCTGCCTGCCGCCGCCTGCGGGCGGCCCGCACCGTTCAGTGCCCAGATCGTGACACGGTCCGTGGGGTACTCCCCAGTCCGCTCCGGCGGGGCGGGCGGCGTCGTTAACCTGGGCCGGTTATCTTAGGGACTGTTCCCCCTCGGCATTCACCGGAAGGCACCTGACGTGGCGATCCGACTGTTCCCTCAGGAGACCCAGGCCCTCGAGCTGCTCTCGGACATGGCCCAGCTCGTGGTCGACCAGACCTCCGCGATCTCGCGCATGATGGGCTCCCCCGTGGAGGAGCACGAGGAGATCTTCGAGCGGGCGCTGGAGACCGAGGGGAACTCCACGGACCTGTTCTTCGCCCTGATGACCTCGGTGCGCTCGTCCTTCGTGACGCCGCTGCCGCGCAGCGACCTCTACATCCTGGCCCGGCACCTCAACACCGCGGCGGAGGACCTGACCGGCGCCACCCACGCCATCAAGATCCACTCGCTGAACCAGTTCTCCGACCGGGCCTCGGACCTGCTGGACCTGATCCAGCGCCAGGCCGCGCTGACCGCCGAGGCCATGCGGCACCTCTCCGACCTCGAGGGGCTCGACGAGTACTGGATCGAGGTACTGCGGATGTCCAAGCAGGCGGCCCGCACCTCCGAGCTCTACCAGGCGCATCTGATGGATCGCCTCAAGCCGGGCAGCTACCTGCGGAACACCCTGTTCACGGCGAAGCTCGACGCCGCCTCCCGCAGCATGCGCGGCGTGGCCACCGAGGTGGGCCGCATCCTGGTCCAGGAGTCCTGAGCCCGTGACCGTGACCCTCTTCGGGGCCTGCTGCGCCCTCCTGATGGCCTTCGCGGCGCTGGCCAGCTTCCACGACGTGCCGAACGCCGTCGCCGTCCCGGTGCGCACGCGCGCCGTCACCGCCCGCATCGGCGTCTCGCTCAGCGCCCTCTTCAACGTCCTGGGGCTGCTGCTCAGCATGATCACCCTGCCCCTGGTGGGCGACCGCTGGCTGCAGATCCCGCACTCGCAGGTGGGGCTGGGCATCCTGGCCGCGACGCTGCTGACGGTGATCGCGTGGGAGGCGATCACCTGGTGGTGGGGAATGCCCTCCTCCGCGACCCACGCCCTGGTCGGAGGCCTGCTGGGGGCGCTGTGGGCGGCGAGCGCCGTGGACCTGACCGAGGACATGTCGCTGGCCTGGACCATGCTGGGCGTGGTGTGGCTCCCGCTCCTGCTGGGGCCGGTGCTGGCCTTCGGGATCGGCTGGCTCGCGGTGGTGCCGCTGGTCCGGATCTTCCGCTACGCGAGCCCGCAGACCGTGAACCGCCGGGCCCGCTACGCCCTGACCCTCGCGCTGTCCTGCCTCTCGCTGGCCCACGGGCTGTTCTTCGGGCACCGACTGCTGGTCGTCGTCGCCATGATGTTCCTGGGGGCCGGGATCGGGTTCGACGCCGGCACCCTGTGGCTGCTGTGCATCCCGCTCGCGGCGTGCCTGGTGCTGGGCACCCTGGGGGGCGGTTGGCGGATCGGCTACACGCTGGGCAGCCGGATGGTGAAGGTGGACCCGTTCCGCGGGGCCATCGCGCAGATCACCACGACCCTGCTCGCCTTCGGCACCGGCGCGGTGACCCACGAGCCGCACTCGGCCTCCCAGCTGGCCGCCTCGGCGATGCTGGGGGCGGGCTCCAACCAGCGCTTCAACGCGGTGCGCGTGCTGACCGCCCTGCGGATCGTCGGGACCTGGCTGCTGACCATCCCGGCCTGCGCGGTGGGCGCGGCGGTGTTCCTCCTGGCCCTCTCGCCCCTGCTCTGAGCGGGGACCGGGCCGACGGCGCCGGGCGGGTCCGTCGGGCCGGGCCGGTCCGTCCGGTCCTCCTCACGCGGACGGACCGGTCAGGCGGGAGCCCCGCGTCGGCCCCGGACCTTCCGGGATCAGCCGAAGCGGCCGGAGACGTAGTCCTCGGTGGCCTGGTTCTTCGGGTTGTTGAAGATCTCCTGGGTGGGCGCGTACTCGATCAGCCTGCCGGGCTTGCCGGTGCCCGCGATGTTGAAGAACGCCGTCTTGTGGGAGACGCGGGCCGCCTGCTGCATGTTGTGGGTCACGATCACCACCGTGTACTCCTCCTGCAGCTCGCTGATGAGGTCCTCCACGGCCAGCGTCGAGATCGGGTCCAGGGCGGAGCACGGCTCGTCCATGAGGATCACGTCCGGCTTCACCGCGATGGTCCGGGCGATGCACAGGCGTTGCTGCTGCCCGCCGGACAGGCCCGAGCCGGGCTTGCCCAGCCGGTCCTTGACCTCCTCCCACAGGTTCGCCCCCCGCAGGGAGGACTCGACCAGCTCGTCCGCGGCCGAGCGGGACATCCGCCGGGAGTTCAGCTTGGCGCCGGCCAGCACGTTGTCGCGGATGGACATCGTCGGGAAGGGGTTGGGGCGCTGGAAGACCATGCCGACCTGCGAGCGCACCCGCACGGGGTCGACGCCGCGGCCGTAGAGGTCCTCGCCGTCGAGGTTCACCTTCCCCTCGACCCGGGCGCCGGGGACGACCTCGTGCATGCGGTTCAGCGTCCGCAGGAACGTGGACTTCCCGCAGCCGGAGGGGCCGATGAAGGCGGTCACCGCGCGGGGGTCGATCTGGATGTTCACGTCCTCCACGGCCAGGAAGTCGCCGTAGTACACGTTGAGGCTTTCGACGTCGATGCGCTTGGACATGTCGTTCTTTCTCTCGTCGGTGGGGCCTCCGGCGGCCGGGTCCGCCTCTGGCGGGCGCGGCGCGCGGGGCCGGGGTCCGGCTGGGTCTCAGCGCCCGGTCTTGGGGGCGAAGATCTTGGCGATCAGGCGGGCAAGGAGGTTCAGCACCATCACGATCACGATCAGGATCAGCGCCGCCGACCAGGCCCTGCCCTCGGAGATCCCGGGGTTGGTGGGCGAGGTCGGGGTGACGATCTGGTAGTAGATGTAGGTGGGCAGCGTCGTCATCCAGCCGCTGAAGGCGTTGGCGTTGATCGTGGTGACGAAGCCGGCGGTGACCAGAATGGGCGCCGTCTCGCCGATGACGCGGGCGATGGCCAGGGTGACGCCCGAGGAGATGCCGGAGATCGCCGTCGGGATGACCACCTTGGCGATGGTCCGCCACTTGCGGACCCCTAGGGCGTAGGAGGCCTCGCGCAGCTCGTTCGGCACGATCCGCAGCATCTCCTCCGCGTTGCGCACCACGGTCGGGATCATCAGCACGCTCAGCGCCACTGAGGCGATGAAGCCCATCCGCATGGAGGGGTCGTCGAAGATCTGGACGAACAGCGCCGCGGCGAACAGGCCCGCCACGATCGAGGGGATGCCGGTCATGACGTCGACCAGGAAGGTGATGATCCTGGCGATCAGCCCGGAGATCCTCCCGCCCGAGTACTCGACCAGGAAGATCGCGGTGAGCAGGCCGACCGGGACCGACATCAGGGTGGCCCAGAAGGTGACCACCAGGGTGCCGAGGATCGCGTGGTAGGCCCCGCCGTAGACCGGGGTCTCCCCCGCGGCCGCGGCGTTGTCGGTGGCGCCGGTGACCCCGCCCATCGAGGTCATCAGCATGTTGAGGTCCAGCCCCGGCAGGCCGCGGGCGAGCACCGTGTAGATGACCGAGACCAGGGGGATGAGCGCGAGCAGGAAGGCGCCGTAGACGAGGTAGCGGGCCAGGGCGTCCACGCCCTTGCGCCGCCCCTCGATCGCCCCCACCACGGCCGGTCCGGCGACGACGAAGAGCAGGCCGGCGAAGACCGCCCACAGCCCGATGCTGAAGCCCGCCAGGGAGGCGAGCGCGGCGCCCAGCACCAGTGCCCCCGCACCGACGGCGAAGGGGAGCCAGCGGGGCGCCTGCCCGCCGGCGAGCGATGATTTCCTGAGGGTCGCTGTGCTCACGAGTTGGCTCCCGAGAATTCCTTGTAGCGGCTCACCACGAAGCGGGCCAGCATGTTCACGACCAGGGTGATCAGGAAGAGCACCAGGCCGGCGGCGATCAGCTCGTTCATCCGGAAGCCGTAGGCCTCCGGGAAGTTCAGCGCGATCTCGCTGGCCACGGTCTGGTTGCCGGACTGGATGAGGGACGGGTTGAAGGGGCCGCCGGAGAGCACCAGCGTCACCGCCATGGTCTCGCCGAGCGCGCGCCCGAGGCCGAGCATGACCGAGGAGATGATGCCCGCCCGGGCGAAGGGGAAGACCGTCATCCGCACCATCTCCCAGCGGGTGGCGCCGAGGCCGAGCGCGGCCTCCTGCTGCAGCACCGGCGTCTGCTGGAAGATCTCGCGGCTCATGGAGGTGATGATCGGCAGGATCATGATCCCGAGCACGACGCTGGCGGTCAGGATCGTCTTGCCGGTCGCGCTGGCGGGCCCCGCGAAGATCGGGATGAACCCGAGGTAGGCGCCCAGCCAGTCGTAGAGGGGCACGATCCTGGGCGCCAGCACCGAGGCCCCCCACGCGCCGAAGATGATCGAGGGGATCGCCGCCAGCAGGTCGATCACGTACCCCACGGGCTTGGCCAGCCGGCGGGGGGCGTAGTGCGAGATGTACAGGGCGACCCCGACGCCGACCGGCGTCGCGATGACCAGCGCGATGGCGGCGGCGATCAGCGTCCCGGCCACCAGCGGCCAGATGTAGCTGAGGAAGCCCTCCCCGCCGTAGAACTCCTCGGCGGGGGCGCCCACCACGGGCCACGCCTGCAGGCACAGGAAGAGCGCGACGCCGGCCAGCACCACCAGGATGAGGAGGCTGGCGCCCAGCGCGAGCCCGGAGAAGGCGGCGTCCTGCCGCGGGCTTCCCGAGGGCCCGGCGCCTCGCGGCGCCCGGCGCTCCGCCGGGGCCTCCCCCGTCTCGGGCTCGGTGGGAGCGATTCGAGTCATGGTCCTCAGCTCTTCAGATCGTGGTGGACTGCGGCGTGATTCCCGCCGAGGCCGAGGCGGCCCGGACGGGAATCATGCTAGCGGGTGCGGGCGACCCGGCGGAACCTACCCGCCGGCGTTGATGGAGTCCACGGCCGTCTGCGCCTCCTGGCGGACGCTCTCGCTCAGCGGGGCGGAGCCGGCGGCCTCGGATGCCGTCTTCTGGCCGTCCTCGCTGATCACGTACCCCTCGAAGGCCTTCACCCGGTCGGCGACCTCCTGATCCTGGTACTCGGAGCAGACGATGTGGTAGGAGACCAGGACGATCGGGTACGAGCCGTCGTCCGGGGTCCGGTTCAGCTCCAGGGACATGTCGTGCTCGCCGCGGCCCTCGACGCGCTGCGCGCTCTCCAGGGCGGCCGCCGCGGAGTCCTGCGAGACCTCCACGTAGTCCTCGCCGGACTGCACGTTCACGGTGCCGAGGTCGCCCACCGCGGAGTCGTCGGCGTAGGTGATGGCGCCCTCGGTCTCCGCGGTGGCGGAGACCACGCCGGAGGTGCCCTTGTTGGCCTCGGCGGAGAACGCGCCCGGCCAGTTGCCGTCCGGTTCCTGGCCCCACGCGCCGTTCGAGGCCTCGGCCAGGTACTCGGTGAAGTTCTCGGTGGTCCCGGAGTCGTCCGCGCGGTGCACCACGGTGATCGCGGTGTCCGGGAGCTCGACGCCGTCGTTCTGCTCCGCGATGGCGGGGTCGTTCCAGCGGTCGATCTCGCCCTTGAAGACCTTGGCGATGGTCTCGCCGTCCATGTTGACGTGCTCGACGCCGGGCAGGTTGAAGGCGACCGCGATGGGCGAGACGTAGGCGGGGATGTTGATCGCCCCGTCGGTCCCGCAGGTGTCCCGGGAGGCGAGCTCCTCGTCGTCGTCCAGGTGGGCGTCGGAGCCGGCGAAGTCGGCGCCGCCGGCCAGGAAGGCCTCGCGCCCGGCCCCGGAGCCGTCCGGGGAGTACTGCATGCTGGCGCCGGAGTGCGCCTCCTGGAACCCCGTCTGCCAGGCGGTCATCGCGGCCTGCTGCGAGGAGGCCCCGACGCCGGAGACGGTGCCGGTCAGCGAGTCGCCGCCGCCGGCGGTGCCGGTCCCCTCACCGGTGGCGTCGTCGGAGCCGCACCCGGCCAGGGCGAGCGAGCCGACGGCGGCGAGGGCGGCCAGGCGGCCGATGCGAGTGATCTTCATGGAGAGCTAACCCCTTCGAGATGATGGATGCGCGCCCGGTTCTTGGCCGGACAGCTTCCAGCCTAGGAGCGGCAGGTGGCGGAGGCTCCCACTCGAGGTGAACGCGCGGTGAACTTTGCCGCCGCGGGAGCGGCGGGGGCTCGTCGAGGCCGCCGCCCGCCCCGATTACCATGAGGAGCATGGCTTCAGGAAAGGTCCGCTCGGCGGTGCGCACGGCGTCAGGTCATCTGAAGGACCGCGCCCGCATGGGCTTCAGCCGGGTCCGCGGCGGCTTCGGCCAGTCCCTGCAGATCACGGCCGCCGCCGTGGGGGCGTACTTCATCGCCGAGACCGTGCTGGGGCACACCGGCCCCCTGTTCGCCGCGACCGCCGCCATCGTCTCGCTCGGCTACGGCAACGGCTCGGCGCACCTGCGCCGGATCCTGGAGGTCTCCATCGGCTGCACGCTGGGGATCGTGGTCGGGGACGTGCTCATGTACTTCCTCGGGCGCGGGATCGGCCAGGCGGCGCTCGTGCTGCTCTTCTCGATCCTGCTCGCCCGGTTCCTGGACAACGGCACCATCTTCACCACCCAGATGGGGCTGCAGTCGGTGCTCATCGTGCTGCTGCCGCCCTCGGTGGACGGGCCCTTCGCGCGCAGCCTCGACGCCGTCGTCGGCGGCCTGTGCGCCCTGCTCATCATGGCGCTGGTGCCCAACGACCCCCGGCGCGAGCCCGTCCGGGACCTGCACCGGCTCACCGGGGAGTTCTCCACGGTGCTGCGGGAGGCGGCCAAGGCCATCGGGGACTACGACGCCGCGGAGGCCTGGCACGCGCTCTCCCGCGCCCGGCAGACCCACCCGCTGGTGACCTCGCTCGAGGGCTCCCTGCGGATGGGACGCGAGAACGCCCGGCTCACCCTGACCCGGCGGGCCACCCGGGGGGACATCGAGCGCTACGGACGCACCCTCGAGGGCCTGGACAACGCGATCCGCAACACCCGCGTGCTGACCCGGCGCATCGCCAACACCATCGACACCGTGCAGCTGCGTCCCGGCGCCGTGAAGGCCCTGAGCCGCGCCCTGGGAGAGCTGGCCGACGCCGTGGACCTGATCGGCCTGTCGCTGACCGCGGAGACGGCCGAGTCCCGGCGGGCCTTCCGGGAGCGGGCCCGGCAGGAGCTCAGCCGCACCGCGGACGGCCTCGACCCGCAGGCCATGGACGTCCGCACCTACCAGGGCGAGGCCCTGGTGATGCTGATCCGCCCGCTCACGGTGGACCTGCTGGTGGCCACCGGCATGAAGAGCGCCGAGGCCAGCCGCACGCTGGCCACCATCCGGCAGGAGCTCACCGAGGCGATGGGGACCATCGACCCGGACGAGGATCCCCGGGAGGACCGGCTCTGAAGCCCCCTGGGCCGGGCGAGTGCGCGTGCGGCTCCGTCCTCAGCGCGTGCGGCCGGCCTGAGCGCGTGGCGGCGCCGGGCCCTCGCTCCGCCGGCCTGCCCGGGGCCGTTCTTAAGTTGTCAGTGGGGCGGCCTAGGCTGGGAGACATGAGTCCCGCACGCAAGCCCGCCCGCTCCGTCAACGCCTACCGCTGCCGCGAGTGCGGCTGGACCACGGCCAAGTGGGTCGGGCGCTGCGGGGAGTGCCAGCAGTGGGGGACGATCGAGGAGATCGGCGCCGGGGCCGCCTCCGCGCGGACCAGCGCCTCGCGCAGCGTCGAGACCCCCGCCCGGCCCATCGGGGAGGTCGACGCGAGCCTGGCCAGCTCAGCCCCCACCGGGATGGCGGAGTTCGACAGGGTGCTGGGCGGCGGCCTCGTCCCCGGCGCGGTGATCCTGATGGCCGGGGAGCCCGGCGTCGGGAAGTCGACGCTGCTGCTCGACGTCGCCGCCACCTTCGCCCGCGGCGAGGGGAGGAAGCCCCACGAGGTGCTGTACGTGACCGGCGAGGAGTCCGCGGCGCAGGTGAAGCTGCGGGCGGACCGGATCGGCGCCGTCGCGGACACCCTCTACCTCGCGGCGGAGACGGACCTGGGCGCCGCCCTCGCCCACGTCGAGGCGGTCCAGCCCGGCCTGCTGATCCTCGACTCTGTGCAGACGCTGGCCAGCGCGGAGGTCGAGGGCGCGGCGGGCGGGGTGACCCAGGTCCGCGAGGTCGCCGCCTCCATCATCGCCGAGGCCAAGCGCCGCAACATGACGACGCTGCTGGTGGGCCACGTGACCAAGGAGGGCACCATCGCCGGCCCCCGGCTGCTGGAGCACCTGGTGGACGTGGTCTGCCAGTTCGAGGGGGACAAGAACTCCCGGATCAGGATGCTCCGGGCCGTGAAGAACCGCTACGGCCCCACCGACGAGGTCGGCTGCTTCGACCTGATGGAGGACGGCATCGAGGGCGTCACGGACCCCTCGGGGCTGTTCGTCTCCCGGACGCCGCACCCGGTGGCCGGGACCTGCCTGACCATCACGATGGAGGGCCGCCGCCCCCTGCTGGCCGAGGTGCAGGCGCTGCTGGACGAGTCCTCCACCGCCCAGCCCCGGCGTGCCACCGCCGGGCTGGACTCCCAGCGCACGGCGATGCTGCTGGCGGTCCTGCAGCGGCGGGCGGGGTTCAACGTGGGCAAGCTCGACTGCTACCTCTCCACGGTGGGCGGCGTGCGGCTGGCGGAGCCCGCGGCGGACCTCGCCACGGTCATGGCCCTGGCCTCGGCGGCGGAGGACAAGCCGCTGCCGCGCCGCCTGGTGGTCTTCGGCGAGGTGGGGCTCGCCGGGGAGGTGCGGGCGGTGCCCGGCATCCGGCAGCGGATCGCGGAGGTCGCCCGGCTGGGGTTCACGCACGTCTTGGTCCCGGCCTCCCCCGCCGGCGTCGGCGAGGTGCCGGAGGGGATCACCGTCAAGGAGGTCTCCTCCGTGCTCGACGCCGTGAACACCCTGTTCCCCTCCCGCTCGGCCCGCCCGGCGGCCGACTAGGCCCGCGGTGGCGCGGAGGCGGCGTCGTCGGCCCGTAGACTGTTCTCCGTGGTTCTCCCTCGCTCGACTCTCCTCAAGAAGACCCTGACGCTGCTCGCTCCCGGCACCGAGCTGCGCGACGGCCTGGAGCGCATCCTCCAGGGGCGCACCGGCGCGCTCATCGTGCTGGGCAACGACCGGACGGTCGACGCCATCGGCACCGGCGGCTTCGACATCGCCATCGACTTCACCGGGACGCGCCTGCGCGAGCTCGCCAAGATGGACGGCGCGATCATCTGCGACCGGGAGGTGACCCGCATCCTGCGGGCCGGCATCCACCTCATGCCGGACCCCTCCATCCCCACCGAGGAGTCGGGGACCAGGCATCGCACCGCCGAGCGGGTCGCCCGGCAGACCGGCTTCCCGGTCATCTCGGTCTCGAAGTCGATGGGCATCATCACGATCTACGTGGACGGCGAGCGCTATCCGCTGGAGGGCTCGCAGGCGATCATGGCCCGGGCCAACCAGGCGATCCAGACCCTGGAGCGGTACACCGAGCGGCTCGAGCAGGAGTTCGCCAACCTCTCCGCGCTGGAGATCGAGTCGGACGTGACCGTGCGCAACGTCGCCGCGACCCTCCAGCGCCTCGAGCTGGTCCGGCGCATCACCGAGGAGATCGCGCAGAGCGTCATGGAGCTCGGCGTCGACGGCCGGATGATCTCGATGCAGCTCGAGGAGCTGGTGCTGAACCGTCCCGAGGCGGACACCGTCCTGATGGACTACCTGCCGGTGGAGCCCACCGCCCCCGCGCTGACCGAGGCCCGCCACGCCCTGGCCTCGCTGGACCCCGGCGAGCTCGCGGACCCCGCCACGGTGGCCCGCTGCGTGGGCCTGGTCGGCAACGGGGACCTGGACCACCCGATCTCCCCGCGGGGCCACCGGTTGCTGGCGGGCATCGCCTCGATCCCGCGCGTCGTCGCGGATCGCCTCGTGGACCGCTTCGACGGGCTGCAGGCTCTCATGGCCGCCAACCTCGAGGACCTCAAGGGCGTGGAGGGCATCGGCGAGCACCGGGCCCGCACCATCCGGGAGTCGCTGGCGCGCATGGCGGAGTCGAGCCTGCTCGAGCGGTTCATGTGACCGAGGGGCGTCCGGCCGCGACGCGGCGTCGCTTCCGCGGACACCGGCGGTTCCGAGGCTGCGCGGGCTGACGAGCCGACGCTGGCGGACGGCCGGCGCCCCTACCCCTCGATGCGGATCAGCTGGGGCTCGCTCGCGACGCCGTCCACGCTCGCCGTGACCCAGTAGTAGCCGGGCTCGGCCGGGGTGGCCGCTTCCCCGCACCCGTACGCCGTCATGCCCCGGTTCCAGGTGCTCTCCTGGCTGGCCTCCGCGCCGGGCTCGAGGGTCTGCTCCTGCCCGCCCTCCGGCGCCGCGCCGCAGGCCCGCGAGTCGTAGACCTGGGCGGGGCCGGAGGTGATCACGTACTGCACCTGGCCGGCGGGGTCCACGGTGCACGGGTTCTCCGAGTCGTTGGCCACGGTCGCGGTGATCACCGGGGACTGGCCGGGCGCGTAGGACTCCTGGTTCACCGAGGCGGCGACGCTGATCGAGTCCCCGCAGGCCTGCACCTGCGCGGCGGGATCTGCCGAGGGGCTCTCCTCGGGACCCCCGGACTCGCCGGGACTCTCGGAGGGCTCGGGGCTCTCGCTGCCCTCGCCCGTCGCGGAGGGGCCGGCCGACGAGGAGGGATCGGCCGAGGCGGATCCCGACGCCGTCCCGGAGGGCTCGGCGCTCCCGCCGCCGGACGACGTCGGGCGCGCGCTGAAGCTTGCGAAGTTGTTGTCCTCCGTCTCGACGGCGCTCGCCTCCGCGCCCCCGCCCCCCAGGCCGGCGGAGATGCGCTGCACGGCGAAGACGACCCCCCACACGACCAGCCCGATGACCACCAGCGCGATCAGCGCGGCGACGATCCGGCGGCGTCGGTACACCTCCGGCGGCAGCCGCTGGTAGCGCTGCTCGCCGGGGTCTCCATCCTCAAAATCTGCCATGCCACCAGGCTACCCAATGGTAGCCCCGCGCCACGCCCTCGCGGCATCCCCTACAGTGAGGGTGAGATGAGAACTTCCGCCCCCGAGCTTCCCGCCCCCGAGACCCTCGCCCGCCTCCACGAGCGCATCATCGCCTGGTTCGCCGAGAACGCCCGGGACCTGCCCTGGCGCGCCCCCGACCGCACCGCCTGGCAGGTCATGGTCAGCGAGTTCATGCTGCAGCAGACCCCGGTGGTCAGGGTGCTGCCGGTCTGGCAGCGCTGGATGCAGCTCTGGCCCACCCCCGCGGACCTCGCCGCCAGCTCCACGGGCGAGGCCGTGCGGGAGTGGGGCCGGCTGGGCTACCCGCGGCGCGCGCTGCGCCTGCACGCGGCCGCCACGGCCATCGTGGAGCGCCACGGCGGCCACGTCCCCCGGGACCACGCGCAGCTGCTCGACCTGCCCGGCGTCGGCGCCTACACCGCGGCGGCGGTCTCCGTCTTCGCCTTCGGCCAGCGGCAGACCGTGATCGACACCAACATCCGGCGGGTGCACGCCCGCGCGGTCTCCGGGAAGGCTCTGCCCGGCAAGTCGCTGACCGCGGCGCAGACCCGGCTCGCGGAGGAGCTGATGCCCGCCGACGACGACGCCGCGGTGGCCTGGAACGTCTCCGTGATGGAGCTGGGCGCCCTCGTCTGCACCGCCCGCTCCCCGCTCTGCGACCTCTGCCCGGTCCTGGAGGACTGCGCGTGGGTCGCCGCCGGCCGCCCCGAGCCGGACTACGTGCCCGCCGGGCAGTCCTGGCAGGGGACCGATCGGCAGGCCCGCGGGGCCATCATGGCCGTGCTCCGGGAGGCCGAGGGGCCGGTGCCTCGGGAGTCGCTGCTGCGCCCCGACCTCGCCGAGCCCGGGAACCGGCCCGGAGCCGCGAAGGCCGTCCGCCGGCTGCGCGAGCTGGGCGCGCCGCGGGAGCAGCTGGAGCGCTGCCTGGGCGGGCTGCTGGCCGACGGCCTCGCAGGGGCCGAGGGGGACGACGTCGGCCTCCCCCGCTGACGCTTCCCGCGCGGCCGGACCGGCGCTTCCTCGTTCCCACGGGCCCGCCCGCCGGCGTGGCGCTCGTCCGCGGCCGCCGCAGGATCCGCCCTACAGGTCCCGGATCATCCGCGTGTTGCCCAGCGTGTTGGGCTTCACGCGGGCCAGGTCGAGGAACTCGGCCACGCCCTCGTCGTGCGAGCGCAGCAGCTCCGAGAAGACCTCGGGGTCCACGGTGTCCTGGTTGTCCATGACCTCGAACCCCAGGCGGCGGAAGAACTCGACCTCGAAGGTCAGGCAGAAGACGCGGGAGACACCCAGGCCGCGGGCGCGCTCCAGCAGGGCCTGGACCAGCATGCGCCCCACGCCCAGGCCCTTGGCCTCCGGGGCGGTGGCCAGCGTGCGGACCTCGCCGAGGTCCTCCCACATGATGTGGAGGGCGCCGCAGCCGACCAGCGCCGTCGAGCCCCGCTCGTCCGTCCGCTCGACCACCATGAACTCCTGGACGGCCTCGTAGTAGTCGACGGCGTCCTTGGAGATCAGGATCCCCTCGACGGCGTAGGGGCCGATCAGGCTCCTGATCCCCCTGATATCGCCGGTCCGGGCCGGGCGCATCCTCAATTCGCTCACGGCGGCCAGTCTACGCCGACCCCGGATGCGCGGAACGGCCCGACCCGCGCGATGCGGGTCGGGCCGTTCGGTGGGAGCCCCGGCCCGCGCTGAGCGGGCCGGGGCATCCCGTAGGCGTCCCGCCGGCTAGGCGGTCGCGGAGCCGGTGGCCCCGCCGGGCCCCTCGTCGGAGCGCGGCGGCTGGGTCGGCCGGGAGACCTGCTCGGCGTCGGAGAGCTCATCCTCGCCGGAGCCCGCCTCGCCGTAGTCGAAGCCCTCGTCCGGCAGCTCGGACATCTTCTGGGAGGTGAAGGTGAACGTGGCGCTCTCCCCCTCGCCGTCGACGTCGACCGTGATCTTCTCCCCGCCGCTGATCTCGCCGAAGAGGATCCGCTCGGAGAGCTGGTCCTCGACCTCCTTCTGCATGGTCCGGCGCAGCGGGCGGGCCCCCATCGAGGGGTCGTAGCCGCGCTGCCCGATCAGCTTCTTGGCGGCCTCGGTCAGCTCGATGGACATGTCCTGGTCGCGCAGGCGCTCGGCCAGGCGCGCCACGAAGAGGTCCACGATCTGGATGATCTCCTCCTCCGAGAGCTGCGGGAAGACGATGATGTCGTCCACGCGGTTCAGGAACTCGGGGCGGAAGTGCTCCTTGAGCTCCTCCTGCACCTTGGCCTGCATGCGCTCGTAGTTGGTGGTCGGGTCCTCCGAGGACTGGAAGCCCACCGGGACCCGCCGGGAGATGTCCCGCGTGCCGAGGTTGGTGGTCATGATGATCACCGTGTTCTTGAAGTCCACGACGCGGCCCTGCGAGTCGGTCAGGCGGCCGTCCTCGAGGATCTGCAGCAGCGAGTTGAAGAGGTCCGAGTGGGCCTTCTCCACCTCGTCGAACAGCACCACTGAGAACGGCTTGCGGCGCACCTTCTCGGTGAGCTGGCCGCCCTCCTCGTATCCGACGTAGCCGGGGGGCGCCCCGAACAGCCGGGAGACGGTGTGCTTCTCCTGGTACTCGGACATGTCCAGGGTGATCAGGGCGTCGTCGTCGCCGAAGAGGAACTCGGCGAGCGCCTTGGCCAGCTCGGTCTTGCCGACGCCGGTGGGGCCGGCGAAGATGAACGAGCCGCCGGGACGCCGCGGGTCCTTCAGCCCGGCGCGGGTGCGCCGGATCGAGCGGGACAGCGCCTTGATGGCGTTGTCCTGGCCCACGACGCGCTTGTGCAGCTCCTCCTCCATGTTGAGCAGGCGGCCGGACTCCTCCTCGGAGAGCTTGTAGACCGGGACGCCGGTGGCGGCGGCCAGCACCTCGGCGATGACGTCGGCGTTGACCTCGCCCATCGCGGAGTCGGACTCCTTCCAGGCCTTCTCCTGCTCCTCCTTCTCCACGATGAGCTTCTGCTCCTTGTCGCGGAGGTTGGCGGCCTTCTCGAAGTCCTGCCCCTCGATCGCGGCCTCCTTCTGGGAGCGCAGCTTGGCGATCCGCTCCTCGAGGTCCTTGATCTCCGGCGGGGCGGTCAGCCGCTTGATGCGCAGCCGGGCGCCGGCCTCGTCGATCATGTCGATCGCCTTGTCCGGCAGGAAGCGGTCCGAGACGTAGCGCGCGGACATGTGCACCGCGGCCTCCAGGGCCTCGTCGGTGATGGTCACGCGGTGGTGCGCCTCGTACTTGTCCCGCAGCCCCTTGAGGATCTCGACGGCGTGCGCCTGCGAGGGCTCGTCCACCTGGATCGGCTGGAAGCGGCGCTCGAGGGCGGCGTCCTTCTCGATGTGCTTGCGGTACTCGTCGAGGGTCGTCGCGCCGATGGTCTGCAGCTCGCCGCGGGCCAGCATGGGCTTGAGGATCGAGGCGGCGTCGATCGCGCCCTCGGCCGCGCCCGCACCGACCAGGGTGTGGATCTCATCGATGAACAGGATGATGTCCCCGCGGGTGCGGATCTCCTTGAGCACCTTCTTCAGGCGCTCCTCGAAGTCGCCGCGGTACCGGGAGCCGGCCACCAGGGAGCCGAGGTCCAGGGTGTAGAGGTGCTTGTCCTTCAGCGTCTCCGGGACGTCCCCGCGGACGATCGCCTGGGCCAGGCCCTCGACGACGGCGGTCTTGCCGACGCCGGGCTCGCCGATCAGCACCGGGTTGTTCTTGGTGCGGCGGGAGAGGACCTGCATGACCCGCTCCATCTCCTTGAAGCGCCCGATCACCGGGTCCAGCTTGCCCTCGCGGGCCGCGGCGGTGAGGTTGGTGCCGAACTGGTCCAGCACGGTGGAGCCCGAGGGGGTCCCCTCCTTGCCGCCCCCGCCGACGCCGGCGGTCTCCTTGCTCTCGCCCGCGTTGCCCTGGTAGCCGGAGATCATGTCGATCACCGTCTGGCGGACGCGCGAGGGCTCCGCGCCCAGCTTGGACAGGACCTGGGAGGCCACGCCCTCGCCCGCGCGGATCAGGCCGAGCAGGATGTGCTCGGTGCCGATGTAATTGTGGCCCAGCTGCAGCGCCTCGCGCAGGGACAGCTCCAGCACCTTCTTGGCGCGGGGGGTGAAGGGAATGTGCCCGCTCGGGGCCTGCTGGCCGGGGCCGATGATGTCCTGGACCTGCTCCCGGACGGCCGAGAGGGTGACCCCCATGGACTCCAGGGCCTTCGCCGCGATGCCCTCGCCCTCGTGGATGAGGCCGAGCAGGAGGTGTTCGGTTCCGATGTAATTGTGGTTCAGCATGCGGGCTTCTTCCTGAGCCAGCACCACGACGCGCCGAGCGCGATCCGTAAACCGTTCAAACATAGCTATCTCCTTGTACGTGTCTGGTTCGATGCTACGCAGGGAAATAGCCCCATACAGAACTGTTCGCCACCGGCGAGACGGAATAAAGCTCAGGGCGGAAATGCCTCGGCATTTCCGCCCTGAGCTGCATAAGGACGGGGGAAATCCGGCTCGCCGGCCCCGCCGGCCCCGGGCCCCGTCAGGCTCTAGGAGGCCTTTTTCTGCGCCGCGTAGTAGGCGTCCTGGACCTCCTGGTGGATCCGCCCGCGGTCGGAGACGTTGTAGCCGTTCTCCTTGGCCCACTGGCGGATCATCGCGGTCTCGGGATTGCGCGCCTGCCCCGAGGAGGACGAGGCGGCCTTTCCGGAGCCTCCCCGTGCCGAGCGGGTCTGCACGCGACGGGCTTTGGCCGCATAGGGGCGAATAGCCTCGCGCAGCTTAGCCGCATTGTCCGACGAGAGGTCGATTTCGAACTGCCCGCCGTCGAGGCCGAAACGTACGGTCTCGTCAGCGGCGCCGCCCTCGAGGTCGTCCTCCAGAATGATCTTGACCTTCTGAGCCATAGTGCTCTCCTCAAAAACTGTGTTTGTCGGTTCCCATGTGGGAAGGGCCGACCGGCCGGGCATATCTCCCCGCCCGGCGCGGCCCCCGTCCACTGAACGTGACTATTGAACGGCCCGAAACACACAGTATCAATAGTTGAGTGGAAATGACAGTCTTGTCATCCGAGGGTTATTCGATATTTTCTGTGAATTCCCCAGGAGAGCTATTGCCCGGAATCCTTGAACTGGTCAGAGCCGTCATGCCGGGATTTGATGCTTTCATACCAATTCGCGGCGTCTTCCTCGGCATTCGCCCGGGCGCGGCGCTCCGCCCCGTCCGCGCGGAAGATCCAGCGCATGACGAAGTAGAAGATGACGCCGATGCCGATCGACGGTATGAGGACGGCCAGATACTCCACGATTGCTCCTAACGACGCAGCCGCTCGCGGCTCATTCGGGCTTCATGAGCGGGAAGAGAATGGTCTCACGGATCCCGAGGCCGGTGAACAGCATGATCAGCCGGTCGATGCCGAGCCCGAGCCCGCCCATCGGCGGGGCGGCGTGCTCGAGCGCGCGCAGGAAGTCCTCGTCCAGCTGCATGGCCTCGAGGTCGCCACCGGCGGCCAACTGGGACTGCTCGGTCAGCCGCTCGCGCTGGATCACCGGGTCGATCAGCTCGGAGAACGCCGTGCCGCGCTCCATGCCGCCGATGATCAGGTCCCAGGCCTCGATCACGCCGGGCTGGGAGCGGTGCGGCCGCGCCAGGGGCTGGGCCGAGGGCGGGTAGTCGCACACGAAGGTCGGATTGATCAGCGTCGGCTCGACGATCTCGCCGAACAGCTCGACGACGAGCTTCTCCGCGTCCCAGCCCGGGTCGACGTCGACCTCGTGCTCCGCCGCGACGCCGCGCAGCTCCTCCGCCGTGGTCTCGGGGGTGATCTCGCGTCCCACCGCCTCGGACAGGCCCGGGTAGACGCCGAGCCAGCGCCACTGGCCGGTCAGGTCGATGACGCCGTCCTCGGTCTCGATGCGGTGCATACCGACGGCGTCGGCGCAGGCCATGATGATCTCCTGGATGCGCTGCGCCATGGTGAACTGGTCGCCGTAGGCCTCGTAGGCCTCCAGCGTCGTGAACTCGGGGCTGTGGGTGGAGTCGACGCCCTCGTTGCGGAAGATCCGGCCGATCTCGAAGACCCGCTCGATGCCGCCGACCACCGCGCGCTTCAGGTACAGCTCGGTCGCGATCCGCAGGGTCATGTCCTGGTCGAAGGCGTTGAGGTGGGTCGCGAAGGGCCGCGCCGCGGCGCCGCCGTGGACCAGCTGCAGCATGGGCGTCTCGATCTCGACGTAGCCCTGCTCCACCAGCGTCTGGCGCACCGCCTGGACGATGCGGGCACGGCGGTAGACCACCTCGCGCGCCTCGTCCCGGACCATCAGGTCCAGGTAGCGCTGCCGGACCCGGGTCTCCTCGTTCAGGTCCTTGTGCAGGGTCGGCAGCGGCCGCAGCGACTTCGAGGCCATCGCCCACTCCTCGGCCATCACCGAGAGCTCGCCGCGGCGGGAGCTGATCACCTCGCCGCGCACGAAGACGTGGTCGCCCAGGTCCACCAGGGCCTTCCAGTCGTCGAGCGCCTCCTGCCCGACCTTGGCCAGGGAGATCATCGCCTGCAGGCGGGTCCCGTCCCCGGACTGCAGGGTCGCGAAGCACAGCTTGCCGGTGTTGCGGACGAAGACCACGCGCCCGGCCACGCCGACGACGTCGCCCGTCGTCTCGTCGGCCTCCAGGCCCTCGTACTGCTCCCGGACGCTGGGGATGGTGCGCGTCACCGGGACCCCGACCGGGTACGCCTCCCGTCCGGATTCGAGCAGCCTGCCCCGCTTCTCCATGCGGATCTGCATCTGCTCGCTCACCTCGGCCCGGGGGTCCTGGGCGCGGTCGGCGGCGGTCACGGTCTGAGCGGGGTCTGGAGTAGTCACGGGGTACAGCCTATCGCGGGTCTGAGGGGCTAGAGGACGTCCATGTTGTCGATGAGCCGGGTGCCGCCGACGCGGATCGCGGCCATCGCCATGGCCCGGGTGGAGTCCTCGGTGGGCGCCTCGAAGGTCGCGGGGTCCACGATCTCGAGGTAGTCCAGCTCGACGCCGTCCCGCTCGGCGATGCGGGACCGCGCGGCCTCCAGGTCGATCCCGGCGAACCCGCGGGAGAGCCCCTCCTCGCGCAGCAGGGCGAGGGTGCGGGAGAGCACCAGCGCGGCCCGGCGCGCCTCCTCGTCGAGGTAGGCGTTGCGGGAGGAGAGCGCCAGCCCGCCCTCCTCGCGGACGATCGCGACCGGGACGATGGAGACCGGCACGTTCAGGTCCGCGACCATCCGCTGGACGATCGCGACCTGCTGGGCGTCCTTCTGCCCGAAGTACGCCCGCACCCGCTGCGGTCCGGCCGCCGCGACGAAGAGGTTGAAGAGCTTGGCGACGACGGTCAGCACTCCGTCGAAGTGGCCGGGACGCGAGCTCCCCTCGAAGCGCGTCCCCAGGGTCCCGGCGCTCAGGGTCACCAGGGGATCCCCGCCCGGGTACATGGTCTCCCGCTCGGGGACGAAGGCGAGGTCGACGCCGAGCTCCCGCAGCATCCCGAGGTCGGCCTCGGGGGTGCGCGGGTAGCTCTCGTAGTCCTCGCCGGGGCCGAACTGCAGGGGGTTGACGAAGATCGAGACGGCGACGACGTCGTTCTGCTCCTGCGCCCGCCGGATCAGCGTGGCGTGCCCCTCGTGCAGGGCGCCCATGGTGGGGACCAGCCCCACGGTCACCGGCCGCGGCTCGGCGGCCTCGGACTCCGCGGCGTCGTTCCCCTCCGCGGGCTCCTGGCGGGAGGACGCTTGGGCGGCCTCCCGGCGGCTCTCCTCCGCGGCGTCGATCAGTCGCGCGAGATGCTGGGACAGTTCTTCCGGTGTGCGAGCAACGGTCGGCTCACCCGTCATAGTGGTTCCTTCTTTCGCCGGTGCGTCGGCGTGATCGGTGCGTGATGATCGGTGGTGGCACCACCGGCTCCGTTCCGCGGCGGGAGGGGAAGACACCGCCGGGCGGATCGGAGCACAGACTACCGCCACAGAATTCTACTGCCCGACGACGCCGGCTTCATCCTCGGGCCCGCCCTCGAGGTCCAGGGCGCGGAGGATGCGGGCGTGTCCCTCCTCGCTCAGCGCGCCCCGGGAGCGGGCCCGGTCCGCGGTCGCACGGGCCATGGCGAGGTACGCGGCGTCGATGTCCTCGGCCCGCTCCTCCGCCGCGAAGCCGGCGAGGATCTCCCGGTGGGCCTCCACCGTTCCGGCGTCCCCGCGGACCACGGGGCCGGTCAGCGCGGAGTCCCCGGAGGCCAGCGCGTTCTCCAGCGTCGCCTTCAGCAGCGGCCCCAGCACGTGGGAGGGGTCCTCGACGCCGATGCCGGTGAGGATCTGCGAGGCCTGCCCGACCAGGGTGACCATGTGGTTGGAGGCGTGCGAGAGGGCCGCGTGGTAGAGCGGCCGGTCCCCCTCGGCGATGACCACGGGCTCGCCGCCCATCTCCACGGCCAGCGCCTGCGCGATCGGCAGGAAGGGACCGGGGGCGGTGATGCCGAAGGTCGTCGTCTGCAGCCGCGCGAGGTCCAGCGAGAGCCCGGTGAAGGTCATCGCCGGGTGCATCGCGATGCCGATCGCGCCGGCGGAGCGGGCGTCCCGGAGGACCTCGACGCCGTACCGGCCCGAGGTGTGGATCAGGATCTGGCCGGCGCTGAAGTGCCCGCCGGCGGCGAGGCCGGTCACCAGGGGCTCCAGGGCGTCGTCGGGGACGGCGAGCAGGACCACCTCGCTGCGCTCGACGATCTGGGGGATCGGCAGGACGGGGGTGTCCGGCAGCAGCGCCTCGGCGCGGGTCCGCGACTCCTCGGAGACGGCGTGGACCCCGACGACGGCGTGGCCCGCCGCGCGCAGGGCGGCGCCGAGCACCGCCCCGACCTTGCCCGCGCCGATCACCCCGATGCCGAGGCGGCCGGGGCGCAGGGACGGATCGCTCATGCTTCTCTCCTTCTCGAGTCGGCCGGCGGCACGGGCGGCGGTCCGCCGGCGTCCGCCGGCCCGTGGTCTTCGGCCGCTGCGGGCCCTTCCGCCTCGCCCGGAGGGGCCGGCGGGCAGTCCGCGCGGGCCTGCGGCTCGCCCACCCGGCGAGCCCCGGCGGCCCGCTCCGCCTGCCGCCGGGCCAGCTCCTGGGCGTCAGCGAGCGCCAGATGGCGCACGAGGCCGCTGACCGGCCCGCCCACCGAGTGCAGGTGCAGGTCGGCCAGGCCGAGGCGGCGGTCCAGGGGGCCGTTGGCCAGACGCATCGACTGTACTTTCACGTGCGGCATCACCGCGAGCCGGCGTCGCAGCCGCCCGGAGCGGACCAGCAGGAGGTCCCGGGTCGCGCCGTAGCCGTTGCGGCGGTAGGTCAGGGGGTCGACCCACCGGGCGCTGCCCGGGGAGACCGTGAAGCCGTGCTCGGTGCCCGAGCCCTCCAGGGCCGCGCGCAGCTGACGGCCGTCGACGCCGCCGCGCTCGGGGCGCTCCACCACGTAGGGGAGGATCCGCATCAGCTCCTGCCCCGTGCCGACCGGCAGCAGGACGTTGCGGGCGGAGTCGGCCCCCGAGGCGCCGAGTCCCGCGGAGTTGATGACCAGCTTGAACCATCCGAACGGCCGCCACAGCAGCGGCTGCTCGATGCCCACCGCCTGGATCCTGCCGAGCGGGATGGTCTGGGTGCGGGTCGAGGTGAGGCCGTACCGGACCTTCAGCCCCTCCCCGGTGATGCCGGCCCGGAAGTTCGCGGTGGAGTTGAGGGTCCCCCACCCGCCGGTCACCAGGCCGAAGAGCGCGGGCGCGAGGACGGCCAGGGAGATCCCGGGCAGGCTCACGATGTTGAGCACCACGACGGCGGCCAGCGCCAGGAGGAGGAAGATCCCGTAGCCGCCGGCCACCAGGGCGGCGACGGCGCGGCCCACCCCGACCCGGGCGAGCTCGGTCTCCTCCTGCCCGGATCCGGCCGCCGACGGGGCGGCAGCCGACGGGCCGGCCGGAGCGGCGGCATCGGGCTCCGGCGCCGGGCCGGAGGCCGGTGCCGTCCCCGCGCCGCCCGGGGCAGGGGGCACGGATCCTTCCGGCACGTCGCCGGGATCCCGGGCTTCGCCCGGTCCGGCGCCGCCGGCCCCCGGGCCCCTCGTCCCGGCGGCCGCCTCCCCCGCGGACGAGGGGGCGGCGTCGTCCTGCATCTGCCGCTTGCGCCGCAGCAGGCGGGCCCGCAGGTCCTCGGCGCCGCGGCGGGTCAGGAAGCGCAGGTGCAGCGTCGACTCGCCGGAGTCCGCGACCTCGAAGCGGAGCTCGGCGAGCCCCAGGAGCCTGGCCAGGAGCGGCTGCGAGATCTCGATGGCCTGCACCCGGTCCAGCCGCGCCTGCTTCTCCTTGCGGAACAGCGCCCCCTCCCGGACCCGGACCGTGCCCTCGGTGACCGCGTAGCGGGTGAACCACCAGGACCAGAACATCGCGCCCAGGACCAGCAGCACGACGCCGATGCCGATCAGCCACCCCACCAGCTCCAGGCTCCGTACGAACTCGGGGATCCCGCGGCCGAGCTCCTCGGGGTCCCAGCCGTCCTCGAAGGCCGATTCCACGACGTTGCGCCCGACGACGAAGACGATCACCAGGATGGCGATCCAGAAGCGCGCCAGCGGCGTGAGCGGATGCACCCGCTCCCAGGTCGCCTCGCCCGCGGACGTCCCGGCCGGTCCGCTGCTCTCGTTCCGCGGCTCCGTCATCTACAGCGCCGCCAGACGTTCTTCGCCGCGCTGGGCCAGCTCCTCGCGCAGGCGGGCGGCGTCGTGCTGGCTGATGCCCTCGATCTTCACGTCGGTGGCCGCCGAGGCCGTGTGCAGCTCGACCTTGGCGAGTCCGAAGAGCCGGTCCCACGGTCCCGAGGAGACCTCCACGTACTGCATGCGCCCGTAGGGGACCACCGTGATCCGGTGCCACATCACCCCCTGCCGGACCAGGAGGTCCTCCTCGCGCTCGGAGTAGCCGCGGGCCCGGGCCCGGCGCGGCGCCAGGACCAGCTCGAGGACCGTCCACGCCACCGACAGGACGGGCAGCGCGACGGCCAGCCACATCCACGGCCAGGACCAGACCTCGAGCAGGCGCAGCACGAGCGGCACGCAGAGGACCGCCGTCCAGATCACGCAGGAGACGATCTCGTTGATCACGATCACCGTGAGGTACTTGGCGTCCGGACGGACCCACCGGGAGTCCCAGGCGTCCAGGGCCGCGAGCCGCCGCTCGAAGGCGGGGCTGCCCTCACCCAGGTGCTTGCGGGCCTCTCCTCGGGCCGCGGGGGCGTTCTCGGTCTCTGGCATAGCCGCCTTCTCCTTCGGGCGCATCTCGGTCTCCGCGCGGGTGCTGGGGCGCATACGGGTCGTCCGCCTCGCCGGGGTCCTCGGGGGGCCGCTTGCACCAGCTCTCGGCGACGGCGCCGGCCACTCCCACGGCCAACCCTACGGCACCGTTCAGGACGATCAGCAGGAGGGACGAGGTCGCGCCGCGGTACTGCACCAGCGTGAGCTCGTGCGCCAGGGCGCCGAGCCCCCAGCCGGTCAGGAGCGCGCCGTACACCGCGCAGGCCTGGGCGAAGACCACGATGCGGGAGGCCAGGATCGGGTCGATCCGCCGCTTCCGGGGCTCCCTGATGTGGGCCCGCACCCGCCATGCCAGGACCAGCGCCGCGGCCCCCAGGAAGACGCTGACCAGCAGGGAGAACCACGGCAGCACGAGCGGGGCCCCTCCGTCCCAGACGGAGTTCGCGACGGCGCCCAGGGCCAGCCCCAGCGCGCCGACGAGGACCAGCCAGCGGACCTTGAGCGGCTTCATCGCTACTCCTCCGCGGACGGGTCCAGGTAGCCGCGCAGCCCCTCGCGGTCCGGGGCCCGCTCGGCCAGCGCCGAGACCAGCACCCCGCCGAGCATGGCCTCCGGGTCCATCAGGGCCCACGGCGCCAGCACGAACGCGCGCTCGGCGGCCCGCGGGTGCGGCAGGACCAGCTCGGGCTCGTCCATGATCAGCTCGCCGTAGGTCACGATGTCCACGTCCAGGGTCCGGGGCCCCCAGCGCACCTCGCGCACGCGGTCGAAGGCCTCCTCGAGCTCCTGGCAGTACCGCAGCAACGTGAAGGGCCGCAGGTCGGTCACCACCCGGACCACCTGGTTGAGGAAGTCCGGCTGGCCCTCCGGCCCGCCCACCGGGGCCGTCACGGCGACCGGCGAGACCGCCTCGACCGCGATGCGCTCGTGCTCGTCCAGCAGCGCGACCGTGCGCGCCAGGGTGTCCGCGGAGGCGCCCAGGTTGGAGCCGAGGGCGAGGACTGATCTCACTGGCATGATCGCTCCCGGTAGATCGTGACGGAGACGTCGGCGAAGGTCACCTCGATGGGGGCCTTCGGCTTGTGGACCGTGACCTCCACGGCGCGGGCGGGGTAGTCGCGCAGGACGTCGTCGGCGATCCGCTGGGCCAGCGCCTCCACGAGGTTGAAGCTCTCCCCCACGATGACGTCCTTGACGCTCTCTGCGATCTCGCCGTAGTTGATCGTCTCCCGCAGGTCGTCGCTGCGGCCCGCCGCGGTGAGGTCGGCGAACAGCGAGAGGTCCACGAAGAACGGCTGCCCCACCCGCTTCTCCTGGTCGAACACGCCGTGGTAGCCCACGGCCCCGATGCCGGTGACGGTGATGCGGTCCAGGCCCGCGCCGACCCTCCTGCCGTGGTCGGCCCCCACGGCCGCTGGCGTTTTCTCGGACAATTCTTCCCCTAGCTCTGGTGATCGATGGTGGACTGGGCGGCGAGCCAGCTCCGGGTCACCGCGAGGGCGTCGGCCGTGGCCGCGACGTCGTGCACCCGGACCGCCCACGCCCCGCGCTCGGCGGCCAGCGCGGAGATCACGGCGGTGGCCGCGTCCCGCTCCGGCGCCGGGACCTGCTCCGTCCCGCGGGCCCGGGCGAGGGCCGTGCCGATGAAGCGCTTGCGGGAGGCCGCCACCAGGACGGGGTGCCCCAGCGAGGTCAGGCGGTCCAGGCCGGCCAGCAGCCGCCAGTCCTGGTCGCCTCCTTTGGCGAAGCCCAGCCCCGGGTCCAGAATGATGCGCTCGGGGCGCACGCCCCCGGCGAGCAGCCGCTCGCGCTGCTGGAGGAGCTCGGCGCGGACCTCCTCGACGACGTCGTCGTACCGCGCCCTGGAGTCCATGGTCGCGGAGTCCCCGCGGGCGTGGGTCAGGATGTAGGGCACGTCCGCGGCGGCGCAGACCTCGATCATCTCCTCGGTCAGCCCGAGGCCGGAGACGTCGTTGACGATCTGGGCGCCCGCCCCGATCGCCGCGCGCGCCGTCTGGGCGTGCTTGGTGTCCGCGGAGACGACGACGCCGTGCCCGGCCAGCCGCTCGATGACCTCCAGGACGCGCCGCTGCTCCTCCGCCGGCGCCACCGGATCCGCGCCGGGCCGGGTGGACTCGCCCCCGACGTCGACGACGTCGGCCCCCGCCTCGACCATCGCCAGCGCGTGGGAGACCGCGGCCTCGACGCCGGCGTGGGCGCCGCCGTCGGAGAAGGAGTCGGGGGTGAGGTTGAGGATGCCCATGACCAGGGTCCTCCCGGCGGGCAGCTGCGCGTACGTTCCCCAGCCCCGGGGCGCGCCCCGGCCGGCGGGGTGGCTCGGGGCCCCCGTCATGAGCGCGCGCCCTGTCCGTTGATGAGGCTCATGGCCTCGGCGCGGGTCGCGTTGTCCCGCAGCTGGCCGCGCACCGCCGAGGTGACGGTCCGGGCCCCCGGCTTCTGGACGCCGCGCATCGACATGCACATGTGCTCGCCCTCGATCACCACGATCGCCCCGGCCGGCCGCAGGAACTCCTGCAGCGCGTCGACGACCTGGCTGGTCAGCCGCTCCTGCACCTGGGGGCGCTTGGCGTAGAGGTCCACCAGCCGGGCGAGCTTGGACAGGCCGGTCACCCTGCCGTCCTCTCCCGGGATGTACCCCACGTGCGCATGGCCGTGGAAGGGCACCAGATGGTGCTCGCAGGTCGAGTAGAAGGGGATGTCCTTGACCAGGACCATCTCCGAGTGGCCGATGTCGAAGGTCGTGGAGAGCAGCTCCTCGGGCGTGCGGCCCAGCCCCGAGAACATCTCCTCGTAGGCGCGCGCCACCCGGGCCGGGGTGTCCCTCAGCCCCTCGCGGTCCGGATCCTCGCCGATCGCGGCGAGGATCTCCCGGACGGCGGCCTCGATCCGGGGGAGATCCATGCCGCTCAGCGCTCCTGCGGGCCGGCCGGCCCCTCGGCGTCGGGGCCACCCTCGCCGGGGCCTCCCTGCGGGCCGCCGGCGTCGCCGGTCCCCGGGGGCGTGGTGCCCTGCGAGTGGCGGGGCACCTCGAGCGGGTGCTCCGGCTTGGCGGCCACGGCCTGGTCCTGCGGGGACATCTCCTCCGGGTTCTCCGTCCCGGTGGCCTCGGCCTCGGCCCGTTCTGCGGGGGTGGAGATCGGCGGCACCTCGGAGACCGCGCGGGTCTCCTTGGACAGCCACACCTCGCGCACCGGGCGCTTGCGGACGTCCCGGAAGACCGCGGCGATCTCCGCCTCGTTGAGCGTCTCCTTGTCCAGCAGCTCGAAGGCGAGCCGGTCCAGGACGTCGCGGTTGTCGTTGAGGATCGCGTACGCCTCGTCGTGGGCGTGGTCGATCAGAGCCCGGACCTCGGCGTCGATCTGCGCGGCGACCTGCTCGGAGTACTCGCGGCCGCTCATCCCGGCGTCGCGCCCCATGAACGGCTCGGTGTTGCCCGAGCCCAGCTTCACGGCGCCGACGACGGCGGACATGCCGTACTCGGTGACCATCTTGCGCGCCGTGCTGGTCGCCTTGTCGATGTCGTTGGCGGCGCCGGTGGAGGGGTCGTGGAAGACGATCTCCTCCGCCACGCGGCCGCCCAGGGCGTAGGCCAGCTGGTCCAGCAGCTCGTTGCGGGTGGTGGAGTACTTGTCGTCCACCGGCATGACCATGGTGTAGCCGAGCGCGCGGCCGCGGGGCAGGATGGTGATCTTGGTGACCGGGTCGGTGTTGCGCAGGGCCGCGGCGACCAGGGCGTGGCCGCCCTCGTGGTACGCGGTGATCTTGCGCTCGAGCTCCTTCATGAGCCGGGAGCGCCGCTGCGGGCCGGCGATCACGCGGTCGATCGCCTCGTCCAGCGCGCGGTCGTCGATGATCTGGGCGTTGGAGCGGGCGGTGAGCAGCGCCGCCTCGTTCATCACGTTGGCCAGGTCCGCGCCGGTGAAGCCCGGGGTCTTCTTGGCCACCTGGGCCAGATCCACGTTGGTCGCGAGCCGCTTGCCCTGGCCGTGCACCTCGAGGATCCGCGTGCGGCCCTTCAGGTCCGGGGCGTCGACGCCGATCTGGCGGTCGAAGCGGCCCGGGCGCAGCAGCGCCGGGTCCAGCACGTCCGGCCGGTTGGTCGCGGCGATGAGGATGATGTTGGTGTTCTCGTCGAACCCGTCCATCTCCACCAGGAGCTGGTTCAGGGTCTGCTCGCGCTCGTCGTTGCCGCCGCCCATGCCGGCGCCGCGCTGGCGGCCGACGGCGTCGATCTCGTCGACGAAGATGATCGCGGCCTCGTTCTGCTTGGCCTGCTCGAAGAGGTCGCGCACGCGCGAGGCGCCCACGCCGACGAACATCTCCACGAAGTCCGAGCCGGAGATCGAGAAGAACGGGACGCCGGCCTCTCCTGCCACGGCCTTGGCCAGCAGGGTCTTGCCGGTGCCGGGAGGGCCGTAGAGCAGGACGCCCTTGGGGATCTTGGCGCCCACCGACGTGAAGCGGGAGGGATCGGTCAGGAACTCCTTGACCTCCTGCAGCTCCTCGACCGCCTCGTCCGAGCCCGCGACGTCGGAGAACTTGACGGTCGAGTTCTCCTTGTTGAACTTCTTGGCCTTGGACTTGCCGAAGGACATGATCTGGCTGCCGCCCCCGCTCATGCGGGAGAGCAGGAACCAGAAGAGCACCAGGATGATCAGGAAGGGCAGCAGGAAGCCCAGCAGGGAGGTGAACCAGTTGTTCTGGACCGGCTGGTCCGTGTAGCCCTGCAGGCCGGCGTCGTCCATCGCCTGGACGACGTCGCCCGCGCGCGGCTGCACGTAGTAGAAGACCACCGACTTGCCGAGGTCCCGGCCGTCGTCGTTGTAGTCGTCCTTGAGCGAGAGCTCGACCTTCTGGTCGCCGTCGAAGATCTTGGCCTCGTCGACCTTGTCGTCCTGGAGCAGCTGCATGCCCACGTTGGTGTCGACGCGGTTGCTCTCACCCGACGTCGAGACGTAGATCATCGGCAGCAGCACCAGAAGCGCGAGGAAGATCCAGAAGTACGGCCCCTTGAGGATCCTGTCCCTCAGGGACTTCTTCTGGTCGGTGTTCTGCTGTGCCAATCTTCGGTGCCTTCCGGTGAAGTCGTCACGGGTGACGTGAGGTCTCGGAAAAGGCTACCGCCGTGAGCTGAGAGTCCCCTCGGACTTATCCTCACAGCGGAAGCCTCCCCTTCCGCGGTGGCGCGCGGGACGCGCCGTCCCTGAAGCCTACGAGTAGACGTGCGGAGCGAGCGTCCCGATGAAGTCGAGGTTGCGGTAGCGCTCCGCGAAGTCCAGGCCGTAGCCGACCACGAACTCCGGCTCGATGTCCCACCCGATGTACTTGACCGGGATCTCGGTCTTGACCGAGGCCGGCTTGCGCAGCAGGGCGCAGATCTCCACGGAGCTGGCGCCGCGGGACTCGAGGTTGGACTTGAGCCAGGACAGGGTGAGGCCGGAGTCGATGATGTCCTCGACGATCAGCACGTCCCGCCCGTGCAGGTCGGTGTCCAGGTCCTTGAGGATCCGCACGACGCCGGAGGACTTGGTCCCGGAGCCGTAGGAGGAGACCGCCATCCAGTCCATGGTGTAGTGGGCGTGCAGCGCGCGGGAGAGGTCGGCCATGACCATCACCGCGCCCTTGAGCACCCCCACCAGCAGGACGTCGCGGTCCTTGTAGTCCTCGTCGATCTGGGCGGCGAGCTCGGCGATCTTCTCCTGGATCTGCTCCTTGGTGAAGAGAACGTGCTTGAGATCGTCCTTGACGTCCTGTGAATCCACTGATGTCTCCTGCGGTGGTGACCTAATTCAAGTTCTGGGCCGTGGCTCCCGGGGGCACCGCGGCGACGGGGGCCGTCCGCGCGGCGGCGAACAGCAGGGCCCCTGCGGCGGCCGACTCCGCCGCCGTGCGACGGCGGGCGAGGGGGCGGCGGCGCCACACGGCAACTCTACCCGCCATCTGCACCGGTCCCGCATTCCCCGTCCCGGCGGCCAGGGCCTCGAGCGCGCCGAGCCTCTCGTGGCTCGGGGACTCCCCGCCGGCGGCGACCACCGCGCGCGCCAGCACCCTGCGGCGCAGCGCCGGGTGCTGCTCGCGCAGCGCGGAGAGCAGCAGGGCTCCGTGGATCTCCTCCGCCCCGTCCGGATGCTGGAACGCTGCCGGGTCCGCGGCGGCCTCGGCGGCCGCCCGGTCGGCGAGCTCCTCGATCAGCTCGGCGTCCGGGCCCAGCACCGAGGCCGTGCGCGCCAGGGCCCGCCGGATGCCCGGGCCGAGGTGCTCCTCCAGGTGGGGGACGACGTCGTGCCGGATGCGGTTGCGCAGGAAGGAGCGCTCCTCGTTGCTCGGGTCCTGCCAGGCCTCCAGGCCCTCGGCCGCGCAGATCTCCTCGGTCTGCTCGCGGCGCAGGGCGAGGAGGGGGCGGATCAGCCGGGTCCCGCCGAGGGCGCGCCCCTCGGGCATGCCGGACAGGGAGCGGGTCCCGGAGCCGCGGGACAGGCCCAGCAGCACCGTCTCGGCCTGGTCGTCCAGGGTGTGGCCGAGCAGCACGGCGACGGCGTCGTGCCGCGCCGCGATCCGCTCGAGCGCCTCGTAGCGGGCCTCGCGGGCGGCCATCTCCAGGCCGCCGCCGTCCCGGCGCACCTCGACCCGCTCGCTCAGCACCGGCTCCAGGCCGAGGCCGCGGCAGGCGGCGACGGCGCCGGCGGCCGCCTCCGCTGAGCCCTCCTGCAGCCCGTGGTCGATCACCGCCGCCCCGACCCGCAGGTCCCCGCGCCGGGCGAAGTGGGCGGCGACGGAGGCCAGCGCGAGGGAGTCGGCTCCCCCGCTGCACGCGACCAGCACCAGCGGGGGCCGCTCCCGCTCCGGGGCATCCCGGCGCCGGGTGCGCCCGGTGGGGGCGAGGCCCAGCCCGGGCAGCTGGCGCCGGAGCGCCTCGGCGAAGGCCCCGCGGGCGGCGCCCACGGTCGGGTTCAGTCGGCCCTCCCGGCCGCTCTGCGCCATCAGCCCTCCGACCTTCCGTCGAGGACGCGGGCGATCCAACGCTGGGGATCGTGGATCTCCCGCTCGCTCGGCAGGTGCTCGGCCCGCTCCCAGATCCGGTTGAAGGCCTCCATCCCGCGGCGGTCCACCACGGCCTGGACGAACTTCTGGCCGTCCTGGTACTGCCGCATCTTCAGGTCCATGCCGAGCGCCTTGCGGATCATCCGCTCCAGGACGCCGCGGGTCGCGGAACGGCCCTCGAAGCGGCGCCGGATCGTCCGCACGCTCGGCACCGTCTCGGGCCCGACGGCGTCCATGACCACGTTGGCGTGGCCCTCCATGAGGCTCATGATGGCGGTGAGGTCCGAGAAGGCGCTGGCCGCGGGGCCGTCGAGCAGGGAGGCGATGCGGTGCGTCGGCAGGCGCTCCTCGGCGTGCTCGGCGGGTGCCGCGTTCCGGCCGGACTGCGCGTCCCCGTCCTCGCCCTCGGCCGGCGAGGCCGCCGCGTCGTCGTCGCCCCCGGTGCGGCGGGAGCGGTCCGTCAGGGAGCGCGCTACCTCCGCGGCGCCCTCCAGGATCCGCTCGAGCAGCTCGGCCCCGCCGCCCTCCAGCTGCTGGGGGAGCCGGGAGATCAGCCCGAGCATGTGCTCCCGCAGCCAGGGCGCGGCGGCGAACTGCACCCGGTGGGTCTGCTCGTGCAGGCACACCCAGAGGCGGAAGTCGTCGGGGTCCAGGGTCAGCTCCCGCTCGATCATGACGATGTTGGGGGCCACCAGCATGAGGCGGCCGCCCGGGGCGCCGAAGCCGCCCAGGGCGGCGAAGGGGTCGTACTGGCCCAGCACCCGGGCGGAGAGGAAGGCGAGCACCCCGCCCAGCTCCAGGGCCGCGCCGGCCTCGGTGACCCGGCGGTCCAGCCCGCTCAGCTGCCCCAGGCGCTCGCTCATCCCGGAGCTGACCAGACGGTTCAGCATCATCGAGAAGGTCTGGGAGTTGGCCCGCGCCCACCCCTGCCGGTCCACGACCAGCAGCTGCGAGTCGTGCAGGCGCGCCGCGGCGTCCAGCCCGGTGATGCGGTGGACGTGGTCCACCGAGGCGCTCGCGTGGTAGCGGATGGACTCGACGGCGGCCCGCGCCTCGGCCCGCGAGAGCTTGGGGCCCGCCGGGGCCAGGCGCGCGGCCGCGGCGGCCGCGGACTCCCAGCTGATGATGTCTTCAGTCATGGGAACCACCATGCCACAGGAGGGTGCGCAGGGGCTGGGCGCCGGCCCGGAAGGGCCCGGCGCCGGGGGATCGTCTCCCGGCAAACACACCGGGCCGGAGGGGGCGCCGGCCGGGCCGAGAACCGAGGGACCCATCCCGGCCCGGCGCCCAGAACCGGATCAGCGGCGGATCTGCAGCCCGCTCGGCGACCAGACCGCCTCGACGCCGCGCGAGAACTTCTGGTGCACGCGCCCGTCGGAGCCGACGTACTCGTCCGTGACCGGGTACCCCCAGCCGCCCTCGCGCCCCGCCTTGATCCAGGCCTGCCCGATGGCCCCGTGCTGGAGGATCGTGTGCGAGCCGTTGCGCGGGGTCCACATGATCAGGTGGCTGCGGTTGCCGACCCGGAAGAACTGGTAGGCCGCGCCGTCGGACTTCCTGACCTCGTCGCCCACCGGATAGCCCATCGCGGACTCGCGGCCCGAGGCGGCCCACTTGCCGCCGATGCCGGTGTTCTCACGGATCGCTCCGACGCCGGTCGAGGGGGACCACATCAGCAGGTTGGTGGCGCGGGTGCCGGGGTCGTTGAAGAACTGGTACGAGCCGGTGCTGCCGCGGACCTCCTCGCTGCCCGGGTAGCCGTAGGTGCGCTCGTAGCCGTCCCGCTTGAACTTGGCCCCGATCGATCCCCACCAGTGCACGGCGTGCGCTCCGGTCGAGGAGTGCCAGTAGATCGCCGCGCGGGTGCCCTGCCGGTTGAACTCCTGGACCGCCCCGCCGTGGACCAGCGAGAGCTCGCCGGCCATCGGCTGCCCGAAGGAGCCCGCGCCGCCGTTGCGGTGGTAGTAGGCACCGATCGCCCCTCCCACCGCGGGGGTGCTCGGCTTGGGCTTGGCGGCGGGCTTGACCGCCGCGACCGCCCGGTTGGCGTTGATCAGCGGGTACCCGGAGACCGAGCGGCCGGTGGAGCGCAGCGTGCCGCGGATCTGCTCCACGGTGAGCCCGCGGTTGGCCTGCTTCATCAGCGCGATGGTGCCCGCCACGTGGGGCGCGGCCATCGAGGTGCCGTTGAGGGGGCCGTAGGAGGGGCCCACCGGGCCGTAGGCCCCGGAGTCCACCGTGGACCAGATGTCCGCGCCCACGGTGCCGCCGGGGGCGACGACGTCGAGCGCGGACCCGTAGTTGGAGTAGCCGGTCAGGACGTTGCTGGAGGCGGTGGCCCCCACCACGATGGGCAACCAGCAGTTGGCCGGCGCCGCCTGGGAGGCGTTGATCCCGGCGTTGCCGGCCGCCACGACGACCGGGACGTTGCGGTTGTGGGCCTCGTTGATCGCGTTCTGCATCACCGCCGGGCACGCGCCGGCCCAGGACATCGAGACGTTGACGACCTGCGAGGGGTTGGCGTTGCGCGGCATCCCCGGCCCCTGCCAGCCCGCGGCCCAGGCCGTGGCGTCCGCGATGTCCGAGATGTACCCGGAGCCGGCCGTGCCGAGCGCGCGGACGGGCTGGATCTTGGCGTCGGGCGCGACGCCGGCCACCCCGATCCGGTTCCCGGTGACCGCCCCGGCGATGCCCGCCACGTGGGTCCCGTGCCAGTTGGAGCGGGTGTTGCCGTAGTAGGTGCCCTCGTCGCGCGGGTTGGCGTCGCGGCCGTCGCCGTCGCGGCTGTAGTAGGTGTCCGAGACGAAGTCGTAACCCGGCACGACCTTGGCGTTGAGGTCCGGGTGGCTGACGATCCCGGTGTCCACCACGCCGATGGTCACCCCCGAGCCGGTCGCCGCGGGCCACGCGCCCTGGGCGTCTATGGTGCGCATGTTCCACTGCTTGCCCCAGTGCGGCTCGCCGGTGGGGTTCGGCGCGGCGGAGGTCGCCTGGACGATGAGGTCCGGCTCCGCGGTCTCGACCAGCGGGCTGGCCTTGAGCTTGTCGACGACCTGCCGCTGCTCGCCCTGGTCCAGCCCGGTGTTGGCCTCGACAACGCTGTTCTCCCCCACCGACTCCTTGACGATCTCCGGCTCGGTCACGGCGGTGCCGGCGGCGGCCTCGTCGAGGACCTGGGACTTCTGTTCCTCGGAGACGCCGTCGGCGAAGCGGACGATCACCCGGTCGGTCTCGGGCAGGACCTCGCCCTCGGCGTCCTCCTGCGGCGGGGTGGGGGCCGACTCGGCCAGGGTCGGGGCGGGCTTCGCGGACTCGGCGGCGCCCGGGGCCTGCAGGGCCTGGGTGGCGGCGAGGGTGGGCGCGGGAGCCTGGGGCGCCGGGGGCCCGGCGGGCGCGGCCTCCTGCGTCTGCGGCGCCGGTGCTCCAGGGGTCTCCTGGGCGGCGGCGGGAGCCAGCTGGCTACCGATGAGTACGGCGAGCGCGAGGGCTCCACCCGTTATTCTCTTCAGGGTCACGTGAACCTCGTTCAGGGTTTCAAGGAGTGATAGACCCTGTAAGAGTATGCGATCGCCCGGAGGGCTTAACCCTCCCCCGCTCGAAGACGGTCCTCCGCTTTCTGGCTAGGCCATATGAGGGTCCGTGGTACCCGCGGGATAGGTGGCCAGCGGCGCCCGTCCGTCCTCGTACGCCGCGCGGGCCTCCGCGAGGATGCGCCAGCCCTCCTCGGGGGCGCCCGGCGCGACCCGCAGCGCCGGGTTCCCCTCGAAGATCCCCATGAATACCGCTCCGTACGGGGTCAGCGGCTCCTGCCCGACGCCGGAGGAGAGCGTGACCCTCCGGAGCCCGCCGGACGCGTGGGGGCCGCCGGCTGTCACCTCCCAGCGGACGGCGCCGTCCTCCAGGCCGATCCGCAGCGTGTCCCCGCGGGCCTCGCCCAGGCCCCGGGGCCGTTCGCGGCCGGGCTCGGCCCGGAAGCTCACCGCGATCTCCTGCCGCGGGCTCCCGACCGCCTTGCCCGAGCGCAGGACCACCGGCACGCCCTCCCAGCGCGGCGTCCTCACCCGTACGACGAGGCGGGCGAAGGTCTCGGTGCCCCGCTCCGGGTCGACCCCCTCCTCCTCCGCGTAGTCGGGGAGGTCCGCCCCGCCGACGCGGCCCGCCGTGTATCGGGCCCGGAAGACGGCGCCGGGGTCCTCCGCGTCGAGCCCGGCGGCGGCGATGAGCTCCGCGCTGCCGCGCTGCAGCGCCTCGCCCGAGGCCTCCTCGGGCAGGTCCATCATGAGCATCCCCATCGCCTGCAGCAGGTGGGACTGGAGCATGTCCTCCGCGGCCCCGGTGCCGTCGTAGAAGTCGGCGCGGCCCTCGAGGCCGAGCGTCTCGTCGAAGACGATCTCGATCCGCTCGATGTGCTCGGCGTCCCACCTCCCCTCGAGGCCGGGATTTCCCCAGCGCAGGCCCGGGACGCCCAGCACCCCCGGCATGCCGAGGAAGTGGTCCACGCGCACGATGTCCTCCTCGGGCAGGATCCGTCCCAGCCGCTCGTTGAGCTCCCGCGCGCTCTGCCGGTCCGTGCCGAACGGCTTCTCGACCGCGAGCACCATCCCCTCGGGCAGCGCGCCCCGCTGCGCGAGCTCCTCGAGCGCGGCGCAGGCGCCGTCGACGATCGCCGGGTCGAGGGCGAGGTAGAGGACGGGCGGCCCCTGCGCCTCCCCCAGGACCCGGCCGAGCTCCTCCGCGTCGGTGACGTCGGCCTGGAGGTAGCGGGCCCCCTCCAGCGTGCGCCGCGGCCCGTCCAGGCGCAGCCGCTCCTCGTCGAGCGCCTCGCGGAAGGCCCGGCCCGCGGCGTCCGCGAACCCTCGGTCCTCGCTGTGGCCGACGCCGATCAGCTCGACGCCGCGCTCCGGCCGGCGCTCGGCGAGGTACGTCGCGAGCCCCGGCAGCAGGAGCCGCCAGGAGAGGTCGCCGTTCGCGCCGCAGACGATCAGGGTGTCCATGGAATCCTTCATGCCTTCACGCTACTAGCACGCTGCGATATACAGGGAAGATGTCTGAGAGCACCGGCGCCGCGGGGCGCGCACCGACCGAGCACCCCAGCACGCCGCTGGAGGAGTACGCGCTGCTCTCCGACCTCTCGACCGGCCCGCTGGTCTCGCGGGAGGGCTCCGTCGACTGGCTGTGCCTGCCCCGCTTCGACTCCCCGGCGATGTTCTCGGCCGTCCTCGGCGGCCCGGAGGACGGCCGGTGGAAGCTCTCCGCGATGGGCGGGCACGTCGTCGAGCGCTCCTACCGCGGAGACTCGTTCATCCTCGAGACCGTGTGGCGCGCCCCGGGCGGGCGGGTCCGGGTCACCGACTTCCTCCCGCCCCACGACGGCCACTCGAACCTCATCCGCCGCGTCGAGTGCCTCGAGGGATCGGTCGAGGTCGAGCACGACCTCCGCCTGCGCTTCAACTACGCCCGCTCCCTGCCGTGGTTCCGCCGGGTGGCCTGTCCGGGCGGGGGCGGCCGGGACGCCCTGCTGTGCAGCGCCGGCCCCGACGGCGTGCTGGTCAGCGGCCCGCTCCTCGCCGCCACCACCCTTCCCACGGAGGACGACGCCGTCCGGCGCGGGGGCGGCGAAGGCGTCGCCTCCCGCGAGCGCGAGACGGCTCACGAGGGAGCTCAGGCGCC
This sequence comes from Rothia halotolerans, assembly GCF_004136635.1. Taxonomy (GTDB): domain Bacteria; phylum Actinomycetota; class Actinomycetes; order Actinomycetales; family Micrococcaceae; genus Rothia; species Rothia halotolerans. The sequence continues at coordinate 66,543 of NZ_NOIU01000004.1, read as the reverse complement.
GCCCGAGGACGAGGCCGGCCGCGGCGAGCAGGACTCCCCCAGCGGCCGTCCCGCCGAACGGGACCCCTCCGACGGCCGTCCCGCCGAGCACGTCGACCCGCACCCCGCCGGAGACCGGCCCGCCGACCGCCCCGCCCCGAGCGCCTCCGGCAGCCTCGCGCCCCGCCTGGCCGGCCGGTTCGCGATGACGGCCGGCCAGACCCTGGACTGGAGCCTCACCTGGTTCCCCTCCTGGCAGGAGACCCCCGTCCCCGCGGACCCCGACCAGGCGCTGCGCGCCGCCGAGGACTACTGGGGCCGCTGGACCCGCCGCCTCGAGGTCAACTCCCCCGAGGGCCACCTGGTGCGGCGCTCCCTGCTGGTGCTCAAGGCCCTGACCCACGCCGAGACCGGCGGGCTCGTCGCCGCCCCCACCGCCTCGCTGCCGGAGAGCTTCGGCGGCGAGCGCAACTGGGACTACCGGTACACGTGGCTGCGCGACGCCGCGCTCACCGTGGAGGTGATGATCGCCCACGGGTACCCGCAGGGCGCGCTGCACTGGCGTGACTGGCTGCTGCGCGCGGTCGCGGGCGACGCCGACCGCCTGCGCATCATGTACGGCCTCGGCGGCGAGCGCGATCTCGAGGAGAGGGAGCTCCCCCACCTCTCCGGCTACGAGGGCTCCCGGCCGGTGCGGATCGGCAACGCCGCCGCGGACCAGTTCCAGGCCGACGTCGTGGGCGAGGTGATGCTGGCGCTCGCCGAGCTGCGCGACTGCGGCCACGAGGAGACCGAGTTCTCCTGGGAGCTCCAGAAGGCGCTGCTGGACTACACGATCGCGAACTTCGAGAGGAAGGGCTGCGGCATCTGGGAGATGCGGGGAGAGCCCCGCCACTTCACCCACGGCCGGGTGATGATGTGGGCCTCCTTCAACGAGGCGCTGCGCGCCGTCGAGGAGCACGGCCTGGACGGGGAGACCGAGCGCTGGGAGGAGTACCGCGCGCGGCTGCGGGAGGAGGTCATGGCCTGCGGCTACGACGAGGGGATCGGCTCCTTCGTCCAGGCCTACGGGAGCCGGGAGGTGGACGCCTCCCTGCTGCAGCTCCCGCACACCCGGTTCATCGCGGCCGATGACCCGAGGATGCTGGGGACCGTCGCGCGGATCGAGCGGGACCTGATGGACGAGCACGGCCTGATCCGCCGGTACCGCACCGAGACCGCCATGGACGGCCTGAAGGGCGAGGAGCACCCGTTCCTGATCTGCGTCTTCTGGCTGGTGGAGCAGTACGCGAACTCGGGGCGGACCGACGACGCCCATCGGCTGATGAACCAGCTGTGCTCCTACGCCTCGGACACGGGCCTGCTCGCGGAGGAGTACGACCCCGTCACGGGCCGGCTGGCGGGGAACTTCCCGCAGGCGTTCTCGCACCTGTCCCTGATCCGCGCCGCGGACGCGCTCCAGAGGGCGCGCGGGCACCGGGTCTGAGTCCGGCGGACGCGGCGTCGGAGGAGCCGCCGCCGGGCCGGTCGCCCTCAGCGCCGCCGGTCCCCTCAGGCCTGGGTCAGCTCGGCCACCGCGAGGTCCAGGGCCTCCCGCGCGGCGTCGGCGTCCTGGAGGTCGTTGACCACCAGGGAGTAGGCCAGCAGCCTGCCCTCGGAGGTCGTGGTGTACCCGGTGAGGCCGGTGACGCTCAGCAGCGTCCCCGTCTTGGCGCGGGCGTACCCCGCCGCCGCCTGCTCCTCCGGGTCGTCGAAGCGCTCGGACAGCGTCCCCGTCCCCGCCGCGACCGGGAGGGTCTCCGCCAGGTGGGAGGCCGGCCCGCCGTCCCGGATCGCGCCGGAGACCGCCCCGGCCAGGGTCGCGGCGGTGACCCTGTCGTCGGCGGCCAGGCCGCACAGGTCCTTCAGGTCCAGCCCCTCGAGGGAGACTCCCTCCTCCCGCAGGGCGCGCTCGATGGTCGCGACGCCGCCCTCCAGGGAGCCCTCCTCGCCCGCCGCGACCGCGGCGTTGCGCCCCAGGACCTCCGCCAGGACGTTGTCGGAGTTCTCCATCATGTACTCGGCCTGCTCCAGCACGGTCGCGGAGCTGACGCCGCCCAGCCGGTCGCCGTCGGCGTCGCCGGCCGGGAGCTCGCGGGGGTCCTGGGCCGCGGCGAAGGACAGGCCGGCCTCCGCGCCGGCGGCGTTGAGGGCCTCGACGTAGGCGTCCAGCGCGTCCAGGGCGGCGTCGTCAGGGCGGTGGGAGACGTCCTCGGGATCGGTCGGCCGCTGGGTGTGGTGGTCCCACAGGGCGATCGGGTGGACCCCCGTCGCGTAGCCGGTCTCGACGTCCTCCGGCGCCCAGTCCGGGCTGACCGCGGGGCCGGTGAACCGCGTCGCGTCCAGGCGCACCTGCTGCCGGCCGGCGACGCCGTCCTCCCGCAGGGAGCGGACCGTCTGCTCGGCCAGGTCGCCGAGGCCCGCGTGGCCCATCACGCCGTCCGGGTCCGACGCCGCGTCGGAGAGCATCGTGTCCCCGCCCGCCACCAGCGTGATCCAGCCGGGCTCGGCCCCCATCCGGCTCTCGGTGAGGTACCGGTCCCCCGGGTCGGCGTGGCGCAGGAGGGCGAAGGCCGTCAGGACCTTGAGGTTGGAGGCGGGGGCCAGCGGCTCGGCGTCGTCCCGCGAGTACAGCGCCTCCCCGCTCTCGACGTCGACGACGCGGGCCCCGAGCCTCCCCCCGCCCATGCCCGCCAGGGCGGCGTCCAGGCTCCGACCGAGCTGCTCGGCGTCGGGATGCGGCGCATCGGAGGGCAGGGGCGAGACGGGCCCGGCGTCGGGCTCCTCCGCGCCCCCGTCCGAGGCCTCGAAGAAGATCGCGTCCCAGTTCGCCACGGCGGTCGGCACCAGCCAGGCCGTGACGCCCAAGCACGCCACGGCGAGGACGGCCGCGGCCGCCCACCATCCCCGGCCCCTCCGGGCCCCCTGCTCAGACATCGGCTCCCTCTCCGCCCCGGCGCTGCGGCCGGGGTCCTCTCCCCCAGAATCTCATGCCGCCGCCCCCGGACGCGGTTTTACCGATTCGCGGAGCCGGACGATAGATTAGGCCAGAAGGCGCGCCCCGCATCCTCTGCGCGGGCGCGGGCGAGGACGCCCCTCGCATCCCCGATCGCAAGGAGAGGAATCCATGGAACGCGACGTCACGATCGAAATCCCCAAGGGGTCCAGGGTCAAGTACGAGATCGACCACGAGACCGGGCGGCTGCGCCTGGACCGGGTCCTCTTCACCTCGATGCAGTACCCGACCCACTACGGCTACTTCGAGGACACCCTGGGCGAGGACGGCGACCCGCTCGACGCCATGGTCATCATGGACTACGACATCATGCCGGGCGTCATCATCGAGGCCCGCCCCATCGGCGTCTTCCAGATGACCGACGAGGCCGGCGGGGACGCCAAGGTCCTCTGCGTCTCGACCGACAAGCGCTTCGACGCGATCCAGTCCCTGGACGACGTCGAGGACTACAAGAAGGACGAGATCCAGCACTTCTTCGAGCGCTACAAGGACCTGGAGCCCGGCAAGTGGGTCAAGGGCGAGGGCTGGGGCACCAAGGAGGATGCCGAGCGCATGATCGACGAGGCCGTGAAGCGCTTCGACGCCTCGCACTACGACAGCGCCGCCGAGGCCGAGCAGAAGGACTGACCCTTCCCTCCAGGAGGCTGGTCCCTTCCGACCGGTGGCCCGGAGGCCTCCTCCCTTGAGGGCGAGGAGGCCTCCGGGCCGCCGTCGTCCGGGGCGCCGGGGGCTCGCCTTCGCCGGGGGCTGAAACCCGTGTCGCCATCCCGTAGGTGATACGCCCCCTCGGCTGGTAGGCTCGTGAGAGCGACGAAAAGAGGGAATGACGAGATTCTCACGGTCTCCCTCGAATTTCCGGGGGTGCACCCAGCGAATCCGCCCCGTTCCCGTTCTCTGCTCTGCAGCCGCTGACGCGGCAGCCGCTCAGTCTTTTCACTCGTAACGCGTCGGGCACTCCGGCGCGAGTACCGGCCGCCGCCGTGCGGTCTCAGCATGATCAAAGGAAACACATCATTATGGCCACTGGCACCGTGAAATGGTTCGACGCGGAAAAGGGCTTCGGCTTCATCGCAACCGATGACGGATCCGACGACGTCTTCGTCCACTTCAGCGCCATCGAAGGCAACGGCTACCGTGAACTCGCCGAGGGGCAGAAGGTCGAGTTCGAGTCCGAGAGCAGCCCCAAGGGCATGCAGGCCAAGAGCGTCCGCGCCCTCTAGGCTCCCCAGACCCCGGTAACGGCCGGGTCGCCCGTGACCTCCTCGTGAGGTCCGGGTGGCCCGGCCGTTCCGCGTTCCGGGGTCCTCATGGCCTGGCAGTCCTGGCGGCGCCTGTCCTGGCCGCCCTGGCGGCGCCTGTCCTGGAACTCGCTCGGGGCCGGCCGAGGCCGGGATCCCAGGCCCTGAGTCCCCAGGGAACCCGGCCAGCGCTGGGACCGCCTGTCTTCCCACCGCCCGGCTAGGCCTCGGCCCCCTCCACCGCCTGCTCGAAGCAGCGCTCGGCCTCGGCGCTGAAGGGCACGAAGACGACGGTTCCGACGACGTCGCCCAGCCGCTCCCCCTGCTCCTGCACGGTCTCGACGGCGATGCGGGCGGCGTCGTCCATGGGCCACCCGTAGATCCCGGCGGAGATCGCCGGGAAGGCGACGCTGCGGGCCCCGAGCTCCGCCGCGACGCGCAGCGACTCCCGGTAGCAGGAGGCCAGGATCGGGGCCTTCTCCGCGTACTTCTCCGGGGTCTTCGCGTAGGTGGGCCCCACGGTGTGGATGACCCACTGCGCGGGGAGGTCGCCGGCGGTGGTGGCCACCGCCTGCCCGGCCGGCAGACCGTCCGGCAGCTCCTCCTCGCGGATCCGCCGGCATTCGGCCAGGATTCCCGGGCCTCCTGCGCGGTGGATCGCGCCGTCCACGCCCCCGCCTCCCAGCAGGGAGGAATTGGCGGCGTTAACGATCGCGTCGACGCGGGTCTGGGTGATGTCTCCGGGCTGGATCGTGATCTCCATGTCACCAGCCTAGGGGCGAGGTCCGCCGGAGAACACCCGTCCGGGCCGGGTCACCGGGGCCGGGGCCGGGGCCCAGTCTGAGGCCCGGGGCCGACTCGGGGGGCCGGGTCGCGACGCCACCGCACCCGCAGATCGCGGGCCTGGCCGGCCGCTCCGCGACCGGAGCGCCGCACGGGCCGCGCGGCCGGTCAGCCCGCGCGACGCCGGCGCAGCACCGAGCGCCGCACCTTGCCGTTCTCGGTGGTGGGGATCTCGCCGATGAAGCTCACCTGCCGCGGGTACGCGTGCGCGCCGTAGTTGTCCTTGACCCAGCGCTGCAGCTCCTCCTCCTTCTCCCGGCCCGGCTCGTGCCCCTCCTCGAGCACCACGTAGGCGTGGACGATCTCGCCCCGGTCCCGGTCGGCGTCCCCGACGACCGCGGCCTCGTGCACCGCGGGGTGTCCCATCAGCGAGTTCTCGATCGACACCGGGCTGAGACGGTAGCCGGAGGACAGGATCACGTCCTCGTCCCTCGCCGCGAACCGGAGCATCCCGTTCCTCTCGCGGATCGCGAGGTCGGTGGTCAGGTAGTAGACGCCGTCCGCGGTGAACCGCTCGTCCTCCGGCTCCTGGGGACCGTCGTAGCCCTCGAAGGTCATGAAGGGGCTCGCGGCGACGTCGACGGCGAGACGGCCGATCTCCCCGTCCGGAGCCGGACGGTCCTCGTCCATCCGCAGCACAACGATCTCCCAGCCGGGCAGGGGCCTGCCCATCGCGCCCTGGACGGGGTCGAGGCGCAGATCGGGGTGATGGGGGAAGCCCACGCAGAGACCGGTCTCGGTCTGCCCGTAGAACTCGTGGACCTGGGTCCCCAGGTCGTCCGACCACTCGAACAGACCGGGGGTCACCGCCTCCCCCGCGCTGGAGAGCCGTTCCAGGTGCCGGACCATCCGCTTCTCGGGGGAGTTGCGCATGACCCGCAGCGTCGTGGGCGCCGCGATGAAGTCGGTGACCTCGAGGTCGGAGAGCACGTCCCAGGACGAGCCGGCCTCGAAGCGGTCCTCGGTGAGGATGTTCGAGCGTCCGAGCAGCATGGGGGCCAGCAGCGCGGTGTACAGGCCGAGGGACCAGCCGGGGTCCACGGCCGACCAGTAGGCGCCCTCGGGCCCGAGCGCCAGACCGTGTTCCAGGAAGCTCTGCCAGCCGGCGGCGTGGCGCTTGGTGTGGACGACGGACTTGGGGCGGCCGGAGGTCCCCGAGGTGAAGATCTGGACCAGGGGGACATCGGGCCCCGCGGGGGCCGCCTGCTCCCACGGCCCGTGCCCTTCCAGCTCGGCATCGAGGGCGGGCGCGCCTCCGACGGCCTCGGAGCCGGTGACGAGCACCGTCCATTCGCCCTGCGGGACGTGCCCGAGGAACTCGGGGTCCGCCACCACCACCTTGGCGGCGGAGCGGCTCAGCCGCCTCTCCGCCGCCTCGGGGGCCAGGGCGGTGAAGATCGGCGTGTAGACGGCCCCGAGTCGCCACGCGCCCAGGATGAGGGCGGGCAGGTCGAAGGAGCGCCTCATGAAGCTCGCGACGCGATCCCCCTCCCCCACGCCCAGGGCCGCGAGGCAGCTCGCGATCCGCCGGGAGCGCTCCGCGAGCTCTCCGAAGCTGTGGCTCACGGGACGGCGCCCCGGCCGATCCACGATGAACGCGGCCTGACCGGCGTCGTGCCGGTCGCAGAAGTGCTCGGGGGCCGAGCGTCCCGGCTCCTCGATGTCCTCGATGATGTCCTGGATCCTGCGGTCGGTCTGCGCGCTCACGGCGTCCTCCTCCTCGTAGATGTCCTCGTCCTCGTCGATTCCCGCGTCCTCCCCGGCCGCCGAGCTGCGGCCCCCGGCCCGGCGGGCCGGGACGGCGCAGGAGATCCGCGCTCTACTCCTCCAATCCCTTCCCGGTCGGGGAGACCAGGATCTTCACGGCCGTCTCGTTGTGGTTGATGAGGGTGTCGAACCCCTCGTCGATGAGATGCTCCAGCCCGATCTTGCCGGTGATAAAGGGGCGCAGGTCCACCTTCCCCTCCTCGACGAGCCGGATGGTGGCCGGGTGGTCGTGCGAGTAGCCGATCGTCCCGCGCAGGTCGATCTCCTTCATGACCAGCTTGTGGAGGGCGACCTTGGGCTCGTGGCCCCAGATGGAGACGTTGACGATCACGCCGGCGGGGCGCACGGCGTCGAGCAGCATGTCCAGCACGACGTCGACCGAGCTGCACTCGAAGCCGACGTCGGCGCCGCGGCCCCCCGTCAGCTCCTTGACCTTCTCCACGACGTCGACCTCGCGGGGGCTGAAGGCGTGGTCCGCGACCCCGGCGTCCAGCGCCTTCTGGCGGCGAAGCTCGGAGAGCTCGCTGACGATCACGGTCAGCCCCTCGGCCTTGAGCACCGCGGCGGTCAGGACCCCGATGGGCCCGGCCCCGCCGATGATCGCGACGTCCCCGGCTCCGGCGCCGGAGCGGACGAAGGCGTGGTGCGCCACCGAGAGGGGCTCGATGAGGGCGGCCTCGTCGAGCTCGACCGAGTCGGCGACGGGGTGCACCCAGTGGCGCTTGACGGCGATCTGCTCGCCGAGCCCGCCGCCACCGCCGCCCAGGCCGATGAAGTTCATGTCCGGGCTCAGCTGGTAGTTCTGGTCGCCCTCGTTCTCCTCGCGGATGATGTACGGCTCGACCACGACCTTCTGTCCGACCTCAAGGTCATCGACCCCCTCGCCCAGCGCGGCCACGGTCCCGCTCATCTCGTGGCCCAGGGTCACCGGGGCCTCCTCCCCGGAGATGGGGTGCGGGTGCCCGGCGGGCGGGACGAAGATCGGCCCGTCGAGGTACTCGTGGAGGTCGGTCCCGCAGATGCCGCACCAGGCCACGTCGATGAGGACGTCCCCCGGGCCCGCCGTGGGAGCCTCGATCTCGTCGATGCGGATGTCGTGGTTCTCGTAGAAGCGGGCTGCGCGCATGGTGTTCGACTCCTTCGCGTCGTCGCGGGTGCAGGTGATTCTCACCATAGCAACACCGCCGCGCTCCGGGCCGGTGCCTGTGGATTCGGGCGGTCGGAAGGCGCGTCTCGCCTCGACCGAGCGGACGGAGATGCGTCCCCTCCCCGCCTTTCGCAACCCGCGGCCCTCTGTACGCTGGCCGGAGAGCCCGAGACCGGGGACGCCCTAGGTAAGGAGCAGCCATGACGGACCGCTTTCGCGAGGTGATGGAGGATCGGAGGATCGTCCTCGCCCCGATGGCCGGGGGCCCTTCGACCCCTCGGCTGTGCGCGGCGGTGAGCGACGCCGGGGGCCTGGGGTTCCTCGCCGCCGGATACCTCGACCTCGAGGCGCTGGACCGCGCCCTCGGGGACGTCGAGGAACTCACCTCCGCTCCCTACGGCGTCAACCTCTTCGTCCCCGACGCCGGCCCGCCGGAGGACGCCGAGGCCCGCTACGACGCCTATCGCGAGCTATTGATAGCCGATGGGGAATATTCCCCGGAGGTCTTTCCGTCCGAGCCGCACTGGTCCGACGACGGCTTCGAGGAGAAGCTCGAGCGGGTCCTGAGCTCCTCGGCGGCCTGCGTCTCCTTCACCTTCGGCCACCCCGGGGAGCGGGTGGTCCGCCGGGTCCCGGAGGCGGGCAAGGCGGCGATCCTCTACGCCACGAGCCGCGCCGGGATCCTCTCCGCCGCCCGCTCCGGCGCCGACGCCCTGGGGGTCCAGGGGATCGAGGCCGGGGGCCACCGGGCGAGCGCCGCCGGGATCGACGACGACTCGGCGGAGGACCTGACGGACCTCATCGCGGCGGCCCGCGCCGCCACGGACCGGCCGGTGATCGCCGCCGGCGGCGTGGCGGGGAGGGACGACGTCGTGCGCCTGCTGGAGGCGGGGGCGGACGCGGTGCAGGTCGGCACCCTGTTCCTCACCGCGCGGGAGGCCGGGACCAAGGCCACGCACCGCCGGGCGCTGCTGGAGCTGAGGGGGCGCGGGACCGTGCTCACCCGGGCCTTCTCCGGCCGGCCGGCCCGGACCGTGGAGAACGCCTTCGCCGCGGAGCACTCCGCCCACGCTCCGGCTCTATATCCTCAGGTTCACTACCTGACCTCTCAGATGCGGCGCCTCGCCGACACCGCCGGGGATCCGGAGCACCTGAACCTGTGGGCGGGGACGGGATTCGCCGCCTGCCGGGAGACGAGGGCGGCACAGCTCGTGCGGGAGCTGACTCCCTGAACGGAGGGCGCTGACCCGGCGGGCGCCACCCGGCGGGCGCCACCCGGCGGGTGCCATCCGGAAGGCGCCGGAAGACGCCGTCCAGAAGACGCCGGCCGGAGGGCACCGCCCGGAGAGTGCTGCCGGAGAGCACCGTCCCTCAGGCGCCAGCCCTCCGGCGCGCCTCTCGCCCCTTCGGGCCTCCTCTGCCCTGCTCCCCTACTCCGTCTCCTCCCACGCGCTGCGCAGCCGGTGCACCCTCAGCGACTCGACGGCGATGCTCCCGGACTCGGAGCTGAGCACCGCCGCGCGGGGCCCCTCGGCGGGGAAGGCGAACGAGGAGACCGACTCCGCGCCGTCGTCCACGAAGACCTCCACCGAGCCCCGGTCCACCAGGACCCGCAGCCGCAGGCGGTCCCCGCCCGGGAAGGGGGCGCCGCGCTGGCCGCGGTCGCCGTGGGCCGCGGCGTGCCGGTCGAGGACCACGCGGCCGAGGAGGTCGTCGTAGGCGACCAGGGTGTGGCTGCCGTCCCGGGTCAGCCCCAGCTTCAGCGCGACCCGCTCGGAGGTGGTCCGCGCGAGGTCTACCTCCAGCTCGATCTCGTAGGCCTCCGCGTCCTCGAGGAGCACGACGTCGTCGTTGAGCCCCACCTCGAAGGGCCCGGACTCGCGTGAGCCGGTGCGCAGCCGCTCGATCTCCGCCACGGGCCGGTTGCGCAGCCGCAGGTCGGCGTCCAGCGTCAGCTCCCTCGGCACGGTCAGCTGGCCGCACCAGGCGTCCTCGGCCTGGGTGGGCACGGGGATCTCGAAGGACCCCATCCAGCCGAAGGCGATGCGGCGCCCGTCCGGGGCCTCGAAGGTCTGCGGGGCGTAGAACTGGTGCCCCCAGTCCAGCGGCCGGTACTCGGTGAGCTGGCGGAATTCCCCGCCCGGCTCCCACTCGCCGACCACGTATCCGGCGTTGTGGGTGTTGCGGGCCCGGAAGCCGTCCTCGCGCGGGCCCATGGGGCAGTACAGGATCACCCACTTATTCTCCAGCGGGAACATGTCGGGGCACTCCAGCATGTAGGCCTCGGGGTCCGGGTCCCGGAAGAGCACCCGGTCGAACTCCCAGTCGAGGAGGTTCTCGGAGCGGTACAGCCAGACCTCCCCGCGGCGTTCCGCCGAGCAGGCGCCGAAGACCATCCACCAGGTCCCGCCGGTGCGCCAGACCTTGGGGTCGCGGAAGTGCAGCAGGTCCTCGGGGCCCTCGACGACGACGCCCCGCTTCTCGAAGCTCACCCCGTCCTCGGAGACCGCGAGGCATTGGACCTGGAGGTTCCCCTCGTCCTCGTTCACGCCGTTGCGCCAGCGGTGGCCGGTGTAGAAGGCGTACAGCCGGCCGTCGTCGCCCACCACCGCGGAGCCGGAGAAGACGCCGTCGCGGTCGGCCTCCAGTGTGGGGGCCAGCGCGATCGGCTCGCGGCGCCAGGTCACCAGGTCCTCGCTGGACACGTGGCCCCAGTGCATCAAGTGGTGCCGCGCGCTGGCGGGGTTGTGCTGGAAGTAGACCTGGTAGCGGCCCTGGAAGAAGCACAGCCCGTTGGGGTCGTTGATCCAACCCGCCGGGGCCGCGATGTGGAAGGTCGGGTACCAACGCGGGTTCAGCTGCCGGCGCAGGGCGGCGTTGGCCGCCTCCGCGCGGCGGAGCTGCTCGGACAGGTTCGGCTCGACGGTCTGCTCGGTCATCGCTGGACCTCTTCCTTGGTCGTGTTCTGGCGTGCGGCGCGGCGGGCGAAGGGGTCGCCGTCGACCTGCTGGTCGTCCCTCTTCAGCACGAGGATGCCGTAGATCCCGGCGATCAGCACGATGCCGGCGATCACGAAGAAGGTGGGCTGGTAGCCGATGCCGTCGCGCAGCGCGCCCAGCACCGGGGAGAGGACGATGTTCCCGACCTGCGAGGCGACCTGGAAGCCCACCATGTACATCGTCGCGGACAGCGCCGGGTTGAAGTGGAGCGTGAAGTACCGGAAGACCGGCAGGATGCACAGCGCGACCTCGGGGGCGTGGAACATCTTGACGAAGGAGATGACCACGGGGTCGTGGAAGACCGCACAGCCCAGGATGCGCAGGAACATCACCAGCATCCCGAGCATCAGGGTGTTCTTGACCCCGATCCTGTGCATGAGGATCGGCACCAGGCCGAGCATGATCGCCTCGAGGAAGACCTGCACCGAGTTCAGCACGCCGTAGACCTGCTGCCCGTGCTCGGGCGTGTCGAAGAGCTGCGTGTAGAACTCCGGGAACATCTGCTGGTCGAAGACGGTGTAGAAAGTCCAGGAAAGCAGGACGAAGACGATCATCGCCCACAGCGCCGGGGAGCGCAGCACGCCGGCCATCTCGCGCAGGCCCGGGGTGTTCTCGACGTCGGTCGGGTCCACGGTGGTCGCGGCGTCGCGGGGGACCGCCGGGCTCTTCCAGAGCAGGAGCACGAGCAGGCAGAGCAGCCCGAAGAGGGAGCCCAGCCAGAAGTTCAGCGCCGGGTTCACGGTGAACAGGAAGCCCGCGATCAGCGCGACGACGGCGTAGCCGAAGGAGCCCCACATCCGGGCCTGGCCGTACTCATAGTTGAAGGCCCGGCTCAGCCGCTCGGAGAAGGCCTCGAGCAGCCCCGCGGCGGCCATGAAGCCGGCCGAGAGCACGACGGCGCCCACGACCACCCCGACCGCGAAGGCGCTCTCCAGCAGGGGCCGGTAGACCCAGATGGCGAACGGCCCGACCAGCGTCATGATCGCCGCGGCGAAGATCACCAGGTGCCGCTTGATCCGCAGCCGGTCCTGCAGCGTCCCGTACAGCAGCATGATGATCAGGGTCCCGGCCGAGTTGACCGAGTAGATGGTACCCACCTGCGAGCCGTTGAGCCCGAGTCCCGAGTCCGGGTCGGTGAGCCAGATCTGGAAGAAGGACCACCACACGCCCCAGGAGGCGAAGAAGAGCAGGAGCGTCAGGGAGCTCTGCAGGTACGAGGGGTTCTTGAAGGTCGAAGAGGATAGGGCCACGTCGCCGCTCCTTGATGTTTCAGGGCAGAGGCTCCACGCTGAGGCCTCCGGTCTTTGATAAATCGACTTAGCAGGTACGCTAGCACCGTTTTCCCCGGGTGTCACGCGTCACTTCCGCCCCCTCCCGATACAGTGGTGCCAGCGCGCGGGCAGCCCGCGCCGTGCGTGCAGGACGGCCCGGAGGGACGGAAGATGAAGAAGAGGGCCACCCAGGCCGACGTCGCCCGCGAGGCAGGCCTCTCGGTGACCACGGTCAGCCTCGTCCTCAACGGGCGGCGGAACACCCGCATCTCCGAGGAGGCCGCGGAGCGGGTCCGCGAGGCGGCGGAGCGGCTGGACTACTCCCCCGATCCCACCGCCCGCAGCCTGCGCACCGGCAGGACCCGCTCGCTCGCCTTCGTCTCGGACGGCGTCACGGTCACCCGGTACGCCTCGGCCATGATCCGCGGCGCCCTCGACGCGGCGGAGGAGCGCGGGTACACGGTGCTCATGGCGGAGGTCGGCGAGCGCCCGGAGCGGCTCGAGAAGGTCGTGGCCTCGATGCTGGAGCGCCGCGTGGACGGCCTGCTCTTCGGCTTCATGAGCGCCCGGAAGGTGGGTCTGCCGGCGCTGCCGCGCGGCAAGCGGACCGTGCTGATCAACGGCGTCGCCGACGGGCTGCCCGCCATCCTCCCCGCCGAGCAGGATGCCGGGGAGGCTGCAGTGAACCGGCTGCTGGCGGCCGGGCACCGCCGCATCGCCTTCATCGGCCGCTCGGAGAGGGTCCTGGACCCTTACCTCTCCGCGACCATCCCCCAGCGCTACGCCGGGATCGACGCCGCGATGGCTGCCGCCGGTCTGGATTTCGCCGCGGAGGCCGAGGGCCACGAGTGGGAGCCGGAGCTGGGCTACCGCGGGACCCTGCGGATGCTCGACGACGCGGCGTCGTTCACCGCGATCCTGACGGCCAATGACAGGGTCGCCTTCGGCGCCTACCAGGCGCTTCAGGAGCGCGGCCTGCGCGTGCCCCACGACGTCGCCGTGATGTCCTTCGACGACGAGCAGCTCGCCACCTACCTGCACCCGCCGCTGACCACCATGCGGCTGCCCTACCGCGAGATGGGCGCGCTGGGTGCGCGCATGCTGCTGGACGAGGAGGCTCCCGCACCCGCCACGCTCGTCCCCATGCCGCTGGTGGAACGGGGCTCGGTGGCCTAGCGGGGCGTCCTGCGCCTACGCCCTGCGCGAGGAGAGCGAGACCGCCAGCACCGACAGCGCGATCAGCGCCAGCATCGGCGCCGCCGCGACCCACGGAGCGCGCTCGATGTAGTCGATGCCCTCGTTGAGCAGCAGCCCCCAGTCCGGCGTCGGCGGCTGCGGCCCCAGCCCCAGGAAGCCCAGCGCCGCCAGCGCCAGGGCCGTGCCGGGCAGGCGCAGCATGGCGTGCCGGAACACCGGCCCGGAGACCCCCGGCAGCAGCTTGGTCAGCACCAGCCGGGTCCGGGAGATCCCCAGCAGCGGCGCCATCCGCGAGTAGGCGGTCGCGTTGGCCTCCTCCACCAGCGACGCCGTGTGGGCCGCCAGGGGCGCCCAGGAGACGGCCAGCACCGCGATCACCGCGCCCTGCGCGCTCGGCCCCATCAGCGCAGCGACCACCATGCCCGCCAGGACGGGCGGCACCGCGTTGGCGGCCTCGAACGGCCCCGTGCTCAGCGCCGGGACGGTTCCGGCCAGCAGGCCGATCACCCAGCAAAACAGCACGCAGGCCAGCGCCAGCAGGATCGTGGCCAGCGCGCCGTGCCCCACCCGGGCCAGCACGTCACGCCCCGAGGCATCGGCCCCGAGCACGGCGACCCCCGAGGCGCCCTCGGTCCCCGGCGCCGCGAGCCGCGGCAGGCCGGTCCCGTAGGCGTCCAGCGGCACGCCGAGGACGATGACCCCCAGCAGCACGACGCCGCACGCGGCCGGCACGATCCACCAGCCGCGGCGCAGCACCGGCGCCCGCTGCCCCTCCGTCATCGCCTGGGCCGCCATCGCCGGCCCCAGCAGGCGGCGGCCCAGCAGCCGGCTCCCCGACCCGGCGAGCACGCCGATCGCGAGCAGGACGAGCACGCACGCCTGCAGCATCGGCAGGTCGCTGCTGGCCGCCGCGCCGAGGGCGGTGCGGCCCAGGCCCGGCACGGTGAAGATCTGCTCCACGGCGACGGCGCCGCCCGTCAGCCCGACCATCACCAGCCCGATCTGGGGCAGCACCGGAGGCACCGCCCGCCGCAGCGTCCCGCGCAGCACCTCCCCGCGGGTCCACCCGGACATGATCCAGGTCTGCACCCACGGCTCCCGGTAGGCGGAGGTGATCGCCTCGGCGAGCAGCCGCCCCAGCAGTCCGCCCGCCGGGAGCCCCATGGCCAGGGCGGGCAGCACGACGTTCGACGGCGTCCCCCACCCGTACGGCGGCAGCAGCCCGAGCCACACCGAGAGCACCACCAGCAGCACCGCGCCCAGCAGGAACTCCGGCAGCGCGGTCAGCGCCGCGCTCAGCGCCCCCGAGCCCGTGGCCGGCCGCCCGCGCATCCCGGCCCGGACCGGACCCAAACACACCAGCCCCGCGACGGCCAGGGCCACGAGGATCGCGACCCCCATCAGCAGCAGGGACACCCCGAGGGCCGAGAGCACCGAGGGACCCACCGGCGCCCCGGAGACCCAGGAGGTCCCGAGGTCCCCGTGCAGCAGGCGGCCGAACCACAGGCCCAGGGTCTGCCACGCGGTCTCGCCGAGGCCGAGGCCCCGGCGGACGGCGTCGAGAGCCTCCTGGGTCATCAGCTGCTCGGCGGAGCGGGCGCGCAGCACCGCGGCGGCGGGGTCCTGGCCGGAGAGGAACGGCAGCATGCCGACGAAGCAGACCACCGCGGCAGCCGTCACCAGCCGCGAGGCGGCGGGGATGAGGGCACGGAGCATCGATCAGCTCCCGATCTCGGTGCGGGAGTCCACCAGGGCGCGCTCGCGGGGGTCGCGCAGGGCCCCGCTGAGGTTCTCCGCCTCGCCCTGGATCACGCGCTCGTGCAGCAGCGGGATCGCGGCGTCGGTCTCGAGGATCACGCGCTCGGCGGCCATGATCGCCCGGCGCCGTTCCTCGCCCACCGGGGCCGCCGATGCCGCCTTCAGCGCCTCGTCCACGGCCGGGTCGTCGATCTGGGAGAGGTTGAAGGACCCCGCCGAGCCGAAGTCGGAGACCATGTAGGCGACCGGGTCGCCGGAGTCGAGGATCGTGGCGCGGGAGAGGATGAAGATGTCGAAGGCGCCGTCGAGCGCATCCTGCTCGATGTTGGCGTACTCCCGGACGTCCTGCTCCACCTCGAAGCCGCGCTGCTCGAGCGCGGCCTCCAGCGCGACCGCCACCTCGGGCAGCTCCGAGCGGTCGGTGAAGGTGCCGATGGTGACCTTCTGGCCCGAGGGCGTCCCCGCCGGCCGGTACCTGGGCTCCTCGCGCAGCTCGGCGGCCCAGGGGACGGCCGGGCCCAGCAGGCCCGAGGCGGCGTCGGCGTGGCCCTCGTAGACGCTCTCCACCAGCCCCTCCCGGTCCACGGCCTCGCGCACCACCGCGCGCATCGCCGGGTCGGAGAAGGTCGGGGAGGTGACGTTGAGGTAGAGGGTGTTGGTGCGCGGCATGGGCACCTCGTGGACGAGCTCCTCGTCCAGCAGCGCGACCTGGGAGACGGGGATCGCCTCGACCAGCTGCGCCTCGCCGGTGCGCAGCGCGGCCCCGCGGGCGGTGCCGTCCGGCACGAAGCTCACGTCGATGCCCGCCGACGCCGCGCGGTCGCCCCAGTAGTCCTCGTAGCGCTCCAGCGTGGCCGCGGTGGTCCCGTCCACCTCGGTGAGCTCGAAGGCGCCGGTGCCGCGGCCGACCGGGCTCACGGTCGGCCCGGCGTAGGCCTCGGGGCTGAGGATGACCAGCTGCGGGCTGGAGAGCCGGCCGGGGACCAGGGGGTCCTCCTCGGCGGTCCGCACCTGCACGGTGCGGGAGTCCACCTCCTCGACCTCCATCTCGACGCCGTCCAGGATCCGGGGCTTCGGGGAGGCGTCGATCGCCGCCCGCAGGGCGGTGACCACCGCGGCGGCGTCGAGCGCGGCGCCGTCGTGGAAGGTGACGTCCTCCCGGATGGTGAAGCGCCAGGTCCGGCCGTCCGTCTGCTCCCAGGAGGTGGCCAGCAGGGGCTCGGGGTCGCCGTTCTCGTCCAGCAGGATCAGCGGCTCGGCCGTGGACCAGCGCGAGAGCTTGAAGGCATCGTCGCTGAAGGGGGACAGGGCGCTGCGCGGCGGCTGGAGCATGGCGAGCTTGATGCGCCCCGAGGCGTCCGAGGAGGCCGTCTGCGAGCCTCCGGCGCAGGCGCTGAGCCCCACCAGGAGCGGGGCGCCGGCCACGGCGGCGAGGAGGGTGCGGCGTTTGAGGACGTGCTGCTGAGGTTTCATGGGTTTTCCTTTCGGGAGGCGGCGCCGGCCCGCCGGGGCCCGGCGTGCGCGCGGTGATGGTGGTCGGTGCGGAGCAGGAGGCGCAGGCCCAGGGCGCAGCAGGCGGGGACGGCCGCGAGCACGGCCCAACCCGGCGCCGGGACGCCGTGCTCGGCAGGGGTGAGGAGGGGTCCGATGAGGGCGTTGCCGGCCAGCACCGCCGCGCCGCCGCAGGTGGCCAGCAGGCCGTGGTAGGCGCCGGGCGGGTCGGTGCCGGCGAGCTCCGCCACGGCCGCGAGCGCAGTGGGCACCGCGACCATGTGGCCCGCGGCGAGCACCACGGCGGCCGCCACGACCGCCGCGGCCGGGGGTGCCCCGAGCTCCCGGCCGAGCGGGACGACCCCCATGGAGGCCGCCATGACGAGGAAGCCGAGCGGGATCGCCGTCCCGAGCGGGCTCTCCCCGATCCAGCGCGTCACGGGGATCTGGAGGACGGCGACGACGAGCGAGGCCAGGGCGAACATCAGGGCCGTGACGGCGACGGCGTCGGGATGCGCGGAGAGCTCCAGCGGCATCGCGAAGTAGAGCTGGTTCCAGGTGAACAGGCAGCCGGAGTACAGCGCCGCGAAGGCGAGGAACCGCCGGTTGGCCAGCGCGAGGCGCCAGCTCCCGGCGACGCGGGGCTGCGCCGGCGCGTGGCGGGGCATCGCGAGGCCCAGGAGGAGGCCGAGCGCCAGGAACAGCCCGGCGCTGATCAGGCAGACGGCCAGGAAGGAGACTCCCAACAGCAGCCCGCCCAGGGCCGGCCCCACCAGGGCGCCGGTCTCCCCGACGGCGGCGAAGCGGGCGAACCACGCGCGCCGCCCCACCCCGCTCTCCTCCTCGCCGGCCACGCGGGTCAGCGTGGACTCGAAGGCCGGGGAGAACAGGGCGCCGCCGAGCCCGGTGAGGGCCGCCGCGACGAGCACCGCGGGGTAGTTGGTCCCCACCCCGAGCAGGACGAACCCGAGCACGCGTAGGGCGCACCCGGCGAGGCCCAGCGCGCGGGGGCCGAAGCGGTCCGCGAGCGTGCCCCCGACCACGAACAGTCCCTGCTGGGCCGCGGTCCTGACCCCCAGCACGACGCCGACCAGCGCCGCCGAGAGCCCCATCCCGCCCGCCAGATGGTCCGTCAGGAAGGGCACGACGGCGTAGAACCCCAGGTTCGCCACGGCCTGGGAGGCGACGACGGTCCAGCCGCGGGCGCGGGGCGTCCTCGCGAGGGCCCGGCGGCGCGGGGGCAGGAGGGTGTTAGACACGGGAGGCCCCGTCGTCGTGGGCGGTGACCAGCAGCCGGGTGCCGGCCTCGGAGGCCGGGCTGCGGAACAGCTCCAGGACGGGGCGGTCCTCGACGATCCGGCCGCCGTCGACGACGACCGCGCGGTCGCACAGGGCGAGCACCGACTCGAGGTCGTGGGAGACCATCAGGAGGCCGGTCCGGCGGTCCTCGTCCGCGGCGTCGCCGAGCACGGAGCGGAGCAGGTCGATGGTGCGCTGCCGCAGGGCGGGGTCGAGGCCGCTGAGCGGCTCGTCGGCGATCAGCAGGCGGGGAGCGGTCGCCAGTGCGCGGGCGATCGCGACGCGCTGGCACTGCCCGCCGGAAAGCTGGCGGGGGCGGTGGGACCAGCGGCCGGCGTCGAGCCCGACGCGCTCCAGCAGAGTCTCGGCCCGCGAGCGGGCGTCCCTGCCGCGCGGACGGGGACCGGCCGCGGAGTGCGCGCCGGGGCCGGCAGCGGCGTCAGCGGGGCAGGCTTCCGCCCTCGTGCCTCCGCCGGCGGGCTCGAGGCGCAGCAGCGGCTCCATGACCTGCGCGAGCGCCCCGGCGCGGGGGTCCAGGCTGCCCCGGGCGTCCTGCGGGATGAACTGCACCTCGCGGCGGAAGCGCAGCAGGGACTCGCGGTCCAGGGCTCCCACGGCCCGGCCGCGGTACTCCACCGAGCCCTCGGCGGGGGCCAGCAGGCCGAGCAGCGCGCTGATGAGCGTGGTCTTACCCGAGCCGGAGTTCCCGACGACGCCGATGCTCTCCCCCGGGCCGATCCGCAGGTCGGCTCCGGTCAGGGCCGGACGGGGCGCCCTCCCGCGCGTCCGGCGGCAGAACGGGCCCGCACCCCGTGCCGCGGGGTAGGCCACCGTCAGGTCCCGGGCCTCGAGGATGGGCGCTGCGGAGGGGCCCGCGGCCGCGGCGGGCCGGGCGGGCCCCCCGGGCTGGGCGGGACCTCCGAGGCGCGCGGTGGCGCCGGGCCGGGCCGCGTCTCCGGGCCGGGCCGTGGGGGCGGTCCGCAGCACGGCGTCGCCCTCCTCGCCCCAGCCCGTCGCCACGATGCGTCCGCCCTCCAGCCGGAGCCGGTCCGCCCCGAGGGCCCGGGCCGCGGCGGCGTCGTGCGTGATGAACAGCAGCGCCGAGGAGGCGGGCAGCAGCCGGTCGAGCAGGCCGAGCACCTGATCCTGGGTGACGGCGTCGAGCGCGGTGGTGGGCTCGTCGGCGATCAGGAGGTCCGGGCGCCTGGCCAGGGCGAGGCCGAGGCAGATCCGCTGCCGCTGACCGCCGGAGAGCTCGTGGGGATAGGCGCGGTGGATCCGGCGCGGGTCCTCGAAGGCGAGATCGCCGAGCAGGGTGAGCGCCTCCCCGCTGGCGACGCCGCCCGGGGGCCTCCCGAGGGCGCGCTCCAGGTGGGCGCCCACCCGCACCGCCGGGTTGAGGCTGCGCGTCGGGTCCTGGCTGACCAGCGCCACCCGGGGCAGGTCCGGCAGGCGCGCGCCCCGCTGGGCCAGCGGAACTCCCGTCACCGGGGTCCCGTCCAGCAGGACCTCCCCCGTCAGGACCAGGTTCTCGGCCGTGGTCCCCAGGATCGCCGAGGCGGTGAGGCTCTTCCCCGAGCCGGAGGGGCCGAGCAGCGCGCAGCGCCGGCCGCGCTCCAGGGCGAATCCGAGGGGTCCGAGCAGCCGCTCCCTTCCCGCGGCCGCGGTCAGGGCGCGCACGTCGAGCAGGGCCATGGGTCTTCCTCCTGGGGCCGGGCGGTCACGGGGACCGGGCGGGGCGAGCTTCAGGATGGAAGATTATGATTAGTGGGAATCATTATCAATTAAGGAACGGCGCAACTGTCCCTCCTTGCGGAGAACGAGCCCGTCGCACGGAATCCCCGACGTCGGCGTCGTGGAGATCCTCTTCGAGATGTTCGAGGAATTCCCCTGATGGGAGAATGTGCATTACTTCGCTAAGTAAATTCCGGAGGATTCGAGAATTCGACAAAGATGCCGGGTCCGACATTCTCGGACCCGGCATCTTCATGCGAACATCAGGGATCGACGGAGGGCTACCCCTCACCCTGGGCAGGCTTGACGGTGATGACCGGCACGCCGGACTCGAGGATGATCTGCTGGGCGGAGGAGCCGAGGAACATCTTGCCCACGGGGCTGCGCCGTCTCACCCCCACCACCACGACCTCGATGTCGCCGCGGGTGGTCATGTCGATCAGGTCCCCCACCGCGTCCTTGCTGCGCTCGTCCGGCGTCTGGACCGAGACGCGGTCGTAGCCGAACTGGGCCGGGTCCGGCGAGGAGCCGTCCACGGGGAACACCAGCAGGTCGGCGTCGCGCCGTTTGGCCTCCTCGACCGCGTAGTCCCGGGCGGCGTGCCCCGCGGGACTCTCGGCACTGGCAAGAACGATGGTCATAGTGCGGCTCTCTCCTCGGATGTCTCGGGAATCTCGATCGGTCCGGACGGCGGACGCGGACCGGGAAGATAGTGAGCTGAACTCCCCGTCCCCGGCCGAGTTCGAATTGCCCGGATCTTCAGTGTATGGTGAATCACATTCCAAAGTCGAGCAAGACGACTCGGCACCAGTCGGCGCGGCCCCACCCACGGATCGCGCCGGAACGGTACTGGCCGCGTCCTCGGCATGACTTGAGCGACCGCAGCCTCCGCATCACCCAACGACGCAGTTGATCGAGGAGACCAGTTGGCCGACACGAGCCAGCCCGCCCCATCGGGCCCCCACCACAGACAGCCGCCCAGCCGCCGGCAGTTCATCCTCCGCGGAGTCGGCGGCGTCATCGCCGTCGCCGCCATCGGCACGGCGGCCACGGCGTCGATCGCCTCCGCCTCCGGCGGCAGCGACCTCCGCTCGTCCCTGACCCTCATCGCCCCGGCGGCCGCCGGCGGCGGCTGGGACACCGTGGCCCGCGAGATGCAGCAGGCCCAGCGGGCCAACGGCATCGTCAACAACACGCAGGTGGTCAACATGCCCGGCGCGGGCGGGACCATCGCGCTGAACAACCTCTCCGTCCTCGACGGCGAGGCGAATAACCTCATGGTCGGCGGCACCGGCCAGCTCGCCGGCAGCATCCAGTACGACTCCGCGACCACCTACGCCGACGTCAATCCCCTGGCCCTCACCGTCGAGGAGTACAGCGTGATCGTGGTCCCGGGCGACTCGCCCTACCAGACCATCGACGACCTCATGAACGCCTGGCGCGAGAACCCGGGCTCGATCCCGTGGAGCGGCGGCGGCTCCTTCGACCAGCTCGTCGTCGCCGAGATGGCGCTGGCCGTGGGCCTCAACCCCCAGGACATGATCTACGTGCCCTCCGACGGCGGCGGCGAGACCACGCAGGCCCTGCTGAACGGCACCGCCGCGGCGGCCGCGAGCGGCTACCCCGACTCGGTCGACCAGATCGAGTCCGGCCGCCTCAGGGCCCTGGCCCTGGTGGCCCCGGAGCCCGTCGAGGCGATCGACATCCCGACCACGGTCGAGCAGGGCTACGACGTCACGCTGACCAACTGGCGCCTCATGGTCGCCCCCGGCGGGATCACCGACGAGGAGAAGGCGGGGCTCGAGGACATCATCCGCGAGACCATCGAGACCCCCGAGTGGCAGGACGCCATCGAGCGCTACACCTGGAACGAGAACATCAAGTTCGGCGACGAGTTGCACGAGTTCCTCGAGAGCGAGCGCGTGCGCATCGAGGGCCTCTACGAGGAGTTGGGACTGTGACACAGCAATCCGTGCAGCCCGGGCAGGCCTCCGCGGCCGACCCGCAGCGCCCCACCCCCCGTACCGGCGGGCTGCTCCTCAAGGAGCTCACCATGCCGATCGTGCTGGCGGCCTTCGCGACGTATCTCCTGGTCAATATGCTCGTGATGGACGTCCCCGACTCGGTGGACTTCCCCGGGCCGCGATTCTTCCCCGCCATCGTCACCGGAGTGATCTACCTCCTAGTGATCCTCCAGGTCATCGCGTCCGTCCGGCACTGGAGTGCCGGCAACCTGACGGTCGAGGGCGAGGACGCCGCCGTCCGCTTCTCCTGGAGCTCCCTGCTCTGGGTCGTGGGCGGCTTCCTCGGCTTCTCGCTGCTGCTGGAGTTCCTCGGCTGGATCATCGCCGCCGGGCTGCTCTTCTGGTGCGTGGCGCAGGGCTTCGGCTCCAAGAAGCCGATCGCCTCGCTGATCACCGGGCTCACGGTGAGCTCGATCGCCTACATCGCATTCGACATGGCCCTGGGGCTCTCGCTGCCCTCCGGCATCCTGGGAGGTGGCTTCTAACATGGATACCCTATCCCTGCTCGCCGACGGCTTCGCCGGCGCTCTGACCTGGCAGAACCTGTTCTGGGTGGTGCTGGGCTGCCTCCTCGGCACCGCCGTGGGCGTCATGCCGGGCCTCGGCTCCTCCATGGCCGTGGCCCTGCTCCTGCCCGTGACCTTCGCCCTCGAGCCCACCGCGGCGTTCATCATGTTCTCGGGCGTCTACTTCGGCGGCCTGTTCGGCGACTCGACCATGGGCATCCTGATGAACACCCCGGGGCAGGCATCCGCCATCGCCTCCACGTTCGAGGGGCACAAGATGGCGCTCTCCGGGAGAGCTCCGCAGGCCCTGGCGACCGCGGCCATCGGCGCCTTCGTCGGCGGCTTCATCGCCTCGATCGTGGTCGTCTTCCTCGCCCCCTGGCTGGCCGACTTCTCCTCCAACTTCGGGCCCGCCGAGTTCTTCGCCCTGGCGCTGTTCGCGTTCATCGCGACGTCGTCGGTGGTCACCGACTCCGCGGTCAAGGGGCTGCTGTCCCTGGCCGTGGGCCTCGGCATCGCGGTCGTCGGCATCGACTCGGTGACCGGCATCCCCCGCTTCACCATGGACTCCCCGCTGCTCTTCGACGGCATCTCCCTGGTCACCGTGACCGTGGCGATCCTGGCGCTGGGCGAGGTCATCTACTTCGCGGTCATCGCCCGCTTCAAGAAGGAGGGGCAGCTGCTGAAGTCCAAGGGCCGGCCGTGGCTGTCCCGCAAGGAGATGCGGGAGGCCGCCCCCGCGTGGGCGCGCGGCACCGCGATCGGGCTGCCCTTCGGCGTCGTGCCCGCGGGCGGCTCCGAGATCCCGACGTTCCTGGCCTACGGCGCGGAACGCAAGCTGGACCGGCGCCGCAAGGAGCCGCAGTTCGGCAAGGGCGCGATCCGGGGCCTGGCCGCCCCGGAGGCCGCCGGCAACTCGACCACCGGCATGGCGATGGGCGCCCTGCTGGCGCTGGGCCTGCCGATCTCGGCGACCGCCGCGATCATGCTGGCCGCCTTCCGCCAGTACGGGCTCCAGCCCGGGCCGCTGCTCTTCGAGCGGGCCCCGGACCTGGTGTGGGCGCTGCTGGCCAGCTTCTTCATCGCCATGGTCGTGCTACTGATCATCAACCTCCCGTTCGCGATGGTGTGGGCCAAGCTGCTACTCATCCCGCGGCCGTACCTCTACGCGGGCATCACGGTCTTCTGCGGGCTCGGCATCTACGCGACGTCGGGCTCCACCTTCGACCTGCTGGTGCTGCTGGGCGTGGGCGTCCTCGGCTTCCTGATGCGGGTCCACGACTACCCGCTCGCGCCGCTGATCATCGGCATGGTGCTCGGGCCGCTGGCCGAGACCAGCCTGCGCGACGCGCTGATCAGCGCCGACGGCAACGCCTCGGTGCTGGTCCAGGGACCGATCGTGCTGACCCTCTACGGTCTGCTGGTGGTCACGCTGCTGCTGGCGATCCGCAACAAGGTGGTGAGTCGGACCAAGAAGGACGTGTGATCCTTCCTGGCCGCACGCTGCGCCGGCGCCCCCGCCCCGTCCTCCTTGTGAGGCCCGGGCGGGGGCGCCGTGTCATGTGACGGGGTGCGCAGGAAGGCACTCAGGATCCGGGCGCCCCTGCCGGGAACGTTCCAGAGGGCTCACTCCGAGTAATGGAACCTCGCCTGCAGGACGATCAAGTCCTCCTCCTCGACGAGGTACACCAGGCGGTGCTCCTGCGTGATCCGCCGCGACCAGGCCCCGGCGAAGAGATGCCGCAAGGGCTCCGGCTTCCCGATGCCCTCGAAAGGATCCTTCAGAGCTGCGTCGATCAGGCGGTTGATGCGCTTGAGGTTCTGCCGGTCGGCGGAGAGCCAGTAGGTGTAGTCCTCCCAACCGTGCGGGGTGAAGACCAGCCTCACCGGATCAGCCCGTGCTCGCTCGCCTCCCCGCTGCGAGCCTGCGCCAGGCTCTCCAGGAGTCGTCGGGCATTGGCCGGGACGCGGAGCAGGTAGGCCGTCTCCTCGAGCGCCTCGTACTCGGCGCGGGACATCAGCACGGCATCGCCGGCTCGCGAGGTGATCTCCACCGGGGCGTTGTCATCGTTGACCTGCTGGATGAGCGGGAACAGATTCTTCCGGGCCTCGCTGGCGGTCATGGACATGAAAAGCACCTCCTGAATGGTACGAAAAATGGTACCACTCGGGAGGGGTAAGAGGTAAGGGCTCTCACGATCAGCCAGCGCGGACGTCTTACGGAAGGGGCGACGTCGAGCCCCGGACCTCCAGCTCCACGGGCAGCAGCACCGGCCCGGGGGCCTCCTCTCCGGCGAGGACCGCATCGAGCATCGCCACTCCGCGCCGAACCTCCTCCGCGATCGAGCTGCGCATCGCGGTGATGGGCGGGCGCCCGCCGCGGGACTGCTCGGAGTCGGACATCGTGGCGATCAGGACGCGCCGGCACCCGGCCTCGTGCAGCCCGGCCTGCACTCCGGCCGCATGCCGCCCGGTCATGCAGACCACCGCATCCGGCAGCTCCTCCCCATCCTCGACCCACGAGCCTGCCAGCTCCCGGCCGCCCTGCACCCCGCTGTCCTCGGCGAGGCGCACGACCCGGCCGGAGAGACCCCGCTCGGCGCACCAGGCCCGGAACGCTTCGGCGCTGTCGGCGTTCCACGCGTTCTCGTCCGTCCCCTCGACCAGCAGGAGGGCGCCGGCCCCGGACTCGGCCAGGTGGTCCAGCATCATGCGCATGGCCGCGGCGTCGTCCGCCGAGACCCAGCGCGTCCGCTCGGGACGGCCGAAGTCGCGGCCGAGCATCACGTAGGGCAGCTCGCGCCGCTCGAGCTCGGCGAGGACGGCGTCGTCCCGGAAGGGGTTGACCACGAGGTAGCCGTCCATCGAGTACGCCAGCGGCGGCATGGGACGGCGGGTGAGGTCGTGCAGCAGGGTCAGGCTCATGCCGTGCTCCAGCACCTCGATGCCGGCGTATCCGGCCAGCCGGGAGAAGAGATCCACGCCCTCCGGATTGTAGTGCGAGAGCGAGTCCAGCGGGCGGAAGACCAGGCCCAGGATGCCCATCCGGGAGCGGGTCATCCCGCGGGCCAGAGCGTCGGCCTCGTATCCCATCTCGGCCGCGATCCCGACGATCCGCTCCCGCGTCGCCGCGGAGAGGGTGCCCTTTCCGTTGAGGGCCTGGGAGACCGCCGCGATGGAGACCCCCGCCCGGGCCGCGACGTCCCTGATCGTCAGACCGCGATGGCGCACCGCCGCCCCCTTTCCCGAATTTGTCACATCCTACGTCCCAGAGCATTGTATAAAACGTTTAACCTCTCTATCGTCACACGCAACGATATGTTCCGGGTCACATCCTCCCTTCCCCGGAACCCCGCTTCCCCGACAGATGGAGACCCATGCGCCTGCACGTCCATCAGACCGCCAGCACCGACCCTCGCGCCCGCGGAGCGGCGCTGGGCGCCGAGTTCGCCGCCCCGATCCGCCGGGTCAGCGAGCTCTACGCCGCCCACTTCGAACTGATGGGAGTGCCCTCTCCGCGCGTGGCGGAGGTCGCCGAGCGGAGCCACCGGGCGCTGGAGCGGTGGGCGCCCCACCTCGCCGCCGAGGTCGAGGCCATGGCCGAGGGAGCGGGACTGGAGCTCCACGAGGTCGCCCGCCTCAACGGCCGCACCGAGATCATGGCCCTGGTCCCGCCCACCCCGGAGGGCGAGTGCTCGACGCTGGTCCGCACCCCGCGCAGCGGCGCCCCCGAGACCCTGCAGACCTGGGACTGGCACGCCCACCTCGCCCCGGAGGGCCTGCTCCTGGCTGGGCGCGGTCCCACCGGACTGCGCTACAAGCTGTTCACCGAGTTCGGCGTCCTGGGCAAGATCGGGCTCAACGAGGCGGGCCTCGGCGTCCACTTCAACATCCTCAACCATGCCGAGGACGGGGCCGGCGACGGCGTCCCGGTGCACGCCGTCGCCCGCCGCGTGATCGAGGAGGCGCGCGACGTCGAGGAGGCCATCGAGATCGCCTCCTCCGCCCGCGTCAGCGCCTCCACGGTCCTGACCGTGGCGGAGCGCGGGCGGGCCGTGAGCATAGAGCTCTCCCCGGCCGGCACCGCCCTCGTCCAACCCGACGAGGACGGCTGGATCCTGCACACCAACCACTTCCTCGACCCGCGCCTGGCCGAAGGGGACACGATCCCCAAGGTGGAGTCGACGACCGAGATCCGGCACGACTTCCTGAGCGAGCGGCGCGAGCGCCTCGGCGGACTCACCCCGGACCAGCGCTGCGCGACGGTGGCCGAGGACGGCGCCTCCCCGGTCATCATGTGCTCCGACCCCTCCCTGCCCGCCACGGAGCGGTGGGACTCGCTGCTCACCGTGGCCCTCGACCTCGAGGGCTTCTCCTTCCTCCACCATGCGGGGACCCCTCGGGAAGCGGCCGTCCACGGCCTGCGTCCCTTCTGACCATCCCGGCCCTGCGCCCCTCTCCCCCAGCAAGGAACTCGCGTGTCCATCATCGACAAGACCCCGGTGCGGCGTCCCTCTGCCCGCTCGACCTTCGCCGTCTCCGGCTTCGGCACGGCCATGGAGTACTACGACTTCTCCATCTACGGCCACGCCGCGGCCCTGGTCTTCCCGGTCGTGTTCTTCCCCGACCTCGACCCCCTGACCGGGACCCTCGTCGCCTTCCTGACCTTCGGGGCGGGCTTCCTCTCCCGGCCGCTGGGCGGGCTGATCGTGGGCCACTTCGGGGACAAGCTCGGGCGGAGGCCCATGCTCATCATGACCCTCACGACCATGGGCGTGTGCACCGTGCTCATCGGGTGCCTGCCGACGTCGTCGACGATCGGGGCCGCCGCGCCGATCCTGCTGGTCCTGCTCCGGATCGTGCAGGGGATGGCCGCAGGGGGTGAATGGGGCGGCGCCGCGCTGTTCGGCATGGAGAACGCGCCCGAGGGCCGGCGCGGCCTCTGGGGCAGCTTCACCAGCGTCGGCATCAGCCTCGGGACCCTGCTCGGCGTCGTCGTCTTCACCGTGCTCAGCGCGGTGGCCGGGGACGCCCTGATCGGCGGGGCCTGGCGCATCGCCTTCTGGCTCGGCGGCGCGCTGGTGATCCTCGGCCTGGTCATGCGCCTGCGGATGCCCCAGGAGGAGACGCCGGCGGCGGCCGAGGAGGCTCCCAAGCTGCCCATCCTCGATGCGCTGAGGGCGCGGCCGCGCGCATTCCTCTGCGCCGTGGGCGTCTCCTTCGGGTACATCACCCTGGCCTACGTGACCTCGACCTTCATGCTCACCTACATGACCTCGATCGGGTACGGCGAGTTCGACAACCTGATGATCAGCCTGGTCGGCGCGGTCGCGCTGCTCTTCGGGGCGCCCCTGTTCGCGGCGCTCTCGGACCGCTGGGGCCGCAGGCCGGTGCTGATCGTCGGCTCGCTGCTCATCGCGCTGGGCTACTGGGCCTACTTCGTGGTGGTCGGGACGCACAGCCTGCCGGGAGCCTACGCGGTCACCATCATCACCGGCGTGCTGGTGGGCAGCACCCAGGGCCCCATCCCCGCCTTCCTGGGGGAGCAATTCCCCCGGGCGAGCCGCTACTCGGCGATCTCCGGCACCTACCAGATCGGCGCCGCCCTGGGCGGGGCCTCAGCGGCGAGCGTGGCCACCTGGCTGCTCATCGCCTTCGACGGGCACTGGGCCGGCGTCATGCTCTACCTCGTGGCGGCGCTCGCGCTGCTGGCCCTGTGCACCGCCGGGATGCGCGAGACCGCCCGCGTTCCCCTCGAGGAGCTGGACGAGCGGCCCTGAAGCACCCGGCGCCCGCCGGACCCCACCAGAAGGTCCAGGACATCTCCTCAGGAGGTGGAGATGTCCTGGATCGCCTCCACCCCATGAGGAGAGCCATGAACACCCACCGCTCCGCCCCGGCCGACGACTACGACGAGCCCCTGGCCCACCCCGAGACCCGCGGCATCGAGCTGATCGGCGCCGACGAGCGGCGCGGCCGGCCCCGAGACCTGTTCTTCGTCTGGGCGGCCCCCAACGTCAGCGTCCTGACCCTGACGGTGGGCGCCACGCTCGTCCTGCTGGGCCTCGAGCTCTGGCAGGCCCTGGCCGTGATCCTCGCCAGCAACCTGCTGTGGGTCCTGACCGGGATCGTCGCGGCCAGCGGCCCCGCGGCCGGGACCTCCGGGTCGGTGATCACCCGGGCCATCTACGGCATCCACGGCAACAAGGTCGTGATCGCCTTCTACGGGTGGTTCATCTCGGCTGTCTTCCTGGCCCTGAACTGGCTCGCCTCCTCGTTCATGGGGGCGCAGCTGCTGGAGATGGTCGGGCTCTCCGGGCCCTTCGCCGGGCCCGCGGCCGTCACCGTCGTGATCGCCGCCGTCACGGTGCTGGTCGCGGTCTTCGGGCACGGCCTGATCCTCCGCAGCTACACCGCCGTCGCCATCGTCCTGACCGTGATCTTCCTGACCGCCAGCGCGTTCATCCTGCCGCAGACCGACCTGGGCTACCGGGCGCCCGAGCCGCTGCACGGCGTCGCGCTGTGGTCCGCGATCACGATCGGCTTCACGATCCTGGCCTCGACGCCGCTCTCCTACTCCAACAGCCCCGACCTCGCCCGGTATCTCCCGGCCTCCACCCCGGCGTGGCGGACCGCGACTGCCACCGCCCTCGGCGGCGCGATCCCCGGGATCGTCTTCACCTCCCTCGGGGCGCTCATGGCCACCGGGATCCAGGACACGGCCCTCGACGCCGGGATGGAGCATGCCATCGTCGGCATGCTCCCGATGTGGCTGGGGCCGATCTTCATCGTCGGCGTCGTGCTCAACACGATCTCCCTCAACGCCATGACCACCTACACGGCCAGCATGGCGCTCCAGGCGATCGGGGTGCCGATCCGGCGGATCCCCTCCGCGATCGTCGTCGGCGTCATCGGCACAACGCTCACGCTCTACCTGGTCTCCTCGACCGGGCTGCTGGAGGCGGTCAACCTGATGCTCCAGCTGCTGGTGCTCATCTCCGGGCCGACCATGGCGATCTTCGCCCTCGACGTCCTGCTGCGGCGCAACCGGTACCAGGGCCCGGCGCTGTTCGACCAGACACGGAACGGCCCGTTCTGGTATCGAGGCGGGTGGAGCCCCGCCGGCATCATCGCCGTCATCGCCGGGGCCGTGGCCGCCGCGCTGTGCGTGACCAGCGACCTCTACACCGGGCCGCTGGCAGCCGCCCTCGGCATGGTCGACCTGTCCGTGCCGGCGTCGATCACGGTCGCCGCCGCGGTCTACGCGGCCCTCTCCCCCCGTGCCCTGCGCTCCGCGCCGGGGCAGTCCACCACCGCCACCATTCGCATCGCAGGAAAGTGAGCCATCGGATGACGCCGCAGACCCCCACGCTCTACCACAACGCCCGCGTCTTCACCGGCGACGCCGGGGCCCCGCTCGCGGAGTCCTTCGCCGTGCTCGGCGACCGCGTCCTGGCAGTCGGCGAGCTGCCCGCCCTCCGCTCGGCCGCCGGCCCCGCGCCGGAGGAGGTGGACCTCGACGGCGCGTTCGTCGCCCCGGGCCTGGTGGAGAGCCACACCCACCTGATGATGCTCGGCGAATCCCTCGACAAGGTCCAACTGCGCGACTGCGAGAGCGTCGCCGAGGTCCAGGACCGGCTGCGGGCAGCGCGCCGGGACCAGCCGCACGCCGAGCGCATCCTGGGCGTCAGCTGGCGCTTCGAGATCTTCCCCGACGGGCAGCGCCCCACCGCGGCGATGCTCGACGAGGCGGTCCCGGACGTCCCGGTGATCCTGGACTCCAACGACCTCCACTCGGTCTGGGCCAACACCGCCGCGCTCGAGGCCATGGGCATCACCCGGGATACCCCCGACCCCGTGGGCGGCAGGATCCTCCGGGACGACGACGGCGCGGCCACCGGCTTCCTGCTGGAGACCGCGGCCGGGAAGTACGCCTGGAGCCACCTCGAAGAGGTGACCACCGACGAGGACCGGGACCGGTTCCTGGAGAACGCCTTCGACGCCTACCTCTCCGCCGGGATCACCACCGCGACCGACATGGGGCTCAACGCCGCCGACGTCGCCGCGATCCGGCGTCGCCTCGAGCGCGACGGCAGGCTCCCGTTCCCCGTGACCGGCCACTGGCTGCTCACCGCCTCGGGCGAGGCGCGCGCGGACCTGGAGGAGGTCGCCGAGGTGATCCGCCTCCGGGATGAGGTCAACCGGGGCCCGGGCGCCGCCTGGTTCAGGATCGCCGGGGTCAAGTTCATCCTGGACGGCGTCATCGACGCGTGCACGGCGGCCATGCGCGCCCCCTACGTCAACGGCGAGCTCCCGGCCCCCATCTGGAGCCGGGAGTCGGCGCTGCCGGTGGCCCTTGCCGCCGACGCCGCCGGCCTCCAGCTCGCGATCCACGCGATCGGGGACGCCGCCAGCGAGATCGCGCTCGACGTCGTCTCCGAGTGCGTCCGCCGCCACGGCCCGAGGGAGGACCGGCGGCCCCGGATCGAGCACCTCGAATCCGTCACGGAGGAGACGATCGCGCGAATGGCCGCGCTCGGGGTCACGGCCTCGATGCAGCCCGTCCACTGCGATCCGGCCATCCTCGACAACTGGCGCGCCGCGCTCGGGCCCGAGCGCGGGGAAGCGGGCTTCCCCTGGCACCGGTTCCGCGAGCTCGGCGTGCCGGTGGCGCTCGGGACGGACGCTCCCACCGCGCCACACGAGGCCCTCGCGAACCTGTTCATCGCCGTGACGACCGAGTCGGCGCTGGACCGATCGCGGCCTCCCTACCATCCGGAACGGGCCTTCAGCCCGGCGGAGGCCCTCAGCGCGATGACGCTGGGGGGCGCGCGCGCCGGTGGGCTGGAGGCCGAGGCCGGACGGCTCGCCAGCGGGTGCCGCGCGCACGCCGTCGTCCTCTCCGTCGATCCCCTGGCAGGGCCTCCCGAGCGGATGCTCGAGGCGCGGGCGCTGCTGACGCTGGTCGACGGTCAGGCGGCCTACCGGCGGGTGGAGCCGGTCGGCGGGTAGCCGGGAGGGCTCACCCGCGGCCGGAGGGGCGGCAGGGCGTTCCCGCGGCAGGTGACCAAGCACATGCCCGGACCCGTCTCCCGCGTTCGCGCCGTCCCGCGTAATGTCGATCGAATGTCATCTTCCGACCTGAGGGTCTACCGCTTCGTCTTCCGGCTGGGCGACGCCCTCATCCGCAGCGGGGCCAGCTCCGCCTCCACCACCAAGGCCCTCCTGGCCGTGAGCCACCGGGCGGGCCTGCGCAACGTGACCGTCAGCGTCACGCTGGGCCAGCTCATGGTCAGCGACCAGCCCGACGACGCCACGCCCCCGCGCACCCGGATCCACGAGATCCAGCCCGGCGCCCTGGACATCCGCTGGCGGACCCGGGCCGAGGAGATCATCGAGCAGTACCTGCTGGAGGACGTCCCGCTCGACGACGCCCTGGAGAGCATCGAGAGGGAGGTGAACCAGCGCCCCTCCCACCAGTGGTGGAAGCTCGCGGTGGGCTACGGCGTCCTGGGCGCCGGCTTCGGCCTCATCCTCGGCGGAGCGCCGCTGACGGCGGTGGGAGGGGCGCTGACCTCCGTGGTGATCTCCCTGATCTTCCGCTACCTGGGGCATCTGGGGGCGCCCGCCATCTACAGCTACGCCGCCGGCGGGTTCGTGGCCGTCCTCGCCTCGACGTCGATCAACACGGTCTTCGGGCTGGACCAGGTGGCGGTGTGCATCGTCGCAGCCATCGCTGCCCGCTTGGCGGGGATCGCCTCCTACGGGGCGGTGCAGGACGCGATCACCGGCTGGTACCTCTCC
This sequence comes from Rothia halotolerans, assembly GCF_004136635.1. GTDB lineage: Bacteria > Actinomycetota > Actinomycetes > Actinomycetales > Micrococcaceae > Rothia > Rothia halotolerans. The sequence goes on along the minus strand of NZ_NOIU01000004.1, from coordinate 34,431 downwards.
GCCACGGGACGGATCCTCGAGGTCGCCACCAGCACCGCCGGGCTGGTGGCCGGCGTGGCCGCCGGCATCAGCACCGTGAGGCTCCTCTGGGGCCCCTCGATGCAGCTGATCCAGACGGTCGAGGCGGACACGACGCACTGGACGGCGTCGATCCTCGGGGCGGCCTTCGTCTCCGCCGGGTTCTCGCTGGCCAGCGGCGGCTGGGCAGTGCGGCTGCTGGTGCTCACCGCGCTCGGCGGGGGCGTGCAGCTGCTATACCTCGTCCTCGTGGCCCTCGGCATGACCCCGTACCTGGCCATCTCGCTCGCAGCCACGGCCACCGGCGCGGTCTGCGTCCTGGTCTCGCGGCCCATCAATCTCTCCTCCAACGCGATCATGATGGTCTCGCTGCTTCCCCTGTTCCCCGGGATGGTCATCTACCAGGGGCTGCTCGGCACCATCTTCGGCCTCGAGGAGTCCGGCGCGGCGCTGCTGGAGGCGGCGATCACCGCCTTCTGCCTCACGGTGGGCGGCGTGCTGGGGCAGTACGCCGTCTCCGAGATGCTGTGGACGATCCGCCGGCGCCAGTTCGAGCACGCCCACCCGGGGCAGCTGTTCAGCAAGGTGCGGCCCGGGGAGTACAGCTCGCGGGACATCATGCTGCCGGTCTTCAGCAAGCCGTTCAACGGCTCGGAGGAGGACCGCACGCGCGGACGGCCCACGGCCGCCGCCTGAGGGCGGCCAGCATCCGGGCTCAGCGAGCGTCTGAGCGCAGCCGGCATCCGGGCCCGGCCGGCCCGCACGCGCGGGACGGCGCCGCGCCGGCTGATCAGCCCGCGGCGGGGACCAGCGCACCCTCCGGCTGCGTCCCGAGCAGACCCTTCCGCTCCAGCAGGGGACGCACGCCCTCGCCGAACCAGTAGGCCTCCTCGAGGCACGGGTACCCGGAGAGGACGAACTCCTCGAAGCCCGCCTCGGCGTACTCCTCGATCAGCGCCGCGACCTCCTCGTGGGAGCCGACCAGGGAGGTCCCGGCCCCGCCGCGCAGCAGGCCCACCCCCGCCCACAGCCCCGGGTGGATTTCCAGGTCCGAGGTGCCGCCGCCGTGCAGGTCCAGCATCCTCCGCTGGCCGGTGGACTCGGAGGCGCCCAGGGCGCGCTGCTGCCGGGCGATGAGCTCCTCGGGCACGTCCCGCAGCAGCCGCTCGGCCACGGCCCACGCCTCGGCCGAGGTGTCCCGGGAGATCGTGTGCAGCCGGATGCCGAACCGGGGCCGGCGGCCCTGCTCGGCGGCCAGGCCGCGGATCCACTCGATCTTCTCGTGCGCCTGGGCCGGCGGCTCGCCCCAGGTGAGGTAGACGTCGGAGTGGCGGGCGGCGACGTCGCCCGCGGGGGCCGAGGAGCCGCCGAAGTAGATCTCCGGCCGGGGCTCGGGGAGGTGGGCGAGCTTCGCGCCCTCAACGCTGAGGTGACGCCCCCGGTAGTCGAAGGGCTCGCCGCCGTCCCACAGCCGGCTCAGGATGTCGAGGAACTCGCCGGTGCGCTCGTAGCGCCCGGTCTTGTCCAGGAAGTCGCCGAAGGCGCGCTGCTCCGCGGGCTCCCCGCCGGTCACGATGTTCAGGGCCAGCCGCCCGCCCGTGACGTTCTGGAAGGTCTCGGCCATCTGCGCCCCCAGCGTCGGCGTGAGGGAGCCGGGCCGGAAGGCGACGAGGAACTTCAGCCGCTCCGTGTGCTGGGCGAGGGCCGAGGTCATCAGCCACGAGTCCTGGCACCACAGTCCCGTGGGCGTCAGGACCGCCTCGAACCCGTTGGTCTCCGCGGCCTGGGTCACCTGGCGGAGGTAGGACAGCTCCGGCGGACGTCCCGCCGCGGTGAAGCCGACCTCGGCGCCGTGGCCGCCCGAGACGATCCCGCGGGAGTCCCCGCCGGTGGGCAGGAACCAGTGGAACCGCAGTGCGCTCATGGGGTCTCTCCTTCGTGGTGATGCGTGATGTCCCCAACCTAGAGCGTCCGGATGCCGGATCACACCGCGGCGTCACACGTCTTCACCTGTTGCTCCCCGTGACGCGCCCGGGCATCCGGCGGGGGAGCACGTCCGGTCCCGGAGCGCCCGGACGGCCTCGGCCGCGCACCGGATCCGGTGCGCGGCCGAGGAGATAGGGGCTGCGGGCGCCCCAGGGAGGGAGTCCCTACACGCGGACGATCATCTTGCCCTGATTCGCCCCCCGCATCATGGAGATGAACGCCTCGGGGGCGTTCTCGATCCCTTCCACCACGGTCTCGTCGTAGGCGATCCGGCCCTCGGAGAACCACCCGATCATCTTCTGGTTGAACTCCTCGGCGTGCTGCATGTAGTCGCCCACCGTGAAGCCCTGCAGCTTCAGCGAGTTCGTGATGATCCTGTTCATGTTGTCCGGGCCGGGGGTCGCCTCGGTGTCGTTGTACTGGCTGATCGCGCCGCAGACCGCGACGCGGCCGTTGCGGTTGAGCACGTCCAGCGCCGCCTCGAGGTGGTCCCCGCCGACGTTGTCGAAGTAGAGGTCGACGCCGCCCTCCCCGGCCATCCGGGGCAGCTGCTCGCGGATGGGGGCGTCCTTGTAGTTCACGGCGTCGTCGTACCCGTACTTGCCGGTGATCAGGTCGATCTTCTCCTGGCTGCCCGCGGAGCCCAGCACCCGCCCGGCTCCCAGCAGGCGGGCGATCTGGCTCACGGCGGTGCCCACCGCGCCCGCCGCGCCGGAGACGAACACGGTGTCCCCCTCCCGGATCCCGGCCGCGCGGGTGAGCCCCATGTAGGCGGTCATGCCCGTCATGCCGAGCACGCCCAGGTAGAGGGAGAGCGGCATGCCCTCGGCCTCGCGGACGGCGCGGAACCGCTCCGCCGGCCCCTGGGCGACGTCGCGCCACCCGTACTGGTGCAGCACCGGGGTGCCCACGGGCAGGTCGTCGGAGGCGGACTCGACGACGCGGCCGACCGCGCCGCCCGTCATCGTCTCACCGACCTTGAAGGGCTCCACGTAGCTCTCCGCGTCGACCATCCGCCCGCGCATGTACGGGTCCACGGAGACGGCCTCGTTCCGGACCCTCACCTCCCCGTCGGAGAGATCGGGGAGCTCCACGCGGACCGTGGAGAAGTTCTCGCCCGAGGGCCATCCCTCGGGGCGGGAGGCGAGCTGGATCTGGGTGCTGACGGTCATGGAGTGGCCCCTGTTCCCCCGGGCGCGCGGCCCGGGCGTTGTCGTGACGTTCACTGGCCATTCAAGGCCCGCGCCGGCGCGGGGACAAGCCGCTCACGCCTCTGGCTGAATCCCTGGTCCGCCCGCCCGTGCCTTCCTAACGTGGAAGCTGAACGGCCCCGCCCGGGGGTCGGACGAATCGCTGAGGAGAACCCATGGAACCGAAGTACACCACCGAGGCCCTGTCCACCGGCGACGCCCGCAACGGGCACGTCGAGGTCAAGGACGGCGGGCTGGCCTTCGACCTCGCCGCCCCGAAGGAGATGGGCGGCTCCGGCGAGGGCAGCAACCCCGAGCAGCTCTTCGCCGCCGGCTACGCCGCCTGCTTCCACCAGGCCCTCAAGGCCGTCTCCCGCAAGGCCGGGGCCGACGCCTCGGACTCGGCCGTGGGCGCCAAGGTCTCCATCGGGGACAACGGCCAGGGCGGCATGGAGCTGGCCGTGGCCCTCGAGGTCGTGCTCCCCCACGTGGACCGGGAGCAGGCGCAGGAGCTCGCCGAGCAGGCGCACCAGATGTGCCCCTACTCCAACGCGACCCGCGGCAACATCGAGGTGACGGTCTCGGTCGAGGAGGACTGAGCCGCGCCGGCGCCGGGCTCCCCTTCCGGGGCCCGGCGCCGCTTCGGCCCGCGCGGAGGCGTGCGCCCCGCGCGGCTCGCCCCTGCCCGGCCGCCTGGCCCCCTCGGCCCGCCCGTGGCATAATCGGTCTGTCCATTTTCTCGTGCATCTACCTGGCCTCGCTTCTCGCCGAGGCGCGGTCAAGGCGGCACAGTCCACGTGTACCACCGCCTTGAGGAGCTGCACCTTCCCATGATGAACCCGCAGAACGACGACGCCCGCGCCGCCGAGCCGGAGCGGGAGGCGCGCCACGAGACGGTCGTCTCCGCCGTCGGCAGGACCTACTTCCCCGTCGCCCTGATCGCCCGGCTCCCCTACGCCATGATGGTGATCGGCGTGCTGACCCTGGTGGTCTCGGTGCGCGGCTCGCTCACCCTGGGCGGGGCCACCTCGGCGATGGTCGGCATCGGCACCGCCGTCTCCGGGCCCCTGATCGGCACCGCCGCGGACCGCTTCGGCCAGCGCGCGGTGCTGCTCGTCGCCGTCGTGCTGAGCGTCGCGAGCCTGCTGACCCTGACGGCCGTGGTCTACGCGGACACTCCCCCGGCGGTCGTGCTGGCCGCCGCCCTGCTCATCGGCGCGACGACGCCGCAGATCCCCCCGATGTCCCGCAGCCGCCTCGTCGGCGTCATCAACCGCCGGCTGCGGCCCGAGCGGCGGCCCCGCGCCCTGAACGGCACCATGGCCTACGAGTCGGCGGCGGACGAGATCACCTTCGTCTTCGGTCCCATGATCGTCGGCGTGCTCGCCACGCTGCTGAGCCCCAGCGCCCCGATCCTCGCCGCGGTGCTGCTCTCCGCGGCCTTCGTCGTCGCCTTCGCCCTGCACCGCAGCGTGCGGGAGACCCAGCGGAGCTCCGAGGCGGGGGAGCCGCAGGCTTCGTTCGCCTCGCTGCTGACCCCGCGGCTGCTGGTGGTGATCGCGGGCGTGCTGGGGATCGGCGTCCTCTTCGGCTCGACGCTGACCTCCCTGACCTCGCTGATGGAGGACGCCGGACACGGCGAGCGGGCGGGGCTGGTCTACGCTGCGATGGGCGTCGGCTCGGCGGCGTTCGCGCTGGCCGCGGCTTGGTTCTCGACGTCGTTCACCCTGCGGGCGCGCTGGCTGGTGTTCTCGGCGCTGATCGTCCTGGGCGCCGTCGGGCTCTACCTCTCGCCGTCGATCCCGCTGGTGCTGGTCTCGCTGCTGGTCATCGGGATCGGGGTGGGGCCCACGCTGGTGACCGAGTACAGCCTCGTGTCCCAGCGGAGCCCCGCCAGCAGGTCGGCCACCGCGATGTCGCTCGCCAGCACCTCGATCGTCATCGGGCAGTCGGCGGCCTCCGCGACCACCGGCTACCTCGCCGACGCCTTCGGGACGCGGGGCGCGGCCTTGGTGCCGATCGCCGCGGCGCTGGTGGTCCTCGCGGCGGCGGTGGCCAACCTGCGGGTCAGGGACGGACGCTAGGCCCGCTTGCCCTTCTTGGAGCCCTTGCGCTGCAGGAGCAGGGCCGCGGCGATCGCTGCCAGCCACACGTTGTGCGAGACGGGGGTGCCCTCCTGGCTGGGGGCCACGCCGTTGTCCTTGGTGAACTCCTCGGTCTTGAAGTACATCGTCAGCATGCCCGCCGAGAAGGCGCCCAGGGCCAGGCCGGCGGCGCGGCTGGGGACGAAGGGGGCGAGCAGGGCCGAGCCGACCGCGATCTCGGAGCCGGCCAGCGCCTTGCCGAAGGTGGCGTCGTCGACGTCGTCGAGGAACGGGAAGCCCTTGGCGGCCATCGACTTCAGGTAGCCGGCGGTCTGCTCGTCGAGGGAGAGCTTCTCGACGCCGGCGTTGAGGATGTAGGCCCCGGGGACGGCGCGGAGGAGGGCGTTGGACACGGAGAAGGCCATGGTGGCGTTCCTTTCGGAGAGGGATGATTACCAGTAGTCTGAACCGGATCGGGCCCCCGAAAATTCCGCCGCCCGCTCCCGGGCCGCCGGTCCCGGCCGCCCGGCTCGCGCGCATCCGGGCAGGGCCGCTCCGGCCCGTCCCCGCCGCGGAACGAGCCGTTCCTGCCCAGCCCTGCCCCGGAACGAGCCGTTCCTGTCCAGATCCGCCCCCGAATGAGCTGTTCCCGCTCAGCCCCCGAGAGGACCCGCCAGCCCATGCCCCATCGCCCCATCGTCTCCTTGGTCACCACCGGAGGGACCATCGCCTCGGTCCGGGGCGAGGACGGCGCCAGCCGGCCCGTCCTCTCCCCGCGGGAGCTGCTGCGCGCCATCGAGGTGGACGACGTCGAGCTGCGGGTCAGGGAGCACGGCGCCGTCGACTCCTCCTCGCTGAGCCTCGCCGACATGGAGGGGATCGCCGACGCCGCCCGCCAGGAGCTGTGGGACCCGGAGGTCGGCGGCGTGGTGGTGGTCCACGGGACCGACACGATGGAGGAGAGCGCGCTGCTCGCCGAGCTCCGCATCGACGACGCGCGCCCGGTGGTCTTCACCGGCGCGCAGTTCACCGCCGACCACCCGGATCCGGACGGCCCGGCGAACCTCCGGGCCGCCGTCCTGGCCGCCGCCGACCCCGCCTCCCGCGGGCGGGGCGCGCTGATCGCCTTCGGCGGCCGGCTCCTGCCCGCGGCGGGCGCCTACAAGCACAGTGCCGACCGGGCGGACGGCTTCCGCGCGGGCTCGCCCGCCCCGGCCCTGCCGCGTCTGGCCTGGGACTCCCTGGAAGGGCGGAGGGTCGACATCGTCGCCCTCTATCCCGGTGCCGACGGCGCGGGGATCGACGCCGCCCAGGCCGCCGGGTCCGAGGGCATCGTCCTGGCCGCGCTCGGCTCGGGCAACGCCAACCCCCGCGTGGTCGAGGCGGTGCGGCGGGCGCGGGTCCCCGTGGTCACCTCCAGCCGCGTTCCCACCGGGCGCCTGGTCCCCAGCTACGGCGGGGGCGGAGGCGGGTTCGACCTGGTCGAGGCGGGAGCGATCCATTCCTCGTATCTGCGCCCCGGCCAGGCCCGGGTGCTGCTGACGGCCCTCCTGGCGGCGGGGGCCGGCCGGGAGGAGATCCGGCGGGCGTTCGAGGGGGACTGAGCCGGCCGGCGTCTGCCGAGGCTCAGGCGCCGAGTGGCGACGGCATCCGGCACACCTCCGGCGGCCGAACCGTCAGCAGCCCACGCTCTTCACCCGGTCTCCGGTCTCCGGTCTCCGGTCTCCGGTCTCCGGTCTCCGGTCTCCGGTCTCCGGTCTCCGGAGGTCAGCCGATCACGGCAGCCGCGGAGGAGCGAAGTAGAGCTTCACCTCGCGGCTGAAGGCCAGGACCAGCCAGTAGACCAGCAGGGTCAGCCAGACGACGACCACCAGCATGGAGACCACGCCGATAGCGCCCATCTGGATGTTCAGGAGCACGGCGAACACATTGCTCAGGAGCGAGACGCCGATCGAGACGAAAGCCAGCACGATCCCCAGGAGGCGCGCCCAGTTCTTACGCGCTCTCAGCCCGAGGTAGATCAGCGCGAACACGCCGCCCGTCATGATCAGGGTGGTCACCTCCTGCGGGATGCTGAGGCGGCCGGCGTCCTCCGTCATGCTCTGCTTCTCCGCCTCGCTGAACATCTCTCCGCCCGGGAAGCCATCCATGAGCCTGAGGGTAGCTTCGTGCATGGCACCGCTCAGGACCGCCGCCACGTTCAGCAGCCAGTTCACGATCCCCACCACGAGGATGCCGATCGTGGCGGTCTTGAGCTTCGCGAACCGCGGGGGCTCCTCCCCCGGACCCGGATCTCCGACCGGTCCGCGTTGAGGGGCTCGATACTGGGGAATGTCTGGGTCGTTCATGAACACCTCCTGGCCGCCAGCCTGTCATGCGAGCTCCCTGCCGACCATGAGATGAAGTCTTCGTGACGAGGAGCATCTGCGCCGCCGTCCGGCTCCTATGCCGCCGGGACGAGGACGCCGGCCGCGCCTCAGCGGACCGGGACGGCCACCGCGGTCAGGACGTGCGGGCCGGCGAGCGCCCACCGCCCGCTCACCTCGCGCAGGGCGTCCGGTGTCTCGGGATGCAGCACGCGGGCGCTGAAGCGTCCCCCGGGCCCCACCGCGAGCTCGGCCTCCTGGAAGTCGAGGTAGACCCCTACGATCTGGAACCAGGCCTTGTAGAGGGCCTCCTTGGCGCTGAACCGGAGCACGTCGAAGGCTTCCTGAGGGATCCCCGCGGGCGCCCGACCCCCCTCCTCGGGGCGGAGCACCAGGCCGGCGACGCCCTCGGAGAGCGGCGCCACCACCTCGGCGTCGATCCCGAGAGCCGCCAGCCGCCGGGCGGGCGCCGCGGCCGCGGCCCGGTATCCCGCGCAGTGGGTGATGGACCCGACGTACCCCTCCGGCCACAGGGGCTGCCGCCGGGGCCCGACGCCGATCGGCCCTCGCGGCCCGCCCACGGCGGCCACCGCTTCCCGCGCCAGCGCCCGGCCGGTGGCGAACTCGCGTCGTCGGGACTCGACCGCGCGCCCGACCGCACGGAGCTCCTCCGGGAAGAGATCCGGGGAGGGCAGGTCGACGGCGGACTCACGCACCGCCGCGCCGTCGGGGAGGAGGGGGGCGAAGCTCACCGGCTCATGGTAGCAACGGCGCCCGTTCCCCGGTCGGGTCAATCCCTGTCCTGCTGGTTCAGGGTCCCACCAGGCACCGGCTCCCTGGCGCCATCATCCGACCGCCGGGTCACGACGTCGGTCTGCCGTGGCTTCCCGCCTCGTGCCCTCCTGCCGAACGTTTCTTGCGACCCCCTCGCGCGCGGGCCCCGAAGGCCGGCATCCGCCGCTCCCGCCACGAGGGACCGTCCGCGATCCGGGAGTTGACGTAATAGAGCGTGACCAGCTCGGCACGCGACCGCGCCTTCAGCTTGGCGCGCAGACGGCTCACATAGGTCTTCACGGAGGCGGGGGCGAGGAAGAGCTCGCCGGCGATCTCCTCGTTGCTCTTCCCCATCGCGATGAGCTGGAGCATCTCGGATTCGCGCTGCGTCAGCCTCACCGGCACGCCCAGGTCGGACTCCACCTCTCGCAAGGCTTTCTCCTCGTGGGCCCCACGGACGAGGTCCATGACCCCGCCGGTGACCTCAGGAGAGAGGACGCCCTGCCCCGCCTGGATGAGGCGGACTGCGCGCAGGAGATCCCGGACCGGCCCGTTCTTGAGGAGGAAGCCTGCCGCCCCGGCCCGCACCGCGGCCTGGACGTCGTCGGGGCCGTCGAAGACCGTCACCACCAGGACCCTGGCTGAGGGCACCTGGGAGGAGATCGCCCGCGTAGCCTCCACCCCGTCCATCGAGGGCATATGCAGATCCATGATCACGACGTCGGGCTGGGCTGCGGGAGCGTTCCGGCAGGCCTCGGCGCCGTTCGAGGCCAACGCCACCGTTCGCATATCCGGCTGAGCGTCGATCAGGTCGCGATAGCGGCCACGCACGATGGGGTCATCCTCGACGATCATCACGGTGATCACGAACCGCACCTCCTGCACGACAACCAGTCTCTTCGTGGCGGGCCTCCGCTGGCAGAGGCAGAGAGACCTCCACGATGAACGCCCCGGAGAGGGCGACGACGTCGCATTCTCCCCCGAGCAGCCTCACCCGCTCTCGCAGGCCGAGGAGGCCTAATCCCTGCGCCGGCCGAGGCCCGGGCTCACTCGCGACATTCTCCGAGCGCACCAGCAGCCGATCTCCCTCCAGCCCCATCCTCAGGGTCCCCCGCGTCGCACTCGCGTGCCTTCCGATGTTGGTCACGAGCTCCTGGACGATCCGGTACAGATGGCGATTGGTCGGGAAAAGAGCGCCTCCGGGGAGGTCGATCTCCGCCGTCACCTCGATGCCGCTCTCCCGGCCTCTCCGGATCAGCGCAGAGAGATCCTCGACCACGAGCCCCTCTCCTCCACCCGCCCCTGTCCGAACGGCCATGAGCGCTTCCCTCACCTCAGCCAGGGCCTGGCCGCTCGAGGCCTCGATCTCACGAAGAGCGCGGGTCTCCCTCCCCGCCGGATCGTCGCTGGTCTCCGCCGCGACGCCGGCGTGGAGCCCGATCCTGCTCAGGGTGTGCGAGAGGACGTCATGGAGCTCCCGGGAGAGCCGTGCCCGTTCCTCGAAGAGGCCGGTGAGCTCCCTCGCCCGCGTCTCCCGGTCCCGCTGGGCGGCTTCGGCCCCTCCCTGCACCCCGAGGAGCCATGCGCCCAGGAGGAACGTCAGGCTCACCATCGCCCGGAGGAGCACTTCCCGGCCCGACGCCGTATGCACCCCGAGAACCGGCATGAGGAACAGTGCAGCGACGAGCGCAGCGAGAGGCACGAGGCGACGCCGGAGAGCCGAGTCGAGAGACGCCTGATAGAGCGTCCACGCCGCCACGATGAACGGTTCCTGGGTCAGCCCGAGCACCCAGCCTGAGAGGGTGATGCCGAAGATGACGAAGAACCTGCCATAGCGGTGCCTGATAATCGAAAGAACCATCAGGTACGCCAGGAGGTGGCCTGTCTGGAGAATCCACGCCCCCTCCGCCGAGACGTCCACCGTGAACCAGAAGACGGCGCCGATCGCGAGGACGAGGCCACCGTTCCACAGCACAGGTTCCTTCCGAGAACACAGTGGATCAGGACCATGAGCCAAACCGTTTTCGATCGCCCCACCTCGGATGTGCTCCGTATTCGCCCGCTCGTTCACCGTAGTTGAGCTCCCTCCCGAGGTCGACTGGTCGTATAAAGCCTGTGCCTGAGCCACCCATGACCACTCGCTTTATCCATGAGGTTATTCCCCGCCCCGTGGGGGTGAGGTCATGAGAACAACAACGTAGTCTGCAACCTCCTCCGCCTCATCGATAGGGTTCCCCTCCAGCTCGACCCAGGCATGGGCTCGGAAGGGTGCGAGCGCAAAACCCGTACACCACGTGGCAGAGGCTCCCATCAAACGGCATCCGATAGCAGTCGCTATCGACCGATGAAGGCAGCCTTTAGGGCCGCGACATGTAAGACTGACGTTACAGACAGCGGCGCGTACCCAGCTGCAAAGCTCTTCCGAGGCTTCCGGGCACGACCGGTTCAATCGGTTAAGAATTCGAACGATCCTCTCCGGACGCATACGCGAGAGAACCACAGCAACCGAGACTGCAGCTAGGGCGAACATTCTCTCCCTGAAGCTCAATCTGACAGTTCGCTCTCCAAGTACCTGAATGCTCATTCCTCGTCCTTCCTGAGCCAACCACGCTGTGACATGCCGACGAGGCAAGAGAGCACACCACGTTCGACCACGCTCCACGCAATATCGAACTCCGACGCGATCTTCTCGATAATCTCCTCAACGCAATTCCCTGCAATGACGCCTTCCAGGATGCGAAGACCTGTAGCATTCACTTGTGAATACTTACCATTCCTGGAATCGAAAATTATAGCTCCATCCCCTACAGGGGAAACCATCACATATGTTGATATTTTCACCCAACCCCCTAATTATCATCATATACCTAAGCCAAATTTTCCGACTTGGCGAAGCCATCGCTCCGTAGATATAAGAGATTCCATCGACGACAGAAAACCTGGCGAAGGAGATGGATCCGATAGGCGCATCTTTATATACGAGACGTCGATTATGCCTGATTCTGCAAGCAGAAAATCGCAGACTTCTTCTTTCAAAATATCTCGCATTCGAAAAAACTCTGCATAAGAATCCGCGCTATACTCCCCAGTAACCGGTCTGGTGAAAAATCCCGCCGGCATGCCAACTTCCCTCATCGCGGCAAACAACACCGGCTTCATCAAATTGGGATGAAAACGTTCGCTCACCCGAGCCCTCGAAGCCGCCTCTATTACTCCTCGTCTCAGATAAGGGCTATGCCATTGCGTTGAACCGCCGAATTCCTGATTGATCTGCGCCAGGACTTCCCCTTGAAACTGAAGAGACTCCAACATTTGGTGGCGTCCACGATCCCCGTCCAGAGGGTTCGGCGGGTTGGCAGAGGCCCGCTCAATCTCAGCGAGGGCCAAGGCTCTCCCCCCATCGGAAAGAATCCTTCCGATGCTGGGAAGAGGAAACCATTCCCCCAGACCCGACCCCTCACCCCCAGACGACCTTGGCGCCTTCAGGGACGATGGCAGTGCGCGTACAGCATCCTCAAAGGTCTGCACACTCATGGAACTGCGCAGAACGTCGCCGAACGGCTGCCGAACAGAAGAGGCGACATGGCGAACAAATCTGATGCCTCGCAGACCTCGCTCCCTCATAACCGACCATGAGGCCGCCGGCAGAGGGCCGAAAAGCTCATCGCCACCGGCCCCCGTAAAATGAACGTTATGTGACGAAGCCTCGAGATCAGACCCCAGAGAGGATAAAAAACCATAAGACCCCCACCACATAGCCGGAAAATCTGTAGGGGCTGAACGTTTTCCGGCGTCCATGTAACAATAGGCCCGGGAGAGGACCCCGAGCCTTGGAAGTTCCTTAAGGCCGAGACAGAGATCTTCCGCTGCTCTGCGAGCCCACACGATGTCGTCTACCCGGTCATCCACCGATCGAACATGGAATGTTCTGGGTCGCACCCCTATGGAGGCGAGGACATAGGCAATACTGCTTGAATCTATTCCCCCTGAAAGGTCAGCGGTCACTGACTTTGCTCGATGCGTCGTGGTTACGATGGCCGAGCTCAAAGAATGTATGATGCCTTCAGAAGCCTCCTCCGCGCTCGCTTCACCTGCAGGAGCAGTCCACCAGCGTTTTTCCATCCATGAAATATCACCATGATAAATCTGGACCACACAACCAGAGGGAATGGAATCGATTGAGGACCACAGAGGCAAGCCAGCAAAGGGGAACCGCGGCAACCCCTCGCAGAGCCTCATCGCGATCCTCTCAAGCGAAGCCGACAAACGAAAAATACAGGCTAAAAGAACTGCGGAATCACTGAGGACAGCACCATGAAGAGTATTTTTAACATATATTCTCGAGTAGCCTGAGAGCACTCCGCAAATCAGCTGAGAACCATCAATGCACAACCCCAAAACACCTTCTCCTGCGCACTCCGTCAAAAGCTCATCGCTGCATCCAGTACGCACCGTTTCATCCAGCAAAGATCGGATACGCCGAATAGACCATGGCACCGGAGGACCCAACAAGAGTGTTGCGCTGCCATTACTCGATCGAATCACATGGCACTCCCCAAGCTCACCAAGGACCCAGGGACGCCCGCTCGCGTGAGAGATAACCGTCACCTGAGCATCAGGAAGAAACCGGGGGATCGCTTCCCGAGCAGCAGAAGCCACGGCCTCCGATTCGGGAACATCCGGCAAAAAAATCATCACGACTATGACTCCGTTGATGTTGGCTTTGAGCAGCTTTTCTACAGATGAGGAAGGATCGGGAGGCGGTGTCTTTATCCACTCCACCGCCTCCCACTCCATCTCCTATCCGATGCACACGAAGGCCCGTCCTCCGAAGATGTCCCGACATCTACCAAAAGGGACCCCTCTCGTCACATCCGCGAAGAATCCTATGTCCATAATCGCGGGCTTCATGTATTCCCTGCTTTTCATGGTGATTTCCCTCCCATAACGGATCGGCTCATATCAACGATTGGCAATGAACTATTTAGTTCGCTCCAATCAATTCACCATGGTAGCTCCGTAAAATTGCTTCCCAACTCCTGCAGTCGGGCAGTCAGATCCACCCAGCAGCCCATGGAATCGGCCCTGAACCTGACCCATCTTCTACTGCACCTTTAGCTTCCCAGCCGAAGAAGCGCAGAGAAAAACCCGCACCCACTCCCTTAAGGCCCTTGTCAGAGGGTTTACAAGAGGGAGACCTCGACATGCCGCCAGGGAGCTTTTCACTCTCTTGGGACTCACTCGCCCTGGAGAGCCAGCCACCCCTCGGAACGAGGTGGGCGTTCCGAACTGGAGAAAAATGTCAACCCTAGGAGACAATTGGACTCCTCAGCATCAACCCCCATGAGCAAATCCGGAAATCGTGAGACTCAACATAAGACTCGATGGTAGATTCATTTCAATCCGTCACTAATCAATATTTCCATGATCCACAAGATGGATTGAATGAATGATCGAACCATCCTTTGTCCCTCTAGAGATAAAACTACACTCCCAACGGTACCCGCCATTGAAAATTCTTTATCCACCCCTAGAAAGGATAATTATCCGCAAATGACGATTAGTCGAATTATAGATATCTCTCTAAATTCCTTTGTTGGTGAGATTCGCAAGGCGGCAACATTCCCCGCGCTCCGCCGGACCATCCTTTTCGGTCTTATCGTCGTCATCGGAGTTGCGGCTTTCGGGATTAATCAGAGCCGCGTTCAACCCGTTTCCGGGACCGAGGCTCATCCCATGAGTCCCACAATCACCGATTGGCCGATGTTCGCCCTCCACTACGGGCAGGCGATCCCCATCCTCATCGGAGCTTGGATCATCGGCCAGGACACTTCCCCCGGATCCCTCCGCACCGCCTTCTTGGCACAGCCACGCCGTGCCCGTCTCGCCCTGACCAAATACTCGATATCCGTCCTCCTCGTCCTGCCGGCCGCCGTCCTGTGCATCGTCGGCGCCTGCGCGCCTCTCCTGCTTCTCAACGAAGTGGAGAGGGGCTCGATGACGCCCGCGCTGACGCATCTCAGCTGGCTGCTCGCCTATTGGGTGCTGATCGGCCTGGTGTCAGCAGGTCTCACCGCCTTCACCAGGAGCACGATGTGGGCGGTCCTCCCCCTCTCCGCCTGGACCCTGGGCCTCTCGGACCTGCTCCGCTCCAGGCTCCCCGCCCTTTCGGGAGCGATGGACCAAGTGTTCGACGACGCATACCGGGGCGGCATCAACCTCAGCACCGGCGAGTTCTTCTCCGTTGCCGCACAGGTGCTGATAGTTCTCGCAGCCGGCACAGCCGCATGGTCCAGACGCGATGCTCACCAGCGTTGACGCACCACCTCCCCCGAAGACCTCTCGAAAGGAGAACACATTGATTTCCGTCGATCACGTGACCAAGAGACACCGGGACATCCTCTCGGTGGATGCGGTGAGCTTCACCGCTGAGCCGGGCGAGGTCACCGGCCTCCTCGGCCCCAACGGCACCGGCAAATCGTCGATCATGCGTATCATCTGCGATCTGGATCGAGCCGATTCCGGCTCCGTGGCTCTTGCGGGAAAGCGATACCGAGATCATGACCTCCCGCTCCGGGTCGTCGGCGCCCAGTTCGAGGGCTCGGGTGCGCACCCTGCCCGGACCGCCGTCCATCACCTCCGCTGGGTGGCGCGCACCCAGCGTCTCCCGGACTCTCGAGTCGCGGAGGTGCTGGAGATGGTCGGGCTCAGCGCTCGCGATGGGAAACGGGCTGTCCGCGGGTTCTCCCTCGGGATGCAGCAGCGACTCGGCATCGCCACCGCGCTGCTGGGAGATCCCCAGATCCTGATCTTCGACGAGCCGGCCAACGGGCTGGATCCGATCGGCATCCTGTGGCTGCGCGACCTCGTCACCGGGCTGGCCCGGGAGGGAAGGACCGTGCTGCTCAGCTCCCATCTCATGAGCGAGACGGAGCTGATCGCCGATCGCGTGGTCCTCATGGACGGCGGCCGCGTCATCGGTCAGGGGTCGGTCGGTGAGTTCGCTGCCGAGCACGGTTCCCTCGAAAAAGCGTTCTTCGCACGGTTGGGGACCGCTCGCCGGCCCCGAACCGGAGCTTCCGGAGGAGGGGAAGGAGCATGAGGTTCTCCAGCGCCCTCGCCGGTGAGTTCCGTAAGGCCCGCACCCTCCCCACCCTGACGCTGACGACGGCCCTCTCGGCCTTCCTGATGCTCGCCTTCTGCCTCCTAGACTCCTCCAGTGCCCGGGCGACGTTCGTCGAGGGCTCCGCCCATTTCCTGCCCGGCGCCGACCCTGCGGAGATCGGTCTCCACGGCTTCGCGAGCCTCGCGCTCTTCCCGATCATCGCAGCCGTGCTCATCGCATCGTCCGAGCACTCAGGAGGCCAGATCACGACGTCGGCCCTCTCCGTTCCCCGTCGCGGCCAGCTGGTGCTGGCCAAGCTCGTCATCTCGGCGACGGCCTCGGCAGGGTTGGGCATCCTGATGGCGCTGATGGTCACGATCAGCTATCAGAGCAGACTGGTCGAGTTCTCGGTCTTCGCCACCGGGGACGCCGGCCGGCACGTCATCGGCTTGGGACTGGGGATCATGTATTGGGTGTTCCTGGGCCTGATCAGCACCTGCGCGGCCGTCGTCTTCCGGTCCCAGACCGCGGTCCTCGCCGTGCTGGTCATCGTCTCGTTCGCGGGCCTGCCGCTGATGGGGATCGGCAAGGTCTTCGAATACCTCCCCACCAACGCCGGCCCCACGATGTTCATGGGCATGGACTCGGCCTACATGGCCATCCCTCCGACGATAGGGCCAGCAGGCGCTGCGGGCGTCCTCCTGGCGTGGACCGCTGCCGCGCTCCTTGCCGCGCTCCTCGTCTTCGCACGGCGGGACATCGGTTCACGGCAGCTCACCATCGAGTGAGCATCGTGGACACCGCCACACGAGGGCCCGCCCACCATGACGACTCGTGGGCCCCTCTGCGAAGATGTCTCCATGCCCAGCGACCCTTCCCCCTCCCCGCACGTCCTGATCCGTCCCGCCAAGGCATCGGACCACGAGGCCCTCATCCGGCTGTGGCGCGGCGCCGTCGAGGCCACCCACCACTTCCTGACCGCCGACGACGTCGACTTCTACGAGCGGCAGGTGGCCTCCTACCTGCCGCAGATGTCGGACCTGCGGGTGGCGGAGGAAGCCGGGCGCGGCGTCGTCGGGTTCGTCGCGCTGGAGGACGCCGTGGTCGAGATGCTCTTCGTGGATCCCGAGGTGCACGGCCGCGGGGTCGGCACCCGGCTGCTCGAGGACGCCGCCCGGGGCCTCGACGTCGTCGAGGTGGACGTCAACGAGCAGAACCCCTCCGCCCGCGCCTTCTACCGGGCGCGGGGATTCGAGGAGCGCGGCCGCTCGGAGCACGACGCCGAGGGGCGCCCCTTCCCGCTGCTCCACCTGCGGCGCGGAGCCCGGCCCTAGCCGCTCCACCCCGCTCACCCCTCCGGATGCCGCAGCGCCAGCAGCCGCCGGGCCAGCTCCACGCGGCTGCGCAGCCCCGTCTTCCTCAGCGCGTTGGCCACGTGGTTCTCGACCGTGCGCACGCTCAGCCCCAGTCGCTCCGCGATCTCGGCGTTGCTGAGCATCCGGGCCATCATCGCGATCTCCAGCTCCCGCTTGGACAGGCCCTTCAGGGCCTCCTCGGAGGGGTCGCGGGAGGGGTCGAGCAGGCCCGCGAAGGCCTCGGCCCGCTCGTCGTCGGCCTGGGCCCTCCACCAGCGCATCGAGGCGGCCAGGATCCGGGAGGCCGTCGGGCGGAAGCCCTCCGGCAGGCCCGCCAGCAGGGTCCCGGCCGCCTCCGCCTCGCCCTCCCGGATCGCCCGCGCCAGCGGGGCCAGGAAGGCGAGCAGGGACTCCTCGGGCTGGGCGGGGGACCCGGCGAGCGCGTCCAGCAGGGTCGGCCCGACGTGCCGCTGCAGGGCGTTCAGCCCCACGTGCAGGGCGGCGACGACGAAGCCCCGCTCGAGCCGGGCAGAGACTACGCGCGCCACGGCCTCGTCGAAGCGCTCGGCGTCGTCGTCCCCCACGATCGCGTGGACGAAGTCGGTGCCCATCCCGTAGAAGGGGCCGACGCCGGGGGCGTAGAACGAGCCGTCGCGGATGAGGGCGTCGCGCAGCGCCGGCCGGCCCTGGTCGTGGGCGTCGATCGCGGCCCAGTGCAGCATGGCGCCGAAGACCGCGGTGGAGAGCACGCCGGGCTGCCCCACGCTCAACGCGGTGCTCAGCACGGACCGGGAGGCCTCCCGGCCGCCCCAGTACCGCTGGATCAGCACCGTGACATGGGAGGCCATCAGGAAGGCGTCGCGGTCCGCATCCAGGGAGGCCTCCTCGAGGATGCGCCTCAGCTCCCGGACGGCGTCCTCGATCCCGCCCCGCAGGTAGCCGACGGCGTGCACGAGCACCTCGCCGAGCCGGTTCGCCGCCGCCGGCTCGGCTGACACGGCGTCGACGCGCCCGCTGACGACGGCGCCCATCGTCTCCTCGTCGCAGGGCGAGCCGAGGGGCTGGTCCAGGCCCTCGTCCGCGATGACCGATATCGCCTCCGCCAGGGTGGTTGACTCGGGGTACTCGTGCACCTCGGGGATATGCCGCGGCTCCCGCTCCGGCTCGGAGAGCAGCGTGGTCCGGCGCAGCAGCCGCAGGTAGCCCGCGGAGAACCTCGGCCCCTGCGCCTCGATCCAGGCCAGCACCTCGCGGAACCGCTCCGACTCGACCGCGAACCCGTAGGCGGCGTCGAGGTAGCGCAGCGCGTGGGCCTCGGAGGGGTCCGCAGCCCAGCGGCGGTAGCGTTGCTCGGCATGGCTCCGGAGGCTCTTCTGCATCCGCCGGGCCAGCATCGCCGCGCGGCGCTCGATCTGATCCACGGGTGGCTCGTGCCCCGCGCCGGGCTGCGCCGCGCGCCCCGGGTCCCGCTCCGGACGGAGGCTCAGCCGGGCCAGCGCCGAGGTGCCCAGCTGAAAGCGGTCGGCGAGGATCGGGGGCCACACGTGGACGCGGGGGCTGCCGTGCTCCTCGCTCTCCACCAGCAGCCCGCGGCGGTCCAGGCTCAGCAGCGGCTCGGCCTCGAAGCGCCGGACCAGGGCGGAGGGCTCCTCGGGGCCGGCGAGCGCGATCGCCGCCAGCGTGGATCGCTCCTCCCCGCCGAGGTCCCGCAGCCTGGCGTCGATGACGGGGGCGAGGTGCCGGTTCCAGAGGGAGTCCGCCGCGACGCGCCACTGACCGAACTCCAGGACGATGTGCCCGGCCAGGCGGGAGGTCGCGATGATGCTCGCGGCGAGCGCGGGGTTGCCGCCCGACTTGGCCAGGACCCGCGCGGCGAGCATCGGCTCGGGGGTCGCCCCCAGCAGCTGGGCCGCCATCTCCACGATGTCGTCGGTGGTCATCGGCGGCATGCCGATGCCCGCCTCGGCCGCCCCGGAGACGGGGACCTCGATGCCGGCGGGCTCGTCGGCGCCGTGGGGCACCGCCCTGACCACGCGCAGGTCCATCCGGGCGGCCGCCCGGCGCAGGATCGCGGCCGAGACGCCGTCGATCTCGTGCGCGTCGTCCAGCAGCAGGATCGGGTGGTTCTGGCCGTGCCACAGGGCGGAGAGCCGGTCGATGGCGGAGTCGAGGCCCGCGGCGGGCGTGCTCCCGCCCGGCGGCCAGGCGACGCCGAACTGGCTCACCAGCTGCCCCTGGATGCGCTGGGTCGCGAGGCCGCCGCGGCCGCGGCTGACCGTGTAGCCGAAGCGGGTCAGCCAGCGCTCCAGATGGTCCAGGACCGTGCTCCGGCCGCTGCCCTGGACGCCCGAGAGCCTCACATCGGCACCGAGCATCAGCGCCCGGCCGATCTCCTCCACGACCCGGGAGAAGTAGAAGCTCATACACGTCCTCCTGGAGAGTCATGCCGTCCCGACGATGCCCGGGGGCGCTGGCTCCTCCGGTGCGGCGTGAGGGAGCCCGG
The DNA here is from genome assembly GCF_004136635.1 of Rothia halotolerans. Lineage (GTDB taxonomy): Bacteria > Actinomycetota > Actinomycetes > Actinomycetales > Micrococcaceae > Rothia > Rothia halotolerans. The sequence continues at coordinate 15,050 of NZ_NOIU01000004.1, read as the reverse complement.
GGCAGTCCACCCCCTATTCTGCCCATGCGACCATGGCCGGGCGACGTGCCTGCCCAGCCACGGCCGTTTTGTGACGCATGACTATTTTCGGGAACCGCGCGGCGGCCAGGCGTACACGGCGATGATGCACAGGGCCACGATGACGATCCCCGCGATGCCGAAGGGCGTCTTGAGCAGGGAGGCGAAGAAGCCGAGCAGCGGCACCGTCGCTATCGTCCTGCCCACTACGCTCACGTGGTAGGGGTCCGGGTCCGCGGAGGCGTTCGCGTCGCCGCGCAGGGTGAGGGACGCGCCCTGTTCGGTGGGCGTCTTCTCGACCACGCGGTGGGTGATCAGCCCGTCGCCGTGGTGGCTGGGCACCGTGACGACGTCGCCCACCTCGACCTCGGCGACCGGGGTCTCCTTGACGATGACCAGGGCGCCGACCGGGATGGAGGGCTCCATCGATCCCGTCAGCACCGCCTGCGGCCGCCACCCGAGCAGCATCCCCAGGATGAAGAGCACGATGCACCCCGCCCCGACGACGGCGCCGAGCCACAGGACCGCCGAGCGAACGACCTCGATGAACAGGCGGCCGAAGCCCTGCCGCTCCTCCGGCTCGGCGGGCGAGGAGCCGCCGGGCGAGTACTCGGCGGAGGCGGAGAGGCTGTCCTGCCCGCCGGGCGATCCGCCGGCCCCCTCCTGCGGGGCCGCTGCGCCCCCGGGCTCCTCACCGGCGTCCCCGCGAGCCCTCCCCTCCCCGCCGGGGTCCTCCCCCTGGTGCCGGAGGACCGCCGCCGGGACGTGGTCGAGCTTGTCCGTGGAGGGCTGGCCGGGGTGGTGCGCTGCTGTCATGGTGTCTTTCCTTGCATGGTGATGGTGAGGGTGGTGTGGACCGAGGAGGCGGCGCTGGACTCGGGGCTGTCGAGGAGATGGGCGGCCACGACGACCTCGGCCCGGCTCTCCTCCGGACCCGTCCAGGCGACGCCGTCCTCCAGCGGCTCGGCGTCCCGCGGCGCGAGGCTCATCTCCAGGGAGGGCGGGATCTGATCCGCCGGGACGCCCCGGGACGGATCCTCCGGGTCGCCGAAGAGCACGGTGGTGCGCCCGGCGGAGACCGACCAGGCGGAGTAGCGGAACTGGTCGGCGAGGTCGCTGTCCGTCTCCACCGACGTCGTGACCTCGCCCCGCCCGGCGGCGCTGTTGTTGAACAGGTCCACCGGGACCTCCGCGGTGCCGCCGGGCGCGAAGCCCTCGACGTCCGCGGCCCGGCCGGTGATGACGTCGTCGACGGGCAGGTGCACGATGCCCTCGGCGTCGACGGCCCCGATGGAGAAGGCGCCGGAGTAGCCGGAGCGGATCTCGCCGTGGTCGGCGAAGGCGGCGGTCGTGGTCCTCACCACGACCCAGCCGGCGCCCGCCAGGACCAGAATCCCCGCGAGGGCGAGGAGGGCGGGCCAGGTCCGCCAAGAGGCGGGGGTGCGCCGGGGCTCCGGCGCCCGGTGGCGGGCGCGCCCGCGGGATGCGGATGCCGTGGGTCTCACGAGTACTTCACCTCCGTCCGGAACCGCTCGCCCGCGGCGGTCTCGCCGAGGACGTCCAGGTCCATCGCCACGGCCGTGGCGTAGATGTCCCGCGGCGGCTGCGGGCTGATCCACACCCTGACCTCGACCGTCAGCGGGCTCGCGCCGTTCCCCTCGATGCGGGGAAGCGGCACGCCGCCGGCCGCGTCGACCTGCTCGGCGGTCTGCGGGACGCCGTCCGCCAGGAGGGGCGCGCCGTCGACGTAGAAGCCGAAGCGCAGAGCGGCCCAGTGGTGCTCCGGCGTGCCCTCGGGCCGCTGCAGGCGCAGCTGGGCGGTCGCCGCGGCGGAGCCGGGCATGGTCTGCAGGGTGAGGGGGAAGGACGCCGTCCCCGGCCCGGGGTCGCCGGTCGGCTCGTTGAAGAGCGTGACGACGACGCCGTGGGCCGGGTCCCCGGGCTCGGCCAGGATCTTCCGGTCCGCCGGGGATGCGTGCTGGTCCCCCTCGGCGGGTCCCTGCGCGAGGTCGATCATCCCGCGGAGGGATGCCGACGCCGTGATGGATTGCAGGAATCCCGCCGAGGCGATGGCCGTCGGGACCAGGAGGGCGAGAACGATCCCTGCGATGAGGGTGCTACGTCTCAGTCTGAGGGATCGCATCGCGTCTCCGTCAGTTCTTGGACGAGCCGTCGAACCGGGCCTGGACGTTCACGGTGCCGCCGTTGGCGGCGTTGGTCGCGTCCTGGGTGGCGCCGTCGACGAGGTAGACCCTCGCCACCACGACGCTGCCGGCCTCGGGATCGAGGTCCTCCAGCCCCACGCCCGGCGTCTTCGCCTCCCCGCCGAAGCCCACGTCCGTGGCCTTCCAGTCGGTGGGGGTGGTGGAGGCGTCGTCGACCTGGGCGACGTCGACCCGGAGCAGGTCCGCGTACGCCGCGTTCCGTGCCGCCTGGCCGGCGTCGTCGGTCCCCGGGGTGATGTTCTCGAAGCCCAGGTCGAGCGAGGACTTGAACGTCGCCGAGGCGTTGAGGACCGGCAGGTTGATGTAGACGGGGGCGCCGCCGGGCACGAGGCTGTCCGCGCCGGAGATCGGCGCGACCGTCTCGGCGTCGGGGTTGGCCTCGACCCAGTTCTGCACGGAGGCCACGGTGGCCTCCTGACCGGTGGAGAACTGGAGGTTGTAGGCGTTGTCCTCGCCGCCGAAGCCGCCGCTGCCGTTGAAGTTCAGCAGACCGTAGTCGGTGAGCGCGGCGCCGGTGACGAGCGCCGCGATCCCCAGGAGGCTGCCGGAGGCCACGATGGCGCGCTTGCGCCCCGTCCTCTTCGGGCGTCCTCCGGGCTGGCTCGCCGGGGATCCTGCGCTCGGCCGAGGGTCTGTGCTCTCTGTTGTGCTGGACATGGTGTTCCTTTCTGGTGAGGGTGAAATCCAACGTGGTGTTGGTCCGTTCCGTGCCGGAGCACGGGTGATGTCTGCGGGGCCGGCCCCGAGGCGGCTCGAGTCCAGGGGCTGACCGGCCCGATCGGCCAGGGCCGGGCCGGCCGCGCTGCGTCAATTCGTCTCGCGTCGGTCCGTGGCCGTTGAGGCCGTGCCCTCCGGTGGGCCGGCATCGCTCCGGCAGGGTCCGTGCCGGCCCCGCCGTGCCGGGATCTTCAGGGGCGGTCGTGGGAGCCCCGACGATGGCCCCGCTCCCCCGGCGAACGCCTGTCCAGGGACCCCGGGACCGGGCTAACGGACCTTGCGCAGCGCCGTCCCGGGAGTCGCCACCGGCTCGCCGAAGGGACGCTGCGTCGTGGCCAGGGTCTTGTCGTAGAGCTTGTAGCCCTCGGAGTCGTAGCCCCCCGTCGAGCCGTTGGGCGAGCAGTAGCGATAGAGTCTGCCGGTGGAGGTCCCGGCGCCCCAGCCCCAGAGGTTCCCCTCGTGGTCGACGGCCCATGTGGCGCACTGTGTGGCTCCGATCCCCGTGATCCGGGCCTCCTCGATGCCTTCACCGCGGACCCGGGTCGGCAGCACCACCATGTCCGAGTCATTGCCCGCATCCTGAGTGCAGGGACGCGAATCCGCCGAACGGATGCCGATCGCCTGGCAGATGTTGTTGCGACCCCATCCGTAGATCTCGCCGTCCCGGGTCAGCGCGACCATCGAGGAGATGCCGGGGACCGTGTAGTCGACGTTCCGCATCGCCACCTCGGGCCGGCGGATGGATCCCGCCTCCCACCACGAGTTCCGGGTGTTCCCGGAGGGATTCGAGGGATACCTGCCGAGGAAGGCGTCACCGTACGGGTCGGCCAGGCTGTTCTTGATCTGCCAGGTGTACAGGTCCCCGTTCTGCAGGAGCATCCTCGGCGCACGGGCGCTGTAGCCGAATTGGCGGACCGGGCACTCGCCCTCGTCGACCATCTGCTTGCCGACCACGGACGAGCAGACCCCCAGCGTCCTGCCCTGCATGGCGGAGACGACGGCGTCGTACCTCGCCTGGCGCAGCGCCAGCGTCTCCTTGACCAATGCTCCGTTGAGCTCCGGGGAGGACTCGTCGTAGATCGCGCCGTTCTCCGCGTGATAGTGCTCCGGGTAGGCCTGGAAGAGGGCGCGGTTCGCGGCTTCGTTGAGGATGGGGCACTGCTGGGTCGCCTTGCCGCTGGTGAGGCCGTCGTCGTTGTCGAATCCCCACGAGTAGACGAGACCGTCGGTGGCCACCCCTGCCGAGGAGTTGTTGCCGCCCCAGACGGTGTGCCACTTCACGGAGGGGCCCTCGCACCTGCCACCGGCCGAGTGCGAGGTGGTCGTGGCGTTGGAGGGTGCCGGAAGGCCGCGGTCCCTGAGGTTGGACTCGCGGGGCAGGTTGTTGAGGTGATATCCCCAGGACCACAGGGTGCCCTCCTCGTCGACGGCGAGGAACTGGTTCTCGGAGCGCTCGATGTCGATGATCCGGGGCAGCGGCGAGCCGTCCGCGGTCCTCGTGACCCGGTCGACCCGGTACGATTCGGCGACGCTGATGGACCCCCGCCCGATAAGCGAGGCGCCGCCGAGGGGGCGGCCCCAGGTCCAGACGCCGCCCTGATCGTCCAGCGCCATGTAGGAGGTGGAGTTGATGTAGCTGAAGGCCTCGGAGCTTCCGGCCGCGTCCACGATCCTGACGCCCTCCGGGAACCTCACCCGCGTGGGGTCCGACTTGGCCGGCACCTTCCCGTTGCCGTTTCCGTCCCCGGAGTTGCGCATGCCACTGAGGTACAGCTCACCCGTCCTGGTGGCGAACAGCGCGGAGCCGGCCGACTGGTCGTTGAAGACCGGCAGCGTCGGCGGCATGCCCTCGGTGGAGACTCCCGCGTGGGCGTACGTCTCATCATGGAAGCCGGCCAGCGCGTCCTCCGCCGTCCCCAGCATGAAGCTCGCGAGCCCCGCTCCACACACCGCTGTCAGGGCCGCGGCGCGGCGCATGACGGATCGGCGCACTCTCTCAGCCATCAACACTCCCCCGTATGCTGCGTCGTCCTGTTCCGGTCCACCCTCCCAACAGGGCCGACCGAGAGTCCATTCTGCTGACGGTTCCGGAGGGTGGGGCCGCGTGCGGGAGGGAATGAGTATGGGAGGGAACGAATTGAGTGCAGCGGATTCAGAACAAGAAGCGCGGGCTGTGCGCTCGGCTGAGGTGTAACGGTCCCTGGATACAGCGAGACCCCCCTGATCCACGTATGTGGGGGAGGTCTGCATCTAATGGTTTAGTCAGACTGATGCTATTAGGTCGATCAGGGAACCGTGGCAAGGTCTGCTTCCGGCTCAGTGCGCCGCGTGCTGCTCACGCGGAAGTCCTGGGGGCGGGGCCTCGCCTCAGGCACCCTCGCGCAGGGCGATCTCGTTCATGGTGGAGGCCGCCGAGGAGGCCACGTGCTGGCGCATGGTCATCTCCGCGCGCATGGAGTCCTTGCCGACGATGTGCTCCAGGACCCGCTCGTGCTCACCCGTGGAGGCCCGGATGCGGCCCTTCTGCTGCAACGAGGTTCTGACCAGCCGGTGGTAGGCGAGCTGGTTCATCAGCCGCGAGTAGTGCTCCACCAGCTTCCGGTTGTCGGCGCCCTGCACGATGGTCCAGTGGAACTCGTGGACCAGGCGGGAGTAGAGCTCGGCGTCTCCCGCCTCAGCGGCCCGCTCCGAGTCCTCGATGTTGGCCTGCAGCGCCTCCAGCTCGCTCACGGGGCCGCGCTGCGCCAGCAGGCCCGCCGCGAGGCCCTCAAGGTTCCCCTTGATCTGGAACAGCTCCGCCATCTCGCGGTGGTCCGGCTCGCGGATGAAGGTCCCCACCTTGGAGCGGATCTCCACCAGACCCTCGGCCTGCAGCTGCCGGAGGGCCTCGCGGATCGGGGTGCGGCTGACCTCGAACTCCTGCGCGAGCTGCGCCTCGGACAGCGGGACGCCCAGCTCGACGTCCTCGCTCAGGATCTTGCGACGCAGCGCGTCGAGCAGCGCGGGTCCGGACTGTACGTGCGGCAGGTGATCCATGGTGGTCATGCCGTCATTCTATGTTGCATGCATTTCGGGGGGCAACACCCCTGAACATTCATGACGCAGACCGGAGAAAGAGCGGCAACCAGCGGTATAGCAGTAATAGGTGGAAGCGTTCATCTTATCTCCATCCTCATGTTGCATACAACACAGAAGACGCTCCATCCGGCGTCACGGGGACACCGGATGGAGCGCGAGGCGGAGCCCTCCTGCTGACCGGGCGACTACCGCCGAGGGCCCTGCACGTCGATGGAGCTGGTCGGCGGATTCTTGAAGTCCATGTTCAGCGCCTTCCTGGGGACCCGGAGGAGGCCGGTGTCGAGGTCGGCGCGGCGCACGGGGCGGGTGAAGTCGAAGGCCTGGTCGTCCCGCAGCGACTTGACCAGGCTGATGCCCAGCAACGCCACCACCACGGTGAACGGCAGCGCGGAGATCATCGCCGCCTGCTGCAGCGCCCCGAGGCCGCCGACCAGGAAGAGGAAGATCGCGCTCACGCCGGTCAGCGCGCCCCAGATCGTCAGGACCGGCCGGCTGGGCTCCAGCACGCCGCGGGAGGTCAGCATGCTCAGCACGAAGGTGTTGGCGTCCGCCCCCGAGACGAAGAACAGGATGACCAGCAGGATCGCGACGACCGACGTCAGGCCCACCAGCGGCATGTTGTTCAGGGTCTCGAAGAACGCCGAGTTCACGTCGGCCAGGGCCGCCTGGCCGATCGAGCCGTCCCCGTCCATGTCGAACTTCATCGCGGCGCCGCCGAAGATCGTGAACCAGATGAAGAACACCAGGCTGGGCACGCCCAGCACGCCGAACACGAACTCCCGGATGGTGCGCCCGCGGGAGATCTTCGCCAGGAAGACCCCGACGAAGGCGCCCCAGCTGAGCCACCAGGCCATCATGAAGTACGTCCAGGACTGGTACCACTGGACGTCGTCGGCCGAGACCGGGGTGATCAGACTGACCATGAAGAAGTCGTTGAGATACTGCCCCACCGAGCGGAAGAAGAGGTTGCCGATGAAGCCCGTGGGACCGACCACCAGGACGTAGAGGGCCAGCAGGACGGAGAGCACGGCGGTCGTCTGGCTGATGATCTTGATGCCGCGGTTAACCCCGGAGAGGGCCGAGAGCGTGAAGATCACGGTGATGCCGATGATGATGATGATCTGGACGAACAGCTCGTTGGGGATGCCGAAGACCCGGTTCATCCCTTCCGAGATCTGCGAGGCGCCCAGGCCCAGCGACGTCGTGGTGCCGAACAGCGTCGCGATCACCGCGAGGACGTCCACCAGGTGGCCCAGCCAGCCCTCCATCGACTTGCCCAGGATCGGGCGCAGCATGGGCGAGATCAGGCCCGTGTTGCCGCGACGGTGCGTCGAGTAGGCGATGGCCAGTCCGAAGACCCCGAAGACAGCCCAGGCGTGCGGACCCCAGTCGAAGTAGGAGAACTGCAGAGCCCGCACGGCCGCCTGGTAGGTGCCTGGCTCGGCCAACCCGTGGGGCGGGGCCGCGAAGTGGCTGATCGGCTCGGCCACGCCGTAGCTGATCAGGCCGATCCCCATCACGGCGGAGAGGATCATGGCCAGCCAGGCCCAGGTGCTGAACTCCGGCCGGTCGGCGTCGTAGCCCAGCCTCACCCCGCCGAAGCGGCTGAAGGCGAGGAAGATCATCAGCAGGATGCAGCCGAGGGTCACCAGCAGGTAGGTCCAGCCGACGCTGCCCGCTACCCAGTTCATCGCCGAGGTCATGGAGTTGCCGAGGGAGTCGGGTGAGATCGCCGCCCAGGCGATGAAGGCCGCCACGAGGGCGATCGATGCCCAGAACACGGCGCCGGGACGGTTGCGCAGCTCGTGGGCCCGACGCTGGGCGGCCTGGTCCGCCGGCGGGGCGTCCATGCCGTGACCGGGCAGCTCGGGCTCCTCGCGGAAGTGCCGGTGGGCGCCCTGGGGGTGGTGGCCGCCGGTGTCGGCGGGGACGCGGCGGGAGGCCGCGTCGTCGGAAGGGCGGGGTGATTCGGGCATGGCGTGCTCCACTTCGGGGTGCAGTGCGGATGAATGCGGAAGCGGGTTCAGGGATGAGCTCACTGCGCGGATGGACGTGCGCCGCTGAGGGACGCGGGTCCGAGATGAGAGGCGCCGGGCCCGTGGCACGGCCCGGATGAGGAGATGAGAGGCAGGGGGTGAGGGGCGGGACGGGGCGGACGCCACGTCCCACCCGTGGGCTCAGTCCAGCGGCTCGAGGTCGAGACTGTCGTAGAACTTGCCGGCCTGGTAGATCATCGGCTGGTCCTCCCCCGCCTCCGCGGAGCGCACCCGGCCGATAAAGACGGTGTGGGTCAGCGCCTGGAATCGCTCCTTGACCTCCACCTCGATCGAGGCGGAGGAGCCGTCGATCAGCGGGCAGCCGTACTCGCCCTCGTGCCAGTCGACCTGGGCGAACTTGTCCTTCTCCTTCGATGCGAAGACGCCGAGCGCCTCGCGCTGCTCGCGGCTGACGATGTTGATGCCGATGTGCTTCGCCCGGAACATCGCCGGGTAGGTCGAGGACGTCTTCTGCACGCACACGAGCACCAGGGGCGGGTCCAGGGACACGGAGTTGTAGGAGTTCACGGCCAGGCCGCGCGGCTTGCCCTGCTCGTCCTTGGTGGTGACCACCGTGACGCCGGTGATGAACTGCCGGTTGAACGCCTTGAGGGCCTCCCGCGAGGGATTGCCGCTGAGATTGTCCACCACCGGGGAGACGTCGTGGGTCTCGAAGGCCGAGGACAGGGACTTCAGGCCGAGGTCGGCGAGCAGCGCCCGGGCGTCCCAGGTGACCTCCTCCCGCGCGATCCGCCCCTCCCGCAGGGTGATGAAGTTGGAGCCGTGGGTGGCGACGGTGGAGCCCGTGGGCGGGACGCCGTTCAGCGGTTCGGTGAAGGTGCCGGTGGAGTGCCAGTACACCGCCGCCTCGTCGCCCTCGATGAGGATGCGGTCCACGACCGTCTCCAGGTCGGGGAAAGCGGAGCGGATGTCCAGGATCTCGCTCTTCATGCCCTCCACGTCCGTGGTGTGCCCGGAGTTGGTGCTCCTGCGCTCGTAGTCGTCGGTGACGATGGCGTCGAAGGCGCCGACCCCGCCCTGATCCCAGGCGGCACTCCAGGCATCCATGATGATGCGCTTGGTGTGATCTCGGGTACTAGAAACTGCCTGCTGTTGCATGCCAGTTACACTAGAACCAATGTGACGTAGACGTCAATAGAACGGTTGAGATGCTCTATTTCCCTTGATATCGCGGGTTATATGGACGTCATTGACAGTTCCGGCGTTCGCGTCGTACGTTTCTTGCATGCAACCGAAGCTTCAGGATCCACCAGCCGCCACCACCTACGAGGCGGCCGCCACGCGGCTCGGCCTCCGCCGGATCACCACCGTGCGCGACGAGCTCCGCCGGGAGGCGGGACGAGAGCTCGAGCGTCCCCTCCGGCAGGCGGCCGCCGTCGCCGTGCTGCGCAACCCCTGGCTGGACGAGGGCCTCGAGGGCGACCTCGGCCCCGCCACCGAGCGCATCGCGCCGATCCTGGGCAAGCTGCTCTCCGACCGGCTGATCCAGGCCCTGGGCGGCGTCGAGCACATCGAGGCCTTCGGCAAGGCGGCGCTGGTGGGGCTCGACGGCGAGCTCGAGCACGCCGGCGCGCTGATCCACACCCCCTACTTCGGCAACATCGTCCGGGAGCTGCTGGAGGGGACCTCCGTCCTGTGCTTCGCGGACGGCCGCTCCACGGCGGGCGCCGACCTGCGGGTCCCCCTCTGGCACAAGACCCACGCGACCTCGCGGAAGCACTACCAGACCATGGACGTGCACCTCGCGGACGCCCCGCGCGCCGACGAGATCTGCGTGATCGCCGCCGCCTCCGACGGGCCCCGTCCCTTCCCGCGCATCGGCGACCGCAGCACCGACCGACCCATCACCACCGAGATCCTGGAGGGACTCCTCTCGTGAACATCCGCAAGATCACCACCCTGACCGAAGAGATCACGAGCGAGGGCGGCCATCCCGTGGACCCGCCGGCACGCGTCGTCGTGGTCGCCGCCGTGATCGAGAACCCCTGGAAGGGCCAGGGGTTCGTCGAGGACCTCACCGAGGGCATCGACGCCGTGGCCTCCGATCTCGGTGCCGAGCTGGCGCCGCGGGTCATGGAGGCTCTGGGCACCGAGCTCGAGGCCTACGGCAAGGCCGCCATCGTCGGGCTGGACGGAGAGGTCGAGCACGGCTCCGCCCTGATCCACACGCTGAAGTTCGGCAACCACTTCCGCGACGCGGCGAAGGCCTCGACGCTGCTGCCGGCCGTGGAGAAGCGCGCCGCCGCCGGCGCCGTCTTCGACATCCCCCTCAAGCACTTCACCGACGCGACCATCCGCTCCCACCACCAGACGCTGGAGTTCCGCGTGGCCGACGCCCCGCACCCGGACGAGATCCTGGTGGCCCTGGCCGCCGCAGCCCAGGGACGCCCGCAGCAGCGCCTGGCCCCGCTGTCCACCGAGGCGTGAGGCCGATGTCCGAGCGGATCGAGGCGGAGCCCCCGGCCGAGGGGGGCGCGGGGGCTGCCGAGGAGGCACCCCTCCCCCTGGCCGACGGGGACGCGGCGGGGGCGCCGGTGGTGCTGCTGCACGGCGTCGGGCTCGACCGGACCGTCTGGGCCGAGGTCCAGGAGCGCCTGGCCGGCCGCCGCACCGCTGCCCTGGATCTGCCGGGCCACGGCGCGCAGCCGCCGCTGACCGCTCCGGCGACGCTCGGGGACCTCGCCGAGGACGTCCTGCGCCGCATGCCCGAGGGGCGGGTGCACCTGGTGGGCTTCTCGCTGGGCGCGCTCGTCGCCCAGTGGATCGCAGCCCGGCACCCGGACCGGGTGCTCAGCCTGGCCTGCGTCAGTGCCGTGTGCTCCCGTACCCCCGAGGAGGCGGAGGCCGTGCGCGGCCGGCTGGAGACGGCCCGGGCCGACTTCGGCACCAGCATGGAGCGGGCGGTGGACCGCTGGTTCCCCGGCGACGTGCCGGGCAACCGGGAGCGGCGGGACCGCACCCGCGAGGTGCTGCTGGCCAACGACGTCGAGTCCTACCTGCACGCCTACGCCGTCTTCGCCTCCGGCGACCGGGAGGTTGCCCCCGAGCTGCACCGGATCGCCGCCCCCGTCCTGGCCATCACCGGCGAGCTGGACCCCGGCTCCACCCCGGAGATGACCGACCGACTGGCCGACTCGATCGAGGGCGCGCGACGCCGCGTCGTCCCAGGAGTCCGCCACATGCTCCCCGTCGAGGCGCCGGACGCGCTCGCCGAGGAGCTCACCGAACTGATCAACGCAGCGGAAGGAGTTCGCCATGACTGAGCGGCTCGACCACTTCATCGACGGCCAGCACCGCGCGCCGTCCAACGGGGCCTGGTTCCCCAGCACCAACCCCGCCACCCTGGAGACCCTCTACGAGGCCGCCCGCGGCGACGCCGCCGACGTCCGCGCCGCCGTCGACGCCGCCCAGCGCGTCTTCGACTCCCCCGAGTGGTCCCGGAAGACCGCCACCCAGCGCGGGCACCTGCTGCGCCGCCTGGGCGACCTGGTGGGCGAGCACGCCGAGGAGCTCGCCTACCTGGAGAGCGTGGACAACGGCAAGCTGCTGCGGGAGATGAAGGGGCAGCTGAAGAACCTGCCCGAGTACCTCTACTACTACGCCGGCCTGGCCGACAAGGTGCAGGGCTCCCAGATCCCGACCAGCTCGCCCGAGGTCCTGAACTTCACGCAGCGGGAGCCGCTCGGCGTCGTCGGGGCCATCACGCCCTGGAACTCGCCGTTGACGCTGACGGTCTCCAAGCTGGCGCCCGCCCTGGCCGCGGGCAACACGCTGGTGATCAAGCCCAGCGAGTACACCTCCCGGACCATCCTGCGGCTGGCGGAGCTGGCCGACGAGGCGGGCTACCCGGCCGGGGCGATCAACGTGGTCACCGGCCTCGGGGCCGAGGCGGGTGCGGCGCTGGTCGACGACCCGCGGCTGGCGAAGATCTCCTTCACCGGCTCCACCCGCACCGGGTCCGCGATCGCCTCCTCGGCGGCCGCGCGCTTCATCGGGTGCACGCTGGAGCTGGGCGGGAAGAGCCCCAACATCGTCTTCGAGGACGCGGACGTGGCCAACGCGGCGATGGGCGTCGTCGCCGGCATCTTCGCCGCGGCCGGGCAGACCTGCATCGCCGGCAGCCGGGTCTTCGCGCACCGCAGCGTGTACGACGAGCTGCTGGAGCGGGTCTCGGAGCGGGCCTCCACCATCAGGATCGGCGACCCGCTCGCGGACACGACCGAGCTCGGCCCGCTGGCCTTCGAGGACCAGCTGGCGAAGGTGCGCTCCTACATCGAGATCGGCGAGAACGAGGGCGCCACGGTGCACTACGGCGGACAGCGGCCCGACGTCGACCTGCCGGGCTACTTCCTGCAGCCGACCGTGCTGACGGAGACGACCAACGAGATGCGGATCTGCCGCGAGGAGGTCTTCGGGCCGGTCGCCGCGATCATGCCCTTCGACACCGAGGACGAGGTCCTGCGGCTGGCCAACGACACCGACTACGGGCTGGCCGCCGGGGTGTGGACCTCGAACCTCCAGCGGGCGATGCGGATGTCCCAGCGCCTCGAGGCGGGGACGGTCTGGATCAACATGTACCGGGCGATGTCGCCGATGTCGCCGCGGCAGGGGTTCAAGCAGTCCGGCGTCGGCATCGAGCACGGCCTGGAGTCGATGAACGAGTACACCCGGCTGAAGAGCATCTGGCTGAACACCGACGAGGGGCCCGTCGCCGATCCCTTCGTGATGAGGGGGTAGGGCCGTGCCGCTCATCGACATCTCGATCGCCGAGGGCCGGAGCCCGGAGCAGCTGCGGGCGCTGATCGACGGCGTCCACCGGGTCGCGGAGGAGACGGTCGACGCCGCGCCGGAGAACGTCACCGTGATCGTGCGGGAGGTGCCGCACGCCTCCTGGGCCCGGGGCAACCGGACCATCGCCGAGCGCGCGGCGGGCGCCAGCTCCGCGGCCGGGCCCGCCGGAGGGGCGGCCGGCTCCGCGGAGGCTTCCGCTGAGGGCCTCGCGGACGGACGGCCCGGAGCCGCCGACGATGCCGCCGGAGGACCGGCCGATCCCGGCGCCGCTGAACACCACTGAACACATCGGGGACGACGCCGTCCCCGCATCGAGCAGCACGAGGAGGACAACAATGCGTTTCTCGCTATTCATCCACATGGAGCGGTGGGACGACTCGCTCAGCCCCCAGGAGCACTGGGAGAACCTGGTGGAGCTGGTGCAGATCGCCGAAGAGGGCGGTTTCGGCACCGTGTGGATCGGGGAGCACCACTCAATGGAGTACACGGCCTCCCCCAGTCCGATGCCCCAGCTCGCCTATCTGGCGGCGAAGACCTCACGGATCAGGCTCGGGGCGGGCACGATCATCGCCCCCTTCTGGACGCCGATCCGCGCGGCGGGCGAGACCGCGCTGCTGGACGTGATCAGCGGTGGCCGGGCCGAGATCGGCATCGCCCGCGGCGCCTACCAGTTCGAGTTCGACCGGCTGGCCGGCGGCATGCCCGGCCAGGATGGCGGGAAGTACCTGCGCGAGCTGGTCCCCGCCGTCCGCAAGCTGTGGGAGGGCGACTACGCCCACGACGGCGAGCTGTGGCAGTTCCCCGTCTCCACCAGCGTCCCGAAGCCCGTGCAGCAGCCCACCCCGCCGATCTGGGTGGCCGCCCGCAGCCCCGAGACGCACGACTACGCCGTCGCCCACGGTTGCAACGTCCAGGTGACCCCGCTGATGAAGGGCGACGAGGAGGTCCAGGACCTGAAGGACAAGTTCGACGCCGCGGTGGCGAACCACCCCGAGGTCGAGGCGAAGCCGGAGATCATGGTCCTGCGCCACACCTACGTCCACTCCGCCGACGAGCCCGAGGGCTGGCGTCCGGCGGCCGAGGCGATCAACCGGTTCTACCGGACGTTCTCCGCCTGGGCCTTCGGGAAGAAGGAGCCGGTCAACGGTTTCCTGGAGCCGGCGCCGGAGGAGGATTTCGCCGAGCGGCCCGGCTTCGCCCCCGAGGCGATCCACCGCAACGCGATGATCGGGACCCCGGCGGAGGTCACGGAGCGCATCCGCGAGTACGAGCGGATGGGGTATGACGAATACAGCTTCTGGACCGACAACTCGATGACGCACGAGGAGAAGAAGCGCTCCCTGCAGCTGTTCATCGACGAGGTGGTTCCGAAGTTCTCCTGAGCACCTGCGGAGATGAGGAAGATGCCCCCGGGATATCCCGGGGGCATCTTCTGTGTGCGGAGGAGGCGTCGGGGGTGAAGCCTCAATCCTCTCGATGTCCTAGCAAAGGACGATTCCTCGGCAGACGGCTAGTGCAGCGTGCTGCAGGAGAAGGGCCTCAGACTCTTTCCCTGTTCTTGAACCTCCGCTATGAGTGAGGACTCCATGTATGAGTAGGGACCCATGCCCGGTCAGAAGCTGCTGCTTCATGTAATTCCGGGAAAGCTCGACTATGGTTCCGCAGGAAGGCTGAGGGTTCCGCAGCTCCTTGAGATCCGCCTTTCTCCGATGAAGAATCCCAGACGAAAAGACCCTTCCTCGGAGGCATCCGAGGAAGGGTCTTTTCTGCTGCGAGGCTTTTCAAGCCTTCCGGTTCAGCGGCCCGCGTAGGGGTCCTTCACCCCGATGTACTGAACAGTCGTATACTCGGCGAGGCCTTCGGCCCCGCCCTCACGGCCCAGGCCGGACTGCTTCACCCCGCCAAACGGCGCCGCAGCATTCGAGATCACCCCGGCGTTGAAACCCATCAACCCGTACTCCAGGTGATCCGAAAGCCGGAACAACCGGGAAGGATCCTGGGTGTAGGCGTAGGAGGCCAGACCGTACTCGGTGGCGTTGGCCAACTCGAAAGCCTCCTCCTCAGTCGAGAACGTCACGATCGGGGCGACCGGACCGAAGATCTCCTCGGTCACCACCCGCGCATCAGCCGGCACATCAACCAGCACCGTCGGGCGGTAGAAATA
>NZ_NOIU01000003.1 GCF_004136635.1 Rothia halotolerans | reverse complement strand
ATTCACCAATAAAATAAAATTTGGTATGAAGCATTCAGATGAACAAAGCACACTATTGAGTTCTCAAACAACAAACCTATACCAGGAACCAACGACAGCGAATCAAACTCACCACCGCAGCTCCCGTGGCTGCTGGATCAACGTTACCCACGTCGACCCGGCGTGTCAACTTGACGTTTCCGCCCCGTTCACCCGCCGTGACCCCACCGAACCCGACCGGGCCCTTCGAAGTCACAATCTCTCATCCTAACCCACCAGCTCCCCCGAAGCAAACCGCCCCGGAACGAACCCTGAGAAGAACAGAAGGAAAATCCTCGTTACCCGTGGGCCCCGGCCTTCCGGCCGGTCGCCCTGGCAACTCGCTATACATTACTGACCACCAGCCCACCCCGCAACTCCACACAGGGTGAAACGGGTCACACCGCCCGGAGAGGCCCTCCGGGACGGCGAAGGGCCCGGGATTCCAGCTGGAATCCCGGGCCCTTCGCAGTGCCTCGACGTCGTTCAGGCGCCGACCGTCACCATGGCCATGCTCTTCTTCCCGCGGCGCAGGATCATGTACTTGCCGTGCAGAAGGTCATCCGCGCCGGCCTCGGCGTCCTCGCCCTGTACCTTGCGGTTGTTGATCGAAGCGCCGCCCTCCTTGAGGGTTCGGCGGGCGGCCGACTTGGAGTCGCACAGCCCCGTCGCCACCAGCAGCTCGACGAGGGAGAGGTCCTCCCCGCTCACCTCGGCGTGCGGCAGCTCGGCGGTCGCGGAGACCAGCGTCGATTCGTCGAGCACCGCGAAGTCGCCTCGGCCGAACAGCGCCTTCGAGGCCTCGATGACCTTCTCGGTGGCCTCGACCCCGTGCACCAGGGAGCAGACCTCGTAGGCGAGCTGCCGCTGGGCCTCCCTCCGGAAGGGCTCCTCGGCGGTCCGGCGCTCCAGCTCCTCGATCTCCGCACGGCTCTTGAAGGTGAACACCTTGAGCCGGTCGACGACGTCGGCGTCGGCGGTGTTGAGCCAGAACTGGTAGAACGCGTACGGCGAGGTCAGCTCCGGATCCAGCCACACGGCGTTGCCCTCGGACTTACCGAACTTGGTCCCGTCCGCGTTGGTGATCAGCGGGGTGCCGATCGCGTGCACATGCTCGCCCTCGACCTTGCGCACCAGCTCCGTCCCCGAGGTCAGGTTGCCCCACTGGTCCGATCCGCCGGTCTGCAGCACGCACCCGTACTGGCGGTACAGCTCCAGGTAGTCCAGGCCCTGCAGGATCTGGTAGCTGAACTCGGTGTAGGAGATCCCCTCCTCCGAGTGGAGCCGCTTGGCGACGATCTCCTTCTTGACCATCGTCCCCACGCGGAAGTTCTTGCCGACCTCCCGCAGGAAGTCGATCGCGGAGAGCCCGCCCGTCCAGTCGAGGTTGTTGACCATCCGCGCGGCGTTGTCCCCCTCGAAGGAGAGGAAGCGCTGGACCTGCCCCCGCAGGGCGTCCACCCACTCCTCCACGACCTCGCGCGGGTTCAGCGTGCGCTCCGAGGTCTGCCGGGGGTCCCCGATCAGGCCTGTCGAGCCGCCCACCAGCCCGAGGGGGCTGTGGCCGGCCAGCTGGAGGCGGCGCATCAGCAGCAACTGGACCAGGTGGCCGAGGTGCAGGGAGGCCGCCGTGGGATCGAACCCGCAGTAATAGGTGATCCTCTCCTCGCTCAGGGCCCTCTCCAGCGCCTCGACGTCGGTCGAGACGTGGACCAGCCCGCGCCACTGAAGTTCCTGCCACACATTCGCGAAGCTCGGGTCGTTGGACTGCTCCTCGAGCCCGTGGACCGCTTCGATCACCTGATTCTCCGTCACGGGGTTCAGGCTACCACTGACCATCCCGTGCTCCTCCCCTCGTCTCCTCGGCTCCGGCGGTCCCGCTCAGGCCCCGGCGTCGGCGGTCCAGGGCTCCAGTCCGGCCGGGACCTCCCCGGAGCACACCATGCTCAGCCGCTGCGTCGGGCGGGTCATGCTGACGTAGAGGTCGCCCACGACGCCGTGGCCCGCCCGGATCACCGAGGCGGGCTCGGCGATGACCACCGTGTCGAACTCCAGCCCCTTGGCCTCCCACGGGGTCAGGACCAGAACCTGGCGCTCCAGGGCGGTCTCGCTGCTGCCCACCACGTCCCGGTGGGCCTCGGTCACCGCCCGGGCGACCTCGGCGTACTCGGGCTCGGCCGCGATCACGCCGACCAGCCCGCCGGCCACGAGCGAGAGGTCGTCCGCGACCCGCCGGGCCACCTCGGCCGCGACGTCGTCCGTGCGGATCACCCGCGGCGCCCATTCCCCCTCGCGCACGGCCCTCGGCGCGGAGACCTCAAGCCCCGCGGCACGGGCCATCGCGACGGCCGCGTCCGAGATCTGGGCCGGGGTCCGGTAGTTGACCGTGAGCTCGTCGAGCTCGAAGCGGTCCCCCACGAAGGGCTCCAGCGCCTCGTCCCAGCTGCTCGAGGCCGCCGCGGCGGAGGCCTGCGCGATGTCGCCGACGATCGTGAAGGACTTCATCGGGCAGCGTCGCATCAGCAGGCGCCACTGCATCGGCGAGAGCTCCTGCGCCTCGTCGATCACCACGTGCCCGTAGGCCCAGGTCCGGTCGGAGACCGCGGCCTCGGCGGCGGTCATCCGGGCTGCCCCGGTCCGGTTCATCCCCGCCAGCATCTCCGCGGTCACGACGCCGTTGACCCCGAACTCCTCGAGGGCGGCGTCGACGTTCTCCAGCGTCTTGCTCGCGTTCTCCAGGTTCGCGGCGTGCTCCGCCGCGGCCCGGGCGGCGGCCTGGCCCACGGCCGACTCGAAGTCGCCGAGCAGCTCGGCCGCCTCGTCGAGCAACGGCACGTCGGCCTCCGTGAACGGTGCCTCCGGCGAGCGCAGCAGGGCCTCCGCCTGGGCGTCGTCGAGCCACGGGGCGGCCGAGTCCAGGTACCGGCGCTTGCTGAGCAGGTCCCGGATCAGGGTCTCGGCGCGCAGCGGCATCCAGGCGAGGTTCAGGGCCACCCGCACGTCGCGGGACTGCCGCACGTCCTCGGCCAGGTAGGGGCGCTCGGCGTCGTTGCCGCTCGACTCGTTGAGCTGCTTCTCCAGCTGGTCGGCGAGCTGATTGACCAGCGTCTTCACGAAGGTCTCGCGGGCCTGGTTGTGCGGCTTGCCGGTCGCGCGGGCCCGCTCGCGGGCGTGCCTGACCTGCTTCGGCGTCAGCTCCACGGTCGAGGAGTCCACGCGCAGGCGCTGGGTCTGCTCGGGGACCTTCTGCCGGTCGGCCACGGCCTTCCTCACGACCTCCGCCATCCGCAGGGAGCCCTTGAGCCGGGCGACCTCGACGTCGCGCTCCGGCACGGCGCGGATCCCCGGGTACAGGGTCGCCAGGGAGGACATGACGACGCCGGTCTCCCCCAGCGAGGGCAGCACCCGCTCGATGTACCACATGAACGAGGAGGACGGCCCGACCACCAGCACGCCCGACTTCTCCAGCCGCTCCCGGTTGGTGTACAGCAGGTAGGCCGCGCGGTGCAGCGCGACGGCGGTCTTGCCGGTGCCGGGCCCGCCCTGCACCACGTGGACGCCGGGCAGCTCGGAGCGGATGATCCGGTCCTGCTCGGCCTGGATCGTGGCGACGATGTCGCCCATCCGGCCGGTGCGCTTGCGGTTCAGCGCGGCCAGCAGCGCGCCCTCGCCGTGCAGCACCTCCTCGCCGTCGAGGAACTCGGGGTCCAGCACGTCGTCCTCGATGTTGCGCAGCGCCCGGCGCTCGAGGATCAGGTGGCGACGCCGCTGCACGCCCTGCCGGTCGAAGGCCGTCGCCTGGTAGAAGGTGCCGGCCTCGGGGGCGCGCCAGTCCACCATGAGCCGCTCGTAGTCCTCGTCGGTCAGGCCGATGCGGCCGATGTACCGGGTCGAGCCGTCGTCGAGGTCCAGGCGGCCGAAGACCAGGCGGTGGTCCACGGCGTCGAGCTGGGCGAGCCGGTCCTCGTAGTGGGTCGCGTAGGCGTCCCGCTCGGAGCGGTTCTGGTGGCTCCCGCCCGGCGCGTCGCGGCGCACCTGGGCGAGCTTCCCGCGGGTCTCCTCGCGGACCGCCTCGAGACGCTCGTAGAGGCGGTCCACGTAGGCGCCCTCGTGGGCCATGGCCTCCTCGAGCTGCCGCTCGCGGAGCTCCTGCTCGGTCCGCTGCTCGTCGTCCTCGAAGACTGTGCTGGGGGTGGTGTCGGCGATGTCAGACATGGGTGTGCGTTCCTCATCGGGTGCGAAGGTGTGGAGGGCGGATCGCGCCCCCGCGGGAGATGCCGCCGGGCTCGGCGGGTCAGGCGGGCGGTGCGGCCGGGTCCGGCGGACGGGGCGGGCGGTGCGGTCGGGCCTCGCGGCGGGGATCGGCGGTGCCGCCGGGGCCGGGCGGAGGGGGCCGCCGGTGCCGCCGGCGCGGTGCGGGGCCGGCGGCGGGGCGGGGCCTAGGCGGTGTACAGCGCGCTGACCCGCTGTCCGCCCAGGGCCTCGCGCCCGCCGAGGCCGTCGAGCTCCATCACCACGCCGATCCCCGCCGTGCTCAGCCCGGCGCGCTCCATGAGCCGGGTCGCCGCCGCCAGGGTGCCGCCCGTGGCGAGCACGTCGTCCAGGATCAGGACGCGGCTGCCGGCGGGGACGTCGTCGCGGTGGATCTCCAGCGTCGCGGTGCCGTACTCCAGCTGGTACGTCTCGGCGTAGGTCTCGCGCGGCAGCTTGCCCTGCTTGCGCACCGGCATGACGCCGACGCCGGCCGCGTAGGCCGCCGCCGAGGCCAGCAGGAAGCCGCGGGCCTCGACGCCGGCGATCACGTCGTACTGCCCCTCGAACTCCGCCAGCAGGGCGTCGATCGTCTCCCGGAAGGCGGCGCCGTGGGCGAAGAGGGGGGTGAGGTCGCGGAAGACGATGCCCGGCTCGGGATAGTCGGGGATGATCGCGCAGACCCGCTCGATGGTGCGGGCTACCGCGCGGTCCGCGGTGGGGGTGGAGGATTCGTGCATGGCTCGCTTCCGCTCTCGGCTGCGCAGGGGTCCCCTGGACGCAAAGTGCACACAATAGGGTACGCCACCGCGGGGCCCCCGAACAGTGCCGGGCTCCCGCTTCGCGCACGGATGAAAAGGGCCCGGTCCCCCGCGAGGAGGACCGGGCCCGTGCAGGGCGGGCGGGTGAGGCGTCAGTCGATCACGCGGGGGCGCTCGGCGAAGCGGCGCGGCTGCTCGAGCGCCGTCGTCAGCGCCTCCAGCTGGGCCGCGACGGCCTCGGGCGCGGTGCCGCCCTGCGAGGAGCGCGAGTTCAGCGAGCCCTCGACCGTCAGCACCTCCCGCACGCCCGGGGTGAGGTGCTCGGAGATCGCGGCGAAGTCCTCGTCGCTCAGGTCCCACAGCTCACAGCCGCGCTCCTCGCACACGCGCACGGCCTCGCCCGCCAGCTCGTGGGCCACCCGGAAGGGCACGCCCTGGCGGACCAGCCACTCGGCGACGTCGGTGGCCAGCGCGAAGCCCTGGGGCGCGAGCTCGGCGAGGCGCTCGGTGTTGAACTCCAGTGTCTCGACCATGCCGGCGACGGCGGGCAGGAGCACCTCGAGCTGGTCGATCGCGTCGAAGAGCGGCTCCTTGTCCTCCTGGAGGTCCCGGTTGTAGGCCAGCGGGAGGGCCTTCAGCGTCGCGAGCAGCCCCGCGTGGTCGCCGATGAGCCGGCCGGCCTTGCCGCGGGCCAGCTCCGCAATGTCCGGGTTCTTCTTCTGCGGCATGATCGAGGAGCCGGTGGAGAAAGAGTCGTGCAGCTTGGCGAAGGAGAACTCCTTGGTGGCCCAGAGGATGATCTCCTCCGAGATCCGCGAGAGGTCCACGGCGATCATGGCGGTGATCCAGGAGAACTCGGCGTAGACGTCGCGCCCGGCGGTGCCGTCGATGGAGTTGTGGATCGCGGAGTCGAAGCCGAGCTCCCGTGCCACGGCGGCCGGGTCCAGCCCGAGCGAGGAGCCGGCGAGCGCGCCGGAGCCGTAGGGCGAGACGGCGGCGCGGCGGTCCCAGTCGGCCAGGCGGTCCAGGTCCCGGTACAGAGCCCAGGCGTGGGCGAGCAGGTGGTGCGAGAGCAGCACCGGCTGGGCGTGCTGCAGGTGGGTGCGCCCGGGCATCGGGGCGTAGGGGTGCCGCTGCGACTGCGCGATGAGGGCGTCGATCACTGCGAGGACGTCCTGGGCGATGTAGGAGGCGTGGTCGCGCAGGTACATGCGGCCCAGCGTCGCGATCTGGTCGTTGCGCGAGCGGCCCGCGCGCAGCTTCCCGCCGAGGTCCGGGCCGGCGCGTTCGATGAGGCCGCGCTCCAGGGCGCCGTGCACGTCCTCGTCCGAGGCCGCGGGGGCGTAGGCGCCCGAGCGGACGTCGGCCTCCAGGCGGTCCAGGGCGGCGATCATGCCCTCGAGCTCGGCGTCGTCCAGCAGCCGGCGGGCGTGCAGCACGCGGGCGTGGGCCCGGGATCCGGCGATGTCGTAGGGCGCCAGTCGCCAGTCGAACTGCGTGGACTTGCTGAGGGCGGCGAGCGCGTCGGACGGGCCGCCGGAGAAGCGGCCTCCCCAGAGCGCTCCCTCGTTGGTGCCGTGCTTGTCGTGTGAGGTCGCCACGTGTGGTGCCTTTCGTCGCTGGGTCGGGGGCGGGCTGGGTGCCGCGGGGCGGTGCGGGGATGGGCCGGCGTCGGTCCGGCGGTGCCGGGTGCCGGGTGCCGGGTGCCGGGACGGATGGTCGCCGGCTCACCGGTTCACCGGCTGGATGGCCGTCCGGGGCCCGGCTCTCCCCGACCACTCGGTCGGGGAGAGCCGGACCCCGCGGCCTTCCGGCCTCGGATCAGCCCTGGAGCCGCTGGTCCCGGGCCGAGGCGACCTTGGAGGACATGCCGAACAGCTCGATGAAGCCCCGGGCCTGGGACTGGTCGAAGCTGTCGCCCTCGTCGTAGGTCGCGAGGTTGAAGTCGTAGAGCGAGGTCTTGGAGCGGCGGCCGGTCACGGTCGCGCGCCCGCCCTGCAGCTCCATCCGGATCTCGCCGTTGACCATCTGCTGGGTGTCGGCGATGAAGGCGTCCAGCGAGCGCTTGAGCGGGGAGAACCACTGGCCGTCGTAGACCAACTCGGTCCAGCGCTGGCCCACGGTCCTCTTGAACCGGGCCTGCTCGCGCTCGATCGTGACGTTCTCCAGCTCGCGGTGGGCGGCGATGAGCGCCATCGCGCCGGGCGCCTCGTAGATCTCGCGGGACTTGATGCCCACCAGCCGGTCCTCGACGATGTCGATGCGGCCGATCCCCTGGGCGCCGGCGCGGCGGTTCATGATCTGGATGGCCTCGAGGGGGGTGACCGCCTCGCCGTCGATCGCGACCGGGACGCCGCGCTCGAAGGAGATGACGACCTCGTCGGCCGGCGGCGGGAAGCTCGGGTCGTCGGTGTAGTCGTAGACGTCCTTGGTGGGACCGTTCCAGATGTCCTCGAGGTACCCGGTCTCCACGGCGCGGCCCCACACGTTCTGGTCGATCGAGAAGGGGTTCTTCTTGGTGGTGACGATCGGGAGGCTGTTCTGCTCGGCGTAGCCGATGGCCTTCTCGCGGGTCAGCGCGAGGTCCCGGACCGGGGCGATGCACTTCAGGTCCGGGCCCAGGGTCTGGATGCCGACCTCGAAGCGGACCTGGTCGTTGCCCTTGCCGGTGCAGCCGTGGGCCACGGTGGTGGCGCCGAACTGCTTCGCGGCCTGGACCAGGTGCTTCACGATGACCGGGCGGGAGACCGCGGAGACCAGCGGGTAGGAGTCCATGTACAGCCCGTTGGCCTGCAGCGCGGGCATGCAGTACTCGTTGGCGAACTCGTCGCGGGCGTCGGCCACGTAGGCCTCGACGGCGCCGCAGTCCAGGGCGCGCTGGCGGATGGTCTCCAGGTCCTCGCCGCCCTGCCCGACGTCGACGGCGACGGCGATGACCTCGGCGCCGGTGGCCTCCCCGATCCAGCCGATGGCCACGGAGGTGTCGAGCCCTCCCGAGTACGCGAGCACAATACGTTCCGTCATGGACGAAGCCTTTCTCCTCCGTGCCGACCGGTCCCGGCGGCACACAACACGATCATGTATGAGTATACATACAAGATATTATTTATTCACATCGAGGCCGAGGCTCCCGCGAGAGCGCCGTCACAGCCCGCACCGCCTCCCACTGTACTGCGAGGCGACGCGGTGCCGTCCCATCGGTGCGGCCGTACCCGCGCGGAGCTCCGCCATGCGTTATTATGAGTGACTAACAATTACGGAAGGAACTCTCCCCATGACGCAGGAACCGAACCCCGAGACCGCGCCCGGCGCGGCCCCCGAGCTCGACGACCGCGAGATCGAGGCGCTCAACGCCGTCTTCGACCTCGCCCGGGAGGGCCGCGCCGAGGAGCTGGAGGCCCTGCTGGACCAGGGCCTGCCCGTGAACCTCACCAACGCCAAGGGCGACACCCTGCTGATCCTGGCGGCCTACCGCGAGCAGCCCGACGTCGTCCACGCCCTCGTCCAGCGCGGCGCCGACCTCGACCGGCTCAACGACCGGGGCCAGACGGCGCTGGTCAGCGCGGTCTTCCGCAACAACGCCCTGATCACGCGGATGCTCATCGACGCCGGCGCCGACGCCTCGCTCGGCTCGCAGACCCCCGCGGCCGTCGCCGCCTTCTTCGGCCTGGAGGACATGTCCGAGCTGCTGGCCGAGCACGGGATCCGCTAGGCGGGACGCAAGCCGGCCGCCGGATCCGGCGGAGGACCGGGCCGTTCCCGGCTCTGGCGAGGGCCTGAGGCCGCGCCCCCGGCTCCGGCGCAGGGCCTCAGGCCGACCAGTCCAGGAACTTCCGGGCCAGCGCCTCTCCCCCGTGCGGGTCCCGGGAGACGACCATGACCGTGTCGTCCCCGGCGATGGTGCCGATCGCCTCCGGGATGCTGGTGTGGTCCAGCGCCGAGGCCAGGAACTGCGCCGCCCCGGCCGGGGTCCGCAGCATCACGATGTTGCCGCTGGCCTCCGCGGTCACCAGCAGGTCCCGGAACAGCCCGGCCAGCTTGTCCGTGGCCTCCTGGCCGCGGGAGAGCTCGGTGCCGCGCACGGCGTAGACCAGCACGCCGTCGGGCCCGCGCATCCGCTCCGCGCCGATCTCCACCAGGTCCCGGGACAGCGTCGCCTGGGTGACCTGGATGCCGTCGGCCGCCAGGTGCTCGGCCAGCTCCGACTGGGAGCGGATCCGGTGCTCCTCGAGCAGCTCGACGATGCGCCCCTGCCGGGCGGCCTTGGTCGAGGGGAAGGCCATCACGGCGTCCCGTCCGCCGAGGCCAGCCAGGTCATCAGCGCCTTCTGGGCGTGCAGCCGGTTCTCGGCCTCGTCCCACACCGCCGAGGCCGGGCCGTCGATCACCTCGGCCGTCACCTCGTAGCCGCGGTAGGCCGGCAGGCAGTGCAGGAAGATCGCCTCCTCGGCGGCGCGCGCCATCGCGGCGGCGTCGACCCGGTAGTCCCGGAAGGTCTCCAGGCGCTCCTGCTTCTCGTCCTCCTGGCCCATCGAGACCCAGGTGTCGGTGACGACGACGTCGGCCCCGGCCAGCGCCGCCGCCGGGTCGGTCGCCACCTCGACCGAGCCGCCGGTCTGCGCCGCGCGCGCCCGCGCCGCCTCCACGACGTCGGGCCGGGGCAGGTGCCCCTCCGGGCCCGCGACGCGCACGTGCATCCCGGCGGTGGCCCCGCCCAGCAGGTAGGAGTGCGCCATGTTGTTCGCCGCGTCGCCCAGGTAGGCCATCGTCAGGCCGGCGAGGCGGCCCTTCCGCTCGAGGACGGTGAGCAGGTCGGCGAGGATCTGGCAGGGGTGGTAGTCGTCCGAGAGGGCGTTGATGACCGGGACGCGGCTGTGCTCGGCCATCTCCTCGAGCCCGCTCTGGGCGTAGGTTCGCCACACGATCGCGGAGACCATCCGCGAGATCGCCTTCGCGGTGTCGGAGATCGACTCCTTGTGGCCCAGCTGCGCCTCGCCCGGGTTGACCACCAGCGGCGAGCCGCCGAGCGCGGCGATGCCGGCGGCGAAGGAGAACCGGGTGCGGGTGGAGGTCTTGTCGAAGATCACCGCGACCGTCTGGGGGCCCTCGAAGGGCCGGTGCGCGTAGGGCTCGCGCTTCATGGCGCGGGCGAGCTCCAGGACCTCCCGCTGCTCGTCGGGGCTGAGGTCGGTGTCGACCAGGAAGTGTCGGACCATGATGGACGGTCTCCTCGGATCGGTGTGTGTGTGGATGCGTGGGCGGGCGAAGGCGCGGGCCGGGCGCCTCAGGCCGCCGCGCGCCGGCGGGCCGCGGCCAGCAGGCCGGGGAGGGCCTCGACGAACTCGTCGGCCTCCTCCCGGCCCAGGATGAGCGGCGGGGCCAGGCGGACGGTCCCGGGGCCGGTGGCGTTGACGATGAAGCCGCCCTCGCGGGCCGCCGCGACCAGGGCCGGGGCCAGGCCGGAGGAGGCGCCGTCGACCAGGTCGAAGGCGATGAGCAGGCCGCGCCCGCGGACCTCCCCCACCCCCTCGACCTCGGCGAGCGCCGCGCGCAGGTGCTCGCCCAGCTCCTCGGCGTGGGCCAACAGCCCCTCCTCGCCGATGGTGCGGATGGTGGCCAGGCCCGCGGCCATGGCCAGGGGGTTCCCGCCGAAGGTCGTGCCATGGTTGCCGGCGCCCAGCACGCCGGTCGCGGCCGGGGTCAGCGTCAGCATGGCGCCGATCGGGAACCCGCCGCCCAGGCCCTTGGCGAGGGTCACGACGTCGGGCGCCTGATCCCCGCGCAGGCTGCGCAGGGACTCCAGCCAGCGGCCGGTCCGGCCCATGCCGGACTGGACCTCGTCGACCACCAGCAGCGCGCCGTGCTCGCGGGTGCTCGTCCGGGCGGCGCGCAGGAACTCCTCGCTCAGCGGGATGACGCCGGCCTCGCCCTGGACGGGCTCCAGGATCACGCCGGCGACGTCGTCGCCCATCGCGGCCTCCAGGGCCTCGACGGTGGGGTCGATGAACTCCACGCCCCCCGGCAGCGGCTCGAAGGGCGCCCGGTAGGCCTCCTTCCAGGTGGCCGCGAGCGCGCCGGCGGTGCGGCCGTGGAAGGCGTGCGTCAGCGCCAGGATGCGCCGCTTGGCGGGCTCGGCGGCGTTGCCGTGGGCCCGGACCAGCTTGAGCGCGGCCTCGTTGGCCTCGGTCCCGGAGTTGGTGAAGAAGGCCTTGGCGCCCTCGGGCGCCTCGGCGATCTCCAGCAGCGCGGCGGCCAGCTCGACCTGCTGCGGACTGGTGAAGAAGTTGGAGACGTGGCTGAGCCGGCCGGCCTGCTCGGCGATCGCCTCGACCCAGGCGGGGTGCGAGTAGCCGAGGGAGTTGACCGCGATGCCGGCCAGCAGGTCCAGGTACTCGGTGCCGTCCGCGTCGGTGACGCGGCATCCGCTGCCCTGGACCAGGACCAGCGAGGGGTCCCCGAAGACCCCGAGCAAGTCCCTGCGGTAGCTCTCCAGGATGTCGGTCTGGTGGTTCACGAGTCCTCCTCGGTGTTCTTCAGCGGGTCCATCAGGACGAAGTCGGCGATCGGGCGAGCGGGCTGCGCCTGCCCGGTGACCTGGGTGCCGATGCCGGAGTCGGTGAAGATCTCCAGCAGCGGCGAGTGCGCGAGGCGGCCGTCCACGATCGCGGCGGTGGGCACGCCGTTCTCGACCGCCGCGAGGCAGGCCCCCATCTTGGGGATCATGCCCGAGGACAGGCCCGGCAGCAGGCCCCGCAGCTCCGCCGTGGTCAGGGAGCTGATGAGCGAGGACGGGTCCGGCCACTCGGCGTAGAGGCCCTCGACGTCGGTCAGCATCACCAGCTTCTCCGCGCCGATGGCGGCTGCCACCGCGGCCGCGGCGGTGTCCGCGTTGACGTTGAGCACCTCGCCGGTCAGGGTGTCGGCGGGCTTGCCCTCGGCCCGGGCGGTCTCGTGATCCAGGAGCTCGGGGGCGATCGAGGAGATCACGGGGATCTTGCCGGCGTCGATCACCGAGGTGATGGCCGTGGTGTTGACCCCCACGACCTCGCCCACCAGGCCGAGGTCCGTCTCCTCACCGTCGACGACCGTGGTGATGCGCCGGGCCCGCAGCAGCCCGCCGTCCTCCCCGGACATCCCGACGGCGTGCGGCCCGTGCTGGTTGATCAGCCCCACCAGCTCACGGGCCACCTGCCCGGTGAGCACCATCCGGACCACGTCCATCGCCTCGCGGGTGGTGTAGCGCAGCCCGCCGCGGAACTCGGAGAAGATGCCCAGCCGCTCCAGCATCGCGGAGATCTGCGGGCCGCCGCCGTGCACGACGACGGGGCGGATGCCCACCGAGCGGAGGAAGACCATGTCCTCGGCGAAGGCCGCGCGCAGCTCGTCGTTGATCATGGCGTTGCCGCCGTACTTGAACACCATGATGCGCCCGGCGTACTGCTGGATCCACGGCAGCGCCTCCATCAGGGTGCCCGCCTTGTCCTGGGCCACCACGTAGCGGGCCAGGGAGCTCGATTCCGGCATGGTCATCTCCTAGCTCGAGTAGGCCGAGTTCTCTTCGACGTAGTCGTGGGTGAGGTCGTTGGTCCAGACGGTGGCCCGCTCGGAGCCGGCGGCGAGGTCGATCACGACGTCGACCCGGCGGCCCCCGGCGAGGTCCACGAGCGAGCGGTCCTCGCCGATGGCCCCGCCCCGGCAGATCGTGACGCCGTTGATGCTCACGTCCACCTGCTCCGGCTCGTAGTCGGCCCGGGTGGTGCCGACCTCGGAGAGGATCCGGCCCCAGTTGGGGTCGTTGCCGAAGATCGCGGTCTTGACCAGGTTGGAGCGGGAGACCGCCCGGGAGACCTCGAGGGCCTGCCCCTCGGTCGCGGCGTTGACGGTGGTGACGTGGATGTCGTGGCTGGCGCCCTCGGCGTCGCCGATCAGCTGCAGGGCGAGCGAGACGCAGACCTGGGTGAGGGCCTCGGCGAAGCGCCCGCGCTCCGGGGTCGCCCCGCTCGCGCCGGAGGCCATCAGCGTCACCGTGTCGTTGGTGGACATGCAGCCGTCCGAGTCGGTGCGGTCGAAGCTGTAGGCGGTCGCGGTGCGCAGGGCGGCGTCGAGGTCCTCGGCCGGCAGCGAGGCGTCGGTGGCGAGGACCACCAGCATCGTCGCGAGCCCTGGCGCGAGCATCCCGGCGCCCTTGGCCATCCCGCCGATCGCCACGGGGCCGTCCTCGGTCTCCAGGACCACGCTGGCGCGCTTGGGCACGGTGTCGGTGGTCATGATCGCCTCGGCCGCGGCCCGGTCGGCCTCGGCGCCGGAGGCGAGCGAGGACGCGGCCCGGCCCACCCCGGCCGAGAGCAGGTTCATGGGCAGCTGGACGCCGATCAGCCCGGTCGAGCAGACCAGCACGTCGCCGGCGGCCGCGTGCAGCAGCTCGCCGACCTCCTCGGCGGTCCGGTGCGCGTTCTGGAAGCCCTCGGGTCCGGTGCAGGCGTTGGCCCCGCCGGAGTTGAGCACGACGACGTCCGCCCGCCCGTCACTCACCACCTGCCTGGACCACTCGACCGGCGCCGCCGCGAAACGGTTGGAGGTGAACACGGCCGCGGCGGTGAACTCGGGGCCGAGGTTGCGCACCAGGGCGACGTCGCGCCCCCCGCTGGCCTTGAGCCCGGCCTCCACGCCGGCGTACTCGAAGCCCGCGACGGCGGCGAGGCCGGTCCCGGTCTGAACGGGCAGGGTGATCTCCTGGGGGTCTGCGGTCACGGCGCGAGTCCTTCCGAGGCGAGGCCCGCGGTCTCCGGCAGGCCGAGGGCGAGGTTCATGGACTGGATGGCACCGCCGGCGGTGCCCTTGGCGAGGTTGTCGATCGCGCAGGTCACGATCACGCGCCCCACGTGGCGGTCCAGCGCGATCTGCAGCTCGGCGTGGTTGGAGCCCTGCACCGACTTGGTCGCGGGCCAGCGGCCCTCGGGCAGCAGGTGGATGAAGGGCTCGGCGTCGTACGCCTGCGCCCACGCCCGCCTCAGCTGCGCCTCCTCGACGCCGGGGGCGAGGCGGGCGGTGGCGGTGGCGAGGATGCCGCGGGGCATCGGCGCCAGCGTCGGGGTGAAGCTCACGGAGACCGGCCGGCCGGCCGCGCCGGAGAGTCCCTGCTCCATCTCGGGGATGTGCCGGTGCACGCCGCCGACGCCGTAGGGGGACATGCTGGACATCGCCTCGGCCCCCAGCAGGTGCGGCTTGAGCGACTTCCCCGCGCCGGAGAGCCCGGAGGCCGCGACGATGACGACGTCGTCCGGCTCCAGCAGCCCGGCCGCGAAGCCGGGGGCGAGCGCGAGCTGCGCGCTGGTCGGATAGCAGCCGGGGACCGCGACGCGGCGCACGCCCCGCAGCGCCTCCCGCTGCTTCTCCCCCTCCGGGGAGACGAGCAGCTCGGGCAGGCCGTAGGGCCAGCTGCCGGCGTAGCCGGTGCCGTAGAACCGCCGCCACGCGGCCTCGTCGGTCAGGCGGTGGTCGGCGCCGGCGTCGATCACCAGCGTGCCCTCGGGCAGCTGCGCCGCGATCTCGCCGCTCGCGCCGTGCGGGAGGGCGAGGAACACGACGTCGTGCCCGGCGAGGACCTCCGGGGAGGTCTCCCGGACCTCGAGGTCGCCGAAGGATCGAAGGTGGGGGGCCGCCTCGGCGAGCGGCCGGCCCGCCGAGGAGTGGGCGGTGACCGTGCGCACCTCGACCTCGGGGTGCTGGGCCAGAAGGCGGAGGACCTCGCCGCCGGCGTACCCGGTGGCGCCCGAAACTGCTGCCGTAAGAGTCATGGCGCCACCCTACCGCAGATTTATACAAAGAGCTAAATAATTATGCACATCAGGTGCCACCACCCTCCCGAGACCTACGATGGGACGTGGGACACAGCATCATCCGACCGGAAGGAATCCCATGACCCAGCAGAGCAGCGCCCCGCAGTCCATGACGGCGGTCCGGGCATCGGCCGCCGGAGGGCCGGAGGTCCTCGAGGCCCAGGAGGCCCCCGTCCCCCGGCCCGGCGGCGGGCAGGTCCTCGTCCGCACCGAGGCGGCCGGGGTGAACTTCATCGAGACCTATCAGCGCTCGGGAGTGTACGACGTCGAGTACCCCTTCACCCCCGGCGGCGAGGCCGTGGGCGTGGTCGAGGAGCTCGGTGAGGGCGTCGACTCCCTCGCCCCCGGGGACCGCGTGGCCACCTCCCAGGCGAGCGCCACCTACGCGCAGTACTTCCTGGTCGACGCCGCCCAGGCCGTCCGCGCCCCGGAGGGGATCGACCCGAAGATCCTGGCCTGCCTGCCGCTTCAGGGCGTCACCGCCCACTACCTCGTGCGCTCCACCTACGAGGTGTCGGAGGGGGACATGGTCCTCTTCCACGCCGGCGCGGGCGGGGTCGGCGGACTGGCCGTGCAGCTGCTCAAGTCGATCGGCGCGACCGTCATCGCCACCGTCTCCACCGACGAGAAGGAGCGGATCGCCCGCGAGCACGGCGCGGACCACGTGCTGCGCTACGAGGGCTTCGGCGAGCGCGTCCGGGAGATCACCGGGGGCCGCGGCGTCGACGTCGTCTACGACTCGGTGGGCAGGGACACCTTCGAGGAGTCGCTGGGGACCCTGCGGCCGCGCGGCATGGCGGTGCTGTTCGGCGGGTCCAGCGGGCAGGTGCCGCCGTTCGACCTCCAGCGGCTGAACGCGCTCGGCTCGCTGTACGTGACCCGGCCCTCGATGGGCGCGTACCTGCGCAGCCGCGAGGAGCTGGAGTGGCGGATGGGCGAGCTGTTCGACGCCGTCGCCTCCGGCAGGCTCACCGTGAGCCTCGACCAGGAGTTCCCGCTGGCCGATGCGGCGAAGGCGCATGCCTACCTCGAGGATCGGCGCACGCGGGGCAAGGTCCTGCTGGTGCCGTGAGCGCGGAGGAGTCGGGCGGGCCGCTCCGCGGAGGGCGCTGGTCTCAGAGGCCGCGCTCCTCCCGGCGCACCCGGCGCACGCAGTAGACCGTCCCGGCCGCGCCCGCCGCGAAGACCAGCACGCCGCCGCCGACCAGCAGCCAGCCGTTGCGCCGCTGGTCGGCGATGCCGTCGCTGGTGATCGGCGACATCGAGCCGGCGTCCGTGGTGCGGACGACCTTCAGCACGCCGTCGTCCACCGCCAGCAGGGCGTCGACCTCCTCGGGGAAGTCCTCCGCCTGGCCGCCGGTCTGGGTGCCGCGGAACTGCACCTGCTGTCCGGGCTGCGCCTCGGCCGGGTCCCCCAGCCCGTTGTCGAAGGGCTGGTAGCCGACGTTGGAGTCGTCCGGCAGGGTCCCGGAGTAGACGCCGTTGTAGCTCTGCAACTCGAGGTCGTGCGTGAGGTCCGAGTAGCTGCCGGAGATGACCCACGAGTGCCCCACGAAGGGCTGGTTCTCGCCCGCCGCCTGGACCGTGCGCATGCCCGTGACGAGGAGGAAGCCGGTCAGCAGGAGCCCCACCGCGACGATCACGACGCAGATCCACCGCCAGGGCGACCGGCGGTACGGCTCCCGCCCGGGCTGGTCGTCGTCCTCGTCGAATCCGAAGAACTGCTCGCTCACCGTGCTCCCTCCTTGCGGTCCCCGCGCTATCCGCGCAGGACCGCGTCGTGGCGCGAACGCGCCAGGTCGATGGCCGCCTCGCGGTAGCCGCTGGCCTCGTCGTTGGTCAGGGTCCGGTCGGGCGCCCGGAAGCGCATCGCGCACGCGATCGACTTCCGGCCCTCCTCGATCCCGGCGCCGCGGTAGTCGTCGAAGACGCGGACGTCCTCGAGCAGCTCGCCGGCGCCCTCGCGCAGGGTGGCCAGCAGCTCGGCGGCGGGCAGGTCCTCGGCCACGATCAGCGCCACGTCCTGCGTGGTCGCCGGGTAGCCGGAGATGGGCCGGGCCGTCACGGGCTCCCCCGCGCCCTGCACCAGCCCGGTGAAGCTGAGCTCCATGGCGACCGTCCGCTCGGGCAGGTCGAGGTCCTTGAGGACCTGCGGGTGCAGCTCGCCGGCGTAGCCCACGAGGTGCCCGGCGTCGTCGTGCAGCTCGGCGGTGCGCCCCGGGTGGAAGGCCTGGTGCCGGCCCTGCCGGACCGTGAGCCCGACGCCGATGGCCTCCGCCGCGATCCGGGCGGCGTCCAGCGCGTCCTGCCAGTCGTAGGCCCGCGGCACGACGCCGGGTGCGGGCTGCGCGTCGTGGCCGGTCAGGATCGCGGCGAGGTGCCGCGGCTGCTCCGGCAGGCCGGCGTTGAGCTCGTCCAGGATGCCCTGGGCGGGCTTGGCGCCCACCGGCGGGATCGTGGAGGTGCCGCTCTGCTCCCCCGGCAGGAAGACGTTGCCGGTCTCGAACAGCGCGAGGTCGCGGAAGCCGCGGGAGTGGTTGCGCCTGAGGACCTGCACCAGGCCGGGCAGCAGCGAGCGCTGGAGGTAGCCGCTGGCCTCGCTGATCGGGTTGGCGAGCTTGAGGGAGCGGACGGGCTGCTCGGCGTCGTCCGTGCCGAACAGGCGGTTCTCCTCCTGCGTCACGAACGGGTAGGAGATGACCTCGGTCATCCCGGCCGCGGCCAGGGCGTCGAGGACGCGGCGGCGGGCCGCCTGCTCCACGGTCAGCCCCCGGCCGGCCGGCGGGACCGGCAGGCGCGAGGGGATGTTCTCGTAGCCGACGAGGCGGGCCACCTCCTCGGTCAGGTCCTCCTTCTCCACCAGGTCCGGGCGCCAGGAGGGCACGGTGACCTGGAGGATCTCCCCGCTGCGCGCGAGCGTGCAGCCGACCTCGGTCAGCGCCCGCTCGACCTGCGCCTCGGTGAACTCCAGCCCGATCCGGGCCGAGGGGTAGTGGACGGACATCGCGATCTCGTGCGGGTAGCGGCGGTCCCGGACGTCGGTGACGCCCTCGTCCGCGGTGCCGCCCGCGAGCTCGACGAGCAGCTCGACGGCGCGCTGGGCCGCCGCGGGGGCGACCTCCGGGTCCACGCCGCGCTCGAAGCGCTTGGACGCCTCGGAGGGCAGCCGGTGCCGGCGCCGGGTCCGGGCGATCGAGACCTCCTCGAATCGCGCGGCCTCGACGAGCAGGTGGCGGGTCGCGCCGGTGACCTCGGTGGAGGCCCCGCCCATGACGCCGGCCAGGCCCACCGGGCCCTCGCTGTCGGCGATGACCAGGTCCTCGGGGTCCAGCTCGCGGGACTTCCCGTCGAGGGTCTCCAGCGTTTCGCCGGCCTCGGCGCGGCGCACCTCGATGGGGCCGTGGATCTTCTCGGCGTCGTAGAAGTGCAGGGGCTGGCCCAGCTCGAGCATCACGTAGTTGGAGATGTCCACCGGCAGGGAGATCGGGCGGATGCCGGCCAGGCGCAGCCGCGAGGCCATCCAGACCGGCGTCGGGCGGCCCGGGTCGATGTCCAGGACGGAGCGGGCGACGAAGCGGCTCGCCCCGCGCTTGTCGTGGATCGGCCGCTCGTCCCGGATCGCCACGACGTAGCCCTCGCCGTTGTCCGCGGGGGCACGCTCGGCCAGGGCCGCGGCCGGGTCGGTGAACTCGGCGTCGACGGCGTGGCAGTACTCGCGGGCGACGCCGCGCATCGAGAAGGCGTAGCCGCGGTCCGGGGTCACGTTGATCTCGGCGGCCTCGTCGTCGAGCCCCAGCAGCGGCAGGGCGTCGGCACCGACCTCCGGATCGAGGCCGAGGCTGGAGAGCACCAGGATGCCGTCGTGGTCATCGCCGATGCCCAGCTCGCGCACCGAGGCGATCATGCCGGCGGAGGTGTGGCCGTAGGTCTTCCGGGCCGAGATCGCGAAGCCGCCGGGCAGCACCGCGCCGGGCAGGCTGACCACGACCTTGTCCCCGGGGCCGAAGTTGTGGGCCCCGCAGATGATGCCCTGCACGCCGGAGGGCTCGATGCCCTCGCCGGTCAGGGTCTGCGGCTGTCCCTCGGGGACGACGCGGACGGTGCACCAGTTCACGGTCTTGCCGTTGGAGTGGGTCTCCGGCTCGGCGGTGAGCACCTGCCCGACGACGACCGGGCCGGTGATCTCCTCGGAGGGCCGGTGCACGGCCTCCTCCTCGAGCCCGACGCGGACCAGGGTCTCCATCAGGTACTCGGCGCTGGCGCCGGCGGGCAGCGGCGCGTACTCGCGCAGCCAGGAAAGGGGGATACGCATGCTTTAGATCTCCATCCCGAAGTGTTCGCTGAAGCGGATGTCGCCTTCGACCATGTCGTGCATGTCCGGCACGCCGTTGCGGAACATCAGCGTGCGGTCGATGCCCATGCCGAAGGCGAAGCCGGAGTGCGTCTCCGGGTCGACGCCGGCGGCGCGCAGGACGTTGGGGTGGACCATGCCGCAGCCGCCCCACTCGATCCACTGCGGGCCGCCCTTGGCGCCCGGGTGCCACACGTCCATCTCGGCGGAGGGCTCGGTGAAGGGGAAGAAGTTGGGACGCAGCCGGATCATGGCCTCGGGCCCGAACATCTGGCGCGCGAAGTGCTCCAGGGTGCCCTTGAGGTCCGCCATGGTCAGGCCGCGGTCCACGGCCAGGCCCTCGATCTGGTGGAAGACCGGGGTGTGGGTCGCGTCGAGCTCGTCGGTGCGGTAGACCCGCCCGGGGCACACGACGTAGAGCGGCAGCCGGCGGCGGTGCAGGGAGCGCATCTGCACCGGCGAGGTGTGGGTGCGCAGCACCGTGTGCGCGCCGACCGGCTCGAGGAAGAAGGTGTCCTGCAGCTCACGGGCGGGATGGTCCGGCTTGAAGTTCAGAGAGTCGAAGTTGTACCACTCGGACTCGACCTCGGGGCCGTCCTCGACCTCCCAGCCCATGGCCACGAAGACGTCCGCCGCGCGCTCCTGGAGGGTGTTGACGGGGTGGCGCCCCCCGATGCCGCGGCGCCCGGCCGAGGCGGTGACGTCCACGGTCTCCTCCACGAGGATCCGCTGGGCGTGCTCGGCCTCCAGCTCGGCGTTGCGGGCCTCGAGCGCCTGGGTGAGCCGGCCGCGGGCCTGCCCGAGCACCTTTCCGATCTCCTTCTTGTGCTCCTTGGACAGCGCGCGCATCTGGCGGTTGACGAGGGAGATGGGCGACTTCTCGCCGGTGAACCTGAGCCTGACGGCCTTGAGGGCCTCGAAGTCGGGGGTCTCGGAGCCGATGCTCCCCAGCGCCCGCTCGACCTCGGCGGACAGGGCCTTGCGCACGCGCTCGAGCCCGCGGTCCGGGTCGTTCTCCAGCACGTCGGTCATCTCGGCCAGGACCCGCTCGGGGTCCGGCGCTGTCTCGGCGCGCTCCGGCGACGTCTCAGTCATGAACAACTCATCTCTCGGATCGGATTCGGTGGGCTCGCCGCGGGCGGGGTGCGTCCCGGCGCCCGGCACGGCCACGGCCGGCCGGCGCCCCCGGAAGAGCATGTCCATTCTAGGGGATGGAACGGGCTGCTCTGGCCTGCCCGCCCACTCGGCCCAGCAGCGCCCGCACGATCGGCAGGTCCGCCGGGATCCAGTCCAGGCTCAGCAGCGCCTCGCCGGCGGAGAGGTCCATCCAGCGCAGCTCGGAGTGGTCCTCGCCCGCGCGCGGGACGCCGGAGGCTAGCCGGGCGGTGTAGACGCGCATCGCCGCCCGCTCGCCCAGGGGCCAGCCCTGAGGATGCGGGCCGGCGAGCTCCTCGCCGACCTCGATCCCGACGCCCAGCTCCTCCACGAGCTCGCGCCGCAGCGCGTCGCGGCATCCCTCCCCCGGCTCGACCTTTCCGCCGGGGAACTCCCACAGCCCCTCCAGGGCCGCCGGGTAGGAGCGGCGGGCCACCAGGAGGCGGGCGGCGTCGTCGATCAGGGCCGCTCCGACCACTTGGACGGGGTACCGGGCGGGCTCGGCCACCGCGCTCACCGGCCGCCGCGCTGGGCGCGGGCGCTGGCGTAGAGGCACACGGTGGCGGCGGTGCCGACGTTCAGCGACTCGGCCCGGCCGTAGACGGGCACGGCGACGCGCGCGTCGGCCAGCGACTTCTCGGCGCCGGTCAGGCCGCGGGCCTCGTTGCCGAAGAGCCACAGCGTCGGGCGGCGCAGGTCCACGCCCTGCGACGGCACGGGGCCCTCGGCACGGGCGGCGGCGTCGGCGAGGTCGTCGAGGTCGTGGTCGCCGTAGCCGTCGGCCGCCAGGATCTGCAGGCCGGCCTCGCGGGCCTCTCGGGCGCACTCCTTGAGGTGCAGGCCGGCGCTGACGGGCAGGTGGAAGAGCGAGCCCGCCGTGGAGCGGACGGTCTTGGGGCCGAGCACGTCCACGCTGCCGGAGGAGGAGACGACGGCGTCCGCGCCGGCGGCGTCAGCGGCCCGGATGAGCGTGCCTGCGTTGCCGGGGTCCTGCACGCGGACCATGGCCGCGACGAGCCGCGGGGAGGGATCATCGCCCCAGGGGCCGGGACTCAGGACGCTGGCGGCGTGCGCCACGGCCAGCACGCCCTGGGGCGTCAGGGCGTCGGACATCGCCTCGAGCACCTCGTCGCTGACCAGGCGGGCGAAGACCCGGCGGCCCTCCCCCGGGGCCCGGCTCCCGGCCGCCTCGCCGATGCCCTCGGCGAGGTCGGGGTGCCGCTCCAGCGCCGCCTCGGTGACGTAGAGGGCGTCCAGGAGCGGGTGCTCGGCGTGGGCCGCGAGGGCCTCGCGCACGGCCTGAGGCCCCTCCACCAGGAAGAGCCCGCGCTTGGACCGCTGCCGGGAACGGGACAGCGAGGCGACGTCCTTGACGCGGTCGGCGGTCGGGTTGGTCAGGGTCCGCTCGCGGGAGAGCAATTCGTAGGTAGACACGGCGCAAGACTACCCGACGGGCCGGGGCGCGGGACGATGGTACGACGACGGCGCCGCCTCACCCGCGGAAGAGGGTGCGGCGGCGCCGTCGTGCGCTGCGTCGGGGGGCCCTGCTCAGGCGGCCTTCGGAGCGGAGGTGTCCTCGGGGAGGTTCTGCTTGGCGATCTCGACCAGCGCGCGGAAGGCGGTGGCGTCGTTGACGGCCAGCTCCGCCAGCATGCGGCGGTCGACCTCGACCTCAGCGGCCTTGAGGCCCTGGATGAAGCGGTTGTAGGTCAGGCCCTCGGCGCGGGCGGCAGCGTTGATGCGCTGGATCCACAGGCGGCGGAAGTCGCCCTTCTTCTTGCGGCGGTGGTCGTAGCTGTAGACGAGCGAGTGGGTGACCTGCTCCTTCGCCTTCCGGTACAGGCGCGAACGCTGTCCGCGGTAGCCGGACGCGCGGTCCATGGTTGTACGACGCTTCTTGTGGGCGTTGACCGCCCGCTTCACACGTGCCACGTGTGTGCTCCTAACTTCTCGAGGTCGCGCACCTGCGAGACCTGCAATCCTTCGGGTGTTCGGCGGACGGGCCGCCGGAAGAGGGGTGGGCCTACTTGGCCAGCATCTTCTTGATGACCTTGGCCTGGCCGCCCTCGACGATCTGGTCGGAGGCGAGACGGCGGGTCAGCCGGGAGGACTTGTGCTCCAGGTAGTGACGGCGGTTGGCCTGCTGACGCTTGACCTTGCCGGTCCCGGTGAGCTTGAAGCGCTTCTTGGCACCAGAGTGAGACTTGTGCTTCGGCATGTCTGCCGTTCTCCTAACGTGTTCTTCCCCCGCCCGCCTCGGGCATGGCCGGGTGTTCGTGCAACGGCCGTTCGAGCCGCTGCTGTTCGTGGCGCCCCGCCGCGGTCCGGACCGAACCGGTGCACCGCGGCGGCGCTGGCCTCGTCGGGCCGGACCCTACTGGGCCGGACCTGGCTTCGGAGGCTGGGGCGACGGGGCCGCCTGCTCGCTCGACTGCTGCTTGAGCTCGTCCGGCATGGCGTCGGCCATGCTGTTGGTCACGGGCTCCGCGGAGCTGGTGTCGACCCGCTCCCGGCCCTTGCTGCGACCGCCGGACTGCTCGTTGCGCTGCTGCTCGCGGCGGGCCTCCGCCCGTGCCTCGGCCTTGTTGCGCACGGGGCCGATGACCATCACCATGTTGCGACCGTCCTGGCGCGGGCTGGACTCGACCGTCCCGACCTCGGCGACGTCCTCGGCCAGCTTCTCGAGCAGGCGCACGCCCATGGCGGGGCGCTGCTGCTCGCGGCCGCGGAACTGGATCATCGCCTTGACCTTGTCTCCGGCGGCGAGGAACCGCTTCGCGTGGCCGACCTTCGTCTCGTAGTCGTGGCTGTCGATCTTGAGACGGAAACGGACCTCCTTGAGGACCGTGTTGGTCTGGTTCTTGCGGGACTCGCGCGCCTTGACGGCGGCCTCGTACTTGTACTTCCCGAAGTCCATGAGCTTGCACACCGGCGGCTTGGCGGAAGGGGCCACCTCCACCAGATCAAGATCCGACTCGCGCGCCAGACGCAGGGCGTCCTCTACGCGGACAATCCCGACCTGTTCACCGCCGGGGCCGACCAGACGGACCTCCGGGACGCGGATACGGTCGTTGATGCGTGGATCGCTAATGTGATGCTCCTGTCATCGTTGGGTTTCCCCGTACAAAATCTCTGCGGCGAGGGCATGAAAAAAGCCTCCGCCCAGTCACAGGCGAAGGCGCTCCCCCGGCTCGACGGAGACACCCCTGACGGGGTGCCGCGTGCCGCGGCGACGACCCGGCGGCCGAAGAGGCCGGCGCGGGTGGGAGCTTCTGTAACGAAGGCTCCGCTTGAGACTCCATACACCATAGCATGGCCGGGGCCGCCGGTGAAGGCGATGTGAGCCCTCGAACTGCCGCGGAGGCGTTCCCCGATCGCTGCGGGCGCCCGCCCTGGACCGCGATGAGCGCACTCCCGGGCCGGGGCGTCGGCCCGCCGCGCACGGCGTCGCGCCCTGCCTCGGGCCCGGATCCGGCCCCGGCGCGGATGTGGGAGGATGGCGGTTATGAGCAATACCCCGTCAGAGGACCACAACACGTACCGCTTCGACCCGGCGGATCCCGCGCAGGCGTTCGACCCGGCCGACGCCTCGCCGGCGAGCGAGGGCCTCACCCCCGAGCAGGCCTCCCGCGAGGCCCAGGCCGCCGTCGACGCCCAGCTGCGCGACATCGCCGACGTCCCGGCGGTGGAGGTCATCACCACCACGGCCGTCCACCTGATGAGCGCGGCCGCCGTGAAGTGCGGCCTGGCCGCGGAGCAGGACGCCGAGCAGGTCAAGGACCTCGACGAGGCCCGCAAGCTGATCACCGCCCTGGCCGGCCTCATCACCGCCGCCGCGCCCGAGATCGGCTCGCAGCACGCGGGACCGCTGCGCGACGGCCTGCGCTCGCTGCAGCTTGCCTTCCGCGAGGGCTCCGCGGTCCCCGACGAGCGGGGCAAGGGCCCCGGCGAGAAGTTCACCGGCCCCGTCTACTGACGCCGGTCCCCCGAGAGCGCAAGGACCCGCCCCTCCTCGAGGAGGGGCGGGTCCTTGCGTTCGCCGGCGGCCCGATGAGCGCCGGGGCCTCAGGCCGGCCTCAGCCGCAGCTCCATCGAGTCCACCCGCTCCGCGACGACGTCGTCGGCCCGCAGCCGCTCCTGGAACGCCGTCACCGCCGCGTCCAGCGCCGCGCGGTCCAGACCCGGCCGCACGCCGAGCTCGATGCTCAGCTCGGGCCCCGGGCCTCCGCCCGGCAGCATCCGGCCCTCGGCGTCCCGGCTGGCCACCCCGCGCCCGGGGGTCATGCCCACCGAGGCGATGAGCGGATCCGCCGCGGCGCAGGCCTCCAGCGCGGCCTGAACGCGGGGGTCGGAGTAGGAGGGCAGCCACTGCTCGCCCTTGGCCAGGGCCCACAGGGCCGGGCGGCGCAGCACGAAGGTCAGCTCGGCTCCCGGGTTCACCACCATCAGCTGGTTCCCGTCCTCGACCGCGGCGAGCGCCGTCTTCCGCGCGTCGGCGGCCACGGGCCGGGCCTGCGGGTGCCAGTCCGTCAGGGCGTCGACGCGGGTGAAGACCGGCAGCGCCTTGCGCCCGTCCGGCGCGCTGATGCTCACCAGGGACATGTCCGCCTCCTTGTCGGAGACGAGCCCGTCCTCGGTCAGCTCGGTGCGGGAGACCTCCGCCAGGATCGGGGCGAAGAGCCGCGTGCCGGCGAGCGCCGCGACGACGCCCTCCTCCGGCAGCTCCGCCCGCGCGAACTTCTCCAGCGCCTCGGCCACGGGGGCCGGGGTGCGCCCGTCGTCGTCCGGGTAGCCGTGGGTGTGGGAGGTGCCCTCGCCCAGGTCACGGCCCTCCCAGGGCTGGCCGCCGGTGTCGGTCTCCCGGCCCGCGCTGGCGAGCTGGGCCTGGATGTGGGCGGGGAGTTCGCGCGGCTCGGACACGGCTACTCGGGCCGTCCCGCGATCTCCAGGGCCTCGGGCAGGGTGAACTTGTCGGCGTAGAGCGCCTTGCCCACGATCGCGCCCTCGACGCCGTGCGGCACCATGGCCCGCAGCGCCCGGATGTCATCCAGGCTGGAGACCCCGCCGGAGGCCACCACGGGCTTGTCGGTGCGCCGCGCGACCTCGGCCAGCAGCTCGGTGTTGGGGCCCTGCAGCGTCCCGTCCTTGGTGACGTCGGTGACCACGTAGCGCGCGCAGCCGTCCGCGTTGAGCCGCTCGAGCACCTCCCAGAGGTCGCCGCCCTCCTGGGTCCAGCCGCGGGCGGCGAGGGTGGTCCCCCGTACGTCCAGCCCCACGGCGATCAGGTCGCCGTGCTCGGCGATGACCCGGCGGGTCCACTCGGGGTTCTCCAGGGCGGCGGTGCCCAGGTTGATGCGGTGGGGGCGCAGGCTCAGCGCGCGGGCCAGGGACTCGTCGTCGCGGATCCCCCCGGACATCTCGATCCTGATGTCCAGCGCGTCGGAGACCCGGGAGAGCACCTCGACGTTGTCGCCGCGCCCGAAGGCCGCGTCCAGGTCGACCAGGTGCAGCCATTCCGCGCCCGCCTCCTGCCAGGCCAGGGCGGCCTCGACGGGATCGCCGTAGCCGGTCTCGGAGCCGGCCTCGCCCTGGACCAGGCGCACGGCCTGGCCGTCCACGACGTCGACGGCGGGCAGCAGTTCCAGGCGTTCTGCGGAGTGGGGCATGGGGTTCCTCGATCTTTCGGTGGGTCTTGCGGGAGGGGCGGTCGGGAGAGCGGTGCGGCCGAGGCCGCCCGGTCGGAGCCGACCGGGGAGGGCGCCGGCCGGTCAGGCCAGGGTCAGCACGTACGCCCCGTAGGCGAACAGGCCGACGGCGATGACCCACAGGATCACCTGCACCACGACCGGCAGCTTCTGGCGGTTGAAGGAGATGGCGCCGCCGGCGAAGAACGCGCCGACCACCATGAGCAGCAGTCCCGAGACGAAGGGGCTCACGCGGCTCCCTCCTCGGGGGCGGGGTCCTGCGGGGCTCCCGGCGCCGGCTCGCCCGGCTCGGTCCTCGCCGGTCCGGAGCCGGTGGCCAGCCGCCCGGTGCGGGGCAGCGCCTCGATCCAGTTCCGCAGCAGGCGCAGGCCCGCCGCCGAGGACTTCTCGGGGTGGAACTGGGTCGCGCTCAGCGGGCCGTTCTCGACCGCCGCGATGAAGCGTGCGCCGTGCTCGGACCACGTGACCCTCGGCGGGGCCATGACCTCGATGCTCTGGTCGAAGTCCCAGGTCTGCACGCCGTAGGAGTGCACGAAGTAGAACCGCTCGTCCTCGATCCCGCGGAACAGCACCGACCCCTCGGGCGGCTCGACGGTGTTCCAGCCCATGTGGGGCGTCACCGCGGCCGGCAGCTTCTCGACGGTCCCGGGCCACTCCCCCAGCCCCTCCGAGGCGATGCTGTGCTCGACGCCGCGCTCGAAGAAGACCTGCAGACCGACGCAGATGCCCAGCACGGGACGACCGCCGGCGATGCGGCGCCCGATCATCCGGGGCGCGTCGACCGCGCGCAGCGCCTTCATCACGGCGTCGAACGCCCCGACGCCCGGGACCACGAGGCCGTCGGCGTCCATGACGTCGGCCTCGCGGCGGGAGAGCACGACGTCGGCGCCGGCCGCCTCGAGCGCCCGCACGGCCGAGCGGACGTTGCCCGCGCCGTAGTCGAGGACGGTCACGGCGGGCCGCCGCTCGGCGGCCCCGTCCTCCGCCGTTCCACCCCTCCTCGAGGCGTCCGTCGTCGTCCCGGCCATCAGAGGGCACCCTTCGTGGAGGGGACGCCGTCCACCCGGGGGTCGGG
The DNA here is from genome assembly GCF_004136635.1 of Rothia halotolerans. Classification (GTDB taxonomy): domain Bacteria; phylum Actinomycetota; class Actinomycetes; order Actinomycetales; family Micrococcaceae; genus Rothia; species Rothia halotolerans. The sequence goes on along the minus strand of NZ_NOIU01000003.1, from coordinate 286,257 downwards.
CTCCACGGCCTCGCGCAGCGCCCGGGCGAGCGCCTTGAACTGGGCCTCGGCGATGTGGTGCGGGTCCCGCCCGGAGACCAGCTCGATGTGCAGACAGATCCCGGCGTGGTAGGCGATGGCCTCCAGCACGTGCCGCACCATGGAGCCGGTGAAGTGGCCGCCGATCAGGTGGAACTCGTAGCCGGCGGGCTCCCCGGAGTGCACCAGGTAGGGCCGCCCGGAGATGTCGACGACGGCGCGGGCCAGCGCCTCGTCCAGCGGCACGGCGGCTTGCCCGAACCGGCGGATGCCGCGCTTGTCGCCCAGGGCCTCGCGCAGCGCCTCGCCGATGACGATCGCCGTGTCCTCCACGGTGTGGTGGACGTCGATGTGGGTGTCCCCGCTGCACTGGATGTCCATGTCGATCAGGGAGTGCTTGGACAGCGCGGTGAGCATGTGGTCGTAGAACGGCACGCTGGTGTCGATCGACGAGCGGCCGGTGCCGTCGAGGTCGATCGAGACGCTGACCGAGGATTCGCTGGTCTGCCGGGTCAGGGAGGCCCGGCGGCCGTCGGCGGTGGTGGGCATGTGGCTCCTTAGGCGGTGGCGCTTAGGCGGTGGCGCGGTGGCGGCGGTTCAGCGGCGGTCGTCGAGGTGCTTCTCGAGGCTGTCGAGGAAGGCAGCGGTCTCCTCCTGGGTGCCGGCCGTCACGCGCAGCCGGCCGGCGATGCCGACGTCGCGGATCAGGACGCCGTCGGCCAGGAGGTCCTCCCACAGCCCGTGGCTGTCCCCCACGCCCCCGAAGAAGACGAAGTTGGAGTCCGACGACGCCGGCTCCAGCCCCAGCTCGGTCAGGCGCGCGACGATCCGGTCCCGCTGGCGGCGGATGTCCTCGACGTTGGCCAGCAGTCCCTCGCGGTGCCGCAGGGCGGCCAGCGCCGTCGCCTGGGTGATCGCGGAGAGGTGGTAGGGCAGCCGGACGAGGGTCACGGCGTCGACCACGGCGGGCGCGGCGGCGAAGTAGCCGACGCGGGCGCCCGCCAGGGCGAAGGCCTTGCTCATGGTGCGGGAGACGATGAGCCGCTCGCGCCCGGCGAGCAGGTTCAGCGCGGTGTCCTCGGGATCCCGGGCGAACTCCGCGTAGGCCTCGTCCACCACCACCATGCCGTTGAACTCGGAGGCGGCCTCGTACACGGCCTCGATGACGTCGAGTCCGAGGGCCGTGCCGGTGGGGTTGTTCGGCGAGCACAGGATGGTCACCGCCGGGCGGTGCTCGCGCACCTGCTCTGCGGCGCGGGCGGCGTCGAGCGAGTAGTCCGCCGCGCGCTCCCCCGCGACGTACTCGGTGTTGGTGCCGAGCGCGAGCAGGGGGTACATGGAGTAGGTGGGCATGAAGCTCAGGACGCTGCGGCCGGGGCCGCCGAAGGCCTGGAGGATCTGCTGCAGGATCTCGTTGGAGCCGTTGGCGGCCCAGAGGTTCTCCTCGGCCAGTCCGTGGCCGAGGTACTCGGCGAGGGCGGCGCGCAGCTCGCGGAAGTCGCGGTCCGGATACCGGTTGAGCCCCGTGGCGGCCTCCCGCACGCCCTCGGCGATGGCCTCGGCCACCTCGGGCGGCATCGGATGCGTGTTCTCGTTGACGTTCAGCGCGTAGGGCACGTCGATCATGGGCGCGCCGTAGGGCGAGCGCCCGCGCAGATCGTCGCGGAGGGGCAGCCGGTCGAGTGCATCCAGAGAGTCAGTCACGCTCCCATCTTAATGACAGATGCTCAGCCCTCGGAAATCACGGGGACGACGAGTCGCTGGCCGGGGGTCAGCGGGCCGGGGGTCAGGTCGTTGAGCTCGGCGATGATCGTGACGGTGTCGCGGGGGTCCGGGGCCGGGTCCACGCGGTCGGCGATGCTCCACAGCGTGTCCCCCTCCGTGACGACCACCTGCTCGGTGACCTGCGAGACGGGCTCCGCCTCGGCGTGCGCGGTGCCGTTGGACAGCAGGATCAGCACGGCGGCCAGGAGCGCGGCGGCGCTGAGCAGCACGGGCAGCCCGATGAACACGAAGCGGCCACGCCGGGTGAGCATGAGGTGCGAGGTGCCGGTGCCGGGCCGGGAGGCCTTGGCGTCGGGACGGACGAGGGTCTGACTCATCAGATGCTTCCTTCTGGGTCGAGTGACCTAGTTCGAATGCGTGTTCGAACTAGTACAGATGTTCTATCAGCTTTCTCGAACACTGTCGAGGAAAATAGAACATGTGTTTGATCTGCCACACCCGATCGCCTAGCCTGGAGGGTGAGGCGGCGCACCGGTTCCGGCGACCGCGGCAGGACGGAGGCACCGTCCTGCCGGGCGTGGACGGCCGGCGCGCAGACGCCTCATCGCAGAAGTCTTCGAGGAAGGGATCCCGGTGGCACACAAGCTCTCGGCACAGGGCGCGCGCAAGCCGCTGACCGAACGGCAGGCGAGGATCCTGCGGGCCATATCCTCCTCCATCGCCGCCCACGGGTACCCTCCGTCGATGCGGGAGATCGGCGACGTCGTCGGGCTCTCGAGCCTGTCGAGCGTCACGCACCAGCTCTCCCGCCTGGAGGCCCTCGGCTACATCCGGCGGGATCCGAAGCGCCCGCGCGCCATCGAGGTGCTGTGCGAGCCGGAGGCGGCCGAGCCCGCGTCCGGCGCGGGCCCGGTCGCGGACTCGGAGCCGGCGGATGCCCAGGGGGCCGAGGTCGTCGAGCTCCTCCCCGCCCCCGAGGGCGGAGAGGCCGTCACGCGCGTCCCGCTGGTCGGCAGCATCGCCGCCGGCATGCCCATCACGGCCGAGCAGCACATCGAGGACGTCGTCTCCCTGCCGCGCCAGCTGGTGGGCCAGGGCGAGCTGTTCATGCTCGCGGTGCGCGGGGACTCGATGGTCGAGGCCGCGATCTGCGACGGCGACTGGGTCGTGGTCAGACAGCAGAGCACCGCCGAGAACGGCGACATCGTCGCGGCGCTGCTCAACGACGAGGCCACCGTGAAGACCTTCCGGCAGCGGGACGGCCACACCTGGCTGCTCCCCCAGAACCGGCAGTACGAGCCGATCCTCGGCGACCACGCCAGCATCATGGGCAAGGTCGTCTCCGTCCTGCGCTCCGTCTGAGGGACCTTCCTCGACGCCGGGCGGACCCGTCCCCACGGGTCCGCCCGGCGTCTTCGCGCGCAGTGGCCCGACCGAGCCGCCCGGCGTTCGACGGATCCGTCGGCCCCTCAGCAGGGGGTCGAGGAGGCCCGCGGGAGGGCACCGCCCCCCCCTCGCCCCTCGCGCCGGACTGCCCGGCCGGCGAAGGCGCACCCTCGGAGGGTTCGCGTCCTCAGAAGGAGAAGGACGCCTACCCCTCGGCGAGGCGCCGCAGGGCCCCCGTCACGGTGCTCAGCCGGTCGGTGGTCCACAGCGGCGGCAGAGCCGCCCGGAGGAACCCGCCGTAGCGCGCCGTCGCGAGCCGCGAGTCGAGCACCGCCACCACGCCGCGGTCGTCGGCGGCGCGGATCAGGCGGCCGGCGCCCTGCGCCAGCCTGATGGCGGCGTGATAGGCGGAGACCGCCATGAAGCCGTTGCCCCCGGACCTGCTCACCGCGCGGGTCCGCGCGGAGGAGAGCGGGTCGTCCGGGCGCGGGAAGGGGATCCGGTCGATGATCACCAGGCGGCACGCCGCTCCCGGGACGTCGACCCCCTGCCACAGGCTCATGGTGCCGAAGAGGCAGGCGTCGTCGTCCTCCGAGAACTCCTTGACCAGGCCGCGCAGCGAGGACTCGCCCTGGACCAGGACGTTCAGGTCCGAGTGCTCGCGCACGTACGCGGCCGCCTGCTCCGCGCCCCGCTTGGAGGAGAACAGGCCGAGCGCTCCCCCGCCGGAGGCCTCGGCGAGCTGCAGGATCCGCTCGAGCTGCTGCTCCGACACCCCGCGGGCCGGCTTCGGCAGGTCGGAGGCGAGGTACAGCATCCCCTGCCTCGGGTAGTCGAAGGGCGAGCCGACGTCCAGCCCCTCCCAGCGGGGAGCCTTCTCCCCGCGCAGGCCGAGCGAGCCGGCGACGGCGTCGAAGGAGTCTCCGATCGCCAGGGTCGCCGAGGTCAGCACCACGGTGCGGTCCTCGAACAGTCCCTCCCGCAGCCGGCCCGCCACGGAGAGCGGGGCGACGTGGAGGGTCGCCGGCTCGGTGTCCGCCGCCGGCACGTAGCCGGCCCCGGGCTGCCAGCCGCCGACGCGGCTGATCCACACGACCTCGAAGCGGCCGTCCGCCCCCAGCATCCGCTCCGCCAGCTCGAGGGTCTCGCTCAGCCGGGAGCGGGCCATCTGCCGGCCGGCGTCCGAGTCCTTGCCGTCCGGCTTGGTGTCGGAGAGCGCGGCGCGGGCGGCGTCGCGCACCAGCTCCATGGCGCGGGCCACGTCCGGCACCAGGCCGGAGGGCATCAGCTCGGCGGGCTTGCCCTCGCAGGCGGTTTCGAGGGCGTCCGCCGCGGCGCTCAGCGGATCCGAGGACGCCGAGGTGTGCTTGCGCACCCCGCGGGCCGCCGCGCGCACCATCTGGACCGAGAGGGCCCCGGTCACGGCGCCGGTCACCCGGTCCACCAGCTCGTGGGCCTCGTCCACGATCACCGTCTCGTGCTCGGGCAGCACCCCGATCCCCTCGAAGGCGTTGATGGCCAGCAGCGCGTGGTTGGTGATGACGACGTCGGCCTCCCCCGCCCGCTGCCGCGCGAGCTCGGAGAAGCACTCCTCGACGAGCGGGCACTTCCGGCCCAGGCACTCGGCCGCGGTCACCGAGACCTGCCGCCACGCCCGGTCCCCGACGCCGGGCAGCAGCTCGTCGCGGTCGCCGGTGTCGGTGGTCTCCGCCCAGGCGCGCAGGCGCGTGACCTCCTCCGCCAGGCTCGAGGGCGCGACGGAGGGATGGCCCGACGCCGAGCCGCCCTCGGAGTTCAGCGAGAACAGGGCGCTGGGGTCGTCCTCCTCCGGGTACCCGCCCTCGAGCTTGTGCAGGCAGACGTAGTTGTTGCGCCCCTTCAGCAGCGCGACCTCGGCCGGCCGCTCCAGCTGGTCCTCCAGGGTCTCCAGCAGCCGCGGGACGTCCCGGTTGACGATCTGGGACTGCAGCGCGAGCGTCGCCGTGGCGACGACGATCGGCTTCTCCGCCTCGATGGAGCGCTGGATGGCCGGGACCAGGTACGCCAGCGACTTGCCGGTCCCCGTTCCGGCCTGCACTAGCAGGTGCCGCTTGAGCTCCAGCGCCTGGGCCACGTGGGCGGCCATCCGGCGCTGGCCCTCGCGCCGCTGGCCGCCGGTGCGCTCGATCGCCGTGTCCAGCAGCTCCAGCGCGGGCTTCGCCCCGGGGAGGGTCTCCGGCTCGTCCCCCGTGGGCGCGACCGTCTGCGTCACTGACCGGCCACCGCGAAGTCCCCGAGCTCGGCCGCCATCTCGGGCCGGACGAGGACGGACATGCGGGTGCCGCCCTCCTCGAACTCGGTGCTGAGGATCTCCGCGTCCCAGGAGTGCAGGCGGGAGACCACCGCGCCCTGGGTGTAGGGCACCAGGATCTCCATCCGCACGTCCGGGCGCGGGATGGTCTCGGAGATCAGCTGCTTGAGCTCCTCGATGCCCTCGCCGGTCTTGGCGGAGACGATCGCGTGGCGGGGCTCACGCTGGCGCAGGCGCTCCACCACGTACGGGTCGGCGGCGTCGGCCTTGTTGAGCACGATGATCTCCGGGACGCCGCCGGCATCGACGTCGGCCATGACCTCGCGGACCGCCCGGATCTGCCCCTCGGGGTCGGGGTGGGAGGCGTCGACGACGTGCAGGATCAGATCCGAGTCGGCGACCTCCTCCAGGGTGGAGCGGAAGGCCTCCACCAGCTGCGTCGGCAGCGAGCGGACGAATCCGACGGTGTCCGAGAGGGTGTAGCCGATGCCGTCCGGGGTCTCGGCCCGGCGCACGGTCGGGTCGAGGGTCGCGAACAGGGCGTTCTCCACCAGCACCCCGGCGTCGGTGAGCCGGTTCAGCAGCGAGGACTTCCCCGCGTTGGTGTAGCCGGCGATGGCCACCGAGGGCACCCGGTTGCGACGCCGGTTCAGCCGCTTGGTCTCCCGGGCCGGCTTCATCGCCGCGATCTCGCGGCGCAGCTTGGCCATCCGGGTGCGGATGCGACGGCGGTCCAGCTCGATCTTGGTCTCGCCGGGGCCGCGGGAGCCGATGCCCTCGCCGCCGGCGGCGCGGCCGCCCGCCTGACGGGACATCGACTCGCCCCAGCCGCGCAGGCGGGGCAGGAGGTACTCGAGCTGCGCGAGCTCGATCTGCGCCTTGCCCTCGCGGGACTTGGCGTGCTGGGCGAAGATGTCCAGGATCAGCGCCGTGCGGTCGATGACCTTGACCTTGACGATGTCCTCCAGCGCGCGGCGCTGGGAGGCGCCCAGCTCGGAGTCGACAACGACGGTGTCGGCGCCCGTCGAGCTGACGATCTCCTTCAGCTCCAGGGCCTTGCCCGAGCCCAGGAAGGTGCCGGGATCCGGCTTGAGGCGGCGCTGGACGAGCCCGTCCAGGACCTGGGAGCCGGCGGTCTCGGCGAGCGCCGCGAGCTCGCGCAGCGAGTTCTCGGCCTCGGCCAGGGTCCCCTCGGACCAGACGCCGGCCAGGACCACGCGCTCCAGGCGCAGCTGCCGGTACTCGACCTCGGTGACGTCCTCGAGCTCCGTGGAGAGGCCGCCGACGCGGCTGAGCGCGCGGCGTTCCTCGAGCTCGCGCTGCTCGCCGTCGGCGGTGGTGTGCTCGTCCCGCCCGGCGAGCTCCTGCGCCTTGCGGTCCAGGATCGACGCGCGGTGCTCCTCCTCCGGGGAGAAGCGTCCGAGCACCCGATCCACCGTGGCCCGCAGCTGCGCGTCGCTGGGCTGCGAGGCGCCGCGATCAGCGGGTTCGGTTGAGTTGTCGTGGGGCATAGTGCCTTTCTTCTGTGTGAGCGGGCCCGCCGTGCTTCCGGCGTTCCCTCGTATCTGTATTCTATCGCCGTCCGCCCCGGAGCGTCAGTGATCGGCGTCCCTGGGGATGCGGCACGGCCCGCGGCGGCGCTGGCGTAAGATCGTGGACCATGGCCGAGCACTACTTCTCCTCGCAGACCGGCCGCGACTTCACGCCGCGGCCGCTGAGCGTCGACCTGGCCGGGGCGACCCGCGAGGTCCTCACCGCGCCGGGCATCTTCAGCCCGAAGGGGCTCGACAAGGGCACCGCCGTGCTGCTGAAGGAGGTCCCCGCCGCGCGCGGGAGCCGGATGCTCGACGTCGGCTGCGGGTGGGGGCCGCTGAGCCTCGCGATGGCGCTGCAGAACCCCGGGGCGGAGGTGCTCGGCGTCGACGTCAACGAGCGCAGCCTGGCCCTGACGGAGATGAACGCCGAGAAGCTGGGGCTGGGGAACGTCGCGGCGCGGCTGCCGGAGGACGTGGACCCCGAGCTGAGGTTCGACACGATCTGGTCCAATCCGCCGATCCGCGTCGGCAAGGAGGTCCTGCACGAGATCCTGCTGACCTGGCTGCCGCGGCTGAGCCCGGGCGGCGCCGCCTATCTGGTGGTGCAGAAGAACCTGGGCTCCGACTCGCTCGCGGCGTGGTTGGGGACGGCGCTGGGCGAGGGTTTCTCCGTGGCGCGCCTGACGACGTCGAAGGGGTTCCGGATCCTCTGGGTCCTCCGCGCGGACTAGCCCGGGGAGGCCGGGACGCCCCACGGGCCCCGCGCCTCCTCCGACCTCTCCGAGCCGCCCCGAGGGCGCACCGGGCCCCTTCGGCGCCCCGAGCCTCTCCGAGACGCGGTGCGGGGCGGGGCAGGCGAGGTCGTCAGCCGACCTTCATCTCCCCCATCTCGTCCCAGCCCTCGCCCTCCACCTGCCGTGAGATGATCTTCGGCGTCGCGGTGAGGGCCCGGCGCATCTCGCCGTCGGCGGAGGTCGCCTGGCGGAAGTGCTCGGATTCGACGTGCGGCCCGGCGGCGTCGTCGTCGAAGGCCTCCACCAGGACGAACTCGTGGGGGTCCTCCAGGCTCCTGGACCATTCGAACCATTTGTTGCCGGGCTCCGCCCGCGTCGCTTCGGTGAAGTCCTTCACGATGGCGGGCCACTGCTCGGCCTTCTCGGGTCTGACGGGGAACTTCACGACGATCAGGATCATGGCTCTGCTCCTTGAGAATCAGGTGCTGGGTGGGCGGAGACGGGAACCGCGCGGCCGGGGCGGCGGGTCACGAGAACTGCATGCCGCCGTCGACGAGCATGGTCTGGCCCGTGACGTAGTCCGAGTCCGGGCCGGCCAGGTACGAGACCAGGCTCGCGACGTCCTCGGGCACGGAGACGCGGCCCAGGAGGATGTCCTGCGAGTACTTCTTCAGCGCCTGTCCCTTCTCCAGGCCCTCCTCGGCGGCGAGCTTCTCGTCGATCAGGTCCCACATCGCGGTGCCGACGATGCCGGGGCCGTAGGCGTTGACCGTGATCCCGTGCTCGGCCCACTCCATCGCGGCGCCCTGCGTCAGGCCCCGCACCGCCCACTTGGTGGCGGAGTACGGCGAGAGCAGGGCGAAGGGCCGGAAGGCCACGATGGAGGCGGCCCCGATGATCTTGCCGCCGCCGCCCTGGGCGATCATCTGCCGCGCCGCCGCCCGGTAGGAGAGGAAGAGGCCGGTGACGTTGACGTTGAGGATCCGCTCGAAGTCCGCCTTCGAGTAGTCCACGAGGGCCTCCACCTGCGCGATCCCCGCGTTGGCGACGAAGACGTCCAGCCGCCCTCCCGCCGCGACCGCCGCCTGGACGAGCGCCCCGGTGGATTCCTCGTCGGTCACGTCCGCCTCCGCGGCGGTCGCCGTCCCGCCGGCCCTCCGGATGCCCTCCACCGTCTCCGTCGTGCCGGCGGCCATGTGGGGAAGGTCCGCGGCGACGACGTGATGGCCGTCGGCGCCCAGGCGCTCGGCGATCCCCCTGCCGATCCCTCGCGCCGCGCCGGTGACGACGGCGACTGTCTGCGTGCTGCTCATGGTGAGGCTCCTCTTCGTCCTTGAAGCAGTGGGACACCAGTGTGGGCAGGTGCCCGGCGGTTGCGGAACGCCCCTTCTCATGGGGCGAGAACGGCCCCCGCGCCGCCTTCGAGCGGCTCGGGCTCAGCCCATGCGCGGATAGCACGAGCGGCCGAGGCGGCGACCCAGCCGCTGCCTCGCCGGCTCAGCCCATGCGCAGGTAGCGCGAGCAGCGTCCGGCGTGCTCCCTCAGCACGGTCTCGATCTGCCGGTGCCGGTGGGCGGCGTCGGGGGTGCGGATGCTCATCGCGATGGCCGCCACCGCCATGCCCGTGCCGTTGCGGACGGGCACGGCCGCGCAGGTCTGGCCGGGCAGGAACTCCTCGTGCTCCCAGGCGATGCCCCGCGCGGCCACCTCGTCCAGATGGGCTTCGATGCCGGCGGAGTCCACCAGGGTCTGCGGCGTGAGCCGAGGCGTCCCGCGAGCGCGGAGGTAGACCTCCCGCTGCTCCTGCTCCATGCCGGCCAGCAGGATCTTGCCGAAGGCCGTCGCGTGCGCCGCCTCGTGGAAGCCGAAGCGCAGCGGGCGCAGCCGCGGGTGCTTCTCGCAGTCGGACAGGTAGGTGAGCACGATGTCCTCGCCCCGGTAGACGGCGAAGTACGCGGCGGCCCCGAGGGCGCGGTGCACCTGGTCCGCGGCGTGGCGGATGGACTGCGGCGCGATGACCCTCTGACGGAAGGAGAGGCCGAGGTCGAAGCACTTCGGCCCGAGCTCGAAGCTCCCCTGCTCCCTGAGGTGCACCAGATAGCCGGCGACCACGAGCTCCTGCAGGAGCCGGTAGACGCTGGGCAGGGGGATCTCCAGGCGGCCCGCCACCTCCTTCGCGCTCGCGCTGCCCGAGGCGGCCACCGCCTCCAGGACGGCGAACGTCCGCTGCACCACTGCGATCTGCGCCATGCCGGGCCTCCTCGACCTCGTCCTCGAACCGCTCGGCTCCCCACGCCCCGCCCGGCCTCGGTTCTCATCTCACGAGAATACCGATGGATCGGTGTATCCCAGGTCACATAGCCTCGTGTCCACACGGGAAGGCGGTTCCACGGCGTATGTCGGCCCCGGGCGCCCCGCAGGAGCGCCCGCGGCACCCTGCACGTCGTCGTCGCCCGTCAGATCGATGGAGATCAGCCGAAGGAGAGCCACCATGGTGTTCCCCGCCAAGTACCCCTCGCTCAACGCCGTCCAGATGACCGACGAGGCCCGCGAGACGCTCATCCGCGTCCTCCGCGTCGCCTTCCCGCACACCTGCGTGCCCGACGGCCCCTACGAGCGCACCGCCGACCGGATCCTCACCGAGGCCGAGGCCGAGACCTGGTTCCGCGTCGCCCTGTCCCAGGGCCTGCTCTCGCTCAACCAGCTCGCGGGAGGGGACTTCCGCGCCCTGGACGACGACGCCGCGCTGCGGACCCTGCGCCGCGTGGGGGGCACCGAGTTCTTCGGCTTCGTTCGCCGCACCGCCGTCCTGAACCTCTACGACGACGCCGAGGTCTGGGAGGCGCTGGGCTACGAGGGCGCCTCCTTCGATCAGGGCGGCTACCTCCACCGCGGGTTCGACGACCTGGATTGGCTGCCGGAGCCCCGGATCGAGTTCCCGCCCGACGCCGTGCTTCCGGAGATCGCCGCCGGCGCGGCTCCGCTGCCCCCGGGCGGCCCGACCCCGCCCGCGGACTCGGTGAACCAGCCCGGGGCGACAGCCTCCGACATGGAGGAGGTGAAGAAGTGATGACCGAGCAGACCCGGCCCGGCCGGAGCACCACCGGCTACAGCGTCCCCGTCGAGGAGGAGGCCGTCGTCATCATCGGGTCCGGTGCCGGCGGCGGCACCCTCGCCTACGAGCTCACGGCACGGGGCATCCCCGTGGTCGTCCTGGAAGCGGGACCGCACCTGACCCACGAGGACTACGTCAACGACGAGTGGGAGGCCTTCAACCAGATGGCCTGGCTGGACCCGCGGACCACCTCCGGGTCCTGGCGGATCGCGCGGGACTTCCCCAACCTGCCCGCCTGGATCGTCAAGGCGGTCGGCGGCACCACCACCCACTGGTCCGGGGCCACTCCCCGGTTCAAGGCCCACGAGTTCAAGGCCCGCGCCACCTACGGGCGGATCGAGGGCGCCAACCTCCTGGACTGGCCGATCGGCCTGGAGGAGCTCGCCCCGTACTACGACCGCGCGGAGAAGGCGATGGGCTCCACCCACGTCCACGGGCGCAAGCCGCTGCCGGCCAACAACAACTACAAAGTGTTCGCGGCCGGCGCCGAGCGGGCCGGCTACAGGTTCTACGCCACGGGCCCGTACGCCACCAACGCCGAGGAGTACGACGGCCGCCCGGCCTCCATCCAGGACGGCTTCAACTTCCAGGGCGACAAGAACGGCTCCAAGTGGTCCACCCTGGTCCGGGAGATCCCGCGCGCCGCCGCGACGGGGCTGCTGGACCTGCGCCCGGAGTCCCAGGCCGTCCAGATCACCCACGACGCCGAGGGCCGCGCCGACGCCGTCCTCTACCTGGACTCGGAGGGGAACCTGCACCGGCAGGCCGCCGCGACGGTGTGCCTGGCGGCGAACTCCGTGGAGACGCCGCGGCTGCTGCTGCTCTCCGGCACCCCCAGCTTCCCCCAGGGCCTGGCGAACTCCTCGGGCCAGGTGGGACGGAACTACATGCGCCACACCACCGGAACCGTCTGGGGGCACTTCGAGAAGCCCGTGCGCATGTACCGGGGGGAGACGATGGCCGGGATGATCGCCGACGAGTCCCTCCACGACCCGGACCGCGGCTTCGCCGGCGGCTACTACATGGAGACGATCTCCCTGGGCCCCGCCTTCATGGCGGCCTTCGCCGACCCCGGCTCCTGGGGCCCGGATTTCGCCGCCCTGCTGGACAGGTACCTCAACACCGCCGGCATGTGGGTGGTCGGCGAGGACATGCCGCAGGAGACCAACCGGGTCTCCCTCAACACCACCGTGAAGGACGAGAACGGCCTCCCCGTGCCGAACGTCCACTTCGACGACCATCCCAACGACGTCGCCATGCGCGAGCACGGCTACGCCTCCGGCGAGAAGGTCTTCGGGGCGGTGGGGGCGACGTCGACCCACCGGACGCCGCCGTATCCCTCGACCCACAACCTGGGCACCGCCCGGATGAGCGAGCGCCCGGAGGACGGCGTGGTGGACGGCTGGGGGCGGGCGCACGACGTGCCGAACCTGTTCATCTCCGACGGCTCGGTCTTCACCACGGGAGCGGCGGCCAACCCGACCCTGACGATCGTCGCACTGGCGATCCGGCAGGCCGAGTACATCGCCGATCAGCTCCGCTCCGGCGGGACCCGGCCCCTCTAGTATCGGGAGGAAGCCGACCGCATCAGCTCGAGGAGGAGAAGATGAGCGCACTGCTGCCAGAGGTCGAGGAGGGGCTGGTCGAGGCGCTGCGCGCCGTCGTCGAGGACGTCGGCGTCCGCGCGGTGGACCGGCTGGCCTCCGCCCACGACGCCTCGCACTACCTGCTCACCCCGCAGGCCGTCGCGACGCCGACCAGCGCCGAGGAGGTCGGCGCTCTGCTCGCAGCGGCACGGCGGCAGGGCTTCACCGTCACCTTCCGCTCCGGCGGCACCAGCCTCTCCGGGCAGAGCGTCACCGACGCCGTCCTGCTCGACACCCGCAAGGCCTTCCGCAGCATCGAGGTCCTCGACGATGGCGCCCGCGTCCGCTGCGGCCCCGGCGCCGTGGTGCGCGCGGTCAACGCCCGCCTGCTGCGGCACGGCACCAAGCTGGGACCCGACCCCGCCAGCGAGATCGCGTGCACCGTCGGCGGCGTGGTGGCCAACAACTCCTCCGGCATGGCCTGCGGCATCAAGGCGAACACCTACCGGACCCTCGAGTCGGCCGTGCTGGTCCTGCCCTCGGGCACCGTGGTGGACACGGGGGCCGACGACGCCGACGAGCGCCTGCGCGCGGCGGAGCCCCGGCTGCACGCGGGGCTCGCCCGGATCCGCGACGAGCTGCGCGCCGACCCCGGGAGCGTGGAGACCCTGCGCAGGCTGCACTCCATCAAGAACACGATGGGCTACGGCCTGAACTCCTTCCTGGACCACACCGAGCCGGTGAGGATCCTGGAGCACCTCGTGGTCGGCAGCGAGGGCACCCTGGCCTTCGTGGCGGAGGCCGTCTTCCGCACAGTCCCGATCAAGCCATGCGCCGCCACCGCGCTGCTGGTGTTCCCCGATCTGGCGGCGGCGACCGCCTGCCTCCCGGACCTGATCGCCTGCGGCCCCGCCACCGTGGAGCTGATGGACGCCACGAGCCTGCGCGTGACGCAGAGGGACCCGGACTGCCCCGAGGAGATCTCCTCCCTGGAGGTGGCAGAGCACTGCTCCCTGCTGGTCGAGTTCCAGGAGGCGGACGAAGGGACCCTCGAGGAGCGGCTCCGCGGCGCGGAGCCGCTCTGGCCCCGGCTGGACCTCCACGCGGCCGCGGCGTTCACCACCGACCCCGCCCGGCGGGCCGCCCTGTGGCATACGCGCAAGGTGCTCTTCGCGGCCGTCGCCGGCAACAGGGCGCCGGGCACCACGGCCCTGCTGGAGGACATCGCCGTCCCGGTGGAGCGGCTGGGAGCCACCTGCTCCCGGCTCATCGAGCTGTTCGACCGGCACGGATACGCCGACGCCGTCATCTTCGGCCACGCCAAGGACGGCAACATCCACTTCATGATCACCGAGGAGTTCGGCGATGACCCGAACCCGCGGGACCTCTCCCACCTGCGCCGCTACGCGCAGTTCACCGAGGAGATGGTGGAGCTGGTCCTCGCCCAGGGCGGCACGCTGAAGGCCGAGCACGGCACCGGGCGCATCATGGCCCCCTTCGTGGAGCGCCAGGTGGGCGCCGAGCTGTACGAGGTGATGCGGCGGGTCAAGCGGCTCGTGGACCCGGACCGCCTGCTCAACCCCGGCGTCCTGCTCTCCGAGGACCCTGACGCCCATCTCCGGGACCTCAAGGTGGCCCCGCCCGTGGAGGAGGAGGTCGACCGCTGCGTCGAGTGCGGATACTGCGAGCCGGTCTGCCCCAGCAAGGACCTCACCCTGACGCCGCGGGAGCGGATCGTCCTGCGCCGCGAGACGGCCCGCGCCGAGGCCCAGGGGGACCACGAGCTGGCGCGGACCCTCAGGCGCGAGTACGCCTATGACGGGGTGCAGACCTGCGCGGTGGACGGCATGTGCCAGACCTCCTGCCCCGTCCTCATCAACACCGGGGACCTGGTGCGCCGCCTGCGGGCGGAGGAGGCCGGCCGGGTGGAGGAGAAGGCCTGGCTCGCGGCGGCCAAGTCCTGGCGGGGCATGAGCCGGGGCGGCGGGCTGGCCCTCAGCGCCGCCGACGCCGTGCCGCCCGCCCTGCCCCGGCTCGCCACCGACCTGGCCCGCGGCGTCGTGGGAGCGGAGACCGTCCCGCGCTATACGGCCGACCTCCCCGCGGGCGGGCGGCCGCGCGGCCGGGTCGAGGATCCGGCGGCCGAGGCGGTGTGGTTCCCCAGCTGCACGGCGACCCTCTTCGGCCCCGCCGAGGGCGGATCCGGGGTGGGCCCGGCCCTCCGCGCCCTCTGCGAGCGCGCCGGCGTCCGGATCAGGACGCCGGAGGGCATCGGGTCGCTGTGCTGCGCCACCCCCTGGAAGTCCAAGGGCCACCGGGAGGGGTACGCGCAGATGCGCCGCACGGTGCTCGACGCCCTGGCGGCGGCCACCGAGGGAGGACGGCTGCCCGTCGTCTCCGACGCCAGCTCCTGCACCGAGGGGCTGGCCGAGATGCTCCGCTCGGCGGAGGGGACGAAGGGCGCGGCCGGCCTGGACCGGCCGATCCGCGTGGTCGACGCCGTGGCCTTCACCGCGGAGCGGGTCCTGCCGGTCCTCGTCGCGGCGGGCGAGCTCCCCGCCGCGGGGACGAGGCCCCTGGGGTCGGTGACGATCCACCCGACCTGCTCCTCCACCCGGATGAAGCTGAACGGAGCCGTCCAGCAGGTGGCCGAGGCGGTCGCCGGGGACGTGCGCGTGCCGGACTCCTGGGGCTGCTGCGCCTTCGCCGGGGATCGAGGGATGCTCCATCCGGAGCTCACCGCCTCGGCCACCGAGGCCGAGGCCGCCGAGGTGGCGGGGCTGGGATCCGAGACCCACGCCGCCGCCAACCGCACGTGCGAGATCGGCATGACGCGGGCGACCGGCAGGCCCTACCGCCACGTGCTGGAGCTGCTGGCCGAGGCGCTGAGCTGAGGGACGTGCGGGAGGCGCGGCCTTCGCGTGCCCGGGTCCGTCTCCCGGGGGGCCGCCGAGTGGCGGGGGTCCGCCGCCCAGGAGGGCCGGCCGCCGAGTGGCGGGGATCCGCCGCGCGAGGCCGGCGGGCCGGATCAGTCGAGGACCACGCGCCCGACCAGCGTCGCCGGCCCCGAGAGCACCACGTGCTCGAGCTCGTCCGGGCCGAGGACGAAGGTCGCGCCGAGCGTGCCGCCCGGCACCTCGATGACCCACTCGTCCGGGGCGTCCTCTCCCGCCCAGAAGCGGGTCGCGGCAGCCGCGGCGCAGGCACCGGTCCCGCAGGACTGGGTCTCGCCGACGCCGCGCTCGTGCACGCGCATCGCGATGCTGCCGACCGTCTCCTCCTCGTCGGTCTCCACCGGGACCACGAACTCGACGTTCGTCCCGTGCGGCGGAGCGGGCCGGACGCCGGGCGCCTCGGAGAGGCCCAGCTTATCCAGCTTCGCCTCCCCCGCCAGGGCGACGACCGTGTGCGGGTTGCCCATCGAGATCGACAGCGCCGGCCGGGGCGTGCGCAGTCCCCTGGCGGTCACCGTGGAGTCGCTGCCGCCCTCCCGCGCCTCGTCGCCGTGGATGAACCCCCAGGGGCCCATGTCCACCGCGTAGCCGGTCTCGGTCCGCGCGACCGTCTTGGCGCCGCCGCGGGTGCCGATGGTCAGGCGCCCGTCCCCGCCCGGCTCGGCGAGGCCGCGCCGGAGCAGGTAGTGGACGAAGACCCGCACGCCGTTGCCGCACATCTCCGAGATCGAGCCGTCGGCGTTGCGGTAGTCCATGAACCACTCCGCCTCGGGCGAGGCGGCCAGCAGCTCGCGCCCCTCGGGGAGGCTCTCGGAGCGCACCGCGCGGATCAGGCCGTCGGCGCCCACGCCGCGGTGCCGGTCGCAGACGGCGGCCACGAGGGCGGCGTCCAGGGCCAGCTCGGCCTCGGGGTCGGTCAGCAGCACGAAGTCGTTGCCCGTGCCGTGGCCCTTGGTCAGCTCGACGCCGGCCAGCTCGCCCCAGGCCGCGTCGGCGCGGGGGGCATCACCCGGCTCGGCGGGTCGGTCGGAGGGGCTGGGCGGGGTCTGCGGCTGCGTTGAAGTCACGCTCACGATTCTAGCCGCGCGGCGCGGGGACCGTCACGTACGAGAGGGCGAGGTGGAACCGGCGCGAACACCGGCCGCCGGCTCAGCCCGCCTCCGCGATCCGGCGCAGGGCCCGCCGCAGCTGCTCTTCCGGGGGCTCCCGGAAGTCGGTCCACTCCACCCGCGGATCCGCGGAGAACCAGGTCACCTGGCGCTTGGCGAGCCGGCGGGTCGCCGTCGTCGTCGCCTCGGCGGCGGCCTCCACGGTGCTGAGGCCGTCGAGGACCTCCAGGAACTGGCGGTAGCCCAGGGCGCGCGAGGCGGTCCGCCCCCGGCGCAGCCCGACGGCGTCGAGCCGCGCGACCTCCTCCGGGAGACCGCGCTCCACCATCCGGTCCACCCGCCGGGCGAGCCGCTCGTTCAGCGCGCCCCGCGGGCCGCCGAGCCCGATCTGCACCGCCGGCCGCACGTACTCGCGCCGGGGCATGAAGGAGGTAAAGGGGCGGCCGGTGATCCGGTGGACCTCGAGCGCGCGGACCAGTCGGCGGTCGTCGGCCACGCGCTCGGCGGACTCCGGGTCCACTTCGCGCAGCTCGGCCAGCAGCGCGCTCCGCCCCCGCCGGGCGAGGTCCTCCTCGATCTCCGCCCGGGCCCGCGGGTCGGTGCCCGGGAACTCGAGCCGGTCCAGAGCCGCCCGGACGTAGAGGCCCGAGCCGCCGACCAGGATCGGGACCCGCCCTCGCGCCAGGACGGCGTCGATCGCGGCGCGCGCCTGCTCCTGGTAGAGCGCGACCGAGGCCTCCTCGGTCACCTCCAGCACGTCGAGGAGGTGGTGGGCGACGCCGCCCCGCTCCTCGGGCGCGAGCTTGGCCGTGCCGATGTCCATCCCGCGGTAGAACTGCATCGAGTCGGCGTTGACGACCTCGCCGTCCAGCTCCCGGGCGAGCGCGACCCCCAGGTCGGACTTGCCGGTGCCGGTGGGACCCACGACGGCGACGACGGGACGCTCCGCGCCAGCCCGTTCGGTCCCCCCTCGGCCGGCGCCGGTGCGGCCGGGCTCGGGACGATCGGCGGCACCGCCGGTGGTCTGAGAGCGCACGGCCTCGGTGAGCCCGGCCTCAGCGGATCCGCTCTCGGCCCGGCCGGCCTCCGTCACGCCGCTACCCCGCCCCGGGCAGGCCCAGCGAGGGCCGGCGCGGGATGCTCGGCATGCCGAGATTGGTGGTGCCGGGCTGCGCTTCCCCGGCGCCGCAGGACTCCAGCTGGGAGCGGTCCCAGGCCTCCCCGGCGCGGGAGCGGCGGACCGAGTAGTCCTCGGGCTCCGGGTCCGCGATGAGGTGGAACGGGGCCGTCTCGGTGATCTTCAGCGTCACGAGGTCGCCGGGGCGCGGCTGCTCGGCCCCGGCGGGGACGGAGAAGTGGACCAGGCGCTGGTCGGGGGTGCGGCCGGAGAGGCGATGGGTCTTCTCCGACTTCCGGCCGGAGTCGGCGGCGACCATGACCTCCACCGTGCGTCCCAGCTGCGCCGCGTTCTCCTCGGCGCTGATCCGGTCCTGCAGCGCGACCAGCCGCTCGTAGCGCTCCTGGACCACGGCCTTGGGGACCTGGTCCTCCATCTCGCCGGCCGGCGTGCCGGGTCGGATCGAGTACTGGAAGGTGAAGGCGGAGGAGAAGCGGGCGCGCTCCACGACGTCGAGCGTCGCCTGGAAGTCCTCCTCGGTCTCTCCGGGGAAGCCGACGATGATGTCGGTGGTGATCGCGGCGTGCGGGATCCGCTCGCGG
The DNA here is from genome assembly GCF_004136635.1 of Rothia halotolerans. Lineage (GTDB taxonomy): Bacteria > Actinomycetota > Actinomycetes > Actinomycetales > Micrococcaceae > Rothia > Rothia halotolerans. The sequence continues at coordinate 268,086 of NZ_NOIU01000003.1, read as the reverse complement.
ACCCGCTCCAGGATGCCGAGGAACCTCTTGGAGCGGTACGAGCGCCGCATGGCCTTGAGGACCCGGTCGGAGCCGGACTGCAGCGGCATGTGCAGCACCGGCATCACGTTGGGGGTCTCGGCCATCGCGTCGATGACGTCGTCGGTGAAGGCCGCCGGGTGGGGGCTGGTGAAGCGGACCCGCTCGAGCCCCTCGATCTGCCCGCAGGCCCGCAGCAGCTTGGAGAAGGCCTGCCGGTCGCCGAACTCGACGCCGTAGGAGTTCACGTTCTGCCCCAGCAGCGTGACCTCGATGGCGCCGTCGTCGACCAGGGCCTGCACCTCGGCGAGGATGTCGCCCGGGCGCCGGTCCTTCTCCTTGCCGCGCAGGGAGGGGACGATGCAGAAGGTGCAGGTGTTGTTGCAGCCCACGGAGATGGAGACCCAGCCCGAGTAGACGGAGTCGCGCTTGGTGGGCAGGGTCGAGGGGAAGACCTCGAGGGACTCCAGCAGCTCGGTGGCCGCGCGCTCGTTGTGGCGGGATCGCTCCAGCAGCGTCGGCAGCGAGCCGATGTTGTGGGTGCCGAAGACGACGTCGACCCACGGGGCCTTCTCCACGATCGTGTTCTGGTCCTTCTGGGCGAGGCAGCCGCCGACGGCGATCTGCATCCCCTCGCGGGACCGCTTGACCGGCGCGAGCTGGCCGAGGTGGCCGTAGAGCTTGTTGTCCGCGTTCTCCCGGACGGCGCAGGTGTTGAAGACGACGAGGTCCGGGGCGCCGCCGAGCTCGGGAACGTAGCCGGCGGACTCGAGGAGCCCGGAGATGCGCTCGGAGTCGTGGACGTTCATCTGGCAGCCGAAGGTCCGCACCTCATAGGTGCGGTGCTCGCCCGTCTCGGCGTCGATCCCCGGCTGGGGCGCGTCGGCGGTCTGGGGGCTGAGGGTCGGCTGGTCGATCACGTTGGCACTCACCCTGCCAGGGTACAAGATGCGCCGCGGCGGGAGAGAACGGCTTGATCCCGGCCACAGGGACGGCGGAGTCGGCGGGGCCGCCGCTTGGGAGATCAGGCGGGCCCGTCCCCGAGCGCCCCGCCAGGGCGCGAGAGGGCGTCAGAGGCCGGCGTCGTCGTCCTCCGGCGGCTCCGCGCCGCGCGCCTCCAGCTCCTCGCGGATGAGCTCGAAGGCCATGCCCGGCGAGTATCCCCGGCGGGCGAGCATCGACGCCAGCCTCCGCACGACCTTCTCCCGGGCGACGCGGTCGGCCAGCTCGCCCTCGTGGGCCAGCTTCTTGCGGACCAGCTCGCGGGCGTCCTCCCGCTCGTCCTCGTCCTCCCGCTGGGCCAGCGCCTCCTCGGCCAGCTCGCCCGTCACGCCCTTCTGCGCCAGTTCGCGCCGCAGGGCGGGGCGGGCCAGCTTCCGGCTGGAGGCGCGGGAGCGGACGTACATCTCGGCGTACTGGCGGTCGTCCACCAGCCCGAGCTCCTCGAAGCGGTCCAGGACCCGTGCGATGACCGCCTCGGAGACTTCCTTCCGGCGGAGCTTCTCCTCCAGCTGGGCTCGGCTCCTCGCCGAGGCCGCGAGCTGGCGCAGGACGATCTCCTTGGCCTGCTCGTACTCGCCGGAGCCGTTCCCCGGAGCGGACGAGGGAGAACCGCCGTCACCCGCCTGCCCGGCAGTAGTGGGGGCCGGGGGCTCAGCAGGAGGCGAAGAGGCGGACCCCGCCCCCTCCGCGGTCCCCTCCCCCGTCCGCCGGGGCCCCGAAGGTCCCTCCGGGGCGCCGCCCAGCCTGGAACCACGACGGCGGCGGCCAGAACCGTACCGGTTCCGGCCGCCGCCGCGACCCGAGGAGAGGGTCATCAGAAGTTCTCGGGCAGGGCGTCCAGGGGATCGTCGCCGAGCTCCTCGGCTGCGCCCTCAGCGGCGGCGGCCGGAGCCGGAGCCTCCTGGGAGCCGTCCTCCTCCGTGTCGATGATGCCCGCCTTGATCAGCGTCTTGTGCTGGATCTCCTCGGCCAGCTCGGGGTTGTCCTTGAGGAAGCGGCGGGAGTTCTCCTTGCCCTGCCCCAGCTGGTCCCCCCCGTAGGTGAACCAGGCGCCGGACTTCTTCACGATGCCGTGCTCGACCCCCATGTCGATGATGCCGCCCTCCACGGAGATTCCCTCCCCGTAGAGGATGTCGAACTCCGCCTGCTTGAACGGCGGGGCCATCTTGTTCTTGACGATCTTGGCCTTGGTCCGCGAGCCGACCGGGTTGGCTCCGTCCTTGAGGGTCTCGATGCGGCGGATGTCGATGCGCACCGAGGCGTAGAACTTCAGCGCCTTGCCGCCGGTGGTGGTCTCCGGGCTGCCGAAGAACACGCCGATCTTCTCGCGCAGCTGGTTGATGAAGATGGCGGTGGTGCCGGTCTGGGACAGGCGGCCGGTGATCTTGCGCAGCGCCTGGGACATCAGGCGGGCCTGCAGGCCGACGTGGGAGTCGCCCATCTCGCCCTCGATCTCCGCGCGGGGAGTCAGGGCGGCCACGGAGTCGATCACGATGATGTCGATGGAGCCGGAGCCTACCAGCATGTCCATGATCTCCAGGGCCTGCTCGCCCGTGTCCGGCTGGGAGACCAGCAGGGCGTCGGTGTCCACCCCGAGCTTCTCCGCGTAGACCGGGTCCAGGGCGTGCTCAGCGTCGATGAACGCAGCGATCCCGCCGTTCTTCTGGGCGCTGGCGACCGCGTGCAGCGCCACCGTGGTCTTGCCGGAGGACTCGGGGCCGTAGATCTCGACGACGCGGCCGCGGGGCAGCCCGCCGATGCCGAGCGCGACGTCGAGCGAGAGGGCGCCGGTGGAGACGGTCTCGGTCTTGACGGCCTCGCGGTCGCCGAGCCGCATCACGGATCCTTTGCCGTAGTTCTTGTCGATCTGGGCCAGGACGGTCTCGAGCGCCTTCTCCCGGTCCGATTCCGCGGCACGGGTGGCCGGAGCCGTATTGCGCGATTTAGCAGCCATGATTACCTCATTTCCCTGCCCGCCCCGCCGGGTGCGAGCGAATGAATATCTTGCGATCCGTTTCCCACTGTAGTGGGGAGGACTGACAAGTTAAGCGCCGTCCGGCTCCCTGTGGACGCTCCGTCCGGCACCGCTGTTCTCCTGCTCCACTGTACCGCACTTCGAACATATTTTCGAAGGTTCGGGGGAAAGTTTTTCCCGCCGGACGAACCTCAGCCGAGGGGGTCAGCGGGGCTCCCCCGGGTCCACCCCGAGCCACTTCGACTCGGGCAGCTCGTGCTGGGCGCAGACAGCCTGCCAGACCGCCAGGGGTGGGGCCCCCTCCTCGAGGGCCTCCCGCGCGGTCCGATTCCCCACCGCGTCGAGCACCGTCTGGTCCGCGACCACGCTGGCGTACCCGCGGCCGAACTCCTCGTCCATGCTCCGCCAGAACTCCGAGAGCTTCATCCGAGGTCCCCTCCCCTGTGCATCCTGCTCCTTAACGCGCGAGGGCCCGCGCCCGCGACCTGAGGAGGTCGGATCGGGAGCGGGCCCGGCGGCGCCGTGGGGGGCGCCGCTCGCCGATGTTTACTGTCCGGCCACCGAGCGGCCGCGGGCCGCCGGCAGGTCCTCGGCGCTGACGGCGGAGGTCCCGTACTCGCGACGGAACTCCTCGGCCAGCTCGTTGGGAACGGTGTCCGGGACCTGCATGCCCTCGGCCTCCGCGAGCCGTTCGGAGACCTCGCGGAGCATCTGGGACATGGGGACGTCGAGGGCGGAGCAGATCGAGGCCAGCAGCTCGGAGGATGCCTCCTTCTGGCCGCGCTCCACCTCGCTCAGGTAGCCGAGGGACACGCGGGCGCTGTGCGAGACCTCGCGCAGCGTGCGGCCCTGACGCTGACGGACGTCGCGCAGCACCTCTCCGATCTCGTGGCGCAGGACGATCATCCGGGGCTCCTGGTGCTCGGGCGCGGAATGGTCAGCCTGTCCCACGTCCTTCCAACGGACGACACCGTTCACGGACACGGGTTGCTTCGTCATCTTGATGCCAATCTCCCTGGTAGACACATGCGCCCTTCCGGGCGTTGCGATGTACTCAAAGCCTAGCCGGGTCGGTTCAGACCCTCTACGCATATGACGATTCTTTCCTTCGGCGTCCGGATGGACCCCTGCAGGTTCTTTTCCGAACCGTCACAGCCATTCCAACGGATGATCCTGTGAGTTCATTCCCGCGAGCCCGGCCAAGCGCCTGGGAGAAGACTGGCAATCAGCCGAGCACGAGGTCACGGGGCGGTCACGCGGCGTCGTCGCGCCCGCCCAGCTCCTCGAGGAGCATCCCCAGGGCCCGCCGCACGGTCTGCGAGCGGATCGAGGCGCGGTCGCCCTCCAGGTCCAGCTCGAGGACCCGCTCCGTCCCGGGGCCGGCGAGGCCCAGGTAGACCCGGCCCACCGGCTTCCCGTCGTGCGGGTCCGGGCCGGCGACGCCCGTCGTCGAGACCCCGTAGCCGGCGCCGCAGGCGGACCGGGCCCCCTCGGCCATGGCCAGGGCGACGTCGGGGTCCACCGAGCCCCGGCTGGCGAGCAGCGCGCCGTCGACCCCCAGCAGCCCCTGCTTGACCGAGTTCGCGTAGGAGACGACGCCGCCGAGGTAGACGGCGGAGGCCCCCGGGACCTCGCACACGGTCGCGGCGAGCATGCCGGCGGTCAGAGACTCGGCCGTGGCCAGGCTCGTCCCGCGATCGCCCAGGAGGCGGACGAGCTCCTCGGGGCGGGGACCCGCCGCGCTCACCGTCCGTGCTCGCGGAGGTAGCCGCGCCGCAGCGCGATGGCCTTGACGACGTAGTCAACGCCGGTCACCACGGTGACCACCAGCGCCGCCCCGACCACGATCCAGCCGGGCACCAGCGCCCAGGTGCCGAGCGCCCCGAGCGGCAGCAGCATCAGGACCAGCGCCACGGTCTGCAGCACGGTCTTGAGCTTGCCGCCCTTCGACGCCGCCATCACCCCGTAGCGGATGACGACGAAGCGCATCACGGTGATGCCCCACTCCCGGACCAGGATCACGATCGTGACCCACCACCACAGCTCGCCGAGCATCGACAGGACCACGAAGGCCGCACCGGTGAGCAGCTTATCCGCGATGGGATCCGCGATCTTGCCGTAGTCGGTGATCAGGTTGCGGGACCGGGCGATGTCGCCGTCCAGCTTGTCGGTGTACATCGCCAGCCCGAAGACGACGACGGCGGTCCACCGCATCGCCATCGAGTCGCCCCCGAAGGGCCCGCCCGCCCAGAGGAACCAGACGAAGAAGGGGACCATCACGATCCGGACGGTGGTCAGCACGTTCGGCAGGTTCAGGTTGGAGGGCTTCTGCTCCGGGCTCATGGCGGCTCCTTCGGTGCGTGGCGGGCGGCGGGAGTCTAGCGACCGGTCAGCTGCCAGGCGTCCTCCCCGCCGGAGGAGTCCGCGTCGTCGTAGTAGTCGGCGACGGGCTCCTGGGACGATTCTCCCACGGTTTCCTGCGGCGCGGTCTCAGCCGGGGCCGCCGCGGCGGGCGGCTCCTCGCCGCGGATGCGGGCCAGCGCGGCGGGCAGCTGGTCCGGGGCCACCAGGACGTCGCGCGCCTTGGAGCCCTCCGAGGGCCCGACGATCTCGCGGGACTCCAGCAGGTCCATCAGCCGGCCCGCCTTGGCGAAGCCGACGCGCAGCTTCCGCTGCAGCATCGACGTCGAGCCGAACTGGGTGTTGACCACCAGCTCGGTGGCCTGCAGGAGCACGTCCAGGTCGTCCCCGATGTCCTCGTCGATCTGCTTCTTGGGCTGCTCCTGGACCACGTCCGCCCGGTAGCTGACGGGCATCTGCTGCTTGACGTGCTGGACCACCTCGTGGATCTCCGACTCGGAGACCCAGGCGCCCTGCACGCGCATCGGCTTGGAGGCGCCCATCGGCAGGAAAAGCGCGTCGCCCTGGCCGATCAGCTTCTCCGCTCCCGCCTGGTCCAGGACCACGCGGGAGTCGGTGACCGAGGAGGTCGCGAACGCCATCCGCGAGGGGACGTTGGCCTTGATGAGGCCGGTGACGACGTCGACCGAGGGCCGCTGGGTCGCCAGCACCAGGTGGATGCCGGCCGCGCGCGCCAGCTGCGTGATGCGCACGATGGCGTCCTCGACGTCGCGCGGGGCGACCATCATGAGGTCCGCGAGCTCGTCCACGATCACCAGCAGGTACGGGTAGGGGCGGATGGTCCGCTTGGAGCCCGGCTCCGGCTGGACCTTGCCCTCGCGCACTGCCTTGTTGAAGTCGTCGATGTGCTTGAAGCCGTAGTGCGAGAGGTCGTCGTAGCGGGCGTCCATCTCGCGGACCACCCACTGCAGCGCCTCGGAGGCCTTCTTGGGATTGGTGATGATCGGCGTGATCAGGTGCGGGACGCCCTCGTAGGCGGTCAGCTCCACGCGCTTGGGGTCGACCATGACCAGGCGCACCTCGTCCGGCGTCGAGCGCATGAGGATCGAGGTGATCATGGAGTTGACGAAGGAGGACTTGCCCGCGCCGGTCGCGCCGGCGACCAGCATGTGCGGCATCTTGGCCAGGTTGGCCACCACGTACCCGCCCTCGACGTCCTTGCCGACGCCCATGACCATCGGGTGGGTCGAGGCGTGGGCCTTGGAGGAGCGCAGGACGTCGCCCAGGGAGACCGTCTCGCGGTCGGTGTTGGGGATCTCGATGCCGATCGCGGACTTTCCGGGGATCGGCGAGAGGATGCGCACGTCGGCGCTGGCCACGGCGTAGGAGATGTTCTTGCTCAGCGCCGTGACGCGCTCGACCTTGGTGCCCGAGCCGAGCTCGATCTCGTAGCGGGTCACCGTGGGGCCGCGGGAGAAGCCGGTGACCTCGGCGTCGACGTTGAACTGCTGCAGCACGTCCGTGAGCGACTGGACGACGGCGTCGTTGACCTCGGAGCGCTCCTTGGCCGGCGGGCCCTGCGTGAGCACCCGCTGGTTCGGCAGGGAGTACGCCGTGGTCGCCAGGGCCGCCTCGCGGGCAGCGCCCGGCTGGGGCTGGGCGTGGGGCATCGACACGGCGCCCGGCGCGGTGCCGGCCGGGCCCGCGTCCAGCACCTCGGTCTCCTGCGCGTCCTCGCCCTCCACCAGCGGCGAGACGCCGCGGTGGGGATCCTCGACGGGGGCGGATCCGGCCGGGCCGGAGCCCACGAGGGCCTCGCCGGAGGCGGGGGCCGGTGCGGAGGCGCTGCCCGAGGCGGAGGCACTGCCCGAGGCGGAGGCACTGTCCGAGGCGGGGGCGGGGGTCCCGGAGGCTGCGGGGGCCGACGGGGCGGCGCCGCCAGCCGCCTCGGGGGCGGAGGCGGTGGAGGCGGCTCCCGCGGCCGAGCCGGCGGCCGCACCCGCGGCGCCGGCCACGGCACCAGCCGCACCCGCCGCAGTGGAGCCCCCTGCCTCGGCGGCGCGATCCGGCTCCTCGCCGGTCTCCTGGCGCGGCTCGACCCCCCGGGCCCGGTTGAACTTGCCGAGGTCGAACAGCTCGGACTTCCGGCGCCCCTTCCGGTCCTCGCCGCGGGAGCCCTGCGCGGCGGAGCTCTGGTCGAACAGCCGCGTCCGGGCGTCGTCCCCTCCCCCGCTCGGGGCGGCGGCGTCCTCGGCCGGGGCGATGGGACCGGTCTCCTCCTCGAGGAGGGCGCGGGTGAACGCCTCGTCGCCGGTGTAGGAGTCGAGCTCCTTCTTGGCCTTCTCCTTCTTCCGGCGCCCGAACAGGCCGCGCTTGCGGGGGGCCACCGGGGCGGAGTCGGAGGAGTAGGTCTCCTCGAGGTAGCTGCGGTCGTGCGCCCCTTGCGCGCCGGAGGCCGCGCCCGAGGCGGGCTTCTCGCCCATCAGCCGGGCGAAGGCGCCGCGGAGCCGGGGGACGATCTGCCGCACGGGGGTGGCCGTGACGATCAGGACGGAGACGAGCAGCAGCAGGATGTGGAGCACGACGGCGCCCGGCCCGGTGATCAGCTTGGCGACGGTCCCCCCGGCCAGCAGGCCGACGATGCCGCCCCCGCCGCGGATCGCCCCGAGACCGTCCCCGATGGCCGGGGAGCCGGCGGCGAGGTCGAACAGCGAGGAGCCCGCGATGGTCATCAGCATCAGGCCGATGGCGATCCGGTTGTTGGCCCCCATCTCGGTGGGGTGCCGGAAGGCGCGGATCGCGAATCCGCCCAGCAGGACGGGGGCCGCGAGCGCCATCAGGCCGAAGGTCCCGGCGGCGACGGCGTGCCACGCCTGCGCGGGCCAGGCCGCGGCCTGTACGCCGACGGCGGCGAAGTTCCACCACTCGACGGCCGCGGTGATCAGCGCGAGGATCAGCATGAGCAGGGCGCCGCCGTCGCGGCGCTCCTCGGGCCGGATCTCGGTGCGCAGAGTGCCCATGCGGCGGATCGCGCCGCCGACCACGTGGGCGACGCCCAGCCAGGCGCCGACGACCACCCGGACCAGCCAGGGGGGCTGCTCGGGTGAGCGCGCGGGCGCCGAGGACGACCGGCGGGTGGACTTGCTGGATCCGCCCGTCTTACGGCCCGATGCGGAGGCGCCCTTCTTGGAAGTGGGGGAAGTTCGAGTCGCCATATCACTCAAGGGTACTTGATACGGCAACGGGCCCGGGAGACGGCGACGGTGAAGTGCGCCATCCCCCGGGCCCGCGCCCGAGCGACCCGTAGAGGGCCTACTTCTCGCGCTTCGACTCCACGACCACGGGGATGATCATGGGCTTGCGGCGCAGCTTGCGCCCGACCCACTGCCCCATGGTGCGGCGCACCACCTGCTGCAGCTGGTGAGCGGTGGGCTTCTTCCCCGATGACTCCTTCAGGGCCTCCTCGACCGCGTCGGAGATCTTGGGGATGATCGAGGAGAAGACCGAGTCGGACTCGGCGACGCCGCGGGTGTGGATGTCCGGGCCCGCGATGACGCGCCGGGCCTGGCGGTCGATGACCGTGACGATGGAGACGAAGCCCTCCTCGCCCAGCGTCCGGCGGTCCCGCAGGTCGGTGTCGGTGATCTCGCCGACGGACTTGCCGTCCACGTAGATGTACCCGCACTCCACCGCGCCCACGATCTTCGCCTGGTGGTCCTTCATGTCCACGACGATGCCGCTCTCGCCGAGCAGCACGTTCTCCTCGGGCACGCCGGTCTCCACCGCGAGCTTGCCGTTGGCCAGCAGGTGCCGGACCTCGCCGTGCACCGGCATGACGTAGCCGGGCTCGAGGATGTTGTAGCAGTACAGCAGCTCGCCCGCAGCGGCGTGGCCGGAGACGTGGACCTTGGCGTTGCCCTTGTGGACGACGTTGGCGCCCAGCTTCAGCAGTCCGTTGATGATCCGGAAGACGCTGTTCTCGTTGCCGGGGATCAGGGACGAGGCCAGGATGATCGTGTCGTCCGGCTCGATCTGGATCTGGTGGTCGCCCGAGGCCATCCGGGACAGGGCGGCCATCGGCTCGCCCTGGGAGCCGGTGCACATCAGGACCACCTGATCGTCGCGGTAGTCGCCGACCTTCTTGAGGTCGATCAGGATGTTCTTCGGCACCTGCAGGTAGCCGAGCTTCTCCGCGATGGACATGTTCCGGACCATCGAGCGGCCCACCAGCGCCACCTTGCGGCCGTGCTCGGCCGCGGCGTCGATGACCTGCTGCACGCGGTGCACGTGCGAGGAGAAGGAGGCCACGATGATCCGCTTGGGCGAATCGCGCATGACGCTGGAGAGCACCCCGCCGATGTTCTTCTCGGTGGGCGTGAAGCCGGGGACCTCGGCGTTGGTGGAGTCGGGCAGGAACAGGTCCACGCCCTCCTCGCCCAGCCGGGCGAAGTGCCGCAGGTCGGTCAGGCGGCCGTCCAGCGGCAGCTGGTCCATCTTGAAGTCGCCGGTGTGCAGCACGTTCCCGGCCTGGGTGCGGATGAAGACCGCGAGCGCGTCCGGGATGGAGTGGTTGACCGCGACGAACTCGCACTCGAAGGGGGCGAGGTCCTCGACGTCGCCCTCCACCACGGCCAGGCTGCGGCTGCGGATGCGGTGCTCCTGGAGCTTGGCCTCCACCAGCGCCAGCGTGAGCTGGGAGCCGATGAGGGGGATGTCCGGGCGGCGCTTGAGCAGGTACGGCACGGCCCCGATGTGGTCCTCGTGGCCGTGGGTCAGCACCATGCCGACGACGTCGTCCAGGCGGTCCAGCACGTAGTTCAGGTCGGGGAGGATCAGGTCCACCCCGGGCTGGGTCTCCTCGGGGAAGAGCACCCCGCAGTCGACGATCAGCAGCTTGCCGTTGAGCTCGTAGACCGTCATGTTGCGGCCCACTTCGCCCAGCCCGCCGAGCGGGATCACCCGGAGGGTGTTGCGCCCGAGCTTGGGAGGCTTGGGCAGGTCGTATTGGATCTGGGTCACGGGACCCCTTTCTGTGAGAGGGCCCGGCCGCCTCAGTGGCGGCCGGGCCCGATGTCTCTCTAGCTGATGGTCGAGGCGATCACCGAGGCCTCCAGATCGGAGCGGATCAGCGCCAGCTCCTCATCCGTCGGCTTCACGTGGGGCAGGCGCACCTCGTCGGATGCGAGCCGTCCCTGCCACTTGAGAATCGTCTTGGCGGCCACCGCGCCCGGGGCGCGGGTCATGGTCGCCTTGGCCACCGGGTGCAGCTCCCGGTGCAGCCTGCGGGCCTCGTCGAGATCGCCCGCCACGGCGGCGTCGATCATGCCGCGGAACTGCTCGGGGGCGACGTGGGTGGTCACTCCCACCAGGCCGACGGCCCCGACCGAGAGCCAGGGCAGCGTGAGCCCGTCGTCGCCGGAGTAGTACTGCAGGTCCGTGCGGGACATGACCTCGGTGCCGGCCGCGAGGTCCGCCTTGGCGTCCTTCACGGCCACGATGTTCGGGTGCTCCGCGAGCTCCACGAGGGTCTCCGGGGCGATGGGGATGCCGGCCCGGCCGGGGATGTCGTAGAGCATCACCGGGGTCTCGGCGGCGTCCGCGACCGCCCGGAAGTGCGCCAGCAGGCCCGTCTGAGTGGGCTTGTTGTAGTACGGGGTCACGACGAGCAGCCCGTCCACCCCGACCTTCTCCGCCAGCTCGGTCAGGTGCAGCGTGTGCGCGGTGTCGTTGGAGCCGACGCCGGCGACGATCTTGGCCCGGTCCCCCACGGCGTCCTTGACGACCTGGAAGACGCGGGCATTCTCCTCGTCGGTCATGGTCGAGTACTCGCCGGTGGTGCCGCAGACGACGAGTCCGTCGTTGCCGCGCTCCACGAGCTCGACCGCGAGCTTCGCGGTCGCCTCCTCGTCCACGGACCGGTCCTCTGCGAACGGGGTGACCATGGCCGTCAGCAGACGGCCGAAGATGGGCTCTGTGGCGGAACGGTTTCCGAACGTAGTCTCAGACATACAGCCCAGGGTACCGCACATCCATCATTTCTCCCCGTCGAACAGGGCATGCGGCGTCCGCCCGCGCCAGATCCCGACGGCGTCGCGCATGGACCTGCGCGCGCGCTTGCGGTCCCCCGAGGCATCGTAGGCCAGGGAGAGCCGGAACCAGCGGCGCCAGTCCTCCGGGTCCTCCTCGACCTCGCGGCGGTAGGCGGCGAACTCGGCGTCGGCCGCCTCCCGGTCCACCCGGCCCGAGTCGGTGCGCGGGAGCCGGTCCTCGGGCAGCCCGCCCTCCTCCTCCAGGCGCCCGGCCAGCTGCTGCACGCGCACGCCGAAGAGCACCTCGCGGATCAGCGCCCACGCGCCGACCGCCGGGAGGATGACCATGCCGATCCCCAGCAGCGAGGGGATCCAGCCGCCGACCAGCAGCAGGAGGATCCCGCGCTGGGCGGTGACGCCGAGGTAGAGCACCAGCAGGGCGATCGTGATCGCCGCGAAGGTCCGGCCCTTCCGGGTCGAGTCCACGAAGACGAAGACCGCACTGAAGGCGAGGATGACGAGGAGGAACAGCCGGGTGCCGGAGGGCAGCGGCAGCAGCCACACCGTGACCGCCGCCAGGACGGCCACCACGGCCGTGAAGATGCGCAGCGACCTCACCCTTCAGTCCAGGTCGAGATAGCCGTCGAGGCCGTGGGTCAGGCCCGGGGCGGAGCCCACGCGGCGGACGCCCAGGAGCACGCCGGGCATGAAGGAGACGCGGTCGAAGGAGTCGTGGCGGATCGAGAGCTGCTGGCCGGTGTCGCCCAGCAGGATCTCCTCGTGCGCCACCAGGCCGCGCAGGCGCACCGCGTGGACGTGGACGTCGTCGATCACGGCGCCGCGGGCGCCCTCGGGATCCGACTCCGTGGCGTCCGGGCTGGGCCCGAGGCCGGCCGCCCGCCGGGACTCCGCGATCTGCTGCGCGGTGTGCCGGGCCGTGCCGGAGGGCGCGTCCAGCTTGTTCGGGTGGTGCAGCTCGATGACCTCGACCGACTCGAAGTACCGGGACGCCGCGGCGGCGAACTTGCCCGCCAGCACCGCCCCGATCGCGAAGTTCGGCGCGATCAGCACGCCGACGCCGGGGTGCTCCCCCAGCAGCGCGCGCAGCCGCTCCAGCTTGGCCTCGTCCCACCCCGTGGTCCCCACCACGGCGTGCATCCCGTGCTCGACGGCGTAGCGGACGTTGGCCTCGCTCGCGGCGGGCACGGTGAGGTCCACAACGACCTCGGCGCCCGAGCCCTCGAGGGACTCGATCGCGTCGCCCGAGCCGAGGGCCGCCACGAGGTCCATGTCGGCGGCGGAGTTGATGGCTTCGACGGCCTCCGAGCCCATGCGGCCGGCGGCGCCCAGGACGGCTACCTTGATCACGTCAGTCATGGTCCCCACCTTAGCGGGTGAGCGCGACACAACCGGTCAGCACGAGGTCATCGAGACGCTCGCCACGGCCCCGGCTCGGTACGATGGACGGCAGCGCCCGCGACCCGGCCGCGCGCCGGCCCGCCCGCGCACGGCCGACCGCCCGGGTCGCCGAACGTCTCACGCGCCGAGGAACCACCGCGTCCATGCCCAGTCCCACCCCCTTCAGCAGCGCCGTCGCCCCGCACGACGGCGACCCACGCTTCAGGCTGCGCGGGCTGGACGGCCTGCGGGCGCTGGCCGTGGCCGGCGTCGTGCTCTTCCACCTGTGGCCGGGGGGCCTGCCGGGCGGGCTGATCGGCGTCGACGTCTTCTTCGTCATCTCCGGCTACCTGATCACCGCGCTGCTGCTGCGCGAGGCGGCCTACACCGATCGGATGCGCCTGCCCCAGTTCTGGATGCGGCGGCTGCGGCGGCTCGTGCCGGCCATGCTCGTGTGCGTGGCCGCCTGCGCGGGGCTGGCCGCGCTGCTCGGCGGGGACGCGCTCGCCGGGATGCCGCGGCAGATCCTCTCCGCCCTGACCTACACCACCAACTGGACCGGCATCGCCTCGGAGCACGACTACTTCCGGCAGACCTCGCCGGAGCTGTTCACCAACTTCTGGTCGATCGCGGTGGAGGAGCAGTTCTACCTCCTGTGGCCTGTGGTCCTCGTCCTGACCTGCATGCTGGTGGTCACCTGGCGGGGGCGCCGGCGCGTGCCGGCCGCGCTGGCCGCAGCCTCCATCCTGGCGATGGCCGTGGTCCTCTGGGCCACCGGCGACGCGACCCGGGTCTACTACGGCCTGGACACCCACGCCTTCGGCCTCATGCTGGGAGCCGCGCTGGCGCTGAGCATCCCGTGGAGCATGTACCCGCCGTCCTCCGAGGCGGCCCTGCCGAACCGCCCCGGGGCGGCCAACGCGGGACGGATCCTGCTGGGATGGCTCAGCCTCGCGCTGCTCGTCCCGGCCGCGCTGCTGCTCTCCGAGGCGCAGCCCCGGATCCTCTTCCCGTGGGGGCTGCTCGCGGCCTCGCTGCTGGCCCTGGGGGTCATCCAGTGCCTGCTGCCGGACGTGCGCGGCATCGGGGCCGAGGGACTGCGGAGGCTGCTCTCGATCCGGCCGCTGGCGTGGGTCGGTGCCCGCTCCTACGGGATCTACCTGTGGCACTGGCCCCTGTGGGCGCTCGCGCACTACGCGATGCCGGGGGCGGCTCCTGCGGTGCGCGGCGTCCTGGTGCTGGCGGTGACCGTGGCCGTCGCCGCGGCCTCGTACCGCTGGGTCGAGAACCCCGTGCGGCGGCGCGGGTTCGGCGGGGCGCTGGCGGATCTGCTGGGCGGCCTGCGCCGGCCCGGGCGATGCCAGGCGGCGACGGCCCTCGCGCTGACGGCGGGGCTGCTGGGGATCGCCGGGACCGCGGCGGCGTGGGTCAACGCGCCGTCGATGACGGAGGCCCAGCGCGTGGTGGCCGAGGGCGCGGAGTCGGTCGCCCGGGGCGGCGGGGGCGGGGCCTCCTCGGAGCCGCCGGCCGGGGACGGCTCCCCGGCGGAAGGCCCTGAGGCCTACGTCCCCTCGCCCGGCGGCGAGGACGTGACCGTGGTCGGCGACTCGGTGACGCTCGCCGCCGCCCCGGCGCTGGAGGCGGCGCTGCCCGGGGCGACGGTCGACGCCGAGGTCTCCCGCGACGTGCCGGCGGGTCTGGAGGCGCTCGAGCGGCGCCGCGACGCCGGTCGGCTCGGCCGGATCGTGGTCGTCTCCCTGTCCACCAACTCCGAGATGACGCGGGAGCAGATCGACCGGCTCCTCGACGTCGCCGAGGACGGCCGGATGCGCCAGGTCGTGCTGGTCACGGGGCAGGCTCCCCCTTCCCTGGCGTGGGTCGGGGCCTCGAACGCGGCCGTGCGGGACGCCGTCGGCGGCTCCGACCGCCTCGTGCTGGCCGACTGGGCGGCCGCCAGCGACGGACGCCCGGACCTGCTGGTCTCCGACGGCGTGCACCCGCAGCCGGCGGGCCAGGAGCTGTACGCGCGCACGGTGGCCGACGCCGTGGGGCAGGCCAAGTCGGAGCTCCAGGCCGCGTCCGGTTGACCGCGGGCGGCCACGGGGCGCCCCTCCCTCAGGCCCCGACGACCGTCAGCACGGTCTCGCGCGAGACGAGGTCGGCGGCGAGCTCGCGGACCTCCGCCGCCGTGACGGCCCGCAGGGAGGCCAGCAGCTCGTCGAGGTCGGTGAAGTGGCCCGTGTCCAGCTCGGAGCGGCCGAGCCGGGACATCCGGGAGCCGACGTCCTCGCTGCCCATCACGGTGGCCCCGCCCAGCTGGCCGGTCACCTTCGCCAGCTCGGCCGGGGGCATCTCCGTCTCCGCCAGCCGCTCGAGCTCGGCCCGCATCAGGTCGGTCACCAGGCCCACCTTCTCCGGGGTGCAGCCGGCGTACATGCCGAAGTAGCCGGCGTCGGAGTAGGAGCCCGCGAAGGAGAAGGTGTTGTAGGCCAGCCCGCGCCGCTCCCGGATCTCCTGGAACAGCCGCGAGGACATCCCGCCGCCCAGGGCCGCGTTGAGCACCGACATCGCGAAGCGGCGCTCGTGCCCCGCGATCAGCCCGGTGGTGCCGAGGATGACGTTGGCCTGCTCGAAGGTGCGGCTGACCCGGTGCTCCCCGAAGTCGGGGGTCAGCGGGGAGGGGCGGCGCTCCCGGCGGGGGCGCGGCGTCGTGCCCTCGCTCAGGTCCCAGCCGGCCCGCTCGAGCGCGTCGAGGACCAGCTCCACCATCTCCTGGTGCTCCAGCCCGCCGGCCGCGGAGATGACCAGGCGGTCCGGGGTGTAGTGGCGCCGGTAGTGCTCCCACACGGCGTCGCGCTCCACCGCGGTGATCTCGGCGGGGGTCCCGCCGATCGGACGGCCTAGCGGGTGGCGGCCCATGACCTGGCCCGTGAAGCTCTCGAAGGCGACGTCGGTGGGGTCGTCGAGGTCCATCGCGATCTCCTCGAGGATCACCCCGCGCTCCTGCTCGAGCTCGGAGGGCTCCAGGACCGCAGAGGTCACCATGTCGGCGATGACGCTCACGGCCATCGGCACGTCCTCGGCGAGGACGCGGGCGTAGTAGCAGGTGTGCTCCTTGGCCGTGAGCGCGTTAGACTCCCCGCCGACGGCGTCGAAGGCCTCGGCGATGTCCAGCGCCGTGCGGCTCGCGGTGCCCTTGAAGAGCAGGTGCTCGAGGAAGTGGGTCGAGCCCAGCATCCCCGGCTCCTCGTCCCGGGAGCCGACGCCGATCCAGAAGCCCAGCGCGACGCTGCGCTGGCTCGGCATGCGCTCGGTCACCACGCGCACGCCGCCGGGCAGCACCGAGCGGCGGACGTCGTTGCCGACCTCCCCGGAGAAGACGAGGCGGCCGGTGCGGTAGTCGAGCTCCTCGGTCAGGCGCTGCGGGTCGAGGGGAAGGTCGTAGGGCATGGGGATGCTTCAGCTTTCGGGAGGTGGGCGGGAAGGGCGGGTGGGCCGGGCAGCGGCGGCCCGGAGCGGCGGAGGACGCGGGAGGGCGGGCCGGGCCCGAGCGGCGTCGAGCCGCATGCGGGCCTACGGCAGCAGGGGGCCGGGACGACGACGCCGCCCGCCCCTCCCCCGCCAGCACCGCAGGCGCTGGGGGAAGGGACGGACGGCGTCGGGCGATGCGGCCGGGGCGGACTACGCCTCCGCGTCCTCCAGGACCTCGGACTCGGTCTCCTCGGAGTCCTCGCCCACGGGAGCGAGCGAGAGCTTGCCGCGGTCGTCGATCTTGGTGATCTCGACCTGGACCTTCTGCCCCACGCCGAGGACGTCCTCGACGTCGTTGACGCGCTTGCCCTCGTTGAGCTTGCGCAGCTCGGAGATGTGCAGCAGGCCGTCCTTGCCCGGGGTCAGCGAGAGGAACGCGCCGAAGGTGGTGGTCTTGACCACGGTGCCCAGGTAGCGCTCGCCGACCTCGGGGACCTGCGGGTTGGCGATCGCGTTGATCGCCGAGCGCGCGGCGTCGGCCGAGGGGCCGTCCACGGCGCCGATGAACACGGTGCCGTCGTCCTCGATGGAGATGTCCGCGCCGGTGTCCTCCTGGATCTGGTTGATCATCTTGCCCTTGGGCCCGATGACCTCGCCGATCTTGGAGACGGGCACGTTGACGGTGATGATCCGCGGGGCGAACTCGCTCATCTCGTCCGGGGCGTCGATCGCGGCGGTCAGCACGTCGAGGATGTGCAGGCGGGCCTCGCGGGCCTGCTTCAGCGCGGCGCCGAGCACGGAGGCGGGGATGCCGTCGAGCTTGGTGTCGAGCTGGATCGCGGTGACGAACTCGGAGGTGCCGGCGACCTTGAAGTCCATGTCGCCCAGCGCGTCCTCGGCGCCCAGGATGTCGGTCAGGGCGGCGTAGCGGGTCTCGCCGTCCACCTCGTCGGAGACCAGGCCCATCGCGATGCCCGCGACCGGCGCGCGCAGCGGCACGCCGGCGTTGAGCAGCGAGAGGGTCGAGGCGCAGACCGAGCCCATCGACGTCGAGCCGTTGGAGCCCAGCGCCTCGGAGACCTGGCGGATCGCGTAGGGGAACTCCTCGCGCGAGGGCAGGACTGGGGTGATCGCGCGCTCGGCGAGCGCGCCGTGCCCGATCTCGCGGCGCTTGGGCGAGCCCACGCGGCCGGTCTCGCCGGTGGAGTACGGCGGGAAGTTGTAGTGGTGGATGTACCGCTTGGACTTCACCGGGGAGAGCGAGTCGATCTGCTGCTCGAGCTTGAGCATGTTCAGCGTGGTCACGCCCATGATCTGGGTCTCGCCGCGCTCGAAGATCGCGGAGCCGTGCACGCGCGGCAGGACCTCGACCTCGGCGGTGAGCTGGCGGATGTCGGTCAGGCCGCGGCCGTCGATCCGGACCTGGTCGGTCAGGATGCGCTGGCGCACGGTCTGCTTGCTGATCGCGTTGAACGCGCCGTTGACCTCCTCGGCGCGGCCGGCGAACTCGCCGTCCTCGCCCGCCAGGGCCTGGGAGATCTCCTGCTGCAGCTCGGCGGAGGCGGTCTCCCGCTCCTGCTTGCCGGCGATGGAGTAGACGTCCTTGATCTTCTGGGCGAAGCGGGACTCGACGGCCTCGGCGACGTCGTCGCCGTAGACGCCGAAGCGGGGCAGCTCCATCCGGGGCTTCCCGGCGCGCTCGGCCAGGTCGGCCTGCGCCTGGCACAGGGCCTTGAGGAAGGGCTTGGCGGCCTCGAGGCCGTCGGCGACGACGTCCTCGGTGGGAGCCTGGGCGCCGCCCTGGATGAGGTTCCAGGACTGGTCGGTGGCCTCGGCCTCGACCATCATGATCGCGACGTCCTCGGTGCCGTCCGCCTTGGTCACGATGCGGCCCGCGACGGCCATGTCGAACACGGCGTTCTCGAGCTGCGAGTGCTTGGGGAAGGCGACCCACTGGCCGTCGATCAGAGCGATGCGCACGCCGCCGACCGGGCCCTGGAAGGGCAGGCCGGAGAGCACGGTGGACATCGACGCGGCGTTGATCGCCACGGTGTTGTAGATCTCGTCCGGATCGATGGTCAGGACCGTCACGACGACCTGGACCTCGTTGCGGATGCCCTTGGTGAAGGCGGGACGCAGCGGGCGGTCGATGAGCCGGCAGGCCAGGACCGCGTCGGTGGACGGGCGGCCCTCGCGGCGGAAGAACGAGCCGGGGATGCGGCCCGCGGCGTACATCCGCTCCTCGACGTCGACCGTCAGCGGGAAGAAGTCGAAGCCCTCGCGAGGGTTCTTGCCCACGGCCGTGGCCGAGAGCATGGTGGTGTCCTCGTCGATGGAGACGAGGGTGGAGCCGGCGGCCTGCTGGGCGAGGCGGCCGGTCTCGAAGCGCACGGTGCGCTTGCCGAATGCGCCGTTGTCGATGACGGCTTCTGCGAACTGGATCTCGGGACCCTCCACGGGTCACCTCCGTTTCTCGTTGGTCGCGCGGCGCCGCATCACGAGACTCGGTCTTCGATCGAGGCCCACGGAATCCTTCCAGGACTCCGGAGGCCACTACCGAGGACCGCACGTCGGTACGGGCCGCGCTGGGATGTTCTGCGCGCCGGTCCGGCTCCTGCCGGGCCGGCGCCTGCGTCAAGCGATGCGGGCGGCGCCCCTGCGGTCCCCTCACGGGATCGCGGAGCGCCGCCCCTCGCCTGCGACGTCCTAGCGGCGGATGCCGAGACGCTGGATCAGCGTACGGTACCGCTCGATGTCGACGCGGCGCAGGTAACCGAGCAGGTTGCGGCGACGGCCGACGAGGATCATCAGACCACGACGGGAGTGGTGGTCGTGCTTGTGGAACTTGAGGTGCTCCGTCAGATCGGAGATCCGACGGGTCAGGACCGCGGCCTGGACCTCGGGCGAGCCGGTGTCGCCCTCGACGGTCGCGTACTCCTTGATGATTTCCTGCTTGACAGCGGGATCGAGTGCCACTGAATAACTCCTAGAGTCAGTGCCGTGAACGGCCCCGATGCGGCGTGTGCCGCCGGGGGACCCGCCCTGGGCCGCGTCCCGGTCCGGCGCGCGCCGGTCACCGGGAAGGGGCATGGGAGGGGCGCCCGGCAACCACGGACCGCAGCCAGACGCGCGTCCCAGTCTATCGGATCGCCGGGGCGGGTGAAAGGCGTGTGACCGGGACGTCACCGCCCGGCGGCCCCGCGGCGTGCCAGGATGGGACGATGATCGATTTCACCGCAACCGCCGACGTCGTGGCCCCGCAGCTGCTGGGTGCCGTGATCAGCCGCGGCGACGTCGCGATCCGCCTCACGGAGGTGGAGGCCTACCTCGGCGTGGGCGACCCGGCGTCGCACTCCTACAAGGGGCCGACGCCGCGCTGCGCCACGATGTTCGGCCCGCCCTCGCACGTCTACGTCTACGCCTCCTACGGCATCCACCGCGCCGGCAACCTCGTCTGCGCGCCCGAGGGCACCGGCTCCGGGGTGCTCATGCGCGCGGGCGAGGTGCTCTCCGGCTGGGACGAGGTCCGCTCCCGCCGCGGCGAGCGGGCGCTCGACGCCGGCCTGGCCCGTGGCCCCGGCAACCTCGGCTCGGCGCTGGGCCTGAGCCTGGAGGACGACGGCGCGCTGCTGGGCCAGTTCGGCCCGGCCAAGAGCGCGGCGTTCCACCTCGAGGCGCCGACGCGGCGGGTCGAGGGGGTGCGCGGGCGCCGCATCGGCATCTCGCGCAACGTGGACGCCCCGCTGCGCTTCTGGATCCCCGGGGACCCCACGGTCTCCAGCCCGCGGACGCGGCGCACCGCGCTGGCCTGAGCGGGGCCCCGGCTCAGATCCGGGTGGCCACCGCGAAGGCCCGGCGGAAGGGCAGGACAGTGCCCGCCTCGGAGACGGGGTAGGCCCGGCGCAGCCGCGCCTTGTACTCCTCGGCGAACCTCTCTCGCTCGGCCTCGGGCAGGGCCCCGAGCACCGGGCGAGCCCCGGTCCCCGAGATCCACTCGAACACCGGATCCGGTCCCTGCAGGACGTGCAGATAGGTGGTCTCCCAGGCGTCGACGGACCACCCCGGCCGGGCGAGTGCCCGCAGGTAGTCCTCGGCGCGCACCGAGGCGGCGCGCAGCGGCTCGGTCACGTGCCGGGCGTACTCCGGCCGGGCCGCGAGCTCGCGCAGCAGCGCGTGCGAGGGCGCCTCGAAGTTGGCGGGCACCTGCACCGCGAAGCTTCCGCCCGGCGCCACGAGGTCGGCCAGCTCCGGCATCAGCTCCAGGTGGTCCTCGACCCACTGGAACATCGCATTGGAGACGATCGCCCGGGGAGCCTCTCCCCCGGCCGCGCGCCGGTCCGCCAGCCACTGCCGGACCTCGGCCCGGACGTACTCGACGTCGGGCCCCGGCGCGGACGCGCGGGCGGCCTCGACCATCTGGCGGCTGCTGTCCACCGCCTCGATCCGCGCGCCGGGGAAGAAGCGGCGCAGCACCGGGGTGTCGTTGCCCGGGCCGCAGCCCAGGTCCACCACCAGCGGCGAGGCGCCGGGGGCCTCCGCCTCCTCCACCGGGGGGACCCGGCTCAGGAGGTCGGCGAAGGGCCGGCTCCGTTCCTCGCCGAAGCGCAGGTAGCGGGCCGGGTCCCAGCGCACGCCAGCCGCTCCCTACTTGCCGGAGCGGGAGCGGCCGAAGGCCAGCGAGGCCAGGCCGGTCCCGGCGGTGACGGCGGCGACGCTGGGCCACGCGCCGATCTTCTTGGACAGCGGGTGGGAGAGGCCGAAGGCGGCGAGGTAGAGGCCGGTCAGCGCCGCGGCGCGGCCCGCGCCGGCGTTCTTCTTCCATCCCGCGAAGGCCGCGGCGCCGCCGAGCGCGAGGGCCGCTCCGCCGAGCGGGCGGACCCCGGTGGCCCGGGCGACCTTGTACCCGCCCAGCAGTCCGGCGGTGGAGAAGGCGGTGGGGGCGAGAGCTGACATGATGTGTCCTTTCCGTTGACGATCGGTCAGATGGCTTCGTCTCCGGTATATCCGAAAAAGCTGGACGATGCCCGGACGACGTGCCGGGCCCGCCGCCTGTCATCCGGGCCCGGCGTGCGGGAGAATGGGCCCATGCAGAAGATGAACGTCGAATCCTTCAACCTCGACCACACCAAGGTGGCGGCCCCCTACGTCCGGATCGCGGACCGCAAGGAGCTGCCCGGCGGGGACACCCTCGTCAAGTACGACGTGCGATTCGCCCAGCCCAACCGCGGGCACCTGGAGATGCCCGTCGTGCACTCCATCGAGCACTTGACCGCCGAGCACATGCGCAACCACACCGACGCGCTGATCGACTTCTCCCCGATGGGCTGCCAGACCGGCTTCTACGCGCTGACGCTGGGGCTCGAGCCGGAGGACTTCCTGCCGATCCTGGAGGCGACCCTCCGGGACATCCTGGCGGCCGGGGAGGTCCCCGCCGCCAACGAGACCCAGTGCGGCTGGGGCGCCCACCACACCCTCGAGGGCGCACAGGCCGCCGTCCGCGAGTTCCTCGACGCCCGCGAGGCGTGGGAGGTCGTCTACGCGTGAGCATCGCCTACTCCCCCGTGCTCCCCGCCGAGGTGCGTCAGCGCCTGCTGGGCGGCGTCGTGGTCCAGTGCGCCATGGACGAGGAGGCCGAGCCGTTCCTCGCCGCCACCGAGCCCCTCGGCGAGTCCCTCGACTTCGCGCGGGCCCGGTTCCATCCCCGCTCCCACCAGGGGCGGCCCCTGCTGCTCGTGCGCAGCGGGATCGGCCTGGTCAACGCGGCCAGCGCGGCGACCTCGGCCCTGGCCGCCGTCGAGCCGCGCGCCCTGATCTCAGCGGGCTCCGCCGGCGGGCTGCGCGCCGACGTCGAGGTCGGGGACCTCGCGATCGGCGAGACCTACACCTACACCGACGCGGACGCGACCGCCTTCGGCTACGAGCGCGGCCAGGTGCCCGGCATGCCCGAGCGCTACCACGCCGCCCCCGCCCTGCTCGCCGCGGCCCGCACCCTCGCCCCGGAGGAGGGACGGCACCTGGTCGGCCAGATGCTGGCCGGCGGGTCCTTCGTCACCGCGGCCAACGTCAAGGACGCCCGAGAGGCCTTCCCGGAGGCGGTGTCCACGGACATGGAGACCACCGCCATCGCCCAGGTCGCTGGCAGCGCCGGCGTCGACTTCCTCTCCCTGCGCGGGATCTCCGACCTGTGCGGGCCCAGCGCGGACCAGGACTTCCACATGGCGGTCGAGGTGGTCGCGGCGCGCGCCGCCGCGGCCTCGCTCGCCGTGATCGCCGCGACCCGGGCGTAAGATCGACACCGACCCATCCGACCCCGACCACGAGGAGACGCCGATGCACGACCACACGATGAGGGACGGCCACCGGATCCCCGCCCTGGGCTTCGGCACCTACCCGATGTCCGACGGCGAGGCCGAGGTCAACGTCGCGGAGGCGATCATGCGGGGCTACCGGCTGATCGACACCGCCGCCCAGTACGGGAACGAGACGGGTGTGGGCCGCGGGCTCGCCAATGGCGGCGTGGACCGGGAGGATCTCTTCCTCACCACCAAGCTCGCCGGCAAGGACCACGGCTACGACGCGACGATCGCCGCAGCCGAGGCCTCGCTGCGCCGGCTCGGCACCGAGTACCTCGACCTCTACCTCATCCACTGGCCCAACCCGAGCGTGAACCTCTACGTGGAGTCCTGGCGGGCGATGATCTCGCTCAGGGAGCGCGGGCTCGTTCGCTCGATCGGCACCTCCAACTTCCTGCCGGCGCACATCGACCGACTCAAGGAGGAGACCGGCGAGGTCCCCGCCGTGAACCAGATCGAGGTCCAGGTGCAGGCGCAGCAGGAGGAGGCCCGGGCCTACCACGAGGAGAACCGGATCGTCACCGAGAGCTGGTCGCCGCTGGGCCGGATGAGCACACTGGAGGACATCCCGCAGATCGGCAACATCGCCGAGGAGCTGGGGGTCACCGCCGCCCAGGTCGCCCTGCGGTGGCACGTGCAGAACAAGCTGGTGCCGATCCCCAAGACCTCCAGCACCGAGCGCATGGAGCAGAACATCAGCGTCTTCGACTGGGAGCTCAGCCCCGAGCAGATGCGGGACATCGAGCTGCTCAACACGGGCATCACCCGCACCGGCTACGATCCCCGCACCCACGAGGAGTTCTAGGAGGCGTCGCGGGGGGCGCAGGCGTCGGCCCGCGCCAGCGCCTCCCAGGCCTTCTCGACGTCGCGGGTCATCTGCTCGATGAGGGCCTCCATTCCGCGGTAGGCGACCATGGGCCGCAGGTGGGCGACGAACTCCAGCAGCACCTGCTGCGCGTAGAGGTCGAAGGCCTCCACCTGCTCCTGCGGCCTGCCCATCACGTGGGCCTCGACCTGGCGGGAGACCCCCTCGAAGGTGGGGTTGGAGCCCACGGAGATCGCGACCGGCCAGCGGTTCCCGTCCTCGTCGAGGAGCCAGCCGGCGTAGACGCCGTCGGCCGGGATCAGGCCGTCGGAGTCGGTGGACATGTTGGCGGTGGGGAACCCCAGCTCCCGCCCGCGGGCCGCGCCGTGGACCACCTCGCCGCGCATGCGGTGGTTCCGGCCGAGCAGCCGGGCCGCTCCCCCGACGTCGCCCTGGGCCAGCAGCTCCCGGATCCAGGTCGAGGAGCAGCGGCGGTTCCCCTCGCCCAGGTCGCAGAGCTCGCCGTCCACGCCGAGGTCCTCGACCACGACGACGTCGAAACCGTACTCCTCCCCCAGCTCCCGCATGGTCGTGAGGTCCCCGGCGTTGTCCCGGCCGAACCGCACGTCCGCCCCGATGACCACGCGCTTGGCGCCCAGGCCCTCCACGAAGGTCTCGCGGATGAACTCCTCGGGCGTCTTCCGCGCGAACTCCAGCGAGTAGGGCAGCAGGGCGAGCGCGTCCAGCCCCAGCTCGGCGAGCAGCTGCATGCTGTCCCGCGTCCCCATGATGGGGAAGTGCGGCTCCTCGGGCCGGTGGACCAGCGCCGGGTGGGGGTCGAACGTGATCGCCACCGACCGCAGGCCCGCGGCCCGGGCCTCCTCCACGAGCGTGCCGATCACCCGGGCGTGTCCGCGGTGCACGCCATCGAAGTTCCCGATGGTCACCGCCGTGGGCCCGTATCCCGCAGGGATCTCCTCGAGGCTGGTGAAGCAGTCCACTTCTCTCCTTCGTGCGCGGTCGGCCCGCCGCGGCGGCGGGCCGTGATCAGTCTAGACGCTGCGTCCGGGGCCGGCGCTCAGCGGCGTCCCCGGGCTCCGCCCCGGGGGTCCTCGGAGGCCATCTCGCGGCGGATCGCGTTGGCCTTCCGGATCCAGCCGTACCAGACGAGCAGGCAGGGCGGGACCACCAGGTCGAGCACCATCAACAGGATCATCGACCAGTGGGGCAGCCCGAAGAAGGCCCAGGCCAGGATACGCCCGACGCCGCCCAGGAAGATCGCGAAGCACACGAAGCTGAGCATGTTGGCCCACTTGAACTTCACCGCGATCGCGATCAGCGAGGCGCCGACTCCGCAGAGCACGGCGGCCAGGCCGGCGTAGGAGGAGGCCACGGTGGGGCCGCCGGACTCGGCGACGCCGGGCAGGGAGGCGGTGCCGGCCGCGATCTGCCAGATGCCGTAGGCGATGATGAGCACCCCGTAGAGGGCGATGACGACGCGGAACAGCGTCCAGTCGTGCGGCGTGCCGTCCTCCTTGGCACGCTCCTTCTTCGCCTTCGCGGAGGCGGTGCCCGCCGCGGCCGGGCGGCTGCGGCGCTTCCGGCCGGCGTCCTCGCCCTGCCGCGTCTGCCCGGCGGCGCCGGCTGCCCCGCCGGCGGTCTGCTCACGAGGGTCTGCGGCCGGGCCCGGGCGCTGGTCCTCGCGCTTCGGGCCGCCGGCGGGGGCGGTTCCGGGGGCCTCGGCGCCGGGCGCAGTCCCCTTCCGAGGGTCGGAGGGGGAGCCGCCGGGCTCGGGGGTCGGACGCGTGCTCATCTGTCTCACCTTCCAGGCTGGGGTGCGAGGGTCACTGGTTCCAGATTACGTGGCCGGGGCGCCGGACGAGGGCGTTCAGCGCGGGGAGTTGCGGCCCGGGCGCCTGCGGTACAGCCAGAGCAGCCCGATCACCGGCAGCACGAGCGGGACGTAGCCGTACCCGGAGCCGAAGTGCGACCACACCGAGGCCAGCGGGAAGAGCTCCGGACGCAGGTAGGAGAAGACCCCCACCGCGAGCACGCCGAGCAGCTCGATGCCGATGGTCCACACCGCGGCCCAGTAGGCCCGGCGGCCCCGCATCGCCAGGGAGACCGTGGCGACGACGTAGATGATCGCCGCGACCGCCGAAAGGACGAAGGACAGCGGCGCCTCGTCGAACTTGGTGAGGACCTGGTAGAGCGCCCTGGCTCCCGCCGAGAGGGAGAACAGCCCGTAGACCGCGACGATGATCATCCCGGGGCCCCGGGACTTCTGCTGGGAGCGGCCGGGGGCCTCCCCCGTGCTCCGCCCTGTGGCGCCTTCCGAACGGCTCGAACCCATCCGTGCCTCGCTTCTCCTCGTGCCGCCTCGGCGGCTTCCACGTGTGGACTCTAGTAGTAGTACCAGAGCATGTTCATGCGCTGGATCATGACCACGATGATGGGGCCGGTGACCGCCAGCATGAGGGTCGACCACCGGCTGCGCTCGGTGAGCGACCAGATGAACGTGCCGGCCGGGATGATCATCGCGGTCAGCAGGTATCCGTAGTACTCCCAGGCGTCCCCCGAGGGGCCGTCGGTGGCGAGCTGCATGACGATCGAGCCGACCAGGTAGACCACCAGGAACGCCTCGAGCAGCAGCACCGAGCCCTGCGTGAGGTCGTCCGGGGCCCGGCCCCGCAGGAACTGCACGAGGCACACCACGGCGGAGACCGCGCCCAGCAGGGCGGAGATCCAGAACCAGAGGTCGTATCCGGCGATCACGACGCCGTCCCCTCCGCCCCGAAGCGCTGCCCCGACTCGAAGACCAGGTGCGGCACCGCCACGTGGCGGCCCCGGCGGTGCTGGTCCTGGGCCAGCGCGACGAGCCGGCCGTCCGGGGCGTAGCAGGCCGTCAGCCGGGAGGCGGGGACGACGCCGTCGTCCTTCTCCCGGGCCGGGCCGGCGGCTTCGGGCGCGGCCGGGGCCGCGGGGGCCGCGTCGCGCTCCGGCGCGGACCCCGAGGCCTCCTCGTCTCCGCTGCCCCCGGGCGCGGCCGAGGGTGCGATCCAGCGCCCGTTGGACAGGTCCGTGGCCTCCTGGGCGGTGAGCCCGCGGACGGCGAAGAGGCGCCGGGCCGCGGTCTCCAGCGGCAGCAGCGGCAGCGGGCGGCCCGCCTCCGCGGCGGCCCCCAGCTCCTCGAGCGTCGAGGCGTCCTCCAGCCCGACCTCGCCGATGCGGGTGCGGCGCAGCGCGGTCAGGTGGCCGCCGACGCCGAGCTCCCGGCCGAGGTCGCGCGCGAGGGCGCGGATGTAGGTCCCGGAGGAGCAGGAGACCGTGACGTCCAGGTCGAACCCGGGGCCGCCGGGACCGGCCTCATGGGCCCCCGCGTCCCCGGCTCCGGCAGCCTGGCCTCCGGACCCGGCTTCCCCGGCGTCGGCCACCCGGCGGATCGCGTGCAGCGCGAACTCGCCGATGGACACCGGCCGGGCGGCGAGCTCGACGTCCTGTCCCGAGCGGACCCGGGCGTAGGACCGCACGCCGCCGACCTTGATGGCCGAGACCGCGGAGGGGACCTGCAGGATCTCGCCGGTGAGGCTCCGGATGCCCGCCCGGATGGCCTCCTCGGAGACCGCCTCGAGCGCCGCCGCGGAGGCCCGCTCGAGGACCTCGCCCTCGGCGTCGTCCGTCACGGTCGAGGCGCCCAGCCGGATCGTGGCCTCATAGGTCTTCGACTCGCCGCTGATCCAGGTCAGCAGCTTGGTGGCCTTGTTGACGCCGACGATGAGCACGCCCGTGGCCATGGGGTCCAGCGTCCCGCCATGGCCGACCCGGCGGGTCCCCGCCACGCGGCGCATCCGGGCGACGACGTCGTGGCTGGTGAAGCCCGCTGGCTTGTCCAGCACGACGAGCCCGGACGGACCGCCCTCCTGCTGCTTCCGGGCCACCTACTCGGTGCCCCCGGAGCGGCGGCCGGTCCCCTCGGCGTCGTCCTCCTCCTCGGCCTCCTCCGCGCTGGCGGGGGCGCCCGAGTCGGGGTCGGCCGGCTCCTGGCCGGTCTCCCCGGGCAGCTCCTCCTCGACGGGGTCGTAGGCGGTCAGGAGGTCCTCCTCCGCCTCGCCCTCGTCCTCGCGCTTGTAGGGGTCGGCACCGCCGGCGTAGGCGGCGCCCTCGGCGGCCTCCGCGAGCTCGGCGTCCCGGGCCCGGGCCTTGCGCAGGATGTCCTCGATGTGGCTGGCGTTCTCCGGGACCTCGTCCGGGACGAAGGTCAGCGTCGGGGTCAGCCGGGCCGTGATGTTTTTGCCGACCTCCGAGCGCAGGACGCCCTTGGCGGACTCGAGCGCGGCCCGGGTCCCGGCGGTCTCCTCCTCGGTGCCGTACACGGTGTAGTAGACGGTCGCGTGCTGCAGGTCGTTGGTCACGCGGGCCTCGGTCACGGTCACGAACCCGAGCCGCGGATCCTTGATCCGGCGCTCCAGGGCGCGGGCCACGATGACCTTGATGCGGTCGGCCAGCCGGGCCGCGCGGGCTGCATCAGCCATGGTCTCTCCTCGCTCTCGCGCCCCTGGGCGGGGCGCCCTCTTCTCAGCAGGCACGGCGGGCCGGCCCCCGGGATGTCCTCCCGGGGAGCCGGCCCGCCGCGCGCGCCGCCCCGTGCGGGGCGGCGCTTCTCATCGGTTCGGCGCGTTCTAGTCGCGGGGCTTCTCCCGAAGCTCCCAGGTCTCGATGATGTCGCCCTCCTTGACGTCGTTGAAGGAGCCGAGCCCGATGCCGCACTCGTATCCCTCGCGCACCTCGGTGGCGTCGTCCTTGAACCGGCGCAGCGACTCGATGGTGAGGTTGTCCCCCACCACGTTGCCGTCGCGGACCAGGCGGGCCTTGGCGTTGCGGCGGATGATGCCGCCGCGGACGATCGAGCCGGCGATGTTGCCCCACTTGGAGGAGCGGAAGACCTCGCGGATCTCCGCCGAGCCCAGCTCGACCTCCTCGTACTCCGGCTTGAGCATGCCCTTCAGGGCCTGCTCGACCTCGTCGATGGCCTGGTAGATCACCGTGTAGAACTTCATCTCCACGCCCTCGCGGTCGGCGAGCTCGCTGACCCGCTCGGCCGGACGGACGTTGAACCCGATGATGATGGCGTTGTCCACCGTCGCCAGGTTGACGTCGTTCTGGGTGATCGCGCCGACGCCGCGGTGGATGACCCGCAGCTGGACCTCGTCGCCGTTGCCGACCTCGATCTTGTAGAGCGAGTCCTCCAGCGCCTCGACGGCACCGGAGACGTCGCCCTTGATGATGAGGTTGAGCGTGTCCATCTTGCCCTCGGCCACGGCCTCGTCGAAGGACTCGAGCGTGACGCGCTTGCGGCGCTTGGCCAGCTGGGCGTTGCGGTCCGCCGCCTCGCGCTTCTCGGCGATCTGGCGGGCGGTGCGCTCCTCCGGCGTGGACAGGAAGGTGTCGCCCGCTCGCGGCACCGTGTTCAGGCCGAGGACCTGGACCGGACGCGAGGGCTCGGCCTCGGTCACGGCCTGGCCGTTCTCGTCGAACATGGCGCGCACGCGGCCGTGGGCCACGCCGGCGACGATGCTGTTGCCGACGCGCAGCGTGCCGGACTGCACCAGGACGGTCGAGACCGCGCCGCGGCCCTTGTCCAGGTTCGCCTCGATCGCGACGCCGCGGGCGTCCTTGTCCGGGTTGGCCAGCAACTCCAGCGCGCCGTCGGCCGTGAGGCACACGGCCTCGAGCAGCTCGTCGATGTGCTCGTTCTGCCGCGCGGAGACGTCGACGAACATGGTGTCGCCGCCGTACTCCTCGGGCACCAGCCCGTACTCGGAGAGCTGGCCGCGGATCTTGTCCGGGTTCGCGCCCTCCTTGTCGATCTTGTTGACCGCGACGACGATCGGCACGTCCGCGGCCTGGGCGTGGTTGAGCGCCTCCACGGTCTGCGGCATGACGCCGTCGTCGGCGGCCACCACGAGCACCGCGATGTCGGTGACCTTGGCGCCGCGGGCACGCATGGCGGTGAACGCCTCGTGGCCCGGGGTGTCGATGAAGGTCAACTTGCGGTCCTCGCCGCCGACCTCGGTGGTGATCTGGTAGGCGCCGATGTGCTGGGTGATACCGCCGGCCTCGCCCTCGATCACGTTGGTGTTCCGGATCGCGTCGAGCAGGCGGGTCTTGCCGTGGTCCACGTGGCCCATGACGGTGACGACCGGAGGACGGGCCTCCAGCTGCTCCTCGGTCTCGGCCTCGCGCTCGCCCTCCAAGTCGATGTCGAAGGACTCGAAGAGCTCGCGCTCCTCGTCCTCCGGGGAGACGACCTGGACCTTGTAGCCCAGCTCCTCGCCCAGCAGGGCGAAGGTCTCCTCGTCCAGGGACTGGGTCTGCGTGGCCATCTCACCGAGGTGGATGAGCACGGTCACCAGGGCCGCGGGGTTCGCGTTGATCTTCTCGGCGAAGTCCATCAGCGAGGCGCCGCGGCGCATGCGGACCACGGTCTCGCCGTTGCCGCGGGGGACGACGACGCCGCCCACCGCGGGAGCCTGCATCTGCTCCAGCTCGTGCCGCTTCGCCTGCTTCGACTTGCGCTGCTTCCGCTTGGAGCCGCCGCGCCCGAACGCGCCCTGGGCGTTGCCGCGACCGCGGCCGGGACCGCCTCCGCGGGCCGGACCGCCACCGCCGCCCCCGGGGCCGCCGCGCCGGGGTCCGCCGCCGCCCGCGCCGGTACCGGCGCCGGGACGTCCTCCGACGCCCGGGCCCATCTTGGCCGGCATCATGTTCGGGCTGGGGCGCGCGCCGCCGCTGGCCGCGGGACGCGGCGCACCGGCGCCCTGGCCGGGACGCGGAGCGCCCTGACCCTGGCCCTGCCCGGGGCGCGGAGCGCCGGGGCGGGGACCGCCGCGGCGCTCACCGGCACCCTGGCCCTGCCCCTGAGGGGGACGGGGGCCGCCGGGACGCGGGCCGCCGCGGCGCTCGCCGCCGCCCTGGCCGCGTCCGCGCATGCCCTGCTGCGAGGCGAAGGGGTTGTTGCCCGGACGCGGGGCGCCCGGCTTGGGGACGTTGCCGCGCGCGGCCGAGGGACGCGGGGCGGGGGCCTCCGAGGAGGACCCGTCGCTGGCGCGCATGCCCTGCTGCGAGGCGTAGGGGTTGTTGCCGGGACGCGTGCCCGGCTTCGGGGCGGGCTTGGGAGCCTGCGCGCCCGGCTTGGGCGCCTCCTGCTGGGGGCGGTCCTCGCGAGGCTGGACGGCCTCGGGCTGGGCCGACTCCGCCGGCGCGGGCTTCTGCTGGGCCCCCGGCTTGGGAGCGGACTGCTCCCCCGGGGGCGGGGCGGTCTTGCCCGCGGTGGCGGGGGTCGCCGTCGTGGGCTTGGGGGACGCGGCGCCGGCGCCGGGCTTGGGCGCGCTCGCCCCGGGCTTGGGGGCGGGGGCCGGCGTGCCCTGCGCCGCCGGGCGCTGGGACTTGCTGCGGCCGGCGAAGGCGGCGCGCAGCTTCTTCTCCACGGGGGGCTCCACCGTGGAGGATGCACCTCGGACGTACTCGCCGAGCTCTTGCAGCTTGGCGACGGCTTCCTTCGAGGTGACGTTGAGCTCCTTGGCGAGCTCGTGAACGCGGGGCTTGGCCACATTTCTCCTGTCTCGGTCTGCGCCGAAACAGGCCCAGACCGTTTAGTTCCGGATAAGGTCCCCGCCGGCTGATTCAGCCGCGGGAACGCCGTTGGCAGAGCACTGTGAGGCACTCATTGCGCGGCACTCATCGGGTTTCCATCGGTTTTCTGGCTCGCTTTCTCAGGACGCGTCGGCGTCCGTTGACATAGGCTGGCGTGACCCCTGATCGGCTCCGGACTCGTCCGGAGCCTCCGTCAGCCGGCGGAGGATCTCCTCCGTGGCGACGGCTCGGCGGAACGACCTCGCGAAGGACTTCGCTCGGACCGCCCGCTCGAGGCATGCGCGGCGGGGGTGCAGCCACGCTCCGCGGCCGTGGACGGACCTCTCGGGATCCGGCACGACGACGTCGGGTTGCTTCCCCTCCGAGGGCCTCAGGGCCACACGTACTAGTGCGGTCTGGTCATCGATCGCGCGGCACCCGATGCAGGTGCGCCGCCCCGGGGGAGAAGACATCGCTCACCCTCGCTCTCGGATTGCGGGCACCATCAGGCACCACGCGGTCTGATCACCGTAGACCATTCTAGACCCTGTGCGCGCTTTCCCCCAATGCCTGAGGCTCAGGCCACACCCGCGCCCCTCCCGCGGGCCCGGTCCCCCTCTAGAACTCCGCCGCGCCGCGCGCCTTGGACTCGGCGACGATGTCGATCCGCCAGTTGGTCAGCTTGGCCGCCAACCGGGCGTTCTGCCCCTCCTTGCCGATGGCCAGCGAGAGCTGGTCATCCGGCACGACGGCGCGGGCCTGGTACCGCCCGGAGGGGTCCACCTCCACCCGGGCCACCCTGGCGGGGCTCAGCGCGCCGGCGATGAAGGCCGCGGGATCCTCCGAGTAGCTCACGATGTCGATCTTCTCGTTGTTGAGCTCCGAGGTGACCGCGCGCACGCGCGATCCCATCTCCCCGATGCAGGAGCCCTTGGCGTTGATGCCGGAGCGGGTGGCCCGCACGGCGATCTTGGTGCGGTGCCCGGCCTCGCGGGCCACGGACATGATCTCCACGGCGCCCTCCTGGATCTCCGGCACCTCGTGCTCGAAGAGCCGGCGCACCAGGTCCGGGTGCGAGCGGGAGAGCGTGATGGAGGGCCCCTTGAAGCCGCGCCGGGCCTCGACGACGTAGGCGCGGATGCGCGTGCCGTGCTCGTAGCGCTCGCCGGGGACCTGCTCGTGCGGGGGCAGGACGCCCTCGACCGTCCCGAGGTCGATCTGGACCATGTTGTTCCGGCCGCCCTGCTGGATCTGGCCGGAGACCAGCTGTCCCTCGCGGCCCCTGAAGTCGCCCAGGATCTGGTCGTCCTCCGCCTCGCGCAGGCGCTGGAAGATCACCTGGCGGGCGGTCGAGGCGGCGATGCGCCCGAAGTTGCGGGGGGTGTCGTCGAACTCGCCGACGACGGTCCCGTCCTCGTCGACCTCCGGAGCGAGGATGCTCACCCGGCCGGTCGCGCGGTCCACCACCGCCCGGGCGTCGTGGATGGCCCCCGGGTTCTTCTGGTAGGCGAGCAGCAGGGCCGACTCGATCATGGAGATGAGCGTCTCGACCGGGATGTCGCGCTCCTTCTCCAGCAGCCGAAGGTTGCTCATATCGATGTCCATTGCTGAACCTTTCTCGCTCCGCTGCCGAAGCGCCGGAACGCAGGTGCGTTCCGGCGCCGGTCAGTCCCACGCGCCCCTCGAGGCGCCCGCTCTATCCATTGGTCTCGCCCCAGTCTAGGCGAGCCGGGGCTACTGGTTGAACTCGACCTCGACGTGGGCCCTCTCGACGTCGTCCAGGTCCAGCCGCTCGGCCTCCTCGTACTTCTCGGGGACGCCCTTGGGGGTGTCCCTCTTGCGGCGGACCGTGGCGGTGGCGCCGTCGGTGTCCTCGAGGCGGGCCAGGAACGACCCCCCGCCCATGGAGATCCGCACGAGGCGGCCGCGGGAGCGCTTCCAGTGCCGGGGCTCGGTGAGCTTGCGGGTCGCACCCGGGGAGGAGACCTCCAGCAGGTACTCGCTCTCCGGCTCGTCGTCGGCCTCGTCCAGCGTGGCGGACAGCGCGCGGGAGACCTCCGCGATCGTGTCCAGCGCGACCGCGCCCTCCTCGTCCTCCTGGAGGTCCACGATCACCGACAGGGTCTGGCCGTTGCCCGCGCCGCGCGCGCTGACGTCCTCCAGGACGAGGTCGAACTGCCGGACCACCGGCTCGAGCCGCCCCCGGATCCGGTCCAGGTCCACGCTGTCCGCCAGGGCGCTGCGCGGGTGCGTCCGGTCCGAGTACCCGGCGCTCGCCTTCTCCCGGGCGACCCGGCGCCGGGACCTCGACGTTGATGACGACTTCTTCTGCTGGCCGTTGGACACGGCTCCTCCTCGTGACGTGATGGATCGTTGCTCGGCTCCAGCCTAGCGCCGCGGGTGCCCGGGGACGTGCCATGATGGGTTCACGTACATCCGGTTCGGCTGCGCGCGGAAAGGACACGACTCATGAGGACCCTCCCGCGCGCGCTCGCGCTGTGCCTCGCGGTGCTGCTGGTGCTGCTGCTGGCCCTCGCCGGCATCCTGTGGTGGCGCGTCTCCGCCGCCTCTCCCGAGCTGGACGCGCAGGTCCGGGCCGCGGAGCGGCTGCTCGAGGTGCGCCGGGCGGTCGAGGACGGCGTCGTGGAGGATCCCGAGGGGACGCTGGAGGACCGCGTCGAGGAGCAGCTCGCCGCGCTCTCGCCCGTCGCCCGGGACCGCGCCGGGACGCCCGAGGCCACCGATCCCTCCCGGACGCCCGCCCAGGTCTTCGACGCCGCCGCCGCGGACCTGCACGGGATCGCCGGGGACGCCGCCCTGGCCCCCCGCCAGTCCGCGCTGATGGACTCCATCGCGGTGGGCAGCTGGCTCACGGCGCGCGATCTCGAGGGGACGCTGGCGGAGGTCCCGGACCCCGCCAGCGGTGCGGGGGCCTCGCTCGGGGAGCTGCTGGGCGAGGAGCCTGCCTCCGAGGAGCTGTCCGCGGGCCTGTGCCCCGACGGCGCGGCGGAGGATCCCCGCTCCGAGGCCGTGGGCGCGACGCTGTCCGAGCTGTACGCGACGACGTGGGCCGACGAGGTGCTCCTGGCCCGCGCTACCGCGGACGGCACCAGCGCGGAGCAGGAGCAGGGCGTCCGCGCCGCGGCCCGGGCGCACTCCGAGCAGCTCGGCCAGCTGCGCGAGGCCCTCCCCTCCGGCTGCGAGGGGCTCCCCGAGCCCGCCGCGGCCTACAGCCTGCCGAGGGAGGAGGATCCGGCACGGCTCGGGACGCAGGAGGCGGACGCGCTGGCCGGCAGGAGCCTCGCGATCCTCGCCGCCGACGACGTCGAGCCCTCCCCCGCCTGGCGCACCTGGTCCCTCCGCTGGCTCGCGGTCCACGCCGCGATGTCCTCGGAGCCCGGCGCGGTCCCCGCGCTGCCCGGCGACCCTCCGGGCGAGTCGGAGGACTGAGGGGACCTCGATCAGAGGAGCAGCTCCCGGTAGACGTCCCACCCCGTCTTCGCGATGAGCACGAGGACCACGGCAAGGAACACCACGCGGATGAAGCGGTTCCCCCGCGCGACGGCGCTGCGCGCGCCCACGTACCCGCCCAGCATGTTCGCCGCGCCGAGCACCAGGCCCAGCAGCGGGACCAGCGAGCCGCTGAGGGAGAAGAACAGCAGCGCGCCGAGGTTGGTCGCCAGGTTGACCACCTTGGCCTGGGCGCTGGCCCGCAGGAAGCTGTAGCCCAGCAGCGTGATCATGCCGATGATCAGGAAGGACCCCGTGCCGGGGCCGAGCACGCCGTCGTAGAAGCCGATGCAGACGCCGATCAGGGTGCCGATCACGGCCTGCTCCCGGCGCCCGCGCTCGGGACGCTCCAGCTGGCCTGCCTGCGGGCGCGCGACCGTGAAGGAGGCGACGCCGATCAGGGCGGCCAGGATGATGGGCTTGAAGACCTCGGCGGGCAGCAGCGCGGCCACCGAGGCGCCGCCGAAGCTGCCGCAGAACGCCACGGCCGCCATCGGCAGGGCGGGACGCAGCGGGGCGGTGGTGCGCCGGTAGAAGGTCGCCGCGCTGATCGCCGTGCCGAAGACCGAGCCCATCTTGTTGGTGGCCAGCGCCTGCACCGGCGACATCCCCGGGATCATCAGCACCACGGGCAGCTGGATGAGGCCGCCCCCGCCGACGACGGCGTCCACCCACCCCGCCGCGAAGCCCGCGACCACGATCAGCGCCAGGATGCCGGGCTCCAGGTCCGCGAGGATCTCGGTCACGCCGGGCTCCCCGGACGGCACCCGGTGAGAGGAGAGCGGCGGGTATGGGAGCGTCCTCGGACGCGGGGACAGCGGCGGGGATGGGCACGACGCCGGACGCGGGGGCGGCCGCCGGCCGGCGCCCCGGCGAGGACCCGGGGCACGCGGCCCCGGGGATCAGCCGGCACGGACCTCGGCGATGGCCTCGGCGACCGCGTTGTCCAGCGGGAGCTCCCGGGACTCGCCGGAGCGCCGGTCCTTCAGCTCCACCACGCCGTCCTTGAAGCCGCGTCCGACGATCAGCTGGGTGGGGACGCCGAGCAGCTCGGCGTCGCCGAACTTCACGCCCGGGGAGGCCTTGGCACGGTCGTCGAAGATCACCTCGAGGCCGGCCGCCTCGAGGTCGGCGACCAGCGCCTCCGCGCCCTCCATGATCTCCGCGCCCTTGCCCGTGGCGATCACGTGGACGTCGGCGGGGGTCAGGTGGCGGGGCCAGATGAGCCCCTTCTCGTCGTGATTGGCCTCGGCCACCGCTGCGAGCGCCCGGGTGACCCCGACGCCGTAGGAGCCCATGGTCACGGTGGTGAGCTTGCCGTTGGCGTCGAGCACCCGCAGGCCCAGGGCCTCGGCGTACTTGCGGCCCAGGGCGAAGATGTGGCCCATCTCGATGCCGCGGGCGGTGGACAGCGGGCCGGAGCCGTCCGGGGCCGGGTCGCCCTCACGGACCTCGCAGGCCTCCACGACGCCGTCGTGCGAGAAGTCCCGTCCGGCCACGAGGTCGAAGACGTGGCGGTCCCGCAGGTTGGCGCCGGTGATCCACGCGGAGCCCTCGACGACCCGGGGGTCCACGAAGTACGGGACGCCCGAGGGCGAGTCGGTGCCCAGCAGCGGGGCGTCGAGGCTCAGGCCTGGGCCGATGTACCCCTTGACCAGCATCGGGAACGAGCGCAGGTCCGCGTCGAGCGCCGGCTCGACGTCGACCTCCCCGCCGGTTCCCAGCGCGACGCCGAGGCTGACCTCGAGCCGCTTGAGGTCCACGGACCGGTCGCCGGGCACGCCGACCCCCACGATGCGCCGCTCGCCGGTCGGGAGGGTCACCGCCACCAGGACGTTCTTCAGCGTGTCCGCGGCGGTCCACTCCCCCTCCTCGCGAGGGTGCAGCTCGTTGGCGCGGGCCACGAGGGTCTCGATGGTCGGGGACTCGGGCGTCTCCTCGACGTGGGCGGCGGGCGTGGCGGAGGCGTCGACCGGCTCGGGGGCCACGGTGGTCACCGCCTCGACGTTGGCGGCGTAGCCGCCGGGAGAGCGGACGAAGGTGTCCTCGCCGATGGGGGTGGCGTAGAGGAATTCCTCGGAGCGGGAGCCGCCCATGGCGCCGGACTGGGCCCTGACGATGACCATCTCGAGCCCGAGGCGGGCGAAGATGCGCTGGTAGGCGCCGCGGTGGGCGAGGTACGCCTCGTCGAGGCCGGCGTCGTCGGCGCTGAAGGAGTAGGAGTCCTTCATGATGAACTCGCGGCCGCGCAGCAGGCCGGCCCGGGGGCGGGCCTCGTCCCGGTACTTGGTCTGGATCTGGTACAGGATCACCGGCAGGTCCTTGTACGAGGAGTACAGGTCCTTCACCAGCAGGGTGAACATCTCCTCGTGGGTGGGCGCCAGGAGGTAGTCCGCGTCCTTGCGGTCCTTGAGGCGGAAGAGGTTCTCGCCGTACTCGGTCCAGCGGTTGGTGGTCTCGTAGGGCTCCCGCGGCAGCAGCGCCGGGAAGTGCACCTCCTGGCCGCCGATGGCGTTCATCTCCTCGCGGACGACCTTCTCGACCTTCCGGAGCACCGTGAGGCCCAGGGGGAGCCAGCTGTAGATCCCCGGCGCGGCCCTCCTGATGTACCCGGCGCGCACCAGCAGCTTGTGGCTGTCCACCTCGGCGTCGACGGGATCTTCGCGCAGGGTGCGCAGGAACATGGTGGAGAGGCGAAGGGCCAAGGATGGAGTCCGTTTCTCTTCGAAAGGGGTGCCGAGGTGTCCCGGCAAGTCTAGAACAGCTGAAAACCGCGCCGCTAGAAGAGCACGGTCGCGAAGGTGTCCACCTGGTCGAAGCCGACTCTACGGTACAGCGCCCGCGCCCGCAGGTTGTACCCGTTCACGTACAGGCTGATGGTGGGGTGCTGTGGCCTGATCAGCCGGCACGCCTCGGCGAGCAGCCCCTCGGAGAGGCCCTGCCCGCGCAGCCGGGGGGCGAGCCAGACCCCCTGCAGCTGGCACAGTCCCTCGGCGGCGAGGCCCACGTCCGTCTTGAAGACCACGTCCCCCACGCCGTCCAGAGCCAGCACGGTGCGGCCGGCAGCGACGCCCTCGGCGATGCGGCGGCTGTACCCCGCGGCGTCACGCGCGAGCGGGGAGTAGCCGACCTCCTCCGTGAACATGGCGACGGCGGCCGGCAGCAGGGCGTCGACGTCGAGCGAGTGGGCCCAGCGGACGGGGCTCACCCCCGCGCCCCGCGCGAGCCCGTTCTCCGCGGCCTCCAGCGAGGCGTCGGCCCGCAGCACGAGCAGGGGCTGCTCGGGGCGGACGTCGAAGGGCTGGTAGCCGGCCTGCTCCAGCCCCTCCCCCAGGGTCATCACCTCCCGGGCGGTGCCGAAGATCGAGGAGATCTCCCGGTCCGTGGAGCGGACGTAGGAGATGACCCGCGGCAGGTGTGCCGGGGCCAGGTGCACCGGCACCAGGTTGGCGCCGAACCACACCGCGCCGGCCAGCCGCGGGGCTCCCGAGGGCCCGCCCGGCTCGAAGACGCCCAGGAACGGCGAGGCCGAGCGGGCCCGGGTCAGGAAGGAGGACCCGGGCAGCCCGATCCGCTGGAAGTGCTCCAGCGCGAAGAGGTTGGCCACGGGCCGCGAGCGGATCATGGTCAGCAGCGGCTCGGCGTCCTCCTGGGTCAGGGGACGCACCGTGGGACCGGTGACGCGGTCCAGTCGCTGCCTCAGGAACCGCATGGAGGACGCGATCAGCTCACCGAGACCGAGGGCTCGCCCTCGGGCAGCTCGCCGTCGGCCTCCATCTGCTCGGCGATGCGGTTGGCCTCCTCGATCAGGGTCTCCACGATCTGGTCCTCCGGGACCGTCCGGATGACCTCGCCCTTGACGAAGATCTGGCCCTTGCCGTTGCCGGAGGCGACGCCGAGGTCCGCCTCGCGTGCCTCCCCCGGCCCGTTGACGACGCAGCCCATGACGGCCACGCGCAGCGGCACCTTCATGCCCTCCAGGCCCTCGGTGACCGAGTTCGCCAGCTC
The DNA here is from genome assembly GCF_004136635.1 of Rothia halotolerans. GTDB lineage: Bacteria > Actinomycetota > Actinomycetes > Actinomycetales > Micrococcaceae > Rothia > Rothia halotolerans. The sequence continues at coordinate 229,524 of NZ_NOIU01000003.1, read as the reverse complement.
GTAGACGTCCACCTGCGCGCGGCCGCACGAGGGGCAGGAGACGATCTCCAGCTTGCGCGGCCGCAGGTTCAGCGACTCCAGGATCTGGGCGCCGACCTTGACCTCCTCGACCGGCGGGGCGGAGAGGGAGACCCGGATGGTGTCGCCGATCCCCTGCGAGAGCAGGGCCCCGAAGGCGGTCGCGGACTTGATGGTGCCCTGGAAGGCAGGCCCGGCCTCGGTCACGCCGAGGTGCAGTGGCCAGTCGCCGGCCTGGGCGAGCAGCTCGTAGGCGCGGACCATCACCACGGGGTCGTTGTGCTTCACGGAGATCTTGAAGTCGTGGAAGCCGTGCTCCTCGAACAGGGACGCCTCCCACATGGCCGACTCGGCCAGCGCCTCCGGGGTGGCCTTGCCGTACTTCTGCAGCAGGCGGCGGTCCAGCGATCCGGCGTTGACGCCGATGCGGATCGAGGTCCCGTGGTCCTTGGCGGCCTGGGCGATCTCCCGGACCTGGTCGTCGAACTTGCGGATGTTGCCCGGGTTCACGCGCACCGCCCCGCAGCCCGCCTCGATCGCGGCGAAGACGTACTTGGGCTGGAAGTGGATGTCCGCGATCACGGGGATGTTGGACTGCTTGGCGATGATGGGCAGCGCCTCGGCGTCCTTGTCCGTGGGACAGGCCACGCGCACGATGTCGCAGCCCGACGCGGTGAGCTCGGCGATCTGCTGAAGGGTGGCGCCGATGTCGTGCGTCTTGGTGGTGGTCATCGACTGCACGCTGACCGGAGATTCGGAGCCCACGCCCACGTCGCCCACCCGGATCTGCCGGGTCTTTCGACGCGGCGCCAGGACGGGCGGTGGTGGGGCGGGCATGCCTAGGCTGACCGAGGTCAAATCGTTCCTCCGAGAAGAGATGGCTGATATGGGACGGCGCACCGTATAAGGCACAACGCATCCGACGTTCCCATTGTGCCCCACAATGGGTGTGAGCCCGACGACGGCCCCGTGTGATTTCCCGCCGGGCGGGGCGGACGGGGCCCGCCGGCGCATCGGGCGGGGCTCCATCGGGACCGCAGCGGGCCGGAGCCCGCCGCGGGGCGGCCGGAGGCCGTCGCGGTCAGAAGACGCGCACGGGGTCGAAGAGGTCCGCGGCGATCAGCAGCACCGTCATGCCGATGAAGGCCACCGCGACGCCGTAGGTCAGGGGCAGCATCCGGGCCGGGTCGAAGGGCCCGGGGTCCGGCCGTCGTCGCACCCTGGCCCAGGTCCTCCGCAGGCCCTCCCACAGTGCCCCCACGACGTGCCCGCCGTCCAGCGGCAGCAGCGGGAGCAGGTTGAAGGCGAACAGGCTGAAGTTCAGCGTGCCGAGGACGGAGAGGAGCGAGGCCGCCTTGGCGTCGGCGGGGATCTGGTCCGTGGCGGCGAGCTCGCCGGCCACCCGCCCGACGCCGACCACCGACATCGGCGAGTCCGCGGGCCGCTCCTGGTCGGTGAACAGCGCGGCGCCCACCTCCCACAGCCGCACCGGCAGCTTGACGATCACGCCCGCGATCTGCCCGAAGGTCTGCCCGACGACGCCGGGCACCTCGGAGATGCTCCCCGGCTGAAGCTCCTGCGTGGGCCCGACGCCGATGAACCCGACCCGCTCCGTCTCGTACGCCCCGGAGTCGTCGACCACCGGCAGCCCGGCGGCGTCGACGACGGGCCGGTCCGTCACGATCGGCTCGATGCTCAGCCGCACCTCGGCGTCGTCCCGAACCACCGTGAGCGGGACCTGGCGCCCGCCGCTCTCGCGGATCAGCCCGCTCATCTCCTCCCACGAGCCGACCGGCTGGCCGGCGAAGGAGACGATGCGGTCGCCGGGCTGGAGGCCCGCCGCGAGCGCGGGAGAGTCCGGGTCCCCCGCGCCGCACTGCTGCTCCGCCTCCTGGCCGGCCTCCACCGTCTGGACGCACCGGCTCACCGAGGCGACGGTGGTGCTGGGGCGCGCCGTGCCGAACCCCGCGACGACGATGCTGATGCACACGACGCCGATGACCAGGTTCATGACCGGCCCGCCCAGCATGATGACGATGCGCTTGCGGATCGGCAGCCGGTAGAACTGCCGGTCCTCGTCCCCCGGCTGCAGGCGCCCCTCCTCGACGCTGCGGGTCTCCGCGGCGAGCTGCTGGAACAGCCCGGTCGAGTCGGCGGTCGCGGTGCCGTCCTTCGCCGGCGGGTACATCCCGATCATCGAGATGTACCCGCCCAGCGGGATCGCCTTGACCCCGTACTCGGTCTCCCCGCGGCGCCGGGAGAACATCGTGCGGCCGAACCCGATCATGTACTGGGTGACCCGCACGCCGAAGAGCTTGGCGGGGATCAGGTGCCCGACCTCGTGCAGCGCGATGGAGACGGCGATGCCCACCGCCATCACGAGGATGCCCAGGAGGAACAGCGGCCAGGAGCCGGCGAACGCCTGCAGGATGTCCATCAGGCGCCGGCCCCCAGCAGCGCATCGGTGCGCTCACGGGCCCACCGCTCGGCGCGCAGCACGGCCTCGACCGTGAGTTCCGCGTCGGGCGCGTGGGCTCCGGAGCCGGGGTGCTCGGCGAGCACCGTCCCCACCGTCTCGACGATCTCTGTGAAGCGGATCCGGCCGGCGTGGAAGGCGGCGACGGCCTGCTCGTTGGCGGCGTTGAAGACGGCGGGGCCGGTGCCGCCGGCTCGCGCGGCCTCCTTGAGCATCCGGACGGCGGGGAAGGCCTCCTCGTCCAGCGGCTCGAAGGTCCAGCTCTGCGGCGTCCCCCAGTCGCAGCCGGCGGCGATCCCCTCGACGCGGTGCGGCCAGGTCAGCCCGAGCGCGATCGGCAGCCGCATGTCCGGCGGGGAGACCTGCGCGATGGTCGAGCCGTCGACGAACTCCACCAGCGAGTGGACCATCGACTGCGGGTGCACGGCGACGACGATCCGGTCCAGCTCGATCCCGAACAGCAGGTGGGCCTCGAGGACCTCCAGGGCCTTGTTGACCATCGTGGCCGAGTTGGTGGTGACCACCAGGCCCATGTCCCAGGTCGGGTGGGCGAGCGCCTGCGCCGGCGTGACATCGTGCAGCTCCTCGCGGCTGCGGCCGCGGAAGGGCCCGCCGGAGGCGGTCACCACGAGCCGGGAGACCTCCCGATCCGCCCCGCAGGACAGGGCCTGGGCGAGCGCGGAGTGCTCCGAGTCGACGGGGATCAGCGGCTGCTCCAGCGGGCTGGCCGCGACGGCCTCCTGGACCAGGCGCCCGCCGGCGATCAGGGACTCCTTGTTGGCCAGGGCGAGCCGCTTCCCGGCGCGCAGGGCCGCCAGCGTGGGGGCCAGGCCGATCGAGCCGGTGATGCCGTTGAGGACGGTGTCCCCGGAGGCCTCGGCGGCCACGGTCGCGGCGGCCTCCGAGCCGTGGAGGATCGGCGGGGCGTAATCCGGCTCGGCGCGGTCCGCGAGGAGGGCTCGGAGGCGCTCGGCGTCCTCGGCGGTCCCGCTGGTGGCCAGCACCTCCGGCCGGTGCCGGGCGGCCTGGTCGGCGAGCAGGGGGAGGCTGCCGGAGCCGGCCGCGAGCGCGGAGACCGTCAGGGCGGGCGCCGCTGCGTCCCCGCCCTCGGCGCGCAGCGCGGCGCAGTGGTCCACGACGTCGAGGGCCTGCGTGCCGATGGACCCCGTAGAGCCGAGGACGGCGACGGCGCGGGCGGGGAGCCCCGCGGCGGAGGCGGACGCTGCGGCGGGGACGGAACCGAATTTCATGACCTCCAGTGTAGGCCCGCCGCGGGCGCCCTCGCCCGCCCGGCCCGGCTGCCGCCCCCGGCGCACGCAAAAGGCCCGGTGCGGGAGGGAGGATCTGCGTCCTCCCCCGCGCACCGGGCCCCGGGGACGGCGGGGTGCCGTTCCCTCAGGCGGTCAGGCCCGCTTGCGTCCGGTCACCAGGCCCCAGATGAGCAGCACGATGAGCGCGCCCACGATGGCCAGGACCCAGGTCTGGAGCGACCAGAAGTTCTCCAGCGACGCTCCGAAGATCGCCGACCCGAGGAAGCCCCCCAGGACCGCGCCGACGATGCCGAGGATCATCGTGACGATGATGCCCCCGCCCTGCTTGCCGGGGAGGATCAGCTTCGCGATCGCTCCGGCGACGATTCCCAATACAATCCAACCGATGATTCCCATGACTCGTCCTCTCTAGGTTCCCGCAGGCGGTCGGCTTGTGGCCGGCGCCCCGGGGGTCGCGATGTGATGTCGGAAGAGTTCCCACCCTGGCACATTCACGCCCTGAGTGGGGTTTTTACCCGGACAGCATAACGGATCGGCCGATCGGGCCGCACGGGACGCCCGCCGTGCTAGGAACGGGCGGCCCGCGGCGGGCCCCTCAGTGCTCGACGGCCTTCTCCGCGCCGATGCCGGTCAGCGAACGCACCTCCATCTCTGCCTGCTTGCGACGGTCCTCGCGGGTCCGGGACGTCACCGACCCGATCCAGCCGAGGAGGAACGCGGCGGGGATCGAGACGATCCCCGGGTTGCTCAGCGGGAACAGCGCGAAGTCCGCGCTGGGGATCATCGAGGTCTCGCTTCCGGAGATGACCGGGGAGAACGCGATCAGCACGACCGAGATGATCAGCCCGCCGTACATCGAGAAGACCGCCCCGCGCGTGGTGAAGCCGCGCCAGAACAGCGAGTAGACGATCGTGGGCAGGTTGGCCGAGGCCGCGACGGCGAAGGCGAGCGCGACCAGGAAGGCCACGTTCTGCCCCTGCGCGCCGATCCCGCCGGCGATGGCGAACAGCCCGATCACCACCACCGTGGTCTTGGCCACCCGGATCTCCTTGCGGGGGTCGCTCTTGCCCTTGCAGATCACGTTCGTGTAGACGTCGTGCGCGAAGGAGGCCGATGCCGTGATCGCCAGCCCGGCGACCACCGCCAGGATCGTGGCGAAGGCGACCGCCGCGATGACGCCCATCAGGAGCGACCCGCCCAGCTCGAAGGCCAGCAGCGGGGCCGCGGAGTTGACCCCGCCCGGGGCCTCGGCGATCCGCTCGCTGCCGATCATCGCCGCCGCCCCGTACCCGAGGACCAGCGTGAACAGGTAGAACAGGCCGATCAGGACGATCGCCCAGACCACCGACTTCCGCGCCTCCTTCGCGGTGGGGACCGTGTAGAAGCGCATCAGCACGTGCGGCAGCCCCGCCGCGCCGAAGACCAGCGCGAGGCCCAGCGAGATGAAGTCCAGCTTGGTCAGGTTGGTCGCGCCGTACTGCTGCCCCGGCTCGAGGATGGCCTCGCTGCCCGAGGTCTCCACGGCGGCCCCCAGCAGCTCCGAGAGGTTGAAGCCGTTGAGCGCGAGGATCCAGACGGTCATCACCGCGACCCCCACCAGCAGGAGCACGGCCTTGATGATCTGCACCCAGGTGGTGCCCTTCATCCCGCCGACCAGGACGTAGACGATCATGAGCGCCCCGACCACCACGATGACCAGGGACTGCCCCGCCCGGGAGCTGATCCCCATCAGCAGGGAGACCAGGGCGCCGGCGCCGGCCATCTGGGCCAGCAGGTAGAAGAAGGTGACCGCCAGCGTCGCGATGCACGCAGCGACCCGCACGGGCCGCTGACGCAGCCGGAAGGAGAGCACGTCGGCCATGGTGAACTTGCCCGTGTTCCGCAGCAGCTCGGCGACCAGCAGCAGCGCCACGAGCCAGGCGACCAGGAAGCCGATCGAGTAGAGGAAGCCGTCGTAGCCCTGCACCGCGATGGCCCCGACGATCCCCAGGAACGACGCCGCGGAGAGGTAGTCCCCCGCGATGGCCAGCCCGTTCTGGGTGCCGTTGAAGGAGCGTCCGCCGGCGTAGTAGTCGGCGGCGGTCTTGTTGTTCCGCGAGGCCCGCAGGACCACTACCAGGGTGACCAGGACGAACGCCCCGAAGATGGACATGTTGACCGCGGGGGTCCCCACCGTCTCGGTCTCGGCCGCGCTCAGCAGCAGCGGCCTCGTCTCCTCCGCGAGCGCCCTCATCGCGGATCACCCCCGGCGGGGGCGGCGTCGTGCCCGGAGAACCCTCCGGCCTCCATCTCCTCGCGCAGCTCCACGGCGCGCGGGTCCAGCCGGCGGTTGGCGAACAGGACGTACCAGGCCGTGATGCCGAAGGTCGAGGCGAACTGCAGCAGGCCCCACACGATGCCCACGTTCACGTTGCCCACGACCTTGTGGGACATGAAGCCGGGCGCGTACATGGCGGTCACCGCGTAGGCCAGGTACCAGACCAGGAAGGCGACCGTCAGGGGGAAGACGAAGCTCCGGTGGGAGCGGCGCAGGCGCTGGAAGCGCGGGTCGGCCTGGGCCCTCTCGAAGTCGATGGGGGGCGGGGCGCCGTGCCCGGTCGAGGGCGCGGCGTCGGGGGGTCCGTGGGATGTCATGCGAGCCTCCTAGGTACTGTGATGTAAGAAACAGTACCTTGTGTCCCATGACACAACTAGGAGGCGCGAGGGGCGCTCGGGGCGCGTCCCGCGGGCTAGCGGTCCTCCGCCGAATAAGCGTCTGACCAGCGCAGAGTCTGGATCAGCTCGCCCACCCGAGTCATGAAGGCGTCCACCTGGGCCTCGTCGTAGGCGGTGCGTCCGCTCGCGACGCGGAAGGCGGCCTCGCGCAGGGGGCGGGGGCTGACGCGCTCGGCCGCGGCGAAGTAGGCCAGGAGCTCCTCGCAGAGCCGGTCGACGTCGCCGGCGAAGTACCCGGCGGCCCTCTTCCCGACCGGGCGGCGGAAGCGCTCGCCCTCCCGGCGGTGCAGCCGGCCCATGACCAGGCCCGCCAGCTCCTCGGCGCGGGCCTGCAGGGCCGGGCGGCCGTGCTCGGCCGCGAACCGGGCGCATTCGGCGCGGGCCAGGCGGTCCTCGTAGGAGTCGAGCATCGAGTCGACGTCGGCGACGTCGTAGCCGCCCTCCTCCGCGTCGAAGGCCTTGCCCCGCACGTCGGCGGAGGCCACCTCGGGCTCTCCCCCGGCCTCGACGGCCCGCAGGCTCTCCTCGCAGGCCCGCACGAAGGCCTCGACCTGACGGCTCGAGTACCCCCTGGCCCCCTCGGGAGCGCGGCCCATGCTGTCGAGCTCCTGGGTCGCGGTGATGCTCTGCCCCGGCGGGCCGGGACGCTGGCCGGGATCCGGTGCGGTGCTGGGCATGGGACCTCCTGTGAACGGTGGGGCGGGATCAGCCGAGGACGACGAAGACGACGTAGCCGGCCGCGACCGCGAAGACGACCGAGTCGAGCCGGTCCATCACGCCGCCGTGGCCGGGAAGGATGTTGCTCATGTCCTTGATGCCGATCTCCCGCTTGATCATCGACTCGGACAGGTCCCCGGCCGTCGAGGCGATCACGAGCAGGACGGCCAGGACGGCGCCGATCCACCACGCGTCGTCGAGCAGGAAGATCGCGCAGAGGATGCCCACGGCCATGGACCCGACGAGCGAGCCTGCCATGCCCTCCCACGTCTTCTTGGGGCTGATCCGCGGCGCCATGGGGTGCTTGCCCCACAGGACGCCCGCGATGTAACCCCACGTGTCGTTGCCGATGGCCATGAGCACGATCGTGAAGACCCGCGCCGCGCCGTCCTCCTGCCGGAAGAGCAGGATCGCGAGCGCGAGCATGAAGGGGACCCAGAGCATCGTGAAGATCGACCCCATGATGGAGGTCAGCATGCCGTCCCGGCGGCCCAGGGCGCGCCAGAGGATCACCACGATGATCGAGCCGAGCACCGTGTAGATCAGCGACTCGCTGCCGCCGAAGTACGCGGCGAACGGGAAGAGGGCGCCGGTGACCACCGCCGGGATCAGCGGGATCCTCATGCCCCGCTTCCTGTTGAGCGACTGGCCGATCTCCCAGGTGCCCACGCCGGCCGCCACGGCGGCCAGCGCCACGAGCACCAGCGGGAGGAAGAACAGCCCGAGGACCACCAGGGCCACGAGCACGGCCCCGACCCCGATGGCGGCGGGCAGGTCCCGGCCCGCTCGGGGAGTCCGCTGACGGGGCTCCCCCGAGGGGGCGGGGCGCTCTGCTGAATCACTCATGGACTAGACCCCGAGCAGCTCGGCTTCCTTGCGCTTGAGGAGCTCGTCGATCTGGTCGATGTGCTTCTTGGTCGTGGCGTCGAGCTCCTTCTCGGCCCGGCTGCCCTCGTCCTCGCCGGCGTCGCCGTCCTTGACGGCCTTCTCGATCTCGCCCTTGGCGGTGCGGCGGATGTTCCGCACGGACACGCGGGCGTCCTCGGCCTTGCCCGAGACCAGGCGCACGTACTCGCGACGGCGCTCCTCGGTCAGCTCGGGCATGACGATGCGGATGACGTTGCCGTCGTTGGCAGGGTTGGCGCCGAGGTCGGAGTTGCGCAGCGCCTTCTCGATCTCACCCAGGGCCGACTTGTCGTAGGGGGTGATCAGGAGGGTGCGGGCCTCGGGGTTCTGGAAGGAGGCCAGCTGCTGCAGCGGGGTCGGGGCGCCGTAGTACTCGACCAGCACGTTCGAGAAGAGGGAGGGGTTGGCGCGGCCGGTGCGCACGGCGGCGAAGTCGTTCTTGGCGGCCTCGACGGCCTTGCCCATCTTGGTGCGGGCTTCGGACAGGGAATCTTCGATCACTGCGATCTCCTCGTTCGGGGTGCGCCACCGCGAAGGTGCCGCTCGGGGCTCCGGCGCGAGACCCCGGCGCCCGCTGCGGAGCGGACGCCGGCGGGGCCGCGCGCCTGTGCTTCTCTCCTGAAAGTCTACCGACCGCCGCGGCGAGGCGACGACACGGCGGCCGTGCGCGCCTCAGGCGGTGACCAGCGTCCCGATCTCCTCGCCCAGGATGGCCCGGGCGACGTTGCCGCCGCCCTGCATGCCGAACACGCGCATGGTCACGTTGTTGTCCTTGCAGAGGCTGAAGGCGGTCTGGTCCATCACCCGGATGTCCCGGCGCAGCGCCTCGTCGTAGGTGAGGTGGTGGAGGCGCTCGGCGGCCGGGTCGAGCTTGGGGTCGGCCGTGTAGACGCCGTCGACGCCGTTCTTGGCCACCAGCACCTCGTCGGCGTGGACCTCCAGGGCGCGCTGGGCCGCCACGGTGTCGGTGGAGAAGTAGGGCAGGCCCGCGCCGGCGCCGAAGATGACCACGCGGTCCTTCTCCATGTGGCGGATGGCGCGGCGGGGGATGTAGTTCTCCGCGACCTGGGCCATCTCGATGGCCGACTGGACGCGCGTGTCCACGCCCTCCTGCTCCAGGATGTCCTGCAGCGCGAGGGAGTTCATGACCGTGCCCAGCATGCCCATGTAGTCGGCCCGCGAGCGGTCCAGGCCCGCGCCGGAGAGCTCCGCGCCCCGGAAGAAGTTCCCGCCCCCGACGACGACGGCCGTCTCGGCCTGCCCCACGGTCGAGGCGATCTGCACGGCGATCTCACGCACCACGGAGGTGTCGATGCCGACCATGCCCCCGCCGAACACCTCGCCCGAGAGCTTCAGCAGCACGCGACGGCGCTGCGGGTGGGGGCTGGGGGCCGCAGAATTCTCAGACATGTTTCCTCCTGGGCCGTGCGGCCCTCGTGTGATAGCTCTACAGGGTTTGCGCTGATGAGGGCGGCGGAGTTCCGCTCCCCCGGTCAGCTTACGCAAAGAGGGGGCGCCCACACGCGGTGGGCGCCCCCTCAAGCGCGGACGGTCGGTCAGCTGCCGACGCGGAAGCGCACGAACGCGGTGGCCTTGGCCCCCGCCTCCTCGAGCACCTGGCCCACGGACTTCTTGGAGTCCTTGGCGAAGTCCTGGTCCACCAGGGTGTTCTCCTTGAAGAAGCCCTTCAGGCGACCCTCGACGATCTGCGGGATGATCTTCTCGGGCTTGCCCTCGGACCGGGCGGTCTCCTCGGCGATGCGGCGCTCGGACTCGACCTGGTCGGCCGGAATGGCGCTGTCGTCGAGGAACTTCGGGGCCATCGCGGCGATGTGGACGGCGAGGTCGTGCGCGATCTCCTCGGTGTTCTCACCCTCGACGGCGAGCAGGACGCCGACCTGCGGGGGGAGATCCTTGGAGGTCTTGTGCAGGTACACGGCGACGTTCTGGCCCTCGACGCGGGCCACGCGGCGCACGACGACCTTCTCGCCCAGCAGGGCGCCGGTCTCGGTGACCTGCTCCTCGACGGTCTTGCCGTTGGAGGAGGCCTTGAGGAGGTCCTCGAGGCTCTCGGCCCCGCTCGCGATCGCGGCCTCGAGCACGGCGTTGCCGAACTCGACGAAGGGCGCGGACTTGGCGACGAAGTCGGTCTCGGAGTTGACCTCGACCAGGTAGCCGACGCCGTTCTCCACGCGTGCGGCGACCAGGCCCTCGGCCGTGGCGCGGCCCTCGCGCTTGGTGACGCCCTTCAGGCCCTTGACGCGGATGATCTCCATGGCCTTCTGCTGGTCGCCGTCGGCCTCGTCGAGGGCCTTCTTGACGTCGAGCATGCCGGCGCCGGTGCGCTCGCGCAGGGCCTTGATGTCGGCTGCGGTGTAGTTCGCCATATGAACTTCCTTTGCGGTTACGTGATGATCACGGTGAGAAGACGGGGCCGGGCCGGTGCGGCCCGGCCCCGTGACAGGCTGTCGCGGGCCGGGTGGGCCCGCCGCTCGGCCTGAGGTGACTCGCCTTAGGCGGTGCCGCCCTGCTGGACGCTCTCGCCCTGCTCGACGGTGTCCACCGGCTGGGGCTCGGCGGTCTCGGGCTGCGCGATCTCCGACTCGGCGGCCGCGGCCTCCGGAGCCGGCTCGACGACCTCGGACTGGGCCGCCGCGGCCTGCTGGGACTCGTGCTGCTCGAGCAGCTCCTTCTCCCACTCGGCCATGGGCTCCTCGGCGGAGCTCCCCTGGCCCGACTGCTTGTTGTTGCGCTCCATCAGGCCGGCGGCCACGGCGTCGGCGACGACGCGGGTCAGCAGGTTCACGGAGCGGATGGCGTCGTCGTTGCCCGGGATCGGGAAGTTGACCTCGTCCGGATCGCAGTTGGTGTCCAGGATGGCCACGACCGGGATGCCCAGCTTCTTGGCCTCGTCCACCGCGAGGTGCTCCTTGTTGGTGTCCACGACCCACACCAGGGACGGCGCCTTGGTGAGGTTGCGGATGCCGCCGAGGGTCTTCTCGAGCTTCTCGAACTCGCGGCGCAGGAGCAGCAGCTCCTTCTTGGTGTACTGCGAGCCGGCGACGTCGTCGAAGTCGACCTGCTCGAGCTCCTTCATGCGCTCGATGCGCTTGGAGACGGTGGCGAAGTTGGTGAGCATGCCGCCGAGCCAACGGTGGTTGACGTAGGGCATGTTGACGCGGGTCGCCTGCTCGGCGATGGTCTCCTGGGCCTGCTTCTTGGTGCCGACGAACAGGATGGTGCCGCCATGGGCGACGGTGGCCTTGACGGCCTCGAAGGCACGGTCGATGAACTCCAGCGACTGCTGCAGGTCCACGATGTAGATGCCGTTGCGCTCGGTGAAGATGTAGCGCTTCATCTTCGGGTTCCAGCGGCGGGTCTGGTGACCGAAGTGGACACCGGAATCGAGCAGCTGGCGCATTGTTACGACGGGCAAAGTCGTCTCCTTAGGTGCGGCACGCCCCATGTTCCTTAGGGTCACGCACCGCTCTCGTAGTTATCGGTTGCTTCCTCCGACGCTCGCCGGGCGGCTTGCGTCGGACCTGGCGGCTCGCGGGACGCGGGCCCGGAAGGCCCTGGTCCCGGACGGCCGTCACCATGTCCGCGAGCGGACGATGGACCGGTGGCCGTCCCCGCGGCGGCGCATCCCCTCAGGGGCTGCTCCAGCGCGCGAACCACGCGAAGTCAGTGGGCACACGGCTACCACTGCCGCGTCAACTATACAGCACCGAGGGGCCGTCCACAGTCCCGTCGGACCGTCGTCTTCGCCACGGATCCTCCCCAGGACGGGGGCGAGTGCGCCCCGGGCGGGCCCGCGACCGCGCCGGATCGGGTGGGATGGGGCGCATGAACCTCATCCTCGCGCTCCTCGGGATCCTCGTGCTGGCCTCGGACCCACTGGCGGCGTCCGCGGGGAGGGCACAGGCCGCCGCTCCCTCCCGGAGCGCGCCGACCGAAGCAGCGGCTCTGACCGAGGGCGCAATCCGCGCGGAGCGGACCGCGCCGATCGGGCGCGGGGCCGCCCCGCATCCCTCCCCACGATGGTCCTGGCCGCTCTCTCCCATCCCCGCCGTGGTGGGGGCCTTCGACCCACCCGAGCGGAAGTGGCTCCCCGGGCACCGCGGCGTGGACCTGGCGGCCTCGCCGGGGCAGCCGGTCCTCTCCCCCGCGGACGGCGTCGTGACCTTCTCCGGCAGGGTGGTGCACCGCGGCGTGATCACGGTGACCGCGCGCACCGGTGAGCGCATCAGCTTCGAGCCGGTGGTCGACCAGCTCGCCCGGGGCCGGCCGGTCCGCCGCGGGGAGGAGATCGCCCGCCGGGACCCCGACCTCCCCCACGAGCCCTGCGGCAGCTGCCTGCACTGGGGCGTGCGGAGAGGCGAGCGGTATCTCCACCCGCTCGCCTACGTGCGCCGTCTGGCGCCTTCCGTCCTGCTGCCGCCGCCGCGTCCGGCCTCGCGACCGGGGCCTCAGGCCCCGACCCACCCTCCGGACGCGGCGGCCCCGGCCGCTCCCTCGCTCAGGCCGCCGACCTCAGACCGCCCCACATCGCGTCGAACAGCACCTTCTGGAGGTTCTCCCGCTTCATGACCGTGGACTCGACGCCGATCCGCTTGGACAGGGGGATGACCGCCGCGAGCATCATCTCGGCGCGCAGCGCGAACTCGTCCGTCGCCTCGGCGACCAGCCCCTCCTCGGCCCCCACCGTCAGCGAGTGGAGGAGGGTGTCCCGCAGGTCCCCCAGCCGATCCCCGACCTCGGGGATGTGACCCATGTCCGACTCGAAGACGATGGCGTATACGTGGGGGTGGTCCACGGCCAGCCCGATGAACAGGGCGATCATGCGGGAGACCCGCTCCTCGAGGCTGAGCCCCGTGAACAGCGAGGGCGAGATCAGCGACTCGACGAAGTCCGAGCACTCCTCGACGACGGCGATGCACAGGTCGTCCTTGCTGTCGAAGTGGCGGTAGAGGGCGGGCTTGGAGAGGCCGCTGACCACCGCGACGTCGTCCATGGTGGCGCCGTAGCACCCCTGCATGACGAACAGCTCCCGCGAGCTGTCGAGGATCTTGCGGCGCAGCTGCTCACGATGATGCCGAGTCATCCGATTCATGGCGTTTCCTTCCATCCGGCCGCCCGGCGCCTTCGTCTGCGAAGGCACCCCTCCCACGGCCCGTGAATTTAAATCCATAGCTTAGTTCAAAACTAAAGAATGAGGAAGCATCAAACTTTTGGATGAGGGAATCGCGAAATGTAGGGGTCATCTAAAAAATACGCTTCAGTACACTTTGGAGTTACAGTAGCTCCCGTTAGGGCAGAGGCAATTTCAGCACCCAGTGGAAACTAATGATCCGTTTCCCCTAATGGATATGCATTAAGTGGTGTGACAAGGAGCACTGAGTCGTAAACGAATATAGTTGGGGAACGAGTTGGACGAACGGCTTGCCCCCGCCCCGCCTGCTCCAGCAACGACGAAGGCCCTCGTCCGCGCCGTGAGCGCGCGGACGAGGGCCTCCTCGGTAGGGGGTGCGGGGCTTGAACCCGCGACCCAAGGATTATGAGTCCTCTGCTCTGACCAGCTGAGCTAACCCCCCGCGGCCGGACGAGCCGGCCGAGACATCACACTACCCCAGGCCTTCACCGGTTCCGGCGCAGCCGCGCCCGGCCTCGGTGCGGTACTCGCCCCGGTACATGGCCTCGAAGGTGTCCCAGGTCCGCTCCACCGAGTGGTGCCGCACGATCTCATGGCTCACCCGCCCCATCCGCCGCCGCTCCTCCTCCGGGAGCTCCAGCACCGTACGCAGCTTCTCGGCCAGGTCCTCGGGGTCGCCCGGGCGGAAGAGGTGGCCGTTGCCCCCCTCGCGCACGAGGTGGGGAAGGGCCAGCGCGTCGGCGAGCACCACCGGGGTGGAGGCGGACATCGCCTCGAGGGTGACCAGGGACTGCAGCTCCGCCGTCCCCGGCTGGCAGAACACGTCCGCCGCCAGGTACTCCCGGCGCAGCTGCTCGTCGTTGACGTAGCCGAGGAAGCGGACGCGGTCCTCGACCCCCTCCTGCCGGGCGACCTCCCGCAGCGTCGGCTCGATCTCGCCGGTCCCCGCCACGTGCAGCCGGACGCCGTCGGCCTCGGGCAGCCTGGCCACCGCCTTGATCAGCACGTCGATGTTCTTCTCCACGGCCAGCCGGCCCGTGAACAGGACCACCGGGTGCCCCGGCCGCTCGATCCGCTCCCCCTCGCGCGGCTCGTAGGCGGCGGCGTCGATGCCGTTGGAGACCGGCTCCACGTGGCGGCCGAAGCCGTGCTCGCGCATCGAGCGGGCGCCGATGGGGGTCGGCGTCGTGATGTACTCCGCCCGGCTCAGGACCCGCTCCATGTCCTTCCAGGAGATCCGCGAGAAGCCGCGGAGGAACCAGTCGGGGAAGGGCAGGAACGGCTCGAGGTTCTCCGGCATGAAGTGGTTGGTCGCGACCAGGCGGATGCCCCGCTTGCGGCAGGAGCGGGCCAGCATGCGTCCCACGATGTAGTGGCACTGGATGTGCACGACGTCGGGCCTGACCCTGTCGAGGATGGCGTCGACGCGCCGCTGGGCCTCCCACGGGAAGCAGAGCCTGTAGTAGGGGTGGGTCGGCGGGTGGTGGGACCGGAGACGGTGCTCGGTGATCCCGTCGATCTCCACCTCGTAGGAGGGGCCGGAGCTCGTGCGGGCGGCGACCACGTGGACCTCGTGCCCGCGGTCCCGCATGCCCGCCGCCAGGCGGTGCCCGAACTGGGCGGCTCCGTTGATGTCCGGCGGATAGGTATCCGCGCCGATGAGGATTCTCAGGGGCTTCGTCTGCATTCTCGCTGTCATTCGTCGGGAACGTTCCGCGCGGAGGCCGTGGGCCCCGCGATCCAGTCTACCGGCCGGCTCCGGCCACCCCACCCCGCGCACGACGCCGCCCGGCCGGCTCGCGCTGTGGCGAGGCGACCGGGCGGCGTCGTGATGCGGAAGGGTCCTCCTAGCGGCGCTTCAGCAGGCGCGCGAGGAAGATCGCGGCCGCGCCCAGGGAGACCGCCAGGACGGTCAGCGGCTTCCAGCGCAGCCGCAGGGCCTCCGGGTCCTGGGCGTTGGCGGCGAAGCCCGAGGCGGCGGAGCGCGCCTGGTCCGGGGCGGTCCGGGCGTCGTTCTTGGTCTTGCCGACCAGGCCCGACGCCGTCGAGCGGATCCCCTGGGCCTGCTGGCCCAGGTCGTCGCGCAGGGACTTGAGGTGATCGCGGCGCGCCTTGGTGCGCTGCTCGAGCTGATCCCGGTTCGGCTGGGGGACCTCGGGCGCCTCCCCGGAGCGGCGGCGCCGGTTCTCCTCGTCCTTGGCCTGCTGCTTGGCCTCCTGCTTCTCGCGCATCTCGCGGCGCACCCGGGTGGCCGTGTAGTCCGAGCCCTCCTTGGCGACGCCGAGGTCGTAGAGCAGGCCGAAGATCGCCGACTCGGGCTTCAGCGGCAGCTGCGCCTTGATCTTGGCGACGCCGATCAGCGCGAGCACGGCGAGGATGACGATGAACAGCGCGGCGATCAGCAGCGCGGCGAGCCAGGCCTCCATGACCTTGGACAGGCCGGCGACGGCGGCGACCACGAGCGCGATGACCGCGAGCAGGAGGAAGACCAGGCCGGCGACCACGAAGGCCGCGCCGACGCCGAACTTGACCCCTTTCTCCTTCATCTCCAGCTTGGCGATCTGGAGCTCGTCCTTGATCTGCTTGGGGCCGAGCCGAGAGGCGACCTTGGAGACGCCCAGCAGCTGGGTCGCCCCGTTCTTGAGGGCCCCGACCCCGCTCCGGTAGGAACGGGGCCGGGAGGTGGTTCCGGGCTGCGCCGGTCCGGGTGCGTGAGACATCGAGCCTCCTCATGGTGATGGTTCTCTTCCATCACAACTTACCATCGCCCCACGTGGCCCAAGCGCGCCCCGCGCCGGTCGGCCCAGCTTTCCCGGTGGGCCCGGAGGGGCTATCCTGAAACACGTCGGTGAGGGTCCGACATGCCTACGGCAGATCGGCCCCCCATTTGACATCTGCCGTGGGTCAGTTTCCCTCCGCCGTCCCGTTGCGCCGTTGGTGCAGCGGGACGTCGTCATTAAGCGGTGGAGGCGCCCCGGCCCTTCTCGGCGATCCTCGCCGCCAAAAAGGACAGTTTGTGGACACCTCCACGGACCCGGGCATGGAAAAAGCCGGGCCTCTCCCGCGTTTCCGCAGGTCAGACCCGGCTTGTTGGCTCCCCCGACTGGACTCGAACCAGTAACCCTTCGATTAACAGTCGAATGCTCTGCCAATTGAGCTACGGGGGATCGCCCGCTCCGAACGGTTCCCCGTTCGCAACATCATGAGACTCTACCCGGTCGCGCCGACTCGCGCAAAACCGCCCCGGAGTGAGCCTCGCCACCCGGCGTAACCCCTCCATGACGACGTCGTCCGCCCTTCCGACGCGGCTCTCCCGACGCGGAACCCTCCGGCGGCGGAGCCCTCACAGCCGCGGGAACCGCCCCGGCGCGGAAACACCCCGGCGACTGGGGTCGTCCCCCCGGTCGCGGGGCCCGCCGATCCTCCTGCGAGCGCCCCGCACGGGGGCGGCTCACCGAGCCTCGAAGAGCTCCCGGCGGCGCATCTCCAGCCGCATCAGCTCCTGCTGCACCGACTGCCAGGCGTCCCGGTCCGTCGCGGGGTCCAGCCGGTTCAGCTCGGCCATCTTGTCCGCCTTCTGCGCGACGAGCTCCTGTCCCAGGAGCCGGTTGAGGATCGCGGCGGCGTAGCGGGTGAGCTGTTCCGGCGTCGAGGCAGGCAGGGGCGCCACCGTGAGCTGCGCCAGCAGCCCGTGGGTCGCCTCGTGGGCGTGGGCGCGGATGGTGTTGACCCACTCCGCGCCGGGGCGCGCCGGGACCCTGGCGTGCGCGGCGAGGACGCCGGCCAGCAGCTCGTGGTGCATCCGGTAGCGCGTCCTGGTCGAGGCGAGGACCGTCCACTGCGAGTCCTCGATCAGGTGCGGGGTCTGCACCAGCACCTCCAGGGCCTCCCGCTCCATCCGGGCGGCCGGGTCCCGCGGGTCCGGGGCCTCGATCTCGGGGCGGGGGGCGTCGTCGTCGGCAGGGGCCTGGGCGGGGCGCTCCTGGCGCTGCGGGGGCGGGGTAGCGCCGGCGGTCGCGACCGCGCGCTCCACCTCGAGCGGGTCCAGGCCCAGCCAGCCGGCCACCCGGCGGGCATAGGCGGGACGGAGCGCGTGGTCGCGGATCGAGGCGATCATGGGCGCGACGGCGCGCATCCCCCGCACCCGGCCCTCGAGCGAGTCGAGGTCGTAGTCCTTCAGCGTCACCTGGATGGCGAACTCGAAGAGCGGGCGCTTGGCCTGGAGCAGGTCGCGCACCGCCTTGTCCCCCCGGCGCAGCCGCAGGTCGCAGGGGTCCATGCCGTCGGGGGCCACGCACACATAGGTCTGGGCGGTGAAGCGCTGGTCCTCCTGGAAGGCGTGCAGCGCGGCCTTCTGACCCGCGGCGTCGCCGTCGAAGGTGAAGATGACCTCGCCGCCCGAGCCGTCGTCGCCCAGCAGCCGCCGCACGATCTTGATGTGCTCCGCGCCGAAGGCCGTGCCGCAGGTGGCCACCGCCGTCTCGATGCCCGCCAGGTGCGCGGCCATGACGTCGGTGTACCCCTCGACGACGACGAGCTGCTTGCCCTGCGCGATCTTCCGCTTGGCCAGGTCGATGCCGTAGAGGACCTGCGACTTCCGGTAGAGCTGCGTCTCGGGGGTGTTGAGGTACTTCGGCCCCTGGTCGTCCTCGAAGAGCTTGCGGGCCCCGAAGCCGATGGTCTCCCCCGCGATGTTGCGGATGGGCCACATGAGCCGGCCCCTGAACCTGTCGTAGAGTCCCCGGCGGCCCTCGGAGAACATGCCCGTGGCCTTGAGCTCCTCCTCGCTGAAGCCGCGGTCCCGCAAGTGCTTGAGCAGGTGGGACCAGCCCTGGGGGGCGAAGCCGACGCCGAAGCGCTGCGCCGCGGCGCCGTCGAAGCCCCGGCCGCCCAGGAACTTCTGGGCCTCGGCCGCGTCCTTGGTGTAAAGGGCGCGCTCGAAGAACTCCTGGGCGATCTTGTGGGCGTCGATGAGGCGCTGCCGGCGGCCCTTCTCCTCCCGGCTGGGGCCCGAGCCCTGCTCGTAGTGCAGCTCATAGCCCACCCGGGCGGCGAGACGCTCCACCGTCTCGCTGAAGCCGGTGTGGTCCATCGCCATGACGAAGGCGATCACGTCCCCCGACTCCCCGCAGCCGAAGCAGTGGTAGGTGCCCATCTGCGGGCGGACGTGGAAGGAGGGCGTGCGCTCGTCGTGGAAGGGGCAGAGGCCCTTGTAGGAGCCGATGCCCGCCGACTTCAGCGTCACGTAGCCCTCGACGATCTCCCGGATGTCGGTGCGTGAGCGCACCTCGTCGATGTCTTCGCGTCGTATCAGTCCTGCCACGTCTCCCATGCTATCCGGCCCGGCAAGTCGCGGGGTGCCGGCGGCAGGCCGCCGATCACCACAGCGGCTTGTCGCCGGTCCTCCAGTTCAGGCCGGTGATGCGGTCGTGGAGCCGCACCGCGGAGCTGTCGGTCAGGGAGGCGACCTGGTCGATCGCCAGGCGGAGGCGGGCGGCGTCGTCGTTCCGGTCCGTCTCCCGCCAGTCCTCGGCGAAGACGGGGTCGAGGAACTGCCCGTCCGTCTGGATCAGGGCCTCGACCAGGACCGTGAGCATCTCGCGCTGGTTCTCGTACAGCGGCTCCTGGTCCCGCACCGCCATCACGAAGGCCGTGGCGATGCCCTTCATCACCGCGATCTCGGTCTCGACCTCCCGGGGGACGTGCAGCCGGGCGGCGTAGCGGGTCAGCGGGCCGTCCCCGTGCCGGGCGCGCGTGGCCTCGAGCGCGGCACCGGAGAAGCGGCCGATGAGCCGGCTGGTCAGAGCCTTGAGGGCGGCCATCGAGGCGCGCGTGCCGGTCATCTCCGGCAGCCACTCGTCCAGGCGCTCGAGGCGGGACAGGGCGGCGTCGAGCTCCTCGGCGGAGGTCGAGGGCATGTACCAGCGCTGGGCCCACTGGATCACGCGGTCCCGGGCCATGGCGTCGGCGACCCAGCCGAGCTGGACGTGCCCGCCGAACACCGCGTCCTCGACGTCGTGCACCGAGTAGGAGATGTCGTCGGCCAGGTCCATGACCTCCGCCTCGAGGCACTTCTGCCCCTCCGGGGCTCCCTGCCGGAACCACTCGAAGACCGGGCGGTCATCGCCGTAGACCCCGAACTTCCGGGTCGGGACGCCCTCGCGCAGCGGGGCGTCGTCGCGCGACCACGGGTACTTGCAGGCGGCGTCCAGCGCCGCGCGGGTGAGGTTGAGCCCGGCCGAGCCGCCGTCGGGGAGGACCACCTTGGGCTCGAGCCGGCTGAGCAGCCGCAGCGTCTGGGCGTTGCCCTCGAAGCCCCCCGCCGGGGCGCCGATCGCGTCCAGCGCGCTCTCCCCGTTGTGGCCGAAGGGCGGGTGCCCCAGGTCGTGGGAGAGGCAGGCGGCGTCGACCAGGTCCGGGTCGCAGCCGAGCATCCGGCCGACCTCGCGGCCCACCTGGGCGACCTCGAGCGAATGGGTCAGGCGGGTGCGGGTGAAGTCGTCCGAGGTCGGCGAGACCACCTGGGTCTTGAAGCCGAGCCGGCGCAGCGCCGAGGAGTGCAGCACCCGCGCCCGGTCCCGCTCGAAGTGGCTGCGGTAGAGGTTCTTGTGGTGCTCGGGCAGACGTCGCTCGGTGTCCTCCGCGGAGTATCCGGGGAGGCTCAGCGCCGAGGGGAAGGACATGGGCGGTACCTCACGTGAGACGTCGGTGGACTGAGGCTCACAGTATCGCGGATCCCGCGCGAGGGCGGGGTTCTCGCCCTCTTCGGGGATGCGGGATCAGCCCGGGGGCGGCCCGCCCGGCCGTGGGAGGAGGACACCGTCGCGTCCCACGGGACGGGGTGCCCGCCCGGGATCAGCCGCCGGAGATGTCCAGCTCGGCGTCGAGCAGGCCGAGGCGCTCGGCGTCGTCGACGGTGCGGGAGTCCAGCCAGCCCTGGGGCAGGTGCGGGCGCTTGGGCGAGCCGGCGCGGCCCCGCGGGCCCTCGACGGCGGCGCCGGGGTAGGGCAGGCTCAGGTCCAGCTCGCCCAGCAGCTCGCGGAAGGTGGCGAGGTCCGGGACCTGCGCCATCCGGGCGCGCAGCTCCCCGCCCACGGGGTAGCCCTTGAAGTACCAGGCGATGTGCTTGCGGATCTCGCGGACGCCGCGGTGCTCGTCGCCGAAGGTCTCCACCAGCATCTGCGCGTGGCGGTAGATGATCTCGGCCACGCGCGCGACGCCGGGGCGGTAGCGGTCCGGGCGCCCCTCGAAGGCGGCCTGGAGGTCGCCGAACAGCCACGGGCGCCCCTGGCAGCCGCGGCCGATCACGACGCCGTCGACCCCGGTCTGCTCGACCATCCGGGCGGCGTCCTCGGCCGACCAGATGTCCCCGTTGCCCAGCACCGGGACGTCCGGGATCGCCTCGCGCAGCTCGGCGATCGCGTCCCAGTCCGCCTGGCCCGAGTAGTGCTGGGCGGCGGTCCGGCCGTGCAGGGCGATCGCGGCGACCCCGCGGTCCCGGGCGGTCTTGGCGGCGTCGAGGAAGGTGATGTGCTCGTCGTCGATGCCCTTGCGCATCTTGACCGTGACGGGGATGTCTGCCCGGGCGGCCTCGCGCACGGCGGTGCCGACGATGGCGTCGAACAGGTCGGTCTTCCAGGGCAGGGCCGAGCCGCCGCCGTTCTTGGTGACCTTGGGGACGGGGCAGCCGAAGTTGAGATCGATGTGGTCCGCGCGCCCCTCCTCGGCGACCATCCGCACCGCCTTGCCGACGTTCACGGCGTCGACGCCGTAGATCTGGATCGAGCGGATCCGCTCGTCCTCGTCGTGGTCGATGATGCGCAGCGACTCGGGACGGCGCTCGACCAGGGCGCGGGCGGTGACCATCTCGGTCACGTAGAGCCCTCCCCCGTACTCGCGGCAGAGCCTGCGGAACGCCTTGTTGGTCACGCCGGCCATCGGGGCCAGGACCACCGGCACGTCGACCGTGAGGGGGCCGAGGCGCAGAGGCGGCAGGGTCAGCTGGGCGGGGGTCGTGGTCGTCACCGGGCGATTGTCTCACACGCCGGCGCGGCGGGCGCGGGGGTCGTGGCCGATCTCACCGGGGCGGGCGCCGTCCGGCGGCGCGGGCTCGCTCGGCGGCGCGGGGCCGTTCCTCCGCGCGGGAGCCGCTCGCCTGCGCGGGGCTCACCCCTCCAGGTCCGCCACCGCCGCCTCCCAGCGGCGGCGCAGCTCCCCCTCGTCCGCGGCGACCCGCCTCAGGTCCACGGCCGGCTCGCGGCGGGAGCGGGCGGGACCCGCCGCGAGCAGCCCCTCGCTCCTCCACAGCGACGCGGCCTCCGCCCCGTGCCCGGGGATCGTGCCCGCGGCGTTGACCACCCGCCACCAGGCGACGTTGGAGCCCCAGAGCGAGAGCACCCGGCCGACCACGCGCGGGCTCTCCCCGCAGATCCGCCCGAGCGTACCGTAGGTGGCAGCCCGGCCCTGCGGGACGCACTCGACGGCGCGCAGCACCCGCTCGATCCTCACGTCCTCCACGCCGGACGGCCCTCCCCTCGCCGATGCCTCTCAGGTCCTCAGAACCGTAGCAGGACCTTGCAGGAGTCCTCGGCGCGGCGGGCGAGCTCGAAGGCCTCGGGGGCGTCGTCGAGGTCCAGCACGTGCGAGACGATCGGGCCGGTGCGCAGCGAGCCGTCCGCGAGCGCGGTCAGCGCCTCGTCGATCTCGTCGTTGAAGCGCAGGCAGCCCACCATCTCCAGCTCGCGGGCGATCGCGATCGAGAGGTCCACCGGCTGCTGGCCCGGGGGCAGCAGGCCCACCATGAGCACGCGGCCGCCGCGCACGGCGCCGCGGATCGCGGTGTCCGTCCCCTGCCAGCTGCCGCTGGACTCGAAGACGACGTCGGCCTGCACCTCCGCTGCCGCGGCGGCATCGGGCCGGTGCAGCGTCTGGTCCGCGCCGAGCTGGCGGGCGCGCTCCAGGGCGCTGGCGTGGAGGTCGGCGGCGGTGATGCGCGCGGCGCCGGCGCGCGCGGCCGCGGCGATGATCAGCGCGCCGATCGGCCCGCAGCCGATCACCATGACCTCCTTCCCGCGCAGGTCCCCGGCCCTGGACACCGCGTGCAGCGCGACGCCGGCCGGCTCGGCCAGCGCGGCGTCCCGCAGGCTCAGTCCCTCAGGCAGGGGGCGGAGCATCCGCGCGTCCAGCACGGCCAGGCGGCTGAAGGCGCCCTCGGTGTGGGGGTCGTGCGCCGCGGAGCCGAGGTAGGTGGCGCGCGGGGAGAGGTTCGGGCTGCCGGCGGGGTACCGGGTCACGCCGTCGTCGCCCGGGGTGGCAGGGTGGACCGCGACCGGGGTCCCGGCGGCGGGCCCGGAGCCGTCCGCAGCGGCCTCCTCGACGGTGCCGACGACCTCGTGCCCCAGCACCATCGGGTGCCTCAGGATCGAGGCCCCCGCCGCGCCGTGCATCCAGTAGTGCAGGTCGCTCCCGCAGACGCCGCCGTAGGCGACGCGGATCAGCGCCTGGTCCGGCCGGCGCGGCGGCAGCTCGATCTCCGCGAGCTCGAGCCGCTGCCCGCCCTCCTCGGGGACCACCCTCAGGGCCCGGGTGGTCACAGGGCTCTCCGGGTTCTCAGACGACACTGGTCATCCCTCCGTCCACGTACAGGGTCTGGCCGGTGATGAAGTCGCTCGCGGAGCTGGCCAGGAACACCACGGCGCCGGAGAGGTCCTCGAGCTGCCCCCAGCGCCCGGCGGGCGTGCGGGAGGCGACCCACGCGCTGAACTCCTCGTCCTCGACCAGCGGCTGGGTCAGCTCGGTCGCGAAGTAGCCGGGGGCGATCGCGTTGACCTGCACGCCGTGCGGGCTCAGGTCCGCGCACAGCCCCTGGGACAGCATCACGACGCCGCCCTTGGTCGCGCAGTAGGGGGCGATGCCTGGCCGGGCCAGGCGGGACTGGACCGAGCCGATCGTGATGATCTTCCCCGAGCCCCGCTCCGTCATCCCGCCGGAGACCGCCCGGGAGAGCAGGAAGGCGCTGGTGAGGTTGGTGGCGAGCAGCTGCTCCCAGTCCTCCATCGCGAACTGCCCGATCGGCGCCCGCTTCTGCATCCCGGCGTTGTTGACCAGGATGTCCGGGGTGCCCCAGCGCTCCTCGAGCTCGGCGATGCCCGCACCCACCTCCCCCTCGTCGGTGACGTCGAAGGCGAGGCCGAGCGTCGTCGCGCCCGTCTCCTCCGCGATCTGCTGCGCCGCGGCCTGCGCGGTCTCGGGGCTGCGGCCGTGGACGACGACGCGCGCGCCCGCCTCGGCGAGCGCCGTGGCCAGGCCGCGGCCGATGCCCCGGCTTGATCCGGTGACCAGCGCGGTGCGCCCGGTCAGGTCGAATGTCGGCATATCTAGTGCTGTCCTTCCTCTGGGGATGGTTTCTGTGTCGGCCAGCCCCGCACCCGCTCGGGGCGGGCGCGGGGCGGGGCCGGTCTGCGGTGCGCTCTGC
This sequence comes from Rothia halotolerans, assembly GCF_004136635.1. Classification (GTDB taxonomy): domain Bacteria; phylum Actinomycetota; class Actinomycetes; order Actinomycetales; family Micrococcaceae; genus Rothia; species Rothia halotolerans. The sequence goes on along the minus strand of NZ_NOIU01000003.1, from coordinate 205,795 downwards.
TCCGGATCCCTCAGGCCTCCCGCTCCGGATCCTCGATGGCGATGGACACCGCGGCCCCGGTGACCTGGTACCCGTCCGCCGTGGTGACGACCGGGACGGAGGCGGTCCGGGCGTCCTCGACCATCAGCAGATCGCGCCCCTTCGACTCCGGGACCCTGAAGGTCGTGATCAGGGTGATGAGGCCCAGGATGAGGGTGTAGACGGCCAGCGGGACCCACGAGCCGTCGAAGATCTTGAGCAGGGTCGAGCCGACGACGCCGGCCAGCCCGCCCGCCAGCACCGCGGAGATCTCCCGGGACATCGCGACCCCGATGTACCGGCTGCGGTTGCCGAACAGCTCGGGCAGCATGGAGCACTGCGGGCCGAGCATGGTGTTCACGGCGACGCCGATGCCGAACGCGATGACGGCCAGCGTCACCCCCGTGTTCCCCCAGGAGAGGAGCCACCAGGCGGGGAAGGCGTAGCACACCATGATCAGCGCGCCCGCCCGGTACACCGGGACGCGGCCCAGGCGGTCGGAGAGCGCGCCGGTCAGGGGCACGGAGAAGAGGCCGATCATGGAGCCGATGGCCACGGCCAGGGAGCCGACCCAGGGGTCCTGCATCACGGTCTTGGTCGCGTAGGCCACCGCCATGCCCTGGAAGAGGTAGGAGCCGCCGTTCTCGGCCATGCGCAGCCCGACCCCCTTGAGGACCAGGATCCCGGAGCCGCTGAAGAGCTCGCGCAGGGGCTGGCGCGGGACCTCGTCCTGGGCCTCCAGCTCCGCGAAGGTCGGGGTCTCGTGCAGCTTGGCCCGGATGTACACGGCGATGACGATCAGCAGGAAGCTCGCCAGGAACGGCACCCGCCACGCCCAGCCGAGCAGGGTCTCCTCGGGCAGGGTGCCCAGGTAGACGAAGACGCCGGCCGCCAGCAGGGTGCCGCCCTGGATGCCGATGAACGGCAGGGCCGCGAAGAAGCCGCGGCGCCTCACCGGGGCCACCTCGCTCATCAGCACCGTGGCGCCGGCCTGCTCGGCGCCGGCGCCGAATCCCTGGGCCAGCCTCATCAGGAGCAGCAGCAGGGGCGCCAGCAAGCCCACCTGCTCGTAGGTGGGCAGCGCCCCGATCAGCGTCGAGGCCCCGCCCATCAGCAGGATGGTGATGACCAGCACGGCCTTGCGACCGATCCGGTCCCCCATCGCGCCGAAGAACAGCCCGCCGAGGGGTCGGGCCAGGAAGCCGACGCCGTAGATCGCGAAGCTCGAGATGAGCGCCGTCGCCGGGTCGAGGTCAGGGAAGAACAGGCGCGAGAAGATCAGCGCCGAGGCCAGCCCGTAGAGGGCGAAGTCGTAGTACTCCAGTGCGCTGCCGATGCTGGAGGCCAGGGTCGCTCTCTTGAGCTGCCTGGCGCGTTCCGCCTCTGCGCGGTTCTCCGTTTCCATGGGCCTATCTCCTTTGATACCTGAACCCCATATCCCCACCTGATGACGGGTGTCACAGTGGCGACAGGCTCAAGCTAACACAGGAGTGAACATCATTCAACGTGCTGAACATATGAGGGGTTCCTCGTTCTCAGCGGAGGGGTTCCTCGTCCTCATCGGGAGACCAGCGGATTGCTCAGCGCCTCCACCAGGACTCGGAGGGCCTCCCCCACCTCCTCGACGCGGTCGGGGGTGGCCTCGGTCGCCATGATCGAGGCGCCCACCGAGAGCGGGGCGTCCGCCGGGTTCCAGGGCGGCAGCCGGACGGCGACGCCCACGATCCCCGGATGCACGCCCTCCTGATCCAGCGCGTAGCCGCGCGCCCGGGTGCGATGCAGGGCCGCCAGGAGGGTCGGCAGATCCGTCACCGAGTGGGGCGTGAGCCGGGGGAAGGCTGCCGCGGAGGCGAACCTCCGCTCCACCTCCTCGTCCCCGAGGCCGGCCAGCAGGGCATGCCCCACCGCCGTCGAGGAGGCCGGGAAGCGGGAGCCGATCCCGGCGGAGAAGCGGTAGGGCACCCGGCCCTCATGGCGGGCGAGGTAGATGACGTCGGAGCCCTCCAGCAGCGCTATCTGGACGACCTCGCGCTCCAGCGCCTCGGAGTCCCGGCACAGGTCGTAGAAGGCCCGCAGCTGGTCGAAGCCGGACAGGTAGGAGCCCGCCAGCTCCAGCACGGCGCGGCCGAGCCGGTATCCGCCCCCGCCGCGCACGATCAGCCCCGTCTCCTCGAGGGCCGCGCACACCGAGAGCGTGGAGGACTTGGCGGCGCCCAGGTCCGCCGCCAGCTCCGCGAGCGGGATCTCCCGGCCGGGCGCCGCCTCCAGCAGGCGCAGCAGCCGGGCCGCCCTGACCACGGCGGGGGCGCCCCTGCCGGGCCCGCCCCTGGCCTCGGCGGCGAGGGCCTCTTCGCTTCTCTCCGGATCAGTAGAACTCAACGGTGTCCACCACGTTCTCCATAGGGCCCCCGGCCATGAACGCCTTCAGGTTGCGGATGAACAGCTCCGTGATGCGGCGCTGCTCGTGCTCGCTCTGGGCCGCCGTGTGCGGGCTGATGAGGGCGCGGGGGTGCTCCCAGAGGGGGCTCTGCTCGGGCAGCGGCTCCCGGGCTGTGACGTCCAGGGCGGCGAAGCCCACCCGTCCCTCGTCCAGCGCCTCCACCAGCGCCGGCTCGTCGATGACGCTTCCCCGGCCCACGTTGACGACGACGACGCCGGGGGCGCACGCCGCGAGGAGCCTGGCATCCAGGAGCCCCTCCGTGGCCTCGGTGCCGGGCAGGGTCACCACGACGGCGTCGACCTCCCCGATGACGTCCTCGAGCTCGTCGAGGGAGACGACGCGGTCCACTGACTCCACCGGCCGGCCGCTGCGGGAGGTGCCCCACACGGTGGCCCCGAGCGTGCCGAACTTCCGGGCCGCGGTGCGCCCGATGCCCCCCAGGCCCAGGATGAGGACCGTCATCTCGGAGAGCTGTCCCATGAACCAGCGCTCCCGGGGCCAGTGCCTCTCCCGCTGGTCCGCGGCCAGGCGCAGCAGGTTCTTCGCCCCGGCCAGCACGCCGAACAGGGCGAACTCCGCCAGCGGCTCCCCGTGCACTCCCGCCGAGGTGGTGAACCGGACCCGCTCGAGCTCCTCGCCCGTCAGGCCGGCGGCCTTGACCTGGGCCCCGCCGCCGGCGGCCATGGTCTGCACCCAGCGCAGGCGCCCGTTGGCCCGGACGGTGCGCCGCAGCGCGTCGGGGTCCACGTCGGGGATCCCGTAGAGCACGTCCGCCGTGTCCACCATCTCTTCGAACTCGCGCTGCTCCCGCTCCGAGCGGGTGAACTCCGGGTCGCCGGCGTGGTCGGCGGGGAAGCGCATCGGCGGGTACAGCTCCTGGCGGCGCACCACCTCGGCACCTGGGACGGCGGAGGCGATCGAGGCGCACAGCTCCTCCGGCAGCGGGGAGGCGACGACGACCCGCACCGGCCGGTCCTCCCCCTCCCCCGGATCCGATCCCCGCACCGTGCTCTCTGCGTTACCCTCCGGCACCATGGCTTCAGCTCCTTCGTCGTTTTGCTCTCTACGAGCGGTGATGCGCCCAGTCTAGACGCCATTCAGCATATTGAATATGATTCAGCCAGCATCCGATATCGGCGGTGCGGGGCGGCACGTCCCTCGGGCCGGTCCGGAAAGCACCATCAGCACGCGGGAGAGGACCGACGATGAACTCTGAGAAGACCGCCCGGCCCCGGGCGAAGACCGACGCCGAGGATGGCCCCCGAATCGGGGTCATCGGGCTGGGCAACATGGGCGCGCCGATGGCCTCCCGGCTCCTCGGGGCCTTCCCCCGGTCCGTGGCGGTGACGGCGCGCCGCCCCGAGCAGGCGCGCCCGCTGGTGGATGCGGGAGCGAGCTGGGCCGGCACCCCGCGGGAGCTCGGCGAGCAGTGCGACGTCGTGCTCTCGGTCCTGCCGGACCTCCCCCAGCTCGAGGCGGCCCTGGACGGCGAGGACGGGATCCTCGCCGGCGCCCGGGGCCGCGACCTCCTCCTCGTGATCTGCTCGACCTCCTCCCCGGTCGGGGTCGGAGAGCTCGCGGAGCGCCTGGGCGAGAGCGAGGAGGGCAGGGTCCGGGTCGTCGACGCGCCGGTCTCCGGCGGGGTCGAGGGCGCCGAGGCGGGCACCCTCTCGATCATGGTCGGCGGCGCCGAGGAGGACGTGGAGCGGGCCGAGCCCGTGCTCCGGGCCTGCGGGACCCCCAAGCACCTGGGCCCGCTCGGCTCGGGGCAGGTCGCCAAGGCGTGCAACCAGCTGGTGGTGGGCGCGACGGCGATGGCCCTCGGCGAGGCGGCGGCGCTCGCCTCGCGCAGCGGGCTCGACGTCGCCCGCCTCTTCGACCTGCTCTCCCGGGGCTACGCCGACAGCCGGGTGCTGCGGACCCGGGGCGTGGCGATGGCCGCGGAGGACTACCGGCCCGGCGGCCTCGCGGCCTACATGGTCAAGGACCTCAGGTTCGGGGCCGACGTCGCCGGGGCCGCCGCCGTCAACCCGGCGCTGCTGCCCGTGCTCCTGGAGTCCTACGAGGAGCTGGTCGGCCGGGGGCTCGGCGACCAGGACCTCAGCGTGACCCGGCGGTACGTCGAGGAGCGCTGAGCACGCCGGGCCGCCGTGCGGGAGGACCGGACGATCCGGGCGACGCCGGGCCCGAGGCCCCGGCGTCGCCCGGTCGTCTCCTCCCACCGACGGCGTCGGCTCACGCCGCGGCGGGGCCCTCCTCGGCCACCACCAGGGTCTCCTCCTCCACGCCGGCGGTCCCGCGGTGCACGAGCGCCTCGGCGATCCGGGCGAGCGCCTCCATCGAGTCGTCGACCTCGATCACGATCGGGTACTGGTGCACCAGCAGCGCGATGAGCTGCTGCAGCGCGTCCGAGGCGCCCTGGGCGTCGACGTCGTAGCCCAGCAGGACCTCCGTGGCCTCGTCGTCCGCGACCTCCCGGTCCGGGGCGTCCGCGTCCAGGGGACGGTAGCTGACGGCGAAGGCGGCGATGGGGGCCCGCCGCTCCTCCCGCTCGGCCCGCACCACGTCCTCGCGGAGCACCACGGCGCCGTACGCCTCGGCCTCGTCCGAGAGGAAGAGCCGGTTGACCTGCCCCAGCGACTGCTCGGCCGGCGGATCCCAGTCGTGGACCCGGCGGTAGAAGTCCCACAGGACCCGGGTCAGCTCCAGGGATCCGGTCGCGAGGTCCTCCACCGCCTGGGTCGTCCGTCCCGCCTCGTCCTCGCGCAGCGGCCGGGGCGGCAGCGCGCCGGCCTCGATGCGGACCATGCGTGTGCGCTGGATCGAGGTGAGCCCCGCCCACTGCGCGAAGCCCGCCCCGGAGGAGCCCGGGACCACCTTGCTGCGCAGGGCGGAGACGCCGCTGGGGGTCTGCGCGGCGGCCTCGCGCAGGGCGGCGAGGATCATCCCGCCCAGGCCGCGCCGGCGGTGGTCGGGGGCCACCTCGACGTAGGCCCACAGGCGACAGGAGTGCAGGCTCGTCTCGTACGCCGTCCCCGCCGCGACCGGCACGCCGTGGTGCTCCACCACGAAGGTGCGCTGCCAGTGGCTCGCGGGCTCCTCCCCCAGCTTGGCGCGGAAGACGGAGGCGTGGACGTTCTCGGCATCGGGCCACAGCTGCATCAGCTGCAGGTCGTCGCCCTCCCGCCAGGGCCGGAGCTGGTACTCGTTCATGCTCTCCGCCATCCGACTAGCCGATCAGCTTCCCGGCGAGGTACGCCTTGACCTGGTCCAGGCTCACCCGCTCCTGCGCCATGGTGTCCCGCTCGCGGATCGTCACGGCCTGGTCCTCGAGGGTATCGAAGTCCACGGTGATGCAGAACGGCGTCCCGATCTCGTCCTGGCGGCGGTAGCGGCGGCCGATGGCCCCGGCGGTGTCGTAGTCGACGTTCCAGGCCGTGCGCAGCTCGGCGGCGAGCCTCTCCGCGACCGGGGTCAGCTCGGGCTTCTTGGACAGCGGCAGCACAGCGGCCTTGACCGGCGCGAGGCGCGGGTCCAGCTTCAGCACGGTCCGCACGTCGACGCCGCCCTTGGTGTTGGGCGCCTCGTCCTCGGTGTAGGCGTCCACCAGGAACGCCATCATGGAGCGGGTCAGGCCGAAGGAGGGCTCGATGACGTACGGGACGTAGCGCTCCCCGCTCGCCTGGTCGAAGTACTCCAGGCGGGTGTTCGAGTTCTCGTTGTGCACGCCGAGGTCGTAGTCGGTCCGGTTGGCCACGCCCATCAGCTCGCCCCACTCGCTGCCCGGGAAGCCGAAGCGGTACTCGAGGTCGATGGTCCCGGCCGAGTAGTGCGCGCGCTCGTCCTCGGGGACGTCGAGCCTGCGCATGTGGTCCGGGTCGATGCCCAGGTCCACGAACCAGTTCCAGCAGTCCTCGACCCAGCGGTCGAAGGCGGCGGGAGCGTCCTCGGGGTGCACGAAGTACTCGATCTCCATCTGCTCGAACTCGCGGGTGCGGAAGATGAAGTTGCCCGGGGTGATCTCGTTACGGAAGGCCTTGCCGATCTGGCCGATGCCGAAGGGCGGGCGCTTGCGCGAGGCGGTCACCACGTTGTTGAAGTTCACGAAGATGCCCTGGGCCGTCTCGGGCCGCAGGAAGTGCAGGCCCTCCTCGTTGTCCACCGCGCCCAGGTAGGTCTTCATGAGGCCAGAGAAGTTCTGCGGCTCGGTCCAGTTGCCGGGCTGGCCGGTCTCGGGGTCGCGGATGTCCGCCAGGCCGTTGGCCGGCGGGTGGCCGTGCTTGGCCTCGTAGGCCTCCAGCAGGTGATCGGCGCGGTAGCGCTTGTGTGTGTGCAGCGACTCGACCAGCGGGTCCGTGAAGGTCTCCACGTGCCCGGAGGCCTCCCAGACGGCCTTGGGCAGGATGATGGAGGAGTCGAGGCCCACCATGTCCTCGCGGGAGCGGACGAAGTTCTGCCACCACAGCTGACGGATGTTCTCCTTCAGCTCGGCGCCGAGGGGACCGTAGTCCCACGCGGAGCGCGAGCCTCCGTAGATCTCGCCGGCCTGGAAGACGAATCCGCGGCGCTTGGCCAGCGTGATGACGTTGTCCAGCGTGGACTTGGGTGCCATATGTCTGCTCACTCCATGATTGACGCGATGTGCCACGCGCGGTGGCGGGGGTGGTGATCTCCGGACAAGCCTACCGGGTCGGTGCGGATAGACTGGCCACGATGAGCGATCAGCACAGAGATACCGTTGAAATCCGCGACGAGTCCATCCGCCTCGGCCAGCTGCTGAAACTGGCGGGACTGGTCGAGGACGGCGCCCAGGCCCGGGAGGTCGTGGCCGAGGGCTACGTGACCGTCAACGGCGAGACCGTGACCCAGCGGGGGCGGCAGGTCCGCCCCGGCGACGTCGTGGGCTTCGCCGGGGCCGTCCTCGAGGTGGTCTCGGCCGGCTGAGGCCGGTGTGGCCGCCTCCGGGCGGCGCGGCCCGGCCTCAGCGCAGCACGTGCCGCAGGAACTCGCCCACGTGCTTGATCTCCTGGTTGCTGACGCCGTGGCCCATGCCCGCGTAGAGGACCTTGGTCACGTCGGTGTTCTCCCGCAGCCAGTCCAGCGTGTGCGCCACGGCCTGCTCGGGGACCACCGGATCCGCCTGGTCCCGGCCGTAGAAGACCGGGAGGCGGGGCTGCCGGGCCGCCAGGGCGGCGTCGTCGGCCCATCCCTGGATCGGGGCGGTCACGAAGCCCGAGAGCCCGACGAGGGCGCGGGCCAGCTCCGGACGGCGCCGCGCCACGGAGGCGGCCACCGCCATCCCCTGGGAGAAGCCGAGCAGGGCGACGTCCGCATACTCCCCCGCCTCGCCCTCGATCCAGGCGATCACCGCCTCGGTGGCGCTGCGGACTCCCTCCTCGGAGTAGGAGACCTCGGCCGGCAGGCCGGTCAGGCCGAACCACTCGAAGCCGACCCCGCCGGGCATGGCCCCGGGGGCGCGCAGCGAGGCGTAGGTGAACCCCTCCTCCGGCAGGGCGGGCAGCAGGCCCATGAGGTCCCCCTCGTGGGAGCCGTAGCCGTGCAGCATGACCACCAGGTGGGTGCCCGGCCTCTGCTCCTCCGGGCGCGAGTACTCAACGACGAACTTCTGATCCATGGGATCCATGCTACGAGCCCGGCGCGGCCCGGGCCGAGCCGGGCTCCGCACTGTGGACGCGCCGGGGTGCAGGCTGCGGGCACCAGGGCACAGCAGGGAACGGGGCGAGGCGGGGTCCCGCGTGGCGGGCGGACCGCTCACGCGATGCGGATCCCAGCGTCCCTCCCGCAGGTCTAGAGCCCCGGGACGCCCTCCCGCAGGAACTTGCTCAGCTGCGAGGTCTCCAGCAGGAAGCCGTCGTGGCCGTTGGGCGAGCTGATCATCCGCACCTCGACCGGCGCGGGCAGGGCCTCGGCGAGCGCCTCGGACTCCTTCGGGTAGAACAGCCGGTCCGAGTCGACCGCGATGACGGTCCAGCCGCAGGTCGTCCGGGCCAGGGTTTCGCGCAGGGTGCCCCGCCCGCGGGCGACGTCGTGACTCATGAGGGCCTCGTTGACCACGAGGTAGGAGTTCGCGTCGAACCGGCCGGCGAGCTTCGAGGCCTGGTGGTCCAGGTAGCTCTCCACGCGGTACCGCCCGCGGCGGGCGGCCAGCGGCCCCGCCGTGTCCTCCTCGCCCTGGGGATGGCGGCCGAAGCGATAGTGCAGCTCGGTGTCCGAGCGGTAGGTGATGTGCGCGATGCGGCGGGCGAGGCCGAGCCCGTCCACGGGGAAGGTCCCCGAGTAGTAGTCGCCGCCCGCGTAGTGCGGGTCCTGCCGGATCGCCAGCGACTGGGTCTGCCCCCAGGCCAGCTGCTCCGCCGTGGCCGCGGGGCCGGAGGCCACCACCGCGCAGTTGCGCACGCGCTCGGGATAGGTCACGGCCCACTCGGCCGCCCGGCCGCCGCCCATGGACCCGCCCAGCACCAGGAACCACTCCTGGATGCCCAGCGCGTCGGCCAGCCGCGCCTCGGCGTGCACGGAGTCGCGGATCGTCACCAACGGGAAGCGCGAGCCCCAGGGGCGGCACTGCGGATCCGCCGAGGAGGGAGCCGGCGTCGAGGGTCCCGTGGAGCCGTAGCAGCCGCCCACGATGTTGGGGCAGACCACGAAGTACCTGTCGGTGTCGATCGCGGCGCCGGGGCCGATGAGCCCCTCCCACCAACCGGGGGCCTCGGCGGCCTCGCGGGTCAGCTCGGGCGCGTCCTCCCCCGCGAAGCCGTGGGCCACGTGGGTGTCCCCGGTCAGCGCGTGCATCACCAGCACGGCGTTGCCGCCGTCCTCGGCCAGCCGCCCCCACGTCTCGTAGGCCAGGGTGACCTCGGGCAGCACGGCGCCCGACTCGAGCTCCAGGTCGCCGACCTGCTGGAACTGCACCACCCCGTCCTGCCTGCCCGTGCGGCGGTCGGTCCCGGTGCCCGTGATCGTCACTCGTTCGCTCTGCTTCCCTACTCGGCGGCCGTCGCGGCGGAGGCCCGGCGCGCGGCGAGCGCCCGGAACCCCTGCTCGAGGTCGGCCAGGATGTCGTCGATGTGCTCCAGCCCCACCGAGAGCCGGACGAACCCGGGGGCGACGCCGGCCGCCCGCAGCTCCTCCTCGGAGAGCTGCGAGTGGGTCGTCGAGGCCGGGTGGATCACCAGCGAGTGGACGTCGCCGATGTTGGCGACGTTGGAGTGCAGCTGCAGGGAGTCGGCGAAGGACCTCGCCTCCGGCGCCCCGCCCTCGATCTCGAAACCGACCACGGCCCCCACGCCCTTCGGCGCGTACTTCAGGCCGCGCTGGTACCACGGCGAGGACTCCGCCCCGGCGTAGTGCACCCGGGTCACCTCCGGCCGCTCCTCGAGCCAGGCCGCGACCTTCCGGGCGTTCTCCACGTGCCGCTCCACGCGCAGCGAGAGCGTCTCGATCCCTACGGAGATGTTGAAGGCGTTGGTCGGGGAGATCGCCGGCCCGAGGTCGCGCAGCAGGGTGACCCGCGCCCGCAGGATGTAGGAGAGGTTCACGCCGAAGGCGCCCTCGGCCCCCAGGTCCTCCGCGAAGACCAGGCCGTGGTAGCTCGGGTCCGGGGTGGTGAACTGCGGGAACCGGTCCGGGTGCGCACCGTAGTCGAAGGTCCCGGCGTCGACGATCGCGCCGCCGACGCTGTTGCCGTGCCCGCCCAGGTACTTGGTGGCGGAGTGCACGACGACGTCGGCGCCCCACTCGATGGGCCGCACCAGGTACGGCGTCGGCACGGTGTTGTCCACGATGAGCGGCACCCCGGCCTCGTGGGCGATCTCGGCCAGCGGCTCGATGTCCAGGACGTCGCTGCGCGGGTTCGGCACGGTCTCGCCGAAGAAGGCCTTGGTGTTGGGCCGGACCGCCGCGCGCCAGGCCTCGGGATCGTCGAAGTCCTCCACGAAGGTCGTCTCGACCCCGTAGTTGGCCAGGGTGTACCGCAGCAGGTTGTAGGTGCCCCCGTACAGGCTGGGACTGGCGACGACGTGCCCTCCGGCCTGCGCCACGTTGAGGATGGCCAGCGTGATCGCCGCCTGCCCGGAGGCCACCAGCAGGGCCCCGACGCCGCCCTCCAGCGCCGCGATCCGGTTCTCCACGACCTCCTGGGTCGGGTTGGTCAGCCGCGAGTAGATCGGGCCCAGCTCCCGCAGGCCGAAGCGGTCGGCGGCCTGCTCGGCGTCACGGAAGACGTACGACGTCGTCTGGTAGATCGGCAGCGCCCGGGCGCCGGTCGCGGCGTCGGGCTCCTGCCCGGCGTGGATCTGGCGGGTCTCGAATCTCCAGCCCTGCGGCTGGGACGGGGTCGGCAGGGTGTCCTCGGTGGTCATGCGTCGCTCCTTCTCGTCTCGAGGGGGCGAGGCGACCCGGCGGCGCACCGGCCGGAGGCGCCCGTTCGACCCGGAACCCTCTGGTTCACCGGGGAGTGGGGAGCCGCGCCCGCGTGACAGCCGGGCACACCGCGCCCGCGCTTGCCGGATGCGGTGTTCGCCTCCGGCCAGGTCCTCACCCAGGGCACCCCACCGCGGTTGGAGGGTTGCCGACCAGCTAGCTGGGGCTTGTCGCTGGTTCTCTTGACCTGGGAACATTTTGGCCCGTGCGGCCGCCGCGGTCAAGGCGGGCCGCCCCGTGACGGGACCGCGGCGCTGCCGCGCGCCGGCGGACGCGTACACTGTCCTTTCGGGTTCCGCCCCTCGCACCGGGGCGCCGGGAATCCCCCATCCGCGTTACCCCGAAGGATCCGCATGGCTTCTCCGACCGTGTCCGACACCGACCTCCAGCCGCTGTCCCGCGGGCTGTCCCTCCGGCACATCCTGTTCATCGCCCTGGGCTCGGCCATCGGCACGGGTTTGTTCCTCGGGTCGGCGTCGGCGATCGAGTTCGCCGGCCCCTCGGTGCTGCTGGCCTACGTGGTCGGCGGCGCGGCGGTCTTCATGGTGATGCGGGCGATGGGCGAGATGGCGCTCGCGCACCCGGTCTCCGGGGCCTTCTCCGAGTACGCGACCCGTTACCTGGGCCCCTGGGCGGGCTTCGTCACCGGCTGGTCCTACGCCTTCGAGATGGCGCTGGTCGCGATCGCCGACGTGACCGCCGTCGCCGTGTACATGAAGTTCTGGTTCCCGGGCTCCCCCAGCTGGATCTGGGTGGCCTCGGTGGTGCTGGTCATCCTGGCGATCAACCTCTCCAAGGTGAAGCTGTTCGGCGAGATGGAGTTCTGGTTCACCGTCGTGAAGGTCACCGCGATCGCGGCCATGATCGTCGGCGGGATCGCGCTGCTGGTCTTCGGCGTCCGGCTCGACGCCGAGGCGGCCCCCTCGGTGGCCAACCTGTGGGAGGACGGCGGCTTCTTCCCCAACGGCCTGTCCGGCTTCCTCGCCTGCTTCACGGTGGTGATGTTCGCCTTCGGGGGCATCGAGACCATCGGCATCACCGCCGGCGAGGCGGAGAACCCCCGGGCCTCGATCCCCAAGGCCATCAACACCGTCCCCGTGCGCATCCTGCTGTTCTACGTGCTCACCATGGCGGTGATCATGTCGCTCTCCCCCTGGTCGGGCATCAGCTCGGGCAACTCGCCCTTCGTGCAGATCTTCGACGGGCTGGGCATCCCGGCGGCCGCCCACATCCTCAACGTCGTGGTGCTCACGGCCGCGGTCTCCGCGATCAACGCCGACGTCTACGGCGCCGGGCGCATGCTCTACGGCCTCGCCCGGCGCGGGCTGGCCCCGGCGTCGTTCACCCGGGTCTCCTCCCGCGGCATCCCGTGGATGACGGTGGCGTGCATGGGCGTGGTGCTGGTGGCGGGCGTGCTGCTCAACTACTTCTTCGAGGACGCGTTCCTGGTGGTCGCCTCCCTGGCCACCTTCGCGACCGTCCTGGTGTGGATCATGATCCTGGTCACCCACCTGGCGTTCCGGCGGCAGCGGGCGCGGGAGGGCGCCGGCCCCACCGAGTTCCCGACGCCGCTGGGCGCCGCGGGCTCGTGGATCGCGCTGGCCTTCATGCTCGGCGTCCTGGTCCTGCTGGGGTTCTTCGAGGACACCCGGCTGGCGCTGATCGTGGGCGCGGTGTGGTGCGCAGTGCTCGCGGCGCTCTACCTCGCCCTGCGGCCGGCCCGCCGTAGAGTGGAGGGATGACTCCTTCCGCTGACTCAGCATCCCCCTGGAACGACGCCGCCCGGGCTCCCTCGACGCGGCGGGAGCCGGTCGAACGCCGGCTGCACGGCGAGGTCTTCACCGACGACTACGAGTGGCTGCGCGCCAAGGACGACCCTCAGGTCATCGCCCAGCTGGAGGCCGAGAACCGCTACGCCGAGGCCGTCACCGAGCCGCTGGCCGACCTGCGCGAGGCGATCTTCGGCGAGATCAGGTCCCGCACGCGTGAGACCGACCTCTCGGTGCCGGTCCGCAAGGGCGACTGGTGGTACTTCCGCCGCACGGCGGAGGGCCGGGACTACCCCGTCTTCTGCCGCGTCCCCGCCCGGACCACCGGGGAGACCGAGCGGGACTGGACCCCGCCCGAGGTCCCCGCGGACGAGGCGCTGGAGGACGAGCAGGTCCTCCTGGACGCCAACGCCCTCGCCGAGGGCCTGCCCTTCTTCTCCCTCGGCGCCTTCCAGGTCACCCGCGACGGCCGCTACCTGACCTACGCGGTGGACGACGCCGGGGACGAGCGCTACACCCAGTACGTCCGGGACCTCGAGACCGGCGAGCTGCTCCCGGACCGGCTCGAGGACGTCTTCGCCGGCGGCTTCCTGACCCCCGACGCCGGCCACCTGATCTACACGCTGGTGGACGCCTCCTGGCGCCCCTACGAGGTGCGGGCCCACCGCATCGGCTCGGACGGGGAGGACCGCGTCCTGGCCCGGGAGGAGGACCCGACGCTGTGGCTCGGCGTCGGCCTGAGCTCGGACGAGTCCCACCTGGTGCTCGACGCCGGCTGCTCGGAGTTCAACGAGGCCCGCCTCCTGCCCCTGGAGGGCCTGGCCGAGGACCGCGCCGAGGAGGCCTGGACCGTGATCGGCCGCCAGGAGCGGGTCCTCTACGAGGCGGAGCCGGTGCTGCTGGGCAGTACCCGCCACCTCCTGGTCAGCCACGACCACGGGGCGCCCAACGGCCAGCTGACGCTGGTCCCGCTCGAGGAGGCGCGGCAGGCCGCGGGGATCGGGGAGCTGGAGCGGGCCGGCACCGTGCTGCTGGGGCCCAGCGAGACCAGGCGGCTGCACGGCGTCGGGCTCACCGCCACCCACCTGGTGCTGGACCTGCGGGAGGACACCCTGCCCAAGGCCGCCTTCCTGCCGCTGGCCGGCCTCGAGGCGGCCCTGGAGGGGAAGCCGCTGCCCGAGGCTGTGGAGCCTGCCTTCGAGGAGGAGCTGTACTCGGCCGGCGTCGGGGCGTTCTCGGTCCACTCCCCCGTCGTAGGGCTGAGCTACACCTCCTTCGTCACGCCCTCGCGCCGCTACGACTACTTCCCGGCAACCGGCGCCCTGCGCCTGCGTAAGGAGACCCCGGTGCTCGGCGGGTACGACCCGGCGCGCTACACCGCCCGCCGCGAGTGGGCGCTCGCCGAGGACGGGACGCGGATCCCGGTCTCGGTGGTCCACCGCGCGGACCTGGACCCCGACGCCGCCCACCCCGTGCTGCAGTACGGCTACGGCTCCTACGAGATCAGCATGGACCCCGGCTTCTCGATCTCCCGGCTGAGCCTGCTGGACCGCGGCGTCGTTTTCGCGATCGCCCACGTGCGCGGAGGCGGCGAGCTGGGGCGCCGCTGGTACACCGACGGCAAGAAGCTGCGGAAGCTGAACACCTTCACCGACTTCGTGGCGGTCACCGACCACCTCGCCGCCCAGCCCTGGGCCGACGCCGCCCGGATCGCGGCGACCGGCGGCTCCGCGGGCGGGCTGCTGATGGGGGCGGTGGCCAACATGGCGCCCGATAAGTACTGCGGGATCCTCGCCGTCGTGCCCTTCGTGGACCCGGTGACCTCCGTGTCCGACCCGGATCTGCCGCTCTCCGCGCTGGAGTGGGAGGAGTGGGGCAATCCGCTCGAGGACCCGGAGGCCTACGCGTACATGATGGGCTACTCGCCGTACGAGAACGTCCGCGCCCTGCCCTACCCGCCGATCGCGGCCGTGACGAGCCTGAACGACACGCGGGTGCTGTACGTCGAGCCGGCCAAGTGGGTGCCGCGGCTGCGGTCCCTGAGCGCCTCCTCCGCGCCGGTGCTGCTGCGCACCGAGATGGAGGGCGGGCACGGCGGCGGCTCGGGGCGGTACACGCAGTGGCGTGACACGGCCTGGGAGTACGCCTTCCTGCTGGCCTGCCTCGGCGTGGTCGAGTAGCGGGACCGGGCGGGCGGGCGGCACGCCGTCGGCCGAGGAGCCCGCAGCGCAGAGACGGCCCGGGGCGGGAAGGCATCGCCCCGCAGAGACGGCCCGGGGCGGGAAGGCGCACCGCCTCCCCGCCCCGGGCCGTCCGCTCGGCGGCCGGAGGGCCTAGCCCTCCACGCCGAGCTTCTGCAGGATCAGCTCGCGCACGCGGCCGGCGTCGGCCTGGCCGCGGGTGGCCTTCATGACCTGGCCGACGACGGCGCCGGCGGCCTGGACCTTGCCCCCGCGGATCTTCTCCGCGACGTCGGGCATCGCGGCCAGGGCCTCGTCGACAGCGGTCGAGAGCGCTCCCTCGTCGGAGACGACCGCCAAGCCGCGCTTCTCCACGACCTCGGCCGGGGTCCCCTCGTCGTCGAGCACGTGCTCGAGGACCTGGCGGGCGATCTTGTCGTTGATCTCCCCCTTCTCGATCAGCTGGTTCAGCTCGACCACCGTGGCCGGGGTGACGCCGAGCTCGCCCGGCTCCACCTCGCGCTGCTTCGCCAGGCGGGAGATCTCACCCATCCACCACTTGCGCGCGACCGCCGCCGAGGCGCCGGTGGCGATGGTCTCCTCGATCTGGTCCATCACGCCGGCGTTGACGACGTCGCGGAACTCCTCCTCGGAGTAGCCCCACTCGGCCTTGAGCCGACGACGCCGCTCGGCCGGGGGCTCCGGCAGCTCGGCGCGCAGCCGCTCGATCCACTCGGCGTCGGTGACCACGGGGACGAGGTCCGGCTCGGGGAAGTAGCGGTAGTCGTCGGCGTCGGACTTCGGGCGGCCCGAGGTGGTCTCCCGGGTGTCCTCGTGCCAGTGCCGGGTCTCCTGGACGATCGGCGCGCCCGAGTCCAGCACCGCCGCGTGACGGCAGATCTCGTAACGCACGGCGCGCTCGACCGAGCGCATCGAGTTCACATTCTTGGTCTCCGTGCGGGTGCCCAGCGTGTCCGCGCCCTTGGGCATCAGCGAGACGTTGGCGTCGCAGCGGACGTTGCCCCGCTCCATGCGGGCGTCGGAGATCCCCAGGTTCTTCACGATCTCGCGGATCGCCGCGACGTAGGCGCGCGCCAGCTCCGGGGCCCGCTCACCCGCCCCGCGTATGGGGCGGGTGACGATCTCGATCAGCGGCACGCCCGCCCGGTTGTAGTCGACCAGCGAGTAGGAGGCGCCCTGGATGCGCCCGGCCCCGCCCATGTGGCTGAGCTTGCCGGCGTCCTCCTCCATGTGCGCCCGCTCGATGTCCACCGTGAACACGGTGCCGTCCTCGAGCTCGACGTCGAGCGATCCGTTCTCCGCGATCGGCTTGTCGTACTGCGAGGTCTGGAAGTTCTTGGGCGTGTCCGGGTAGAAGTAGTTCTTCCGCGAGAACTCGCTGACCGGCGCGATCTCGCAGCCCAGGGCGAGTCCCAGCTTGATGGCGGACTCCACCGCGGTGCGGTTGACCATGGGCAGGACGCCCGGCAGGCCCAGGGAGACCGGGGTGGTGTTGGTGTTGGGCACGTCCCCGAAGGCGTTGGGGGCGGCGTCGAACATCTTGGTCCTGGTGTTCAGCTCGACGTGCACCTCGAAGCCGAGCACGGGGTCGTACTTGGCGAGGGCCTCGTCGAAGGAGAGGGTCTCGTCGCTCACTTGGCGGCTCCTTCGGTGCGTGCGGAGATGAGGGATTCGGTCGAGGGCAGGCGGTCCAGCAGGGGCCCGCCCCACTCGGCCTCCAGCGCCGCCTCCAGACCGGCCGCGGCGCGGTACAGGCGGGCGTCCTCGCGGACGGGCGCGACGAACTGGACGCCCACCGGCAGCCCGTTCTCCGGCGCCAGGCCGCCCGGGACGGAGATCGCCGGGACGCCGGCCAGGTTCACGGGGATGGTGGCGATGTCGTTGAGGTACATCGCCAGCGGGTCCTCGACCTTCTCCCCCACCGGGAACGCGGTGGTCGGCGAGGTGGGCGAGACCAGCACGTCCACCTGGCCGAAGGCTTGCTCGAAGTCGCGCATGACCAGCGTGCGCACCTTCTGGGCCGCGCCGTAGTACTGGTCGTAGTAGCCCGCCGAGAGGGCGTAGGTGCCCAGGATGATGCGGCGCTTGGCCTCGGGGTTGAAACCGGCGGCGCGCGTGGCCGCCATGACCCGCTCGATGGTCACCGGGCCGTCCTCGGGCAGCGTGCGGGAGCCGAAGCGGACGCCGTCGTACTTGGCCAGGTTGGAGGAGACCTCCGAGGACATGATGAGGTAGTACGCGCCCAGCGAGTACCTGAGGTTGGGCAGGGAGACCTCGAGGACCTCGGCGCCGGCGGCGCGCAGGGCCTCGAGCGACTCCCGGAAGCGCTGGGAGACGCCGGCCTGGATGCCCTCGGCGTCGAGGAGCTCCTTCACGACGCCGACCCGCATCCCGCGCAGCCCGCCCTCGGCGGCACCCTCGGCGGCCTGGGCCGCGTAGGGCCCGACGGGGTCCTTCAGGGAGGTGGCGTCGCGGGGGTCGTGGCCGCCCAGGACCTCGTGCAGCAGCGCGGCGTCGCGCACCGTGCGGGCGTGCGGGCCGATCTGGTCCAGGGAGGAGGCCATCGCGATGGCCCCGTACCGGGAGACGGAGCCGTAGGTGGGGTGGACGCCGACCGAGCCGGTCACGGCCGCGGGCTGGCGGATCGAGCCGCCGGTGTCGCTGCCCAGCGCCAGCGGGGCCTGGAAGGCGGCCACGGCCGCCGCGGAGCCACCGCCCGAGCCGCCGGGGATCCGGTCCAGGTCCCAGGGGTTGCGGGTCGCGCCGAAGGCCGAGTGCTCGGTGGACGAGCCCATGGCGAACTCGTCGAGGTTGGTCTTGCCCAGGATCGGCATGCGGGCCTCGCGGAGCTTGGCGACGACGGTCGCGTCGTACGGGCTCAGCCAGCCCTCCAGCATGCGGGAGGCGGCGGTGGTGGGCATGCCGCGGGTGACGATGTTGTCCTTCACCGCGACCGGCACGCCGGCCAGGGGGTGCAGATCGTCCCCGGCGGCCCGGGAGGCGTCGACGCCACGGGCGGTGGCCAGGGCCTCCTCCTGCGCGACGTGCAGGAAGGAGTTGAGGCCGCTCGTGCCGCGGGAGCGGTCAGCGGCGTCGAGGGCCTCGCCCTCGGTCGAGGCGATGTGCTCCAGGTGCGCCCGGGTCAGCTCCTCGGAGGAGACCTCGCCGGCGGCGAGCTTCGCGGCCGCCGCGGCGGCGGACAGCTGGACGAGTTCGTTGCGACTCACGGTCATCTGCTCCTCTTAGTCTTCGTTCAGGATGGCCGGGACCTTGAACTGCCCGTCCTCGGCGTCGGGCGCGTTCATCAGGGCCTCCTCGCTGGTGAGTCCCTCCTCCACGACATCCTCGCGCAGCACGTTGGACATGGCGATCGGGTGTGAGGTGGGCGGGACGTCCTGGATCGGCGCCTCGGCGACCGAGGCGACGGCGTCGACGATCACGTCGAGTTCGGCGGCCATGAGGTCCAGCTCCTGGTCGCCCATCTCGATGCGCGCCAGGTTCGCGAGGTGCGCGACCTGATCACGGCTGATGGCAGACATGCATTCTCCTGCTCGGTTGATGGCTCGGTTGGCCCGGCGGCGCGCTGCCGTCCATCCGACGGCGCCCGGGACCCTCCGCCCAGTCTAGTCACGGGCCCGCACGGGGCCCGCATCCGCCAGGAGCCTGTGGACGACGCCGTCCGGGCCGTCGAGGACGCCGTGCCGACCGTTAAAAGCGTCGCACCCCGCCCTGCGAACAGGACGGGGTGCGACGGAGATCACTCGGACTCGCTGGGCGAGGCCCGGGGATCAGCCACTTACGCGGCGGGGATCTCCAGGACCTGGCCCGGGAAGATCAGGTTGGGGTCGGAGACCACGGTGCCGTTGGCGGAGGCCAGCTCCTCCCAGGAGACGCCGTGCTGAGCGGCGATGGAGGAGATGGTCTCACCGGCGGCGACGGTGTGCTCACCGGCGGAGGCCTGAGCCGGAGCGGCGGGGGCCTCGACCTGGGCCGGGGCCTCGTAGGCCTCCTGGACCGGGGCGGCGGCCTCGGTCTGGGCGGGGGCCTCGGCCTGAGCCGGAGCCTCGGCCTGCTGGGCCGGGGCCTCAGCCTGAGCCGGGGCCTCGTAGGCCTCGACGTTGGAGGACTGCGGCGCGACGGCCTCGGTCTGCTCCTGCTGCTGCGGGGCCGAGTCGGCCACGGAGGCGGTGCCGGCCTTGTCGGCGTCGCCCAGGCCCAGCGAAGCGGAGCAGGCGGGCCATGCGCCCCAGCCCTGACCGTCGAGGACCTTCTCGGCAACGCTGATCTGCTCTGCCTTGGAGGCGCTCTGGGGGTCGCCCTGGCCGCCGAAGGCGGACCAGGTGCTCGGGGTGAACTGGAGGCCGCCGGAGAAGCCGTTGCCAGTGTTGGTGTCCCAGCTACCGCCGGACTCGCACTCGGCCAGCTGGTCCCAGGTGTCGGTCGAGGCGGCGTTGGCCGGCATCGACAGGGTTGCAGCGGCTGCGCCGCCGATCACCAGAGCGGCGGCACCGCGGCGGGCGTTACGGCGAATGTTGGAAGTAGTGTTCACGATGCTCCTCGGGCCACCTACGCTCCATCCATCCCTGGACTTCTGCGCGCCGTCGTCTACCCCTAGATGTCTTTGGGGTTCTGTTTCAGGTGTCTGCCCTGTAGACGACGTCCGGTGTTACGGCAGCACCCAGCATGTAGATCCGCGCACTTCCGCGCGGTGAGGTTCGAGCCTCACGGCCTCGAACGTTTATAACGATACAATAACGATTTTGGAGTTGGCAACCAAAATTTTGATGGAAGCTCAACATTTTTCGGCCCGCATCACGGAACTGCATCCGATCTGCTCATGAGGCACGCGTGCCAGACTATGAGGCCCGCGCGGCGGGGGTCAACCCCTCGCCCTATGCTTAAGATCACGGAGGGGTAACGTTGTCAAGTCGAACGACTTATTCTTCGTCATCGTCCTGACTAGGTGAAACGCCATCCGGCCCCTCCGCGAGGAGGGTCTTGAAGCTCTCGTTGTCCAGGATCGGGATCTTCAGCTGCTCGGCCTTGTCCAGCTTGCTGCCCGCGTTCTCACCCGCCACGAGGAAGTCTGTGTTCTTCGACACAGAGCCCGAGGCCTTGCCCCCGCGGAGGATGATCGCCTCCTTCGCGGAGTCCCGGGTGAAGTCCTCGAGCGTGCCCGTCACCACGACCGTGACCCCCTCCAGGACCCGCGGGATCGAGGCGTCGCGCTCGTCCTCCATCCGCACGCCGGCGGCGGCCCACCGGTCCACGATCTCCCGGTGCCACGGCTCGGCGAACCACTCCGTGACCGCGCGCGCGATGGTCGGCCCGACGCCGTCGGTGTCGGCCAGCCGCTCCTCGCCCGCCTCGCGGATGGCGCTCATCGAGCCGAACTCCGTGGCCAGGGCGCGCGCCGCGGTGGGGCCGACGTGCCGGATGGACAGCCCCACCAGCACCCGCCACAGGGGCTGCTCCTTGGCCTCCTCCAGCTGCTCGAAGAAGGTGAGGGTGTTCTTGGTGGGCACCGAGGGCTTCTTCGCGGTGGGCCGGGTGTAGAAGTAGGGCACGAGCTCGGTCTCCCCCGGCTCGGCCCCCTTCCCCCGCTTGGCCCGCTCGATCCTGACCTCGGCCAGGTCCTCCGGGGTGAGGTCGAAGAGTCCCGCGAGGCCGGTCAGCGGCGGCCGCTCCGGCTCCGCGGGCTGGATCAGCGCCCGCGCGCCCTCCTCGCCGAGCGCCTCGATGTCGAAGGCGCCTCGGCCGGCTGTGTGGAACAGGGTCTGCCAGAGCTGGGCCGGGCAGGACCGGGAGTTCGGGCAGCGGATGTCGACGTCGTCCTCCTTGGCCGGCGCGAGCTCCGTGCCGCAGGAGGGGCAGCGGGTGGGCATCACGAACTCGCGCTCCGAGCCGTCCCGCAGCGCGGTCACCGGTCCCACGATCTCGGGGATGACATCGCCCGCCTTGCGGACCACCACGGTGTCGCCGATCAGCACGCCCTTGGCCTTGACCACGTCCTGGTTGTGCAGCGTCGCCATCTCCACCGTGGAGCCGGCCACCTTGACGGGCTCCATCAGGCCGAAGGGCGTCACCCGGCCGGTGCGTCCCACGCTGACCTGGATGTCCAGCAGCTCGGTGTTGACCTCCTCGGGCGGGTACTTGTAGGCCACCGCCCAGCGGGGCACCCGGGAGGTGTGGCCCAGCAGCTGCTGGGTGCGGAAGTCGTCCACCTTGACCACGATGCCGTCGATCTCGTGGACCAGGTCGTGGCGGCGGTCCCCGTAGTGGGCGATCAGCTCGAGGATCTCCTCCTCGGAGCCGAGCAGGCGGGTGTACGGGCTCACCGGCAGCCCCCAGGAGGCCAGCAGGTCGTAGGTCTCGCCCTGCGTGGCGGCGGAGAGGCCGGTGCGGGAACCGATGCCGTGGACGAACATCGACAGCCGGCGCCGAGCGGTGACCTTCGGGTCCTTCTGGCGCAGCGAGCCGGCGGCAGCGTTCCGGGGGTTCGCGAAAGGCGCCTTCCCCTCGGCCACCAGGCCCTCGTTGAGCTCCCGGAAGTCGGAGGAGGCGATGAAGACCTCGCCGCGGATCTCGATCTCGCTCGGATGCCCCTCCCCCGCGAGGGTCCCGGGGATCTGTTCGATCGTGGCCACGTTGTGCGTCACGTCCTCACCGGTGGTGCCGTCGCCGCGGGTCGCGGCCCGGACCAGCTCGCCGTCGCGGTAGAGCAGGTTGACCGCCAGGCCGTCGATCTTCAGCTCGGTCAGCCAGGCCGGCCGGCTGCCGGGGCGCACGTTCTCGATCGAGACCGCGGCGCGCTGGAGCCAGGCCCGCAGCTCGTCCACCGAGAAGACGTCCTCGAGCGAGTACATCCGCTCCAGGTGCTTGACCGGCGCGAAGGCCTCGGAGACCTCGCCGCCGACCTCCTGGGTGGGCGAGTCGTTGGCGGTGAGCTCGGGGTTCTCCGCCTCGAGGCGCTCGAGCTCCCGGTACAGCGTGTCGTACTCGGCGTCGGAGATCCTCGGGGCGTCCTCGACGTAGTACGCCGTGCGGGCGGCGCGCACGCTCTCCACGAGCTCGGCGTAGCGCTCCTTCAGCTCCTCGCGGGGGACCTCGCGCTCGCTGTCCCGGGTCGCCTGCTCTGCCCTCTGCTTCTCTTCGCTAGTCACGATCCCTATTGTGACCCATCGCGGGGATCGGTCCGCTCCGCCTCGCGGGGGTCGCCCTCGGCGTCGACCGTGGTCTCCTCGGGGGCCAGCGGGCCGTCCGGGCTGGTGCCCGCGCGGGAAGGGTCGGAGAGGTCCTTGGCGTTCCAGGTGTCCAGGTCGATGACCCCCTCCTCGGGGGCCTGCTCCTGCACGCCGTCGGTGTCGCCGTCGCAGCCGTGGTTCTGGCAGGAGCCCGCCGGGACGGCGTCGACCACGATCACGGAGATGTTGTCCCGGCCCCCGGCGCGGATGGCCGCGGCCTGCAGGACGTCGGCGGCGTCCTTGGGGTGGACGACCGTGGCGAGCACGCGCGCCATGTACTCGTTGGACAGCTCGCCCGAGAGCCCATCGGAGCACATCATCAGCCGGTCCCCGGGGTGGGCGGGGATGACCCAGAAGTCGGGCTCCCAGTAGTTCCCCGTTCCCAGCGCGCGGGTGATGACGTTGCGCCGCGGGTGGGTCAGCGCCTCCAGCGCCGTGATCTGCCCGGTGTCCACCAGGTACTGGACCTCGGAGTGGTCCACGGTGACCTGCTCGAGCTCCACGCCCTGGACGGGGCTCTGGGAGATGGAGGTGGTCCGCTCGCTGACCGGGGCGTCCTCCTCGCGGCGCAGCCGGTAGGTGCGCGAGTCGCCCACGTTGAAGATGATCCACATGCTCTGCCCGCCGATGCGGGTGAGCCAGGCGCCGGTCAGCGTCGTGCCCGCGCGCATGTTGCCCGCGGTCTTGATGTTCTCGTCGGCCTCGCCGATGACGTCCTTGATCTGCCGGAGCACGTCCATGATGCGGGCGTTGAGCCGGCTCGTGGCGCGGCGGCGGCGCCGGAACAGCCCGCGCTGCTCCTCCGGCTCCTCGGCGGACTCGTCCACCTCGAAGGAGGGCGTGGAGAACAGCGGGGCGGCGGCCAGGGTGTTGACCGCGAGGGAGCTGGCGACCTCGCCGGCCTCGTGCCCGCCCATGCCGTCGGCGACGACGCTGAGGTTCCCGGAGGTGACGAGCGAATCCTCGTTGTTCTTCCGGTGGCAGCCGCGATGGGTGGTCGCGCCCAGGCAGGTGACCAGCTCGAGGGATTCGGTCATTCGAAGTCGATCTCCAGTTCGGTTCCCACGCCCGTGCTCACTATCACGGGCTGGACGTCCCCGAAACCACGCACGTTGCGCGTCCCCTGCGGGAACAGCACGAACCGTTCGTCACCCTCGAGCACGTTGGCGGTTGAGGCATCCGTCAGGACGGAGCCGGGCTCGGCCAGCGCCACCAGGCGCGAGGCGAGGTTCACGGTCGGGCCGTAAACATCTCCCAGCCTAGGCAGAATTCGTCCCCAGACAAAAGCAACGCGCGCTTCGGGAAGCTCTGCGTCCTCGCGGATGATCTTGGACAGCGCCAGCGAGATCCGGGCGCCGGCCTCCGGCGACTCGGTGAGGAAGAGCACCTCGTCGCCCACGGTCTTGATGATCCGGCCGCCGCCGACGGCGATCACCTCGGCGCAGCGCTGCTCGAAGTGCTGCACGAGGCTGGCGAGGGTCTTCTCGCTCATCTGCCGGGAGAGGGAGGTGTAGGAGACCAGGTCGGCGAATCCGATGCCGCGGACCAGCGGCAGCGCCCTGAAGTCGGTCTCCTGGTCCTCGTCCGGGTCCGCCGAGGGCTTCTCGACCTTCAGCGCCAGGCGGATCACGGCCGCGTTGAGCTGCCGCCGGTACCCGTAGCGGATCAGCTCCTCGAGGTTGTCGATCAGCTCCGGCAGGGTTCCGAGCAGCTGCCGCCTGGCCTGGGCGTCGGTGATGCCGCGGCTGGCGACCATGTCCTCCACGATCGCCTCGATCTGCCAGGCCACCATGCGGTCCATCATCTGGCCCACCGAGCGGACCACGGAGAGCGCCCCGTCCTCCGTCACGAAGCCGTCGCGGACCATCTCCGAGACGGTGCCCAGGGCGTTGGAGTCGGCCTCGGTGAAGTAGACGTCCTCGTCCTTGAGGTTGGGCATGCCCAGGGCGCGCCAGATCTTCCGGGCCGAGAGCAGGGAGATCTCCGCCTTCTGGGCGGCCTCCCGACGTCGCATCCAGCGGTTCTCGCCGAGCAGGGCCCGCTCCAGCGCACCCACGGCCTGCTTGGCCTCCTCCGACCGGTACAGGTTGAGCTGAGCGGGGTTGTGCAGGTTCAGCTGGTTCGTCTGCGGACCGGTGTACACCCTGCGCTCTTCGGGGCTCTCCTCCGTCACTGGCTGCTCCACCTCATTCGTCACTCGTCCACCGCAATGGCCCTCGGCGCGGCCGGGCCGCGGACGGCCTTCGGCCCGGCGGCGCCGCCATGCCTCAGCTCACACGTCTCGCACTGGGAAGCTTACACGGGGGCTCCGGGGTCATGGAGGGCGCCGAGGCAGTGCCCGCGGTATTCATCGCACATTTCGACGAAACGCCCAGGCTCCTTCTGATAGGTGAGGTCGAAGCCCTGACCCCGGGCCCGCACCCGCACGGTGCCGAAGCCCGCCCACCGGGCGTAGGGGCCGCGCGGGCCCCTGACCTCGTCCACGATCTCCCACGGGATGGCCAGCGGGAGCCGCTTGCCCAGCCCGCGGAAGATCACCAGGCGGCGGCTGGTGAGCGCGTAGCCCGTCACGGCCCAGCGGTAGCCGCGCACCGCGGCGTAGACGAGGGCTGCGATCAGGACGATGGGAGCCGCCGCGGACCATCCCGCGGAGAGCGAGCCCAGCACCTGCAACATGCTGGCCAGGAAGATGCCGAGCAGCAGGACCAGGAGCGGGCGCAGCAGCTTCATCGGATGGGCGCGGTTGCAGGTGACCACCTGCTCTCCGGGCATCAGGGGGGCGCGGTACCTCACGGACGCTCCTCCCCCGCGGCGTCGGCGCCTCCGGTTCCGACTCCGGCCCCGATACCAGGGGCACGCTCCGGGCGGGGGGCCCACGTGCCCTCCTCGGGACGCAGGTGCACGACGTCGCCCACCGAGACCGCCTCGGTGCTCCCGTCCTCCGCCCGTACCACGAGCGAGCCGTCCGCGTCGACGTCCAGCGCCAGCCCGAGGAGGTCCCCGACGCCCTCGGCCCGCTGGACCCGGACCCGCCGGCCCAGGGTGTCCAGCGCGCCCCGTACGGTCTCCAGCAGGGCGGGCCGCCCCGGCGCGGCCCGCTCGACGGAGCCGCCGGCCGCCTCGAAGTCCCCGACCAGCCCGCGGAACCCCTCGATGACGCGGATCAGCAGCTCCGTGCGGTCCGGCTCCTCGCCGGTCTCGGCCAGCAGTGAGGTGGCGGTCCCGGAGGGCAGCTCCTCGGGCCGGAGCCCGGCGTTGACGCCCACCCCTACGACGACGCCGAGGCGTCCCTCGGCGTCCTGCACGGCCCGGGCCAGGATGCCCGCGGCCTTCTTCCCCCCGATGAGCAGGTCGTTGGGCCACTTCAGCTCGGCGGGCAGGCCGGTCTGCTCCCGCACCGCGGCGCGGACCGCGAGCGCGAGCAGCAGGGTGACCCAGTGCAGCGAGGCGGGGGGCAGGGTGGGGGCCTCGGCGTCGTCGCGGGAGGGCAGCACCGCGAAGGAGACGATGGCCGAGCTGGAGCGGGGCGCCGTCCAGCTGCGATCCCGCCGGCCGCGCCCCTCGGTCTGATGCTCGGTCACCAGCGCGTGGAGGTGCCCGGGAGCCCCAGGGCCGCCCGCCCGGAGCCGGCGGACGAGCTCCTCGTTGGTGGAGGCCACCCGGTCCAGCACCTCCACCTCGGCTCCGGTCAGGCGGGGGTCCTGGCCGGGTCCGGGGACCAGCCGGTCCGTCTCGAGAGGTTCTGGCATTCCCGTCCTTCCGTCGTCCCGGGGCCCTGCGGCTCGCTCTGCGCGGCGGGGTCGCCGGCGGCGTCGGCCGCGGCGGGCCCCACGTGGGCTAGTTTAGAGGTGCACCGTCGACGATGGAGAAGAGGCCCCACCATGCCCCAGCATTTCGCCGTGACCTATTCCTACGGCCCCGCCGAGGAACAGGCCAAGCACCGGCCCGAGCACCGAGCCTATCTGGGGGCGCTGCTGGAGCGCGGCGCCCTCAAGGTCTCCGGACCCTACTCCGATGAGGGGTCCCCGGGCGCGCTGCTGGTCTTCGAGGCGGACTCCCCCGAGGAGGTCCGGGCCCTGCTCGACGATGACCCCATGGTCCTCGGCGGGGCCGTGACCGGCGTCGAGATCCGCAGTTGGAATCCCGTGCTGGGTACAGTAGGTTAGCCGCTGTTCCCGGATACACCGTCGTCTCCGAGCCGCAGCATCCCGAGCCATCCCGCACTGAGGAAGTCATGACCGAAGAACTCTCCCGCACAGCATCCGGTGACGCTCAGGAGGCGTCGGGCCCGGACCTGACCACCACCGCCGGCAAGATCGCCGACTTCTACGCCCGCCGCGAGTCCACCTGGCTCCCCACCGGGCAGGCGCCGGTCGACCGGCAACACTCGCGGGGGAAGAACACGGCCCGTGAGCGGATCGAGATGTTCCTCGACGAGGGCTCCTTCGTGGAGTTCGACGCGTTGGCCGTCCACCAGTCCACGGCCTTCGGCATGGAGAAGAAGAAGCCGCTGGGCGACGGCCTGGTCTCCGGCTACGGGACCGTGGACGGGCGGCTGGTGGGCATCTACTCCCAGGACTTCACCGTCTTCGGCGGCTCCCTGTCCAAGGCCAACGGCGAGAAGATCGTCAAGGTCCAGAAGTTCGCGCTGCGCAACGGCTGCCCGGTCATCGGCATCAACGACGGCGGCGGGGCGCGCATCCAGGAGGGCGTGGCATCGCTGGCGATGTTCGCGGACATCTTCCGGATGAACGTGCGCTCCTCCGGCGTCGTGCCCCAGATCTCCGTGATCATGGGGCCGTGCGCGGGCGGCGCCGCCTACTCCCCGGCCCTGACCGACTACGTGATCATGGTCGACAAGAGCTCGCACATGTTCATCACCGGGCCCGACGTCATCAAGACCGTCACCGGCGAGGACGTGGACATGGAGACCCTCGGCGGGGCGGCCTCGCACAACTCGGTCACCGGCACCTCCCACTACCTCGCGGAGGACGAGGAGGACGCCTTCGACTTCCTGCGCGAGCTGCTGGAGTTCCTGCCCTCCAACAACCTCCAGGACGGGCTGACCCTGGACCACGACCAGGACCCGCAGATGTCCGTGGACGACCTGGACCTGGACACGCTGATCCCGGACTCGGCGAACCAGCCCTACGACATGCGCGCCGTCATCGAGACCGTGGTGGACGACGGGCACT
Organism: Rothia halotolerans; assembly: GCF_004136635.1. Classification (GTDB taxonomy): domain Bacteria; phylum Actinomycetota; class Actinomycetes; order Actinomycetales; family Micrococcaceae; genus Rothia; species Rothia halotolerans. The sequence goes on along the minus strand of NZ_NOIU01000003.1, from coordinate 178,489 downwards.
TCCTCGAGATGCAGCCGCTCTACGCGCCCAACGTGATGGTCGGCTACGGCCGGGTCGAGGGGCGCACCGTGGGCGTGGTCGCCAACCAGCCGATGCAGTTCGCCGGGACCCTGGACATCGCGGCCTCGGAGAAGGCGGCACGCTTCGTCCGGCACTGCGACGCCTTCAACATCCCGATCCTGACCTTCGTGGACGTGCCCGGTTTCCTGCCCGGCACCGAGCAGGAGTTCAACGGCATCATCCGGCGCGGGGCCAAGCTCATCTACGCCTACGCCGAGGCGACCGTCCCGCTGGTCACCGTGATCACGCGCAAGGCCTACGGCGGGGCGTACATCGTGATGGGGTCCAAGAAGCTGGGCGCCGACGTCAACCTCGCCTGGCCCACGGCCCAGATCGGCGTCATGGGCGCGCAGGGCGCGGTCAACATCCTCTACCGCCGCGAGCTCGCGGCGGCCGCCGAGGCGGGCGAGGACGTGGAGGCCAAGCGCGCGGAGCTGATCCAGAAGTACGAGGAGGAGCTGCTCAACCCGTACCAGGCGGCCGAGCTGGGGTACATCGACTCGGTCATCGCCCCCTCCGAGACCCGCGTGAACATCATCAAGTCGCTGCGCGCGCTGCACGACAAGCGCGCCGCGATGCCCGCCAAGAAGCACGGGAACATCCCGCTCTGAGGCCGGTGAAGGAGACAGCCATGGAATCGAAGGACGACCAGCCGAAGGAAGAGCACGCGCCGCTCTTCTCCGTGGTGCGGGGGCAGCCGAGCGAGGAGGACCTCGCGGCGCTGACGCTCGCCCTGCTCTCCCGCCGCGGAGGATCCGACCAGCAGGGCCGGCCGATCGGCGAGGCCGGCCGGCTGCTGGCCCGCCGCCAGCGGATCGGCGCTGGCCTGCGCCCCGGTCCCGGCTCCTGGCGCCGGGCCCGGCCCCGGTAGGCGCGCGGATGCTCCGGCTCGGGATCATCGGCACCGGCGCGATCAGCTCGGCCTTCGCCCGGGCTGCCGCCGCGAGCGGTGCGTACCGCCTGGCGGGGGTCGCCAGCCGCAGTGAGGACTCCGGCCGGCGCTTCCTCGCCGCGCTGGAGGAGGTCCGGGGACTGGGCGCCTCCGAGGCGCGCGTGCACCGCTCCGCGGCGGAGCTGTGCGAGGAGGGGGCCGAGGTCCTCTACCTCGCCTCCCCCAACAGCCTGCACGCCCGCGACGCGCTCGAGGCGATCGAGCGGGGCGCGGACGTGATCGTGGAGAAGCCCGCCTTCCTGGACCCCGCCCAGTGGGAGGCGGTGCACGACGCCGCCCGCCGCCGGGGCGCGCTGGTCCTGGAGGCGGCCCGGAACCTCTACGAGCCCGGCTTCGCTGCGGTGGCCGAGGCCGTCGCGGCCCGCGCCGCGCGAGGCGAGCGGCCCGTGGCCGCGACGCTCTCCTACGCCCAGTACTCCTCCCGCTGGGACCGGGTCCTGGAGGGCGAGGAGCCGAACATCTTCTCCCCCGCCTTCGGCGGCGGGGCGCTGGTGGACCTCGGCGTCTACGCCCTCTACGCCGCGCTCGCCTGGCTGGGCACGCCGGAGGACGCCGTCTACGTCCCGCACCTGGCCCCCACCGGCGTCGACGCCCACGGGACGGCGGTGCTGACCTACCCGTGGGGGACCGTCACCGTGCTGACCGGGAAGGACCACGCCGAGCCCTCCGGCGCCCGCATCCACTACGCGCACGGCGAGGTCTCCTGCGACGGCGTCCAGGCCATCACCCGCGCGGAGGACACCGCGCGGGGCAAGCTGTTCGCCGCGCTCGCGCCCGCCGAGGAGGGTCTGGCCGGCTGGATGGCCTTCGAGGCCCGCTCCTTCGCGCGACTGTTGGAGGCCCGCCGCGACGCAGGGCTCGACGCCGCCCAGCGGGCCGAGTACGAGCGGGTCACCGAGCTCTCGCACGAGGTGAACCGGCTGGCCACCCGCCTGCGGCACGGGGCCGGGATCCGTTTCGCGGACGAGGGACCGGAAGACTCGGGAGCGACTCCCGGATGATGCACCTCACAGCGAGGATTTATTCCCCCACCGGCGCGTAACATTTCTACTTGAAGAATAGATGTGTTATGTGGAGAAGGTCTAGGCTGGGGCACATGTCTTCTCACTCGAGCACCTCCTCCGCGCCCTCATCGGGGCAGTCCCGGACCAGGCTCTCCGACCGCCTCCCCTCATGGATGACCAACTTCGGCGTCCAGATCATCGTCGGCCTCGTGGCCGGCGTCGTCCTCGGATTCATCGCCGCCGCCATGGGCGGGGACGCCGAGGAGAGCCCCAACTGGCTCATGGTCACCCTGGACACGATCGGCGACAGCTACGTCTCGCTGCTCAAGGCCGCCGTGGTCCCCCTCATCGTGACCGCGGTGATCGCCTCGATCGCCAACCTCAACCAGGTCACCAACGCGGCGCGCCTGGCCGGCAAGACGCTGCTGTGGTTCGGCATCACGGCGCTGATCGCCGTGGTCATCGGCATCGGCCTGGGGGTCATCTTCCAGCCCGGCGCCAACACCGACCTCACCACCCCGGAGGCCTACGAGGGCTCGCAGGGCTCCTGGCTCGGCTTCATCACCAGCATCGTCCCGGCGAACTTCCTGGGCCTCTCGGTCTCCACCCAGGCCGCCGAGTCCGGCGACCTCACCTCGAGCGTCAGCTTCAACGTGCTCCAGGTGCTGGTGGTCTCCGGTGCGATCGGCATCGCCGCCCTGAAGGTCGGGGAGGCCGCCGAGCCCTTCCTGCGCTTCATCCGCTCCGCGCTGGCCGTGATCCAGAAGGTGCTGTGGTGGATCATCCGCCTCGCTCCGCTGGGCACCCTCGGCCTGATCGGCAGCGCGATCTACACCTACGGCTGGACCACCATGGGCTCGCTCGCGAAGTTCGTGATCCTGCTCTACGTGGGCCTGGCGATCGTCGGCTTCGTCGTCTATCCGATCCTGGCCCGCCTCAACGGCCTGTCCGTCAAGCAGTTCTTCTCCGGTGTGTGGCCCGCGGCCCAGCTCGGCTTCGTCTCCCGCTCCTCGATGGGCACGATGCCGGTGACCCAGCGGGTCGCCGAGCGCAACTTCGGCGTCCCGCCGACCTACGCCTCCTTCGCCGTGCCCTTCGGCGCCACGACCAAGATGGACGGCTGCGCCGCGGTCTACCCGGCGCTGGCCGCGATCTTCGTCGCCCAGTTCTACGGCGTCGACCTCGGGATCACGCACTACCTGCTGATCGTCCTGGTCTCGGTGCTGGGCTCGGCCGCCACCGCCGGCACCACCGGCGCGACCGTGATGCTGACCCTGACGCTCTCGACGCTGGGGCTGCCGCTGGACGGCGTCGGCCTGCTGCTGGCGATCGACCCGATCATCGACATGGGCCGCACCGCGCTCAACGTCTCCGGGCAGGCGCTGATCCCCGCGATCATCTCCAAGCAGGAGGGGATCCTGGACGAGGGCCTGTACAACGGCAAGCGCTCCTCCGACTGGTTCGAGTCGGACCAGACCGCCGAGGAGTATGCCGCGGCGCAGCCCGGCGACGCCGAGCGGACCACGGCCGACGGCGGCGGCGAGGGCCGGGAGCGGACGGACGCGGTGAGCGCCGCGGCCGGCGCCCCAACCTCCGCCGAGCGGGGCGCCCCGGCGTCCCGGACCGGCGACTGACCGAGGGACATCGCGTGGGAACGGCCGCGGGCGGGGAGGACGAGCGCCTCCCCGCCCGCGGCCGTTCCCGTCTCCCGCCGACGACCCTCCGCCCTCTTCCCACGGGCACGACGTCGTCCGCCGAGCGGACATCCCGCCCCGCGCTGCCGCCGCCGGGCCGCCCCTCCCCTAGACTGTCCCCGTGAGCACCCCCACCGACGCACCGGCCCCGGCCTCGCCCCTGCTGATCCTCGCCTCCCAGTCCCCCTCGCGGGTCTCGATCCTGAGCTCCTCCGGCATCGCCTTCCGGCAGCTGGTCTCCGGGGTGGACGAGGACGCCGCGCTGGCCGCCGCCGAGGAGCGGGAGGGTGGCCCCCTCGACCCCTCCGCCACCGCCCTCGAGCTGGCCCGCGCCAAGGCCGAGGCCGTCGCCGCGCTGCCGCAGGCCGAGGGCCACCTCGTCCTGGGCTGCGACTCCGTCTTCGAGCTCGACGGCCTCGCCTACGGCAAGCCGCTCACGCCCGAGGTCGCGGTGGAGCGCATCACCGCGATGAGCGGGCGCACCGGCGTCCTGCACACCGGGCACTGGCTCGTCGACCGCCGCCCCGGGGCCGCGGCGGGGCACGGCGTCGGTGCCTCCCGCAGCGCGGAGGTCTCCTTCTCGCGCATGGCGCCGGAGGAGATCGAGGTCTACGTGGCCACCGGCGAGCCCCTGTGGGTGGCCGGCTCCTTCACCATCGAGGGCTACGGATCCGCGTTCATCGAGGGGATCCGCGGCGAGTCCCACACGGTGCTCGGCCTGAGCGTGAACGCGCTGCGCGAGCTGCTGGGCCGGGCGGGTCTGGCGATCACCGATCTGTGGACCGCCCGGGCTTAGGCAAATCGGCGGCGGAGATACTAAGCTCACGTGAGGATAATAAGGAGTTTTCTAAGTGACCCATACCGAGCCAGAGCAGAGTAACGAGGCGTCGCGATACCGCAGCGGCCCCGTCAGCAAGGTGCTGATCGCCAACCGCGGCGAGATCGCGGTGCGGGTGATCCGCGCGGCCCGCGACGAGGGGCTGGCCACCGTGGCCGTCTACGCCGAGCCCGACCGCGAGGCTCTGCACGTCAAGCTCGCCGACGAGGCCTTCGCCCTCGGAGGCTCGACCGCCGCCGAGTCCTACCTGGTGATCGAGAAGATCCTCGACGCCGCCCGCCGCTCCGGCGCCGACGCCGTGCACCCCGGCTACGGCTTCCTCTCCGAGAACGCCGAGTTCGCCCGCGCCGTGAGCGAGGCCGGCCTCACCTGGGTCGGGCCCTCGCCCGAGGCCATCACCGAGCTGGGCGACAAGGTCGCCGCCCGGCACATCGCGGAGAAGGTCGGCGCGCCCCTGGTCCCCGGCAGCAAGGACCCGGTCTCCGATGCCCAGGAGGTCCTGGACTTCGCGGACGAGCACGGCCTGCCGGTCGCGATCAAGGCCGCCTTCGGCGGCGGCGGGCGCGGCATCAAGGTCGCCCGCACCCGTGAGGAGATCCCCGAGCTCTACGACTCCGCCGTCCGCGAGGCCACCGCCGCCTTCGGCCGCGGCGAGTGCTTCATCGAGCGCTTCCTCGACGCCCCCCGGCACGTCGAGACGCAGTGCATCGCGGACGCGCACGGCAACGTCGTCGTGGTCTCCACCCGCGACTGCTCGCTGCAGCGGCGCAACCAGAAGCTCGTCGAGGAGGCGCCGGCGCCGTTCCTGTCCGAGGAGCAGCTGCGCAGCCTCTACGACTCCTCCAAGGCGATCCTCGCCGAGGCCCAGTACCAGGGCGCGGGCACCTGCGAGTTCCTGGTGGGCCAGGACGGCACCATCAGCTTCCTGGAGGTCAACACGCGCCTGCAGGTCGAGCACCCGGTCTCCGAGGAGGTCTCGGGGCTGGACCTGGTGCGCGAGCAGTTCCGCGTCGCGCGCGGCGAGGAGCTCGGCTACGGCGACCCCGAGCTGCGCGGGCACTCCTTCGAGTTCCGCATCAACGGCGAGGACCCGGGCCGGAACTTCATGCCCTCCCCCGGCACCGTCGAGACGCTCTCGGTGCCCTCGGGGCCCGGCGTCCGGTGGGACTCCGGCATCGTCCAGGGCGACGTCATCGGCGGCAACTTCGACTCGATGCTGGCCAAGCTGATCGTCTCCGGCAACTCGCGCGAGCAGGCGCTCGAGCGCTCCCGGCGTGCGCTGGCCGAGCTCACCATCACCGGCATGCCCACGGCCGCGAGCTTCCACGAGGTGGTCGTCTCCGACCCCGCCTTCGCCCCGGAGGACGGCGAGCCCTTCTCGGTCCACACCCGCTGGATCGAGACGGAGTTCGAGAACGCCATCCAGCCCTACGACGGCGTCCCCGGCTCGGTCGACGAGGCCGACGACGAGCGCCACCGGGTCACGGTCGAGGTCGCCGGCAAGCGCCTCGAGGTGGTGCTGCCCCCGATGGGCGAGGCCGCCCAGGGCTCGGCCAAGCAGGCCAAGTCCCGCAGCTCGCGCAAGAACCGCTCGGCCTCGGCCGCCAAGGCCAGCGGTGACGACCTGACCTCGCCCATGCAGGGCACGATCGTGAAGATCGCGGTCAAGGACGGGTCCAAGGTCCAGGAGGGCGACCTGATCGTGGTCCTGGAGGCCATGAAGATGGAGCAGCCCCTGACCGCGCACAAGTCCGGCAAGGTCACCGGGCTGAAGTCCAAGGCCGGGGACACGGTCTCGGCGGGCGCCGTCGTCGCCACCATCAAGTAGCTCCATCTCCCCGCGGGCGGTGCGGATGCCGGGAGGCTTCCGCACCGCCCGCGGTGTGTCCGGCCTCCGGTGTCGTCGATGCTGTGATGCCGTGATGCCGTGATGCCGTGATGCCGTGATGCCGTGACCATATTCTGAGACCGCTTGTCCATTATGTGACAGGTGAGCATAGTCTTGAAGGCGTTTTCATCGACCCGCTGCGCGCAGCGGGTCTTTTTTCGGTATCGCGCTAAGGAGCACAGGTGACCGCCACACAGGAAGCCGGGGGAAGCCCCGGAACCCCCGCCCCGCGCCAGCGGGTCCCCAAGCATCGGATCATCACGGCCTCGGTGGTGGGCACCACCATCGAGTTCTACGACTTCTACGTCTACGCGACGGCCGCCGTCGCGGTCTTCCCCGCCCTGTTCTTCACGGGCAACGACGACACCACCCGGCTGCTGGCCTCGATGGCGACCTTCGCCGCCGCCTTCTTCGGCCGCCCGCTGGGCTCGATCGTCTTCGGGCACTTCGGCGACCGGATCGGCCGCAAGGCGACGCTGGTGGGCGCCCTGCTGACCATGGGCATCGCGACGTTCCTCATCGGCCTGCTACCCACCTACCACCAGATCGCCCTCTGGGCGCCGGCCATCCTCACCATCCTGCGCTTCGCGCAGGGCATGGGGCTGGGCGGCGAGTGGTCCGGCGCGGCGCTGCTGGCCTCGGAGTACGCCGAGCCCGGCAAGCGGGCCCGGGCCGCGATGTGGCCCCAGCTGGGCGCGCCATTCGGCTTCATCCTCGCCAACGGCTTCGTCCTGCTGCTGACCACCTGGATGAGCTTCGACTCCACGGCCGACGCCGGGACCACCGACCACCCGTTCATGGTGTGGGGCTGGCGCGTGCCCTTCCTGGCCTCCGCCCTGATGGTCCTGGTGGGCCTCTACGTGCGGGTCAGGCTCGAGGAGACCCCGGTCTTCCGGCAGTCGGTCGAGCGCGGCGAGAAGGTCAAGGCCCCGCTGGCCGAGGCCTTCAAGAAGGCCTGGCGCCCGATGATCCTCGGCACCCTGATCATGCTCTCCTGCTACGTGCTGTTCTACCTCATGACTGCATGGATCCTGTCCTTCGGCATCGGAGCGGTCGAGTCCGGCGGGCTGGGCATCTCCTACCACACGTTCCTCGAGATCCAGCTGGTCGCGATCCTGTTCTTCGCCGCCTTCGTGCCCGTCTCGGGGTGGCTGGCGGACCGGTTCGGCCGGCGTCGCCAGCAGCTGTTCACCAACGTGCTGATCCTGCTCTTCGGCCTGAGCTTCGGCGTGTTCATGGCGCCTGAGCGGATCGGCACCGGCGAGGACGCCAACCTCTTCGGGATCATCCTCTTCGTCTCGATCGGCATGGCCGTCATGGGCCTGTCCTTCGGCTCGATGTCGGCCTACCTGCCCGAGCTGTTCCCCACCAACGTCCGCTACACCGGATCGGGGATCTCCTACAACGTCGCCTCGATCCTGGGCGCGGCGATCACCCCGTACGTCGCGGTCTGGCTCAACGCCTCCGGCGGCGTGGCGGCGGTCGGCTGGTACCTCGCCGGCGCGGCGGTCGTCACCATGATCGCGCTGTTCGTCTCGCACGAGACGCGCGACCTGGACCTGGACGACGTCGCCCGGAAGGGCTGACCGGCTCCGCTCCCCTCGGGAGGCTGGAGCCGCACCCCTCGGGGACGACGAAGGGGCGCCCACCGCATGATGCGGTGGGCGCCCCTTCGTCGTGTCGGCGGGTCCGCTGGCCCCGCCCCCCTCCCAGCTCCGGATCGGCCGTGCGCCGGCCCGGGGCCCCGGTGGGGTCAGGAGGGCATGACGTGCAGCCTCCGGGCCGCCTCCGAGAGCGAGCCCGTCAGCGAGGGGTAGACCGTGAAGGTGTCGGCGAAGTCGTCCACGCTCATCTTGTTGTTGACCGCCAGCGAGACCGGGAAGATCAGCTCGGAGGCCCGCGGGCCGACGACGACGCCGCCGATCACCGTGCCCGAGCCCTTCCGGGCGAAGATCTTCACGAAGCCCTCGGTCACGGCCATCATCTTGGCCCGGGCGTTGGTGGTCAGCGAGAGCATGACCGTGTCCGCCTGGTACTTCCCCGACTGGATGTCCGCCTCGGCCACGCCCACGGTCGCGATCTCCGGCGAGGTGAAGATGTTGGAGGCCACCCGGTGGGTCTTCAGCGGGCTCACGGAGTCGCCCATCAGGTGGGCGATCGCGATCCGGCCCTGCATCGCCGCAACCGAGGCCAGCGGCAGCACGCCCGTGCAGTCCCCCGCCGCGTAGATGTTGGGGGCGCTGGTGCGCGAGACGCCGTCGACCATGATGTGCCCCGACTCGGAGACCTCGACGCCGGCGTTCTCCAGGCCCAGCTCGGCGGTGTTGGGGATCGAGCCGACCGCCATGAGGCAGTGCGAGCCGGAGACCTTGCGCCCGTCGTTGAGGGTCACGATGACGCCTTCGTCGGAGCGCTCCACCGCCTGCGCCCGCGAGCGCGGCATCACGGTCAGGCCGCGGCGCTCGAAGACGTCCTCCAGCACCTGGGAGGCGTCCTCGTCCTCGCCCGGCAGGACCCTGTCCCGGGAGGAGACCAGGGTGACCCGCGAGCCGAGGCCGCGATAGGCCGAGGCGAACTCGGCGCCGGTGACGCCGGAGCCGACCACGATCAGGTGCTCGGGGACGCTCTGGAGGTGGTAGAGCTGCGTCCAGTTCAGGATCCGCTCGCCGTCCGGCTTGGCGGTCTCCAGCTCGCGCGGGTGCGCGCCCACGGCCAGCAGGACCGCCCGGTTCTCGAGCTCGTAGGTCAGGCCCTCCCGGTCCGTCACCTCCACCGTGCTGGCGGACAGGAGCCGGCCGGTGCCGTCGATGACCTTCACGCCCGCCCGCTCGAGGGAGCGGCGGATGTCCTTGGACTGCTGCTCGGCGAGGCTCACCAGGCGCTCGTTGACCTTCTTGAGGCTGGCCTCGAGCTCCACCAGCTCGTCGCCCTGGGTGGTCTTGATGCCCAGGGCGGCCGCCTCGGTGAAGCGGTTCATCGTGTCCGCGGAGGCGATGAGCGTCTTGGAGGGGACGACGTCGGTGATCACCGCGGAGCCCCCCACCCCCTGCCGTTCGATCAGGGTGACGTCGGCCCCGAGGTTGGCGGCCACCAGGGCCGCCTCGTACCCGCCGGGACCGCCGCCGATGACGAGGAGACGGTGCGCTGCGAAAGAATCTTGAGAACTCACGGTCTCATTGTGGTCCACCCGCCCCGCAATGACCAACGCGACCGGACGCGGACTCCCCCGTCCGCGCGGAGGATCCTGAGGATCGGCCGCCGCGCCGGGCCCTGCTGATACCTTGGAGACGTGACTACCGAGAATATGGGAAACATCACCACCGCCGACCCGGCTGCGGAGACCTCGCAGTTCGCCCGCCGCGCCGCCGAGCACATCGCCGCGGCCACGGGCGTGCCCGAGCACGACTACGCGCTGACCCTCGGCTCGGGCTGGGGCGGGGCCGCCGAGATGATCGGCGAGACCACCCACGTGCTCCCGGCGGAGGAGATCCCCGGATTCCACCTCTCGGGCGTCGCGGGCCACCCGGGCACCGTCTCCTCGATCCTCACCCCGGCGGGCCGCCGCGCCCTGGTGATCGGCTCCCGGACCCACTTCTACGAGGGCCGGGGCATCGACGCCGTCGTGCACGGCGTGCGCACCGCCGCGGCCGCCGGCGCCCGGACGATGATCCTGACCAACGGCTGCGGCGGGCTGCGCCCCTCCTTCCGCCCCGGGGTCCCCGTCCTCATCTCGGACCACATCAACATGACCTCGGCGTCCCCGCTGAGGGGCGCCCACTTCGTGGACCTCACCGACCTCTACTCGCCGCGCATCCGCGGTATCGCCCGCGAGGTGGACCCGACGCTGGAGGAGGGCGTGTACCTGCAGCTGGCCGGCCCGCACTACGAGACGCCGGCGGAGGTCGCGATGGTGCGCTCCCTCGGGGCCGACCTGGTGGGGATGTCCACGGCCTTGGAGGCCATCGCCGCCCGGGCGGCCGGGCTCGAGGTCTTCGGCATCTCCCTGGTCACCAACATGGCCGCCGGCATCTCCGACCGGCCGCTGAGCCACGCCGAGGTGCTCGAGGAGGGCCGCAGCGCCGGCCCCCGGATCTCCAGGCTGCTCGCCGGGATCCTCGAGCGCCTGGACGACTGACCCTCCCCCTTCCCCGCATCCCTTCCGCTCCCTTCTCCCGCCCGCTTCCCGGATACAGAACGAGGTGCATCCCGTGGCAGACCTTCCCACCCTCATCGACGAGGCCATGCGCTGGGTCGAGGCCGACCCCGATCCCGACACCCAGCGAGAGCTCCTGGACGTCATCAGCCGGGCCGAGGAGCACGAGGAGGCCGCCCGGAGCCTGGAGGATCGGTTCTCCGGCTTCCTGAGCTTCGGCACGGCCGGTCTCCGTGCCGAGCTGGGCGCCGGCCCGATGCGCATGAACCGGGTGGTCGTGGCCAAGGCCGCCCACGGCATCGCCGCCTACCTGGGCGAGCGCGCGGCCTCCGAGCACTGGGGTACGCCGCGGGCGGTGGTGGGCTACGACGCCCGCGCCAAGTCCAGCGTGTTCGCCCGCGACACGGCCGCGATCCTCACCGCCGCCGGCGTCGACGCCTTCCTCATGCCGCTGCCGCTGCCCACCCCGCTCCTGGCCTGGGCGGTCCGCCTCCTCAAGGCCGACGCCGGGATCATGGTCACCGCCTCCCACAACCCGGCCCGGGACAACGGGTACAAGGTCTACCTCGGAGGCCACGCCGCCGAGGAGCACGGGCGCGGGGCCCAGCTGGTGCCGCCGGCGGACCGCGAGATCGCGGAGAAGATCGCGCAGGCCCCCGACGTCGGCGCCATCCCCCGGGCGGAGTCCGGCTGGACGGTGCTGCCCGAGCGCATCGCCCACGACTACGAGCACGAGGTCTGCGCCCTGCTGCCGGGCTTCCCGCCGGCCAGCCGCGCCCTCTCGCTGGTGCTCACGCCGATGCACGGCGTCGGCGGCGAGGTCATGAGCATGGTCCTGGCCCGCAGCGGCTTCGACAAGCTCCGGGTGGTGCCCGAGCAGGCCATCCCCGACCCCAAGTTCCCCACGGTGGAGTACCCGAACCCGGAGGAGCCGGGTGCCCTGGACCTCGCGATGGGGCTGGCCCGGGACTGCGGCGCGGACCTGGTGATCGCCAACGACCCCGACGCCGACCGGGCGGGCTTCGCCGTCCCCGACGCCGCGGCCGAGGGCGGCTGGCGGATGCTGCGCGGCGACGAGGTCGGCGTGCTGCTGGGCCAGGTCGCGCTGAGCCGCATGCGCCCGGACCGGGCCTCCGAGGCGGTCTTCGCGGCGTCGATCGTCTCCTCCCGGATGCTGGAGCGGATGGCTGAGGCGCACGGCCTCGGGTACCGCGAGACCCTCACGGGCTTCAAGTGGATCGCCCGGGTGCCCGGCCTGGCCTACGGCTACGAGGAGGCCCTCGGCTACTGCGTCGCCCCCGAGCTGGTCCGGGACAAGGACGGCATCTCCGCGGCGCTGCTGCTCGCCGACTACGCCGACCGGCTCAAGGAGGAGGGCAGGACGCTGCAGGACGTGCTCGACCAGCTCGCCCTGCAGCACGGGGTCTTCGCGACCGACCAGCTCTCCCTGCGCGTCGCGGAGCCCCCTCGCATCGAGGCCATGATGCGGCGGCTGCGCGAGACGGCCCCGACGAGCCTGGCCGGCTCCGCGGTGGTCTCCGCGGAGGACCTCTCCGAGGGGACCGCGGAGCTGCCGCCCACCGACGGGATGCGCTATCTGACCGCGGACGGCAGCCGCGTGGTCGTCCGTCCCTCCGGCACCGAGCCCAAGCTGAAGTGCTACCTCGAGGCGGTGGTCGAAGTGGCCGAGGAGGAGGACCCGGCCCAGGGGCTCGCCCGCGCCCGGGAGGCCGCCGCGACGCGCCTGCGGGGTCTGCGGACGGACATCGCCGCCGCTCTCGGCGCCGACTCCTAGGGCCCACGGCTCCGCGTGCGCCGGGAGCCGGGAGCCGGGAGCCGGGAGCCGGGAGCCGGGAGCCGGGAGCGAGGGTCCCACGGGGCGGCGGTGTCCGCGAGTCCGCCGCCCAGCGCATATACTGGGAGGAGTCTTCCCAGCGTCCGCCGCGGTCCACGCCGCGCGGGCCGAACATCACTTTCAAGGAATGAGGACGGCCATGGCTGACATCCCCCGCTCCGAGTCCCGCGCGCGCACCCCCGGCGTGAGGAACCGCTACCACTCCGGCCAGGGTCACACGGCCGAGAACGTCATCGTGTTCATCATCTGCATGGCGGCCCTGTGCGCCGGGTTCTTCTTCTTCGGCACCTGGGGGATGTGGGACCTCGCGCTGGAGCCGTGGATGTTCTCCCTGGGCCTGGCGCTCTCGACGATCTCGTTCATGCTGCCGCTGTGGTTCCTGCGCTCGAAGACCGCGCGACGCGCCCAGCACGGCAAGGAGCTGACCCTGGACTCCTAGGGACCCGCTCCCCCGCCGGCCCCGAGGCCGGCGTCGAGGACGAGGAAGGGCCGGCATCCGTGAGGATGCCGGCCCTTCTCCGTGTCCGGGACCTGGCCCGCAGGACTCAAGCCTCAAGCCTCAAGCCTCAAGCCTCAAGCGAGGATCGCGTCGATGAAGGCCCCTGCCCACTCGAGGATCTCGTCGTCCACCAGGTCCTTGCCCCCGACCGGGGCCGACTTCGGCTTGGGCACCAGGACCTGGCGGCGCTCGGTGCCCGGCACCACCTTGACCAGCGACCCCGGGTACATGCGCTCGAGGCGCATCTGCTTGGAGTCCGGCAGGTCCACCGGGTAGAAGCGGACCTTCGGCCCCATCACCATGAGCTCGGTGAGCCCGACGGTGCGCGCCTTGAGGCGGAGACGGGCGATCTTCAGGAGGTTCTGCGCCGGGGCCGGGAGGGCGCCGTAGCGGTCCTCCAGCTCCTCCGCGACCTCGGCGACGCCCTCCTCGGAGGTCACCGCCGCGAGGTTGCGGTAGGCCTCGAGCCGGAGCCGCTCCCCCGGCACGTAGTCGTGCGGCAGGTGCGCGTCCACCGGCAGCTCGATCTTCATCTCGGCCGGGGCGGCCTCCTCCTGGTCGCCGCGGTAGTCCGCCACTGCCTCGCCGACCAGCCGCAGGTACAGGTCGAAGCCGACGCCCTGGATGTGCCCCGACTGCTCCCCGCCCAGCAGGTTGCCCGCGCCGCGGATCTCCAGGTCCTTCATCGCCAGCTGCATGCCCGAGCCCAGCTCGTTGTGCGCCGCCACCGCCTTGAGCCGCTCCAGGGCGACCTCCCCCAGCGGCTTCTCCACCGGGTAGACGAAGTAGGCGTAGGCGCGGTCCCGGCCGCGGCCCACGCGCCCGCGCAGCTGGTGCAGCTGCGAGAGGCCGTAGTTGTTGGCCCGGTCCACAATCAGGGTGTTGGCGTTGGAGATGTCCAGGCCCGTCTCCACGATCGTGGTGCAGACCAGGACGTCGAAGCGCTTCTCCCAGAAGTCGACGATGATCTGCTCGAGCCGGGACTCGCTCATCTGCCCGTGCGCGACGGCGATCCTCGCCTCCGGGACCATCTTCTGCAGGTCCGCGGCGACCCGCTCGATCGAGGAGACCCGGTTGTGCACGTAGAAGACCTGCCCCTCGCGCATCAGCTCGCGTCGCACCGCGGCGGTGATCTGCTTCTCCGTGTTGGGCCCGACGTAGGTCAGCACCGGGTGCCGCTCCTCGGGCGGCGTCGCCAGCGTCGAGGTCTCCCGGATGCCGGTCAGGGACATCTCCAGGGTGCGCGGGATCGGCGTGGCGGACATCGCCAGGACGTCCACGTTGGTCCGCAGCGTCTTGAGCTTCTCCTTGTGCTCGACGCCGAAGCGCTGCTCCTCGTCGATGATGACCAGGCCGAGGTCCTTGAACGAGATGCTCGTGGACAGCAGCCGGTGGGTCCCGATGACGACGTCGACCGAGCCGTCCGCGATCCCGGCCTCCACCGCCTTGGCCTCCTTGGCGGTCTGGAAGCGCGAGAGCGTCGCGACCCGCACCGGGAAGCCGGAGAACCGCTCCGCGAAGGTCTCGGTGTGCTGCTGGGCCAGCAGCGTCGTGGGCACCAGCAGCGCCACCTGCTTGCCGTCCTGCACGGCCTTGAAGGCGGCGCGCACCGCGATCTCGGTCTTGCCGTAGCCGACGTCGCCGGAGATCAGCCGGTCCATCGGGATCTCCTTCTCCATGTCCGCCTTGACCTCGTTGATCGTGGTGAGCTGGTCGGGGGTCTCCACGTAGGGGAAGGCCTCCTCCAGCTCGCGCTGCCACGGGGTGTCCGGGCCGAAGGCGTGGCCCTTGGAGGCCATCCGCGCCGAGTAGAGGCGGATCAGGTCGGCCGCGATCTCCTTGACGGCCTTGCGCGCCTTGGACTTGGTCTTGGACCAGTCGGAGCCGCCCATCTTGGACAGCGTCGGGGCGTCGCCGCCGACGTAGTTGCTGACCTGGTCCAGCTGGTCGGTGGGCACGAAGAGCCGGTCCCGCGGGGCGCCGCGCTTGGACGGCGCGTACTCCAGCACCAGGTACTCCTTGACCGGCTTGGGCTGCCCCGGCTTGACCATGGCCCCCGCGACGGGGCGCTGGATCAGCTCGACGAACTGCCCGATGCCGTGCTGCTCGTGCACCACGTGGTCGCCGGCCTTCAGCGCGAGCGGGTCCACCGCGTTGCGGCGCCGCCGGGCGGGCAGCTTGCGCATGTCGCGCGTGGTGTAGGGGCTCGCCTTGCCGAGGATGTCCGCCTCGGTCAGCAGCGCGATCTTCGCCTCCTCGAGGACGAATCCGGTGCCGTGGGCAGCCGTGGTGAGCTCGATGATGCCCGGCTGGGGCTCCTCCACGAGGTCCTCCCGGCGCGCGGCGGGCAGGCCGGCCTCCTGGAAGAGCTCCGTGAGCCGCTTCAGCGGGCCGGGGCCCTCGGTCACGGCGACGACCTGCCACTCCTCGCGGACGTGGTCGGCCACGACCTTCAGCAGGGCCTCGACGTCGCCGGCGAAGACCAGCGGGGCGCGCACCGCGATCGTGAGGGTGTCGGCGTCCTGCTCGATCGCCTCGTCCACGCCGAGGGAGGTGATGGACCACCAGCCCAGGCCGGCGTCGAGCGCCTCGGTCCTCGCGTCGGAGACCGAGCGGAAGCCGCCCTCCGCCAGGCCGGTCTCGGCCAGGTCGATGGGCGCGGCCTGCCCGTCCGAGGCCTGCTCCCAGGCGGCCACGAGGAACTCCTCGTTGGTCGCGACCAGGTCCGCGGCGCGGGACCTGACCTTCTCCGGCTCGCAGACCAGGGCGAGGGAGTCCGGCGGGAGGGAGGCGGTCAGCGTCGTCATCCGGTCCACCAGCAGCGGGGCGAGGGACTCCATCCCCTCCACGTAGATGCCGTCCGCGATCCGCTCGAGCATCGATTCCGCCCCCGGCAGGCGGTCCTTGAGCTCCGCGGCGCGCGCCCGGACGCCGGGGGTGATGAGCACCTCGCGGCAGGGCGGGGCGATCATCTCCACGGGCTCGACGACGCCCTCGCCGCTGAGCGTGCGCTGGTCGGCGACCGCGAACCAGCGCATCCGCTCGACCTCGTCGCCGAAGAACTCGATGCGCACGGGATGGTCCTCGACCGGGGAGAAGACGTCCAGGATCCCGCCGCGCACCGCGAACTCGCCACGCTTGGTCACCAGGTCCACCCGCGAGTACGCGGCGGCGGAGAGGGCCTCGACGACCTCCTCGAAGTCCTGCTCCTCCCCCACCGCCAGGCGCACCGGCCGCATGCTCTCCAGGCTCGCGGCGATGGGCTGCAGCACGGAGCGGACCGGGGCGATCACGATCCTGGTCCCGTCCCCAGCCTCGGCGAGGCGGCGCAGCACGGCCAGGCGCCGGCCCACGGTGTCCGAGCGCGGCGAGAGCCGCTCGTGGGGCAGCGTCTCCCAGGCGGGGAACCGGGCGATCGCGGCGGGATCGAGGTAGGAGCCCAGGACGGTCTCCAGGTCCTCGGCCTCCCGGTCGGTCGCCGTCACCGCCAGGACGACGGGCACGTGCCCGCCCTCGGCCCCCGACGCCCCGGAGGCGGCCGCCGCGGCCAGCCCGTCCGAGACCTGGGCGACCAGCGGCGCCCGCAGGCCGTCCGCGGCGCCGATGACGGTCTCGGCGGACCGCTCGGCGGCGGGCCTCGAGGCCTGCGCGTACACGTTGGCGAACGTGGGCTCTTTGGACAGCGCGGTGCGCAATCCCGTGAGGCTCATGGACGGATCCTTCGACGACGAGGGCAGGGTTGAGGGACGCCGCCGCGCCGCGGGAGGGCACCCGAGGAGCCCGGCGCCCGCGTGCGGGGGCGCGTGCCGGCGCCACGGCCGGCAGACCCTAGCCTACGCCTCCCCGCCCCGGGAGCGCCCGCGCGGGCCCCGGGGCGCCGAGGCCCCCGCTCGCACCGCCAGCCGCTAGACTGATGGGCGGACCAGACGCCGCAGCGAGAATCGAGGAACCCATGGCCATGAACGAATCATCATCCATCGACGCCCCCGTCGACCGCGTCCTCGAGGCCTTCACCTCCGAGGACTTCGCCCGCCGCGTGAGCGATCGCGCCGGCGTCGAGTTCCAGAGCCTCCAGGTCGACGGCGCCACCGACGGCGCGTTCTCCGTCACCACCGTCCGATCGGTCGGCGCCGACAAGATCCCCGGCGTCGCGAAGAAGTTCCTCGGCAAGGGGATGACGCTGACGCAGAAGGACGCCTACAGCGCCCCCGAGACGGACGGCTCCCGCACCGTGGAGACCGAGATCGACGTCGCCGGCGTGCCGATCTCCGCCGCCGCCTCCCAGCGCCTGCAGGCCGCCGGGGAGAAGACCACGGTGGAGGTCCGGGGCGAGGTCACCGCCAACATCCCGCTGGTCGGCAAGAAGATCGCCGCCGCCGCGGAACCCTACATCGGCCGCGCCATCGGACTGCAGAGCAGCACCGCCGAGGCCTGGATCAAGGACCACAGCTAAGGCCCCGCCGCCCGGCCCCGGAAGGGCGCCGCACCCGTGCCCCGCCCGCCGGCGGACCGCGGCCGTGCGGCGCCCTCGCCGCATCCCGGGCATGTCACCGCACCATCGATCGAGAGGACCCCATGTCGATCACCCTGGAAGAAGAGGGTTACCACCGCCACCCGCTCGCCGACAAGCTCCGGGCGGGCAACACCGGCGGCCTGCTCCTGATCGCGGCGATGCTCGCGGCCCTGATCTTCGCCAACACCCCGCTCTCGGGCCTGTACTTCGGGGTCCGCGACACCCACGTCGGCATCCCGGGCTGGGAGGCCACCTTCCACACCGTGGGCGAGTGGGCCTCTGAGGGGCTGCTCGCGGTCTTCTTCTTCATGGTCGGCCTGGAGCTGAAGGCCGAGTTCGTCGACGGGGAGCTGCGCAACCCCCGCAAGGCCGTGGTCCCCATCGTCGCGGCCTTCGGCGGCGTGGCGGTGCCGGCGCTCATCTTCGCCGGCATCAACCTCGCCTGGGGGTCCGGGGAGACGCTGCGCGGCTGGGCCATCCCCACCGCCACCGACATCGCCTTCGCGGTCTCGGTGCTCGCCGTCGTCGGCTCGGCGCTGCCCGGGGCGATGCGGACCTTCCTGCTGACCCTCGCCGTGGTGGACGACCTCATCGCGATCGTGATCATCGCCGTCGTCTACTCGGAGGGCGTCAACTTCCTCTACCTGGCCCTGACCGTGGTCCCCGCCGTCGCGTTCTGGGCGCTGACGCACTGCTTCCCCGGCTTCTTCAGCGCCAGCTCGTGGGCCGCCTGGGTGATCCTGCTCCCGATCGGACTGATCACCTGGCTCCTGGTGTACTCGGCCGGGGTGCACGCCACCATCGCCGGCGTCGTCCTGGGCTTCATGGTGCCGGTGCTGCGGCACACGAAGCCGGGGCCAGGAGAGTCCCACGCGGGGCTCGCGCCGCGGCTGGCCCACCGGTTCTCCCCGCTGTCCAACGGCCTGGCCGTGCCGCTCTTCGCGTTCTTCGCCGCCGGCGTGGCGATCGGCGGGTGGGACGGCGTCGTCTCCGCCTTCACGGATCCCGTCGCGCTGGGCGTCGTCTTCGGCCTGGTCTTCGGCAAGACCATCGGCATCTTCTGCTCCACCTGGCTGCTGACCAAGCTCAGCCCGGCCGAGATCGACCGGAGCATGAAGTGGGTGGACGTGCTCGGGCTGGCGATGATGGGCGGCATCGGGTTCACCGTGGCCCTGCTCGTGGCGGAGCTGAGCTTCGGCCTGGGCACCGAGTTCGACGACCACGCGAAGGTCGGCGTGCTGAGCGGCTCCCTGATCTCGGCCGTCCTCGGCGGGATCCTGCTGAGCTTCCGCAACGCCCACTACAAGCGGCTGCGGGCCGAGGAGCCCGACGACGCCGAGGCGCCGGGCGCGGCGTAGAGGCCGGGGGCTCGGCGCGAGCTGCGGCTCAGGCGCTCCCCGCCCGGGCTCCCGCCTCGCGCGCGGCCTCCTCGGCCGCGACCCAGGCGAGCATCGCGCACTTGATCCG
The DNA here is from genome assembly GCF_004136635.1 of Rothia halotolerans. GTDB lineage: Bacteria > Actinomycetota > Actinomycetes > Actinomycetales > Micrococcaceae > Rothia > Rothia halotolerans. The sequence continues at coordinate 159,566 of NZ_NOIU01000003.1, read as the reverse complement.
CGCGACGAACTTCGAGACCCCCGCGAAGGCGGCGGCGTCGCCGAGGAGCTCGGCGTCGGGCTCGACCTTGCCCCGCGAGTGCAGCATCTCGCGGAACCGGTCCACGAGCTCCTGGAACTCCGCCCGGCCCAGGCCCGGCGCCGACTCCGCGAGCACCGAGGCCGCGGCCATGGAGATCGAGCAGCCGTCGCCCTCCCAGGTGACGGCCTCGACGCGCTCCCCCGCGGCGTCGAGCGTCACGCGCAGGTTGATCTCGTCCCCGCAGGTGGGGTTGTACTGGTGGTTCTCCGCGCTCGGGAGCCCCGCGGCGTCCGCGAGGCCCTCCCCCGTGCGCTGCCGGGAGTGGTCGAGGATGATCTGCTGGTACAGCTGAGCGAGGTCGCTCATCGTGGGGGTCCCTTCCCCGCCCGTCAGCGGGCGGCGCCGACGCCGAAGAAGCCGCGCACGCCCGCGAGGGCCTCGAGGAAGCGGTCGACGTCGTCGGTGGTGTTGTAGATGTAGGCGCTCGCCCGCGTGGTGGCCGTGACGCCGAGCGCCCGGTGCAGCGGCTGGGCGCAGTGGTGGCCGACGCGGACCGCGATGCCCTGGGTGTCCAGGATCTGGCCGACGTCGTGCGGGTGCACGCCCTCGACGTGCACCGAGACCAGCCCCGCGCGCTCGCGCCCGGCGGCCGGGCCGAGCAGCCGCACGCCCTCGATCCGCTCGACGCCCTCGGCCAGGCGCTGCCCGAGCTCGGCCTCCCAGGCGTGCACGTTGTCCATGCCGAGCCGGGAGAGGTACTCGACCGCGGCGGCCAGCCCCACGGCCTGCGAGACCCGCTGGGTGCCGGCCTCGAAGCGGGTGGGCGGGTCCAGGTACTCGGCCTCCTCCATGGTGACCCGCGTGATCATGGATCCGCCGGTCAGGAAGGGCGGCAGCTCGGCCAGCAGCTCCCGCCGGCCGTACAGGGCGCCGATGCCGGTGGGACCGAGCATCTTGTGCCCGGAGAACGCCGCGAAGTCCACGCCCAGGGCCGGGAGGTCCACGGGCAGGTGCGGGACGGACTGGCAGGCGTCGAGCACCGTCACGGCGCCGACGCCGCGGGCCAGCTCCACCAGCCGGGCGACGTCGGTGATCGCCCCGGTGACGTTGGAGACGTGGGTGAAGGCCAGCACCCGGGTGCGGGGGCCGACGACCTCGCCCGCCGCCGCGTAGTCCAGCTCCCCCTCGGGCGTGACCGGGACGTGCCGCAGCGTGGCCCCGGTCCGCGCGGCGAGCTCCTGCCACGGGATGAGGTTGGCGTGGTGCTCGAGCTCGGTGGTGACGATCTCGTCGCCGGGCCCGAGCGCGAAGCGGCCCGCGCTCGCCCGCCACCGCTCGGTCGAGGCGTTGGAGAAGGAGTAGGCGAGCAGGTTCAGGGCCTCGGTGGCGTTGGAGGTCCACACCAGCTCGTCCTCGGCGGCGCCGACGAAGCCGGCCACCATACGGCGGGCGGCCTCGAAGGCGTCGGTCGCGTGCACGGCGAGCGTGTGCGCCCCGCGGTGCACGGCCGAGTTGCGGTGCAGGTAGTAGTCCCGCTCGGCGTCGAGCACCTGGAGCGGGTTCTGGCTCGTGGCGCCGGTGTCCAGGTAGGTGATCCGGTGACCCTCGACCTCCTCGGAGAGCACCGGGAAGTCCTCGACGATCTCGCGGACCCTGGCGTCGTCCAGGGCTCCGGCGGCGGGCACGGTCGATTCCTCGTGGTGGTGGGTCATGCTCTCCATCCTAGGCTCCGGCCGCGCGGGCGTGGAAGCGCTGCTGGGTCTGGGTGAGGCCCTGCGCCAGCAGCATCTCGACGGCGTCGGCGGCGTCCTCCAGCAGGACCGGCAGGGCCTGGGCCTCGGCCTTCGCGAAGGGCTTGAGCACGTAGCTCGCGGTGTCCATGCGCCCCGGAGGCCGCCCGACGCCGACGCGGACCCTCAGGTAGTCCTTGGTGCCCAGGGCCCGGGAGATGTCGCGCAGGCCGTTGTGCCCGCCCTCTCCCCCGCCCCGCTTGAGCTTCACGGTGTCGAAGGGGATGTCGATCTCGTCGTGGACCACGACCAGCCGCTCCTCGTCGACGCCGTAGAAACGGGCCAGCCCGGCCGCGGGTCCGCCCGAGGTGTTCATGTACCCGGTGGAGGCCGCCAGCACGATGCGGGGACCACCGATCCCGAGCCGGCCCTCCAGCACCTGGGCCCCCGCCCGGTGCCGCTTGAAGCTCCCGCCGACCCTCTCGCCCAGCACCCGCAGCACCATCTGGCCCACGTTGTGGCGGGTCGCGGCGTACTCCGGGCCGGGATTGCCCAGCCCCATGATCAACCAGGTCTCGGACACGGTCGGATCTCCTCACACAGTTCTCGCCGCGGGTCGGTGGCCCCGGAGCCGCCCGGCGGCCAGCGGGCGGATACGGGAACGGCCCGCCGATGCTGCATCGGCGGGCCGTACGGCGTCGGACCGGGGACTAGGCCTCGGCCGACTCCGAGGCCGAGTCCTCCGAGGACTCCTCGCCCTCTTCGCCCTCGGGGGTCTCGCCCAGGTCCTGCTCGATCTCGGCGTGGATGTTGACGACTGCCATCTCCGGCTCGGAGACCAGGTTGACGTCCTCGGGCAGCTCGATGTCGGCGGCGGTGATGTGCTCGCCGTCGGTGCGGCCCTCGACCGAGACGGTGATGTGCTCGGGGACGTCGAGGGCGTCGACGTCGACCACGATCACGGTCTCGGGCTGGGTCAGGATGTTGCCCGGGGCGATCTCGCCCTCGACCTGGACGGCCACCTCGACCTCGACGCGCTCGCCGCGGCGGACGGTCAGCAGGTCCATGTGGTAGATCTCCGGACGGATCGCGTGACGCTGCACGTCCTTGATCATGGTCAGGTAGTTCTTGCCCTCGACGTCGAGCGAGAGGATCGCGTTGGAGTGGCGGGCGGCGAGCATCGTCTCGTGGCCGGGCAGCACGACGTGGACGGGCTCCTCGCCGTGGCCGTAGATGACGGCCGGGATCTTGGCGTCGCGGCGGATGCGGCGCGCTGCGCCCTTGCCGAATTCCTCGCGGGACTCCGCGGAGATCTTGATGCGGTCAGCCATGGTGGGCCACCTTTCGTGTCGGTTTCTTCATCGGAGAGCCAAGCTGGTTCCAACTGGCTCGATCCGCCCGGTGTGCGCACCGGGTCCCGCCGACCAGCCACCGTCGATCACGGAGGACCCGAGAAGGGCCTCCCTCGCCTTGGCATACCGACCCATTATGAGGCCGGGTGCCGCCCGCGCGCAAGCGCGGGCGGCGGGGATCATCAGCTGACGCCGTCGAAGAGGCTCGTCACGGAGCCGTCCTCGAAGACCTCCTTGATCGCGCGGGCGATGAGCGGGGCGATCGAGAGCACCGTGAGGTTCTCGAAGTGACGCTCCTCCGGCACGGGCAGCGTGTTGGTCACGACCACCTCGTTGGCGCCCGAGCCGGCCAGCCGCTCGCAGGCGGGGCCGGAGAACACCGGATGGGTCGCGGCGATGATGACGTTCTTGGCCCCGGCGTCCTGGAGGACCTTGACCGCGCCGGAGATGGTCCCGGCGGTGTCGATCATGTCGTCGATCAGCACGCAGGAGCGGCCCTCGATGTCGCCCACCACGGTCTTGGACACGGCCTGGTTGGGGACGTTGATGTCGCGGGTCTTGTGCACGAAGGCCAGCGGGCAGCCGCCCAGCAGCTCGGCCCACTGCTCGGCGACCCGCACGCGCCCGGTGTCCGGGGAGACCACGGTGACGTTGTCGAGGTCCACGCGGCCGCGGACGTAGTTGGCCAGCAGCGGGATGGCCATCAGGTGGTCCACGGGGCCGTCGAAGAAGCCCTGGATCTGCGAGGTGTGCAGGTCCACGCTCATGATGCGGTCGGCGCCGGCGGTCTTGTACAGGTCGGCGATCAGGCGGGCGGAGATGGGCTCGCGGCCCTTGTGCTTCTTGTCCTGCCGCGCGTAGGGGTAGAACGGCGAGATCACCGTGATCCGCCGGGCGGAGGCGCGCTTCAGGGCGTCGATCATGATGATCTGCTCCATCAGCCAGTTGTTGATCGGAGCGGGGTGGGCCTGCATCACGAAGCACTCGGCGCCGCGCACCGAGTCCTCGAAGCGCACGTAGGTCTCGCCGTTGGCGAAGTCGTAGGCCGAGGTGGGCAGCAGGTCGCAGCCGAGCGAGTCGGCGACCTGTTCCGCCAGCTCGGGATGCGCTCGCCCGGAGACGAGCACCATCTTCTTCTCGCCCGGTTTGGTCATGGTCCCGGTCATTGATTCAGCCTTCCTTGCCGCTGTCCGTGGGGTGCGCTTCGCGGGCGCGCCGGGCGGACTCCGCCGCCGCGGTGCCGGCCCGCTTCTCCTCGACCCAGCCCTCGATGTTGCGCTGGGGTGCCTGGTTGATCGCCAGCGCGCCCGCGGGCACGTCCTTGCGAATCACGGTGCCGGCGCCCGAGTAGGCGCCGTCGCCCACGGTCACCGGAGCCACGTACATGTTGTCCGATCCCATCCGGACGTTGGAGCCGATGACCGAGCGGTGCTTGCTCACGCCGTCGTAGTTGACGAAGATCGACGCCGCCCCGATGTTGGAGTTCTCGCCGATCGTGACGTCGCCCGCGTAGCTCAGGTGCGGGAGCTTGGACCCGGCCCCGATCTCGGCGTTCTTGGTCTCGCAGAAGGCCCCGACCTTGCCGGCCTCGCCCAGGTAGGTCCCGGGGCGCAGGTAGGTGAAGGGCCCGACGCTGGCGTCCTCCCCGATCTCGGAGTCCGAGCCGTGGGTGCGCACCACGCTGGCGCCCTCGCGCACGATGACGTCGGTCAGCGTGGTGTCCGGGCCGATGGTCGCGCCGGTCTCGATCACGGTGGTGCCGTAGAGCTGCGTGCCGGGCAGGATGGTGACGTCGTTGCCGATGCTCACGGTCGTGTCGATCCAGGTGGTCTCCGGGTCCACGATCGTCGCGCCGCCGCGCATGCAGGCCTCGGCGATCCGGCGGTTGAGCACGCGGCCGAGGGCGGAGAGCTGGACGCGGTCGTTGGCGCCCTCGACCTCCCAGCGGTCCTCCACGCTCAGCGCGGAGGTGGTCCGGCCGTTCTCCCGCGCGATGCGCAGGACGTCGGTCAGGTACTTCTCGCCCTGGGCGTTGTCGTCGGTGACCGAGCGCAGGGACTCGCGCAGGACGGCGGCGTCGAAGGCGTAGATGCCCGAGTTCACCTCGTCGATGGCCAGCTGCTCCGGCGTCGCGTCCTTGGCCTCGACGATCGCGGCGACCTCGCCGTCCGCGTCCCGGATGATCCGGCCGTAGCCGCCGGGGACCTCCAGGTGCGTGGTCAGCACGGTGACCGAGCTCCCCTCCTCCTCGTGGTGGCGGATGAGCTCGCGGATGGTCTCCGCGGTCAGCAGCGGGACGTCGCCGTAGGTGACCACGACCGTCCCGGTCAGGCTCTCGGGGATCCGGGCGTCGAGGGCCTCGACGCCGACCTCGACCGCCCGGCCCGTGCCCGGCACCTCGTCCTGGTCCACGATCAGCGCCTCGGCGTCGAAGTCGGTGACGTGGGAGGCGACGCGCTCGCGCTGGTGGCGGACGACGACGGCGAGGTGCTCCGGATCGAGCTCCCGGGCGGTGGCCACGGCGTGCTCCACCATGGAGCGTCCCCCGATGGGGTGCATGACCTTGGGCAACGATGACTTCATGCGGGTTCCCGCGCCGGCGGCGAGAACGATGACCGCGGACGGCTTTCCCTGGATTTCGACGTTCAAGGTGCTGGGGACTCCTCGTGCTGCGACAGCCCGCGCTGGCTGCGCCGACTCGTTCCGCCTCTAGGACTCGAACCTAGACAAACGGCTCCAAAGGCCGCTGTGCTGCCATTACACCAAGGCGGATCGTCCGCATCCCGGCGCGAATGGACCGCCCGCGCGGACGGTTACTCATGCTACCAAAGCATCCGCCCTCGCCATGTCGCGGCCCCTGGGGCGCCTGGGACCACCAGGCCCCGAGCACGTAGGCTGGGTCCGTGGCACATCTACTCGGCGGCGAATCGCTGCACATCCAGTTCCCCACCCGGACCGTCTTCGAGGGCGTGACCGTGGGGGTCGACGAGGGCGACCGGATCGGCATCGTCGGCCGCAACGGCGACGGGAAGTCGACCCTCATGGCGCTGCTGACCCAGCGGCTGAAGCCCGATTCCGGCCGCGTCACGGTCCGCTCCGGCGTGCGGATCGGCTACCTGGACCAGTCGGACGTGCTGGACGAGGAGCTCACCGTGGGCGAGGCCGTGGTCGGGGACATCCCCGAGCACGAGTGGGCCTCCGAGCCGAAGATCCGCGACGTCGTCTCCGGCCTGCTCGGCGACCTCGACTGGAACGCCCCCGTCCCCTCCCTCTCCGGCGGCCAGCGCCGCCGGGTGGCCCTGGCCGCGCTGCTGGCCGGGGACTGGGACGTTCTGATGCTGGACGAGCCCACCAACCACCTCGACGTCGAGGGCATCACCTGGCTCGCCCGGCACCTGAACCAGCGCTGGCCCAAGAGCTCCGGCGGCCTGCTCACCGTGACCCACGACCGCTGGTTCCTCGACGAGATCTGCACCGACACGTGGGAGGTGCACGACGGCGTCGTGGACTCCTTCGAGGGCGGGTACGCCGCGTACGTGCTCCAGCGCGTGGAGCGCGACCGCCAGGCCGCGGCCGCCGAGGCCAAGCGCCAGAACCTCATGCGCAAGGAGCTCGCCTGGCTGCGCCGCGGCGCCCCGGCGCGGACCTCGAAGCCCAAGTTCAGGATCGACGCCGCCAACGAGCTGATCGCGGACGTCCCCCCGGTGCGCGACCGCGTCGAGCTCTCCCAGCTGGCGGTCTCCCGGCTGGGCAAGGACGTGGTGGACATCGAGGACGCCTCGGTCTCCTATCCCCTGCCCGGCGGCGGCGAGCGCGAGGTGCTCAGGGACGTCACCTGGCGGATCGCCCCCGGCGAGCGTACCGGCATCCTCGGCATCAACGGTGCCGGGAAGTCGACGCTGCTGGGCCTGGTCACCGGGGCGGTGGAGCCTGACCGCGGCCGGGTCAAGCGCGGCAAGACGATCCGGGTGGCCACCCTGACGCAGCAGCTGGACGAGCTGACCGAGGTGCGGGACGAGCGCGTCTCGGACGTGATCGGACGCAAGCGCACCACCTACGTGGCCGGCGGCAAGGAGATGACGCCGGGGCAGCTGCTGGAGCGGATGGGCTTCACCAACGCCCAGCTGGCGACGCCGGTCCGCGACCTCTCCGGCGGGCAGAAGCGCCGTCTGCAGCTGCTGCTGATCCTGCTGGACGAGCCCAACGTCCTCATCCTGGACGAGCCCTCCAACGACCTGGACACCGACATGCTCGCGGCCATGGAGGACCTGCTGGACACCTGGCCGGGCACCCTGCTGGTGGTCACCCACGACCGCTACCTCATGGAGCGGGTGACCGACCAGCAGTACGCGGTGATGGACGGCGGCCTGCGGCACATGCCCGGCGGGATCGACGAGTACCTGCGGCGTCAGGAGCGGGCCGACGCCGAGCGCTCGTCGCAGCCCTCCTCCAGCCCGCTGGGCGCCTCGGGCTCCGCCGACGCCTCCTCCCACAGCGGCGCGGAGATCCGCGAGGCCCAGAAGGAGATCAAGGCGATCGACCGGAAACTGGCGAAGCTCGCCTCGACGAAGGAGGAGCTGCACGAGCAGATGGCCGCGCACGACCAGTCCGACTACTCCGGGCTGGCGGAGTTCGGGAAGAAGACCCAGGCCGTGCAGGACGAGATCGACGAGCTGGAGATGCGCTGGCTGGAGCTGTCGGAGATCGCGGGGTGATTCGAGTTGGCTGAACGTCATCGTTCACTTTGATAATGGGGCCAGCATGGCACCTTTCAATGCTCCAATTAGAATTATACGGAATTGCTCGCCCCGTGAGAAATTAAATAAAAAAATTAGACTCATATCGGCTAATAGATTTCTCAATCCACTTACGAGCCGGCTCCAAGCTATCTGGAAATAACTGAGGATCCCATACTTCTGAAATCCTAGAGCAGGTCTTATCAACTATATCTACCAGCAAGCCACTCGGTACCCCAAGAGTCTGTTCAAGTTTTTTAAACTTCCACCTCAAAACATCATCAAAGCGCTTGCTGCCACCGAATTTTAGCCCTATATCATCATTTAAATTATACACGATCGTAGAAACGATATCATAAGCTGGAGATAGCCGTGGGGATCGGCCGTCTGGATAAATCATTGACCAATTCTTTAAATGCGCGTCACCATTTCCAACGATTACGTTAAAAACAAATCTTCTCACAAACTCACATAACGAATCTTCATCCTCTCCCCTATAACAAAGCGCAGCAATCGTTTCAAACGCACCACGGTATTTTTCTTCCGAATAAAACCCACGAATCTGCGCAAAATCTTCTATATGAATTCGACTTCCATCATTCCCACGATCAAATCTCTTTATCGCAAATGCAAATTCTTCGCCTGTAGGCCATAGGTGATCCGGGATACCGAACGCTTCCTCTCGGTGCAAGGAATGTATCTCTGGCACCTCAATTCCGACGGATTTGGCAAGCTGCATGACCGCAAACTCATTCTGAGGAACAGCCCTATGCCTAGCATCGGGGAGTTTTACGATCCAGTGCGACCCGGTATCCGAGCTCCCCGGTATAGTAAAACGTTCCCCTTCTTTCATCATAGAAAATTTTAAGCCCACGCCAGCTAGTGAGAACTTAATTGGGCCGACTGGAAGCGTAATACCACTGCTCTTGTCATTCAATATATCATTATGGAGCCATGGAACGTCTTCACCCTTTCCATCCAAAATTTGCACCGCACCTGGAAGATCATGCCCAACCTGCGCTAAGAGCTCCATCTCCCTATCGCCGGATACTTTTCTATCAACTGCGATAAGGTTTCTTAGATGGCCCTCCGGTAAAAGATTCGCAAACCAGGGTGGAAGCCTAAGTGAAGAGGCAATGCGAGCATTTCGCCTATCTTCGAACCACAAACCCAAAACCTGACGTTCAGGATTTTCCCAATAACTCGGCAGGAAACTAAAGCGAACATGATCACCTCTTTGATGCAAAACACCAATTTCCTGTCCCGACAGAAGAACAGCATGCCTAGCTTCAAGAGTCATAAGCATCACGGAATCCATCAGAGTCATCTAAATCATAAGACTCAAGCGGTGGATTGCTTGGAAAATCCAGCCCCATCCGAACAGATAGAAAATCTTGCACGACTTCACCTATTGCCTCAAGCCGGCCCTCAAGAAAATCTTCCGTACGTCCCTCTCTAAGTGCCGCAGATAATTTCTCATCAACTAAATGAGAATTTGAAATCGCATCAATATCTGTAAATAGGTTTGGAGCATTCCTTGCTAAAATATCGCGGCATTCCTCAAGAGAAACATCATCATCTCCAAGAAAGAATTTTCCCCCTGCGCCTCTGGCTAGAAATGAGTTTCGAATACGACCCCGGGGCACTATATCAGCTACTACATCATGAGCAGTTTGAGTGTCTTCAAGACTCTTAGCTAGTGAGGTAACATCTATAATCTCTCCGTCTTGGAAACGTCGAGGACCCGTTTTATAAAGTGCGCAAAGAATAATTTTCGTGGAAGCTGTATTTGTGCGAAATTTATTGACATCCGGCCAGAGAAAGGAAAAATCATCCGGAACTAATGATAAAAGATCTTGCACGGATTGAGCTTCGTCACCTGGATTTATTCTACTTGTAAGACCTCGACCCATCGCTGTTGCACTTCCACTAAAAAGGGTCGGAGCTAATGCAGTGCGCCAAAACCATCGTACTAGAAGATCTTGATTACGAGGGTGTGGATTAGGATGATGCGCAAAGAATCGTGCCAAAGTAGTAATTAGGTACTTATAGGGTAAAAAAGTAACATGGGGGACTCTTGCCTCTTCTTGAAGGAACGTTACTGCCCTTCGCAAAGCATCATGCCCACCTTGAAAAGCCTTCTCCTGCGTTTCGTTGGCCGATACGTCTAAACGAAGCTCACGGTCTTTGGAAAACTCTTGCCTTAGATCCCGACTGAAATCAGCATGACGCCTCGCTAGAATTGCATGCAGTACAGTGTCACTATCAATTTTACCGAACCCAGTGCTTTCTAATTCATCAGCTATCGCTTCAATGGTTAGCCCTGCGTCATGTTTTTCACTAAACAAAGCGTGGAATACTTCTGCTCGCCTCAGTTTCTTTCCAGAGTTATTCGTGCGATCAAAAATCTCTCGTAATGTATCCTCATTACTCTCATCCACGATGGAGGCCGGAACCGAGAAGTCCCTCAATTTTACAGCAATATCGTTTATTGTCTGTATGTACTCCACCGCAGCGGGCCGACTCTGAGCCCACGTTAATAAACGCCTCAGATCGAAAAGAACCGGCAATGGCACCCGAAGCTCTTCATCATTTCCACTGCCCAGAACAAAAGATTGTCTTGTTAGATCATAGTCGATGCGAAACTTTTCTGATGCATCATACGCCTCTTGCGACACAGCATTGGCAATTGCTGTTATTCGTTGTTGGCCGTCTACAACCCATGTTGCCTCTGCAATACCTGGAGCAGATATGTGCAATTCTCCTAAAGAGACTGAAGCTGCCGGCGCTGCGTGACGCCATAGAAGGAGGCTACCCACTGGGTAACCCTTAAGAATACTATCAAAAAGCTCAAGGACGTCTTTTCGCGACCATCTAAAATTACGCTGAAACTCAGGCACGCGTAGCTTACCCTCCATCACAAGTTTAACAATATCCTCGATACGATAGACGCCAGCCCGGGTACGCGTAACGATTTCGCTCATCGCTCCCATTCTCCTCATTTAAGTAGACATTCACAGTAAAGGTACACGCTACTAAGCTATATAATACTTATTTACTCCTCGTGAAAGACTCGCTGGATTCGGCTGGGAAGCTTGGCTAGCACAGGGAAGGACCCACAACCCCGGCAGGTGCTGAGTCTCAACCTCATCAATGAAAACCCACTATAGCGACTAGGGCCGACCGCTGGGGTACTTGAGCGCCCTCAGCCCCACCCCAGCTCGTGGAGGCGCTCCTCCGGGATCCCGTAGCAGTGCGCGATCTCGTGCATCAGGGTGATACGGACCTCCCGCTCCAGCTCCTCGCGGTCGGCGCAGGCCGCCAGCAGGTTCTCCCGGAAGAGCACGATGCGGTCGGGCATGTTCCCGTAGCCGTACTGGGCGCGCTCGGTCAGCGAGATCCCCTCGTACATCCCCAGCAGGTCGCTGCCGTCCTCGGGACGGTCCTCGACCAGGAAGACCACGTTGTCGAGGTGCGCGAACGCCTCCTCGGGGACGGCGTCGAGGCAGTCCGAGACCAGGGCGTCGAACTCATCCGGAGAGAGATGGTGCATGGCTCCAGCCTATCGATCCGGCGCGCGGCGGTCTCTTCCACCGCGCGCCGGCCGACTCACCCCGCCGTCGTCGCCCCCTCCAGGTTCCGGGAGAGCCGGTGCTTGGCGATCCGCTGGCTCGGGGTCAGCGGCATCTCCTCGACCACCTTGGCGTACCGGGGGACCTGGAAGTCGGCGAGCCGCTCCCTGCCCCAGTCCAGCAGGGCGGAGGGGTCGAGGGAGGCCCCCTCGGCCGGCGTCACCAGCAGCAGCATCTCCTGCTCCCCCACCTGCGCGTCCACGCCGACGACGGCGCACCGGTCGACGGCGGGGTGGAGCCCGAAGACGTCCTCGACCTGCCAGGCCGAGACGTTCTCCCCCCGGACCCGGATGCTGTCGCTCCCCCGGCCGTCGAAGTGGAGGTTGCCGGCGTCGTCGAGATGACCGTTGTCGCCGGTGCGGAACCAGGCGCCGTCGCGGGCCTTGCGGCTCGCCTCCGGGTTGCCCAGGTACCCCCGGGTGAGCAGGCCCGGGATCCGCTCGCCGACGAGGATCTCGCCCTGCCCGGGGGCCGTGCCCGGCGCGGACTCGTCCACCGAGACCTCGAACCAGGGCAGGGGGCGGCCGATCCCGCCCTCGGCGTCGTTCCGGTTGACCGTCACGATGCTCGAGGTCTCGGTCATCCCGTAGCACTCGTTCAGTTCGAATCCGAACCTCCGGACGCAGGCCTCGCGGATGGCCGGCGTGGCCCCCGCGCCCCAGGCGACCCTGACGCCGCTCTCCCGCTCCGCGGCGCTGACGGGCAGCTGCAGCAGGATCTGCAGCACCCCGCCGAGGTAGTGGACGTGGGTGACGCCGAAGTCCCGGACGTCCTCCCAGAACCGGGAGGCGCTGAAGCGCGGGGCCAGGGCCAGCTCGATCTCCCGGAAGAGCGGGAGGAAGACGACCTGCGCCCCGCCGATGTGGAACAGGGGCTCCCACACGTAGAACACGTCGCCGGGCTCGGGCCGGGTCACCTGGAGGGCGCCGACCGCTGCACCGGTCAGCATCGTCTCGCTCACGAGCACTCCCTTGGGTGGGCCCGTGGTCCCGGAGGTGTACATGAGCAGGACGGCGTCCTCGCGGGCGGCACGATCGCGTCCCACCCGCTCCAGACGGACCAGTTCCAGCGGAGCGCCGGAAGCGCCGGGCAGCTCGATCCTCTCGGATCCTCCGGCGTCGGGCAGCCCGGTGAGCAGCTCGGCTCCGTCCTCGGCGATCACGACGTCGGTCCCCGAGTCCGCCAGCTGGTGCCGCAGCGGCTCGCCCTTCAGCTTGGTGTTCAGCGGCAGCCACAGGGCGCCCAGGCGCAGCACCGCGAAGATCAGCACCACGTGCTCGACGCTGACCGGCAAGGCGAGCGCCACCCGGTCCTCGCCAGTGAGGCCGGCCTCGCGGAGGCGGGCCACGGCGTCGTCGACCCGGGAGTCCAGCTCGGCGGCGCCGACGGCGCGGTCCCGGTCCCTCAGGTAGGGCCTCCCCGGTTCCTCGGCGGCCAGCCGCCGGAGGGCCTCGGAGAGCCCGGGCCCGCCGAGGATCGCCTCCGCCTCCGCGGCGGCCCCGTCGGTCCTCTCATCGGCGGTCCGCACGGTCTCAGGCCCCCTTCTTCGCGAAGAAGTCCCCGGCCGTCTTCTGCGGCTCGCCGCCGCCGTAGGCCTTCTGGTCGGCTTCGTAGGCCGCCTCGAAGGCCTCCTCGAGGCCGGGCATCAGGGTCTGGCGGATGCGCTGCTTGGTCAGCGTGAACGCGTGCTTGGGCAGGGCCGCGAGCTCCGCGGCGACCTCGAGGGAGCGGGAGAGCACCTCGGCCTGCGGCCGGATCTCGGCGATGAGCCCCAGGGCGTGCGCCTCCTCGGCCTGCATCAGGCGGCCCGTGAGCATAAGCTCGGCGGTCTTGCTGTGGCCGAGGGACTGCCAGGTTAGGTACATGCCGGTGATGCTCGGGATGCCGGAGCGCACCTCGGGCTGGCCGATGCGCACGCCGTCGTGGGCGATGCGGAGGTCGCACAGCAGCGCCAGCTGGTAGCCGGAGCCCGCGGTCACGCCGTTGAGGGCGGCGATGACGGGCTTGGAGGTGGAGAGCACGGCGTCGTACACGAGGCGGAAGGTCTCGAGCCACTCCTCGACGTGGTCCTCGGTGAAGGCCGCGACCTCCTTGAGGTCCTGGCCGGCGCAGAAGGCCCGCTCGCCCTCGCCGGTGATGACGATGCCCGTCACCTGCTCGTCGGCGTCGAGGTCCTGCAGGGCGGTGACCATGTCCCGCTGCATCTGCTGGGTCCAGGCGTTGAGGGCCTCGGGGTTGTTCAGGGTGATGACGCCGATGCCGTCCCGGATGTCGATGTCCAGCTGTGCCATGGGGTGCTGCTCCTTCGGTGTTCTTCTTCTGTACGTATCGGTCGGTTCGGAGGGAAAATTCGGGGTGCTCAGATGCCGGGGCGTCCGGGCGGTCCGCCGCTGAGGCGCCCGAGCGGTCCACCGCGGAACGGGCCGTCCCTCCGCGGCGGAGCGGAAGCGTCCCGTCCGCGGCGAGGCGGGGGTTCAGCGGGCCGCGGGCACGACGTCGATGCGCCCGGTCAGCCCGTCGAAGTGCCGGGTGACCCGCTCACTCGGCGCCGGGCCGAAGCGGTTGCCGATCCACAGCGCGATCAGGCCGACGATGAAGCCGGGCACCAGCTCGTACAGCCCGATCTGATCGATCTGGCGGTAGACGATGACGGTGGCCCCGCCGGCGATGATGCTGGCCAGCGCCCCGACCCAGGTCGCCCGGCGGGAGTAGAGCGCGGCGAGCAGCACGGGCCCGAAGGTCGCGCCGAAGCCGGCCCAGGCGTAGCCCACCAGGTCCAGGATCGTGCCGCCGTTCAGCGCGACGACGACGCCGACGATCGTGCACAGCACCACCGTGACGCGGCTGAGCCAGACGAGCCGCTTCGGCGAGGCCTCGCGGTTGAGGAAGGCCCGGTAGAAGTCCTCGGTCAGGGTGGTCGAGGCGACGACCAGCTGGGAGGAGGCGGTGCTCATGATGGCCGAGAGGACGCCGGCCAGGAAGATGCCCGCCATCCAGGTGGGCAGCATCGTGGAGACGTAGTGCATGTAGATCCCCTCGGGATCCGGCTCCATGGCGTTGCCGAAGCTCGCCACGGCCGCCATGCCGATGACGCCGGCCGACCCCAGCAGGGTGATCGACAGGATCAGGCCCAGGCGGGCCCCGTTCTTGGCGGAGTCCTTGGAGCGCATGCCCATGAAGCGGACGAGGATGTGCGGCGAGCCGAAGTAGCCCAGGCCCCACGCCAGCGAGGAGACGATCGCGACGATCGCGAAGGTGCTGGTGGTGTGCCACTGGCCGTCCACCAGGGCGACCTGCGCGAAGAGGTTGCCCATATCGGCGTCGTGCCTGATGAGCGCATCGCTGATGCCGCCGAAGCCGCCGGCGTTGACCAGCGCCACCACCATGACGATGGCGAGGCTGACGAACATCAGCAGCCCCTGGATCAGGTCGGTGTAGCTGCTGGCCAGGTAGCCGCCCATCGAGGAGTAGGCCATGACGGCGACGGCGCCCACGATGGTCCCGGTGGTCACGGAGGTCCCGAAGACCTGGGAGAAGATGACCCCGGTGGCGATGAAGGCCGAGCCCAGGTAGACCACGTAGAAGATGATGATGAAGACGGCCGAGGCGCTCCGGAGGGTGTCGCTGTGGAAGCGGTTGGCGAAGAAGCCGGGCAGGGTCACCGACTCGCCGGCCGCATCGTCGCGCCAGTCCATGCTGCGCTCCGAGTAGTCCCGCAGCCTCCCGGCGAGGATCTTCCAGCTGAGGTAGAAGCCCAGGGTGAGGCCGATGACCATCCAGGCGTTGACGACGCCACTGACGTAGAACGCGCCGGGCAGCCCGAAGAACACCCACTGGCTGGAGTCGGTCGCCTTGGCGCTCACGGTGGTCACGAAGGTGCCGAGCCGGCGGCCGCCGATGGCGAAGTCGCTCATCCCGGTGTTCTTCCGGTAGGCCCAGACGCCGATCCCCAGGATGAGGACGATGTAGAGGACGAAGATGACGATCGTGGAGGGATCGGTGCTGGTGGTCATGGAGTCACGCTTCCGCTGGACGGCCCGTCGGGCCCTGCTGAGGGGATCTGGGTCACAACTCTAGGCAGGGCGGAGACCCTCCGGCAGGCGGCGAGAACCAGAGTTGAGTGACCTGAGGCACAGCTGTGCTGATGCTCGTCGAAGGCGAAGACGGGAGGCCCGGGCTCTGGCGAGCTGGCCGGTGATGCGGGATACACTCGCGGGATGACCCTGGACGTGAACAGCCTCATGACCATGAGCATCGTGATGCGGACCGGATCCTTCGCGGCGGCCGCACGCGAGCTCGGGTACACGCCGTCGGCGGTGTCCCAGCAGATGGCGGCGCTGGAGCGCAGCGTGGGGATCCGCCTGTTCGACCGGGAGCCCCGCAGCGTGCTCCCCACCGAGGCGGCGCACTACGTCCGCCAGCGCAGCGAGCAGGTCATCGACCTGCTCGGCCAGCTGGAGATCGACCTCGCGCGCCTGGGTGCCGGCGAGACCGGGCGACTGCGCGTGGGCACCTTCGACTCCGCCGGCGGGCCGATCCTGGGCCAGGCGATGGCCCGATTCCTCATCCGCCGTCGGGAGGTCGAGATCACCTTGGACGAGGGAGAGCCCTATGAGCTCTTCCCCCGCGTCGCGGACGGGAGCCTCGATCTGGCCCTCGGGTTCCAGTACGACCTGGTCCCTCGGGAGTTCCCGGCGAACCTGCGGCTCACGGAGGTCATGACGGAGGACCTGCGCATCGTCGCGCCGAGGAAGCACCGGCTGAGCGGCAAGGAGACGGTGCGCCTCGAGGAGCTGCGCGGCGAGACCTGGGTGGCCCATCGCGAGGAGACGCCCTCGCACCATTGCCTCCAGGCGCTGTGCGCCGGCAGCGGCTTCCGGCCGGAGATCGCGTTCCGCAGCAACAACGTCGGGACGGTCAAGGGCATCGTCGCGGCCGGGCTGGCCGTGGCCATGATCCCGGACATCGGGTACCGCGCGGACGAGGAGGACGTCGTCGCGCTGCCGGTGGCCGACCGGATGCCGCGGCGGCAGATCGTGGCCGCGACCAGGATCGACGACGCCAATCCCCTGACGGCGGGCTTCCTGGACGCCATGCGGCGGGTCGCTCTGCCGTAAGGGAAAGGGGGCGCTCAGGCGCTCGCGGACCTCCGGCCGGGCCGAATGGCTCTCCGGCCGGGTCAGAGACCGGAGAGAGGGCTCAGACGCTCAGAGGTCGCCGAGGCCGGGGCGCGCCGGGATGACCGTGCGGATCGCCTCGGCGGACGGCGCCTGCCCCTCCCCCGGGCCGGAGGAGGCGCCGCCCGGTCCGCCCAGGCGCAGCACCGTGGGGCCCGAGCCGGAGAGCATGGTCGCCCATCCGTCGCGGGGGCCCAGCGCCGTCGCGAGCTCGGGGCGCAGGCTCGCGGCCGCGGCCTGGAGGTCGTTGCGCAGCAGCGGGGCGAGACGGGCGAGGCCGGGCCCGGGCTCGGCCAGCGCCCGGAGCAGCCGGTCCGGGACCTCGAGGGGCCCGGGGGCCGGGGCGTCCCCCTGCGCCCGCAGCCGGTCCAGCTCGCGGAAGACCTCCGGCGTCGAAAGGCCGTACTCGGCCGGCAGCAGCTCCACGGCCAGGGGCTCCGCGAGCGGCACGGGGGTCAGCTCGGTCCCGGTCCCGCGCCCCACGGCGACCCCGCCGAGCAGCGCGAAGGGGACGTCCGCCCCCAGCTCGGCGGCGAGGTCCCGCAGCGCGGCCTCGCCGAGCCGGGGCGCGAGCCCGGCGCGGGCCAGCAGCTCCCCGACCGCGCGCAGGGCGGCGGCGGCGTCGGCGGACCCTCCCGCCATCCCGCCCGCCACCGGGATCTCCTTGACGACCTCGAGCCTCAGCCCGAGGTCCTCCGGGAGGCCGTGGTGCCGGAGCAGGAGCCCCGCGGCGCGCACCGCGAGGTTCCGGCCGTCGGAGGGCACCGCGTCGAGGGAGAAGCGACCGCGCTCGGCCATCGCGGCGAGCGCGGAGCCCGGCCGCAGCGACGTCGTGATCGAGGTTCCCGACCCCCGGGGCCCGAGCTCGGCGGTCACGGACTCGTGCAGGTCGACCGCCGCGTAGAGGCTGGCGACGTCGTGGTAGCCGTCCGGCCGGGCCGGGCCGACGGCGAAGTACAGGTTGACCTTGCCCGGAGCCGTCGCGGTGCGGCGCAGGGGCGGGATCATCCCCTGGATCCCTCCGCGGGCGCGTCCGCCGCCGCGGCGATCCGAGCGAAGTCCTCGACGGAGAGCCGCTCCCCGCGCAGGCCCGGGTCGACGCCCGCCCGCCGCAGGATCCGTTCGGCCTCCGCGCCGGAGCCCGCCCACCCGGACAGCGCCGAGCGCAGGGTCTTGCGGCGCTGGGCGAAGGCGGCGTCGACGACGTCGAACAGCGTCCGCCGGTCCACCTGCGCCAATGGCTCCTCCCGCCGGACGAAGGCGACCAGCCCGGAGCGGATCTTGGGCGCCGGCCAGAAGACGTTGGTCCCGATCACCCCGGCCTTGCGGACCTCGGCGAACCACGAGGCCTTGACCGAGGGCACCCCGTACACCTTGGACCCGGGCCCGGCCGCGAGCCGGTCCGCGACCTCGTCCTGGACCATCACCAGCCCGTGCTTGAGCGTGGGGAAGGTCTCCAGCAGGTGGATGAGCACCGGGACGGCGACGTTGTAGGGCAGGTTGGCCACCAGGGCGTCCGGCGCGGCCGGCAGCTCGGTGACGCGCAGCGCGTCCGAGAGCACGACGTCGAGGCGCCCGGCGGACCCCGGACGGAAGCGGGCCGCCGTCTCGGGCAGCTGCTCCGCCAGCGGCGGGTCGATCTCCACCGCGACGACGCGCTCGGCCGCGTCCAGCAGCCCGAGCGTGAGCGAGCCGAGCCCGGGTCCGACCTCGAGGACGGTCTCCCCCGGCTCCACCCCGGCGGTCGCGATGATCCGCCGGATGGTGTTGGGGTCGATCACGAAGTTCTGCCCGAGGGTCTTGGTGGGGCGGACGCCCGCCCGCTCGGCGAGCTCGCGGATCTCGGCGGGTCCCAGCAGCGCGTTGTCTCTCACCCCATGCACCCTACTATGGCCGCTCACGCGCCGAAGCCCGGCAGGCCCCAGGAGCCGTAGACCGCCACCGAGTTCTCCCGGATCCGGCGGCAGACCTCCGCGAGGTCCTCGCCGCGGCGCTGGGCGATGTAGCGCACCGTGTAGTTGGTCATGTAGGAGGCGTTGGGTCGGCCCCGGAAGGGGTGCGGGGTCAGGAACGGGGCGTCGGTCTCGGCGAGGATCAGCTCGGGGCGCGCGATCTCCAGGGAGGCCTGGATGTCCCGGGAGTTCTTGAACGTGACCGTCCCGGCGAAGGACATCCGCCAGCCGCGCTCGTTGCAGATCCGGGCGAGCTCGGGGCCGCCGGAGTAGCAGTGGAAGACGGTGCGCTCGGGGGCGCCCTCCTCCTCCAGGATGGCGACGACGTCCTCGTGCGCGTCCCGATCGTGGATCTGCAGCGCCAGCCCGGTCTCGTGGGCCAGCCGGATGTGCTTCCGGAAGCTCTCCCGCTGGGCGGCGCGCCCGCCCTCCTCGGTGCGGAAGTAGTCCAGGCCCGTCTCCCCGATGGCCCGGACCCGAGGGGACCGGGCCATCTCGGCCAGCGCCTCGAGGGCGGCGTCGAGCTTCCCGGCGGCCGCGAGGTCGGGCGCCTCGTTGGGGTGGATCGCCACGGCGGCCAGCACCCGGGGGTCGGCCTCCGCGGCGGCGAGGGCGTAGGCGGAGGAGGGCAGGTCGCAGCCCACCTGCACGATGGCGCCGATGCCGAGCTCCTCCCCGGTGTCCAGGGCGTCGCGGGCGGAGACGGCGACGTCGCCGTCGAGCAGGTCCATGTGGGTGTGGTTGTCCGCGACCGGCTCGGGCAGCGGCTCGGGGGCCGGCGGGAAGACCAGGTTGCGGGATCTGCCGTCCTCCCCGGAGGAGGAGCGGCGGCGGGTGCCCGGCCCGCTCGGCTCGGTCGCGGCCTCGTAGCGCTCCGGCTCGTAGGCGGGAGGCACCTCGCCCGCGACGGCGGCGGGGCGCGCCCCGGCCTCGGGCCAGAGGGTCGTCAGCAGTTCCGCGGCGTCGGGCGCGAGCTCGCGCCAGGATCCGCTCGGTGAGGTGCACATGTCCTGCGGTTCTCGCTTCCCCGGCGCCGGCGGGGTCCCCGCGGCGCCGCTGTTCGATGTTGGTGCGGCGGGCTGCGCGCCCGCGGCGGCTACTCGCCCGAGGCGCGCTCGGCGAGCACGGCCTCGTAGAGGTCGCGCTTGCCGACCCCGTTCTCGCCCGCGACCTGCGCGGCCGCCTCCTTCAGGCGCATCCCCTCGGAGACCAGGGCCTCGACGTCGCCGGTGAGGCTCTCCGGCTCGGCCGCCTCGGGCGCCTCCGCCCCGGCGACCACCACGGCGATCTCCCCCCGGACCTGATGCTGCTCGGCCCACACGTAGAGCTCCCCCAAGCTTCCCCGCAGGACCTCCTCGTGGAGCTTGGTGAGCTCCCGGGCGACGACGGCGCGCCGCTCGTCCCCGAAGCCCTCCACCAGGGCGCCCAGCATCGCGGCGAGCCGGTGCGGGGCCTCGTAGAAGACCATGGTCCGCTGCTCGCCCGCGAGCTCGCGCAGGCGGGCGCGCCGCTCGGAGGCCTTCCGGGGGATGAACCCCTCGAAGGCGAAGCGGTCGGTGGGCAGGCCGGAGACCGCGAGCGCGGAGAGCACGGCGGAGGGGCCGGGGGCGCAGGTCACCCGCAGCCCCTCTGCGACCGCCCGCTCGACGACGCGGTAGCCGGGGTCCGAGACCGTGGGCATGCCGGCGTCGGAGATCAGCAGCACGGTGCGGCCCGCGCGCACCTGATCGACCAGCTCCTCGGCGCGCCGGGCCTCGTTGTGGTCGTGGTTCGTCACGATCCGGCCGCCCACGCTCACCCCCAGCCCCGCGGCCAGCGTCCTGAGCCGGCGGGTGTCCTCGACGGCGACGACGTCGGCGTGGGCCAGGTACTCGCGCAGCCGCTCGGAGGCGTCCCGGAGGTTGCCGATGGGGGTCGCCGCGAGGACGAGGGAGCCGCCCTCCCCGGCGACGGCGGGCTCGGCGGGGCCGGCGGGCTCGGCAGACTCGTCG
Organism: Rothia halotolerans; assembly: GCF_004136635.1. Lineage (GTDB taxonomy): Bacteria > Actinomycetota > Actinomycetes > Actinomycetales > Micrococcaceae > Rothia > Rothia halotolerans. The sequence goes on along the minus strand of NZ_NOIU01000003.1, from coordinate 138,975 downwards.
GGGCCGGCGGGTTCAGCGGTCTCGCCGGGATCGGCGAGGTCGGAGGCCTCCCCGGGCTCAGCGGATTCGAGGGGGTCGGCGGTCTCGGTGGGGTCTCGGTGGTCGGTCACGCTCACCACTGTAGTCACCCGCCCGCCTCCGGCGCCCGAGGGCGCTCCCCCGGCCCGCGGCCCGGGCCTCGCTCCCGGGCCCGCGGCGCCCGCCTTCACTCCCCGGCGTCGAGGGACACCGAGCGCCGCCCGGCGGCCCGCGCGGAGAGCCGCTCCACCAGGATGGTCAGTGCGACGGCGAGGAACCCGGCGATCGCCCAGGCCAGCGCCGCCCCCGCGTGCTCCCCCACCGGCTGGAGCGCGTTCTCCTCGGAGGTCCAGGGCCACAGCGCCCGCAGCGCCCCGGCCATGACCCCGGTCAGGATCACCAGGGTGATGTGGAAGCGGTGCTCGAGCAGCCACTGGAGCCCCTTGATGACCGTGACCACCCCGAGCAGGGCGCCCAGGAAGAACAGTCCGATGTACCCGAGGTCCCGGTCGCTCACCGCGCCCAGGGTCGCCTCGTACATCCCGAAGGTCAGCAACAGGAACGAGCCCGAGAGACCGGGAAGGACCAGCGCGGAGACGGCGACGGCGGCGGCGAGGACGATCTGGAGCGGATTGGGCTCGGTCGCGCCGCTGGGCGGCAGAGAGACCAGCAGGAAGGTCGCGGCCGCGGCGACGAGGGCGAAGATCAGATCCCTGGCCCGCCACCGACTGACCATGGAGAAGGGGACGTAGAGCGAGGCGAGGACCATGCCGAAGAACGCCGCCGAGGTGTGCACCGGGTACGCCTCGACCAGGCTGGACATCACCCCCGCCATGACCGCCAACGCGATCAGCATGCCGATCCCCACCGGCAGCAGCGTCCACCAGTGCACCTGGCGGAAGTTCTCCCTCGCCCGCTCCGCGCGGGAGGGGTCGCGGCGGACCAGGCCCACGACCCAGTCCTTGACTCCGGAGACCATGTGCCCCAGCGAGGCGATCAGCCGGTCGTAGAGCCCGACGACGAGCGCGACGGTGCCGCCGCTCACCCCCGGGACGGTCTCGACGCTGCCCACCAGCGCGCCGCGCACGATGTCCAGGAGGAACATCAGCGGCTTCGGGCGGCGCAGGTGCGGATGGGCGTCGGTGCGGGTGGTTCCGGGGGGCGTCATGGCGGGGGCGTCATGGCTTTCTACTCGGCGGCCCGGACGGCATCAGGCCCGGGTCTTTCATCTCCGATGATCCCCCGGGGCCGCTCTTGTTGCCAAATGCGCCACAGCGTAGAATGACGAGGCCTCATTCAGCCTCATGGTGGGATCTACGCATGCTCCTGACTCTCCTGCGCCGCTACAGCGCGCCCTACAAGGGCCGGATCGCCGCCGTGCTGCTGCTGCAGCTCGTCTCCGTCCTGGCCGCCCTCTACCTCCCCAGCCTCAACGCGCAGATCATCGACCGCGGGGTGACCACCGGGGACACCGGCTTCATCTGGCGGACCGGCGGCGTCATGCTGCTGGTCTCGCTCGTTCAGGTCTCCACGGCCATCGTGGCGGTCTACTTCGGGGCCAAGGCCTCGATGGCGGTCGGCCGCGACCTGCGCGCGGCGGTCTACGGCAGCGTCGACGCCTTCGGCAGCCAGGAGCTCTCCCGCTTCGGGGCGCCCTCGCTCATCACCCGGGGCACCAACGACGTCCAGCAGATCCAGATGCTGCTGCTGATGATGATGAACTTCATGGTGATGATGCCGATCATGGTGGTGGGCGGCGTCGTCATGGCGGTTCAGGAGGACGTGGGGCTGTCCTGGCTCGTCTGGGTCTCGGCGCCGGCCGTCGTGCTGATCATGATCCTGTTCATCCGCCGGCTGATGCCGCTGTTCCGGGTCATGCAGAGCCGGGTGGACGGCGTGAACTCCGTGCTGCGCGAGCAGATCATGGGGATCCGGGTGATCCGCGCCTTCGTCCGCGAGCCCTACGAGACGGAGCGCTTCGGCGACGCCAACCGGGCCATCACGGACGTCTCCGTGCACATCGGCCGTCTCTTCGTGCTGATCGGCCCCATCATCACCATCATGCTCTTCGCCGCCGAGGCGGCCGTGCTGTGGTTCGGCGGCCAGCGCGTGGACGCCGGGCAGATGGAGGTCGGCTCCCTGACCGCCTTCATGCAGTACCTGATGCAGATCCTCATGGCGGTGCTCATGGGCACCTTCATGGCCATGATGTTCCCCCGGGCGATGGTCTGCGCCCAGCGCATCGGCGAGGTCCTGGAGACCAGCCCCTCCGTGGTGCCGCCGGCCGAGCCGCAGGCGCCCGCCGAGCGCCGCGGCGTCGTGGAGTTCAGGGACGTCGGCTTCCGCTACCCCGGTGCCGAGGACCCGGTGCTCTCCGGGATCTCCTTCCGGGTCGAGCCCGGGACCACGACGGCGATCATCGGCTCCACCGGCGCCGGCAAGTCCACCCTGGTCAACCTCATCCCGCGCCTCTACGACGCGACCGAGGGCAGCGTCCTGCTCGACGGCGTGGACGTGCGCCGGATGGACCCCGCGGAGATCACCGGCAGGTTGGGCTCGGTGCCGCAGAAGCCCTACCTGTTCTCCGGGACCGTGGCCAGCAACCTGCGCTTCGGCGACTCGGAGGCGCCGGACGAGCGGCTCTGGGAGGCCCTGGAGACCGCCCAGGCGAAGGACTTCGTGACGGACCGGGTGACCGGCGAGGGCCGGGAGGCCGCCCGGGCGCTGGAGTCGGGGATCTCGCAGGGCGGCACCAACGTCTCGGGCGGGCAGCGCCAGCGGCTGTGCATCGCCCGGGCCATCGTGGCCGACCCCGTGGTCTACGTCTTCGACGACTCGTTCTCGGCCCTCGACGTCAGCACCGACGCCCGGCTGCGGGCCGCCCTGGAGCCCGCCACGCGCGAGGCCTCCGTGGTCATCGTCGCCCAGCGCGTCTCCACCATCACCCGAGCGGATCAGATCCTCCTGCTGGAGGCCGGCAGGATCGTGGCCCGCGGGACCCACTCCGAACTCCTGGAGTCCTCCGAGACGTACCGGGAGATCGTCGAGTCCCAGCTTTCCGCGGAGGAGGCGGCATGAGCGAGTTCATGGACGAGAGGCCCCCCGCTCAGGTCAGGGCGTTCTGGCCCACGGCCGGGCGCCTGGTCGGCGAGCTCGGCCGGTTCAAGTTCCGGCTGGTCGTGGTCGCCGTGGCCACGGTCGTCTCGGTCGCCCTGCAGGTGGCCGCCCCCCGCGTGCTCGGGCACGCGATGGACATCATCTTCGCCGGCGTCGTGGGCTCCCAGATGCCCGCCGGGACCAGCTCCGAGGCGGTGGTCCAGGGGCTGCGGGCCCAGGGCCAGGACCAGATGGCGGAGATGCTCTCGGGCATGAGCTTCGTGCCCGGCTCGGGCATCGACTTCGCCGCCCTGGGCCAGGCGCTGCTCACGGTGGTCGGGATGTACGGGCTGGCCGCCCTCTTCATGTGGGTCCAGGGGCGGATCCTCAACGACCTCGTGATGCACCTGGTCTACGACCTGCGGCGGCGCGTGGAGGGGAAGGTCAACTCCCTGCCGCTGAGCTACTTCGACACCCGCCAGCGCGGCGACATCCTCTCGCGGACCACCAACGACATGGACAACGTCCAGCAGGCGATGCAGCAGGCCTTCTCGGAGCTGGTCTACTCGCTGCTCACGGTCCTCGGCGTCGCGATCATGATGTTCACGATCTCCTGGCAGCTGGCCCTGGTGACCCTGATCGCGCTGCCGGTCTCCGGCGTCGTCGTCGGGATCATCGGCAAGCGCAGCCAGCGGCTGTTCGGGGCGCAGTGGAAGAGCACCGGCGAGCTCAACGGGCACGTCGAGGAGTCCTTCACCGGGCACGACGTCGTGCGCGTGTTCGGCCGCGAGCGGCAGATGCGGGAGCGCTTCGACGAGCGCAACGACGCGGTGTACGACTCCGCCTTCAGGGCCCAGTTCCTCTCCGGCATGATGATGCCGCTGATGCAGTTCGTGAACTACCTGGGCTACGTCGGCATCGCGGTGCTCGGCGCGCTCAAGGTCGCCAACGGCCAGATCTCGCTGGGCGCGGCGACCGCCTTCATCCAGTACACGCGCCAGTTCAACGAGCCGATCGCGCAGATCGCCGGCATGGCGAACATGCTCCAGTCCGGCGTGGCGAGCGCCGAGCGGGTCTTCGAGCTGCTGGACGAGCCGGAGCAGTCCCCCGACGCCGAGGACGCCGAGGCCGACGCAGGACGCGTGCGGGGCCGCATCGAGTTCCGCGACGTCGACTTCTCCTACACCCCCGACCGGCCCCTGATCCGCGACCTGAGCCTCACGGCCGAGCCCGGCCAGACGGTCGCCATCGTGGGCCCCACCGGCGCCGGCAAGACCACCCTGGTCAACCTGATCATGCGGTTCTACGAGATCGACGCCGGGAGCATCTCGCTCGACGGCGTCGACATCCGGCGGATGTCCCGGCAGCGGCTGCGGCGCGCGACGGGTATGGTCCTGCAGGACGCCGTCCTGTTCGAGGGCAGCATCATGGAGAACATCCGCTACGGCCGGCTGGACGCCACCGACGAGGAGGTCCTCGAGGCCGCCCGGGCCACCTACGTGGACCGCTTCGTCCGGGCCCTGCCCGAGGGCTACGGCACCGTGATCGACCAGGAGGGCGGCGCCATCTCGGCCGGCGAGCGGCAGCTGATCACCATCGCCCGCGCCTTCCTCGCCGACCCGGCGGTGCTGATCCTCGACGAGGCGACCTCCTCGGTGGACACCCGCACCGAGGTGCTGGTGCAGCGGGCGATGTCGGCGCTGCGGGCCTCGCGAACATCCTTCGTGATCGCCCACCGGCTCTCCACCATCCGCGACGCGGACACCATCCTGGTGATGGAGGCCGGGCGGATCGTGGAGCAGGGCGGGCACGCCGAGCTGATGGAGGCGCACGGGCCGTACCGGGCGCTGTACGAGTCCCAGTTCGCGGCGGCCCAGGAGGTCGAGGTGCCCGAGGGCGTCGAGGCCGACGCCGAGGAGCCCCGGCACGCGACCTGAGACCGCTCCCCCGCCCCTGACGTAGCATGGTCCGGATGAGCACCAGCCAGATCGCACCCCCCGGCCGCCGGGGGCCCGGGTTCCCGCCGGGCGCCTTCGCGCTGCCGGCCCTGCTGGACCGGCTCCGGGCCGCGCCCGTCGCGCTGCCCCGCCTCGCCTGGGTCGCCCCGGCCTGCGTCCTGCTGCTCGCCGCGATCCTGCGCTTCGTGGGGCTGGCCCACCCGGACGCGGTCGTCTTCGACGAGACGTACTACGTCAAGGACTCCTACTCCCTGCTGCACTTCGGCTACGAGCGGTCCTGGCCCGAGGGGGCGGATGCCGCCTTCGTCGCCGGCGAGCCGGGGACGCCGGAGGACGCGCCGTCGTACGTCGTGCACCCGCCGCTGGGCAAGTGGATGATCGCGGCGGGGATGTGGCTGTTCGGCGGGGACGATCCCTTCGGCTGGCGGTTCTCCGCCGCTCTGGTGGGCGTGCTGTCCATCGCACTGCTGATGTGGGCGGCGTGGATGATGTTCCGCTCGGTGACCCTCGCCTCGATCGCGGGGCTGCTGATGTCCCTGGACGGGCTGCACATCGTGCAGTCCCGCCTGGCGCTGCTGGACATCTTCCTGATGTTCTGGCTGCTCGCCGCCTTCGCCTGCCTGCTCGCGGACCGGCTCCAGGCACGACGCCGGCTGGCCCGCCTCATCGCCGCGGCCGCCGGGCCCGGGGGCGGCCCGCCCAGCGCCGCCTTCCTGGCCCACGGCCCGTGGCTGGGGGTGCGCTGGTGGCGGATCGCCGCGGGGATCTGCTGTGGCGCCGCCGTGGGGGTGAAGTGGAACGCGCTGTTCTTCGTCGCGGTCCTCGGGCTGATGACGGTGCTGTGGGACGCCGGCGCGCGGCGGGTGGCGGGGATCCGCGGTTGGTTCACCGGCGCCCTGCTGAAGGACTCCTGGCCGGCCTTCCTCGCGATCGTCGGCGTCGGGCTCGTGACGTACCTGATCACGTGGTCCGGCTGGTTCGCCTCCTCCGGGGCCTACGACCGCGACTGGGCCGCCCGGCATCCGGGCGAGGGGGTCCCCTGGCTGCCGCCCGCCCTGCGCAGCCTGTGGGAGTACCACGTCTCCGCGTACTCCTTCCACCAGGGGCTGCACACCCCGCACACCTACCAGTCCCCCGCCTGGCAGTGGCTGCTGCTCGGCCGGCCGACGTCGTACTACTACGAGAGCTACGACGCCGGCACCGCCTCCTGCTCCCCCGGCCCCTGCTCGGAGGCCATCCTCAACGTGGGCAACCCGCTCATCTGGTGGGCCTCCGCGGCGGCCATGGTCCTGGTGCTGCTGTGGTGGATCCTGAAGCGGGACTGGCGGATGGGGGCGATCGTCGTCGTCTTCGCGGCCGGCTACCTCCCCTGGTTCCTGTACCCCGAGCGGACCACGTTCTACTTCTACGCGCTGTCCTTCCTGCCCTGGCTGATCCTCGGGCTCACCGCGATCCTGGGCCTGGGGCTCGGGCGGGGCGGGGAGAGCGTCCGGCGGCGGCGCGCCGGGCTCGCGGTGGTGGGAGCGTTCCTCGCGATGGCCCTGCTGGTGACCAACCACCTGCTGCCGCTGTGGACGGGGACGGCGATCCCCTACGACCAGTGGCGGTCCCTGATGTGGTTCGACTCCTGGATCTGAAGCCGCTGCGAGGCCCGGCGCGCCCCGCAGCCGGTTCCCTCTAGCGCCGTCGGCGCCGCGCCCGGCGGGGCCAGGTGATGGCCAGCAGGGCGGTGGAGAGGACGAGGGCGAGGGCGGCGAGGGTGGCCGCGGCGTCGACCCAGAACTGCGGCGGGTAGAGTCGGATCAGGGTGTCCGAGAGACGGAAGGCCCAGTTCCCCTGGGGGAAGAACAGCTCGTGGAAGCTCACGAAGAACGACTCCCAGCCGAGCCCGGCGAGGATCCCCAGCGCGATCATCAGCGCCAGGGTGAGCCACCCGCCGAGGAAGAGGGCGCGGCGCACCGCCCCGGGGGCCCGGCGGCGCAGTCCGAGCGTACCGACGGCGGCCACCACGGCGAAGACCGCCACCGCCAGCAGCGCCCAGAGCAGCACGTGCTTGACGTCGGTCATGTGCCCGATCTCCGGGGCGGTGAAGGCCCGGTCCCCGTTGCCCAGCACGACGTCGCCCAGGTAGCGCTCCGGGGCGAGGTTCAGGACGTAGTTCAGCCCGTGCGAGCCGTAGGTCATGCGCTCGTCGGGGTTGAAGCCGTAGGGGTCGGCGGGGAAGCCGGGCCGGTGGTACTCGATCCAGAGGAAGGCCCCGCTGGCGACCGCGCGCAGGCCCAGGGCCAGGATCACCAGCGGGGTGGCCACCGCGACGAGCGCCTGCCGCAGCCTCAGCGCGCGCGGGCGACGGGGCGCCTCGGCGGCACTGCTCCCGCCGCGGCTCTCCCCCGGCACGGGACCCTCGCCGGCCCCCGGCACCGGCTCCGCGGACCCGCCGCGCACGACGCCGGGAGCATCCTGCCCCGACGAGGTCGCGGGCTCGGCCACGGCTGGTGCCAGCTCGTCCCACTCCTGCTGCGGCGAGGCCGCCCAGGGCGTGGACTCAGCGTCGTCTCGCGCGGTGCTGCGGGGCATCCTGCTCCTCGGCGTGGGTCGGGACCCGCCCCGGCCGGGCGGGGATCGTCATCGGCTGAACTCTACCAGTTGCCGTGCCAGGCGGGGTCGGCGTAGTGCTCGAACGGGATGTTCCAGTCGCCGTAGCCGTCGTCGGGGTCGGCCTGCGGGTAGTCCGTGTTCTTCGCCTCGATCACGTCGCCCACGCGGAAGTTCTCGTAGATGAACTTCGCGCCCTCCGGGGGCAGCCCGATGCAGCCGTGGGAGACGTTGGCGACGCCGAGGAGCGGGATCGCCGAAGGCAGAGCCTGGTGCACGAAGACCCCCGAGCGGGTCAGCCGCGAGGTCCACGAGGCGTCGAAGGGCTCGTACCAGTGCGGGTCGTCCTTGGACAGCCCCAGCGTGCTCGGGTTGAAGCTGTACTTCGCCTGCTGCTCCATGATCACCAGCTCGCCGGTCACGGAGGGCCAGTCCGGGTTGCCCAGGGTCGCGGGGAACTCCTGGGTCAGCTCGTCGTTGACGTAGACCCGCAGGATCTTATCGGCGTTGTCCACGATCGCGAAGTGCCGCTCGCCCGTACTGAAGGCCAACCGGAGGTTCTCGTTGCCGATCATGCCGTTGCCGAAGTCGACGCCGAGCAGGTTCGCGGTCAGCTCGACCCGCGACTGCGGCGCCCACTTCTCGGGCGGGCGGTAGCGCATCAGGATGTCGCTGTACCAGCGGAAGCGGCCCGGCTCCGCGCCGCCGCCGGTCACGGTGATCGCCTTCTCCACCTCGGCCTTGTTCAGGACGGGCTCCGAGAACGCGAACTGGATGACCTGCCCGACGCCGTAGGTCTCGCCCTCCACGACGTTGAGCGTCGCGTCGGCCTGGAGCTCGGGCGTGACCGTGGAGAAGGTGCGGCTGCCCTCCGCCCGGTCCTCGCCGTCCTGCGCGAGGTAGTTCAAGGTGTACTCCGCGTCGAACTCCAGCGGCCCCTCGGCGGTCCAGCTCTTCCCGTCCTCGGAGATCCGGCCCTCGACCGATCCCGCCGGGCCGGTGAGCTCGACGCTGAGGACCTCGCCCCGATCGGTGCTGACCCGCACGGGAACCGTGGGGTTGACCTGCTGGGCGCCGTCCTCGGGCTCGACCGTGACGGCGGGCGGCGTCGAGGAGGCGCTGGGCTCCGAGGAGGAGGAGCCCTGCGAGGAGGCGTCCTCGCCGGAGCACGCGCTCAGGAACAGCGCGCCGAAGACGCCGAGGGCCCCGCCGCGCATCAGGTTCCGGCGGCTCACGGGATGGGAGCGCCGGAAGGCCCGTGCGGGATCGCTCTCCGGACCGAACGAGGGGGTGGTGTTCACGAACTGACCGTCCTTTCAAACGACGCGCGGTGCTCGCCTGGATGCAGTGTACCGGCTGGCGGGACAGGTTACGCCGGGGTTGCGGGCCGACGTCGCGCGGGTCCACGGACCCGGCGTCGGGGGCCGGAGAGGCGCGGGGCGGCGGTGGATGCGGCGCCCGGGAAGGAGCGAGGCGGGAGGGAGAACCCGGAGGGCGAAGAGGCGGCTTCGGCGCCGCGGCGGAGAGGGGCGGTGCCGGCAGCTCCCGGGGCGAGGGCCGCGGGGCCCGAGGCGGGAGGCGCGGAGCCCGGGCTCGGAGGGAGCGCGGGCCAGGAGCCGGGGGCGGGGCCAGGCTCAGAGGAGGGGTCTATGCGCGCGGGGGCCGGACGGGCGCGCCGAGCTCCGGCGGCGGGGCGGCGTCGCCCTCGAGGCGGACGACCTGCCATCCGCGCGGAGCGGTCAGGCGCGCCGCGTGGAACTCGCAAAGGTCGTAGGCGTGGGGCTCCACGCGGGTGGCCAGGGGGCCGATCACCACCGTGGAGTCAGCGTAGGCGTAGGTCAGCGTCAGTGTGGCTTCGCGCCGGCAGGTCATGCGCGCGCACGCTCGAATGTTCTCCGTCATCGGACTCAGGGTACTACCGCGAGCTGGGGAATCAGCTCGCGCGCTTGCGCAGCCGGCGCCGCTCGCGCTCCGAGAGGCCGCCCCAGATGCCGAAGCGCTCGTCCTTGGCCAGCGCGTAGTCCAGGCAGGCCTCGCTGACCGGGCACTCGGAGCACACGCGCTTGGCATCCCGGGTGGAGCCGCCCTTCTCGGGGAAGAACGCCTCGGGATCGGTCTGGGCGCACAGGGCGTCCGCCTGCCAGGCGAGCTCACCCTCCTCCTCGTCGATCCCGTACTGGCCGGCGGCGGCCTGCCAGAGCTTGAGCACGGCCGGATCCGAGGAGAACAGGTCCGAGGTGGACGCCTCCTCGCCCCAGGCCGCGGCACGCTGGGCGGGCGCCTCGACGCCCGCGGGCTCGGCCGCTTCCGGCTGCCCTCCGAGCAGGACGTCGGCCTGCTCCTCCAGGCTCCGACCGGTGGGGGGAAGGCCGCTGCCCGTCCCCCACCCGGGGGCCTCGGTCCCGGGGGCGCGCTCCTCACCGACTCCCCCGGAGTCGAGCGTTGCGTGTTGGCGGCTGATCGCGTCGGTCATGCCCATCCTTCCTCACGCCCCCGGTCCAGCGCGACGATATTCCACTTGCCTCACATAATTACAACGGTGTAAGACCGCCCCGTCAAGCCGCGTCACGACTCTTAGACCTCGGCGAGAGGCGTCCACCGACCCTTACGATAAAAGCATGGTTGACCACACAGTTCCCAATGCACCGGCCAATATGGAGTCTTATTTCACGGCGCTCGCGGCCTCCTCGGGACCCGCCCTGATCTGGTACGCGCCCGGCGGGGAGAGGGTCGAGCTGACGGGCCGGGTGGTGGAGAACTGGACCGCGAAGTCGGCCAATCTCCTCGCCGAGGAGCTCGACGCCGAGCCCGGCTCGGCCCTGCGCCTGGCCGCCGCCCCGCACTGGCGCTCGGTGGTGCTGGCCCTCGGCGCGCTGCGCGCCGGATGCCGGCTGGTGACTGGCGGCGGGGAGGCCCCGGACCTGTGGGCGGGCTTCGAGCCCGGCCCCGGGATGGAGGAGGCAGGGACCGCCCTGCTGATGGCCCGCGGCGCGCTCGCCATGTCCTACGACGGCGCCGCGGAACTGCCCGCGGGGACGCTCGACTTCGCCCGTGAGGTCAGGGGCCAGGGGGACGTCTTCCTCCCCTTCGAGCCGGTGCCGCCGGAGAGCCCGGCGGCCCAGGACGGGGACGACGTCGTGACCCAGAGCGAGTGGCTGGAGCGGGTCGGCGAGCACGCCGGTGCGGCAGCGTCCCGGGAGGGCGGGCTCGCGCTGGCCGTGGGGGACGAGGAGCTCGGGGCGGAGGAGCTCGCCCGCTGCGCGGGAGTGATGCGCGCCGGGCGGTCGGTGGTGCTGATCCACCCGGAGGTGGCCGGGGACCGTCCGGCGCTCGAGCGGATCCTCGCGGAGGAGCGGGCGAGCCTGTAGAGGCCGCGGGCGCGGGGCCCTCACGGGCTGGCCGGACTCTGCGGACGATCCGGGCCCCGCGGGCGGGGCCACGTGCCCCGCCGGTCGGCTCAGCCCTCGGGACGCTTCCGGACGCCCTTGAGCACCTCGTCGACCTGCAGCCTGCCGGTCACGATCCCCGTCGCGTCGTCGACGAACTGGCCGACCCGCTCCTCTCGCGTGTACTCCTCGCGCGTGTACTCGCCGGCCTGCTGGGACTGCTTGGCGCTGCCGTAGACCCAGAAGCGGTATGCGAAGTAGCGCACCACCGTGCCGAGGACCGTGCCGACGATGGTCCCGGAGATGAAGGACGCCTCGCGCGACGTCATCCCCAGCACGTGGAAGGTGAACAGCACGCAGCCGGACTCCACGCCGATGCCGATGAGGTTGACGACCGCGAACTGGAACGCCTCGCGCCACTTGTTCTCCTGCCGCTTCTCGCGGAAGGTCCACAGGCGGTTGACGATCCAGGAGAAGACGGTCGCTATCACGCCGGCGATGAACTTGGCCTTGCCGTGGCCGTCGTCCTGGAACCAGGTGCTCATCAGCACCCACGTGACGGAGGCGTTCACGATGAAGGCCATGCCGCCCACGATCCCGAACTTCAGGACCTCCTTGATGAAGAGCTCCCAGAGCCCTCGGATTTTCTCGGCAACGGTGGACACTCAGTCTCCAGTGGATCGGCTTCAGATGCGCCGCTCGGGCCCTTCAGCGAAAACGGCTCGCGGGCGCGCGGCGCTGACGAGCCGGGACGGGCGGCGGTTCATCCGAAGAGTCTACTCACAGCCGCTGGGATTATCCGGTGAAAGCGCGTGGGACATGACCGTGACGTATGTCAACGGGTAGCCTGGGACGGTGAGCTTTCCTGTAACCGGACCTGTAGTCGGAGTGATCGGCGGCGGCCAGCTGGCCCGCATGATGGCCCCCGAGGCCTCAGAACTCGGCGTCGAGCTGCGCATCCTCGCGGAGTCGCCCGAGGTGTGCGCGGCGGCCGTGGTGCCGACGGCCCCCGTCGGGGACTACCGCGACCTCGACGCGCTGCGCCGCTTCGCGCTGGGCGTCGACGTCGTCACCTTCGACCACGAGCACGTCCCCTCCGAGCACCTGCACGCCCTCCTCGCCGAGGGCGTGAACGTCCAGCCCGGCCCCGAGGCGCTGATCCACGCCCAGGACAAGATCGAGATGCGCCGCGCCGTCGAGCGCCTCGGCCTCCCCAACCCGGCCTGGGCCGCCGTGTCCTCCCCGGAGGAGCTGATCGACTTCGGCGAGCGCGCCGGCTGGCCCGTGGTGCTGAAGACCCCGCGCGGCGGGTACGACGGCAAGGGCGTCATGATCGTGGAGCACGACGACGCCCGCGGCGAGGCCGTCGCCGAGTGGTTCGCCGCGGCGCGGGAGAGCGGCGTGGACGAGGGAGCCCTGCTCGCCGAGGAGAAGGTCCCCTTCTCCCGCGAGCTCTCGGCCCTGGTCGCCCGGCGCCCCTCCGGCGAGGCCCGGGCGTGGGACGTCGTCGAGTCCATCCAGGTGGACTCGGTGTGCGACGAGATCATCGCCCCCGCCCCCGGGATCTCCCCCGAGACCGCCGAGGCCGCGCGGGAGGCCGCGCTGAGCATCGCCCGGGAGCTGGGCGTCACCGGCGTGATGGCCGCCGAGCTGTTCGAGGTGCCCGGGCGCGGCCCCGGCTTCGTCGTCAACGAGCTGGCCATGCGCCCCCACAACTCCGGGCACTGGACCATGGACGGCTCGGTCACCAGCCAGTTCGAGCAGCACCTGCGCGCCGTGCTGGACCTGCCGCTGGGCGGCACGGGGCGCACCGCCGAGAGCACCGTCATGAAGAACTACCTGGGCGGGTCCAACCCGGACCTGTTCTCGGCGTACCCCGCCGCGATGGCCGCCCACCCCGACGCCAAGGTGCACACCTACGGCAAGGGCGTCCGGCCGGGCCGCAAGGTCGGGCACGTCAACGTCACCGGCCCCGCCGCCGAGGTGGCTCGCCTGCGCGAGGAGGCCGCGGGCGCCGCGGGCATCATCCGCGACGGCGCCCCGCAGGACGCGGCGGAGCACCCCTGGAACAGGAGCGAACGATGAGCTATTCGGAAGGCCCCGCCGTGGTGGGGATCGTCATGGGCTCGGACTCCGACTGGCCGGTCCTGGAGGCCGCCGCGGAGGTCCTCGAGGAGCTGGAGATCCCCTACGAGGCCCGCGTGGTCTCGGCGCACCGCATGCCCGAGGAGATGGTCGAGTACGGCCGCAGCGCCGAGGAGCGCGGCCTGCGGGTCATCGTCGCGGGCGCGGGCGGGGCCGCCCACCTGCCCGGCATGCTCGCGTCCCTGACGGTGCTGCCGGTCATCGGCGTGCCGGTCAAGCTGAAGTCCCTGGACGGGATGGACTCCCTGCTGTCCATCGTGCAGATGCCCGCCGGGGTCCCCGTCGCCACGGTGTCCATCGACGGTGCCCGCAACGCCGGCCTGCTGGCCGCGCGCATCCTGGGCGCCGGCGGCACCCCGGCCGCGGCGGAGGTCCGCTCCGACCTGCGAGACTTCGCCCAGGACCTGCGGCAGAGCGCCCGGGACAAGGGCGAGGCCCTCCAGCGCAGGGTCCGGGGCCGCCGGGCCGAGGAGCCCGGAGAGGACTCCTCGCGGGACGGCGAGGAGTCGGGCGGGGCCTACGCCCCCTGATCCTCCCTCCCCCGCGCGGGCCCCTCCCCCGAGGCCGGTCCGCGCCGGGGGCCGCAACGGACCGGGCCAGGAGCGACCCTCCTGCCCGCCCCTTCCCACGGACCGGCCCGCGAAGCCCGGGCGGCCCGCTTCCCCGACCTCGGCAGAGATATGACCCCTCCTTCGAACCACGCGCAGCATCCCGACCAGCCGGCCGCCGAGCGGGGCCTGGACGACCCGGTCGGCAAGCCGCACCTCACCGACCCCCTGCGCAGTCCCGACCTCGCGGGGACGGTCACGCGCACCAAGCGGGCCTGGATCCTGCTGCTGCTCACCACCTTCCTGCCGGGATCCGCCCAGCTGATCGCGGGCCACCGCACGCTGGGCCGGCGCGCCCTGACGGTGACGTTCTCCGTCTGGTCCCTGCTGATCCTCGCGGGGCTGCTCTTCCTGCTCCACCGCACCTGGCTGTTCTCCCTCGTGACGGGGAGGTTCACCTCGCTGGTGCTGATGGTGGCGATGATCCTCCTCGCGATCGGCTGGGCCCTGCTGTTCCTGGACACGCTGCGCCTGATCCGCCCCGGGCTCCTCGCGCAGGGCATGCGGCCCGCGGTCCTGATCGGCTGCGTCGTGCTCATGGTCGTCACCTCGGGCTCGCTGGGCTACTCCGCCTACCTGGTGGGGGTGGGGCGCTCGGCGCTGAACAGCATCTTCTCGGGCGGGCAGGCCTTCAAGCCCACGGACGGCCGTTACAACTTCCTGCTGATGGGCGGCGACGCCGGCGAGGACCGCGTGGGGCGCCGCCCCGACTCCATGACGGTGTTCAGCGTCGACGCCAAGACCGGCCAGGCCGTGACCATCTCCCTGCCCCGCAACATGCAGAACGCCCAGTTCTCCGAGGACTCGCCGCTGTGGGAGGCGTACCCCGACGGCTTCAACTGCGGCGACGAGTGCATCCTCAACGCCCTCTACCCCACGGTCGCCCAGGAGCACCCCGACCTCTACCCCGACTCCCCGGACCCGGGAGCGGAGGCCATGAAGGACGCCGCCTCGGGCATCACCGGCCTGGACATCCAGGCGTACATCGTGGTGGACATGGACGGCTTCTCCAACCTGATCGACGCGCTGGGCGGCATCACGGTCGACGTCGGCGGCCGGGTCCCCATCGGCGGCGGCACCGACGAGATCACCGGCGAGAAGAACCCCATCGACGGGTACATCGAGCCCGGCGTGCAGCACCTCGACGGCTTCCACGCGCTCTGGTACGCCCGCTCCCGCGAGGGGGCCTCCGACTACGACCGCGAGGCGCGCCAGCGCTGCGTCCAGTCGGCGATGCTCGCCCAGCTGGACCCGGCGAACGTGCTGACCAAGTTCCAGTCCATCACCGATGCCGGCGAGCAGATCATCGAGACCGACATCCCCGAGGCCCAGCTCTCGAGCTTCGTGGACGTGGGGCTGAAGGCGAAAGACCACGAGCTGATCCAGTACGGCGCCGCGCCGCCGTACTACGAGGACATGTTCCCGACCTACCCGGACTACGACCAGTTCCGCTCGGGCGTCTCCGAGGTCATCGAGGGCTCGAAGTCCGGCCAGACGCCGACGCCGCTCGCCGCCCTGCCCGCCGCCTCGATCGTCGGCATGGGCCAGCAGCTCGCGCTGGGCGAGACGCCGGAGCAGGCCGGGACCGCCGACGTCGAGCTGGCGGCCGAGCTGACGGAGAACGGCACCTGCTCGGTCCCGTGACCGGGAGGCGGGAGCGGGCCGGGCGGCCCGGTCAGCTCCCGCCCTCCCCCGCCGTTACAGTGGAGTCCATGACGAATTTTCTGCAATCGGAGGCCTGGGCCGCTTTCCAGCGCGACCTCGGGCACGAGGTGTTCCGCGGGGAGGGCCCCGGCTACTCCTACCTGGCCACCCTGGAGGGCGGCCGGACCGGCCGCTACCTGTACTGCCCGTACGGCCCCGACGCCGACTCCCCGGGCGCCTTCGACGCCGCCCTGGCCGACCTGCGCCGCCTCGCCCGGTCCAAGGACTGCCTGTTCGTCAGGGTCGAGCCGACCGACGCCGCGGTCTTCCCCGGCGACGCGGACCCGGCGGCCGAGCTGCGCCGCCGCGGCCTGCGCCTGGCCCCGCGCCAGATCCAGCCGAGCCACACCTGGATGGTCGACCTCGAGCAGGAGGAGGACGCCCTGCTCAAGGGCATGACCTCCACCAACCGCAACCTGCACCGGAACATCCACAAGAAGGGCGTGACCTTCGAGGCCTCGCACGACCCGGCCGACGTCGAGGTCCTGACCCGCTACCTCGGCAGGACCGCCGAGCGCGTGGGCTTCAACCGGCAGAAGGACGACTACCTGGCCCAGGCCGCGCAGTCGCTGCTCCCGGGCGGCGCGGCGACGCTGTACCTGGCGAAGCTCGAGGGCGAGCCGATCGGCGCCGCCCTGGTCTACGACTCGGACGACACCCGCACCTACGCCCACGCCTCGATGTCCTTCGAGCACCGCCGGCTCAGCGCCAACAACCCGCTGGTCTCCTTCATGATGCTGGAGGCCAAGGAGAAGGGCCTGGCCCGCTTCGACATGTTCGGCATCGCCCCGGAGGGTCAGCCGGACCACGAGTGGGCGGGGTTCACCAAGTTCAAGAAGTCCTTCGGCGGCTACCCCGTGACCTACCCCGGGACCTGGGACCTGCCGGTCAGCGCGGTCGGCTACCGCGCCTTCCGGCTGGCCTACGCGGCCAAGGAGAAGGCGGTGCCGTTCCTGCGGGAGAAGGCCCTGCCGGCCGCACGACGCGCGGGGGCCTCGGCGAAGGCGCGGCTCACGCGCCGCTGAGCTCCGTGGCAGAACGACGCCGCGGCGGCCCGCCCCCTCGTCAGGGACGGGCCGCCGCGGCGTCGTGAACTGGGCTCTCCTCGCGGGCCTACCGCTCGTAGCGCTCCCACTTGGTGGCCAGGTGCTCGGCCTCGACCATGCGCACCGTGCCGGAGCGCGAGCGCATCACGATCGACTGCGTGCTGATCCGCGGGCCGGAGTAGCGGACGCCGCGCAGCAGGTCGCCGTCGGTCACGCCGGTCGCCGCGAAGAAGCAGTTGTCGCTGGTGACGAGCTCGTCGGTGGTCAGCACGGCGTCGAGGTCCAGGCCGGCGTCGATGGCCTTCTGCTTCTCGTCGTCGTCGATGGGGGCCAGGCGGCCCTGGATCACGCCGCCGGTGGCCTTGATGGCGCAGGCCGCGACGATCCCCTCGGGGGTGCCGCCGGTGCCGAGCATCACGTCGACGCCGGTGTTCTCCCGGCACGCGGCGATGGCCCCGGCGACGTCGCCGTCCATGATCATCCGCGTGCGGGCGCCGGTGGCCCGGACCTCCTCGACCAGCTGCGCGTGGCGCGGCCGGTCCAGGATGCACACGGTCAGCTGGTTGATCTTCTTGTTCTTGGCCTTGGCCACCAGGTGGAGGTTCTGCTTGACGGGCAGGCGCAGGTCCACCAGGTCCGCGGCGTCGGGGCCGGTGATGATCTTCTCCATGTAGAACACGGCGGAGGGGTCGAACATCGAGCCGCCGTCGGCCATCGCGATGACCGAGAGGGCGTTGTTCATCCCGAGCGCGGTCAGCCGGGTGCCGTCGATCGGGTCCACCGCGACGTCGAGCGCCGGGCCGTCGCCGTCGCCCAGCTTCTCGCCGTTGTAGAGCATGGGGGCCTCGTCCTTCTCCCCCTCGCCGATCACCACGGTGCCGTTGAACTGTACGGTGGAGAGCATGGTGCGCATCGCGTCCACCGCGGCGCCGTCGGCGGCGTTCTTGTCCCCCGCGCCGACCCAGTGGCCGCCGGCGATCGCGGCCGCCTCGGTGACGCGCACGAGCTCGAGCGCCAGGTTGCGGTCCGCCTGGTTGTTCTGGTCTGTCAGTTGAAGTGACACAGGAATCCTCGCCTTCGAAGTGGTGTCCCGCGACGTCCACCGCGCCCCGTGATGGGGGCCGCACCGACGCCAGCTGCAGGTTTCATCCCTCAGCTTACCGACTCCCCCGGGCCGGCCCCGGTTGATTTCATCACCCCCGCCGCAGCGCCGCCGCTTTGTGCCTCCCCCGAGGTGGGGCACAATGACCTACGTGAACCAAGCGAGCGATGAACAGCAGGAGCGGGTCCTCCCGCAGATCACCGAGAAGCAGGCCAAGAGGCTCAACACTCCCCTGCGCGCGATCATCATCACGATGATCGCCCTGCTGGCCATCACCCTCCCCTTCGTCTGGCTCCAGCCCCGGCCGGACAACCAGACCTACCGGCCCGAGGTCGACCTCGAGCAGACGGCTTCCGAGGCCAGCCGGGAGGCGGGGTACGACGTCGTCGCCCCCGACCTGGAGGAGCCGTGGCACGCGAACTTCGCCCGCTGGAACGCCGGAACCACGGACGGCGTCCCCTACTGGGAGACCGGCTTCGTGACCCCCGGCGGCGGCTTCATCACGGTGACCCAGGCCGCCGACGCCAACCCGACCTGGATCGCCCAGCGGACCGACTCGGCCCCCGCGACGGGAGAGATCGAGGCCGGCGGAGCCGACTGGGAGACCCGCGTCTCCCGGGCCTCCGACGGCGAGGAGGAGACCGTGACCTCCTACGTCGGGCAGCTCGAGGACACCACGGTGATCCTGAGCGGCACCGCCGACGACGCCGACTTCGAGGACATGAGCCGCGCCGTCGTCGACTCCTCGCAGCGGTCCTCCGCCGACTAGCCCCCGCCGCCGGTCCCGCACCCGCGGGGCCGGCCCGATACGACCGACAACCACGCAGGGAGACCCACGCCCATGGCACTCGAGAACGCATCGACGCAGCTGACCCCCGATCAGGCCTGGCAGCGCCTGGCCGAGGGCAACGCCCGCTTCGTGGCCGGCGCCTCGGCCCACCCCAACCAGGACGCCGCCCGCCGGGAGTCCCTCACCGAGGGGCAGCACCCCTTCGCGGTGATCTTCGGCTGCTCCGACTCCCGCCTGGCCGCGGAGATCATCTTCGACCTCGGCCTCGGCGACACCTTCGTGGTCCGCACCGCCGGCCAGGTCCTCGGCGCCGCCTCGCTCGGCTCGCTGGAGTACGCGGTGGCGGAGCTCGAGGTCCCGCTGATCGTGGTGCTCGGCCACGACTCCTGCGGCGCCGTGACCGCCACCCAGCAGGCGGCCGAGAGCGGGAAGATGCCCACCGGCTTCGTCCGCGACCTGGTCGAAGCCATCATGCCCTCGGTCATCGCCACCCGGCACGACGCCGGTGAGGCCGCGGGGGTCAACGACATGGTGCGCGAGCACACCCGGCAGTCGGCCGAACGCATCGTCGACCAGTCCAAGATCATCACCCGGGCCGTCGAGGAAGGGCGCACCGCCGTCCTCGGCGTCTTCTACAACCTGCGGGACGGCAAGGCCGAACTGGTCTCCTCCTCGCAGGGCCTGTGACCCTGGGTCCCGTCCGCCCGCCCGCACGTCCTAAAGTGGAGACCATGACTGACAACGCAGAATTCCGCATCGAGCACGACACCATGGGAGAGGTCCGCGTCCCCGCCGAGGCCCTCTACAGCGCGCAGACCCAGCGCGCGGTGGAGAACTTCCCCATCTCCGGCTCGACCCTCGAATCCGCCCACATCGCGGCGCTGGCGCTGGTGAAGAAGGCGGCGGCCACCGCCAACGAGGAGCTGGGAGTGCTCGACGCCGAGCGCGCCGGCGCCATCCGCGAGGCCGCCGACCAGGTCGCCTCCCACCGGCACGACGGCGAGTTCCCCATCGACGTCTTCCAGACCGGCTCGGGCACCTCCTCCAACATGAACACCAACGAGGTCCTGGCGACGCTGGCCACCCGCGCCCTGGAGGGCGAGGACGTCGAGGTCCACCCCAACGATCACGTCAACGCCTCGCAGTCCTCCAACGACGTCTTCCCCACCTCGGTGCACGTGGCCGTCACCGGAGCGCTCATCAACGACCTCAAGCCCGCCCTGGACACCCTGGCCTCCGCCCTGGAGCGCAAGGCCGAGGAGTTCAAGGACGTCGTGAAGTCCGGGCGCACCCACCTCATGGACGCCACCCCGGTGACCCTGGGCCAGGAGTTCTCCGGCTACGCGGCTCAGGTGCGCTACGGCATCGAGCGCATCGACGCCTCGCTGCCGCGCGTCGCCGAGGTCCCGCTGGGCGGCACCGCCGTGGGCACCGGCATTAACACCCCGGACGGCTTCTCCGCGCGGGTCATCGAGCTGCTGGCCGAGGAGACCGGCCTGCCGCTGACCGAGGCCCGCAACCACTTCGAGGCCCAGGCCAACCGCGACGGCCTCGTGGAGGCCTCCGGCCAGCTGCGCAGCATCGCCTACTCGCTGATGAAGATCTGCAACGACATCCGCTGGATGGGCTCCGGCCCCAACACCGGCCTGGGCGAGCTGCGCATCCCCGACCTGCAGCCGGGCTCCTCGATCATGCCGGGCAAGGTCAACCCCGTGATCTGCGAGGCCGTCATCCAGGTGGCCGCTCAGGTGATCGGCAACGACACCACGGTCGCGCTGTCCTCCACCAACGGCGCCTTCGAGCTCAACGTGGGCATCCCGGTCATGGCCAAGAACCTGCTGGAGTCGATCCGCCTGCTCGGCAACGCCTCCTCCGTGATGGCCGAGAAGATGGTCGACGGGCTCGCCGCCAACGTGGAGCGCGCCCGCTTCCTCGCCGAGGCGTCCCCCTCGACCGTCACCCCCATGAACAAGCTCATCGGCTACGAGGCGGCCGCGAAGATCGCCAAGCACGCCGTGAACAACAAGACCACCGTTCGCGACGCCGTCGTCGAGCTGGGTTACGTCGAGCGGGGTGAGGTCACCGAGCAGCAGCTCGACGAGGCCCTCGACGTGACGAAGATGCTGGGCTCCTTCTAGCCCGTCAGGCCCGCGTCCCCGCGGGGGCGCGGAAACAGGCCGGGCGACGTCGTGAACTTCCCGATTCCACGACGTCGCCCGGTTTTCCCGTACCCGGCCGCGGCCCGGGGCCGGCCCGGCCCACGCGAATCCGGTCCCTGCCGGGCGGCGGAGGAGATGTACCTCGCCTCCCCGTGTGATGATGGTCAAGAGGCGCCCTCCGGCGGAATAACGCCTCCCGGAGGATACTTGCACTGACCAGAAGGTCACCATCGGCTGGATCGGCATCTCATGCCGAGGAATCGAGGAACTGTGAAGCTCGCGGAACAGATCGTCAACCAACTCATCAACGCCGGAGTCCGCCGGATCTACGGGATCGTCGGCGACTCGCTCAACCCCATCGTCGACGCCGTGCGCGCCACCGGCGGCTCCAAGAAGGGCGGGATCGACTGGGTCCACGTCCGCCACGAGGAGGCGGCGGCCTTCGCCGCCAGCGCCGAGGCGCAGCTGACCGGGGAGCTCGCGGTCTGCGCCGGCTCCTGCGGGCCGGGTAACCTCCACCTCATCAACGGCCTCTACGACGCCAACCGCTCGCAGGCCCCCGTGCTGGCCATCGCCTCGCACATCCCCAGCAAGCAGATCGGCCAGGGCTACTTCCAGGAGACCCACCCGGACCGGCTCTTCCAGGACTGCACCGTGTACAACGAGCTGGTCTCCACCACCGAGCAGGCCCCCCGCGTGCTCTCCAGCGCGATCCGCCACGCCGTCGGCAAGTCCGGCGTCTCCGTGGTGACGCTGCCCGGGGACCTCGCGGACGAGGAGGCCAGTGTCGAGGCCCCGGTGATCGGCGAACTGCGCCGCTCGCCGGTGGTGCCCTCGGACGCGACCATCGCCGAGCTGGCCACCGAGGTCAACGGCGCGCAGAAGGTCGCGCTGTTCGTCGGGATCGGCGTCGCCGGCGCCCACGACGAGGTCATCGAGCTGGCCGAGAAGGCCGCCGCCCCCATCGGCCACTCCCTGCGCGGCAAGGACTTCATCCAGTACGACAACCCGTACGACGTCGGCATGACCGGCCTGCTGGGCTACGGCGCGGCGGCCGAGGGCATCCACGACGCGGACCTGATGATCATGCTGGGCACCGACTTCCCCTACGACCAGTTCCTGCCGGACACCAAGACCGTGCAGGTGGACCTGGCGCCGGAGAAGATGGGCCGCCGCACCGACGTCGACCTCCAGATCGAGGGCAGCGTCAAGGAGACGCTGGAGAAGCTGCTGCCGATGGTCGAGCAGAAGAAGGACCGGAAGTGGCTGGACCGCGTGCTGAAGAAGCACGACAAGATCATGAACAAGGCCGTGGGCGCCTACACCCGGAAGGTGGAGAAGCACCAGCCGATCCACCCGGAGTACGCGGCGTCGGTCCTGGACGAGGTCGCCGCCGAGGACGCCGTCTTCACCGCGGACACCGGCATGTGCAACGTGTGGTCGGCCCGCTACATCCGGCCGCTGGGCACCCGCCGGCTCATCGGGTCCTACCTGCACGGCTCGATGGCCAACGCCATGCCGCAGTCCATCGGCGCGCAGATGGCCTACCCCGGCCGCCAGGTCGTCTCGATCTCCGGCGACGGCGGCCTGTCGATGCTGCTGGGCGATCTCATCACCATCGCGACCTACCGGCTGCCGGTCAACGTGGTGGTCTTCAACAACTCGACGCTGGGCATGGTCAAGCTCGAGATGCTGGTGGACGGGCTCGCCGACTTCGGCGTCGACGTCCCGGAGACCAACTACTCGGAGATCGCGCGCGCCATGGGCTTCCGGTCCGTGCGCGTCGAGGATCCCCGGAAGCTGAAGAAGGCCTACGAGGAGGCGCTGTCCCACGACGGCCCCGCGCTGGTCGAGGTCGTCACCGACCCGATGTCGCTCTCCGTGCCGCCGGAGATCTCCAGCGACCAGATCTGGGGCTTCGCGACCGCGATGTCCAAGATCGTGCTGAACCGCGGCGCCGGCGAGGCGGTCTCGATGGCGCGGTCCAACCTGCGCAACGTCCAGGCCGTGCGGCAGTGGTGACCGCGCCCGCGCGGCTCCGCGGCTGAGGAGCCGCGCGGCCGGCCCTCCTCCCCTGCCGCGATGCAGCGCGAAGCCCCCGCGAGATCCTCGCGGGGGCTTCGCGCTGCGCACGGGGTCTTCCGGCGGGCAGAGAGCGGTGTCCCGAGCCGCCCCGGCCCCGGCGGGCCCTCGCCCTGCCCGATCGGGCCCTCGGCGTTCCCGGGCGAGCCCTCGGCCTTCCCGGGCGGGCCCTCAATCCCCGCGGACGAAGCGGGTGGTGCCGTCGAACTCCGCGGCGTCGCGGATGCGCCGCAGCATGCGGGGGCTCATCTCCGGCAGCTCACCGGGCGAGGCCCAGACCACCTCGGTGGACTCGTCGTCGTTCACCCGCGCCGTGCCGCTGAGGTAGCGGCAGCGGAAGGTCAGGTCCATGAACTGCACGTTGTCCCCGTTGGGGAACCGCCGCGGGGACTCGCTCTTGACCGCGGCCAGCCCCTCGACCTCCACGACGACGCCGGCCTCCTCCTCGGCCTCGCGCGCGGCGGTCACCGCAGGCTCCTCCCCCGGGTCGACGATCCCCGTGATCGGCGTCCAGGCGCCGTTGTCGGAGCGCCGGCACAGCAGGATGCGTCCCTGCTCGTCGAAGATCACCGCCGTCACCCCGGTCATCCACAGCAGGTCGTGGCCGATCTTCTCGCGGAGCTTCAGCACGAACTCGGGGGTGGGCATGGGGTTCCTCCTCGGTGAGGGGCTGCGGCCGGTCTGACGTGACCACCCTACTAGCCGCCCGGCGGCTCAGAGCAGGCGCGCGGGGGCGGCCAGCCAGACCGCCGCCGCGCCCAGCAGCATCCACGGCCCCAGGGCGAGGCGGTCCTCCGGCCTCGCCCGCCCGGCCAGGACCAGCAGGGCCGCCCACAGCCCGCCCAGCAGCGCGGTCAGCAGCAGTCCGGCCGCCGCGTGCGGCACGGAGAGGAGCCCCAGGAGCGCGCCCAGGGCCGGGGCCAGGCGGACGTCGCCCCGGCCCACCGCCCCCGGCGAGAGGCAGCGCGCCAGGAGCGGGACCGCGACGTGCAGGAGGGCCCCGGCGAGGCCGCCGAGCAGCGCCCCAGGCCTCCCCGCGAGGAGGAAGGCCGCCGCGGCGGGCGCCACCGCCAGGGGGTAGAGGGCATCGACCCACCGGCGGGGCAGCCGGTGCCCGACGGCGTCGGACCAGCCCAGCCGCGCCCCCACGGCGAGCGCCGCCAGGACCGAGAGCCCGCCCAGCAGCGCCGCGAGGGCTCCCGTCCCCTCCCCTCCGGAGTCGGACCACCAGCCGGCGAGCAGCCGCAGCACGGCGGGCCCGCCCGCTCAGGAGCCGAAGCGCCGCTGGCGGCTCGCGAAGTCGCGGAGGGCCCGCAGGAAGTCGACCCGTCGGAAGTCGGGCCACAGCGCCTCGCAGAAGTAGAACTCCGAGTAGGCCGACTGCCACATCATGAACCCGGAGAGCCGCTGCTCCCCCGAGGTGCGGATCACCAGGTCGGGGTCCGGCTGGCCGCGGGTGTAGAGATAGCCCGAGATGTCGTCCGCGCGAAGGGTCCGCGCGACCTCGCGCATGTCCCGCCCCTGGTCCGCCGCCTCCCCGAGCAGCTCCCGGACGGCGTCGACGATCTCCTGCCGGCCGCCGTACCCGACCGCGATGTTCACGTGCAGCCCCCGCGCACCGGCGGTCTGCTCGGTCACCCGCTGCAGGTTCTGGTAGAGCGCCTCGGGCAGGAGTTCCAGGGCCCCCATCGGCTGGAGGCGGGCCGTGCCGCTCTCGCCCAGCTGCTGGAGCAGGTCGTCGATCACGCTCATCAGGTCGCCCAGCTCCGAGGCGGGGCGCTTCAGGTTCTCGGTCGAGAGCATGTAGAGGGTCACGACGTCGATCCCCAGCTCCCGGCACCAGCCGAGGAACTCGACGATCCGCTCGGCCCCCTTCTGGTGGCCGTGCTTGGTGGGCTCCCCCATAAGCTTGGCCCAGCGCCGGTTGCCGTCCACCATCACGCCCACGTGGCGGGGCAGCCGGTCCGCGGGGATCGACGAGACGAGCCTGCGTTCGTAGATCGCGTAGAGAGGCTTCGGTAGCTTCATGCTCGTCCTTCCCCATCCGGGTTCCTCTGCTGTCCGCCCGACGCCGAGCCCGCAGCGGGGCACGAGGACGGCCGGACCAGTCTAACCGTACTCCGCCCGCGGCGTGCTTCCCGCCGTGTCCACAGGCGGGACGCTCGCGGCAGGCGCGGCGGGCGCGGCGCCCGGGACGGAGGGGCGCCCGCGGCGGCCGGGACGCTCGCTGCCGCCTGGGCGCTCGCGGCCGGAGGGGCGCCCGCCCCCAGGCAACTCACGGACCCGCCCGCTACGATGAGTGCGTACGACGCCTCGGAAGGTGGGAATGCATGGCTGGTGGGTCCGGAGCGGACACGGGCGAGCGGGCCGGAGACCGGCGCTCGCACCGGCGGCTGGCGCAGGCCGAGCGCCTCGAGCGCCGGGCCGAGCAGCTGCGCGCCCGGGCCGGCTCCGCCACGCGCGCCGCGGCCTCCTACGCCGAGGACGTGGCCAGCTCCGCCGCGCACCGCTTCGCCGACGTGCTCGAGCGCAAGCCGCTGTGGCGCGGGTGGCTGCACGCCTCCTTCGCACCGGTGGCGTTCGCCGCCGGCATCGTGCTGATCGTCCTGGCGGGCGGGGGCGAGCGCTCCGCCGCGTGCGCGGTGTTCGCGCTGACCAGCGTCGTCCTCTTCGGGGTCTCGGGGATGTACCACCGCGCCTACTGGTCCCCGCGGGCCCAACTGCTGCTCAAGCGGCTGGACCACTCGAACATCTCGCTCATCATCGCCGGGACCTACACGCCGCTGGCGCTGGTCATGCTGACGCAGCCCAGGACGGCCGTGCTGCTGTGGAGCATCTGGGGATGCGCGCTCCTGCTGATCGTCTTCCGGGTCTTCTGGACCCAGGCGCCGCGGATGCTCTACACGCCGCTGTACGTGGTGATGGGGCTCATGGCGGTGTTCTACCTGGGCGACTTCTGGAGCGTCAGCCCCGTGGCCACCCTGCTGATCGCGGCCGGGGGCGCGTGCTACATCACCGGCGCGGTGTTCTACGCCCTGAAGCGGCCGCATCTGTCCCCGCGGGTCTTCGGCTTCCACGAGCTCTTCCACGTGTGCACGATCCTGGGCTTCGCCTGCCACTACGTCGCCATCGTGTTCGCCCTGCACGCCTGAGGGCGGGCCGGGCCCCCTCCGGGCGGCACGGCGTGCGCGGGCCGCCCGGCCGAGCAGCCGGGCGGCGGTCCGCGGACCTAGCGGTCCGAGGGGTCGCGCGGGGCCTCCCCCGCCTCGCCCTCGGGCCCGCCCCGGTCCTCGGCGTCGGCGGCCTCTCCGGAGGGGGCCGCGGCGCCGGCGGAGCCCTCCTCCCGGGCACGCCGCTCCTCGGCCTCCCGGGCCATCGCGTAGTCGAAGCGGTTCTTCATCCGCCGCTGACGGCGCGTGTGGTCCAGGATCAGCAGCACCACCGCCACCACCAGGATGAAGGTGACGACGAATCCGATGGTGCCGGGCGCCACCTGATTCGGGTCGAGACCCGGCTTGAGGGTCGGGGACTCCTGCCCCGGCGCCGCGAACAGCACGGCGGCGTTCAGCATCGCCGCGCTCATCGGGCCCCAGCGCTCCGTCCGGCGCCCTCGGCACCCGCCGTCCCGCCCTCTGCGGCGTAGTCGATCCCGGCTCCGAAGTCGTCCTCCGGCGTCGTGGTCTCCACGCGGCTCTCCACCAGCGTGTAGTCCTCCCAGGGCCAGACCTGCTGCTGGATCTCCGTGGGCACGGCGAAGAAGAAGCCGTCCGGGTCCACCTGGGAGACGTGGGCGACGAGGGCGGCGTCGCGCTGGTCGAAGAACTCGGCGCACGGGATCTGGGTGGTCGTGCTGTGCCGCGAGACCGGCGGGGCGCCCTCCGGCTCCGACTCGGCCCACTGGGCCAGGCGCTCGGCGTACGGGGAGGGGATGCCGCGCTCCGTGAGGGCCTCGTGCAGGGCCTTGAAGCGGTCCACGTTGAAGGCCCGGTCGTAGTAGAGCTTCGCCGGCGTCCAGGGCTCGCCCGTGCCGGGGTAGCGCGAGGCGTCGCCCGCCGCGTCCCAGGCCTCGATGGAGACCTTGTGGGACATGATGTGGTCGGGGTGGGGGTAGCCGCCGTTCTCGTCGTAGGAGAGGATCACGTGCGGCTTGAAGCTGCGCACGAGGCCGACGACCGGCGCCGCGGCGCGCTCCAGGGGCAGCGTCGCGAAGCTGCCCCACGGCAGCGGCGGCAGGGGGTCCCCCTCGGGCAGGCCGGAGTCCGTGAACCCGAGCCAGCGGTGCTCGACGCCGAGCGCGCGCTGGGCGTTCGCCATCTCCTGATGACGCAGCCCGGGCAGGTCCCAGTGCGAGCGGGGATTCTCCTCGACGCCGGGGTTGAGGATCGAGCCGCGCTCGCCCCCCGTGCAGCTGAGCACCATCACGCGCGCTCCGTGCGCCGCGTAGTACGCCATCGAGGCGGCGCCCTTGCTCGACTCGTCATCCGGGTGCGCGTGGATCGCGAGGATCCTCAGCCCGGAGAAGTCCGGGCGAGAAGATGCATGGTCGGAGACGACGGCCGAAGCCGGTTCCTGCGGGTCTGGCACAGCCTGACACCCCATCCTTTCGATACAATGGTGACGAGTTCACGATACCCTCACGGGACGGCACCGTGCAGTGACCACTGACGCAGTGCCCGGCCCCGGCCGGTACACCCTTCGACTGGCAGGCACCCTCAGAGAAATTGACCTCTCCCACTCTAGACCAGCGCTACGGCAGGCAACGCCCCAGGAAGCGGCTGGGCACCCGCGCCTGGCTGGCCATCGCCGCCGTCGCGATCATCGTCTCGGCGGCCTTCGCCGCCTGGATCGCGCTCTCCGACGCGGACGCCCCCACCTTCAAGGAGGTCAGCTTCGACATCGAGTCCGCCGACCAGGCGGGCCTGGACTTCGAGCTGACCAAGGACGACGACGCCGTGGTGACCTGCGCGGTCCAGGCCCTGAACGACCAGCACGCCACCGTCGGCTGGGACGAGGTCAGCATCGGCGAGGTGCCCGAGGACCAGCTGAGCAACAGGACCTCCGCGCACCACGTGCAGCTGCTCACCACCTCCCCCGCCCACACGGTGACCGTCGACTCCTGCTGGCCGAGTGACAGCTAGCGGCGAAATCTTCTGACGTTCTCTGCGTCACTCGTTACACTCGAAGGACCGACGTATCCCGCCATGGGCATCCCGTGGCGGGTTTTATCTATCCGAAACGACGTGACCGGGGACCGACCCCCCGGCCGCGGGAGCACACACGTCCCGCGGCGTCACCCCGAGGAGCGACTATGTCTGAAGAAACCACCGAATCCGGCGCCTGGCTCACCCAGGAGGCCTACGACCGGCTCCAGGCGGAGCTCGAGGAGCGCCAGGGCCCCAAGCGCCAGGAGATCGTCGACCGCATCGAGGCCGCCCGCGAGGAGGGGGACCTGCGCGAGAACGGCGGGTACCACGCGGCCAAGGAGGAGCAGGGCAAGAACGAGGGGCGCATCGCGCAGCTGAAGTACCTCATCGAGCACTCGGAGGTCGGCCAGAAGCCGGCGGACGACGGCGTCGTCGAGCCCGGGATGCTGGTGGAGGCCGAGATCAGCGGCAGGACCCTGACCTTCCTGCTGGGCAGCCGGGAGGTCGCGGACACGCTGGTGGGCGACCAGGACATCCAGGTCTTCAGCGAGAAGTCCCCCATGGGCCAGGCCATCAACGGGCACCGCGTCGGCGACCAGCTGACCTACGAGGCCCCCAACGGCAAGGACATCACCCTCAAGGTGATCTCCGCCAAGCCCTACTGACCGCGGCGGGCCTCAGCGCCCGGCCGAGGATGCGCGAAGGCCGCGACCCGAGGGGTCGCGGCCTTCGTCGTCCCCGCCCATGGGGCCGCGAGGAACAGCGCGGGGCTGACGCCTAGGCTCAGGGATCCTGCGAGCGAGCGCTGGTGGCGCGGCGCCCAAGACCCGGCACCCGGCACCCGGCACCCGGCACCCGGCACCCGGCACCCGGCCTAGGAGACCACGATGGGCTGCAGTCCCTCGGCCTCCAGGGCCCGCAGCACCTCGTCGCTGTGCTCGTTGCCCTTGGTCTCCATGTCGATGGTGATCGAGACGTCCCCCATCGAGAGCGAGCCGCCCACCCGCGTGTGGTCGACGCCGGTCACGTTGGCGTCGCACTCGGCGATGACCCGCGAGATGGTCGCGAGCTCGCCGGGGCGGTCCGTGAGCATGATCTTGATGGTCAGGTAGCGTCCCGCCGCCGAGAGCCCCCGCTGGATCACCTTGAGCATGAGCATCGGGTCGATGTTGCCGCCTGAGAGCAGGCACACCGTGGAGCCCAGGTCGCCGTAGCGCTCGGTGAGCTCGCCGTCGAGCAGCGCCGCGACGCCCACCGCCCCGGCGGGCTCGACCACCAGCTTGTTGCGCTCGATGAGGAAGATGAGGGCGCGGGCGAGGCCGTCCTCGGAGACGGTCACGACGTCGTCCACCAGCTCCTTGATGATGGAGAAGGGCAGCTGGCCCGGCCGCCCCACCGCGATGCCGTCGGCGATGGTCGAGACCCGCTTGAGCGGCACGAGCGCGTCCGCGGCCAGCGAGGGCGGGTAGGCCGCGGCGTGCTCCGCCTGGACCCCGATCACGCGGATCCTCCGGCCGGTGCGGGCCTCGTGCGCCTTGGCGGCGATCGCGACCCCCGCCAGCAGCCCTCCGCCGCCGACGCCGGTGATGATGGTCTCCACGTCCGGCACCTGCCGGATGACCTCCAGCCCGAGCGTGCCCTGGCCGGCGATGATGTCCGGGTTGTCGAAGGGGTGGACGAAGACGGCGCCGACCTGATCGGCGTAGCGCTTCGCCTCCGCCAGCGCCTCGTCCACGGTGCTCCCGTGCAGGATGACCTCGGCGCCGTGGCTCTGCGTCGCCGCGATCTTCGGCAGGGCCGCGCCCTTGGGCATGTAGATCCTGGCCGAGATCTCCAGCTTGGAGGCGGCGAGCGCCACCCCCTGGGCGTGGTTGCCCGCCGAGGCCGCGACGACGCCGGCCGCCTTCTCCTCCTCGGAGAGCTTGGCCATCCGGGTGTAGGCCCCTCGGACCTTGAACGAGCCCGAGCGCTGCAGGTTCTCCGCCTTCAGGTGCACGGGGGACCCGATCTCCCGCTCGAGCGCGCGGGAGTGGGCGACCGGGGTGACCTCGGTGATCCCCTCCAGCAGCTTCGCCGCCGCCTCGATGTCCTGGATGGTGACCGGGAGATTCTCCAGATGATGCATGCTTGAGTCCTTACCGGGCGCGGACCGTCGCGCCCCCCTACGAGACTAGTCCTCCGACGTCGTGCGCGCGGAGGCCGCCTCCCCGTCTCCCGGCTGCTGGGACGCCGCGGCGGGGTGCTCCGCCTCCTCGGCGTCCTTCTTCGACTCGCCGCGCGAGATCCTGTCCTTGACCCGCTGGGCCGCCGTCTTCTTGGACTCCCGCGCGATCTCCCAGGGGTACTTGAAGGGCTCGGCGCGGATCTGGGTGTCGTGCTCCCACTGACGGCCGGCCAGGTACCTGACCACGGTGTTCAGCACCGCCATGACCGGCACCGCGAACAGCGCGCCGACGATCCCCAGCACCATGGAGCCCAGGGCCACGGCCAGCACCACGGCCAGCGGGTGCAGGGAGACGGCCTTGCCCATCACCAGCGGCTGCAGGATGTGGGACTCGATCTGCTGGACCAGCAGCACCATGAGCAGCATGAGCAGGGCATTGAACGGGCCGTTGGCGACCAGCGCCAGCAGGACGGCGACCGCGCCCGTCGCCACGGCGCCGATGACCGGGATGAAGGATCCGAGGAAGACGAGCACGCCCAGCGGGAAGGCCAGGGGCACCCCCAGGAAGAAGGCCGAGAGGCCGATGCCGACGGCGTCGACGAAGGCCACGAACACCTGGATGCGGGCGTAGGAGACCAGCGAGTGCCAGCCGCGGCGGCCGGCGCCGTTGACCGCGCGCCGGGCCTGCTGGGGGAAGAGCTTGACCAGGAACAGCCAGATGCGCTCGCCCTCGAGCAGGAAGAAGATGAGCGTGAACAGCGTGATCAGCAGGCCGGTGCCCACCTCGCCGGCCGTGGACCCCACGGCCGCCGCGCCGGTGAGCAGCTGCTGGGAGTTGTTGCGGACGGTCTCGATCAGCGAGTTGATCGCGTTGTCCACCTGCTCCACCGACAGGTGCAGCGGGCCCTCCGAGAGCCAGGTCATGAGCTGCTGGTAGCCGGCGACCACCTGGTCGGAGAGCTCGGAGAACCCGACCACCAGCTGCTGGCCCACCAGCGCGAGCAGGCCCACCACCAGGATGATCGCCCCGACCTCGGTGATCGCGGTGGCGATCCCCGCGTGGACCCGCCGCTTCCGCAGCCACCGCACGGCGGGGTAGAGCAGCCCCGCCAGCAGGGCCGCCACCGCCACCGAGATGATGACGGTGCTGATCGGGCGGGAGAGCCACACGATCACGCCCGCCATCGCGAGGATGATCAGGACCCGCCATGACCATGCGGCGGCGGTGGTGATGCCGTAGGGGACGTCCTGCGCCCCTCGGGACCGGAGAGCGGGGCCCCGCCCGTCGGAGGTGCCCGACGTCGGCGGAGTCCCGCTGGAGGATGCCTGGGTAGAAGTCATGACCCTCATTCTAAGCAGAACGGACGACGACGCCGGCGCATCGATGACGTGCATCGTGCCCGGCGTCGTCGCGGGGGCCGCCGGTGAGGGCGGAGGAGGCTGGGGACGGTCAGTCGTCGCTCATGAAGTAGCTGAGCAGGCGCAGGATCTCCACGTAGAGCCAGATCAGGGTGACCATCAGGCCGAAGGCCAGACGCCAGGACTCCTTCTCCGGCACGCCGGCGCGCAGGGCGCCGTCGATCTCCTGGAAGTCCATCACCAGGCACAGGGCGGCCATGACGACCGCGACCAGGCCGATGATCCCCAGCGGGATGCCGAAGACCTCGACGTCGCGCATCGAGCCGCCGGTGAAGGCGCCGAAGATCAGGTTGCCGATGATGAACGCGAGGTAGGCGATCATGCCGATGCCCAGGATCGCGGCGACCTTGCCGCCGATGCGCATGCCGGCCTTGGCGTAGAGGGCGAGCATCCCGACGAAGACGATCAGGGTGGAGACGATGGCCATCAGGACGATGCCGCTGAACATCGTCTCGAACATGCGGGAGATGGCGCCCAGGGCCAGGCCCTGGCACACCGCGTAGGCCATGATCAGCCCGGGCGAGGTCTTCTTCTTGAAGATGACGACCATCGCCAGGACGAACCCGGCCAGCGCGCCGATCATGCCGACGGCGGGGATCACCCACCCGACGGCGCCGCCCGCCACCACCAGGCCCAGGAGGATGAGGCACTTGACGACGACGTCGTTCATCGTCGCCCGCTGGGTGTCCGCGGCGGTGGCCGAGGGGGCGTTGTAGAGGTCGTTCAGCTGCTGCGGATCGGTCGCGAGCGCCTGGCCGCCGCCGGAGTAGGCGGGCGTGTGGTTCTTGTGCGCATCGGAGTTCATGCGCTTGATGAGCGGGTTGCCACGTCCCATGGGGATTCCTCAATTCTGTGGTGGATTCGCGAATGGGCGACACGGGCGCGGTGCGCCAGTGGACCGGCCTTCCCTCTATTTTACAGTTCAACGGTTGTTCGTCAGCCGTCCGGGCCGTTGATTACCTGGGAACGCGCAGGGAAACGTGCCGGATCGGGAGTTTTCCCCGCTCCTGGCCGTATCAGAGCCCTTTACTGCTCCTGCCCACATCGGTGGAACGGGGGAGGGCAAGCGTCGAGGGGGTGAAGGCATATAGCGACGGCGAGGCGCGTAATGGCTGTCACCCACCGTCCGCGGATACGGAACGGCCCCGGAAGGTCGGACGTAAAGCCTGGCCCTCCGGGGGATGAGCCCAAGAGAGCTCCGAGTTTCCCCTACCTCTTTAGGATTGTCCGAATACGCCCTCATGCAGGCCAACAACGGTAAGGAAGACGATCAGTCGTGAGAAGAGCGCGGCTCCATCCAACCCAGATCATACCCGTCGATAGTGTGCAATATTCGACGACGCCCTTCTCTAGAACGTCACGAGGCCCCACCATACGGTGGGGCCTCGCCAACATCAGTTCTTCGTCTTACTACTGGGCAGGTGCTGCGATCGGGGTCAGACCGTAGCGCTGGAAGATCTCCTGCTGCTTTCTGGAGTTGATGTTCCGGCGACGGCCACTGATCATGAACGCGTCGATCAGAGCCCAGAAGCCGAAGCCGCCCAGGGTGAACAGCATCCCGAGCGCATACCCGGTATCCCCGAGGTAGAAACGGTGCCCACCTAAGACACCGGTAAACCACCACAGGAGCCACATCGGCACCGATTCCTTCTTCTCGTTGTCGTATGCCATCTGCGCGGCGGTGATTGCGGTGGCGTCAGCCATCGTTCCTCCAGGAGTTCATGAGTGAAAAGACCACTGAAGTATACCGGTGTTCGTCCTAATGAGACGTAACAATCTGCCTAGCCAAGCATCTTAGACATAACGACAAAACGCCCTCGCACCAGTATGGTAAAGGGGCACTTCGGGCTGCTCACCCTCAGCGATCACGCCGATGCCCGGGTGGTCGAAGCCTTCCATCTCTTCGAACGGCTCAACCTCGTCGCTGAACGGTCTGGCATGGGCAGGCTCATAGTTCTTGACCCCAAGATCCTCCGGAAACTTGATCTCATCCTCGAGCACGATGCCGCTAGCCTACTCGACTATCTCGCGGAGAGACTGATCCAGGACAGCAGTCACCGGGCAGACTCCGAAGAGCCCGGCCAGCTCCTCGTTTGGAGCAGACCTTGCCCATGTGGCCCATCACTTCGATACTACCCCGCTACCAGCACGTCATGGACGAAATGCGCACCGACACTGCCAACTCGCGTCGCCGGCGCCCTCTGGGCCGCTGAGACACCCACACATGACCCACAGACGCCAGCCCCCTCCCCCGAGGAGCCGACGCCGAAGACGAACGTCATCGACTTCGAGACCATGCGACGACGACGCGAGGCACGAAGAAGCCCCCCGGAGGTTCCGAGGGGCTTCCTGCACTCCTATCGGCCGAACAGCGAGCCGAGGGGATCCTTTCTGATCACGCGAGTTGCCTGTCGCACCATGTCGCGGACGCTGCTCATCCAGTCATCCTGCGGCTTCTGCGATTGGGCTGCGCTACGGCTTGAGACCTCACGATGCATCTCGGCACGCAAATGGCCGTTCAAGACGCGAGCATTCCGCTGCATCTGAGCCGGTGTTGCGATACGCCGATCAGTCTGCGAGGCATGGTTGGTACCGGTCATACCTAGCCCTCCTTGCTGATGTCTTCATCATCGTCGCGCGGGATTATATTTTCAAGCGTCTCGGGATTCGTGATGTTGTCCGCCACCCACTGCATCTCGAGTGCCATGGCCTTGTCATCTGATGAGAGCAAGCCCCTATCTAGCCTCGCTTGTTCAGCGTACTTATCGATGATGGCAAGGGCGAAAGACTGCGCCACCTCGTCCTCAGTATAGATCCGTTCTGCCGCCCACTGCATCTGTTCGCGGAAGTTGGCGCTTGCCGCTTCTCGAGCACGCGCACGATTTGTGCGATTCAGCATCCACACCGTGATGAGCGCTCCGACCAGCGTGGCGACCCCGGAGACGTTACGAGTAATCTCACCGGCCACGCTCCAGCCATGCTCATCAAGCCCCAAGAACGCCCAGATGATCAGCCCCAGTACACCGCCAGCCAGAAGCAATGGGATGAAGATGAGGGGGAACGCGACCAGGAGGATGAACCACCGGGGAGGCGGCAGGCTTACTCGATTCGTAGACACGATTTCTGAGCATAGCGGAAAGGTCCGACTACCGTTGCCACGATTTTGGACGAGCAATGGCGGTCAGCCACCCTCCATGGATGCCGGAACGGCCCCGGAAGACCGGGCGCGATGCCTGATCTTCCGGGGCCGTGGAGGGGTGCCCCAGGTGGGACTCGAACCCACACTGCGCGGATTTTAAGTCCGCCGCCTCTGCCGATTGGGCTACTGGGGCAGAACGGCCCCGCTCCCCTGCCGGGAGGCGGGGAACGGGGCCCGTCCGTCAGCGCGGACGCTTCTGCCGGAAGACCGGGGCCTGCCTCAGAGGCGGGCCTTCTTGGTGTCGGCGGAGCCGCCGGTGGCCTTCTGGAAGGACAGGCGCGGCTGGCGCAGGTGCCGGATCGGGGCGGTGTCGCGGCCGAAGACCGCGCTGAGCGCCCAGTTCGCGGCGACGCGTGCGGTCCGCTCCACGGTGGGGATGGCGTAGCCGTGGTAGGCGCGGTGCATGAGCCAGGCCAGCGGGCCCTCGAAGGACTTCCCCTTGACGTTGGCGACGCCCTTGAGGAACCCCAGGCCGGCGACGGCGCCGAGGTTCTCGTGGTAGTAGTCCTGCAGCTGCCCGCCGTTGCGGGAGGCCAGCAGGTTCTTGGCCAGGCGGACGGCCTGGCGGGAGGCGTGCTGGGCGTTCGGGACGCAGAAGCCGCCGGGGCCGGCGCCGGTCAGGTCCGGGACCGCGGCGCTGTCGCCGGCGCCCCAGGCGCCCTCGAGGGGGCCCTCGTCGCCGGTCACGCGCAGGTCGGCGCCCACGCGGAGGCGGCCGCGCTCGTCGAGGGGGAGGTCGCTCTCCTTCAGGAACGGAGCGGCCTGGACGCCCGCGGTCCAGATCAGGGTGTCGGCCTCGATCTCGCCGGCGGAGGACTTGTCGGCCATGTTGACCAGCTTGAGGGTGGTGTTGTCCACGACCTCGCCGAGGGAGGTGTTCAGCAGCACCTCGATGCCGCGGGAGCGCAGGTGCGCCACCACGGACTCGGCGCGGGACTCGGGGACCTCGGGCATGATGCGGCCCATGGCCTCGACCATGACGAAGCGCAGGTCGGAGACGCGGAGGAAGTCGCTGCGCTCGACGGCGGCGCGGGCCATGTCCTCGATCTCCGCCACGGTCTCGACGCCGGCGAACCCGCCGCCGACGACCACGAAGGTCAGGGCGCGGCGGCGCTCGGCCTCGTCCTTGAGCAGGGCGGCGACCTCGAGGCGCTGGAGCACCCAGTTGCGGACGTGCTCGGCCTCCTCGATGGCCTTCATGCCGATCGCGGACTCGCCGAGTCCCGGGATCGGGAACGCGCGGGTCACGGAGCCGGCGCCGATGACGATCTGGTCGTAGGCCAGCTCGTAGGAGTCCCCGTTGTCCACGCCGCGGACGGTCGCCTTCTTGTTCGCGTGGTCGACCTTCTCGACCCGGGCGGTGAGGATCTCGGAGTCGGGCAGGTGCTGACGCAGCGGGACCACGGCGTGGCGCGCCTCGATGTTCCCGCCCGCGACCTCCGGGAGGAAGGGCAGGTAGGTCATGTAGGGGTTGGGATCGACGACGGTCACGACGCCGCCGGAGGCCTTGACGGCCTTCTGGATCTTGGAGGCCACGGTGAAGCCCACATAGCCACCGCCCACGACCAGGATGCGGGGACGATCATTCGTCAGCTGCTTGAAAGCCATGATTGAAATGCTACTTCCTTGGTATTGCTCGGGTGAGATGCGGTCAGCCCGTTCGGCCGAGCGCACCGCGGGACAGGCCGCACCCGCCTCCGTCGAAGAAGGCGGGCCCGCCCCATCGGAGACCACTGTTCACTCCGCACCATACTGCCACTAGGCCGCGTCTGTGGCTATTCGGCGCCCCGCGACATGCGTGCCGTGCGGCGGATCTTGACGACGGCGCCCGCGGCGAGGACCCCCACCCACAGGCCGAAGGCCCCGATCAGCGCGATCGGCAGCAGCCGCGGCAGGGAGGTCCCCTGCGCGGCGGGCTCGGGCGGCGGGACGGCGGCGAGGCTCTCCCCCTCCTCGTGCTCGGGGGCGGGCTCCCGGGCGTCCGCCTCGGCGGCCTCCGAGGGCACCGTGCGGCGGTGGATGCTGGCCCACTCCGCGACGCTGCCGAGCGGGTTCTCGGTGACCGAGGCGACGTCGACCTCCCGGGTCAGCGCCGCCTCCGGGTCGATCACGCCGTAGCCGTACTGGGGATCGCGGCCCTTGGCCCCGCGGTCCTCCGCGGTGGTGATCAGCCGCTGGACGATCTGCGCCGCGGAGTCGTCCGGGTAGCGCTCCCTCATGAGGGCCACCAGGCCGGAGACCATCGGCGCCGAGGCGGAGGTGCCCGACCACAGCCCGTAGCCGTCGCCCGGCATCGCCCCGATCAGGTCCTCGCTGGGGGCCGCCACCGCGATCGAGATGCCCTGCGCCGAGGACTCCTCGGACTGCACCCGCTGGCGGTCCACCCCGCCCACGGAGACCACGCCGGGGATCGTCGAGGGGGCGCCCACCTGGGTGACCCCGCTCCCCCGGTTGCCCGCGGAGGCGACCACCACGGCGTCGTGGTCCTGGGCGTACTCGAAGGCGTCGTCCCAGGACTCCGGCCACGAGGTCTTGGAGGAGCCGACCGAGAGGTTGATCACCTCGGCCCCGGCGTCCACCGCCGAGCGGACGGCCCGCGGCACCTGGTCCTCGACCGAGACCCCGCCGGGGTTCTCCGTGCCGATCCAGAGGGAGATCGGGATGATCTCCGCCTCGGGGGCCACCCCGATCATCCCCCCCGGCTTGCCGGGCTCCTTCCCCTCCGCCGAGACCCCGGACTCGGAGTGCCCGTGCGCGGCGATCATCGAGGCGACCAGCGTGCCGTGCTCGGGCTCGGCGCCCAGGCCCTCCCAGCCGTCGGCCGAGCCGCCGCCGGAGGCGTCCGAGCCCTTGGCCACGTTGCCCTTCAGGTCCGGGTGGTTCCCGTCCACGCCGGTGTCGATCACCGCGACCTTGACGCCCTCGCCCGTGCTCTTCCCCCAGGCCTCGCGGAAGCCGTAGTCGTCCAGCCAGTACTCCTGGGCGCGGACCCCGTCGCCGGAGCGGTCCTCCTCGATGATGGGCACCGAGGGCAGGGGCGCCGGCTGCCGGCCCGGGACCGCCTGGGCGGCTCCCGGGACCAGCAGGGCCGCGCCCAGCGCGAGCGCGGCGGCGACCGCCGTCCTGGCGGTGCCGGTCAGGCGGCTGCGGCGCGTCGGCGGGGCCATGGCACTACCTCTTCCGCTCCCGCTCCCCCACCTGGGAGAGAGCGATGCCGTCGAGGATGTCGTGCTCGCTGGTCACGGTCGCGTCCACCCGGCCGTGGGTCAGCTCGTTGACCCGCTCGATGATGCGCGCCCAGATCTGGGCGCCGGCGCCGATGACGTCCACCCGGCCCTCGTGCATGAACCCCAGCTCGGCCCGCTCGGCGCGGGTCATCCGGGTCAGGGCGTGGGCGGCGTCGATCGTCCGGTCCATCTGAAGCTCGGTGCCGTGGATGCGCTCGGCGTCGTACTCCGCCAGGCCCAGGGCCTGCGCCGTCACGGTGGTGACCGAGCCGGCGACGCCGACCAGGCGGGTGGCCGTCGCGATCGGCACCGTCTCCAGGGCGGTGGCGACGGCGGCGTCGACGTCGCCGATCAGCCGCTCGACCTGCGAGCGCGAGGGCGGGTTGGAGCTCAGGTAGCGCTCGGTCAGCCGGACGCAGCCGATGTTCACCGAGGTCGAGCCGATGACCCCGGCGCGATCGCCCAGCACGAACTCCGTGGAGCCGCCGCCGATGTCCACCACCAGGTCGCGCCCCTCGTAGGAGGGGTCCACGGCGGAGGCCGCGCCCAGGAAGGACAGCCGGGCCTCCTCGGCCCCGGAGATGACCTCGGGATCGATGCCGAGGCGCTCGCGGATCCCGCGGGTGAAGATCTGCCGGTTGCCGGCGTCGCGGGTCGCGCTGGTGGCCACCATGCGCACGCGCTGCACGTCGTGCTCCTTCAGGGCAGCCGCGTAGTCGTCGACGGCGGCGAAGGTGCGGTCCAGGGCCTCCTGGGAGAGCCATCCGGTCGCGTCGACGCCCGCGCCGAGGCGGACCACCCGCATCTCGCGCACGACGTCGCGCACCGCGACCGGGCCCCCGGGGGCCTCCTCGAGGTCGGCGATGAGCAGCCGGATGGAATTGGTGCCGCAGTCGATGGCGCCTACGCGCATGATGTCTCGAACCTCCTGGGGGTCGGGTGGGGGCGTTCGGTCAGTCCCTGGGCTCGCGCCAGGCCGGGTCGCAGGCGCACCGCTCGGGCGTCCACCACTGCCCGATCGCCTCGAGGGTCTCGTCTCCGAAGGGATTCACGCCGGGTCCCACGGAGAGGGTGTGGCCGAGGACGGCGTGCAGGCACTTGACGCGGCTGGGCATGCCGCCGGCGGAGATGCCCTCGATCTCGGGCACCTCTCCGATCCCGGCCGCGCGCCCGACCCGCTCCCGCTCGGCGAGGTAGTTCCGGTGCGCCGCCTCGTAGGCGCGTGCCGTCTCCGGCTCCTCGGCGATCCGGTCCGTCATGCGGTACATCAGCCCGGCCGCCTCCAGGCGGGAGGCGGCCTGGGTGGCCACCGGGTGCGCGAGGTAGAAGACCGTGGGGAAGGGCGAGCCGTTGGAGAGCCGGGGCGCCGTCGCCGCGACCAGCGGGTTGCCGCACACGCAGCGGGCCGGGACCTCGACGACGTCGCGCACCTGCCGTCCCAGCTGGCGGGAGAGCACCAGCAGGTCCAGGGAGGTCGGCGCGAGGGTGTCCGCGCTGGCTCCGTAGCCGTGCGGCACGTGGTCTGTGGAGGGAGTGGTCACCGTGGTCCTTCGGTTCGTCGCGTCGATGTGCAGCGGGTGCGCGGAGCGCCTCTAGGAGGCCGGATCGTTCAGCGACTCCCAGAGCTTCCCGGCCCAGCCCGGGTCCTCCGAGGTCACGGCCTCGGCGGAGGAGGTGTTGGCCTCGGTCCCCTCGTCCTCGCCGCCGACCACCAGGTACGGCGTCTCGCCCGGCCGGACGTAGGAGAGCCGCTCGCGGGCCTGCTGCTCCACGTAGGAGTCCTGCTTCCACAGGTCCTCCTGGTCCTTCAGCTGCTGCTGCTCGGACTTGAGGCTCTCGATGTCCTGCTCGAGCGCCGAGATCTCCGCCTGCTGCGCGAAGTAGCGGTGGACGGTGGGGGCCAGCGGCACCACCAGGGCGATGACGACCAGGAGCAGCAGCACGGTCCGGCCGGAGAACGAGCGGGCCGCGACCGGCTGCATCGCCCCCCGCTCCTCGGACCAGTCCTCGGCGCCGAGGGAGCCGCTGCCGGTGCCCTCGGACGGGGCGCGCCCGGCGGGGGCCGCTCCGGCGGGGCGCTTCCGCGCGGTCCGGGGACGCCTGCCGGCCGAGCCGCCCGGCTCCGGGCCGGCGCCCTCCGCGGGCTCGGGCCGATCGTCCGCGCGCCGGCGCATCCGCTGGGGCAGCCGGAGGCCCCGGGGCAGGGGATTCTTCACGGGGCCGTCCTCTCCATCGGTTGCTGATGCATCCTCACTGTACCTAACCCTCGGGCCAGGTTCGCTCCAGCCGGCCGGACGGGCGACACGGGGCCTCAGGGCGGTGACGAGGCAGAGACGGCCCGGCCGGGAGGAGAGGCGGGGCCTGCGGCGTCGCGGTCCGGGGATGAGGCCGGGACGGCGTCGGGCCCCGCCTCAGCCGGATGATCCTCCGGCTGAGGCGGGGCCCCACGCGCCTCAGCGGCGTTGAGCTACTTCGCGGAGAAGCGCGGGAACGCGGCGGCGCCGGCGTAGGTCGCGGCCTTGCCCAGCTCCTCCTCGATGCGCAGCAGCTGGTTGTACTTGGCCACGCGCTCCGAGCGGGCCGGGGCGCCGGTCTTGATCTGCCCGGCGTTGGTGGCCACGGCGATGTCGGCGATCGTGGTGTCCTCGGTCTCGCCGGAGCGGTGCGAGACCATGCAGCGGAACTCGTTGGTCTGCGCCAGGGAGATCGCGTCGAAGGTCTCGGTCAGCGAGCCGATCTGGTTGACCTTGACCAGCAGGGCGTTGGCGGCGCCGATCTCGATGCCCTTCCCCAGGCGCTCGGGGTTGGTCACGAAGAGGTCGTCGCCGACGATCTGGACCTTCCCGCCGAGCTCGGCGGTGATGGTCCGGTAGCCGTCCCAGTCGTCCTCGTCCAGCGGATCCTCGATCGAGACCAGCGGGTACTTGGCCACGAGGTCGGAGTAGTAGGAGGTCATCTCCTCGGCGGTCTTCTTCCCGCCCTCGAAGGCGTAGGTGCCGGACTCGGCGTCGTAGAACTCGGAGGAGGCGACGTCGAGGGCCAGCGCGAGGTCCTTGCCCGGGGTATAGCCGGCCTTCTCGATGGCCTCGAGGATCAGGTCCAGCGCCTCGGCGTTGGAGCCCAGGCTGGGGGCGAA
Organism: Rothia halotolerans; assembly: GCF_004136635.1. GTDB lineage: Bacteria > Actinomycetota > Actinomycetes > Actinomycetales > Micrococcaceae > Rothia > Rothia halotolerans. Next base: position 97,997 of record NZ_NOIU01000003.1, on the reverse strand, counting down.
GCCGCCCTCGTCGCCCAGGCCGGTGGCCAGGCCGCGCTCCTTCAGCACCGACTTCAGCTGGTGGTAGACCTCGGCGCCGTAGCGCAGCGCCTCCGAGAAGGTCGGGGCGCCGATCGGGGCGATCATGAACTCCTGGATGTCCACGTTGGAGTCGGCGTGGGAGCCGCCGTTGAGGATGTTCATCATCGGCACGGGCAGCACATGGGCGTTGGGGCCGCCCAGGTACTTGTAGAGCGGCAGCTCGGAGGCCTCGGCGGCCGCGCGGGCCACGGCGAGGGAGACGCCCAGGATCGCGTTGGCGCCGAGCTTGCCCTTGTTGTCGGTGCCGTCCAGCTCGAGCATGGCGGCGTCGACCAGGCGCTGGTCGGTCGCATCGAGGCCGATGACCACCTCGGAGATCTCGTCGACGACGGCCTGGACGGCTTCCAGGACGCCCTTGCCCTGGTAGACCCCCTTGTCCCCGTCGCGGCGCTCGACCGCCTCGAACTCGCCGGTGGAGGCGCCCGAGGGGACCGCCGCGCGGCCGAAGCTGCCGTCCTCCAGCAGCGCCTCGACCTCGACGGTCGGGTTGCCGCGGGAGTCCAGGATCTGGCGGGCGTGGATGTCGATGATGATAGCCATGGGGCATCTCCTCTGGGTCGGTAAGGATAAGTGGCTTCTCGTGGTTGAGCCTAGTGACTCGCCGCGCGATTCTGAACCCGCGTGGCGCGGCTCCCGGGAACGATCATATCAATTTCCCACACGAACACAGGCGTATTCACACTTTCCCAACGGGGCGTGAAGTCGCCGTGAACCGCCGGACGGCGCCGCGCAGGGCGCGCTCGGGGTCGACGCCGAGGGTGCGGGCCCGGACGGCCAGGGCCAGCAGCTCCTCGCCGAGCAGGCGCTCGGCCTCCTCCCGGCCGGCCGCCGCGACGGACTCGGGCGAGATCTCGCTGCCGGGCTCCGGGGGAAGAGGCCGGGACGGACGGGGCTCGGAGGCGGCGCCGGTCGGCCCGGCCGCGGCGTCGTCGGCGTCGGGTCTTCCGGCCACGGCATCGGCGGCCGTCTCGGCGGCGTCCGGACGGGCCCCGGGCGAGTCGGCGTCCTCACGGGCCGGGATCGGAGCGGGCGCAGGCAGCGGCAGCCCCGCCTTGGCGGCCTTGCTCAGGGTCTTCTCGGCCAGCGCCAGCGCGGGCAGGGCGGGCGGGATCCCGTCGAAGGGGTCCGAGCGCTCGGGCTTCTCCTCGCGCTTGATGGCGTCCCAGCGGCGGGTCAGCCGCTCGAGCCGGCGCTCGTCCACGGGCTCCTCCCCTGCGGCGTCCGGGTCGGGCTCGTCGCCGAAGACGTGCGGGTGCCGCCGGACCAGCTTGGCGTTGAGCTGCTCCACGACCGCGGCGACGTCGAACCCTCCGGACTCCGCCGGGGTCTCCTCCGCGATGCGGGAGTGGAAGACCACCTGGAGCAGGACGTCCCCGAGCTCCTCCCTCAGCAGCGTCCGGTCCACGCCGTCCGGGGCCTCGATCGCCTCGACGACCTCGTAGGACTCCTCGATGAGGTAGCGGACCAAGGAGCGGTGCGTCTGCTCGCCGTCCCAGGGGCAGCCTCCCGGCGAGCGCAGGCCGTCCATGAGCTCCACGAGGCGCTCGAAGGCGGCTCCCGCGCGGCTCACGCCCCGGCTCCCGAGTAGCCCGCGAGCACCTGCTCGACCAGCTCGTTCTTCCGGTCCGCCGGCAGGAACGCGGCGAGGGCGGCGTTCATGGTCACCTCCAGGAAGTCCTCCGTGCCGTAGCCGAACTCCTCCTTCAGGCGCACGAACTCGTGCGTCATGGAGGTCCCGCTCATCAGGCGGTTGTCCGGGTTGATCGTGATGGTGAAGCCCAGCGCGCGCAGCAGCTCCACCGGATGCTCGCGGTACTCGGCGGCGGGGCGGGCCCCCTCCCCGTCCGCAGAGGAGGCGATGTCCGCGACCCGCGGTGCGGCCCCGGTCTGCAGGTTGGAGGAGGGGCACAGCTCCAGCGCGATGCCCCGGTCCCGCACCCAGGCCGCCAGGTCCCCCAGGGCGAGGCCCTCGGCGTCGGGACGGGAGTGTCCGTTGCCGGGGAACCGCGAGACGTTCTCCCCCAGGGCCGCGCCCTCCGGCCCGGCGGAGACGTCCCGCAGGATGCGGACGCCGTGGCCCAGGCGCAGGGAGCGGCCCTCCAGCACCGCCTCGCGGATCGAGCCGGTGCCCGCCGCCTCGCCGGCGTGCAGGGTGACCGGCAGGAAGTGCTCCGCGCAGTGCCGCAGCGCCTCCCGGTGGGCCGAGGGGGCGTGGCCGTCCTCCGGCCCGGCGAGGTCGAAGCCGACGACGCCGAGGGCCCGGCTGGCCGTGGCGAGCCGCGCGATCTCCAGGGACCGCTCGGCGTGCCGCATGGCGCAGAGGATCTGCCGGACGGTGACGGCGGCGCCGCGGCGCGCGGCGGCGGCCTCGCCCTCCGCGAGACCCCGGGCCACCGCGGCCACCGCGTCCTCCAGGCTCAGGCCGGAGCGCTGGTGCTGCTCAGGGGCCCAGCGGACCTCGGCGTAGACGACGCCGTCCTCCGCGGCGTCGAGCACGTACTCCTGCGCGGCGCGCTCCAGCGCGGAGGCGGTCTGCAGGACCGCGACCGTGTGCTCGAAGGTCTCCAGGTACCGGACCAGGGAGCCGGAGTCGGCGGACTCGGCGAACCAGCGGCGCAGGGCCTGCGGCTCGCGCTCGGGCAGGGCGTGGCCGCACTCGGCGGCGAGCTCCGCCACGGTGGCGGGTCGCAGCGCGCCGTCCAGGTGGTCGTGGAGGCACACCTTGGGCAGCCGGGCCAGCCGCGAGGCGGCCAGGCTGCGATGCGGCAGATCCTCCGTGGAGACCGCGCTCACGGCGCGACCCCGGTGCTGCGTCGGGGGCCTACAGGCTCCACTGGGTCAGTGCCTCGTTCATGTGCTCGGGGATGTTGACGCCGGTGCGGGGGAAGAGCCGCAGCTCCTCGATGTACTGCTGGGCCGGGAGGCGGTCGCGGTACTTCACGAAGCTCTCCTCGTCCTGGTAGTCGAAGGAGACCTGCGGCGGGATCCCCGGGGTGAACCGGAACATCATGGCCACCGGCGATCCGCTGCCCTCCAGGTAGGAGTCGGATTTGAGGTCCAGGATGTGCAGCGCCTCCTCCGGGATCAGCTCGAAGGTCCTGCGCTGCTCCCAGGTGCCGTCGCGGCGCACGTGGGTCAGGGCGTCGTAGTACGAGCCCAGGGCGCGGACCCGGATCAGGACGCTGGAGACGTCCCGCGCCGAGCCGCCGGGGCCGAAGAGCGCCGCCTGGGCCTCGCCGAGCCGCTGCAGGACGGCGGACTCGGTGAGCACCAGGTTGCCGTCGGCCAGGTGGGTCTCGGAGGGCTTCTCCACGCGCGCGGGGGCGGCGTAGGAGGGGGCGACGTCGGCGTGGTCGGCCGTGGCGGGGGCGGATGCGGGCAGCGCGGAGGCCGCACCGGCCGGGGCCTCTGCCGAGTCCGCCGGGGATCCGGCGTGGGCCGGGGCGGCGTCGGGGGCCGGGGCGTCCGGGACCGAGGCGGCGTCGGCGGCGGGGGCCGCCTCGCCGGAAGCGGCGGGGGCCGCCTCGCCGGAAGCGGCGGGAGCCTCGGCGGCGCGGCCTTCCAGGGCGGCGTCGACCGGCGCGGGGGCCTCCGCCTCGTCGCGGGGCTCCGGTGTGCCGAGCACCTCCCGCTCCTCGGCGGGGGCCTGCGGCTCGTCGGAGGAGACGTAGACGGCGTCGTCGCTCGCGGGGTCCTGCTCCCCGGCGGCGGAGGCCGAGGACTCGTCCCGGGCCGGCGCGTCGCCGGCGAGGCCGGGCTCGGGTTCGGCCGGGGAGCCCGCCTCGTCGTGGCGGCGGTCCGCGTCGGCGGCGAGGGCGGCCAGGGCGCTGTCCGAGGAGGCCTCGGCGGGGGCGGGGGTCTCGGATGAACCGGCTGCCTCGGCGGGGGCGGAGGGCCCGGACGAGCCGGAGGTCCCGGCGAAGGCTGGGGCCTCGGAGGAGGCGGGGGCGGAGGACCCGGCCGGCGTCGGCGCCGCGTCCGGGGCCTCGGGCTGCGGGGCGGCGTCCGCGGAGGCGTCCTCGCGCTCCAACTCGACCCGCTGGGTGTACGCCTCGCGCTGCTGGCGGTCGGAGTCGGGGAAGGTGTACTCGATCTCCACCGTCCGGGCGCCATCGCGCACCGTGGAGACCATGATCTCCACCCGGCGCCACGGGCCGCGCTCGCTGGCCTGGGCCGCGGTGTAGAGGGAGGCGACGGCGTCGAACCACGGGGACTCGGTGTCCACGACGCTCTTCCGCTCGGGCTTCTCGCCCGGGTCGAGGTGCGCGGTCATCTCGTTGCCGTGCTGGTCCAGCTGGAGGACGTGGGCCCCCTCACGGTCCATCAGGTCCACGAGCTCGGGCAGCCCGTTGCCGGCCGGAAGCGGCTCACGGGTGCCGGAGGCCGACGCTGAGGGGGCGGAGCCGCTCGTCATGGGCGATTCATCCGACTGCCGCTGCTCGTCGAACTGATCGTCCTGCGAATTCTTACGGAACATTTTGAATGCCACAACTCACCTAGACTTCCGCGTCGTCGCCGACGCACTCGACTTCCGATCCCTCAATAGCGGGCCGTCCGACCTTCTATTCTGCCGACAGTCTATCGAGGATCAGCCGCCGTTCGACATCGGCGGAATCCCCCTCCGTCACGGTGAAGCCCTCCTCCAGCGCCTCCACGGCCCGGGGGAACCTCTCGGGGGTGTCGGTCAGGAGGGTCATCAGCGGCTGCCCGCGCGCGACGCGGTCCCCCGGCTTCGCGTGCAGGCGCACCCCCGCGCCGGCCTGCACCGCGTCCTCCTTGCGGGCCCGCCCCGCCCCGAGCCGCCACGAGGCGGTGCCCACGGCCAGGGCGTCGAGGCGGGAGAGGACGCCGTCGGACGGGGCCAGCACCTGGTGGGACTCGCGCGCCGTCGGCAGGGCGGCGTCCGGGTTCCCGCCCTGGGCCCGGATCATGCGCCGGTAGACGTCCATCGCCCGGCCGTCCGCCAGGGCCTCGGCCGGGTCCTCCCCGATCCCGGAGGCGGCCAGCATCTCGCGGGCCAGCGCCACGGTGAGCTCGACGACGTCGCCCGGCCCTCCCCCGGCCAGGACCTCCACGGACTCCTCGACCTCGATCGCGTTGCCCACACTCGCCCCCAGCGGGACGGACATCTCCGTGAGCAGGGCGGAGGTGCGCACCCCCGCCTCCTCGCCGAGCTCGACCATCACGCGCGCCAGCTCCCGGGCCCGCTCCTCGTCCTTCATGAAGGCGCCGCTGCCCACCTTGACGTCGAGCACCAGGGAGTCGGTGCCCTCCGCGATCTTCTTGGACATGATCGAGGAGGCGATCAGCGGGATCGACTCGACCGTCGCGGTGACGTCCCGCAGAGCGTAGAGCTTCTTGTCCGCCGGCGCCAGGCCGGCCCCGGCGGCGCAGATCACGGCGCCGATCCCGCCGAGCATCTCGAGCACCTCCGCGTGGGAGAGCTCGGCGCGCCAGCCCGGGATCGACTCGAGCTTGTCCAGCGTGCCGCCGGTGTGCCCCAGCCCCCGCCCGGAGAGCTGCGGGACCGCGACGCCGTAGACCGCCACCAGCGGAGCCAGCGGCAGGGTGATCTTGTCCCCCACCCCGCCGGTCGAGTGCTTGTCCGCCGTGGCGACCTTGCCGCCGGGGCCCAGGATGGGCGAGAAGTCGAGCCGCTCCCCGCTGGCGATCATGGCGCGGGTCCACCGGGCGATCTCCCCGCGCTCCATCCCGTTGAGGAACACCGCCATCGCCAGCGCGGACATCTGCTCCTCCGCGACGACGCCGCGGGTGTAGGCGTCGATGACCCAGTCGATCTGCTCCGGGGCCAGCCGCTCCCCGTCCCGCTTGCGCCGGATCACCTCGACGGCGTCGAATGCCTCGGTCATGCGCTCCTCCTCGTCTCGTGCCGCTTCCCCGGGCCCGGGGAGCGGCGTCGTCGTCCTGGATGCTCCCTCAGGACCCCTCCGGGTCCAGGTCCTCGGACCCGAAGGCCAGGGGCAGCATCTCCTCCATGGTCCTGGCCCCCTGCCGGGTCAGGACCTCCAGGTCCGGCCCACGGTGCTCGTGCAGCAGCTGCCGGCAGCGGCCGCAGGGGGTGATGACCTGGCCGTCCCGGTCCACGCAGACCACGGCTCGCAGCGTGCCGCCGCCGGTGCGGTGCAGCTCGGAGACCAGGGAGCACTCGGCGCACAGCGTCACGCCGTACGCGGCGTTCTCCACGTTGGCCCCGGAGACCATCCGGCCCTCGTCGGTCATGGCCGCGGCCCCGACCGGGTAGTTCGAGTACGGGCAGTAGGCCCGGGACAGGGCCTGGCGGGCGGCGGCCTGGAGCCGCTGCCACATCGCGTCCTCGGTGAGCTTCACGGCTACTCCTTCACGTACGGTTGCCCGGAGGCGGCCGGCCCGCGGGACCGGCCCACGAGTCCGGTCACCGCGGCGATGGTCACCAGGTAGGGCAGCATGGTCAGGAACTGGCTGGGCACGGTGGTGCCCAGCAGGGAGAGCACCGACTGCAGGTTCGTGGCGAACCCGAACAGCAGGGCGGCGCACAGGGCTCCCAGCGGCCGCCAGCGCCCGAAGATGAGGGCCGCGAGCGCGATGTAGCCCTGCCCCGCGGTCATGTCGTTGGTGAACGAGCTGACGGAGACCAGCGTGAAGAACGCCCCGCCCATGCCCGCCACGGCACCGCCCAGCAGCACGTTGAGGAAGCGCAGCCGGTTGACCTTCACCCCCAGCGTGTCCGCCGCCTGGGGGTGCTCCCCCACCGCGCGGGTGCGCAGGCCCCACCGGGTGCGGCCGAGCGCGAACCAGAGGACCGCGACGACGGCGTACATCAGGTACACCAGCACGGACTGGTCGAACAGCACCCGGCCGATCACCGGGATCTCGGAGAGCACCGGGATCGCGAAGCTGGGCAGCCGGGGCGGCGCGTTGAGCAGCGAGGTGTCCCGCTGCAGCACGGTCGAGTACAGGAACCCGGTGAGCCCGGAGACCAGCACGTTGACGACGACGCCCACGATCACCTGGTTGACCAGGTACCGGATGGAGAACGCGGCGAGGATCAGGGCCACCAGCGCCCCGCCCAGCACCGCCGCGAGCAGACCGATCCACGCGCTGCCGGCCAGCGTCCCCACCAGCGCCGCGGCGAAGGCCCCGAACAGCAGCTGCCCCTCGATCGCGATGTTCACCACGCCGGAGCGCTCGCACAGCAGCCCGGACATCGACCCGAAGATCAGCGGGATGGACAGCGCCAGCGAGCCGCCCAGCAGGCCCGGCAGCGAGAGGCTGTTCCCGGTCGCGTGCCCGACCGCCCACACCAGCATCGCCAGGATGAAGGCGATCCAGAACACGGCCGAGAGCCACCCGCTCACGCCGCGCCCCTGTGCCGTGAGCCCGATCGCCAGCACCGCGATCGCGAGCATGAGCACGCTGAGGACCCATCCCGTCGTCGAGGCGGGCAGGCTCAGGTCCCCGAGCTCGACGACGTCGCCGGGGTTGGACAGCCGCAGGACCACGGTGGTGTCCGCCGCGTTGACCCCGCACAGCACCAGGGCCACCAGGCCCAGCACCGAGAAGATGACGGCCTTCTTCCAGTTCCGCACGACCGGGGCGGGCGCCGCCCCGGCGGAGCGGGAGGGCTCGAGAGTCTGCGTGCTCATCGGGATGCTCCTGAGGTCGAGGGGGCGGACGCGGCGGGCCTGCGGGGCTTCTTCCTCCGCCGGGCCTTGGCCGGGTCCGGCAGCCTGAAGATCGCGCGCACCAGCGGCGGCGCGGCGATGAAGAGGACGATGAGGGACTGGACCACCAGCACGATGTTGATGTTGGTCCCCGTGGTGGTCTGCATCGCCACGCCGCCGGCCCGGAAGGCGCCGAACAGCAGGCCGGCCCAGAAGGTGCCCCACGGCGTCGAGCGCCCGAGCAGGGCCACGGTGATCGCGTCGAAGCCGAAGGATCCGGCGATGTCCCCGGTCAGCACGCGCTCGGTGCCGGAGACCTGGGCCGCGCCGGCGAGCCCGGCGAAGCCTCCCGAGAGGAGCATGACCACGATGTAGCCGGCGGTCACGTTGATCCCCGAGGTCGCGGCGGCCCGGGGATTGGCGCCGACGGCGCGCAGCCGGAAGCCGACGGTGGAGCGGTTGACGAGCCAGGAGATCGCCGCGACGGCCACGACCGCCAGGACGAATCCCCAGTGCAGGCGGAAGGAGTCGCCCAGCAGCCGAGGGAACAGCGCCGTGTCGGAGACCTGGGGCGAGATGGGGTTCGCCGAGCCCGGGCGCTGGAAAGCCGGGGTGGTCAGCAGGTACAGCAGCAGGTTCAGCGCGACGTAGTTGAGCATGATGCACAGGATGACCTCGTGCGCGCCGGTCTTGGCCTTCAGGACCCCGACGATCCCGCCCCAGACCGCCCCGCCGAGGGCCGCGCCGACCACCACGAGCAGCAGGTGCAGGGCGGCCGGCAGCTCCCAGGCGATGCCGATGTATCCGGCGACGATCGCACCGGCGATGATCTGCCCCTGGGCGCCGATGTTGAACAGCCCCGAGCGGAAGGAGACGGCGACGGCGAGGCCCGCGAAGATCAGCGGCGTCGCGATGGTCAGCGTCTCGGTCAGGGGGTAGAGGCGCTGGGAGGCGGTCTCGCCGGCGGGGTTGTAGACCGAGCCCTCGAACAGGGCCAGGTAGGCCTCGCTCACCGACTTCCAGGCGGCTACGAAGGTGTCCGAGGGCCGGGCGATGAAGTAGTACATCTTCGAGGTGACCAGGGGGTCCGTCAGGACGATCAGGAGCCCTCCCACCACCAGCGCGGCGATCAGCGCCGCGGCCGAGAGCACCAGCGGCGAGGAGGTGATCCGGTAGGCGAGGGTGGGCTTGGCGGGCCGATCCGCCCACGGCGGGGTCACCGGCGGGCCGGCCCCGTCCTCCGGGGCGGAGCCGAGGCCGTCGGCGGGCGCCGGGACGGGCTGCTGGGACTGGCTGGGGCTCATGCGCCCTCTCCTTCGGGGTTGGCGTGGCCTGCGGGGGCGCTGTCGTCGGCGGCCCTGCCGCCGGGGGCGGGGCCGTCGGCGGCGCGCCCGGTGGAGGTGACGGGCCCGGCGGAGGCAGTCCCGGGGGCATCGCCCTCGGGAGCGTCACCGCGGCCCTGCGCCTCCTCCCGCGAGGCGCCGGCCATCATCTGCCCCAGCACCCCGCGCGGGGTCTCGGGTCCGACGACGCCCATGAGCTCCCCGTGGAAGAACACGGCGATCCTGTCGGCCAGGGCGTAGATCTCGTCGAGCTCGGTGGAGACGATGACCACCGGGGTGCCGGCGTCGCGCTCCGCCACGATCCGCTCGTGGATGAACTCGATGGACCCGACGTCGACGCCGCGGGTTGGCTGCGAGGCCACGAACAGCTTGAGCGGCCGGGACAGCTCCCGGGCCACGACGACCTTCTGCTGGTTGCCGCCGGACAGCGTCGCGACCGCGTCGGAGACCGCTCCCATGCGGATGTCGAACTCAGCCGCCTTCCGCTGGGCGTTGCGGCGGATCGCGGCGCGCTTGAGCGAGGGCCCGGAGGAGAACTCCGGGGTGTCGAAGAGGTTCAGCACGAGGTTCTCCTCGATGCTGAACGGCCCCACGAGCCCCTCCAGCGTCCGGTCCTCCGGCACGAAGCCGACGCCGGCCCGGATGATCTGCTTGGGCGAGCGCCCGAGCAGCTCGCGTCCCTCCAGCGTCAGGCTGCCGGTGGCCCGCGGCTGCAGGCCCATGACGGCCTCCGCGAACTCGGTCTGGCCGTTGCCCTGCACCCCCGCGATCGCGAGGATCTCGCCGCGCCGGACCTCCAGGTCGATGTCCCGCAGCAGCCGGACGCCGGTCGGCGAGACCAGCGAGAGGCCCCTGACCCGGAAGGCCGCCTCCCCGGGCTCCGCCGCCTCCTTGGCCACGGTGAGGTTGACGTCGTGGCCCACCATCATCGCGGCGAGCTCGGCGGTCCCGGCCGTGGGCTCCACCGTCCCCACGACCCTGCCGCGGCGGATCACGGTGATCTCGTCGGAGACCTGCCGGACCTCCCGCAGCTTGTGGGAGATGAACAGCAGCGACTTCCCGTCCGCCCGCAGCTGGGCCATGATGCCCAGCAGCTCGTCGGTCTCCTCCGGGGTGAGCACGGCGGTCGGCTCGTCCAGGATGAGGATCCGGGCGTCGCGGACCAGGGCCTTGATGATCTCGACCCTCTGCTGCACGCCGACCGGCAGGTCCTCCACCACGGCGTCGGGATCCACCCGGAAGCCGTACCGCTCGGAGATCTCCCGGATCCGGCGGCGGGTCTCCTCCAGGTTCAGGGCGCCGCCGCGGGTCGCCTCGGCGCCCAGGGCCACGTTCTCGGCCACGGTGAACACGGGCACGAGCATGAAGTGCTGGTGCACCATGCCGATGCCGGCGGCCATCGCGTCCCCGGGGCCGGAGAAGGAGACCTCGCGGCCGTCGAGGAGGATCTGCCCCTCGCTCGGCTCGTAGAGGCCGTAGATGACGTTCATCAGCGTCGACTTCCCGGCGCCGTTCTCGCCGAGCAGGCAGTGGACGGTTCCGGGCTCGACCGTCAGGTCGATCGCGTCGTTGGCGGTGAACGTGCCGAAGCGTTTGGTCACCGAGCGCAGTTCGAGTTTCATCGCGTGCTTTCGTGAGAGGGGCGCTGGCCGGGGCGGTGCGCCGCGGGCCGTGGTGCGGGGACGGGATCTGCCGGCTACCGGGCGTTCAGCGGGCTCGCCGGGGACTCGACCCTCAGCTCGCCGGAGGAGATCCGGGACCTGATGTCGTCCAGCTCCTCCTTCAGCTCCTCGGAGACCTCCCCGTCCTGGTCGTGGAACTCGGAGATGCCGACGCCGTCGTTCTCCAGGGTGCCCACGTAGGGCTCGTTGGTGAAGTCCCCGTCGATGTCGTCCTTGATCGTGCTCTCCACGGCGTCGCCCATCTTCTTGATGACCGAGGTCAGGACGTACTCCTGGCCGTTGTCCAGGGTCTCGTACCCGTCGGAGTCGACCCAGATGATGCGGGTCGGGTCGTCCGGGGAGTCGGCGTTGGCCGCGGTGATCGCGTCCACCGCGCCGTTGCCGACCGGGCCGGCTACCGGCATGACGACGTCGGCGCCCTCGTTGAGGAAGTTCTGGGCGGTGGTCTTGCCCTTGCCAGTGTCCTCGAAGTCGCCGGTGAAGGTGCCGGTCTGCGCGTCCGGGTTCCAGCCGAGGACCTCGACGTCCTCGCCCTTCTCCTCGTTGTAGTGCTCCACTCCCTCGGCGAAGCCGTCCATGAAGATGGTGACGGTGGGGATCTCCATGCCGCCGAAGGTCGCGACCTTGCCGGTCTCGGAGGAGCCCGCGGCGAGGTACCCGGCCAGGAAGGCCGCCTGGGAGGTGTCGTAGATGATGGGGCGGACGTTGGGCAGGTCGATCTGGTCGTCGTCGACGATGGTGAAGTGCGTGTCCGGGTTCGCCTCGGCCGCCTCGGCGGTCTGGTCCGAGATGTTGAAGCCCACCGTGACCACCATGTTGCAGCCGCTCTGGACCATCTGGTTGATGTTGGGGCCGTAGTCGGTCACGGCCTGGGACTCTGCCTGGCGGACGCTGATCTCGTAGTCGGTCTGCGCCTTCCTCAGCCCCTCGTAGCTGTTCTGGTTGAACGAGCGGTCGTCGAAGCCGCCGGAGTCGGAGACGATGCAGCCGTAGTAGTCCTCGTTCTCGCCGGCGGCGTCAGACCCCTCCTCGGGCGCGGGACCGCAGGCGGACAGGAGGAGGGCGCAGACGCCGAGGAGGGAGCCCGCGGCCAGCGCCGCCGGGCGCCGCCGGGGAGGGCGGGGGACTGACATGGGTGGTGACCTCCGGTGGGTGCCTGGGATACCTCCGCGCTCGCCGCGTCGAGCGGATCCGGCGAGGGTGCCGCCGGTGCGCAGGGGGCCCTGAGTGAGATGCGTTACCCGTCCAGTCTAAGGGGAAGTTTCCCACGAAGTGGATCGGATCACCCCCGATTCACCATCTGATCAGCGCAGACGAGTCTCGAACTGGATCGAGCGCAGGGCGGTGGCGGCCATGACCCGCACGCCGCACTCGATCGCCCGCTCGTCGGCGATGTAGTCCGGCCGGTGCAGGTCGTAGGTGATGCCGCCGGGGACGCGGGTGCCCAGCCGCATCATCGAGCCCGGGACCTCCTGGAGCATCCACGCGAAGTCCTCGCCGCCCATGGACTGCTCGACCAGGACCACCGACTCCTCCCCCAGCTCGGCACGGGCGGCGTTCTCCAGCAGCGTCGTCTCCGTCTCCGTGTTGACCACCGGCGGGACGCCGGGGACGTGCTCCAGCTCGACCTCGACGCCGTAGGGAGCCGCGACCTGCTCCACCACCTTGTCCAGCCTCTCCCCCGCCCGGTACCAGGCCTCGGCGTCGAGGCAGCGCATCGTCCCGGCGAGGTAGCCGGCGCCGGGGATCGCGTTGGGCGCCACGCCCGCCTCGATCTGCCCCCAGACCACCAGCACCCCGGCCCGCGCGTCGATGCTGCGGGAGAGCACGGCGGGGACGTTGATCGCGATCTGGCTCATCGCGAAGATCAGGTCCTCGGTCAGGTGCGGTCGCGAGGTGTGCCCGCCCCGGCCCTGCACCTGCAGCTTGATCGTGTCGGTCGCCGAGGTGATCGGGCCGATGCGGGTGCCGACCTGGCCGACGTCGACCTTGGGCTCGCAGTGCAGCGCGAAGGCCCGCGGGACGCCCTTGAGCGCGCCCTGCTCGATGCAGGCCAGGGCGCCGCCGGGCAGCTTCTCCTCCCCCGGCTGGAAGATGACCCGCACCGTCCCGGCCAGCGGCGTGGAGGCGTTCAGGTCCGCGAGCGTGAGGGCGACGCCGAGCATCACCGTCTGGTGGATATCGTGCCCGCAGGCGTGCATGACGCCCTCGTTGGCCGAGGCGAACTCCAGCCCGGTCTCCTCCTGGATGGGCAGCGCGTCGATGTCGGCCCTCAGCGCGACGGCGATGGGCCCCTGCCCGATGTCGACGTAGCACCCCGTGGGGGTCAGCCGCACCGGATGCAGCCCCGCCGCCTCGAGCCGCTCGACGATCCGGTCGGTGGTCCGGTGCTCGCGGAAGGAGAGCTCGGGATAGCGGTGGATGGTCCGGCGGAACTCGATCAGCTCGGGGAGGAAGGCGCCCACGAAGGGCGTGACGAGGGGCTGCTGAGTGTCCAGTTCGGAGGTTCTCGGGCTGTTGACCATACCCACGACTCTAGCGCCCTCCCGGCTGCGCCCGGCCAGGTGACGGCGTGACGCCTCCGTGACGCGGCGCGAGCGCGGGATCGCCCCCCAGATGCGACGACGCCGCCCGGGGAGCCCACGTGAGGGCTCCCTGGGCGGCGTCGTGCTGCGGAGGCGGTCCCGGCCGGGTCAGAAGGCCCGGGCCAGCACCGCCTGCTTGACCTCGGCGATGGCCTTGGTGACCTGGATGCCGCGGGGGCAGGCCTCGGTGCAGTTGAAGGTGGTGCGGCAGCGCCACACGCCCTCCTTGTCGTTGAGGATCTCCAGGCGCATGTCGCCGGCGTCGTCGCGGGAGTCGAAGATGAACCGGTGGGCGTTGACGATCGCGGCGGGCCCGAAGTACTGCCCGTCGGTCCAGAACACCGGGCACGAGGAGGTGCACGCGGCGCAGAGGATGCACTTGGTGGTGTCGTCGAAGCGCTCGCGGTCCTCGACCGACTGGTAGCGCTCCCGCTTCGGCTCGTGCCCCTCGTTGATGAGGAAGGGCATGATCTCGCGGTAGGACTGGAAGAAGGGCTCCATGTCCACGATGAGGTCCTTCTCGCACGGCAGGCCCTTGATGGCCTCGACGATGACCGGCTTGGACAGGTCGAGGTCCTTCAGCAGGGTCTTGCAGGCCAGGCGGTTGCGGCCGTTGATGCGCATCGCATCCGAGCCGCACACGCCGTGCGCGCACGAGCGGCGGAAGGAGAGCGATCCGTCGATCTCCCACTTGACCTTGTGCAGCGCGTCCAGCACGCGGTCGGTGCCGAACATCGTCAGGTTCCACTCGTCCCAGTAGGCCTCGGAGGAGAGCTCGGGGTTGTAGCGGCGCACGCGCAGGGTCACGTCGAAGGTGGGGATCTCACCCCCGCCGCCCTGCTCCTGGGGAAGGTCGACCTTGGAGGCCGGCTCGGCTGCTTCCTTTTCCTGGGTAGTCATCAGTACTTACGCTCCATCGGCTCGTAGCGGGTGAAGATCACGGGCTTGGTCTCCAGTCGGATTCCGGCCACGCTGTCGGTCTCCGCCTCGGGGTCCAGATAGGCCATCGAGTGCTTCATGAAGTTCTCGTCGTCGCGGTTGGGGAAGTCCTCGCGGAAGTGGCCCCCGCGGGACTCCTCGCGGTGCAGCGCCGCGACCGCCATGACCTTGGCCAGCTCCAACAGGAAGCCCAGCTCCACGGCCTCGAGGAGGTCGAGGTTGAAGCGCTTGCCCTGGTCCTGGATGGCGATCCGGGTATAACGGTCCTCCAGATCGGCGATCTTGTCCAGCGCCGAGTGGATGGTGTCGGCGGTGCGGAACACCTGCATGTCCGCGTCCATAATGTCCTGCAGCTCCTTGCGCAGCACGCCGACCTTCTCCTCGCCGTGGCCGTTGCGCATCAGCTGGAGGAGGTCCTCGGTCCGCTGGGTCGCGTCGTCGGGGACCGGGAGGAACTCGGCGGTCGCGGCGTACTCGGCGGCCTTGATGCCGGCGCGCTTGCCGAAGACGTTGATGTCCAGCAGCGAGTTGGTGCCCAGGCGGTTGGAGCCGTGCACCGACACGCAGGCGACCTCGCCGGCCGCGTACAGGCCGGGGATGGTCTCCTCCGAGTTGCGGAACACCTCGGCGTCGATGTTGGTGGGGATGCCGCCCATCGCGTAGTGCGCGGTGGGGAACACCGGCACGGGCTCGGTGTAGGGCTCCACGCCGAGGTAGGTGCGGGCGAACTCGGTGATGTCCGGCAGCTTCGCGTCGATGTGCGCGGGCTCCAGGTGCGTGAGGTCCAGCAGGACGTAGTCCTTGTTGGGGCCGCAGCCGCGGCCCTCGCGCACCTCGTTGGCCATCGAGCGGGCCACGATGTCGCGCGGGGCGAGGTCCTTGATGGTCGGGGCGTAGCGCTCCATGAAGCGCTCGCCGTCCGAGTTGCGCAGGATGCCGCCCTCGCCGCGGGCCGCCTCGGAGACGAGGATGCCCAGCCCGGCCAGGCCGGTCGGATGGAACTGCACGAACTCCATGTCCTCCAGCGGCAGGCCGCTGCGCAGCGCGATCGCCATGCCGTCGCCGGTCAGGGTGTGCGCGTTGGAGGTGGTCTTGAAGATCTTGCCGCAGCCGCCGGAGGCGAAGACGATCGACTTGGCCTGGAAGACGTGGATCTCGCCCGAGGCGAGGTCGTAGCTGACGACGCCGGAGGGGCGGCGCACGCCGTCGACCTCGGTCATGATCAGGTCCAGCACGTAGTACTCGTTGTAGAACTCGACGTTGTGCTTGACGCAGTTCTGGTACAGCGTCTGGAGGATCATGTGGCCCGTGCGGTCGGCCGCGTAGCAGGCGCGGCGCACCGGGGACTTGCCGTGGTCACGGGTGTGGCCGCCGAAGCGGCGCTGGTCGATGCGGCCCTCGGGCGTGCGGTTGAACGGCAGGCCCATCTTCTCCAGGTCCAGGACGGCGTCGATGGCCTCCTTGGCCATGACCTCCGCCGCGTCCTGGTCCACCAGGTAGTCGCCACCCTTGATGGTGTCGAAGGTGTGCCACTCCCAGTTGTCCTCCTCCACGTTGGCCAGCGCGGCGCACATGCCGCCCTGGGCCGCACCGGTGTGGGAGCGGGTGGGGTAGAGCTTGGTCAGTACGGCGGTGCGGGAGCGCTGCCCGGCCTCGATGGCCGCGCGCATGCCCGCGCCACCGGCACCTACGATGACCACATCGTACTTGTGAACCTGCATTCTAAGGATGCTCTTTCTATCGTTGAGTCTCAGGTGGTGATGGGGGCGGCGACGTCGCCGCCCCGGCGGGGCCTCAGCCCCCGGCGCCGGTCAGGGGGCGGGGCAGAACGAGGCCAGCAGCTCCGGGTCGGCGCCGGCGGGGCAGGGATCGAAGGTGAAGATCACCAGGGTGCCGACGAGGATCGCGAAGGCGGAGCCCAGGTAGAGCAGGGCCTTGAGCCAGATCCGGGTGCGGTCCCGCTCGGCGTAGTCGTCGATGACGGTGCGCACGCCGTTGGTGCCGTGCAGCATTGCCAGCCACAGCATCACCAGGTCCCACACCTGCCAGAAGGGGTTGGCCCACTTGCCGCCCACGAAGCCGAAGTCGATCGCGTGGACGCCGTCCCCGGCCATCAGGTTGACGAAGAGGTGCCCGAAGATCAGCACCAGCAGGATGACGCCGGAGACCCGCATGTACAGCCAGGCGTACATCTCGAAGTTGTTGCGCTTGCGGCCCGAGCGGTTGTACTTGACGCCGGCCACCGTCTTGTCGCTGCTGCGGGGAACAGCGATCTGCGCTTTCAGCGGAGTTGCCATCGGTCAGTGACCTCCAAAGACGATAGAGAGGTGGCGGATCAGGAACGGGACCATGACGACGACCCACAGGACCAGGACGCCCCACAGCATCGCCTTCTGGTTCTTCGCGCCGTTCTTCCAGAAGTCGATCAGGATGATGCGCAGGCCGTTGAAGGCGTGGTAGACGATGGCGGCGACCAGACCCGCCTCGCCGAGCCCCATGATGGGGTTCTGGTAGGCGCTGATGACCGCGTTGTACGCTTCCGGGGAGACCCGGACGACGGCGGTGTCCAGCACGTGCACCAGCAAGAAGAAGAAGATCGCGATACCTGTGATGCGATGCGCGACCCAGGACCACATGCCCTGGCGGCCGCGATAGAGGGTGCCCTTGGCTGAATTCGGCACTGAATAACCTCCCTGATTGATCAACGGGACGGGCTCGGCGCCGGTTCTTCCGGGCCGGCGGGGCCCACGGATCACCCACCCGTGCTCCCACCGGGCGAGGACCGGGCAGGACAGGGCGTGCGAGTTCTGCCCCAAACATTACCAGTCGCGGGACCCCCTTAGTGACACAGTGTCCGGGCTCGCAGGCCCGGAATCACGGGGGAATAGGGCATAAAAGGATGCACTATTGGTCCGGATCCCCCTCATTCCGCGAGAGCGCGCCGGGCACGGGAGGACGAGTTAGGGTCGATCCGTCCTGAAGACATCTCCGCATCCCGTTTAAAGATGTCGCGCGGATACCGGATACGCTGGGGGACGATGAGCTCTGCAATCGAACACTTCCACCCCTTCATCCCGGCCGGCGGCGTCGGATCCCGCCTCTGGCCGCTCTCGCGCGCCGACGCGCCGAAGTTCCTCCTGGACCTCACCGGCTCGGGCAGCTCGCTCCTGCGCTCCACCTACGACCGGCTGGTCGACCTGGGCGAGGACGGGGTGATGGTCGTCACCGGCCGCACGCACGCCGCGGCGGTCCGCCAGCAGCTCCCCGAGTGTGCCGAGGTGGACCTGGTGCTCGAGCCCTCCCCCAAGGACTCCGGCGCGGCCATCGGGCTGGCCAGCGCCATCCTCGTCCGGAGGGATCCCGAGGCGATCGTCGGCTCCTTCGCCGCGGACCACGTCATCGAGCCCACCGAGGTCTTCCACCGCGCGGTGCGCGAGGCGGCGGCCGCGGCGGCCACCGGCCGCATCGTGACCATCGGCGTCACGCCCACCTCGCCCTCCACGGGCTTCGGCTATATCCGCGCCGCGCAGAGCCTCGGCGTCGCGGCCGCCCCGACCGCGCTGAAGGTCGCGGAGTTCGTGGAGAAGCCCGACGAGGACACCGCCCGCCAGTACGTCCGCAGCGGCGAGTACACCTGGAACGCCGGCATGTTCGTCGCCCCGGCCCGGCTGCTGCTGGCGCACCTCGAGGTGAACCAGCCCGAGCTGCACGCCGGGATCATGGAGATCGCGGACGCCTGGGAGACCGAGCAGCGGGACGAGGTCATGGACCGGGTCTGGCCCACGCTGCCCAAGATCGCGATCGACTACGCCGTGGCCGAGCCCGCCGCGGCCGCGGGCGACGTCGCGATGGTGCCCGCCGGCTTCACCTGGGACGACGTCGGGGACTTCGCCGCCATCTCGCGGCTGAACCGCGCCGTCGACGTCGACGAGGTCGCGGTCCTCGGCAAGAACAAGCGGGTGATGACCGACAACGCCTCGGGCATCGTGGTCTCGGACACCAGCCGGATCGTCGCGCTGATCGGGATCGAGGACATCGTGGTCGTCGACACCCCGGACGCCCTGCTGGTCACGACCCAGGAGCACGCGCAGCGGGTCAAGAACGCCGTCGACGCCCTGAAGAAGAACGGCGAGACCGACGTGCTGTGAGGCCCTCCGGGCCGGCCTCCCGCCGGCTCCCTCAGCCCGCCGGTGCCCTCAGCCCAGAGGGACCTCGCCGACGCGGCGCCAGCCCGTCAGGTCGCCGCTGTAGACGCCGAGCGCCCTCGCCTCGAAGCGGTCCTCGAAGTCCGCGAGCTCGGCGGCCGCCCGCTCCAGCTCCGGTCCGCCGAGGCCCTGGGCGAGCGTGAAGTGCGGGTGGTAGGGGAACGGCGAGGCGTCCGGAAGCGTCGCGGCGCAGCGCCGGTGCAGCTCCCTCAGCATCTCCGAGCCCTCCCCCACGCGCAGGAAGACGACGTCGCTGACCGGCCGGAAGCTCCCCGTGCCGCGCAGCTCCACCTCCCCGCCGGGAACGCCCGAGCACGCCCTGCGCACGCGCTCCAGCAGCTCGGCCTCCCCCGGCTCCCCGGCGTCCCGCTCGGTGATGAAGACCGTGATGTGAGCGGCCGGGCCCGTGCTCCCCGCCCCACCGCGCCGGGTCAGGACGCGCTCCCGGAGCCGGCGGGGGACCTCCAGGACCACGCTCAGGTAGCGGCGGCCCGAGCCGAGCGTCGGGCTGCCTCCGGTCTCCCCGCCGCGGGGTCCTGAGCGCTGTCTCTGCACGGAGCCTCTCCGCCCGCTAACTCCGGGGCGGCAGGAAGCCGACCCGTTCGTAGACCGCCGCGACGGTGGGCTCCGCGAGTTCGCGCGCCTTCTCGGCGCCGACCGCCAGGAGGCGGTCCAGCTCGGCGGGATCGTCCATCATCTCCAGCGCCCGCTCGCGGATGGGGCCGAGCGTCTCGACGGCGACCTCGGCCAGCCCCACCTTGAGGTGCCCGTACATCTTCCCCTCGTACTCGGCGACGATCTCCTCGACCGGCCGCTCCGTCAGGGAGGAGTAGATGGTCAGCAGGTTGGACACGCCGGGCTTGGCCTCGCGGTCGAAGCGGATCTCGGCGCCGTCGTCGGTGACCGCCGACTTGATCTTCTTCGCGAGCTTCTTCGGCTCGTCCAGCAGCCAGATGATCCCGTTGGGCGAGGCCGAGGACTTCGACATCTTGGCCGCCGGGTTCTGCAGGTCGTAGATCTTGGCGGTGTCCTTGAGGATCTTGGCCTCCGGGACGGTGAAGGTCTCGCCGAAGCGGGCGTTGAAGCGCTGCGCCAGGTTCCGGGTCAGCTCCAGGTGCTGCCGCTGGTCCTCCCCCACCGGCACCTGATCGGCCTGGTAGAGCAGGATGTCAGCCGCCATCAGGACGGGGTAGGTGAAGAGCCCGGCGGTCGCGTTCTCCGATCCTTCCTTCGCGGACTTGTCCTTGAACTGGGTCATCCGCGAGGCCTCGCCGAAGCCGGTGATGCAGGAGAGCACCCAGGCCAGCTGGGCGTGCCCCGGGACGTGGGACTGGACGAAGAACGGGGTCCGCTGCGGGTCGATCCCTGCCGCGATGTACTGCGCGGCCGTGCGCCGGGTGCGCTCCCGCAGCAGGGCCGGGTCCTGCGGGACGGTGATCGCGTGCTGGTCCGGGATGAAGTAGATGCACTCGTTCTCCTCCTGCATCCGGACCCAGTTGCGCACGGCCCCGATGTAGTTGCCCAGGTGCATCGAGTCGGCCGAGGGCTGCACCCCGGAGAAGACGCGGGGGGCTCGGGTCGCGGCGGCGGTGCCGGAGGGTGCTGCGGAGGGTTCGTGGGTCATCTGCTTCTCTCTCGTCGGTGCTTCTGCTCGGCGCCCCGGCCGGCCCGGGGCTCCCGGCGTCAGATCCTGTAGTCGACCACGAGCGGGGCGTGGTCGGAGAACCTGGTGTCGTAGCTGGGGGCGCGGTCCACGACGGCGTCGGCCGCGGCGGCGGCCAGCGCGGGAGTGGCCATGTGGTAGTCGATCCGCCACCCGGCGTCGTTGTCGAAGGCCTGGCCGCGGTAGGACCACCACGTGTACGGGCCGGGGACCTCGCCGGCCAGGCTGCGGGCGACGTCGACGTAGCCGATGTCCCCGAAGAACCGGTCGAAGTAGGCCCGCTCCTCCGGGAGGAAGCCGGCGTTCTTGAGGTTGCCCTTCCAGTTCTTGATGTCCAGCTCGGTGTGGCCGACGTTGAGATCCCCCACGACCAGCACGTGGTCGGAGTGCTCGGCCAGCGCCGGGAGGCGCTGGAGCATCACGTCGAGGAAGCGGTACTTGTCGTCCTGCTTCGGCGTCCCGACGTCGCCCGAGTGGACGTAGGCGGAGACCACGGTGAGCGTCTGCCCGCCGGGCAGCCGGTAGTCCGCCTCGACCCAGCGCCCGGCGTTGGCGAAGTACTCCTCGCCGATGTGCTCCCTGGTCTCCAGGATCTCGCCGTGGCGGGCCCGCTCCCCCGCAGCGGGGCGGCGGGTCGCGATGGCGACGCCGGCGCGCCCCTTGGCCTCCGCCTCGGCGTGGAGGATCTCCCACTCGTCCTCGTCGAGGAGCCCGCGCACGATCCCGTCGGGCGCGCGCACCTCCTGCAGGCACAGGATGTCCACGTCACGCTCGGCGAGCCAGCTCGCCATGTCGCGCTTGTAGGCCGCGCGGATGCCGTTGACGTTCACGGTGGCCACACGCAGGGGCCGGGTGCTCTCGGCGGTTTCGGTCATCGGTGCAGGAATGCCTTTCATGCCGTGCGGGCGCGGCGCCGCCTCCGCGGGCGGCGATGCGGGAGGGGTACGGGCGTCAGTCGACGACGGTGCCGCTGATCGGCCCGTCGGAGCGGACCATGCCCATGCCGTTCTTGGCGGTCAGGTTGATCGTGTCGATCGAGCGGTCCACGACCTCGCGGTCCGCCTCCGGGCCCTTCTCGAGCTCCTCGCTGAGGACCTTGGCCTGGACCAGGACGATCTGGAAGCTGTGGGCGATCTTCTGGTCCCGGACCGAGTCGCCCTCGGAGGCCGAGGAGGCGGCCGCCGGCGCCCGGCCGGACGCGCCCCGCATCTCCCCCTCCATCCGGGCCACGGCCTCGCGGCCGAAGCGCAGCGTCCCGCGCACCATGAACAGCACGTAGACGGCGATGGCCAGCCAGCCGCCGGCGATGGCGGCCAGGATCCAGCCCAGCACCGAGGATTCGTTGGCCGCCTGGATGATCGCGAAGACGAAGATCAGCACGAGCACCGCCATGCCGATCACGGTCGCCCACAGGGCGGTCCGGGAGGTCTTCCGGTCGGTGGCTGCGCCGCTCAGGCGGGGGTCGTTGGGTCCGATCGATTGCATGGTGCCCATTGTACAAGCGCGGGCGCTCGGCACCCGCGCCGCGGCCCGGCCGTCCGCGATGAGCGAGCGGCCGGGCCGGGCGGGAAGGGCGCGGGGCCGCTCAGGCGCTCGCGCGCTCCGCCGCGTCGACCACGTTGACCAGGAGCATCGCCCGGGTCATCGGCCCGACGCCGCCGGGGTTCGGCGAGACCCACGAGGCCTTCGCCGCGGCCTCGGGGTGGATGTCGCCGGTGAGCCGCTTCTTCCCCGTCGCGGGGTCCAGGACCCGGGAGACCCCGACGTCCAGCAGCACCACGTCCTCCCTGACCTGCTCGGGGCGCACCGCGTGCGGCACCCCGATGGCCGCCACGACGACGTCGGCCCGCCGCAGCACCTCGTCGAGGTCCCGGGTCCCGGTGTGGGCCAGGGTCACGGTGGCGTTGACGTCGCGCCGGGACAGCAGCAGGCCCAGCGGCCTGCCGACCGTGATCCCGCGGCCCAGCACCACCACCTCCTTACCGACCAGGTCGATGCGGTGCCGCCGGAGCAGCTCGACGATGCCGTGCGGGGTGCACGGCAGCGGGGCCTGCCCCTCGCCGTAGACGTCCAGCACCAGGCGGCCCAGGTTGGTCGGGTGCAGCCCGTCGGCGTCCTTGTCCGGGTCGATCCGCTCCAGGATGCTCTGGGTGTCGATGTGCCCGGGCAGGGGCAGCTGCACGATGTAGCCCGTGCAGGCCGGATCCGCGTTGAGCTCGTCGATGACCGCCTCCAGCTCCTGCTGGGTGACGCTCTCCGGCAGCTCCCTGCGGATCGAGGCGATGCCGACCTCGGCGCAGTCACGGTGCTTGCCGCCCACGTAGGAGTGCGAGGCGGGGTCGTCCCCCACCAGCACGGTTGCCAGGCCGGGGACCGCGCCCCGCTCCTTCAGGCGCGCCACCCGCTCGGCGAGCTCGCCCTTGATGGCCGCCGCCGTCGCCGTCCCGTCGAGCCGCTGGGGGCCCTCCTCGGCCGACGTCGTCGCCGGCTTCTGCTCGGTCTGAGCCATCCCTACCAGCTCTCCAGACCCTCGTAGAGCGGGAAGTCCTGGGCCAGGCGGTCCACCCGGGCGCGCAGCGACTCGACGTCGGCGCCGGGCTTGAGGGCGCCGGCGATGATGTCCGCGACCTCCTCGAACTGCTCCCGGCCGAAGCCGCGGGTGGCCAGCGCCGGGGTCCCGATGCGCAGCCCCGAGGTGACCATCGGCGGGCGGGGGTCGTCCGGCACGGCGTTGCGGTTCACCGTGATGCCGGCCTCGTGCAGGACGTCCTCGGCCTGGCGGCCGTCGAGCTCGGAGTCGCGCAGGTCCACCAGCACCAGGTGCACGTCCGTGCCGCCGGAGAGGACGGAGACGCCGGCCTCGGCGACGTCGGGCTGCGAGAGGCGCTCGGCCAGCAGGCGTGCGCCCTCGACGGTGCGCTGCTGCCGCTCCCTGAACTCCTCGGAGGCGGCGATCTTGAAGGCCACCGCCTTGCCCGCGATGGCGTGCATCAGCGGCCCGCCCTGCTGGCCGGGGAAGACCGCGGAGTCGATCTTCTTCTTCAGGTCCTCGACGCAGAGGATGACGCCGGAGCGCGGCCCGGCGAGGGTCTTGTGCACGGTCGAGGTGACCACGTGGGCGTGGGGCACCGGGTTGGCGTGGATGCCGGCGGCCACCAGCCCGGCGAAGTGCGCCATGTCGACCCACAGGTAGGCGCCGACCTCGTCGGCGATGCGGCGGAAGGCCTCGAAGTCCTGCTCCCGCGGGTAGGCGGACCAGCCCGCCACGATGACCTTGGGCTGAGCCTGAAGAGCCACCTCGCGGACCTTGTCCATGTCCAGGCGGCCGGTCTCCGGGTCCAGCTCGTAGGCGGCGATGTTATAGAGCTTGCCCGAGACGTTGAGCTTCATCCCGTGGGTCAGGTGCCCGCCGTGGGCCAGGGAGAGGCCCATCAGGGTGTCGCCGGGCTGCATGAGGGCCATCATCACGGCGGTGTTGGCCTGCGCGCCCGAGTGCGGCTGGACGTTGGCGTGCTCGGCGCCGAAGAGGGACTTCGCCCGCTCGCGGGCCAGCTCCTCCACGACGTCGACGTACTCGCAGCCGCCGTAGTAGCGGCGGCCGGGGTAGCCCTCGGCGTACTTGTTGGTGAGGACCGAGCCCTGGGCCTCGAGCACGGCGCGCGGGGCGAAGTTCTCCGAGGCGATCATCTCCAGCGTGCCGCGCTGGCGGCCCAGCTCGTTCTGGATGGCCTCGGCGATCTCGGGGTCGACCTCTGACAGCGGAAGATCGTTGACTTCCCGGACGGAAGAATTGCTCATGCTTCTCCTGATACGACTGGCCGCCACCCGGTGGCGCGGCACGCGTGAAAGCTACCTCACACAGTCTAGGCCACGCCGGCCTCGCAGAGCACGCGGTGGCATCGCCGTGGGACTCCTCACGCAGATTCATGCCCTCCTGAGGGAATGCGCGCCGGGTGAGAGTCCTTACAGTGGGTGAGGAAGCGTTCCGCACCGAGAAGAACTGTGTTTAATAGTCTGAAGCGCCTGACGTCTATCAGCTGGAAGGGCCGCTCATGAACCCCCTGAACCCGCTCGCGTCATCGGATCCGCTGAACCTGCGGTCGGGCGCCCCCTACCGTCCCTCCGCGGGGCAGGAGGCGCGTCCGCCCGAGTTCCCGATGATGGTCCCCTACCGCGCCGTGATCTTCGACATGGACGGCGTGGTCACCGACACCGCCACCGCGCACTCGAACGCGTGGAAGACGCTGTTCGACGCGATCCTGGCCGACCCGCGCCTGGAGCCCGCCGAGGGCTCGTCCGCCGAGGACATCAACCGCCGGGAGTTCTCGATCTCCCGCGACTACCGCGCGCACGTGGACGGCCGCACCCGCGAGGACGGCGTCCGGACCCTGCTCGCCTCCCGCAACGCCGCCCTGCCCGAGGGCCTGGAGCTCGACGCCGCCGGGACCTGGACCGTGCACGGCCAGGCCCGCAGCAAGAACGACTTCTTCCAGGCCGAGCTGGAGCGCAACGGCGTCACGGTCTTCAAGGGCACCGTGGACTTCGCCCGGCGGCTCAAGGACGGCGGCACGCCGATCGCCCTGGTCACCGCCTCGCGCAACTCCCGCCGCGTCCTGGAGGCCGCCGGCCTGGCCGACCTGTTCGACGTCATCGTCGACGGCACCTACGCCCACGAGCACGGCCTGCCGGGCAAGCCGGCGCCGGACACGTTCCTCGCCGCGGCGCAGATCATCGGGGTGGACCCTTCCGAGGCCGTGGTCATCGAGGACGCCGTGGCCGGGGTGCGTGCCGCCCGCTCGGGGGGCTTCGGCCTGGTCGTGGGGATCAACCGGCACGGGGACCGCCACGAGCTGCAGAACGCCGGGGCCGACGTCGTGCACAACGACGTCGCCGAGCTGGACCTCGGCCTGCTCAGGGACGACTCCTGGAAGCTGGCCTACCGCGGCTACGACCCCAAGCACGAGGGCCACCGCGAGTCCCTGCTGACCCTGGCCAACGGCTACATGGGCGTCCGCGGCGCCAAGGCCGAGCGCCAGGACGACGGCGTGCACTACCCCGGGACCTACGTCTCCGGGGTGTTCAACCGCGTCGTCTCCCACATCAACGGGCGGGACCTCGAGCACGAGTCGATGGTCAACGCGCCGAACTTCCTCTGCTTCGACGTCCGCCTGCGCGACGGCGAGTGGTGGTCCGAGGGCGGCCTGCGGCCGCTCGAGGAGCTCACCGAGCTGGACCTGCGGCACGGCATCCTCACCCGCCAGGTGCTCCTCGAGGAGGTCTTCCCCGACGAGTCCCGGCGCCAGCGGGGCACCCCGCGGCGGCTGCGGGTCCAGCAGCGCCGCCTGGTCTCGATGGCCAACCGGCACCTCGCCGCCCTGGAGACCACGCTGACCCCGGAGGGCTGGTCCGGGCGCATCCACGTGCGCAACGGGATCGACCCGACGGTCACCAACAACAACGTCGCCGAGTACCGGGAGCTCGGCCGGCACCACCTGGTCGCCGAGGCCTCCACGACCCTGCCCGACGAGACGCTGATCAACGTCACCCGCACCAGCCAGTCGGATCACGAGATCGCGATCGCCCAGCGCACCAAGGTCACCGAGAACGCCGACGTCCGGCTGGAGCGGGAGATCCGGCCGGGCGGCGTCGAGATGCGCCGCTACCACGTCAACGCCCAGGCCGGCCGCAGCGTCACCTTCGACACCACCACCGCCGTGGTCACCTCGCGCGACTCCGCGATCGCCTCGGCGAGCCTCGGCGCGGTGGAGATGCTCAACCGCAACCAGATCGGCTTCAAGGCCCTCTACGGCCCGCACTCCCAGACCTGGTCCCGGCTGTGGGCGCGCTTCTCGGTGGACATCGACACCGACATCACGACGATGCTGGCCCTGCGCCTGCACATCTTCCACATCGTGCAGACCCTGGGGCCCAACGTGTCGCTGTCCGACGCCGGGGTGACCGCCCGCGGACTCCACGGCGAGGGCTACCGCGGCCACATCTTCTGGGACGAGATCTTCATCCTGCCGATCATCACGATGCGCCTGCCGTTCGTGACCAAGGCGCTGCTGGCCTACCGTTGGGCCCGCCTGCCCGGCGCCCAGCACAAGGCGCGGGAGTTCGGCGCGGAGGGCGCCATGTTCCCGTGGCAGTCGGGCTCCGACGGCCGCGAGGAGACGCCCGTGGAGCTGTACAACCCCCACTCGGAGCGCTGGATGCCGGACAACTCGTGGCGCCAGTTCCACGTGGGGCTCTCGATCGCCTACAACGCGTGGCAGTACTACCAGGCCACCGAGGACACCTCCTGGCTGGGCCACGAGGGCGCCGAGCTGATGATCGAGATCGCCCGGTTCTTCGCCTGCCTGGTCTCCTACGACGACGCCGACGGCAAGTTCCACATCAGCGGCGCCATGGGCCCCGACGAGTACCACGACGGCTACCCCGGATCCGTCTACGGCGGCGGGGTCAAGGACAACGCGTACACCAACGTCATGGCCGCGTGGATGTTCCGCCGCGTCACGGAGATCTTCGAGCAGCTCCCCGAGCACCTCGCCGACCGGGTCAGGTCCGCGCACGAGATCACCGACGCGGAGCTGCAGCTCTGGGACAAGATGGCGCACCACATGGCGGTGCCCTTCAACTCCAACGGGACCATCAGCCAGTTCGAGGGGTACGACGACCTCAAGGAGCTGGACTGGGACTACTACCGCCGCAAGTACGGGAACATCGGCCGGATGGACCTGATCCTGGAGGCCGAGGGCGACGCGACCAACGACTACAAGCTCTCTAAGCAGGCCGACACCCTGATGCTGGTCTACCTCTTCGGCCAGCACGGCCTGAAGCACGAGCTGGGGCAGCTGGGGTACGACGTCGAGGTGGACTCCATCCGGGAGACCGTCAGGTACTACCTGCAGCGCACCTCCAACGGCTCGACCCTCTCCCGGGTGGTCACGGCGTCGATCCTCGCCCGGATCGACCGGCGCCACTCCTGGTCGGTGTACCAGGACGCGCTCTCGGCGGACCTGGACGACACCCAGGGCGGCACGACCCAGGAGGGCATCCACCTCGGCGCCATGTGCGGGACCCTCGACGTCATCCAGCGGGCCTACGCCGGCCTGCAGGTGTACGACGACTGCATCAGCCTGGAGCCGTCCATGCCGGAGCATCTGCGCTCGGTCGGCTTCGAGGTGCAGTACCGGGGCCAGCTGCTGGACGTGTTCATCGACGGGGAGCGGGTGCGCATCACCGCCCGGTCGCGCCGGGCCCCCGACGTCACGGTCCGGATCGGCGATCTCACCACGGTGCTCTCCGGCGGCGAGTCCTTCGAGCGGCGGCTGGACGAGATCGAGTAGCGCCGCACGGCGCTCGAGACGCGAAGAAGGGGCCCGGGATTCCCGGGCCCCTTCTTCGCGCGCCGTCCGGCTTCAGCGCTCGCCCTCGCCCGCCGCGGCCGCCTCTTCCCGCCGGCCCTCGGCGGGCAGGGCGCGACGCCTGAGGAAGGCCGCGACGAGCGCGCCGGAGACGTTGTGCCACACCGAGAACACCGCGCCGGGCAGGGCGGCCTCCGGCGTCAGGTAGGTCCGGGCCAGCGAGACCGCGAGCCCGGAGTTCTGCATCCCCACCTCGATCGCCGTCGTGCGGCGGGAGGCCACGGGGACGCCGAACGCGGCGGCAGCGCCGTAGCCCAGCAGGTACCCCAGACCGTTGTGCAGGATCACCGCGAGCAGCACCAGCAGGCCGGCCGAGGCGATCGCCTCGGCGGAGCCGGAGACGACGATGGTGACGATCACCGAGATCGCCGCGACCGAGATCCAGGGCAGCGCCGGCGTGATCGCGCGGACCACCTGCGGCAGCAGCCAGCGGACGAGGACCCCCGCCAGGACCGGGATCAGCACGACCTCCAGGATGGACAGCATCATGGAGCCGCCGTCGACGTTCATGTACTGGCCCGCGAGCCACATGCACAGCAGCGGGGTCAGGAAGGGTGCGATCAGCGTCGAGATGGACGTCATCGCCACCGAGAGGGCGACGTCGCCCTTGGCCAGGTAGGAGACCACGTTGGAGGCGGTCCCGCCCGGGCAGCAGCCCACCAGGATCACGCCCGCCGCCAGCGCCGGCGGGAGCTGCAGCGCCCAGGCGATCCCCGCGCCGAGCAGCGGCATGATGACGAACTGGGCGACGACGCCGATGATCACCGGGATCGGCTTCTTCGCCACCAGGCCGAAGTCGGGCAGCGTCAGGGTCAGGCCCATGCCAAACATGACGACGCCGAGGAGCGGGTTGACCCAGGAGGCGTAGCCGGCGAAGGCCGGCGGGAAGAGGAAGCCGAGGACTCCGGCCGCGAGGATCAGCAGGGGGAAGACCGTCACGGCGATCAGGGCGCTGCGATCCTCCGCCGTACGAGCGGTTGGTGAAGACATGGCACCGGTCTATCAGATCGGCCCGCGGGATCATGCCGCGCGGAGCGACCGTCCCATCAGGTGGGCACCCGGGCCGGCGGCCGCCGGAACCGGACGGCGTGGGCGAGGCGCGGTCGCTGCCCCCGCCCCCTGAGCTCCGCCCGGTCAGCGAGGGCCGGGGAGTCCGGGCCGGTCGGGGACGCGAGCGGCCGCCGGCCCCGCGGATGCGGGAGCCGGCGGCCGCCCGGCCTCGGCGCCCTAGTGGAAGAAGTGGCGGGCGCCGGTGGTGTACATCGTGATCCCGGCCCGCTCGGCGGCCTCGACCACCTCGGCGTCGCGGATGGACCCGCCGGGCTGGACGACGGCGCGGATCCCGGCGTCGAGCAGCACCTGGAGGCCGTCGGCGAAGGGGAAGAAGGCATCCGAGGCGGCGACGGCGCCCCGCGCCCGCTCCTGGCCCTCCTCGCCGAGGGTATTGGCCCGCTCGACCGAGAGCCGGCAGGAGTCCACGCGGTTGACCTGGCCCATGCCGATGCCGACGGCGGCGCCGTCCTCGGCGAGCAGGATCGCGTTGGACTTCGCCGAGCGCAGGGCGCGCCAGGCGAAGGCGAGGTCGGCCAGCGTCGCCTCGTCGGCGGCCTCACCGGCCGCGAGCTCCCAGTTCGCCGGGTCGTCGCCTTCGGCCTGGAGGCGGTCGGACTGCTGGAACAGGGCTCCGCCGGAGACCTGCCGGTACTCCAGCTCCTCCCGCTCGAAGCCCTCGGGCAGCACGAGGATGCGCAGGTTCTTCTTGCTCTGCAGCAGCTCGAGCGCCTCGGGGGCGAAGGAGGGAGCGATCACGACCTCGGTGAAGATCGGCTTGATCGACTCGGCCATCGCCAGCGTGACCTCGCGGTTGGCGGCGATCACCCCGCCGTAGGCGGAGAGCGGGTCGCAGGCGTGGGCCTTGCGGTGGGCGTCGGCGATCGGATCGGCTGCCTCGGGCGAGCCGACGGCGATGCCGCAGGGGTTGTTGTGCTTGATGACGGCCACAGCCGGGGCGTCGAAGTCGTAGGCGGCGCGCAGGGCGGCGTCGCCGTCGACGTAGTTGTTGTAGGACATCGCCTTGCCGCCGAGCTGCTCGGCCTGCGCGATGCCGGGGCGGGCCGCGGGATCCGCGTAGAGGGCGCCCCGCTGGTGCGGGTTCTCGCCGTAGCGCAGCGACTCGGAGCGCTCGAAGCCCAGGCCCGCGTAGGGCGGCCAGAAGTTCGCCTCCGGGTCCTGCAGGAACTGCTGCTGGGTCCAGGTCGCGACGGCGGTGTCGTACGCCGCGGTGTGGGCGAAGGCCCCCGCCGCCAGGCGACGCCGGGCGGCCAGGTCGAAGCCGCCCCCGCGGGCCGCCTCGACGACCTCGGCGTACTGGGCCGGGTCGGTGACCACGGAGACCGCATGGTGGTTCTTGGCGGCGGCGCGGACCATGGAGGGCCCGCCGATGTCGATCTTCTCGATGATCGCGTCCTGGCCCGCGCCGGAGGCCACGGTGTCCACGAAGGGATAGAGATTGACGACCACCAGGTCGAAGGGCTCGACCCCCAGCTGCTCGAGCTGGTCGATGTGGTCCTGCTTGCGGCGGTCCGCGAGGATGCCGGCGTGGATGCGCGGGTGCAGCGTCTTGACCCGCCCCTCGAGGCACTCGGGGAACTCGGTGATGCTGGAGACCTCCGTGACGGGGACCCCGGCGTCGGCGATGGTCTGCGCCGTGGACCCGGTCGAGACGATGGCGACGCCGGCCTCGTGCAGGCCGCGGGCGAGGTCCGGCAGCCCGGACTTGTCGTAGACGGAAATGAGGGCGCGCTTGAGGGGGACTCGGTCCAGCTCGATCAGGGTCACGAATGCTCCAGTGTGTCGGGGATGGGTGCTGGTGACCACATCAGCCTAAGCCAGCGGCGGACAGTTTTTTAATCGTGGTCACCAGCAGAGAGCGCTCCTGCACCTTGATCCGCTCGTGCAGGGTCCCCTCGGTGTCCCCCTCCACGACCGGGACGGCGGCCTGCTCCAGGATCGGGCCGGTGTCCACCCCGGAGTCCACGAAGTGCACGGTGACCCCGGTGATCCTCACGCCGTAGGCCAGCGCGTCCCGGACCCCATGCGCGCCGGGGAAGGCGGGGAGCAGGGAGGGATGGGTGTTGACGATGCGGCGCTCGAAGCGCTCGACCAGCCGCGCGTCGACGATCCGCATGAAGCCCGCGAAGACGATGCAGTCGGGCTCGAGGCCGGCGAGCCGCTCCTCGAGGGCGCGGTTCCAGGCCTCGCGGTCGGAGTGGTCCCCGGGGGCGAGGACGAAGGTCCGGATCCCCGCCCGGCGGGCGCGCTCGAGGCCCTGGCACTCCTGGTCCGCGCCCACCGCGGCGATGTCGGCCTCCAACAGGCCCGCCTCGGCGGCGTCGAGGATCGACTGGAGATTGGTGCCGGAACCGGAGACCATGACCACAATGCGCATGCGCCTCACTGTACCGGGAGGTGGGGGCCGCGACGGCCGGTAGACTCGGGTCCTATGCATTCCTCGCCCGATCCCCAGGACAGCCAGCAGACCCGCGAGACCGGACCCACCGGGTCGGAGGGCCCGGGGCGACCCGGCGGCCCGGACGCCGAGCGGCGGGCGAACGCCGTCGTGTACCGCACCCGCGTGACCGTGCTGCTGGCCGTGGCGGGGGTGATGGCCTCCTTCCTGGCCGGCGACGGCGGGGGCGGGCGCTGGTTCCTGGCGGCCTCCCTGGTGCTGCTGCTGGCCGCGGCGGTCACGGACATCGCGGCGCTGGTGGCGCTGAAGCGGGCGGGCTCCGGCCGGGCCGGCTACGTGTTCATGATCCTGATCCTGCTGGGCTGCCTGTACTTCGCCCTGATCTCCGGGGTGAACCTCGCGATGTGGCAGCTCACGGAGGGCTACCGCGAGTGTGTGGACACCTCGCTGACGATCTCCTCGGCCGGCGGCTGTCAGGACTCGCTGTACGACTCGATCATGTCCCGCCTAACCGGGGACTGACGGGCCGGGAGCAGAAGGTTTCGGGCGGCCCGGCTCAGCCCCTCGGGCGCCGCCGGCGCGGCCGGGCCACCACCACGCGCTTCGGCTCGGGCCGGGGCTCTTCCTCTGAAGGACGCTCGGCGTCCTCCGGGGCGTCCTGCCCGCTCTGCGGCTTCTGGCCGGCCGGGTGGGAGGGCGCCGGCACGGGGCGGGCCCCCTCGGGGCCCTCGGCATCGGCTCGCGGGGCGTGCCCCTTCGATCCGGCTGGGGCGCCCTCGAGGCCGTCGTCGTCCGTATCGGCTCTGGTCACCTTCTCCTCGGTCCCGCTTCCCGGGGCGGCGGGCAGGGGAGCCTTCGCGTCCACGGAGGGCTCGGGCGCGGAGGAGGCCCCTGCGGAGGCCTCCTCGCGGGCTTCGTCGGGGAGGTCTCCCCGGGTCCACGGGGCGGCGGGCTCAGCGGCATCCCGCTCCAGGGGGACGGCGGCTCCGGCCCTCACACCGCGCAGGCGCTGCAGGGCGGTCGGCTCACCGGCTCCGACGGAACCGGCGTCGTCCCCTGCGGCCGGTCCCGTGTCAGGGCGTCCGGCGGTCTCAGGCCGGGCGTCGTTCTCAAGACGCCCCTCGCCGGTCTCCGAGGCCGCGCCCGGCTCCTTGGGAGCCGCACCCGTCCTCCCGGCCGCGGCGGCCCGGCGGGAAGACGCCTTGAGCACCCGGCGCTCCCGGCGGCGGGCGCGGCGGCGCTCCCGGCGGGTCGGCTCCTGGGCGGTCTCCCCCGCCGTCGCCGCGGATCCTCCCGCCGCGGCCCGCCGGCGCGCCGTCGAGGAGCCCTCCCGCTCCAGCACCGGCGAGAGCACCTGCCCGATCACGACGCCGACGCCCACGGTCACCAGGGCCCACAGCCCGGTGAGGAGCGGATCCGGGCCGACGTCGGTGAACCGCCCCACCCCGAGCGAGCCCCGGGAGAGCACCGCGAGCAGGGCCGTCCCGACCCCCACGAGCAGCCCCACCGCGAGCGCCAGCGCCGTGCCGGAGAGCAGCGCCGAGAGCCACCGCTGCCTGATCTTCAGCGCCAGCCACTCGTCGAGGTGGTTCTCCCCCGCCCGGACGAACCACCAGCCGGCGAGCGCGCCCGCCAGCACCGGCAGCGCGAGCACCGCGAAGGACCAGGGCCCGGTCCCCGCCGGCACGGCCCCCAGGATGGGCAGCGCGGGCAGGCCGGCCGCGTCGGTCACGGCCGGGGAGATCAGCGTGCCCTCACCTAGGCTGAACCCGGCGCCCAGGCCCCACGCCATGCCGAAGACCACCAGGTTGGGCAGGATCGCGAACTGGAAGAGGGCGAGGACGGCGTCGCCCAGCAGGCCCGCGTGCAGGCCCTGCTGGAGGGCGATCGCGTCGTTCCAGTGGTAGACGATCGCGACGCCGGTCAGCAGCGCCCCGGCCGCCACCACCCCCAGCAGCCCCACCCAGGCGGAGCGCAGCACGGAGACGATGTAGGCCCCGGCCCACCGGGTGTACTGGTTGTACCGCTGGATCAGGCGCTCGCGCCGGATCCCGAGCAGGCGCAGCCAGGAGCCGGAGACCCGGTGGCCGCCCCACACCGCCCCCACGAGCACGACCCACACGGGCACGATCGCGGAGGCGACGACGCTGGTGGACAGCGCCTGAGAGCCGCTCGCCAGGCTGATGCCGGCGCCGAGGACGGCGTAGGTCAGGGCCGAGCTGAGCACCGGCTGCCAGAACTGCCCCTCGTAGGAGGCCTGGGCGAGCCGGGAGCCCGAGCGGCGGGCGAAGAGCAGCAGCAGCAGGGTCAGCCCCAGGGGCGTGAACGTGGCGAGGCCGGTCACGTCCGGCCCCCCGCCCGGACCGGCGACGTCGAGGCGCAGCCCGACGCCGTGGGCCGCGAGCCACAGCTGCCCGGCCCCGCCGAGCACGGGCTCGACGCCGCCCGGGAACCCCATCGAGGCCCAGCCGCAGAGCAGCAGGACCAGGACCACCGCCAGCGAGGCGATGGTCATCAGAACGGTCTCGACGATCGCCTGGAGCCACAGGGGCATCGGCAGCGTCGCGGGAAGGGACGGGCGGCGTGGGGTTCTCATCGACATCAATTTTGACATGCCGGGCGCCCAGCGGCGCGTCCCCCGCCGTCGAGGGTCCTCAGGCCTCGGTCCAGGGGTCGGCGGCGTCGACCCCCCAGGCGCGGTACGCCTCGGCCTTCGAGGAGACGACCGTGAGCTCGTGCACCCGCGCCGTGGCGGCGATCAGTCCCTCCACCGCGGCGCCGGTCCAGTTGCCGCCGGAGGGCTGCCCGCGCCGGAGGATCGACTCGGGCGTGGAGCGTCCGGCCCAGGCGCGCGCGACGTCGGGGCCCACCTCCAGGACGTGGCCGCCGAAGCGCTCGATCAGCTCGTCGAGCCACCGGTCCGTCTCCGCGTGGGGGTAGAGCCCGCGGAGCTCGCCGATGCTCAGCACCGAGACGAAGAGCGTCCGGTGGGAGCGCCGGCGCAGGAACGCCACGATCACTGGGTTGGGCTCCGCCCGGCGGATCTCGGCGAGGACGTCCGCGTCGAGGAGCAGCCCCTGGGAGCTCACGGTCATGCGGCGCGATCTACCGCCATCTCGACCACCGGGGTGCCCACGGCGTTGGGCGCCAGCAGGAAGTTGAGGAACTCAGAGCGCGCCGAGTCGACGCGGGCGTAGTCCTGGATGCTCATCGCCTGGTAGCCTCCGGCGACCGGGACGGCGGCGGAGAAGTCGGGGCGGGCGGAGGAAGTGGTGGACATGGCCATCAGCGCGAGCGCGCATTCCTTTCGAGTGCTCTTGCCTATACCGGTCAGGTGTGCCGCATTCACGGCGAATATAGACCGCTTCGTCATCCGAGCCACCCTTGAACATGGGGTTGGCGCTCAACCAAGTCGGAGCTTTGCAGTTGAGACTCTTGAAGCTGGATTCAGCATACCCAAGGAGGCGGCGGCTGAAAAGCCGGGGAGCCGACGGCGCGCCGCGCCGCCCTGTCCGGTGGGGCTAGATTGGGAGGTATGCCCTATCCCGCTGCACAGATCCCGGTGAGCATCGCGCAGGTCCTCAAGGTCGCAGGACACAACACCTTCGCGCGCGGCGAGCGGTACTACCGCGCCGGGAAGGTCCTGGGGGCCGAGTACGACGAGGAGAACCTCACCCTCTCCGCCAAGGTGGCGGGCAACGCGGTGCGCCCCTACTCGCAGTCGGTGGTCTTCCCCGCCGAGCGGATCCCGCACTCGGCGCCGTTCCACTCGTTCTGCTCCTGCCCGGTGGGCACCAACTGCAAGCACGTCATGGCGGCGCTGATCGGCTGGTTCCACGAGGGCGGCTGGGGCGAGGCCGGGGAGGACCGGCCGCTCCGCTCGGCGTCGACGGACGGCTCCCGCACGGGAGCCGAGAGCCCCCGGCCCGCAGCGGACGGCTCCCGGAGCGAGGCGGAGCCCCC
The DNA here is from genome assembly GCF_004136635.1 of Rothia halotolerans. Lineage (GTDB taxonomy): Bacteria > Actinomycetota > Actinomycetes > Actinomycetales > Micrococcaceae > Rothia > Rothia halotolerans. Next base: position 62,979 of record NZ_NOIU01000003.1, on the reverse strand, counting down.
CGAGGAGGACGCCGACGCCGCCCGCCGCAGGACCATCGACGAGCTGCGCGAGAGCGTCCCCGGCCTGACCCGCCTCCCGGACCGTGCGCCGCGCGCGGGCGAGACCAGCGCGATCCAGGGCTCCTGGCGGCGCCACCTGGCGCGGGCGCTCCAGTCCCAGAGCATCGACTTCCGCAGCGGCGCACAGCAGGTCCCCGCCGCCCTGGACCTGCGGCTCGAGGTGCCGGCGCGCTACGGCCTGGGGATGGGCTCGCCCGAGACCCCGGCTCCGGCCCGGCTGAGCGCGCGACCGCTGCTGCTCGGCGCCCGGGGCCGCTGGATCAAGGGCGGCCTGACCTGGGACGCCTTCTCCCGGCGGGCGGGGCGCCGCACCGGCCTGCGGCCCGCCCAGGAGGACTGGCTGCGGGAGTTCTACGCCGTGGTCAGCGCGGACCAGAACGCCTACGCCTCCACCCACGACTGGCTGGTCCTGGACTACGTGACCTCGCCGCTGGTGTGGGACCTGCTGGAGCGCAGCGCCGACGCCGGCATCACGCTGGTGCTCGACGGCCGGCAGGCCGCGGTCTCCCTCGCACCCGAGGCGCGACTCGGCCTGCGCCTGACCGACGCCGGGCAGGGCGGCCTCGCCCTGACCCCCGCCCTGAGCTTCCCCTCCTCTCCCGAGGCCGGGGACGAGGAGGACGCCGAGAGCCTCTGGCTGCCGGCCGACCGCGCCTTCCCGATCGGCAGCGCCCAGCATCCCCAGGCCTACTTCGCGCTCGGCAACGCCCTGCAGCGCGAGTACGAGCAGCGCGCCGAGGCGTCGGGGAACTGGGCGCGGACCCGCCCCTCCCCCCTCCCCCAGCTGAACCGGGAGGCGGAGGAGGAGCCGTGGCTGGAGGACCGCACGGAGCTGCTCTTCGTGCCCCTGCTGGAGCGGGCCTCCCCCATGGTCCTGTCCCTCATCGGCAGCGGCCCGATGGAGGTCCCGGCCGAGGAGGTCCCCGACTTCGCCGAGGGCTTCTACCCGCAGCTGGCCCGGCGGGCCGAGGTCGCCGCGGACGACGCCGTCGCCGAGTCCCTGCCCGAGGTCCTGGAGCCCCGGCTGGTCTTCCGCGTCGAGTTCCTCGAGCCGGCCCCGGAGGCAGAGGAGATCTTCCCGGCCGTCAGCGAGTGGTTCTGGAGCTATCCGACGGCGCCGGTCCGCTGGCCCGGGGCCGAGGAGCCGGAGAGGACGCGCGTCCCGGTCCAGGTCGGCCACCCGGACCCGCACCGGGAGCTGCGCGACGCCGAGCTGGAGCACGAGGTGCTCGGCGCGGTCCGCCAGGCCTTCCCCGACTCCTCCCTGGGCCGGCGCCGGGTGAGCGGCTGGGAGACCCGGGACCTGGTGGAGCGGGCGCTGCCGCTCGCACGGGGGCTGGCCGGGGTCGACGTCGTCGTTCAGGGCGAGCCGCCCCGGTTCAAGGCCCTGGACGGGGACCCGGAGATCACGGTCTCAGTCGAGTCCACCGGGGACCGCGACTGGTTCGGTCTGGGCGTGACCATCCGGGCCGGGCAGTGGTACGTGCCGTTCGCGGACATCTTCCGGGCCGTGGACTCCGGCCAGAAGCACCTGCTGCTGGGCGACGGCAGCTACTTCCGGCTGGACCGGCCGGAGTTCACGGCCCTGCGGGAGCTGGTCGCCGAGGCGCGGCAGATCTCCGACTCCTCGAAGGAGCTGCGCATCAGCCGGCACCAGGCCGGACTGTGGGAGGACCTCGAGGAGCTGGCGACCGACGTCGAGACCGCCGGGCGCTGGCAGGAGACCGTGGGGTCCCTGCTGGCGCTGGAGGAGATCCCCTCGCCGCCGCTGCCCCGCCGCCTGACCGCGGACCTGCGCCCCTACCAGCTGGAGGGGTACCGCTGGCTGTCCTTCCTCCTGGACCACGGTCTCGGCGGGATCCTGGCCGACGACATGGGGCTGGGCAAGACGGTGCAGACGATCGCCGTGATGGCGAGGGCCTTCGAGCGGCACGAGGACGCGGGCGAGCAGGCCGGCCCGCGGCCCCGCTTCCTCGTCGTCGCGCCCACCTCGGTGGTGCCCAACTGGGCCCGGGAGATCGAGCGGTTCGCCGGGCATCTCTCAGCGGTCGTGCTCGACGCCTCCACGGCCAAGGCGGGGCGGTCCGTGGCGGAGCGGATCGAGGGGGCCGACGTCGTCGTGACCTCCTACGCGCTGTTCCGTCTGGACGAGCAGGGGTACAGGGAGCCGGAGTTCACCGGGCTGGTGCTGGACGAGGCCCAGTTCCTGAAGAACCCGCGGACCAAGGCCCACCGGGCCGCCCGGGAGCTGAACGCCGACTTCAAGCTCGCCGTGACCGGCACCCCGATGGAGAACGACCTGATGGAGCTGTGGGCGATGTTCTCCATCGTGGCGCCCGGGCTGTTCCCCTCCGCGCGGAAGTTCCGGGACTTCCACGCCAAACCGATCGCCTCCGGCGAGGACCCGCGGGCGCTCCCCCGGCTGCGGCAGCGCATCAAGCCGCTGATGCTGCGGCGGACCAAGGAGCTGGTGGCCGGGGACCTGCCGGAGAAGCAGGAGCACCGGATCGAGCTGGCGCTGACCGACGAGCACCGGCGGATCTACGACACCCGGCTGCAGCGCGAGCGCCAGAAGATCCTGGGCCTGCTCCAGGACATGGACCAGAACCGGTTCACGATCTTCCAGTCGCTGACGATGCTGCGGCGGCTCTCGCTCGCCGCGGGGCTGGTGGATGAGGAGCACCGGGACGTCGCCTCGGCCAAGGTGGAGTACCTGCGCGAGCAGCTGCCCGAGATCATCGCCGACGGCCACCGCGCCCTGATCTTCAGCCAGTTCACCACCTTCCTCCGGCAGATCGGGGACGCGCTCGACGCCGACGGGATCCCGTACGTCTACCTCGACGGCTCGACGCGGAACCGGGCCGAGGTCCTGCGCGCCTTCGAGGAGGGCGAGGCGCCGCTGTTCCTCATCAGCCTCAAGGCCGGCGGTTTCGGGCTGAACCTCACGGCCGCAGACTACTGCTTCCTGATGGACCCGTGGTGGAACCCCGCCGTCGAGGAGCAGGCCGTGGACCGCGCCCACCGGATCGGGCAGCGCCGCAACGTGATGGTCTACCGCCTGGTCTCGGCGGGGACCATCGAGGAGAAGGTCATGGAGCTCAAGGACTCCAAGTCCGCCCTGTTCGACGCCGTGTTGGACGACGGCGGCCTGTTCTCCTCGGGCCTGGCCGCCGACGACATCCGGGGACTGCTGGAGGGCTGACGGGCCGCCGGGAGTCCGCCGTTCGTCCCCCACACGTATACGATCAGTCTCCTGATCTTTTTGATAAGCTCCCTGACGGTATTGATCAGCATCCTGAGAGTAGACGTGTGGAGGGAGCCGGATGGCGGAGATCGTCACCGAGCAGCAGCGGCCGGAGGAGCCGGAACGACCCCGCCGGGAGCGGCCCGAGCTCTCCGGGGGCTCCCCGCACGCCCCGGTCCGCACCAACTGGACCGTCTTCGTCGGAGCCGCCCTCGGCATCCTCGCCGTGACCGGCTGGGCGCTCATCGCCCCCGACTCGGCGTCGGCGGCCCTGGGAGCCGTCGTCTCGTGGGTCGCCGCGAACCTGGGATGGTTCTACATCCTCACGGGGACCGTGGTGATCGTGTTCATCCTCGTGGTCGCGTTCGGCAGGCAGGGGCGCACCCGGCTCGGCCCCGACCACTCGCGGCCGCAGTTCCCCCTCTTCTCCTGGGCCTCCATGCTCTTCGCGGCGGGCATCGGCGTGGACCTGATGTTCTTCTCGGTCCTCGAGCCCGTGACGCAGTACTACGCGCCGCCGGAGGGCGGCGGGGAGAGCGCCGAAGCCGCACGGCAGGCCGTGGTGTGGACCCTGTTCCACTACGGGATCACCGGCTGGGCCATGTACGCCCTCATGGGACTGGCCTTCGGCTACTTCGCCTACCGCTTCCACCTGCCGCTGTCGATCCGTTCGGCCCTGTACCCCATCATCGGCAAGCGCATCAGGGGCCGAACCGGCGACGCCGTGGACATCGCGGCCATGCTCGGCACCATCTTCGGCGTCGCGACGTCGCTGGGCATCGGCGTCGTGATGATCAACTTCGGCCTGGGCTTCCTCTTCGGCCTCCCCCAGGGGCTGGCGGTCCAGTCCGCCCTGATCGGGTTGTCCGTGCTCCTGGCGATCGTCTCCGCGGTCTCCGGCGTCGACAAGGGCATCCGCCGCCTCTCGGAGCTCAACGTCCTGATGGCGATCGGGCTCATGCTCTATGTGCTGGTCTTCGGCCGCACCGAGTTCCTGCTCAACGGCGTCATCACCAACATCGGCGACTACCTGAGCCGCTTCGGCGGCATGACCATGGATGCGATGCCCTTCGGCCACCCCGAGCAGTGGATGAGCGACTGGACGCTGTTCTTCTGGGCGTGGTGGGTCGCCTGGTCCCCCTTCGTCGGGCTCTTCCTCGCCCGGATCTCCCGCGGCCGGACCATCCGGCAGTTCGTCCTGGGCGTCCTGATCGTCCCCTTCGCCTTCATCCTCCTGTGGATCTCGGTCTTCGGGAACTCCGCGCTCGGGCGCATCCACGAGCAGGGCGACGCCGGCTTCGGCGAGACCATCATGGGCGGCCAGGAGGAGGCCTTCTACACGCTGCTCGCCCAGTACCCCGGTGCGACCGTGGCCATCGCGGTCGCCACGTTCACCGGACTGCTCTTCTACGTCACCAGCGCCGACTCGGGCGCCCTGGTCATGGCCAACTTCTGCTCGACCATCGAGGACCCGCAGCAGGACGGCCCGAACTGGATGCGGATCTTCTGGGCGCTGGCCACCGGTGCGCTCACCCTGGCCATGCTCTCGATCGGGGGCGTCAGCACGCTCCAGTCGGCGACCATCATCTTCGGCCTGCCCTTCGCGATCGTGCTCTACCTGATCATGTTCGGCCTCTGGAAGGCGCTGAAGGTGGAGGGCGCCCAGATGGACGCCAGCCAGGCCTCCTGGGCCGGGGTCCGCGCCGGGGACCGCGCCGCCACGATCGAGCCGGGCGCCCGGACCAGGTCCTGGCGGCAGCGGCTCAGCCGCTCGATGTCCTATCCCGACCAGCGGGACGTGGCCGGCTACGTCGACTCCACGGCCCGGCCGGCGCTTGACGAGGTCGCGGAGGAGATGCGCTCGGCGGGGGTCGACGCCGTCGTGGAGCGTGGCTCCGACCCCGCGACCCATCTCCCCTTCGTCTCCCTGACCGAGCGCATGGAGGGCGAGCAGGACTTCATCTACCAGATCTACCCGGTGGCGTGCCCCGTGCCGCACTACCTGCTCGCGCCCCAGAAGGACCATGAGCGCTACTTCCGGCTCGAGCCCTTCGCCCTGACCGGATCCCGCGGGTACGACGTCTACGGTTACACCAAGGAGCAGCTGATCCACGACGTGCTCGACAACCACGAGCGCCACCTCGAGTTCATCCGGCTCAGCGGCGGCCCGCCCGAGACCGGGGCCACGGCCGTGATCGGCAGCGCCCCGGCCGTGACCGACTGGTCGGCGGACTTCTCCGAGACGCCCGAGGAGGAGCTCTCGGAGGCCTCAGCGCCCTCCGGGAACGACGCCGGCCTTCGGAGCGAAACGAGTGTCACGCCCGAGACCGAGTCAGAGAGCCGATAGATCTTCAGACGTTGAGAACCGACGAAAGGAACACCATGAGCGAGACCCTGTTCATCGACGGCCGCTGGGTGTCCGCCCGCCAGGGCGGCACCCGCACCATCCACTGCCCGGCCGACGGCAGCGAGGTGGGCGTGGTCGCCGAGGCCACCTCCGCCGACACCGAGGCTGCCATCGCGGCCGCCCGCCGGGCCTTCGACGCCGGGGCCTGGGACGTCACCGCCCCCGAGCGCGGCGACTTCCTGCTCCGCGTCGCCGCCCGCCTGCGCGAGCGCAAGGACGAGTTCGCCCGCGCCGAGTCGCTGGACACCGGCAAGCGCTTCGTCGAGTCGCAGATCGACATGGACGACATCGCCAGCTGCTTCCAGTACTACGGGAAGGTCGCGGGCCAGGAGGCGGGCCGCGTCGTCGACGCCGGGGACCCCGCGGTGGTCTCCAAGGTCGTGAGCGAGCCGGTGGGCGTGTGCGGCATGATCACCCCCTGGAACTACCCGCTGCTGCAGGTGGCCTGGAAGGTCGCCCCCGCCCTGGCCGCCGGCAACGCCTTCGTCCTCAAGCCCGCCGAGCTGACCCCGCACACCGCGATCCTGCTGATGGACGTGCTGGACGAGCTGGGGCTGCCGGCCGGCGTCGCCAACCTCGTGCTGGGCGCGGGCGCCGAGGCCGGCGCGCCGCTGTCCTCCCACCCGGACGTCGACCTGGTCTCCTTCACCGGCGGGCTGGTCACCGGCCGGAAGATCGCCGCCTCGGCCGCCGAGACGGTCAAGAAGGTCGCCCTGGAGCTGGGCGGCAAGAACCCCAACGTGATCTTCGCCGACGCCGACTTCGACGCCGCCGTGGACAACGCCCTCAACGGCGCCTTCGTCCACTCGGGCCAGGTGTGCTCGGCGGGCGCCAGGATCGTCGTCGAGGAGTCGATCGCCGAGCGCTTCACCGACGAGCTGGTCCGCCGGGCGCGGAACATCCGGCTGGGCGGGCCCTTCGACGAGAGCGCCGAGTCCGGCCCGCTGATCTCCGCCGAGCACCGGCAGAAGGTCACCGACTACGTGAAGGCCGGCGTCGAGGAGGGCGCCCGCGTGCGCTGCGGCGGCGAGTGGGGCACCGGGGAGCTCGAGCAGGGCTACTACTACCTCCCGACCGTCATCGACCGGGTCGAGCGCGGCATGAGCCTGGTCGTCGACGAGGCCTTCGGCCCCGTCGTCACCATCGAGACCTTCGGCACCGAGGACGAGGCCGTGGCCACCGCCAACGACACGTTCTACGGGCTGGCCGGAGCGGTCTGGACCGGTGACGCGGGCCGGGCCGAACGCGTGGCCTCCCGCTTGCGCCACGGGACCATCTGGATCAACGACTTCCACCCCTACCTGCCCCAGGCGGAGTGGGGCGGCATGAAGCAGTCCGGCACCGGCCGGGAGCTGGGCCTGCACGGGATGGCCGAGTACACCGAGACCAAGCACATCTACCACAACACCGCCCCGGCCGTGACCGGCTGGTTCAGCGACGAGAAGTAGGGACCGAGGAGAGGGATCGCAGCAATGGCAGAGAACCAGGAATTCGACTACGTCGTGGTCGGCGGCGGCTCCTCCGGGGCGGCCGCGGCTGCACGGCTCTCGGAGAAGAACCCGGGGGCCCAGGTCGCGCTGATCGAGGCGGGGCCCGACGACGCCGACGTCGACGAGGTCCTGCGGCTCAACCGCTGGATGGAGCTGCTGGAGTCCGGATACGACTGGGACTACCAGATCGAGCCCCAGGAGAACGGCAACTCCTTCATGCGCATGGCCCGCGCCAAGGTGATGGGCGGCTGCTCCTCGCACAACTCCTGCATCGCCTTCTGGGCGCCGCGGGAGGACATGGACGAGTGGGAGTCGGTGCACGGCGCGCAGGGCTGGGACGCCGAGAACGCCTTCCGCCTGTACCGGCAGCTGGAGACCAACGAGGACGCCGGCACCCCGGGCGGGGAGCACCACGGCGACTCCGGTCCGGTGCACCTGATGAACGTCCCGCCCGAGGACCCCTGCGGCGTCGCGGTGCTCGACGCGTGCGAGCAGGCCGGCATCCCGCGGGCGCGGTTCAACTCCGGGGAGACCGTGGCCAACGGCGCGAGCTTCTTCCAGATCAACCGGCAGGCGGATGGGACGCGGGCGTCGTCGTCGGTCTCCTACATCCACCCGATCCGGGACCGGGGGAACTTCCACCTGATCACCGGGACGCAGGTCAAGCGGGTGCTGCTGGACGGGGATCGGCGGGCGACCGGCGTCGAGGTCGTGGACAACGCCTTCGGCTCGCCGCGGACCATCGCCGCCCGCCGCGAGGTCCTCCTCTCGGCCGGGGCGATCGACACGCCCAAGCTGCTGATGCTCTCGGGCATCGGCCCCGCGGAGCACCTGCGGGAGGTCGGCGTCGAGCCCGTGGTGGACTCCCCCGGGGTGGGCTCGCACCTGCAGGACCACCCCGAGGCCGTCATCCAGTGGGAGGCCAAGAAGCCCATGGTGCAGGACTCGACGCAGTGGTGGGAGATCGGCATCTTCACCAGCGTCGACTCCGGCTTCGACGACGAGCTGGCCGGCCGGCCGAACTTCATGATGCACTACGGCTCGGTCAACTTCGACATGCACACCCTGCGCCGGGGCTTCCCCAGCTCGGAGAACGTCTTCTGCCTGACCCCCAACGTGCCGCACGCACGCTCCCGCGGGACCGTGCGCCTGCGCTCGCTGGACTTCCGGGACAAGCCGAAGGTGGACCCCCGGTACTTCACCGACGACGAGGGCTACGACATGAAGGTCATGATCGAGGGCCTGCGCACCGCCCGCCGGATCGCCTCCCAGCCGGCCCTGGCCGAGTGGAGGGGCGCCGAGCAGTTCCCCGGCGAGGACCTGCAGAGCGACGAGGAGCTCGCCGGCTACGTCCGGGACACCCACAACACCGTCTACCACCCCGTGGGGACGGTCCGCATGGGAGCGGACAACGACGAGCTCTCCCCGCTCGACTCCCGCCTGCGGGTCAAGGGCGTCACCGGCCTGCGGGTCGCGGACGCCTCGGTCATGCCGGAGATCACCACGGTGAACCCGAACATCACCTGCTTCATGATCGGCGAGCGCGCCGCGGAGCTGATCACCGAGGACGCGTAGGGGCGGACCTCCGCCGGCGTCGGGGCCCGCCCGCGACGCTGTCCCGCGCTGCAGGCGGAATCCGCCGAGCGCGGAACACCCGAGAGGCGCGCCCCCTCGACTCACGCGGCGCATGGCGGCAGACTCGTGAGTATCTCTGGAACCCCGCCGACGCGCCCGGCGCGCCGGCGGGGCCCGGGGGTCCCATCCCATCAGGAAGGATCACGATGACCGATTCACCGATGACCATTCTCAACGACGGCAGCGCCATCCCCCAGCTCGGCTACGGCGTCTGGCAGGTCGATGACGACACCGCGGAGGAGGTCGTGGGCCTGGCCCTCGACGCCGGATTCCGCCACGTCGACACCGCCCAGGCCTACGGGAACGAGGACGGCGTGGGCCGCGCCATCAAGAACTCGCCGGTGGACGTGGCAGAGGTCTACGTGACCACCAAGCTGTGGAACGAGGACCAGGGCTACGAGTCCGCCCTGGAGGCCTTCGACGCCTCGGCCGAGCGGCTGCGGCTGAGGAAGCCGGTGGACCTGTACCTCATCCACTGGGCCCAGCCCTCCCAGGGCACCTACCTGGACTCCTGGAAGGCCCTCATCGAGCTGCAGCGGCAGGGCAAGGTCGTCTCCATCGGTGTCTCGAACTTCGCCGAGAAGGAGCTGCGCGAGATCGTCGAGGCGACCGGCGTGACCCCGGCCGTGCACCAGATCGAGCTCCACCCCCACTTCAACCAGGAGCACATGCGCGCGGTCAACGAGGAGCTCGGGATCAGGACCGAGGCCTGGTCCCCGCTCGGCCAGGGCGGGAAGGTCCTGCAGGAGCAGGTCGTCACCGACATCGCGGAGCGGCACGGCGCGACGCCGGGGCAGGTCGTCATCGCGTGGCACCTGGCACTGGGGAACATCGTCATCCCCAAGTCGGTGACCCCGGACCGCATCACCGAGAACTACGGCGCCCTGGAGATCGAGCTCTCGTCCGACGAGGTGCGCTCCATCAGCACCCTCACCCGGCGGAACGGGCGCATCGGCGCCAACCCCGAGAAGGGCGTCTAGCGCCCTCCCGGCGACGGCCCCGGGCGGCTCCGAGGCCGCCCGGGGCCGTCGCCGTCCCCCTCTCCGCCCACCTCCGCCCGTGCCGGGGAGGTCTGCCGGCCCCCGGATCGCACCCTCCGGGGCCGGGTGCGGGCCCGCGTTGCATCGAGTAACATCGAGCGAGTCTCTTGGCAGCGCGAGGGAACCGACCTAGTCTCGGACGTACCGCCCCGATCCGCCGCATCACGTCCCGGTGACACGCCGCGCATCATCAGCCGCCGGGCAGGAAGAGTCCGCCGAACGACCTTGGAATTGAAGGGTGCATGGACGAGTCATCCATCGAGGAGTACCGCGAATTCGTGGACGCCCACGGGCACCTCTTCGACGCGCTCGTCCAGGGCGACTGGACACGCCGCCAGGCGCGCTTCCGCCTCCGCACCCTCTATCCCGAGCTGCCGCGGAAGATGATCGAGCGGGCGCTGTCCGACGACCGCTGGGCCTTCGTGAACCACTCCGAGGAGTCCTCCGGCTCCACCATGACGGCCGTGGCCCTCTGGCTCGCCGTCAACGACCTCTTCGACCTCGGCACCGACCGGGCGCACGCCGTCGCGCACGTGGACCCGATCACCCTGCAGACGATCAGCGACTTCTTCGCGCTGAACGACGTCGCCCCGGGGGACGCCGCGGAGATCTACGGCAGGATCGGCGCCACTCTGCGCTTCCTGACGCAGTACCCGCACACGAGCGTGACCCGGGCCGAGTACAGCGACTTCCGCCTCGACCCGCCCGAGAGCCTCCGGCGGCTGGACGACGGCGGCGCGGGCGCCTGGCCGCCCACCGCGCAGGAGGTCGCCGAGCGGCTCGGCGAGGGCTCCTGGGACCGGGCCCTGCTGGCCGTGGGCCTGCGCCCGCTCAGCCGGGAGATCGAGCACGACCCCGAGTTCTCCGAGGCCCGCTTCCGGTCCATCATCGCCGACTTCCTCGCCTACTGCGTCCGCAACGGCCGGCAGCCGCAGGCCATCTTCTACGGCCGCTGGTCGACCATGGCCGAGGGCGTCCAGCGCCCCACCCTGGCCTCCGTCCGGCACCGCTACGGCTCCTGGCTGCGCGCTCTCTCCCGGGGCCGGGAGCTCATCGGCGCGGGCGAGGCGATCTCCGAGGACCCCCGGCGCCGCGGCTGGACCGGGCCCTGGCGGACCACGGAGGAGCGCACCCCCGCCGATGCCTCCGGCACATGGTCGCCGCAGCGCTGGACCGACCGCGGCATCGGCGTGGTGGAGCACGTCCAGGAGGAGGCCATCGGCGACGAGTCCGCCTGGCAGGACCTCGAGGAGGAGCTGCGCTCCGCGCTGGCGGGACTGCCGTGGAACCACTTCCTCACGGTCGAGTACGAGACGGGCAACACCGGCGGGGACTTCCCCTATGCCCAGGCCTTCACCGGGCCGGGCGGCGTCGCCGTGCTGCTGGTCTCCGAGGACTATCTGCCCGCCATCGCCTGGCCGATCGACGAGGACTACCTCGTGGAGACCGGCTGGGGGGCCCCCGGCGAGGAGCAGCCCAACTGGGCCCGGACGCGCCTGGCCGTGGAGGAGGCCGCGGGCGCCGTCGTCGAGGGGCTGCGCTACGGCCGCGGGTGCCCCGACCCGTACCGCTTCCGGTGGGGCTCCGGCGCCGTGTCGGACGCCCGCGACGCCGCCCCCTCGGCCCCGGAGCCGCCCGCACGCGGCGCCGGCGCCGACCGCTCCACGAAGGCGTAGGGTGGTGGGCGGGCCGCAGCCGGGCCCGCGCGGACGTCACAGGAACGGGGTATCGATCAGGTGAGCGGGGCTCTCAGCGACGGTTCGTCCGACGACGAGGTCTGGCGGGGGCACCGCCGGGGGACCGCCGGATTCACCCGGATGCTCATCGCGATGTTCTGCGCCGGCGTCGCGACCTTCGCGCAGCTCTACTCGCCCCAGCCCGTCCTTCCCTCCATCTCCGCCGACCTCGGGGTCGACGCCGCCTCCGGAGCCCTGATGGTCTCGGCCGGCACGCTCGGCCTCGCCCTCTTCGCCCTCCCGTGGACCTACGTCGCCGACCGGTGGGGCAAGGTCCCGGCCATGATCACCGCGGTGTGCGCCGCGACCCTGCTCGGCCTGATCATCCCGTGGATCCCCCAGTACGGACTGCTGCTGGGGCTGCGCTTCCTGCAGGGCGCCGCCCTGGCCGGGATGGCCGGCGTCGCGGTCGCCTACATCACCGAGGAGACCCATGCCCTGCACGCGGGGCTGGCCACGGGCCTGTACGTCTCGGGCACCACCATCGGCGGGCTCTCGGGCCGGCTGATCGCGGGTCCCCTCACGCAGCTCACCGGGGACTGGCGGATGGCGCTGACCGGGGTCTCGGTCGTCGGCGCGGGGGCGGCCGTGGCCTTCGTCGTCCTGGTGCCCCGGGCGAGGAGGTTCTCCCCCGCGCCGGCGCAGGGCGCCCTGCGGCAGACGGTGGACCGCATCGCCGGGCATCTGAGGAACCCCGCGATGCTCAGCCTCTTCCTGCTGGCCTTCATCCTGATGGGCGCCTTCGTCACCGTCTACAACTACGTCTCCTACAAGCTGGAGGCCCCGCCCTACCTGCTGTCCCAGACCGCGATCGCCCTCATCTTCCTGGCCTACCTCTCGGGGACGTTCACCTCGACCGCGGCGGGACGGCTCGTCGCCCGCTGGGGAGCCATGCGGGTCACGACGCTGGGGATCGCGGTGATGCTGCTCGGCCTGGGGCTGACCGTGCTGCAGCCCTTCGGCTGGGTGCTGACCGGGATCGTGCTGCTCACCATGGGATTCTTCGCGGCGCACTCGGTCGCCTCGGGATGGACCGGCCAGCTCGCCGGTGCAGCGCGCGCCCAGGGGACCGCGCTGTACAACGTCTTCTACTACCTCGGCTCGGCCCTGGTCGGGTGGCTGGGCGGCTTCTTCTACGAGGCCGGAGGCTGGCCGCTGACCGGGGCCTTCTGCGCCGTGCTCGTGGTCGCGGGCAGCGCCGTGGCCCTCCCCGTCCTGCGGCGTGGAAGTGGCGAACGCCACTCCTGAGGCTGGCCGGGGGCTCGCTCGCCCGGGTAGAATCGACCGCGACGAAGGGGAGTAGCTCCCACGCGAGGGCCTCAGGGCCCTCCCAGGCGGTGCGTCGACATGCTGGACTCCGTCCCGGCGCACCACCCGGTCCCGCGGCCTCGCAGACCGCGGCCGGGCGAGCGAGACCTTCGGCCCGATGACAGATCACGGGTGCGTCAGCACCCGCCGAGAGGGCCGAGGTCTCGTGAGCGCCCCGGGCGGCGCGGCGCGGCCCGGCCCGGAAGCGAGACCGCCATGGACCGAACCCCCGAGCGCACACCCCGTACGGCCCCCACCACCTCCGAGATCCGCGCCCTGGACCCCTCCCGCTCGCAGATCCGCCGCTGGCGCGGCTATCTGGCCGAGGAGATCGCCGAGGCGCAGCTCTACCGCGAGCTCTCCGAGCGCTCCTCCGGCAGGGAGGCCGAGATCCTCCGCGAGATGTCGGAGGCCGAGGGCCGGCACCGCGCCCACTGGGAGAAGATGCTCGGCGAGCACGCCTCCCCGAGCCCGCGCCCCTCCCCCGCCTCGTTCCTCCTGCGCTTCATGGCCCGGCACTTCGGCACCGTGTTCGTCCTGGCCCTGGCCCAGCGGGCCGAGGGTCGCTCCCCCTACGCCGAGGACCCCGACGCCACCGACGCGATGGCCGCGGACGAGGCCGTGCACGAGGAGATCGTGCGGGCCCTGGCCACCAACGGCCGGGAGAAGCTCTCCGGCAACTTCCGCGCCGCCGTCTTCGGCGCCAACGACGGCCTGGTCTCCAACGTCGCCCTGATCATGGGCATCGGCGCCTCGGGGGCCTCCCCGCAGATGGTCCTGCTGAGCGGCATCGCGGGTCTGCTGGCCGGTGCGCTGAGCATGGGAGCCGGCGAGTTCGTCTCGGTGCGCTCCCAGCGCGAGCTGCTGGACGCCTCGCGGCCCACGCAGGTGACCCTCTCGGTGGCGCCGGACCTGGACATCGACGCCAACGAGCTCGAGCTGCTCTACCGCGCCCGCGGCATGGACCCGGAGTCGGCCAGGCACCGCACCCAGGAGCGGTTCGGCTACTTCGACTGCGACTGCGACCCGTCCCTGTCACATCGCGACCCGGTGGGGGACGACGCCGCGGAGGAGGGTGCCGGGAACGTGGCCCTGGGCACCGACCTGGGGGCGGCGGCGTCGAGCTTCTGCTTCTTCGCCTCGGGCGCGATCATCCCGATCCTCCCCTACCTCTTCGGCCTCTCCTCGTGGGTGGCCATGACGATCTCGCTGGTCCTGGTGGGCGTCGCGCTGCTGGGCACCGGCGCCGTGGTGGGACTGCTCTCGGGGGCCTCGCCGCTGAAGCGCGGGCTGCGCCAGCTCCTCATCGGGTACGGGGCGGCCGCGGCCACGTACCTGCTGGGGCTGCTGTTCGGGGTCGCCACGGCCTGATCCGCCCGCCTCCGCCGGGGCCCTCGGGACCGGCGGAGCCGCGAGGGCCGATGGAAGCGCGGCTTCCGGCGGAGCCGCGCCGCGCACGCGAAGGGGCCCGCCATCCCCACCCGTGGGTGGGAGCGGCGGGCCCCTTGGCGGCTGCCGAAGGATCCGGCGGGCTACTTGGCGGCGAAGATCTCGCGCATCAGCTGAGCCGACTCCGACGGGGTCTTGCCGACCTTGACCCCGGCGGCCTCGAGGGCCTCCTTCTTGGCCTCGGCCGTCCCGGAGGAGCCGGAGACGATGGCACCGGCGTGGCCCATGGTCTTGCCCTCGGGAGCGGTGAAGCCGGCGACGTAGCCCACGACGGGCTTGGTCACGTTGGCCTTGATGAACTCCGCGGCGCGCTCCTCGGCGTCGCCGCCGATCTCGCCGATCATCACGATGGCCTCGGTCTCCGGGTCCGCCTCGAACGCCTCGAGGGCGTCGATGTGGGTGGTCCCGATGACCGGGTCGCCGCCGATGCCGATGGCGGTGGAGAACCCGATGTCCCGCAGCTCGAACATCATCTGGTAGGTCAGGGTGCCGGACTTGGAGACCAGCCCGATCTTGCCCGTGCCGGTGATGTTGGCGGGCGTGATGCCCACCAGCGACTCGCCGGGGGTGATGATGCCGGGGCAGTTGGGCCCGATGATGCGGGTGGTCGGCTTGCCGTCGCTGCCCACCTTGGACTTCGCGTGCGCCCAGAACTCGGCGGAGTCCTGGACCGGGATGCCCTCGGTGATGACGACGACGAGCGGGACCTCAGCGTCGATGGCCTCGATCACGGCGGCCTTGGTGAAGGCCGGCGGGACGAAGACGATCGAGACGTCGGCGCCGGTCTCGCGGACGGCCTCCTCGACGGTGCCGAAGACCGGCAGGTCGACGTCGGAGCCGTCCTGGCGCTTGTGGGACACGGTGGTGCCGGCCTTGCGGGCGTTCACGCCGCCCAGGACCTGGGTGCCCGCCGCCAGCATGCGCGCGGTGTGCTTGGTTCCCTCGCCGCCGGTGATGCCCTGAACGATGACCTTGGAGTCCTTGTTCAAAAAGATAGACATGTTTTCCTCTGAATCTCTGCTTCTGCTAGGGCGGCGCTCAGGCGGCCTGGTGGGCCAGCTCGGCGGCCTTGTCGGCGCCGGAGTCCATGGTCTCGGCCTGGGTGACCAGCGGGTGGTTGGCCTCCTGCAGGATGCGGCGGCCCTCCTCCACGTTGTTCCCGTCGAGGCGGACGACCAGCGGCTTGGTGGCGGAGTCGCCGAGGATCTCCAGGGCCTTGACGATGCCGTTGGCGACGGCGTCGCACGCGGTGATGCCGCCGAAGACGTTGACGAACACCGACTTGACCTGGTCGTCGCCCAGGATGACGTCGAGGCCGTTGGCCATGACCTCGGCGGAGGCGCCACCCCCGATGTCGAGGAAGTTGGCGGGCTTCACGTTCCCGTGCTTCTCGCCGGCGTAGGCGACGACGTCGAGGGTCGACATGACCAGCCCGGCGCCGTTGCCGATGATCCCGACCTCGCCGTCCAGCTTGACGTAGTTGAGGTCGTTCTCCTTGGCCTTGGCCTCCAGCGGGTCGGTCGCGGCCTTGTCCTCGAGGGCCGCGTGGTCCTCGTGGCGGAACTCGGCGTTCTCGTCGAGGGAGACCTTGCCGTCCAGGGCGAGGATCTGGCCGTCGCCGGTCTTGACCAGCGGGTTGACCTCCACCAGGGTGGCGTCCTCGTTCTTGTAGACCTCGCCGAGCTTGACGATGACGCCGGCCACGGCCTGGCGCAGCTCCTCCGGGAACCCGGCGGTCTCGACAATCTCGGTGGCCTTCTCGGCGGTCAGGCCGGCGGCGGGGTCGACCTCGACGCGGGCCAGCGCCTCGGGGCGCTCCTCGGCCAGCTGCTCGATCTCCATGCCGCCCTCGACGGAGCACATGGCCAGGTAGGAGCGGTTTCCGCGGTCCAGCAGGATCGAGAAGTAGTACTCCTCGGCGATGTCCGCGCCCTGGGCGATCATCACGCGGTGGACGGTGTGGCCCTTGATGTCCATCCCGAGGATCTGGGAGGCGTACTCGTAGGCTTCGTCGGCGTTCTTCGCGACCTTGACGCCGCCGGCCTTGCCGCGACCGCCCACCTTGACCTGAGCCTTGACGACGGTGACCCCGCCGATCTTCTCAGCGGCGGCCTTGGCTTCTTCGGGAGTTTCGGCGACGATCCCCTGAAGTACGGGAACCCCGTGCTTCTCGAAGAGATCGCGTGCCTGGTATTCAAACAGGTCCACGTGTGGGTGTCCTTCTTCGTCGAAGTCGTGCCGGGTGAACCTGCCAGTCCGCCCGGCCTGATGAGTGTGGAGGCGCGGAGCCCCGAGGGCCCACGGCGGAACGCTCGTGCCGCGCTCTCCCCGCCCCGACCATATCCCAAAAGGTCATTCGGTCCCTAACCTCGCGACGGTTTGTGGGATTCGCGACACGTGAGGGCGTCACCGGCCGTCTTCCCGGCGGGCCCCGCGGCTACTCCTCGACCTTGGTGACCGGGGCGTAGCGCAGAAGCAGCCGCTTCTCGTCCTGGCCGAAGCGGACCTTCGCGACCGTCTTGTCCCCGGCTCCCTCGAGGCCGATGACCCGGCCCCGGCCGAAGGTCTTGTGCTGGACCGAGTCCCCCACCGCCAGGGCGGGGATCTCCTTGTTCTGCTGGACCCGCGAGGCGGAGGAGCGGCCCCTCAGCCCGGAGGAGGCGGGGACGTCGCCCCCGTAGCCGGCGTCGTGGCTCGCCGCGGCCGGGCGGCTGCCGCCGGAGGGGCCGGCGCCGTGCCCGCCCCACGAGGAGGACTCGCCCCATGAGGCCGAGCCGCCCCGCCGCCCCGTCCCGAACCCGCCGGAGCCGAACCCTCCCGATCCGTAGACCGCCGAGCCGAAGCCGCCCCGCCCGGCCGAGCCGAGCCGCTTCCAGTCGATGAGCTGCTCCGGGATCTCCTCGAGGAAGGGCGAGGGCGGGTTGAACTGCCCCTGGCCCCACATGGAGCGCGACTCGGCGCGGGTCAGGTAGAGCCGCTGCATGGCGCGGGTCAGGCCCACGTAGGCCAGGCGCCGCTCCTCGCTCATCTCCGTCTCGTCCGCGAGCGCCCGCTGGTGCGGGAAGAGGCCGTGCTCCATGCCGGTGAGGAAGACCACCGGGAACTCGAGCCCCTTGGCCGTGTGGAGGGTCATCAGCGTCACCACGCCCTGCTCGCGGGCCTCCGCGACCTCGCGGGCGACCTGCTCGGCGGACGGGCCGCCCTCCTCGCCGGCCTTGGGGCGGTTGGGGATCTGATCGGCGTCGGCCACCAGGGCCACGTGCTCCAGGAACTCGCCGAGGCCGGCCTCGGGGTGGTCCCGCTCGAACTCGCGGACCACCGCGACGAGCTCGTTGAGGTTCTCCACGCGGGACTCGTCCTGCGGGTCCTCCGAGGTGCGCAGCGCCTCGAGGTAGCCGGTCTGCTCCAGCACGGCCTCGAGGCTGGTGGCCGCGCTCTCGGTCGCGGCGAGCTGGGCGAGGTCGTCCATCAGGGTCACGAACCCGGCGATCTTCTTGGCCCCGGCGTTGGCGAGCCCCGGAGCCTCCTCGGCGCGGCGGGCGGCCGCCATGAAGGAGGTCCGGTCCCGCTGGGCGAGGTTGGCGACGGCCCCCTCGGAGCGCGCGCCGATGCCGCGCTTGGGCTCGTTGAGGATGCGGCGGACGTTGATGTCGTCGTCCGGGTTGAGCAGCGCGCGGAGGTAGGAGAGCGCGTCCTTGATCTCCTTGCGCTCGTAGAAGCGCGTGCCGCCGACCACACGGTAGGGCAGGCCCACGCGCATGAGGATCTCCTCCACCGAGCGGGACTGGGCGTTGGTCCGGTAGAAGACGGCGACGTCGCCCGGCGCGATCCCCTCCTCGTCCCGCAGGCGGTCGATCTCCTCGGCGATGTAGCGGGCCTCGGCGTGCTCGTTCTCCGCCACGTAGCCGGTGATCAGCGGGCCGTCGCCCGAGGCCGTCCAGAGCTTCTTCTCGCGCCGCTGCGGGTTCCGCTCGATCACGGCGTTGGCGGCGGTGAGGATGTTCTGGGTCGAGCGGTAGTTCTGCTCCAGCAGGATCGTCCGCGCGCTCGGGTAGTCCCGCTCGAAGTCGGTGATGTTGCGGATGTCGGCCCCGCGGAAGGCGTAGATCGACTGGTCCGAGTCGCCCACCACGGTGAGCTCCGCGGGCTCGACGCCGCCCGGGTAGGGGCTGGAGGCGTCCGCCGGGCGCGCGGCGTCGTGCCCGGTCAGCTCCCTGACCAGCGCGTACTGGGCGTGGTTGGTGTCCTGGTACTCGTCCACCAGGATGTGGCGGTACCGGCGGCGGTAGTACTCGGCGACCTGGGGGAAGGCCCGCAGCATGAAGACGGTCTGGGAGATCAGGTCGTCGAAGTCCAGGGCGTTGGCGGCGCGCAGGCGGCGGGCGTACTCGCTGTAGACCCGGGCGACGTTCGCCTCCCACGGATCGGTCGAGGAGGCGGAGGCGGCGTTCTGCTCCGCGTCGATCAGCTCGTTCTTCAGCGTGGAGATGCGGTTCTGCAGCGCCTTGGGGGCGAAGCGCTTGGGATCCAGCTCCTGCTCCTTGGCGATGAGCGTGATCAGGCGCAGCGAGTCGGCGGAGTCGTAGATCGAGAAGGTGGACTTCAGGCCGATCGTGGTGGCCTCCCGCCGCAGCACCCGGACGCAGAAGCTGTGGAAGGTGGAGATGGACATGCGCTCGGCCCGGGGGCCCACCAGATCGGCCACGCGCTCGCGCATCTCGGCGGCGGCCTTGTTGGTGAAGGTGATCGCGAGGATCTCGCCCTGGTGGGCGCGGCCGGTCGCGAGCAGGTAGGCGATACGGTGGGTCAGCACCCGCGTCTTGCCGGAGCCCGCCCCGGCCACGATCAGCAGCGGCGAGCCCTGGTGGGTGACCGCCTCCGCCTGATGCTCGTTGAGCCCCTCGACGAGGCTCGCCGGGTCGCGCCGCTGCTCGGCGGCTCCGGGCTCACGGGGGCCGTCGGGGGACAAGAACGAAGAGTCACGCAGAAAATCCATACCATGCACCAGTCTAGGCGAACACACCTTCGATGCACCCCCGGCGTCGTCCTGCCGATGGGCCGCGGGGAGGCCCGGCGGCCATAATGGGAGGCATGGGTATGTCCAAGGGCCAGATCAGACGCAAGCACGCCGAGCGGGCGGACGGCGGCGGGCCCCCCTCCCGGACCGCCACGGCGGGTCGGTCCCCGGGCGCCGCCCGGCCGGCCTCCTCCCGGGCGGCTTCTTCCCGCCCCGGGCCCTCCCGAGCCGCGTCCTCCCGGCCGGGAGCCTCCCCCGCGGCCGGCCGACCCGGGGCGGAGGGGGCCGACGCCGCCGCCCGGCCGGCCAAGGGCTCCTCGGCGGGCCTGCTCACCGGCGTCGTGGTGGCCATCGGCGTCCTCTTCCTCCTCTACGTGCTGGCCTGGACCCTCCCCCAGCTCGGGGCCGCGGCGGGCACGCTCCTGCCCGAGCTGCGCCCCACGGGCTTCGGCCGGCAGGAGATCGCCTCCTCCGCCTCGGCCCTCGGGGACGGCGGCCTCGAGCAGTACCGCTACGTGCACCGGACCTCGGGGCTCTTCGCCCCGGTGCTGCTGGCCCTGGGCTGGCTGGGGATGATCGCGCTCTCCCTGCCGAAGGGCGCGCTCCGCTGGCTCATGTGGCTGGTTCCGGTGCTCTTCGCGGCGGTGTACCTGGCCGGCGGCCACGCGGTCGACGCCGCCCTGGCCGATCCCGGGGCCGGCCCGGTCGCGCTGGCCTCGGCGCTCGTCGTCGCCCGCTGGGTGCTGATGCTCGCCCTGCTCGCGCAGGGCGCCTGGCTGTTCGTGCGCCTGGTCCGGAGCAAGGTCGACGCCTTCTCCCGCGGCGAGCTGGTCTGAGGCCCCTCCGGGTCGGGGCGGACTTGACGGTACCCGCAGCGCGGAGCCATGGTGTGCACATCACAGGTCGGCCACAGGCTCGTGCAGTAATCTGAGGGGCATGTCATCCCACCGGGACCGTCATACCCCGCCCCGATCCCGGACCGGCCGCTCCAGCCTCGTCTGGGCGATCGTCGCCTTCATCCTGCTCATCGCGCTGGCGCTCGTGCCATCGCTCATCAGCGACGCCCGCTTCGGGGACGAGGACGCGGCCCACCAGGAGGACCAGATGCTGCAGGGAATGCCGGCCGGGGACGACTACCCCAGCTGCTCGGAGTACGGGATGGCCTCGGACGACCCCCGCGCCGAGCCGGAGCCCCTCTACACCAGCGCCCCCTCGGGCTCGCCGCACTCCCCCACGGTGAAGGGGGTCAGCCTGGACCAGCACTT
Organism: Rothia halotolerans; assembly: GCF_004136635.1. Classification (GTDB taxonomy): domain Bacteria; phylum Actinomycetota; class Actinomycetes; order Actinomycetales; family Micrococcaceae; genus Rothia; species Rothia halotolerans. The sequence goes on along the minus strand of NZ_NOIU01000003.1, from coordinate 42,328 downwards.
CTCCTCCGGTGGGGTGAGCGGGCGCTACCACGTCTTCGCCCGCGGCATCGACTACAGCAAGCCCGTGGGCCTGGTGGTCCGACTGCACGGCGACGGCGCCGAGGAGTACGCCAAGCCCTGGGGCATGCTGAACTGCATGGCCCAGGTCGCCGCCTCCCACAACGCGATCCTCCTGGTGCCGCTGACCCCGGACCCGGCCGAGGACCTCACCTGGTGGAAGGAGATGGACTCCAACCGGCCGTGGCTGATGGACCTGGTGCAGCAGCGCCTGCCCGAGTCCTTCCCGATCGACCGGGACCGGGTGTGGTGGATGGGGTACTCGGGCGGCGCCGAGATGCTCAGCTACGGCGTCGTGCCGGAGAACCTCGAGGCGGTGACGGGCGGGGCGATCATGGTCGGCGGCGGCGGAGCCCCCCGGTACGCGACGCTGCGGCCCACGGCCGAGCAGGCGCAGCACACCCCCCTCTACTGGACGGTCGGCGCGCGCGACGACGGCACGGACCCGCGCGAGCCCTTCGACGCCCGGAGCGCGGCGGTCGAGGGCAGTGCCTGGTACGAGCGGCACGGATTCGCCGGGGTGAGCCTGAGCGTCATGAACGGGCACGACCACTACTCCGTCCCTCAGGTCGGCCTCCTCGACGCGGTCCTGGACGCCCGGGCCAGCTGATTCAACACCGCCCTGCACCGGTCCAAAAAGCCGCGAGGGGCGCCGAAAACCCCGGAATCCCGGGCCTCCGGGAAGTTTGAAAAAATACCAGAGGGTCAACTTCGTAGTACGTGCGAGCCTCTTCAAGATGGGTAGTAGCCCCCGGCCGGGTGACCGATGTCACCGGCCGAACCGCATCGCTCACCCGTCTTCGGAGAGTCCCATGAACCCGCATCCCCACCCCTCGGCAGACGAGCAGTCCTCCCCTCGCGAGGAGGACGACCCGAAGCTCGCCGTCTACGGCGTCGAGACCCCACCGGCCCCGCGCACCCTGATCGACATCGTCGAATCCACCATCGACTCCCACCCCGACGCCGTGGCCCTGGAGGACGACGCCGACGAGATCACCTACGCGGAGCTGAGCGAGCTCGTCGAGTCGCAGCGCCAGCGCCTGTGGGACCTCGGCATCGGGCGCGGGGACGGCGTGGGCATCCGCGTCCCCTCCGGGACCACCGACCTCTACGTCGCGATCCTCGCGACCCTGTTCGCCGGCGCCGCCTACGTGCCGGTGGACTTCGACGACCCGGACTCCCGCGCGGACACCGTGTGGCGCGAGGCGAACGTCGCCGCCGTCTTCGGCGCCGGGCTGGAGCTCGTCCAGCGCCTCGGCCAGAACAGCGACGACCTCTCGGAGCCGGAGCTGGGCGACGACGCCTGGATCATCTTCACCTCCGGCTCCACCGGCACTCCCAAGGGCGTGGCGGTCTCCCACCGCTCGGCCGCGGCCCTGGTCGACGCCGAGGCGCGGATGTACCTGGTGGACCGCCCCCTGGGACCCGGCGACCGCGTGATGGCCGGCCTCTCCGTGGCCTTCGACGCCTCCTGCGAGGAGATGTGGCTGGCCTGGCGCTACGGCGCCGCCCTGGTCGCCGCCCCGCGCTCGATCGTCCGCTCCGGCCCCGACCTGGGCGACTGGATCATGGAGCGGGACATCACCGCCGTCTCCACCGTGCCGACCCTCGCCTCCCTCTGGCCCGCCGAGGCCATGGAGGCCGTGCGGCTGCTGATCTTCGGCGGCGAGGCCTGCCCCCTGGAGCTGGTGGGCCGCCTGGCCCACCCCGGCCGCGAGGTGTGGAACACCTACGGCCCCACCGAGGCCACGGTGATCGCCACCGGCCAGAAGATGACCGCCGACCCGCCCGTGCGCATCGGGCGCCCGGTGCCGGGCTGGGCCCTGGCCGTGGTGGACCCGGAGGGCGAGCCCGTCGAGTGGGGCGAGACCGGGGAGCTGATCATCTCCGGCGTCGGCCTCGGCCGGTACCTCGATCCCGCCAAGGACGCCGAGAAGTACGCCCCGCTGCCCTCGCTGGGCTGGGAGCGCGCCTACCGGACCGGCGACGTCGTCCGGGCCGAGCGGGAGGGCCTGGTCTTCGGCGGCCGCGCGGACGACCAGATCAAGCTGGGCGGGCGCCGGCTGGAGCTCGGCGAGATCGACGAGCACCTGAGCCGCATGCCGGGGGTCCACCTGGGCGCCGCGGCGCTGCACCGCACCGCCGGCGGCTCCGACGTCCTGGTCGGCTACCTGGTCGCCGAGTCCGAGGGCTCGATCGACCTCGACGTCGTCCGCAAGCTCATGGCGAAGCACCTCCCCGGCGGCATCGTCCCCAGCCTGACCATCCTCGAGCAGATGCCCATGAAGACCTCCGGCAAGGTGGACCGCGGCGCGCTGCCCTGGCCGCTGACCAGCGGCGACGCGGAGGCCGGCGGGGACCTGGACCCGGACCTGATCTGGCTCGCGGAGCTCTGGGCGCACGAGCTGGGCCCCATCCCGCTGGGTGCGGAGAGCAACTTCTTCGACCTCGGCGGCGGATCGGTCCAGGTCGCCCGCCTGGTCGCCGCCCTGCGGCGCACCCACCCCTCCACCGCGATCGCCGAGATCTACGAGCACCCGACGCTGCGGGGGATGTCCGACTACCTCGAGGGACTGGCCGAGGTGCACGACGAGCGCCCGCTCCCGGAGCCCATCCCCCGGCTCGGCGGGGTGTTCCAGGCCGCCTTCGTGAGCCTGCTCTACGTCTACAACGGCCTGCGCTACGTCCTCGGGTCGATCATCGTGGTCTGGTTCCTCGCCGTCGTCTTCGACGCCGGCTGGGTGATCGCTCCCCCGTGGGTCCCGCTGGCCATCGGCTGGGTCATCCTGTTCTCGCTGCCGGGCCGCCTGCTGCTGACGGCGCTGGGGGTCAGGCTGCTGACCGCGCGCCTGAGACCCGGCAGATACCTGCGCGGCGGCTGGACCCACCTCAGGGTATGGGCGGCCGACCGGCTGATCATCCTCCAGCGGCTGGACCTGCTCTGGGGCACCCCGATGGCCCCGGCCTTCCACCGGCTCCTGGGCACCTCCGTGGGCAGGGACGCCCACCTGCACCACCAGCCCTCCGTGACCGGCCTGGTGACCCTGGGCGACGGCGTCTCGATCGAGCCCGAGGCGGACCTGAACGGCCACTGGATCGACGGGGACGTCTTCATCCTCGGCGAGATCGTGGTGGACGACGGCGCCCGGGTGGGGACCCGCACCCTGCTGGCCCCCGGCGCCCACGTCGGCGCCGGCGCCGAGATCGTGCCGGGCTCCTACGTCGAGGGCACGGTCCCGGCGGGCGAGCTGTGGGGCGGCTCCCCGGCCGGGCCCCGCGGCGTCGCGGGCGAGACCTGGCCCGACGGGAGCCCCGCGGAGGCCGGGCGCGGCTGGGCGTGGGGGCCGGTGCGCAGCTGGGCCGCCCACTCGGCCGGCGTCGTGCTCATCGGCCTGCTGCCCCTGCTGGCGATCCTGCCGGGCGCGCTGCTGATCCTGCACTTCGTGGGGGACATCCAGACCTACGAGGAGGTCTTCCCCGACCTCGCGATGTGGACGCCCGTGTTCACGATCCTGACGGTCATCACCTGGCTCTTCCTGGTGATCGGCTGCGTGCGGGTCACCTCGAGCCTGATCGTCCCGGGCTACTTCCCGCAGACCAGCGCGGCGGGCTGGGGCGCCTGGTTCACCCACACGCTGATGCAGCGCACGCTGGTCTCGACCTACCCGATCTACGCCTCGTGCATCACGCCGGTCTTCATGCGCCTGCTGGGGGCCCGGGTCGGGCGGGACACCGAGATCTCCACCCTGGAGACGATCCCGCACCTGACCTACCTCAACGACAGGACCTTCGTGGCCGACCACGCCCTGGTCAACAGCGTCCGCACCCGCGGCGGCTGGGTCCACATCGGGACCACGGTGATCGGCGAGGGCGCCTTCGTGGGCAACTCCGCGATCGTCGGGCCCGACCGCGACCTGCCGGCCGGATCGCTGATCGCCGTCCTCTCCTCGACCCCCTACCAGCCGGCCCTCGGCTCCTCGTGGCTGGGCCGGAAGGCGAAGTCGATCCCGCGGATCAAGGTCGAGGCCGACGCCGCCAAGACCTTCCGCCCCGCCGTGCGGCTGAAGGTGGCCCGGGCGATGGTCGAGTCGTGCCGCATCCTGCCCGCGATCATCGCGGCCTGGCTCGACCTGATGATCGTCTACGCGCTGACCAGCATCTACATGGACGCCGGGGAGCCCATGCTCGGCATCGCCCGGGCAGCCCTGTGGTCGGGCCCGGTGGTGCTCGCGGCGGGCATCCTGGCCTCGCTCATCCCGGTGGCCGCCAAGTGGGCGCTGATCGGCGTCTTCCGGCGCGGGGACCGGCCGCTGTTCAGCACCTTCGTGTGGCGCAGCGAGCTCGCCGACTCCTTCGCCGAGTCGCTGGCCGTGCCGAGCCTCGTCCGCCTCGGCCTCGGGTCCCCGCTCTACAACGTGTGGGCCCGCCTGATGGGGTCGAAGATCGGCCGCGACGTGTGGTGCGAGACCTGGTGGCTGCCGGAGTTCGACCTCATCACGGTCGAGGACCGCGCCACGGTCAACCGGGGCACCGTGCTCCAGACCCACCTCTTCCACGACCGGGTGATGGGCATGGAGACGGTCCGCCTCGGCGTCGGGGCCACCCTCGCGCCCAACAGCTTCATGCTGCCGGGCTCGGCCGTCGGCGAGCGCACCACGGTGCGTCCCGGCTCGATGGTGCTCCGCCAGGAGGAGGTCCCCTCCGACGGCGTGTGGGGCGGCAACCCGGTGCAGCACCTGGATCCCGACGAGGTCGACGAGCGGGTCGTCGTCGACGACCGCTCCGCGGCCCTCCCCTGGACGGACGGGGGCGGCTCCGCCGGCCGCGCGCGCCCGGGCACCTCCGCATCCGTCACCCGCAGTGAGGAATCAGTACGATGAACGCTCCCCAGAACCAGTCCCGCGAGGTCCCGGAGGGGAATCTGGCCCCCGGCGAGCGCCCGCTGCCGGGCCCCCGCCCGCCACGGGCCGTGTGGACGGCCGACCCGCAGCTCTCGCGCTCGGAGAGCGGCTCGGACCCCAGCAGCCCCTGGGAGCCCGACCAGCAGTCCCCGCCCGTCCCCCGCCGTGGCAAGCACAAGATCTCGCACAGCACCGGCGTGTACCGCGTCCAGAGCCGGGACGGCCGCAAGACCGCCCGGCGCACGGTCGGCATCGACGCCGCCCGCGGGCTGGCCATGATCGGCATGATCGCGGTGCACACCCTGCCGGCGCTCAACCCCGAGACCGGCGAGCCGACCTGGGTCTGGCGGCTGGCCGCCGGCCACGCCTCCGCGCTGTTCGCCCTGCTGGCGGGCGTGAGCCTGGCGTTCCTGACCGGCAGCAGGAAGCGCGACGTCGGCCGGGACCGCCTGAGGTCGCGGGTCTCGCTGACGGTCCGCGCCCTGATCCTGCTGCTCTTCGGCCTCACGCTGAACCTGCTGCCGATCCCAGTCTTCGACATCCTCCCCTACTACGGCCTGCTCTTCCTGCTGGCGATCCCGTTCACGCTCCTGAGCAACCGCGCCAACCTCGTCGCTGCGGGGGCCTTCGCGGTGGTCGCGCCGTTCGTGATGCAGCTCTCGCTCGCGGGCATCGACTACACCCCGTACTACAACGCCGACATCGCCGACCTGGCGGTGGACCCGGGGAACGTGCTCATCGACCTGCTGCTGACCGGCCACTACCCCGCCATCACCTGGATGACGTTCATCTGCCTGGGGATCGCGCTGGGCCGGATGCCGCTGAACCGTGAGCGCGTGCAGGTGGGCCTGGTGATCGTCGGGGCGGTGCTCGCAGCAGCCGCCGTCGGGCTGTCCAACTTCCTGCTGTACCGGGCCGGCGGCATGCGGTCGATCCTCGAGGCCAACCCGGAGATGTCGGCGACCGACGTGCGGTGGGTCGTCAAGCTCGGCCCGGACCCCGTCCTGCCGACCACCACCAACTGGTGGCTGGTGATCGACGGCCCCCACACCAACACCCCGTTCGCGCTGGCCTACAGCGCCGGGCTGGCCATGGTCGCACTCGGCGGGTTCCTGCTGCTGAGCCGGACCGCGGGCCGCTGGCTGAGCCCGATCGCCTCGATCGGCACGATGACCCTGACCCTGTACACGCTGCACATGCTGTTCCTCGCGGCCATCGACATCTCGCAGCATCCCGGCTTCTGGTTCTTCATCCAGATCGCGGTCGCGGCCCTCATCGCGACGGCGTGGCTGAAGGCGCTCGGCCGAGGTCCCCTGGAGGCCCTCATGCGAGCCGCCTGCCGCTGGGCGGGTCGCGTGGTCGTCCCGCCGGGCCCGGAGCCCGACGCCGCCCCCGCGACCGCCCCGGTGGAGACCGTCCCGCAATCCGAGGAGGCCGGGACGCGAACCGAGGAGGCCGTCCCGCGGCGGGAGTGAGACTCCGCGGGCGTTAAAGGAGAGAGCCGGCCGGAGGCGAGATCGCCTCCGGCCGGCTTCATGCGTGCCCCCGAGTGGATTCGAACCACCGACACCGGCTTTAGGAGAGCCGTGCTCTATCCCCTGAGCTACGAGGGCGCACCGGTCCAGTGTACCGGGTTCGCGCCGGCTCTGTCCCATCGCGGGCCGCCGACTCCGGCGTGCCAGACTGGTCCCATGACGCTCCTGATCGATCCGCCGCTGTGGCCGGCCCACGGCACCCGCTTCTCCCACCTGGTCTCCGAGACCAGCCTCGACGAGCTGCACGGCGCCGCGGAGCGGATCGGCCTGAGCCCCCGCGCCTTCGACCGGGACCACTACGACGTCCCCGAGCACCTCCACCGCGCGGCACTGGATGCGGGCGCCCTCGCGGTCTCCGCCGGCGAGCTGACCCGGCGCCTGCGGGCCAGCGGGCTCCGCGTCCCGGCCCGGGAGCGGCCCCGCCGGATCCGGCGCCGGCTGCTGAGCGCGTGGGAGCGGACGCTGCCCGGCCACCCCGGGATCGGGGAGGCCGTCCTGGCGGACTGGGACGGCGCGGGCCGCCACTACCACACCAGCGTGCATCTGGCGGAGGTCCTCGATCGCCTCGAGGAGCTCGACGCCGGGGCCACCCGCCCCGAGGGGGAGACGCGGGCGCTGCGGCTCGCCGCCTGGTACCACGACGTCGTGTACGAGGGGGTCCCCGGCCGGGACGAGCGCCTCAGCGCCGAGCGCAGCGCCGCGGACCTCGCGGGACTCCTCCCGGCGGAGGAGCTGGATCGCGTCCGCCGTCTGATCCTGGCGACCGCGGACCACACCGCGGCCTCCGGCGAGCGGCTCTGGCCGGTCTTCCACGACGCCGACCTCGGCATCCTGGCCGCTCCCCCGGACCGCTACCGCCGGTACTCCCAAGCGGTGCGCCGCGAGTATGCCCACGTCCCCGAGGAGGCGTTCCGCTCCGGGCGGGCGAGGATCCTGAGGGGCCTCCTGGAGGACGGCCTCTACCTCACCGGGACCGCCCGGCGGGACTGGGAGCCCGCCGCGCGGCGCAACCTGGGGGCCGAGATCGCGGCGCTCGAAGACGCGCGGTGATCCCCCGCCCCGTCCGACGCGCGGCGACCCCTCGCGCCGTCAGGCGTCCTCCCGGTCCCGGCCCCGCTTCCGGCGCGCCCGCTGGACGAGGGTGGAGATGACGAGTCCCAGGATGATGCCCACGGCGCCCGCGATGGACACCCACATCGCCGGATTCCCCCACGGGATGGAGAGCAGCAGGCCGATGATGATGCCCGGGACGGCGCCGGCCACCATCCCGATGGCCATGGCCTTGAACTCCTGATCGCTGCGGGACTCCGGGGGCTCGAACTGAATAGACATGCTCCCATGATATCGACGCCGCGGAAGCGGGTCGGACACCCCGGCAGGAGCGGCCGGATATGCGAAAACGACCCCCGCTGGCCGTCGGGGGTCGTTTCCTTCATGGTACCTCTCCCTGCGCCTCCGGCCGGCGGCATGACGGATCATGACGCCGGCCGGAGGGCGGGGCCGGGACCTGGCCTCGATCAGCGGGCCCCGCTGATGCTCACCGGGATCAGCGGTCCACGCTGATGTAGACCGGGGAGGACGCGGCGGGCAGGTCGGCGCTGAACTGAGCGGTGGTGCCGCCCTCCCAGCCGCCGTGGATGGCCTGGCCGTTGCCGATGTACACGGCGATGTGGGACTGGCCCATGCCGTTGGAGGCGTAGTAGATGAGGTCGCCGGGCTTCGCCTCGCCGGCGGAGACGGTGTGGCCCAGCTGCTGGTAGTCGGCGGGCCAGCCGTGGAAGTTGATGCCGGCCGAGCGCAGCGCGTTGCTGACCAGGGCGGTGCAGTCCTGCTGCACGCCGATCTGGGACTTCGCCGCAGAGACCACGGCGGCGCCGTTGTAGGACCCGGAGGACTGGGCGGCGGGTTCCGCGGCGGGCTCGGCCTGGGCGGGCTCGGCGGCCGGGGCGGGCGTGGTGTCCGCGGCCGTCTCGACCTCGACCTGGGCCGGCTGCGCGGCCGGAGCGGGCTCCGCGGCCTCGGTGGAGGCCGTCTCGACCTCCGCAGCGGGCTGCGCGGGAGCGGGCTCCTCGGCGGGAGCCGGAGCGGCGGCCTCCTCGGCCGGGGCGCTCTCGGGCTCCGCAGCCGGAGCGGGGGCGGCCTCCTCGGCCGGGGCGGGCGCCTCGAAGGGAACGGGCTCGGCGTCGCTCTGGGGTGCCAGCTCGTCGGAGGCGGCGACCTCGTCGATGACCGGCGCGTGGGTCTGCTCGGCGGCGGCCTCGTCGGCGGGAGCCTGGTCGGCCGCGGCCTGATCCGCGGCGACCAGCTCGGCGGCCACCCGATCAGCGGCGGCCTGGTCGGCGGCAGCCTGATCCTCGGCGGCGCGCTCGGCCATGATCTGGTCATGGGTCTTGGGGGCGACGTCGGGCCGGGCCAGCAGGGCCGGGGCCTCGCCGACCTCCTGGTTGTAGCCGGAGAGGACCGGATCGGCGGTGACCTGCGAGACCGGCTCTACCTCGGGGGCGGCGTTGGCGCCCTGGGCGAGGGCGATCCCGCCGATCATCAGGCCGGAGATGGTCAGCACGCCGGCGGCGCGCGCGGAGTTCTTGGACAGGGTGGTGGACGAAGCCATCGGAATTCCTCGGGGTGTCGCGGGGGGGCGCCTCCCGCTGTTCCGGGGGCGCGCGGCATCAGTGCTGGGAAGTCAAGACGTGAGAGAGAACCGCGGGGCGGCGGCGTCGGCCGGCGCGCAGCACGGTGGACATGCAAAGAGGGGGTGCCCGGGCTTCCCCTCCCGGGCACCCCCTCTTACAGCGTCAGCAGTCGAGGACTGCCGACCCCTTAGAAGGCGGTGTAGTAACCGTCCACGGGCATCGCGCCGCCGCCGTCGACGGCGGTCTTCTGCGTGCCCTGCGAGGGGTTCAGCGCGGAGATCATCTCGCCGTTGCCGACGTAGATGCCCACGTGCGAGTAGCCGTTGGTGAAGACGATGTCGCCGGGCTGCGGCGAGGAGGTCGGCTTGACCTCGCTCTTCATGGCGTGGGTGTAGGCGGTCAGGTTGACCCCGGCCTTGGCGTAGACGTTGGAGACGAAGCCGGAGCAGTCCCAGGCGCCGTCGGCGCTGCCGCCCCAGACGTAGGAGCCGCCGATGCCGGCCTCGGCCGCGGCGACGACCGCGGCGCGGTCACCGGAGGCGGGGGTGGAGGACTGGGTGTCGATGTCCTCGGTGCTGCCGGTGGAGGCGGTCCCCTGGACGGGGGCCTGCTCGACGTAGCCGGCGTTGTCGAAGGCCTGCTGGAAGCCGTTGCCGGTGTTCTCGGCCTGGTAGGCAGCAGTCGAGTCGTAACCGTAGGAAGCGGTCGAGTCGTAGCCGTAGGAGGCCGTGTTCTCCGAGGTCGTGGGGACCGAGGAGCCTGCGAAGGCGTTGGCCGGGGCGACGGAGCCGACGAGGACGGCGGCCGCGCCAGCGGCGATTCCGGTGTTGCGCAGCGCGTGGGACTTGGTAGCTGCGCGGTGACGAGCGGTGCTCTTAGCCATAAAAGTATTTCCTCCCTTTTGCCTACGAGGTGAGCTGTCGGGTTCGGATGGGAGACACCCGGTCGCCGTGGTGGGCGACTTAACCCCAAGGGCCCTGTCGTGCAGGAACCCGCATGTGGTTCCCCCGTCTCTGCCAAAGACATGTTTCGTGTAGTACCCGGGCGGCGGCAGAGCTAGGCGCTCCGTCCGAGTGTGCCGTTCGACCAGATCATCGGCACGACCACGAGCGTACACACACCCACGCCGGATTGTCACGTTTTGGTCACGGAGAGATCTGATCTGCTTGACCTCGCATCCGCCCGCAGCCCCCGGCCCCCTCGCGCCGCTCCCCCTGCGAGGGTCAAAAACCCCCTTATGACTAGGAAGGATGAGAGCCGTCAAAACTTTCTGGGGCGACCGCCCGAGACAACAGATCTTTCCCTGTGGAATACCTCACAGGGGGTCTCGCGGGGGATAACTCGGTCGCTCACCCGTTTTCACAGGGGTTGGGGACGCCGATTCCGGCACTTAAGATCACGAAATGATCACGACGTCGCCCGCTCCCGGGCGGAGGCGCATCACCGGACCGTGACGCGGGCGGGCGCCGGAGCGGGGCCGAGCGCCCCGCCGGTCTCCGCCAGGTAGCAGGCCGCGCAGAGCGACTCGTAGGTCACGGCCTCCCCGTCGATGGCGACCTGCTCGCCGTCGAACACGAACTCCTCCCCCACCCGGCGCCCATTGAACAGGGCCTTGCTCCCGCAGCGGCAGATGGTCTTGAGCTCCTCGAGGGAGTGCGCGATCTCCAGCAGCCGGGCTGAGCCTGGGAAGGCACGCGTCCGGAAGTCCGTGCGGATCCCGTAGGCCAGCACCGGGACCCGGTCCAGCACCGCGATCCTCATCAGCGCGTCCACCTGCTCCGGCGGGAGGAACTGCGCCTCGTCGACCAGCAGGCAGGCGACCGGGGGCAGGGACATCTCCAGGCCCAGGCCGCCCTCCTCGCCGCGCGCGTGGCGGGCGAAGACTGCGCGGGCGTCGTCGTGCGGGTCCAGCAGGAAGCTGACCTCGCGCGCGACGCCGAGCCGGGAGACGACCTGCGACTCGCCCTTGGTGTCCACCCGGGGCTTGGCCAGCAGCACGCGCTGCCCGCGCTCCTCGTAGTTGTAGGCGGCCTGCAGCAGCGCCGTCGACTTGCCGGAGTTCATCGCCCCGTAGCGGAAGTAGAGCTTGGCCAACCGTGCCCTCTAGCCGCGCTTGACCACGATGTGCCAGGCGGTGTCGAGGTCGATGCTGACCCCCTGCTCCCGGTCCGCTGCGCGCAGCACGACGGCGTCGGTCCCGCGCTCGATCCTGATCGCCGCCCCGGGCGCGATGCCCGCCTGGGTGAGCTCGTACATGAACTCGACGTCCTTCTGGACCACCTCGGGGAAGCGCGCCAGGGTGAAGGGGTCCTCCGGGCCGGCGTCCTCCGAGGCGATGAAGAGGGTGACCGTCTTCGGGTCGTCCCGCTCGCTGCTGATCCCCAGGGTCTCCAGCCCGGGGATGGCGTTGCCGTAGGGGGAGAACTTGGGCGAGTTGAGCAGCTCGACGAGCCGGCGCTCCACGCGCTCGCTCATCACGTGCTCCCAGCGGCAGGCCTCCTCGTGGACGTGGGCGATGTCGAGCCCGACGACGTCGGCGAGCAGCCGCTCCGCCAGCCGGTGCTTGCGCATCACCGAGATCGCCTTCTCCCGGCCCTCTTCGGTGAGGGCCAGCGAGCGGTCGTCCTGCAGGTGCACGAGCCCGTGCCTCTCCATGCGGCCCACCGTCTGCGAGACGGTCGGGCCCGAGTGGTCCAGCCGCTCCGCGATGCGGGCCCGCATCGGGGTGATGCCCTCCTCCTCGAGCTCGAGGATGGTACGCAGGTACATCTCAGTGGTATCGATGAGGTCCGTCATGTGCCGACCCCCGCCTTTCCGTCGGACTCTTCTGCCAGTGTGGGTGCCCTGACCATCCTATAAGGCCGCCCTGCTTCTGGCGCGCCGCCACGGGCTGGCGTCCGCCGCGCGCGTGATGTCCCCCTCCCGCGCCCGGCGGGCGCACAATGGGTAGGGCAAGCACTCCCGGGCGAGCGGCCCGGGTCCCATCGCGAAAGACCCGAGGAAGAACAGCATCGTGACCGATACCGTGACCATCCCCTCCGATCTCCTCCCCGCCGACGGGCGCTTCGGCGCCGGCCCGTCCAAGGTCCGTCCCGAGCAGACCGAGGCGGTCTCCCGGGCCGCCTCCACCCTGATGGGCACCTCCCACCGCCAGGCGCCCGTGAAGGACCTGGTCGGCAGGGTGCGCGAGGGGCTCGCCGAGCTCTTCCGCCTGCCCACCGGCTACGAGGTGGTGCTGGGCACCGGCGGGGCGACGTCATTCTGGGACTCCGCCGCCTTCGGCCTGGTCCGCAGCAAGGCGGTCCACCTGAGCTTCGGCGAGTTCGGCTCCAAGTTCGCCAAGGCCACCGACGCCGCGCCGTTCCTCGAGCCCTCGGAGATCATCCGCTCCGAGCCGGGCACCCGCCCGGAGATCCGCGCCGTCGAGGGGGCCGACGTCTACGCTTGGCCGCAGAACGAGACCTCCACCGGCGTCGCCGTGCCGGTGACCCGGCCCGAGGGGATCGCCGAGGACGCGCTGGTGGTCGTGGACGCCACGAGCGCCGCCGGCGGCATGCCGGTGGACCCGGCCGAGGCCGACGTCTACTACTTCTCCCCCCAGAAGAACTTCGCCTCCGACGGCGGCCTGTGGCTCGCCTTCTTCTCCCCCCGGGCCCTGGAGCGCGTCCAGGAGATCGCGGGCTCGGGCCGCTGGATCCCGGACTCGCTGAACCTCGCGACCGCCGTGGACAACTCCCGCAAGAACCAGACCTACAACACCCCCTCGCTGGCCAACCTGCTGATGCTGGACGAGCAGATCTCCTGGCTCAACGCCCGCGGCGGGCTGGAGTGGGCGGCGGCGCGCACCCGGGAGTCCTCGGACGCGGTGTACGCCTGGGCCGAGGAGCGGGACTTCGCCTCCCCCTTCGTCGCCTCCCCGCGGGACCGCTCGACCGTGATCACCACGGTGGACTTCGACGACGCCGTGGACGCCTCCCGCATCGCGAAGGTCCTGCGGGCCCACGGCGTCGTCGACGTCGAGCCCTACCGCAAGCTCGGGCGGAATCAGCTGCGGATCGCGACCTTCGTGGCGATCGAGCCCGAGGACGTCCGGGCGCTGCTGCGCTGCATCGACCACGTGGTGGGCGAGCTCTAGCCGCGAGGGCCGGCGCGGCGGCCCTCGCGGTCCCGCCGGCGGTCCCGGCCGGCCTCATTGCCCGGCCGGGGCCGCCTCGAGGGGGGCATCTGGGCCGGGGATGTGTCCGCCTCCCGGGGGTCCGGGCCGGGGCGCCGCCCGGCGGGGACGCTTCCCCTGTGGGGGCGCTCCCCGGTGGGGGCGCTTGCCGCGGCGAGGACGCTACCGCGGTTCCTGCGCCTCCAGGGCCGCCGTCACCGGGCGGGGGCCGTCCGAGGACTCGCTCTCCAGCCGCCAGAAGCCGCGCCGGGACCGGTCGAAGCGCACCCGCAGGTGCTCGTGGCGCCAGTACCAGACGATGCCGATCAACGCGGCCGCGACCCCCGCCGCGACCGCGACGCCGAGACCCCACCGGGCGCCCCACGCGTCGTTGACCAGGCCCACCAGCGGCGCGCCGATCGGCGTCCCGCCCATCAGCACCGCCATATAGATGCTCATGACCCGGCCGCGCATGATGGGCGCCGTCGTGATCTGGATGTAGGCGTTGGCGGAGGTCATGATGGTGAGCGCGCTGAGGCCCATCGGCACCAGCCCGACGGCGAAGACCGCCACGTTCGGCGCGAGCGCGGCGAGCAGGCTGGCCAGCCCGAAGGTGCCGGCGGCCCCGAAGATCAGTCGGAGCCGCGGCCGCTCGCGCTGCGCCGCCAGCAGCGTCCCCGCGACCGAGCCGACCGCCATGACCGAGCTCAGGAAGCCGAACTGGTCCGCGCCGTAGCCGAACTCGGTGGTCGCCATCGCCGCGATGTTGATCGCCGAGTTCAGCCCGAAGGTGCCGACCAGGAACACCCCGACCATGGTGACCACGAGGTCCGGCCTCCTCAGGATGTAGGACACGCCGTCGCGCATCCTCGACTCCCCGCGGGCCGCGCGCGGGATGACCCGCAGGTCCTCGACCCGGATCAGGGCGATGGCCAGCAGCATGGCGGCGAAGGTCGCGGTGTTGATGAGGAAGACCGGCCCCGAGCCGACCGCGGCGACGAGCACGCCGGCGATCGCCGGCCCGATCAGGCGGGCCGAGTTGAAGGACATCGAGTTCAGGGCGACGGCGTTGGGCAGGTCCCGGTCGCTGACCAGGTTGGAGACGAAGGTCTGCCGCACCGGCCCGTCGAGCGCCGTGACCACGCCCAGCGCGAGCGCGAACAGGTACACGTGCCACAGCTGCGCCGCGCCGGAGAGCACCAGCGCCCCCAGCCCCGCGGCGAGCACGGCCATCGCGCTCTGGGTGAAGTAGAGCAGGCGACGCCGGTCGAGCCGGTCGGCGAGCAGCCCGACGTAGGGGGCCAGCACGATCTGCGGGACGAACTGCAGCGCCATGACGATGCCCATGGCGGTGGAGTCGTTGCTGGAGAGGTCGTCGAAGACCAGCCAGTCCTGGGCGATGCGCTGCATCCAGGTCCCGACGTTGGAGATCAGGGCCCCGGCGAACCAGATCCGGTAATTGGGCACGCGGAGGGACCTGAAGGTCCCCCGGGCCGGGGGGTCAGCGGATCCTGTGCGGTCTCGGCGCTCGCCCGTGGCTGCTGCATCTCCTCATGTCGTCTTGGTGCCCCGGAGCGCGCGGCGTACCGGGGCTCAGGCCTCTCACACCTCGTTCTACACCCTGCTCGCACGGGGCGCCATCCCCGGTCCGGGTGGTGGATGCGGGACTCTCGGGCCCTTACTCTGCGCTGGTCTCCTCGGGGGCCGGGTCGTCGGCGGCCTCCGCCTTCGGGGTCTCTGCGGTGGAGGCGGCGTCGGGGGAGGACGCGACGGCGTCGGCCGCTCCGTCGGCTCCGCCCTCCTCGGTGCCGGACTGGGACGCCTCCCCGTCGTTCGAGGTGTCCTCCCCGGCGGAGCCCTCCCCGGACTCCTCCTTCTCCCGGTCGAGCTCCTCCGGGCGCACGCGGTCGGCCCACGGGACCCAGGCGGGGGCCAGCAGGGCGTCGTCGCCGGGCAGCAGGCCCACCTCGCACACCGTCACCGTCTTGGAGCGGGGCGCCCGCGCCACGGTGGAGTACCAGAACCAACCCCGGTAGCCCGGCAGGAGGCACTCGAAGAGGTGCGTGAGGAGACGGTCCTCCTCCACGCGCAGCTGGTGCGCGGTGCCGATCGTGGCGGCGTCGGTGATCTCCAGGACGCCCCCGCGGGCGGTCTCCACGGCCTCGGCCAGCACGGGGTCGGGGACCGACGAGCGGCGGCGCCGCTTGACGACGGGTCCGAGCAGCGGACGCTCGGCCTCCGCCTGCGCGCCGTCCTGTTCTGTGGCGGTCATGTTCTCTCCTCGCTTCTCTTCGGCGCCGATCAGGCGTCCAGGTTATCGGCGACGTTGCGCAGGATCGAGGCCACCTTGTGGCCGACCGCGCGATCCGGGTACCGGCCCTTGCGCAGGGTGTTGGAGACGCCGTCGAGCAGCTTGATCAGGTCCTCCGTGATCGCCGCCATCTCGTCCGCCGGCTTGCGGTGGTTCTTGACGGAGGAGGGCATGCGGTCGAGGATCCGCACCGACAGCGCCTGGGCGCCGCGGCGGCCGTTGGCGATGCCGAACTCGAGCCGGGTCCCCGGCTTGACGCTCCTGGTCCCCTCGGGCAGGGCCGAGGAGGGGAGGAAGACCTCCTGGCCGTCCTCTGCCGCCACGAAGCCGAAACCCTTGGCGGCGTCGTACCACTTGACTTTTCCAGTGGGCATTGCTGATCGTTCCTTTGCATCTCGTCCCGGGGCGCGGCCCCGGATGCGCTGTAGCGCGCGGTGAGCGGATCGTCCCGCGCACCTGGTGGACCCGCAGCGCTCCTCGACCCGCGCCGACGGCAGGGATGAGCCCTCTCGCGGGCAAGTCTTGTCCCTCGATCTTACATTCTGCCGGGTCCCGGGGTCAGGGGCGGCGGAGATGTCCCGCGGGGAGCCGGGGAGGGGTACCGTGGGAGGCATGATGACCCAGAACGTCGAGCGTCGCCCCGAGGCGGGGCGCTCCAAGGAATCCACGGCCTTCACCGTCCTCTCGGTGGCGGGCGGCGTGCTGGCCGCGATCTGCGTGGTCTCGGGCGTGGCCATGCTCCTGCTCAAGGCGGCCGGGCAGCACGTGATCCCGCTGCTGAGCCAGATCCCGCTGCTGCTGCTCCCCGTTGCCTTCATCCTGCTGATCGTCGCGCTCCTCGTGGCGGTGCGACGCCGCCGCCTCGGCTGACCCGACTCCCGTCCGGAGGTGCCTCAGTAAGTCTTATCCCAACGTCCAGCACGTGCACAGGTAACTACGTGAGGATTATCGCGTGAAGACGCATCATACTGAAGCCAAACTCCTGGTGGTCGACGACGAGCCCAACATCCTGGAGCTCCTCGCGACCTCGCTCCGCTTCGCCGGTTTCGAGGTGGTCACCGCTACCAACGGCCGCGAGGCCCTGGACAAGGCCACCGCCGAGTCCCCGGATCTCGCGGTCCTGGACGTCATGCTCCCGGACATGGACGGCTTCACGGTCACCCGCCGGATCCGCGCCACGGGCCTGCTGTTCCCCATCCTGTTCCTCACCGCGAAGGACGACACCGAGGACAAGGTCACCGGCCTGACCGTGGGCGGGGACGACTACGTGACCAAGCCCTTCAGCCTCGACGAGGTGGTGGCCCGCATCCGCGCCGTCCTGCGCCGCACCCAGGCGCTCGAGGAGGAGGACTCGCGCCTGCGCGTCGAGGACCTCGTGCTCGACGACGACGCCCACGAGGTCTACCGCGGCGACCGCGAGATCGACCTCTCCCCCACCGAGTTCAAGCTGCTGCGCTACCTCATGCTGAACCCCAACCGCGTGCTCTCCAAGGCCCAGATCCTGGACCACGTCTGGGAGTACGACTTCAACGGCGACGCCTCGATCGTCGAGTCCTACATCTCCTACCTGCGCCGCAAGATCGACAACGACAAGTCCCTCCCGCCGCTGATCCACACCAAGCGCGGCGTCGGGTACCTGCTGCGCACCGCGAAGCACTGATCACTCGGTGTCAGTCGTCACCGACCGGGTCCGCAACTCCAAGCTGGGAGCGCTCTCGCTGCGCACCCAGCTGGTCATGCTGACCGGATTCCTCCTGACGCTGGCCATCGCCGTCACCAGCCTCGTGGCGATCACCGCCCTGCGCAGCCAGCTCGTGCAACAGCTCGACTCCGAGATGAAGTCGAGCATCAGCGCGCAGGCCTCCCGCCTGGTCCACGACGACCCTGCGGCCGAGAGCCAGTCGGGGCACTCCTACTCGGTCTTCCTCCTGGACGCCGACGGCAACGTCGTCGGCTCCTCCGTCCCCGAGAACACGCCCTCCACGCCGGTGCTCTCCGGGTGGAGCCTCTCCACCAGCCAGAAGTACTCGGAGCAGGGGCTCTCCGTGCCCAGCGTAGAGTCCGGCCCGCAGTGGCGGATCATGCCCTACGCCCCCGCGGGGAGCCAGTACACGGTGATCGTGGCGACGCCGCTGAGCCAGACGGACGGCGTCGTGACCCTGGTGAGGGTGCTGACGGTGACGTTCGGGATGGCGACGCTGGCCGCTGCGCTGGCGGTCGGCTGGGTCCTGGTGACCCGCGCCTTCGAGCCCCTGGCCCGGGTGGAGCGCACCGCGGCCCGGATCGCCGCCGGCGACCTCTCCCAGCGCATCGAGCGCTACAACCCCCGGACCGAGATCGGGCAGCTGTCCATGTCCCTGAACGTGATGCTAACGCGGATCGAGGAGGCCTTCGACGCCCA
Organism: Rothia halotolerans; assembly: GCF_004136635.1. Classification (GTDB taxonomy): domain Bacteria; phylum Actinomycetota; class Actinomycetes; order Actinomycetales; family Micrococcaceae; genus Rothia; species Rothia halotolerans. The sequence goes on along the minus strand of NZ_NOIU01000003.1, from coordinate 24,337 downwards.
GAAGCGCTCCGAGGTGAAGATGCGCCGCTTCGTCGGGGACGCCTCGCACGAGCTGCGCACCCCCCTGGCCTCGATCCGCGGCTACTCGGAGCTGTACCGGCACGGCGCCCTCCAGACGGACGAGGACGTCGCGAAGGCCATGCACCGGATCGAGTCGGAGGCCAAGCGGATGGGCCAGCTGGTGGAGGACCTGCTGATGCTGGCCCGCCTGGACGAGCGGCGCCCCGGCGAGACCACCACCGTGGACCTGCTCGAGCTGGCCAACGACGCCGCCGACGACGCCGAGGCCACCGCCCCCGAGCGCGACTTCGCGGTCGTGGGCCTGGAGAGCGGGCCGGCCCTGCCCGCCGCCGTGACCGGGGACGAGTCGCGCCTGCGGCAGGTGCTGGCGAACCTCGTCACCAACGCCCTGCGCTACACGCCCGAGGGCACCCCGATCGAGCTCGCCGTCGGCGTCGAGCCCGGGATCGACGGGTCCTTCGTCTCGGTGCTGAAGGTCGTCGACCACGGGCCCGGGATCCAGGGCGAGGACGCCGAGCGGGTCTTCCAGCGGTTCTACCGGGCGGACACCTCGCGCACCCGCGAGACCGGCGGCACCGGCCTGGGACTGGCCATCGTGGCCGCGATCGTGGAGCAGCACAACGGCACGGTCCGCGTCGAGCAGACCCGCGGCGGCGGGGCGACCATGGTGGTCCGGCTGCCGCAGACCATCGACGGCGACGGCGCGAAGCACAATCCGCACACGGGTGAGATCCGGGAGTGAGGCCGGGGTCCCGGCAGAGACCCTGCCGGCGCTCTCGCGGGTAGGCCCACCGGCGGGGTCAGGCCGCAGGTGAGCCCCGTCCAGCGGGATCAGAGGGCGGGCGTGTCCTGCCGGTGCGCCAGCACCCAGCCGCCGGCCTCCGCCCGCCACAGGCTCGAGCGCAGGACGCGGCCGCCCCGGGCCGGGATCCTGCTGATCACCAGGCCGGCCCGCTCGCCCGCGCGCTCCACGCGCACCACCTCGGGCTCCCCCTCCAAGCCGAAGGCCTTCTCGGGGTAGCGCAGGGCGGTCGCCCGGTCCGTCAGCTTCCCCCGCCAGGTGATCCAGGTGAGCTCGGGGGCCACGAGGCTCTCGAGCCGGGCGGGGTCGGCGTAGACGGCGGCACCCGCCAGCTCCGCCTCGAGGGCCCGCAGCTCCTCCAGGCCCGGCTCCCCTGCTGGGCTGCGCTCGGCGCGCTCCGGGGCCCCGGCGGGCCCCGGCGCGGCGGCGGGGCGTCCCTCCCCTTCCCCGGCTGAGGCCGGGGCGGGCGTGCGATCGCCGGCGGCCGACGACGTCGTCGCTCCGGACGGCTCCTCGAAGAGGGCGAGCGGGGCCTCGACCTCCGGGGCGCCGGCGCCGCGTCCCTCCGTCCCGGCCACAGCGTTCCCGGCGCCGGAGGAGCGAGCGGGACCGGCGGAATCCGCGGGGCCCGCGGGGCCGGCGCCGAACCCAGGACCCTGGTCCGGCTCCCGGCCGTCGCGGAAGGCGGTCGCGGCGGCGCGGGCGCGCTCGTCCGCAGCCTCGTTGAGCGGGTGCCCGGCGTGGCCCTTGACCCACTCGAAGGTGTACCGGCGGCCGGCGAGCGCGGCGTCGAGGGCCTCGAGGATGTCCCGGTTCAGCACCGGCTTCCCGTCCTTCTTCTTCCAGCCCTTCCTCTTCCACCCCTGCATCCACCGGGTGATGCAGTTGATGACGTACTGGCTGTCGCACAGGATGTGCAGCTCGCGCTCCGGCTCGTCGGCCGTGGCGCGGAGCAGGTCCAGCACCGCCTGGAGCTCCCCCATGTTGTTGGTCCCGTGGGGCCAGCCGCCGGCGCGCCAGGTCCGCTCGTCGACGTACCAGGCCCAGCCCGCCGGGCCGGGGTTGCCCAGCGCCGAGCCGTCCGCCGCGGCGGTGATCGGCTCGGTGCTCCGCTGCTTCGCTGCCATGTCCTTCTCTCTCGTTCGTTCCTTCGGGTCCGCTCTCATCCGGTCAGTCCCGGCAGGTCGTCGGGCGCGAGGCCCAGGACGGCGAGGAAGGTCGAGAGCTTGACCCCCGTCTCCGCGTGCTCACCGCGCGCCGTCGAGCCGGCGACGACGCCCGCCCCGGCGAAGAGCGTGGCGGCGCGTGCGCTCACCCGCGCGCTGCGCAGGTTGAGCACCCACTCGCCGTCGCCCCGCGGATCGGTCCAGCCGACCAGCCCGCCGAAGGCGCCGCGCCGGTGCGGCTCCAGCTCGGCGATCGAGCGGAGCGCCTCGGCCCGGGGCACCCCGCAGATGGCCGGGGTCGGGTGGATGGCCCGGGCGGCGTCGAGCGCCGTGATCCCGGGGCGCAGCCGGCCCGTCACGGGGGTGCCCAGGTGCCACAGCTGGGGCGTGGCGAGCAGCGAGGGGGCGGCGGGGACGCTCAGCTCCTCGCAGAGCGGCTCGAGGCGCGCCGCGATGTCGGTGACCACCGCGGCGTGCTCGGCCCGGTCCTTCGCCGAGCGCATCAGCCGCTCGCCGGCCTGGGTGTCCTCGGTGGCGTCCGCGCCGGCCGGCCGGGGCGCGGAGCCGGCCAGCGGATGGGTCCTGACGACGCCGTCCCGCACCCCGATCACCAGCTCCGGGCTGGCGCCCATGCAGTAGGAGCCGTCCTCGCCGCGCACGCTGAACACGTGCGCGCCGGGGTGCTGTGAGAGCAGGTTGCGGTAGACGTCCTCCACGGGCAGCGGCGACTCGGCGTCGTACTCGAGTTCGAGCAGCCGGGAGAGGACGATCTTCTCCAGCCTCCCCTCGTGGATCGCGGCCAGCGCCCGGCTGACCGCCTCGCGGTACCGGGGGCTGTCGGCGCCGCGCACCGAACGCGGCCGGGGGATGCTCCGGGGCGCGGACTCCGGCGGCGCCGCGGGGCCCTCGGCGCGCTCCCACGACTCGGGCACTGAGAGCCGAGCGGGCTCCATCGGGTCGAAGGGGATCGTCCCCACGACGCCGGTCCCCCGCTGACGGGCGATCTCGAGGCACTCCCTCTCCCCCACCGGCACGGAGGAGCCGCGGGCCGTGACGGACCCGCGCGGCGTGCTGAGGACGAAGTCGGGGAGGGACTCGCCGCTCACGCCGCGGCCTCCGCCGGGCCCCGGTCGCGGCGCCGCAGGAGCAGCATCGTCTCGAAGTGGTCGGTCTGGGGGAACATGTCCAGCACCAGACCCTGCCGCGCCTCGAAGGAGGGCATGGCCCGCAGGTCCTGCACGAGGGAGCGGGCGTTGCAGCTGGAGTAGATGAGGGTCCGCACCTCGGATCCCTCGAGCCAGCGCGCCAGCTCGGGCCCGATGCCCCGCCGGGGCGGGTTAACCACCACGGCGTCGGGCCCCCGGGTCCCGGCCTCCGCGGCCAGCTGCGCGGCGTCGCCGGCCCGGAAGACGACGTCGTCCAGTCCCGCCCGGGCGGCGCTCAGCTCGGCGGCGGCCACGGCCTCCGCGCTGACCTCCACGCCCATGACCCGGGGCCGGGCGGGCAGGGTCGGGTGGCCAGCAACGGCCAGGTCCGCGGCCGGACGGTGAGCGGACGGGTCAGGGACCGGGCGGCCCGCGTCCGCGGGAAGGGCCTGAGCGGGGGCATCTTCGGCGAGGGCCTGGCCAGCGTCCCCGGCCAGTGACCGCGCCGCGTGCAGGGCGAAGCCGCCCACGCCGCAGTACAGGTCCCAGAGCTCGGCGGGGGCCGCGGCCCGCGCCCACTCGGCGCCCTGCCGGTACATCCGGGCGGCGATCCCGGTGTTGGTCTGGAAGAAGCCCTTGGGCCGCAGGTTCAGCTCCAGGCCGTCGACCCGCATGGGGAGGGTCCGGGCCTCGGTCAGCACGATCTCCTCCTCGCCCTCCAGCAGCGCCGCGTGCTCGCGCAGGATGTTGACGCTGACGACCCGCGCCGACGGCAGCTCGCGCACCAGATCGGCGAGACCGTCGCGGATCGCGACCAGCAGCTTCTTCGAGCGGAGCACGAAGCGGATCATGAGCTCGCCATCGGGCGAGACCGTGATGAGCAGGTGCTTGAGCTCCCCGCGGCGGGCGGGGACATCGTAGGGCGTCAGCCGGCGCGCGGCGATGAACGCCTTGAGCACCGGCAGCGCCTCCAGGATGGGCTCGGGGTACAGCCCGCAGGTGCTGAGGTCGACGCCGCGGCCGCTCCGGTCCAGGATCCCGAGCGCGGGAGCCTCAGCCGTCCCGGAGACCACCATCTTGGCCTTGTTCCGGAAGCCCGACTCGGGGCTCGCCGCCGGAGGCAGCCACTCGATCCCGGGATGTTCGCTCAGCAGTTCGCGGGCCCGTGCGTCCTTCTCGAGCAGCTGGCGCCCATAGGGGACGCCCATCCGGGTGCAGGACCGGCAGAGGCCGGCGTCGTAATCATCGCATCGCATCTCGCTCCCATCGTATCCCCGCCCCGAGCGGGGCCGATGCGCCGGGCGACGCGGATCACGAGTCGGCCGCGGTGGGACCCGTGCGGGAGTAGCGAACGATCTTCTCGGCGGCCGATCCGGCCAGCAGCACGCAGGTGAACCAGATCGCGCCCGCCGGCCCCAGCGGAGCCGCCACGGCGCCCGCGGCCAGCGGGATCACCACCTGCCCCACCCGGTTTCCGGTCAGCCGCACCGCCAGGGCGGAGGAGCGCCACTGGGTGGGGACGGTCTTGATCGTCATCGTCATCGTCAGCGGCTGGGAGAGCCCCAAAAAGAAGCCGCCGATCAGCATCAGGACCGCGGCCACGGGGAGGTGGGTGATCAGCAGCGGCACCGCGGCCACGGTCACCGCCCCGAGGACCAGGGAGGCGATGACCAGCTGGGTGCGGTACCAGCGCGCGGAGAGGCGGCGGATCAGCATGCGGGAGACGATCGAGGAGAGGCTGCGGATCGCCAGCAGGATGCCGATCCACAGGGGCCCGACGCCGGCCTCCTCCCCCACCAGCGGCAGGAAGGAGGTGAGGATGTCGGTGATCGAGAGCATCGCCAGCGAGGCGAGCATGTGCGAGGGGACCCCGGGCTTGCGGAGGATCTTGAAGGTGGTGGGCTTGCCCTCGTCCGGCGACGCTGTCCGCGGCGCGTCGCTCTGGGAGGTGTCCGCGGGCATCCTGCGCACGGCGAAGGGCACCAGCATCAGCGGCAGGGAGATCAGGGCGAAGCCGGCGCCGATCCAGGAGGTCAGCGCGATGTCGGAGAGGCGCTCGCCCACGGAGGGGTCTGCGTGCAGGCCCAGGACCCAGCCGCCCAGGAGGGGGCCGAGCAGCTGCCCGGCGGAGAGGCCCGCGGTGGTCCAGCCGAAGCCGGCGTCGAGCATCGAATCGGTGGAGTAGCGGGAGACCGCGGACTGGATGCCGATCTGGGACACCAGGTGCCCGAGGCCGAAGACCATCCCCGCCACGGCCACCGTCACGATGTCCCCGGCGAGCGCGAGCAGCACCGTCCCCAGCGCGATCAGCGCGCCTCCGGCGACCACCATGAGCTTGAGCCGCTCCATCCGCTCGGCCAGCCGGCCCAGCGAGATCGCCGCGAAGACCGGGACGATCGCGTAGGCGGAGGTGACCAGGCCGATCACGAAGGGCGAGGCGTCCAGCGCGATGAGCTTGTAGCTCATCTGGGGACGGGCGAGGTTGAGGCCCGTCTGGGAGAGGAACATGAACGCCACCAGCATCCACAGCCAGGTCCGGCTCTCCCGAGCTCCCATGCGTTGTCCTTCCGACGAGCTGAACGGCTCTCCCACTGTACGCCCCTCCGCTCCCCTCCCCGGACATGAGAACGCGAGGGCCCCGGCCGGCCCTTGCGGGTCGGCCGGGGCCCTCGCGGCGCCGGCGGCGTCCCCTATGGGTGCCGCCGGCTCCGGGCGCTCGGGCGAGCTGGAACTACATCATGCCGCCCATGCCGCCCATGCCGTCCATGCCCTCGGCACCGGCGCCGGCGTTCTTCTCCGGCTTATCGGCGACGACGGCCTCGGTGGTCAGGAACAGCCCGGCGATCGAGGCTGCGTTCTGCAGCGCGGAACGGGTCACCTTGACCGGGTCGTTGATCCCGGCGGCCAGCAGGTCCTCGTACTCGCCGGTCGCGGCGTTGAGGCCGTAGCCGACCTCGAGCTCGCGGACCTTGGCGGCGACGACGCCCGGCTCCAGGCCGGAGTTCGCGGCGATCTGCTTCAGCGGAGCGTCCACGGCGACCTTGACGATGTTCGCCCCGGTCGACTCGTCGCCGGTCAGCTGCAGCTTCTCGAAGGCCTTGACGCCGGCCTGGATGAGGGCCACGCCGCCGCCGGGCACGATGCCCTCCTCGACGGCCGCCTTGGCGTTGCGCACGGCGTCCTCGATGCGGTGCTTGCGCTCCTTGAGCTCGACCTCGGTCGCGGCACCCGCCTTGAGCACGGCGACGCCGCCGGCGAGCTTCGCCAGGCGCTCCTGGAGCTTCTCGCGGTCGTAGTCGGAGTCGGTGTTGGCGATCTCGGCGCGGATCTGGGCCACGCGGCCGTCGATCTCCTCGGCAGAGCCGGCGCCCTCGACGATGGTGGTCTCGTCCTTGGTCACCACGACCTTGCGGGCCTGGCCCAGCAGGTCCAGGGTCGCGTTCTCCAGGGAGAGCCCGACCTCCTCGGTGATGACCTGGCCGCCGGTGAGGACCGCGAGGTCAGCCAGCTGCGCCTTGCGGCGGTCACCGAAGCCGGGGGCCTTGACGGCCACGGACTTGATGGAGCCGCGCATCTTGTTCAGCACCAGCAGGGCCAGGGCCTCGCCCTCGACGTCCTCGGCGACGATCAGCAGCGGCTTGCCGGACTGCATGACCTTCTCCAGGACGGGGACGAAGTCCTTCACGTTGGAGATCTTGGAGTTGACGATGAGGATGTAGGGATCCTCGAGGACGGCCTCCTGGCGGTCCGCGTCGGTGACGAAGTAGCCGGAGAGGAAGCCCTTGTCGAAGCGCATGCCCTCGGTCAGCTCGAGGTCCAGGCCGAAGGTGTTGGACTCCTCGACCGTGATGACGCCCTCCTTGCCGACCTTCTCCATCGCCTGGGCGATGAGGCGGCCGATCTCGGCGTCGCCGGCGGAGATGGACGCGGTCGCGGCGATCTCCTCCTCGGTCTCGATCTCCTTGGCGGAGGAGAGCAGCTCCTCGGTCACGGCCGCGACGGCCTTCTCGATGCCGCGCTTGAGCGAGAGCGGGTCCGCACCGGCGGCCACGTTGCGCAGGCCCTCGCGGACGAGCGCCTGGGCCAGCACGGTGGCGGTGGTGGTGCCGTCGCCGGCGATGTCGTCGGTCTTCTTGGCGACCTCCTTGACCAGCTCGGCGCCGATCTTCTCGTAGGCGTCCTCGAGCTCGATCTCACGGGCGATGGAGACGCCGTCGTTGGTGATCGTGGGGGCGCCCCACTTCTTCTCGAGCACGACGTTGCGACCGCGCGGGCCGAGGGTGACCTTCACGGCGTCGGCGAGGGTGTTGAGGCCCTTCTCAAGGCCCCGGCGAGCTTCTTCGTCAAAAGCAATCAGTTTTGCCATGGTGGCTGACGTCCCTCCTGGACGGTAGGCGGATCGGTCCCCCACGGTGCCCGCGACGGACGGCCGCGGGAGCCCGGTCTCCTTGCCGGACGCCCCAGCGACCTCACCGTGGTCGACTCAGGTGCCCACCCGCCCCGGCCGCGTGGAGCGGCGCGGCCCCCGCGGGAGCCGTCCGCCTTTAGCAGTCGGGATGGATGAGTGCTAATGCCAATCTTGGCACTCACGGCAGGAGAGTGCAAACATCCCGACGCCGGCCTCCCGCGCCTTCCGCGCGGGCCGCAGGCCCGCGGCGGGCCGCCCGGAGGACGGGCCTACGGCGAGGGAGCCGCCCCGGCGAGGACGACCACGAGCTGGTAGTAGTACCCCGAGGTCTCCTCGGTCCGGGAGATGCCCAGCTCCTCGGCCACGGCCTCGGCCTGCTCGCGGGCGCCCGGGGCGTAGTAGACCACCGACTCGCCCTCGCTGCTGCCGTCCCACGCGCTGAGGTCCGAGATGCTCCAGCCCTCCTCCTGGAGGGTCGCGGCGGCGTCGGTCGCGGTCCCCTCGGGCAGGCCGTTGTTGTACACGCCGATGGTGGTGCTCGGGTCGGCCGGGGTCTCCGCCTCTCCGGAGGCGCTCCCCGACGCGCCGGAGGAGTTCTGCGCCGGCGAGGAGGACTGCGTCGGGGAGGCGGTCTCCTCCGTGATCGAGGCTCCCGGCGCGGAGGTCCGCGGGGCCAGCAGGAACATGACGCCGCCCAGCACGAGGGCGCAGATGCCGACCGCGATCATCACGAAGGTGCCCCGGTAGCCGCCCGCCTTGTCCGCCGGATCCGCCCGGTAGGCGCCCCGGTGCGGGGAGTCTGCGGGGACGTCGTCGAACTCGTCGGGCTCGTACTGGGGCATGTTCCACCTCGTGGGGTCGGGGCTGAGACCGTGTCAGTCTATCGTGGGCGCACCGTGGGGCGGGCCGGGAGGGCGGGTCCGGCCCGGCGTCACTCCCCGCGGTCCCGCTGCGCCCTGAGCCGCCGGATCAGCTCCGGCTCCTCGCTCACCGCGCGCGGGTCGTCGATCAGCGCGTTCACGCGCATGTAGTACTGGGTCGCGGGGATGCCCAGCTCGCGGCGCACGGCGCGCTCTTTGCTGCCCGGGTACTTCCAGGTCCTCTTCTCCAGGTCGAGGATGGCGCGCTCCTCCGGGGTCAATGGGTTCACCCGTCCCATTCTAAGGCCGGTACTCTTGAGGTGACGCAGGACGATCCAGCCGCGAGGAGAACCATGACAGCACCGCTCGACACGATCATGTCCGCCGACTGGGCCGAGGCCCTCGCTCCCGTGGAGCCGAAGATCCGGGAGATGGGCGACTTCCTCCGCCGGGAGCACGCGGAGGGGCAGCGCACGCTCCCCCGCTCCGAGGACATCTTCCGGGCCTTCAAGGAGCCGTTCCAGGAGGTGAAGGTCCTCATCATCGGCCAGGATCCCTACCCCACCCCGGGTCACGCGATGGGCCTGTCGTTCTCCGTCCGCCCCGACGTGCGGCCGCTGCCCAAGTCCCTGGTCAACATCTACCAGGAGCTCTCCTCCGACCTGGGCATCGAGCCGGCCGAGCACGGCGACCTCTCCGCCTGGTCGCGGCAGGGCGTGATGCTGATGAACCGGTGCCTCACCGTGCGGGCCGGGGACTCGGCCTCGCACCGCGGCAAGGGATGGGAAGAGGTCACCGACGCCGCCATCCGGGCGCTCGGCGAGCGCAGCAAGCCCCTCGTGGCGATCCTCTGGGGACGCGACGCGCGCACCGCGGGGCAGCTGCTGGGCCCGGACGTGCCGAAGCTGGAGTCGGTGCACCCCTCCCCGCTCTCGGCGCACCGCGGCTTCTTCGGATCGCGACCCTTCAGCCGGGCGAACGAGGCGCTCGAGTCCCTCGGCATCGACCCGGTGGACTGGCGCCTGACCTGATCGGGAAGAGCCCCATCCTCCCGCGGCGAGGGGCCGCCGCCCTCGCCCCGGTCGGCCGCCCCGCCCTCAGCGGCGCCGCGGGGCCTTGAGCCGACGCGGCTGCCGCTGCTTCATGAACGGCCGCATCAGGTAGTTGCCCAGCACCACGGCCGCGGCCATGGAGAGGATCACGGCACTCGCGTTGATCAGCGGGACCAGGCCCTCCACCGGGTTGCTGTCCACCGTGAACATGTACATGCCGCGGAAGATGGACAGGCCCGGCAGGAGGAACATCAGCCCGGGGACGGCGAGCACGACCTGCGGGATGCTATACCGCTGCGCGAGCCAGGCCGAAGCGCAGCCCACGGAGACCGCGGCGGTCAGGGAGACCATCCGGGGCCCGACGCCGAGCGCCGTCGCTGCGTAGTAGAACACCAGCCCCACCGCCGCGCTGAGCACGCCGGGCAGGATGTGCCGGGGGTCCACCTGGACGGAGACCGCGACGAGCGCGGTGGCCAGCAGCATGAAGACCACGTGCAGGTACCACTCGGCCGAGGCGAAGACCACCTCCAGCATGTTGACGTCGGGGAAGGCGAAGAAGGTGGTGGTCAGCGAGATCGCGATCGCCAGCCCGGCGATCAGCCCCACGAAGGACAGCGCCGTGGAGACCATGCGCCCCGCCGCGGTGACGGGGAAGCCGTTGATCGCGTCCTGGATGGTCGAGACCAGCCGGAAGGTGGGCAGCAGCATGATCAGCCCCGAGCCGATGATGTGCGCCGGGGAGATCGGCAGTCCCAGGATGTAGGCGGTCATCGCGACGGCGGTGACGGTCGCCGAGCCGGCGGCCATGATGAAGAAGCTGGGGACCCGCCACTTCGCGAACTTCGCGGAGACCGGGGTCACCACGGCGAAGGTGAGGCAGGCCAGCAGCGCCCCGAACCACTCGCCGCCGATGCCGATGGTGAACGCGCCCGCGGCCAGGATGTTGGCCCAGACGGTCATCCAGCGGGGGAACGGCTTGGGCTCGGAGGTGATGCGGGTGAGCCGCCGCTCGGCCTCGGCGCGCGGGAGGTCGCCGTCGATGATGGTCTTGACCAGGCGGTGGGTGGCGGTGAGCCCCGAGTAGTTGTCCGACCAGGAGCGCACCACGCGCACCACGGTGTGGCTGAAGATCTCCGCGTCGGACCCGGACTGCTCGGCGTCGACGTAGATGCCCGAGTTGGAGACGTAGTTGATGGTGATCGACTGGTTGGTGATGTCCACGTCGACGTCCTCGACGCCGTAGGTCGCGCAGATCGCCACGATCGCTGACTCCACGTCCATCGCGTCCGCGCCGTAGTGGAACATCGTCTCGGCCAGGCGCGCCGCGAAGTTCAGCGTCCGGCGCGCCTCGGAGGTCTCCTTGTTGCGCCGCGGATTGGCGAACGGGGAGTCGACCAGCCGGTCCACCACCCGCATCGGCGCGGTGGGCAGGCTCTCGGAGCGGATCATGCGGCGCAGCCCGTGGGCGAAGGACCTGCCCTGCTCGCCCTTGCGCAGCGGCAGCGCCTCGGCGGAGGGATAGCTGGAGGGGGCGACAGGCGAGGCGGAGGCGGCGGGAAGGGAGGTCGAGGGTGCGGAGGTCGCGGGGCCGGGCTCCACGCCGTCGAGACTCCGGGGGGCTCGCTGCTCCGGACCGGAGAGGTCCTGCGTGGGGCTGAGCACCCCGGTCGGGGGGATGCGGGTCGCGGAGACCTCGTCCTCGCCGCGCTCGGCGGCCCCTCCCCCGGGCGACGACGCCGTCCCGTCCTCCAGCCCGAGTGCCTCGGCCAGGTGCCGGTCGGCGATCTGGGACCGGTCGATCACCGGGATGCCGTGCATGTCGAAGAAGGTCACCGGGCCGGACGGGTCGAGGCCGGCGTCGTCCGATCTCCGCGCCTCCGCCGCGGCGTCCTCCCGGGCGGCTTCCGAGGGGACCGCGCTCGAGGCGGTGGTGGGGGGCGAGGCCGAGAACGGGTCGAACTCGGCGTCCGGGACGGACTGCGGTCCGAAGGGGTCCGCAGGCGCGGCGGGCGCCTCGGAGAACCCCGCCGAGGGGTAGCCCCCACCGGGGTGCTGCCCGTCCCTGGCCTCGCTCATCTGCCCTCCTCACACCGCGCATCCCGCGGTCCTCCCCGCGGCTGCCTCGTCACACATCGATAGTATGCGCCCCGCCCAGGGACCGGCTGTCAGCGGTCTCGACGTAGGCTCAGTAGAACGGCTGGCGCGTTCGGCGCCACCACACCTGGCGCATCACGCGCTCGGCGATGGTGGACCAGAGGCGGTACGCCCTCGGTTCGATCACCTGGTCGTAGACGCCGACGAAGTCCACCACCGTCTTGGTGAAGCTCGTCTTGAACATCCCCATGCCGTGATAGGGATGCTCCTTGTCCTTCAGCTGCGCCGCGGGCGGCGTGCCGCAGAAGTCGTACTCCTCGATCCCGTGGTCGGCCATGAGGTCGGTCAGGGCCGTCCACTGCACGAGGTGGGAGTCGCCGTACTGCCTGCGCCGGGGCTTCGAGCCGCCGTCCTTGTAGGTGCCCTTGCGGCCGTAGGCGATGACGTAGGCGCCGACCGAGGGCTCCCCGTCCTCGTAGGTGAAGTACAGCCGCCCTTGCCCGGCCTGGGCGAAGGTGGTCCAGAACTGGCGGTAGTACTCGTAGGAGCGCAGGTTCACGTTCGCCTTGCCCTGCCCCACGGTGTCCATCAGGGCGTACATCGCCCTCATGTTCTCCTCGCTCAGCTCGACCCGGCTGACCTCGCAGCCCTCGCGCGTGGCCCGGCGGACGGCGTTGCGCCCCCGCGAGTGCAGGGACTTCAGCACCGCCTCCTCGTCCTTGTCGGTGTCGAGGATGGCCGTGGAGTCGTTGGGCTGGATGTTGAACTGCTTGACCAGGCCCGTCCGGTGCAGCAGCGCGGCGTTCTCCTCGCTGTCGAGGATGTCCGGCTCGATCTTGACCGCGAAGACCTTCAGCCTCTCCCGGCGGACCAGGTCGCGGTTGGCCTCCAGCACGGCGGGGAGGTCCCGGGCCTCGGGAACGTCGGGGCCCTTGATCATGTACCAGAGGGAGCCCAGCACGGGGACCCTCTTCTCCAGCACCAGGTTGTAGCTGATGTAGGGACGCTCCCCGACGACGCCGTCCTCGCCCTCCGCCTCGGTGACCCCCTCGTAGACGAGGTGCAGCGGCTTCCAGCCGTGCTGGGACTTCACCGCGGCGAACGACGCCGACTGCAGCAGGTTGCCCCCGTTGGGGTTGGCGGTGACGTGGTCGTCCCAGTGCTCGATCTCCTGGGCGGTGGCGAATCGTGCGGTGGCGTGGCGCAAAGGATCCTCATCTGCAGGGGACGCCGGGCGCTGAAGGCGCCGACGTCGGGTGGGGCCCGCGGGGCGGGCCGTTCTTGCTGCTCAGTCTACGACGCGGACCGGGCGGAACGTGCAAAGGCCCGAGCCCCTCCGCCCCACGCGGGGCGGCGGCTCGGGCACACGCGGACGGCCCGCGGCGCGGGCCCGCGGGGTCCCGGCCCGGCGCACCGGACGGGGACCCCGCTCACGGGCTACTCGGCGTCGTGGTCCGTCTCGAGGATCTTGACCAGGCTGTCCAGAGCCTCGTCGGCACCGTCACCCTCGGCGCGCAGGACGACCTTGTCACCGTGCTTGGCGCCGAGGGACATGAGGGACAGGATCGACGAGGCGTCCATGGCCTCGTCGGCCGGCTCGCCCTCGGCCGCGATGGTGACCTCGACCGGCAGGTCGCCGGCGGCCTCGGCGAAGATCGCCGCGGGACGAGCGTGCAGGCCGACGCGGCTTGCGATGGTGGCGGTACGTTCTGCCATGATCATTCTCCTTGATTCAGGGACATGCGGGACGGCCGGGAGGCCGCCCTGGTGGTTCAACGGCCCCTAGAGGCCGAGCTCATCAAGGATGGGCAGCTCCGCGCGAGCCGCATCCTTTGCCTTTTCAGCGGAACGAGCGGCCATGACCTCGGCCGCCACCCGCTGAGCTTCTTCCAGGGTAACGGATTTGAGCACCGCTGCCACGGCGGGCAGGGAGCGGGTGTTCATGGACAGGGCGTTGACGCCCAGCCCCACCAGGACCACGGCGAGCGCCGGATCGGCCGCCGCCTCGCCGCACACGGAGACGGACTTGGCCTTGCCGGTGGCCTCCTCGGCCTCCCGAGCACCCTGGACCGTGAGCTGAATCATCCTCAGCACGGCGGGCTGCCACGGATTGTTGAGCTCGGCGAGGGGGCCCAGCAGCCGGTCGGCCGCCATCGTGTACTGCGTCAGGTCGTTGGTGCCCAGGGAGACGAAGTCGACCTCCTCGAGGATCGGCCGGGCGGTCACCGCCGCGGACGGGGTCTCGATCATGACGCCGCGCGTCTTCAGGCCGGCCTCGTCGAGCATCCTCGCGAAGTCCCGCGCCTCGGGGGCGGTGGAGATCATCGGAGCCATCACCCACACCTCCGCGGTGGACTCCGACGCAGCGGCGGAGATCGCCTCGAGCTGGCGGCCGAGCACGCCCGGCGAGGTCCAGTCGGTCCGGTACCCGCGGACGCCGAGCGCGGGGTTCGGCTCGGAGGAGTCCGTCAGGAAGGGCAGGGGCTTGTCCGCGCCGGCGTCGAGGGTCCGCACGACGACGTGCTGGCCGGGGAAGGCGTCGAAGACCGCCTTGTACTCCACGGTCTGCTCCTCGACGCCGGGCTCCTCCTCCCGGTTCAGGAAGGCGAACTCGGTGCGGAACAGGCCCACTCCCTCCGCCTTGCCCGAGGCCGCGGTCTGGGCGGCCTTGCCGTTGCCCACGTTGGAGTACAGGGGCACCTCGTGGCCGTCGGCCAGGACGCCGTGGCCGTCGAACTCGGGCAGCGGCTTGCGGTGCGCGTACTTCTCGGCGAGGTCCTTCTCCTTCTCGCCGGGGGGCATCACGACGGTGCCGTCGGTCGCGTCGACGTACACCAGGGTCCCGTCGGGGATCTCGGTGGCGCCGTTGGCCGCGACGATGGCGGGCAGGCCGAGGTCGCGCGCCAGGATGGCGGTGTGCGCCTGCGGGCCGCCCTCGGAGGTCACCAGGGCGATGACCTTCTCGACGTCGAGCGTCGCCGTGTCAGCCGGCGCCAGGTCCTCGGCCACGAGGATGAACGGGTCCACGGACTCGGGGATGCCCGGCGCGGGCTGACCGGTCAGCTCCGCGACGATGCGGGAGCGCACGTCGAGGATGTCGGTGACCCGCTGGGCCATGTAGCCGCCGAGGGCCTTCATCTGCACGGCGTACTCGCCGGCGGCCTCCCAGATGGCGCGCTCGGGCGCGAGCTGGCGGGAGGTGATCAGCTTGCCGGCGTTCTTCAGCAGCGCCTTGTCGCCCGCCATCAGAGCGGTGGACTTCAGCACCGAGGCGGCGTTGCCCGAGGTCCGTCCCGCCCGCTCCTGCAGGTTCTCCTTGACGCTGGCGGAGGCGGTCTTGAGGCGCTCGACGGCGGCCTCGGCGGTCTCCCCCTCGGCCAGGGCGGCGCCCTGCTCCGGTTCCTGGATGGGTTCGGGCATCTGCAGCACGGGTCCGATGACCCGGCCGGCGGAGACGCCCACTCCGGTGAGATTCTTCATCAACAATCAGTCCTTACTCTCTCGGTCCGGCGATGCCTCAGGCGACGCCCGCGGCCTTGACTTTCTCGGCACCCGTCTTGGCGCCGCTGATGCGCTTGAGCAGCAGGTACAGCAGGGCGGTGATGACCATGCCGACGACGACCGCCAGCAGGTACATCGGCCAGTTGGTCACCAGCGCGGAGATCCAGATGCCGCCGTGCGGGGCCGGGGAGGCCACGCCCGCGCTCATGCAGATCGCGCCGGTCACGGCGCTGCCCACGATCGAGGAGGGGATCACGCGCAGCGGGTCTGCCGCGGCGAAGGGGATGGCCCCCTCGGAGATGAAGGAGGCGCCCAGCAGCCAGGCGGCCCGGCCGTTGCTGACCTCCGCGGGGGTGAAGTAGCGCTTGCCGATGGTCGTAGCCAGGGCCATCGCCAGCGGCGCCACCATGCCGCCGGCGATCACGGCGGCCATGATCTCCTTGGAGACCTCGGTCCCCTCGGCCAGGCCCGCGGTCGCGAACAGGTACGCGGCCTTGTTGATCGGGCCGCCGAGGTCGGCGCCCATCATCCCGCCCAGGACCAGCCCGAGGAGCAGCGCCGAGGCGCCGGACATGGAGAGCAGGAAGTCGTTGAGGGCGGTGAGGACCCACGCGATGGGCTGGCCCAGCACGAGGAAGAGCAGGCCGCTGGACAGGGCCGTGGCGAGCAGCGGGATGATCACCACCGGCATCATGCCCGCGAGCCAGCGGGGCAGCTTGGGCTTGGCCAGCCAGTAGGCGAACAGGCCGGCCAGCAGGCCGCCGACGATGCCGCCGAGGAAGCCGGCGCCCACCATGTTGGCGGTCAGGCCGGCGGCGAAACCCGGCGCGATGCCCGGCCGCCCGGCCATGCCGAAGGCGATGAAGCCGGCGAGCGCCGGGACCAGCAGGCCCAGCGCGAGGTTGCCGATCTGGTTCAGCACCGCCGCGATGTACATCCAGAACCCGGCGTCGCCGGGGTTGAACAGCGAGGCGCCGTCACCGGTGACCGCGCCGTCCTCGATGCCGAGGATCGAGGCGGAGGTGTTGGCGATCTCCGAACCGGTCCCCGCGATGGAGGAAATCAGGAAGGAGATGGCGACCAGCAGGCCGCCGGCTGCCACGAAGGGGATCATGTAGGACACGCCGGTCATCAGTGACTTGTAGAGCCGCGAGCCCCAGCCCCCCTCGGAGCTGGAGGAGGACGAGGCCTCCGAGCGGTCTCCCGAGACCTTCCGCGCGTTCGGGTCCTCCGCGGCGGCCAGCGCCTCGTCGATCATGACGCCGGGCTCGTCGATGCCGCGCTTGACCGGGGACTCGACCACGGGCAGGCCCGCGAACCGCTCGCGGTCCCGCACGTCCACCGAGACGGCGAAGATCACGGCGTCGGCGGCCTCGATGGTCGCCGGGGAGAGCACCTCGTTGCCGGAGGAGCCCTGGGTCTCGACGTCCAGCTGGACGCCCTTCTCCTCCGCGGCCATCTTCAGCGCGTCGGCGGCCATGTAGGTGTGGGCGATGCCGGTGGGGCACGCGGTCACGGCCAGGAGCCGCTTGCGCGGGGCGGCGTCCCCACCCTCCGCGGAGGACCCCTCGGCCGGGGCGGATGCGCCCGCGGCGCCCGCCGGGGCGGCCTGCGCGGCGGGGGCCTGCTCGCCCTCGGCGTTGAGCCCCAGGGCCGCGTTGACCAGGTCCACGACGTCCTGGGGCGACTGCGCCTGGCGCAGCGACTCCTTGAAGTCCTTCTTCATCAGCGAGCGCGCCAGCTTGGACAGCAGCTGCAGGTGCTCCTGGTCCGCGCCGTCCGGGGCCGCGATGAAGAAGACGAGGTCCGCGGGGCCGTCCTTGGCGCCGAAGTCGACGCCGGGGCTCAGCCGCGCCATCCCCAGCGAGGGGATCTGCACCGAGGCCGAGCGGCAGTGCGGGATGGCGATGCCTCCGGGGATGCCGGTGTCGGTCTTGGATTCCCGGGCCTTGGCGTCCGAGTAGAGTCCTTCGAGCGAATCGGCCCGGCCCGCGTCGACGATGCGACCGGCCAGGTGCTTGATGACGTCGAACCGGTCATCGCCGATGCTCTCGTCCAACGTCACCAAGTCCGCAGTGATTAGCGCAGACATGAGTCCCTCCTAGCGGGCGTGTTTCCCGGCGCCGACTGGCTCGACCGCTGGGCGCTGGCCGCTCCGCTCGTTACCGGCGTGATTAAAATCTTCTGTGCTTCAGGCGAGTTCTTCAACGGTGACCGCCTCCGGCGTCGTCTGCTCCAGCGTCGGGACCTGGGTGCCCGGCAGCGAGGCCGCGGCCGAGCCGTGGGCCACGGCCTGGGCCAGGCACTCCCGGGGCGTCTTGCCCGCCTCGTGGGCGAGGAGGAAGCCCGCCAGGGAGCAGTCCCCCGCGCCCACCGTGCTGCGGGCCCGGATCGGGGCGTGCCGGGCGTACCAGGCGCCTGCGGCGGTGACCAGCACCGCGCCCTTCGCGCCGAGGGTGGCCAGCACCGACTCGACCCCGCGATCCACCAGCTCGCGGGCCGTGCGGGCGGTCAGCTCGGCGTCGTTCTCCATGACCTCCCAGTCGCCGGGGCGGCCCACGAGCTCCGCCAGCTCCTCGGAGTTGGGCTTGATCAGGTTGGGCAGGCCGTCCTGGCCGTTGAGCGTGTCCCGCAGGGCCGCCCCCGAGGTGTCCACGGCCATCCGCGGCGCCTCATCGCCCAGCCCCTCGCGCACGGCCCGGGAGACCACCGCGTAGTAGTCGCTCGGGACGCCCGGCGGGAGGGAGCCGGCGAGCACCAGCCAGGAGCAGCCCTTGGCCTCCTTGATGAGCAGCCGCGTGAGCTCCTGCTGGGCGACGGCGTCGAAGGGCTCGCCGGGGGCGTTGATCTTGGTGGTGGTCCCGTCCGGCTCGGCGATCGTCACGTTGGTCCGGATGGGGTAGCCGGTGGCGAGGTTGGCGTAGCGGACGTCGGCCTCGGCGAGGCCGCCGAGGACGGGGTCGCCATCGTCCCCGGGGAGCACCGCGACGGCCTCGACGCCGCTCACGCTCAGTGCGCGCGCGATGTTGACGCCCTTGCCGCCCGGATCGGCGACCGAGCGCGACGCACGGATCACCGTCCCGCGGGAGAGCTCGCCGGGGATCTCCACCGTGCGGTCGAGGCTGGGATTGGCGGTCAGTGTGACGATCATGCGATGAGAACCTCTACGTTCGCTTCTTCGAGTGCCTCCGCGAGGGATCCCTCCGGGGCCTTGTCGGTGATGATGGCATCCAGGTCCTGCAGCCCGGCGAACCGGACGAGCGACTCGCGGCCGAACTTGGCGGAGTCGCAGAGCAGCACCACCCGCCGCGCGGAGCGGACGATGGCCGTCTTGACGATGGCCTCGTTGAGGCCCGGCGTGGAGAGCCCGAACTCTTCGTCGAGCCCGTTGACCCCGATCAGGGCGATGTCCGGGCGGATGCTGGAGAAGTGCTCCGCCGCCCGGGTGCCCACCGCAGCCCAGGTCATCTTGCGCAGCTGGCCGCCCACCAGGTCCAGGACGATCCCGTTCGCCTCGGCGAGCTTCACCGCGATGTGCAGCGCGTGGGTGATGATGAGCCGGTCCGCCCCGCTCTTGAGGGAGAAGTCGGAGGAGGCGATGAGGTCGGCGAGGATCTCGGTGGTGGAGCCGGCGTCGAGGATGACGGCGCTGACGTCGGACTCCTTCAGGAGCCGGTAGGCGCGGGCCGCGATCCGCTGCTTCTCCGGGGTGTTGACGCCCTGGCGCAGCTCGATGCTGGACTCGGTCGCCGTGGACTGCTCGACCGTCACCGCTCCGCCGTGGACCCGGCGGAGCTTGCCGTCCACCTCGAGGGCCGCGAGGTCCCGCCGGACCGTCTCCATGGTCACCTCGTACCGCCGGGCCAGGTCGGCGCCGTTGACGCGCCGCGCGCTGGACACCAGCTTGGCGATCTCCGCCCGACGTTCCTCAGCGAACATGGTGAAACTCTCCTCCGCGACGACGAAGCGACCCTCGTCTGTGCACCTTTGATTTTATGTGGCTTTAAGTGGTGAGGTCAACGCGTCCGGCCATATTCACGACCAAACGCAGATAAGCGCACATCAGGCGGGGCTTTCCCGCCGGCCCAGTCAGTCCGTGAGCTCCAAGCTGGCGGGATCCCAGGAGAAGAGCCCCTCCAGGTCCACCTCGATGGCCTCGGCGTTGGGGATCCGCGCGCTCCAGTCGCCCGGCGTCGTCGCGATCAGGGCGCGGCGGATGAGCGTCCCGTGGCTGACCGCCACGACCTCCTGGCCCGGGTGGCTCCGGACCACCTCCCGCAGCGCCTCGACGCCGCGCCGGTAGACCTCCGCCTCGGGCTCGACGCCGGCGTAGAGGTCCTGCGGGTGCCGGGTGTCCTCGTAGCTCAGGACCTCGCCCTCGGCGTCCCCGTAGCCGCGCTCGATGATGCCGGGCACCGTCTCCACCTCGGAGATCCCGATGTACTCCCCGATGATCCGCGCGGTCTCCTGCGCCCGGGAGAGGGGTGAGGCCACCAGCGCGTCCCAGGACTCCCCCGGGGCGGTGAGCTCGCGCAACCGGCGTCCGGCCACCCGCGCCTGCTCGCGGCCGGTGTCGTTGAGCGGGATGTCCGTGGACCCCTGCATCTTCCCCGCCCTGTTCCAGTCGGTCTGGCCGTGCCTCACCACCACAAGCCGTCCGCTCATGATCGACGGCTCGGTGCTCTGCTCACCCATCGGGTCCTCCTCGAAGCTCGGTTCCACCGCGTCGATGTTACCCGGCTCTGTGGGTTCGCGTGGATTCCGGTGCGGGTCGGGGCCGCGGCCAGGGGTGCGCGAGGCCCGGTGCTGCCAGAGACCTCCGTCCCAGCCGGTTGGACACGGCGAATCCGGCACCAAACCGGCGCATCGTAGGCTCCTCATCTGAGACGACGAAGGCCGTGACCCGCATTTCCGCAGGTCACGGCCTAGTTTCTGGAGCCCCCTGCCGGATTCGAACCGGCGACCCTCTGTTTACAAGACAGATGCTCTGGCCAGCTGAGCTAAGGAGGCGCGCGCCCCTCAGGTTACCCGCGTCCGCGGGGGATCCCCAAAACGCGCGAGGGCGCGGGAGCGGCCACCGACGTGGCTGCTCCCGCGCCCCTAGGACCGGACGCGCAGGGGCTGCGGCCCCGGCACGGGCTTCTACTTCCCGGCCTTGGCCTCCTTGGCCTCGTCCAGGAAGCCCATGAAGTCCTCCTGCTGCAGCGGCTTGCTGTCCACGAAGACCGTGGGGGTCCCGGTGACGTCGTTCTCCTGCGCCTCCGCGACGGTCACGTCGACCATCGGCCGGTACTTGTTGGAGTCGAGGTCCTCGCTGATGTCGGCCCCGTGCTTCGAGGCGATGTCGGCGATCTCGTCGTCGCTCAGGCCGCCCTCGCCCTCGTGGGAGTACATCTCCATCTGCCAGTCCAGGAAGGCGGCGGGGTCGACCTGCTCCGCGACGGAGTAGGCGGCGGCCGCAGCGCGCGAAGAGTACTCCGTGGTGGTGTGCCCGTCCAGGAAGTTCAGGTTCCGGATCTCCAGGACGATGTCGCCGTCGAGGACCTGCTGCTCCAGCTGCTCGCCGTACTGCTCCTCGAACTGGGCGCAGTGCACGCAGTTGTAGTCCTGGTACATGGTCACGTGGACCGGCTCGCCGTTGTTCGCCGCGTCCTCCTCGCTCGGCAGTCCCGGCGGGATCGTGACGTCGGAGCCCGAGGCCTCATCCGAGGGGGCGGCGGAGTTCGTCGAGGTGGTGAGGTCGTTGACGTCCCGCTCCTCCTCCGGGGAGGCGTCCTGCTCGATCCCGTCCTGGGTCAGGACGATGCCCCCGTACTGGTTGGAGCTGGCGGGCACCGGGCCGGACTCGGGGATCTCCTCCTCCCGGGTCTGCGTGTAGACGATCGCGACGACGGCGATGATGACTACCAGGACGGCGACCACCGAGACCTGCAGCCAGCGCCGCGACGAGGTGGAGGACCGCTTGCTCTGCTTGGCGGCGATCTGGCGAGCTCGTTCCCGCGCGTCGCTGGAGCGCGGTGAGGACGAGTTGGACACGGCGGTGCTCCCTTGTGGGTCGGACGACTGTCGATCATCCCTACCATAGCGATCGTCCCTGGGAAGAGCCTCATCATGCGTCTCATCCGTCTCACTCGTCCACATCCTGCTCGATCTCCCCTGCAGGATGGGTCACGCGGATAGGATGAGGTGACACGGACTACGAGGAGCCAGCATGTGTCCTACTCATGAGAACGAACCATCCGCCCCCGAGACCCGGGAAGATCAGGGATCCTACGACTTCGTGGTGGTCGCGAACCGACTGCCGGTCGACCGGAGCACCGACGAGGAGGGCAACGCCTGTTGGCGCCGCTCCCCCGGCGGGCTCGTCAGCGCGCTCGCCCCGGTGATGTCCCATCACGACGGCGCGTGGGTGGGCTGGCACGGCGCGGCCGGCGAGGAGCTCGAGCCCTTCGACCACGACGTCTTCCACCTGGTGCCGGTGCCCCTCTCCGGGGAGGAGGTGGAAAGGTACTACGAGGGCTTCTCCAACGCCACGATCTGGCCGCTCTACCACGACGTCATCGCCCCTCCCGAGTTCCACCGCACCTGGTGGGACACCTACCGGGAGGTCAATCGGCGGTTCGCCGAGGCGGCTGCGGGCAACGCGGCCCAGGGCGCCACGGTCTGGGTGCAGGACTACCAGCTGCAGCTGGTGCCGGCGATGCTGAGGCACCTCCGGCCGGACCTGACCATCGGGTTCTTCGACCACATCCCCTTCCCTCCCGTGGAGATCTTCGCCCAGCTGCCGTGGCGCCGGCAGATCCTGACCGGCCTGCTCGGAGCGGACCTGCTGGGCTTCCAGCGCCCCGGCGACGCCGCGAACTTCCGACGCTGCTGCGACCGGATGCTCGGCATCCAGTTCGACGGCGAACGCGCCGAGATCACGCAGACCCCGGATGACAACTTCGACGAGGAGACGCGCAACGAGCGCCTCCGCCGCGCCTACACCCGCTCGATGCCCAACGTGACCTCGCGCCGCTCGGCCCGGCAGAAGCGCCTGGACAAGGAGCTGCCCACCTGGATCGCGCGGGCCTCGGCGTACCCGATCTCCATCGACTTCGAGGCCGTCGCGGAGATGGCCTCCCGCCCGGAGACCAAGCGGCGCGCCCAGCAGATCCGTGAGGAGCTGGGCAACCCGGACACCGTCTACCTGGGCGTGGACCGCCTGGACTACACGAAGGGCATCCGCCACCGCCTCAAGGCCTACGGCGAGCTGCTCAACGACGGCGACATCACGGTGGAGAACTCCGCGATGATCCAGGTCGCGAGCCCCTCGCGGGAGCGGGTGGACTCCTACATCCAGCTGCGGGAGCAGATCGAGGGGATGGTGGGACGCCTCAACGGCCAGTTCGACACCATCTCCCACACCGCGATCCGCTACCTGCACCACGGGTACCCCTTCGAGGAGATGGTCGCGCTGTACCTGGCCACCGACGTCATGGTGGTCTCCTCCCTGCGGGACGGGATGAACCTCGTCGCCAAGGAGTTCGTCGTCAGCCACCTGGACAACTCCGGGGTGCTGGTGCTCTCGGAGTTCACCGGCGCGGCGGAGCAGCTCCCCGACGCCATCCTCATCAACCCGCACGACATCGACGGCTTCAAGGAGGCCCTCCTCTACGCGAAGGAGATGCCCGAGCTGGAGATGCGGCAGAGGATGCACCGCATGCGGGAGCAGATCTTCTCGCACGACGTCGAGGACTGGTCGACTCGTTTCCTCGACGACCTGGGGCGCACCCGGGAGGACAAGCTCGGCCCGGAGCCCACCACCGGCGAGATGCCGGCGGTCCCCGTGACCGCCCCGGTGCAGGACCTGGGGCACGGCCCCTTCCCCAACCGGGCCATCGAGGAGGAGCTGCAGCGCATCGCGGCGGCGGACCACCTCCTGGTGGCGATGGACTTCGACGGGACCCTCGCGCCGTTCACCGTGAACCCCGGGGAGTCCAAGGCCCTCCCCCTGTCCCAGAGCTCGCTCGAGGACATCGCACGGCAGCCGGGGACCCACGTGGCGCTCATCTCCGGGCGTCCCATGGAGTTCCTGCGCAAGGTGGCGGACCCCAACGGGCTCATGCTCCTCTCGGGCTCCCATGGCGGGGAGTTCGACTTCTCGGCGGCTGGGAAGGACTCCCCGGACCTGAAGCTCTCCGAGGAGGAGCGGGAGGCGCTCCAGCAGGCCTGCACCGCTGTGGAGGCCCTCGTCAGCCGGTATCCGGGCTCGGAGATCGAGTACAAGCCGGCCGGCGTCGCCTTCCACACCCGGCCCATGGAGGACCAGGTCTACGCCGAGACCGCCGAGGCGGAGGCCGTGCGGGTGCTGAAGGAGATCCCCGGCGTACACCTCACCCCGGGGGAGAATGTGGTGGAGTGCGCGGTGCTCTCGGTCGACAAGGGCGACGCCATGAAGATGTTCATGGACTTCACCGATGCCGATTCCACGCTCTTCGCGGGTGACGACCTCACCGACGAGCACGCCCTCGGCGTCCTCGGCTCCGAGGATCTGGGCATCAAGGTGGGGCGCGCCGAAACCATCGCCAGGACCCGGCTGACGGGTCCCGAGGCGATGTCCCACGCCCTGGCGCGGCTGGCCCATCTCCGGCGCAAGCACACCCGGCAGCTCGAGCGGATCGAGACCGACGAGACGAGCTGATCCGCAGAAGGCCCGGAACGCACGATGCCCCCGGGGCTCGGTTCACTGATCGTGGACCGAGCCACGGGGGCATCGTCGTACCTCCTGTGTCGGAGTCTCCCTCTGCGAAACCGGCGGGCCCCTCTCAACCCAGTCCCAGGCTCCACGCCAAGGGCCATCCCGTCAGAGTGCTCCACTCCCCTACCGCTTCTGGGCGCTCTGTCGCCGCTCTTGAGGAGAGGCCTACGGCCGAAGGAAGAAAGCTAGCTGCTCTGCGGCGGGCGAGAGACCCGCGACAGACCGGCGCTGCCGGATGGCCTTCCGTGTCGGCGAAGCGATGAGAGCGGCGGTGTGCCGGGCACAACAGACGATTCGAGGTCCTGCAGAAGGCAGGCAGCGCACCCCACGCCCAGGAGGAGGACTGCGGAGAAGCGAACGTCACTCCTTCATTCCCGACCTCAAAGCCTTTAAATGCAAAAAGTGAGGGGGCTCGGAGCAACGCACTCATCGCTGAATGCGGCGCTCCAAGGCCCCCTCACTACATAATAATATTTTCGGCGGTGTCCTACTCTCCCACACACCTCACGGGTGCAGTACCATCGGCGCACAGAGCCTTAACGACCGGG
>NZ_NOIU01000002.1 GCF_004136635.1 Rothia halotolerans | reverse complement strand
TACTGGGGCTGGTGGATCTCCTGGTCGGCCTTCGTGGGCATGTTCATCGCGCGGGTCTCCCGCGGGCGCACCGTGCGCGAGTTCGTGATGGCCGTGCTGCTGGTCCCGGCCGCGATGTCCTTCTTCTGGTTCTCCGTGATGGGCGGGACCGCGATCCACGAGGAGCTCTTCGGCTCCGGCGGCCTGATCGCCGGCGACGGCACCGTGGACAGCGAGAACGCTCTGTTCGGCATGCTGGGGAACCTGCCGGCCTCGGTCCCGCTGGTGATCGGCTCGATCATCCTGATCATCGTGTTCTTCGTGACCTCCGCCGACTCGGGCGCGCTGGTGCTGGGCATGATCGCCTCCTCGGGCTCGCCCGAGCCCAAGACGTGGGTCCGGGTCTTCTGGGTCCTGATCGCCGGCGGCGCCGCGACCGCCCTGCTCTGGGCCGGCGGGGAGGACTCGCTGAACGCGATC
Organism: Rothia halotolerans; assembly: GCF_004136635.1. Lineage (GTDB taxonomy): Bacteria > Actinomycetota > Actinomycetes > Actinomycetales > Micrococcaceae > Rothia > Rothia halotolerans. Next base: position 1,053,568 of record NZ_NOIU01000002.1, on the reverse strand, counting down.
CAGACGGTCTCGATCCTCACCGCGCTGCCGTTCTCGGTGGTGATCCTGCTGATGTGCCTCTCGCTGTTCAAGTCGCTCAGCGCGGAGCACGCCCTGTTCGTCCGCGCCCAGCGGCGTCAGGTGCGCAACGAGCTCACGGAGCACATCTCCGAGTCGATGAGCGAGCAGTGGGAGGAGGGCTTCTCCAAGCTCGAGGAGCACGTCAACGAGCGCACCGGGCCCCTCGACCTCTCCGGGGTGAAGATCGAGCTCGAGGGCGGCGAAGAGGGCACTCTGACCCGCAATCCGGATTCCTCGCAGGCTCCCTGGAAGATCGAGCGCGAAGAGCGCTGAGTTCCTCAGAGTTCGTGACGAGGGCCTCTCTCCCCGCCGAGGCGGGGGAGAGGCCCTCGTCGTCTCCAGGGACGGGCCGTTCCGGAGTCCCCGGCGGGCGCCCGGCGCCCCGTCCCTCCGGCGATCGCGCGCCGACCGGCCGGAGGCGCTGGTGACCGCCCTCATGTCGGATTTGGCGCTGGTCGCTATGATGGTAGACGGTCCAAGTGCGGGCCGGATCCAACCCAATCAGCAAAGCGAGCTCATTCGTATGTCAGAAACCCCCAGCACCGCGACGCGGAGCGATCTGCGCAACGTGGCGATCGTGGCCCACGTGGACCACGGGAAGACCACCATCGTCGATGCCATGCTCCGCCAGACCAACGCGTTCTCCTCCCACGGGGACGTCGAGGATCGCGTGATGGACTCCGGTGACCTGGAGAAGGAGAAGGGCATCACGATCCTCGCCAAGAACACCACGGTCTCCTACTCGGGACCGTCGGCGAACGGCGAGACCGTGACGATCAACGTGATCGACACCCCCGGCCACGCCGACTTCGGCGGAGAGGTCGAGCGCGGGCTGTCGATGGTCGACGGCGTCGTGCTTCTGGTCGACGCCTCCGAGGGCCCCCTGCCCCAGACGCGCTTCGTCCTGCGCAAGGCGCTGGCCGCCAAGCTGCCGGTGATCCTCGTGGTCAACAAGGTGGACCGGCCCGACGCGCGCATTGAGGAGGTCGTCTCCGAGTCCATGGACCTGCTGCTGGGCCTGGCCTCCGACCTGGCCGAGGAGGCCCCCGACCTGGACCTCGACTCCGTCCTGGACGTCCCGGTCGTCTACGCATCGGGCAAGGCCGGCCGCGCCTCGACCGAGCAGCCCGCCGACGGCGAGCTCCCCGACAACGAGGACCTCGAGCCGCTGTTCAAGACCATCATGGACCACGTCCCGGCTCCCACCTACGACCCCGAGGGCGTCCTGCAGGCGCACGTGACCAACCTCGATTCCTCCCCGTTCCTGGGCCGCCTGGCGCTGCTGCGCGTCTTCAACGGCACGCTGCGCAAGGGCCAGACCGTGGCCTGGGCCCGCCAGGACGGCCAGCTGAAGAACGTCCGGATCTCCGAGCTGCTCAAGACCGAGGCGCTGGACCGCGTGCCCGCCGAGGAGGCGGGCCCGGGAGACATCGTCGCCGTCGCCGGCATCGAGGACATCACCATCGGCGAGACGCTGACCGACGCGGAGAACCCGCAGCCGCTGCCGCTGATCACCGTGGACGACCCCGCGATCTCCATGACCATCGGCATCAACACCTCGCCCCTGGCCGGCCGGGTCAAGGGTGCCAAGGTCACCGCGCGCCAGGTCAAGGACCGGCTGGACAAGGAGCTGATCGGCAACGTCTCGATCCGCGTCCTGCCCACCCAGCGCCCCGACTCCTGGGAGGTCCAGGGCCGCGGCGAGCTCGCCCTGGCGATCCTCGTGGAGCAGATGCGCCGCGAGGGCTTCGAGCTGACCGCGGGCAAGCCGCAGGTGGTCACCAAGACCATCGACGGCAAGCTGCACGAGCCCATGGAGCGGATGACCATCGACGTCCCCGAGGAGTACCTCGGCGCGGTCACCCAGCTGATGGCCGCCCGCAAGGGCCGCATGGAGACCATGGTCAACAACGGCACCGGCTGGATCCGCATGGAGTTCACCGTGCCCGCCCGCGGCCTGATCGGCTTCCGCACCCAGTTCCTCACCGACACCCGCGGCGCCGGCATCTCCTCCTCCTACGCCGACGGCTTCGAGCCGTGGGCCGGGACGATCGAGTACCGCACCAACGGCTCGCTCATCGCGGACCGCGCCGGCGTGGTGACCCCCTACGCCATGATCAACCTGCAGGAGCGCGGGACCTTCTTCGTGGAGCCCACCTCCGAGGTGTACGAGGGCATGATCGTCGGGGAGAACTCCCGCGCGGACGACATGGAGGTCAACATCACCAAGGAGAAGAAGCTGACCAACATGCGCTCCTCCACGGCGGACTCCTTCGAGAACCTGACCCCGCCGCGCAAGCTCACGCTGGAGGAGTCCCTCGAGTTCGCCCGCGAGGACGAGTGCGTCGAGATCACCCCGGAGGCCATCCGCATCCGCAAGCTGATCCTGGACGCCAACGAGCGCGTCCGCGCCAATCGCTCCCGCGCTCGCGCGAACTAAGGGGCAGCCGCCGCCGATGACCGACCCCCGCTACCCCGAGCAGGGCGAGTACAGGGCGCCCGACGCCGTGTCCGATCTGCTCCCTCCGGGCCTGGGCCCGGAGGGGGCGACCCTGCTGTTCGTCCACGCCCACCCGGACGACGAGTCCACCTCGACCGGCGCCGCCATGGCCGAGTACGCCCGCCGCGGCGCCCGCGTGGAGCTGCTGACGATGACGCGGGGCGAGATGGGGGAGGTCATCGGCCAGGAGCACGCCGCGCTGGACGTGCGCAATCCTGAGCGGTCCGACGGCGGCGACGCCCTGGGCAGGCTCCGTGAGGGCGAGCTCGAGGCGGCCTGCCGCGAGCTCGGCGTCGCCGAGCGCCGCTTCGCCCGGCGGGAGGGCGCGCCCGGCTTCTTCCGCGACTCCGGGATGTCCTGGGACGAGCGCGGCCAGGCCGCGCCCGACCCCGCCGCCAGCCCGGACTGCCTGACCCGCGCCCCGCTGCGGGAGGCGGCCGCGGCGATCGCCGAGGCCATCGAGCAGACGCGGCCAGACGTCGTCGTCAGCTACGACGCCGACGGCGGGTACGGCCACCCGGACCACCGGCGCACCCACGAGGCGCTGATGGCGGCGCTCAAGCGCGTCCGCCCCGAGGCCCGCCCGGCCATGGTCTGGGGCGAGGAGGGCACCGTGGACCGGGGCGATCGCCGGGTCCAGGCGGTGGTCGAGGCGGATCCGGCGGCCAAGAAGGCCGCGATGGCCGCCCACGCCACGCAGGTGCGCGTGGGCGAGGGGGAGACCTTCCAGTACTCCAACGGCGTCGACCAGCAGATCAGCGGGGTGGAGACGTACCGGCTGCTGGCCCGGCGCGAGGACGCCGTGCCGGAGTCGGAGCGCGGCGTCGGCCCCGTCGGCGCGGGGATCACCGGGGCCGCCCTGGGGCTGCTGATGGGCTTCATCGGCACCATGTACCACGCCTTCGTGCTCTACCTGCTGGGCGGGTGGTTCCTGCCGTGGGGCGCCCTGCTGGCGGTCCTGCTGGTCTTCGCCGGGACGCTGTGGATGGGGCACCACACCCGCCGCACGTGGTCGACGGCGCTGCCCGGCGTCGTCGCGTTCTGCGCCGTGGGGCTGTTCGTCTTCGGCCGGGCCGACTCCTTCCTCGTGGTCCCCAGCACCCGGGCGGCGATCGGCGTCGCCGGGATCGTGTGGACGCTGGGCATCCTGGCGGCGACGGCGCTCGGCGTCGGGCTGGCGGGCCGGCGGGGCATGCTGCGTCATCCCCGTTAACCGGCCGTCACCGTGGGTAGTGATCCCGCTGACAGTCGCGGGAGGGGGAATGGGCCTGCGAGACTGGCGTGACTAGACTTGGGTACGGATCCATGTCGCGGCGCCCTGACCCGGCGCGCCGACGGTGCCGGCGGCGTCCGGCGATGCGAGGAAAGGTTTGTATGACGTACGTAATTGCCCAGCCGTGTGTTGACGTCAAGGATCGCGCCTGCGTCGAGGAGTGCCCGGTCGACTGCATCTACGAGGGCGAGCGCAGCCTCTACATCCACCCGGACGAGTGCGTCGACTGCGGCGCCTGCGAGCCGGTCTGCCCCGTCGAGGCCATCTACTACGAGGATGACGTGCCCGAGGAGTGGGACCCCTACACCTCCGCCAACGCCGAGTTCTTCGACGAGATCGGCTCCCCGGGCGGGGCCGCGCGCACCGGCGTGATCGAGTCGGACCACCCGATGATCGCCGCCCTGCCGCCCCAGAACCAGGACTGAGGGAGCGCCCCGCGATGACCGGCTTCGGACTCCAGCTGCCCGACTACCCCTGGAACGCGATGGCGCCGTACCGCGAGCGCGCGGCGCGGCACCCCGGCGGCGTCGTGGACCTCTCGATCGGGACCCCCGTGGACCCGACGCCGGAGGTCGTGCGCGAGGCCCTGGCGTCCGCCGCCGACTCGCCGGGGTATCCCACCACGCACGGCGAGCGCGGGCTGCGGGAGTCGGTCTCCGGCTGGTTCGCCCGACGCCGCGGCGTCGAGGGGCTGGACCCGGAGGCGATCATGCCGACCGTGGGGTCCAAGGAGCTGGTCGCCTGGCTGCCGACGCTGCTGGGGCTGGGCCCCGGCGACGTCGTCGTGCGCCCCTCGGTGGCCTACCCGACCTACGACATCGGCGCCCGGCTGGCCCACGCGGAGGCCGTCGCCGCCGACGACCTCGAGGAGCTGGACCCCGAGGTCCGCTCCCGCGTGCGGCTCGTGTGGGCCAACTCGCCGGGCAACCCCACCGGCATCGTGCGCGACGCCGTCTCGCTGGCCCGGCTGGTGGAGCAGGCGCGCGCGGTGGGCGCCGTCGTCGCCTCGGACGAGTGCTACGCGGAGCTCGGTTGGGGGGAGTGGGACGAGGCCCGCGGCGGGCGCCGCGTCCCCTCGGTCCTCGACCCGGCCGTGGCCGGCGGCTCCTGGGAGGGCCTGCTCTCCGTCTACTCGCTGTCCAAGCAGTCCAACCTCGCCGGGTACCGCGCCGCCTTCGTCGCCGGCGCCCCGGAGCTCATGCCCAACCTCGTCAACTCCCGGAAACACGCGGGGATGATCGTCCCGCGGCCGGTGCAGCTGGCGATGGCCGCCGCGCTGGGCGACGACGCCCACGTCGCGGCCCAGAAGGACCTGTACCGGGCGCGCCGGGAGCGGCTTAAGCCCGCGGTGGAGGCCTTCGGCCTGCGCCTCGAGCACTCCGAGGCCGGCCTGTACCTCTGGGGCACGGCCGGGGAGGACACCTGGGAGACGGTCGGCCGGTTCGCCGACGCCGGCATCGTGATCGGCTCCGGCACGTTCTACGGCGAGCGGGGGGAGGGCTACGTGCGGATCTCCCTGACCGGGACCGACGAGCGCGTAGAGGCCGCCGCGGCGCGCCTGGAGGCGGCCGCGGGGGCCTGAGCGGGGGCGCCGGGGCTGGGGGGCTGGCCGGGGTCTGAGCGGGGCTCGGGGTCTGAAGGCCTGAGTGCGGGTGCCGGGGCCTGGATGCGGGTCTCCGGGTCTTGCGCCGCCCTGCGAGCCGCTCGCAGCTCCGGAGGATGCGCCCCTGTCCGGCCCGTATCGGGCGCCCCGCCGATCTTCCCGTGGCGTCCGCCGCCGCCCGCGGATCCCGCCCCGGGAGGCCCGCGCCACACCACCGGAATTAGTGACGATGTGACGCTAACCGGTAGAGTGAACTGAGAGTTTTGTGTCCCTGCCCACGGCATGCGCCACGGCGACCCCGCGCGCCCAGGCCGCGGGCCCCTCGGGACCGCACCATCCGACACACATCCTGAGGGTCGGCGGGATCACTTGCAACGGGAGGAAATATGACCGATAACGCAGCGCTGAACTACGGCGGCAAGACGATCGAGTTCCCCGGCGTCGAGCCCTCGGTGGGCACCGGGGCCTTCGACATCGCCAACCTGCGCTCCGAGACGGGCGGGCACGTCACCTACGACCCGGGCTTCATGAACACGGCCAACACGAAGTCGTCGATCACCTACATCGACGGCGACGAGGGGATCCTGCGCTACCGCGGCTACCCGATCGAGGACCTGGCCCAGCACTCGAGCTTCGTCGAGGTCGCCTACCTGCTGATCTTCGGCGAGCTGCCCACCCCGGATCAGCTGGCGCAGTTCGACGACACGGTCCGCAAGCACACCATGGTGCACGAGGACATCAAGGTCTTCTTCTCCGGCTTCCCCCGCGACGCGCACCCGATGGCCGTGCTGGCCTCGGCGGTCTCCGCGCTGTCGACCTTCTACCCGGACTCCCTGGACCCGCACGACGAGCGCGAGGTCGAGGTCTCGACCTTCCGCCTGCTCTCCAAGGTCCCCACGCTCGCGGCCTATGCCTACAAGAAGTCGCTGGGCGAGCCGATGATGTACCCGAAGAACGAGCTCTCCTACACCGAGAACTTCCTCCGCCTGTGCTTCGGCGTCCCCGCGCAGGACTACGAGGTCGACCCGGAGATCGCCAAGGCCCTGGACCAGCTGCTGATCCTGCACGCCGACCACGAGCAGAACTGCTCGACCTCCACGGTCCGCCTGGTCGGCTCCTCCGACGCCAACATGTTCGCCTCCATCTCCGGCGGCATCAACGCCCTCTACGGTCCCAAGCACGGCGGCGCCAACGAGGCGGTGCTGAACATGCTGCGCCGGATCAAGGCCGAGGGCATCAGCCCCGAGGACTACATGGAGAAGGTCAAGAACAAGGAGGAGGGCGTCCGCCTCATGGGGTTCGGGCACCGGGTCTACAAGAACTACGACCCCCGCGCCCGGATCGTGAAGTCCACCGCGGACTCGATCCTGAAGAAGATCGGCGGCGACGACGAGCTGCTGGACATCGCGTTGCGGCTCGAGGAGAAGGCCCTGGCCGACGACTACTTCGTCGAGCGCAAGCTGTACCCGAACGTCGACTTCTACACCGGCCTGATCTACAAGGCCATGGGCTTCCCGGAGAAGATGTTCACTGTGCTCTTCGCGATCGGCCGCCTGCCGGGTTGGATCGCCCAGTGGCGCGAGATGGTGCAGGATCAGGACACCAAGATCGGGCGTCCGCGCCAGGTCTACACCGGCGCTCCCGAGCGGCGGTACCCGGGCGCCGAGTAGCACCGGCCCCGCCCGCGCACGCAAGAACGGCCCGCGCTCCCCGCTGAAGGGGAGCGCGGGCCGTCTGCGCATCTGGTCCCGAGCGCCTCAGCCGGCGTACCCCCGGGGGTTCTGCTCCTGCCAGCGCCAGTGGTCCGCGCACATCGTCGCGAGGTCGCGGGAGGCCGACCAGCCGAGGTCGGCCAGCGCGGAGGAGGGGTCGGCGTAGGAGACCGCGACGTCGCCCGGCCGCCGTGGCGCGAGCTCGTAGGGGATCGGCCGCCCCGAGGCCGCCTCGAAGGCGTCCCGGACCTCGAGCACCGAGTAGCCGTTGCCCGTCCCGAGGTTCCAGGTGCGCAGCCCGCCGTGCTCGACGACGTAGTCCAGCGCCTTGAGGTGCCCGTCCGCGAGGTCCATCACGTGGATGTAGTCGCGCACGCCCGTCCCGTCCGGGGTGGGGTAGTCGTCGCCGAAGACCATGAGCTTCTCTCGCCGGCCCACGGCCACCTGGGCGATGAACGGCAGCAGGTTGTTCGGCACGCCCGTGGGATCCTCGCCGATGCGGCCCGAGGAGTGCGCCCCCACCGGGTTGAAGTAGCGCAGCAGCGCGATGTTCCAGGAGGGGTCCGCCGCCGCGAGGTCCATGAGCATGTCCTCGATGTGCTCCTTGGTCCGGCCGTAGCAGGACTGCGCGTCGAGGTTCAGCTTCTCGGTCAGCGGCATCTCCTCCGGGGCGCCGTACACGGTGGCGGAGGAGGAGAAGACGAACGAGCGGCATCCCGAGGCCTCCATGGCCTCCAGCAGGTTGATCGTCCCGGCGACGTTGGTCCGGTAGTACCACAGCGGCTTCTCCGCCGACTCTCCCACCGCCTTGAGGCCCGCGAAGTGGATGACCGCGTCGGGACGGCTGCGGCGGAAGAGCTCCGTGAGTGCGGCGGCGTCCAGCAGGTCCACCTCGTGGAACTCGATCGGCTTGCCCCCGGCCAGCTCCGAGACCCGCTCCAGCGAGGTCTTGGAGGAGTTCGCGAGGTTGTCCGCCACCACGATCTCGTGACCGTCCTCGAGCAGCGCCAGGACGGTGTGGGAGCCGATGTACCCGGCGCCCCCGGTGACCATGATTCTCATGCGTGCTTCCTTTCCGGGCCGGGTCAGTTCTGGTGCAGCGCGTCGTTGAGCTCGACCGAGCCGGTGCGGCGCTGGAGGGCCTCCACGGTCCCGGTCTGGGAGTTCCGCCGGAAGAGCAGGTTGGGGGTGCCGGAGAGGTCCGCGGCCTTCACGACGTCGGCCCCGGCCTCGGTCTTGACCGTCACCCGGGTGCCCGCCGTGAGGTAGAGGCCGGCCGCGAGGACGCAGTCGTCGCCCAGCGAGATCCCGACGCCCGCGTTGGCTCCGAGCAGCACCCGCTCGCCGAGGGTGACCCGCTGCGTCCCGCCGCCGGAGAGGGTCCCCATGATCGAGGCGCCGCCGCCGACGTCGGTGTGGTCGCCGACCACGACGCCCTGGCTGATGCGCCCCTCGACCATGGCGGCCCCGAGGGTCCCGGCGTTGTAGTTCACGAAGCCCTCGTGCATCACGGTGGTGCCCTCGGCCAGGTGCGCGCCGAGGCGGACGCGGTCCGCGTCGCCGATCCGCACCCCGGTGGGCACGACGTAGTCGACCATCCGGGGGAACTTGTCCACCGAGTAGACGGTCAGGGCCCCGCGGGAGCGCAGCCGCAGCCGGGCCGCCCCGAGCTCGGAGGCCAGGACCGGGCCGGCGCTGGTCCAGGCGACGTTGGCGAGGACGCCGAACAGGCCGTCCAGATTGATGGAGTTGGGGCGGACCAGGCGGTGGGAGAGCGCGTGCAGGCGCAGGTAGGCGTCCGCGGCGTCGGCGGGGGCCTCCTGCAGGTCGATGGAGGCGCTGACGACGCGCGTCTCGACGTTGCGGGCCTCGTCGGCGCCGGCGGCGGCCTCGAGGTCGGCGCGGACCGACTCGTCGGGCTCCGGGGCGAGGACGGGGGAGGGGTACCAGACGTCGAGGATGCGGCCCTGCTCGGGGCCGGAGGCCACGACGGTGGCCAGGCCGATCCCGGCGGCGTGTGCGGCAGTATTGCTGTGAGTCATGGCCCCAGTGTACGGAAGTCGCCCCGCAGATTCCGGCCGGGACCCGGCATGTGGACGACGCGGGCCCGATGCCCTCGGGTGCCCTATGCTGTGGACACATGAGCACCACCGGCAACGCACCCGAGACCAGTACGAAGACCCTCGAGCTCGACCTGACCCAGGACGTCGCGCAGCTGACCGCCGACCTCCTGGACATCCACTCCGTGTCCGACCACGAGGGCCCCATCGCCGACGCCGTCGAAGCCGCGCTGAGCCGGCTCGGCCACCTCCGGGTCACCCGGCACGGGGACACGATCGTGGCCCGCACCGAGCTCGGCCGCGCCGAGCGCGTGGTGCTCGCCGGGCACCTGGACACCGTGCCGCTGCCGAGCACCGAGGGCGCTCGCGGGACCGTCCCCTCGCGCTGGGAGGACGAGGACGGCCGCCGGGTGCTCTACGGGCGGGGCGCCACCGACATGAAGGGCGGCGTCGCCGTGCAGCTGGCGCTCGCCGCCGCGCTCACGGAGCCGGTCCGGGACGTCACCTACGTCTTCTACGACCACGAGGAGGTGGCGAGCGAGTCATCCGGCCTGGGCAGGCTGATGCGCTCCCGCCCCGAGCTGGTCACCGACGCCGACTTCGCCGTCCTGCTGGAGCCCACCGCCGGGCGGATCGAGGGCGGCTGCAACGGCACCCTCCGGTTCTGGATCCGCGCCCGCGGCCTCGCCGCCCACTCGGCCCGGGCCTGGAAGGGCGAGAACGCCATCCACCGGGTCCAGCCCGCCCTGGCCGCGCTGTGCGCCTACGAGCCGGCGACGATCGGAGTCGAGGGCCTGGACTACCGGGAGGGCCTCAACGCCGTGCAGATCAGCGGCGGCACCGCCGGCAACGTGATCCCGGACGCCTGCGACCTGCACATCAACTACCGCTTCGCCCCGGACAAGAGCGTCGAGGAGGCGATCGCCCACGTCGAGGAGGTCTTCGCGGGGTACGAGCTGGACTTCGTGGACCGCTCGCCGGCGGCGCGGCCGGGCCTGGACGCCCCCCTGGCCCGCGAGCTGGTCGAGGCGGTCGGGAACGAGCCGGGGCCGAAGTACGGCTGGACCGACGTCGCCCGCTTCTCCGCCCTGGGCATCCCGGCGGTGAACTTCGGCCCCGGGGACGCCCTGCTGGCCCACACGGACGACGAGCACGTCGACGCCGAGGACGTGCGGGCCTGCCGCGCGGCCCTCGCGGCGTGGCTCGCCCCGGCGGGCTGAACCCGACGGGTTCGCCCCGGCGGACTGGTCCCCGACGGGCTCACCCTGGCGGGCTGATCCCGGCACCGATCCCGGCGAGCTGATCCCGCCGGGAACGGGCCCGGGCCCTCAGGCGGCCTTCTCCGGTGCCCCCACCCCGGGCCCCACCGGGATCTTCGTCCGCCCGGAGGTCCGGCTGCTCAGGTACCCGGAGAGCCAGTTCGCCGCGCTGGTGAGGACGAAGTTGATGACGATGAACACCACCGCCGCGATCAGCAGCGACTGCAGCATCGAGTTCGCCGAGCCGAGGCGCCGGGCCGAGTCCAGCAGCTCGGGGTAGGTGATGATGATGCCCAGCGCGGTGTCCTTCAGGATCACCACGAACTGGCTGAGCATCGAGGGCAGCATGGCGACCAGGGCCTGGGGCAGCTGGATGCTCCGCAGCACCTGCCCGTGGGTCAGGCCCACCGCCAGGCCCGCCTCGCTCTGCCCCTTCGGCAGCTGGTGCACGCCCGAGCGCACCAGCTCGGCGATGACGGAGCCGTTGTAGAAGGTCAGCCCCAGGACCACCGCCAGGAAGGGCAGGTCCGAGGGCGGTACGACGTCGAGGAACCCGATCCACAGCCAGAAGAAGATCATCATCAGCAGCACCGGCACCGCGCGGAAGAACTCGACGATCACCGTGCACACCGCGCGCACCAGCGCATTGGGGGCCAGCCGGCCCATGCCGAAGAGCAGGCCGAAGGCCACCGAGGTGACGATCGAGACCAGCGCCGCCTTCAGCGTCGAGACCAGGCCCGGCAGGTAGAAGTTCTCCCAGGCGTTGGCGGTGAAGGCGAATGACCACCGGCTCCAGCTCAGCTGGCCGCGGTCGGCCAGGGTGGCGAGCAGCCACCAGATCACCGCCGCCGCCAGCAGGAGGCCGACCACGTTGAAAATCAGGGTCAGCCGCCGCCCGCGCGGTCCCTGCGCGTCGAACAGCACGTTCAGGTTCGCCTTCATCGCTTCACCGCCCACTTCCTGGAGGCCCACGTGGTGATCAGGCCCATCGGGATCACGATGACGACGAAGCACATCGCGAACGTGAGGAAGATGGCGATCACGATGTCGGAATTGAACTCGATCATGGTCTTCATCAGCCCCGAGGCCTCGGCCACCGAGGCCGCGGTGGCCACCGTGGTGTTCTTGGTCAGCGCGATCAGGGTGTTGCCCAGCGGGGTGATGGACCCCCGCAGTGCCTGGGGGAAGATGATCAGCCGGGCCGAGGGGAGGAAGCTCAGCCCGATGGCCCGGGCCGCCTCCGCCTGGCCGACCGGCACGGTGTTGACGCCGGAGCGGATGGCCTCGCACACGAACGCCGCGTGGTAGAGGGACAGGGCGACGACGGCGAAGTTGAAGAAGTTCTGCTGGAAGTCGCCGGAGAGCTTGATCTGCAGCTGGGTCCACACGCCGAGGACGGCGATGAACATCAGGATCGTCAGCGGCGTGTTGCGCAACAGCTGCACGTAGGTCGCGCCGAAGCCGCGCAGGCTCGCGATGGGCGAGATGCGCATGAGCGCGAGGAGGCAGCCGAGGACGAAGGAGCCGATGGCGGCCCAGAAGGTCAGCTGGATGTTGACCCAGAAGGCCCCGAGGACGTCGTACTGGCTCAGGACGGAAGCGTAGCGGTCCAGGAAGGACATGCGATCACTCCCTGCGGTGCTCGAGGGGACACGGTGGTTCTCCGGTGGTGGGTGAGCTGGGGGAGGGCGGCGCCGGCGGGGCTCCCGTCGTCACGGCCCGGTCGCCGCCTCCGCACCGGTCCGGCGCGGAGGCGGCGTCGTGGCTCAGGCGCAGCCGTCGGCCGCAGTCGGCGGGTTGAGCTCGGTGTTGTACTGGTAGTCGGCGCCCTCGGTGTTATCGGTCACCGCCTTCTCCCAGTCGCCATCGTCGACCATCTTGTTGATGGCCTCGCCGATGGCGGCGCACTGGTCGGATCCCTTCGGCAGGCCGACGCCGTAGCGCTCCTCCGTGAAGGTGTTGCCCACGACCTTGAACTTGCCGCGGTTGGCGTCGGTCGAGGCCAGGCCGGCGAGGATGATGTCGTCGGTGGTCACGGCGTCGACGTTGCCGGCCTCCAGGGCGCCCAGGCAGTCGGCGTAGCCGGTCTGCTCGACGAGGTTGGTGCCCTGGGCGTAGTCATCCTTGATCGTCTGGGCGGAGGTGGAGCCCTGCACGGAGCAGAGGTTCTTGCCCTCCAGGTCCCCCGGCCCGGTGATGTCGGTGTTGTCGGCCGTGACCAGCAGGTCCTGGCCCGCCACGAAGTACGGGCCGGCGAAGTCCACGCTCTCCTTGCGGGTGTCGGTGATGGAGTAGGTCGCGAAGATCATGTCGACCTGGTTGTTCTGCAGCATGTTCTCGCGGTTGGCGGAGGGGGCCTGGACCCATTCGATCTGGTCCTCGGCGTAGCCCAGCTCGTTGGCCACGTACTTCGCGACGTCGACGTCGAAGCCGGTGTACTCGCTGCCGTCCTGGTAGCCGAGGCCGGGCTGGTCGTACTTGATGCCGATGCGGACGGAGTCGCCGTCGCCGCCCTCCTCGGAGTCGCCGCCGCCACCGCAGCCGGTGAGGACCAGGGCGGTGGTCGCGGCCAGCGCCGCGGCGCCGAGGGCGCGGGATCTGAGGGTACGGGGTCCGGAGGTGCCGAGTGACATGGAGTGCTCCTTATGTGATGCGAGTCCGGCCCGGGGGCCGGCGGGATGCCGGGCGGCGCCCGGCGGTGTGGGTGGCCTAGTGGTTGAGGATCTTGCCGAGGAAGTCCTTGGCGCGCTCGCTCTGCGGGTTGGTGAAGAACTCCTCGGGGGTGGACTGCTCGACGATCTGGCCGTCGGAGAGGAAGATGACGCGGTGCGCGGCCTTGCGGGCGAAGCCCATCTCGTGGGTCACGACGATCATCGTCATCCCCTCCTTGGCCAGCGCGACCATGGTGTCGAGCACCTCGTTGATCATCTCCGGATCCAGGGCCGAGGTGGGCTCGTCGAAGAGCATGACCTTGGGACGCATGGCCAGGGCGCGGGCGATGGCCACCCGCTGCTGCTGGCCGCCGGAGAGCTGCGCGGGCAGCTTCTGCGCCTGGTTGGCGACGCCGACCTTCTCCAGCAGCGCCATGGCCAGCTCCTGGGCCTGCTTCTTGGACTTCCCGCGCACCTTCATGGGGCCGAGCATGACGTTGGAGAGCACCGACTTGTGGGCGAAGAGGTTGAAGGCCTGGAAGACCATGCCGACGTCGGAGCGCAGCTTGGCCAGCGCCTTGCCCTCCGCGGGGAGGGGCACGCCGTCGACGGTGATCTCGCCCTCGTCGATGGTCTCGAGCCGGTTGATGGTCCGGCACAGCGTCGACTTGCCGGAGCCGGAAGGGCCGATCAGGACCACCACCTCGCCGGGGTGGACGGTGAGGTCGATGTCCTTCAGCACGTGCAGGTCGCCGAAGTGCTTGTTGACCCCGCTCATCCGGACCTCCCCTCCGGCCTGGGAGATCGTCGCGGTTTCGCCGAGTGGTTCAGTGGTCATGGCACTCACGTTTCACAGAAGAGGTGGGCGGGAAATGTGATCTAAGTTATATCAGAATATGTGTCCTGGGTAACGTCAGACTAGAGCGGGGCTGTTTCGCGCCGATGTCGCGGAGGGGTCCGGGCGATGACGTGCGCGGCCGGACGGGCGAGGGCGCCGGTGCGTGCGTCAGAATGGGGGGATGAACGTCATTCTCGTCGGCCTCACGCTCCTGGTCCTGGCGGGGACCCTGATCGCCTGCGTCTCCCTCGGATCCGACCGCTTCGCGGCCGCCCAGCACGTCTCGCGGGACGGGATCGAGGTCCTCCCTCCGGCGCGAGGGCCGCTCGAGGGGCCCTCCTGGAACGGGCATGAGGGCGCGGAGGCCGAAGGAGCCGACGACGCGGATGCCGGCCCCGCCGGCTCGGCGGGCGCCGGTCACAGGGACGGCGGCCCCGCGGACGGCGGACCCGCCAACGGAGCAGCCGACGGGCGCGGCGGCGCGTGACCGGCACGCTCCAGCAGGGCGCGCCCCGCCTCTCCCGCACCCGCCGCCTGCCCCCGTGGGCGGTGGTGCTCCTCGTCTACGCGGCGACGCGGGCGTGGAGCTGGTTCGTCCTGGTCACCGTGGCGCGCCACCAGGGGGCCTCGCCCTGGGGCGTCGCCCGGCCGGGGTACCTCGAGTTCATCGGCTTCTGGGACTCGGACTGGTACCGGCAGATCGCCGAGGGCGGCTACCCCGCCGACCTGCCGGCCTCCCCCTCGGGGGAGACCCTGCCCAACGCGTGGGCCTTCTACCCGCTCTACCCCGCCCTCGTCCGCGCGGTCATGGGGGTCACCGGGCTGGGCTGGAACGCGGCCGGCGGCACGGTCTCCCTGGCGTGCGGCGCCGGGGCGAGCCTGCTGCTGTACCGGCTCTTCCGCCGGCGGGGCGAGGGCGCCGGGCTCGACCGCTTCGCCCTGACCTGCACCGCCCTGGTCCTGCTGAACCCGGTGGCCCCCGTGCTGCAGGTCCCCTACGCCGAGTCTCTCTCCCTGATGCTCCTGGCTGGGGTCCTCCTCGCGGTGCTCAGGGACCGCCCGTGGACCGCCGCGGTGCTGGTCCCGCTGGCCTGCCTCTCCCGCCCCATCGGCGTGCCGCTGGGGGCGATGCTGGGAATCTGGTGGTGCGTCCGCGCGGTGGCGGCCTACCGGCAGGAGGCGGCGGGGGACGACGTCGCCGCCGTCGCCTCCCGCCGCCGCCGCGCGCTGAGCGCCCTGTGCCGGACGCGCGGCCCGCTCGCGCTCGCGCTGTGGGCCTGCGCCTGCGCCTTGGGCTGGCTCTTCGCCGCCTGGGCGGTCACCGGCCGCCCGGACGCCTACACCGCCGCCGAGACCGCGTGGCGCGGCGAGCACCTGCTGCCGTTCCAGCCGTGGCTCGAGCAGTCGCTGGCCTACCTGGGCCCGCTGGGTCCGCTCGTCCTGGTGGTGCTGGTGGGCGGGTTCGCCCTCGCGCTGCGCTCGCGGGCGGCCGTGGCCACGCTGCCCTGCCGGCTGCGGCTGTGGTGCGCGTGCTACCTGGTCTACCTGCTGGCCTTCCTGTTCCCGCAGACCTCGACCTTCCGCCTCCTGCTGCCCCTCTTCCCCCTCGCGGCCCCGCTGGCGGCCGCCTCCCGCTCGCGCGCCTACCGGGCGCTGCTGCTGGTGGGTGCGGCCATCGGGCAGCTCGTCTGGGTGGGCTGGCTGTGGCACTGGCAGGAGCTGCCGGGCGGCGGCGACTACCCGCCCTGATCCGCCTGACGGCGTAAGCTGGATCACAAGCCGTGGACGAGGCGGGCTATCATGGAGGGGTCCCGACACGCCGCCTTCGCGAGCGGAGCGTCACTCGACCCGAAAGGAATCTCCGATGGCCGCTATGAAGCCGAGGACCGGCGAGGGCCCCATGGAAGTGACCCGGGAGGGACGTTCGCTGATCATGCGCATCCCGCTGGAGGGGGGAGGCCGGCTCGTCCTCGAGATCACCGCCGAGGAGGCGCGCAGCCTGCAGGACTGCCTCGAGCCCATCACTACCGGGGCCGGGCAGGGAGGCGGGTGAGACCCAGCTCAGCCCCAGGCGGGGACTGGTAATCTTCCTATGTGTTTGGAATCAACGGCGCCGAGTTCCTGGTTCTGGCGATCATCGTCTTCTTCGTGATCGGTCCTGAGCGCATGCCGGAGTACGCCCGGCAGCTCAAGGACTTCATCAAGGGACTCCGCCGCACGGCCGTGGACGCCAAGGACGGCATCAAGGATTCCCTCGGACCCGAGCTGTCCGAGATCAACTGGCGGGCCTACGACCCGCGGCAGTACGACCCCCGGCGGATCGTCCGCGAGGCCCTCATGGAGGACGAGGAGGAGGCCGCCGCCGAGCGGGAGAAGGCCGCCCCGCCGCAGCAGAACCTCCGCCGCCTGACCCCGGGCCAGCCCGCGCCCTTCGACTCCGAGGCCACCTGAGCGGACGCTCCGCGGGCTCCCGGCCCGGGCGCAACACCCCCGGTCCGGCCGCGGCTCAGGTGAGCGTGACCGGCAGAGGCCGGCCCGCCAGGCCGCGGCCGCGGCGTCGGAGGCTCTCCGCGATATCCTCCAGCGCCTCGGCGGAGGGGGAGCCGGGAGCGGACCAGACCACCGGCACGCCGGCGTCGCCCCCTTCGCGCAGCGCGGGGTCCAGCGGCACCGAGCCCAGCAGCGGGACGTCCCGCTCGGTGCTCCGGGAGAGCCGCTCCGCGAGCAGGCGCCCGCCTCCGGAGCCGAACATCTCCAGCAGCGACCCGTCCGGCATGGTCATGGCCGCCATGTTCTCCACGACCCCCACCACCTCCTGGCCGGTCTGCAGCGACATGGTCCCGGCGCGCTCGGCGATGTCGACGGCGGCGTGCTGCGGGGTCGAGACCACCACCAGCCCCGCGCTGGGGACCAGCTGGGACATCGAGATCGCGATGTCGCCCGTGCCCGGCGGGAGGTCCAGCAGCAGCACGTCCAGGTCGCCGAAGTGGACGTCGGTCAGGAACTGCTCGAGCGCGCGGTGCAGCATCGGCCCGCGCCAGGCCACCGGCCGGTTGTCCGGCAGGAACATGCCGATCGAGATGACGCGGATGGAGCCGGCGTCGGGCTCGGACCCGGCCGATCCCGCGTCGGGGCGACGCCGCTCCGGGGGCACCTCCACCACCGGCGGGAGGATCATGTCCTCGACCTTCGTCGGCGGCTGGGTGATGCCCAGCAGGCCGGGGACCGAGAACCCGTGCACGTCGGCGTCGACGATGCCCACGGACAGCCCGCTCGCGGCCAGGGAGGCCGCGAGGTTGACCGTGACGGTCGACTTCC
Source organism: Rothia halotolerans (assembly GCF_004136635.1). Taxonomy (GTDB): domain Bacteria; phylum Actinomycetota; class Actinomycetes; order Actinomycetales; family Micrococcaceae; genus Rothia; species Rothia halotolerans. The sequence continues at coordinate 1,036,294 of NZ_NOIU01000002.1, read as the reverse complement.
CGACCCCGCCCTTGCCCGAGGCGATCGCGTAGACGCGGGTGAGGTTCGCGGGATCGGCGAAGGGGTTGGTCTTGGTGTGGCCCAGCCTGTCGCGCAGGCGCCGGCGGGCCTCGGCGTCCATGTAGGAGATCTCGACGCGGACCTCCCGCACCCCGGGGACCCGGCCGACGGCCTGCCGGACGTCGTCCTCGATGGTCCCGCGCATGGGGCACCCCTCGATGGTCAACTGGACGCCGATCCGCGCGACGCCCTCCTCCAGCTCGGCCCCGGTGACCATGTCCAGCTCCGTGATGGGCCGCCTCAGCTCGGGGTCGACGACGCCGTCCAGGGCGCTCCACAGCTCGCTCCGCGCGCTATCGGTCATCTCGCTCCTCGTCCTGCCGCTCCCGCGGCGACTCGTGGGTGCTCCGCTCGCTCCGGGCGCCGCCCTGCGCGGCGGGCTCCGGCTCGACGATGTCCAGGATGGAGGTCCGCGACTCGGCCGTGCCGGCCTGCTGCCGGCGCCGGGGCGCCCCCTCCTGCGGCGCCGGGCGCTGCTCCTCGCGCTCCCCGTGCTCCGCCAGCAGCTCCTCGAGCTGGTCGCGCAGCTCGGAGCGGACGAAGTCGCGGGTGGCGACCTCGCGCAGGGCGATGCGCAGGGAGACGATCTCCCGGGTCAGGTACTCGGTGTCCGCCAGGTTCTGCTGGGCCCGCTTCCGGTCCTCCTCCGCGACCACGCGGTCGCGATCGTCCTGCCGGTTCTGCGCCAGCAGCAGCAGCGGCGCGGCGTAGGAGGCCTGCAGGGAGAGCATCAGGGTCAGCAGGGTGAAGTTCAGGGCCCGCGGGTCGAACTGGAGGTGCTCCGGCATGAGCGTGTTCCACGCCAGCCACACGGTCACGAAGACCGTCATCCACAGCAGGAACTGGGGCGTGCCCATCCAGCGGGCGAAGGACTCGGTGGCGACGCCGAAGGCCTCCGGATTGGGCCGGTACCTCCGGTACCACCTGGGGCGGGCCTCCAGGGGGGTGTCCAGCGAGGCGAGCCGCTGGGGGAGGCGGGGGCTGCGGGTCTTGCGCGTCTCACTCAAAGCTGCGGCTCACCTTCCGCACCGGGGTGCCGTCGTCGTTGGTGCGCCAGTCCTCGGGCAGCAGGGCGTCCAGGACGTCGTCGATGGTCACGGCGCCGACCAGGCGGTCGTGCTCGTTGACCACCGGGATGAGGGTCAGGTCGTAGGTCGCGAGCACGCGGGAGACCTCCTCGAGGGTCGCCATGTCCGAGACCGGCTCGATGCTGCGGTCGATGATGTTGCCCACGTGCTCCGGCGGCGGGTAGCGCAGCAGCTGCTGCATGTGGACCATGCCGATGTAGCGGCCCGTGGGGGTCTCCAGCGGGGGCCGGCAGACCAGCACCGCCGCGGCGACGGCCGGGCTGATGTCCTCCTGGCGCACCTGCGCCAGCGCCTCGGCCACGGTGGCCTCGGGCGGCAGGATGATGGGGACCGGGGTCATGAGCGAGCCGGCGGTGCCCTCCTCGTACTCCAGGAGGCGGCGGACGTCGTCGGCCTCCTCCTTCTCCATCCGGCCGAGCAGGGCCTCGCGCTGGGCGTCGGTGAACAGGCCGAGGAGGTCCGCGGCGTCGTCGGGCTCCATCTCCTCCAGGATGTCCGCGGCGCGGGTGATGTCCAGGCTGGCGAGGATCTGGAACTGGTCCTCCTCGGGCAGCTCCTGCAGGACGTCGGCCAGGCGCTCGTCCTGGAGCTCCTCGGCGACCTCGAGCATGCGCTTCTCGTTGAGGTCGTGCAGGGCGTCGGCGAGGTCGGCGGGCTGGGTGTCCTCGTGGGTCGCGAGGAAGTGCTGGGCGCCCTGGGGATCCAGGGTGGTCTCGTAGAGCGTCTCGTCCCAGGAGACCACCAGCGCCTCGCCCTTGCGGCGCATGAGCCCGCCGCCGGTGCCGGTGCGGCGGACGAACAGCTCCGAGAGCTTCCAGTCCCCGTTCCTGGTCTGCTCCATCGCGCAGTCCTCGATGGTGGCCTTGCCCGAGCCGTCCCGCAGCACCACCTCGCGGTCGAAGATCTCGCCGATCACCAGGGCCTCCGCCCCGCGCTGCTCGAAGCGGCGCAGGTTCACCAGCCCGGTGACGATGATCTGCGTGGAGTCGATGCTGTTCACCCGGGTCATCGGGACGAAGACCCGGCGCTTGCCGAGCACCTCGACGACGATGCCGACGATGAGCGGCCACTGCGTCCCGCGCTGGGCCTGCCGATGGAGCACGACGACGTCGCGGAGGCGCCCCAGGCGGTCCCCGAGGGGATCGAAGACGTCCAGGCCCAGCAGCCTGGCGATGAAGATCTTGCTCGGTTGATTGCTCACCGTCCCAGCGTACTCATTCAGGGCGGCGGGGTTCACCTATGGCGATACCGCCGCCTCGTGGTGCGCGGCGCGGACGTCTTCGGGGAAAATGGAGTATGGCTATCTCCGGAAACTCCAGGATCGCGGCGGCCCGCTCCTCCCAACTGCCCAGCTCCGTGACCGTGGCGCGCTACCCGAAGTACGAGGACGCGCAGGGGGCCGTGGACCTGCTGGCCGAGCGGGGCTTCCCCGTGCAGCACCTCAGCATCGTCGGCACCGACCTGCGGCAGGTGGAGCACGTGGTGGGCACGCTCTCCTACGCCAAGGTCGCTGCCTCCGGCGCGGTGCAGGGGCTCTTCTACGGCATCCTGCTGGCCCTGCTGCTCGTGCTCTTCGCCGGGGACAGCTGGCTCGCGGCGTTCCTCACCGCCGTGCCGATCGGCGTCGCGTTCTGGATGATCTTCACCGTCATCACCTACGCGCGCCGGGGGTCCTCCCGGAACTTCACGGCGGTGGGCCAGCTCGTGGCGGGGACCTACGAGCTGGTGTGCGTCCCGCAGGAGGCCAGCGAGGCCCGGCGCCTGCTGGGCGGGCAGGCCTCCCGCGGTCCGCTGCGCCCCACCCCGGAGGAGCAGCCGCCGCGCCAGCCGACGCCGGGCGGGACGGGCCAGCCCGGCTCCGGCCAGCCGGGTCCCGGCCAGTCCGCGCCGGGGCAGCCCGCCTCGGGCCAGGCGGCCCCGGGGACGACGCCGGCCGGCCCGCCCGCCTTCGGCCAGCGCGAGGAGGGGCAGCCGGAGCGGCGGTCCCAGGCCCGCGACTTCCAGGACCTGCCGGACGGCCGGCCGCGGTTCGGCCTGCGCGAGGACGAGGCGGACAGCGTCGAGCCTTCGCCGGGATCCGCTGGCGGGGCATCTCCGACCGCCCCTGCGCCCGCATCCGCCTCCACGCCTCGGCCGCCCGGCCTCGAGGCCGGGACGGAGAACCGCCCCTCGGACGGCGGCGGCCAGTCCGCTGACGGGGCCGACCGCCCCTCCGGCGGGGGAGCCGGCGCCGGCTCGGACGAGGACCGGGACGGCGCGCGGAGCTGACCGTCCCCGGCGGGCCCGTCCGGCCCGCGAGCCCCCTCCCGGCCGCACGCCCCGGGGTACGACGACGCCCCGGCCGGGTGATCCGGCCGGGGCGTCGTCGCGCGGGGGCGGGAGGGCCCGGGCTCAGCGGCCGCTCAGCGCAGCCCCTCCATCCAGGCCTCGATCTCCCCGGTGGTGCGCGGCAGCGCCGCGCTGAGGTTCTCGGGGCCGTCCGCGGTGATGAGGACGTCGTCCTCGATCCGGATCCCGATGCCCCGGTACTCCTCGGGAATCGCCAGGTCGTCCTCCTTGAAGTAGAGTCCGGGCTCGATCGTGAAGACCATGCCGGGCTCGATCACGCCGTCGACGTAGAGCTCCCGCTTGGCCTGCGCGCAGTCGTGCACGTCCAGGCCGAGGTGGTGGCTCGTGCCGTGCGGCATCCAGCGCCGGTGCTGGCCGCCGGCATCGGAGACCGCCTCCTCGACCGAGACCGGCAGCAGTCCCCAGGCGTGCAGGGACTCCGCCAGCGAGCGGACCGCGGCGGCGTGGACGTCGCGGAACCGGTTGCCGGGCACGGCCGCGGCGAAGGCGGCGTCGGCGGCGGCCAGGACCGCGTCGTAGATCCTCTTCTGGATCTCGGTGAAGCGGCCGTCCACCGGCAGGGTGCGGGTGATGTCCGCGGTGTAGAGCGTGTCGTCCTCCACCCCGGCGTCGACCAGCAGCAGCTTGCCGGCCTCCACGGCCCCGTTGTTGCGGATCCAGTGCAGGACGGTCGCGTTGTTGCCGCACGCCGCGATCGTCTCGTACCCGACGTCGTTGCCCTCGGTGCGCGCCGCGGTGAAGAACGCGGTCTCCACCACCCGCTCGCCGCGCCGGTGCTCCAGCGCCCGCGGCAGGCTGCGCACGATGTTCTCGAAGCCCTGCGCGGTCGAGGCGATCGCGCGGCGCAGGTTCTCCACCTCGATCTCGTCCTTGACCAGGCGCAGCTCCGAGAGCACCTCGGCGAGCCGGGCGTCCAGGCCGTCGGACTCCTCGAGGTCGACGCCGGTGTTGTAGCGGGAGGTGTCCACGAGCGCGTCCACGTCGAGGTCCACCTCGCGGACCAGGCGGACGCGGACCCCGCCCAGCGCCTGGTTGCCCGCGTTCTTGGTCACCGCGACCTCGAGCTCGGAGAGGTCGCGGCACTCGATCCCGTACTCGGCCCGGACCTCGGCCAGCGTCGGCTGCGGCCCCACCCAGAACTCGCCGTAGCGCGGGTCGGAGTAGAACTGGTCGGTGTCCCGGCCCGCCAGCGGGCGGAAGTACAGGGCGGCCTCGTGGCGCGGGCGGCCGGCGGCGTCGTCCTGGGCCGGCTCCAGGACCAGCACGGCGCCGGGCTCGTGGTCCAGGCCCAGGCCGGTCATGTGGGCGAAGGCGGAGTGCGGGCGGAAGCGGTAGTCGGTGTCGTTGGAGCGGACCTTGAGGGGGCCGGCGGGGATGACCAGGCGCTCGCCGGGGAAGCGGGCGGAGAGGGCCTCGCGACGCTGCCGGGCGGCATCGGCCACGGGGGCGCGCTCGGGCTCGTGCTCGGGGGCGGAGGCCCAGCCCCGGGCCATGAAGCTCCTGAAGGCCTCGGAGCGCGGGGGGCGCGAGCGGTTCTCGGCGCGCTCGGCGAGCGTCTGGTCCCGGTCCTCGTCGGATCCCGGTTCGAGGGGCTGCTGAGAAGAAGTCATGCCTCCCACGATAGCCGGGCGGGCGGCGGCGGGGCATCCGGGCGGCGCTGTCGCGGGGTGCGCCCGCCCCGCACGGGTAGCCTGGGAGCATGCGCATCGATCTGCACACCCACTCCACGGCGTCCGACGGGACGCAGAGCCCCGCCGAGGTCATGGAGGCGGCGGTGGAGGCGGGCCTGACCACGGTCGCGCTGACCGACCACGACACCACCGCCGGATGGGGCCCGGCCCGGCGCCGCGCCGAGGAGCTGGGCCTCGACTTCGTGCCCGGCATGGAAGTCTCCTGCTCCAGCTCCAGCGGGATCTCGGTGCACCTGCTGTGCTACCTGCAGGACCCGCTCGCGCCGGGGCTCATGGAGGAGATCGGGCGCTCGCGCGCGGCGCGCATGGACCGCGCCCGCCGGATGGTCGAGCGGATCGCCGAGGACTACCCGATCGACTGGGAGGCGGTGCTCTCCCAGGTGCGGGCGGACGCCACCGTGGGCCGCCCGCACATCGCGGACGCCCTGGTCGCGGCGGGGGTGTGCGGGGATCGCTCCGAGGCCTTCGCCACCATCCTGCGGCCCAGCACCGGCTACTACATCCCCCACTACGCGCCCGACCCCGCCGACGCCGTGCGCCTGGTCCGCGAGGCCGGCGGAGTCCCCGTCTTCGCCCACCCGCTGGCGAGCGCCCGCGGCCGCGTCGTCTCCGAGGACGTCTTCGACGAGATGGTCGAGGCGGGCCTGGCGGGCCTCGAGGTCCGCCACCGGGACAACCCGCCCGAGGCGCAGGCCTGGCTGATGGACTACGCGGCCCGGCACGAGCTGATCGTCACCGGGTCCAGCGACTACCACGGGGCCGGGAAGCCGAACCGGCTGGGGGAGAACACGACGTCGCCCGAGGCGCTGGAGGCCATCAGGGCGCAGGCGCGCCCGGCGGGCTGAGCCGGGCTCACCCCGCCGGCAGCTCGCTCACGCGCCCCTCGGCGTCGACATCGATGAACCGGGCCTCCTCCAGCCGCGAGCGCATCGTGGAGATGGCCTGGTCGTTGGAGTCCACGCACACGTAGCGGCGCCCCGCCGCGGCCGCGACGGCGCCCAGGGTCCCGGAGCCGGCGAAGAAGTCCAGCACCCAGTCGCCGGGCCGCGAGGATGCAGTGACCATCCGGCGGACCAGGCCCGCCGGCTTCTGCGTCGGGTACCCGGTCTTCTCCTTGCCGGTGGGGGAGACGATGGTGTGCCACCAGACATCCGTGGGGAGCTTGCCCCGAGCGGCCTTCTCCGGGGTGACGAGGCCGGGCGCCATGTACGGCTCGCGGTCCACCTCCTCCGAGCAGAAGTGGTAGCGCGCCGGGTCCTTGACGTAGACCAGGATGTTGTCGTGCTTGGTCGGCCAGCGGCGCTTGGCCCGCGCGCCGTAGTCGTAGGCCCAGATGATCTCGTTGAGGAACGACTCGCGTCCGAAGACGATGTCGCACATCACCTTGGCGTAGTGCACCTCGCGGTAGTCGAGGTGCAGGTACAGCGTCCCGTCCTCGGCGAGCAGCTCCCGGGCGATCTCCAGGCGCGGCAGCAGGAAGGACCAGTAGTCCTCGAAGGCGTCGTCGTACCGGGAGAGGGTCTGCAGCACCGAGGAGTAGGTGCGGCCCTTGAAGCCCCGCCGGTCGCCCTCCTCGGGCGCGGCGGGGCGCGTGCTGAGGCCGCGGCGGACCTGGGGCCTGCCGGTGTTGAACGGCGGGTCGACGTAGATCATCGAGAACCGCCCCCGGGGCAGCCGCCGCAGCACGTCCATGTTGTCGGCCCGGATCACCAGATCCGGGCCGGTCAACTCCAGCTCCACGGCGCGGGCTACTCCTGCCCGGCCGAGCCGCCGCCGTTCCGCCGCGGGGAGCCCGAGCCGGAGCGTGTCCGGCGGCGCCGCGGGCGATCGCCCGAGCCGCCCCCGCGCCGGCCGGAGCCCTCCTCCGAGCCGCCGCGGCGCGCCTCGCGCCCGCCGCGTCCCTCTCCCTCGGAGCCCGAGCGGCCTCGGCCGCCGCGCTCGGAGCGGCCGCGCGAGCCGCCCCCGCGGCCCTCGGAGGGACGACGCCGCTCCTGGCGGTCGTCGGGCCCGCCGAGGCTCTCGAGCTCCTCGGCCTCGAGCCCGGCGTGGGTCTGCTTCTCCTTGGGCAGACGGCCCTTGGTGCCCTTCGGGATGCCCAGGTCGGCGAACAGGTGCGGCGAGGAGGAGTAGGTCTCCACCGGCTCGGGCACGCCCAGGTCCAGCGCCTTGTTGATGAGCGACCAGCGGTGGACGTCCTCCCAGTCCACCAGCGTGATCGCGGTGCCCTTGTTGCCCGCGCGGCCGGTGCGGCCGATGCGGTGCAGGTACATCTTCTCGTCCTCGGGGCACTGGAAGTTGATCACGTGGGTCACGTCCACGACGTCGATGCCGCGGGCCGCGACGTCGGTCGCGACCAGCACGTCCACCTTGTCGTTGCGGAACGCGCGCAGGGCCTGCTCGCGGGCGCCCTGGCCGAGGTCGCCGTGGATCGCGCCGGCGGCGAAGCCCCGGCGGATGAGCTCCTCAGAGACCCGGGCGGCGGCGCGCTTGGTCTTGGTGAAGATGATGGTGCGGCCGCGGCCCTCGGCCTGCAGGGCGCGGGCGATCAGCTCGTCCTTGTCCATCGGGTGCGCCCGGTAGATGACCTGGCGGATGTCCTTCTTGGTGTGGCCCTCGTCGTCCGGCGTCGAGGCGCGGATGTGCATGGGGCGGGACATGTAGCGGCGGGCCATCGCGATGACCGGGCCGGGCATAGTCGCCGAGAACAGCATGGTGTGGCGGACCTCGGGGACGGCGGCCAGCAGCTTCTCGACGTCGGGCAGGAAGCCGAGGTCCAGCATCTCGTCGGCCTCGTCGAGCACGATCTCGGTGACCTGCCCCAGGTTCAGGTGCTTCTGCCGGTGCAGGTCGATGAGCCGACCGGGGGTGCCGACGACGACCTCGACGCCGCGCTCCAGCTCGGCGATCTGCGGCTCGTAGGCCCGCCCGCCGTAGATCGTCGCGACCCGGGCGTCGCGGGTCTTCGCCGCGGCGGCGATGTCGCTGCCGACCTGGACGGCCAGCTCGCGGGTGGGGACGATGATGAGCGCCTGCGGGGCGCCGGGGGAGCGCAGCTTCTCCCAGCCCGCGTCCGAGCGGCCCGAGACGCGCTGGAGGACGGGCAGGCCGAAGCCGAGGGTCTTGCCGGTGCCGGTCTTGGCCTGGCCGATGATGTCCTGCCCGGACAGCGCCACCGGCAGGGTCAGGGCCTGGATGGGGAAGGGGCGGAGGATGCCCTGGGCGGCCAGGGCGTCGCAGATGTCCTGGCGGACGCCGTAGTCGGCGAAGGTCTTCTCCTCGACCTCGGGCTCGACCGCCGCGGTGGAGGCGGTGGACTCGGCGTTCACGGCCTGGGCGACCTCGAGGTCCTCGGCGGGGGTTGACGGGATGGTTTCGTTGCTCACGTGAGCTGCTCCGATCGGTGCGGGCGCCGACGGGCCGCCGGCGACGTCGAGGTCGCGGCGGCATGACCGCCGTCCGGCGGGTCGGCATGACGGGCGGAAGCCGATCGCGGGTCATTCTGCGCTCGCGGGCGGGCCTCTTTCCGAAGAGGCCTTCCGCCCGGGCGGCGGCGGGGTGGTGCACACATATCACGTGACGACCGGTCATCCTGTGGACCTCCCCAGTCTAGCCCGAAGCGCTGGGAATTCGCAGGGAAGGTGAGCAGGCGAACGCGCCGAGGGGCCCGGCTCCGCGCGGAGCCGGGCCCCTCGGAGGGCGTGCGGTACGGGCCTAGGCGTCGGTGAACGGCCCGAAGCCGATGTGCCGCTTGGTCTCGGCGCCGATCTCGACGTAGCCGAGCGACTCGCCGGGGATGAGGGTCGCGGTGCCCTTGGCGTCCACCAGCTTCAGCAGGGTCTTGTTCTCGATGGCCTCCGAGACGGAGGCGACGATCTCGTCGGGCTCCTGGGTCGAGTCGATGACCACCTCGCGGGCGACGTCCTTGATGCCGATCTTGATCTCCATGCGGGTCCCTTCCGTGTGTCGGCGCAGCCACGGCTGCCGTGTCATGCCCTCAGCCTACCCAGGCCGGGCCGCGGTCCGGTGCGGGAGGCCGGGGATTTCGCTGAGCGCAAGCGGGCGGGGCGGGATCCGGCGGGGTCAGGAGGCCCGGGGGCGGCGGCAGAGCTCGTCGTCGGGCTCCTCGGCGGGCGTCTGCGCGGCGGGGTACCCGGCGGCCAGCGAGCCGCGGGAGGGCGCGGGCTGCTCCCGGGGCTCCTCGGGGGCCTCGACCTGCAGGTCGTAGAGGGCCTCGATCGCGGAGAAGAACTCCTCCTCGCGGCCGGCGGCGGCGAGCTTGCGGGCCTTGACCATGGGGGTGTGCAGCAGCGAATGCATCATGCGGCGCATCGCGAACTCGAGCTGGTCCGCCTGGGCCCCGCAGCCGTACTGGCCGCGGACCTTCTCCATCTCGGAGTCCAGGATGGCCATGGTGTGCCGGCGCAGGGCGACGATCGCGGTGTCCACCGAGCGCTCGCTGCGGTGGGTCGCGAAGTCCGCCGCGGCCCGGTCGACGATGCGCCGGGCGGCCTCGACGGACTCGTCGGTCTCCTCCGGCGCCGCGAGCCGCACCGACTCGAGCGTGATGAGCTCGACGCCGTCCAGATCCGCGACCGAGGGGTCGAAGTCCCGCGTCAGGGCCAGGTCCACGACGACGCGCGGGCCCTCCGGCAGCGTGCCGGCCGCGATCGGGGCCGAGCCGCCGCTGCAGCCGATGATGATGTCGGACTCGCGCATCGCCCGGCCCAGCTCCTCGCGCTCGACGGGGGAGCCCCCGCGCTTGTCGGTGAACTCCCGGGCGCGTCCGGAGCCGGAGTAGACGTGCACGTCGGCGCAGCCGCGCTCGGCCAGCGCCGCCATGGTCGCCCCGGCGTAGGCGCCGGTGCCGAAGACCAGGGCGCGGGAGGCGTCCCAGCGGGCGGGGGCGACGTCCTCGGCGAGGTCCAGCGCCACGGAGACGATCGAGCGGCCGCGCTCGCCGAGCGAGGTCTGGGTCCCGACGGCGCGGGCGGTGCGGGCCGCCGATTCGAACAGCCGGATGAGCTCGCCCGAGGCGGCGGAGGCCTCCTGGGCGTCGATCAGGGCCCGGCGCACCTGCCCGGTGATCTCCCGCTCGCCGACCACGGCCGACTCCAGGCCCGAGACGACGGTGAACAGGTGGGCCGCGGCGTCCTCCTCGCGGTGGAGCTCGAGCGAGTCGGCGACGAAGCCGGCGTCGAGCCCCGTGGAGCGGGAGATCTGGGCCACGAGCGCGTCGACGCACTCGTCCACCGCGCCGGGGCGGGAGGGGGCGTCGGCGTAGAGCTCCAGGCGGTTGCAGGTGGAGAGGGTGACGAGGCCCTCGAGGGAGCCATGGGTCACCAGGGCATGGGGGAGCGCGTCGACCCCCGTGGACAGCCTGGCCACGGTGTTGAGATCGACATTCCGGTGCGATGCGACGAGCGTAAAGAGAACCACGACCCGTTCATGATAGCCGTGCCCGGAGGCCGGGGCGAACCGCCTCGCGTGTGAGATGCGAGATGTCCTGGCGGAGGGGCGCGGCCCCGCGCGGCGGACGACAGGGTGTCGCAAAAAGCCTCCGCGAAAGTTGGCACAATGGGAGCATTATGACGAATTCGGGATCCTCGCCTCGCGCCCTGCTCACGGACGACCACCTCGCCCTCCTGCCGGAGGGCCATCCGCTGAGGAGCGGGGGGACGGCGGACTCGCCCATGATCCGCGCGATGCGCGGCGACCGTCCGGAGACCCACCCCGTGTGGTTCATGCGCCAGGCCGGGCGCTCCCTGCCCGAGTACCGCGAGGCCCGCGAGGGCACCCGCATGCTGGAGGCCTGCCTCACGCCCGAGCTGGCGGCCGAGATCACGCTGCAGCCGGTGCGCCGCCACGGCGTCGACGCCGCGATCTTCTTCTCCGACATCGTGGTCCCGCTCAAGGTCGCCGGGCTCGACGTGGACATCGTCCCGGGCAAGGGCCCGGTGATGGGGGCCCCGTACCGCACGGCGGAGCAGATCGCGACGCTGCCGGAGATCCCCGACGCCGCCTTCGACCCCATCCGCGAGGCGGTGCGGCTGACCGTCGAGCAGCTCGGCTCGACCCCGCTCATCGGCTTCGCCGGCGCCCCCTTCACGGTCGCGGCCTACATGGTCGAGGGCGGGGCCTCCCGGGACCACCTGGCCCCGCGCATCATGATGCACCGCGACCCGCAGGCCTGGGACGCCCTGGCGGACTGGACCGCCCGCACCGCCGGCCGCTTCCTGGCCGCGCAGATCGAGGCCGGGGCGAGCGCCGTCCAGCTCTTCGACTCCTGGGCCGGCTCTCTGCCGGAGCGGGACTACCGCCGCTACGTGATGCCGCACTCGGCCCGGGCGCTCGCGGCGGTCGAGCACTACGGCGTGCCCCGCGTCCACTTCGGCACCGGCACGGGCGAGCTGCTGCCGGCGATGAAGGAGGCGGGGGCCGACGTCGTGGGCGTGGACTACCGGCTGGACCTCGACGAGGCGGCGCGGCGGCTGGGCCCGGACACGCCGCTGCAGGGGAACATCGACCCGGCCCTGCTGGACGCGGGCTGGGATGTCCTGCGCGAGCACGCGGTGGACGTACTCTCGAAGGGGGAGGCGGCCGTCTCGCACATCGTGAACCTCGGGCACGGCGTCCCTGCCGGCACGGACCCCGCCGTGCTGACCCGACTGGTCGACCTCATCCACGGAGGAAGAGAGCTGAATGACCCAGGACGCTGAGAACCCCACGTCAGTCGCGACCCTCAAGCCCGCCGAGGGAGCGCGCGAGCAGGGTCAGGGCGCGCGGCGCCGGGCGCGCAACGCCGTCGTGATCGGCGGCGGGATCTCCGGGCTGGTGGCGGCCCGGGACCTCGCCGAGCGGGGCCTGCGGGTCGTGCTGACCGAGGCCAAGGACCACTTCGGCGGGTCGGTGGGCGCGCACCGGGTCGGGGGCATGATCCTCGACTCCGGGGCGGAGTCCTTCGCGACCCGCAACCCCGCCGTCTCGGAGCTCATCGACGAGCTCGGCCTCGGCGGGTCCAAGGTGGCCCCGGCCCGGGCCGGCTCGTGGCTGCACCTGCCCTCCGGCCCCCTCCGGATGCCCTCCTCCGGGATCCTCGGCATCCCCGCCAACCCGCGCGACCCCGAGCTGGGAGCGGCGCTGAGCCCGGCCGGCCGCCGTCGCGCCGCCCTGGACCGGATCATCCCCTCCTCCACGGGGTTCAACACCCGCTCCCTGGGCGCCCTGGTCCGGGCCCGGATGGGCCGTCAGGTCCTGGAGAACCTGGTCGCGCCGGTCACCATGGGGATCCACTCGAGCCACCCGGACCAGCTCGACGTCGACGTCGTGGCCCCCGGCCTGCGCGCGGGCATCCGCCAGTACGGCTCGCTCGGCGCGGCCGCCGCGGTGCTCCGGGCCCAGGCGCCCGCCGGCACCCAGGTCGGCGGCTTGGTCGGCGGGATGAACCAGCTCTCCGAGGCGCTGGTCTCCGACCTCGAGCGGCGCGGCGCGCGCCTGCTCCCGGACAGCGAGGTCATCGCCGTGGACCGCGACGAGACCGACGGCCGCTGGATGGTCATCCGCCGCCAGGTCGGCGGCGCGGGGAAGCGCTCGGTGATCAGCGCCGACGTGCTCGTCATCGCCACCGACGGCCCCACCGCCGTGCGGCTGCTGGGCAGCCGCGTGCCGGCCGAGCGCCTGCCGCAGGTGCGTCCCGGCCAGGAGATCGCGCTGGCGACGCTGGTGCTCGACGAGCCGCGACTCAGCGAGGCGCCCCGCGGCACCGGCGTCCTGGTCAGCGAGAAGGTCCGCGAGGTCCGCGCCAAGGCCCTCACGCACGCCACGGTCAAGTGGGAGTGGATCGCCGAGCGGGCCGGCCCGGACCGGCACGTGCTCCGGCTCTCCTACGGCCGGGACTCGGGCGCGGGGGACCAGGGCGTCGCCGAGCTCTCGCTGCCGGACGAGCAGCTGATCACCCTCGCCCTGCACGACGCGGAGCGGATCATGGGCCTGCGCCTGGACCGGGATCAGCTCGTGGGGGCCGACGTCGTGCGCTGGCGCGCCGCGATGCCGCGGATCCCGGAGGGCCACGCGGACAAGGTGCGCACCTTCCGGAGCAGCCTCGCCGGCGTCGACCGCCTCGCCGTGGTCGGCGCCTGGGTCTCCGGCACGGGCCTGGCCTCGCTGGTCCCGGACACCCGCCGGGTCATCGCGGGACTGGACCTGGAGGCCAAGGCGCCGCCCGGAGGCGCAGAGGCCGCCGGGGAGGGCTGAGCCCCGCCCCGGCCCGCCGCGCCCCCCCCCCGCATCACACACACCACAGCGGTCGGATCCACCGACAAAGAGCGTCCCCGGCCACCAGCCGGGCGCCGAAGAAAGGAACGAGTCACATCATGACCCAGCAGCAGCCAGAAGCCAACGACCCCCGCGCGGCCAGCGGCGACGACCGCCTCTACTACGCCCTCTACACCGTCTTCGCCCGGCGCGGCCAGCGTCCCGAGGAAGCCGGCTCCGAGTCCGCGGTCGCGGAGTACGAGCGGCTCGCCGAGCAGCTCGGCTCCGAGGGCGTGACCCTGCGCGGCACCTACGACGTCTCCGGCATGCGCAACGACGCCGACGTCATGGTGTGGATCCACGGCGAGCGCCCCGAGCAGCTGCAGGCCGCGGTGCGCCGGATCCGCCGGACCGAGCTGTTCTCCGGCACCGAGATCGTGTGGTCCACCATGGGCGTGCACCGCGACGCCGAGTTCACCCGCCGGCACGCGCCCTCCTTCGCCAAGGGGATCGACCCCGAGGCGTGGGTCTGCGTCTACCCCTTCGTGCGCTCGTGGGACTGGTACTACATGGATGCCGAGCACCGCTCCGAGATGCTCAAGAACCACGGCATGAAGGGGCGCGACTACCCCCAGGTCCTGCCCAACACCATCGCCACCTTCGGCCTGAACGACTACGAGTGGGTGCTGGCCCTGGAGGCGCCCGAGCTGGTGGACCTGGTGGACATGATGCGCACCTTCCGCAACACCGAGGCCCGCCTGCACATCCGCGAGGAGACCCCGTTCTACACCGGCCGCCGCGTCGAGGCCGCCGACGTCGCGGAGGTGCTGCGTTGAGCCCCCTGCGCACCGCGCCGATCCCGAACGTCACCGACCCGGAGAACACCGCGAGCAACGGTCCCGCGAGCCTCGAGGCAGCCCCCGGCTTCGTCTCCGAGGAGACCCTGACCCGCCCGCGCGCCCAGGCCCCGGAGCCGTACGACGCCGTGATCCTCTCCTCCTTCGGCGGGCCCGAGGGCCAGGACGACGTCATCCCCTTCCTGCGCAACGTCACCCGCGGCCGCGGCATCCCGGACGAGCGCCTGGAGGAGGTCGCCACCCACTACCGCGCCAACGGCGGGGTGAGCCCCATCAACGAGCAGAACCGCGCCCTGCTGGCCGCGCTGCGCGAGGAGCTGGCCCGCAGCGGCCCGCAGATCCCCGTGCTGTGGGCCAACCGCAACTGGGAGCCGTACGTGGCCGACGTCGTCAAGGACGCCCACGAGAACGGCTACCGGAAGCTCCTGGTGCTGCCCACCAGCGCCTACCCGGGCTACTCCAGTTGCCGCCAGTACCGCGAGGACTACGGCATCGCGCTGGAGGAGCTCGGCCTGGAGGGCGAGCTGCAGATCGACAAGCTCCGCCAGCACTACGACGCCCCGGGCTTCATCGCCTCCTTCACCGAGGGGCTGATCGAGGGCCTGCGCGAGCTGCGGGCCAAGCTCGAGGCCGCGCCGTCGAGGGCCGCCGGCAACGGCCGGATCCGCATCATGTTCTGCACCCACTCCGTGCCCACCACGGCGGCGAACGAGGCCGGACCGCGCGGGGTCGACTACGAGGGCGGCTCGGCCTACGTCGAGAAGCACCTGGAGGCCGCGCGGGCCATCCTGCGCGACGTCGAGGCCGAGGAGCCCTCGCTGCTGGAGGGTTGCGACTGGGAGCTGGTCTACCAGTCCCGCTCCGGCTCGCCGAGCACGCCCTGGCTCGAGCCGGACGTCAACGACGCGCTGGAGGGCCTCGGCGGCGCCGTGGACGGCGTCGCCATGGTCCCGCTGGGCTTCGTCTCGGACCACATGGAGGTCAAGTGGGACCTCGACACCGAGGCCATGGAGACCTGCGAGGGCCTGGGCCTGCAGGCCGTGCGGACGCCGACGCCGGGCACCCACCCGGCCTACGTCCGCTCGCTGCGGGACCTGATCGCCGAGCGGGTCAGCTCGACCGCCCCCTCCCAGGACCCGGCCGAGCTGGAGCGGAACCGCGTCAGCGCCTGCGGCGGCCGCGGCTGGTTCGACCGCTGCGACCCGGACTGCTGCCTCGCGGCCAGCGCCCGCACGGCCAAGCCCGTGATCGCCGACTACGAAGGAGCCCGATGACGCCCATCCGGGTGGGGACCCGCGGCTCGGCCCTGGCCACCACGCAGTCCCAGCACATCGCGGACCGGCTCGCCGCCGCCGGCGCGCCGGCGGAGCTGAAGGTCGTCACCACCACCGGCGACGTGACCTCCGGCTCGCTCGCGCAGCTCGGCGGCACCGGGGTCTTCGCGGCCGCGCTGCGCCAGGAGCTGCTGGGCGGCTCCGTGGACGTCGCGGTGCACTCGCTCAAGGACCTGCCGACCAAGGACCTCTTCGACGGAGCGCTGGCGCTGATCTACCCCTCGCGGGAGGATCCGCGCGACGTCCTGGTGGCCCGGGACGGGCTGGACCTGGACGGGCTGCCCGCCGGATCCCGGATCGGCACCGGGTCCCCGCGCCGGGCGGCCCAGCTGCGGATCCTGCGGCCGGACTGCCAGGTCGTGGACATCCGCGGCAACGTGGGCACCCGGCTGTCCCGGGTGGCGGGCCTGGAGCGCTTCGCCGCCGACGACACCGGCGTGGGCCGGGGCACCCACGGCGACCTCGACGCCGTCGTGCTCGCCGCCGCGGGCCTGGCCCGGCTGGGGCTGAGCGAGGTCGTGACCGAGTTCCTGGACCCGCGCCGGGTGCTGCCCGCCGCGGGGCAGGGCTGCCTCGCGATCGAGTACCGCAGCCGCTCGACCCCCGCCGAGGTGCTCGCCGCGATCCGCGCGCTGCAGGACGGGCCCACCGAGCTCGCCGTCCAGGCCGAGCGGGCGCTGCTGCTCCGGCTGGAGGCCGGCTGCGCGGCGCCCATCGGAGCCTTCGCCCGCCTCGAGGAGGGCACCCTCACGCTGGACGCCGTGGTGGCCGACCCGCGCGGCGGCGAGGTCCTGCGGGAGTCGGCGACGGCTCCGGCCGCCGGTCCGGAGGCCTCCCGGGCCCTGGGCACCCGCGTTGCCGAGTCCCTCCTGGAGCGCGGCGCCGACCGCTACACCGACCGGACCTCCTGATGACCTCCGGGCACGACCTCCCCGCGGCCTCGGGCCCAGGGTTCCCCTCCCTCGAGGAGAGCGATCCCGGCGAGGCCCGGGCGGAGCGGCCGGCCGAGGTCCTGGTGACCCGGCTGCCCGGGCCCGCCGGAGAGCTGGTGGACCTGCTGCGCGGCGAGGGGCACGACGTCGTCCTGGCGCCCCTGCGCGAGGCCCGGCTGCCGGACCCGGCCGCGTGCGCCGCCGTCGCCGGCACGGTGCGGGCCGGAGGGTTCGACGTCGTGACCTTCACCAGCGCGCACGGCGTGCTGGGGCTCGAGGCGGTACTGGGGGAGGCCCCGGCGGGCCCGCTCGCCGGGGCCGAGGTCCGCTGCGTGGGCCGGGCGACGGCCCGCGCGGCCCGGGAGGCCGGGCTGGATCCGGCCCCCGCTCCCGCCCGCGAGGACGCCGCCGGGCTGCTGGCCGAATGGCCGACGCCGGAGGAGGGCGGCCCCCGGTCGGCCTTGTGCGTGCACGGCGAGCCTCACCGCCCCGAGCTGGTCCGCGGCCTGCGCGAGCGCGGCCTGAGGGTCGAGGAGGCCGTCGTCTACGAGATGGTCGCCTACCCGTCCGAGCGGCCGCTGGCCCCGGGGCGCCGGTCCCCGGCCGGCGCGGCCGTCCCCGTGCTGGACCCCGACGAGACCGCCGCGCACCTGGCCGGGCGCGGGCCCGACGTCGTCGTCGCCACCTCCCCGCGCCTGCTCGAGGAGCTCGCGGAGCGGGGGAGGATCGCCGCCCCCGTGGTGTGCATCGGGGCGACCACCGCGGCGCGCGCCGATTCGCTGGGTCTGCGCGCCGTCACCGCCCGGAGCCCCGCGCCGCGAGACCTGCTGACCGCCGTCCGCCGCGTCCTGGCCGAGGCCGGGCGCCCCGCGGACCCGTCCGTTACACGAGAGAAGGGATGACCATGACCATCCGAGACCAGAGCACCGACGCCGCCTCCGAGCTGGTCCGGCGCCCCCGCCGGCTGCGCACCAGCCCCGCGATGCGGGACCTCGTCGCCGAGTACCGGCTGCACCCGGAGGACCTCATCCAGGTCCTGTTCGTCCGCGACGGCATCGACGCCCCCGTGGAGATCGCCTCCATGCCGGGGCAGCACCAGCACACCCTGGGCAGCGTCCTGGACGCGGTGCGCCGCGCCGAGGCCGCCGGGGTGCGCTGCATCGACCTGTTCGGCGTGCCGCGGGACGAGGACAAGGACGCCGAGGGCTCGGTGGCCTGGCACCCCGAGGGGATCCTGAACCGGGCCATCCGGGCGATCCGCGAGGAGTTCGGGGACCGCCTGGTCATCATGGCCGACACCTGCCTCGACGAGTTCACCGACCACGGGCACTGCGGCCCGCTGACCACCGACCCCAACGGGCGCACCGTGGTGGACAACGACGCCAGCGTCGCGCTCTACCGGAAGATGGCCGTCTCCCAGGCCGAGGCCGGGGCGCACGTGGTGAGCCCCTCCGGTATGATGGACGGGCAGATCGCGGGCATCCGCGAGGCGCTGGACGCCGCCGGATTCGCCGGCGTCTCCGTGATGGCGTACTCCGCGAAGTACGCCTCGGCCTTCTTCGGGCCGTTCCGCGACGCCGTCGGCTCCTCGCTGAGCGGGGACCGCAAGACCTACCAGCAGGACCCGGCCAACCGCCGGGAGTCCCTCCTGGAGGCCCGGCTCGACGTCGAGGAGGGCGCGGACATGGTCATGGTCAAGCCGGCCCTGTCCTACCTGGACATCCTGCGCGAGGTCGCCGAGGCCTCGCCGGTGCCGGTCGCCGCCTACCAGGTCTCCGGGGAGTACGCGATGATCGAGGCGGCCGCCGCCAACGGGTGGGTGGACCGCGAGCGGATCGTGATGGAGTCGCTCACCTCGATCCGCCGCGCCGGAGCCGACATGATCCTGACCTACTACGCGACCGAGGTCGCGGAATGGCTGCGCGAGGGGCACCGCTGAGCCCCGGCAGAGCCGGAGCCTCCGGGCCGACCCCCCGCAGCACATCGGACCACCAGAGAATGAGGAGCACACCGTGACCGTTTCCCAGGAACTCTTCGACCGTTCCCGCCGGGTCATCCCCGGCGGCGTCAACTCGCCCGTGCGGGCCTTCAACTCGGTGGGTGGGACCCCGCCCTTCCTGGTCGAGGCCGACGGCCCCTACGTGACTGACGCCGACGGCTTCGACTACGTGGACCTCGTCTGCTCGTGGGGTCCGGCGCTGCTGGGGCACCGCTACGAGCCGGTGATCGAGGCCGTGCACGCCGCCGTCGAGCGCGGCCTGTCCTTCGGCGCCTCGACGCCGGGGGAGACCGAGCTCGCCGAGCTGGTGGTGGACCGGATGAACGCGGCGGCCGTCGACGGCCCGGTCATCGACCAGCTCCGCCTGGTCTCCACCGGCACCGAGGCGACGATGACCGCGATCCGGCTGGCCCGCGGGTTCACCGGCCGCGACCTGATCATCAAGTTCGCCGGCTGCTACCACGGCCACGTGGACTCCCTGCTCTCCGAGGCGGGATCCGGCGTCGCGACCCTCGCCCTGCCGGGCTCCGCCGGGGTCACCGAGGCCACCGCGGCGCAGACCGTCGTGGTGCCCTACAACGACCTCGAGGCGGTCCGCGAGGCCTTCGCCCTGAACGAGGGCCGGATCGCCGCGGTGATCACCGAGTCCGCACCGTGCAACATGGGCGTGGTGACGCCCGACGCCGACTTCAACCGCGGCCTGCGGGAGATCACCGCCGCGCACGGGGCGCTGCTGATCGTCGACGAGGTCCTCACCGGCTTCCGCTCCTCCTCCGCCGGCTACTGGGGCCTGACCACGGCCGAGCAGGGCGGCTGGGCCGCGGACCTCTACACCTTCGGCAAGGTGATCGGCGGGGGCATGCCCATCGCGGCCCTCGGCGGCCGTCGGGAGGTCATGGAGCACCTGGCGCCCACCGGCCCCGTCTACCAGGCGGGGACCCTCTCCGGGAATCCGCTCTCGGTCGCCGCTGGCCTGGCCACGCTGCGCCACGCGGGCCCCGAGGTCTACCGGACGGTGGACGCCCGCTCCTTGCAGCTGCAGCGCGAGCTCACGGCCGCGCTGGACGCGGAGGGCGTGGACCACTCGATCCAGACGGCGGGCAACATCTTCTCGGTGGCCTTCGGCACCGGGGAGCGCGGCGTCCGGAGCTACGAGGACATCAAGGCCTCGGAGTCCTACCGGTACCGCCCGTTCTTCCACTCGATGCTGTCCTCGGGCGTGTACCTGGCGCCCTCGCCCTACGAGGCCTGGTTCCTCTCCGCCGCCCACGACGACGCTGCGATGGACCGGATCGTCAGCGCCCTGCCCGCCGCCGCGAGGGCCGCGGCCGAGGCGACGCCGGAGGGCTGAGCGAGTCAGGGCGCCCCGGCGAGACGCGGACGCGCCCCGTCCCCCCGCGAGGGACGGGGCGCGTCCGCGTCCTCAGGAGCGGATCGGCCACTCCCCGTTGATCTTGGCCTGGCGCCCGATCCTGTCGAAGTACTGCTGCAGGTCCGCCGCCTGCTCCCGCGCCCACTCGATCTGGCGGCGGTGCAGCCCGCCCGAGTCCGTCGCCAGCTGGGGGAACTTGGCCGTCATCGCGGTGGCCAGGCGCTCCGTGGCCAGGCAGTCCGCCGCGGAGGTGTGCGCGTTCTCCAGCACGACGCCGTACTCCTCGGTCAGCACCCCCAGCGTGCGCTTGCCGCGGTGGTACTTGTCCACCTGCTTGTTCAGCACCAGCGGGTCCATGACCGGGTAGGGGTTCAGCGGCGGCATCTCGTGGCGCTTGAGCTCCCGGTCCAGGACCGTGAAGTCGTAGGAGGCGTTGAAGGCGAAGACCGGCACGCCGTCGGAGAACAGCCCGCCCAGGGCCGAGGCGAGCTCGTAGGCCACCTGCTTGACCGGGGCGCCCTCGGCCTGGGCGCGCTCGGTGCTCACGCCGTGCACCGCCGTGGCCTCCTCGGGGATCGGGACGCCCGGGTCGGCGAGCCACTCGCCGTGCCGCAGGACCTCGCCGTCGGGCGCCACCAGGATCAGGGAGGCGGTCACGATGCGCGCCGTCAGGGGGTTCGGTCCCGTGGTCTCCAGGTCGAAGGTCGCGCGGGGCAGCTCGGTCCAGGGGCGCGCCTCGGCGGCCGTTTCACTCGTCATGGGGTCCACCGTACCGCGGCCCGGGCGAGGGCGCCGCGTCGTCGCCCGGGGCGTGCCTATTCTGTCGGTCGGCTGTGGTGAGATGGTGCCATGACCGCCGAGAACCCCCGCCCCGCACCCTCCCGCGCCGAGGCCCGGCTCGTGCTGGGCGCGCCGGGGACGGGCAAGACCGAGGAGCTGATCGCCCGCGCGCTCGCCCACGTGGGCGAGGGACGCCCGGCCGGCGAGATCCTGATGCTCGCCCCCTCGCGGCTGGCGGCGGACCGGCTGCGCGAGGGCTTCTCGGCTGCCCTCTCGGCCACGATCTCCACCCCTCCCGCCCGCGCCTGGCACTCCTACGCCTTCGACGTCCTGCGCCGCGCGCACGCCGCCTCGCTGCTGCCGGGCCTGCGGTTCGAGCCGCGCCTGCTGGCGGGCCCGGAGCAGGACGTGCTGATCGGCGAGATGCTCGAGGCCCACGCCGCGGGCCTGGGCTCCGTGCCCGCCTGGCCGGAGGACCTGGGGGACGCGCTCGGCACGCGCAGCTTCCGCCGCGAGATCCGCGAGTTCCTGGACCGCTGCGCCGAGTTCGACCTCGGGGCGGGCCAGGTCCGCGAGTTGGGGGAGCGCGCGGGCCGCCCCGAGTGGATCGCGGCCGCGGACTTCCGCGTCGAGTACGAGCAGCTCCGCCGCCTGCGCATGCCCCAGGCCTACGACCCCTCGGCGCTGATCCACGAGGCCGCGGACTTCCTCGAGGCCACCCCCGAGTTCGTCGAGGCCGAGCACGAGCGGCTGCGGCTGGTGCTGCTCGACGACGCCCAGGAGGCGACCCCGGCCGTCCTCCGCCTGCTCTCCGCCCTGCTACCCGCCGGCTCCGCGAACCCGCCGGAGCTGGTCGTCGCCGCGTGCACCGACACCGTGGTCCAGGGCTTCCGCGGCGCCCGGCCGGAGCAGCTGAGCGACCTCGGCGCGGCGCTCGGCGCCTACCCCCGCGTGGAGACCGAGGCGCTGACCGTGCAGCACCGGCTCCCGCCGGCCCTCGGCGAGGCGTTCGGCCGGGTGGCCGAGCGGATCCCCGTCGTCGCCCGGGCCCGGCACGAGCGCCGCCCCGCCCCCTCGCCGGAAGCGGCCGAGCGGCCGGCGGACCTCGAGGTCGCGCTGGTGGCCTCGGGTCAGCAGGAGCTGCGGCTGATCTCGGAGCGCCTCCTCCAGGAGCACGTGCGCGGCGGCCGTTCCCTGGCGGACATGGCGGTCATCGTGCGCGACGGCGCCTCCCTCTCCCGGATCAAGCGCCACCTGGAGTCGGACGGCATCGCCGTGAACATCCCCGTCGCGGAGACCCCGCTGCGGGAGGAGCCCGCCGTCCGGCCGTTCCTGGACGCCCTGTGGATCGCAAGCGAGCCGGGTGCCGATGCCGGCATCGAGCGGGCCACGAGCCTGCTGACCTCCCGCCTGGGCGGCGCGAGCCCCAGCCGGGTGCGGCGCCTGCGCCAGAGCCTGCGCGCCGCCGAGCTGCGGGCCGGCGGACGGCGCGGCAGCGACGAGCTG
This sequence comes from Rothia halotolerans, assembly GCF_004136635.1. Taxonomy (GTDB): domain Bacteria; phylum Actinomycetota; class Actinomycetes; order Actinomycetales; family Micrococcaceae; genus Rothia; species Rothia halotolerans. The sequence continues at coordinate 1,014,076 of NZ_NOIU01000002.1, read as the reverse complement.
ATCCTCGCCGCCCTCGCCCCCGAGCCGGGGGAGCCCTCGGCGGCGGATCGCCGCTCGGTCAGGGGCCCCGGCACCGAGAGCCTGCGCCGGGTGCGCCGGGTCCTCGCGGCGGGCGCCACCGCCCTGGAGGAGCCGGGATCCACCGCGGAGACGGTGCTCTGGGCCCTGTGGGAGAGCAGCGGGCTCGCCGAGGAGTGGGGGCGGCTCTCCGCCGCGGGCGGCCCGGCGGGCGAGCGCGCGGACCGGGACCTGGACGCCATGGTGGAGCTGTTCGCCGCCGCGGAGCGCTACGTCGACCAGCAGCCCGGCGCCGGCGCCCGGGAGTTCCTCGAGTACCTCGACAGCCAGGACCTGCCGATGGACACGCTGGCCCCCGCCGCCGCCGCGCGCTCCTCGGTCACCCTCGCGACCCCCGCCTCGGCCGCCGGCCGCGAGTGGGGGTGGGTCCACGTCGCCTCCGTCCAGCAGGGCTCCTGGCCCAACACCACCCTGCGCGGGGGTCTGCTGGCCACCACCGAGCTCAGCGACGCCGTGACCCTTGGCTGGGAGCGCGCGGCCTCGGTCACCCACCGGACCCGCCTGCGGGAGACCCGCTACGACGAGCTGCGGACCTTCGCGACCGCCGTCTCCCGCTCCAGGGAGCGGCTGCTGGTCAGCGCGGTCTCCAACGCGGAGGAGGAGCCCAGCGAGTTCCTCGACGTGCTCGCCCCGGAGCAGCTCGACGGCGCGGGGCTCACCGAGGTGCGCCGGCCCATGACGCTGCGCGGGCTGGTCGCGGAGCTGCGGCTCGCCGCCCAGGACTCCGCGCGGCCCGAGCGGGCCCGGGCGGCCGCGCGCTGCCTGGCCCGGATGGGGACCGAGCGGACGGGGGAGGGGGACGCCGCGCGTCCCGGCCCGGTCCCCGGCGCCGCCCCCGGGGACTGGTGGGGCCTCGCCCCGCTGACGGACGACGCCGCGGTCCTGCCCGCCGGGGAGCCGGTCCCGGTCTCGCCCTCCCGCCTGGAGACCATCAGCCGCTCGCCGCTGGACTGGTTCGTCGCGGCCTCCGGCGGCGAGGCCGCGACCGACCTCTCCCGCTCCGTGGGCACCCTCATCCACGAGATCGCCCAGGACATGCCCGAGGCCGCCGGCCACGAGCTGCTCGCCGAGCTCGAGGAGCGCTTCTCCCGCCTGGGCCTGCCCGAGACCTGGGAGACCGCTCAGACCTACGAGCGCGCCCGGACGATGCTGCGGAAGTTCGCCGCCTACGCCGTGGACGCCCGGCAGGCGCTGGGGCGGCGGCTGGTCGGCGTCGAGGGCTCCTTCAGCGTGCTGGTGCCGGGGCCGGCCCGGGCCACCCTGCTGAGCGGCCGCGTCGACCGCCTGGAGGTCGACGACGCCGGCCGCTACGTCGTCATCGACCTCAAGACCGGCAAGTCCGCGCCCACCAAGGCGGAGGTCGCCCAGCATCCGCAGCTGGCCGCCTACCAGGTCGCGCTCGCAGCCGGGGCGGGGGAGGCGATGGCGCAGGAGGCGGAGGCCGCCGGCTCCGCGGCGGCGAGCCCGGACATGGCGGGCGCCCCCATCGCGTCCGCCGAACCTGCCGAGCCCGTGGAGCTGGCCGGCGCGCGGCTCACCGAGCTCTCCGGCGGCGCGGCCCTGGTCCAGCTCGGCACCGCCGTCAAGAGCTACTCCGCGCAGACCCAGCCGGCCCTGGGCGAGGAGGACTCCTGGGCGGTCGAGCTGGTCCAGCGCTGCGCCGAGCTCATCGCCCACGAGCGCTTCCAAGCGCGGCACGACGCCGAGCGCTCCGGGGGCTACGGCATCCCCTGCCGCCTGCCCGACATCTGTCCCATCTGCGCCCGAGGAAGGCAGGTCACCCAGCCGTGAGCACCGCAGAGACCGCCGAGGCCCCCCGGCCCCGGATCAGCCCGGAGGAGATCGCCCGCGCCCTGGGCAGGCCGCTGCCCACCGCCGAGCAGTCGGCGATCATCAGCGCCGGCCTCAGCCCCCGCCTGGTCGTGGCCGGCGCCGGCTCCGGCAAGACCGCGACCATGGTGGACCGCGTGGTGTGGCTGGTGGTCAACGGCCTGGTGCGGCCCGAGGAGGTCCTCGGCGTCACCTTCACCACCAAGGCCGCCGGGGAGCTGCGGCACCGCATGAGCGCCCGGCTCGCGCAGCTGGCCGAGGCCGGCCTCTACGCGGCGGGGGAGGGCACGGAGGACCCCGTGCTCGACCCCACGGTGAGCACCTACCACTCCTACGCCAAGTCGCTCGTGGCCGAGTACGGCCTGCGGATCGGGATCGAGCGGGACGTCACCCAGCTGGGTCAGGCGCAGTGCTACCAGCTGGCGGCGCAGATCGTGGAGAACTGGGACGGGGTGGTCCCCGAGCGCGTCCCCGCGGCCTCCACCCTCGTCGGCGCCGTGCTGCAGCTCTCCGGGGAGTGCGCCGAGCACCTGCGGGAGCCCGGGCAGGTCTACGAGGCCTGCGCGGAGCTCGCGCGGCGCCTGCGCGCCCTGCCCAACGAGCACCCGAAGAAGCTCAAGAAGGAGGAGAGGGCGCGCAACGAGGCGCTGCCCCGGCTGGAGAACAAGATGCTGGTCGCGCAGCTCACCGAGCGCTACCAGCGGGTCAAGAAGGCGATGCAGGTGATGGACTTCGGCGACCTGCTGGCCGACGCCGCGACCCTGGCCCGCACCGTCCCCGCCGTGGGACGGGAGCAGCGGCAGCTCTACCGCGTCGTGCTGCTGGACGAGTTCCAGGACACCTCGCACGCCCAGATGGTCCTGTTCTCCCAGCTCTTCGGCGGCGGGCACAGCGTCATGGCGGTGGGGGACCCCAAGCAGTCGATCTACGGGTTCCGCGGTGCCTCGGAGGGGCAGCTCTTCGACTTCTACGAGTACTTCCCGAGCCCCGACCCCCGCCCCGGCTACCTCACGGTGGCCTGGCGCAACGGCAGCCGGATCCTGGGTGCGGCCAACCTCGTGGCGCATCCGCTGGCGGAGCCGCTGCCCTGGGCGCGCTCGGCGCCGGCCATCGGCGTCCCGGACCTCGTCGAGCGGCCCGAGCCCGAGGACGGCCGGGTGCTGGTGGGCACCTGGGAGACGGAGACGCAGGAGGCGGAGGCGATCGTCGAGAGGATCCTGCGGAGCCGGACGGACCGCGACGCCGCGGGCGAGGAGCACGCGAGCGCGGCCGTGCTGTGCCGGGCTCGGCGCCAGCTGGAGACGGTGCGCCTGGAGTGCGAGCGCGCCGGCCTGCCCTACGAGCTGGTGGGGCTCGGCGGGCTGCTGGAGACGCCGGAGGTGCTCGACGTCGTCGCGACCCTGCGGGTGCTCTCGGATCCCTCCCGCTCCGACGCGCTGATGCGCCTGCTGGCCGGGGCCCGCTGGCGGATCGGGCCGCGGGACCTCATGGCGCTGAACGACTGGGCGGTGTTCCTGGCCCGCCGGCGCCGGCAGAGCATCGTTTCCGGGATGGCGGAGGACCTGGAGACGCCCGAGGGCGAGGGGCCGGGCGAGGAGGGTCTCGCGGGAGAGGCCCCGACTGGGGGAGAGACCGCGGAAGGCCACTGGGACGGGGCTCTCGGAGGCGAGGCCTCCGGGGGCGGGGCCCACGGTGGCGGGGTCTCCGAGTCCTCGCCCGCCTCCGACGCAGGAAAGGACGCCCCCGCCCCGGAGGCTGCGGACGGAGCCGCCGCCCGCCGGCTCGAGGAGCTGCTGCGCTCCGGCGGGGGCGAGGCCAGCGAGGGCTCGAGCCTCGTCGAGGCCATCGAGACCCTCCCGCGGCCGGGCTGGGTCTCGGCCAAGGGACGCGGCCTGAGCGAGGCGGCGCGGGAGCGGCTGGAGCGGCTGGCCGCGGAGCTGGACGAGCTGCGCGGCTACCTCGGCGAGGACCTGACCTCGCTGCTGTACCACATCGAGCGGGTGACCCTGCTGGACGTGGAGCTCGCCTCCAAGCCGGGCCGGGACGTCCACACGGCGCGGGCTAACCTGGACGCCTTCTACCAGGCGGCGGCCGAGTACTGCGCGAGCGCCCCGCGCGTGGCGGCGAGCCTCGACGTCGGCGCCGGGGCCGGCTTCTCCGTAGCGGCCGAGGGGACTCCGGCGGGCCTGGTGATCCCGGAGACGCGGGAGCACCGCTACACCGTGACCTCCTCCGCCACCGGGGTCACCGCCTTCCTCGCCTGGCTGGAGGCCGCGCTCGCGGAGGAAGGCGGGCTGGCCGCCCCGGCCGAGGCGGGGGGCCGCTCGGCCGTCCAGCTGCTGACGATCCACGGCTCCAAGGGACTGGAGTGGGACGAGGTGTACCTGCACGGGATGAACGCCGGGACCTTCCCGACCGACCAGCGCGACGAGTGGATCAAGCAGCCCGGCGCGCTGCCCTGGCCCCTGCGGGGGGACGCCGCCCACCTGCCGGCCTGGGACACCGAGGTCGGAAGCACCGGAGAGCTCCAGGAGCGCTGGGCGGAGTTCGTGGAGCACAACGACCTGCGCGCCGTCGCGGAGGAGCGGCGCCTCGCCTACGTGGCCCTGACCCGGGCCAGGAGCCGGCTCATGCTGGGCAGCAGCCGCTGGACCGGCGCGGCGGCCCGTCCCCGGCAGGCCTCGCCGTTCCTGCGGGAGATCCTCGAGGGGGCCCCGGGAAGGGGATTGGCCGTCGAGGTCGTGCACGAGGAGCCCGCGCCCGAGGACGGCGCGGGGAACCCCCAGGCGGGGACCGTGCTGGCGGCGCTCTGGCCCTTCGACCCGCTGACCCGCCCGCACGTGAGTGAGTGGGAGGAGGAGGCGCCCCTGGACGCCCTGGCCTTCGAGCCCGACGCCGGCCGCTCGATCCTGGACCCGGGGCCGGCGCTCAGTCGGCGCGCCGAGGTCGAGGCGGCGGCGCGGCTGGTCGAGGAGGAGCTCGCGGCGGTGCGGGCCGGGGATGCCCCGGGCGAGGCGTCGTCGCGGGCTGGGGAGGAGCCGGGCCAGGAGGAGACGGCGGCCGTCGAGCCCGAGTCCGAGGCGGAGGCCCGCGCCTGGGCCGAAGAGACGGAGCTGCTGCTGGGGCTGCGCCGCGAGCGGGCCGCCGCGCCTTCGGCCCCCGCCCCGCCCACCCACGTCAGCGCCTCCCTGCTGGTGGGGCTCGCGGAGGACCCCGAGCAGGTCAGGGCGGGACTGCGCCGGCCGATGCCGCGGCGTCCGGCCCCGCAGGCGCGCGCCGGCACCCGCTTCCACGAATGGGTCGAGGAGCACTTCGGCAGCCCCGCCATGCTGGACCTCGGGGAGGTCCTGGAGGACGCGGACGAGGGGGAGGAGCCCGAGCTGGCCCGCCTGCAGGAGGCCTTCAGGGCCAGCCCGTGGTATCAGCGCCAGCCGTGGGCGGTCGAGTTCCCCCTCGAGACCCCGGTCGCGGGCTTCACCGTGCGCGGCCGGATCGACGCCGTGTTCCGCGACACCGCGGCCGCGGCCGGCGCCCCGGAATGGGAGCTGGTCGACTGGAAGACCGGGCGCGTGCCCATCGGCGCCCGTCTGCGGCATCGCGCGGTGCAGCTCGCGGTCTACCGGCTCGGCTTCGCGCGCCTGATGGACGTGCCGCTGGACGACGTCGCCGCCTGCTTCCACTACGTGGCCGAGAACCGCACGGTCAGGCCGCCGCGGATCGCCGACGAGGAGGAGCTGACCGCGCTGCTGGGGCTGCTATGAGCCCAGGGCGCCCGATTCCCGCAGGTCCTCGGCGAGGGTCTGAAGCATCGCCACGGCCTCGCTGACGGTCGCGCGGTCGTCCTGCTCGACCGCGCGGACCAGCCACTGCGCGAGCGCGAACTCGGCGTGCAGGTACGAGCGGCGCAGCAGGTGAGGATCCGGCGCCTGGGGCAGCTGCATCGAGTAGACCTCGAGGATGGAGTCGGCGAGGTCCTGGTCGGGACAGCTCATGAGCCAGGCGAAGTCGCTGGCGGGATCGGCGACCTGCATGTCCTGCCAGCCGCGGATCGCGGCGACCCGGTCGCCGTCGAGCACGATGTTCTCCTCGGAGAGGTCCCCGTGGATCACCGCGGGGTTGAACCGCCACATCGACTCGTCCTCGAGCCAGCCCTCCCAGCGGCGCAGCAGCTCGGAGGGGATCTTGCCGGTCCCGGCGGCGTGGTCGAGCTCGGCCAGCATCCGCTGGCGGCACTGGTCCCAGGTGTAGACGGGCAGGTCCGCCTCCTGCACGAGCTCCACCGGGAGGGTGTGGATCGTCGCCAGCGCGGTGCCGATCTGGGTCGCCAGCGGCTCCCGCTCGGGGGAGACGATCCGGGAGCGGCGCACCAGCTCCTCGATGTCCACGATCTCCCCGGCGATCTGCGGGTACACGAAGGACTTGAGGCCCTCGCGGTCGGCCGAGCCGACGACGGTGGGAAGCTGGAAGGGGAGCCGGGCCCGCAGGGCGGGGGAGAAGGAGTGCAGGATCACGTGCTCCGTCTCGAGCCGCACGCTGGCCTCGATGTTCTCCGGGGCCCGGACGATCCACCGTTGATGCGCCGAATCGACCACGAGCGCGCTGCTGTACTCGGGGTTGTCCGGCTCGTAGGGGTACGCGGCCACAGGGAAGAGCCCCGGCACTCCCGCCGAGGCCAAAGCGGCTAACGTTAACGGTGTTAAAGTCACGTCCTTCAGACTACTAGAGACACATGAAAGCCGGCTGAGCAACATGAGACCCACCCGAGACGTCTTCCCCTCCTCCCCGCTGGGCACGGTGCTGTTGGGCACCTATCCCGTGAGCAGGAGCGGCGCGGAGCGGGAGACCACCGATCCGATCGGCGCCGCGCTGCGGGATCCGCGCGTGCGCGTCCTGCCGCTGCGGGACGGGAGCATGCCCGTGCGCGCCGCGGAGGGCTCGGCCCGGCTGGCCTGGCGCGGGTCCGAGGAGCTGACCGGGGAGGACCCCGCGCGCCGCGGCGAGCAGGAGCTGGCCCACCTGGGCACCTCCTCCGACGGCGCCCCGGTGGTCCTGGACTTCCGGCCCGAGACCCTGCCGGAGCAGATGGAGGCCGGGGACCCGTGGCCGGGGGACCGGCCGGAGTGCGCGGACGAGACGTGGGAGGGCCTGCGGGAGGTCGCCCCGCGGCTCGACGCCGAGGAGGCCACCTGGGCGACCATCGCGGTGGCCCTGGCCACCTGGCACGCCGAGGGCCCGCACTGCCCGAGCTGCGGCTCGGCCACCAGGATCGCGCACGGCGGCTGGGCCCGGGTGTGCCAGGCGGAGGACCGCGAGATCTTCCCCCGCACCGACCCCGCCATCATCGCCGCCGTCGTCCACACCGACGACGCCGGCGTCGAGCGCCTCCTGCTGGGCCACTCCACCCGCTGGCCGGAGGGCAGGTTCTCGACCTTCGCGGGCTTCGTCGAGGCCGGCGAGTCCCTCGAGGCTGCCGCGGCCCGGGAGATCTGGGAGGAGTCGGGGGTCGAGGTGGACCGCGTGGAGTACCGCGGCTCGCAGCCGTGGCCCTTCCCGCGCTCGCTGATGCTCGGGTTCAGGGCCCGCGCCGTCGAGCGGGAGGCCGCCCGCCCCGACGGCCAGGAGATCGCACACGTCCGCTGGTTCACCCGCGAGGAGCTGGAGTCCGAGGTGCTCGCGGGCCGCCTGATCCTGCCCGGAGCGGTCTCGATCGCCCACCACCTCATCGCCGACTGGTACGGCGGCCCCCTGCCCGAGCCCGAGCCGGAGGGAGGACGGTCATTCTGAACCCCATGGACACCGCCGTCGAGGGCGCGGCGCCGCCGAGCCCGGACCAGGTCCTCGAGGGGCTGGACCCGGAGCAGCGCGAGGTCGCCACGAGCATCAGCGGACCGGTCTGCGTGCTGGCCGGCGCCGGCACCGGCAAGACCCGGGCCATCACCCACCGCATCGCCTACGGGATCGCCTCCGGCGCGTACGTGCCGCAGCGGGTGCTCGCGCTGACCTTCACCGCCCGCGCCGCGAACGAGATGCGCAACCGGCTGCGGATGCTCGGCGCGCCGGGCGTGCAGGCGCGCACCTTCCACGCGGCCGCCCTGCGCCAGCTGCAGTACTTCTGGCCCCAGGCCGTGGGCGGGACCCCGCCCCAGCTGCTGTCCCACAAGGCGCAGCTCATCTCCGAGGCGGCCTCCCGGCTGCGCTTCAGCACCGACCGAGCCGTGATCCGGGACCTGGCCGCGGAGATCGAGTGGTCCAAGGTCTCGATGCTGACCCCCGACACGGTCGAGGAGCACCTGGCCCACCGGGACCTCCCCGCCGGGTTCACCCCGCAGAGCCTCGCTCGGGTCATGCGCGGCTACGAGGACCTCAAGACCGAGCGCAACGCGATCGACTTCGAGGACGTGCTGCTGGCCACCGTCGCGATCCTCGAGGAGGACGACGCCGTCGCGGCCGCAGTCCGCCAGCAGTACCGCCACTTCGTGGTCGACGAGTACCAGGACGTCTCCCCGCTGCAGGAGCGGCTGCTGCGCTGCTGGCTCGGGAAGCGGGAGGAGCTGTGCGTGGTCGGCGACGCCTCGCAGACGATCTACTCGTTCACCGGCGCGACCTCGCGCCACCTGCTGGACTTCCCGGCCAAGCACCCGGAGGGCAAGGTCGTCCGGCTCGTGCGGGACTACCGCTCGACGCCGCAGGTGGTGGGGCTCGCCAACCGGCTGCTGGCGGACCGGAGGCCCGCCCGGGACTCGACGCCGGGCGCCTGGGCCCCGCCGCTGGAGCTGCGCGCCCAGCGTTCCTCCGGCCCCGAGCCCGAGTGGTTCGAGTACGCCGACGACGAGCAGGAGGCCGCCGGGATCGCCGAGGACGTCAAGGAGCTCATCCAGCGCGAGGGAGTGCCCGCCTCGGAGATCGCGGTGCTGTTCCGCACCAACGGCCAGTCGCAGGCGATCGAGCAGGCGCTGGCCGACGCCGGCGTCGGCTTCCAGATCCGCGGCACGGAGAAGTTCTTCAACCGGCCCGAGGTCAAGCAGGGCATCCTGCAGATCCGCTCGGCCGCCCGGGCCGCGAGCGAGGAGCCCGCCACGAAGATCGTGCGGGACTGCCTGGCATCGCTCGGCTACCGGGACAGGCCGCCGGCCAGCGGCGGGGCGGTGCGCGCCAAGTGGGAGTCGCTGGCCGCGCTGGTCTCGCTGACCGACCGGCTGGCCGCGGCGCACGAGGGCGAGTTCACGGTGCCGATGCTGGTGGAGGACCTGGCCCGGCGCGTCGCCCACCAGGACGCCCCGGTGATGGACGGGGTGACCCTGGCCTCTCTGCACTCGGCCAAGGGCCTGGAGTGGGACGCGGTCTTCCTGTGCGGGCTGAGCGACGGCCTGATGCCCATCGGCTTCGCCGAGACGGGGGACGAGATCGACGAGGAGCGGCGGCTCCTCTACGTCGGCATCACCCGCGCGCGCGAGCGGCTCTCGCTGTCATGGTCGCTCTCCAGGACGCCGGGCGGGCGCTCCAACCGGCGCCGCTCCCGCTTTCTCAAGGACCTGGCCCCGAAGGCGGCGCACCTGGCCTAGCGGCGTCCGGCGCGTTCCGGCGCGTCCGGAAGCGGCGGGTCAGGGGCCGAGGCCGTCCCTCGCCCCGAGGCGGCAGAGGCAGCCGCCGGCCCGTGCCCACGGCGCGGTCTCCGCGGGCGTTCCCAGCGTCCCCGGCCGGCTCGCCCCCGCCCCGGAGGCTCCGAGCGCCTCTCGTATCCTCCCCAGTACCTCGGGGAGATCCGCGGCCGGCTCGCCCGCCGCCGCGCGCACCAGGCAGGAAAGGCACCAGCGCTCCTCCCACGGGCCCGGCCCGAGGCACCGCAGGGAGCCGTCCTCCGCCAGGAGCAACTGCAGCGCCGGCGTTCCCGGCACCAGCGGAGGATCCCACTCGTACCGGTGCCATGGCGCGAGGGTCTGCACCACGAGGTCGAAGCGGGCCACGAGCCCCTCGGCCACGTGGGGTCCCGGCGCGCCCGCGCGGAACCTGCCGAGGGCCTCCTCCAGCAGCGGGTCCTCGGGACGGCTGCCGGACTCCGGCAGCACGTGGGGATGGCGGCCGGCCAGGCGGGCGAAGGCGTGGGCGAGGCGCGGCCTCCCCAGCAGCCGCGCGGGGTAGTGGCCGGCGACGACGTCGCGCCGCCCGATGCAGCGCCGCTCCAGCACGTGCGGCAGCGGCCCCGGACCCTCCGCCAGCGCGCAGAGCAGCCCGAGCACCGGGCCGTCCAGGCCGATCAGCAGGACCCGGCCCGGCGCCGGCGGCCGGGCCCCGGGAGGGGAGGAGGAGCTCATGCCCCCACCATCGCACGCGGCCGGCGGCCGGGACCGAGCTTCTCCACAGCCGCTGCCTCCGCCACGGCCCGGCCTCCGGCGCAGCACTGCCTCCCGCCCGGCCGCGCGCCGCACCGCTTCCTGCCCGGCTGCGCGCCGCCCAGCCGGCCGCGCACCGCCCCGGCCGCCCACATCGCCGGGCCCGCTCGGCGCAGCGCCCGGCGGGAAGCATAGGATGCTCCTATGCCCTCATTGCCGGAGCGGGAACGCCTCGCCGCCACCGCAGCCCGTCCCGCCGTCGAGATCCGCCGCTCGGCCCGCCGGCGCAAGACCGTGAGCGCGCGGCGCGAGGGAGAGGGGATCCTCCTGATGGTCCCCGCCTCCGTCTCCCGGGCCGAGGCCCTGGAGCACCTGGACCGCCTGCTGCCCCGGCTGCGGCGCTCGGGTCCGGACGGCGGCGCACCGGACGACGCCGCGCTCGCGGCCCGGGCCCGGGCGGTGGCGCAGGCCCACCTGGGCCCCCAGGTCCGCCCCCGCTCCATCCGGTGGGTCACCAACCAGAACACGCGCTGGGGCTCCACGACGCCGGCGCGCGGCAGCATCCGCATCTCGCACCGCCTGCGGGGCGTGCCGGAGTACGTGCTCGACTACGTGATCCACCACGAGCTGTGCCACCTCCTCGAGGCCTCGCACAACGCCCGCTTCAGACGACTGGAGGCCCGCTACCCGCAGATGGAGCGGGCGCGGGCCTTCCTCGAGGGGATGCTGCACCAGAGCGGCCTGGGCCCCGGCGCGGAGCCGGATCAGGAGGCCTTGGGCCCCTCGGGATCCTGCGGGCCCTCGTCCTCGCCCTCCTCGTAGCCTCCGGAGAGCAGCTTCTCCAGGGCGGCGTCCATCTCCTCGTCGCTCGCGTTCAGCAGCCCGCGGCTCTCGCCGAAGCGCTCGGGCTCGTCGAGGTCCTCGCCCGTCGGAAGGTTCTCCGGGGCCCCCCACAGGGCGTCGCGCTGCTCGACGCCGTGCTGCTCGGCGTAGCTGCTCCAGAACTGCGAGGCCTCCCGCAGCCGGCGCGGCCTGAGCTCGAGGCCGATGAGGGAGCCGAAGGTCTTCTCCGCCGGCCCGCCCCCGGCGCGCCGGCGCCGCAGGGTCTCGGTCAGCGCGGGGCCGCTCGGCAGGTTCTTCGTGGCCTCGGTGCTGACGTGGTCCACCCAGCCCTCGACCAGGGCCAGCAGCGTCTCGAGCCGGGCGAGGGTGACCTCCTGGTCCTCCGTCAGCTGGGGCTGGAAGAGGTCCCCGCTCAGCGCCTGGCGCATCGACTCGGGGTTGGAGGGGTCGATGTCCCGGCTCGCCTCCTCGATGCGGTCCATGTCCACGTGGATCCCGCGGGAGTACCGCTCGATCAGCTCCATGATGTTCTCCCGCAGCCACGGGCTGGAGTGGTAGAGCCGGATGTGCGCGGCCTCGCGGACGGCGAGGAAGAGCATGATCTCCTGGGGCGGCAGGTCCAGTCCCTCGCCGAACTCGGCGATGTTGCGCGGCAGCAGCGCGCTGCGGTCCGGCGCCAGCGGGATGCCGATGTCGGTCGAGGAGACCACCTCCTGCGAGAGCCCGCCCAGCGCCTGGCCGAGCTGCATCGCGAACATCATGCCGCTCATCCCGGTGAGCATGGAGGCGCCCTGGCCGAGCATCGACTTTAGCTCCTCCGGCATCTGCTTGTTCAGGGCCTCGCCCATGGCCTCGGTGACCGAGAGCGCCACGGGCTCGGAGATCTGCCGCACCGTGGCGAAGCTGTTCTCGACCCACTCCGCCCTCGACCAGGCCTCCTCGGCGAAGGGGGGCCGGTCGAAGTCGGTCACGGGGTCCAGCCACAGCTGCGCGAGCTGCATCGCGTCCTTGACCGCGGACTTCTGCCGGGAGGACACGGCGGGGTCCGAGCCGCTGCTGGCGAGCTGGCGAGCGTGCTGGCGCGCCTGGTCCCAGTTGACGGAGCCATCGGAGTTCATCCCCGACATCATCGACTGGATCTGGGCGAAGAGCCCCGACATCATGGCCGGGTCCATGGGCATCCCCATGCCCTGCAGATCCTCGGGGTTCAGACCCTGCCCCGAGGAGAGCTTGCGCATGATCTCCTCGAAGGGGTTCTCCCCGTGGTCGTCGTGGTTGCCGTTCGGGTTGTTCGAAGTCATGATTCCTCGCGGTCCTCGTCGGGCCGGGGCCGGCGGCTCCGGCGGGCTGACGTCCTTACATCTACCCACCATTAAAGAGCACCGCGGGGCCGCGCGGCACGCGGAGGCCCGTTTTTTCAGCTGTTGGCACAGATTCTCCGAGGGGAGCCGTGCGCTAGCATGGCGTGGATGCCCACGGATCGACGGAAGGACCGGCCATGCCCCAGCGCCGCACGCACACCCTGAGGGGACGGCGTCGGCGTCCGGGCCTGGGCGCCGCCGCCGGCATCGCGACCTTCCTCCTGCTCGCCGCAGGCGCCGTCCTCCCGCCGTCCTTCGTGACCGACTCCGCCGGCCCGACCTTCAACACGATCGGCGACTACGAGGGGAAGCAGCTGATCGGCATCGAGGGGATGCAGACCTACCCGACCGAGGGGAACCTGGACCTGACCACGGTCTTCGTCTCCGGCGGCCCCAACGGCCCCACGAGCGCCCTGTCCGTGCTGGGGGCCTGGCTCGACCCCGGCTCCACCGCCTTCCCCTCCGACGCCGTCTACTCCCCGGAGCTGACCACGGAGGACGTGAGCTCCCAGAACGCGGCGGAGATGACCGACTCGCAGAGCGCCGCCCAGGCCGCCGCCGCCAGCCACCTCGGGCTCGACTACACCGAGACGCTCCGGGTCACCGGCGCGGCCCCCGACGCCGCGGCGTCGGACCTGGGGGAGGACGACGTCCTGCTCGCCCTGGACGGCCGCCCCATCGAGGGCCTGGACCAGCTCGGCGAGGCCCTCCAGCAGGGCGGCGGGGCCCCGGTCTCCCTGACCTACCGGACCCCCGACGGGCAGGAGCGGACCTCCGAGGTCACCCCGCAGCGGGACGGCTCCTCCGGGCGCTACCTGCTGGGCCTGTACCTGCAGCGGGACTTCGACTTCCCCTTCGACGTCACCTACGGGCTCGAGCAGGTGGGCGGCCCCAGCGCCGGCACCATGTTCGCCCTGGGGATCGTCGACGAGCTGACCGAGGGCAGCATGACCGGCGGCGAGCACTTCGCGGGCACCGGCACCATCGACGCCGAGGGCAAGGTCGGCTCCATCGGCGGGATCCGGCAGAAGCTGATCGGGGCCCGCGACGCCGGGGCCTCGGTCTTCATTGCGCCCTCCGAGAACTGCGACGAGGTCTCGGGGCACGTCCCGGACGGCCTCTCGGTTGTCGAGGTCCACGACCTGGACGAGGCCGCCGACGCGGTCCAGCGCATCGGCGCGGGGGAGGACCCGGCGTCGTTCCCCCACTGCGAGAACGGCTCGGCGGCCTGATCCGGGCGACCCGCCGCGACCGCCGTGATTCCACGTTCGCGCGGCAAACCAGGCAGAATGTTAACCCACAGCCTGTGCGCCGGGCAGCGGCCGACGGCTGTGGCCGGTGCGTCGCCTTCTCGCACGCCGCCCGGTGGGACCTTTTCCGTTATCGCTCCTTGAGGAAACCGTGACCACAGGATCATCAGCTTCCCGTCCATCCAGAGGCAGCTCAGGCGGCACCGGCGGTCGCGCCGTGAGCCGCCGGCCCCTGATCACGACGGCGGTCATCGTCATCGCCCTGATCATCGCCTTCGTCTTCGCCACGCAGGTCTACACCAACGTCTTGTGGTACGACCAGCTCGGCTTCCTGAGCGTCTACGTGCGCGAGAACCTCATCAAGATCGCGGCCTTCGTCGTCGCGGGCCTGGTGATGGCCGGCCTCATCTACGCCAGCCTCCGGATCGCGTGGTCCTCCCGCCCGGCGGACCGGCCGGCGCCGAAGCCGCGGGCCCCGCGCGAGAGCGGCGGGCAGGATCCCATGGCGGACCTGCAGGCGGTCTTCAACCAGAACATGGAGCGCTACCAGCAGGCCCTCGAGCCGATGCGCCGGCTCCTCATGATCGCGATCCCGGTGGTCATCGGCCTGTTCTCGGCCTCCACGATCCTGACCCAGTGGGACACGATCATGCTCTTCCTGTTCCAGGAGCCGTTCGGGCAGACCGACCCCGAGTTCGGCCTGGACATGGGCTTCTACATGTTCACCCTGCCGTTCCTGCGGATGGTGCTCGGCTTCCTCATCACCGCCCTGATCTTCTCCGGCATCGCCGGGCTGATCATGCACTACCTCTACGGCGGCGTGGTCGTCCAGGAGCGCGGGATCAGGACCACCAAGGCCTTCAAGCTGCACCTGGGCGTCATCGCCGCGGTGCTGCTGATCGCGCTCGCCGTGAACTTCTGGCTGGGCCGCTACGCGACGCTGCAGTCCAACTCCGGCGAGTGGAGCGGCGCCCTCTACACCGACGTCAACGCCGTCATCCCCACCAACGCGATCCTCGCCGTCGCCGCCCTGCTGGTCGCGGTGATGTTCCTCTACTCCACGGTGGCCGGGCGCTGGCGCATCCCGCTGATCGGCACCGCGATGCTGCTGGTGATCTCGCTGGTGGCCGGCGGCCTCTACCCGTGGATCGTCCAGCGCTTCCAGGTCAACCCGACCGAGCAGACCCTGGAGAACGAGTACATCCAGCGCAACATCGACATGACGCGGGACGCCTACGGCCTGGCCGGCATGGAGATGCAGGACTACGATGCCACGGTCGAGGCCGGCGAGGGGGCCCTCGGCGGGGACACGCCGTCGATCTCCAACATCCGCCTGCTCGACCCCAACGTGGTCTCCAGCGCCTTCGCTCAGCTGCAGCAGTTCCGCCCGTACTACCAGTTCGGCGAGACCCTCTCGGTGGACCGCTACGACATCGACGGCCAGACCAGGGACACCGTCATCTCGGCGCGCGAGCTCAATCCCAACCAGAACCAGGGCTGGTACAACCAGCACGTGGTCTACACCCACGGGTTCGGCGTCATCGCGGCATACGGCAACCAGGTCGAGGCCGACGGCAGCCCGCGGTTCATGCAGTCGGGCATCACCGCCACGGGCGAGATCTCCCAGGACTACCAGCCGCGGATCTACTTCGGCGAGACCTCCCCGGAGTACTCGATCGTCGGCGGCTCGGAGGAGGACGACGACCTCGAGCTGGACCGCCCGCAGACCACCGACGACGACGAGTCGAGCGACGCCAGCACCACCTTCTCCGGCGAGGGCGGCCCCGCGGTCGGCAACTGGTTCAACCGCCTGGCCTACGCCATCAAGTACCAGTCCTCGGACCTGCTGCTCTCCGAGGCTGTGCGGCCGGAGTCGCAGATCCTCTACGACCGCGACCCCACCACCCGCGTCGAGCAGGTCGCCCCCTACCTCACGGTGGACGGCAACCCGTACCCGGCGATCGTGGACGGCCAGGTCAAGTGGATCGTGGACGCCTACACGACGTCGCAGGACTACCCGTACTCGACCCCCACCGAGCTCGGCGACGCCACCACCGACAGCCAGACGCAGGCGGGGGTGACCCAGGCGCTGCCCAACGAGCAGGTCAACTACATCCGCAACTCCGTCAAGGCCACCGTCAACGCCTACGACGGCTCCGTGGAGCTCTACGCCTGGGATGACGAGGATCCGGTCCTCAAGGCCTGGCAGAAGGTCTTCCCGGACACGGTGAAGCCGTACTCGGAGATGAGCTCCGAGCTGATGGACCACGTGCGCTACCCGGAGGACCTGTTCAAGGTCCAGCGCGAGCTGCTGAACCGGTACCACGTGACCGACGCCAACAGCTTCTACGCCAACGACGACGTCTGGGAGATCCCCAACGATCCCACCCAGGACGCCGCGACCGACCTGCCGCCGTACTACCAGTCGCTGCAGATGCCGGGGGAGGACCAGGCGGCCTTCTCGCTGACCAGCTCCTTCATCCCGCAGCAGTCGGACGGCAACTCCCGGAACGTCATGTACGGCTTCCTCGCCGCCAACGGCGACGCGGGCACCGGCGAGGACGGCGTCAAGGCCGAGGACTACGGCAAGCTGGACCTGCTCGAGCTGCCGCGCTCCTCCGTGGTGCCCGGCCCGGGCCAGGCGCAGAACCTGTTCAACTCGGACACCGACGTCTCCACGGAGCTGAACCTGCTGCGCCAGGGCGCCTCCGAGGTCGTCAACGGCAACCTGCTGACCCTCCCGGTCGGCGACGGCATCCTCTACGTCCAGCCGGTCTACGTCCAGTCCAGCGGCGATGCGTCCTACCCGACGCTGCGGCGCGTGCTGGTCGGCTTCGGCGAGCAGGTCGGCTTCGCACCGACGCTGGAGGAGGCGCTGGACGAGGTCTTCGGCGGAGACTCCGGGGCGAACACCGCGGCCGACGCCGGCGTCGACGCCGCCGAGGCGGACAGCCAGGGCGGGACCGGCGCCGAGGGCGACGGTGCGTCGCCCGAGAGCGGCGGCGGCAGCGGCGGCCTCGACGGGGCCCTGCAGGATGCCAACCAGGCCCTGCAGGACGCCGACCAGGCGATGCAGGACGGTGACTGGGCCGCCTACGGCGAGGCTCAGGACCGCCTGTCGCAGGCGCTGGACCGGGCGCTGGAGGCGGACGGGGTCTCGGAGGAGTCCGCGAGCCCCTCGCCCTCGCCCAGCGAGTAGCCCACTGCCCGAAGAACGCCGGAGGCCCGGCGGCAGGATCCGGAGATCCCGCCGCCGGGCCTCCGGCCGTTCTGGGGGTCGTCCGGGAATGATCCGGGGCCGTCGGGTGCGGTCCGTGGCGGGTGCTCGGCCCAGACGAGTCAGGCCCTCGATCCGTCCGGGTCAGGCCTTCGAACCATCTGGAGCGGCTGTCGGAGCGGGATGGCCGCCGGGCCCGGCCCGCTGTCGGGCCGGAATAAGGGCCGATCCGCGGCGTCTCCGACTCCTTTTCGTGAGATGGACCACTTATGGCCCTTTCGACTTGCAGGGTTGGGGGAGGGATCGTATAGTTATATGAGTCGCCGCGGGGTGGAGCAGTTCGGTAGCTCGCCGGGCTCATAACCCGGAGGTCGCAAGTTCAAATCTTGCCCCCGCAACGAGAGTCTCACGGCAGACGGAAAGGCCCCCATCCTTCGGGATGGGGGCCTTTCGCCTGCCCGGGGCTCAGCGATGCACGACGGCGTTCCGGCCCCGCCCCGAGCCCAGGCCAGCAGTGCGGGTCTCAGGCCAGCAGTACGGGTGGGGGCGCTGACCGCCCCTCCGACACCGCCTCTGTTCCGCCGAGGCGCCGCCCGACCCTGGAGCGGACCCCGCCAAGGCCAAACCCGGCCACGGCCGCGGTTACGGCCTCGGTAGCGGACCGCCGCCGCGAGGCCGGCCGAGGTTGGCCGCGAGGCCAGCCGGGTCAGCCTCCACCGTCCTGGCGGGTCTTCACGGCCCTCATGGGCTCTCTCAGCCCTTCTCCACCCCTGTCTCCTCCCCGGAAGGCCCCCGTGCCCTCCTCGTGCCGGGAGTGGGTCAGCGCGTCGAGGAAGACGTGGGCCACGTGCTCGTCGGCGAGGCGGTAGTGGATGGACCGGCCCTCCCTCCTCCCGATCACGAGCCTGGCCTCGCGCAGGCTCCGCAGGTGCTGCGAGAGCAGGGGCTGGGAGATGCCGAGCAGCTCGTGGAGCTCGCCCACAGTCTTCTCGCCCTGGCTCAGCAGGTGGATCGTGGCGGCGCGGGCGGGGGAGGAGAGGGCCGCGAAGAGGTGGCAGACGTCTCGGTAGCTGTCGAGGTCCACGGCGTCGTCGGGTACGGGCACGAGGGTCCTTTCACGAGGGATGCGGGCAGGGTGTGAGGCGGTGAGGGCGCCGGGAAGGAGGGCCTGCCGGGCGGAAAAGCGGCGGCCGGGCCCCTTGCCGGGCCCGGCCGCCGCTCGGAGGAGGGCGCTCAGGACTGCTGGCGCTTCAGGGCGGCGAGCCGGGCGTCGACCTCGGACTGCTGGGTCAGGTCCTCGAGCGCCTCGAACTGCGCGTCCAGGGACGACGACGCGAGCTCCTCGGCCCCGCGCACGCGCGCCTCCTCGCGCCGCACCTTCTCCTCGAACCGAGTGACCTCGCTGGTGGGGTCCATGACGTCAAAGGCCTTCAGCGCGTCGTTGACCTGGTTCTGCGCGCTGGCGGAGCGCTGGCGGGCGTTGAGCTCGTCGCGCTTGCGGGCGAGCTCGTCCAGCTTGGACCGCATCCGGTTCAGGCCGTCCTTGAGCTTCTCCACCGTCTCGGTCTGGGAGGCGATCTGGGGCTCGGCGTCGCGGGCCTCCTTCTCCGCCGCCAGCTGCCGCTGGAGGGCGACCTTGGCGAGGTTGTCGAACTTGTCCGCGTCGGCGGCGTCGCCCTCGCCGCGGAGCCTGTCGGCGTTCTGGGAGGCCGCCAGGGCCTTCTGGCCCCATTCCTCCGCCTCCCGGGCGTCCTCGGCGTGGTCCTCCTCGAGCATGCGGAGGTTCCCGATGGTCTGGGCCACCGCCTGCTCGGCCTCCACGATGTTGTTCTTGTAGTCGCGGACCATCTGATCGAGCATCTTCTGCGGGTCCTCCGCGGCGTCGATCATGGAGTTGATGTTGGCCTTCGCGAGCTGGGCGATGCGCCCGAAGATGGACTGCTTAACCATGGTTGCCTCTCTTGCCGATGCGCGGTGGCGGTCGCCCCGCTGCTGTGTTCATCGTCTCAGATCCGCTCCCGCGGCGGGAGACGGAGCCCGGGTCCGGGCGTCCGCCCGCCTCGGGGCGGGGTGCTCAGTGCGGGCCGGCGATGCCGCCGCCGAACCCGCCGTAGCCGCCCGGCGGATCACCGCGGCCGCCGCCGAAGCCCCCGCCGAAGGAGCCGCCGATGCGGCGCCCCCGGCCGCCCCCGCTGAGCAGCGTCCCCAGCAGGATGCCGCCGAGGGCCGCCGAGTCCATCCCCCCGCCGTCGTGCCGGTCCCGCTCGGAGGAGAACTCGCGGGTGTCTCCCATCGCCATCCGCTGGGCGTCCTCGGCCAGCCGGATCGCCTCGTTGGCGTGGGTGAGCGCCTCCGAGGGGTCGCTCGCGCGCAGCCGCTGCGCCGTCTCCAGGTGCCGCTCGGCCTCGTGCAGGCGGGTCCGGGCCTCCGCGCGGACGGCGCCGCGGCGGGACCAGAGGAAGTCGGAGGCCGAGGAGAGCCGGGCCTGCGCGGAGACGAGCGTGTGGGCCAGCGTCTCGCGGGCGGCCCGGTCCTGCTGGTTCTGGTCGCGCACGCTGCGCAGCCCGCGGTCCAGCTCGGCGCGGGCCTCGGCCAGGCGGCGGGCGTGGGCCAGCGGGTCGCTCGGCCCCGCCGCGCGCTCGCGCTCGATGCCCTCCACCACGCTCTCGACGCCGGCCGCGGCCCCGGCGAGGTCGCCGAAGCCTCCCCGCTCCAGCAGCCCGTGCGCCTCCGCGAGGTCGGCCCGGGCGCGGGAGAGGGCCTCCTCCAGCGAGCGCGTCGCGGCCTCCATCTCGGCGCTGGTCCTGGCGATGGCCCGGACCAGGCCGTCCACCTGGCCCACGGCCTCCTCACCGGCGCGCACGTCCAGCACCGCCTCCGAGGTGTCCGCGGCAGCCAGGGCCTCGTGCGCCTCGCCCGCGGCCCGCTCCGCGAACCCGAGGCGCTCCCGGGCCTCGGAGACGTTCTCCACGACCGTCTCGACCGCCGACTCCGCGTACCGCGAGCGCAGCCGGTCCAGCTCCCGCTCGGCCTCGGGCAGGCGCTGGCGGGCGGCCTCGATGGCCTCGGCGAGGCGCTCGACCGCCCGGCCGGCGTCGAGCTCCAGGCGGCGCAGCTCGGCGAAGCCGCGCTCCTGGGCGCGCAGCGAGCGCTGGGCCTCCTCGCAGCCGCGCACGATCTCGGTGAGCCACGCGCGACGGTCGTCCTCGGTGTCCGGGATCTCGTCCTCGAGCTGACGCTGGAGCTGGAAGCTGTGCCGCAGGTGCCCGGAGGCCCGGTCGATCGCCTCGCGGAAGGGCCCGGTCTGCTCCTGCCCGTACTGGGCCTGGGCGAAGGCGAGCTCCTGCTCGCTGTGCGCGATGGCGTCGTCGGTGCTCACCAGGAGCGATCCGGCCCGCTCGCGCAGGCTCTCGAGGGGCTCCGGGGCGGCTGATCCGGCGGGCGGGGCCGCACCGGGACGGGGCGAGGCGGCGGGGGAGGAGCCCCGCTCCCTCCGGCGCCACGGCGCCCGACGCCGCTGGAGCAGCCACAGCGCGCCCCCGCCGAGCAGGACCACGCCGCCCAGCAGCAGCGCCCCCGCCAGCATCAGGACGCTCCCGCCGGAGGCGGCCACGACCGCTGCGGGGCCGATCGACAGTGCTGATGACACGATGTCTCCTCGCTTCAGGCGCCGGGGCGCTCCCCTCGGTGCACAATGAACTTGTGCATCTACTGACAGTGTAGGCAATCGGGAGTCGGGCGGGACGGTGCCGGGGAGGCGGTCGCAGGAGCTTGGGGGCCGAGCATCAGCCGGCTTCCAGAAAACACCCAACATCGCCACAGCCCTCCCGGCGAGGATGGGACCGACGGCAGAAACATGGTGGAAGAAGGCCTGCGATGAGCGAGCATCCCAGAAGCGATCACCCCTGGTCCGGCGAGCCGGGCCGTGAGCCCGGCCGCGGCCAGGGCCCCGAGCCGGCGCCCGGCCGCGAGCCGAGCGCCGCCGAGGGCCGGCCCGCCGACCCCCGCGGTGCGGGGCAGGCGCCCCGCCCAGGAGCGGAGCGGACGTACGGCCGGGGTCCGGACCAGCCCTACGGCCAGAGGCCGGACCAGCCCTATGGACAGGGACCGGCCCAGCCCCCCGGTCAGGGCCCGGAGCAGTCCTACGAGGCCGCCCCGGGCTACGCGCCGGCCCCCGGCGAGCCCTACGGCGGCGCCCGCCCCGAGGGCTCCCGCCGCCGCTTCGGCGCCGGGACGTTGATCACTGGCATGGTGCTGGCGGCCCTGGTGGGCGGCGGTGCCGCGGTCGGCACGTCGGCGCTGATGTCCCAGCCCGCCTCCCAGACGACGTCGCAGGGGACCAACTCCGCCACGACTATCGTCAACAACACCGATTCCGTGAACGCGGTGACCGCGGCGGCCGAGAAGGCCTCGCCCTCGACGGTCACGATCTCTGTGGCGGGGTCCAGCGAGAGCGGCAGCGGCTCCGGCGTCGTCCTGGACGGCCAGGGGCATATTCTCACCAACACCCACGTGGTGACCCTGGACGGCTCCACGAGCAGCCCCTCCATCGAGGTCCAGCTCTCCGACGGGACGGCCCGCACGGCGCAGATCGTCGGCACGGACCCGACGTCGGACCTGGCCGTCATCAAGGTCGACCCCTCGGGCCTGAACCTCACCCCGGCCACCATGGGCGACTCCTCGGCGCTGAACGTGGGCGACATCGCCGTCGCGATCGGCGCACCGCTCGGGCTCTCGGGCACGGTCACGGACGGAATCGTCTCCAACCTCTCGCGGACCATCTCGGTGGCCTCCTCGGCCGCGCCCGAGGGGGACTCCACGGACTCCTCCCAGGGCTCGGAGGGCTCCTCGCCGTTCCGCTTCGAGTTCCCGGACCAGGACGGCGGCACCCGGGGCTCGCAGGGCGAGTCGACCATCGCGCTCAACGTCATGCAGACCGACGCGGCGATCAACCCGGGCAACTCCGGCGGCGCGCTCGTGGACGCCGACGGCGAGGTCATCGGCATCAACGTGGCGATCGCCTCGGCGGGCTCCGGCTCCGACTCGGGGACCTCCTCGGCCGAGGGGAACATCGGCGTCGGCTTCGCGATCCCCATCGACTACGCCCAGCGCGTGGCGCAGGAGCTGATCGAGGACGGCTCGGCCAGCCACGGCTACCTGGGCGCCACGGTGTCCTCGCACCCGGCCAACGACAGCCAGAGCCAGTCCTTCAGCGACGGGGCCGAGGTGCGCTCCGTGGTGGGCGGGTCGCCGGCCTCCTCGGCGGGCCTGAAGGCGGGCGACGTCGTGACCGAGGTGGACGGCCGCCGCGTCACCGACGCCGAGTCCATGACGGCCACGATCCGCGAGCACTCGCCGGGCGACGAGATCTCGATCTCCTACCAGCGCGGCGGCTCGGAGCGGACCGCGGACGTGACGATCGGTGACTCAGAGGACTCCGGGCAGTAGCGGGGCAGGGCCGGCCGCGTCCTGCGCGCCCGTCCCCGTGAGGGAAACGCCCCTCCCGGCGAGGGGGCCGGCCGCCCGCGTCTCAGCGGACCCCGCCGAAGCCGTTCTGCCGCCAGGCCTCGTAGAGCGCGATCGAGGCCGAGTTGGCGAGGTTCAGGGAGCGGCGGCCGGGCAGCATCGGGATCCGGAGCCGCCTGCTCACGTGCGGGTCGGCCTGGACCTCCTCGGGCAGCCCCACGGACTCGGGGCCGAACATCAGCACGTCGCCCTCGCGGTACTCCACCTCGGCGTATCCGGTGGTGCCGGTGGTGCTGAAGGCCAGGACGCGGGCGGGCCCCAGGGCCTCCCAGGCGGCCTCGAGGCTCGGGTGGACCGTGACGACGGCGAGGTCGTGGTAGTCCAGCCCCGCCCGGCGCAGGTTCGCGTCGGCGAAGTCGAAGCCGAGCGGCTCGACCAGGTGCAGGTGGGCTCCGGTCACGGCCGCGAGTCGGATCGCGTTGCCGGTGTTGCCGGGGATTTCGGGGGTGTAGAACAGCAGATGGAACACCCGAGCCAGTCTAGGCCCTCCGGAGGGGACGGGCCTGCCGGAGCGCTCTGCCCGGGCGGCCCGGCCCCGTACGGCGGGACCAGACGGCAGGGCCCCGGCGGGCAGCGGAATCAGACCGGGCGGCGGAACCAGACCGGCTGGCGGAATTAGACTGGACGCGGCGGCCGGGCGGGCCGCCGGAGGAGCAGGAGACGACCAGGAGGAGGACCGCGGTGCAGCGCGTGTATCTCGACCATGCGGCGACGACGCCGGTGAGCCCCGACGCCCTCGAGGCGATGACGGAGCAGCTGCGCCGCGGCGGCAACCCCTCCTCCCTGCACTCGGCGGGGCGCTCCGCGCGCAGCGTCGTCGAGGAGGCCCGGGAGCGGGTCGCGGCGGCGCTCTCGGCGGATCCGGCCGAGGTGATCTTCACCTCCGGCGGGACGGAGGCGGACAACCTCGCGATCAAGGGGCTGTACTGGGGACGCAACGCCGGGGGATCCAGCCGCCCGCGCGTCGTCGTCTCCGGGATCG
Source organism: Rothia halotolerans (assembly GCF_004136635.1). GTDB lineage: Bacteria > Actinomycetota > Actinomycetes > Actinomycetales > Micrococcaceae > Rothia > Rothia halotolerans. The sequence goes on along the minus strand of NZ_NOIU01000002.1, from coordinate 990,659 downwards.
AGCACCACGCCGTGGCGGACTGCGCCGAGTGGCTGGCCCGCCGGCAGGGCGCGCGGATCGAGCGGCTGCCGGTGGACACGGACGGGCGGACGGACCCCGCGGACCTGGAGCGGCTGCTGGCCGGGGGAGCCGACGACGTCGCGCTGGTCTCGGTCATGTGGGCCAACAACGAGGTGGGCGCCGTGCAGCCGATCGCCCGGCTCGCGGAGGTCGCGGCCGCGGCGGGGGTCCCCTTCCACACCGACGCCGTCCAGTCCTTCGGCGCCCTCCCGCTGGACTTCCACGGCTCGGGGGCCACCACGATGGCCGTCTCGGGGCACAAGATCGGCGCGCCCATGGGGGTCGGCGCCCTGGTGGCGACGCGGACCGCCCCGCTCGAGGCGCTCGTCCACGGCGGTGGCCAGGAGCGCGACGTCCGCTCCGGGACCGTGGACGCCCCGGCGATCGCGGGCTTCGGCGCCGCGGCCCGGGAGGCCGCCGAGGGCCTGGCGGCGGAGTCCGAGCGCATCGCGGGGCTGCGGGACCGGCTGGTCGAGGGGATGGCCCGCGCCGTGCCCGAGGCCGTGCTGCGGGGACCGGCCGAGCTCGGGCGCGAGCACCGGCTGCCCGGCAACGCCCACTTCACCTTCCCCGGCTGCGAGGGGGACTCGCTGCTGTTCCTTCTGGACATGGCCGGCGTCGAGAGCTCCACCGGATCCGCCTGCAACGCCGGGGTGCCGCGCCCCTCCGAGGTGCTGCTGGCGATGGGCGTGGGGGAGGCCGAGGCCCGCGGGGCCCAGCGCTTCACCCTCGGGCACGCGAGCACGGCCGAGGACGTGGAGCGGCTGCTCGAGGTCATCCCGGCGGCCTACGCGCAGGCCCGCAGCGCGGGGATGGCCGACCACGCGCCCAGCGGTCGCTGGGCCTGAGGGACCGGCGGCCCACGGCTTCGCGGCCCTCCGCGGCACCGGGCTCCGCCCCTTGTCGATGTGAGCCGGGGAATTGTGCGCCCGCCGGGGGCGTTGTAGAGTCGCGGGCTGGCCGCCGGGCCAGCGCGCCCGGCCCGGCCGGCGGACGCGAGACGACCAACAGGGGTGCACATGAGAGTTCTGGCAGCGATGAGCGGCGGCGTCGACTCGGCGGTCGCCGCGGCACGGGCGGTCGACGCCGGACACGACGTCGTCGGCGTGCACCTCGCGCTCTCCCGGATGCCCGGCACCCTGCGCACCGGATCCCGCGGCTGCTGCACGATCGAGGACTCCTCGGACGCCCGCCGCGTGTGCGACGCCCTCGGCATCCCCTTCTACGTCTGGGACTTCTCGGAGCGCTTCAAGGAGGACGTGGTGGACAACTTCGTCGAGGAGTACGCCAACGGTCGCACCCCCAACCCCTGCATGCGCTGCAACGAGAAGATCAAGTTCGCGGCGCTGCTGGAGAAGGCGGTGGCGCTGGGGTTCGACGCCGTGTGCACCGGCCACTACGCGAAGGTGACCGAGGACGCCGCGGGCAACCGCGAGCTGCACCGCGCGGCCGACTGGGCCAAGGACCAGTCCTACGTCCTCGGGGTCCTGACCCACGAGCAGCTGCGGCACTCCCTGTTCCCCCTGGCCGAGACGCCCACCAAGGCCGAGGTCCGCGCCGAGGCGGCCGAGCGCGGCTTCTCGATCGCCAAGAAGCCGGACTCGCACGACATCTGCTTCATCCCCGACGGCGACACGCGCGGCTGGCTCGAGGAGCGGATCGAGCTGGAGGAGGGCGAGATCCGCGACACCGAGGGTGAGGTGCTCGGCACCCACCGGGGCGCCCGCGCCTTCACGGTCGGCCAGCGCAAGGGCCTGTCCATCGGCCGCCCCGCGGCGGACGGCAAGCCCCGCTTCGTCCTGGAGATCCGGCCCAAGAGCAACGAGGTCGTGGTGGGACCACGGGAGCTGCTGGCCGTGGACGAGATCCGCGGCATCCGCGAGACCTGGGCGGGGGAGCCCGTGGAGCAGGCGCGGGGCTTCTACGCCGCTGAGGAGGCCGCCGGGACCGCCGACGCCGAGCCCTCCGAGCCCTTCGACGTGATGGCTCAGGTCAGGGCCCACGCCGACCCGGTCCCCGCGACCGCCCGGCTGGTGCGAGGCGAGGTCGACGGCGAGCCGGCGCGCGAGCTGGTGGTCCGGCTGCGGGAGTCCCTGAGCGGCGTCGCCCCCGGCCAGACCCTGGTCATCTACCAGGGGACCCGCGTGCTGGGGCAGGCGACCATCCACCGCGCGTACTCCCTGGACCGCCCCGACATCAGCGTGTGAGGCCTGCGCGGGCGCGGCGGGCGGATCGGTAGACTGGGCCCATCATGACGGAACATCCCCACGCGAACCAGTCCCGGAGCCCCGGCGCCGAGTCCACCGCCCACAGCGACTTCGACGCGCGCGCGACCTCCCTGAGCGACGTCGACCCCTCGATCTTCGAGGAGCTGCTGAGCATCAGGCAGACCATCGACAACATCGACGCCGCCCTCGTGCACATGCTCGCCGAGCGCTTCAGGGCGACCCAGCGCGTGGGGTACCTCAAGGCCCAGCACGACCTCCCCCCGGGCGACGCCGGCCGGGAGGCCGCCCAGATCCAGCGCCTGCGCGGCCTGGCCGAGGCGGCGCACCTGGATCCCGAGTTCGCGGAGAAGATCCTGAACTTCATCATCAGCGAGGTCATCCGCCACCACGAGCGCATCGCCGAGGACCACCGGACCGAGGCGCCCGAGAACGGTGCCTGAGGTGCAGGAGCGGGACCGGGCCCTGGCCGGCACCCGGGGAGAGCTGCCCGGCTCGGACTTGCGCGAGAGCCTGCTGGCGGTGCGCGGCGAACTGGGGCATCCGCACCTCGGGGCGCTGCCCGAGCTCGGGCGCGGATACGCCTCGACCCGGCTGGCGCGCACGATCGCGGGCCTGGAGGGGCTGCACGCCGACGGCCAGGCCTTCGGCTGGCGGCTGCGCGAGGTCCCCTCGGTCGAGTCCCGGGCCGCGGCCTCGATGCTCGCCAGCGACGTCAACGTGCTGGCCGACGTCGTCGGGGAGGAGGGCCCCGCGCACCGCGGCGGGCTGGTGCTCTCCCTCACCGGGCCGGTGAGCCTGGCCGCCGCCCTGCGCCTGGCCAACGGCGAGTCGGTGCTGAGCGATCACGGCGCCCGGCGGGACCTCGCGGCCTCGCTCGAGGCGGGGCTGGCGGGCACGGTGGCCCGGCTGCGCGAGGCCCTGGACGGCGAGGACCTCCTGATCCGCTGGTGCGAGCCCGACGCCGCGGCGGCCCTGGAGGCTCGGATCCCCACCTCCAGCGGGTATCGCACCCTGCGCGCGCTGCCCCGGGGCGAGGCGCGCTCGGCCCTGGCCCGGATCGCGGAGGCAAGCCGGGCGCTGGGCGTCGGGTCGATCCTGGACACCGGCGGCGCGGCGCCGAATCCGGAGCTGAGCCGGGAGTTCGACGGCGTCGCGGTGCGCGATCCGGGGGATGCCACCGCCGCCTGGGAGCCGCTGGCCGCCGACGTCGAGCGCGGGAAGATGATCTGGCTGGGCACGACGCCGGTGCGCGACGGTGCTTCCGCGGTGCCCGCCGTCCGCCGCCTCTGGCGGCTGTGGCGGGACCTGGGCCTCGGGCCGGAGGCCCTGGACCGGCTGCGGATCGAGGAGGAGGGCCCGCTCACCGGCATCTCCCCGGCCCGGGCGACGAGCGTGCTCGCCCGCAGCGCCGCAATCGCCGAGGGGCTGCACGAGCTGTCCCGCGAGTAGCGCGCCGGGCCCGGCCCGTCCCGCCGCGTCGGGCCCGCTTTTCGCGTACTCTTGACTGGAAGAGAATCGTACGAGACGACCTGCGCACGCTCGCCCGGCGCCCCCGCGGGCCCGGCCGGCTGCGGCGGGAGGACCCGGAGGGGAGGGCGAGTGAAAGCGCGCATTCTGGTGGTGGACGACGACGAGGCCCTGGCCGAGATGGTGGGGATCGTCCTGTCCAACGAGGGCTTCGAGCCCACGTTCTGCGAGACGGGGGACCGCGCCCTGGCCGCCTTCGACAGCTACGACCCGGATCTGGTGCTGCTGGACCTCATGCTCCCCGGCATCAACGGCATCGAGGTGTGCGAGCGCATCCGCGAGAGCTCCGACGTCCCGGTGATCATGCTGACCGCCAAGTCCGACACGGAGGACGTGGTCAGGGGCCTGGAGGCGGGGGCGGACGACTACATCGCCAAGCCCTTCAAGCCGGCCGAGCTGCTGGCCCGCATCAGGACCCGGCTGCGCACCGGGGACTCCCGCCCGGCCGAGCGGCTCGAGATCGGGGACCTGCACGTGGACCTCGCCGGCCGCGCCGTGACGCGGGACGGCGAGCCCGTGCGCCTCACGCCGCTCGAGTACGACCTGCTGGTCAACCTCGCCCAGGAGCCGGGGCAGGTGCTCTCCCGCGACACGCTGCTGCAGCGCATCTGGGGATACGACACCGACGCCGACCGCCGCCTGGTCAACGTCCACGTCCAGCGCCTGCGCGCCAAGATCGAGAAGGACCCCGAGAAGCCGCAGCTGATCCAGACCGTCCGCGGAGTCGGCTACAAGGCCAACGCGCACCTGGTCCGGCGCTGAGGCCCGATGGTCACGCACAGATCGCGCGGGGCGGTGCGCAACGCCCTGGGCGTCGTCCCCGCGGCCTTCCGCGCCCTGCGCGAGACGTGGCGGCGGTCCCTGCAGTTCTCGGCGGTGGTCGTGGCCACCGCCCTGTCCCTGGTGGGCTTCCTCGTGGCGGGGAACTTCCTGTCCACGCAGATCGCCAACAGCCTCTTCCGCGAGCGGCAGGAGCAGGCGCTTGAGGAGTCCTCGAGCGGCTTCCAGGACGTCCAGCGGATCTTCGACAACGCCGTGGCCTCGGACCAGACCGAGGTCCAGGCCCTGGTCCGCGAGACGCTGACGATCCTCGAGACCCACGGCGCCGACGCCAAGCGCGAGTGGATCCTGATCCCCGTCTCCTACCAGGGCGGGCAGGGATATGTGGGCCCGCAGAGCCAGAACCAGCGGATGACCGCGGCCTCGGTGCCGCGTGACCTCCAGGCGGAGGTCGCGGCGCAGGACGGCGTCTACTGGCAGTCCTCGTCGATGCCGGTGGACGGGACCGGGGAGCCGGTCCCGGTGGTGATCGTCGGCTCCAAGGTGCACCTGAACCAGGGCAGCGAGTTCGGCCTGTACCTGGTCTACGACTTCTCCTCCTCGCAGGAGACGCTCAACTACATCCAGTTCGTGATCACGGTGGGCTTCGTGATCCTGCTGATCTTCGTGGCCACCATCGTGTGGTGGGTGACCCGCAGCGTGATCCGGCCGATCTCCCAGACGGCGCGCACCGCCGTCCGGCTGGCGGGCGGGGACCTCGACGAGCGCGTCGTCGTCCGCGGGGAGAACGAGGCCGCCGTGCTGGGCTCCTCCTTCAACGACATGGCCGACAGCATCCAGCGGCAGATCGTCCAGCTGGAGACGCTGTCCAAGATGCAGCAGCGCTTCGTCTCCGACGTCTCCCACGAGCTGCGCACCCCGCTGACCACGGTCAAGATGGCGGCCGAGCTGCTCTACAGCGGCCGCGAGAAGATGGACACCTCCTTCCAGCGCTCGACCGAGCTGATGTACCACCAGGTGGACCGGTTCGAGTCGATGCTCGCCGACCTGCTGGAGATCTCCCGCTTCGACGCCGGCTCGGCGACGCTGAACCTCAGCACGGTCGACGTCGCGGACTTCGTCGAGGACGCGATCGAGGCGGTCCGGCCCCACCTGGACAAGCGCGGCCTCGAGATCAGGACCCACGAGGCGGGGGAGCGGTGCACGGTGCAGATGGACCCGCGGCGGATCGACCGGGTGCTGCGGAACCTGCTGGTCAACGCGATCGAGCACTCGGAGGGGCGCCCGATCGACGTCTACATCGGCAGCAACGAGACCGACGTCGCGGTCGCCGTCAGGGACCACGGCGTCGGCATGACGGCGGAGGAGTCCCGGCAGGTCTTCGACCGGTTCTGGCGCGCGGACCCCTCGCGCAAGCGCACGCTCGGCGGGACGGGCCTCGGCCTGTCCATCGCCGCCGAGGACGTCCGGCTGCACTCCGGGCGCCTGGACGCGTGGGGCGAGCCCGGGCACGGGGCCTGCTTCCGGCTGACCCTGCCCCGCGAGCAGGGGCGCAGCTCGGGGGACTCCCCGCTCGGGCTGCCGCCGGAGGGCGTGCCGGACACGCCGGCGTCGATGCCCCGGATCGGGCCGGACGCCGCCGGGGAAGGACCGGACGAGGACGAGGAGGGCGGACCATGAGCGCACGCGAGCCCCGCACGAGGACCCGCCGGGCCTGGCTCAGGGCGGCGGCGGCCGGCTGCGCCGCGCTCGTGGCGCTGACCGGCTGCGGCCAGATCCCCACCGACGGCCCGGTGTACCACTACGCCGAGGACGGCACGGGCACCGAGAGCCCGGAGCCGCGCTACTCCCCCGAGGCGCCGGCGGACGGCGCGGAGCCGCAGGAGCTGCTGCGCGGGTTCATCGCGGCCGGCACCGGCGTCGAGGACGACTACTCGGTGGCGCGCGAGTACCTGACCCCCGAGCTGGCCTCCACCTGGAGCCCCGAGGAGCACACCTGGGTCTACCGGGACGAGGTGAGCATCGAGCCCGGCGACTCCGAGGAGCAGGCGACGCTGGAGATCAGCGTCGGCACCTCGATCGACGACCGGGGCATCGCGACGTCGTACCAGGAGCCCGACGAGCAGTCCATGGACGTCGAGTTCGAGCGGGTCGACGGCCAGTGGCGGATCTCCGCGGTCCCCCACGGGACCATGCTCTCGCGCACCGAGTTCGAGCAGCTGTTCCAGAGCTACTCGCTGTACTTCTACGATCCGACCTTCAGCTACGCGGTGCCGGACGTCCGCTGGTTCGCGAGCCGGCCCGCCGTCGTCACCTCGCTCATCAGCGTCCTGCTGCGCGGGCCGGCGCCGTACCTCGAGAGCGCGGTGAGCACGGCCGTGCCGGAGGGGACGACGCTGCAGCGCTCCTCGGTGCCCCTGAGCGGGGAGACCGCCGAGATCGCCCTGTCCGGCGACCAGCTCTCCGAGATGGACCAAACCGGGATCGAGCGCATGTACTCCCAGTTCGAGCAGACCCTGCAGTCGGTCAGCGCGGTCACGGACATCACGGTCTCGGTCGACGACCGGCGGGTCGAGGACGGCCGGATCGACGACTACACGCCGCCCTCGGTGGACCCCTCGGTCCCCGAGCAGCAGGTCGGCGTGCTCGACGGCGCCCTGGTGAGCTACCTGGACGGCCGGAACACGACGATCTCCGGGATCGATCCCCCGGCCTTCGAGCCGGCGCTGCCGGCGATGAACGCGGGACGGGACACCTACGCTTACCTGGACCGGGACCGCCGCAGGCTCGGCGTGCGCACCACCGACGGGCAGACGTACGACGCGGAGTTCGACGCCGAGCTGAGCGCCCCCGGCGTCGACCGCCGCGGCTGGACGTGGGCCGGGACCTCGGCGGGCGAGGTGCTCGCGCTCAGCCCCGACGCGCTCGGCGCCGGCCCGGGGGCGGAGCCCGATCGGGTCGGCGCCGCCTGGCTCGCCGGCCAGAGCATCCAGTCCCTGCAGGTCTCCCGCGACGGGACCCGGGCCCTGGTGGTGACCGGGGAGGCGGACGCGGCGCGGGTGTGGGTCGCCGGCATCGAGCGCGACGACGCGGGCGCCCCGCAGCGCCTCGGCGAGCCGCTGCGGGTGGGCACCGACATCCAGGCCACCGAGGCGCACTGGATCTCGGACTCCTCGATGGTCGTGGCCGACACCGGCGGGGACTCGGTCCAGATCGTCTCGCTCTCCGGCGAGATCACCGGCCTCAACGGGCTCTCGGGGATCGAGCACCTCTCGGCCGGCAACGGGCAGGAGGCGGTGTACGCGCAGACCGAGAGCGGCGTCTTCGAGCTCGGCGGCACCTCCTGGACGCGGGTCAGCACCGACGTCCGGGACCTCGCGTTCTCCGGCTGAGGGAGCGGGCGGGGGCGTCCGCGAGCGGTCCGGGCGGCCGCCCCGCCAGGGACACGACGTCCCCAGGCGGCCTCCGCCCGGGACCCCGCTCCGACCCCTCCACAGATCCTCGGCGCGGGAGCCTCGCCGCGCGGCCGCGGGGGAGGATGGCGGCATGGACGCAGATCGGGCACGGACGGGGAGCGGGCGCGGCATGGCGGGAGCCGCGCGGCGCGCGGACCGGGTCGCGGCGGCGTGCTGGGCGGCCCTCGCCGCCGCGGCGGAGCTCCTCCTGCCCCAGACCTGCGCCTCCTGCGGGGCCGGCGGCGCGGCCGTGTGCTGGACCTGCCGCCGGCTCTTCCACCGCGCGAGCGCCCGGCCCCTCGCGGCGGGATCCGCGGCCCCGCGCTGGCCGGAGGGTCTCTCCTGCGTGGCGGCGGGGGTCTACCGGCACGAGGTCGCCCGCCTCGTCCTGGCCTTCAAGGAGGGGCAGCGGCTCGACGTCGTCCCGGTGCTGGCCGCGGCCCTGGCCCGCGCCCTCGGGGAGAGCCCGGCGCTGAGCGCCCCCGGCCCCGTCTGGCTGGTGCCGGTGCCCTCCTCCGCCGCGGCGTTCCGGCGCCGGGGATTCGTCCCGGCCGAGCTGCTGGCCCGCCGCGCGCTGCGCGGCGTGCGCTCCGGGGCCCGGGTGAGGGTCGTGCCCCTGCTGCGTCGGCGCCGCGACCCCTGGGAGCTGCTGCCCGCCGCCCTCCGCCCGGCGGCGGGACGCGCTCAGAAGGCCCTCGGGGCGCGGCAGCGATCCCAGCGGATCCGCGGCTCCCTGTCGGTGGGCCGGTGGGCGCCGGTGCCCCGCCCCTCGGGCCGGGAGGCGGCCCCGCGCCTGCTGATCGTCGACGACGTGCTGACCACCGGCGCCACCCTGTGCGAGGCCCTCCGCGCGTTGGAGGCCTGGGGAGGGGAGGTCGCCGGGGCGGCGGTCCTCGCCACCGTCCGGCCCCCGGCGGGAGCGCCGCAGGAGCCCCGCCATGCTGTGAGTGAACACGGTGCGCCGCCCGGTGTGTCGCCGGGACACGACGATGACGAAAGCGGGCCGGTCCACTACCGTGGGGGTAAGGAGACGGTCAGACCCTCTCCCCGTGCTGGTTATCGACGCGGAGGTCGAAGACCGGGGTCGGTAGCCGCACCCACCCACTAGCGAGGTGAGGTCATCGTGGAACTCAACGTCTACGGTCGAAACATCAAGGTGCCCGATCGGATGCGGGATTACATCGAGGAGAAGGTCGAGAAGTTCGAGAAGCTGAACGACCGCGTCGATGTGATCGAGGTCAAGATCACCAAGGTGGGCAGCGGCCCCAACGCGATCACGGTGGAGATCACCGTCAACAGCCCCGGCCCCGTCCTGCGCGCCGAGGCGAGCGGCCCGGACAAGTTCGCGGTCTTCGACGACGCGTACGGCAAGCTGCTGGAGCGGCTGCGCCGGGCCCGCGACCGCCGCAAGATCCACCGCGGCAACCACCGTCCCCTCTCCGTGTCCGAGGCCACCGGCGCCCTGCCGGTGGTGAGCGAGCTGGACGCCGAGCAGAACGGGATCGTGGAGGGATCCCACCAGGACGTCCCCGTCGAGGAGGCGGCCTTCGACGACGAGTACCCGCTCTCCGCCCAGATCACCCCGGTGGAGATCCGCCGCAAGACCTTCCCCACCGAGAAGCTCACGGTGGACCAGGCGGTGGACCGCATGGAGCTCGTCGGCCACGACTTCTACCTCTTCGTCGACGTGGAGGTCGACCGCCCGGCGGCGGTCTACCGGCGCAAGGGCTGGAGCTACGGCGTCATCACCCTCGGCGACGACGCGCCCGCCGAGGGCCGCAGCGAGACCCGCGTCTACAAGGCGCTCTAAGCCGGATCGCCGCCGGGGCCGGAAGGCGCCGGCGGTCGGGCAGGGCCCGTCCCGCACCGCGGGGCGGGCCCTGCCCGTGCGCTCCGCCACGTGACGAGTCTCCGGTCCCTGATGCGGGGTGAGTCTCTAGCGAACGCCCAGGCGGTGCCGTTAGAGTCACGTAGAATGTCCTGTTGGGCGAGACCGTGTCGAGTCAGCGCCTCGACCCGCCGTCCGCGGGCCACCACCGAATCTCGTGAATCACTAGGAGTTAGCGCTCGTGGCATCTTTCCTGGAAAAGATCCTCCGCACCGGGGACAAGAGGCTGCTCAAGCGGTTGAGGGTCTACGCCGAGGCGATCAACTCGCTCGAGGAGGACTTCAAGCAGTACTCCGACGCCGAGCTGCGCGCCGAGACGGACGTCTTCAAGCAGCGTCTCGCCGACGGCGAGAGCCTCGACGTGCTCCTGCCCGAGGCCTTCGCGGTGGTGCGCGAGGCCTCCGCCCGCACGCTGGGCCAGCGGCACTACGACGTCCAGCTCATGGGCGGCGCCGCCCTGCACCTGGGCAACATCGCCGAGATGAAGACCGGCGAGGGCAAGACCCTGGTCGCGACCGCGCCCGCCTACCTCAACGCGCTCACCGGCAAGGGCGTCCACGTGGTGACCGTCAACGACTACCTCGCCGAGTACCAGGCCAACCTGATGGGCCGCGTCTACCGCTTCCTCGGCATGGAGGCGGGCGTGATCGTCTCCCAGCAGACTCCCGAGGTGCGCCGCAAGCAGTACGAGGCGGACATCACCTACGGGACCAACAACGAGTTCGGCTTCGACTACCTGCGCGACAACATGGCCTGGTCGGTGGACGACCGGGTGCAGCGCGGCCACCACTTCGCGATCGTGGACGAGGTGGACTCGATCCTCATCGACGAGGCCAGGACCCCCCTGATCATCTCCGGGCCGGCCTCGGGCCAGGCCAACCGCTGGTACGGCGAGTTCGCCCGGATCGCCAAGAGCCTGGAACGGGAGACCGACTACGAGGTCGACGAGAAGAAGAAGACCGTGGGGGTGCTCGAGCCGGGCATCGAGAAGGTCGAGGACCACCTGGGGATCGACAACCTGTACGAGTCGGCGAACACCCCGCTGATCGGGTTCCTCAACAACTCGATCAAGGCCAAGGAGCTGTTCACCGCCAACAAGGACTACGTGGTGCTCAAGGGCGAGGTGCTCATCGTCGACGAGCACACCGGCCGCATCCTTCCCGGCCGCCGTTACAACGAGGGCGTCCACCAGTCGATCGAGGCCAAGGAGGGCGTGGAGGTCAAGGCCGAGAACCAGACCATGGCCACCGTGACCCTGCAGAACTACTTCCGCCTCTACGACAAGCTCTCGGGCATGACAGGCACCGCCGAGACCGAGGCCGCGGAGTTCGTCAACACCTACGACCTCGGCATCGCCGTCATCGACCCGAACAAGCCGATGCAGCGCATGGACAAGCCCGACCTGGTCTACAAGAACGAGGTCGCGAAGTTCGCCGCCGTCGTCAAGGACATCGCCCAGCGCTACGAGAAGGGCCAGCCGGTGCTGGTCGGCACCACGAGCGTGGAGAAGAGCGAGTACCTCTCGAAGCTCCTGGCCAAGGCCGGGGTCAGGCACGAGGTCCTGAACGCCAAGAACCACGCCCGGGAGGCGGCGATCATCGCCCAGGCCGGCCGCAGGGGCGCCGTGACGGTCGCGACCAACATGGCCGGCCGCGGCACCGACATCATGCTCGGCGGCAACGCCGAGTTCAACGCCGTCGAGCGGATGCGCGAGCTGGGGCTGGACCCGGCAGAGCGCCCCGAGGAGTACGAGGCCCGCTGGCCCGAGGTCCTCAAGGCCGAGGAGGAGGCCACCAGGAAGGCCCACGAGGAGGTCACCGAGCTCGGCGGCCTCTACGTGCTGGGCACCGAGCGGCACGAGTCCCGCCGCATCGACAACCAGTTGCGCGGCCGCTCCGGCCGCCAGGGGGACCCGGGCGAGTCGCGCTTCTACCTCTCGCTCTCCGACGACCTGATGCGCCTGTTCAACGGCGCCGCCGCGGCCCGGCTGATGGCCGGCGCCCCCGACGACGCCGCCCTGGAGCACCGCATCGTGACCCGCGTGATCGCCTCGGCCCAGAACCAGGTCGAGTCGCGCAACGCGGAGCAGCGCAAGAACATCCTCAAGTACGACGACGTCCTGAACCGCCAGCGCGAGGCGATGTACGCCGACCGGGCGAAGATCCTGGAGGGCGACGAGATCGCCGAGCACATCCAGCGGTTCATCACCGAGGTCATCACCTCCGCGATCGCGGACAAGACGAGCCAGGGCCACGCCGAGGACTGGGACCTGCCCAAGCTGTGGAGCGTCCTGGAGACGATCTACCCGGTCAGCGTCTCGATCGAGGACCTCGAGGAGTCCGCCGGCGGCGCCTCGAAGCTGACCCAGGAGAAGATCACCGAGGAGATCCTCTCCGACGCGCGGCTGGTCTACGAGGCGCGCGAGGAGGAGGTCGGCTCCGAGGCGATGCGCAACATCGAGCGCCGCGTGATCCTCTCCGTGATCGGCCGCCACTGGCCCGAGCACCTCTACGAGATGGACTACCTCAAGGAGGGCATCGGCCTGCGCGCGATGGCCCAGCGCGACCCGCTGATCGAGTACCAGCGCGAGGGCTACGCGATGTTCCAGTCGATGATGGACACGATCCGCGAGGAGACGGTCTCCTACCTGTTCAAGCTGGACCTGTCCAAGCAGCGCACGCAGATGTCCTCGCAGGCCCTCAAGGTCCCCGCGCAGCCCTCCTTCCTCCGGTACACCTCGCCCAGCGAGGACGGGGGAGAGCAGAGCCGCGTCGAGGTCTCCGAGGGGGAGGAGCCCGACGCCGGGGCGGCCGGGGGAGACCGGGACGCGGCCGCCCCGGCGTCCTCCGCCGCGGGGGAGGAGACCGCCCGGTCCGCCGTCGCGACGAAGACGAAGGCCGACGCCGGGGAGCGGAAGGGCGCCCCCGCCCCGGCCAACCGCAAGGCCAAGCGTGCCGCCCAGAAGGGCTCGCGCAAGCGCTGATCCCGCCCGCCGCAGAGCGCCCCGCCCCGCAGCCGCCCCTGAGGCCGGCGGCGGGGCGGGGCGCTCTGCGGCTCCCGGGCCCGCTCCGCGGCGTCGTGCCGCCTAGCTGTCGTCCCGCACACCCGGGGGAGTGCGGCCGACGCGGCGGGCCGGCCCGGCGCCCGGCCCGCCGGGCTCACCCGATCTCGGCCTCCACGACCTGCCATTGACCGCGCGGCTTGTGGATGCGCAGCGCGATAGCCCGCGTGCGCTCTCCGTCGTCGACGGCGACGCTGGCCTCGTACTCGTCGGGCGCGACGAGGATCGCCCGGACCCGTCGCAGCCGGGCGTCGCGGGGGCCGAACCGTCCCGGCGCAGGCGAGGCCGGACCCGGAACGCCTGCTCCGCTCCGGCCCGGCCCCGGGGCGCCGAGGTCCCGCCGCCCGGGCCCTCTCCCGGTCGCCGGCGTCCCCGGGGGCCGTCCGGCGCGGGCCCCCTCGCGGGCCCCCTCGATCCCCGCCCGCAGACGCAGGCGCGCCAGCGCCCTCGGATGCACCCAACGGGCCAGCTGGTCCGCCGAGCGCCCGCCCGTCACCACCTCCACCAGCGCGACCCCCATGGTCGCGGCGATGGCGTGGACCCTCCGCAGCTGCTCCTCGGGATCGGTGCTGCGGCGTCGCCACCGGTAGTAGGGCGGCGGGCCGGCCGGATGCGTGCCGGGCGCGGCGGGGATGCTCTCGATGGACAGGACGGTCCCCCTCCTGAGGCGGACGCGGGGGTCTTCGGGAACGGTGCTCATACTCTGGTGCTCCTCCTTCGGCTCGACGTCGAGCCCTTGCGGCGTGCGGCCCCGAGGGGAGCGGACGGGAGGCGGGAGGGCGCGGCCTCGGATCCCCTGCGCCGTCCCTCCGGCCGCCGCGGTGCGCGATCCCCCAGCGCACCGGCCTGGCGGTCGGTACGAGACCATGCATACCCGCGGGGAACCGGGGCGGTAAAGCATTGCGGCGCCACAGCCGGTCAGATCGTGCGGCGATCAGTCACCCGGCGCGGGCGCGGGCGGCGTCATAGGATGGGAGCAGCACCCGACGCCGACCCCCGAGGAGCCCCATGACGCTCGCCGACCCTCTGCTCAAGACCGGGGAGTTCGGTCCCGGAGACTCGGAATGGCTGCACCTGCTGGTCGGCGACTGGCAGCTGGTCTCCGACCTCGCCCAGGGGGACCTGGTGCTCTGGTTCCCCGAGGAGTTCGTGGCGGCGGAGCTGGGGGACCGGTCCCAGGGCGGCCCGGCCGAGGGCACGGGCTTCGTGGGCCTGGCGCACGTCCGCCCCTCCACCGCCCAGACCGTGTTCCACCGGGACATGGTGGGCCAGCCGATGACCTCCGCGGTCGCGGCGGGCGCGCGGGAGTGCTGGTTCGAGCAGACGGTCCGCCCGCTGGACCGGGTGGACTGGAACAGCGAGTCGAGCATGCGCGTCGTCGTCTACCCCCTGGTGCGCAACGGCCGCACCCTCGCCCTGCTGACCGTGCACAACGGCATCCTCTCGGCCCGGATGCAGGGGCGGCTCGACACGGTCTTCCGGGAGACGGCGCGCGAGCTGCTGAGCATGGTCGCGCGCGGGGCCTGGCCGGACTTCTCCGCGCCGGCGGGGACCTCGCGCGGCAACCCCCGGGTCAGCGACGGCGTGATCCGGCTGGACGCGGAGGGACGCGTGACCTTCGCCAGCCCCAACGCCGTCTCGGTCTACCGCCGCCTGGGCTTCACGGACTCGCTGACCGGGCAGTACCTCGCGGAGCTGACCCGCGACCTGCTGCCCTCCACGGAGAAGGCCGACGAGACCCTCCCGCTCGTGCTCACCGGACGGATGCCGTGGCGCAGCGAGATCGGCACGAGCCGGGCCAGCGTGACCTTCCGGGCGATCCCGCTCCGTCGCCAGACCCGCCGGGGGGAGGAGCGCTTCGGCGCGATCCTGCTGTGCCGGGACGTGACCGAGCTGCGGCGCCGGGAGCTCGAGCTGATGACCAAGGACGCGACGATCCGCGAGATCCACCACCGCGTGAAGAACAACCTGCAGACCGTCTCGGCGCTGCTGAGGCTGCAGGCCCGCAGGATGACCTCCCAGGAGGCCAAGGAGGGGCTCGAGCAGGCGATGCGGCGGGTGGCGACCATCGCGATGGTCCACGAGGCGCTCTCGCAGGGGCTGACCCAGAACGTCGACTTCGACGACCTCATCGGCCGTCAGTTCCACCTGGCGGCGGAGGTGGCCTCGCCCGGCCAGGCGGTCAGCACCGAGCTGACGGGGCACTTCGGGCAGCTGCCCAGCGAGCTCGCGACGCCGCTGGCGCTCATCGTCAACGAGATCGTCGCCAACGCCGTCGAGCACGGGCTCGACGGGTCCTCGGGGACGGTCGGGCTGGACGGGCGCCGCACCGAGTCCGAGCAGGGCGAGCCGATGTTGGTGGTCACGATCTCCGACGACGGCGTCGGGATGGGGGACTACTACATCGAGGAGTCCGGCGTCTCGGCCTACCGGCCGCCCTCGGAGGGGGAGGGACTGGGCATGCAGATCGTGCGGACCCTGGTGGCGAGCGAGCTCAAGGGCTCGATCCGATGGCAGCCCCGCGCCGGCGGCGGGACCGAGGTGGTCATCCGGGCCTTCATCCCCGATGAGGCCTCAGGATGAGTCCCGGGGACGCCGCGGGCCGAGCCCGGGACGCACGAAGGCCGCCACACGCGGTGGCGGCCTTCGTGGAATGCGGGCCGGGCTCGGACGGGCCGGTGGGGACCGTCGGGCCTCGGGAGCCGTGGTGGGCGAGCGCTGTCAGGAGGCGCGGCGGGCGCGGGCCGCGCGGCGCTTCATCGCGCGCCGCTCGTCCTCGCTCATGCCGCCCCAGACACCGGAGTCCTGCCCGGTCTCGAGCGCCCACTGCAGGCAGGTCTCCATGACGGTGCAGCTGCGGCACACGGTCTTGGCCTCTTCGATCTGCAGCAGAGCCGGGCCGGTGTTGCCGACCGGGAAGAAGAGTTCGGGATCCTTTTCGAGACAGGCTGCGCGACTGCGCCAATCCATCGTTGCACGCTCCTCGTGTGATGTGGAACCCCGCCAGCGTCAATGCGCTGCGATCGCGGGGGACAAGCAAAAAGCCCCCAGGGAACAGTGCGGGGGCCTCCTTGTGAACTTTTATTAGGTTCCCATGTAAACAACCCGTGAACAAGGGTTTCCGCACGGGGGAGCATCGATATGGTGGTTGTTTCTTATCACACGCCCACTTCCTTGACATCACGGGGCTCCCGACACAGGCGGGCCCTCTGCGGGGACCCCGAGAACCTCGAATGCGCCTCTGGAGGCCACCGGACGCTGACTTCGGCGACTTGCGGTTCATCCCTAGAATGTTCATCATGACCTCTTCCGCGACCCCCGACGGCCAGAGCCCTGATGACCGGAGCCCCGACGAGCGGATCCCCGCCGGCGGTGGCGCGGAGGATCCGCTGGATGCGGAATCGATCCCGCAGACCCCCGGCCCGAGCCCGAGGCCCCCGCGGGCGGTGACCCTCCTCAGCGTCCTCGTCGGTCTCGAGGCGCTCGGGCTGATGCTCCTGGGGCTGGTGCAGATCGCCGAGAGCTTCTTCCTGGAGCGGACCATGCCCCTCGGGGCGATCCTGCTGATGGCCCTCATCTACATCGGATTCGGCCTCTGGCTGGGGCTGGCGGCCCGCTCCGCCTACCGCGGGCGGATGTGGCCCCGGGCGCTGATCGTGCTGGCCCAGGTCTTCCTCATCGTCATCTCCGTGCAGTCGGCGCCCGTATGGGGATGGCTGATCGCGATCCTGCCGATCCTCTACGGGGTGCTCGTCGCCCTGATCCTCTTCAGCCGCCCCGTGCAGACCCACCTGCTGCGCGAGGCCCGCCGCCCGGCGGAGTGAGGCCGGCGGCGGGCCCGCCGGAAGCCCCGACCCCGGAAGCCATGGGGTAGGTTGGGGTCTCGAGGATCGCCTCCGCCGGTGCGTCGCGCGCCGCATTCAGGTTTCGGTCAGGCCATGTCTACTAGGATTCTCGAACAGAAGGCCCGGGACGGCGACGGCGTCGGCCCCGGGGTAGCACCGTCCGGCCGCGCGAGCCGCGGCCGGGCCCAACAACATCAGGAGTTTGCGTGAACGCGGATCTAGTGGTCGTCGGATCTGGCCTCTTCGGGCTGACCATCGCCGAACGGGCTGCCACCGAGCTGGGGCTCAAGGTCGCTCTGATCGACCGGCGCTCGCACATCGGCGGCAACGCGTACAGCGAGAAGGAGGAGCGCACGGGCATCGAGGTGCACCGCTACGGCGCCCACCTGTTCCACACCTCCAACGAGCGCGTGTGGGAGTACGTCAACCGCTTCACCGCCTTCACCAACTACGTCCACCGGGTCTACACTCGCCATCAGGACGAGGTCTTCCCGATGCCGATCAACCTCGGCACGATCAACCAGTTCTTCCGCTCCGCCTACGGCCCGGCCGAGGCGAAGGCCCTGATCCAGGAGCAGGCCGGCGAGCTCGCCGGGACCGATCCGGAGAACCTCAACGACAAGGGCATCCAGCTCATCGGCCGCCCCCTGTACGAGGCGTTCATCAAGCACTACACCGGCAAGCAGTGGCAGACGGATCCCAAGGACCTGCCCGCCTCCATCATCAGCCGCCTCCCGGTGCGCTACACCTACGACAACCGCTACTTCAACGACGCCCACGAGGGCCTGCCCGTGGACGGCTACACCGCGTGGCTCGAGCGCATGGCGGACCACCCGAACATCGAGGTCCGCTTGGACACCGACTTCTTCGACGGGGATCACGAGCTCTCCCGCTCCAACGTGCTGGGCCAGGTCCCGGTGGTCTACACCGGCCCCGTGGATCGCTACTTCGACTTCGCCGAGGGCGACCTCTCCTGGCGCACGATCGACCTCGAGGAGGAGGTCCTGCCGGTCGAGGACTTCCAGGGCTGCTCGGTGATGAACTACCCGGACGAGGACGTCCCCTTCACCCGCATCCACGAGTTCCGCCACTTCCACCCGGAGCGGGACTACACCAAGGACGCGACCGTGATCATGCGCGAGTTCTCCCGCTTCGCCGAGAAGGGCGACGAGCCCTACTACCCGGTGAACACCGAGGTCGACCGCTCCAAGCTGCTGAAGTACCGCGACCTCGCCCGGGGCGAGGAGTCGGTCCTGTTCGGCGGCCGCCTCGGCACCTACAAGTACCTCGACATGCACATGGCCATCGGGTCCGCCCTGACGATGTTCGACAACAAGCTGCGCCCGCACTTCGAGGGCAGTCAGAAGCTCGTGAGCGGAGGAGTCGACGCGTGAGCAATGACCAGGACACCACGGCCGAGCAGCCGATGAAGACCCTCCAGCGGGTCATCTTCCCCTCCGCCCAGCAGATGGACACGATCCCGCTCTACGTCGACTCCGGCCTGGCCACCGGCGTGCAGCTGTCGACCATGAACGGGTCGCTGGGCAGCAACGACTCGCTGACGAGCGAGAAGCGCGGCGAGTCCTCCCAGGGTGCGGCGGCGTCGTCGGCCTCCGGATCCTCCGACGCGCACGCCGAGGACTTCATCGGTCGGCGCTCGACGCTGATCCGCGCCGGCTCCCGGCTCTCCTTCGCGACCTACTTCAACGCGTTCGCGGCCTCCTACTGGAAGCGCTGGACCACCCTCGAGGAGGTCCGCCTCTCGATCCAGACGCACGGTTCCGGCACGGTGATCGTCTACAAGTCCAACCCCCGCGGCTCCCTGCAGCGGGTGGACTCCCGCCAGGTCTCCGGGAAGCAGAGCACGGCCTTCGACCTGCCGCTGAAGCCCTTCGGCGACGGCGGCTGGTACTGGTTCGAGCTGGTGGCCGGCACGGAGTCGCTCGTCCTCGAGCAGGCCGAGTGGCAGGGCGCGGACGACGGGCGCGAGCCCGGCCGCATCACGCTGGAGATCACGACGCTGAACAAGCCGGACTTCTGCCTGAACAACCTGCGCTCCTTCGCCGAGAACCCCGAGGTGCTGGAGCACCTGCAGGAGATCCTCATCGTCGACCAGGGGACCAAGAAGGTCCAGGACGAGGAGGACTTCGAGGAGGTCGCGGCCCGCCTGGACGGCAAGCTGCGGATCATCAACCAGTCCAACCTGGGCGGCTCGGGCGGCTTCGCCCGCGGCATGTACGAGGCCGTGGAGAACGGCAGCGACTACGCCCTGCTGCTGGACGACGACGTCGTCGTCGAGCCGGAGTCCATCATCCGGCTGCTGACCTTCGCCGACATGTGCCGCAAGCCCACCATCGTGGGCGGGCACATGTTCGACCTCTACAACCGCTCGGTGCTGCACACCTTCGGCGAGATCGTCAACACCTACCGCTTCCAGCCGGACCAGCCGCACCAGGAGCAGGTGCTGGGCCACGACTTCCTGAAGTCGAACCTGCGCAGCACCCCCTGGCTGCACCGCCGCGTGGACGTGGACTACAACGGCTGGTGGATGGACCTCATCCCCACCAAGGTCATCAAGGACATCGGGCTCTCCCTGCCCGTGTTCATCAAGTGGGACGACGCCGAGTACGGGCTGCGCGCCAAGCGCGCCGGCTACCACACGGTCTCCCTGCCGGGCGCGGCCGTGTGGCACGTCTCCTGGATCGACAAGGACGACCTGGTGGGCTGGCAGGCCTACTTCCACATCCGCAACCGCATCATCGCGGCGCTGCTGCACTCACCGTACGACCGCGGCGGCAGGCTCCTGCGCGAGTCCTCCTACGCGGACGTCAAGCACCTGATCTCGATGCAGTACTTCACCGAGGCGGGGCGCATCATGGCCCTGCGCGACGTGCTGGCCGGACCGGACCAGCTGCACGAGATCCAGCCCCAGCGGCTGCCGGAGATCCGGGCCCTGATGAAGCAGTACCCGGACGCGCAGTTCGCCGAGGACATCGAGTCCTTCCCCGAGCCGCGCATGGACAAGCCTCCGCGCAACGGCCGCGGATTCAGCGCGCCCTCGTACCGGACCCTGGTGCCGTGGGCCCTGAAGACCGTGACGAAGCAGCTGGTCCGCCCGGTGGACCCCGCGCTGAAGGACCACCCGCAGGCGCACATCGCCCACCAGGACAACCGCTGGTGGCGGATGTCCCAGTTCGACTCGGCGCTGGTCTCCAACGCCGAGGGGACCGCGGTCTCCTGGTACCAGCGCGAGCCGGACCAGCTGCGGAACAAGCTCGTGGAGGCGACCCGCCTGCACGCGCGGATCCTCAGGGACTGGCCGAAGCTGCGCGAGCAGTACCGCGAGGCCGCCGAGCGGATCACGTCCTTCGAGGCGTGGCAGAAGACCTTCGAGAAGCATACGGACTCACAACTCACGCGATGACCGATATCAGCGAACGCGCGTTCCAGAGCCCCGGCCGCGGTCGGGGCCTGGTGGACGCCCTGAAGAACCGATACCTCCTGCGGCTGCTCGTCGACAAGGACCTGCAGGTCCGATACCGGGGATCCGTCCTCGGCATCCTGTGGTCCTACGTCAAGCCAGGCGTGCAGTTCATCGTCTTCTACATCGCCCTGGGCGTCTTCCTGGAGCTGAACAAGGGGCTGGAGAACTACGCCGTCTACCTGTTCTCGGGGATCATCCTGCTGAACTTCTTCGGCGAGGCCTTCGGCAACGGAGCCCGCTGCATGGTGGGCAACGGGGCGCTGATCAAGAAGATCTACCTGCCGAGGGAGCTGTTCTCGGTCTCGACCATCTGGGTCGCCCTGGTGCACTTCCTCCCGCAGCTGCTGGTCCTGCTGATCGCCTGCTTCGTCGTCGGATGGCATCCGGGGCCGATGCAGCTGGCCGCGGCCGTGGTGGGGATGATGATCATGGTCATCTTCTCCTTCGGGCTGGGGCTGATCTTCGGCGTGGCCAACGTGTTCTTCCGCGACGCGGAGAACATCGTGGACCTGCTGGTGATGGTCGCGACCTGGCTCTCCCCGGTCATGTACCCGTGGGAGCGGGTGGCCGGCGCCGTCCCGGAGTGGGGGCTGCACCTGTACCTGTGCAACCCCATCACGGTCGCCGTCGAGCTGTTCCACTACGCCTTCTGGGCGCCCACGACCGGCATGGAGTGGCACGTCCCGCCGAACCTGCTGACGCTGTGGGTGCCGGTGGCGATCGTCCTCGCGCTGCTGTTCCTCTTCGTCGGCGACCTGCTGTTCAAAAAATTCGAGGGCAGTTTCGCCCAGGAGCTCTGATGACCTGTGTCGTGGATTGACGACGACCCCGAACTCGGCGGGGAACCGCGGCCCTACGTGCCGTCGACCGAGCCCGTGGTGATCCGCATCCAGGAAGTGGCCAAGCGCTTCGTCCTGCGGCACACCCGGTCCATGAAGGAGGCCTTCGTGTGGCTCATCAAGGGCCGCAAGGGGGACCTGTCCGAGAAGTTCAACGCGCTCGACGGCGTCGACCTCCAGATCCGGGAGGGGGAGCGGGTCGCGCTGCTGGGCCTCAACGGCTCCGGGAAGTCGACGCTGCTCAAGCTCATCTCCGGGGTCATGCACCCCGACGGCGGCGACATCAAGACCCGCGGCCGGATCGCGGGCCTGATCGAGGTCGGCGCTGGCTTCCACCCGGACCTGACCGGCCGGGACAACGTGTACCTGAACGGCGCGATCCTCGGGATGACCAAGGAGGAGATCGACGCCAACTTCCAGTCGATCGTCGACTTCTCGGAGATCGAGCAGTTCATCGACACCGAGGTGAAGTTCTACTCCTCCGGCATGTACCTCCGCCTGGCCTTCGCGGTCGCGGTGCACACGGATCCGGAGATCTTCCTGGTGGACGAGATCCTCGCGGTGGGCGACGAGCCCTTCCAGAAGAAGTGCATCCGCAAGATCAAGGAGCTCTCCGACCGGGGCAAGACCCTGGTGGTGGTCAGCCACGACCTGGACATGGTCGCGAAGCTGTGCGAGCGCGGCGTCGTGCTGGAGAGGGGCCGCGTGGTGCAGGACGGCGACATCCGCGACGCGGTGACCCGCCTGCGCGGCTGAGCCCGCCGGATGGCAGAGGCCCTCCTCCCGTACGCGGGAGGAGGGCCTCTTCCGTGCGTGGGGTCCTTCGCCCCCCCCGGGGGGAGCGGATCCTCCGGGTCGAGGGGCCTTGCGCGGCTCAGCGGGGGCGGGAGGCGGCGGGCACCACGAGCGGGCCGCCGGTCTCGGGATCCTCCACGACCACGGCCCGCAGCCCGAAGATCTCCCGCAGGTTCTCCGGGGTGATGACCTCGCGCGGGGAGCCCTCCGCCACGATGGTGCCCTCCCGCAGGGCGATCAGGCGGTCGGCGTAGCGGGCCGCCTGGTTGAGGTCGTGGAGCACCGCGACCACGGTGGCCCCGGCGGCGTTGAGCTCTGCGAAGAGGTCCAGGAAGTCGATCTGGTGGGCCATGTCCAGGAAGGTGGTCGGCTCGTCCAGCAGCAGGATCCGGGTCTGCTGGGCCAGGAGCATCGCGGCCCAGACCCGCTGCCGCTGCCCGCCGGACAGCTCGGAGACCCGGCGCCCGGCCAGCTCCAGGGTCGAGGTGCGGCGCAGCGCCGCCTCGATGGCCTCCTCGTCCTCCCGGCTGTTCATGTGCCAGGCGTTCTGGTGGGGGAAGCGCCCGCGCCCCACCAGCTCCCGCACGGCGATGCCGTCCGGGGCGCTGGCTGACTGCGGGAGCAGGCCGACCCGGCGGGCGACCTGCTTCGGCGCCATCTCCTCCAGGGGCTCGCCGTCCAGCAGGACCCTGCCGGCGGAGGGCTTCAGCAGCCGGGCCAGCCCGCGCAGCAGGGTGGACTTGCCGCAGCCGTTGGCTCCGATCACCGCGGTGAAGGAGCCGGCCGGGATCTGCGTGCTCAGCCCCTCGATCACGGGGCGCTCGCCGTAGCCGAGCCGGAGGTCCTCGAGCGTGTAGTGGGCGGGGGCCGTCGTCGTGCCCCGCATCTCGTTCACCATGTCTTCCTCGCCTCTCGGATCAGGAGTGTCACCAGGTATACGCCGCCCAGGACGGTGGTGACCGTCCCCACCGGCACCCCGCCGGGCACCGCGTGCTGGGCCAGCAGGTCAGCGCCGAGCAGCAGGAAGGCGCCGGTCAGCGCCGAGCCCGTCAGGGGCAGGCCCGGCGAGCGGAGCAGCCGGGCGGCGATCTGCGGGGCGGTCAGCGCCACGAAGGCGATCGGCCCGCTGGTGGCGACCGCGAGCGCGACCAGCGCGACGCCGAGCAGCACCACCGAGATCCGCACGGCCCCGGTCCGCACGCCGTGGGAGCGCGCGAGGTCGTCCCCGAGCTCGAGCTGCCGCAGCGGCGCGCTGACCGCCGCCACCAGGACCAGCAGGACCACGACGCCGACGCCTGCCGTCAGCGCGGCCTCCCGGGAGGAGTTCGCCAGGCTGCCCGCGCCCCAGATCGAGGCGCTCATCGCGACCTCCTCCTGGGCGCGCAGGAGCAGCCACTGGTTCAGCGCGGTCAGCATGGCCGTGACGCCGATGCCGACGATGATGAGCCGGAACCCCTCGATCCCGCGCCGGTAGGTCAGCGCGAGCACCACCCCGGCGGTGGCCAGGCCCCCGAGCAGGGCGCCGAGGGCCGCGCCGTCGAGCCCGGCGCCCAGGACCGTCAGCGCGAGGATCGCGCCGGTGTAGGAGCCGCTGGTGAAGCCGATGATGTCGGGGGAGCCCAGAGGGTTGTCGGTGAGCGACTGGAACAGCGCGCCCGAGACCGCCAGCGCTGCCCCGATGAGCAGGGCCAGCGCGACCCGGGGGAGGCGCCACTCCAGCACGATCGTGCGCTTGAAGCCCGCCCCGGGGTCCAGCGCCGCGCCGATCACCTCGCCGGGGCTCAGGGGGTAGTCGCCCAGGCCGAGGGCGAAGACGGCCAGCGCCGCCGTCGCCAGCAGCAGGACCAGGAGCCCGACGACGCGCCGGGCCCTCGAGCCGCCCGGGACCTGCGCCCGGCGGGGCCGGCGGGTGGCGGCGGGGGCGCTCACGAGGCCGCCACCAGGTGACGGCGCCGGGCGATGGCGATCAGCACGGGGGCGCCGAGGAACGCCGTCACCAGGCCCACCGGGACCTCCCCGTTGGGGAGCAGGACCCGGCCCAGCACGTCGGCGGCCAGCACGAGCACGGGGGAGAGCACCGCGGTCAGCGCCATGATCCAGCGCACGTCCGGGCCCACGATGGCCCGGGCGAGGTGGGGGATCATCAGGCCGACGAAGACGATGGGCCCGGCGATCGCCGTCGCGCTGCCGGCCAGGAGGGTCACCGCGACCAGCGCGAGCACCCGGACGCGGCCGACGTCGACGCCGAGGCTGCGCGCCAGGTCCTCGCCCAGCGAGAGCGAGTTGAAGGAGGCGCCCAAGGTCATGGCCAGCACGGCGCCGATGAGGACGAAGGGCAGGGCGGGCAGCAGCTCGCCCCAGGTCCGGCCCTCGAGCGAGGCGGCGTTCCAGGCCCGCAGCACCGAGTAGGCGGCGGGGTTGATCAGGGTCAGCGCCGTCACGATCCCGGACAGCACCGCCCCGATGGCCATCCCGGCCAGGGTGACCCGCGCGATCGAGGACCGCGTGGCCCCGGTGCCGCCGATGAGGAAGATCCCGACGGCGACGCCGAGGGTCCCGATGAAGGCGAACGGCAGGCGCCAGAAGGGCGAGGAGACGCCGAAGACCATGACCGAGAGCGCGATCAGGAAGGACGCCCCGGAGTTCAGGCCGAGGATCCCCGTGTCCGCGAGGGGATTGCGGGTGAGGGACTGGGCGAGGGCGCCGGCCAGGCCGAGCGCGAGGCCGGCGACCAGGGCGATGGTGCTGCGGGGCAGCCGGAGCTCGAGGACCACGAGCCTCGCGTCGGAGGAGGCGGCGCCGCCGGTCAGCGCACGCCAGACCTCCTCGGCGGGCAGCGGGCGGGAGCCCACGGACAGCGCGAGCGCGAAGGCGAGGACCAGGGCCGCGAACCCCAGGACGAGCGCGAGGATCCCCGCCGCCCGGCGTCGGGAGCCGGCGCGCGGGGGCCGGGCCGGAGCGGGCGGAGCAGCCCGGTCGGCCCCGGCGGGCGTGGTGAGCGGTGTGTCTGGCATGGGACCTCGGGAGTCTGCGGGGAGCGGGGCCGGCCGTCCAGCTGGTGGTGGGCCCCCTGGATATCCGACCGCGAATAAGGCTACGCTATCCTAACGTAATCCTTGCACTTGTCACGCCCCTGGCCAGGCCCTGCGGGCCCGGGCCGTCGGGGCCTCGAACACGAAGGTCGTCATGAGACCCATCTCCTCCGCCCAGGCCGCGCGTCCGGCCCTCCGTCTCCTCCTCGGCGTCGTCGCCCTGATCACAGCGCTGGTCCTCTCCGCGTGCGGCTCCTCCGGGGGCGAGGACTCCCAGGACCAGGAGGGGGAGAGCGCCAGCGTCTCCACCAAATTCGGAGACGTCGACGTTCCCGAAAACCCGGAGCGAGTGGTGGCCCTGGGCTGGGGCGATGCGGAGACGGCGCTCGCGCTGGGCGTGCAGCCGGTCGGCGCCTCCGACTGGCTGGCCTTCGGCGGCGACGGCGTCGGCCCCTGGGCCGAGGACATGTACGACGAGTCCCCTGAGATCATCGACACCATGGAGCCCTCCTACGAGCAGGTCGCCGCCCTCGAGCCGGACCTGATCCTGGACGTCAAGAGCTCCGGCGAGCAGGATCGGCACGACCGCCTGTCCGAGATCGCCCCGACCGTCGGCGTTCCCGAGGGCGGGGACAACTACCTGACCTCGATGGACCAGCAGGTCAGCATGATCGCCGAGGCCCTCGGCAAGGCCGACGAGGGGCAGAAGCTGATGGACGACGTCGAGCAGAAGTTCTCCGACGCCGCCGAGGAGCACCCGGAGTTCGAGGGCAAGACCGTCACCGCGGCCGCCTACACCTCCGAGGGCTGGGGCGCCTATGTCGCCGGCTCCGAGCGGGTCGACTTCCTGACCAAGCTGGGCTTCGAGCAGAACCCCCGCATCGAGGAGCTGGAGGCGAGCGGCTTCTCCGCCTCGATCTCCTCCGAGAACCTCGACGTGCTCGACTCCGACGTGCTGGTGGCCTTCCCGATCTACGTCCCCGAGTCGGCGGTGACGGAGCAGGCCGCCTACCAGGACCTCTCGGTGGTCAAGGACGGGCGCACGCTGCTGTTCGGCGACGACCAGGAGGACATCCGCAGCGCCTACTCCCTGAACTCCGTCCTCTCGGTCGACTACGCGCTCGACGAGGTCGTCCCGCTGCTGGCGGATGTGGCGGGCGGCTCCGGCGGGGACCAGCCCTCCTCCGAGCAGTCCTGACCCCGCGGGCGGACGCCGTCCCGCCGGCGTCCGCCCGCTCCCGTTCCTGCGCGGGCCGTCCTCTCGCGGGAGCGGCCCGCACCCATGCGCGGCGAGTCGGTCCCGTCCGTCCCGCCGCGCATCATCCCGAAAGGAGCCTCCCATGTCCCTCGTCCCCGCAGCCGAGCGCACCGCGTCCCCGGAGCCCGGGGCCGAGGAGTCGTGCCGGGTGCGCGGCGTCGTCGTGCGCCGCGTCGAGCAGGTCTCCGGCTCCTTCCTCCGCCTGGTCTTCGGCCCCGAGTCCCCGGGTGACGAGCTGCCCTTCCCCGTGCTGGGCGCGGACCAGTGGTTCCGCCTGTTCATCCCGCACGGGGGAGCGCACGACGCCGAGCTGCTCCCGCCCTGGGGCGGGGCCGCCGGGTGGTACCTGCGCTGGCAGCGGCTCCCCGAGGAGAGCCGCGCGGTGATCCGCAACTACACGGTGCGCGCGATCCGCGGCGGCGAGGGCCCGGACTGGGAGTTCGACGTCGACTTCGTGCTGCACCGCGACGCCGCCGGCGCGTTGGAGGGCATCGCCGCGCGCTGGGCCGCGGGCGCGAGCCCCGGGGACCGCGCGGCGGTGCTCGGGCAGGGCACGATCTTCACGCGGCTGTGCGACCCGTGCCGGGTCCTGGCGGTGTGCGACGAGACGGGTCTGCCCGGCCTCGAGGCGATCCTGGCGGGCCTGCCGGAGGGCGTGACCGCGGACGTGATCGCGGAGGTCCCCACCGCCTCGGACGAGCGCTCCCTGCCCGGCGCGGCCTCGGTCACCTGGGCCCCGCGGGACCGGGGGCTGGGCTGGGAGGCCGCCCTGGCCGCCGCCGTCGGGCGGACCGGGAGCGACTCCGTCTACGCGGTGGGCGGCAACGAGCTGGCGCTGGGCGCCCGCCGGATGGCCCGCGAGGCCGGGTTCGACGACGAGCGGATCACCTTCTGCAGCTACTGGCGGGCCCAGCGGGAGCGCCGGGCGCGCCGCTGATGATCGCCCGCCGCTGATCCGGTCCCCTTCCGGGCCCCGGCGCGTGCCGGAGCGCCTCGATCGGATAGACTGGGGAGCTATGGCCGCAATCGACTTCTCAGCAGAGATCAAGGAACTTCGGGGGACCTTCGCGTCCATCGAGCAGGTGAGCGACGTCGAGGGGCTGCAGGCATCCATCGCGGAGCTCTCCGAGGAGGCGGCCGCGCCCGACCTCTGGGACGACCCCGACGCCGCCCAGCGCGTGACCTCCCGGCTCTCCCATCAGCAGGCCGATCTGGACCGGCTCAAGCGGCTGGGCAGTCGGATCGAGGACCTGAGCACGATGGTCGAGCTGGCCCAGGAGGAGGACGAGCCCGAGTTGCTGGACGAGGCGGCCGGCGAGCTCGAGTCGGTGCGCAGCGCGCTCGCCGACCTCGAGATCGTGACGCTGCTCAGCGGCGAGTACGACGCCCGGGAGGCGGTCGTGACCATCCGCGCCGGAGCGGGCGGCGTCGACGCCGCCGACTTCGCCGAGATGCTCCTGCGCATGTACCTGCGCTGGGCCGAGAAGAACGGCTACCCCACCAAGGTCCTGGACACCTCGTACGCCGAGGAGGCGGGGCTGAAGTCCGCGACCTTCGAGGTCAAGGCGCCCTACTCGTTCGGCAGGCTCTCGGTCGAGGCCGGCACGCACCGCCTGGTGCGCATCTCGCCCTTCGACAACCAGGGCCGCCGCCAGACCTCCTTCGCGGCGGTCGAGGTGATCCCGCTCATCGAGCAGACCGACAGCGTCGAGATCCCGGAGAACGAGATCAAGGTGGACGTCTTCCGCTCCTCGGGCCCCGGCGGCCAGTCGGTCAACACCACCGACTCGGCGGTGCGGATGACGCACGTCCCCACGGGGATCGTCGTGTCGATGCAGAACGAGAAGTCGCAGATCCAGAACAGGGCCGCCGCCCTGCGCGTGCTCCAGTCCCGGCTGCTGCTGCAGCGCCAGGAGGAGGAGAACGCGAAGAAGAAGGAGCTGGCGGGCGACGTGAAGGCGTCCTGGGGCGATCAGATGCGCTCCTACGTCCTGCACCCCTACCAGATGGTCAAGGACCTGCGCACCCACCACGAGGAGGGCAACACCAGCGCGGTGCTGGACGGCGGGATCGACGCGCTGATCGACGCCGGCATCCGCTGGCGGGCCGGCCAGCGCAACGACGCCGCCGGATAGCCCTCAGGACGAGCGCGCGCCCGGTGCGGCCGGGCGCGGGAGAACGACGAGAGCACTATGGCACAGAAGAAGAACGACGACGGGCGGAAGGTCATCGCGACCAACCGCAGAGCCCGTCACGACTACAACCTCATCACCGTCTACGAGGCCGGGATCGCCCTGATGGGGACCGAGGTCAAATCCCTGCGCGAGGGCGGCGCGTCGATCGTCGAGGGGTTCTGCCACCTCGACCGCCGCGGCGAGCTGTGGCTGGAGAACATCCACATCGCGGAGTACGGCCACGGCTCGTGGACCAACCACGCGGCCCGGCGCCGTCGGAAGCTGCTGCTGCACCGCCAGGAGCTGCGGAAGCTGGAGCAGAAGAGCAAGGAGACCGGGTACACGATCGTGCCCCTCCAGCTGTACTTCCGGGACGGCAAGGCCAAGGTGGAGATCGCTCTGGCCCAGGGCAAGCGGGAGTACGACAAGCGCCAGGCCCTCAAGGAGGCCCAGGACAAGCGCGAGGCCCAGCGGGCCATGCGCTACCGGAACCTGGGCTGAGGCGGCCGCTTCACAAAGGGAGGCGGGGCACGTAGAATGGAAGGGCAGATCGGGGACCGCGGGGTCCCGCGGATCTGCCGCTGATTGATAATCGCATATGGGGATGATCGGTTTCGACGATGCCGGTTGCGACAGGTGAAGCGGGCCGAGAATGCAGAGTCATCTCGTAAACGCTCTCTGCAAAAAATATAAGTGCCAAATCTGAAAAGCGCACTGACTTCGCTCTCGCTGCGTAAGTAGCCTGAGCAGTCTGTCAGCCCGGGTTCGCTATCGACCCGGTGCCTGACATCAGTTTAGATGGCCACTGCTCGATCCCACGTCCGCAGGGGGATCGGGGACTTTGATGCGGATAGGTTCGGCGGCGACGCGTTCGCGCGAGCGCCGGAGCCGAAAACACCGTAACGCGAACTGCGCCCGGAGAAGACCTGGCAAAGCCGCATCGGACCGGGGTTCGATTCCCCGCATCTCCACCATTGCTCCACGAAATGCCCGGGCCCCTGCGGCCCGGGCATTTTTGCGTGTGCTTGAATAGTGGTGACCGATCACTCGCCCGCGAATGTATCTTCCGGGCGGTCAGTCACCTGAAGACCACCGATCGACGAGGAGACGGACCCCATGTCACACCAGCCCGGAGACGAGAACGCTCCCCGCAGCACGTCCGGCGACGGCCGGACGCCCGAATACGGCCAGCACGACTCCAATGCCTCGTCCTACGGCGCCCCCCGCGAGGGCTCGCCGGCGGACCAGGGCCCGCCCCAGTACAACCCCCAGAACTCCGGGTACCAGACGGCTCCCTCCTACCAGGGCGGGCAGCAGGCCGCGGGGTACCAGAACCAGTACGGCGGCCAGCCCGCCGGCCGCCCGGCCGGCTGGGGCATGGGCCTCGCCTCGCTGATCTGCGGCATCGTGGGCCTGGTGCTGTCCTGGCTCGTGGTCCCCGGCATCGCCGCGATCGTGGCGATCATCCTGGGCATCGTGGCCATCGTGAAGCTCAAGAAGACGCCCGGCGCGGGCAAGGTGATGCCGATCATCGGCATCATCACCGGTGCGCTCGGCACGATCATCTCGATCATCGTCCTGATCTTCTGGATCGCACTGGGCGCCACCATCGTCGACGCGGACCAGCAGTGCAACCACTTCGACCAGTCCTCCTCGGCCTACCAGGACTGCGTCAGCGACTACCTGTCCAACCAGTAGTCGCGCGAAGCCTCCGCACGACGACGGCGCCCCGCCGGAACCAGCCTCGAGCTGGAACCGGCGGGGCGCCGTCGTGCCGGGGGAGGGGCCGTGCGCGGAGCCGGTCAGGCGCCCCGCTCGGCGGCCGGCACGGCCGTGCCCAGGCCGGCCAGGACGGCGTCGTGCAGAAGGCCGTTGGTGGCCAGGGCGTCGCCGCCGTGCGGGCCGTCCTCGCCGGCCAGCGAGGTGAAGCGGCCGCCGGCCTCGGTGACGATGGGCACCAGCGCCGCCATGTCGTGCAGCGCCAGCTCGGGCTCGCAGGCGATGTCCACGCTGCCCTCCGCGACCATGCAGTAGGACCAGAAGTCGCCGTAGGCCCTGGTCCGCCACACCTGATCGGTCAGGTCGATGAAGCTCTCCCGCAGGCCCCGCTGGGCCCATCCGGAGAGCGAGGAGAAGGACAGGGAGGCGTCGGAGAGGGTCTCGACGCCGGAGGCCCCGAGGCGGCGGGCCTGGACCAGCGAGCGGCCGGTGAAGGCCCCCGAGCCCTTCGCGGCCCACCAGCGGCGCTGCAGGGCAGGAGCGGAGACCAGGCCCACCACCGGCTCGCCCTGGTCCATGAGCGCGATCAGGGTGGCCCAGACCGGGACGCCGCGGACGAAGTTCTTGGTCCCGTCGATGGGGTCGATCACCCACTGCCGGCTCGAGGCGCCGACCGAGCCGAACTCCTCGCCGAGCACGGCGTCGCGCGTGCGGGCCCGGGAGAGGTGCGAGCGGATGAGCTGCTCGGCGTTGCGGTCCGCGTCGGTCACGGGCGTGAGGTCGGGTTTGGTCTCGACCGTGAAGTCCTGGGCCTGGAACCTGCCCAGGGTGTAGCTGTCGACTGCGTCGGCGATGACGTGGGCGAGCCGAAGGTCATCGTTGTACTGGCTCCGCGGATTCATGGCTCCAGGCTATCCCACTCGCGCCCCGCCGGGCTGGCGCCCAGCTCCTTGGCCTCGGGGAGGCCGCTCTCCGGGGCGACGCCGAGCAGGCGGCGCAGCGACTCCAGCCGGGCGGGACCCGCGGGCCCGGCCTCCCCGGCGGCCACCAGGGCGGCGATGCCGCAGCCCGCGGCGTCGGGGGCGTGGGTGCAGCCCTTGGGACAGGTCTCCGCCCCCGGGGCGAGGTCGGGGTAGGCGGCCACGACCGAGGCGGGGGCCACGTGGGCGAGGCCGAAGGAACGGATGCCCGGCGTGTCGATGACCCACGTCGTCTCGTCCCCCCAGTCAGGGTTGAGGGCCAGCGCGGAGGAGGAGGTGTGCCGCCCCCGCCCGGTGACCGAGTTCACCCCGCCGGTGGAGCGTTCGGAGCCGGTCAGCGCGTTGACCAGCGTGGACTTGCCCACGCCCGAGTGCCCGAGCATCACGGAGACGCGGGAGCCGAGCTCCTCGCGCAGCTCGGCGAGCAGGCCGGGCTCGAGCTCCAGGGTCTCGTGCTGGCCGACCCGGGTGACCTCCGCGGCGTCGCGGGCGGGGGAGCTGGTGAGCACGCGCAGCCCGGAGCGGGCGTAGTACTCCAGTAGCGGGTCGGGAGCGGCGAGGTCGGTCTTGGTGATGCACAGCAGCGGCTCGATCCCGGCGTCGTGCGCCGCCACGACCGAGCGGTCGATGAAGCCGGTGCGGGGGGTGGGGTTCGCGGCGGCGACCACGATCACCAGCTGGTCCGCGTTGGCCACCACGACCCGCTCCACCGGGTCGGTGTCGTCGGAGCTGCGGCGCAGCACGGTCGCGCGCTGCTCGAGGCGGATCAGGCGCGCCAGCGTCCCCTCGGCCCCCGAGGTGTCGCCGACGACGCCCACGAGGTCGCCGGTGACCACCGGGGTGCGCCGGAGGTCCTTGGCCCGCACGGCCAGGACCGGGCTCCCCGGCCCCGCGCTGCCCAGGTCCACCGTGTACCTCCCGCGGTCCACGGTCACCACGCGGCCGACGAGGGCGTCCTGGTGCGCGGGGCGCTCCTTGGTGCGCGGGCGGGAGCCGCGCTTGTTGGCGCGGATCCTCACGTCCGACTCGTCCCAGGTCCTGCGGCCTCCGCTCATGCGCCGCCCCCGGTGAGCATGCGCGCCCACATCTCGGGGAAGCCGGGGAGGGTCTTGGCCGTCGTCGCGATGTTTTCCACCTCGACGCCCGGCACGCGCAGCCCGATGATCGCGGCTGCCGTGGCCATCCGGTGGTCCTCGTAGGTGCGGAACACGCCCCCGGCGCTGACCGGACGGGTGATCTCGATGCCGTCGGGCAGTTCCTCGGCCTCGCCGCCGAGCCGCCGGATCTCGGCGACCAGCGCCTTGAGACGGTCCGTCTCGTGCCCGCGCAGGTGCGCGATGCCGGTCAGCCGCGAGGGGCCCGAGGCCAGCGCGGCGATGGCCGCGACCGTCGGAGCCAGCTCCCCGGCCTCGGAGAGGTCGATCTCGATGCCGGGCAGGGCGCTCGCGGTCTCCGGATCCCCGGTGACCACCAGGTCGGTCCCCTCGCGACGGACCTCCGCGCCGAAGCGGGGCAGGATCTCCCGCCACTGGTCCCCGCCCTGCGTGGTGGTCTCCGGCCAGTCGGGGACGGCCACGCGGCCCCCGGTCACCACGGCCGCGGCGACGAAGGGGCCGGCGTTGGAGAGGTCCGGCTCGACGACGACGTCGTGCGCGCGAGGGACCCCCGCCGCCACCGTCCAGGAGCGCCCCCCCTCCTCGGTGGCGCGGATGCCGTACTCGGCCAGGACCTCCAGCGTCATCCGCACGTGCGGCAGGGAGGGGACCGAGTCCCCGAGGTGGGTCACCCGCACGCCGCCGGGCAGCAGGCAGCCGGAGAGCAGGACGGCGGAGAGGAACTGGCTCGAGCCGCTCGCGTCGATCCCGACCTCCACCGGCCCCGCCTCCGGCGCGGAGGAGGACGCCGGGCGGACGGTGAAGGGCAGCGCGCCGCGGCCCTCGTCCTCGACCTCGGCGCCGAGCTGGCGCACGGCCTCGATCACCGGCCCCATGGGGCGACGCCGCGCGGACGGGTCCCCGTCGAAGCGCGCCTCGACGCCGAGTGCTGCGACCAGCGGCGGCAGGAAGCGCATCACGGTGCCGGCCAGCCCGGTGCGGATCTCCAGCGGGCCCGAGGAGGCCGCCCCGCGCCCCGGCGCGATGGGGGAGACCCGCAGGCGCTCGCCCTCGGCCTCGAAGGAGGCGCCGAGCAGGCCCAGGGCCTCCATCATGAGGCGGGAGTCGCGGGACTCGAGCGCGCCGGTGAGCACGCTCGGGCCGTCGGCGATCGCCGCGAGGAGCAGGTGGCGGTTGGTCAGCGACTTCGACCCCGGCACGCGCACGCGGGCGTCGAGGGGCACGGAGGGCTCGTGGACCGGGGCGGGCCAGAGGTCCTCGGCGGCGTCGGCGGGGGGAGGGGGAACGGCAGTCATCGGCGGGTCCAGGGGTCGGGGGAACGTGTCTCACCCCAGTCTAGGCGCGCGAGCGGCCGGAGACGCGCTCAGGGGCCGTCCTGGGGACGGCCCCTGAGCGGGAATCCTGCGGGCCCCTCACGCCCCGGCGCCGGGCCCGGGAGGGCTCAGCGGCTCGGGACGGCGGGGGAGCCGGCTCAGTGGTGCAGGACGTCGTCGGACTTCTTCTTGAAGTCCTCGCCGAGCTTGCTCGACTTCTTGCGGACCTGAGCGCCGAGCTTGTTGGCCCGCCAGGCCAGCGAGGGGTTCCCCGCCGTGTCCACGGTGGTCAGGGCCACGGCCCCGACGAGGGAGGCGTTCTTCAGCCCCTGGCCCATGCGCTGCTCCTTCTCCTCCTTGGAGCCGGCGGGCGCGGCGCGGTAGTCGATGTAGGTGTTCACGGCGCCGGTGGCGAGCAGCAGCGCCGAGGAGAGCCGCGGGAAGCGGCCGAGCGCGAAGAGCGAGCCGGCGGCGATCTGGGTGCCGGCGATCCCCTGGGCGATCAGCCGCTCCTTGCCCTTCAGGGCGCGGAGCTCGGGACGGGCCTTCGCGGCGGCGTCGAGAGCGGGGGTGAGGTAGCGGCCTCCCTCGGGGGTCCGCAGCCGGACGACGCCGTTGTAGATGAAGGACGTCGCCAGCAGGGGG
Organism: Rothia halotolerans; assembly: GCF_004136635.1. Classification (GTDB taxonomy): domain Bacteria; phylum Actinomycetota; class Actinomycetes; order Actinomycetales; family Micrococcaceae; genus Rothia; species Rothia halotolerans. Next base: position 956,461 of record NZ_NOIU01000002.1, on the reverse strand, counting down.
CGGGCGAACTTGCGAACGATGGTCATGTCTCCTCCTCCTCGAGGGTCCGAGCCCGATGCCGGAGCCTCCGGCCCGGTGCGAACCCAGGAACTTCCACCAATCCTATGTGATGGGGCGCATGCACAGAGGGGGCTCGCCGGATTTTCGTCGGGTGCGAACGGGGAAGACGCGGACGGTCCTCGGAATACTCGGCCGCGCACGGCGGTTGGAAAGGACAGCAGCCGACACGAGACGAGGGGTGATGAGGAGCGTGAGCATCGCGATCGCACCGGCCACGGGTTCCCCGGCCCGCGCGGTGCCCCGAGCGCCGACGGCGTCCGGTCTCCTAGAATGGACTGCGAAGAGCACCACGTCGAGGCGGAAGGAACCCGTGAACACCGTCGATCTGTCTCACGAGTCCGAGGAAGAGCGGAAGCAGAGATTCGAGCGGGATGCGATGCAGTACATCGACCAGCTCTATGCGGCCGCCCTCAGGATGGCGCGCAATCCGCTGGACGCGCAGGATCTCGTGCAGGAGGCTTACACCAAGGCCTTCTCGGCCTTCCATCAGTACCGGCCGGGCACCAACCTCAAGGCCTGGCTGTACCGCATCCTGACCAACACCTACATCAACCTGTACCGCAAGCGGCAGCGCGAGCCGCAGCAGGCCAACACCGACACGGTGGAGGACTGGCAGCTGGCCCAGGCCTCGGCGCACACCTCGAGCGGGCTGAAGTCCGCCGAGGCCGAGGCCCTGGACCATCTGCCGGACACCGACGTCAAGCAGGCCCTGCAGAGCATCCCGGAGGACTTCCGGATGGCCGTGTACTACTCCGACGTCGAGGGCTTCGCCTACAAGGAGATCGCGGAGATCCTGGACATCCCCATCGGGACGGTCATGTCGCGGCTGCACCGCGGGCGCAGGCTGCTGCGCGAGCGGCTCAGCGACTACGCCGCCGAGCTCGGCTTCACCCCGAAGGACCGGCAGAAGGGCGACGCCAAGGGCGTCGGAACCCGCTGAGCGCCGCTCGCCAGAAGAGAAGAAAGGAAGGGAACATGTCCGATTGCCAGGACTCGGGAGGATGCCGAGACGAGCAGATGCGCCGCATCTACGAGTACCTCGACGGCGCCCTCTCGACCGAAGACCTCGAAGACATCCGGGCTCACCTGGAGGGCTGCGAGACCTGCTCGCGCGAGTACGACCTCGAATGCCTGATCCGCTCGGCGGTCAAGCGCTCCTGCTGCGAGCCCGCGCCGGAGACGCTGAAGCACTCCATCCTCGAGCGCATCGACGACCTGCGGGCCAGCCCGGAGACCGCCTCGCACGGCCACGAGGACGTCGCCGAGGAGGCGCTGCGCCAGAGCTGGGCGGGGACCGCCCCCCGCTAGCATCCGCGGGTCAGTGCCTGCCGGGCGGACCCGCCCGCGAGGGGAGCCGGCCGGAGACGGCAGAACGGGGCCGGGACGAGTGAACACTCGTCCCGGCCCCGTTCGCGTGCGCGGCCGAAAGCCGCGACCTGCCCGAACCCTAGGAGTTGGGGCGCTTGCCGTGGTTGGCGTTGTTCTTCCGGCGATCCTTGCGCTTACGTCCACGCTTGCTCATGGGAGCCTCCTTCCACCCGCGCTCGCCCCTCGCGGGTGCGGCGCGGTCCATTGCTGATACGACCCCTGCCCGCCTCGTGAGACGAGGCGCGCGGGCACGAACGACCATTCTTCCACAGCGTCGGCGGGCGGCGCACCCCGACGCGGGCGCCTAGTGCTGCTCGGGCAGCTGCAGCCAGGAGTACCAGCCGCGGTGGAGCACCAGCCAGGCGATGAGGCCGTAGCCCGCCTGGCCCGGCCGGCCGTCGTTCGCCGCCAGGTCCTGGCGCCACTGCTCGTGGTGCTGCAGGGGGTTGAAGGTGTCCACGTAGACGTGCCGACGCCGCGTGGTCACGTCCGCGTAGGCGGCGGAGAGGTCCGCGATGCGGCGGTTGCGCTCGGCGTCGAGGGTCGGGGGAGGGCCCACCACCAGCACCTTGATGTTGTTCTGGGAGGCCAGGTCCACCATGTTGGCCAGGTTGAGCCGGCTCCGGGCGTTGGTGATCCCGGTGTCGATGTCGAGGGTCGACGGCGCGACCACCAGCCGGTTGTCCGCGCCCGAGGCGAACCGGCGGCCGGCCTCCTCGAACCACCGCTCGTTGAGGGTCTCGCTGGTCTCGCCCGGGGCCGCCAGGTTGTACGAGGCCAGGGGCGCCACGTGACGCGGGGTGCGGGCCATGACCCGGCCGAACCAGCCCAGGCCGCGGGGGTCGCCGAGACCTGCCAGCAGGTCGTCGCCGACTGCCACAATGCGAATATTCCGTTGCTCCACGAGACTCTTTCTGTTGTCCTCGGCCGCCCGCACCACCCCGTCAGGAGGGCTCGAGCGGGACTTCCTGTGCTCCACCATAGACGTTAGAGACCATGCTCTCACGCCGGAGGGCCCCCGCCGCGACACGACGGATGTCGGATCACCGGTGCGGGGGCCCTCGGGCTCGCGCGTCCCGCGCGAGGGTCGGCTCCTACTCGAAGACCTGGGCGATGAGGTGCTCGAGCTCGGCCTGGTGGCGCTTGCCGGCGCCGGTCGCGGGGGAGGCGGAGGCGGGGCGGCAGACCAGGCGCACGTCGGCGTCGAGCAGGGGCAGCAGGTTCACGAACATGAACGGCCACTGGCCCTGGTTGGCGGGCTCGTCCTGCGCCCAGACCACCTCGGCGCCGGAGTAGCTTGCCAGCTCCTCCTTGATCTCCGCGAGCGGCAGCGGGTAGAGCTGCTCGACGCGGACGATCGCGGTGTCCTTCGAGCCCAGCTTCTCGCGGCGGGCGGCGAGGTCGTAGTAGAGGCGCCCGGAGACGAGCACCACCTTCTCGACCTCGGGGTCCTTCAGGCCGCCCTGGTCCGGGATGACCTTCTGGAAGTCGCCCCGGGTGAAGTCCTCGACCGAGGAGGTCGCGGCCTTCAGGCGCAGCAGCTGCTTCGGGGTCATGATGATCAGAGGCTTGTGCGGCCGGCTGTAGGCCTGACGCCGCAGCAGGTGGAAGTGGTTGGCCGGCGTCGAGGGGACGGCGACGGTCATGTTGTTCTCACCGCACATCTGCAGGAAGCGCTCCATACGGGCCGAGGAGTGGTCCGGGCCCATGCCCTCGTAGCCGTGCGGGAGCATGAGCACCAGCGAGGAGCGCTGGGCCCACTTCTGCTCGGCGGAGGAGATGAACTCGTCGATGATCGTCTGCGCCCCGTTGAAGAAGTCGCCGAACTGGGCCTCCCACACCACCAGGGTGTCGGGGCGCTCCACCGAGTAGCCGTACTCGAAGCCCATGGCCCCGTACTCGGAGAGCAGGGAGTTGTAGATCATGAACTTCGCCTGGTCGTCCGAGAGGTGACGGAGCGGCACCCACTCGGCGTTGGAGTTGCCGTCGTGCAGCACCGAGTGGCGCTGGACGAAGGTCCCTCGCTGGACGTCCTGGCCGGCCATCCGGACCTGGATGCCGTCCATGAGCAGGGAGCCGAAGGACAGTAGCTCGCCGAAGCCCCAGTCGATGCCGCCCTCGCGGGACATCTGCTGGCGCTTCTTCAGCAGGGAGCCGAGCTTCTTGTGGACCTGGAAGCCCTCGGGGACGTCCGCGTAGACGTCGCCGATGCGGTGGACCACCTCGGTGCTGACCGCGGTGGTCTCCGGGATGTAGACCGAGTCCTCGATCTGCTGGGCGGCGGGCCGCTCGATGTTGGAGACCGCGGCGGCGTCGCCGGTGACCAGCGGGATGGGGGAGGTCTGGGCCTCGTGGGTCTCGGTGAAGACCCGCTCGAGCCGCTCCTGGTAGTCCTTGAGCGCCCGGTCGGCCTCCTCGCGGGTCATGTCCCCGCGCCCGACCAGCGCCTCGGTGTAGAGCTTGCGCGTGGAGCGCTTGGCCTCGATGAGGCGGTACATCTGCGGCTGGGTCATCGAGGGGTCGTCCGCCTCGTTGTGCCCGCGGCGGCGGTAGCAGACCAGGTCCACCACGACGTCCTTGTTGAACCGGCGGCGGTACTCGAAGGCCAGCCGGCCCACGCGGACCACGGCCTCCGGGTCGTCCGAGTTGACGTGGAAGACCGGCGCCTGGACCATGCGGGCGACATCGGTCGAGTAGGTGGAGGAGCGGCCCTCGCCGGGGGTGGTGGTGAAGCCCACCTGGTTGTTCACGACGATGTGGACCGTCCCGCCCACCTTGTACCCGCGCAGCTGCGACATCTGCATGGTCTCGGCGGCGATGCCCTGGCCGGCGAAGGCGGCGTCGCCGTGGATCAGGATCGGCAGCACGCCGTAGGCGGTCTCGCCGTGGCTGCCCTGGTCCAGCAGGTCCTGCTTGGCGCGGACGATGCCCTCCAGGACCGGGTTCACGGCCTCGAGGTGCGAGGGGTTCGCCGCCAGGTAGACCTGGGTCTCGTTGCCGTTGTCCGAGGTGAAGACGCCCTCGGTGCCGAGGTGGTACTTCACGTCGCCGGAGCCGCCGACCAGGCGGGGATCCTGCTCGCCCTCGAACTCGCGGAAGATCTGGGCGTAGGACTTGCCGGCGATGTTGGTCAGCACGTTGAGCCGGCCACGGTGGGCCATGCCGATGCCGACGCCGGGCAGGCCGTTGTCCGCCGCGCCGGAGATGATCGAGTCCAGCAGCGGGATCAGCGACTCGCCGCCCTCGAGCGAGAAGCGCTTCTGGCCGATGTACTTGGTCTGCAGGAAGGTCTCGAAGGCCTCGGCGGCGTTGAGCTTGCCCAGCACGCGCATCTGCTCGTCACGGGTGGGCTTGGTGTAGCCGTGCTCGAGCTGGCTCTGGAACCACTCGCGCTCCTCCGGCGACTCGATGTGCATGTACTCGACGCTCAGGGTGCGGCAGTAGGCGTCCTGGAGCAGGTCCACGATCTTGCGCAGCGAGAGCTTGGAGGCGTCGCCGAAGCCGCCGGTGGGCCACTCCCGGTCCAGGTCCCACAGGGTCAGGCCGTAGGTGTGGATGTCGAGGTCCGGGTGCTTGCGCATCACGTACTCGAGCGGGTTGGTCTCGGCCAGCAGGTGACCGCGCACGCGGTAGGCGTGGATGAGCTGCTGGATCCGGGCCACCTTGTTGACCTCGGTCTCGGGGTTGACCTGGTTGTCCACGGCCCAGCGGATGGGCTCGTAGGGGATGCGCAGGGCCTCGAAGATCTCGTCGTAGAAGCCGTGCTCGCCGAGCAGGAACTGGTCCACCAGCTTCAGGAACTCGCCCGAGCCCGCACCCTGGATGACCCGGTGGTCGTAGGTGGAGGTCAGCGTCAGGATCTTGGAGACGCCCTCGCGGGCGAGGACCTTCGGCGAGGTGCCGCGCCGCTCGGCGGGGTAGTCCAGGGCGCCGACGCCGATGATGCAGGCCTGGCCCTTGGACAGGCGGGGCACCGAGTGCACGGTGCCGATGCCGCCGGGGTTGGTCAGCGAGACGGTGGTGTCCTTGAAGTCCTCGACCGTCAGCGAGTTGTCGCGGGCCCGCTTGACCATGTCCTCGTAGGAGTTCCAGAACTCCGCGAAGTTCATGGTCTCGGCGCCCTTGATGTTGGGCACCACGAGGTTGCGGGAGCCGTCCGGCTTGGGCATGTCGATGGCCAGGCCGAAGTTGACGTGCGGGGGGTGGACCGCGGCCGGGCGCCCCTTGGCGTCCTCGCCGTAGACGACGTTCTGGGAGGGGAACTCCTTGAGCGCGCGCACCACGGCGTAGCCGATGAGGTGGGTGAAGGAGATCTTCCCGCCGCGCGAGCGCCGCAGGTACTCGTTGATCATGCTGCGGTTGTCGATCAGGACCTTGGCCGGCACCGCGCGCACGGTGGTAGCCGTCGGGACGGTGAGCGACTCCTCCATGTTGGCCGCGATCGCCTTGGCCGGGCCGCGCAGGGAGACGACCTTGCTCGCGTCCTCGGAGCCCTCGCCGCGGCTGGACTCGGGGAGCTGGGCCGGGATCGGCTTCGAGGCCTTCTGCTGCTGGCCCTTGTCGTCGCTCTTCTCGGTCTCCTGCTTCGCCTTGCCGGCGGACGAGGAGGTGCCCGACGAAGCGCTGGCGGCCTTCGGAGCGGAAGCGGGCTTCGCGGCAGCCTTCGGAGCAGGGGCGGACTGGGACTGCTTCTTCTCAGCGGGGGCGGCGCTCGCCTTCGGGGCGGAGCTCGACGCCGGTGCGGCGGACGATGCTGCCTCCGCCTTCTCCTCCCGTGCCATCGATTCGAAAATGGGCCACCACTTCTCGTCCACCGAGTTCTTATCCTGCTGGTACTGCTCGAACAGCTCGTCCACGAGCCACTCGTTGCCGGCGAATTCCTCGGGGACCTTGTGCTGTGGCTGATCTGGCACTTCTTAACGCCTCTTCCGTTAGCTCATTCTTTGCTGCAGCTGAGTTCGTCAGCCCGCGCACCCACCCGCAGGATCCCGGGCCGAGCGCGGCGGGCCGCCGGGGCGGACGCAGATCTCGACGAGTTCCTGAGCCCCGCGACGGTGCGGGGCGGTGCGTGACTCCTCACGAGTCTATTAGGGTCGCGTGGACTGAATCTACTCCGGCGCGGTGGAAGCGCGAAACCGCGGGCGTCGTCGGGCCCCGGGACCCTCGGCCGGCGGTGCTCCTGACGGGAGAGAGGCCGGGAGGGCATGGACCCGCCCCCTGGCTGTCGCGGTACCATGGCGGAGTGCGTTTCATCACGACCCCCTCGACCGACCTGACCTACAACGACGTCTTCCTGGTGCCCTCCCACTCGCGGGTCACCTCGCGCTTCGACGCGGACCTCGCGGCCGACGACGGGACCGGCTCGACCGTCCCGGTCGTGGCCGCCAACATGACCGCGGTGACCGGCCGCCGGATGCTCGAGACCATGGCCCGCCGCGGCGGGCTCGCCGTCCTGCCCCAGGACGTGCCGGGCGAGCTCGCGGAGGAGATCCTGGGGTGGGTCAAGGAGCGCCACCCGATCGCCGAGTCCGCGATCGTGCTCGACCCGGGTGCTGCGGTCCACGAGGCCCTGAGCCTGATGACCAAGCGCAGCTTCGGCGCGGCGGTGGTCGTGGGGGAGGGCGGCGAGCCCCTCGGCCTGATCCGGCCCGAGGAGGCCCAGGCGGAGGACCGCCACGCCGAGGTCGGCTCGGTGATGTCCCCGGTGCCGCTGACGGTCGAGGAGTCGGAGATCGGCGGCGAGGCCGACTGGGGCGGCGAGGAGCGCGGCCGCGCGCTGCGCGGGATCTTCGACCGCTGCGAGCGGGCCGGCGTCGACCTCGCGGTGGTGGTCCGGCAGGGCCGGTACGCGGGCGTGCTGTCCAAGGCCGGGATCGTCCGCTCCACCATCTACCGCCCGGCCCTGGACGGGCGCGGCCGGCTGCGGGTGGCCGCCGCGGTGGGCATCAACGGCGACGTCGCCGGCAAGGCGGCCGCGCTGCTGCGGGCCGGCGCGGACGTCCTGGTGGTCGACACCGCGCACGGGCACCAGCGCAAGATGATGGAGGCTCTGGGCGCGGTCCGCTCTATCTCGCCCGGAGTCCCGGTGGTGGCCGGCAACGTCGTCACCGCCGACGGCACGCGCGACCTCATCGACGCCGGGGCGGACATCGTCAAGGTCGGCGTCGGCCCCGGCGCGATGTGCACCACCCGGATGATGACGGCGGTCGGCCGCCCGCAGTTCTCCGCCGTGCTCGAGTGCGCCGAGGCCGCCCGCGGGCTCGGGGCGCGCGTCTGGGCCGACGGCGGGGTCAAGTACCCGCGCGACGTCGCGCTCGCCCTGGCCGCCGGCGCGAGCCAGGTCATGGTGGGCTCCTGGCTCGCCGGGACCTACGAGTCGCCCGGCGAGCTGCTGACCGACGCCGCGGGGCGCTCCTACAAGGAGAGCTTCGGGATGGCCTCGGCCCGGGCCGTGCACCACCGCACCCGCGCGGACGAGGCCTTCGACCGGGCGCGCAAGACCATGTTCGAGGAGGGCATCTCCTCCTCGTCGATGTACCTGGACCCGCACCGCCCCGGCGCGGAGGACATCCTGGACCACATCACGGCCGGCGTGCGCTCGTCGATGACGTACGCGGGCGCCGGCTCGCTCGAGGCCTTCAGGGCCCGGGCGATCGTGGGCATCCAGTCCGCCGCGGGCTACGACGAGGGCCGGCCCCGCTCCCAGTCCTGGGAATGAGCCGGACCGGCCCGATCGACTCGCTAGACTATGAGAGATATGGACGTTCCCCTGAACTGCGCCGAGACCGAACCTCCACAACCCGCCGCGCCGGCGGGGGCCCTGCCGCCCCCTCCCGGCGCCCCGGGCCGGCGGCCCGTCCCCGGGGCGGGTGACTGACCCGGTGGAATGGTTCCTCGTCCTGGCCGGGCTCATCCTCATCCTCGGCAACGGCTTCTTCGTGGCGGTGGAGTTCTCGCTGGTCTCCCTGGACCAGGCGACGGTCTCCCGCCGGATCCAGGAGGGCGACGCCAAGGCCGAGCCGCTGCTGCGCTGCCTGCGCTCGCTCTCCACCCAGCTCTCCAGCTGCCAGCTCGGCATCACCATCACGACGCTGCTGACCGGCTACACGCTCGACGTCGGCATCCAGGGCCTGCTCGGGGGCACCATCGCCTCCCTGGGCCTGCCCGCATCCGTGACAGGGCCGCTGACCTTCCTCGTCTCGATGGCCATCGCGACGCTGCTGTCGATGTCCATGGGCGAGCTGATCCCCAAGAACCTGGCCATCTCGGTCGGCTACCGGCTGGGCCGCGCGCTCGCCCGGCCGCAGCTGATCTTCACCGCCGTGATGAAGCCCTTCGTGGTGGTCATGAACGGCACCGCCAACAAGGTCCTGCACCTGCTCGGGCTGGAGTCCAAGGAGGAGCTCTCCGGGGCCCGCTCGCCCGAGGAGCTGTCCTCGATGGTGCGCCGCTCCGCCGACCTCGGCACGCTCGACGCCGGCACCGCGAACTTCGTCTCCCGGACGCTGGTCTTCTCCGAGCGGACGGCCTCGGACGTGATGACGGCGCGGCGCCAGGTGACCATGCTGCCCACCACCGACAGCGTGGGGGAGGTCATCGCCGAGGCGCGCCGCACCGGCCACTCCCGCTTCCCGCTGTACGAGGAGAACCAGGACGACGTGCGCGGCGTCGTGCACCTGAAGAAGGCCGTGGGGGTGCCTCCCGAGCGGCGCGACCTGGTCGAGGCCGGCGCGCTGATGGAGGAGGTCCTGCGGGTGCCCGAGACCATCCACCTGGACGCGCTGCTGCGCCAGCTGCGCGCCGGAGCCCTGCAGGTCGCCGTCGTGCTGGACGAGTACGGCGGCACGGCGGGGATCGCGACGCTGGAGGACCTCGTGGAGGAGATCGTGGGCGAGGTCGCCGACGAGCACGACCGCGCGGTCCCCGGCGTCCTGGAGACCGCCGACGGGCGCTGGCACTTCCCGGGCCTGCTGCGCCCGGACGAGGTGACCGAGCGGGTCACCCCGCTGGACATCGACGACGACCCCGCCTTCGAGACCATGGGAGGGTTCATGATGGACCGGCTGGGCCGGATCCCCCGGGTCGGGGACCGGGTGGCGATCGAGACCGGCTTCCTGGAGGTCGAGCGGATGGACCACCGCCGCGTGGACCGCATCCTCTTCACCCCCGCCGAGCACGGCCCCGACGAGGCGCTCACGCAGGACCTCGGGCCGAGCCGCGCCGTGGGGGACTCCGCCGCGGCGGAAGGGGGTGAGCGCCCGTGAGCGACTGGGCAGCCCTGGGCTGGTTCGTGGTCCTGCTGATCGGCAACGCGTTCTTCGTCGGCAGCGAGTTCGCCATCATGTCCGCCCGCCGCTCGCAGATCGAGCCGCTCGCCGAGGCGAGGAACAAGCGCGCCAGGACCGTCCTGTACGCGATGGAGCACGTCTCGCTCATGCTCGCGTGCTGCCAGCTGGGCATCACCGTGTGCTCGCTGGTCATCCTCAACGTGGCAGAGCCCGCCGTGCACCACCTCGTCGCCGAGCCGCTGATGGCGCTCGGCCTGAGCTCCTCCAACGCGGACATCGCCGGCTTCCTGCTGGCCCTGCTGGTGGTCACCTACATGCACGTGATCTTCGGCGAGATGGTGCCGAAGAACATCTCCGTCTCGGTCGCGGACAAGGCGGCGCTGTGGCTCGCCCCGCCGCTGGTCATGGTCTCGCGCGTGGTGCGGCCGGTCATCGCGATGATGAACTGGATCGCCAACCACGCGCTGCGGCTCATGCGGGTCGAGCCGAAGGACGAGGTCTCCTCGACCTTCACCGTGGAGGAACTGCAGACCATCCTCGAGGAGTCGACGGCGGAGGGGCTGGTCACCGACGCCGACGGCATGCTCTCCGGGGCGCTGGAGTTCTCCGAGAAGTCGGTCCGGGACGTCATGGTCCCCACCGAGCGGCTCGTGACGCTCCCCTCGGACTGCTCGCCGTACGAGCTGGAGAAGGCGGTGGGGCGCACCGGGTTCTCCCGCTTCGTGCTCGAGTCCGAGGACGGGACGTACCTGGGCTACCTGCACGTCAAGGACGTCCTCTCGATCCCCGACGAGCGCTACCGGCAGCCGACGCCGCTGACCCGCGTGCGCTCGCTGATCAACCTGCGCCCGGACGCGACGGTGGAGGACGCCCTGGCCACGATGCAGCGCACGCACGGGCACGTGGCCCGCGTCGTCGAGCGCTCCGGCGCGACCATCGGGGCGCTGTTCCTCGAGGACGTGCTGGAGGAGCTGATCGGGGAGGTCAAGGACTCGACGCAGGCGATGGGGTGGCGCCGCGGCGGGATGCCGTACACCGAGGAGCCCTGAGGGAGGGCCGTGCCATCGCGGGACGAGGAAGTATAAGCCCTTCCTTAATTGTGAACGATTCGCATCTGAGTACACTGGTCCATCGGATGAGAATCATTCGCCGAGCCGCCGCGGCGGCACCTTCAGGAGGACACCCCATGCGATCTGCCCGAATTCCCAGCCTGCTGGCCGTGACCGCGGCCGGAGCCCTCGCCCTGAGTGCCTGCTCGGGCGGGAGCGGGGGCGAGGACGCCGAGGCCTCGGGCGGGAGCGAGGACCGCCCGAAGGTGGTCACCACCACCAACGTCTACGCCGACGTCGTCGAGCAGGTCGCGGGGGAGGACGTCGAGGTCACCCCGATCATCTCCTCGACCAGCCAGGACCCCCACTCCTACGAGGCCACCGCCCAGGACCGCCTGACGGTCGAGGACGCCGACCTGGTGGTCCTCAACGGGGGCGGCTACGACGAGTTCATGGAGGACATGGCCGAGGACTCGGGCGCCACCGTGATCGACGCCGTCGAGCTCTCCGGCCTGCAGCCCGAGGAGCACGAGCACTCGGAGGAGGAGCACGCCGAGGACGAGGAGGGGCACGAGCACCACCACGACCACGGCGAGTTCAACGAGCACGTCTGGTACAACCTGGACGTCATGGGGAAGGTCACCGACCAGGTGGCCTCCGACCTCGGGGACCTCGACTCCGACGGCGCCGACCAGTACCGCCAGAACGCCGAGGACTACAGCGGCCAGCTGGACGAGCTGAAGGACCAGGCTGCCGGCATCGAGGGGGAGGGCAAGAGCTACCTCGCCACCGAGCCCGTGCCCGGCTACCTGCTGGACTCCACGGGCATGGAGGACGCGACCCCGGAGGACTTCGTCGCGGCGATCGAGGACGGCAACGACGTCCCGGCCGCGACCCTGCAGGACGTTCTGGACCAGCTCTCCTCCGGCCAGGTGGACCTGCTGGCCTTCAACGAGCAGACCGAGTCCGGCCAGACCCGCCAGGTCATGGACGCCGCGGAGTCCGACGGCGTCGCGAGCGTCTCCTTCACCGAGACCATCCCGGACGGCCAGGACTACCTCGGCTGGATGAAGGAGAACATCGAGCACGTCGCCGACGCCGTCTAGGCGATCCGGCCGGCGCGGCCCGGCCCGCCCGCGGGGGAGTACCCTGGGGCGGGGCGGGCCGTCGTGCGTCGCCCCCACATCCATCGACGACCCGAGGAGCACCACCGCCCCGTGACCACACAGCAGACGCCCAGCGTCAGCCTCGAGGACGCCTCGCTGTCCTTCGGCGAGCGCACCCTCTGGAGCAGCCTCGACCTGCGGATCGAGCAGGGCGAGTACTTCGCCGTCCTCGGACCCAACGGCTCCGGGAAGTCGACCCTCCTCAAGGCCATGCTCGGCATGATCGGCCTCTCCGGCGGCTCGCTGCGCATCCTGGGGCGGCCCGCCCGGCGCGGCAACCCCGAGATCGGCTACGTCCCGCAGCAGCGCCCCTTTCCCGCAGAGGCCCCGCTGCGGGCCCGCGACCTGGTGGGCCTCGGCGTCGACGGGCACCGCTGGGGGCCCGGCTTCTTCTCCGCGGCCAGGCGACGGCGGGTCGACGAGCTGCTCGAGCGCGTCGGCGCGAGCGAGTACGCCTCGGTCCCGGTGGGCCTGCTCTCGGGCGGCGAGCAGCAGCGGCTGCGGGTGGCCCAGGCGCTGGCCTCCCGGCCGCGCATCCTGCTGTGCGACGAGGCGCTGCTCTCCCTGGACATGAACCACCAGCAGGCGGTCAGCCGGCTCATCGAGGAGTACCGCCGGGAGTCCGGGGCGACCGTGGTCTTCGTGACCCACGAGATCAACCCCATCATCGACGACGTCGACCGCGTGCTCTACCTCGCCAACGGCAGGTTCCGGGCCGGTGCGGTGGAGGAGGTCATGACCACCCCCGCCCTCTCGGCGCTGTACGGCGCTCGGGTCGAGGTCGTGCAGGTCAACGGGCGCTACGTCGTCGTGGGGGCGGGCACCGCCTCCGAGGGCGCCGCCGAGGACTGCCACGCCCACGACGTCGAAGGAGGCGCCTGATATGACCCCGGCAACGATCGCCCCGATCCTCGCCCTGAGCGGCTTCTGGGACCGCGTGTTCGTCTTCGACCGCTACGGGGAGCTGCTGCACCTGCTGAGCCAGTCGGTGCTCGCCGGCGCGATCCTCGGGCTGGTGGGCGGCGTCATCGGCACGTTCATCCTGATGCGCGACGGCGCCTTCGCCGTGCACGGCATCGCCGAGCTCTCCTTCGCCGGCGCCGCGTTCGCGCTGCTGATCGGGTTCGACGTCGTGACCGGCTCGCTGGCCGGGTCGATCGCGGCGGCGCTGATCATCGGGCTCATGGGCGCCCGGGCGGGCCAGCACAACGCGCTGATCGGCACGCTCATGCCCTTCGGCCTGGGACTGGGCATCCTGTTCCTGGCGCTCTACGAGGGGCGCTCGGCCAACAAGTTCGGGCTGCTGACCGGGCAGATCGTCTCGGTGGACCGGGCGCAGATGCTCGAGATGGCGGTGGGCGCCGTCGTGGTGATCGGCGCGCTGCTGGTCATCTGGCGCCCGCTGACCTTCGCGAGCGTGGATCCCGACGTCGCCGCGGCCAAGGGCGTGCCGCTGCGGACGCTCTCCCTGGTCTTCATGCTGCTGATGGGCATCGCGGTGGCGCTCTCGGTGCAGATCGTGGGGGCGCTGCTGGTCATGGCCTTGCTCATCACCCCGGCCGCGGCGGCCGTGCGGATCACGGCCTCGCCGCTGCGGGCGGTGTTGCTCTCGGTGCTCTTCGCGGAGCTGTCGATCGTCGGCGGCATCCTGCTGGCGCTCGCGGGCTCGCTGCCGATCAGCCCGTACGTCACCACGATCTCCTTCACGATCTACGTGGTCTGCCGGGCCGTGGGCGCGCTGCGCCGGCGGTTCAGCCAGTCAGGCCGCAGCGGCCGCCCGGCTGAGGCGGCGCCCGCCGGGGCCGCGGGCGGAGGGACCGGCCCGGCCGCCTGAGGAGGCTTCAGCCGAGCCGCGGCCCGCGCTCCTCGGGTGGGAGCCGGGAGCAGCGCGCGCACAGGCCGGTGATCTCCACGGTGTGCTGGATCTCGGTGAACCCGAAGGCGGCGCCCGTCTCGCGGGCCCAGCGCTCGACGGCGTCGGCCTCGATGTCCTCGGCCGTCCCGCAGCTGCGGCACAGCAGATGGTGGTGGTGCTCCTCCGCGGCGCAGCGCCGGTAGAGCGCCTGGCCCTCGGCGCCCTGGAGGGCGTCGACCTCGCCCGAGGCCTCCAGGGACTGGAGGACGCGGTAGACGGTGGCGAGCGAGACCCGCTGGCCGGCGTCGTTGATGATCCGGTGCAGCTGCTGGGCCGAATGGAAGTCCTCCAGGGAGGCGAGGGCCTCCTCGACCGCGCGCCGCTGGCGGGTGTTGCGGACCTCGCCGGCCCGGCGTCCTGCGCCCTCGCTCGTCTGCTCCGTGCTCACTGCGTTCCTTCCTCGCTGAACGATGGTGGGATGAACCTGACCTTCGATCTTACCGGCGCGCGCTCCGCGGCGACATTCCCCGCCCGCCCGGGTCTAGGGTGGGGGTATGCGACTGACGAAGCACGGCCACTCATGCATCCGGCTGGAGAAGGACGGCGAGGTCCTGGTCCTGGACCCCGGCAACTTCTCCGACGCCGAGGCGGCCCTGGCCGGGGCCGACCATCTGCTGATCACGCACGAGCACCCGGACCACTGGGACCGGGAGCCCGTCAGGACGTTCCTCGCCGAGCACCCCGAGGTGAGGGTGTGCGCGCCCGGCTCGGTGGCGGCCGCCCTGCGGGAGGAGGTCCCCGCCCCGGAGCGGGTCCACACGGCCGAGGGCGGCCAGCGGCTGCGGGCCGGGTCCTTCGACGTGCTGACCGTGGGCGGGCAGCACGCCCTGATCCATCCCCAGGTGCCGGTGGTGCAGAACCTCGGCTACGTCGTCGACGGCGGGCTGTACCACCCCGGGGACTGCCTGATCGTCCCCGAGGGGGTCCGGGTGCAGACCCTGCTGCTGCCGATCCACGCACCCTGGAACAAGGTCCAGGAGGTCATCGACTTCCTCATCGCCGTCCGCGCGGAGCGGGCCCTGCCGATCCACGACGCGCTGCTGGCGCAGAACGGCCGGGACGTGATCGAGAAGCACCTCACCAGCTTCGGCTCCCGCTACGGCACCGAGTACCGGACGCTCGCGGCCGGCGACGCCGTCGAACTCTGACGGGACCCGGGCTCCCGGGATCCGCGCCGCGTCCACGGCGCGGTCCCGAGGCGCTCGGGCCCGCGCCGTCCTGCCCCGCGATCCCTTCACCCCATCCGCGAACCGACCAGCGAGGAGAACCACCGCCATGTCCACCGTCTTCACCAAGATCATCGAGGGCGAGCTGCCCGGCCGCTTCGTCTGGAAGGACGAGCGCGCCGTCGCGTTCCTCTCGATCCAGCCGCTGACCACCGGCCACGTGCTGGTGGTGCCCCGCGAGGAGGTCGACCACTGGGTGGACCTGCCCGCCGACCTGACGGGCCACCTGATGGCCGTCTCGCAGACCATCGGCAAGGCCATCGACGCGGCCTTCGAGCCTCGGCGGGTGGGGCTGATGATCCAGGGCTTCGAGGTGCCCCACACCCACCTGCACGTCTGGCCCACCGACTCCATCGAGGAGTTCAGCTTCGACCAGGTGGACCGCGACCCGGACCCCGCTGGGATGGACCGCGCGGCCGCCTCGATCCGCCAGGCCCTCCTCGACGCGGGACACCGCGAGGCCGAGGGGACCGAGGGGTAGGGGGGCGGGCCCGTTCCGGGTGCCCGATGCCCGGTGCAGAGGGCCGATACTGGGGCCCGGTGCTGGGCTGTCGCGCGCCCAGGGCCGGACTGTTCCGGGTCCGCCCCGCGGGCCGGAGCCGGAGCCTGAGCCAGACCATTCCGGGGCCGTTCTGCGGGCCGGCTCCGGAGCCGGACGAGTCGGCGCATCTGCCGGTGCGGGCAGCCGCCGAGGCCGAGCGGAAAATCGCCGAGACAGATGCATACCTTCAGCGAGCTAGCTGTTTTCGGAGGTTTCCTTCCGAAAAGATGAGGCGGCGCATACCCTGTCGGCTCCTCCGCACGCCCTGTCGGCTCCTGGGGGGGGGCACGGTGACTCGGTTCTTTAGGACGCCGCTATGAAGCGGTGTGCCGGGAGGTCGGGCGGAGGCTCCGCAGAGGGGCTGTGATTCTTCGGAGCGATAGCTCCGAAATCGCCCAGTTGCGGCAGTCCGATGTGCTTCGAGCGCCTTCTCGACGGTCTCCCGCGCCCTGCCTGTGCCGGCTTTCCGTCTGCACCGGCCTCCCTCGCAGAATCGCTCCGCAGGACTGCTCCGCGGGAGCGATCCGCGGGCGTGCCTGGTGGCAGGCACGCCCGCGGGCTCGCAGCGGACCCGCGGGCTCGCTCGTCAGCGCCTCGCCTCGGCCTCCGCGACGGCGGCCGAGAGCGCCTTGCGGATGCGCTGGGGAGAGACGGTGCGGGCGGTGCCGAGCTCCTGGGCGAAGTAGCTGACCCGCAGCTCCTCGATCATCCACCCGGCGTCGCCGATGCCCGGGGGCACGACGCCGTCGCGCGCGTGCTGCTCCGCGGCGGCGTCGACCTTGTCCTCCAGCTCCTGGATCTCCAGCATCATCTGATGGTCGCGGTTGACCCGCTCGCCGATCTTCTCCATCCGGATCCGGGCGGCCCTCAGGTAGCGGGGCAGGTGCACGAGCCGGTCGTACCCGGTCGCCGCGACGAAGCCCGGGTAGACCAGCTGCTCCAGCTGGGCCTTGATGTCGTTGTACGCGTTGATCACCGCGAGCGAGGCCGAGGACTTCAGCATCTTCCGCACCGCCGTCGCCTCCTGCAGGATCTCCGCCACCAGGCTGGTCACCGAGAACACGGTGTCGATGAGCTCGGCGCGCACGGCGTCGAACAGCGCGTCGAAGTCAGCCCGGCGCACCGGCGCCTCGGCGGGCGTCAGCTTGTCCAGGGCGGCCGCGGTGCAGTCGGCGATCAGCGACTCCACCGAGCCGTGCGGATTCTGGGTGAAGACGATCTTCTCGGCGTTGTTCAGGTGCTCCGAGACGTACTTCTGCGGCGAGGGGACCCGCAGCGCGAGCAGGCGCACGACGCCGCCCCGCTGGGCCCGGGCCCGCTCCGCCTCCGAGGCGAGGATGCGCACCGCGACGGTGGACCCCTCGTCCACCAGCGCGGGGAAGCCCTCGATCTGCTGGCCGGCCACCCGGCGGGTCACCTTGGTCGGCAGGTCGCGCTCGGGCCAGGCGGTCAGCCCGGAGACCTCGACGACGCCGGCGGCCGAGGCGGATCCCGCCTCTCCCACAGCAGTGCCGCCGGCAGCGGGCGCGTCCGCCGGCGTCCCCGCCCCGGCGCGCTCGCCGCCGGGCTTCCCCGAGGTCCGCGCGCCATCTCCGCCCTTCCGCTTGCCGGACCCGCCCCCGGTCCGCCCGGCGGCCGCGAGACGGTCCATCGCGTCGGGGGAGGCTCCCAGCGAGGCCGCGAGCGCCGCCCGGACCTGCGGGCGCAGGCGCTCCTGCAGCTCGGTCAGGTCCTTGCCCTCGCCGAGCAGGCGGTTGCTGGGGTCGCGGACCTGGAACGTCACCTTCAGATGGGCCGGGACCGCGTCCCAGTTCCAGGAGCCCGGCGGGATGATGACGCCCTTCAGGCGCCGCAGCGCGAGCTCGAGGGAGGGCAGCAGCTCGTCGGAGTCCGGGTCGAAGTCCTCCTCCAGGCGCTGGAGGGCCTGGGCGGCGACGTCGGGGGCCGGGACGAAGTGCTTGCGCGAGGACTTGGGCAGCGACTTGATGAGCGCCGTGACGAGCTCGCGCCGCAGCCCCGGGATCATCCACTCGAAGGGGGTGGGCTCCAGCTGGTTCAGGAAGACCACGGGGACCTGGGCGAAGACGCCGTCGGCGGTGCTCTGGGAGCCGGGGGCCGCGGGGGCGAACCGGTAGGTCAGGTCCAGGCGCAGCTCGGAGCCGCCCGGGTCCACGACCCAGGTGCGCGGGTAGGCGGACTCGTCGTAGTCGGCCGCCTCCTGGTCGATCAGGGCCTCGGGGGAGAAGTCGAGCAGGTGCTCCTGGGTCGGGCGGGTCCTCTTCCACCACTGGTCGAAGTGCCGCTCCGAGACCACCTCGGCGGGGATCCGGGCGTCGTAGAAGGCGTAGAGGGCGTCGTCGTCCACGCGCAGGTCGCGACGTCGCAGCCGCGCCTCGAGCTGGTCGATCTCGGCCAGGCGCTTCTGGTTGCGCTGGAAGAAGCCGTGGCGGGTCCGCCAGTCGCCCTCGACCAGGGCACGGCGGATGAACAGCTCGCGGGACAGCGCCGGGTCGATCCGCCAGTAGTTGACCAGGCGGTCGGTGAAGACGGGGACGCCGAACAGCGTCGCCTTCTCGTACGCCATGACCGA
Organism: Rothia halotolerans; assembly: GCF_004136635.1. GTDB lineage: Bacteria > Actinomycetota > Actinomycetes > Actinomycetales > Micrococcaceae > Rothia > Rothia halotolerans. The sequence goes on along the minus strand of NZ_NOIU01000002.1, from coordinate 938,258 downwards.
GCCGCGCTTGGCGGACCAGTGCGGCTCCGAGTAGCTGCGCTTGAGCAGATGCCCCGCGGCCTCCTCGATCCACTCCGGCGCCACCGCCGCGTTGACCCTGGCCCACAGCTTGGAGGTCTCCACGAGCTCCGCGGCGACGATCCAGTCGGGGTTCTTCTTGAACAGCCCCGAGGCGGGGAAGATCGAGAAGCGGGTGCCGCGCGCGCCCAGGTACTCGCGGCTGCGCTCGTCGCGGATGCCGATGTGGCTCAGCAGGCCGGTGAGCAGGCTGCGGTGCACCGCCTCCTCGTTCCTGCCCGGCTCGATCTGCCGCCCGCGCGAGACCGGCACGCCGGCCCGGGAGCCGAGCTCGCGGATCTGCTCGTAGAGGTCCTGCCACTCGCGGACCCGGAGGAAGTTGATGAACTCCCGCTGGCACATCTTGCGGAACTGCGAGGAGGAGAGCTCGCGCTGCTTCTCCTGCAGGTACTGCCACAGCAGCAGATAGCTCGAGAAGTCCGACTTCTCGTCCTTGAAGCGAGAGTGGTGCTCGTCGGCCTGGGGACGCTTGTCGGCGGGGCGCTCGCGGGGGTCCTGGATGGTCAGCGCCGCCGCCAGCACCATGACCTCGCGCTCGACGCCGTGCTCCTGCGCGGCCACGATCATGCGGCCCAGACGCGGGTCCACCGGGAACGCGGCGAGCTTGCGCCCGACGTCGGTCAGCGGCGAGGGGCGCCCGCCGCGGCCCTTCCCGCCGCGCCCGCGCCCGCGACGCCGTCCGCGCCGGGACCCGCCGGGGGAGCGGCCGTCCGCTGCATCTCCCGTCCGGTGCGGGGAAGCGTCACCGCGCGCGGCGCCGCCGCGCTCCTCGGCCAGCGCGCCGAGCTCGCGCAGCACCGCGACGCCGTCGGTCACCGCGCGCTTGGCGGGCGGCTCCACGAAGGGGAAGCGCTCCATGTCCGCCGGCGAGCCGACGACGCCGATGCTCATCGTGTGGAGGATCACGGCCGCCAGGTTGGTGCGCAGGATCTCCGGGTCGGTGAACTCGGGCCGGGACTCGAAGTCCTCCTCCGAGTAGAGCCGGATCGCGATGCCGTCCGAGACGCGGCCGCAGCGGCCCGAGCGCTGGTTGGCGCTGGCCTGCGAGATCCGCTCGATCGGCAGCCGCTGGACCTTGGTGCGGGTCGAGTAGCGCGAGATCCGGGCGGTCCCCGGGTCGATCACGTACTTGATGCCCGGCACGGTCAGCGAGGTCTCGGCGACGTTGGTCGCCAGCACGATGCGCGGCTTGCCGGAGGGCCGGAAGACCCGGTGCTGCTCGGCCATGGACAGCCGCGCGAACAGGGGCAGGATCTCGGTCCCGGCGAGCCGGCGGTCCCGCCGGGCCAGGTCCTCCAGGGCGTCCGCGGCGTCGCGGATCTCGCGCTCGCCGGCGAAGAAGATCAGGATGTCGCCGGGGGCCTCGCCCTTCAGCTCCAGGACGGCGTCGCACACGGCGTCGATGGGGTCGCGGTCGTCGTCTTCGAGGCCGTCGTCGGTGCCCTCGTCGGAGCCGTCCGCGGCCTCCGCGAGCGGGCGGTAGCGGATCTCCACGGGGTAGGTGCGGCCGGAGACCTCGATGACGGGGGCGGCGTCGTCGGGCATCGGCTCGTCCTCGGGGCGCTCGGCCACGGGATCGAAGCTGGGGGCGAAGTGACGGGCGAAGCGCTCGGGGTCGATGGTCGCGGAGGTGATGACGATCTTCAGATCCGGGCGCTGCGGCAGGATCCGCTTGAGGTAGCCCAGGATGAAGTCGATGTTCAGGGAGCGCTCGTGGGCCTCGTCGATGATGATCGCGGAGTAGCGCTTCAGCAGCGGGTCGTGGGGGATCTCGGCGAGCAGGATGCCGTCGGTCATGAGCTTGACCTCGGTGCGCTCGCTGACCTGCGAGGTGAAGCGGACCTGGTAGCCCACGGTCCGGCCGATGTCCTCGCCCAGCTCCTCGGCGATGCGCTCGGCGACCGAGCGGGCGGCGAGCCGGCGGGGCTGGGTGTGCCCGATCGTCCCGGCATCGCCCAGGCCCAGCTCGAGGCACATCTTGGGGATCTGGGTGGTCTTGCCCGATCCGGTCTCGCCGGCGACGACCACGACCTGGTGCTCCGAGATCGCGGCCATGATGTCCTCGCGGCGCGCGGAGACGGGCAGGGCCTCGGGATAGGAGATGGTGCGGGCGGGGGCGAGGTTCTCAGACATACTGGGCCCATCCTACGCCGGGAGCGGGATCCGCGCGGGGGCGGGGCGGCTCTCGGTCCGGTGCCACCTCGTGAGCAGCGCGGGTCGCGCGGGAGCGGGGATCGGCGGCGCCGGCCGGTGCACGGGAGCAACGCGAGACCGGGCGGGGCCGCCGGGAACGAATAGAGCCCCGCCGACGCTGCTGCGTCGGCGGGGCTCTGCGGTGGTGCCCTCGATAGGATTCGAACCTACGACTTCCTGCTCCGGAGGCAGGCGCTCTATCCACTGAGCTACGAGGGCAACGTCGATCAGCGTAGCACCATTCTAGACCTTCTCGCACCTTGGGACACATCGGCCCGCGCGACGGGGGCTCGCCGCCCCTGCTTGTAGACTGATCCGTGTGACTCCCGAAGAACTTACCGATGCCGTATCCGTGTGCCTCGACGCGTCCTTCGACGCGGGCGAGCTGAGCCTGGCCGAGGACGCCAGCGCGCCAGCCGTCAGGATCGAGCGACCCAAGAACCGCGAGCACGGGGACTGGGCGACCAACATCGCCCTGCAGCTGTCCAAGCGCGTGGGCAGGAACCCCCGCGAGGTCGCCCAGGTGCTGGCCGAGAGGATCGCCGGGATCGACGGCGTGGCCTCGGTGGACATCGCCGGCCCGGGCTTCCTCAACATCGTGCTCGACGCCGCCGCCGCCGGCTCCCTGGCCCAGCGGATCCTCGACGAGGGCGAGGGCTTCGGCCGCTCCTCCCAGCTGGCAGGGACCCGCATCAACCTCGAGTTCGTCTCCGCCAACCCCACCGGGCCGATCCACCTGGGCGGGACCCGTTGGGCCGCCGTCGGCGACTCGCTGGCGCGCATCCTCGAGGCGAGCGGGGCCGAGGTCGTCCGGGAGTACTACTTCAACGACCACGGCACCCAGATCGACCGCTTCGCCCGCTCGCTGCTGGCCAGCGCCCGGAACGAGCCCGCCCCCGAGGACGGCTACGGCGGGGACTACATCCGCGAGATCGCCGAGCGGGTGCTCGCCGACCGCCCCGACGCGCTGGAGGCCGAGGACCCGCAGGAGGTCTTCCGCTCGCACGGCGTCGAGCTCATGTTCGCCGAGATCAAGCGCTCGCTGCACGAGTTCGGCGTCGACTTCGACGTCTACTTCCACGAGAACTCGCTCTTCGAGTCCGGCTCCGTCGAGCGGCTGCTGGGCCATCTGCGGGAGACCGGCGCCCTCTACGAGGCCGACGGCGCGTGGTGGCTGCGCTCGACCGACCACGGGGACGACAAGGACCGCGTCGTCATCAAGTCCGACGGCAACGCCGCCTACATCGCCGGGGACATCGCCTACATCGAGGACAAGATGCGCCGCGGCGCCGACCTCGCGATCTACATGCTCGGCGCCGACCACCACGGGTACATCGCCCGGCTCAAGGCGGCCGCGGCGGCCATCGGCGGGGACGCCGACGCCGTGGAGGTGATGATCGGCCAGATGGTCAACCTGGTCAAGGACGGGAAGCCCGTGCGCATGTCCAAGCGCGCCGGCACCGTGGTGACGCTGGAGGACCTGGTCGAGGCGGTCGGCGTCGACGCCGCGCGCTACTCGCTGACCCGGTTCTCGGTGGACTCCAACATCGACATCGACCTGGACCTGCTGACCAGGCGCTCCAACGAGAACCCGGTCTTCTACGTCCAGTACGCCCACGCCCGCACCTGCGCGGTGGCCCGCAACGCCCGCGACGCCGGCGTCGAGCGCTCCGCGGAGAGCTTCTCCGCCGAGCTGCTGGACAGCCCCGCCGACGAGGAGCTGCTCGCCGCCCTGGGCCAGTTCACCGGCGTCGTCTCCGAGGCCGCCGGGTTCCGCGAGCCGCACCGCGTGGCCCGCTACCTGGAGACCCTCGCCGGCGCATACCACCGCTGGTACGACTCCTGCCGCGTCGCCCCCAAGGGCGAGGAGGCCGTGACCGACACCCACCGCACCCGACTGGCCCTGAACGACGCCGTGACGCAGGTGATCGCCAACGGCCTGCGACTGCTGGGCGTGAACGCCCCCGAGAGGATGTAGATGGACACCACCGCCGCACCCCTGGTCCCCGAGTGGCTGAGCGTCCCGGCCGAGCCGGCCGCACTGGACCCGGCCGTCTGGACCGACTCGTTCCGCCGCGAGGAGGACGGCGAGCTCGCGATCGACGGCCGCCGCGTCTCCGAGCTCGTCCGCGAGTTCGGCACGCCGCTGTACGCGTACTCCGAGGACACCTTCCGCTCCCGGGCGCGCGCCTTCAGGGAGTCCTTCCGGGAGGCCTTCGCGGCGCAGGGGGCAGAGGTCTCCGTCTACTACGCCGGCAAGGCCTTCCTGTGCTCGGCCGTGGTCCGCTGGGCCGAGGAGGAGGGACTGAACCTGGACACCGCCTCGGGCGGGGAGCTGCGGCTCGCGCTCGCGGCCGGGTTGCCGCCGGCCCGGATCGCCCTGCACGGGAACAACAAGTCCGAGGCGGAGGTCCGGCGGGCGCTTCAGCACGGCGTCGGGCGCATCGTGGCGGACTCGGTGCCGGAGCTGCTGCTGATCGACCGGGTCGCCGGGGAGCTGGGCGTGAGCGCGCCGGTCATGATCCGGGTGACCCCGGGCGTGCACGCGGAGACCCACGACTTCATCGCCACCGCCCACGAGGACCAGAAGTTCGGCCTCTCGCTCGCCGAGGGCACCGCCCGCCTGGCCGAGGGGCAGCTGGGCGAGGCCCTGCGGGTCGAGGTCGCCCCGACGGCGGCGGACTCCGCCGCGATGCTCGCCGGGCTCGCCGCCGCGGCGCTGCCGCACGTGGACCTGCGCGGCGTGCACTGCCACATCGGCTCGCAGATCTTCGGCCCCGAGGGCTTCGAGCTCGCCGCCCGGCGGGTGCTGGCGTTCATGGCCGAGCTCTCCCGCCGCGCCGAGGCGCCCCTGCCCGAGGTGGACCTCGGCGGCGGCTACGGGATCGGCTACGTCGCGGGGGAGCGGCCGCGGCCGGCCTCCGAGATCGCCGAGGCCCTGGCCGGGACCATCGCGGCGGCCTGCGCCGAGGCGGGGATGGAGGTCCCCCACCTGTCCATCGAGCCCGGGCGCGCCATCACCGGGCCGGCGGGGGCGACGCTGTACACCGTCGGCACCATCAAGGACGTCGCGGTGGAGGACGAGCACGGCCGGACCCAGGTCCGCCGCTACGTCTCCGTGGACGGGGGCATGTCGGACAACGCCCGTCCCGTACTGTACGGTTCGCAGTACACGGTGACCCTGGCCGGGCGCTCACCCGCCGGGGAGCAGGTGCTGTGCCGCGTGGTCGGCAAGCACTGCGAGTCGGGGGACATCGTGGTGCACCACTGCTACCTGCCAGCCGACCTGCGCGCCGGGGACGTCCTGGCGGTCGCGGCGACCGGCGCCTACTGCTGGTCGCTGGCGAGCAACTACAACTACCTTCCGAGGCCGGCCGTCGTCGCGACGTCCGCCGCCCAGGCCCCCCGGGTCATCGTGCGCGGCGAGACGGAGGACGACCTGCTGGCCCGCGACGCGGGCCTGTGAGGGCCCGCGGGAGGACCAAGGAGATTACATGACCGATCGTTCGTTCAAGGTCGCCCTGCTCGGAGCCGGCACCGTGGGCTCGCAGGTGGCGAGGATCCTCACCGACGACGCCGACGAGCTGGCCTCGCGGATCGGGGCCCGCCCGGAGCTCATCGGCATCGCCGTCCGGGACACCTCGGCGCCGCGCGAGACCTCGGTGGACCCCTCGCTGTACACCACCGACGCCGAGGCGCTCATCGACGCGGCCGACGTCGTGATCGAGCTGACCGGCGGCATCGAGCCCGCCCGCACCCGGATCCTGCGGGCGCTGGCGGGCGGCGCGGCCGTGGTCACCGGCAACAAGGCGCTGCTGGCCAAGCACGGCACCGAGCTGCAGAGCGCGGCCAACGCCTCGGGCGTGCAGCTGTCCTACGAGGCCGCCGTCGCCGGCGCGATCCCGATCCTGCGCCCGCTGCGCGACTCGCTGGCCGGGGACCGGATCATCCGCGTGCTGGGCATCATGAACGGCACGACCAACTACATCCTGGACGCGATGGACTCCACGGGCGCGCAGTTCGACGACGCCCTGGCCGAGGCGCAGCGCCTGGGCTACGCGGAGGCGGACCCGACCGCCGACGTCGAGGGCCACGACGCCGCCGCCAAGGCCGCGATCGTCGCCTCCCTGGCCTTCCACTCCGAGTTCTCGATCGACGACGTGCACTGCGAGGGCATCCGGGACGTCTCCGCCGACGACGTCGCCGCGGCCAAGGCGGACGGCTACGTCATCAAGCTCCTCGCGGTCTGCGAGCTCGACGGCGAGGGCGTGAACATCCGCGTCCACCCGACCCTGATCTCCCGCAAGCACCCCCTGGCCAGCGTCCGGGAGGCCTACAACGCGGTCTTCGTGGAGTCCCGCGACGCCGGCGAGCTCATGTTCTACGGGCCCGGCGCGGGCGGGGCCCCCACCGCCTCGGCGGTGATGGGCGACTTCGTGACGCTGAGCCGCCGGATGGTGCTCGGCGGGCCGGCCGTGCCCGACTTCTCCCACCGCGAGCTCCCGCCCACCTCCCTCTCCCACGTGGTCTCCCGCTACACCGTGGGGCTGCACGTCAAGGACAAGCTCGGCGTGCTGGCCAGGATCGCCCAGGTCTTCGCCGACCACGGCATCTCGATCCAGACCATGCACCAGACCAAGCATCCCGAGCACGCGGAGGGCGAGCCGGAGACGACCATCCGGATCGTGACGCACCGGACCACCGACGAGCGCCTGGAGGGCACTCTCGCCGAGATCTCGGCGCTGCCGACGGTGGACCGGGTGACCTCCATCATCCGCGTCGAAAACTGACCCCTCGACCCCCAGCACGACCTAAGGACTGAACGCATTGGCACACGTATGGCGCGGCGTCATCAACGAGTACAGGGACCGCCTGCCGGTCACGGACCGGACGGAGGTGGTGACGCTCGGCGAGGGCGGCACCCCGCTGATCCACGCCCCCCAGCTCTCGGCGCACACCGGCAACACGGTCTACATCAAGTTCGAGGGCATGAACCCGACCGGCTCCTTCAAGGACCGCGGCATGACCATGGCGATCACCGCGGCCAAGGAGGCCGGGGCCAAGGCCGTGGTGTGCGCCTCGACCGGCAACACCTCGGCCTCGGCCGCCGCCTACGCGACCCAGGCCGGGCTCACCTGCGCCGTGCTGGTGCCCGAGGGGAAGATCGCGATGGGCAAGCTCTCCCAGGCCATCGCCCACGGCGCTGAGCTGCTGCAGGTCAACGGGAACTTCGACAACTGCCTCGAGGTGGCCCGGAAGCTCGCCGAGAACTACCCCGTCTTCCTGGTCAACTCGGTCAACCCCAACCGCATCGAGGGGCAGAAGACCGGCTCCTTCGAGGTCGTCGACACCCTCGGCGACGCGCCGGACTACCACCTCCTGCCGGTGGGCAACGCCGGCAACATCACGGCCTACTGGAAGGGCTACAAGGAGTACTCGGAGGAGTACACGGCCCAGGACGGCTCCGTGCTGCCGGCCGTGTCCACCAAGCGCCCGAAGATGTGGGGCTTCCAGGCGGCGGGCTCGGCCCCGATCGTCCTGGGGCACCCGGTCACCGAGCCCGAGACCATCGCGACCGCGATCCGCATCGGCAACCCCGCCTCGTGGCAGCAGGCGGAGGCCGCCCGTGACGAGTCCGGTGGGCTCATCGACTCCGTGACCGACGAGGAGATCCTCGAGGCGCACCGCTGGCTCTCGGCCAGGGAGGGCGTGTTCGTCGAGCCCGCCTCGGCGGCCGGCGTCGCGGGCCTGCTCAAGAAGCACCGTGCGGGGGAGGCCCCCGAGGGCGCGACCATCGTCATCACGGTGACCGGCCACGGCCTCAAGGACCCCCAGTGGGCGCTCAAGGGCGCCGACGGGGCCGACATCGATCCTACCAAGGTCGAGTTCGACGTCGTCTCGGTCGCCGACGCCCTCGGCCTCACCTCGGCCGGATGAGCGGCGCGGCGGACGGCGGCGCGGCCGCGGGGGAGGGGAGCCTGGTCGACGGGATGCCTGAGGCGCTCCACGGACCGGAGATCATCCCGGTGGGACGCTCCGTGCGAGTCACGGTGCCGGCGTCCTCCGGCAACGTGGGCCCGGGCTACGACTGCCTGGGCCTGGCGCTCGGGCGGTACGACCGGCTCACGGTCACCCGCGTCGAGTCGGGGCTCGGCTTCGACCTGTCCGGGGAGGGCAGCGAGGAGGTACCGCGCAGCGCCGATCACCTGGTGATCCGCGCCATGCGCACCGCCTGGCGCGCGGTCGGCCTCCACGAGCTGCCGGGGCTGCATGTGGTGGCCGAGAACCGGATCCCGCACTCGCGCGGGATGGGCTCCTCGGCCTCGGCGATCGTCGCGGGCGTGACCGCGGCGAACGCGCTGCTGCCGCGGGAGCTTCAGCTCACCGAGAACGCGGTGCTGCAGATCTGCTCCCAGATGGAGGGCCACCCGGACAACGTGGCCCCCTCGCTGCTCGGCGGCCTGGTGATCTCCTATGCGGCGGAGGAGGGCTGCCGCTCGGTGCCGGTCAGCGTGCACCGGGACGTCCGCCCCGTCGTCGCGGTCCCCGACTACGAGGTGCCCACGCGTCTGGCTCGGGGGCTGATCCCCGAGTCCGTGCCGCATCGCGACGCCGCGGCCAACGCCGGGCGCGCCGCGCTGCTGGTGCACGCCGCCACGGCCGAGCCGGGCGAGCTCTTCGCCGGGACGGCCGACCTGCTGCACCAGCAGTACCGCGCCGGGGCCATGGCCCCCAGCGCCGGCCTGCTGGCGCGCCTGCGCGGCCGCGGCCTGCCGGCGATCATCTCCGGGGCCGGTCCCACGGTCCTGGTGCTGGCGGAGAGCCCCGAGCGGGCGGCGCTGGCAGCCGAGGAGATCAGGGCCTTCGAGGGCGAGGCGGCCAGCAGCTTCGAGGGGAGGACCGTCACATGGGCGGTCGAGGAGCTGACCGTGGACTCCGAGGGTGTTATAGTCGAGTCAGTGGGGTCCGGCGAGCTTTCCTGAAGTTCCCCGACTCTCCGCCTCGGCATCCTTCCGTCATAGGAACCTTCCCGGGGTGGGCATCATCGATCTCCCGTTCTGGGGGATGCAGTCTTGGAACCGAATTCCCCCGCCATGCTCCGGGGTGCGCCGTTGCGGTGCTCGCCCCTCATCCTCCCGGGTGAGGACGGCGCGTTCGTCCAGCGGCCCCGTGTGCCCCGTTCCCGTCGCATCGGGGACGGACGGCGAGGACGTCCGGGTTCCATGCGCAGCTTTCCATCACAGGATGCTTCAGATGCTGTGATCGCACCCCCGCCGAGCCTCGTCCCGGCGGCGGGCGCAGACCATCAAATATTTCGGCTTGCAGCGCATCTCGCCAAGCCATGTCGAGGGGGAAGGATCCTTCGTGACCGAAACTACCGACCTGTTGACGGGTACGGACCGTGCGGAGACGTCTCCGGCGGAACAGCCTCGTGAGAAGACCGAGGCATCAGGACAGCAGAGCGACGCCGCGTCGGAGAAGACCGGCGGCCAGAAGTCCCCGGGCGGTCTGAGCGCCCTGAAGCTGGCGCAGCTGCAGGCCCTGGCCTCGCAGCTGGGGATCACCGGCGCCCGCCGCATGCGCAAGTCGGCGCTCGTCGAGGCCATCGCCGCCCACCAGCGCGGCTCGGCCGTGGCCGACCGCGAGGCCAAGGCCGCGCAGCAGGCCCAGGCTCCCGCCGAGAAGGACGCCGGCTCCGGCCAGCAGAAGGCCTCCGGCGAGGGCGAGCAGCCCGCTCCGAAGACCCGCTCCCGCCGCCGGGCGACCTCGGCCGCCTCGTCCCCCGAGTCCGCTCCGGCCGCCGAGGCGGCCCAGGGCTCCGAGGAGCCGAAGGCCGAGGCCAAGGGCGCCGAGGAGGCCTCCTCCGAGGAGAAGCCCTCCCAGCAGGAGCGCGGCTCCCGCCGGGGCCGCAACGGCGGCAAGCCCAAGGAGCAGAAGGACTCCGGCCAGAAGGACTCCAAGGAGCAGCCCGAGGGCGCCAAGGAGAGCAAGGGCGGCGACCGCGAGGGCAAGGGCGGCAACGACCGCGATGCCAAGAACGCCGACCGGGACGGCAAGGGCGGCAACGACCGCGGCGGCCGGAACGGCCGGAAGAATGAGCGCGGCAACGACAACCGGGGCGGCGAGGGCCGCAACGACAGCCGCGGCGAGGGCCGGGGCAACGACAACCGCGGCAACAACGGCCCGGACGACGACAGCCGCGGCGGCCGCAACCGCCGGAACCGCAACCGCAACGACCGCCGCGACCGCCGCCGCGGCGGGCGCAGCAGCGGCCCCGAGGTCGACGACACCGAGGTGACCGAGGACGACGTCCTGCTGCCCGTCGCCGGCATCCTGGACGTGCTGGACAACTACGCCTTCGTCCGCACCTCCGGCTACCTGCCCGGCCCCAACGACGTCTACGTCTCGCTCGCCCAGGTCAAGAAGCACCGCCTGCGCAAGGGCGACGCCGTCGTCGGCGCCATCCGCGCCCCGCGCGAGGGGGAGAACCAGAGCAACTCCCGCCAGAAGTTCAACGCCCTGGTGCAGCTGACCAGCGTCAACGGCCAGAAGACCGATGAGCTGTCCCACCGCGTCGAGTTCAACAAGCTCACCCCGCTGTACCCGACCGAGCGTCTGCGCCTGGAGACGGAGCAGAAGAAGATCGGCCCGCGCGTGGTGGACCTGATCGCCCCCATCGGCAAGGGCCAGCGCGGCCTGATCGTCTCCCCGCCGAAGGCGGGCAAGACCCTCATGCTCCAGTCGATCGCCAACGCGATCACGACCAACAACCCCGAGGTCCACCTCATGATGGTGCTGGTCGACGAGCGCCCCGAGGAGGTCACGGACATGCAGCGCACGGTCAAGGGCGAGGTCATCGCCTCGACCTTCGACCGTCCGGCCGACGATCACACCACGGTCGCCGAGCTCGCGATCGAGCGCGCCAAGCGCCTGGTGGAGCTGGGGCACGACGTCGTCGTGCTGCTGGACTCCATGACCCGCCTGGGCCGCGCCTACAACCTCTCCGCCCCCGCCTCCGGGCGCATCCTCACCGGCGGCGTCGACTCCGCGGCCCTGTACCCGCCCAAGCGCTTCTTCGGCGCGGCGCGGAACATCGAGGAGGGCGGCTCGCTGACCATCCTCGCGACCGCGCTGGTGGAGACCGGGTCCAAGATGGACGAGGTCATCTTCGAGGAGTTCAAGGGCACCGGCAACATGGAGCTGCGGCTGTCCCGCAACCTGGCGGACAAGCGCATCTTCCCGGCGGTGGACGTCAAGGAGTCCAGCACCCGCCGCGAGGAGAACCTGCTCTCGCCCGAGGAGATCAAGATCATGTGGCGCCTGCGCCGCGTGCTCGCCGGCCTCGACCAGCAGCAGGCGCTCGAGGTGCTCACCTCCAAGCTGAGGGACACCCCGACTAACGTGCAGTTCCTGCTGCAGGTCCAGAAGACCACGCTGGGAGCCAAGTCGGACGACTAGTCCGCGAGTCCCCGCCGGCGACCGGGCGCGGCCCTCGGGATTTCCCGAGGGCCGCGCCCGGCGCCGTCGGGAGGCCCCGCGCCGAGGCCTGCGCGGGCACGTGGGATACTGGAGGCCGCAACGACTGACCCAATGATCGAGGAATCAATGTTCGAATCCATTCAGTCCATGCTGGACGAGCACGCGGAGCTGCAGAACCAGCTGGCCGACCCGGCGGTCCACGCCGACCCGGGCAAGGCCCGCAAGCTGGGACGCCGCTACTCCGAGCTCAACAGGATCGTGGAGGCGCACCGCCGGCTCCGCGGGCTGGAGGACGACCTGGAGGCCGCCCGCGAGATGGCCGGGGAGGACCCCGAGTTCGCCGCCGAGGCCGCCGAGCTCGAGGGGCAGCTCGAGCAGGCGCAGGAGCACCTGCGCCGCCTGCTGATCCCGCGCGACCCCGACGACGGCCGGAACGTGATCCTCGAGGTCAAGGCGGGGGAGGGCGGCGACGAGTCCGCCCTGTTCGCCGGCGACCTGCTGCGGATGTACACCCGCTACGCCGAGACCAAGGGCTGGAAGACCGAGATCATCTCCTCCAACGACTCCGACCTGGGCGGGTACAAGGACGTCCAGGTCGCGATCAAGGGCTCCTCCAACGACCCGGCCGAGGGCGTATGGGCCCACCTGAAGTACGAGGGCGGGGTCCACCGCGTCCAGCGCGTTCCCGTGACCGAGTCCCAGGGGCGCATCCACACCTCCGCCGCGGGCGTGCTCGTCTTCCCCGAGGTCGACGAGCCCGAGGAGGTCACGATCAGCCAGAACGACCTGAAGATCGACGTCTACCGCTCCTCCGGCCCGGGCGGCCAGTCGGTCAACACCACCGACTCCGCCGTGCGCATCACGCACCTGCCCACCGGCATCGTCGTCGCGATGCAGAACGAGAAGTCGCAGCTGCAGAACCGCGAGGCCGCGATGCGCGTGCTGCGCGCCCGCCTGCTGGCCCACCAGCAGGAGCAGCTCGACGCCGAGGCGGCCGAGCACCGCAAGTCCCAGGTCAAGACCATGGACCGCTCGGAGCGCATCCGCACGTACAACTTCCCCGAGAACCGGATCGCGGACCACCGGACGGGGTACAAGGCCTACAACCTGGACCACGTGATGGGCGGGGAGCTCGAGCCGGTGATCCAGTCCGCCATCTCGATGGACGAGGAGCACCGCCTGGCCGCCCTCGGCCAGGGCTCCTGACCCGGTGACCGAGGGATCCGCCGGGGCCCCCGAGGATCTCGGTGCGGCCGTGCGGGAGGCTGCGGCGCTGCTGGCCCGGGCCGGCGTCGCCACCCCGAGGGCCGACGCCGAGCTGCTCGCCGCGCACCTGCTCTCCCGCGTGATGGGCGAGGAGGTGAGCCGCGGCGAGCTCGCCGCGCGCATGGTCACCGGCTCCTGGGCGACGCCGGCCGGCTACGCGGAGCTGGTGCGGGCCCGCGCCGAGCGCATCCCCCTGCAGCACCTCACCGGCCGCGCGCACTTCCGGAACCTGACGCTCGACGTCGGCCCCGGCGTGTTCGTCCCCCGGCCCGAGACGGAGCTGCTGGTCGACGAGCTCAACGCCTTTCTCCCCACCCGCCCCGGCCCCCGGCCCACGGTGGTGGACCTCGCGACCGGCTCGGGCGCGCTGGCGCTGGCGGCCGCCCAGGAGAACCCCGCCGCGCGGGTGATCGGCGTCGAGCTCAGCGAGGCCGCCCTCGCGTGGGCCCGCCGCAACGCCGCGGCCCGGGCCGGGGCGGGGGAGCCGAGCGCGGAGATCGTGGCCGGCGACGCCGCGGCGGCGCTGCCCGAGCTGGAGGGCGCGGTGGACGCTGTCGTGACCAATCCGCCCTACATCCCCGAGGACATGGTGCCCAGGGACCCCGAGGTCGCGCTGCACGACCCGGGGACGGCCCTGTACGGCGGGTCGCCGGACGGGCTGCTGATCCCCGCCGCCTTCGTGCACCGCGCCGCCCGCCTGCTCGTCTCCGGCGGCCTGCTGGTCATGGAGCACGCCGAGGTGCAGGCCGAGGCCGTGACGGGGCTCTTCGAGGCCGAGGGCTTCGCCGGCGTCGAGACCCTCCTGGACCTGACCGGGCGGGAACGGGCCACGAAGGGATACGCTGGAGGGCGGCAACCCGGCGCCCCGAGGTCCAGCCGACCCGGCGGGCGCCACCAGCACGAGACCAAGGACGCCGAACCGTGACCGCAACCGTCTATTCCGTCAGCACCCCCGACGAGCGCGAGGCGGCCCTCGAGGCGGCCACCGCGGCGCTGGCCGCGGGCCGCACCGTGGTGATGCCGACCGACACCGTCTACGGCATCGCCGCCGACGCGTTCTCCCGCGGCGGGGTGCGGCAGCTGCTGGCGGCCAAGGGCCGCTCGCGCCGCATGCCGCCCCCGGTGCTGATCGCCGACCCCGCGGTCCTGCCGGGCCTGGCGGACGAGGTGGGCGAGCAGGCCCGGGCGCTGGCCGAGACGTTCTGGCCGGGCGCGCTGACCATCATCGTCTACGCCCAGCCCTCCCTGAACTGGGACCTCGGCGAGACCGCCGGGACCGTGGCGCTGCGCGTGCCCGACGACGAGCTGGCCCGGGAGCTGCTGCGCCGCACCGGGCCGCTGGCCGTCTCCAGCGCCAATCGCACCGGCCGGGCCGCCGCGACCGACGCCGGGGAGGCCTTCGAGCAGCTCGGCGAGCGGGTGGAGGCCATCCTCGACGACGGCCGCCGCCCGGCCGGGCGCGCCGAGGGGACCGAGAGCGCCGACGTCGCGCCCTCGACCATCGTGGACGCGACGGGGGACCGCCTCGTCGTCGTGCGGCTGGGGGCGATCGGCGTGGAGCGGCTGCGGGAGGTGGCGCCCGACGTCGTGACCCGCGAGGAGCTCCAGCGCGAGCGCTCCGCGGGCTCGGCGCCGCGTGCCGCGGAGACCGATGAGGACCTCGTGGCGGGCGGCGCCGCCTCCGCCGCTGGCGGGGCCGCGGCGGGGGTCGCCGGGACCGCCGCGGGCTCGGCGCGCCCGGCCGTGGATCAGCTGCGCTCCCGCCCGGAGCGCGAGGAGGACCGTCCGGCGCGGCGCCCGGCGCATGCCGAGGAGGCCCCGACCCGGCCGCTGGGGACCGAGGCGGCCCGTCAGCTGGTCTTCGGATCCTCGGCCGCGGAGGCCGCGGGAGGGGAGCCCGAGGAACCGGAGCCGGGGCGGGCCGAGACCGAGGACTGAGCGGGGCGGGAGCCCTCCGCTCCCGCCTTCCGGCGGGGCGGGCTTTCCCTCCACCCTGCCTTCGGCCGGGCCGGTCCGCCCGGCCGCCCGGCCTTCCCCGCTGAGCCGGCCCGCCCGACCCCCGCCCGGCCCCGGATCAGCCCTTGGCGCCGGCGGCCTGGTGGGCCTGGCGGAGCACCGAGCCCACGCGCCGCTCCGGGAACAGCCCGCGCTGCTCGACCCAGGAGTCGTCCTGCCCCTGGCCGAAGAGCATGAGCTCCAGCCGGCGGACCGCCCCGTGGAAGCGCTCGTTCAGCGCGGAGGAGACGCCGTAGCCGGAGGCCACGACGCCCCGGGCCAGCAGGTCAGGCAGGTGGCGCGGCTGGCGGCGGCCGGCGTCGCGGATGACGGAGGCCGTGGTCGCGCCCTCCCAGGGCTGCAGGACGATCGGCGGCAGCTGCTCGTCCAGCGTACCGACCCGCACCACGAACTCCGCCAGCGCATGCACGGAGGTCACCGGCGTCGGGCGGTCCCCGCGCCCGGCGACCGAGGCCAGGAACGAGGAGGAGACGCGCGCGAGCTGGGCCGTGGTGTTCCGGCCCGAGCCCTGCACCGAGGTCGCCCGCACGATGCACAGCTGTGCGGCGTGATGGGGGTGGACCGTGACCGGGTTGGTGCTCGGGGCCGCGGGGAAGGACGACGCGGCGGAGCCCGGTGCGGCGCCGGCCTCGGCGGTCGCGGTGATGAGCTCGCGCAGGCGCAGGAGGCAGTCCTCGCCGAGCGCCTTGGAGAAGGAGTAGGCGGAGAACGGCGAGGTGGCCTCGCTCGCGTCGAGGACCGGGCGGGAGCCCTGGACCGCGGCGGAGCTCAGGTGGATGACGCGCTGGACGCCGGTGCGCTGGGCCGCGACGGCGACGACGGCCGGCAGCAGCGCGTTGGCGCCGATGAGGGAGCCGAGGTCCTGCTGGTCCGGCGCGGAGAGCCCCGCCGCGTTGACCACGACCTCCGCGCCGGCGAAGGAGTCGGCGAGGTAGTCGATGACGGACTGGAGGCGGCGGGCCTCGGCGATGACCTGGCCGGCGGAGTCCGCCGACGTCGCCAGCCGCGGTGCGGCGACCGGGGCCGCGCTGATGTCCTCCTGCTGCAGACGAGTCATGATGGCGGAGCCCGTGAAGCCGGTGGCCCCCAGGACTCGCCAGGTGTGCTGGCTCATGCTTCCTCGCTTTCGTGAACCGGATCCTCCGCGGACGCACCGGGAATCCACAGGGCCCCCGCGTTAGACTGTCTTGTGCCGTTCGTGGGGCGTCGTCGGGACGCCCTTCCCTACAACCTTACTGATGAGATCACGCGATACCGTTGCAGGACCCGCGCCGGGTGCATCCGCGCGGGCGCGTCGACGTGATGGGAGAGGAATACGTGCGATCCATCCGCGCCAGTGACCGCGGCGCGCAGCCGCGGCCCCGAGTGGTGGCCGTCGTGGTCACCTACAACCGGGTCGGGCTGCTCGAGAAGACCCTGTCCGGCATCGCCGCGGGGGCGTCGACGCCGGACAGCGTCGTCCTGGTGGACAACGCCTCGACGGACGGCACCGGGGAGTTCCTCCGCGGGCTGGACTACCCGCTGCCGCTCGACGTCGTGCGCCTGGCGGAGAACCTCGGCGGCGCCGGCGGGTTCACGGCCGGCATCGACCGGGCGCTGCACGTGCACGGCGCGGACCTGGTGTGGGTCATGGACGACGACACCGAGCCGCTCGAGCGGACGCTGCAGGCCTCCCTCGCCGCCTGGGAGGGCTACGCCGAGGATCCGGCGGAGCGCCCCGCCTTCGTGGCCAGCCGCGTGGTGTGGACCGACGGCCGCGAGCACCCGATGAACTCCATGATCGAGCGGATCGGGGCGGGTGCGCGGCGCCGCCGGATGGCCGCCGCAGTGGGGGCCCGGAGCATCCGCAGCGGCTCCTTCGTCTCGCTGCTGATGGACGGGGCGGCGATGCGTCGGGCGGGACTGCCGCTGGCCGACTACTTCATCTGGAACGACGACTTCGAGTACTCGACCCGGCTCGCGCGCCACCGGGACGCGCTCGCGGCGCCGGAGTCGGTCGTCGCGCACCACACCAGGACCTTCGGGACCACCGACGCCGCACCCGGCCCCCGGTTCTACTACGACGTGCGCAACAAGCTGTGGGTCTTCACCCGCAGCCGCTCGCTGGCCCCGTGGGAGAAGCTGCTCTACGCCGGCGCGACCGGCCGGCTGTGGTGGCGCACCGTGCGCCGCAACGGCCTCACCCCCGAGCTGCGCGGCGGCCTGTCCCGCGGGCTGCGCGAGGCCCTGCGCCCGCCGCGCTCCAACGAGGAGGTCCTGGCGGGCTCCTACGACCTCTCCGCCCACGCCGTGCCCGGGGAGACCGGCGGGCCCGACGCCGTCCCCCGCCCCGAGCGCCCCGCCTTCAGCCTGCTGATGCCCGTCTACTCCCGCGACCGTCCCGAGCACCTGCGGGCCGCCTTCGCCTCGAGCACGTGGGAGCAGACCCTGCCGCCCACCGAGGCGGTGCTGGTCCTGGACGGGCCGGTGGGCCCCGAGCTCGAGGAGGAGATCGCCGCGCTGGAGCGCGAGGCGCGCACGCGCTCGCTCGAGCTGACCGTGCTGCGCTTCCCCGTCCACCGCGGGCTGCCGGCCGCGCTCAACGCCGGCCTCGAGCGCTGCACCCTGCCCGTGGTCGCGCGCGCCGACGCCGACGACGTCTCCCTGCCCGTCCGCTTCGAGCGCCAGGTCCCGATGGTGGCCGGGGGAGCCCTCGACGTCGTGGGCTCCGCGATGTACGAGGCGGACGAGGCGCTGGAGACGGTCCAGGCTGTGCGCCGCGTCGAGACCGAGCCGAGCCGGATCCGGGAGGTGGCCCTCGGCCGGAACCCCATCTGCCACCCGAGCGTGGTCTTCCGCGCGGACGCGGTGCGCGGCGTCGGCGGCTACCAGGAGATCCCCGGCGCCGAGGACTACGACCTGTGGATCCGGATGATGCGCGCCGGCCGGCGGGTCGGCAACCTCGCCGAGCCGCTGGTGGTCTACCGGGCGGGCGGCGGCGCCTGGCGCCGGCGCGGGGGGCTGGGCGCGCTGCGCCGCGAGCTGAGCCTCCAGCGGCACCTGCGCGAGACCGGCTACCTCAGCCGCTCCCGCTGGGCGCGCAACGTGATGGTGCGCGGGCTGTACCGCCTGGTGCCCACCGCGGGCCGGGTCGAGGCCTATCGCCGCTTCGTGGGCTCACGAGGCGCCGGCGGCCCCGCCGAGGTCGGAGCCCTGCACTCCGAGGAGCGCAAGGGGGACGGGCGCGCATGAGCCGCGAGACGAATGCGGCCGCGACGGCCGCCAACGGCTACGCCCGCCCCCGGGCCTGGCTCTGGACCCAGATGTTCCTGGACTCCTCCTCCTGGGTCGTGGCCCTGGTGCTCAGCCTGTTCCTCCGCTACGAGATGGACTTCGGCCTGGTGCACCTGTCGGGCATGGTGATCGTCTGCCTGGTCGCTATCGCCTCCCAGCTGGTCATCGGCGGGCTGTTCGCGCTCTACCGCGGGCGGTACAGCTTCGGCAGCTTCGACGAGGCCAAGGCGCTGCTGCTGGTCACGGTGACGGTGACCCTCGTGGTGCAGGTCGTGCTGCTGTTCGTGGGAGTGACCCTGCGCGTGCCGCGCTCCATCGGGCTGATCGCCTTCCCCTTCGCGCTGCTGTTCATGGCGGCGGCCCGCTACCTCAAGCGCATGTACGTCGAGTCCAAGTCCAAGCCGAGCGAGCACGCGCCCCACGCGGTGATCTACGGCGCCGGCTTCCTGGCCAACACCCTGATCGCCCAGATGCTGCAGGACAAGCACTCCCCGTACCTGCCGGTGGCCCTGGTCGACGACGATCCCGCCAAGAAGCACCTGCGCATCAACTCGGTCCCGGTCTCGGGGAACCTCTCCTCCCTGCGGCAGGTGGTGCGGCGCAACAACGCCAAGGTGGTCATCATCGCGATGGCCGACGTCGACCCCTCCCTGGTCGAGCGCATCAACGCCGAGCTCGAGGGGATGGAGGTCCGGATCCTGACGGCGCCCCCGCTCAAGGACATGTTCGGCAACACCCAGGGGGGCTCGCTGGACCTGCGGGACGTCAGCCTCGAGGACATCGTGGGCTACCGGGCCGTGGACATCAACGTCGAGGGCATCGCCCGCTACCTCACCGGCAAGCGCGTGCTGGTCACCGGCGCGGGCGGGTCCATCGGCTCCGAGCTGTGCCGGCAGATCGAGCACTTCGCGCCGGCCGAGCTGATCATGCTGGACCGCGACGAGTCGGCCGTGCAGGCCACCCAGCTGTCCATCACCGGGCGGGGGCTGCTGGACGGCCCGGACACCGTCCTGGCCGACATCCGCGACCCGGAGGCCGTGCGGGAGGTCTTCGCCAGCCGACGCCCCCAGGTCGTCTTCCACGCCGCCGCCCTCAAGCACGTCTCCCTGCTGGAGCAGTACCCCGACGAGGCGTGGAAGACCAACGTGCTGGGCACGCGCAACGTGCTGTGCGCGGCGGCGGAGGCCGACGTCGAGGTCTTCGTCAACATCTCCACCGACAAGGCCGCCAACCCCACCACGGTGCTCGGCCACTCCAAGCGGATGGCCGAGAAGATGACCGCCTGGATGGGCCACCACGCCTCCGGGCGGTACAACTCCGTCCGCTTCGGCAACGTCTTCGGCTCCCGGGGCTCGATGCTCCCGCTGTTCACGGAGCAGATCCGGCGCGGCGGCCCGGTGACCGTGACCCATCCCGAGGCCACCCGCTACTTCATGACCATCCCGGAGGCCTGCCAGCTGGTGATCCAGGCGGGAGCGATCGGGGACCCGGGGGAGGTGCTCATCCTGGACATGGGACGGCCGGTGCGGATCTACGACATCGCCCAGCACCTGATCCGGATGAGCGGGCGCAGCGACGTCGAGATCGAGATCACCGGGCTGCGGCCGGGGGAGAAGATCCACGAGGACCTGATCGGCGAGGGGGAGCGCGGCACGCACCGCGGCCATCCGCAGATCTCCCACACCCCCTCGCCCCAGCTGGACCCGAACCACCTGGACCGGCGGGAGTGGAAGGCCCGCGGCGGGATGCCGCCGAGCCGCGAACTGCCGGTGGTGTCCCCGCTGGACGAGGCCGCCCCCGAGCGCCCGGGCGAGGAGCCCGGCGAGGCCCGCGGGGGCGCGGCGTGAGCCCCCTCGTGGAGCCGATAACGGCGGCGCTGCCGGCCGGCGTCGCCCTCGTGCTGGGGCTGGCCCTGCCGGCGGCGGTCCTGCCGCTGCTGCGGCGGCTGGGCGTCGTGGACGTGCCGGGGGAGAGGTCCTCGCACACCCGGCCGACCGTGCGCGGCATGGGGCTGGCGACGGCGGCCGCGACGGTCATCGCCGTGGCGGCGGCCTTCGCGCTCTCGCTGATCCCGGTCGACCGCTCGATCCTGCTGACGGTCCTGCTGGGCATGCTCGCCTCCGGCGCGCTGGGCTGGGTCGAGGACTACTCCGGGCTGGCGGTGCGCTGGCGCGCGCTGTGCCAGCTGGGGATCGGCGTCGTCGTCGCCGGCCTGCTGACCCTCTTCCTCGGCACCGCCCTGTGGTGGGTCCCGGTGGGGGCGGTGGCGATCGCGGGCTACATCAACGTCGTGAACTTCATGGACGGCCTCAACGGCATCTCGGGCCTGCACGGGCTCGTGGTGGGCGGGGCCTACACCTACGCGGGGTGGGCCACCGACATCCCGTGGCTGACGGTCTGCGGGGCGGCCATCGGGGCGGCGTACCTGGCCTTCCTGCCCTGGAACCTCGCCGGGCGGCGGGTCTTCCTGGGGGACACCGGCTCCTACTTCCTCGGCGGGGCGATCGCCTGCTGCGCGGTGGGGGCCTTCCTCTCGGACGTCTACGTCGAGTACCTGCTCTCGCCGCTCATCATCTACCTCGCGGACACCGGCTCGACGCTGCTGAAGCGGATCTACCGCGGCGAGGCGTGGTACCGGCCGCACCGGCAGCACGTGTACCAGCGGCTGACCGACGTCGGCCTGGGGCACCTCGGGTCCGCCGCCGTCGTCACGCTCGCGACGCTGGGCGTCACCGTCGTCTCCGTGCTCTCCTTGCCCTTCGAGAGCGGCGGCGTGGCGGGGATGGGGGCGCTGGTGCTGTGCATCGTGGTGCTCTACCTGGCCTCCCCGCGGCTGGTGGGGGCCCTGACCAAGAGGGGAGCCGCGGCATGAGGGCGCCCTTCTGGCTGCGCCGGGACCGCCGCTCGGGCCGTCCCCTGCAGGACATCAGCCTCGCCTCGAGCGGGAACCTGGCCGTGTGGCTGCTGCTCGTCGCGCTGCTGGGCTGGGCGCTCGGCGGGGCCTCAGCGGCGGGGACGGCGGCGCTCGGGGCCGGGGTGGTCCTCGGCTCGACGCTGATCTCCTGGGGGATCGTGGCCCTGCCGCCGTTCCGCCGCCGGGCGGATCCGGCACCGGCCCTGATGCTCGGCTACGTGGTCAAGGTCGTGCTGTGCGCGGTGGCGCTGGCGCTGCTCCCCGGGCCGGCCCCGGGGAACGCGGGATGGCTCGTGGCGGGGGCGGTGGGCGGCGTCGTGGTGATGCTCGTCACGGAGGTGTGGGCGGTGAGCCGCCTGCGAATCCTGTATTTTGGAGAGGGCGGCGCATCCGCCGGGGACCGGGTCCCCTCGGACCGCCCCTCACCGCCCGACGCCGAGACCACGGGATCTTAGACGATGGCAGCCAAGACGCACCAGAGCCGCGACGGCGAGCGTCCTCGTCGCGCGCGCAAGGCCTCCCAGCCCACCAGCGGCGACCTCCGCAGCGCGGGGGAGCTGGTCCAGCAGGGCGGGCTCGCCGGGGCCCTGATGACACTGCTGTACATCGCGATCGGCCTAGTGTTCTGGAGTTTGATAGGCTTTGGGATGGATCGTTTGCTGGGAACGCGATGGATCGTGTGGCTCGGTGCTGGCATAGGGGCCTTCGCCGGGTTCTACCTGGTGTATCTCCACATGCGGCAACGGGACGACTGACCACTTCGCAGGTCCTCCCGCCCGCGCGGATACGTAAAAACCTGACCGAGGCCCGGGCCCCAGCCCGCCTCGCGGACGCATCACAATCCTTTGGAAAGGACTTGCCTTGCTGGAAACCGGGCTCGTTGTAGCGGCCTTCACGCCGCCCACGGTCGAGGACATGCACCTCCCCCCCTTCTTCGAGATCGGCAGCTTCGCCTTCGGCAAGCAGATGCTCCTCGTCCTGGTGTCGGTGATCGTGGTCGCCGCGCTCTTCCTGTTCGCCGCGCGGCGTCGTGCGATGGTCCCGGGCCGCTGGCAGTTCGCCGGCGAGATGGGCTACGGCTTCATCCGCAACTCGCTGGCCAAGGACCTGATCGGCGTCCACGAGTTCAAGCCGTTCGTCCCGGTGCTGTTCACCTGCTTCTACTTCATCCTGGTGAACAACCTCTGGGGCTCCATCCCCGTCCTGCAGCTGCCCAGCTTCTCCCACGTCGGCGCGGCCTACTTCCTCGCCGCGTTCGCCTACGTCTTCTGGGTCGGCGTGGGGATCAAGCGCAAGGGGCTCGGCGGCTTCATGAAGTCGATGACGATGCCCTCGGGCGTCCCGTGGTTCTTCTACATCATCCTGATCCCGATCGAGTTCTTCTCCAACCTGATCGTGCGGCCGGTCACCCACGCGCTGCGTCTGTTCGCCACCATGTTCGCCGGGCACCTGGCCATCATGGTCGCTGCGAGCCTCACCGGCTTCCTCATCGCCGATATGGGCGGCATCGGCTACGGCGTCTCGATCTTCTCCGGCATCTTCGGCATTTTCCTCTTCTTCCTCGAGCTGCTGATCCAGGTCATCCAGGCCTACGTCTTCACTCTCCTCTTCGCGGTGTACCTCCAGGGCGCCGTGGCTGAGGCCCACTAGTTTTCCGGGGAAACCTGGAACGGGTCCCGGCGCCGTCCCCGGCACGGGCCCACGACCCCAGACACGCCGTCAGGCACTCAACCGCCCTACAGGGCAACACGAAAGGAAACCCTTCATGGATATCTCCGGTTCGCTCAGCGCCATCGGTTACGGTCTCGCAGCCATCGGCGGCGGCATCGGCGTCGGCATCATCTTCGCCGCGTACATGACCTCCGTGGCCCGCCAGCCCGAGTCCCAGCGCGTCCTTCAGCCGATGCTCTTCCTGGGCTTCGCGGTCGTCGAGGCCCTCGCCATCCTGGGTCTGGTTCTCGCCTTCATTCAGTAGCCTCCCGGCTGCGCACCCCAGACAGAACTAGAGAACAGGAATCTCCTTTATGTCTCATCTGATGGCAGCGGAAGAGGGCGCTAGTCCCCTCATCCCCAACGGCTGGGAAATTCTGATCACCGCTCTCGGGTTCGTGATCCTCCTCTACGTCGTCATCAAGTTCATCGCTCCGACCTTCGAGAAGATCTACCAGGATCGCAAGGAGGCCATCGAGGGTGGACTGGCGAAGGCGGAGAAGGCCCAGGCCGAAGCCGCTGCTGCTCGCGACGAGTACAACCAGCAGCTGGAGTCGGCGCGTCTCGAGGCCCAGAAGATCCGCGAGGAAGCCCGCGGTGAGGGTGAGAAGATCCTGGCCGAGTTCAAGGAGCGCGCCTCCTCGGAGGCCGCTCGCATCACGGAGAACGCCCAGAAGACCATCGACGCCGAGCGTTCGGCGGCCCTGGTCTCCCTGCGCACCGAGGTCGGCACCCTGGCGACCGAGCTGGCGGGGAAGATCGTCGGCGAGGCCCTCGACGACGATCAGCGCTCCCAGCGCGTGGTGGACCGCTTCCTGTCGGACCTCGAAGCATCCCAGCAGCGGAATGCAGGTGCTAGCAGGTAATGGCAGGAGTATCGACTGAATCCCAGGATGCCCTGGCGCAGGTCTTCGAGCAGCGGTTCGCGGCCGACGCCAGCACCACCACGAGCAACGAGCTCTTCGCCGTCGCGAACCTTCTGGACCAGAACGGCTCGCTGCGGCGCGGACTGACGGACCCCTCCCGCGAGGCCGAGCAGCGGCGTGGCATCGCCGCCAGCGTCCTCGAGGGCAAGGTGTACCCGGCGGTCCGCGAGCTCGCGATCATCGCGGCCGGCTCGCGCTGGTCGGGGGAGCGGGACCTCGCCGACGCCCTGGAGCACCTCGCGGTCCTGGCCTCCGCGGCCGCGGCCGAGCGCCGGGGCGGTCAGGAGGCGGTCACCGCCGTGATCGAGGACCTCCTGCGCTTCACCGGCGTCGTCGAGGCGGATGCGAGGCTGCAGAACGCCCTGACCGACCAGCGGGCCACGGCCCAGGCCAAGAAGCGGCTGGTCAGCGAGGTCGTGGCGCTCCGGACCCCGGAGGGCCAGGAGCTGGTGAACCAGGCGGTGGAGCACCCCCGGGGCGCGCTGCCGGCGATGCTGGCGGAGCGTTTCGCCGGCGTCCTCGCGGCGCTCCAGAAGCGCTCCATCGCCCAGGTGACCGTCAGCGCCCCGCTCGACGAGCAGCGTCGGGAGAGGCTCCAGCGGACCCTCTCGTCCATCTACGGCAAGGACCTCGCCCTCGACCTCACCGTTGACCCCGAGATCATCGGGGGCATCAAGGTCCAGGTCGGCGACGAGGTGATCGACGGATCGGTCCTGGCCCGGATCTCGGACCTCGGCCGCACGATGACCGCATCGTAAGGACGCCCCGACCGACGGCGATTCAGTCAGATACAGCTGGATGGCCCGTGAGGCCGCGAGGATCCACGGTGCGATCCACCCACACACGTACATCCGGCTCCCAGCAATCCGGGAGCCACAATATAGGAGAGCAGGGACACAAGATGGCCGATTTGACCATCAACGCCGACGATGTCCGCAATGCGCTGAACGAGTTCGCGGCTTCGTACGAGCCGGGGGACACCCAGCGCGTCGAGGTCGGTCGCGTCAGCACGGCAGGCGACGGCATCGCCCGGGTCGAGGGGCTCCCCTCGGTCATGGCGAACGAGCTGCTGCGCTTCGAGGACGGCACCCTCGGCCTCGCGCAGAGCCTGGACACCCGCGACATCGGCGTCATCATCCTGGGTGACTTCACCGGCATCGAGGAGGGGCAGGAGGTCCACCGCACCGGTGAGGTCCTGTCCGTCCCGGTCGGCGACGCCTTCATGGGCCGCGTGGTCGACCCGCTGGGTCAGCCCATCGACGACCTGGGCCCGATCGAGTCAGAGGGCCGCCGCGCCCTCGAGCTGCAGGCGCCCGGCGTCACGATGCGCAAGTCCGTGCACGAGCCGCTGCAGACCGGCATGAAGGCCATCGACGCCATGATCCCGATCGGCCGCGGCCAGCGCCAGCTGGTCATCGGCGACCGCCAGACGGGCAAGACCGCGCTCGGTATCGACGCGATCCTGAACCAGCGCGAGAACTGGGAGTCCGGCGACGTCAACAAGCAGGTCCGCTGCATCTACGTCGCGGTCGGCCAGAAGGCCTCGACCATCGCCTCGGTGCGTCAGACCCTCGAGGAGAACGGCGCGCTGGAGTACACCACGATCGTGGCCTCCCCGGCCTCCGACGCCGCGGGCTTCAAGTACCTGGCGCCCTACGCCGGCTCGGCCATCGGCCAGCACTGGATGTACGGCGGCAAGCACGTCCTGATCGTCTTCGACGACCTGTCGAAGCAGGCCGAGGCCTACCGCGCCGTGTCGCTGCTGCTGCGTCGCCCGCCGGGACGCGAGGCGTACCCCGGCGACGTCTTCTACCTGCACTCCCGCCTGCTGGAGCGCTGCGCCAAGCTCTCCGACGAGCTGGGCGCGGGCTCGATGACCGGCCTGCCGATCATCGAGACGAAGGCCAACGACGTCTCGGCGTTCATCCCGACCAACGTCATCTCCATCACCGACGGCCAGATCTTCCTGCAGTCGGACCTCTTCAACGCCAACCAGCGTCCCGCCGTGGACGTCGGCGTCTCGGTCTCCCGCGTGGGCGGCGCCGCCCAGCAGAAGTCCATGAAGAAGGTCTCCGGCACCCTGAAGCTCGAGCTGGCCCAGTACCGCTCGATGCAGGCCTTCGCGATGTTCGCGTCCGACTTGGACGAGACCTCCCGCCGGCAGCTGACCCGCGGCGCCCGCCTCACGGAGCTGCTGCGCCAACCGCAGTACACCCCGTACCCGGTCGCGCACCAGGTCGTCTCCATCTGGGCCGGCACCAACGGCCACCTCGACGACCTCGAGGTCTCGGACGTGCTCGACTTCGAGCAGCAGTTCATCGACCACCTGCGCCGCAACACCAGCGTCCTGACGGACCTGGATGCCTCGGGCAAGCTCGAGGACTCCACGGTGGACGCGCTGAAGTCGGCGGTCGCCGAGGTCAAGCGCGACTTCCGCTCCGGCGGAGCCGAGGTGCGCCCCGGCAGCGAGGAGCACGCTCCCGTCGAGGCGTCCGAGGTCGCCCAGGAAGAGATCGTCACGCGATAAGACCTGACGGCGCGCGGCCCCCAGGCGGGGCCGCGCACCGGACGGGCTGAAAGGAAGCTCTATGGGAGCCCAGATCAGGGTCTACCGCCAGAAGATCAAGTCGACGTCGTCGATGAAGAAGATCTTCAAGGCGATGGAGATGATCGCGACCTCTCGCATCAACCGCGCCCGCCAGCGCTCCAACGCCGCTGGCCCCTACGCCAACGCGCTGACCCGCGCGGTCACCGCGGTGGCCTCGCAGACCTCGATCAGCCACCCGCTGATCAACCGCGGCGGCGAGTCCCGCCGCTCGGCCGTCCTGGTGGTCACCAGCGACCGGGGCCTGGCTGGGTCCTACTCGGCCAACGTGCTCAAGAAGGCCGAGGGCCTGATCGAGCGGCTGCGCCGGGAGGGCCGCGAGGTCGAGCTCTTCCTGGTCGGCCGCAAGGCCCAGCAGTACTTCGAGTTCCGGGACCGGCCCTACGAGCAGCTGTGGACCGGCAACACGGACAACCCGGATGTGGAGACCGCGACCAGCATCCGCGACGCGCTCCTCGGCCGCTTCGAGGTCCCCTACGAGGAGGGCGGGGTGGACGACATGCACGTCGTCTACACCGAGTTCCTCTCGATGGTCTCCCAGGAGCCCAAGATCCTGCGCATGCTCCCTCTGCAGGTCGTCGAGGCCCGCGACCTGGGCGAGGAGATCCTGCCCGGCACGGAGCTGGAGTCCGCCGACTACGAGAACGAGGCGCTCTTCGAGTTCGAGCCGAGTGCCGAGGACGTGCTGGACGCGCTGCTGCCCCGGTACGTCGCGACCCGGATCTACGCCTGCCTGCTCCAGGCGGCGGCGAGCGAGCTGGCCTCCCGCCAGCGCGCCATGAAGTCCGCGGGCGACAACGCGGACGAGCTGGTCAAGAAGTACACCCGCCTGATGAACACCGCCCGCCAGGCGGAGATCACTCAGGAGCTCAGCGAGATCGTCGCAGGCGCGGATTCCCTCGCCTCCTAAACCACCTGTACGTTCACTTTCCATAAGAGGTAAGCGAAAATGACTGCCACCATCACCGACTCGGCCTCCGCGCCGGCTCAGGGCGGCGTCGGGCGGATCGCCCGCGTCATCGGCCCTGTGGTCGACGTCGAGTTCCCGGCCAACCAGATCCCCGACATCTACAACGCGCTCACCGCCGAGCTGACCCTCGGCAACAAGACGCAGAAGATCACCTTCGAGACCGCGCTGCACCTCGGTGACAACCTGGTCCGGGCCATCTCGCTCCAGCAGACCGACGGCCTGGTGCGCGGCACCCCGGTGCAGGACACCGGCGCCTCGATCTCCGTCCCGGTGGGCGACGGCGTCAAGGGCCACATCTTCAACGTGCTGGGCAACTCGCTCGACATCGACGACTCCGAGATCCAGGCCAGCGACTTCTGGCCGATCCACCGCAAGGCGCCGAACTTCGCCCAGCTCGAGGGCTCGACCCAGATGCTGGAGACCGGCATCAAGGTCATCGACCTGCTGACCCCGTACATCTCGGGCGGCAAGATCGGCCTGTTCGGCGGCGCCGGCGTGGGCAAGACCGTGCTCATCCAGGAGATGATCACCCGCGTGGCCCGCAACTTCGGCGGCACCTCCGTGTTCGCCGGCGTCGGCGAGCGCACCCGCGAGGGCAACGACCTCTGGGTCGAGATGGAGGAGGCGGGGGTCCTCAAGGACACCGCCCTGGTGTTCGGCCAGATGGACGAGCCCCCTGGAACGCGTCTGCGCGTGGCGCTGTCCGCGCTGACCATGGCGGAGTACTTCCGCGATGTGCAGAACCAGGACGTGCTGCTGTTCATCGACAACATCTTCCGCTTCACCCAGGCCGGCTCCGAGGTCTCCACGCTGCTGGGCCGCATGCCCTCCGCCGTGGGCTACCAGCCGAACCTGGCGGACGAGATGGGCCTGCTGCAGGAGCGCATCACCTCCACGAGGGGTCACTCGATCACCTCGATGCAGGCGATCTACGTCCCCGCGGACGACTACACCGACCCGGCCCCGGCGACGACCTTCGCCCACCTGGACGCGACCACCGAGCTGTCCCGCGACATCGCCTCCCGCGGTCTGTACCCCGCCGTGGACCCGCTGTCCTCGACCTCCCGCATCCTGGACCCGCAGTACATCGGCCAGGCGCACTACGACACCGCGACGCGGGTCAAGGGCATCCTGCAGGAGAACAAGGAGCTCCAGGACATCATCGCCATCCTCGGCGTCGACGAGCTGTCCGAGGAGCAGAAGGTGGTCGTCTCCCGCGCCCGCCGGATCGAGCAGTTCCTCTCGCAGAACACCTACACCGCCAAGCAGTTCACCGGCGTCGAGGGCTCGACCGTGTCCATCCAGGACACCATCGAGGGCTTCACCGCGATCTGCGACGGCGACCTGGACCACATCCCCGAGCAGGCGTTCTTCAACGTCGGCGGGCTCGACGACGTCGAGAAGAAGTGGGCCGAGCTCAAGGCCGAGGGCGGTAACTGATCATGGCCGTTCTGAACGTGGAGGTGGTCTCCCGCGAGAGCGTCGTCTGGCGCGGTGAGGCGAGCTACATCCGCGCTCGCACGGCCGACGGCGAGATGGGCATCCTGCCCGGCCATGTGCCCACGATGGCGCTGCTGGCCGAGGACGGGGAGCTCGTGATCGACCCGGCCGAGGGCGAGCGGATGACGACGCGCGTGCACGAGGGGTTCCTGACGGTCTCCAACGACCGCGTGACCGTCGCGGCGAAGTCCGCCGACATCTGACGCAGCCGATCCGCAACGGCGAAGGGCCCGGAACGTGAGGACGTTCCGGGCCCTTCGTCGTCGCCGGGGCTTCGGCGGGGGGAGGGGAGGCCCCGCGGCCTTCAGAAGAGGCGGCCCGCCGAATCGTCGACGCCGCGCATCGCGTCGTAGTCCAGCGTCACGCAGTCGATGCCGCGGTCCACGGCCAGGACCCGCGCCTGCGGCTTGATCTGCTGGGCGGCGAAGATCCCGCGCACGGGCGCCAGCAGGGGGTCCCGGTTCAGCAGCTCGAGGTAGCGGGTGAGCTGCTCGACGCCGTCGATGTCCCCGCGGCGCTTGAGCTCCACGGCCACGGTGTGCCCCGCGCCGTCGCGGGCCAGCAGGTCCACCGGCCCGATCGCGGTGGGGTACTCCCGCCGGACCAGGCTGTAGCCCGGCCCCAGGACGTCGATCTGCTCGGCGAGCAGCCGCTGCAGGTCCGCCTCGACGCCGTCCTTGATCAGCCCAGGATCGGTCCCGAGCGCGTGGTCGGAGTCGTGATGCTTGGCGTGCACGCGGATGATCAGCCGATCGTCGGACTTCGCGGCCTGCACGGTCCAGGTCTCCAGGACCTCGGGATCCTCCTCCTCGGCCCCGGCCTCCACGTGGAGCCGGGCGGGCGGGGACATCCAGTTCAGCGGCTTGTAGGAGCCCCCGTCGGAGTGGATGAGGACGGAGCCGTCGGCCTTGACCATCAGCAGCCGCACGGCGCGGGGGAGATGGGCCTTGAGGCGGCCGATGTAATCGACGGAGCATTCAGCTATCACGAGACGCACGGGCTCCACTGTACAAGCGGGCCGAGGGGCTGTGCCACAATGAGCCCCATGGCACCCTCCCGTCCCCGGCGCACCGGCCGCAGCTCCCAGTCAGGCCACGGCAAGGCCGGTCCGAGCAAGTGGCAGCGGCAGCTTCCCGGCGGGGACATCTCCCGCATCCTGGACCCGGCGCCGCGGATCGAGCGCGACGCCGAGGGGGAGTGGCACGTCCGCCACGTCCCGGCCTCCGGGGCCCGGAAGGTCTACACCTGCCCGGGGTGCGGGCGGAGCATCCCGGTCGGCGTCGCCCACGTGGTCGTCTGGCGGACCGATGCGCTGTTCGGGGACCGCAGAGCGGTCGAGGAGCGCCGGCACTGGCACCAGAAGTGCTGGAGGGGGCGCTGAGCCCTCCGGCGCCGTGCCGTCCCGGGCCCGCTGCGGGCGGTCCCGCCGAGAGCCGCCGGCACCACGCTCAGCGGCGATCCTGCAGCGGGACAAGGACCTCCCGGACCAGCAGCAGCCCCGAGGCGGCCACCGGGATCGCGACGATCGCGCCCAGCACGCCCCACAGCGCGCCGCCGCCGGCGACCGCGATGACCGCGACCGCGGCGGGCACCGCCACCGCCCGCTTCATGATGCGCGGCGAGACGTAGTACGCCTCGACCTGCAGGTAGGCGAAGTAGCACAGGGCGTAGATCAGGGCCGTCTGCCAGCCCTGCAGCAGCGCGATGAAGGTGACCAGGATGCCGGCGACGACGCCGCCCACCAGGGGCACGAAGGCCAGCAGCGCCACCACGAAGGCGGTCAGCAGCGGGAACGGCACGCCCACGATCGTCATGAGGATGAACGCCACGGTCGCGTTGAGCAGCGCCACGATGGCCTGTCCCATCACGTAGTTGCCGACCGAGCGGGTGATCCTCTCGGTCAGCTCCTCGACCCGGGGCCGCCTGGAGGTCGGCGCCAGCCGCACGCCCCACGCCTTGATGGTCGGCAGCGAGGCGAGGAAGTACAGCGCCAGGAACATCACGATCAAGGTGCCGGTGATGACCTGCGCGATGGTGGAGCCTGCGTTGATGAGGCTGTTGAGGAAGCTGCCGACGACGTTCGAGTCGCTGAAGAGGCTGGAGAAGAAGTTCTCCGCCTCGGCGTCGACCCGGTCCCGGACGCCCCACTGCTGGTCCAGGGTGACCATGAAGTCCGACTCGAGGAACCTGTCGAAGGTGTCCGGGAAGTTGTTGAGGAACTCCAGCGCCTGCCGGGCGATGGTGGGGATGACCACGGTGCCCAGCAGCGTCGCGAGCCCGGCGAGGATCAGCAGCACGGCGACGACGCCGACCGGGCGGGGCAGCCCGCGCGCCTCGATCCACCGCACCAGCGGGTCCAGGCCGAGGGCGATGAACATCGCGCCCGTGATCCATCCGCCCAGGGCGCCCACGTTGACCGCGACGTAGTAGAAGAGCAGGGCCAGCCCCACGCCCACGGTGACCATGAAGCCGGTGTAGATGGGGCGCTGGGTGACGCCCGCCCGCTGCGGGGCGGCGCTGGGCGGGAGGTCGGCGACGACGCGGGGCGACTCCTCGGCCCGGGGCCCGCCCGGCGTCCCGGCGGGCGGGCCGCTCTGCTCGGGCAGGTCGAAGCGGGGGCGGGGCTGGGCCCAGGGGGCCAGGGGCGCGGAGCGGTCGGGACGGTCGGGGCGGCGTCGTCCCCGGATCCGCTCGAGGGCGGCGCGCAGACCGGTGCCGACGCTCCGGGTCCTTCGGCTCATCTGGGTCCTCCGCCGTCTCGTGCCTGCTCAGCGTGCGCGGCGGCACCGGCGGCCTCGGGGGCCGGCCGGCGCGCCTCGCCGCCCGCGCCGCGGATGCCGCGACGCCCCACGGGCCCGCCCGGTGCTCGGCGGACGGTCCCGTTCCGTTCCGAGAGTACCCGCCTCTCGCCCCCGGCGTGCGGCGGACCCGCGGGGGAGGCGGCTGTCAGCGGTGGGAGAAAAACCGGCTGCGGAGCCGGGCCGCGCCGCCCCTTCTGGGAGGATGGGAGGAAAGCACGAGATGCGCGGGCGCCCTGCGGCGCCCGCCCCGACGGAAGGTGATGGCAGATGACCGAGAACCCCCTGGGCGAGGCCCGCCCCCACGCTCCCGAGCCGGCCGAGGAGCTGCCGGCCTCCGTCCGCTCCGCGCCCGACCTCTCCCAGCAGGCCGGCGCCGCGGCCGGCGGCTCCGCCCCCGCGGGCGGCGCCTCCTACCGCCGCGAGGTGACCTCCGTCGAGGAGTTCCAGGAGGCGGCCCAGCTCTCGGCCCACGGGCCGCTGGTGCTGGCGCTGTACAGCCGCTCGGACGCCGGGGCCGTGCAGGCGGTCTCGGAGCTGGAGGGCCTGGTCGACGAGCTCGCCGGGCGCGTCCTGCTGCTCGCGGCCGACGTCGAGGCCGTCCCCGAGCTCGCGCAGGCCTTCCAGGCCTCGAGCTCGCTGAACGTGCTGGCCCTGCTCGGCGGCCGGCCCGCTCCGATGTACAACGCGCCCGTCCCGGCGGATCAGATCAAGGATCTGCTGGCCCAGGTCGTGGACCTCGCCCGGCAGTCGCAGCTCACCGAGACCTTCGAGCCCGTCTCCGCGGGCGAGGAGGAGCCGCAGGAGAAGCCCCTGCCCCCGCTGCACCAGGAGGCGCAGGCGGCGCTGGAGGCGGGGGACTACGCCGCGGCCCGGGACGCCTACCGGCGCGCGCTCAACGAGCAGCCGGCGGACCGCGACGCGACCGTGGGGCTGGCCCGCACCGGCCTGCTGGAGCGCGTGCAGGGGCAGGACCTGCAGCAGGCCCGCGCGGCCGCGGCTGAGGCCCCGGAGGACGTCGAGGCCCAGCTGCTCGTGGCGGACCTCGACGTCTCGGGCGGGCACGTCGAGGACGCCTTCAACCGGCTCATCGCCCTCATCGGCCGCAGCGCCCCGGAGACCAAGAACCGGGTGCGGGAGCGGCTGCTGGAGCTGTTCGACGTCGTCGGCGCGGAGGATCCCCGGGTCACCGCGGCGCGCGGGCGCCTCATGCGCGTCCTCTTCTAGCGGGGCCCGGACCGGCCGCATCGCCCGCGCGAGACTCAGACCGCGGTCTGATGCGGCTGCCCGCGGCGGTGTGGTCTCCTGGGGGCATGACCAGTCACGATCATCATCCCTCGCCCCACGACCAGCCGCCCCCGCCCCGTCCCGCCGGGACGGGGAGCCCGGCGGCCCCCTCCGGCCCTCCTCCCGTCAGCGGGGAGGAGGCCATCGCCCTGCGCGGGCTCACCAAGACCTACGGGGACAAGGCCGCCGTCCAGGCCGTGGACCTGGACATCCCGGCCGGCTCCACCTACGGGCTGGTGGGCCGCAACGGCGCGGGCAAGACCACGACGCTGTCCATGGCCACCGGCCTGCTCCGCCCGAGCTCCGGCGCCGCCGTCGTGCGCGGGATCGACGTCTGGGCGAGCCCCCGGGAGGCGAAGGCCGCGCTGGGGGTCCTGCCCGACGGCGTCCACCTCTTCGACCGCCTCACCGGCCGCCAGCTGATCGTCTACGCCGGCCTGCTGCACGGCCTGGACCGCGAGACCGCGGGGGAGCGCACCGAGGACCTCCTCGGGGCGATGGACCTGCTCGAGGCCGCCGGCAAGCCCGTCACCGACTACTCGGCGGGCATGCGGAAGAAGGTGGCGCTGGCCTCCGCGATGGTCCACTCGCCCAAGGTGCTGGTGCTGGACGAGCCCTTCGAGTCGGTGGACCCCGTCTCCGCCTCGAACATCCGGGACATCCTGGCCGGCTTCGTCCGGCACGGCGGGACCGTGGTGGTCTCCAGCCACGTGATGGACCTGGTGCAGCGCATGTGCGACCACGTCGCGATCATGGACGCCGGGCGCATCCTCGCCGCGGGCACCGTGGACGAGGTGCGCGGGGAGCAGAGCCTGGAGGAGAGGTTCGTCGAGCTGGTCGGCGGCCGCGTCGAGTCGGAGGGGATCACATGGTTGGGAACCTCCTGAGGCTCAAGCTGGCGCACCTGGGGGCCGCGTTCAGGCGCAGCGCCTGGGCCATCGTGGGGACCGTCATCGGCGGGGTCTACGCGCTCGGGATGCTGTCCCTGCTCGTCCTGGCGCTCCTCGCGCTGCACGGGCGCACCGAGCTGGTGCAGATGACCGCCGTGGGACTCGGCTCGCTCATCGCCCTGGCGTGGCTGCTGGTCCCGCTCGTCGCCTCGGGGGCCGATGCGACACTGGACCCGGACCGGCTGGCGCTCTACCCCCTGCGGCCGCGGGAGATCATGGGCGGGCAGCTGGCGGGCTCCCTCATCGGCGTCGTCGGGCCGCTCACGCTGCTGGCCCTGCTGGCCCCGGCCGTCGGCTGGGCCTCCGGGGCCGCCGCGGCGGCAGGCGTCGTCTGCTCGGTGCTGGGCTACGCGCTCGTGGTGGTGTGCTCGCGGCTGGTCTCGGCCTTCAGCATGGCCCTGCGCTCCCGCCGATTCGTGACCGAGACGATCGGGGCCGTCATGTTCGTGGTGATCGTGGCGGTCGGCCCCCTGCTCGTGACGCTCGGGGAGGGGCTGAGCCGGGGCGGGGCGCTCGAGCGGACCCTCGGGGTGCTGGCGTGGACCCCGCTCGGCGTGGCGTGGGCCGTGCCGGGCGACCTCGCGCAGGGCGCCCCCGGCCTGGCGGCCGCGCGGGCCGTGCTGCTGCTGGTCTACCTGGCCGCCGGGCTGCTCCTATGGGACCGCGTGGTGGCCCACCAGATCAGCCACATCGGGCAGGGCGGCGGGTCCCCTCGCCGCGGCCGGGCCTCCGGCGCGCGCGGCATCGGGCTCCTCGGCCTCATGCCCGGGACCCCGGCGGGCGCCGTGGCCGCCCGCACCGTGCTCTACCTGTTCAAGGATCCGCGGTTCAACCTGAACCTGATCATGGTGCCCGCCCTCTTCCTGGTCTTCTGGCTGAGCTCCCAGCTCGGCTCGGGAGGGCTCTCGGTCAGCGTGATCGGTCCGGTGGCCGGCATCGCCGTCGTATGGGTCACCTGCTACGCCGTCTCCTACGACAACACCGCCTTCTCGCTGCACGTGACCGCGCCGCTGCGGGGGCGGGACGACCGCTGGGGGCGGGTGCTGGGCTTCGGCATCGTCTTCCTGCCGCTGGTCGCCGTGGCCTCGGTGGCGGGGATGGTCGTCTCCGGCTCGCCGGGCGGGATCCCGGTCAACCTGGGGCTGTCCCTGGGCTTCCTGCTGACGGGTCTGGGCGTGGGGGCCGTGGTCTCGGTCCGGTACGCCTACCCGGTGGTGCCGCCCGGCGGCAGCCCCTGGAAGACGCAGCGCAACGGCGCCGGCTTCGCCAACATGCTCGCGCAGATGGCGGGGCTGTGCGTCATCGCGCTGCTCGCCTTCCCGGCGTGGGTCATGGGGCTGGTGTACCTGTTCACCGGCGCCGCGTGGGCGAACTGGCTGACGCTGGTGCTCGGCGTCGTCGGCGGGACCGTGGTGCTCTGGCTGGGCGTGCGGATCGGCGGGGCCTGGTACGAGCGGCGGGCGCCGGAGCTGTACGACGACGTCGCGCGCTTCACCTGAGCCGGCCGGCCCGCTCCGCTCCGGCTCCTCGCCCGGGCCGTCCCGCCTCCTCCCGCGGGGCGCTCCCCGGGCGGGGACCGGAGCGGTCCCGAGGTTCATCGGAGGCGGGGCGGGGCGTAGAATGGTCGGCATGATGCTTGCCCGTTCACCCGAGATCCTGAACTCCACCGATCCCCTGGACGACACCGGCTACGGCACGTCTCCCGGCGGCGC
Source organism: Rothia halotolerans (assembly GCF_004136635.1). Classification (GTDB taxonomy): domain Bacteria; phylum Actinomycetota; class Actinomycetes; order Actinomycetales; family Micrococcaceae; genus Rothia; species Rothia halotolerans. Next base: position 902,580 of record NZ_NOIU01000002.1, on the reverse strand, counting down.
GGCCACCATCGAGCGCGAGGAGACCCGCCAGCTCGCCGAGCCCGGGGACCACGAGCGCTTCGCGCACTACGTGCGCAAGGAGAAGATCATGGAGTCGGCCCTGTCCGGGGAGCCGGTCATCGCCCTGTGCGGCAAGGTCTGGACGCCGGGGCGCGACCCCGAGCGCTTCCCGGTCTGCCCCGAGTGCAAGGAAGTCTACGAGTCCATGCGCGGCGGGAAGGACGAGGACGGGGACGGGGAGTAGCCCCTTCCGTCCCATCCCCTGACCCGGCGGCGCCGTGCCCACGGCGCCGCCGTCGCCGTGCCGCGCTCGGAAAGCGACCGGCGCGCCGCGCGGACCAGCGCGCACACCAGGACCAGCCAGGAGCGAGTAGCCACCAGTGACCGAAGACTCAGCACAGCCCTCCCTGTTCGGCGGAGCCGGCGCGGAGATGCCTCCCGCCTATCCGGACCGTGCGGCCTGGGGCACCGCCTCCAAGCTGCGCGCCTGGCAGGCCGAGGCCCTCGAGAAGTACTTCGCCGAGCAGCCGCGGGACTTCATGACGGTCGCGACGCCGGGTGCGGGCAAGACCACCTTCGCGCTGCGCGTGGCCAAGGAGCTGATGGATCGCGGCACGGTCGCCCGACTCACCGTCGTCGCCCCCACCGACCACCTGAAGTCGCAGTGGGCCGACGCCGCCTCCCGGGTGGGCATCGCGATCGACCCGAACTTCAAGAACGCCGACGGCCAGCACGCCCGCGGCTTCCAGGGCGTGGCGCTGACCTACGCGCAGGTGGCGAACAAGCCGCTGCTGCACCGGGCCCGCACGGAGAACGCCCGCACGCTGGTGATCCTCGACGAGATCCACCACGCCGGCGACGCGCTGTCCTGGGGCGACGGCCTGCGCGAGGCCTTCGAGCCCGCCCACCGGCGCCTGGCGCTGACCGGCACCCCGTTCCGCTCCGACTCCTCCCAAATCCCCTTCGTCAGGTACGAGGAGGACCAGGAGGGCCTGCTGCGCTCGCAGGCCGACTACTCCTACGGCTACGGCCCGGCGCTGACCGACCACGTGGTCCGCCCCGTGCTGTTCATGGCCTACTCCGGGCAGATGCGCTGGCGCACCAGCTCCGGCGAGGAGATGGCCGCCGAGCTGGGCGAGGGCTTCACCAAGGACATCACCGCCCAGGCCTGGCGCACCGCGCTGGACCCCCGCGGCCAGTGGATCCCCTCGGTGCTCGCGGCCGCGGACCAGCGCCTCACCGAGGTCCGCCGCACGGTGCCCGACGCCGGCGGCCTGGTCATCGCGACCAACCACGAGGACGCCCGCGCCTACGCCGCCCGGTTGGAGAAGATCACCGGCGCCAAGCCCGCGCTGATCCTCTCCGACGACAAGACCGCCTCGGACCGCATCGACTCCTTCTCCGCCTCGGACGAGCGCTGGATGGTCGCGGTGCGCATGGTCTCCGAGGGCGTGGACGTGCCCCGGCTCTCGGTCGGCGTCTACGCCACCAGCACCTCGACGCCGATGTTCTTCGCCCAGGCCATCGGCCGCTTCGTCCGCGCCCGCAGGCGCGGGGAGACGGCGTCGATGTTCCTGCCCTCGGTGCCGCACCTGATGACGCTGGCCCACGAGATGGAGGCCGAGCGCGACCACGCGCTGGACCTGAAGGGGCCGCAGGACGAGGAGGCGATCATCGCCGCCGACGAGGGGCTGGACGACGAGCTCCTCGAGGAGGCCAACCGCGAGGAGAGCGCCAGCTCGGAGCTGGCCTCGGGCCGCTTCGAGGCTATCGGCTCCCAGGCCTCCTTCCACGGCGTGCTCTACGACGGTCAGGACTATAACGGCTTCGAGATCGGCTCCGAGGACCAGGACTTCCTCGGGATCCCGGGTCTGCTCGACGCCGATCAGGTCGGCACCCTGCTCCAGGAGCGGCACCAGCGCTCGCGGCAGGGCGGCGAGGCGCCCGCCCAGCGCGCCGAGACCGGTCTGCCGGACCACCGGCAGCTCAAGGACCTGCGGCAGAAGCTCGCCAAGAACGTCTCCGCCTGGGCGGCGCGGACGGGCGAGCCTCACGGATCCGTGCACAACGCCCTGCGCAGGGCCTGCGGCGGCCCCGCCGTGGCCCAGGCGACCGCGGACCAGATCCAGGCACGGATCGACAAGCTGCAGAACTGGTTCATCGGCCGGCGCTAGCCCATCGCCGGCACCGGCCGGGCCTATGACTCCGCCCGGGGGAGGAGCCCTGCCGGGGAGGGCCCAGCGGGCTGGGGAAGGGGCCGGGGCTGCGGAGGGACTGCCTCAGGCCGTGCTCTCTTCCGCGAGACGGCTCAGCGAAGGGCCCGAGTCCGGCGGAGGGGCTACCTGCCGACGCTGGCGGAGTCGGAGACCTCGACGCCGGCGGCCTCCATCTCCTCCACAGCCTCCTCGGCCGCGTCCTGCGCCACGGGGGCGGTCAGGTCCAGCAGCACGCGCGTCTCGTAGCCGGCGTCGACGCCGTCCAGGGCCGTGGCCCGCACGCAGTGCTCGGTCGCGATGCCGACGACGTCGACGGCGTCGACCCCCTGCTCCTGCAGCCAGTCGTCCAGGGAGACGTTGAGGGTGTCCTCGACGACCTGCCCCGGCTCGTGGTCGCCGGCGACCACCGCCTCCTCGGGCACGAGCAGGCCCTCGAAGCCGGAGTACCCGGCGTCGTGGGCCCCCTTGCGGAAGCCGGCGTCGACGCCGTCGACGTCCAGGTCCTCGTGCAGCGCCGCGCCCTCGGTGCCCGCGACGCAGTGCTCGGGCCAGGAGGTCGAGTAGTCGGGGTCGGCGGAGAAGTGCTCGCCCGGGTCCACGTGCCAGTCCTGGGTGGTGACCACGGCCGAGTACGCGGCCCGGTGGGTCAGCAGGTACTCGGAGATCTCCCCGGCCACCTCGGCGCCGCGGGAGGTCGCCAGGGAGCCGCCTGGGCAGAAGTCGTTCTGGACGTCGACGATGATCAGCGCGCGGGGCATGCTCGCCTCCTGTCTCGGGGTCGTTCGATGGGTTCCGGGCTCCTCGCCCGGTGGGCCAGTCTAGTGGTCGAGGAACTCGGTAGGAATGACGGGCTCGCCCTCGGAGAGGCGGCGGGCCGCCGCCGGCAGCTCCGCGACGGAGAGCCGGTGGCGCTCGGCGGCCGCGACGACGCCCTCCGGGCCGGTGGCGCCGGGCAGGATCTCGCCGTCGGCCACCAGGGGCGCCGAGAGCGGGCGGAGGGAGTCCTCGGAGAGCCGCTCGGGGTCCAACGCGAGCACCTCGGCGCTGGCGCGCTCCGAGGGGCCGAGCCGCCGCGCCGCGTGCTTGTAGCCGCCGACCGAGCCCTTGCCGAGGGACTTCTTGGCCACCGGCTCCATGGAGCCCTCGGCGTTCTCCCGGGCCACGAGCTTGTAGACCATGGAGGTGGTGGGCGCGCCCGAGCCGGTGACCAGCCGGGTGCCGACGCCGTAGGAGTCCACCGGGGCGGCCTTGAGGCCGGCGATCGCGTACTCGTCGAGGTCCGAGGTCACGGTGATCTGCGTCTCGCGGTTGCCCAGCGAGTCCAGCAGCTGCCGCACCCAGCCGGCCTGGCCGGCGAGGTCGCCGGAGTCCAGGCGCACCGCGCCGAGGGCGGGGCCGGCGATCTCGACGGCGCGGCGCACGGCCGCCTCCACGTCGTACGTGTCCACCAGCAGAGTGGTCCCGGTGCCCAGCGAGTCGATCTGGGCCCGGAAGGCCTGCTCCTCGGAGTCGTGGAGCATCGTGAAGGCGTGGGCGGAGGTCCCGATGGTGGGCAGGCCGTAGCGCTTCCCGGCCTCCAGGTTGGAGGTCCCGGCGAAGCCGGCGACGGCGGCGGCCCGGGCGGCCGCGACCGCCGAGCGCTCGTGCGTGCGGCGCGCCCCCATCTCGAGGCAGGGCCGGTCCTCGGCGACGCCGGTCATGCGCGAGGCTGCCGAGGCCACGGCGGAGTCGTGGTTGAGGATGGAGAGGACCAGGGTCTCCAGGATGCAGGCCTCGGCGAAGGTGCCCTCGACCTGCAGGACGGGGGAGTACGGGAAGAACGCCTCGCCCTCGGCGTAGCCCCGGATGGTGCCGGTGAAGCGGAAGTCGGAGAGGAAGTCGAGGGTGGGGCCGTCCACCACCCGCTGCTCCTCCAGGAAGGCCAGCTGATCGGCGTCGAACCTGAACCCGGCCAGCTGTTCGAGGAAGCGTCCGGTGCCGGCCAGCACGCCGTAGCGGCGGCCCGCGGGCAGGCGCCGGGTGAAGGTCTCGAACACGCAGCGGCGCCGGTGGGTCCCGGCCTTCAGCGCGGCCTGGATCATGGTCAGCTCGTAGTGGTCCGTGAGCAGGGCGGACGAAGTCTCAGTCACCCCTCACACCCTACCGGGGGCGCCGGGAGGCCCCAAGCCGCTCACCCCGGCAGCGGGCGGGCCCGGAGGCGAGTGACGCTCGCGGCACCGGACGGACATGGGGGCCGATGGTGACTACACTGGACCGGGATATGGTCACTCTTACTTCAACAGCCGCCCCCGTGGACGCCGAGGGCCTCCCGGAGACCGTCCCCGAGGGGGAGGTGGGGCTGCTCGAGCGCTCCCGCTCGGCCCCGCCGTGGAAGGTGGTCGTCTGGAACGACCCCGTCAACCTCATGAGCTACGTCACCTTCGTCTTCCGCTCCTACTTCGGCTTCTCGGAGGAGAAGGCCCGGCAGCTCATGCTCGCCGTGCACGAGCAGGGCAGCGCGGTGGTCTTCACCGGCGGCCGCGAGGAGGCCGAGCGCCACACCACGGCGCTGCACGGGTACGGACTGTGGGCGACCTTCGCCCAGGAAGGGGAATAGCCCATGGCGACGCCGTTCCGCAGCGGGCGCAAGGGAATCGTCGGGGGTCTCGAGGCCCCCGAGCGCGACCTGCTCCGCAAGCTCTTCCGCGACGTCATCCTGACGCTGGAGCCGGACCCCCGCGAGGACGAGGACCCGCTGGCCCGCCTGCTGGGCATCGGCGAGGAGACCGAGCCGCCGGAGGACCCGGCGCTCGCCCGGCTGCTGCCCCGCGGCACGCAGGACGAGGAGGCGGCGGCCGAGTTCCGCCGCTTCACCGAGCGCTCGATCCGCGAGGCCAAGGTCGGCCGGCTGCGGATGGCCGCGATGGACTGCGAGTCCCCCCGCCTGGAGCTCGACGACGAGCACGCCGCCGCGCTCTCCGCGGCCCTGAACGACGTCCGCCTGATCCTCGCCGCCCGCCTCGGGATCGAGACGGAGCAGGACGCCGCCCGCGTGGCCGAGTACTCGGACTGGGAGCAGGCCCACGACGTCGAGTCCTATATGGCGCTGGTCTACCAGTTCGTCTCCTGGCTCCAGGAATCCCTGGTCGAGGCCATGTTGGGCCGCCTCGACAGCGGGTCACACTGAGCCCCGTCGCAGCGATGGGGATACCCTCGAAAGCACCATGAACACCGATACGCACAGCACCGTCCCCGCCGCCCGCACCGCGTGGGGCAGCACCCTTCCCGCCGGGCCCACGCCGGGCGCGCCCATCGGCGTCTTCGACTCCGGCGTGGGCGGGCTGACCGTGGCGCGGGCGATCATGGACCAGCTGCCCAGCGAGCAGGTCATCTACGTCGGTGACACCGCGCGCGGGCCCTACGGCCCGCTGAGCATCGCGCAGGTGCGGGCCAACGCCCTGCGCATCATGGACGACCTCGTGGACTCGGGCGTCAAGGCGCTGGTCATCGCGTGCAACACCGCCTCGGCGGCCGTGCTGCGCGACGCGCGCGAGCGCTACACCGCCCGCTACGACATCCCCGTCCTGGAGGTGATCCAGCCGGCCGTGCGCCGCGCCGTCGCAGCCACCCGCAACGGCCGGATCGGCGTCCTCGGCACCCGGGCCACGATCGCCTCGCGCGCCTACGAGGACGCCTTCGCGGCCGCCCCGCACCTGGAGATCCACCCGCAGGCCTGCCCGGAGTTCGTCGACTTCGTGGAGCGAGGCATCACCAGCGGGCCCGAGCTGCTGGACTGCGTCGAGCGCCGGCTGGCCCCGATGCGCGAGGCCGGAGTGGACACCGTGATCCTCGGGTGCACCCACTACCCGCTGCTGACCGGGGCGATCTCCTACGTGCTGGGGGACGAGGCGACGCTGGTGACCTCCTCGGAGGAGACCGCCAAGGACCTCTTCCGCGCGCTGACCACCCAGGGGCTCCAGCAGCCGGCGGGGGCGCCGCCGCAGCACGAGTTCGTCGCGACCGGCGACCCGGAGTCGTTCCGGACGCTGGCCCGCCGCTTCCTCGGCCCCGAGGTCACCGGCGTGCACCATGCGAGCCGCATCGCCGAGTCCTACCCGACGGGCTCGCTCGCCGTGGTGACCGACGAGATGCTCGCCACCGGGCGGATCGAGCGCGGCGCCGGCGTGCGCGCGGGCCGGCGCGGCGGGGCCACCCCGATCAGCGAGAGGACGGGATAGGGCATGGAACTGACGGTCATCGGATGCTCCGGCTCCTTCGCGGGCCCGCACTCGCCCGCCTCGTGCTACGTGGTCAGCGGGGACGACGCCGAGGGCAGGACCTGGCGGCTGGTGCTGGACATGGGCAGCGGTGCCCTGGGCAGCATCCAGCGGCACCTGCCGCTGCCCGCCATCGACGGCATCCTCGTCAGCCACCTCCACCCGGACCACTGCATCGACCTGGCGGGGCTGCACATCGCCGTCCGGTGGGATCCGCGCGGCTGGCCCCGCGGGCCCATCCCGATGTACTCCCCGGCGGGCTCCCACGCCTACCTGGCGCATCCCCACGGCATCGGGCTCGACCCGGGGCTGACCGGCTCCTTCGAGTTCCACGACTGGCAGGAGCGGGAGGCCGTGGAGATCGGCCCCTTCACGGTCGAGGCGTTCCGCGTGGTGCACCCGGTCCCGGATCCCTACGCGATCCGCGTCGTCCACCACGGCCCGGCGGGGGACACGGTCCTGGCGTACTCGGGGGACTCGGACGCCTGCGACGCGCTCGTCGAGGCGGCCCGGGACGCGGACGTCTTCCTGTGCGAGGCCGCCTACATGGAGGGGCGCGACGACGCCCTGCGCGGCATCCACCTGACCGGCCTGCGGGCGGGCGAGGTCGCGAGCCGGGCGGGGGCCAGGCGCCTCATGCTCACCCATCTGCCGATCTGGAACGACCCCGTCCAGGCGGAGGAGGAGGCGCGGCGGGCCTATCCCGGCCCCGTCCTCATGGCCCAGGCGGACCACCGCTACCCGATCCCCGGGGCGGGGGAGCCGGACCGGACAATCACCCCGGCGAGGGTTAGGGTTGATCCATGACCTCTCAGACTTCCCCGAACAGCACCGCCGCGCGCGCAGACGGCCGCGCCGTCAACGAGCTCCGGCCCATCGCGATCACCCGCGGGTGGTCCCAGAACGCCGAGGGCTCCGCGCTGATCGAGTTCGGCAGCACCCGGGTGCTGTGCACCGCCTCGCTCACCGAGGGCGTGCCCCGCTGGCTGCGGGGGGAGGGCCGCGGCTGGGTCACCGCGGAGTACGCGATGCTGCCTCGGGCGACCAACACCCGCTCCACCCGCGAGGCCGTCAAGGGCAAGGTGGGCGGGCGGACCCACGAGATCTCGCGGCTCATCGGCCGCTCGCTGCGCGCAGTGATCGACATGGACGCCCTCGGGGAGAACACCGTGGTGCTGGACTGCGACGTCCTGCAGGCCGACGGCGGCACCCGCACGGCGGCCATCACCGGCGCCTACGTCGCGCTCGCGGACGCGATCGCCTGGGCCCAGCGCGAGGGGATCGTGCACCGCCGGAAGTCCCCGCTGATCGACTCGGTCTCCGCGGTCTCGGTGGGGATCATCGACGGCGTGCCGGTCCTCGACCTGCCCTACGTCGAGGACGTGCGGGCGGAGACCGACATGAACGTCGTCGTCACCGGCAGCGGCTCCTTCGTGGAGGTCCAGGGCACCGCCGAGGGCGCGCCCTTCGACCGCGCCGAGCTGAACCAGCTGCTGGACCTCGCGCTGGAGGGCACCGCCGAGCTCTCGGCGATCCAGCGCCGCACCCTGGAGGAGCAGAAATGACCTCCTCGCCCCGCCTGGTCCTGGCGAGCCACAACGCCGGCAAGCTGCGCGAGCTGAGGGAGCTGCTGCGCGGGCGGATCGAGGGGCTGGAGGTCGAGACCGAGGTCGTCGACGCCGGCTTTGTCGGGGCGCCAGACGTGACCGAGACCGGCACGAGCTTCGCCGAGAACTCCATGCTCAAGGCCCGGGCCGTGATGAGGGCGACCGGCCTGCCCGCCGTCGCCGACGACTCGGGGCTGTGCGTGGACGTCATGAACGGCGCCCCCGGCATCTTCTCCGCCCGGTGGTCCGGCCGCCACGGCGACGACGCCGCCAACATCGAGCTGCTGCTGGCCCAGCTGGGGGACGTCCCGGCGGAGCACCGCGGCGCGCGCTTCCGCTGCGCGGCGAGCCTCGCGCTGCCCGGCGGCGGGGAGCGGGTCGAGCACGGCGAGATGCCGGGATCCCTCCTCCGCGAGGCCCGCGGCAACGGCGGCTTCGGCTACGATCCGATCTTCGTCCCCTCCGAGCTGCCGGCGGACCTGGCCGGCCGGACCGCCGCCGAGATCCCGGCGGAGGTCAAGAACGCGCTGAGCCACCGGGGCCGCGCGCTCGAGGCGCTGGTCCCGCACCTGCGCGAGGCCCTCGGGGCCCCTTCGGGGGGACGGGGGTAGCAGAGACGTGACGCACATGTCCCCCTTCGCCCGCATGAGGTACCGGCCCGTCGTGCAGGCGGTCCTCGACCAGGCGGGCGTACGCGTCGACCCCGACGAGTGGGAGGTCCACTCCAACGGCTCCGCGCACACCGTGATCAACGCGGGCGACCGCGTCAGCGTGCGGGTGGCGAAGTCCTACGCCGTCGCCCAGCGGGTCCAGCGCCGCACCGACCTGCTGCGCGCGCTGCCCGCGGGCCTGCCCTTCGCCGTTCCCCGCCCGATGACGCGGATCCTCACCAAGAACGGCCTCACCGCCGTCGGCCTCACCTGGGTCCCCGGCACGCCGCGCGACGCCGGGCCGGCGCCGGCGCGCACCCTGGGCCGGACCCTGCGGGCCATCGGCCGGGTGGACACCGAGCCGCTGGCCCAGTACCTCGACGCGCCCTTCCAGCACTGGGGCGGGAGCGACTGGGCCGAGACGCTGCGCGAGCGCGTGGTCCCGCTGCTGCTGCACGGCCACCAGGGCCGCGCGCTGCGGCTGATCGACGACGCCCTGGCCCTGGACCCGGTGCAGCCGCGGCTGATCCACTCCGACTTCGCGGGGCACAACATCCTGTGGCGCAAGGACAGGATCAGCGGCGTGATCGACTGGGACCACGCCTCGATCGGCGATCCGAGCTGGGACATCGCCTCGGCGGGCAACTGGTTCGGCTGGGAGACGATGACCCGCTGCGTCGGCAAGGAATGGGCCGCGCGCGGGAAGGTGCTGCAGCGGCTCACGCCCCTGCAGTCGGTCGGCTACACCGTGATCAACGGCTTCCAGGGCGCGATCCTGCGCGAGGCGGTCGAGCGGGCCGACGACTGGATCCAGCACCACGCCTGAGCGGCGAGGCAGGCGGGGCACGCGCTGTGCTGGATCCGCTCGGCGAGCCCCGGCGCCCCGGCCCCCAACGTCCCGGATCCCTGGCTCCTAACGTTCCGGCTCCCTGGCGCGCCGGAATGAGACGGGCCGGAGGATCGTCCCGTAGAGCCGCCCCGTAGGTGCTCTCACCCAGAGAGGCCGGGCTGCGGCGCAGCGGGGGTTCCGTGGCAGCCGGGGACACATCACGGGACCGGTTCGAGCAGATCGACGTATATGGTGTGCTCACCTAGGGGTTTTCGGAGTCATCGTTCCGAGAATCTGGACGAGCCGCGGGGGAAGCAGGCTCAGGAACACCGAATTTCCGGAACGGAAGCTCCGAAAAGCGCTAGCTGCGAGGAGATCATCCTGCGGTTTTTTTGGGCGGCGTCCCCCGGAGCGCCGGAGGATCGTCCGAAGGGGGCCGCCCGTGATGACGACGCAGGTTCTCGACTGCGCGGGCGGAGCGGGCGAGCGGCCCGCCCGCTCCTCGCGCTGGCCGGTCTCTGCTTCCTCTGACCTCTTCTAGGCCTCGGCCCAGCGGCGGGCGGCGTCGGCCCACCTCTCCGCGGACTCCGCCACGATCTCGGAGATGCGCTCCTCCTCGGCGGGCCGCGCGGCCGGGGCCCCGCAGCAGATCGCCAGGAGGCGAGCCCCGCGGGCGATGGACCTAGCGGGCTCCTCGGGTCCGGCGGCCTCCAGGGCTCCCGCATCCGGGCGGTCGTCGCCGGGAGCTCCCACCCCGTCCAGGCATACGCGTCGGGCCTGCTCGATGATTCGGGCCAGGGCCGCCGGAGCCGCAGGCTTACCGGTCGAGCTGTCCGTCCCGGTCGAGTCGCCAGTCCCAGTTGAGTCATCCGCGCCGACCGTGCCGGCTGCGCCGACCGGACCGCCTGCGCGATCCCTTCCGGCGGGGTCGTCCGTCGTCGCGTCCCACGAGGATGAGCGGGACGCCGGTCCGGGGCCCGCCTCCCGAAGAGCCTCGCGGGTGCGGGGAGCGGCCTGGAGCACGCGGGCCAGGGCCGGGACCGAGCCGCCGCCCGCCGCCATCCTGGCCAGCAGGCCTTCAGGGGCGGCGGAGGCGTCCGCCGCGGCGTCGTCGGCGTCGAGGAGGGTCCGGACGGCGTCGAGCCCGAGGTCGAGCACCCGGTGCGGTTCCGGGGCGGCCTCCCTCTCCCCGGCCTCCTGCTTCCCGGGCGCGGGCTCCTGCTCCCCGGACACGGCCTCTCGATCCCCGGCCGCGGCTTCCGCCCGCGCCGCACCGCCGCCGTGGCGGAGGCAGGCCCGCAGGAGCAGCGCCCAGGCCATCCCCGTGCCCAGCGCCTCCGGATGGCCGTGGGTCAGGCAGGTCAGGTTGACCGCCAGCTGTCCCAGGTGGGCGGGGGAGTCGCGGGGGTGGACGGCGAGGGAGACGAGGCGGCCCATGAAGCCGGCGTCGTCGTGCCCGCCGAGCTCGGTGCGCGCGGGGTACTGCAGCTGCCCGAGGACCAGGGCCCGGCAGAGGCCCGGCAGCTCGGCGCGCGGATCCTCCCCGGCCCGCGTCAGCTCGCGGGCGACGCCGGCCTCCCACCAGGAGGCCGGCGGCACCGGCGCGCCGTCCTCCGGCTCGAGGCCGAGCGCGGCGGCCCAGCGCAGCTGCTCGAGCCACACGGAGGCGGTCTCGTCGGCGTCCTGGCCGAGCGCCGCCCAGCCCAGCACCTCGGCCAGGCCCTCGGAGACCGCGACGACGCCGGCCGCCTCGGCCACGGGACCGGAGCCGGCGAGGGACCACAGCGTCCCGACCAGGCCGGGGTAGTCGGGGTGGGCGGGGGAGGGCGCGGAGAAGGGAGAGTCGTTCGGCTGCATACCCCCATCGTAGGAGGCCGCGGGCGATGCGCACCGCGGACGCCGCTCGGGTTAGGTTTGAGGGCATGAGAATTCTGCACACCTCGGACCTCCATCTGGGGCGCTCGTTCCACGGGCGCTCGCTGTTCGACGACCAGGAGATCATCCACCGCGAGCTGATCCGGGTGTGCCAGGACCGCGGGGTCGACGCCGTCCTGGTCGCGGGCGACGTCTACGACCAGGCCTCGCCCCGCACGGAGGTCATCGACCAGTTCTCGCGGCTGCTCACCGAGTTGGCCCGGCGCGGCGTGCAGGTCGTGCTGACCAGCGGGAACCACGATTCGGCGGCCCGGCTGGGATTCGCCTCCGGCATCCTGGAGACCGCCGGGGTGCACCTGCGCACGCGCCTGGAGGACTGCGCCCGGCCCGTCGAGCTGTCCGAGGACGTGCTCGTCTACGGCATCCCGTACCTGGACCCGCGGGCCAGCGCCTCGCGGCTGGACGTGGAGCCGACCCACGGCGAGGTGCTGCGGGCAGCGCTCGACGCCGCCCGGGAGGACTTCGAGCGGCGTCCGCACCCGCGGGCGGTGGTCATGGCCCACTGCTTCGCGACCGGGGCCGAGCCCACCGACTCCGAGCGGATCCTCGCCTCGGGGAACCTCGGCGCCGTCCCGGCGTCGCTGTTCGAGGGCTTCGACTACGCCGCGCTGGGGCACCTGCACGGGCGCCAGCGGCTGCGGGAGGCCGTGCGCTACAGCGGCTCGCCCCTGCGCTTCTCCTTCTCGGAGACGCGGCAGACCAAGGGCTACTGGCTGGTGGACGTCGACGCCGAGGGGGTCTCGGTGGAGGGCGGACGCTGGGAGCACCAGCTGCCGCTGGCCCAGCTGCGGGGCAGCCTCGAGGAGCTCCTCCAGGACCCCGCGCACGCGTGGGCGGAGGAGTCGCTGTGCCAGGTGACGCTGACCGACGCCGAGCGTCCCGCCCATCCGATGGAGAGGCTGCGCGCCCGCTTCCCGCAGACCCTCGAGCTCGCCTTCTCGGGGCTGCGGACCCAGACCGAGGTCTCCTACTCCCGCCGGATGGCGGCGGCCAGGACCCCCGGCGAGGCCTGCGAGGCGTTCTACGACCGCGTGCGCGGCCGGATGCTGGACGAGGAGGAGCAGACCGTGCTGGAGGCGGCCGTGGCCGAGGCGGTCTCCCTCGAGGCGGGCGAGCACGAGGGGCGGGAAGACGCATCCGCCGCCGGGATCTCCGGCCGGGGCGATCCGTCCGGTCCCGCCGAGGGGTCCTCCGGCCGGGGCGAGCCAACCGGCCCCGCCGCCGCCCGGCCCTCGGACGAGGAGGGCGCCGCGTGAGGCTCCACCGTCTCTCCATCACCGCCTTCGGCCCCTACCCGGGGCAGGAGACCATCGACTTCGAGCCGCTCAACGAGGCCGGGCTCTTCCTGCTGACCGGCCCCACCGGCGCGGGCAAGTCCACGGTCTTCGACGCCGTGTGCTTCGCCCTCTACGGCGCCACGAGCTCCCCGGAGAACAGCAAGGGCCTGAAGAGCGCGTTCGCGGCGGACTCGGCCCGCCCCGGCATCGAGCTGGAGCTGACGGTGGGGACCGAGCGCTACCTGGTGGCCCGCATCCCCGCCTGGCGGCGCCCCTCCCGGCGGGCCCGCTCCGGCTGGGTCTCCGAGGAGGCGCAGGTCTCCCTCTCCCGCCGGGGGAGCGACGGCGCGTGGGAGGTCGTGGCGACCCGCAACGACGAGGCCGGCCGTCACCTCCAGGAGCGGATCGGGCTGAACCGGGAGCAGTTCGTCCAGGTCGTCATGCTGCCCCAGGGCAGGTTCGCGCAGTTCCTCACGGCGAGCTCCTCCGAGCGCGAGGCGATCCTCAAGAAGCTCTTCCCCACCAGCGTCTACGGCACCGTCCAGGACGTCCTGCGCGAGCGCGCCCAGCGCGCGGGCGAGGTGCTGGCCCTCCGGGAGGACGGCACCCGGCGGGCCGAGGAGGCGCTCGAGGACGCCATGCGGCGCCACGCCCTCCCCGTCCCGGATCCCGGTCCCCTCGGACAGCGGTACGCCGCGGCACGGCGGCGGACGGAGGAGGCCGTCGGGGCCTCCTCCCAGACCCGGGGAGAGCGCTCCGCCGCCGCCTCGGCCGCCCGCCGCGGGGCCGAGGACGCCCGGCGCGCCGTCGCGGAGTGGCGGGAGCACCGGCTGCTCGCCGAGCGCCGGGAGGCCTCCGCGCGGTCTGCCGGGCGCCGCCGCCGGGACCGCGAGTCCCTCGAGGCGGCGGAGGCCGCCGAGCCCCTCCTCGCCGCCTCCGCCCGAGCCGCCAAGAGCCGGGAGGAGGCGGCGGCCCGCCGCGAGGAGCTCGCCGCGGAGGTCGAGCGGGCCTCCGCCCTGCGCCGGGGCCGGCCGGCGGTGCGCGTCCCGGAGCCCGAGGAGGCCCGCCGCGAGGAGGCCTTCTGGGCCCCCGGGGACGACGCCGCGGAGACGGCCCCCCGGGACGGGTCCGCCTACCTGGAGGACCTCGACGCCCGCGCCCGCCAGCTCGAGGAGGCGGCCCGCCTCCACCGGGAGCACGACCAGCTCGAGGCCGCCACGGGGAGGATCGAACGGGAGCTCGCCGAGGCCGAGCGCGCGGCGGAGCGGGCGAGGGCGCATCAGGAGAGCACCGCGGCAGCCCGGGCCGAGGCGCTCGAGGCCGGTGAGGAGCTGGCCCGCCGCGTCGAGGCCGGGGAGCAGGTCCCCGCCCGCGAGGCGGAGGCCCGCGAGGCCCTCGCCGCGACCCGGGCGCTCGCCGAGCAGCTCGAGCGCGTCAGGGAGCTGAGGGTGGAGGCGGACCGGGCCGAGCGACGTCGCCGGGACCGCTCCGCCGAGCACGAGGGGCTGCTGGCGCTGCGCTTCGAGCGGGCGGCCTCGACCCTCGCCGAGCGCCTCGAGCCGGGCTCCCCGTGCCCGGTCTGCGGCGGCACGGACCATCCCCATCCGGCGGCCGCCGCCGAGGGCGGGGAGGTCACAGAGGCGAACCTGGACGCCTCGGCCCGGCGGCGGGACGAGGCGGAGGAGGGTTCGCGGACCGCGCTGGCCCGGCACGCCGAGGCGGTGAGCCGCGCGGAGTCCCTGCGGCAGGCCGGGGCGGAGGAGGACGCCGAGCGCGCCGAGCAGCGCGCGGAGCAGGCCCGCCGGGCGCTCGAGGAGCACGAGCGGGCGCGGTCCGAGCGGACCCGCCGCGCCCGGGAGCTGACGGAGCTCGACGCCGCCCTGGACCGCGCCCGTGAGGAGCTGCGCACCGCGGAGCTCGCCGCCGGCGGCGCCCGCGCCCGGCTCGAGCAGTCGCGCGAGCGCTCGGCGACGCTGCGGCAGAGCCTTCAGGGGCTCCCCGGAGCCGAGCAGGTCGCCGAGAAGGAGCGCGCCCTCGCCGGGCTGGCCCGCTCGGCGCACCGCGCGCTGCTGCTCCGGGACCGGATCGAGGGACTCGAGCGGAGGATCGGGGAGGAGTCCGCGGAGCTCGAGGAGCTGATCCGCGGCAGCCGGTTCGACGACGTCGAGGCCGCCCGCGGCGCGGCGCTGCCCGAGGAGGAGCGCGAGGCCCTCCGGCGGCGGATCCGCCGCGACGACGAGGAGGAGGCCCGCGTCGACGAGGCCTGGAACGCCCCCGCCCACCGGCGCCTGCTCGCCCGCATCGAGGAGGGCGAGGAGGAGCCCGATCCGGGGTCGCTGGAGAGCCTCGAGGAGCGCGCAGCGGCAGCGGAGGCCGCGCTGGAGGAGGCGGTCGCCGAGCTCGCCCGCCAGGAGGGCCTGCGGGACTGGCTCGCCGCCCGGGAGGAGGAGGCCGGGGTCGAAGGCGAGCGGATCGCCGAGCTCAGACGCCGGGCGGGCACCCTCCGGGACCTGGCCGACGTCGCCGCCGGCAGCGGCTCGGAGAACCGGCTCAAGATGTCCCTGACCACCTACGTCCTCGCCGCGCAGCTGGAGGAGATCGCGGAGGCCGCCTCGGTGCGGCTGCGGCAGATGACCTCCGGGCGCTACACGGTGCGGCACTCGGACGCAGCGGCCCGGCACGGGGCGCGCTCCGGCCTGGGCCTGGAGGTCTTCGACGCCTGGACCTCCGAGGCCCGCCCCGCCTCGACCCTCTCGGGCGGGGAGACCTTCATGACCTCGCTGTGCCTCGCGCTGGGCACCGCCGACGTCGTCCAGGGTCGTGCCGGGGGCATCGATATCGATACGCTGTTCGTGGACGAGGGATTCGGGACGCTCGACGACGCCACCCTGGAGCAGGTGATGGACGCGCTCGAGGCCCTGCGGGAGCACGGACGGGTGATCGGCGTCGTCAGCCACGTCGCGGACATGAGGTCGCGCGTGCCCCATCAGGTGAGGATCGACCGATCCCCGAGCGGCTCCAGCATCGAGGTGAGCGAATCATGAGCAGCGACGACGGCGGGGCGGCACGGGCCGCGGCGGGCGGCGCCGAGCCCTCGCACGAGACGATGGGCGCCCGGGGCGTGCTGGAGCGGCTGCGGCTGCTGACCCGGCTCGCGGGTCTCACCTACCTGGCGATCACGGTCATCGCCCGGCTCCCCATGGCCATCCTGCCCCTGACCACGCTGGTCATGGTGGTCTCCTGGACCGACGAGATCCTGCTCGGGGGCTACGCGGCGGGCACGGTGGCGCTGAGCATCGCCGTGGCCGTCCCGGTCTACGGCATCATCACCCACCGGGTCGGGCAGCGGCTGGTGCTGCTGTTCTGCGTCGTCGCCAACATCTTCGCGGTGCTCTGGCTCATCGCCGAGTCCTACGCGCTGCCCTCTGCGGGCGACGTCTCGGTGATGAGGCTGATCATGGCGTGCGCCCTGACGGGCGTCACCACCGCGCCCGTCGCGGCGCTGGCGAGGATCCGGTGGGCCTTCGAGTCCCAGCGGCTCGCCTCCCGGACGCTGCTGAACTCCTCCCTGGCGTTCGAGTCGGTGGCCGACGTCGTCGCGATCGTCCTCGGCGCCGCGATCACCGGGATCATCTCGGTGTTCTGGCTGCCCTACACGACGCTGTTCCTGGTCATCGGTATCAACCTGCTGACGGTCACGGCGTTCGCCGTCATCAGGATCCGGGGCACGCAGGTCGCGCAGTCCCGGCCCGCCGAGGAGCCGTGCGCTTCGGTGCGGGTCCGCCAGCGCCTCATCTGGTTCCCGGTGGCGGGGATGGGGATGCTCGGGCTGCTCCTGGGGTCCATGCAGTCCTCCCTGGTCAGCTTCGCCGTCAACTTCGACGCCGTGAACACCGTGGGCCTGCTGTACGCGATCCTGGGGATCAGCTCGCTGGTGGCCGCGCTCATCGTGATCCTGCTGCGGGTGCGCACCTCCACCTGGGGCGCCTGGCTGCTCTCGGCGCTGCTGCTGACCCTGGTCAGCCTCCCGGTCTCCGTGCCGGACTCCCTGCCGACCATGGCGATGTCGCTGGTCGCCGAGGGGGTCCTGGTGGGCGTGGCCCTGATCGTGACCGACTCCGTGGCGATCTCGGTGGCGCCGACGCGGATGCTCGACGTCGTCATGACCTCCACCATCGCGGCGCTGCTGACGGGCACCGCCCTGGGACTGACCTGGGGCGCCTCGCTGGGCGACCTGGTGGGGTACAACTCGGCGCTGCTGCTGCCGCTGCTGAGCGCGCTGGGCTACCTCGTGCTGGCGCACCTCTACGGGTTCTTCTGGCGCAGGGTCTTCGAGGAGCCGATGCCGCGGGTCTCCCGCGGCGGCCGCGCCGCGCCCCGGCGTCCCCGCCACGCGGCTTCACCCGTCGAGGCAGACGGCGGCGGCGAGGGCTGACCGATCGCCCCGAACCCCTGGGCGCGGGGTGGGGGAGGAGATGCGCCCCGGGCGGGGCGCTCCCGCGGAGGTGCTGCGGGGGCGATGCCCTCCAGCGGACGCGCTGCCGGGGCGCGACGACGAGCCGTCGCGCCCCGGCAGTCGCGACTCAGGCGCCGCGGTCGAGCCACTCCTGACGGTGCGGCGCCTCGTCACCGATCCGGGTGCTGGGACCGTGCCCGGTCAGCACGGTGGTCTCCACCGGCAGCACCAGGAGACGGTCGGTGATCGAGGCGACGATCGTCGGGAAGTCGCTGTACGAGCGTCCCGTCGCCCCCGGGCCGCCCTGGAACAGGGTGTCGCCCGAGAAGAGGACCGGGGTCTCCCCCTCCCAGGCGAGGTCGCGCCCGTAGAAGCACACCGAGCCGGGGGAGTGCCCCGGGGTGTGCAGCACCTCGAGCTCGGCGTCCCCGATCGCGATGCGCTGGCCGTCGGCCAGGTCCACGGTCTCGGGGGCGTCGTCGCCGTGGACGAGCCGCCAGATCGGCGCCTCCTCCGGGTGCAGGTGCACGGGGGCCCCGAAGCGGCGGCCCGCCTCGGGGGCGTGCGCGCTGTGGTCGTCGTGCGCGTGGGTCAGCAGGACCGCCCGGACCGTGCGGTCGCCCACCAGGCGGGCGACGGCGTCGAGGTCGTGGGCCGGGTCGATGACGACGCATTCGCGCGAGTCGCCGATGACCCACACGTTGTTGTCGACCTCCCACGTGCCGCCGTCGAGGGAGAACGTCCCGCTGGTCTCCGTGTGATCGATGGTGACGTCGGGCATGGTCACACCTCCGCGATGTCGACGACGGAGCGCAGGACGCGTCCCTGCTGCATCTTCTCGAAGGCCGGCTCGATGTCCTCGAGCCCGATCCGCTCCGAGACGAACGCGTCGAGGTCCAGACGGCCGAGCCGGTACTGGTCCACGAGCATCGGGAAGTCCCGGGAGGGCAGCGTGTCCCCGTACCAGGCGGACTTGATGGAGCCACCCCGGGAGAAGACCTCGTCCAGCGGCAGCTGCAGGGTGGTGCCGGGGTTCGGGACGCCGACCAGGACCACGCGGCCGGCCAGGTCGCGTGCCTGGAAGGCCTGCTCGAAGGTCTTGGCGATCCCGACGGCGTCGATCACCAGGTCCGCGCCGAAGCCGCCGGTCAGCTCCCGGATCGCCTCGACCGGGTCGGTCTGGCTGGAGTTGACGACGTCGGTCGCGCCGAGGCCGCGGGCGGTCTCGAGCTTCTCGTCGTCGAGGTCCACGGCGATGATGGTGGTGGCCCCGGCCAGAGCCGCCCCCGCGATCGCCGCGGTGCCGACGCCGCCGCAGCCGATCACCGCGACGCTCTCGCCGCGCTTGACCTCGCCGGTGTTGATCGCGGCGCCGATGCCGGCGGTGACGCCGCAGCCGAGCAGGCCGACGGCTGCGTACTGGTCCTGGCTCAGGTCGCCCTCGATCTTGGTGCACTGGCCGGCGGCCACCAGCGTCTTCTCCGCGAACGCCCCGATGCCCAGGGCGGGCTCGAGCTCGGTGCCGTCCTCCAGGGTCATCTTCTGCTCGGCGTTGTGCGTGGCGAAGCAGTACTGGGGCTCGCCCTTGGCGCACGCCCGGCACTCCCCGCACACGGCCCGCCAGTTCAGCACGACGCGGTCGCCGGGAGCCACGTTGGTGACGTCCTCGCCGACCGCCTCGACGACGCCGGAGGCCTCGTGGCCCAGCAGGAACGGGAAGTCGTCGCTGACCCCGCCCTTCTTGTAGTGCAGATCCGTCTGGCACACCCCGCAGGTGAGGATCTTGACGAGGGCCTCACCGGCCCCCGGATCGGGGACGTTGATCGTGGCGATCTCCACGGGCGCGTCTTTCCGGCGGGAAATGACGGCTTTGACCTGTTGCATTCCTGGGGACTCCTCACAGTCGACTCCGGCGTCCCGGCAGCGTGCCGAGGCGCTGTCGGTATCCAGTCAACCACAGGGAAGGGGGCCTCGTCGCGCACGTCCGTCAAGGCCCTGGGGCGGGTCTTCCGTCACAGCCCGAGGAGATGTCCCTCACTTGTCCTCGGAGTAGTCCAGCCGGTCGTTGTCCAGCCGCAGGTTGCGCCCCTCCTCGATCAGGTTGCTGCGAGCGTCCTTCATCTTCTCGGCCTGGCGCACGTCCCGGGGCGGCAGCTGCATGTGGTCCTCTGCCCTGACCCCCGCCTGCAGCTGGCGGGCGCGCTCGAGCTCCGAGTCGAGGACGGCGCCGAACAGCAGCACGTTGTTCATGATCCAGATGAGCAGCAGCATCACGATGACGCCGCCGAGGGTCCCGTAGGTCGCGTTGTAGTTGCCGAAGTTGGAGACGTAGAAGCCGAAGCCGGCTCCCGCGATGGCCATGAAGACCAGCGCGAAGGCCGCCCCGGGGCTCAGCCAGCGGACCTTCGGCTGCTTGATGTTCGGCGTCGCGTAGTAGAGCAGGGCGATCAGGATCACGGCGAAGACCACCAGGATGGGCCACCGCGCCCAGCTCCAGACCATGACGGCGGTGTCGCCCAGGCCGATGAAGTCGCCGAAGAAGCGCAGCATGCCGCCCGAGCTCAGGACCAGCAGCATCATGATGACGACGATGACCACCATGATGAAGGTGATCAGCAGGTTGAAGGGGCGCAGCTTCCACACGGGCCGCCCCTCGACGACGCCGTAGACCCGGTTGAGCGCGCGCCCGAAGCCGCCGACGTAGCCCGATGCGGTCCACAGAGCGCCGACCACACCGGTGACCAGGGCGAGCCCGGCGCCTCCGGAGGTGGTGAGCTGGGAGATGGGGCCCTCGATGAGCTGCATCAGGCTGCTCGGCGCGTAGGGCTCGACGAAGTCGAGGATGGCCTGGGTGGTCTCCTCGCCGCGTCCGAAGACGCCGAGCAGCGAGACCACCGCCAGCAGTCCGGGGAAGACGGAGAGCACGGTGAAGTACGTCAGCGACGCCGCCAGGTCCGTGCAGCCGTTGCTGGTGAAGGAGTTGACGGCGCGCTTGAGCACGTAGGCCCAGCCGGGCTTCGTGATCTCGGTGATCTTGCCGGGCTTGTCCTGATGCTTGGCCGAGGGGCTCTCCGCCTTGTCGATGGTCTGTTCCGTCAGTTCCATGGCTACTTCCCGTACAGGTGTCGTGCGGCGCTTCCCGCGCAGATGAGCGATTGACTGGGCATACAGCCCCCTGGACCAACGTACCCGAAACGTCCGGTTAAAGCGCCGCGGGGCGCACCCCATCAGGGGTGCGCCCCGCGGGGTGCCAGGGGGGAAGGAGAGCGGCCTCAGCTGCCGATGTTGAGCACCCGGGCCGTGTGCGCCATCAGCTCGTCGGCGAGCTCGGGCTCGTCGTTGAGCTTGTGGCCGTAGCCGGGGACCATCTCGCGGATCCGGCCGGTCCAGGAGGCGACGCGGTCCGGGAAGCACTGCTTGACGAGGTTGAGCATGATCGGCACGGCGGTGGAGGCGCCGGGGGAGGCGCCCAGCAGGGCGGCGATCGAGCCGTCGCCCTTGGTGATCAGCTCCGTGCCGAACTGCAGGACGCCGCCGCGCTGGGCGTCCCGGCGCATGACCTGGACCCGCTGGCCGGCGGTGATCATCTCCCACTCGCCCTCCGAGGCCTCGGGGTAGTACTCCCGCAGGGCGTCGAACTTGGACTTCTGGGACTTCACCAACTCCGTCATCAGGTACTTGACCAGCCCGAGGTTGTCCAGGCCGGCGCGGGCCATCGGGTAGAGGTTGTCCGGGCGGATCGACTTCGGCAGGTCGAGGAAGGAGCCCTGCTTGAGGAAGTTGGTCTTGAAGCCCGCGTAGGGGCCGAACATGAGGGAGCGCTTCCCGCCGACGTAGCGGGTGTCCAGGTGCGGCACGGACATCGGGGGCGCGCCCGCGGCGGCCTGGCCGTAGACCTTGGCGTCGTGCTGGGAGGCGGTCTGCTCGTGGGAGTTGCGCAGGAACAGCCCGGACACGGGGAAGCCGCCGAAGCCCTTGCCCTCGGGGATCCCCGACCTCTGCAGCAGGTGCAGCGCCCCGCCGCCGGCGCCGAGGAAGACGAACTTGGCGCGGACCGTCAGGTCGTCCTCGGAGTTGAGGCGGTTCGAGACCTTCAGGGTCCAGGAGCCGTCCGACTCCTGGCGCAGGTCGGTGACCTCCTGGCCGAAGCGGACCGAGGCGCCCTGGGCCTCCAGGTGGTCCGTGAACTGCTGGGTCAGGTTGGCGAAGTCGACGTCGGTTCCCTCGGGGGAGTAGTTGGCGGCGACGACCTCGGAGGCGTCACGCCCCCGCATCGTCAGCGGCGCCCACTCGGCGATCTCCGCCTGGTCGGTGGAGAACCTCATCCGCTCGAAGAGCTTCTGAGGGGCCAGCGCCTCGTAGCGCTTCCTGAGGTAGCGGCTGTGCTCCTCGCCGAAGACCAGCGACATGTGGGGGACGGGGTTGATGAAGCGGGGGTCGGAGATCTTCCCCTCCTCCACCAGGGTCGCCCAGAACTGGCGGCTGATCTGGAACTGCTCGTTGATGTTGAGCGCCTTGGCGGGGTCGACCCGGCCGTCGGGACCCATCGGGGAGTAGTTCAGCTCGCACAGGGCGGAGTGCCCGGTGCCGGCGTTGTTCCACGGGTTCGAGCTCTCGGCACCCACCCGGTCGAGGCGCTCGAACATGGTGATGTCCCAGTTCGGCTCGAGCTCCTTGAGCAGGACGCCGAGGGTTGCGCTCATGATCCCGCCGCCGATCAGGGCGACGTCGGTGGTGTGCGTGGTGGTCACTGTGGCATTCTCCTGTGCTGCCGCCCACGGGGAGCGGCTGATCCTCGCGGTCGCCCTGCGCACGGCGTGACGGTGGGCGGCCGCCGGTCGATGGCGGGTGTGCTCCGGCCCCGCCCCTCAGAGTATCGCTCGCGGCGACGCCGTGGTCGAACGGCACGGGCACGGGGCGAGAGAGGAACGGCGCCTCAGTGGCGAGCCTAGTCCTGGACCTCCACGTGGGCGAAATTCTCCACTCCGGTCGAGGAGAGCGGGTACTGGCGCACGCGCTGGGACAGCGCGACCGTCGAGACGGGGTACGCCAGGGGGACGGCCAGCATCTCCTCCGCGACGCGTTCGTTGATGCCGCGGTAGAGATCGGTGCGCTCCTGCCCGTCGGGCAGGGTCGAGGCCTTGCGGACCCGGGTGAAGAGCTCCTCGTCCTCCACCCCCAGCAGGGGATTCGCCTGGCCGAACAGGGGGGAGATGAAGTCGTCGGGGTCCCGGTAGGTCCCCATCAGACCGGTCAGGGCGAGCGCCCGGGAGGAGTCCTCCGAGGCGATGCGCCTGAGATAATTGTCACTCCACCGGACGGGCACCGGCTTGATCGCGAAGCCGACCTCCACGAGGTCGGCCGCGATTTCGGCGTAGACGGCTGCCGGCTCCTGCAGATAGGGCAGCGAGACGTCGGTGGGGTAGTAGAAGGTGAGCTCCTCGCCGTCGTACTCCGAGGAGTCGAGCAGCTTCCGGGCCATGGACTGGTCCTGGCGGTAGGCCGAGCCGGTCTTCTCGCCGCCCATCTGGAAGAGGGCGGGGGTGAAGTCGTTGGCGACGTTCGTGCCCTCGGGGTAGTAGTCGCGGGCGACGGAGCTGCGGTTGATGGCGTGGGCCAGCGCCCGGCGGACCGCGCGATCCTTGAGCGGGCCGAACTTCTGGTTGATCGCCAGCAGGGTGACGCAGTACGGGTCGCGCTGCTGGACCTGCACGCCGCGGCGGGCGAGCCGGACGAAGTCCTCGATGCCGACCTGGTCGTAGCCGTCCACGTCCCCCCGCAGCAGGTGGTAGTACCGCTTGGCGCTGCCCGTGATGGAGGTGAAGGTCAGCTCGTCCAGCTGCGGCGCGTCCCCCCAGTAGTCCTCGAAGCGCCGGAGGGAGACCGTCCCGCCGTCGTGCCCGTCCATGCTGAAGGGGCCGGTGCCCACGGGGCTGTCGAGGTAGCTCTGCTCGTCCTCGAAGGCGGCGGGGGAGCCGATGCCGAAGGCGGGCTGGGTCAGGGCCCTCAGCAGCGGCGGGTGGCGGTCGGCGATGCGCAGGACGAAGGTGCGCTCGTCGCGGGCCTCCCAGCACTGGTAGATCGAGTCGCGCGGCTCGCCCTCCGGCGTCGTGGACCGGAAGATCGTCTGGTAGGTGGTCTGGCTGACCTGCTCCGCGCGGGTGTTGCGCAGCCATCGCTCGAAGTTGCGCCCGACGGCGTCGGCGCTCAGGTCCGTGCCGTCGTGGAAGGTCACCCCCTCGCGGAGGGCGAAGACGTACTCGAGCCCGTCGTCCGAGACGCTCCAGGACTCGGCGAGGTGCGGCAGGGCGGCGCCGGTGTCCGGGTCGGCGCGGATCAGGGGTTCGAGGATCTGCGCCGAGATGCGCGAGGTCTCCAGCGTCGCCGTGATGGAGGGGTCCAGGGTGGGGGCCTCCGCGGCGCTGGCGAAGACGAACCGCACCGGCTCGGCGGACGCGGAGGCCTCCGCCTCCGCCGAGCCCGAGTCCTCGCCGCACCCCGCCAGGGCGAGGGCGGGCACGCCCAGGCAGCCGGTGAGGAAGCGGCGTCGCGTGGTGTTCACTGGACCTCCTGGGCGCGGGTTTGCCGGGGCGCGACGACGGGTCTGCGGCCGGGGCGGTGCTCCGCGGCGTCGGGACGGCCGGGTGAGCTGGTCACCCGGAAGGGGAGTGCGCGAGGCGGGACTTGAACCCGCACGCTCGTTCGAAGCACAGGAACCTAAATCCTGCGTGTCTGCCTATTCCACCACTCGCGCGCGCTGGTCAGAGGACTGTGAAATTCTACACGAGGCCGGAGCGGGCAGGGGCGGGCGCGGTCAGCCCGCGGGGGCGCCCTTGGCGTCGATGCCGAGGTCGCGACGCAGCTTGGCCACGTGGCCCTTGGCCCTGACGTTGTACTGGGCCTGCTCCACGCGGCCCTGCGCATCGAGGACGAAGGTGGAGCGGATGAGTCCCTCGTAGACCTTCCCGTAGTTCTTCTTCTCGCCCCAGGCGCCGTAGGCGGCGGCGACCGAGTGGTCCGCGTCCGAGAGCAGGGAGAAGGTCAGCTCCTGCCGCTCGGCGAACTTCCGCAGCGCGTCCTCGGAGTCGGGGGAGACGCCGACGACGCGGTAGCCGTGGGCCTCCAGGGACGCGAGGCTGTCGCGGAAGTCGCAGGCCTGGGTCGTACACCCGGGGGTCGAGGCCTTGGGGTAGAAGTAGACGACGACGCGCTCGCCCGCGTAGTCGGCGAGGGACACGGTCTCCCCCCGCGCGTCGGGAAGGGCGAACTCGGGGGCGGCGTCGCCAGGGGCGAGGCGGACGGTTTCACTCACGGCGGTCTCCTGATCGGCTGGGGGTCGGCGCTGTCGGGGCGGGCGGGGCCCTCCTCGACTGTACCGTCTCGGGCCGCGGCGCCCGTGTCCCCACGGGATGAGGGCTGAGACGGGCCGTGGCGGCGGGGCGGCGTGAAAGACTATGATGCTTGCATGCCACAAATCCGGGAATGGTCGATCAGCCGCCTGATGTCCACGGCTGCTCGTATGTTCGAGTACAACTGGAACCGGCAGCTCCAATCACTGGGGCTGACCCACGCGGGCGTCATGGCCCTGGACGTCATCAGCCGCGAGGGCAGCCTGACCCAGGCGCAGGTCGCGCACAAGGTGGGCGTGCAGGCCCAGACCATCGGGAAGACCCTCTCGCGCCTCGAGGCGTACGGCCACATCGCCCGTGAGCGCAACACCGCGGATCGCCGCAGCTACCTCATGGTCATCACGGACAAGGGGAGGGCCGCCCTCTCCGAGGCCCTGCAGGTCGAGCAGGAGCTGGCCGGCACGGGCGTGCTGGAGCACGACGAGCTGCGCAACGCCCTCGAGCAGGTCATCCGGGACCTCTCCAACACCGACACGATGCCCCTCCAGGTGGTCCAGGACACCATGGCCCACCTGCCGGAGGAGTCCCGCGTGGTGGCCGAGGACCTGAACAGCAGCTCGGGCGCGCCCGCCTAGCCGGGCCGCCGGGGGACCGGCTGGGCAGGTTCGTGGCGTCCTGCCCGCCGTCCCCGTCGAGGGGCGGATACGCGAAGACCCGGCCATGCCTGTGCATGACCGGGTCTTCTTCGGTGCGCCCCCTGGGACTCGAACCCAGAACCCATTGATTAAGAGTCAATTGCTCTGCCCATTGAGCTAGAGGCGCCCACCTGACGGTGAGCGAACATCCGGCTGACCGGACATCCGTGCGCCCCCTGGGACTCGAACCCAGAACCCATTGATTAAGAGTCAATTGCTCTGCCCATTGAGCTAGAGGCGCCTGCTGTGACGAGGCGGGGAGAACCACCGCCGCGTTTTGCAACGAAAGAAGACTATACGCGGACCCCCGGACCGGTGCAAGCCGGAGCGGCCCGCTGTGATGCAGCCGATCCTCCCGGCGGGCCCGGGGCGATCAGGACCCTAGACCACCTGATGGCGGATGAACTCCGCGAAGTCCTCGACGTCGTCCTCCTGCTCCAGGATCTCCTCGCCCCGGGCGGTGGGGACCTCCACGAGCGGGGAGACCTGCAGGTCGAAGCGGGAGCCCGAGGTGGTCTCGATCCGGACGCGGCGCTCGGGGAACAGCTGCAGCGCGACCGTGTTGGTGTTGTCCGCCGGCATCGGCAGGCCGAGCGGCTCCATGGCCGCCGGGTCGAAGGGCGCGATGACGAGCTCGGCGGGCGCCCGCCGGTAGCCGATGATGAAGTGGTGCTGGTCGGGGCTCTGGTGCTGCACGACGGCGTCGTCGAGGTGCCGCGCCGAACCCGAGGCGTACAGGAGGTTGTACGCGCCGTAGTTCATCACCTGCCCGTCGAAGATGGCGTGCAGGCGCTGGTGGAGGGGTTCGTCGGGCTCCGGGTCGTCAGACATGTGCCCCAGTGTAGTCGGCCGGGCGGGGCGGCCGGCGGGGATGTGTCGGGGCGCGTCCTCGCGCGGCACCGGGCCTTTCATATTCTGGGATCGGTTTTGACCGCGATTCGAGATCGGTACATGATGTATGCCATGGCACAACGTGGATCGGTCGTTCTCCTGGACGTACGCGTCTCGCTCCTTATTGCGGGTCGCGCGGAAGTCCTGGGCTGAAGACGCCTCCGAAGCCCACCGCGCGAACCCCTCACCGAGCACCCTGGTGGAGGGGTTTTTTACTGCCAGCACGCGAGAACACCAAGATCGCGCTCCCCACCCAAGGCCCACACCATAGCCTGGTCAGTACGAACTGCCACGCACACGATCAAAGGACGATCACATGAGCAACGAATCGTCAGTGACGCCGGCGACTCTCGCCGCGGCCGCGAGTGCTCCGAAGCCGGGGCCTGAGCGCATGACGGGCTCCCAGGCCGTCATCCGCACGCTGGAGAAGCTCGGGGTGACCGACGTCTTCGGCCTGCCGGGCGGGGCCATCCTCCCCACCTACGACCCGCTGCTGGACTCCGACGTCATCAACCACATCCTGGTGCGCCACGAGCAGGGCGCGGGCCACGCCGCCCAGGGCTACGCCATGGCGACCGGGCGGGTGGGGGTCTGCATCGCCACCAGCGGGCCCGGGGCGACCAACCTCATCACCTCGCTGGCCGACGCCCACATGGACTCGGTCCCGATGGTCGCGATCACGGGCCAGGTCTCCTCCAAGGTGCTGGGCACCGACGCCTTCCAGGAGGCGGACATCGTCGGCATGACCATGCCGATCACCAAGCACTCCTTCATGGCCACGCGCGCGCAGGACGTCCCCCTGATGCTCGCCGAGGCGTTCTACATCGCCTCCACCGGACGCCCCGGCCCGGTGCTGGTGGACATCACCAAGGACGCCCAGCAGGGGCTCATGGACTTCGAGTGGCCCGTGCAGATGAAGCTGCGCGGCTACCACCCGGTCGTGAAGGGCCACACCAAGCAGGTCCGCGAGGCCTCCCGCCTGATCGGCGAGGCCGAGCGCCCGGTCCTGTACGTGGGCGGCGGCACGCTGCGCGCCCACGCCTGTCAGGAGCTGGCCGAGCTGGTGGAGCTGACGGGGGCGCCGGTGGTCACCACCCTGACCGCCCGGGGCGCCTTCCCGGACTCGGACCCCCGGAACCTGGGGATGCCGGGCATGCACGGGACCGTTCCGGCCGTGACCGCGATGCAGCAGTCGGACCTGCTGATCGCCCTGGGCGCCCGCTTCGACGACCGCGTGACCGGCGCCCTCGACTCCTTCGCCAGCGGCGCCAAGGTGGTCCACATCGACATCGACCCGGCGGAGATCTCCAAGATCCGCTACGCCGACGTGCCGATCGTGGGGGACCTCAAGACGGTCATCCCCGAGCTGATCGAGGCCGTCAGGGCGCGCCGCGCCGAGGCGGAGCCCGCCGACCTGACCGGCTGGTGGGCGGTGCTGGACCGGCTCAAGAAGGAGTATCCGCTGGGTTACGTCCCGACCGAGGACGGCCTGGGCTCCCCGCAGCACGTCATCGAGCGCATCGGCGCGCTGACCGGCCCCGAGGCGATCTACGCCGCGGGCGTGGGCCAGCACCAGATGTGGGCCGCGCAGTTCGTGGGCTACGAGCGGCCGCACCAGTGGCTGAACTCGGCGGGCCTGGGCACGATGGGATACGCGATCCCCGCGGCCATGGGCGCCCAGGTCGGCCAGCCCGACCGGGTGGTCTGGGCGATCGACGGCGACGGCTGCTTCCAGATGACCAACCAGGAGCTGGCGACCTGCGTCATCAACAACATCCCGATCAAGATCGCGGTCATCAACAACTCGTCCCTGGGGATGGTGCGCCAGTGGCAGACCCTGTTCTACGAGGGCCGCTACTCCAACACGCACCTGAACACCGGGCATGACACGATCCACGTCCCGGACTTCGTCAAGCTGGCGGAGGCCTACGGCTGCGCGGCCTTCCGCTGCGAGTCGGACGACGACGTCGACGACGTGATCCAGAAGGCCCTGGCCATCAACGACCGCCCGG
The DNA here is from genome assembly GCF_004136635.1 of Rothia halotolerans. GTDB lineage: Bacteria > Actinomycetota > Actinomycetes > Actinomycetales > Micrococcaceae > Rothia > Rothia halotolerans. The sequence goes on along the minus strand of NZ_NOIU01000002.1, from coordinate 874,407 downwards.
TGCTGATCGACTTCACCGTCAGCCCCGACGCCATGGTCTGGCCCATGGTGCCCGCGGGCGTGTCCAACGACGCGATCCAGATCGCCCGCGAGACCACGCCCGACTGGAACCGAGAGGACTAATCACATGGCACGTCACACACTCTCCGTCCTGGTCGAGGACACCCCGGGCGTCCTCGCCAGGGTCTCCGGCCTGTTCGCCCGCCGGCAGTTCAACATCGACTCCCTGGCGGTCGGCGCGACCGAGGCCCCCGGCATCTCCCGCATCACCGTGGTGGTGGACGCGGACGGGGTGCTCCTCGAGCAGGTCACCAAGCAGCTGAACAAGCTGATCCACGTTCTGAAGATCGTCGAGCTGCCGCCGGAGACCTCGGTGCAGCGCGAGCACATCATGGTCAAGGTCCGTGCCGACGCCGCAACCCGGCTGCAGGTGACCCAGGCCGCAGATCTCTTCCGGGCCCAGATCGTCGACGTCTCCACCGAGTCCGTCGTGATCGAGGCCACCGGGGCGCCCGACAAGCTCACGGCGCTCCTCGACGTCCTCGAGCCCTTCGGGGTCAAGGAGATCGTCCGATCCGGAACCCTGGGTCTGGGCCGCGGCCCCCGCTCCATGAGCGAGAAGGTCCTCCGACACTAGAGCGGACCTGAGCACAGCGGCGGACGCCGGCCGGTAGGCTGAGAGCTGCGGCCGGCACCGCCATCATCTATTCGCCGCGGGGCAGCTGCCTGCGCGGAGACATCGACTGAGGAGAAAACATTCTCATGGCTGAAATCTTTTACGACGACGACGCGAATCTCGCCAACATCCAGGATCGCTCCGTGGCCGTCATCGGCTACGGTTCGCAGGGCCACGCCCACGCGCTGAACCTGCGGGACTCCGGCGTCGACGTACGCATCGGCCTGGCCGAGGGCTCTTCCTCGAAGGCCAAGGCCGAGGCGCAGGGCCTGCGGGTCCTCACGGTCGCCGACGCGGTCAAGGAAGCCGACATCGTGATGATCCTGACCCCGGACCAGGTCCAGGCCACGATCTACAAGGAGTCCATCGAGCCGAACCTGGAGCCGGGCAACGCCCTCTTCTTCGCCCACGGGTTCAACATCCGCTTCGGCTACATCCAGGCCCCCGCCGGCGTCGACGTCGCGATGGTCGCCCCGAAGGGCCCCGGCCACACCGTGCGCCGCGAGTTCGAGGCCGGCCGCGCCGTGCCCGCCCTGGTCGCCGTGGAGAAGGACGAGTCCGGCAAGGCCCTCGACGTCGCCCTGGCCTACGCCAAGGGCCTCGGCGCGACCCGCGCCGGCGTCATCAAGACCACCTTCACCGAGGAGACCGAGTCGGACCTCTTCGGCGAGCAGGCGGTGCTGTGCGGCGGCGTCTCGCAGCTGGTCCAGTACGGCTTCGAGACCCTGACCGAGGCCGGCTACCAGCCGGAGATCGCCTACTTCGAGGTCCTGCACGAGCTGAAGCTGATCGTGGACCTCATGTGGGAGGGCGGCATCGCCAAGCAGCGCTGGTCCATCTCCGACACCGCCGAGTACGGCGACTACGTCTCCGGCCCGCGCGTCATCGACTCGCACGTGAAGGAGAACATGAAGGCCGTGCTCTCCGACATCCAGGACGGCACCTTCGCGAAGCGCTTCATGGACGACCAGGCCGCCGGCGCCCCCGAGTTCAAGGAGCTCCGCAAGAAGGGCGAGTCGCACCCGATCGAGAAGACCGGCCAGGAGCTGCGCAAGCTGTTCTCCTGGAAGGACAACGACAGCGACTACACCGACGGCTCGGTCGCCCGCTGATCCGTCACCGCTCACGCATCGGATGACGTCTCGATGACGAACGGCCATCCGGGGGATGATCCCTCCCGGGTGGCCGTTCGTCGTCGGACGCCGCGGTGCGTCCCAGACCACCCCTCCGCCCACCATCAGGTCCACACCGAAGGAAACCCGCACTGTGACTGTGAAGCCCGTAGTCCTCCTCGCCGAAGAGCTCTCGCCGGCCACCATCGACGCCCTGGGCGACGAGTTCGAGATCCGCAGCACCGACGGCGCCGACCGGCCCCGGCTGCTGCAGGACATCGCCGACGTCGACGCCGTGATGATCCGCTCCGCCACGCAGCTCGACGCCGAGGCGATCGGCGCCGCCCAGCGGCTGAAGGTCATCGCCCGCGCCGGCGTCGGCCTGGACAACGTCGACATCAAGGCCGCGACCGCCGCCGGCGTGATGGTCGTCAACGCCCCGACCTCCAACGTGATCTCCGCGGCCGAGCTGACCGTCGGCCACATCCTGGGGCTCGCCCGCAACATCTCCGCGGCCGACGCCTCGATGCGCGAGGGCCAGTGGAAGCGCTCCCAGTTCACCGGCTCCGAGCTGTACGAGAAGAAGGTCGGCATCATCGGCCTGGGCCGGATCGGCGGGCTGGTGGCCGAGCGGCTGCGCGCCTTCGGCACCGAGATCCTCGCCTACGACCCCTTCGTCACCGGCACCCGCGCCGCCGGACTCGGCGCGCAGCTGGTGGACCTCGAGACCCTCTACCGCGAGTCCGACGTCATCACCATCCACATGCCCAAGACCCCCGAGACCGTGGGGATGATCGACGCCGAGGCCTTCCGCCTCATGAAGAGCACGGCCAGCGTCGTCAACGTCGCCCGCGGCGGGCTGATCGACGAGGCCGACCTCGCCGAGGCGCTGAAGGCCGGCGAGATCGCCGGCGCCGCCATCGACGTCTACGTCAAGGAGCCCGCCCGGGACGTGCCCTTCGTCGGCATGGACAACGTCGTGACCACCCCGCACCTGGGCGCCTCCACGACCGAGGCGCAGGAGAAGGCAGGCGTCTCGGTGGCCCGCTCCGTCAAGCTGGCGCTGGAGGGCGAGCTGGTGCCCGACGCCGTGAACGTCGCCGGCGGCCCCATCGACACCGACGTGCGCCCCGGCGTCCCCCTGGCGGAGAAGCTGGGCCGGGTGCTGACCGCGCTGACCATCGACTCGCCGCTGACGCAGGTGGAGGTCAAGGTCGCCGGCGAGATCGCCGCCAAGGACGTCTCCTCGCTGCGGCTCGCCGCGCTCAAGGGCGTGTTCACCGACGTCGTCTCCGAGAAGGTCTCCTACGTCAACGCGCCGATGATCGCGGAGCAGCGCGGCGTCGAGACCTCGCTGGTCACCACCGAGGAGGTCGAGGGCTTCCGCAACGAGACGACGCTGACCGCGACCCTGACCGACGGCACCCGGGTGGCCGTCTCCGGCACCGTGACCGGGCCCAAGCTCGTGGAGAAGCTGACCGGGGTCAACGGGTTCGACGTCGAGGTGGCGCTCACGGACCACATGCTGCTGCTGGACTACAGCGACCGCCCCGGCGTCATCGCCGCCCTCGGCACGCTGCTCGGCACCGCGAGCATCAACATCGCCGGGATGCAGGTCTCCCGCGCCGAGGGGGAGGGGCGGGCGCTGTGCGTCCTGGCCCTGGACTCAGAGGCCAACCAGGAGATGGTCGCCTCGATCAAGAGCACCGTCTCCGCGCAGCGGGCGGCCTACGTCTCCCTGGCCGACTAGCGGCGCATCCCTCCTTCGGACGCTCGGGTCCCTCCGCGGGTCCGGGCGCCCGGCGCCGCTTCCCGCGTTGACCCCCGTCGACGCGGTACCCGCCCGCCACCGCCCCGTCCGTCGGCGCCGTCCCGCCCGGCACCGACCCCGCCGCAGAACTCCCCTAGAGTAGGAGCCATGACTTCCACCGCCGCCGAGCCCTTCTACATCACCACCGCCATCGTCTACCCCAACGGCGACCCGCACATCGGCCACGCCTACGAACACATCGCCACGGACGTGATGGCGCGCTACAAGCGCCTGGACGGCTACGACGTGCGCTTCATGACGGGCACCGACGAGCACGGCCAGAAGATGCAGACCTCGGCGGAGAAGCTCGGCGTCTCGCCGAAGGAGCTGGCCGACAGCAACAGCGCGAAGATCCAGGCGATGGACGACATGCTGGGCGTCAGCTACGACCGGTTCATCCGGACCACCGACCCCGACCACGTCGCGGCCTGCCAGGAGATCTGGCGCCGCATGGAGGCCAACGGGGACATCTACCTGGACAAGTACGCGGGCTGGTACTCCGTGCGCGACGAGGCCTTCTACGCCCAGGAGGAGACCGAGCTGCGCGAGGACGGCGTGCGCTACGCCCTCCCCACGGACACCGAGGTCCACTGGACCGAGGAGGAGTCCTACTTCTTCCGGCTCTCCAAGTACCAGGACCGGCTGCTGGAGCTCTACCGCGGCGAGCGGTTCGCCCAGCCGGAGTACCGCAGCAACGAGGTCGCCGCCTTCGTCGCCTCCGGGCTGCGGGACCTCTCCATCTCGCGCACCACCTTCGACTGGGGCATCCCGGTCCCGGGCAACGAGAAGCACATCATGTACGTGTGGGTCGACGCGCTGACCAACTACCTCACCGGGCTCGGCTTCCCGGACACCTCGGGGGAGCTGTTCCGGCGCTACTGGCCGGCCGACGTCCACGTGATCGGCAAGGACATCACCCGCTTCCACACCGTCTACTGGCCGGCCTTCCTCTGGTCCGCCGGCCTGGAGCTGCCGGAGAAGGTCTTCGCCCACGGCTTCCTCCTCGTGGACGGGGCCAAGATGTCCAAGTCCGTGGGCAACGTGCTGGACCCGGCGCAGCTGGTGGACAGCTTCGGCGTCGACCCCCTGCGCTTCTTCCTGCTGCGCGAGGTGACCTTCGGCCAGGACGGCTCCTACAGCGCCGCCGCGATCATCTCCCGGATCAACTCCGACCTCTCCAACGACCTCGGCAACCTGGCCCAGCGCTCGCTGTCCATGGTCGCCAAGAACTGCGGGGGAGAGGTCCCCTCGCCCGGCGAGCTCTCCGCCGAGGACTCCGCCATGCTCGACGCCGCCCGCGGCCTGCGCGGCCCGGTCCTGGAGGACGTCGACCGCCTGGACTTCCACCGGGCCCTGGAACGCATCTGGCGGGTGGTCGGCGAGACCAACCGCTACTTCACCGCGCAGGAGCCGTGGAAGCTGCGCAAGACCGACCCCGAGCGCATGGCCACGGTGCTGTACGTGACGCTCGAGGTGCTGCGCGTCGTCGCGATCCTGGTCCAGCCGGTCATGCCCAGCTCGATGGGCCGGCTGCTGGACCAGCTCGGTCAGCCCGAGGGCGAGGCCCGGATGTTCGCGGCGCTGGGACGGCGGATCGAGCCCGGCGTCGCGCTGCCGAAGCCGGAGGGGGTCTTCCCTCGCTACGAGGCGCCGGAGGAGGCCTGAATCCCGCAGAACCGAACTCACAGGGTTTAAACCTTGTTTTTATGGATACCGGGTTGGAGTCTTGTGAGCTGAGAGCTTCTCTGAGAGGCTGGGAAGCATGTTCGTCCTGACCGTCGACCAGAGATCCTCCCGCACCGCCGAGGACGCGGTGCCGAGCCTGGGCGGGGCGGCCCCCGGGGCTCTCGTCGGGTTCACCCGGACCGTGGGCGACGAGGCGCAGGCCGTCTTCGACCGCGCCGGGCCGGCCGTCCGCTGCCTGGTGGACCTCGTGCTGACGGGCTGCTGGCACGGCGGGCTGGGGATCGGCGGCATCGAGGGGGCGCTGCCCGACGACGTCCGCAGAGCCCGAGGAGCGGCCTTCGTCCATGCTCGCGAGGCCGTCGAAGCGGCCAAGGGGACCCCTTCCCACCTCTCGGTGCGATCCGGGGAGGCGGACGGCGAGATGCTCGAGGCCTCGCTGAGGGTGCTGGTCAGCGTGAGGGGGCGGCAGCGTGCCACGACCCGTGAGGCCTACGGCCTGGCACTGGGCGGCGCGAGCCAGTCCGAGATCGCCGAGCGGCTGGGCATCAGCCAGCAGGCGGTCTCCGATCGGCTGGGCACGGGCTTGTTCCGGGAGCTCGAGGGCCTGATGGCGCAGGCCGCCCTCCTGGCCGGCCGGGTCTCCGAGCGCCTCTCCGGGGAGGACTCGCCGGGGGTCGCGGCGGCATGAGCATCCTCTGCCTGACGCTGGTGTGCCTGGCGGCGGTGCTCGCCGCGCTCACCTGTTTCCGGGTCCCCTCCCAGTCCGTCGTCCGGCGCCGGGCATGGGCGCTGGTCCAGCTGGTGCTGCTCGGGTCCGCGGCCCTCTCCGGGTACCTTCTCCTGCAGCTGCCCGACGAATCCGCGGGATGGGGCCCAGCCGGAGCGGCCGCGGTGACCGTTGCCGGATGCCTCGCGGCCGCCTGCGGGGGCGCCCCGGTCACGACGTCGATCCTCGAGATCTCCCGCAGGGCCGGAAGGAGGCCCTCCGGCGAGCAGGTGACCGGAGCCCCGGAGCCCTCCGACCCCGAACGCGAGTCGACGCTGCACGGCGGCCTGTGGATCGGGGTCCTGGAACGCCTGGCCATCGTCGTCTGCCTGCTGCTGGGATGGCCCACCGGCCTCACAGTCCTGGCCGCGATCAAGGCCCTCGGGCGGTTCTCGGAGCTCAAGGACGCCGACGCCGTGGAGCGCTTCATCCTGGGCACCCTGGCCTCGACGCTGTGGGCGGCGGCCTGGGCTGGGGTCACCCTGATGCTCCTCGCGTGATGCGAGGGGCCTAGGCCGGGGTCGCATCCTGAGACACGGTTCCGACATGTGGTCGCCGGCGGCCCGGGCGGCTAGTTTGTACTCATGAACGACTCTCAGCGAAACGGCACCATCGACCTCGCGGTCATCCCCGGCGACGGCATCGGCCCCGAGGTCACGGAACAGGCCCTCAGGGTCCTCACGCGCGCGGCGGAGGCGGTGGGCGTGGCGGTCAGCCCCACCGAGTACCGGCTGGGCGCCGAGGCCTGGCTCGAGACGGGGGAGACCCTCTCGGAGGAGACGCTGACCCGGCTGCGGGCCCACGACGCCATCCTGTTCGGCGCCGTCGGGGCCGACCCGAAGTCGGCCCAGGTGCCCTCCGGGCTCATCGAACGAGAGATCCTGCTGCGCCTGCGCTTCGCGTTCGACCACTTCATCAACCTCCGGCCCTCCCGGCTCTACCCCGGCGCGGTCTCGCCGCTGAGCGACCCGGGAGAGATCGACTTCGTCGTGGTGCGCGAGGGCACCGAGGGGCCGTACGTGGGCAACGGCGGGGTGATCCGCCAGGACACGCCGCAGGAGATCGCGACCGAGGTCTCGATCAACACCGCGCACGGCGTCGAGCGGCTGATCCGCTTCGCCTTCGAGAAGGCGCAATCGCGCGAGCGCCGCAGGCTGACCCTGATCCACAAGAACAACGTGCTGGTCAACGCCGGCGGGCTCTACGCGCGGACCTTCGACCGGGTCGCGAAGGAGTATCCTGAGGTCAGCACCGATTACCTGCACGTGGACGCGGCCACCATCTTCATGACCACGGACCCTGCTCGTTTCGATGTGATCGTGACCGACAACCTCTTCGGCGACATCCTGACCGACCAGGCGGGCGCCGTCACCGGCGGCATCGGCTACGCGGCCTGCGGGAACATCAACGCCGAGGGCACCGCTCCCTCGATGTTCGAGCCCGTGCACGGCTCGGCGCCGGACATCGCCGGGCGCGGCGTCGCCGACCCGACGGCCGCCGTGCTGGCCGCCGCGCTGCTGCTGCGCCACCTCGGCCACGAGGCCGCCGCGCTGAACGTCGAGGCCGCCGTCGAGCGCGACATGGCCGGCAAGGGGACCGCTCCCCGCACGACCCACCAGGTCGGCGAGGCGATCCTCGCGGAACTGGGCTGACCGCCCGCGCCGCACGTCTCATCACACACCCGTCTCGAAGGGATCCCGAGTTGAACACCCCGGAGTTCACCGTCACCGCCACCCCCCAGCCCATGCACCCGGACCGCCGGGCCGAGATCCTCGCGGATCCCGGATTCGGCAACTTCACCACCGACCACGTCGCCAAGGTCGAGTGGGAGGGCGACTACTCCACGGGGGGCACCTGGCACGACGCGCGGATCGAGCCCTACGCGCCGCTCTCGCTGGACCCGGCCACCGCGGTGCTCCACTACGGCCAGGAGGTCTTCGAGGGCCTCAAGGCCTACCGGCACGCCGACGGCTCCGTCTGGCTCTTCCGCCCCGAGGCCAACGCGGCGCGGATGAACCGCTCGGCCCGCCGGCTGGCGCTGCCGCAGCTGCCCGAGGGGATGTTCGTGGAGGCGGTCAAGGCGCTCGTGCGCCAGGACGCCCACTGGATCCCCGAGGGCGAGGGCACCTCGCTGTACCTCCGGCCGTTCATGATCGCGACCGAGAAGTTCCTGGGGGTGCGGCCGACCCGCGAGGCCCTCTTCGAGGTCATCGCCTCGCCCGCCGGCAACTACTTCGGGACGCCGGAGCCGGTGGACATCTGGCTCTCCGAGACGTACTCCCGGGCGGCCCAGGGCGGCACGGGGGACGCCAAGTGCGGCGGCAACTACGCCGCGAGCCTGCTCCCGCAGCTCGAGGGCGAGGCCCAGGGCTGCAAGCAGGTCATCTTCACCGATCCGGCCCGCGAGGACGCGATCGAGGAGCTCGGCGGGATGAACGTGTTCTTCGTCTACCGCGACGGCACGCTGGTGACCCCGGAGCTGACCGGGACCATCCTCGAGGGCGTCACCCGCGACTCGGTGATCGAGCTGGCCCGCGAGCGTGGCCTGACCGTCGAGGAGCGCCGGATCACCCTCGAGGAGTGGCGCCGCGGCGTCGCCGAGGACCGGATCAGCGAGATCTTCGCGTGCGGGACCGCCGCCGTGATCAGCCCGATGGGCCGGCTGCGCTCCGCCCACGAGGAGATCCCGGCCCCGGCCGAGCCCAACGGCGAGGTCACCACCTGGCTGCGGGAGCAGCTGACCGGCATCCAGACCGGCCGGGTCGAGGACCGCTTCGGCTGGCTCACCCGCGTGCTGTAACGCAGGCCTCTCCCGTCCGCCGGCCGCGCCGGCCGCGCTCCTCGGGCGCGGCCGGCGCGCTACCCTGGGAGACATGCGCATTGCGAGATTCACGGCAGAGAACGAACTGTACTTCGGACGCGTGGACGGCGAGCCCGGCGAGGAGCGCCTCACCGTGCTGGCCGGCGACCCGTTCTACACCGGCATCACCCCCACGCAGAAGAGCTTCGCGCTCGAGGACGTGCGCCTGGTCGCCCCCATCATCCCGCGGTCCAAGATCGTGGGCGTGGCGCGGAACTGGCACGACCACGCGGCGGAGCTGGGCAACGAGACGCCGACCTCGCCCCAGCTGTTCCTCAAGCCGAACACCTCCGTCGCCGGCCCCGGCGACCCGGTGACCCTCCCGGAGACCAGCGAGTCGGTCTCCTTCGAGGGCGAGCTGGCGGTGGTGATCGGGCGGATGTGCAAGTCCGTCCCGGTCGAGCGGGTCCCGGAGGTCGTCTTCGGCTACACCTGCGCCAACGACCTCACCGCCCGCGACCTCCAGAAGTCGGACCTGCAGTGGGCCCGGGCCAAGGGGTTCGACGGCGCGTGCCCGCTCGGCCCCTGGATCCAGACCGAGCTGGAGACCGAGGACCTGTCCATCCGCACCTGGCTCGACGGCGACCTCAGGCAGGACGGGACGACCGGGGACATGATCTTCGGCGTCGCCGAGCTGGTCTCCTTCGTGTCCGAGGCCTTCACCCTGCTGCCCGGCGACGTGATCCTGACCGGGACCCCCGCCGGCGTCGGCCTGGTGCGGGACGGCGAGGAGGTCGAGATCGAGATCGAGGGCATCGGCGCCCTGACCAACCGCATGCGGCGCGCCTGAGCGCTTCACCCACCCACTCCACCCCCACCGAGACGAAAGCGATACCCGGCAACCAGCATGACCCCTGAAGCCATCACCCCCACCGTCAGCGATGACCGCCCCGTGCGCGTCCGCTTCTGCCCCTCGCCCACCGGCACCCCCCACGTGGGGCTCATCCGCACCGCCCTGTTCAACTGGGCCTACGCCCGGCACACCGGCGGGAAGCTGGTGTTCCGCATCGAGGACACCGACGCCAGCCGCGACTCCGAGGAGTCCTTCGAGCAGGTGCTGGAGTCCCTGCACTGGCTGGGCATCGAGTGGGACGAGGGCGTCGGCGTCGGCGGCCCGCACGAGCCCTACCGGCAGTCCCAGCGCGGGGACCTGTACGCCGAGGTGATCGAGAAGCTCAAGGCCGGCGGGTACGTCTACGAGGACTTCTCGACGCCGGCCGAGGTCGAGGAGCGGCACCGGGCCAAGGGCGAGGACCCCAAGCTCGGCTACGACAACTACGACCGGGATCTCACCGAGGAGCAGCGGGAGGCCTTCCGCGCCGAGGGCCGGGAGCCGGTGCTGCGCCTGCGGATGCCGGACGAGGACATCACCTTCCGGGACCTGGTCCGCGGCGAGATCACCTTCAAGGCCGGCACGGTCCCCGACTTCGTGGTGGTCCGCGCCAACGGCAAGCCGCTCTACACGCTGGTCAACCCGGTGGACGACGCGCTGATGGGCATCACCCACGTGCTGCGCGGCGAGGACCTGCTCTCCTCGACCCCGCGCCAGATCGCCCTGTACCGGGCGCTGACGGGCATCGGCGTCGCCGAGTTCATCCCCGAGTTCGGCCACCTGCCCTACGTGATGGGGGCGGGCAACAAGAAGCTCTCCAAGCGCGACCCCGAGTCCAACCTGTTCCTGCTGCGCGACGCCGGGTTCATCAAGGAGGGGCTGCTGAACTACCTCTCCCTGCTGGGCTGGTCCCTGTCCGCCGACGAGGACGTCTTCACGGTCGAGCAGCTCGTGGAGCATTTCGACGTCCACGACGTGCTGGCCAACCCGGCCCGCTTCGACGTCAAGAAGGCCGAGGCGATCAACGGCTCCCATATCCGGATGCTCGAGCCGGAGGTCTTCGAGGAGCGCCTGGTCCCGTACCTGCGCGACGCCGGGATCCTCCGCGGCGAGGGCCCCGACGAGCGGGAGCGCGCGATCCTCCACGAGGCGGCGCCCCTGGTCCAGGAGCGCATGCAGCTGCTGGGGGAGGCCCCGGGCCTGCTGGGCTTCCTCTTCCGCGCCGACGATGAGATCGAGATCGCCGCGGACGCCCGCAAGCAGCTCAAGGAGTCCGCTCCGCAGGTCCTGGAGGCCGCTCAGACGGCCTTGGAGGCGCTCCAGGGGTGGGAGGCCGCCGAGATCGAAACGGCGCTGCGAGAGGCCATCGTGGACGGTCTGGGCATCAAGCCGCGGCTGGCCTTCGGCCCGGTGCGCATCGCGGTCTCGGGAGAGCGGATCTCGCCGCCGCTGTTCGAGTCGCTCGAGATCCTCGGGCGCGAGTCGACGCTGGCCCGGATCGGGGCGCTGCGGCGCGAGCTGGCGGCCGCGGGATAGCGGCCGGCTCGGCCGCGTCGCGGGGGCCTCCCGCGGCGTGGTCGAGCACACATCGATCCGAGTTGCGAGGTCGGGGGAGCTTCGGTAGAGTATTCTCTCGTTGCGGAGATGAAAAAGCCCGGCAGGGCCGATTCGCTCCCAATGGGATATGGTGTAATTGGCAACACAACGGTTTCTGGTACCGTCATTCTAGGTTCGAGTCCTGGTATCCCAGCGAAGAGCGGAGCATTCAGCACTGAATGCGAAGCGCTTCACCTCGCCCGGATGACTCTCGCATTGATCGCAGTGCGGAATCGTGCGGGCAGCTCAGAGGAACATTCCTTGCTGACACGGCCCCATCGTATAGCGGCCTAGTACTCCGCCCTCTCACGGCGGCAACACCGGTTCGAATCCGGTTGGGGTCACGCTAGGAATGAAAGCCCGGTGATTTTATCACCGGGCTTTTATTGTATTCTCATCGAGACGGCCCCGCCGTCTGCGCCGTCGGACCCGGCGGCGTCCACGAGGCCCTCGGCAGTCTGGAGCTCGCATGCGCCCCACGGTCCCGGCAGGCGGCACCGACCTCCTCGCCGGCCTGCGCCGGCTGGAGGAGGCGGTCTCGGCCCTGGGGTTCGACCTGCCCGTCGCGGAGCGGGAGCGGGGCTCCGAGCTGGCCGCGAGGATGCGCCGCCAGCTGAACGACTACCTGCTGCCCCGCGCGCGGGACCTCGAGGCACCGCTGTGCATCGTCGTCGGCGGCTCGACCGGGGCCGGGAAGTCCACGCTGGTCAACTCGCTGCTGGGGCGCGCGGTCAGCCGCGCCGGCGTCGTCCGCCCGACCACCGTCACGCCCCTGCTGCTCCACCACCCCGACGACGCCGCGCGCGTCACCGCCGAGCGCCTCCTGCCGAGCCTGGCCCGCGCCGGGGCTGGCGCCGCCGCGGCCCCGGGGTCCCACGAGGGCTCAGCCCCCGGCGAGCCCCCGGCACTGCGCCCGGTGCCCTCCGACGCCGTCCCGCGCGGCGTCCTGCTCATCGACGCCCCGGACATCGACTCCGTCTCGGACGCCAACCGCGCCCTGTCCCGGCAGCTGCTGGACGCCGCCGACGTCTGGCTCTTCGTCACCACCGCCAACCGCTACGCCGACGCCGTCCCGTGGGAGATCCTCGAGCGCGCCGCGGCTCGCCGGATCCGGATCGCCGTGGCCCTGAACCGGGTGCCCGCGGGGGAGGAGGGGGAGATCCTCGAGGACCTCTCCCGCCTGCTGGGCGAGCGCGGCCTCGCCCCCGACCCGCTGATCACCGTCCGGGAGCAGCGCCGCGGAGAGGATGGGAGGCTGCCGGAGCCCGCCGTCGCCCCGCTGCGCGCCTGGATCGACTCCCTGGGCGCCGACGCCGGGGAGCGCGCCCGGCTCGCCGCCGAGAGCCTGCGCGGCACCGTCGCCTCCCTCGGCCCGCAGGTGGGCCTGCTCGCCGCCGCCCTGCGCGAGCAGGTCGAGCATCGCGCCTGGCTCGCGGAGGAGGCGACCCGGCCCTGCTCCGCGGCCCGGGCGAGGGTCGAGGAGGCCATCAGCGACGGCGCCCTCCTGCGGGGCGAGGTCCTCTCCCGCTGGCAGGACTTCGTGGGCACGGGGAAGCTCTTCCGCCGGCTCGAGTCCTCGATCGGGCGCCTGCGCGACCGGGTCGGGGACTACCTGCGGGGCGGCCGCCGGCAGGCCGCGAGCCTGGAGGCCGAGCTGGAGACCGGGCTGTACCGGGTGATCGTCGAGCAGGCGGCCGAGGCCGCCGAGGCCGCCCAGCGCGCCTGGCACCGCGACCCCGCCGGCCGGAGCCTGCTGGCCGGCGAGGACCTGGGCCACCTGCCGGATGACTTCCCGGACCGCGTCCAGCGCGAGCTGCGCGAGTGGCAGCGCGGCATCATGGAGACGATGGCGGAGGAGGGCGCGGAGAAGCGCCAGCGGGCCCGCTTCCTCTCCGCGGGGCTCAACGCCGGCGCCGTCGTGCTGATGATCGTGGTCTTCTCCATGACCGGGGGGCTGACGGGGATCGAGGTCGGCATCGCCGGCGGGGCGGGGGCGCTCGGCTGGAAGCTGCTGGAGGCGGTCTTCGGGGAGGAGGCGGTGCGCCGCATGGCGGTCCGCGCCCGCGAGGACCTGCTGGGCCGGGTGGGGTCCCTGATGGAGGGGCGGGCCGAGCCGTTCCTGGCCCGGCTCCCGCAGGACCGCTCGGGAGCCCTCGAGACGCTGTTGGAGGCCGGGCGGACCCTCGACGCGGCCTCCGCCGACGCCCCGGCCGTCGAGGTCTCGCGCCGGGCCCCGGCCGCCGACGCCCCGGTCGTTGAGGCTCCGCGCGGTCTCCCCTCCTCCGGGAACGGGGCTGAGGACGAGACCCCGAACGCTGAGCCCACGCCCCGCGCCCCCTCCTCCGCCCCCGGGGGATCCGGGGACCCGGAGGCGGGAGGCGCGCTGCCGTGGGCCCGGGAGGACCGGCGATGAGCGCGTCCACGCAGGACCGCGGCATCACCGCGCGGCTGGCCGCCCTCGACGAGGCGCTGGACGCGGCCTCGGCCGTCCTCGAGCCGGCCGAGCTCGAGGCCGCCCGGCAGCGCTGGCACCGGGTCGAGCAGCGCGCGGGCATCGGCGTCGAGCACACGGTCGTCGGGCTGTTCGGGGCGACCGGCTCGGGCAAGTCGAGCCTGTTCAACGCCCTGGCCGGGCGGGATCTGGCGCGCGTCGCGGCCACCCGTCCCACCACCCGCGACCCCCGCGCCGTGCTGTGGGGCGAGGAGCCGCCGGAGTGGCTCGGGATCGGCGAGCGGCACCGGCCGGGCCGGGGGCCCGTGACCGCCGCGCTCGAGGACCGCGACGGCGCCCCGCGGGGCGGATGGCGCAGGCTGCTGGGATCCGGCCGCGAGGGCAGGGGCGAGGCCGGGCACGGCGGCCTGCTGCTGGTGGACCTGCCGGACTTCGACTCGGTCCGGACGGAGCACCGGGCCGTCGTCGAGCGGTTCAGGGCGCGCGTCGACGTCATGATCTGGGTCTTCGACCCGCAGAAGTACGCGGACCACGTGGCCCACGCCGAGTTCGTGGAGCCGCTGGCCCGTCACGGCGGGACGATGCTCGCCGTGCTGAACCAGGCCGACCGGCTGTCCGAGGAGGAGCGCGGGATCGTGCTGGAGGACCTCGGCCGGCAGCTGCGGGCCGACGGCGTCGCCCGCCTGCTGCACCGGCAGCCGCTGGCCGTCTCCGCCGCGACGGGGGAGGGGCTCGACGCCGTCGCCTCCGCCCTGGCGCAGGTCGCGGCGGGCCGGGACGCCGCCAACCGCCGGCTCGCCGCCGAGCTGGACGCGCTGACCGAGACCCTCGGAACCCTCGACGACGGCCCCGGCATGGCGGGGATGACCGACGCCGCCCTCGAGGACCTCGCCGAGGGCCTGTACGAGGCGATCGAGGGACCCCGCCTCGCGGAGGCCTCCGGCGAGGCCCGGCGCCGCGAGGCGCTGGCCGGCACCGGCTGGCCGCCGCTGCGCTGGGTCGGCCGGCTGCGCAGGGACCCCCTGGAGCGCCTCGGGGTCACCCGCCCCACGGGGCCGGCGGCCTCGGTCAGCCGCCTGGACCTCCCACCGATGGGGCCCGCGGCCCGGTCCGGGGTCTCCACCGCCGTGCGACGCTGCGCGGCCGCCGCCGGCGAGGACGCGGGGGAGCCCTGGCACCACGCGGTCCGCGAGGCGGCGCGCTCGCGCGCCGATGAGCTCCCCGAGGCGCTCGAGCGGGCCGTGGCCGGCGTTGACTTCGAGCGGGGCCGGCGCCGCTGGTGGTGGCGCCCGCTGGCGGCGTTGCAGTGGCTCGGCCTGGCCGGGCTGGTGGCGGGCCTGGGATGGCTCACCGCGCTCTTCGCCGCCGACTACCTCCGGCTCGGGCTGCCGGAGCCGCCCACGTTACGGGGAACGGGCATCCCCGCCCCGACCGCGCTGCTCGTCTGGGGCGCGCTGATGGCGCTCGTGCTCGGGCTCGCGGGGCGGTGGGCCGCGCGGCTCTCCGCGCGGCGGCACATCGCGCGCGTGCGCGCCGCGATGCTCCGGGGCTGCCGGGAGACGGCCGAGGAGCTGGTGGGAACGCCCGTGCGCCGGCTGGTCGCCGCGCAGACCCGGCTGCGGCGGGCCCTGCGCGCGGCGCGGGCCTGAGGCCCGTGCGCCTCCGTGCGCCGGGCCCTGGGCCGGAACGCGGCCCCTAGGCGCCGGTGCGCAGCGCCTCGGTGAGCTGACGGGCGGCCTGGCTGACGACGTCGGCGTGGAGCCGGCCCGGCTGCCGGGTCAGCCGCTCGATGGGCCCGGAGATGGAGACCGCGGCGATCACCTTGCCCGAGGGGTTCCGCACGGGAGCCGAGACGGAGGCGATGCCGCGCTCGCGCTCGCCGACCGACTGGGCCCAGCCGCGGCGGCGCACGGCCGCGAGCACCGTGGCGGAGAAGCGCGCCTGACGCAGCCCCTCCAGCAGCCGGTTGTGGTCCTCCCAGGCGATGAGGACCTGGGCTGCGGAGCCCGCCTTCATGGACAGCTGCGTGCCCACCGGGATGGTGTCCCGCAGGCCGATGGGGCGCTCGGCCGAGGCGACGCAGATCCGCCACTCGCCCTGCCGCCGGTAGACCTGGGCGGACTCGCCGGTCACGTTGCGCAGGTGGTTGAGCACGGGGCCGGCCGCCGCGATGAGGCGGTCCTCGCCGGCGGCCGAGGCCAGCTCCCCGAGCCGCGGGCCCAGGACGAACCTGCCCTGGACGTCCCGGGCCACCAGGCGGTGGTGGGTCAGCGCGACGGCGAGCCGGTGCGCCGTGGGCCGAGCGAGGCCGGTGGCCTCGACCAGCTGGGAGAGCGACGCCGGGCCCGCCTCGAGGCAGTCGAGGATGTGGGTGGCCTTGTCCAGCACGCCCACCCCGCTCGAGCGGCTGCCCTCCGCCATCGGGTCGGCGTTGCCCATCCCGCCGAGGATCTGTTCGGAGGCGTGAGGGGTCGCCCCGGCGGTCGTCTCTGTGGTCGATGTCATGGCTCCATGATGCAATCTCATATTCTGGAAAGCAAGTCCATTTAATGGAAGCCGGTGGGACGACGGGGCAGAATGGATCCACACACACCTGGACATCGGAGGACACCCCTATGGCTGATGCACCGGCTAAGCCCACGACCCTGGCCGAGAAGGTCTGGAACGAGCACCGCGTCGTGGAGGGTCAGGACGGCAAACCCGACCTGATGTACATCGACCTGCACCTCCTGCACGAGGTCACCTCGCCGCAGGCCTTCGAGGGCCTCCGGCTGGCGGGGCGCCGGCTGCGCCGCCCCGACCTGACCATCGCGACCGAGGACCACAACACCCCGACGCAGGACATCTTCGCCCGCATCGCGGACGAGACCTCGCGCAAGCAGATCGAGACCCTGCGCGCCAACGCCGAGGAGTTCGGCGTCCGCATCCACTCGCTGGGCGACTCCGAGCAGGGGATCGTGCACGTCGTCGGACCCCAGCTGGGCCTGACCCAGCCGGGCACCACGGTGGTCTGCGGCGACTCCCACACCTCCACGCACGGCGCCTTCGGCGCGCTCGCCTTCGGCATCGGCACCAGCGAGGTCGAGCACGTGATGGCGACCCAGACGCTCTCCCTGGCGCCGTTCAAGACGATGGCGATCACCGTCAACGGCCACCTCAAGCCGGGGGTGACCGCCAAGGACATCATCCTCGCCGTGATCGCCAAGATCGGCACCGGCGGGGGACAGGGCTACGTCCTGGAGTACCGCGGCTCGGCGATCGAGGAGCTCTCCATGGAGGGCCGCATGACGATCTGCAACATGTCCATCGAGGCCGGCGCCCGCGCGGGCATGGTCGCCCCGGACGAGACCACCTTCGAGTACCTGCGGGACCGCCCCCACGCCCCGAAGGGCGAGGAGTGGGACCGCGCCGTCGAGTACTGGCGCTCCCTGAAGACCGACGAGGGCGCGCGCTTCGACAACGAGGTGGTGCTGGACGCGGACCGGCTCGAGCCCTTCGTGACCTGGGGGACCAACCCGGGCCAGGGCGTGCCCCTGTCCGAGGACGTCCCCGACCCCGCCGACGCCGGCGACGAGAACGCCCGCGCCAACGCGGAGAAGGCCCTGGCCTACATGGACCTGGAGGCCGGCACCCCGATGAAGGAGATCAGGGTCGACACCGTCTTCCTGGGCTCCTGCACCAACTCGCGGATCGAGGACCTGCGCGCGGCCGCGGCGATCATCGAGGGCCGCACCATGGCGGAGAACGTGCGCATGATGGTGGTCCCCGGCTCGGCGCGGGTGCGCCAGCAGGCCGAGGAGGAGGGCCTGGACAAGGTCTTCAAGGACTTCGGCGCCGACTGGCGGTTCGCGGGCTGCTCGATGTGCCTGGGCATGAACCCGGACCAGCTGTCCCCCGGCGAGCGCTGCGCCTCGACCTCCAACCGCAACTTCGAGGGCCGGCAGGGCAAGGGCGGGCGCACCCACCTGGTGTCCCCCCTGGTCGCTGCCGCCACCGCGGTGCGCGGCACGCTGAGCTCGCCCTCCGACCTGATCGAATCCTGACCGAGGAGCACGCCATGGAACCCATCACCACCCACACCGGCGTCGCCGCGCCGCTGCGCGCGTCGAACGTCGACACCGATCAGATCATCCCCGCCGTCTACCTCAAGCGGATCACCAAGACGGGGTTCGACGACGCCCTCTTCTCAGCCTGGCGCAAGGATCCCGAGTTCGTGCTGAACCAGGAGCCCTACCGGAACGCCTCCGTCCTGGTGGCAGGACCCGACTTCGGCACCGGCTCCTCGCGCGAGCACGCCGTCTGGGCGCTCAAGGACTACGGGTTCCGCGTCGTCATCTCCGCCCGCTTCGCCGACATCTTCCGGGGCAACTCGGGCAAGCAGGGCCTGGTGGCCGCGCAGGTGGACCAGCAGGACGTGGAGCTGCTGTGGAAGTCCATCGAGGAGAACCCCGGGACGCAGATCACGGTGGACCTCGAGGCGATGTCGGTGAGCTGCGGTTCCCTGACCGTCCCGATGCACCTGGACGAGTACACCCGGTGGCGCCTGATGGAGGGGCTGGACGATATCTCCCTCACACTCGCCCACGAGGAGAGCATCTCCGAGTTCGAGGGCGGCCGGCCCACCTTCAAGCCGAAGACGCTTCCCGCTCAGAGCTGAACCGCCACGCCGCCGCGCCGCATCCGGCGCGGCGGCGTGCGTCCTAGGATGTTCCTAGGACCCTGGGTCCTCGTCAGGGTCTGTAGAATGCTAGATCGTCGCGCATCCGCCGCGGCGAACTCACAAGGATTGGAACGTCTATGATCGGCACACTGCGTATCCAGGGCGGGGAGCCCCTTCGCGGCGAGGTCACGGTCCGTGGGGCCAAGAACCTCGTTCCCAAGGCGATGGTCGCCGCCCTGCTGGGCTCGACCCCCTCGACCCTGCGGAGTGTCCCCGAGATCAAGGACGTCAAGGTCGTCACCGACCTCCTCTCCCTCCACGGCGTGACCGTGAGCAAGGCCCCGGAGACGGGCGACCTCGAGCTCGATCCGACCAACGCCGCCGCCGCCCTGCACGCGGACATCGACGCGCACTCCGGCGACTCCCGCATCCCGATCCTGCTCTGCGGGCCGCTGCTGCACGCCATCGGCGAGGCCTTCATCCCGGACCTGGGCGGCTGCAAGATCGGCGACCGCCCCATCGACTTCCACCTCAAGGTGCTGCGCGAGTTCGGGGCCGAGGTGGACAAGCTCCCCTCCGGCATCCGGATGACCGCGCCCAAGGGGCTGCACGGCGCCAAGATCGACCTGCCCTACCCCTCGGTGGGCGCGACCGAGCAGGTGCTGCTCACCGCGACCCGCGCCGAGGGCAACACCGAGCTGCGCGGCGCCGCTACCGAGCCCGAGATCATGGACCTCATCGCGATCCTGCAGAAGATGGGCGCGATCATCACGGTCCAGACCGACCGCGTGATCCACATCGAGGGCGTCCCCGAGCTGAGCGGCTACAACCACCGCGCGCTGCCGGACCGCATCGAGGCGGCCTCCTGGGGTTCGGCGGCGCTGGCCACCGGGGGAGACATCTTCGTCCGCGGCGCCCAGCAGGCGGACATGATGGCCTACCTCAACACGTTCCGGAAGATCGGCGGCGGCCTGGACATCACCGACGAGGGCATCCGCTTCTACCATCCGGGCGGCAAGCTCAACTCGCTCATCGTGGAGACCAACGTGCACCCCGGCTTCATGACGGACTGGCAGCAGCCCCTCGTGGTGGCGCTGACCCAGGCCGACGGCGTCTCGATCGTCCACGAGACCGTGTACGAGAACCGCTTCGGCTTCACCGGCGCGCTCAACGAGATGGGCGCCAGCATCCAGCTGCACCGCGAGTGCCTGGGCTCGGTCCCGTGCCGCTTCGGGCAGCGCAACTTCCTGCACTCGGCCGTGATCTCCGGCCCGACGCCGCTGCACGGCGCCGACATCAACATCCCCGACCTGCGCGGAGGCTTCAGCCACCTGATCGCCGCGCTCGCGGCCCAGGGGGACTCGCTGGTCTCCGGCGTCGAGCTCATCAACCGCGGCTACGAGCGCTTCGTCCAGAAGCTGGAGGGGCTCGGCGCCCGCTTCGAGGTCGTCGCGGAGGTGGCGGAGTAGCCGTGGGATCGGATGCACGCAGCGAGCGGGAGGAGCGGCCCTTCGCCCCCACGCGCTCGGGGGACGCCATCCTCCACGTCGCCGCGACGCTGACGCGGGTCCTCTACTCGCTGGTCCTCTCCAAGGAGTGGCGGGGCGCCGAGCGCCTGCGCCGCGAGGGCGGCTACATCGTGGTGGCCAACCACATGACGGAGATGGATCCGCTGACGATCGGCTATCCCGTCTACGCCCACGGCACGATGCCGCGCTTCCTGGCCAAGGACTCGCTGTTCCGGGCCCCGGGGCTGGGCTGGCTGCTGCGGCAGATCTCGCAGATCCCCGTGCCGCGCGGCTCGATGGACGCGCGCAAGTCCCTGGCCGCGGCCCGCGCCGCGGTCGAGGCGGGCAGCGCCGTCATCATCTACCCCGAGGGGACGCTGACCCGCGACCCCGAGCTGTGGCCCATGACCGGCCGCACCGGGGCCGCCCGGCTGGCGCTGGAGACCGGCGCCCCGGTGATCCCGGTGGCCCACTGGGGCGACCAGGAGCTGCTGCCGCCCAAGGCCACCCGGCCGCGCCCCTTCCCGCGCAAGCGGGCGAAGGTCCTGGTGGGCGAGCCCATCGACTTCTCCGACCTGCTGGACCCGGAGGAGGGCGGGCACGTCAGCCGCCGGGTCCTCGAGCAGGTAACCGAGCGGATGATGGCCGAGATCACCTCCCTCCTCGAGCAGCTGCGCGGCGAGCGGGCGCCCGCCGGGCGCTGGGACCCCCGGGTCGGGGCGCGCGTCGGCGCCGGGGGAGACCCCGCGGCCCCCTCGTCCTGATCCCATCCCTCCCGAGCGCCGCGGGAGCCCGCGGCCCCGCCGCACCGCACCGTCCACGCCGACCCCAGGAGCACGAGTGAGCGAGACGCACCGCGAGTCCGAGACGAACCAGCCGGCCGGAGCGCCGGGCGCGCCCGCACCCTCGGCGACCCCGCGCCGGGTCGTGGTCCTGGGGGCCGGCAGCTGGGGCACGGTCTTCGCCAAGATCGCCGCCGACGCCGCCGCCCGGGCGGAGCGCGAGGGTGGCCCCGGCTGGTCCGTGACCCTGTGGGGCAGGGACCCGGAGCTGATCGCCCACCTCGAGGAGACCGGGGTCAACGACCGTTACTTCCCCACCGTCCGGCTGCCCGAGAACCTCTCCTACGCCTCGGACGCGCGCCGGGCGCTGGAGGGGGCCGACGTCGTCGTGCTGGCCATCCCGGCCCAGGCGCTGCGCGAGCAGCTGGGCGGGCTGGCCGACGCCGTCCCGCCCGGGGCCGTGCTCGTCTCGCTGGCCAAGGGGCTGGAGCGGGGCACCGGCCTGCGGATGTCCGAGGTCATCGCCCAGGCGCTGCCCGGCTCCCAGGACCGCGTCGCCGTGGTCTCCGGGCCGAACCTGGCGCGGGAGATCATCCAGGAGCAGCCCACGGCCTCGGTCGTGGCGGCGCCCTCGGCCGAGGTGGCGGGCATGGTGAGCCGAGTCTGCGCGACCGGCTACTTCCGGCCGTACACCTCCTCCGACGTGGTCGGCGTCGAGATCGGCGGGCTGGTCAAGAACGTCATCGCGCTGTGCGTGGGCATGTGCGAGGGGCGGGACCTCGGGGACAACTCCAAGGCCTCCATCATGACCCGCGGCCTGGCCGAGACCTCCCGGCTGGCGCTGGCCCTCGGCGGCCGGCACGAGACGATGGCGGGGCTCGCCGGCATGGGCGACCTCATCGCGACCTGCTCCTCGCCGCTCTCCCGCAACCACACCGCCGGACGGCTGCTGGGCACCGGGCTCAGCGAGGCCGAGGTGGCCTCCCGGATGACCCAGACCGCCGAAGGCATCAAGTCCGCGCCGGTGGTGCTCGAGCTGGCGCGCACGCACGGCGTGGAGATGCCCATCGTGGCCGGCGTCGTGGCCGTGCTGGACGGCGCGGTCAGCGTCGACCAGCTGCAGCCGATGCTGCTGGGCCGCAGCCTCAAGGCCGAGACCCCGCACGGCTCCTAGGCGTCCACCCCGCCCCGCGCCGTCCCCGCACGACCGCAGACCCCAGACCCTCACAGAGAGGCCCCATGACTTCCACCGCCACCGCCGACCGGACGACCGTCGGAATCCTCTTCGGAGGCCGTTCCCCGGAGCACTCGATCTCCCTGATCACGGCGCACGGCGTGCTCGGGGTCCTGGACCGCACGCGCTACGAGCCCGTGCTGATCGGGATCACCGAGGACGGCTCGTGGCACCTGAGCTCGCTGGAGGAGCTCGAGGGGCTGATCTCCACCGAGGCGCTCGCGCACTTCCCCGGGGAGGGGCCGCGGGTGACCCTACCGATGGGCGCCGGGCGCGGCATCATCCTCCAGGACCCCCGGGCGGGGCTCCGGGAAGGGCCCGCGCTCGACGTCGTCCTGCCGTTGCTGCACGGATCCTTCGGCGAGGACGGGACCGTCCAGGGCCTGCTGGAGATGGCCGACCTCCCCTACGTGGGGGCCGGCGTCGCGGCCTCGGCGATCGGGATGGACAAGCACTTCATGAAGATGGCCTTCGAGTCCGCCGGGCTGGCGGTCGGGCCCTACCGGGTCATCACGGCCAGGGACTGGGACCGCGAGCGGGAGGAGAGCATCGCCCGGGTGCGGGAGCTCGAGCTGCCGGTGTTCGTCAAGCCCGCCCGGGCCGGGTCCTCGCAGGGGATCACCCGGATCGACGACTGGTCCGAGCTCGACGCCGCGATCGCCGTCGCGCAGGCCTGCGACCCGAAGGTCGTGGTCGAGGCGGGCATCTCGGGCCGGGAGATCGAGTGCGCCGTGCTGGACGGGCGCTCCCACGCCCGGCCGCGGGCCTCGCTGCCCGGCGAGATCGAGGTCCTCGGCCGCGACCACGCCTTCTACGACTTCGAGGCCAAGTACGTGGAGACGGAGTCCTCGCGGCTGCGCTGCCCCGCGGACCTGTCGGAGGAGGTCACCGAGGAGATCCGCCGGGAGGCCGTGCGCGCCTTCCTGGCGATCGGCGGCGAGGGGCTGGCCCGCGCCGACTTCTTCTACACCGACGACGGCCGGGTGCTCATCAACGAGATCAACACCCTGCCGGGCTTCACCCCGAGCTCGATGTACCGGGTGATGTGGGGGGCCTCCGGGCTGGAGTACGGGGAGCTGGTGGACGAGCTGCTCGAGCTGGCCCTCGAGCGCCCGATCGGGCTGCGGTAGGTCGGCCTGCGGCAGGGCCGCGCCGCGCTCGGGACGCATGAGCCCCGGACGGTGCGCCCCGGCCGGGGCCGCCGCGCCCGCGATCAGGCGCCGCTGTCGGGCAGGTCCTCCAGGGTCTGGTCCACGGAGAGGCACTGCTGGGTCTGGGGGATCCGCTGGGCGGCCGACTCGAGGTCGACCAGCAGGGAGGACGAGGAGACGCGGTCGGCGTCGAAGGTGACCTGCAGGGCGGGGGAGCGGCCGAAGGTCGTGGCGGTCCACGTGCCGCTGGCGCGGGAGACCTCGTCCGAGGCCTCCCCGGATGCGGAGTCCTCGTCCTCGTCCTGGCGGGTGACGACCCAGTCCACGCCGTTGACGTTCACGCAGGGGTCCACGACGGGGCGCTCCACGGTGACGCCGCACTTGAGGATGACGCCGGAGGGGTCCCCCCAGGCCGAGGTCGCCTGGGCGGTGGTCTCGCGCTGGTCGAGACCGGCGAGGGTGCCCGGCATGGCCACCATGGCGGGGGCGCAGTCGGGGTTCGCCGCGTCCGGGGCGGGGGTCACCGTCACGGCTCCGGCGCAGGAGCTGACCAGCAGCGTGAGCCCCACCACCGCCGCGGCGCCCGGAAGACGGCGCCAGAGACGGCGGGGCGTGGGACGATACGGGGGGGCCTGTACGTTTTCCCCGTCCGACCCTAGACTGGACGCGCCGGGGGATGCAGGTTGGTGGGATACGTTGCGCACGCCCTCCAGGGTATCCGACGCGACGGCCGCCCTCCGCATCGTCCCGGCCATGCGACCCCCGTGAGCAGAGCAGCAGAAAGGCCCTTGGATGCCCCGCAGAGCCCCGGAACCCGGACGCGCGCCGCGCCGCGCGGCCGCGGTCGCCACGGCCGCGTGCGCTCTGAGCCTCGGGGTCCTCTCCGCCGCGCACGCGGCGGAGGAGCCGGCGTCCTCCAGCTCCGCCGCGAACGGATACGTCACCGTCACGCCGCCCGCGGAGTCCGGGACCGCCTCACCCGTCCCGCAGACCTCGCCCCCGAGCGAGGAGGCGGCGGGCGCTACCGTCGCCCCGGCGCCCGACGACGGCTCGGAAGAGGCCGGAGCCGAGGAGCCGGCCCCGGCCGACCTCGCCGAGACCCCGAGCTCCTCGGAGGAGGGCGGCTCGGAGCCCTCCGCCGAGCCGAGCGAGCCGGCTGCGCCGTCCGGGCCCGCGGAGCCGGAGACCCCGGCAGAGCCCACCGTCCCGGCCCAGACCCTCGAGCCCGCCGCGCCGGTCGAGCCGAGCTCCCCGGCCGGGCCCACGGAGCCTGCCGCCCCGAGCGAGTCCACGGAACCGGCGGCTCCCTCCGAGCCCGCGCCGTCGACCCCGCCCCAGACCGGCCCCTCCGGGGGTGGCTCCTCCGGGGGAAGCTCCGAGCCGAGCGGGAGCACGCCATCGTCCGAGCCGAGCGCCCCGGACCCCGGGACCACGGAGCCGGTGCCCGAGCCGACTGAGCCCGCCCCCGAGCCGACGGCCCCGGCGGAGCCCGGCGACCCGGCCGAGCCCGCTGAGCCGACCGCCCCCGCCGACCCGGGCCGTCCCGCCGCACCCGGCGATTCCCGGCCCTCTGACGGCGTCGAGGCCCCCGGCGACGAGGGATGGGCGTCCCAGGACGATCCGGACGCCGTCGACCCCGGCCCGGCCGCTCCCGGCACCGGCTCGGAGGCTGCCGGGGACCAGCCGACCGCGGACCCCCGGCCCTCCCTGGCCCTGCCCGGCACGACGTCGTCCCCCAGCCCGAGCTGGCCGAGCGGAACGGCCCCGGAAGGCTCGGACGCAGACGCCCCCTACGCCGCCCCCGCCCCGGGCGAGCCCGCCCAGGCCCAGGAGGGCGCCCTCGACCTCTCCGGCGTCTCCAGCTGGGTGGGCCACTACCTGGAGACCGAGCGGGACGACGCCCCGGTGCGCCCGGTGGACTCCAACGCCAACGCCGGGGTGAGCAACGTCGACGGCCGCGAGGGCCAGATCACCGGCGCGGGCGCCCAGGACGACGCCGCGGGCTACCTCACGGCCCTGCGCGGCCCTCTCCCGATGCTGATCTTCTCCCTGGTGGCCATCGGCGGCATCGCGGCCATCCTGGCGCGCTCCTCCCGCGCCCTGGCCCGGCGCCGCCGCGAGTCCTCCGAATGACCGGAGGGAGCGCCGTGCGGACCGTCGGCCAGGCGTCCGAGGAGGAGCTGCTGGCAGAGATCCGCGCCGTCATCGACGAGCACAACGCCGCCGCGCGCGGCGCGGACCGGCTGCTGCTGGGACCGGGCGACGACTGCGCCGTCCTGGACCTCTCGGGCGGCCGCACCGTGCTGACCACCGACACCCAGACCAGCGGCCAGGACTACCTGCTGGAGTGGCCGAGCGGGCACCTCACCCGGGGGTTCGACCTCGGCTGGAAGTCCGCCGCCCAGAACCTCGCCGACGTCGCCGCGATGGGCGCCGAGCCCGTGAGCCTCGTGATCAGCCTGACGCTGCCGCCCGAGACGCCCGTGGCGTTCGTCGGACGGATGGCCCGGGGCTACGCCGCGGCGATCGTCGCGCTGGGGGCGCCCGGCTGCACGATCGCCGGGGGCGACCTCGGCTCCGGGCGGGAGCTCTCGGCCACCGTCTCGGCCCTCGGCCTGATGCCCGGCGAGCCGGTGAGGCGCTCGGGCGCGGCGGAGGGCGACGTCGTCGGGCTCGCCGGCACCGTGGGCCGGGCCGCCGCCGGCCTGGGCCTCCTCCTCGCCGAGGGGCCCATCCCGGTCCCGG
Source organism: Rothia halotolerans (assembly GCF_004136635.1). Lineage (GTDB taxonomy): Bacteria > Actinomycetota > Actinomycetes > Actinomycetales > Micrococcaceae > Rothia > Rothia halotolerans. Next base: position 848,538 of record NZ_NOIU01000002.1, on the reverse strand, counting down.
CCGAGGGGACGGGTACCGGGCACCGGACGGGGCCGGGCTTCGCGGACCTCGCCGCCTGCCAGTTGCGCCCCTGCCCGCCGCTCCCGCTCGGCCCGGCGATGGCCGCGGCCGGTGCGAGCGCGATGATCGACGTCTCCGACGGCCTCCTGCGCGACGCCGGCCGGATCGCGAGGGCCTCCGGCGTCGCGATCGACCTGGACCGGGAGCCGCTGCGGGCCCTCGTCGAGCCTTTGGAGGAGGCCGCCCGGCGGGTCGGCGCGGACGCCTGGGAATGGGTCCTGGGTGGCGGCGAGGACCACGGCCTCCTGGCGTGTTTTCCACAGGGAATCGAGCTGCCCGAAGGGGTGGTTGCGATAGGCTCGTGTCGTACGTTGAAGCAGGGCGCCCCACCCGTGAGCATCGAGGGGAGAGCTCGCGAGGACCTGGGATGGGATCATTTTGCAGCAGAGGATAGGCTCTAGCACCGCCGTCATGCGGCGGTGGCTCGCATCGTCGGCGGCCGCGCTGCACCGCCACGAGGACCAGCTCAACTGCCTCAACGTCTTCCCCGTCGCGGACTCGGACACCGGCACCAACCTCGCCCTCACGCTCGACGCCGGCGCCACCGCCGCGACCATGATCAACACCAGCCTCATCGGCGAGCTCTTCCAGATCTGCGCGCACCACTGCCTCGAGGAGGCCAAGGGGAACTCCGGGACCCTCTTCGCCGTCATGCTCGCCGGCATGGCGGACCCCCTGGCGGACCAGCAGCGGCTCACCGTCCTCGGCCTGACCCAGGCGCTCGAGCACGGCAGGGTGCGGGTGCGCAGCGCCCTCAACGACCCTGTGGACGGCACCATCCTCTCGGTGGTCGACGCGATCACCTCCGCCGCCCGGCAGTGGCAGGACCCGGAGGACTCCAACCGCAACCTGGCGGAGCTGCTGGTGCACCTGGTGGACGCCGCGACCGAGGAGGTGGGCCGCAGCGGCGAGGTGCTCCCCGTGCTGCGGGGCACGGGCCAGGTCGACGCCGGGGCGCTGGGCTGCCTCATCATCATCGACTGCCTCGCCCACACCGTCCGGGGACGGCACTACCCCGGGGCGGAGAACCGCCCCTACGGCGAATGGCTCGGCACGGCCGCGCCCCCCTTCCGGGCGCCGCGCGGAAGGCGGCTGCCCGAGTCGGACCTCTCCGAGGGTGGCGTCGAGTTCATGTGCAGCATCGAGCTGGACGCCCTGACCGCCGCGCGCGTGCGCCACGAGCTCGCCCGCGTGGGGGAGTCGGTGATCATGACGGCGATGACCCCGGCCGCGGAGACCATCCGCTGGAAGGTCCACGTCCACGTCCCCGAGGCCGCGACCGCCATGTCGGTGCTCAGCGAGCACGGCAAGCCGGCGGGCATCACCACCGAGCCGCTCACGGCGGGACGCGGCTGAGCCGTGGGCGCGCAGAAGGAACCGGGCGCGGAGCGCCTCGAGGACCGCGATCTCTCCACCGTGCTGCACCCCCGCACGGCGCAGGCGGTGGCCAAGCACCTGGGCCTGCACACCGTGGGGGAGCTGCTGGACCTCTTCCCCCGGCGCTACCTGAGCAGGGGCCAGCTGACCAGCTTCGACGAGCTCGAGCTCGGCCAGGAGGCCTCGATCATCTCCCGGGTCGTCTCGGTCAGCACCCGCTCCATGCACACCCGCCGGGGGTCGATCGCCGAGGTCCTGGTGACCGACCAGCTCGAGCCGGGCTCCCAGCCCCTGCTCCCCGTCCCCGAGCGGGCCCCCTCGCCGGGCGGCCCGCGGCTGGACGCGCTCGCACAGGAGCGGGACCCGGCGGCCGCGCCCCCTGCGCCGGGGACGACCATGTCGCTGACCTTCTTCAACGCCTACACCGCGGCCAAGGACCTCGCCCCGGGCGACCACGTCCTGTTCTCCGGCCGCGTCTCCGAGTTCCGGGGCCGGCCGACCCTGACCAACCCCCACTACGCGGTGCTCTCGGACCTCGCCGCCGCGGGGGAGCCCGACGAGGTGCCCCCGCCCATCCCGGTCTACCCGGCGAGCGCCAAGTTCATGACCGACCGGATCAGCGCGGCCGTGGCGACTATGCTCTCGAAGGTCGACCTGGGCCAGTGCGAGGACCCGGTCCCCGCCGAGCTGCGCCGCAAGCACCGGCTGATGCCGGCCTCCCGCGCCTACGAGGCGATCCACCGGCCCCGGGACGAGGAGGACCACCTCCGGGCCCTGCGGTACTTCCGCTACCGGGAGGCCCTGGTCCTGCAGACGGTGCTGGCGCGCCGGGCGGCCGCGCTGGACCTGCTGCACGCCCAGCGCTTCGCGCCGCGGGAGGGCGGCTGGCTGGCCCGGTTCGACGCCGCCCTGCCCTACGTCCTGACCGGCGGCCAGCGGCGGGTCGGCGAGGAGATCTCCGCCGACCTCTCCGCCACCCGGCCCATGAACCGGCTGCTGCAGGGCGACGTCGGCTCCGGCAAGACCCTGGTGGCCCTGCGGGCGATGCTCCAGGTGGCCGACGGCGGCGGCCAGTCCGCCCTGCTGGCCCCCACCGAGGTCCTGGCGAGCCAGCACCACCGCTCCATCCTCGCGGCGCTGGGGGACCTCGCCGCGCCCGCCGGCGGGGGCGGGCTGTTCGAGGCGGAGGGGGTCGGCGTCGTGCTGCTCACCGCCTCGATGCCCGCGGCCCGGCGCCGGGAGGCCCTCGCGCGGATCGCCAGCGGGGCGGCGCAGATCGTCATCGGGACCCACGCCCTGCTGGGGGAGAAGGTGAGCTTCGCGGACCTGGGGCTCTCCGTGGTGGACGAGCAGCACCGCTTCGGGGTGAACCAGCGGCACGCGCTGGGGGCCTCGGAAGGCACCGTGCCGCACCAGCTCGTCATGACCGCGACGCCGATCCCGCGCTCGGTGGCGATGACCGTCTTCGGCGACCTCTCGGTCTCCGTGCTGGACGAGATGCCACCCGGGCGCCAGGAGGTCTCCACGCACGTCGTCGCGCTGGCCGAGCACCCCGCCTGGGAGCGGCGGCTCTGGCAGCGGGCCCGGGAGGAGGTCGACGCCGGCCACGCGGTCTTCGTCGTGGTCCCCTCGATCGGCGAGGGCAACGGCAGCGGCGGGTCCCGGCAGCGGGGCGAGGGCGGCGGCTCGCGGCAGCGCGGCGAGGCGGGACAGCTGCAGTCGGTCGAGGGGCTCAGCCGGGCGCTGGCGGCCCAGCCGGCCCTGAGCGGCGTTGAGATCGGGGAGCTGCACGGGAGGATGGACGCCGAGGCCAAGGCCCGGGTCATGGACCGGATGGTCTCCGGCGAGCTCCGCCTGCTCGTGGCCACCACGGTCATCGAGGTGGGCGTGGACGTGCCGAGCGCGACGCTGATGATCGTCATGGACGCCGACCGGCTCGGGATCTCCACCCTGCACCAGCTCCGGGGCCGCATCGGGCGCGGCTCGCTGCCCGGCACCTGCCTGCTGGTCACCGAGCAGGACGCGCAGGGCGCCTCGCGCCCCCGGCTCGACGCCGTCGCCGCCACCCGGGACGGGTTCGAGCTCTCCCGGGTGGACCTGGAGCAGCGGCGGGAGGGGGACATCCTCGGCGCGAGCCAGTCGGGGCACCGCTCGACGCTGAAGAACCTCTCGGTGCTCAAGCACCCCGAGGTCATCGAGGCGGCGCGCCAGGACGCGCGGAGCCTCATCGCCGCGGACCCGAAGCTCGCGGGCTGCCCGGACCTGGCGCGAGCCGCTTCCCGGACCGGCTCCGAGGAGCAGACCGAGTACCTCTACCAGAGCTAGCGCCCGGGGACGCCCCGGGCAGCGGAAGGGAGCCCCACCCATGAGCAGGATCATCGCCGGAGCGGCGGGAGGGGCCCGCCTCGCGCCGGTCAAGGGGCAGAACACGCGGCCCACGACCGACCGGGTCAAGGAGGCCCTCTTCTCGCGCCTGGAGACCTACGGCGTGCTCGCCGGCGCGCGGGTCCTGGACCTGTTCGCGGGCTCCGGGGCACTGGGGCTGGAGGCGGCGAGCCGCGGCGCCCGCGAGGTGACGCTGGTGGACCGGGACCGCGCGGCCCTGCGCTCCTGCGAGGCCAACCGGGCGATGCTGGAGCGCGCCGGCGTCGGGGCGCGGGTGGGGATCGCGGCCTCGCCGGTCATGCCCTACCTGCGCTCGCCGGCCGGGTCCGGGCCCTGGGACCTGGTCTTCCTCGACCCGCCCTACGACCTGCCCGAGGCCGAGCTGACCGAGCTGCTGGAGGTCCTGGCCGGGGCACTCGCCGAAGGGGCCGTGCTGGTCGCGGAGCGCTCCGCGCGCAGCCCCGAGCCCGGCTGGGGCGCGGGGCTGGAGCGCTTCGCCCACCGCGCCTATGGGGAGACCGCGCTGTGGTTCGCGGAGCCGGCCGAGGGTAAGGGGGTCCCGGGAGAGGGGTAGCGTCCGGCCCGCACCTCACCCTCGGACCCCGGCCCTCCGGCGGCGGACCGTCGCGGCCCCTCGCCTCGGCGGACTGTCGCAGCCTCTCGCCTCAGCGGGCTGTCGCGGCCCCTCGCCTCAGCGGACCGTCCGCCCCGCCGCCGCGATCCTCTCGCCCGCCGCCCGCAGCACCTCGGGTCGCTTGCAGAAGGCCAGGCGCACCCAGTCCCGGTAGGGGTCCCGCCGCTCGGCGCCCGCGAAGGCCGTCAGAGGCACGACGGCGACGCCGGCCCGCTCCGGCAGCGCCCGGGCGAGCGACTCGCCGTCGTGCGCCCAGTCCACCGCCTCGGCGTCGAGCCTCGCCACGGCGAAGAACGTGCCCGCCGGGACCACCGGGGAGAGGCACGTCCCGGCCAGCCCGTCCAGGAGGATCCGCCGTTGCCGCCGGTAGCCGGCGAGCCATTCGGCGTAGAAGCCCTCGGTGCGGGCCCAACGCATCGTCGCCGCGACCGCGGCCTGGAGCGGGGCCGCCGCGGAGTGCGAGAGGTACCCCTTGGTCACCCGGACGCCCCGGCTGAGCTCCTCGGGCGCGATGACCCAGCCGACCCGCCAGCCCGTCACGGAGAAGGTCTTCGAGGCCGAGGAGATCCAGATGGTGCGTCCCTGCGCGCCGGGCAGCGAGGCGAGGTCCACGGGGGCGCCCTCGAAGACCAGGTGCTCGTAGACGGAGTCGGTGAGGATCAGGGCGTCGAACTCCTCGGCCAGCAGGGCGACCTGCCGCAGCAGCTCCTCACCGAGCACGGTGCCGGTGGGGTTGTGGGGATCGTTGACCACGACCATGCGGGTCCGCGGGGAGAACGCCTCGCGCAGCCGCTCCGGGTCCACGCCGAAGGCGGGCGGAAGCATCGGCACGGCGACGACGTCGGCCCCGGCCAGCGCCGCGATCGCCGGGTAGAGGTCGTAGGAGGGCTCGAAGACGACGACCTCGTCCCCGGGGGAGAGGAAGGAGAGCATGGCCGCGGTCAGCCCCTCGGTGGCGCCGGCCGTGACCGTCACCTCCGTGCCGGGGTCCGGGGCGCGACGGCCGGCGAGGGACTCGTGCAGCGAGATCTCCTCGCGCAGGGCGGCGTCGCCGACGATGGTCGCGTACTGGTTGCGTCCCTCGGCCACGGCCGCGCCGAGGGACTCCGCCAGCACGGCGGGGCCGTCGGTGTCCGGGAAGCCCTGGCCGAGGTTGATCGCCCCGTGCGCGGAGGCCAGCGCGCTCATCTCCTCGAAGATGGTCGATGAGAGCCCGCCCTCGGGCCCGAGGAGGCCGGCTCCCCGGGCGCAGGCCTCCCAGGGGGCTCGGGGCGGGGCCGCGAGGGAGCTCGCGGACAGGGGGATGCGGGGTGCTGAGGAGTTCTGGGGCATACGCACATGGTAGAGGCGCCCTGATAATTTGGGGGCATGAAGCTTGCTGTGTGCCCCGGATCCTTCGACCCCATCCACAACGGCCACGTCGAGGTGATCGCGCGCGCCGCGAAGATCTTCGCGGACGGGGTCATCGTCGCGGTCTCCAACAACCCGGCCAAGACCTACCGCTTCGGCATCGAGGAGCGGCTGGAGATGGTGCGGGAGGTCTTCAGCCTCCTGGACGGCGTCAGTGTCGAGGCGATGGGGGACGGGCTGCTGGCCGAGTACGCCCGCGGCCGTGGCTCGGCGACCATCCTCAAGGGGCTGCGGAGCTCCCGGGACTTCGACTACGAGTCGCCGATGGCGGCCATGAACCGGAACCTCACCGGCGTCGAGACCATCTTCCTGGCGGGGGACCCGCGCTACACCCAGCTCTCCTCCTCCCTGATCAAGGAGGTGGACTCGCTGGGCGGGGACGTCTCCGACTTCGTGCCGCGCAGCGTGGCGCGCCGGCTGGCGGGGGGCTAGCGGGACGGGCCGTCTCATGGCGGGGGTGGCGGGTCCGGGGGCCTCAGCGGACTCGGCGAGTCGGTGGGGTCGGGCGAACCCAGGGAAGTCAGCGAGCTGGCGAGCTTGGCGGCCCGGCGAGGATGGCCCGACGCGCCCGACGTCGCCCGTGGCCCCGGTGATCTTGGGCACGTCGACGGCAGGCGGCGTCCCGAGGGTTGCCGGGCCGTGGCCTGCGGCAGTAACCTGATATGTCGGTCACGATTTCGTTACAGGAGTTCATCATCAAGAAGGACAGCTCATCGCCCCTCGCGGTTTCCGTCAGGGAACTGGCCAAGAGGCCGGGGACCATGGATACCCTGGACGAGATCAGGCCTGCCCCGGCGAACTTCGGCAACGCCGTCGTGGGCGTGCCCGAGGGCTCCGACATCGGCCTGGACCTCCGGCTCGAATCCGTTCATGATGGTATCCTGGTCAGCGGTGTCGTCTCCGCGGAAGCCCGCGGGGAGTGCAGCCGCTGCCTCGATCCCATCGATTTCCCGGTGACGGTCGATGTCCAGGAGCTGTACGCCTTCGAGCCGATGCCCGAAGGCCAGTCGCAAGACGAAGTAGACGAGCAGTACGTCCTCGAGAACGATCTGATCGACCTCGAGTCAGTTCTGCGGGATGCGGTCATCACCCAGTTGCCGTTCCAACCCGTGTGCCGGGAAGACTGCCAGGGCCTGTGCTCCGAATGCGGGGCGCGCCTGGAGGAGGACCTGGATCATCACCACGAGGTGCTCGACCCCCGTTGGTCGGCCCTCTCCGGGCTGTTCGGCTCCGATGCCGCACACCAGACAACCGAGACGAGAGAAGAGAGATAGCCGTGGCTGTTCCCAAGCGGAAAATGTCCCGTGCCAACACCCGCGCACGCCGGTCCCAGTGGAAGGCAACCGCGCCTGAGCTGGTCAAGACCGTTGAAAACGGCAAGGTGACCTACAGCCTGCCGCACCAGGCGAAGGTCGTCACCGACTCCGCCGGGACCCCGCTGTACTTCGAGTACAAGGGTCGCAAGGTGGCCGACGCCTAAGAGGTGTCAGCATGACGTCCGTTCACTACGGAGAGCTGTTGAAGCGTCTCGGGGTCGATATCGACGCCGAGACGCTTCAGCTTGCGCTCACCCATCGCTCCTACGCCCACGAGCACCCGGGCACGCCGCACAACGAACGCCTCGAGTTCCTCGGGGACTCGGTGCTCGGTCTCGCGGTGACCCACGAGCTCTACGTCCGCTTCCCCGAGGAGACGGAGGGCAGCCTCGCCAAGCGGCGGGCCGCCGTCGTCTCCGAGCGGTCGCTGGCCCGGATCGCGCGCGCACTCGGCGTGGGCGAGCACATCCGGCTCGGCCACGGCGAGGAGCTGAACCGCGGGGCGGAGAAGGACTCGATCCTCTCCGACACGATGGAGGCGCTGTTCGGCGCGACCTTCATGGTCTGCGGCCCGGAGGTCGCCCGCGACCTCGTGCTCCGCTTCACCGCCGACCTGCTCGACGACGCCTACGTGCTGGGCGCTGGACGGGATTGGAAGACCGAGATCCAGGAGCTCGCCGCCGCCCAGGGCGCCGGCGAGATCCGCTACGAGGTCACGGCCACCGGGCCGGCGCACGCGCGCGAGTACGAGTCCTCGATCCTCATCGGGGGCGAGGTGCGCGGCGTCGGGATCGGCTCGGCCAAGAAGCAGGCCGAGCGCGCCGCCGCGGAGCAGGCCTACCACCGCATGGCGGAGCCTACCCGGGCCGCCGGTGCCTGAGCTCCCCGAGGTCGAGGTCGTCCGCTCCGGGCTGGAGCGGCACCTGCGGGGCTCGCTCATCCGATCCGTCGAGGTCCTCGACCCCCGCTCGGTGCGCCGCGACGCGCAGGGCCCCGAGCGGTTCGCCGCCGCGCTGACGGGGACGGTCCTGGCCGACGTCGCCCGCCGCGGCAAGTACGTCTGGCTGCTGCTAGCCGAGCCCGGCGCCTCACCGGCCGCGGGGGAGCGTGGCGTCGCACCGGCGCCGGGCGCGGTGGGGGAGCGCGGCGTCGTCGTCCACCTCGGCATGAGCGGCCAGGCCCTCATCAAGGATCCCGACGCCGCCCGTGAGCGGCACCTGCGCATCCGCATGGGCCTGCTCACCCCCGACGGCGCGAGCCGCGAGCTGCGCTTCGTCGACCAGCGGATCTTCGGCGGGATGTTCCTGGACCCGCTGATCCCCGAGCCCGACGGCGCCCCGGCCGCCTCCGCCAGCGCGCTCGGGCTGCCGCTGCTGCCGGCCAGCGTCGCCCACATCGGCCGCGACCCGCTGGACCCCCACTTCGACGCCGCCGCCTTCCGCCGGCGCCTCAAGCGCACCTCCAGCGGCATCAAGCGGGTGCTGCTGGACCAGACGGTGCTCTCCGGGATCGGCAACATCTACGCCGACGAGTCGCTCTGGCGCGCCCGCCTGCACTACGCGAAGCCCGCCGACACGCTGACGGGACCGCAGGCGGACGCGATCCTGCGCGCGAGCTCCGAGGTGATGGCCGAGGCGCTGCAGGCCGGCGGGACGAGCTTCGATGCGCTGTACATCGACGTCAACGGCCAATCCGGATACTTCGAGCGCGGCCTGAACGTGTACGGCCGGGCCGGGGAGCCGTGCAGGCGGTGCGAGGCCGAGGGGCGGGACGGGATCATCGTGCGCGAGCCTTTTATGAACCGGTCCTCCTACCGGTGCCCGCGGTGCCAGCGGGCGCCGCGGGGGTTCAGGGCGGGGCGCGCGGCGGGCTGAGCGGGCGTCCGGCCGGCTGAAGACGGGTCCTGTATGGCCTCTGACGACGAGTCGGCCGCTGTGATCGGACAGGATCCTCGCAGAGGTCGAGTGCAACCTGCCGAAGCTCGGGTTGAACCACAGCACGCGGCGCGCAGCCGGCCTCCTGCGCGACGCCTCCGGCCCCCAAGCGCTCGTCAGCGGCTTCGACGGGCTGATCGCGGAGATGACGTGCAATCCGAAGGATGCTGTGATGTCCTCGCCGCTGTCGTGCACGACAGGGCGATGCGCTGGTCACAGCTCCCACGGGTCGAGCAGGTCGACGCCCGCGCGCTGGAAGTCCTTGGTGTTACGGGTGACGAGCGTGAGGTTGTGCTCCAGGGCCGTGGCGGCGACGAGAGCGTCCATCTCGGGCATCGGGTCGGGCACGTGCAGGTCTGCCGTGCGGCGCGCGACGCGCTCGTCTATGGCGAGGATCGAGCCGGCGAAGGCGGCGGGGACGTCCATGGTCAGCCATGTGCGCAGGTGTGCGCCAGCTGTCCTGTCTCGTCGCTCCAAGCGCAGGACGCCGCGCTCGAGTTCCAGCAGCGCGATGACGCTGATCGCGAGGTCAGCCCGCGGCTGCGCAGCCAGCCACGAGTTGAGCGCGGGGTGTGCCTGTCTGCGTGCGTCGCTGAGGACGTTGGTGTCGAGCAGGTACTTCATAGATCAAGCTCTCTCGCGGGCTCGACGCGGCGCTCGGGCAGGTCGAACTCGATGCTCGGGTCCTGGTCCTTCCAGAGACGATCACCCATCGGCTCCTGTCCGCTGGTGAGCCGATCGAACTCTTCGGCTGTGAGCAGCACGTGCGAGCGCCGTCCGTGATCGGTGATCGTGACCGGTCCCTGCTCGGCAGCCCGCTTGGCGGCAGATACGTCGCGATTGAAGTCGCGGCTGGTGATGGTGGTGCTCATGGTCCTCTCCTCCTTGTCTCTGCAAATTGTGCCTACAGTAGGTAGTATACTCGATGCTCCGCCCCGACATCATCGGGCGGAGCAAGGAATCCAAGCTGGGACTGCGCCGTTGAATGGCCGGTCGAGTGGCCATCTGAAGGAGACACCAGCGGCCGGAGGGACGACGTCGTGCGTCCTCCCTCCGGCCGTACGGCCTTCCTGCCCGATGCCGCCGGTGCGTTCGGGGCTCGTCCCGCTGGATGGAAGCTGCGGCGGCCGGATGGAGCCGGATTGACTTGCTCACCTCCGCGCTATCGTCCCCGGCCGGGGCAGCCGGGCCATCGCCGGGGCCGCAGCCTCATCGCCGAGCGCGCGCCCGCCGCGACCTCGCGATCACGTGGATCGCCCCGTCGTGACGTCCTCCTCCAGCGACTCGAGGGTCCGGCCGCGCGTCTCCGGCACGAGTCGCCACACGTACAGCAGCGAGAGCACGCCGATGGCGGCGAACATCAGGAACGCTCCCACGATCCCGATCGAGGCCAGCAGCGTCGGCATGAGGATCGCCAGCACCCCCTGGACCACCCAGCCGCCGACCGCGGCGATCCCCATCCCCAGCCCCCGCATGTGCAGGGGGAAGATCTCCGCGAGCCAGACCCACACCGCGATGTTGAGGAAGGTCTGCATCGACAGGACGAAGGCGACCACCAGCACCAGCACCACGAACGGCCGGGCGGGGTTCCCCTCGGGGAAGACCACGGCGGCGATGCTGATGAGGATGTGGCACGACGTCGTGAGCGCCAGGCCGAGGAGGAAGGTCGTGCGGCGGTTCAGCCGGTCCATGTTCCGCAGCGCGATGATCCCGCCGATCACCGCGACGACGCCGAAGGAGATGTTCGCCAGCACGGCCCGCTCCGCCCTCGGCGCCCTGGACGGCGTCACCGGGCTCGCGCTCATCGCGAGCGACGCGGTGCTCGAGCAGTCCGCGCTGGAGCGGATCCTGGTGCGGAGCGTCGAGGGGGCCTGAGGCGGGAGCTCGACGTCCGCCGCCGGCGCCCCGCTCAGCCCCGGTAGTACTCCCGCAGCCGCTCCATCCCGGCGTCGATCGAGACCGCCGGCATCCAGTCCAGGACCTCGCGGGTCTCCCGCTGGTCGAACCAGTGCGCGGTGGAGAGCTGCTCGGCGAGGAACTCCGTCATCGGCGGCTCGTCCTCGCCGGGGCGCCTCTCCCACACCTTCTCGATGACCCGGCCCGCCAGCCGCGCGAGCGGGGAGGGGATGCGCCGGACGGGCTCGGGGACGCCGGCGGCCCGGCACATGCCGGTCAGCAGCTCGCCCACGGTGCGCGGCTCGCCGTTGGTGACCACCAGCGGGCGGCCGTGCGCGGCGTCGATCCTCTCGAGGCAGCGCACGATGGCGTCGGCCGCGTTGGTCACGTAGGTCGAGTCGATCAGCGCCGCGCCCTGGTCCAGCAGCGGCAGGCCGCCGCGGGAGGCGCGCTCCAGGATCCGCTCGACCAGCTGGGTGTCCCCGGGCCCCCACACCAGGTGCGGGCGCACGACGCCGACCCGGAGGTCCTCGCCGTCGGCCTCCAGGGCCAGCCGCTCGCCGTAGGCCTTGGAACGGGCGTAGTTGCCGCGGGCGGCGCAGGGATCGGCGGGCTCGTTGGCCTGGCCCATGAAGGAGGAGCCGGCGTGGGAGACCGAGGGGGAGGAGACGTACACGACGTCGCGCACCCCCGCCCAGCGGGCCAGCTGCAGCAGCACGCGGGTGCCGCGGACGTTGGCCTCCTCGTACTCCTCCCAGGGGCCGGAGACGGAGACCTTGGCGGCCAGGTGGATCACGGCGTCGGCGCCGTCCAGGGCGCGCTCGACGGCGTCGGGGTCGGTCAGCGTGCCGCGGTGCTGGTGCAGCCGCTCCCGGCCCCTCTCGCCCAGGCTCGCCTTGAGCGCCTTCGCGTCGCTGCGCTGGAAGGCGGTGACGCGGTGGCCGCCGCGGATCAGCCCGAGCGCGACCTCGCGCCCCAGCATCCCGGAGGCGCCGGTGACCAGGACGGTCCGGCCGGTCTCCTCGGGGGCCTCGGCGTCGGGGAGGACCCTGCGGCGGGTGGCGGGGTCGGGGGCGCGCCAGGCGGTCTCGCGGGGAGGGGCCTCGGCGGCCGCCGCGGGGCGCGGAACGGCCGCCACGGCGGAGGGCGCTCCGGCCTCGCCGGACGGCCCGGGCGCGGCCGCGGGGGAACCGCCCGGCGTCGTCGGCCCCTCGGCCCCGTTCCCGTCCGCGGCGTGCGAGCCCCGGTTCCACGGCATGCTGTGCTGCTGTCCTGTGCTGTTCACGGCGTGCGCACCTTCCCTCCGGAGAGCACCCGGCCGGCCCAGGCGGCGAGCCGGGGACGGTCGATCTTCGAGTTGTGACGGATGTCGGTGGGATGCTCGGGCACCTGCAGGACGGCGGCGAGCTCGACGCCGGTGGCCTCGCGGACCGCGGCCCGGACCCGCTCCAGCAGGTCGTGGCCCACGACGCCGGCGCGGGGCCGGCGTCCGGGCCCCCGACGGCCTTCCGCCCCCTCCGCGGGCTCGATCACGGCGACCGGCACCTGCGCCCCGGCCGGCCCGACGCCGACCACCGCGGCACGGCGCACCGACTCCACGGTCTCGGCCGCGCTCTCCGCGGCGACCGGGGAGAGGACGCCGCCGGCGGTCAGGATCACGTGGGCCAGCCGCCCCTCGACCCAGAGCCGGCCCGAGGCGTCGAAGTGGCCGATGTCCCCGGTCCGGTGCCACCCCGGCACGCTCACCGAGGTGCGCTCGGTCCACCAGAGCCTGTCGTAGTGGTCCTTCATGTGGGGCGCGCGGACGAGGATCTCGCCGGTCAGGGCGGGCCGGTGGGTCGGCTCGGAGCCCGGCGCACCGTACTCGTCCAGCGGCGTCACGGCGATCTGCGCGCCGTAGACCGGGGTGCCGACGCAGACGCCGTTGCCGCTGCCCTCCACGCCCTGGCCGGCGTCGTCGGAGGCCTCGAGGATCTGCTCGAGGCTGACGTCGGAGACCGGCAGGGCCTCGGTCATCCCGTAGGGGGTGTGGATCGAGGCCGCGGGGGCGAGCTCCGCCACCTTCCGCAGGAGCGGCTCGGTCAGCGGCGCGCCGGCCGAGAGCAGGCCGCGCACGCGTCCCAGCGCCGCGCGCTCTTCCGCGGTGAGCTCCTCCGCCGTGGCGACCACGTTGACCAGCGCGGCGGGGGAGGCGAAGACCACGGTCGCGTCGATGGCCCGCGCCGCCTGGGCCAGGGCCCGGGCGCTCAGGGTCTTCGGCTGGGTGACGTCCATCGCCGGGGTCACCGACGTCGCGCCCAGGGCCGGGCCCAGCAGGGCGAAGGGCGCGAAGCCCGCGACCAGCGCCGAGCCGCTCTCGATTCGGTAGGTGCTCTGGATGGCGTCGCGCATCGAGGCGAGCTGCCGGTGCGTGTAGGCCACGCCCTTGGCGGGGCCGGTCGAGCCCGAGGTGTAGAGGATCGCCGCCGGGTCGTTCGAGGCGATGAGCTCCGGCTCGGCCGCGGGGCGGGAGGGGAGCGCGTCGGTCGCGGCGACGGCGCCGAAGAGCGCGAGGCGGGAGCGCTCGGCGCCCCCGGCGAGGATCCTGCGGCCGGGCCAGCGCATCGCGCGGGCGGCCAGCAGGGCGCGGGGGATGCCGACCAGGAACTCGGGCGAGGCGCCGCGCAGGGCCGTGGTGAGCCCCTTGAGGCCCAGCCCGGTGTCGGCGACCACGATGATCGCTCCGACGCGCAGGCACGCGTAGATCAGCGTCGTGAGCCGGGCGCCGGGCGGGACCATGAGGCTGACCCGGGTCCCGCGGGCGACGCCGGCCTCCCGCAGCACCGCCGCGGTCCGCTCCACCTCGGCGGCGAGCTCGCGCCAAGAGAGCGAGCGTGCCACCGGCGAGACGCCGCGGCGGTCCGGCCGCCCCATGTCCACGACCGCCGGGGAGTCGTCCTCGGAGCGCTCGTCGAGCTCGGCCAGCATCGGCCGGTCCCCCAGGGAGACGGGCGCCTCGCTCTCGTCGGCCTCCCGGCGGGCGAGGTGCTCGGCGACGACGTCGCGCGCCCCCGTGAAGCGCTCGGAGAGCCAGGCGAAGACCGGCGCGGCGATGTCCTCGTCCTCCGCGACCAGGTGCCCGGCCTTCTCGAAGCGGTGCACCGTGGCGCCGGGCAGGCGGCGCAGGATGTCGTCGAAGTAGCGCTGCTGGAAGACCGGGTCGTGCGGGCCCCAGAGCACCAGCGCCGGCAGCCCGTCTGTCGCGACCGCCGCGGCGATCCGCCGCATCTCCGGGTGGGAGGGGTGCTCGGCGTCGGCGGGGATGTCCGCGACGAAGCCGCGGATGCCGTCCCGCCGCTCGGCGGTCAGGTAGGGGCTGCGGTAGGTCGCGCGGACCTCCGGGTCCCAGCGGTGCCGGTGCAGGCCGAGGGTCACGTCCAGGAAGGCGGTGGTGCCGCGGGTGCCGGGACCGTGCACGGCGGGCGCGAGGGCGAGCTTCAGGGCGCCGGGCACCTCGGCGTCCTCCGGCTGGAACAGGGCGGTGTTGGTCAGCACCCGCCCGGCGTGCAGCGCGGGGTGCGCAGCGCCCCAGCCCTGGGAGATCAGGCCGCCCCAGTCGTGGGCGAGGGTCACGACGCCGTGCTCCCCGGCCTGCTCGTCCAGCCCGATCGCGGCGGTGAAGTCGCCGAGGTCGGCGATCCGGTCGGCCAGGCCGCGCTGCAGCCCGGTCCGCTCCGAGAAGCCCATCTCGAGCTGGTCGACGGCGACGACGCGCCAGGGCCTGTTCCCCGCGTCCGCCCCGGCCGCGACCACGCGGCGCCACAGGTAGGACCAGGTGGGGTTGCCGTGCACGCACAGCAGCGTGCCCGCCGGGGTGAGGCCCCGGCGCTCGAGCTCGCCCAGGTTGTCGAGGTAGCTCCAGGTCCGCTCGGCGCCGGCGTCGACCTCCGCGGTGGAGACGACCCGGACGCTGCGGCTGTGCTCGCGCGCGACGCCGGGCCACCCCCGCAGCGGCATGGCCGGGGACGGGGTGCGCGGCGCGGACCGCTCGGCGGGACGCTCCGGACTCGATGGGGTGTGGGCCATGGGGTTCCTCTCCGGCGGGCTGGGCGGTGTTCTACGGGTGGCGCGCTACCAGGCGATCTCCATCAGGGCCGTGTTCAGGCCGGAGCCGACGCCCATGCACAGCACGCGCTTGCCGGGGCGGAGGCGCTCCGCCTCGAGGGCCAGCGTCATGGGAAGCGCCGCGGCCGCCACGTTGCCCCAGTAGGGGAAGGTCACCGGGATGCGCTGGGGATCGATGCCGAGCGCGTCGACGATCGCGTTGGTGTGCGAGGTGGAGATCTGGTGGGTGACGTAGCTGTCCATCTCGGCCCAGTCCCAGCCGTCCTCGTGGGCCTGGTCCCAGGCGTCGGTGACGAGCTGGAGGCCGTGCTTGAGCAGCCCGGTGGCGTCCGTGCTCATGCCCTCGCCGGCGTCGCCGCCGACGCACAGGTCCTTGTGCTCCGTGCCGGCGCGGGAGACCGAGCCCATGATGCGGTGGCCCTCGGGGTGGCGGTCCGCGCGGCCGATCACGGCGGCGGCCGCGCCGCTGCCCAGCGTCAGGGTCGCGAACTGGGTCATGACGTCCTCGCGGGTGGCCTCGGGGTCGTCCAGCATCCGCAGGGCGGTCTCGTGCCAGGGGGAGGGGTCCTCGCCGCAGACGATGAGGGCGTAGTCGATGGCCCCGGCGTCGATCATGCTCGATGCCACGGTGATGCCGTTGACGAAGCCGAGGCAGGCGTTGGTGATGTCGAAGTTCAGGGCGTGCCGCGGCAGGCCGAGGCTGTGGTGGATGCCGACGGCGACCGCCGGCTCGAAGTTGTCGCGGGTCACCGAGGCGTTGATCATCAGCCCGATCTGGTCCGGGGCCACCCCCGCCTGCTCCATCGCCGCGCGGCCCGCACGGGTCGCGCCGTCGTCGAAGGAGCTCTCCGGGCCCCAGTAGCGACGCTCGCGGATGCCGGCCAGGCGCTCCAGCAGGCCCTTGGGCATCCGGAGGCGCTTGTAGGTCTGCTTCAGCCGCTCATCGAAATGCGAGGAGGGGACGACCTCCTCGGCCTCGACCCTGGTCACCGAGAGGAGCGCAGAGTTGCGATGGCGTATGGACGAATTTGCGGTCAATGAACGAGCCTTCTGCCTGGACTAGTGCTGTGCTGCCGGGGGTGCCAGCGAGCACCCACAGGGCAACTCTACAACTTGCACGAGATGCAACCTCCGATTTCATCGGGGGCTCAATTCCCGGCGCCGCCTTGTGCTCCCGCTCATGTGATCCGCGGCATCCCGGGGATGAGCGAGGGGCGGGAGGGGGACCTCGCGTAGAATCGGGGCTCGTCCGCCAGGCCGTCCCGAAAGGAAGTGACGTGCACCTCAAGACGCTGACCGTGCGGGGCTTCAAGTCCTTCGCCTCGTCCACGTCCTTCGAGTTCGAGCCCGGGGTGACCGCCGTCGTGGGTCCCAACGGCTCCGGGAAGTCCAACGTCGTGGACGCCCTGGCCTGGGTGATGGGCGAGCAGGGCGCCAAGTCGCTGCGCGGCGGCAAGATGGAGGACGTGATCTTCGCCGGGACCTCCGGGCGCGCGGCGCTGGGCCGGGCGCACGTCTCCCTGACGATCGACAACGCCGACGGCGTGCTGCCCATCGAGTACTCCGAGGTGACGATCTCCCGCACGCTCTTCCGCTCCGGCGGCTCGGAGTACGCGATCAACGGCGCGTCCTGCCGGCTGCTGGACATCCAGGAGCTGCTCTCCGACTCGGGGCTGGGCCGGGAGATGCACGTCATCGTGGGGCAGGGCCAGCTGGACCGCATCCTGCAGGCGACGCCGGAGGAGCGGCGCGGCTTCATCGAGGAGGCCGCGGGAGTGCTCAAGCACCGCCGTCGCAAGGAGAAGACCCTGCGCAAGCTGGAGTCGATGCAGGCCAACGTCTCCCGGCTGGAGGACCTGACCGCCGAGGTGGGACGCCAGCTGACGCCCCTGGGCCGGCAGGCGAAGGTGGCCCGCCGCGCCCAGCGCATCCAGCACGACGTGCGCGACGCCCGGGCGCGGCTGTTCGCCGACGACTGGGTCCAGGCCTCCACGGCCCTGGAGAGCGACTCCGCCGAGCTCGAGCGGCGCCGCGCGGAGCTGAGCCGGGCGGAGCGGGAGAACGAGCGGCTCACCGCGGAGATCGCCGAGCTGGAGGCCGACGCCGCCCGGCTGGGCCCCGGCGTCGCCCGCGCCAGGGACACCTGGTACGGGCTCTCGCAGGCCCGTGAGCGCTTCGCCTCGCTGGCCCAGCTCGCCGACGAGCGCATCCGCTCCGCCTCCGTCCCCACCGGCCGGGCCCACCTGCGGGACCCCGAGGCCATGCGGGCCTCCGCCGAGCGCCTGGAGGGCGAGCTGGAGGAGGCGCTGGGCCGCGCCGAGCGGCGCCGGTCCGAGCACGCCGAGGCGGGCGAGCGCCTGGAGGAGCGCGAGGGGGAGCTGGCCGAGCGGGAGCGGCACCACACTGCTCTGCGGGAGGCGATGGCCGAGCGCCGCGAGAACCTCGCCTCCCTGCGCGGGCGCCTGGCCACGGCCCGCTCCGAGCACGAGTCCCTCCAGGCCCGCGCGGGGGAGCAGGAGCGGGACGTCGCCGCCGTCGAGGAGCGGCTGGCCCGCCACGAGACCGAGCTGGAGCGCCTCTCCGGGCAGCGGGGACCGACCGCCGAGGACCAGCGGGCCGCCTCGGAGGCCAGCGACGAGGCGCACGAGGCCGCCCAGCGGTCCGGCACCGTCCTGGAGGCCGCCGCCGCCCGCCTCCACGAGGCGACCCGCCGGCTCGACGCCGCCCGCGCCCGCGTGGAGGCCCTGCGCGACTCCCTGCCCGCCCCCGACGCGACCGAGGCCCTGCTGGCCCGGCACCCCGGCCTGGTGGAGAGGGTGCGCGACGCCGTGGAGATCGAGCCCGCCTTCGCCGCCGCGGCCGCCGCGGCGCTGGAGCGCTTCGCCGAGGGCCTCGCGCTCGCGGACCCGGGCCGGCTGACCGAGCTCCTGGCCACGCTGCGCGAGGACGGCCTCGGCCGGGCCGCGCTCCTGCTGGAGGACGCCGGGGCGGGGGAGAGGCCCGGTGCGGCCGTCGCTGCAGGCGCGGAGGACACTTCCGGTGTGGTCGGAGCCGCCGATGACGGAGAGGGCCCGGCGGCCACGGATGAGCCTTCCCCGGGGGAGGGGAGCGGACCCGCCGGAACCGCCGAGCGGGAGGAGCTGGAGCGGGCCGTCGCCCGCGCGGGCGTGAGCGCTCGCTGGGCGCCCGACGTCGTGACCGGCGGCCGCCTCGCCCCGCTGGTGCGCACCCTCCTGACCCGGACCGCCCTGGTCGAGGACGCCGACGCCGCCGCGCGGCTCCGGGCGGCCCTGCTCGCCGCGAGGGAGGAGCGGGAAGCGGAGGACAAGCGGGAAGGGACCGGCCGGGCCGGGGACTGGACGGTCGCGGCCGCGGACGGCACGCGCCTGAGCCGGCACCGGGCCGACGGCGGCACCGCGGGCGCGGTCTCCGGCCTGGAGGTCGCGGCCCGCCACGAGCAGGCCCAGCGCGAGCTCGCCGGCCTGGAGGAGGCCCGGCGGCGGGCCGAGGAGGAGCGCGAGGAGGCCTCCCGGACCCAGGCGCAGGCGCGCGAGAGGGCGGAGGAGGCCCGCACCGAGTTCGCGCGGATCAGCCGCGAGGCCTCGACGCACGCCGCGGAGCACTCCCGGCTGCGCGCGCTGATCGACTCGACCACCGAGGAGCTGGAGGCCGCGCGCCGCCGGCTCGCCGAGCTGCGCGAGCGGGAGCCCGGGCTCGCCCGGCGGGTGGAGGACGCCGCGGCGTCGGTCTCCGCCGCGGTGGAGCTGAGCGAGGGCGAGGGGACCGAGGCGCTCGAGGCCGCCGCCCGGGGCCGGGACGAGGCCTCGGCGGCGGTCGCGCAGGCCCGGCAGGAGGAGACCCAGGCGCTGATCGGGGTGCGCGGCGTCGAGTCGGAGACCGAGTCGCTGCGGCAGCGCATCGATGCCGCCCGGCGCGGGCTCGCCGCGGAGCGGGCCGCGCACGCGGAGGTCGAGCGGCAGGAGCGCCGCCGGGACCTGCGGCTGCGGGCGGCGCAGGGGGCGCGGGCCATGGTCGAGCGGGTCCGGGAGAGCATCGAGGCCGACCTGGCCCGGGCCCACCAGGCGCACGAGCAGGCGCAGACCCGCCGGGCCGGCGTCGAGACCCGGCTGCGCGGCGCGCGCGAGGCGGAGCGGGCGCAGCGCGGCGAGCTGGAGCGGCTGCGCTCCACCGCCCACGCCGGCGAGCTCGAGCGCGCGGGCCGGGAGGCCACCCTGGACTCGCTGCGCACGAGCATCCTCGAGGAGCTGAGCCTGAGCACCGGCGCGCTGGTGGAGGACTACGGCCCGCACCTGCCGATCCCGGAGCTCGACGAGGCGGGGGAGCCCGCGGGCGAGCGCCCCTATGTGCGCGCGGAGCAGGAGCGGCGGCTCCAGCGCGCCCGCAAGGACCTGCGCGCCCTGGGGAAGGTCAACCCGCTGGCCCTGGAGGAGTTCGCGGCGCTGGAGGAGCGGCACACCTACCTCGTGCAGCAGCTCGAGGACCTGCGGCGCTCGCGGGCGGACCTCGAGGAGATCATCCGCGACGTCGACCGGCACGTCCGCGAGGTCTTCGCCCAGGCCTTCCACGACACCCAGGAGCAGTTCGTCCGGGTGTTCTCGACGCTGTTCCCGGGCGGAGAGGGCAAGCTGGTGCTCACCGACCCGAGCGACATGCTCGCCACCGGCATCGACGTCCACGCCAAGCCGGCGGGCAAGAAGGTCAAGCGCCTCTCGCTGCTCTCCGGCGGCGAGCGCTCGCTCACGGCCATCGCGCTGCTGGTGGCCATCTTCAAGGCCCGGCCCTCGCCGTTCTACGTCATGGACGAGGTGGAGGCGGCCCTGGACGACCGGAACCTGGGCCGCCTGCTGACGATCCTCCAGGAGCTGCAGGAGAGCTCGCAGCTGATCGTCATCACGCACCAGAAGCGGACCATGGAGATCGCGGACGCGCTCTACGGGGTGTCCATGCGGGGCGACGGGATCACCCAGGTGATCTCGCAGCGGCTGGCCGAGCTGCGCTGAGGCGGAGCTCCGGGTCTCAGTCCATGCGCCGCGGCAGGCGGGTGACCGTCCACGCCAGCGTCGCGAGCGCGAACAGCGCCGCGCAGATGAGGAACGCGGTGCCGAAGCCGACCGTGTCCACGACGGCGCCGAGCAGCACCGGCGCGACGATGGTCCCGGCGTCGGCCGCGGCCTGGTAGGCGGACATGACGTTGCCGCCCGAGCGCTTGGAGCCGACGATGTCCGCCAGCGCGGCCTGCTGGGCGGGCGCGTAGAGGCCGGTGGTGAAGCCCGCCGTGAGGCAGAGGGCCCACAGCGTCCACTCGTTGGGGGAGAAGCCCAGCGCGCCGGTCAGCACGGCGCTCGCGGCGAGGCCCGCCAGCATCACCGGCCGGCGCCCGATCCGGTCCGAGAGCCCGCTCAGCAGCACCTGGGCGACCGCGGCCCCGCCGGCCAGCGCCGCCAGCGCGATGCCGGCGACCCCGGCGCCCGAGCCGCCCACGATCGCCGAGGCCAGCAGCGGGATGAGCGCGACCCGCGCCCCCATGTTGGTCCAGCCGTGCGCGAAGCTCGAGGAGAGCAGGGCGCGGTAGCCCGGCGTCCGCCACGCCTCGGACAGGCGCATCGGCAGCATCACTGAGCCGGTGTCCGTGGAGGGCGCCACCGGGCGCAGCTTCCACGCGGCGACGGCGATCGCCACCGCCAGCGCGGCGGCGTAGATGATGAAAGGGGCCTGCAGGCCCCACTGCGCGGTGAGGCTGCCGAGCACCGGCCCCATGATGTTGCCCAGCAGGAACGCCGTCGCGTAGTACCCCGAGACCCGCCCCCGGATGGAGATCGGGGCGAGCCGGGCGATGAGCCCCATCGCGGAGACGGTGAACATCACGGAGCCGATGCCGCCGAGGCCGCGGAGCACGATGAGCCAGACGTAGCTGCCCGCGAAGGCGGTGGCGGCCGAGGAGGCCGCGACGATGCCCAGCCCCCACAGATAGGTCCGCCGCTCGCCGATCCGGGACATGATGGGCCCCGCGGCCGGAGCCCAGGCCACGCGCATCACGGCGAAGGCGCTGATCACGACGCCGGCGGCGGCCGCGCCGACCCCGAAGGAGGAGGCGAACTGCGGCAGCACCGGCGCGACGATGCCGTAGCCGACGGCGATCACGAAGGCGGCGACGATGAGCACCTTCAGGTCGGTGGGGATGGCGGGCCGCCCGGCCGCCGCGGAGCCGTCCGCGGGGCGACGCCGGCGGAATGCGGAGAGATTGAAACGAGCCACGTCAGAGAACCCTACTACCCGGCGTCGGGCTCCAGGCCCGGCCTCACCCCTGTCCCGGCGGGCCGCCCCGGAGGGACGCGCCGCGGGGCCGTGTGGCAAGCTGGAAGGGTGAACGACTCCCTCATCCTCATCCTCTTCATCGCCCTGGGCGTGATCGTGCTGGGCGGCCTCGCCTTCGTGCTGCTGCGCGGCCCCCGGCCCCCCAAGGGCAAGTACCCCGGGACCCGGGACGCCGACGACGTCCAGGCCCCTCCCGAGCCCGCGGGGACGGCCGAGGCGCCGGCCCCGCCGCGCCCCGAGCGGCCCGCCCCCGTGGCCGGGCGTCTGGTGCGCCTGCGCGCCCGGCTCTCGCGCTCGAACTCGATGCTCGGCAAGGGCCTGCTCGCGCTGCTCTCCCGCGAGAGGATCGACCAGGACGTCTGGGACGAGATCGAGGAGACGCTGCTCATGGCGGACCTCGGAGCGGGGCCCTCGCAGCGGCTGGTCGAGAGCCTGCAGACCCGCGTGCGCGTCGAGGGCACCGAGGACCCGGTGCACGTCAAGCAGATGCTCCGCGAGGAGCTGATCCGCCTGGTGGACCCGCAGATGGACCGCGAGCTCGCACTGGACGGCGCGGGGGAGGACCCCGGCGTCGTGCTGGTGGTCGGCGTCAACGGCGTCGGCAAGACCACCACCGTGGGCAAGCTCGCCCGGGTCATGGTGGCCGAGGAGAAGACGCTGATCCTGGGGGCCGCGGATACCTTCCGCGCCGCCGCCGCGGACCAGCTCCAGACCTGGGGAAACCGGGTCGGGGTGCGGACCGTGCGCTCCGAGCAGGAGGGCGCTGACCCGGCCTCGGTGGCCTACGAGGCCGCCGCCGCGGCCAAGGAGGAGGGCGCGGACACGGTGATGATCGACACCGCCGGCCGGCTGCAGAACAAGGCCGGGCTGATGGACCAGCTCGGCAAGGTCAAGCGGGTCACCGAGAAGGTCGCCCCCGTGACCGAGGTGCTGCTGGTCATCGACGCGACCACGGGGCAGAACGGCATGGTCCAGGCCAAGGTCTTCGCCGAGGTCGTGGACATCACCGGCATCGTGCTGACCAAGCTGGACGGGACCGCCAAGGGCGGCATCGTCGTCGCGATCCAGGACGAGCTGGGCGTGCCGGTCAAGCTCGTGGGCCTCGGGGAGGGGCCGGACGACCTCGCGCCCTTCGACCCCGAGGGCTTCGTGGACGCGCTGCTCGACTGAGGGCCGCACGTCCCGGCCCGGGACGCGACCTCCCGCACCAGATCGAACCCCGAAGAGGAGGGGCCCGCCGGATCCGGCGGGCCCCTCCCGCGTCACACTCCCGAAACACCCGCCCAGAAGCGTTACCGCCCTGAAACGCAACCGGGCCGCCCCGCGAAACACCCGCGCCGGAGGATGGACGGCAAGACCCGGCGCCTGGCGACGTCGGGCCGTCCGAGCCTTCGGGCGCAGCACTCGTGGAAGGGAGACGGCCGTGGAAACAATCACCGCTCAGGAGGTGTGGACGGTCGTGGCCGCAGCGCTCGTCCTGCTCATGACCCCGGGCCTGGCCTTCTTCTACGGGGGCATGACCCGGGCCAAGACGGCGCTGAACATGATGATGATGAGCTTCGTCTCCATCGGGTTCGTCGCCGTGGTCTGGGCCCTGTGGGGCTCCTCGATGGCCACCGCGCCCGGCGCGATCCCCGGTGTCGTCGGCAACCCCTTCGCGGACATGGCGCTGGTGAACTCCAACGGCACCCCGGACATGCTGGGCATCGGCTTCTCCGCGACCTTCGCGATCATCACCGTGGCCCTGATCTCCGGCTCGATCGCCGACCGCGCCAAGTTCGGCGCCTGGTGCCTCTTCGTCCCCGTCTGGGTCACCCTGGTCTACGCGCCCCTGGCCTTCATGGTCTGGGCCGACGGCGGTCTGTTCACCGAGGACGGCGCCATCGGCTCGGTGCTCGGCGAGGCCATCGACTTCGCCGGCGGCCTGGTGGTCCACATCAACGCCGGCGTCGCCGCCCTGGTGCTGTGCCTGATCCTCGGCGTCCGCCGCGGCTTCGGCAAGGACCCGGAGCACCGCCCGCACAACCTGCCCTTCGTGATGCTCGGCGCGGCCCTGCTGTGGTTCGGCTGGTTCGGCTTCAACGTCGGCGCCGCCGCCGACGGCGCGCAGGCCGGCCTGATCTGGGTCAACACCCTGGTCAGCCCCGCCGCGGCGATGCTCGGCTGGCTGCTGGTCGAGCGGCTGCGCAACGGCCACGCCACGAGCCTCGGCGCAGCGTCGGGCATCGTGGCCGGCCTGGTCGCCATCACCCCGGCCTGCGCCAACGTGGACCCCGGCTGGGCGATCGTGCTCGGCGCGGTCTCCGGCGCCGCCTCGGCGCTGGCCGTGGGGCTGAAGTACCGCTGGGGGTACGACGACTCGCTCGACGTCGTCGGCGTCCACCTGGTCTCCGGCGTGATCGGCACCGTGGCGCTGGGCTTCATCGCGACCGGCAGCACCGGCACCCCGGGCCTGTTCTACGGCGGCGGCTTCGGCCTGCTGCTGACCCAGTCGGTGGCGACCGTCGTCTCGGTGGCCTTCACCGCGGTGATGACGCTGATCATCGGGTTCGCGATCCACAAGACCATCGGCTTCCGGGTCTCCGAGAGCGAGGAGGACCGCGGCATCGACATGACGGCCCACGCAGAGTCGGCCTACCTCTTCGCCGCGGACGACGCCGGCCAGCTGCACCTGCTGCGCCCCACCGCCTCGGGCGGGCTCAGCGACCAGAGGATCTCCGTGGAGGAGGCGAGCGTCCCGGACGCCTCGCCGGAGCAGGTCCGGGAGGAGGCGGGCGCCCGCGCCCCCGCCCACCGAGCCTGATCCGCCCGTCCCGTCCACAGCACCGGTGCCCCCGTTCAGTCCGAGCGGGGGCACCGGTGCTACTCTTGTAAGTCGACCGCTTCCCGCAGGCGCATCCCGCCGGCGGGGCACGCCCCGAGAATCTCAGCAGCGAAAGTAGACCACGGCACGTGTTCAATTCCCTTTCTGATCGCCTAGCATCGACCTTCAAGAACCTCCGCGGCAAGGGCCGTCTCTCCGAGGCAGACGTCGACGCCACCGTGCGCGAGATCCGCCGTGCCCTGCTCGACGCCGACGTCGCGGTCCCGGTGGTCCGCGAGTTCGTCGCCGCGGTCAAGGAGCGCGCCCTCGGGGCCGAGGTCTCCGAGGCGCTCAACCCGGCCCAGCAGGTCGTCAAGATCGTCAACGAGGAGCTGCAGGGCATCCTCGGCGGCGAGACCCGCCGCATCGCCATGGCCAAGACCGGTCCGACCATCATCATGCTCGCCGGCCTCCAGGGCGCCGGCAAGACCACGCTGGCGGGCAAGCTGGGCAGCTGGCTCGCCGGCCAGGGCCACAAGCCGCTGCTCGTGGCCTCCGACCTCCAGCGGCCCAACGCCGTGAACCAGCTGCAGGTCGTCGGCGAGCGTGCGGGCGTCCCCGTCTTCGCCCCGCACCCCGGTACCACCAGCGAGTTCGACGACCCGACCGGCGACCCGGTGCAGGTGGCCCGCGACGGCGTGGCCACGGCGCGCGCCAAGCTGCACGACGTCGTCATCGTGGACACCGCCGGACGCCTCGGCGTGGACCAGGAGCTGATGAAGCAGGCGCGGGACATCCGCGACGCGATCGTGCCGCAGGAGGTCCTCTTCGTCATCGACGCGATGATCGGCCAGGACGCGGTCAACACCGCGCTGGCCTTCAACGAGGGCGTGGACTTCACCGGCGTCGTGCTCTCCAAGCTCGACGGCGACGCCCGCGGCGGCGCGGCCCTCTCGGTCGCCTCGGTGACCGGCAAGCCCATCATGTTCGCCTCCACCGGCGAGGGCGTGAAGGACTTCGAGCAGTTCCACCCGGACCGGATGGCCAAGCGCATCCTGGACATGGGCGACGTCCTGACCCTGATCGAGCAGGCCGAGGCCAGCTGGGACAAGGCCGAGGCCGACCGGATGGCGCAGAAGTTCGCCGACCAGGAGGACTTCACCTTCGAGGACTTCCTCGCCCAGATGCAGCAGATCCGCAAGATGGGATCGATGAAGAAGCTGCTGGCCATGATGCCCAACGCCGCCCAGATGCGGCAGCAGCTGGAGAACTTCGACGACCGCGAGATCGACCGGGTCGAGGCGATCGTCCGCTCCATGACGCCGCATGAACGCGTGGCGCCGAAGATCATCAACGGCTCCCGCCGGGCGCGCATCGCCCGCGGCTCCGGCGTGACCGTCTCCGAGGTCAACCAGCTCATGGAGCGCTTCGGCCAGGCGCAGAAGATGATGAAGCGCATGGCCCAGGGCAAGGGCATGCCCAACATGCCCGGGATGGGCGGCGGCATGCCCGGGATGCCGGGCGCCGGCGGCCACGGCGGCAAGAAGGGCAAGGGCGCCAAGGGCAAGGCCGGCAAGAAGGCCCGCTCCGGCAACCCGGCCAAGCGCGAGGCGCAGCTGAAGGGCGGCGGCCAGAAGGTCGCCCAGCAGGGCTCCTCCTTCGGCCAGCAGGGTCAGCAGTTCGACCAGGACGCCATGAACCTGCCCAAGGGCTTTGAGAAATTCCTGGGGGAAAAGTAAACCTGTACATATGGCTCATACCTATCTCTCCCCCGAGGACTTCCGAGCATTCGT
Organism: Rothia halotolerans; assembly: GCF_004136635.1. Taxonomy (GTDB): domain Bacteria; phylum Actinomycetota; class Actinomycetes; order Actinomycetales; family Micrococcaceae; genus Rothia; species Rothia halotolerans. Next base: position 822,490 of record NZ_NOIU01000002.1, on the reverse strand, counting down.
CGCGTCGCTGCCGCGCCGCCGGATGGCCGCCGGCGCCCTGATCACCGACGAGCACGGCGGCATCCTGGTGGCCAAGCCCAACTACAAGGACGGCTGGACCCTGCCGGGCGGCACGGTCGAGGCCGGCGAGGCCCCGCAGGAGGGCTGCTTCCGCGAGGTCCTGGAGGAGGTCGGGCTCGAGCTCGCCCCGGGCCGCCTGCTGCTCATCTTCCACGGCCTGAGCATGGGGGAGTGGGGCGACTCGGCCTACTACGTCTACGACGGCGGGACCATCCCCTCCGACGCCCCGATCATCCTGCAGGAGGAGGAGCTGCTCGAGTACCGCTTCGTCGCCCCGGCGGAGCTGGACGACTACCTCGGCCCGGGCTTCGCGGACCGGCTGCGCCAGGCGCTCTCGGTCCGCGGGGGCGAGGCGGTCATCGAGCTCAGCTCCCACCGCTGGAACTGAGCGCGGCCGCCCCAGCTAGAAGACCCGAACCACCCGACCAGCGAGGAAGTGACGTGACGCCCGAGGACCACACCACGGACCGGCGGATGCCCTCCGGCATCGCCTGGCAGTGGGTTCCCGTGCGCCTGGACCTGCACCAGCGGCTGACGGAGTCCGCCGAGGGAGAGGTCACGGCGGCCGGACAGGACCCGGCGGCCGAGCGGGAGCACATCCTGCGGCTGCTCCGGGAGGAGTCGGTGCCCGCGCTGTACAGCTCGGGGGACCAGAACCTCCAGCTCATGCTGCCGGTCCACGTCCAGGGCGAGCTGACCCTGGTGGCCCGCGCGAGCCTCGACGGCCAGCTGAGCCTGGGTAGTGAGCTCAACGACGTCATGGAGGCCATCCTGGCCTACCCGGGCCTGGAGTACGCCTCGTGGCAGACCGGTCCCGGCGTCCCGGAAAACCCCACCGCGGTCGCGACGATCGAGGCGGACCGGGCCCGGCTGGCGCGCTGGCTCTCCCGCGCCGACTTCTCCGGCCAGATCGAGGTGGCCGACGCCGGCTCCGGCTGGACCCTGGTCAGCGCCGAGACGTACCCCGCCCTGCTCGAGGTGGTCGACGCCGCGGCCGCCCGCGCCGTCGTCCTGGACACCGACGGCGAGCACCGGGCGGTGACCTACTGCCCCGCCGAGGGCGAGCCCGTCTCCCTGGAGTGGGGCCCGACCCGCGACGCCGTGAGCTCCTATCCCGCCGACTCCCCGGCCGACGTGCTGCAGGCACAGGTCGGCGGCCAGTCCCCGAGCAGGCTGCGCGACGCCGCCCGGGTGGCCGGCGTCGCCGCGCTCACGGACGCCTTCGGGCTCGACGCCGTCGGCTCCCGCCGCCTGGAGCGCTACGCCCGGGACGCGAGCGGCCGCTACGCCCCGGAGTCGGCGCTGCAGCTGCTCGGCGTGCCGGACATCGCGGCGAAGGTCATCGACGGCCGGAAGCTCTTCGCGGACCAGCCCGGCCACGAGCGCCTGGCCTTCGCCCCGCGGGGCCCGGGCGCGGCCGGCGAGGCCCTGCCCACCGTGCGCGAGGCCGCCGGGCGGGCCCTCGACGCCGCCCGCAGGAACCCCTGGACGGTCGTGGCGGCCGCGGGGCTCGGCGTCGGCGCGTGGATCGCGCGCCGGAAGAGGTAGGGGTGGGCGCCCGGGGCGCGCTGCCGCGGCTGCGCGCGCTGTGGGAGGAGGAGGCCGGCAGCGGCTGGAAGCGGCCCCTGCCCACGGCCCGGCAGCAGCGCATCGACCTGCTGATCGCCGCCGTCCTGGCCGCCGCCGCGCTCCTCACCGTCGTCCTCATGCACAGCCTCGGCTCCTACGATGACGAGCCGCCCGGCTTCCTGGACTACGCGGCCGCGGCGGCCATGCCCGCCTGCCTCGCGGTGCGCCGCCGGCGCCCGCTGGTCACCCTCGCGGTGACGAGCCTCGCCTTCGCCCTGCTGACCTACGTCTCGCCCGAGGCGACGGTGACGGTGGTGTATCAGGGCAGCTACTTCGCGGCCATCTACACCGCCGCCGCGTGGTCCCGCAACCGGACCGCGCTCGTGGTCCTGAGCGCCCTGGTGGTGGTCGGCATGTTCGGCTGGATCTTCCTGACCTGGGTGTTCACCGAGAACCTCTCCCAGCTGCTCGGGCCGGTCCTGGAGAGCAACCCCGGCCCGCTCAGCGCGGCGAGCGCCTACTTCCTCTACAGCCTCGGGCTCAACCTCGCCTACTTCGGCGGCGCGCTCGCCTTCGGTGCGGTCACCTGGCGCTCGACCCTGCGCCGGCACCGGCTCCTGGAGCAGAAGCGCACCATCGAGGACCAGTCGCGGCGGCTCGCGCGCCAGGCGGTGGTCGAGGAGCGGCTGCGGCTCGCGCGGGACCTGCACGACTCCGTGGGGCATCACTTCACCGGCGTCGGGCTCCTGGCGGGCGGGGTGCGGCGGGTGATCGCCGCGGCCGAGGCCTCGGGCGGGCGCTTGGAGCTGGACGAGGCCAGGGCGGGCCGGGTGCGGGACTCGCTCGCGGACGTCGAGGGCAGCACGCGGGAGGGGATCGCGGCCCTGCAGTCCCTGCTGGGGGTGCTGCGCCGCGCTGGGGACGACGAGGATCCCGCCGCGGAGACCGGGCTCGAGCCCCGGCTGGCGGATCTCGACGACCTCATCGCGGGCATGGAGCGGCTGGGCGTGACGGTCGAGCGGGTGGACGCCGCCGGCTTCGGCGAGGAGTGGGAGCGGACCTGCTCGGAGATGCCCCCGCCCGCGCAGGCGGCCTTCTACCGGATGGCCCAGGAGGCGCTGACCAACGTGGCCAAGCACTCCAGCGCCACGGCCTGCCGCCTGGCCGTCCGCCACCTCGAGGACCCGCGCGTGCTCGAGGCGGAGATCACCGACTCGGGCCGCGCCACGGCCGTGCACCCCGCCGACGCCGTGCACAGCACCGGCACCGGCCTGACCGGCCTGCGGGAGCGGGCCGCGGCCTTCGGCGGCTACGCCCTGGCCGGCCCCCGCGTGCCCGGTCCCGGCTGGACCACCCGCTTCGGCCTGCCGCTGGCCGGCTCATCGAAAGGCAGCTCATGACCGCCCCCATCCGCGTCTACCTCGTCGACGACCAGCAGCTGGTCCGCTCCGGCTTCTCCCTGGTGCTCTCCACCGAGCCCGGGATCGAGGTGGTGGGGCAGGCGGCGAACGCCCGCGCGGCGCTGGCCGGGCTGCGGGAGGCCGCGGCCGACGTCGTGCTCATGGACATCCAGATGCCCGGCATGTCCGGCATCGAGGCGACGCGGATCGCGGTCGCCGAGGGGCTGGGGAAGGTGATCATCCTGACCACCTTCGACCGTCACGACTACCTCTTCGGGGCGCTGCAGGCCGGGGCGAGCGGCTTCCTGCTCAAGACGGCCAGCGCGGAGGACCTCGTGGCGGCCATCGAGGCGGTGGCGGGCGGCCACGCGCTGCTCAGCCCGGAGATGACGCTGCCCGTCATCCAGCGGATCACCCAGGCCCGCGCGGCGGAGGCGGCGGCCGGGGCGGAAGCCGCCGGCGCGCAGAGCCCCGCCGGCCCCATCGGAGGGCGGGGGCACGACGACGCCCCGGCGGCACCCGGGCAGGGCGCCCGTCGCGAGCTGTCCGAGGAGGACGCCGCGGCCCTCGAGGCCCTCTCGGAGAGGGAGCGCGAGGTGCTGGCCCACATCGCCCGCGGCCGCTCCAACCAGGAGATCGCCGCTGACCTGTTCCTCGGCCAGGCCACCGTGAAGACCCACGTCTCCCACATCTTCGCCAAGACCCTCAGCCGGGACCGGGTGCAGGCGGTGCTCTTCGCCCACCGCGCCGGGCTGGTCGACCTGCCGTAGGACCCGGCGGGGAGGGGAGCGGAGCAGGTTCACCCCCTGGGCTGATCCCCGGCCCCGCGCGCCTCACTAGGCTGATCGTCACGACGGTCGGTGCACGGCACCGGCTCTACGACGAGGCCTCAGGAGGCAGCAGTGGAACAGGGCACCGCGACGCGCGGCGCGCACGAGACCAGGGACGGCACGTCCCCCGACGCAGGACTTAGCGTGCGGGGGCTCGGCAGGGACTTCGGGGACCGCACGGTGGTGGAGGACCTGTCCTTCCGCCTGCGCCCCGGCGTCATGACGGGCTTCCTCGGCTCCAACGGGGCCGGCAAGACCACCTCGATGCGGATGATCATGGGGGTCCTGGAGCCCAGCCGAGGCGAGGTGCTGTGGAACGGCGCGCCGATCACCGGCGCGGACCGGGCGCGCTTCGGCTACATGCCCGAGGAGCGCGGCCTCTACCCGAAGCAGAAGGTCCTGGACCAGCTGGTCTACCTGGGCCGTCTGCGCGGGCTGGACACCGCGACCGCCCGGGAGAAGGCCCGGGAGCTGCTGGAGCGGTTCGGGTTGGGGGAGCGGACCGGGGACAAGCTCGAGTCGCTCTCGCTGGGCAACCAGCAGCGCGTCCAGATCGCCGCCGCGCTGGTGCACGAGCCCGAGTGCCTGGTGCTGGACGAGCCGTTCTCCGGGCTGGACCCGGTCGCCGTCGACTCGATGGTCGCGCTGCTGGGCACCTTCCTGCGCCGTGGCGTCTCCATCCTGTTCTCGAGCCACCAGCTGGACCTGGTCGAGCGGCTCTGCGAGGACGTCGTCATCCTGGAGGAGGGCCGCCTGGCCGTCGCCGGGACGGCGCAGGAGCTCCGCGACGCCGGCCCGCTGCGCTACCGCCTCGACTCCACGCAGGACGCCGGCTGGGTCCGGGGCGTCCGCGGCGTCGAGGTCGTCGACGTGGACGGCCCGACGGCGCTCGTGGACCTCCCCCGCGAGGGGGAGACCGCCGCCATCCGCCGGAACCTCATGGCCGAGGGGCTCGAGCGCGGCATGACCGAGTTCGCCCGCGTCCAGCCGAGCCTGGCCGAGATCTACCGGGAGGTCACCCGATGAACCAGCACAGCACCGCAGAGCGCCCGGACGCCGCAGAGCGTCCCGCCCCCGCGCCGGCCCGAGGCGCCTGGCGCACCGTGGCGGCCCGCGAGATCGTGGTCCGGGCCACCGACAAGACCTTCATCGTCACCTCGCTCATCACGGTCCTCATCATCGTGGGAGGCGCCGCCTTCATGTCCTTCATGAACGGCCGCGACTCCACCGACACGGTGGCCGTGACCGGCGCCCTCGCCCAGGAGAGGGTGGAGGCAGCCTCCGAGCTGTCATCCGGCGCGGACGGCCCCGCCCTGGAGACGGCGGAGGCCTCCGACGCCGACGCCGCCCGCGAGATGGTCTCCGAGGGCGACGCCGACCTGGCCCTCCTCCAGGGCGACGACGGGTGGGTCCTGATCACCGAGGACGGAACCACCGGCACCGCGGGCGACTACCTCGTCCAGGCGGTCTCCTCCGCGGCGCAGGCGGAGAACGCGGCGCAGCTGGGGGTGGACCTCCAGGAGCTGAACCGCGGCACCGACGTCACCGTCGAGGGCGTGGAGAGCTCCTCGGACAGCGCCCAGGCGCGCATCCTGGGGCTGGTCTTCGCCTTCGTCTTCTACATGGCCGCGATCACCTTCGGCATGGCCATCGCGGCCTCGATCCTGGAGGAGAAGCAGAACCGGGTGGTCGAGATCATCGCGACCTCGATCCCGGTGGGGCAGCTGCTGACGGGCAAGCTGGTCGCCAACATGGTCCTCGCCTTCTCCCAGCTGATCGTCTACGCGGCCGTAGGCCTCACCGCGGCGACCTTCCTGGACCTCGGGATCAACATCGGCTGGATCCTCGGCAGCACGGGCTGGTTCATCGGCTTCTTCGTGGTCGGCTTCGCGATCCTCGCCGCGATCTGGGCGGTGGTCGGGGCGATGGCCGACCGCACGGAGGACCTCAACGCCAGCACCGGCCCGGTGATCTTCCTGCTGGTCGCGGTGCTGCTGGGCGGCACGGCGGCCTCGGGGACCCTGCAGGCGGTGCTGTCCTACCTCCCCGTGTTCTCCTCGGTCATCATGCCCATGCGGCTGGTGGAGGGGACGGCCTCGTGGTGGCAGGGGCTGATCGCCGCGGCGATCGCCCTGGTCACGGTCGTGCTGGTGATGATCTGGTGCGGGCGCCTCTACCGCCGGGCGGTGATGCGCACCGGCCAGGCCTTCACGTGGGCCCAGGTGCTGCGCCGGAAGGTGTGAGGCGCGGTCCGGAGCGGTTCACCCCGGCCCGGTTCGCCCCGGCCCGGGCGCGCCCGGGCCGGCCCCGCGCCCTAAGCGCTGCACTCCGCTGATGTCCGCCGCGCTGATGTCCGCCGCGCTGATGTCCGTCGCGCCCCGCACCCTTGCCGGGGAGCGGGGCGCGGCGTCGTCGTGCGTGGCCCGCGGCACACTGCGCCGGCTCCGGCCCCTGTGTATACTTGACAGGTACTCGATGCGCGCGGCCCCTCTCACCGCGCGTCCATTGCGTCCCTTCCGGATCCTCCTCACCGCGGCCCGCCCCACGGTCTGCACCGAGCGAGCGGTCCACTGTGTATAGATACAGGAGTCCACACCAGTGGCAGTTAAGATTCGTCTCAAGCGTCTCGGCAAGATCCGCGATCCCCGGTACCGCGTCGTCGTCGCCGACTCCCGCACCAAGCGGGACGGTCGCGCGATCGAGGAGATCGGCGTCTACCAGCCGACCGAGAACCCCTCGTTCGTCAAGATCGACTCCGAGCGCGCCCAGTACTGGCTCTCCGTCGGCGCGCAGCCGACCGAGCAGGTGCTCGCGCTGCTGAAGCTCACCGGCGACTGGGCCAAGTTCAAGGGCGAGGGCGACGCCGAGTCGACCGTCAAGCCCGTCGAGCGCAAGCCCGAGTTCGTGACGCCCGAGAAGGGCTCCGTGATCGTGGAGGCCATCACCCCCAAGGGTGAGGAGAAGGCCGCCGAGGCTTCGGCGGAGAACGCCGAGTAGCATGCTCGCCGAAGCGCTGGAGCACCTCGTCCGGGGGATCGTTGATCACCCTGACGACGTGAGCGTCCGCTCGCGGAGCGGCCGCCGCGGCCAGACCCTCGAGGTCCGGGTCCACCCGGACGACCTCGGGCGCGTCATCGGCCGGGGCGGGCGCACCGCCACCTCGGTGCGCACCGTGATCGGCGCGCTCGCCGAGGGCGAGCAGGTCCGGGTCGACGTCGTCGACACCGACCGCCAGCGCTGACCTCGGCGCCCCGGCGCTTCCTGACGAGCGTTCTCGCTCCCACGGGCCCGTTCCCGCCGCACGGCGGGGGCGGGCCCGTATCCTTAACCATCCGCATCCGCCGGGCCGTCCTTCGGCCCCGAAGCTCCAGGAGACCGCAGTGCAGGTACAGGTCGCCCGCATCGGCAAGCCCCACGGCATCCGTGGGGAAGTCACCGTCCAGCTGTTCACCGACGAGCCCGAGGAGCGGTTCGCGGCGGGCGCTGCGCTCGGCGTCGAGCCCGCCACCCCGCTCGCGCCCCGCGGCGTCCTCACGGTCGCCGGCTCCCGCTGGAACAAGTCCATCCTGGTGGTGCGCTTCGCCGAGCTGTCCTCGCGCAACGACGCCGAGGCGCTGCGCAACCACCGCCTCTCGGTGGAGAGCGAGGACACCGAGGCGGAGGAGGGGTTCTACGAGCACGAGCTCGTCGGGCTCGAGGTCTACGCCGTCGAGGACCCGGAGCAGGCGGAGCTGGGGGAGCCGGTCGGCAGGGTCGCCGCCCTGCAGACCGGCGCCGCGCAGGACCTGCTGCACCTTGAGCTCGCCGACGGCGCGCCCGCGCTGATCCCCTTCGTCGAGGAGATCGTCCCCGAGGTGGACCTGGAGGAGGGTCGCGTGGTGATCTGCCCGCCTCCGGGGCTCCTGGGCCTGCAGAAGGACGAGGAGGAAGGCTCCTCGGAAGGCGAGGAGGGCGGCTCCGAGGCCGCGTCGGACCGCGGTGACCGCGCGTGACCCCCCGCTACGACGTCGTCTCGATCTTCCCCGAGTACCTGGCCCCGCTGGAGCTCTCGCTCATCGGCAAGGCCCGCCGGGCCGGGCTGCTGGAGCTGACGATCCAGGACCTGCGCGAGTTCGCGACCGACCGCCACCGCACCGTGGACGACACGCCCTACGGCGGCGGCGCCGGCATGGTCATGAAGCCCGAGCCGTGGGCCCAGGCCCTCGAGCGGACCCTGGCCGGGGCCCCGGGGCACGAGCCGGACGAGCAGGCCCCCTCGGCCGGGGAGGTCCCGTGGGCCGAAGAGGCTCCACAGGCCTCCGAGGAGAAGGACCGCAGGCCCCTCCTGGTGGTCCCTTCGCCCGCCGGCCGCGTCTTCACCCAGCGCACCGCCGAGTCCTTCGCCCGGGAGGAGCACATCGTCTTCGCCTGCGGGCGGTACGAGGGCATCGACGAGCGCGTGCTGGACTGGGCCGCGGAGCGCTTCAGGGTGCTCCCGGTCAGCCTGGGCGACTACGTCCTCAACGGAGGAGAGGTCGCCGTGATGGCGATGGTCGAGGCGACGGCGCGCCTGATCCCCGGCGTGATCGGCAATCCCGAGTCCCTGGTCGAGGAGTCCCACGCGGCGGGGCTGCTCGAGTACCCCGTCTACACCAAGCCCGGCGTCTGGCGCGAGCGGTGCGTGCCCGAGGTCCTGCTCTCGGGCAACCACGCCCGGATCGCGCGGGAGCGCCGGGACTGGCAGCTCGAGCGGACGGCGCGGCGTCGTCCCGACCTGATCGAGGCGCTGCCGGAGGAGGCCCTGGACCGGCGGGACCGCGAGGTGCTCGACACCCTGCGCGACGCTGGCGGCCCCGGGGACGATGTGGCAGAATAATACGCTGGGCCTTGTCCGGGCACGCCCCTGCCGCAGGGGGAAGAGCGACCACACGGACACGGCGCCGGCGCATCGACGATGCGCCGGGAACCCCTTCAGCCTGTCGGGGGCACCGGTCAGCGGACCGGGAGCCGCCGTCGTACCAATCGGTGGATGGCCTGCGGCGTCGACCGAGGAGAAATGAAAGTCATGCAGACTCTCGATTTCATCGACAACAAGTCGCTGCGCACGGACGTCCCGGAGTTCGGCGCGGGCGACACCCTCAACGTGCACGTCAACATCGTCGAGGGCAACCGCTCGCGTGTGCAGGTCTTCAAGGGCTTCGTGATGGGCCGCCAGGGCGCCGGCGTCCGCGAGACCTTCACCGTCCGCAAGGTCTCCTTCGGCGTGGGCGTGGAGCGCACCTTCCCGGTGCACTCCCCGATCATCGACAAGATCGAGGTCGTTGCCCGCGGCGACGTCCGCCGCGCGAAGCTCTACTACATGCGCGACCGTCACGGCAAGGCTGCTCGCATCCGCGAGAAGCGCGTGCCCGCCAAGTAAACACGCGGCATGGCAGAAGCATCGCGGGCCGCCGAGGCGTCTCCGCGCACCGAGCGCCGGTCCTCCCTCGCGGGGGGCCGGCGCTTGGTCGTGGTGGCCCTCCTGCTCGCCGTCCTCATCGCGGTCCTGGTCCGCTCGCTGGTCCTGGAGGTCTTCTACATCCCCTCCGGCTCGATGGAGCCGACCCTGATGCCCGGCGACCGCCTGGCGGTGTGGCGGCTCGGGGAGGAGGAGCCGCAGCGGGGCGAGATCGTGGTCTTCGACGGCAAGGGATCCCTCGCGCCCTACGAGTCGGGGAAGGGCGTGCTGGCGGAGGCCGCCGGCGTCGCGGGCGCCTGGCTGGGGGTCGCCCCGCGCGACGACGTCTTCGTCAAGCGCGTGATCGGCGTCGCCGGGGACCGGGTCTCCTGCTGCGAGGCCGACGGGCGCCTGAGCGTCAACGGCGAGCCGGTGGATGAGCCGTACGTGATGCCAGGGGACGCGCCCTCGGAGGTCTCCTTCGACGTCGTCGTGCCGGAGGGGCGGATGTGGGTCCAGGGGGACCACCGCTCCGCCTCGTACGACTCCCGGGAGCTGCTCGGCGCCCCGGGCGGCGGCATGATCCGCTCCGACGCGATCATCGGACGGCCCGTGGCGGTGCTCTGGCCCCTGGACCGCATGGGCAGCGTGGGGGACTAGTTCGTCAGCCCGGGGGTCTAGACTGGTCCCCGGGTCCAGGCCCCGTGCCCCGGACCCCGAGGACCCGACCCCCCGGCGGGCAGGTCCGGCTGCCGCGGCGTCCTCGCCGAGCGGACCGGATCCCCGGCCGCGCGGACGCGAGCCCCGACCACCCGTCGAGCCCCAGACCAACCGTGGAGGACCACCCGATGGCACGAGCAGACCAGCACTCCGAGGAGTCCCCGGCGCGCCCCGAGCCGGCCGGCCTGTGGCCCAAGGTCAAAGAGGTCCTGCTGATCGTCCTCTACGCGCTGATCATCGCCTTCCTCGTGAAGACCTTCCTCTTCCGGGGCTTCTACATCCCCTCCGGATCGATGGAGAACACCCTGCAGCTCAACGACAGGATCTTCGTCAACGTCGCCGGCAGCTACTTCTCCGACCCGGAGCGCGGGGACATCATCGTCTTCGAGGACACCCAGGACTGGGTGCCCCAGGGCGAGACCTCGACCAACCCGATCCGCTCGGCCCTCTCCTTCGTCGGCGTGATGCCCGACGCCTCGCAGAACTACCTCATCAAGCGCGTCATCGGCGAGGGCGGGGACACCGTCACCTGCACCGCCCCGGACGCGAAGGTCCAGGTCAACGGGCAGGAACTCGACGAGTCCCCGTACCTGTTCCCCGGCGCCGAGGCCTGCGGCATGCCCTTCGAGGTGACCGTCCCGGACGGCGAGTACTTCGTCATGGGCGACCACCGCAACGCCTCGGCGGACTCCCGCTACCACATCGAGCAGGGCACCGAGTTCGTCAGCCAGGACGACGTCGTGGGCAACGCCTCGGTGATCGCCTGGCCGATCAGCCGGTGGGAGGTCCTCGACGACCACGCCGAGGTCTTCTCCGACATCCCGGCGGCCTCCGAGCAGAGCGGATCCTGATGCCCGCTGCCGCCGACCTCGCGGTCGAGGCCGAGCTCTTCGCCGCCGGCGCGCGCTGCGTGGTGGGGATGGACGAGGTGGGCCGCGGCTCCCTCGCCGGCCCCGTCACCGTGGGCGCCGCCGCGGTGCTGCCCGGCACCGTGGCCGAGGTCGCCGGGCTCACGGACAGCAAGGCGCTCACGGCGGCCCGACGCCGGGTCATGGAGCCGCTGATCCGGGCGTGGGTCCCGGTGCGCACCGGCTCGGCATCGCCCGCGGAGATCGACGCGCTGGGCATGACCCTGGCGCTGCGCCTGGCGGGCCGGCGCGCCCTGGCCCGGCTGGCCCGGGAGGACGACGTCGTGCCCTCCGCCGTGCTGCTGGACGGCAGCCACGACTGGCTCAGCGCCCCGCCCGCGGACCTGCTGAGCCTGGCCGCCGAGACCGAGGACCCGCTGGCCGGCCGCGAGGGCGGCGAGCCATGGGAGGGGCCGGTCCGCACCGAGGTCAAGGCGGACTTCCGGTGCGCCAGCGTGGCGGCCGCGAGCGTGGTGGCCAAGGTGGAGCGGGACCGGGAGATGGAGCGCCTGGCCGAGCGGCACCCCGCCTACGGCTGGGCCGCGAACAAGGGCTACGGCTCGGCGGCGCACCGGCGGGCCGTGCAGGAGGCCGGCCCGACGCCGGAGCACCGGCTCAGCTGGTCCCTGGGGGCGACGCCGGAGCGCGTCGAGGCCGCCCGGGCGCTGCGCTGCGCGTAGGGGACGGTCCGGGCTCGATATCGCCCGCTGCGTCAGCACCGGCTTGCCGTGGCCCGGCCCGCCACCCTGAGGACGCCTTCCCCTCGCCCCTTCTGCGCGGCCCTGACTGGCATGTGGACTCGACTGCGAGGGGCGCAGCCCCGTTCGCTACAGTGATGTGGTTCGCAGTGCAGCGGACGACGCCGTGAAGTGATTCGGAGGGTGCAGACACGATGAGCGTGGAAGTCGTCACGATCCTGGTGCTGGCGGTGATGTTCCTCATCGGGACGATCCGCAACGTCAACATGGGGCTGCTGGGGCTCGTCGCGGCCTTCCTCGTCGGGCTCTTCGCCGTCGGGATGGACCTGGAGGACGTCTTCGCAGGCTTCCCGCTGGACCTCATGTTCGCGCTGATGGGCCTCACCTTCATGTTCGGCTTCGCGCAGCAGAACGGCACCATCGACCTGGTGCTCTCCTGGAGCCTGCGGGCCGTGCGGGGCACGGTCGCGCTGGCCCCGTGGATCTTCTTCGCCCTGACCGGGGTGCTGATGGGGATCGGGGCGATCTTCGCGATCGGCGTCGTCGCCCCGCTCGCCGTCCCCTTCGCCAGGAAGTACCGGATCAACCAGCTCATGATGGGCATGATGGTGGTCCACGGCGGGATGGCGGGGATGCTCTCGCCGCTGAGCGTCTACGGCATCTACGTGAACAACTTCCTGATCGGCCAGGGGCTGGGCGCGAGCCCGTGGTCCCTATTCCTGTGCGCGCTGGTGTTCAATATCGTCATCGGGGCGGTCGTCTACCTCGCCATGGGCGGGCGCTCGCTGATCGGGCGGCGGGTGACCGATGCGGGGGAGGCCTCGCTCGCGTTGGCGGGGGCGGGCGGCGCCGCGGCCGAGGGGTCCGAGGGTGCGGCCGCCGTCCGGTCTCCCGAGGGCGCCTCCGCGAGCCGGGGCTCCGGCGGCGCGAGCCCGGCGGGGGAGAGCGCGCGGCCAGGCGAGGACCTCGGGGACGAGGGGCCGGCCGGGGGGTCCGCGACGGGGAACGGGGCGTCGTCCGAGGCTTCGCCGGTGACGGCGGCGGTGACCTCGGGAGCGCGCGTCACCCCGTACCAGCTGCTGACGCTGGCCGGGCTCGCGGTGCTGGTCGTGGGCGCGGGCGGCTTCGGCGTCGACATCGGCGTGCTGTCCATCATCATCGGGACCGTGCTGGCGGTGGTCAAGCCGGCCGAGGCCAGGAAGTCGATGGTCAACATCTCGTGGGGGACGGTGGTACTGGTCGGCGGCGTCGTCACCTACATCAACGTCCTGGAGACGGCAGGGACCGTGGACTTCGTCTCGGGCGGGGTGGTCTCCATCGGCTCGGCCATGCTGGGGGCGCTGTTGCTGTGCTACATGGCCGGGATCGTCTCCGCGCTGGCGTCCTCGATCGCGACCATCGGCGTCGGGCTCTCGATCGCCGCGCCGCTGCTGCAGACCGGCGAGCTCCCGGCCGTCGGGTTCGCCGCGGCCATCGCGATCGCCTCCACCGTGGTGGACGTCAGCCCCTTCTCCACCAACGGCGCCATGGTGCTGGCCAACGTCGACGCCTCCGAGCGGGACCGGTACTTCAAGCAGATGCTGATCTACTCCGGCGTCATCGTGGTGGCGGGACCGGCGCTGGCCTGGCTGTTCGTCCTGCTGCCGTTCTGAGGCGGGCGGGGCGGCGCTCGGTGAGATTCGGTGCGGCCGCTCATGTCGTGCGGACCATCGGCCTCGTCGGCGGCCCCACCCGCGTCGAGCACCTGGCCTGGAGTGGCTTCAACCCCCGCCCGGCCGCGCTCGCCTTCCTCGAGCTGCTCGAGGCGCGGTGGTAGGGGCCGCCGCACAGGCCCCGCCAGATGCGCCGTCGCCGGCGTGGAGACCCCTAACCTGGTGACTGTCCGCGATCCCGACCCCTGAGAGGGAGCATCCGCCATGTCAGTCCGTCACATCCGCCGGGGCGCCGCCCTGGCGCTCATCGCACTGCCGTTCCTCGCCGCCTGCGGCTCCGGGGAGGACGCACCGTCGTCGAGCGCGAGCGCGTCCTCCCCGGAATCCTCGGCCGGGACGGACCCATCAGCCGGCGCGTCCTCCTCGGCCGGTGCGGGCTCCACCGCGGGTGCGGCCTCCCCGGCGGGCGCGGACTCCTCGAGCGGCCTGGAGTCCCTCGAGGCCGAGTTCGACGCCCGCATCGGCGTGAGCGCCCTCGACACGGGCAGCGGCGACGTCGTCGAGCACCGGGCCGACGAGCGCTTCGGATACGCCTCCTCGCTCAAGGTCCTCGCCGCCGCGGAGCTGCTCCAGCAGGTCCCGGCCGATCAGCGCGAGGAGCGGGTCACCTGGACGCAGGAGGACGTCGATGCAGCCGGCCACTCGCCGGTCACCTCCGAGCACCTCGACGAGGGGCTCACCTACCCGGAGCTCGCCGAGGCGGCCGTCCGGCAGAGCGACAACACCGCCATGAACCTGATGCTCGCCAGGATCGGCGGTCCCGCCGGGCTGGACGCGGCCCTGGAGGAGCTGGGCGATACGACCACCGAGGTCGTGAACGAGGAGCCAGCCCTCAACGCCGTGGAGCCCGGCGGGACGGACGACACGACGTCGCCCTCGGCCTTCACCGCCGACCTCGACGCGCTGTTCGACCCCGAGCGCACCCCGCAGGTCCTCGATCCGGCGGACCGGGAGACCCTGATCGACTGGATGAGCGGGAACCCGACCGGCGACACCCTGATCCGCGCCGGCGCCCCCGAGGACTGGGCGGTGGCGGAGAAGTCCGGCGGCGCTGGCGGGATCAGGAACGACGTCGCGATCGTCACCCCGCCGGACCGCGCGCCGATCGTCATCACCGTGCTGACGCAGCGCAATGACCCCGAGGCGGAGTACGACGACGCCCTCGTCGCCCGCGCCGCGGAGGCCGTGCTGGGGGAGTTCGAGTGAGCCGCGCCGCCCCGTAGCCGGCGGTCAGCTAGCCGGCGGTCAGCGGCCGTAGTGATAACGGCAGGCGGCGATGAGGATCTGGCCGTCCCCCATCTTGTAGACGAGACGATGCTCCCCGGTGATGCGCCGCGACCAGTACCCGGCGAAGTCATGCCTGAGCGGCTCCGGCTTCCCGAGGCCCTCGTTCCCGTTGCGCACCACATCTTCGACAAGCAGGTTGATCCGTTTCAGGATCTTGCGATCCTGGGACTGCCACCACAGGTAGTCCTCCCACGCCGCTCGGTCCCAGACCAGGCGCATCGTCAGTCGGGGTCGACGAGGTCGTGGGGCTCTCCCGCGCCCGCCTCCAGCCGCTCCATGGCCTCCAGCAGGCGTCGGGCGTTGGCGGGGGAGCGCATGAGGTGCGCGGTCTCGCGCATGGACTCGAACTCGTCCAGCGACATGATGACCACCGACTCATGCCCGGCCCGGGTGATCACCACTTCTTCACGGTCGTTGACCACCGAATCGAGGACCTCCGCGTAGCGGGCCCGCGATTCCGTGTAGCTCATCGTCTTCACGAGACCTCCTCTTCCTGTACAGAGAATTGTACGTCAGCTCGGAGAGCGGAAGAAGGGGTGAATCTGCCGGTTTCGTGACGAGGGCACGCCTCAGAATGGGCGGGAGCGGTGCACCGGCCTCGATGGGCCGTCTCCGGGCGGAGCTGGCGAGTCCAGCGGCTGGCGCGATCAGTGCAGATTCGACCCCTTGACATTTGTTGTGAGCGGTCTCACTATGGAACCTATAAGTTCCCGAACCGAAAGGTTCCATAAAATGCCCGTCGATCAGCTCTCCCGCACCTTCGCCGCCCTCGCCGACCCCACCCGGCGCGCGATCCTCTCCTGTCTGCGCGAGCGGGGGGAGGCATCCGTGGCGGAGCTGGCCGAGCCCTTCGAGCTGACCCCGCGGGCGATCTCCAAGCACGTCGGCGTGCTGGAGTCCGCCGGGCTGGTCTCGCGCGGCAGGGACGCGCAGCGTCGTCCCAGCCGTCTGCGCGTGGAGCCGCTGATCGATCTCGACGCGTGGCTGGGCGACTACAGGGCCGTATGGGAGCACCGCTTCGTCGCACTGGAAGCCGACCTCGGGTCGGACCAACCCTGAGGAGCCGTCATGAACACCTCCGAGAACACCGGCCGGCAGGGCGAGCAGGGGCTCGTCATCGAGATCGAGCGCGAGTTCGCCGCCTCCCGGGAGCGGGTCTTCCGCCGGTGGACCGACGCCGAGGCCCTGGCGCGCTGGTTCGCCCCTCCCGGCTACGTCACCCTCCGCTCCGCGGCAGACCCCCGCCCCGGCGGCGCGTGGCGGCTGGACTTCCGCTCGGACAGCGGCGAGCACGAGTACTCCGAGCAGGGCCTCTACCGGGAGGTCGAGCCGTGGGACCGCCTGGTGCTCACCCTCACCCAGGTCGACGGAGCGGCCGCCAACCCCCTGACGGTGGTGACGGTGCTGCTCGAGGAGGTCGGCGACGCGGAGGCGCCGCGGACCCGGATGCGCTTCACGCAGTCCGGATACGACTCCCGGCGGCTCCGCGAGGACAACGAGCAGGGCTGGCGGGGCTGCCTCACGGCCCTCGCGCGGGACCTCGAGGCATCCGAGGAGAGCGCAGAGCCCGGCGGGCCCGCAGCATCCGGCGAGAGCGAACCATCCGGCGACGAGGCCGGGCGCCCGGATCCCGCCGAGGCCGAGCGGGAGCTGCGCGAGCTGTTCGAGGCGTGGTTCGAGGCATCCGAGCGCAAGGACGTGGACGCCCAGATGGAGCCGATCGCCGAGGGCATCGTCTCCTACGAGCACGAGGCGCCCCAGGAGCGCCGAGGGATCGACGCCGTCCGCGCGGTCTGCGCGGCGGGGATGGAGTACCAGACGGGCGAGTTTCGCTGGGACATCCCCGACCTGCAGATCCGGGTCATCGGGGACACCGCCGTGACGTGGGGGCTGAACCGGATGCGCAACGTGGCCCCGGACGGCACGGTCCGTGAGGACTGGTCCCGGGGCACCCGGGTCTTCGAGCGGCGTGGAGGACGCTGGCGGATGATCCACCAGCACGTCTCCTTCCCCGTCGACGCAGAGGGGCGGGCCGTCACCGAGCGCTGAGGGACGGGCCGTCACCGAGCGCTGAGCGCGGAGACGGGTCGTGCCCCCGCCCGCTCGCCACGGACGGCTGCCGCCTGTCCTCGTCCGCCGGCTCCCTCAGCGGAGGAGGCCGGGGAAGGGAGAGAGATCAGCCCTCCGGTCCCTCCGTGGCCGTCGAGGGCTCGGCGAGGGCGCGCCGGATGCCGCCCGCGAGGGCCAGGCTGTTCAGCGGCCCGTCGAAGCGGGTCCCGTTGACGTACACCACCGGCGCGCTGCCGGTCTCGGCGTCCTGGAGGTCCACGTTGTCGTCGTCGACCCGGGCGCGGTCCTCCTGACGGGAGATGCGCTCCTCGAAGGTCGGGAC
Source organism: Rothia halotolerans (assembly GCF_004136635.1). Taxonomy (GTDB): domain Bacteria; phylum Actinomycetota; class Actinomycetes; order Actinomycetales; family Micrococcaceae; genus Rothia; species Rothia halotolerans. Next base: position 805,498 of record NZ_NOIU01000002.1, on the reverse strand, counting down.
GTCGACTCCGGCGTGCTCCGCGGCCTCGCGCACGGAGTCGGTGTCGATCTCGTGGCGGATGCGCGTGAGCGCGTCGTGCAGCTGCCAGAACCTGTCCTGGGCACCGGCGGCCTCCAGGGCGAGCGCGGCGGTCATCGCGCGGTCCGACGTCGTATGGTGGCGCAGGACCACCCGCAGCCGGTCGCCGAACATCCGGCGGACCTCCGCCAGCGCCTCCGCCGTGTCGTGCCGGTAGGCGAGGTCCATGGCCGCGTAGACGACCAGCGTCGCGGGGGCCTCGGCGTCGCCGCGGATGTGGTCGGTGCCCGGGTCAACGGCGCGGTTGAGGTGCGTGCCGGCCGGCGGCGGGAGCGGCCGCAGCCTGTCGCCGAGGCGGAAGGCGAGCCAGGCGAGGACCAGCGCCACCACCGAGGCCAGCAGGACGCCGACGCGGGCCTGGTCCGCGACGTCCTCGGCGTCGATCGCCAGCCCGACCACCAGCAAGGAGATCGTGAAGCCCATGCCGGACAGCGCGGCGGCGCCCGCGATGCGGGGCAGGTCGAGGCCGGGCAGCCGCGAGGAGGGCACCAGCTTCAGCACCCCCGATGCGGCCAGCGTGATGCCCAGGAACTTGCCGAGCACCAGGCCCAGCACCACGCCCCAGGTGAGCTTGGAGGCGAAGGCCGTGCCGAGGGACTCGGGGGAGAGCGCCACGCCGGCGTTCGCCAGTGCGAAGAGCGGGACCACGAGGTAGTTTACGTACGGCGGCAGCACCGAGGAGAGCCGCTGGTTCAGCGGGACGGTGTAGGAGACCACCGCGCGGACGCTGCGCGCCATGTCCGGCTGCGGGGCCTGCCGGAAGAGCCGGAAGAACCGGGTGGCCAGGGCGACGTCGCGCCGCCGGGGCGGGTAGACGGGCATGAGCAGCGCGATCAGCACGCCGGCCAGGGTCGCGTGCACGCCGCAGGCGTAGAAGCAGGCCCACGTGTACACGCCGAGCACGGCGTACGGCGTCACCCGCCACACGTGCGCCTTCTGCAGGGCCCACACCCCGATCAGGCCGAGCACGCCCAGTCCCAGCGCCCAGACGTTCAGGTCGTCGGTGTAGAAGACGGCAATGACGGACAGCGCGCCGATGTCGTCCACCACGGCCAGCGCCAGCAGGAAGATCCGCAGGCGGGGCGCGTTGCGCGGCCCGAGGAGCGCGAGCATGCCCAGGGCGAAGGCGGTGTCGGTGGAGATCACCGAGCCCCAGGCGTGGGCGTAGTCCTCGCCGGAGGTGATCAGCAGGAAGATCAGGGCGGGCGCGAGGAGGCCTCCGACGGCGGCCGCGACCGGCAGGATCGCGCGCTCCTTGGTGCGCAGCTCGCCGAGGGTGAGCTCGCGGCGCACGTCGAGCCCCACCATCAGGAAGAAGAAGGCCATGAGGCCCTCGTCCACCCAGTCACTCAGGGGGAGGCTGAAGGAGAAGTCGCCGATGCCGAAGCCGACCGGCGTGCTCCAGAGGGTCTCGTAGCTGGTCCCGATGTTGGCCCAGACCAGCGCCGCGACCGTGGCCAGCGCGAGCGCCAGCGCCGAGTAGGTCTCGTTGCCCAGGATCCTCCGCAGCCGCACCGTCCGACGCAGCGTGCGGCTGACGCCGCTCCCGCCGTCCGGGCCGGCTTGCGATGCGGATGGTCCTCTCATACGGGCAACGTCTCCTCGGCTGGGCTGCGTGATGGGCGTCGGCCGCCGTCCGAGACCGGCGACGGAAGAACGGCGGCCGCTTCCGACTGTACTCCGGCAAACGCGGGCTGCCCGGGCCCCACGGCGTCGTCCCCTAGACGAGGCGGATGAAGCGGGCGGTGCTGCTCTCGTCGAGTTCCGCGATCGCCGGGCGCGACTTCACGAAGTCGGAGAAGGAGCGGTACCCGAGCGCCTTCTCGCTGAAGGAGGGGTCCATCCGCTTGATCTGGGTCTTCACCTGGGAGCTGTGCAGCCACTCGGCGTCGTCCCTCTCGTGGCCCAGGCGCAGCGCGCGCTCGAGCAGGCTCGAGGCGATCTCCTGCGGATCCTCCGGGACCTCGGGCTCGGGGTCCTCCTCGATCGCCGTGGCGGGGGCCTGGGCGCGGCGCGCGCCGCGCTTCTTCCGGGCGGGCTCGGCCTCGGCGGCCTCCTCCTTGCGGTCCCCGCCCTTCTCCTTCTTCGCCGGCGCGGCCTCCGCCTCGGCGGGCTTGACGGGCTCCACGGGCGCGGCCTCGACGCCGGGCAGCGTGTCGTAGGTGGCGAAGTCGTCGCAGGCGGCGGCGAGGGAGCGCGCCGTGGACCCGGCGACGCCGATGCCCACCACGTAGCGGCCCAGGCGCTTGCAGCGCTGCGCCAGCGCGATGTAGTCGGAGTCGCCCGCCACGATCACGATGTGGGTCAGGTCGGAGAGGCGGAACATGTCCTCCACGGCGTCGACGGCGAGGCGGATGTCGGCCCCGTTCTTGCCGTACGCGGCGGCGGGGAAGAGCTGCACGAGGTCCACGGAGCGGCCCACGAGCTGGCCGCGGTAGTCGGCGTTCACCGGCGTGGACCAGTCGGCGTACGCGCGGGTCAGCACGAGGGTGCCGAAGGAGGAGGCGAAGTCGATGACCGCGCCGATGTCGACCGTCGCCTGGGCGAGCTTCTCGCCGACCTCCTCGTCGGAGTCGGAGGAGCTGTAGCCCTTGGCCTTGTCGCGCTGGAACTGGTTGCGCCCGTGCACCTGGTCGTAGCGGGAGATCACGATGTTGTCGAAGTCGATGTAGACGGCGACGCGGCCGTCGGCGGATTCGGCCATGGGGACTCTTCTCGTCGAGGGGATGTGGACTCCAGCGTATCGCGGCGCGCCGAGGGGCCGGGGCCGCCGCTTGCGCCCCGGCGTCGGCCCCTCCCGCGGCCCTGTGCGGATCGGCGCCGAACGGGCATAGTGAGAGGATGACTCACACCATACAGTTCCCCGCCTCCGCCCTCGACGACGCCGCCCCGCTCCCGGCCATCGGCATCGGCACCTGGTACCTGGGCGACGACCCCGCCTCCCGCGAGGAGGAGATCCGCGCGGTGCGCGCCGGGCTCGACGCCGGGCTGCGCGTGATCGACACCGCTGAGATGTACGGCGGCGGCCGGTCCGAGCGGCTCGTCGGCGAGGCGATCGCGGACCGGAGGGACGAGGTCTTCCTGGTCTCCAAGGTCCTCCCCCCCAACGCCTCGGCCCGCGGGACCGCCGAGGCCCTCGAGCGCAGCCTCGACCGCCTCGGCACCGACCACCTCGACCTGTACCTCCTGCACTGGCGCGGGGGCGTGCCGCTCGGCGAGAGCGTCGAGGCCCTGCACGCCCTCAAGAGCTCGGGTGCCGTCCGGGCGTGGGGCGTCAGCAACCTCGACCCCGGCGACCTCGCGGACCTCGACCGCGAGGCCGGCCCCCTCGCCGCCGAGCTCGCGACCGACCAGGTGCTCTACAACCCCACCCGGCGCGGTCCCGAGATGGACCTGTTCCCCGAGCTCGCGCGCCGCGGGGTGCCGGCCATGGCCTACTCGCCCGTGGAGCAGGGCCGGCTGATCGGCGACGGGACCCTGGAGCGGGTCGCCCGCAGGCTGGAGGCCACCCCCGTCCAGGTCGCGCTCGCGTGGGTTATCCGGGACGGCTCGGTGCTGGCGATCCCGAAGGCGTCGACGGTCGAGCACGCCGTCCAGAACGCTGCCGCCCTCGACCTCGAGCTGGGAGAGGAGGACCTCGCCGAGCTCGACGCCGCCTTCCCCCGCCCCAGCGGCCCGGTGCCCCTGGAGATCATCTAGGGACGGGATGGGGCCCGTCTCTCCCGAAGAATCCCCCGACGCCGGGAGCCCCGCCGGCCCCGAGGCCCCCGCGGGGTGCCCCGTGTCCGGAGGAGGCCCGGCCGTTCCATCGACGCGCGGAGGCACGGGAGCGTATCGTGGCACCACCCGATGAGGAAGGACGAGGAGCCCGATGACTGAGTCAGCCGACCTTCGAACGGTGGACGCGTGGTGGCGCGCCGCGAACTACCTCTCCGTGGGGCAGATCTACCTGCGGGACAACCCCCTGGCCCGCGGCGGCCTGGATCCCGAGCAGATCAAGCCGCGGCTCCTCGGCCACTGGGGCACCTCGCCCGGCCTCAACCTCCTGTGGGCGCACCTGAACCGCGTCATCCGCGAGCGCGAGGCCGAGGTCCTCTTCGTCTGCGGCCCCGGCCACGGCGGCCCCGCCATGGTCGCGAACGCGTGGCTCGAGGGCACCTACGCCGAGCTCTTCCCGGCGGTGAGCGAGGACGAGGAGGGGATGAAGCGGCTCTTCCGCCAGTTCTCCTACCCCGGCGGCATCCCCTCCCACGCCGCCCCCGAGACCCCCGGCTCGATCAACGAGGGCGGCGAGCTCGGCTACAGCCTCATGCACGCCTACGGCGCCGCGCTGGACAACCCCGGCCTCGTCGCCGCCTGCGTGATCGGCGACGGCGAGGCCGAGACGGGACCGCTGGCGACCAGCTGGTTCGGCAACATGTTCCTGGATCCCGTCACGGACGGCGCCGTCCTGCCGATCCTGCACCTCAACGGCTACAAGATCGCGAACCCGACCGTGCTGTCGCACATCGACGAGGAGGACCTGACCGCCCTCCTGCGCGGGTACGGGTACGAGCCGATCGTCGTCGCCGGGCAGGACGAGGACCCGGCGGGCATCCACGTCCCTCTCGCCGCAGCGATGGACCGGGCCTTCGACGCCATCCGGGACATCCAGTCCGCGGCCCGGGCGGGCGAGGGGCCGGTGCGGCCGCGATGGCCGATGATCGTGCTCCGCACGCCCAAGGGGTGGACCGGGCCCCGCAGCGTCGACGGGCAGCAGGTGGAGGGCACCTTCCACGCCCATCAGGTGCCCCTGCCGGGGGTGCGGGAGGATCCGGCGCACCGGGAGCTGCTTGAGCGGTGGCTGGCCTCCTACCGCCCCGAGGAGCTGTTCCCGGACGGCGGGATCTCCGCCGAGCTGAGGTCGCTGAGACCGGCCCCGGCCCTGCGGATGAGCGCGAGCCCGCACGCCAACGGCGGGATGGTCGCGCCCCTCGATCTGCCGGAGACGACCCGCCACGAGGTCGAGGCGGACCGGACGGGGGAGGCCGAGGGCACCCGCGTGCTCGGCGGCTGGCTGGCGGAGGTGATGAGACGTAACCCCGAGGACTTCCGCCTCTTCGGTCCCGACGAGGTGGTCTCCAACCGCCTGGACGGGGTCTTCGAGGTGACCGAGCGGGCTTGGGCGGGCGGGACGGTCCCGACCGACGAGCATCTGGCCAGGCGGGGCCGCGTCATCGAGATGCTGAGCGAGCACATGATGCAGGGGATGCTCGAGGGCTACCTGCTGACGGGACGGCACGGCCTGCTCACCTCGTACGAGGCGTTCGTCCACATCGTCGACTCGATGTTCAACCAGCACGCCAAGTGGCTCGAGAGCGCGGCGAAGGTGCCGTGGCGCGGGCGGGTCGCCTCGTTCACCTACCTGCTCTCCTCGCACGTGTGGCGGCAGGACCACAACGGCTTCAGCCACCAGGACCCCGGGTTCCTGAACGTGGTGGTCAACAAGCAGGCCGACGTCGTGCGCGTCTACCTGCCGCCGGACGCGAACACGCTGCTGGCCACGATGCGGCACGCCCTCGGCACGAGCGGGCGGGTGAACGTCGTCGTCGCCGGGAAGCAGCCGCAGCCGGCGTGGCTGACGGGCGAGCAGGCCCGAGCCCACGTGGAGGCCGGCATCGGCGCCTGGGGGTGGGCCGGCAGCGAACCTCGCGGCGCCGGCTCCCCGGCGGGCGGAGAGGACGCGGCGGATGCCGGCGAGGAGCCCGACGTCGTCCTCGCCTGCGCCGGCGACGTGCCGACCTACGAGACGGTCGCGGCGGCGCAGCTGCTGCGGGAGGAGGCACCCGAGCTGTCGGTGCGGGTCGTGAACGTGGTGGACCTGTTCCGCCTGCAGAGCAGCTCGCTGCACCCCCACGGGCTCGACGACGCCGCCTTCGACGCCCTGTTCACGAGGTCCAGCCCGGTGATCTTCGCCTTCCACGGCTACCCCTCGCTCGTGCACCAGCTGACCTACCGCCGGGCGAACGACGCCGGGATCCACGTCCACGGCTTCCAGGAGCTGGGCACGACCACGACGCCGTTCGACATGGTGCGCCTGAACGGCCTGGACCGCTACGCCCTCGCCCTCGACGCGCTGCGGCGGGTGCCGGACGCCGACGCGCGGCATCCGGGGCTGGCCGAGCGCTGGGAGCAGGCCCGGGAGGACGCCAGGGCCCACGCCTACGAGCACGGCGAGGACCCGGACTTCGTCACGGGATGGAGGTTCCGGCCCGCCGGGGACTGAGCCGGCGTCCCCAGCCTCCCGTAAAGGCGGCGCCTGAGCTCCTCTGTCCACGACGGGTCCCCTCCGGGCCCGCCGGCCCTCCTGCTGAGACGGCACGCACCCCATGATGGGCGCATGAGGAGAACGACAGCTGACGCAGCCAGGAACGCCGAGCGGCGCTCGCGCACCGGATCGTGGGGAGAGAGCACCGCCGCAAAGGTGCTCGAGGCCAGGGGATGGGAGGTGCTCGAGAGGAACTGGCGCCCGACGCCGGGCCCGCTGACCCCGCGCGGGGAGCTCGACCTGATCTGCTTCGACGGCGCCGAGTACGTCGCCTGCGAGGTCAAGACCCGCACCACGCTGGGGTACGGGCACCCGCTGGAGGCGATCGACCACGGCAAGGCGACGCGGCTGAGGCTGCTGGCCAGGAACTGGGCGAGCTCCAGGCCGGGCGCGCGGATCCGGGTCGACGCCGTCGCGATCACCGGCGGCCCCGCGCAGTTCACGTTCGAGCACCTGGAGAACGTGGTCTGAATGGGGTTCGCGCGCACCTACGCGGTGGCCCTGCTGGGGCTGAACGGGCACATGGTCGAGGTCGAGGCCGACATCGGGCAGACCCTGCCAGCCTTCGTGCTGCTCGGGCTGCCGGACACCGCCCTGATGGAGTCGCGGGAGCGGATCCGGGCCGCCGCGAAGAACAGCGGCACCCCCTTGGCGAACCGCAAGATCACCGTCAGCCTGACGCCCGCGACGCTGCCCAAGAGCGGCACGGGGTTCGACCTCGCCATCCTCATGGCGGCCCTGCAGGCGGCCGGCGAGGTGCCGGGGACGGGCCGGTGGGCCTATCTCGCCGAGCTCGGCCTGGACGGCGGGCTGCGACCGGTCCCCGGAGTCTTCCCGGCGGTCGCGGCCGCGGTGGGAGCGGGGCACCGGCGCGTCGTGGTGGCGCGGGAGAACCTGGCGGAGGCCCGGCTGGTCCCCGGCGCGGAGGTCCGGGGATGCGCGAGCGTCGCCGACGTCCTGGAGGAGGCGGGGAGCGTGAATCCCGGCCTGCTGCGCCCGCCCGCCCACGAGGTCCCCGCCGAGGATGCGCCGGAGCCGCGGCGCCGTCCGGACATGGCGGAGATCGTGGGGCAGGCGGAGGGGCGCTGGGCTCTGGAGATCGCGGCGGCCGGCGGCCACCACCTGTCGATGGTGGGCCCACCGGGATCCGGGAAGACCATGCTGGCCGAGCGCCTGCCGGGCATCCTGCCGCCCCTCGACGCCGCCGCATCGCACGAGGTCACGGCCGTCCACTCCCTGGGTGCCAGGCGCTCGCGACTCACCCGTCTGATGACCGAGGCACCGTGGGAGGCGCCTCATCACACCGCGTCGACGGCCTCTCTGGTCGGCGGCGGCAGCGGGGTGCCCCAGCCGGGGGCGGCCTCGCGCGCGCATCGCGGGGTCCTGTTCTTGGACGAAGCCCCCGAGTTCCGGCGCGGCGTGCTCGACGCGCTGCGGCAGCCCCTCGAGTCCGGGGAGATCACCATCGACCGGGCTCGGGCCAGCGCGCGGTACCCGGCGCGGTTCCAGCTCGTCCTGGCGGCCAACCCCTGCCCCTGCGGGCTCTCCACGGGCATGGGGGACCGCTGCACCTGCTCGGCCCGGGAGAAGCGCTCCTACCTGGGCCGGCTCTCCGGACCCCTGATGGACCGCATCGACCTGCACCTGAACGTCCCGAAGCTCTCCTACGCGGAGGTCACCTCGACGACTCCGGGCGAGGCCACCGCCGACGTCGCGGCCCGCGTCGCCCTCGCCCGGGAGGCCGCCCGGGAGCGCCTGGCGCCGCTCGGCGTGCGCTCCAACGCGGAGCTGGCCGGCACCCAGCTCCGCGGCCCGCTCCGGCCCTCCTCCGCGCTGCTCGCGCCGCTCCACCGCCTGATCGAGCGCGGGGCCCTGACGGTCCGGGGGAGCGACCGGGTCCAGCGGGTCGCGTGGAGCATCGCCGACCTCGAGGGAGCGTCCTCGCCGGGTGCGGAGCACCTGGAGGCCGCGATCGCGCTGCGGCTGCCCGCCGGCGCCCCCGGAGTCCTCTGACGGCGCCCCGCCGCCAGCCGCTGCAGCGAGATCAACACGAGGAGGAGCGCATGAACACCGAAGGACCCGATGCAACCGCCCGCGAGCACCCCGAGGGCCCGGAGCCGTCCGGTCTCGGGAGAGAAGGGGGCTCGGAGGCATCCGGCTCCGGCGACCTCGAGACGATACGCCGCGCGAGGCTCCGCCTGATGGAGGTCTTCGAGCCCCAGGACAGCCTCGGCATGCTGCTGATCAGCACGCTCGGACCCGTCCGCACGGCGGAGATCGCGACCGGCGCGGAGGACATCGCCGACGTCGAGGTCGAGGCGATCCGCCGCAGGGTCCCCGAGAGCGGGAGTCTCCTGCAGGAGCCCCATCTGGAGCGGAGCCGGCAGCGGTGGGCCGCGCGGGCCCGGCATCGTCCGCCCGAGCGGCTCCTGGAGAGCCTGGACAGGATCGGCGCGTGGTTCGCCTGCCCCGAGGACCCCGACTGGCCCGAGTCGCTCCGGGGCATGCGGGAGTTCGCCCCCATCGGCCTGTGGGGGCGAGGGGACCGCGCCGGGCTGGGTGCGCCGCTGGAGGACAACATCGCGTTCGTCGGATGCCGGGACTCGACCTCCTACGGGGAGAGCGTCGTGAGCCATCTGGCCGGCGACCTCGCGGCCGAGGGGTACGGGGTGCTCTCGGGGGCGGCCTTCGGCATCGACGCCGCGGCGCACCGAGCCGCCCTCGCCGCCTCGACGCGCCGTCCGGCGACCGTGGCCTACCTGGCCTGCGGCATCGACCGTGCCTACCCGCAGGCCCACGCCGAGCTCCTGCAGCGCATCGCGGAGGAGGGGGTGGTTCTCTCGGAGGTCGCCCCAGGCGGCAGTCCCCTGCGGCACCGCTTCCTGCAGCGCAACCGGCTCATCGCGGCGATGGCGGCCGTCACGGTGGTGGTGGAGGCGCGGCTGCGCTCCGGGGCGCTCAACACGGCGAACCACGCCCTGGGCCTCGGCCGGACCGTCGCGGCGGTGCCGGGCTCGGTCTTCTCGGCCCAGTCCGGCGGCTGCAATCGGCTGCTGCGGGAGGGATACGTCCGGCTGGTCGCGACGACGCAGGATCTGCGCGATCTCCTGCCGCCTCGCCAGACGTCGCTGGACCTCGGCGACCTGGGCGCCGGCGGGGCGCCCGCGGACGGGGAAGGGAGCCCCGAGGATCCCCTGACCGAGGTCCAGCGCCTGGTCAAGGACGCCCTCCCCGTGGGCCGTCCCGTCCCGGCGGACCGTCTCTGCTCGGTCGCCGGACTCGGCATCCGCGAGGCTCTGGTGGCGCTGGCGCAGCTGGAGGGCCTCGGCCTCGCCGAGAGGTCCGGTGCCGGCTGGAAGCTGCCCCGGAGCGTCAGGGACGAGGGGGAGCGACCATGAGACCCCTTCGCCCCGCCGCCTCGGCAGGACCGCCCGCCGCGCGCCCGCTACAGTGGGAATCGACGCACCCGTCCGGAAGGAGGCCCCAGCGGCCATGCCCACCAGCAGCGACCTCGCGGGATTCCGCGTCCACCTCACGGCGCAGCGGCGCTCCGAGGACATCGACGCGGCCCTCTCCCGGCGCGGGGCCGAGATCTTCCACTGCCCCTCCATGGTCACCACCCCCGTGGACGACGACGAGCAGCTGCCGGGCCGGACCCGCGAGATCATCGCCTTCGCCCCGCAGATCGTCATCGTGACCACCGGCATCGGCCTGCGCGGCTGGCTGGCCTCCGCCGAGGCCCACGGGTTGAGGGACGAGCTGCTCGCCCGCCTCGGCGAAGCCAGGATCATCGCCCGCGGCGCCAAGGCCAACGGGGCGATCAGGGCCGTCGGCCTCGAGGCCGAGTGGACCTCCCCGGAGGAGACCGCGGAGGACGTCCTGCGCTACCTGCGGGAGGGCGATCTGGCCGGGCGGCGCGTGGCGGTGCAGCACCACGGGATGGGCACCGACGGCCTGGAGGAGTCGCTGCGCGAGGCCGGGGCGGAGCCGCTCGGCGTCGTGGTCTACCGCTACGTCGTGCCCGCCGACCCGGAACCGGTGCGCCGCAGCGTGCGGGAGGCCGCCGAGGGCGGGGCCGACGCCGTGATCTTCACCGCCGCGGGCGGCTCGATCGAGTGGCTGCGGGCCGCCGACGCCGTCCAGCTCGCCGCGCTCGCGGAGCGCACCCGCCGCGAGGAGCTCGGCCTGTTCGCCGTGGGGCCGGTGACGGCGCGCCCGCTCGAGGAGGCCGGCCTGCGCGTGCACGTCCCGCCGCGCTACCGCCTCGGGGCGATGCTGCGCCAGGTCGCGGCCTGGGGGATCGAGCGGCGCGGGGGCGACGCCGTTCCCACCGCCCCCGCCGGAGCCGTCGCCGAGCCGGAGACGTACGGCGACGCAGCCCCCTCCGGACCCACCGCCGAGCCGGAGACGCACGAGGACGACGCCCCATGACCGGCGAGGCCCCGCACGGCGAGTTGAGCCGGGAGTTCTCAGGCGCCCTCGCCCGCTTCGAGGGCTACCTCCGTTACGAGAGGTCGCGCAGCGAGGAGACGATCCGGGCGTACCGCTCGGACCTGACCGACCTCTTCCGCACCGCCCAGGACGCCGGGCGCACCGGCCCGCAACAGATCACCCTGGAGGACCTCCGCGGCTGGCTCGCCGGCTACTACGAGCGCAGCGCGGCCCGGACCACGATGGCCCGCCGGGCCTCGGGCGCCCGCTCCTTCTTCCGCTGGGCGGAGAACGAGGGGATCGTCTCCGGCAACCCCGCGGCCCAGCTGCGCTCGCCCCGGGGCGGGCAGTCGCTGCCCAAGGTCCTCAGCCACGCCGACGTCGAGGCGGTGCTGGCGGAGATCGAGCGCCGGCGGAAGGAGCAGCCCGGCGACCCCCGGCTGCTGCGCACCCGGGCCGTGGCGGAGCTGCTCTACAGCGCCGGCCTGCGGATCTCCGAGCTGTGCGGCCTCGACCTGGCGGACGTCTCCCGGGAGCGGCGCACGGTGACCGTCACCGGCAAGGGGAACAAGCAGCGGACCGTGCCCATCGGGATCCCCGCGCTCGCCGCGCTGGAGGCATGGGTGCGCGGGGGACGGCCGGCCTGGTTCCACGGCGGGGGCGCGCGCAGTGCGGTCCAGCCCGCCGTGTTCATCGGCCCGCGCGGCGGCCGGGCCGACCAGCGCCAGCTCCGGGAGGACCTCAACAGGATCCTCTCCGCCGCGACCGCGCAGGGGGCCAGCGGCGCCCACGTCTTCCGGCACACGGCCGCCACCCACATGGTCGAGGGCGGCGCCGACATCCGCGCCGTCCAGGAGATGCTCGGCCACTCGACCCTGGCCACCACCCAGGTCTACACGCACGTCTCGGTCGACCGGCTCGCGCGTTCCTACAGGTCAGCGCACCCCCGGGCCTGACAACACGCCGCGGGGAAGAGACCGGAGGATGACGCCGGGCCCCGGCGTCGTGATGTAAGAATGAGAGGATACCGAGGAGGAGCCTCACAGCCACCGTAGGACGCCAGAACGTCGGGGAAGACGCATCTGTCGAGCAAGGGAGCGATCGTGAGCGGCGACGACACCCGTGGGATCATCCACGTCCACGCGGCACCGCGGGCCCTGTGCCCGCACGTCCAGTGGGCGCTCGAGGCCGTGGCCGGGCAGGCCACGGACCTCCAGTGGAGCGACCAGAGCCGGCTCCTCGGCCACTCCCGCGCGACCCTGGAGTGGCACGGGCCGGCCGGCACCGGGGCGATGCTGGCCTCGGCCCTGCGCAGGTTCTCCGAGGTCTACTTCGAGGTCTACGAGGAGGCGAGCCCCGGGCACGACGCCGGCCGCTGGGCCTGCACCCCCTCGCTGGGGGTCTTCTACGCCGTGACGGACGCGCTCGGCAACACGATGATCACCGAGGACCGCGTGCGCCACGCCTACGAGATGGCGCGCGGCGACCCCGATGCCCTGCTCCGCCAGTTCCAGCTCGCCCTGGGCGAGGCGTGGGACGCCGAGCTGGAGCCGCTCCGCTCCTGCGCCACGGCGCCGTGCGACGTGCGCCAGCTCTACCGCGTCGGCTGAGACGGCGGGGGAAGACCGCCGACCTGCCTGAACCCGGACGTGCCGCCCGCTCCCCGCAGCCCCGGGGACGATCCTCCGTGGCATCTGCTCCCGCCGATCCGGCCCCACCCAGCGCCTGAGCCCGCACAACCCCGCCCGGCCAGACGCAGCCGCCCCCGGAGACGACAAGAGCGCGACGTCGCGGGCAGGGGAAGGGCCCCGCGCTCCAGAACCGGCGCCGCGCCTCGCGGAGGAGGCGACGGACGCCGGTGTGAGCCGGTGCCCCGCTAGGAGACGCTGCGGAAGGCCGCCACGGCGTTGTGCCCGCCGAAGCCGAAGGAGTTGGACACCGCCACGATCTGCCCCGAGGGGAGGTCACGGGCCTCGGTCACGACGTCGAGGTCGATCTTCGGGTCCTTGTTCTCCAGGTTGATGGTGGCCGGCGCCTTGTGGTCGTGGACCGCCAGCACCGTCATGACCGACTCGATCGCGCCGGCCGCGCCGAGCAGGTGGCCGGTCATCGACTTGGTCGCGGAGACCGCGATGTCGTCGGTCGCGTCGCCGAAGGCGCGGCGCAGCGCCGTCGCCTCCGGGATGTCGCCCACCGGCGTCGAGGTCGCGTGGGCGTTGACGTGCACCACGTCCCGGGCCGCGAAGTCGCCGGACTCCATGGCCTCGCGGAGGGACCGGGCAGCGCCCTCGCCCTCGTTGTCCGGGGCGGTGATGTGGAAGGCGTCGGAGGAGACGCCGGTGCCGGCGAGCTCCGCGTAGATCCGCGCGCCGCGGGCCTTGGCGTGCTCCTCGGACTCCAGGACCAGGGCGGCGGCGCCCTCGCCCATCACGAAGCCGTCGCGGTCGAGGTCGTAGGGGCGGGAGGCCCGCTCCGGCTCGTCGTTGCGGGTCGAGAGGGCCTGCATGCGGGCGAAGGCCGCGAGCGGCAGCGGGTGGATCGAGGCCTCGGTGCCGCCGGTGATGACGACGTCGGCCTTGCCCGAGCGGATCAGCTCCAGCCCGATGTGGATCGACTCCGTCCCCGAGGCGCACGCCGAGACCACGGTCTGCGCCGCGGCGCGGGCCTTGTGGTTCAGGGCGATCGCGGCCGCCGAGCCGTTGGGCATGAGCATGGGCACGGTCATCGGCATGACGCGCCGGGGCCCGCGCTCGCGCAGGGTGTCCCAGCTGTCCAGCAGGGTCCAGACCCCGCCGATGCCGGTCGCGTAGGAGACGCCGACGCGCTCGGGGTCCAGCTCCTCGCTGTCCTCGGCGTCCTCGCCGCTGAAGCCGGCGTCCTTCCAGGCCTGGCGGGCGCTGTGCACCGCGTACTGGCCCGAGGGGTCCAGGCGCTTGGCCTCCACGCGGGTGATGAACTCGGACTCGCTGACGGGATGGCTGATCCGGCCGGCGATGTAGACGGGCAGGTCGTACTCGGCGACCCACTCGTCGGTCAGCGCCTTGACGCCCGAGACCCCCTGCAGGGCGTTCTGCCACATCTGATCGGCGCTGCTGCCGATGGGGGAGATGGCACCGAGTCCGGTGACTACGACTGTGCGACTCATCTTCGAAAGTTCCTTCTCGTCTCCACGCCACGCGCGGAACGCAACTTGCCCACGCTGCCGGGCCCGGGTGCCGGGTCAGGCGTCGAGGCGGGATGGACGGGTGGAGAGTGCGGGGCGCGGCGCCGGCCTCGGCGCCGCGCCCGGCGGGGAGAACTAGGAGGCGTTCTCGATGAAGGAGACGGCGTCGCCCACGGTCTTGAGGTTCTTGACCTCTTCGTCCGGGATGGTGACGCCGAACTTCTCCTCGGCGTTGACCACGATCGTCATCATCGAGATCGAGTCGATGTCGAGGTCCTCGGTGAAGGACTTCTCGAGCTGGACGTCGGCGGTCTCGACGCCGGTCTCCTCGTTGACGATCTCGGCCAGGCCGGCGAGGATTTCGTTCTGATCTGCCATGGTTACTCCTTTGATATGGGATCACGGGCCGCGTGGGCGTCCCGTGGGATCTCGCGCCCCCTCGGCGGGGCCGGCGTCGAACGCCTGCGCGTGAAGGGTCGTCCGGACTTGATTTTAGCGGCTCCGCGGACGGAATCAGTACATATCCCGTCAGCCGGGGCCGTGTGCATCAGCGCATCAGCCTACCCGATCAGGGCAGGACGACCACCTGGGCGGCGTAGACCAGGCCCGCGCCGAAGCCGATCTGCAGGGCGGGCCTGCCGGAGAGCTCGGGGTTCTCCTCGAGCAGGCGGTGGGCGGCCAGCGGGACCGAGGCCGCGGAGGTGTTCCCGGCCTCGGCGATGTCGCGGCCGACCATGACCGAATCGGGCAGCTTCAGGGTCTTCACGAGCTGGTCGATGATGCGCATGTTGGCCTGGTGGGGGATGAAGGCCCCCAGGTCCTCGGCGGTGATGCCGGCGGCATCGATCGCCTCCTGGGCCACCTTGGCCATCTGCCAGCCGGCCCAGCGGAAGACGGTGGGGCCGTCCTGGCGCAGCGTCGGCCAGACCTTCTCGCCCTCCTGCACCGGGTCGTTGGCCCAGTCGCGGTTGCGCAGCTCGAGCAGCGAGTGGGTCATGCCCACGGTGTCCCATCGGGAGCCGTCGGAGCCCCACACGGTCGGGGCGATCCCGGGGGTCTCGGAGCGGCCGACGACCACGGCGCCGGCTCCGTCGCCCAGCAGGAAGGAGATGGAGCGCTCGGAGTTGTCGATGAAGTCGGAGAGCTTCTCCACGCCGACGACGAGCACGTTGCGGGCCGCGCCGGAGCGGACCAGGGCGTCGGCCTGTGCGACGCCGTAGCAGTACCCGGCGCATGCGGCCGAGATGTCGTAGGCGGGGGCGGGGGTCGCGCCGACGGCGTCGGCGACCTGGGCCGCCATCGACGGGGTGGCGTAGGGGTGGCTGACGGTCGCGACGATCACGCCGTCGATCTCCTCGGCCCCGATCCCGGCGCGCTCGATCGCCTCCCGGGAGGCGCCCACGGCGAGATCGAGGGCGCTGGTGTCCTCGCCGGCGCGATGCCGGGTGCTGATGCCCGTCCGGGTGCGGATCCACTCGTCGGAGGAGTCGATCCACTGGCACACGTCCTCGTTGGTGACCACGACGTCGGGGCGCGCGGCCCCGAAGGAGAGGATCTTCGAGTAGTGCTCTACGGGTGAGGTGTTGAGAGTGACCACGGGGTTCTTACCTGTCTGGGAGGGTGCGTCCGGGATTCAGAGGCTGGAGAGCTCGTCGAGCTGCTCGGGCGTCGCGAGCGCGACGGCCGGGACGCCCTTCATGCCGCGCTTCGCCAGCCCGGCGAGGGTCCCCGCCGGGGTCAGCTCGACGAGGCCTGCGACGTCGTCCTCCAGCATGGTCTGCATGCACAGGTCCCAGCGCACCGGGCGGGTCACCTGGTCCACGAGGCTCTGCAGGGCGGCGGCGCCGGAGGTCACCGGCTTGCCGTCGCGGTTGGAGAGCAGGGTGCTGACCGGCTCGGAGGGGCTCAGCCCCTCGGCGGTCTCCTGCAGGGGGCCGACGGCGGGGCGCATGTGCGCGGTGTGGAAGGCCCCCGCGACCTTCAGCGGGATCACCCGGGTCTTGGGCGGAGGGTTCTGCCCGAAGGCCTCGAGCTCGGCCAGGGTCCCGGCGGCGACGATCTGGCCGGCGCCGTTGGCGTTGGCGGGCGTCAGGCCGGCCTCCTCGATGGCGGCGCGGACCTCGTCCTCCTTGCCGCCGAGCACGGCGGCCATGCCGGTGGGCTCGGCCGCGGCGGCCGCGGCCATGCCGTCGGCGCGGACCTTGATGAAGCGCATGGCGTCCTCGGCGCTGAGGACGCCGGCCAGCGCGCTGGCGGTGATCTCGCCGACCGAGTGGCCGGCCCACAGGATCTCGGCGTCGCCCAGGCGCTCGTGCACCAGCTCGCCGACGGCGATGCCGGCCGCGACGATCAGCGGCTGCGCGATCGCGGTGTCCTTGATGGTCTCCTCGTCGGCCTCGGTCCCGTAGTGGATGAGGTCGAGGTCGACGGCGTCGCCCAGGGTCCGGAGCCGGTCGGCGACGCCGTCCAGCTCGAGCCACGGTGCGAGGAAGCCTGGTTTTTGAGAGCCCTGTCCCGGGCAGAGAATTGCAAGCACGAGCTACAGCTTTCCAGAAAAGAGGGGGTCAGTCACATTCACACGGTACGACTGTGGCCGGAACCTCAGGGTCCCGGCCACAGTCACAGCGGGGTTCGGCTAGGCGTCGCCGCCCGAGTTGCCGCTGGTCCCGGCGTTGACGTCGAGGAGGTCGTACTTCTCGATCGCCTGCGCCGGGGCGTCCTTGTCGACCTTGCCGCGGGCGGCCAGCATCTCTAGGGCGCGGACCACGATCGAGTGCGAGTCGATGTGGAAGAACCGGCGGGCGCCGGCGCGGGTGTCGGAGAAGCCGAATCCGTCGGCGCCGAGGCTCGCGAAGTCGTTCGGCACGTACTGGCGGATCTGGTCCGGCACCTCCGAGGCGAAGTCGGAGGCGGCCACGACCGGCCCCTCGGCGCCCTTCAGCTGCTGGGCCACGAAGGGCGCGCGCGGCTCGTCGCCGGGGTTGAGCATGGCCTCGCGCTCGGCGGCCATGCCGTCGCGGCGCAGCTCGTTCCAGGAGGTCACGGACCAGACGTCCGCGGCCACGCCCCACTCCTCGGCGAGGATCTCCTGGGCCTCGAGGGCCCACGGGACGCCCACGCCGGAGGCGAGCAGCTGTGCCTTGGGGCCGCTGTTCTCCGCCGTCTTGACGCGGTGGATGCCCTTGACGATGCCCTCGACGTCGACGTCCTCCGGCTCGGCCGGCTGGACGATCGGCTCGTTATACACCGTGAGGTAGTACATGACGTTGTGGTCCTCGTCGCCGGTCCCGTACATGTGCTCGAGGCCGCGCTTGACGATGTGCCCGAGCTCGTAGCCGTAGGCGGCGTCGTAGTGGATGACGGCGGGGTTGGTCGCGGCCAGGACAGGGGAATGCCCGTCCATGTGCTGCAGGCCCTCGCCGGTCAGCGTCGTGCGCCCGGCGGTGGCGCCGATGATGAAGCCGCGGCTCAGCTGGTCGGCGGCGGCCCAGAAGGCGTCGCCGGTGCGCTGGAAGCCGAACATCGAGTAGAAGATGTAGACCGGGATCATCGGCACGCCGTGGGTCGAGTACGAGGAGCCGACGGCGGTGAACGCCGCGGTCGCCCCGGCCTCGTTGATGCCCACGTGCAGCAGCTGGCCCTGCTCGGACTCCTTGTAGGCGAGCATGAGCTCGCGGTCCACCGAGAGGTAGTTCTGCCCGTTCGGGTTGTAGATCTTCGACGTCGGGAAGAAGGAGTCCATGCCGAAGGTGCGGGCCTCGTCGGGGATGATCGGCACGATGTGCTTGCCGAACTCCTTGTCCCGCATGAGGTCCTTGAGCAGGCGGACGAAGGCCATGGTGGTGGCCGCCATCTGCTTGCCGGAGCCCTTCTTGGCGCTGGCGTAGGCCTTGTCGTCCGGCAGGGCCAGCTCGCGCTGGGAGCCGTCGCGGTAGGGCACGAAGCCGCCGAGCTCGCGGCGGCGCTCGAGCATGTACTTGATCTCCGGGGAGTCCTCGCCCGGGTGGTAGTACGGCGCGCCGTAGAGGTCGCTCTCCAGCTGCTCGTCGCTGATCGGGATGCGCAGGCGGTCGCGGAAGACCTTGAGGTCGTCCAGCGTCAGCTTCTTCATCTGGTGGGTCGCGTTGCGGCCCTCGAAGTGGGTGCCGAGGCCGTAGCCCTTGATGCTCTGGGCGAGGATCACGGTCGGGCGGCCCTTGGTCTCCATCGCGGCCTTGTAGGCAGCGTAGACCTTGCGGTAGTCGTGGGCGCCGCGCTTGAGCGACCAGATCTCGTCGTCGCTCATGTCCGCGACCAGTTCCTTGGTCTCGGGGGAGCGGCCGAAGAAGTGCTCGCGCACGAAGGCGCCGTTCTCGGCCTTGTAGGTCTGGTAGTCGCCGTCGAGCGTCTCGTTCATGACCCGGACGAGCTCGCCGTTCTTGTCCTTCTCCAGCAGGTCGTCCCACTCGCGGCCCCAGAGGACCTTGATGACGTGCCAGCCGGCGCCGCGGAAGAACGCCTCGAGCTCCTGGATGATCTTGCCGTTGCCGCGGACGGGTCCGTCCAGGCGCTGCAGGTTGCAGTTGACGACGAAGGTCAGGTTGTCCAGCTTGTCGTTGGCGGCCAGCTGGAGGGCGCCGCGCGACTCCGGCTCGTCCATCTCGCCGTCGCCCAGGAAGGCCCAGACGTGCTGCTGAGAGGTGTCCTTGATGCCGCGATTGTGCAGGTACTTGTTGAACTGCGCCTGGTGGATCGCGTTGAGCGGCCCGATGCCCATGGAGACCGTGGGGAACTGCCAGAAGTCCTCCTTGCACCGCGGGTGCGGGTAGGAGGGCAGGCCGTTCTCGCCCTTGGTCTTCTCCTGACGGAAGCCGTCGAGCTGATCCTCGGTCAGGCGGCCCTCGAGGTAGGCCCGGGCGTAGTTGCCGGGGGAGGAGTGGCCCTGGAAGAAGACCTGGTCGCCGCCGCCGGGGTGGTCCTGGCCGCGGAAGAAGTGGTTGAGGCCGATCTCGTAGAGGGTGGCCACGCCGGCGTAGCTCGAGATGTGACCGCCGACGCCGATCTCCGGTCGCTGGGCCCGGTGGACCATCACGGCGGCGTTCCAGCGCAGGAAGGCGCGGTAGCGGCGCTCGATCTCCTCGTCGCCCGGGAAGTCGGGCTCCTGGTCGACCGGGATGGTGTTGACGTAGTCGGTGGTGGTCACGGTGGGGACCTGGACGCTCTTGGCGCCGGCACGCTGAAGAAGGCGGCGGATGATGTACTGAGCGCGTTCGCTGCCCTGGGTCTGCACCAGGTCATCGAACGCTTCGATCCACTCGGCCGTCTCTTCGTGGTCCTGATCCGCCAGCCCACGGGTGAGGGTGCTGAGGATGTGGTCATTCGTCTCTGAGGGAGCCACGTTTAACCTCTCTGTGTCGATGTGAGAAGAAGCTCCCACCCGGTGGGGTGGTTGAGGTGCTCGACGTCGGGTCACCTTGGCTTCGTCCCTATGGTGTCACACGCACGCGGGCGAATGCGGCGCGCACGTTGATAAGTCGGGAGTGAGGCGGTTGTCACCGCCGCCCGTCACGAAGATTACAATGGGTGGGTGGGATCACATAGAAGTGGTCACTACTTGATACTGTGCTGAATCCGGTGTTGGCTGGAGGCAGCGCAGGATGTGACCTTCCAGTCATCCGGCCGGAGCCCGGAGAATGTCCGGGATCATCGACCTTCAGGAGGAACGTACGTGAACGAGACCAAGACCGCCGGCACCCGCGCGGCAGTCCTACTTGGTTTCAAGGATGAGGACCTCATCCAGGAATTGGGCTACGACGAGGATGTCGACTTCGACCTTCGCGAGGACCTGGAGGACTTCACCGGCGGCGAGCTCCTGGACGAGGAAGATCAGGAGGTCGTCGACGCCGTGCTGCTGTGGTGGCGCGACGGGGACGGGGACCTCGTGGACGCCCTGGTCGACTCCCTGACCACCCTGGACGAGAAGGGCGTGGTCTGGGTGCTGACCCCGAAGGCCGGCCGCGAGGGCCACGTGCCCCCGGCCGACCTCCAGGAGGCGGCGCCGACCGCGGGCCTCAAGCTCACCACCACCGCGGCGGTCTCCTCGGAGTGGGCCGCCACGCGCCTGGTGACCACCAAATTCTGACGACGCCGTCCGTGCCCTCCACCGGTGTGTCCGACGACACATCGCGGGGGTGCCCCGTGCGTCCTGGGCGCCGAGGGGTTTCATGTACTGTGATCTCTCGGATCGGGTGCTGGCCGCTGCGCAAGTAGCCCACCCGGCCGCCCAAGGGTCTTTAGCTCAGCTGGTAGAGCGCCACGTTTACACCGTGGATGTCATCGGTTCGATCCCGGTAGGACCCACCACCGCAGCGCCGCCCGCGCAGAGCCCGGGCCGGGCGCGCGAGTCCCGGCGTCGGCCCCCCGGCGGACGGCGGGTTCCCCGCTGACGAGAGCAGGTGCGCCGCACCTTCCGGCGCCCGGAAGGGCCGGCGCGATGTCCGCAGACGCATCTGGACCTGAATCCTCCCGCGAGCCCGAGGGGGCCGGCCGGGCCTTCGTCCTCACCTCCGTCGGCGCGGGCGTGCTGTTCCTCCTGCTCCGCGTGCTGGCCGTCTCCGGCTGGGACTGGCACACCGCCTTCGCCCTCACCCACACCGTCAACTTCGACGACGCGATCAGCATCGCGCTCGGGACCCTCATGGCCAACGAAGTGGCCACCGGCGTCCTGCTGATCTGGCTGCTGCCGGTCTCGGTGATCGGGGCACTCTGGCCCTTCGGAGGCGGACGCCGAACCTCCAGCGCCCTGCTGCTCGCCGCGACCATGGCCGCCGCCACCGTCGCCCTGGTCTCCACGGAGCACGCGTGGTGGGTGCTCTCCGGGGCGGTCGTGATCGCGATGCTGATGGTCCTCGCCCGGCTGTTCTGGCACCACGGCCCCGTGCACCGGGTGACCGAGGTCGCGGTGCGCCGCATCGGCCTGACCGCGCTGCTGGCCGCGCTCGTGCTCGCGGCCCTCGTCCGGACCCCCTGGGTGCCGCTGGAGCGGATCGAGACGGGCGACGACGTCGTCCTCGGCTACGTGGTGGACAGCGAGCCCGGCTTCCACAAGGTCCTGACCGACGACGAGCGCGAGCTGCTGATCCTCTCCGACGCCGAGGTGGACCGCCGCGAGGAGCTCCCTCCGGCCTGAGAGTCGCGGAGCATCTGAGACCCGCGTCGTCCTCCGGCGGCACGCCTCGCTCCGCGGGGGGGGGATCCGGCTCGATCCGTTCCCCACCCGGGCCCTGCGCCGGCTTCCGGCGCCGAGCCGGCACTTCATGCGGCCATCATGCGGACCCGCCCGGGGCGTGAGCCGGGCGTCCCTATGCCCCTTCCCGCGAAAAGTAGGTAGGTGCCTGTTGATATAAGTAGGAACCTGAGCATAATAGGAAGGTGCCTACTTAAAGCTACGGAGGGAGCAGGACATGTTCGGAGCAGCGGAACACGATGAGGACCCGGGCGGAGGCCGCCCGGGCCGGGAACCGGAGGCCGCGGGGGACGACGAGTCCCGCCTGAGCGCCCGCCTCTGGTACCTCCTGATGCTGTTGCGCCGCGGCGACGCGGAGCTGCGCCACGGGGAGCGCCGGGCCGGCGGGTTCCAGGGCCAGGGGCGGGTGCTCCGCCTGCTGGCGCTGCATTCCCCGATCGCCCAGAAGGAGCTCGCCTACCTGCTCGGGATCCGCTCCCAGTCGCTGGCCGAGCAGATCGGCAAGCTGGAGGAGGCGGGGCTGGTCGAGCGGCGGCCGAACCCGGAGGATCGCCGCAGCAGCCTGGTCGAGCTGACCGCCCGGGGCCGCGAGACCGTCGAGGAGGAGGGGAAGCAGACCGAGGTGGATCCCTTCTCGGTCCTCGACGAGGAGGAGCAGCGGCAGCTGACCGAACTGCTGGACCGCGTCATCGAGGGGATGGAGGAGCGCCTCCCCGAGGGCCCCGATCCCCGGATGCGGATGTTCAAGCAGCGGGCCTTCGGCCTCGGCGGGGGAATGCCCGAGCGCGGCTTCCCCGGCTTCGGTTCCGGCATGCGCGGCGGCTTCGGCCCCGGCATGCGGGGGAGGTGGGGCGGGAGGCCCTGACCTCACGCGGGGCGCCGTGCCCGCGGAGCAGGGTCCCACCGGTACCGCTTCCCGATAGAGTGTGGGCAACCGCGCGCCGCCGGGCCGAGAGGCCATCCCGCCCCTCGGCCCCGCCGCGCGCCACGGCACGTCCCGGGAGCGCGCCAGCGGCCCGGGCGATGGAAGGGAGAACGCATGAGCCCGCACGAACCGTCCTCGCCGTCCGAGGGCCCGCAGGGGAGCGCCCGCGCCGCGGGAGCCGCCGGCCGTCCCGGTGGACGGCTCCCGGAGATCGCCACCCTCCCCAACCTCCGGGACCTGGGCGGGCACCGCACGGCCGACGGCGGCAGGCTGCGCCCCGGCCTCCTCTACCGCTCCGTGGACCTCAGCCGCCTCGACGACGTCGGCCTCCGCGCCCTCGCCGACCTGGGCATCCGCACCGTCTACGACCTGCGCACCGCCCAGGAGTGCGCCGTCCGCCCCGATCGGCTGCCCCGCGGGGCCCGGCGGGTCGAGCTCGACGTCCTGGCCGACGCCGAGGACGACGCCCCGGCCCAGCTCCCCGCGATCCTCGAGGACCCGGCCCGGGCCGAGGAGGTCTTCGGCGGCGGGAGGACCGAGCGGCGCTTCGAGACGGCCTACCGCGGCATCGTCTCCCTGCCGAGCGCCCGCCGGTCCTACCAGGCGCTCTTCCGGGGCCTCGCCGAGGCGGCGGGGGAGCCGGCGCTGTTCCACTGCACCACCGGCAAGGACCGGACCGGATGGGCGGCGGCGTCGCTGCTGCTGGTGCTGGGGGTGGACCACGACGACGTCGTCGACGACTACCTGAGGACCAACCGCGACCTCCTCCCCGCCCTGCGCCCGCTCTTCGACCGCTTCGCCCGGGCCGGCGGCGACCCGGACCTGCTCGTGCCTGCCCTGGGGGTCAAGGAGCAGTACCTGGAGACCGCGCTGGACGAGGCGCGCTCCCGCTACGGCGGCGTCGCCGGCTACTTCCGGGACGGCCTGGGGCTGGCGGAGGAGGAGCTGGAGGCGCTGCGGGAGGTGCTCGTCGAGACCGCGCCCTCCTCCTCGGAGGCCGCGGCCGGCTGACGACGCCGGGGGCTGCGGAGTCCCGCCTCGCCGGACGCGCCGCCCCGCCTAGCCGGACGCGCCGCCCCGGTGTCTCAGTGCTCCCGAGGAGACGGGCGTTGCGCGTAGGCTATGAGCATGGCTGTAGATACCTCATCCTCTGAAAAGTCCGGCAAGGCGCAGATCGGGGTCACCGGGCTCGCCGTCATGGGAGCCAACCTCGCGCGCAACCTCGCACGCAACGGCTACACCGTGGCACTGCACAACCGCTCCATCGGCAAGACCGACGAGCTGCTCGCCAAGCACGGCGACGACGGCGACTTCATCCGCACCGAGACCATGCAGGAGCTGGTGGACTCGCTCGAGTCCCCGCGCCGCATCCTGGTGATGGTCAAGGCCGGCGCCCCCGTCGACGCGGTCATCGAGTCGCTCATCCCGCTCCTCGACGAGGACGACATCATCATCGACGGCGGCAATTCCTACTTCAAGGACACCATCCGCCGCGAGAAGGAGTGCGCCGAGCACAACCTCCACTTCGTGGGCGTGGGCGTCTCCGGCGGCGAGGAGGGCGCGCTCAACGGCCCCTCGATCATGCCCGGCGGCTCCGAGCAGTCCTACGAGTCCGTGGGTCCTATGCTCGAGAAGATCTCCGCCAAGGCCGACGACGGCAGCCCCTGCTGCGCGTGGATCGACACCGACGGCGCGGGCCACTTCGTCAAGATGGTCCACAACGGCATCGAGTACGCCGACATGCAGGTCATCGGCGAGGCCTACGACCTGCTGCGCTCGGTGGCCGGCGTCGAGCCCGCCGAGCAGGCCGAGATCTTCCGCTCGTGGAACGACACCGACCTCAGCTCCTACCTCATCGAGATCACCGCCGAGGTGCTTTCGCAGGTGGACGAGAAGACGGGCAAGCCGCTCGTGGACGTCGTCGTGGACCAGGCCGGGCAGAAGGGCACCGGGCGCTGGACCGTGCAGTCGGCGCTGGACCTCGGCTCGCCGGTCTCCGGGATCGCCGAGTCGGTGTTCGCCCGCGCGCTGTCCTCCTCGGACCCCGCCGCGCGCGAGCAGGCGCAGCAGGAGCTCGGCGGCGGGCTGATCGCCTCGACCGGCGTCGCCCACGCCGACCCCGAGTTCGTGGAGGACGTGCGCCGCGCGCTCTACGCCTCGAAGCTCGTCTCCTACGCCCAGGGCCTGGACATGCTGGGCTCCGCCGGCGAGGAGTTCGGCTGGGACCTGAAGCTGGACACCATCGCCTCCCTGTGGCGCGCCGGGTGCATCATCCGGGCCGAGCTGCTCGGCGAGATCATGGAGGCCTACAAGGGCGGGAACGCGCCGGTGAACATGCTGCTCGCCCCCGGCTTCCGCAAGGTCATGGAGGAGCTCGTGCCCTCGTGGCGCCGGGTGGTCGTGAAGGCCACCGCGCTCGGGATCCCCGTGCCGGTCTTCGCCTCCTCGCTGTCCTACTACGACGGCCTGCGCCGGGACCGCCTGCCGGCCGCCCTGATCCAGGGCCAGCGGGACTTCTTCGGCGCCCACACCTACCACCGCGTGGACGAGGAGGGCACCTTCCACACGCTGTGGTCGGAGGACCGCTCCGAGGTGCGCACCGACGGCGACATCGCGCCCGAGCCGGTGGACCGCGTCAACAAGGAGCCCTCCAAGTAGGCTCCCGGGACTCGCCCACGACGACGGGGCGCCGTCCGCCGGCCGTGAGGCCCCGGCGGGCGGCGCCCCGTCGTCTTCTCCGCGTACCGGGTCCCTCAGCCGCGTCGGGGACCCTTCAGATCCACATCGCCGGATCGATGTAGGTCACCGGGTCCACCAGCGGCGCGGTCTTCTCGGGGGTGCGAGGGCGCGCGGTGGCGGGGATCCCGGTGATGATGGACGACGGCGGGGCGTCCCGCACCACCACCGCGTTGGCACCCACCGCGGACCCCGCGCCGATGGTGATGGGCCCGAGGACCTTGGCGCCCGCCCCGACCGTGACGCCGTCGCCGATGGTCGGGTGGCGCTTGACCTTCTCGAGGGAGCGGCCGCCCAGGGTCACGCCGTGGTAGAGCATGACGTCCTCGCCGATCTCGGCGGTCTCGCCGATGACGACGCCCATGCCGTGGTCGATGAAGAAGCGGCGACCGATGGTCGCGCCGGGGTGGATCTCGATCCCGGTCAGCAGCCGGCCCGCCTGGGAGACGGAGCGGGCGAGCGAGCGCAGCCCGTCGCGGCGCCACATGCGGTGCGCCAGGCGGTGGATCCAGATGGCATGGAGCCCCGAGTAGTTGACGAGGATCTCCACGTCGCCCCGGGCGGCCGGGTCATGGGTGCGGGCGGTGTCGAGATCTTCTCGCAGTCTGCTCAGGAAACTCACGTCTCATGCTTTCGTCGATGGTGTGTGGATGCGGACGAGCCCGGATTCCCTGCTGCGGGATCCTGCTAGGAGAACAGCCGGGGGTGACGGGGTATTCCCCCTCCCCACGGCCCTCGGACACGACGACGCCGGCCCGGTCCCCGGGGTCTCCCGGGCCGCCGGGCCGGCGTCGTGATCGGCTCAGACCAGGTTCCGGAGACGGACCGAGAGGCAGGTCGGGCAGCCCTCGAGCTTCTCGAACTCGGAGATCGCGACCTCGGTGACCCGGTAGCCCATCTCCCTCAGCATCTCGGCGGTCCGGGGAGCGGAGGCGGAGATCAGCAGCTCGGTCTCGCTGAGGCACACGACGGCGGTGCCGCGCGGCTCCGGGACGGCCAGGAAGCGGTCGTAGATCGCCGGGTTCTCCACGAACTCCGGGTAGCCGATGACGGTGCCGTCGGGCAGCGCGGTCACGGCGGTCTTCAGATGCAGGACCCTGCGGTTCGGAACGGCCACCACGCGAGCGCCCAGCGGGGTCAGGATCGAGCGGAGCTGGGCGATGCCTTCGGCATTGGTGCGGTCCCCGCGGCCCACGTACACGGTGTCCCCGACCTTCAGGACGTCCCCGCCGTCGAGCGTCCCGGGGGCCTTGATCGCGTTGATCGAGCAGCCCAGGTCCTCCAGCGCGCGGCGCGTGCCCTCGGTCTCGGGCTTGCGCTCGTCGGCGCCGGGGCGGGTGAGCACGGCGACGTTGCGGAACATCACGACGCTGTCCTCGACGAACACCGCGTCGGGGCAGTCGTCCGCGGCCTCGACCTCGACGGTGCTCCAGCCGTGCTCCTCCAGGGCCCGGACGTAGCCCTCCCACTGCTGACGTGCGGCGTCCAGGTCGACGGCGACCTTCTCGATGTTCTCGACGATCCCGGAGTCGAGCTGGGGACCGGGGCGGCGGACGAGGGCGATGGTTGACATGGGTGCAGACCTTTCGTGGTGGCTGATGGGTTGGGAACTGTGGGCCGGGGTCGGCGCGGTCAGAGGGTCGCGAGCTCCGAGTGCCGGCGGCTCCAGGCGAAGTAGAAGACGAGCGCGACGACGACCCAGGCGGCGAAGGCGGTCAGGGTGACCCCGCTCAGCCCGGAGACGAGGTAGGCGCACGCGGCGACCGTGAGGATCGGCGTGACGGGATAGCCGGGGACCCTGAAGCCGCGGTCCAGGTCGGGGGCGGTTCGGCGCAGGACCACGACGCCCACCGCGACCAGGCCGAAGGCCGTCAGGGTGCCGATGCTGGTCAGGTCGGCGAGGATGCCGATGGGCAGCAGGCCCGCCAGGATCGCGACGCCGGCCCCCACCGTCAGGGTGTTGAACACCGGGACCGAGCGGCGTGCGCTGACCCGGGCGAAGCGGCGCGAGACGAGACCGTCCCGGCCCATCGTGAAGAGGATGCGCGTCTGACCGTACAGGCAGATCAGGGTCACGGAGAAGATCGAGATGACGGCGCCCACCGCCAGCAGCGTGCCCGGCCAGGAGGAGCCCACGAGGTTCTGGACGATGGTCGCCAGGCTCGCGGTTTGCCCGGAGAACTCGGTCCACTGCTGGGCGCCGAGGGCGGCCAGGGCGACCAGGACGTACACCCCGGTCACGATGAGCAGGGCGAAGACGAGGGCGCGGGGGATCGTGCGGCGCGGATCCTTCACCTCGTCGCCGGCCGTGGCGATCGCATCGAGGCCGATAAAGGAGAAGAACAGCGATCCGGCGGCGATCGAGATGCCCGAGATCCCGGCGGGCGCGAAGTCCTGGAAGTGGTCGGCGCGGAAGCCGGTGAGGGCGATGCCGGCGAAGAGCACGAGCACCCCCACCTTGATGAGGACCATGATCGAGTTCGCCAGCGCCGATTCCCGCGCCCCGCGCAGCAGCAGGAACACGCACAGGCCGACCAGGACCACGGCGGGGAGGTTGATGACCCCGCCGGCCTCGGGCGCGGCGGAGAGCGCCGCCGGCAGGCTCCAGCCCACGAGGTTCTGCAGCAGCAGGTTGAGGTACTCGGACCACCCCACGGCGACCGCCGCGGCGGAGACCCCGTACTCCAGGATCAGGCAGGCGCCGACGACGAACGCCATGAGCTCGCCCATGGTGGCGTAGGTGTAGGAGTACGAGGAGCCCGAGGAGGGCATGGTCGAGGCGAGCTCGGCGTAGCACAGCACGGTCAGCCCGGCCACGGCCGCGGCGAGCAGGAAGGAGACGAGCACCGCCGGCCCCGCCTCAGGCACGGCCTCGGAGAGGATGAAGAAGATGCCGGTGCCGATGGTCCCGCCGACGCCGACCAGGGTCAGCTGGAGGGTCGAGAGGGACCGCTTGAGCTTGGGCCGGTGCTCCCCGCGGGCCGGGACCTGGGCGATGGAGATCGGGGTCCCGACGTCGTGCACGCCCTCCGGCATCCGCCGTCTGAACAGCTGCTGGGTCAGGGGGCTCATGGGGCGGCTCCTTCGCGTCACTCGCGGCACCTCGCCGACGTCGTGACGCCGAAGCGACCTCGCCCACCGACGGTCGTGATGATGTACGTCACCTTAGGGGGAGCCGCCGCGGCGGGCCAAACCGACGTCCACGAGATGACACCGGGCCGCGCAGCACGACGGCGCCCGGGCCGGAAGGCCTGCGGGCGCCGTCGAACCGCGGTGCCGGGTCCTCGAGGCCGCATCCCGAAAGGCCCACCGAAGGACGGAGGGGGAGCGGCTCCTGGCGGTGGGCTGCTAGCCGCGGATGTCCTCGAACAGGACGGTGGAGATGTAGCGCTCGCCGAAGTCGCACGCGATGGTGACGATCAGCTTGCCCTCGTTCTCCGACTTCTTGGCCTCCTCCAGCGCGGCCCAGACGTTGGCGCCGGTGGAGATGCCGCCGAGGATGCCCTCGCGGGCTCCCAGCTCGCGGGCCACGCGCACGGCGTCGTCCAGGCCCACGTCGGTCACCGAATCGTAGATGTCGCGGTCCAGGGTCTCCGGGACGAAGTTCGCGCCGAGGCCCTGGATCTTGTGCGGGCCGGCCTTGCCCTCGGTGAGCAGCGGGGAGTCAGCGGGCTCGACCGCCACGATCCGCAGGTCGGACTTCTGCTCGCGCAGGTACTTGCCGCCGCCCGAGATGGTGCCGCCGGTGCCGATGCCGACGACGAGCACGTCGACCTCGCCGTCCGTGGCGTCCCAGATCTCGGGGCCGGTGGTCTCGTAGTGGACCTTGGGGTTGGCCTCGTTGGCGAACTGGCGGGCCAGGACCGCGTTCTCGGTGGTGTCGACGATCTCCTGGGCCTTGTCGACGGCGCCGCGCATGCCCTCGGCGCCCGGGGTCAGGACGATCTCGGCCCCGTAGGCGCGCAGCATCACGCGACGCTCGGTGGACATGGTCTCCGGCATGGTCAGGATGACCTTGTATCCGCGGGCCGCGCCCACCATGGCCAGCGCGATGCCGGTGTTGCCCGAGGTCCCCTCGACGATGGTGCCGCCGGGCTTCAGCGCGCCGGCCTCCTCGGCGGCGTCGATGATCGCCTTGCCGATGCGGTCCTTGACGGAGTTGGCCGGGTTGTAGAACTCGAGCTTCACGGCGACGTTGCCGGGCAGATCCTTGTCGAGTTCGTTGAGGCGCACGAGCGGGGTGTCCCCGATGGCCTCGGTGATGTTGCTGAGAATCTTCGCCATGGTCGGCCTTTCTACGGATCGCGGCTGGGACCGGGCCGGTGGAGGGCCCGGGCACTCTCCTCCCACCGTAGTCGGGGGAGGGCGCCGGGCTCAGCTTCCGGCCACATACTGTAACAATTACGGGAAGGTTGCGCCGTGTGTCGCGGCGGCTTGCCGGGGCGTCCGGGGAGGGCGGGCCGGAGCGTCCTGCTCCGGCCGCTCGGCCGGTCCCGGCCCGCCCCTCCTCGTCATGCCGAGAGCCACGCGCTGAAGTGCTCGCGCGCCTTCCGCAGCTTCGGGTCGATGATCACCTGGCAGTAGCCGTTGTACGGGTTGGTCCGCTCGAAGTCCTGGTGGACCTCCTCGGCGCGGTAGAAGGTGCCCAGCGGCTCCAGCGTCGTGACGATCGGCCGCTCGTACAGGCGCTGCGCCCGGGCGATCTCGCGCTCGAAGAACTCCTTCTCCTCCTCGTCGCGGTAGAAGAGGGCGGAGCGGTACTGGGTGCCGATGTCGTAGCCCTGCCGGTTCAGGCTCGTCGGGTCGTGGGTCGTGAAGAACATGTCCATGATGACCTCGGGCGGCACCTGCTCGTCGTCGAACACGACGCGGATCGCCTCGGCGTGCCCGGTCCGCCCGGAGCACACCTGCTCGTAGTCGGGGTCCTCGGTGTGCCCGCCGGTGTAGCCCGCGACGGAGGAGAGGACCCCCTCCGTGCGCTGGTACACGGCGTCGAGGCACCAGAAACATCCTGCGGCAACGGTGAATTCTCGCATGAGTTCATCCTTCACCCCCGGGCGGGGCGCGTACAGGAGCTTTCGCTCATGGGGGAGCGGGGCCGTGCCGCGGGCCGGCGCCGCGCGGGGCCGGCGGAACCGCGCTCCTGCCCTGTCTGCGCCCGGCGTACCCGTGATCCGCACCGTCCGAGCCCGACGGGAACCGCCCCGCGGACCGCTCGCCTCGTAGACTGGCCCCATGACCCACCCCACGATCGACGACGTCGTCCGCGCCGCCCACGAGCTCTGGCCCCTGGGGCTGCAGGAGCCCTGGGACGCCAGCGGGCTGATCTGCGGCCGGGGCTCCCGCCCGGTCCCCGCCATCCTCTTCGCCGTGGACGCCGTGGCGGCCACGGCCGAGGAGGCGGTGGAGCGCGGCGCGGGCCTGCTGCTCACCCACCACCCCCTGCTGCTGCGCGGGGCCAAGTTCCTGCCGGACAGCAGCGACAAGGGCGCGGTGATCCACAAGCTCATCGAGAACCGGGTCGGTCTGCTGGCCGCCCACACCAACGCCGACAGCGCGGTGGGGGGCGTCTCGGACGCGCTGATCCGGGCGTGCGGGGTCGAGGACGCGGAGCCGCTGGTGGACGCCGGCGAGCCGACCGGGATCGGCCGCGTGGGCGAGCTGCCGGAGCCGCTGCCGCTGGAGGAGCTCGCGCGCAGGCTCTCGGACGTGCTGCTGCCGACGGCGGGCGGGCTGCGGGTCGCCGGGCCGCGGGACGGCGTCGTGCGTCGGGTGGCGGTCTGCGGCGGGGCGGGGGACTCCCTGTTCGACGCCGTCCGCGAGTCCCGCGCGGACGTCTACGTCACCGCCGACCTGCGCCACCACCCCGCCTCGGAGGCCCGCGAGCGGGCGCTGCTGCAGGGCGGGAGGCCGTACCTGATCGACTGCTCGCACTTCGCCAGCGAGCAGCTGTGGCTTGAGGCGGCCGCCGCCGAGCTGCGCGGCGTCCTGGCGGCCCGAGGCTTCGAGGTCGAGACGATGCTCAGCCGCCTCAACACCGACCCGTGGGACTTCGTGGTGCGGCCCGAGGCGCACCCGGGCTCGGCCAGCACGGACGCCCTCGCGGCGGAGTATCCGGGCCAGCGGGGCTGAGCTCCGGCGGGTTCCGACGGGCCCGACGGCCTCGATGGTCCCGAACGTCCCTGGCGGCCCGACGGCCCCCACGGCTTCGAGGGCTCGACGGCCGTGAGAGCCCCGACGGCCGTGAGGGTCTCGAGGCTCGGGAGGGGTCTCAGAGCCCGATCAGCGCGACGCCGCCCACCACTACCAGCGCCCCCAGCAGCCGCTGGACCGGCGCCGACTCCTTGAAGACCAGCCACGCCAGCAGCGTCCCGATGACGATGCTGGTCTCCCGCAGCGGCGCGACGAGCGAGACCGGCTGGGTCTGCATCGCGATCAGCACGAGCACGTAGGCGGCGGGGGAGAGCACCGTGATCGCCGCGATCGGCCACACGTTGCGCCTCAGCGTCGTGCCGGCCTGCGCCCACCGGCCGCGGTTCATGCCGCAGGTCATGAGGATCGCCTGGTAGACGCTGGACATCGCGAAGTAGGAGATCGGCAGCTGGCCCAGCGCGGTGACCGAGTGGTCGTCCCACAGGGTGTAGCCGGCGATGAACAGCCCGGTCGCGGAGCCCCAGCCGAGGCCGGCCAGCAGCCTGCGGCGGGCCTGACGGCCGTGGTGCGCGACGTCGTGCCCGGCGGCCGGGACGGTGAGCCGCGTGGTCGGCGCCGCGGCCACCACGATGCCCGTGACGATCAGCAGCGCCCCGCCGACGGCGAGCCAGCCCGGCCGCTCGCCGAGCAGCAGGATCGCCACCAGCATGGTGATCACGGGTCCGGTCCCGCGGGCGGTGGGGTAGACGGTGCCCAGCGGCGCCCGCTCGTAGCCGGTCTGCAGGGTGAGGTTGTACCCCATGTGGAGGGCGGCCGAGATCGCCGGCGCCCACCACAGCGCCGCGCCGTAGTGGGCCAGGCCGCCGGAGCGGATCACCTCCGCCGCGCCGAGCGGCACCATCACGACGCCGGTCAGCAGCGCGTACCACCACACGAACACGTAGGCCTCGCCCCGCTTGGCCTTCGCCGCGAGGTTCCACGTCGCGTGGAACACCGCGGCGAGCATGACCATGAGGAGGGTGGGGGCGGGCATCCCACGAGTCTATGCCCGTGGTGAGCGGCGGCTGGGGAAGGCGGTCCGTGACGACGCCGGAGCCGGGGGGTCTGGACTGGGGAGCCTCGGACCTGGGAATCCTGGGCAGGGCAGCCCCAGGCCTGAGAACTGCCGGACCTGGGTCCTGACGAGGGCCACCGGCCCTGGACCGTCGCGTACCATCCCCGCCCGATCGCCTCCCGCATCAGTCGGGTCGATCCCTGGCACGGTTCCTCCTCGCGGTCTCGAAGCCCGCCAGGTCGAGGACGGCGATGGCGAACAGGGTGAGGACGCTCCACGCGGGCCATCCGGCGAGGAGCCCGATGGCGCCGCAGGTCAGGCAGGCGACGAGGCAGACGAGGAGAGCGGTTTGGCTTCCGTTGAGTTTCATGGTTCCTCCTGGGATAATGGAAAGGACCCTGGGGGCCGGGATATCGGCCCGACCCCCTGGCTCCTGGTTAATCTCTGTCGCGGATTTTCTCGACAACCTGGATGGTTGTGAGGGCCGCTCCGGGAAGTGCCAGGAGGACGACAATGATGTTCAGAGTGAGACTCACTGTCGCCTCCTTTCTCGAAGTGCCCCGGCCCGTCCGGGGCACTTCCCTTTAAAGCAGACCCGGCAGGGTGGGTGAGGGCGGGAAGCCTCTCTGCGGATGTCGAGAGTGACGAATCGAGAGCATCCAGGGTATTCGTGCTCTTCGTGGCGGTGCGACCGGCGGAGGGCGATCTGCTGGTCGGCACGACGTCGTCGCCCTCCGCCGCTGGATCGACGCCTCTCCTCCCCGTCCCTTCTCTGGCGGAGAAGCCGGCACGCACGTCATCCGGCGGCAGGGCGGCACACCAGCATCTCGTTCCCACCGCGCTGGAACTCGTAGGGGACCGCCCGCACCTCCGTGGAGACGCCGGCGTGTTCCAGCTTCCGGCGCAGACGGTCGAGCTCGGGATAGGGCGAGGGCTCCGCGGCGGAGAGGAGAGGGAAGATCCGACCCTCCCGAGCCGCGACCCGCCACATCTGCCGGATGGAGCGGAGGTGGAAGTCGTAGGAGAAGAGGGCGGGGTAGGCGAACAGCAGGTGCGAGCAGAGGACGACGTCGACGGCGTCGTCCTCGAAAGGCAGGCCCGGCAGACTGCCCGGGACGTACCCCTCAGGGCGGGTCCGGATGTCGTGCGCGAAGGTCTCGGCCGCGCTCAGGCGCCGTCGCAGGTGGTCATCCGGCGTCTGGTGGAAGGTCCACACGTAGTCATCCGAGTTCCGCCGTACGTAGGCGTCACCCGTGAGGATGTCTGTCCTCATACGGGCTGGATCGGGCGCTTCCCGCCGATACAGGGGATCGCATGCCGTGACGGAGCCGCCCTGCCGGCTCAGCTCCGCCGCGAACGACGATGCGCCGGCCGCGCAGTCCAGGAGGCTCAGGCCGAGCTCCTCCTCGGTGAGACCGAACATGGCGCGGTATTCCTCGAGCGGTCGGGAGGTGACGATCACCTGGTCGAAGCCGTTCGGGCTCTCGCCGGGTGCGTTATGGGATGTCTGTTCGTCCTTCAAAGGAGCCTCCAGGGGTGTTCGGTGCGTACCGACCACTCGGACGGAGGCCCTGACTCGGGTGGGGGAAGAGACGAAGAGCCGCCCGGTGGGCGGCTCGCATGACGTGTCTGAATGCGCGTTGAATGGCCGCCGGCTAGGGCAGCCACCACGTGAACGTCTCAATGCGCATGGGGGAGACCCTAGCGTGAGGAGGGCAGGGGCGTCCATGCGCTTTCCGGGGAGAAGAGCGGACGAACAGCGTCAGCGGACGGATCTCCTTCAGGGAGCTCCGCCTCGACATCTGCCTTCCCCGTCTGCGCGGCCCCGCATATCTAGCTTTTCTTGTCGGTTCCGTCGTCTCGCCCGAAGAATCCGAGGGAGATCCAGGCCAAGGCGACGATGGCCCCTCCCACGGGTGCGTATCCCTGCGGCGGTCCGTCGGAAAACAAGGTGAAGCTGACCCCGAAAAGAATGGTGATGGCCAGTGCGATGAAGGTGAGGTTCTTCCGTTTCATGTGATGATTCTCGCATGGTCGGGAGCGGCATTTTTTGCCGGAGGGGAGTCGTCCTAGAGTCACGAGTTGCGCGAAGGATGTAGATCCGAACCGGGTGAGCCACAAGACGACGTAGATCAGCATGGACGATCTAGCGAAGTATCTGATCCCCGAAGCTGCTACCGGGTAACGACGGTGCCCCGCGTCTCTCCTCGTTGGAGGGGGGAGGCACGGTGCCAGCGGAGCGCTGTAGCGTGGATACGTAAACAACGATGCGTTCGTGCTGGGCCACCTCTACCCGCGCTCCACCCACGCGGAACTGGCCGAAGGCACCAGCAACTATCGGCCCAACCGCCGCGCATGAAACAACGAGTGCAGCAATAAGATGCCCACCGTCGGGCTGAGGACGCTGACCCGCTCGTGGAAGTAGGCACAGATAAGGAATGAACCCTCCCGTCTCATGCCGGCGAGGGCCCATTCAGGTGTCTTCTATACGTTCTGGGCAGTCCTGTCGGCCATGAAGTAGCGCGAATGAGTCTGCTTCAGAGCGTCCAGGGAGCTGCCCATCAAGGCGACGATTTCTACGTCAGGGTCATGATTGGTTCGCTCCTGGGCAAGACGCGCCTTGACTGCGCGCTTGTAGCCATCTTGCTGGCCGAACTCAGTGACCTTCTTCTCGCCAGTGCGGCGATGATACTCGATTACAAAACCAGGCATGTGTGTTCCTCTCGGTCTGGTCAGGCTACACCCTTCAACTGGGCGTCAGCGGGGAGCCGCCAAGCTCGGAGCCGATCTGCCGGAGCGTCGTCTCCATGTTCTCCATCTGCTCTTCATACTGGGACATAAGGTGCTCATGCTGCCGTACCATCTCGGCAAGATCCTTATCAGTATTGGCTTTCATGCCTCGTTGCTCAAGACTGATAAGGGTCACCCCAGAATCCTCAAGCGTTTTGGCCAGGTCTCTAGACAGCGCCTGCATGAGCTCCACGGCATCTGCAACGACTTGTTCTTGAGGAACACTGCCGTAGCGGATGTCGCGGCCGACAACGTCCGCGAGGGCCTCATAAGTGTTGGCCCACCTGCTCTGCACCATCGTTCGGAACTGGATTTCAAACCGCCTCGAACCAGGCGGCTTCACGATCACATGTACCGCTCTGTACCCAGAGTGGTCATCATCGCGCAGATCGCTAACCTCACAGGGGACGCCTATCTGCTCATGGCTCGCCACTACGTGATTCACCAAGGTGTCTTGCTGGATCAGGTTCATCCTGGCTTCTACCCGAGCTCCAGCGACGCCCTGAATGTTTCCGAGCTGGTAGGTGGGCTGACGCTTCAGCTTCTCAGTCAGCGTGTCGACCGTCTTGGGTCGCCCTGTTATGGCGGGAACTTGGCCTTCCAGGAGTCGATGAAGTTCGAGCTTCTCTAGGAAAACTACGGCTTCATATGCGAGTCCTCCATACCATTCCATCACGTCATCATAGTGAGGAGTCTTCCCATCTACGGGCGTTCCAGTGCGTAAGGAATCTCCAAGGTGGCGAAGCTGCCTATTGCTCCAAGGGCAGATGGGGTACGGGTGGCCAGGCATACCACGATTTGCGTCGTTTCCGCTGTTTCCCACGAGCTTCCTCCATGCCATGCCCAACTGTTGCTCACACCAACCATAGCTCCCAGGCGTGTGGTCTAGTCGAAGCCTCTCTGTCAGCTGTTATTCCCCAGATGGGGGCGGGAAATGTCTGAAGACGCTCCGGTCCCGGCTCGCATCCCTCTTTTCCCGGGAGCTACCTCCCCTCGACTGCGAGGCTCTGAGGCGCCTTGACAACCTCCGATATGGCCTCTGTCGGGCCAATAACACTGTCAAGGGATCCTGAGCCCGTACAACCGACCCATGAAGGGAATCAGCATGTCCGATATCGCGCTCCCAGGGGAGGAGTACAAGCAGTCGAGACCCCTCGGGCGCATCTCGGCGGCCCTGGAACGGTCCCTTGAGGCCATGACCTGGCTCTCGGCAGCAGATGAGGCGGCCCAGGCGATCACTCGGCACTACGCGAAGGTCCTCGACGCCGCCGAAGGCTCGGGAGCCTCGGAATTCATGCTCAAGGCCCAGAACTACGGCTCCTATCTCAAGGCACTCCTGAACGATCTGGGCGGCACTCCGCAGGCTCGCGGGGAGTTCTCCAAGGACCAGGAGGAGCAGGACCCGGTGGACGACGTGCTGGGCGATTTCGCGAAGCGTGCGCGTCGGAAGAAGGCGCCGGCATGATCTACGGGCACGAGCGCCCGCGGATCGTCACACCTGAGCAAGTCGATCTGACCCCCGAGACCACGTTGGGGTTCGACTGCATCGCCTTCGCGCTGCACGTTCTCGGCGTGACGCTGAATCCGTGGCAGGAGTACTTCATCAAGCGGGCCCTGGAGATCCTCCCGGACGGCCGGTTCCGCTATCGCACGATGCTTCTCCTCGTCGCCCGGCAGAACGGCAAGTCGCTGGTGATGACCGTCGTCGCGCTGTACATGATGATCGTCTCGGCGCCGGGCGAGCTGGTGCTGGGCACCGCGCAGGACCTCAACACCTCCGAGGGCACGTGGTCGGACGCCGTGGACATGGTCGAGGACGTGCCGGCGCTGGAGCGGAAGATCGACACCGTCGTGAAGACCAACGGCAAGAAGGCGTTGGTCCTGGGGGCAAGTCCAAGTCGAGAGGGCGCTTATCTCGGGGGGATCGGAAGAGCGTCGGGGGGGGGGGGGGGGGGGGGGCAAATGATCACATATAGTCAGCATCAATATATGTAGCCTGCGGAAAATCCCTCCATCCTGTGTAAACACAGCGATGGAGAGGGTTTGAGAGGACGGGCCGGCCGATAAGCCGGGTTCTGTGATGCGCGAGAAAGCTCCCGCGCACCGGCGATCATCCATCTAGCCCCCGGATTGCTCCGGGGGTCGAGCGGCCTACCCGGATGCTGGGGCGAGCAGCCCTCGTGGCGCATCCTGTCTGGCCTTGCTCCGGATGGGGTTTACCGAGCTTCCCGCGTCGCCGCGGGAACTGGTGGTCTCTTACACCACCGTTTCACCCTTACCCGCCGTCACGGCGGGCGGTCTGCTTTCTGTGGCACTCGCCTGCGGGTCACCCCGAGTGGACGTTATCCACCATCCTGCTCTGCGGAGCCCGGACTTTCCTCGAGACGCTCAACACGCCGCGCGATCGCCCAGCCGACCCGTCCAGCGCCCCACTCTACACTGAAGGGGCCATGTTGATTCTGCTCCCGCCCTCCGAATCCAAGACCGCCCCCGACGCCGGTTCCCCCGCCGACCTCCTGGACCTCAGCTTCCCGCAGCTCACCGAGGCCCGCGAGGCCATGCTGGGTCACCTGGCCGACGTCAGCGCCTCCGACGACGCCCTCGACCGCCTCAAGGTCGGCGCGAGCCTGCGCGGGGAGGTCGACCGGAACACCCGCCTGAGCCGAGAGCCCGCCGCCCCCGCGATCAGCGTCTACACTGGCGTGCTCTACGACGCGCTCGGCTACTCCACTCTCAGCGAGGAGGCCAGGGAGCGGGCCGAGGGCAGCGTCGTCATCGTCTCGGCCCTGTGGGGCGCGGTGCGGCCCGCCGACCGCATCCCCGCCTACCGGCTCTCCATGGGAGCCAAGGTGGCGCAGAAGGGGACGCTGGCGAGCTGGTGGAAGGGGGAGCTCTCGCCCGTGCTCGGCGACTACGGCCGGGACCAGCTGATCATCGACTGCCGCTCCTCCAGCTACGCCGCCGCATGGAAGCCCGAGCCCTCCTCCACGGCGGCCATCCGCGTCGAGCGCCTCAAGGACGGCCGTCGCCAGGTCGTCTCCCACATGGCGAAGCACTACCGCGGCGAGGTGGCCCGGTACCTCCTGGAGACCGGGGCCGACCCGGCGACGCCCGAGGAGCTCGCTGAAATCCTTCGATCTCAATGGGAGGTTGAACTCTCTCCGGCGGGTAAGGGGCCCGCTGAGCTGACCATCGTGCTGCGTGAGGACTGAGTCATTCCGGGCTCCTCGGCGAACCTCAGGTTGAGATTCAAGCCCTGTTCGCTTCCCTCGGGGCGGCTCAGTGCCCGAAAGGGTCCTCGTCCCGCCCCGGCAGCCAGGTATTGCCCGGAACGCCCCAGCCCTCGCGCTTGATCGCCTTGCGGGCCTTCGCAGACCACCGCTTGTTGAGCCGGTCCACGTAGAGCTTCCCGTCCAGGTGGTCGGTCTCGTGCTGCATCACGCGCGCGAACCAGCCGTGCGCCTCGAACCGGCGCTGCACGCCGTCCTCGTCCTGGTAGGAGACCGTCGCCTGCTCGGCGCGCTTGAGGGGGAAGCTCAGGCCGGGCACCGAGAGGCACCCCTCGGCCTCCTCGTCCCGGTCCGGGTCCTCCTCGGAGATCTTCCCCAGCACCAGGCGGGGGTTGATGACGACGCCGCGGTCCGGCGCGTCGTCGTCGTTGGCGAAGGCGTAGGTGAACAGGCGCAGGTCCACGCCCACCTGGGTCGCGGCCAGCCCGACGCCGTTGGCCAGGTCCATCGTCTCGAACATGTCCGCGACGAGCTGCCTCAGCTCCTCGTCGAAGCTGGTGACGGGGCGGGTGGGACGGTGGAGCACCGGCTCCCCGGTGATGGTGATGGGACGGACGGTCACTGTGCCTCCATGGCGCGGGCCCTCGCGGGCGGGGGTGGTTCTGTTCGGCTCCACCGTAGCGCGGGGACTCGCCGCGCCGGGAACGCGGCGGCCCCGGGCTACCGCAGACGGCGTCGATGCGCTAAGTTGAACACTGTTCAAAAATCCGCCTCGACACCGTGGAGGTCCCCGCAGTGGAAGTCTCGCACCGATCGCCAGCCCGCCGGGCTGACGCCGGCCGCACGCCGGCCGGCGGCTCGTCCCGGGGCCTGGCCCGCATCGCGATCTTCGCGGCCCTCATCGCCGTGATGGGTCTCGCCGGGCCGATCCCCGTGCCCGTCATCCCCGTACCCATCACCCTGC
Source organism: Rothia halotolerans (assembly GCF_004136635.1). Taxonomy (GTDB): domain Bacteria; phylum Actinomycetota; class Actinomycetes; order Actinomycetales; family Micrococcaceae; genus Rothia; species Rothia halotolerans. The sequence continues at coordinate 766,442 of NZ_NOIU01000002.1, read as the reverse complement.
AGACGCTCGGCGTGATGCTCGCCGGCGCCGTCCTGGGCCCCTGGCGGGGCTTAGGCGCCGTGCTGCTGTTCGAGGCGCTCGTGGCGCTCGGCCTGCCGCTGCTCTCCGGGGGGCGCGGCGGGATCGGGGCGTTCGTGGCGCCGAGCGCCGGCTTCCTGCTGGGCTGGATCCTCGGCGTCGTCGTCGTGGGCCTGATCGTGCGGGCCGGCGGGCGCCGGCCCGGGTGGTGGAGCACCGTCCTGGGTGCCGTGCTCGGGGGCATCGCCGCCATCTATCTCATCGGAATTCCGGTGCAGTCCCTCGTCACGGGGCTCGGGCTGCGGGAGACCGCGCTCGCCTCGATGGCCTTCCTGCCGGGGGACCTGGTGAAGGCGGTCCTCGCCGCGGCCGTGACCATGGGGCTCTGGCGGGCGTACCCGCGGGCCTTCGAGTAGGAGGGGCGTGGGACCGGCAGCGCTCCGCCCCCGCATCGTGCCGCTGCGCGGGGCCGACCGGGCCGCCGTGATCGAGCGCGCGCTGAGTGTCCGTCAGGAGGGCGGGATCCCCCTGATCGGCGACGAGCGCTGGTCGGAGGCGGCGTGGCGCAGAGCCGTGCGCAGCGTCGAGGAGGCCCGGCCCCCGCGGGAGGCCGCCTGGGCGACCTTCACCTCGGGCACCACCGGCAGTCCCCGGATCCTGCTGCGCAGCGAGGCCTCGTGGGAGGTCTCCCGCCCCGCCGTGGAGGAGGCCCTGGGCCTGCACACGGACGATGTGATGCTCCTGCCGGTCCACCCGGTCTCCTCGATGACGGTCTACGGTGCGGCCCACGCCCGGGCGCGCGGCTTCGGTTGGCGCGTCCCGGCCCGGGCCCGCCTGAGCGCCGCCGACCTGACCAGGCCCACGCTGATGCACGGCACGCCGCACCACCTCGCCGACGTCGTCGACCTCCTGGAGGCGGGGGCGCCCACGAGCCTGCGGGCGGTGCTGATCGGCGGGGACCGCCTGGGCGCGCGGCTGGCCGAGCGGGCCCGGGCCCTCGGGCTCGAGGTCGTGGCCTACGCGGGCGCCGCCGAGCTGTCCTTCGTGGCCCTCGACGACGGCGCGGGGCTGAGACCCTTCGACGGCGTCGAGGCCGAGGTGCGCGAGGACGTCCTGTGGGTCCGCACCCGGCAGGCGGCCTGCGCCTCGATCGGGGAGGGCGGCTCGCTGCGCCGGGACGGCGAGTGGCTCACCGTGGGCGACCGCGCCCGCCTCGAGCCGGACGGCCGGCTCACGCTGCTGGGCCGCTCCGACGGCGCGATCCGCACCGCGGGCGCGACCGTGATCCCCGCCGACGTCGAGGCCGTCCTGAACGACCTGCCCGGCGTCGAGGCCTGCCTGGTGGTCGGGGAGGAGCGGCCGCGGTGGGGCGCGGTCGTGACCGCCCTGGTCCAGCCGCGGCCGGGGGTGTGGCTGGACACGGCGGAGCTGAGCCGGCGGGCCCGCCCCCTGCTCACGCCCGGTCAGCTGCCGCGCAGGTGGCGGCTGGTCGCCCGGCTGCCCCGGACCGGGAGCGGTAAGGTGAAGCGGCTGAGCGCAGCCGAGTGGACGAGACTGGAGGAGGCACCATGAGCGACGTCGCGATCCTGCGCGCGCTGCGGACCCCCATCGCCCCGCGCTCGCGGGGACTGGCGAACCTGAGCGCGGACCGGCTGGCCTCCCACGCGCTCGCGGCGGCGGCCGCGGGGGCGCCCCGGACGCCCGACGCCGTCGTGATGGGCAACTGCACCGGCCCCGGGGGCAACCTGGGCCGCCTCGCGGCGCTCGGCGCGGGCTTCGGCGAGACGTGCGTCGGGTGGGGGGTCGACGCCCAGTGCGGCTCGGGGATGGTCGCCGTCGCGCAGGCGGCCCGGCACGTCCGGGAGAGCGGGGAGACGGCGGCCGCGGGCGGGGCGGAGAGCGCCTCCACCGCGCCCGTCCGGACCCTCGACGGCGTGCCGTTCTCCCGGGCCCCCTTCGCACCGGAGGGCTTCCCGGACCCGGACATGATCGAGGCCGCCGACGACCTCGCGGCCCGCCGCGGCATCGGCCGCGCGCGGCAGGAGGCCTTCGCCGTGCGCAGCCACGAGCTCTCCCTGGCCCACGCCGCCGCCCTGGAGGGGGAGACGGCGCCCCTCCGGCGCCCGGGCGACCCCGCCTCCGCCCCGATCCCCGACGACGGCCCCCGCTCCACCAGCCCGGCCCTCCTGCGCCGTTTCCGCCCCGTCCGCTCCGCGCCGGACGCGAGCGTCACCCCCGGCACCGCCGCCCGGATCGCCGACGGCGCCGCGGCCCTCCTGCTCGCCCCGGCCGCCGAGGCCGCCGGGCCGCACTGCGTCGTCCGCGGGGACGCCCTGACCGGGTCCGACCCTGCGTTGCCCGGCCTCGGCCCGGTGCGCGCCGCCCGCCGCGCGCTGGAGCGGGCCGGGTGGACGTGGGACGACGTCGCGGTGATCGAGATCGTGGAGGCCTTCGCCGCGCAGGCCCTGGCCGCCCTGGACGAGCTCGGCCTGGCGGACCCGGCAGGCGACGCCGTGGACGAGCGCGTCAACGCCCGCGGCGGCGCGCTCGCGCTCGGGCACCCCTGGGGGGCCTCGGGCGCCGTCGTCCTGGTCCGCCTGGTCCACCGCCTCCTCGACGCGCCGGTCGGCTCGCGCGGGGTCGCGATGTGCGCCATCGGCGGCGGCATGGGCGCGGCGATGCTCCTGGAGCGCGCGGCATGAGCGTGGTCCTGGACGCGGTGACGGTGGAGGCGGACGGCCCCGAGGGCCCCGCCCTGCTGCTCGACGACGTCAGCTGCCAGCTCGCGGCCCCCCGCACGGCCGTGATCGGCGAGAACGGCTCCGGCAAGTCCACGCTGACCAAGGCCGTCGCCGGCCTGCTGCGCCCCAGCCGGGGGAGCATCGCGGTCGACGGCGTCCCCACCTCCGAGACCAAGCGCCTGCGCCGCAGCGTCGGCTTCGTCTTCGCCAACCCCGGGGCCCAGGCGATCATGCCCACGGTCCGGGAGGACGTCGCCCTGTCCCTGCGCGGGCTCGGGCTGAGCCGGGCGGAGACGGCCGCGCGCGTCGAGCGGGCGCTGGCCGAGCACAGCCTCGAGGAGCTCGCCGACCGCGCCTGCCAGACGCTCTCCAGCGGCCAGATGCAGCGGCTCGCGCTGTGCTCGGTGCTGATCCGCGGACCCCGGCTGGTCATCGCGGACGAGCCCACGAGCCTCCTGGACGCCCGGCACCGGCGGATCATCTCCGACCTCCTGCTGGCCCCCGCCGCGCCCCAGGTGCTGCTGGTGACCCACGACATGGACCTGGCCCGCCGCTGCGACGAGGCGATCCTCGTCCAGGACGGCCGCATCGGCGCGCAGGGCGCCCCCGAGTCCGTGATCGCCGCCTACGAGGAGACGCTGGCATGATCTCCCTCTACCTGCCGGGCCACAGCCTCGTCCACCGGGCGCCCACGGGCGCCAAGCTCGCCGCGCTCGCGATCCTCGCCCTCGCCCTCTCCCTGGCCCCCGCCTCGTGGTGGACCTGCCTGGCCTGCCTGGTGCTGCCCCTCGCCGCCTTCGCGCTGGCCGGCCTGGGCCCGCGAATCCTGCTGCGCGAGCTCCGGCGGGTCTGTCTGATCCTCCTGTTCCTCGCCGTCACGCAGCTGATCTTCCTCGCGCCGGTGCTCGCCGCGACCAACACGCTCCGGGTGCTCGCCGTGGTCCTGCTCGCGCAGTGCATCACGCGCACGACGCCGGTGGAGGGCATCGTCGGGACCGCCGAGCGGCTCCTACGGCCCTTCCGCCGGCTCGGCGCGCGGCCCGAGCGGGTGGGGCTCGCGATGGCCCTGACGCTCAGCGCGGTGGGCCAGCTGGGCGAGGTCGTGCGTCAGGTCCGGGACGCCCAGCGCAGCCGCGGCGTCCGGCTCGCCCCGTGGGCCTGGGTCATGCCGGTGCTGGTGCTCTCGCTGCGCCACGCCGACGACGTCGGGGACGCCCTGGAGGCCCGCGGCCTCGGCGACTGAGCGGGGTGCCGCGCGGCGTGCGCGGGGGTCCGGGCGGCTCCCCTCGGCTGCGGGGGCGGCAGACTCCGAGCGGGCCGGTGCCCCGGGGATCGGGCGTCCCTCTGGCAGCGGCCGCCTGTAGGCTGGGTCACACGACGCAGCGTCAGCACGCCCCCCTCGGAAAGGACCGCCCGATGACCGTCTCAGAACTGCCCCGCCTCTCCGCGCACGAGGCCGAGACCCTCCACGAGCTCTACCGCCATCTGCACCGGAATCCCGAGCTGAGCATGCAGGAGCACGCCACGCAGGAGCGGATCGAGGCGGAGCTGGACGCGCTGGGAATCGAGCGCTTCCGCTGCGGCGGGACCGGCGTCGTCGGCGTCCTGGAGAACGGCGAGGGGCCCGTGGTGGCCTTCCGCGCGGACACCGACGGGCTGCCCATCGAAGAGAGCACGGGCCGGGAGTACGCCTCCCGGGCGCGCGGGACCCTGCCCGACGGGCGCGAGGTCCCGGTCATGCACGGCTGCGGGCACGACACGCACATCGTCTCGCTGCTCGCGGCCGCGCGGGCGCTCGTCTGCGACACGGACCGCTGGGGCGGCACCGTCGTGCTGATCTTCCAGCCGGGGGAGGAGACGGCGGCGGGCGCCCGGGCCATGGTCGAGGACGGCCTGTGGGACCGCGCGCCCCGCCCGGAGGCGATCCTGGGACAGCACGTCTCCCCGGCCCGCGCCGGCACGGTGGCGCTCGCGCCGGGCGTGGCGACCGCGATGGCGGACTCGCTGCGGGTCACGGTCAGGGGCCACCAGACGCACGGCTCGCAGCCGCAGGACGGCAAGGACCCGATCGTGGCCGCGGCGGCGATGGTCACCCGCCTGCAGACCATCGTCTCCCGCGAGCTGGCGCCGCAGGAGGCCGCCGTCGTCACCGTGGGGACCTTCCACGCCGGGCTCAAGGAGAACATCATCCCCGAGGAGGCCGAGTTCACCATCAACACCCGGGCCCTCTCCGAGGGGACGCGGGAGAGGCTCATCGAGGCGATCCGCCGCATCCTGCGCGGCGAGGCGATCGCGGCGGGCATCGAGGAGCCGGAGATCGAGAAGATCTACGACTTCCCGATCAACGTCAACGACGCTGCCGCCTCGGAGCGGGTCCTGGAGGGCCTGCGGCAGGCCCTGGGCGAGGAGGCCGTGCAGCGCAGCGCCCCGATGATGGGCTCCGAGGACTTCGGGTGGCTGGGCACGGCGATCGGCGTGCCCTCGGTCTTCTGGTGGTTCGGCGGCGTCGACGAGCCGCAGCAGGGCGGGCCGGTGAACCACTCGCCGCGCTTCGCCCCGGATCCCGAGTCGGCCCTGCGCGCCGGCACCACGGCGGCGCTGGCCGGGCTGTGGCAGTGGGTCGGCCACGAGGGGTGAGGGGCTCGACGCCGCGCCGGCCCGGACGCTCCTCGGGGCCGGAAGCGCGTCAGCGCATCCGGCCCCGAGGGAACGATCGAGCGGAGGAGGCGCGCAGGCTCACCCGCCTGCGCCCTCCGGCATCGCTCAGCGGCGACGGTCGGGCTTGTTCTCCTCGTCCTCCAGCTCGATCTCCTCACGGCGCACGTCACCGGACACGGTCTCCGTGTCCTGCACCGTCCGCTTGCCGATGTTGACCTTCTCGGTCGCGACGGTCTCCTTGTCCACCACCGGACGCTCCTCCCGGAGGGTCACGGTCTCCTCGGTGTCCTCGGAGTCGATCCCGCCGGTGGAGCGGGCCTCGGTCGAGTCCGGGTCGATCTCCTCGCGTTCCACGACGAGCTCCTCGCGCTGCACCGGGACGTCCACGTTCTGGTGCTCGGTGCGCACCCGCTTGTGCAGACGTGCCCGGCCGGCCTCGTGCTGCTCGGTGCCGACCTCCAGCCGTTCCTCGTGGGCGACCATCTCGCCCTCGGCGCCCTCACGGCCGGCGCGATCCCCACGTCGGTCCCCGGCGCCTCGGCCGGCGTCGTCACGCCCGCGGCCGCCGGCCTGCGCGGCGGCGTCCCCTCCCCGGTCCTCGGTGCGGCGGCCGCCCGCCGCCCCGCGATCGGAGCCTTCGTAGTCGAGGCTGTAGTACTCGAACAGGCGCCGCTCCTCATCGGGGGTCAGATGACCGTCGACCTCGACGTTCGGCGCGTCCTTGATGAAGTTCTTGGAGAAGGGGACGGTGACGCCGTCCTCCGACTGGCTGGCCGACTCGAGGGGGATGAAGGTCTCCCGCGAGCCGAACAGGCCGATGTTGACGGTCATGAACTTGGGGCGCTGGGTCTCATCGTCGAGGTAGACCTGGCCGATGGTGCCGATCTTCTTGCTCTCGTTGTCGTAGACGTTGGCGTTCTCGAGTGCGTCGTAGTCAAGGTTGTGGTTGACCATGGTGCAATCATCCTCCGTATGTTGATCCGCCCGAAGCCCAGGCGGCGATCCTCTCGACAAGTCGAGACAATTTCGAGCCTAGTTCAGGCTGGGAGCACGCAACACCAGGTTCGAGGAGAAAAGATTTCGAGGTGCGAGATCCTCTCGCCGGCCCCGGGCCTCTCGCGCCCCGAGCGGGCGGTCCGCCCGGCGGGCGGCCTCGGATACGGCGGCTGAGGTCTCACGGCGCGGTCTGCTACCGTCGAGGCGCGGGTGATACGCATCACCTATCAGGCCGCGGGATCCACCGTCACAGGTCCCGGCCGCCATCCGTCATCGAAGGGGAGCCGTCTATGACCATCGGAGTGATGACGCCGAAGGGGAACGTCGGGCGGCACCTGCTGCGTCTGCTGGTGCAGGCGGGGGAGCGGCCCCGTGCCCTGCTGCACGATCCCGCCGGCCTGACGGAGGACGTCGCCGAGCGAGTGGAGACGGCCCCGATCGACGCGTGGGACGCCGACGCCGTGGCGGAGGCCACCCGCGGCCTCTCCGCCCTGTACTGGGTCAGTCCCACCGCGCTGGACCGGGACCCCGTGGAGGCCCACCGTCGCGCGGCCGCGAACGTCCGGGCCGCGGTCGAGGCGAACGGCGTCGGGCGCGTGGTCTTCCAGTCCAGCGGCGGCACCGAGAAGCGCCGCGGGGTCGGCGAGATCGACGGCCTGGCGGCTACCGAGCTGGAGCTCGAGGCGAGCGGAGCCTCGGTCGCCCACCTGCGCAACGGGTACTTCCTCACCAACCTGCTGATGGACGCCGACTCGATCCGCGAGGGCGTGCTGAGCACCGCGATGGACCTCGATCGGCCCCTGCCGTGGGTCGCCCCGCAGGACATCGCCGCCGTCGCCGCGGCCCGCCTGCTCGGACCCGCCTGGGCCGGGCGCCGCGTCCAGGCCGTCCACGGCTCCGAGGACCTGACCTTCCGGGAGGTCGCCCGGCGGCTCTCGGAGGTCCTCGGCCGCCCGGTCGAGGCGCGCCGGACCACCGACGACGCCGTGCGGGCCGGGCTCGAGGCCGCCGGCCTCCCCGCCCCGGCCGTCGAGGCGATCGTCATGATGACGGCGGGCATCCGGGACGACTACGTGCCGGAGGACCCGCGCACCTACGCGACGACCACCCCCACCACGCTGGTGAGCTGGGCGGCGGAGCACCTGAGGCCGCTGATGTGACGGTCGCCCTCGGCGAGTGAGGGGGACGGAGAGCTGGCAGCGCGTCCTCATCGCCGCGCCCTCCTCACGCGCCCTTCAGCGGCGTGATCTCGCTGATCCTGTCCCGCAGTGTCCGCCCCGAGGACGAGCGAGACGACAGGGTCCGTCTTCGACCCTCGGATCCCCACCGGCTAGGCTCGCCCCCATGAGATCGTTCGAGGAGCTGGTGTCCGAGGCAGAAGCCGCCGACGTCGAGGGCTGGGGCTTCGAATGGCTGGACGGACGCGCCGTCGAGGAGCGCCCGCCCTGGGGGTACGCGCGTCTGCTGGCCGAGCGGCTGGGGCGAGCGGGCTCCGCGCTGGACCTGGACACCGGCGGCGGGGAGGTCCTCGCCGAGGCCCCGGCGCTGCCGCCCCGCACGGCGGCCACCGAGGGCTGGCCGCCCAACGTCGTCCGGGCCCGCCAGCGCCTGGGCCCGCGCGGCGTCGAGGTCGCGGAGCACGACGCCGGCCCCCTCCCGTTCCCTGCGGCCTCCTTCGAGCTGGTGAGCTCGCGGCACCCGGTGAGCCCCGACTGGCCCGAGATCCACCGGGTGCTCCTGCCCGGCGGGCGCTACCTCGCGCAGCACGTGGGGCCGGCGTCGGCCTTCGAGCTCATCGAGTTCTTCCTCGGACCGCGCCCCGAGGAGCGCAAGGAGCGGGATCCGGAGCGGGAGGCCGCCGCGGCCGAACGCGCCGGGCTCACCGTGGAGAGGCTCGAGACCGCCCGCTGCCGGATGGCCTTCTACGACGTCGGGGCCGTGGTGTGGATCCTGCGCAAGTGCGTCTGGTGGGTCCCCGGCTTCTCCGTGGAAGCCTACGAGGACGAGCTGCGCGAGCTCGACCGCAGGATGCGCGCGGGGGAGCCCTTCGTCGCGACGTCGACCCGGCACCTCATCGAGGCGAGGCGGTAGCTGGCTCATCCGGAGCTGGCGCTGGCCTCCCCGAGGCCCGTGCCCGCATCACGCGATCCCGAGCAGCTTCCCGTTCTTCGACAGCTCCGGATCCGTGCAGGAGGAGAGGTCGAAGCAGCACGGCCGCCGTTTGCCCGCGCGCAGCTTGGAGATCGAGACCTCGACGCGGCGCCCGCGCGTCTGCGCGCTCTTGGTTGCCCCGATCCACCGCACCCACTCCCAGCGGGCCATGGGCGTGATGTCCGCCCAGGTCTCCGCGAGGTCGGGAGCCTGCTCGAGCGCCTCCCTGAGATCCGCCGGGACCTCCGGCTCGGGCCATGCGCCCGCCGGCGCGAGCTCGAACACGACGGCGGAGCCCTCCTCGAGTCCCAGGGCCTCCCGCAGCTCATCGTCCACGGCGAGCCAGTGGCCCTTCGCGCCGTCGGGCTCCAGCACCGTGGATGTCGCGTAGTCGTTCAGGACGGCGTCGACCGCGACCTGGCCCCGGGAGGGCAGCTGGAGGCTCGCCTCCCCGGGCAGCCGCATGATGAGGCGCTCGCCGATCCCCTGCAACCGGCCCTCGCCGCTGACCGGCGCCTTCGCGGCGTTCTTCTGGGTTGACATTGGCTCGGCCATGGGCCCGCTCCTGGGGTGCTCGTTCCTGCGGTGGTGGACCTCATTCTAGACGCGGAACCGCTGCTCCGGCGGGGCCTGTGGACGGCCGGGAGCAAGGGAGGCCGGGGAGGAAGGGCGGACACCGGGGAGGGAGAAGAAGACGGAAGCCGACGGCGAGGAGGAGGCCGGCGCGGGGCAGGAAACCGAGGGTGGGGAGACAATCAGCGTCGGGCAGGAATCCGACGGGGGAGGAAGGGACCGGCATCGGGAAACAGGGGAGGCCCCGAAGAAATCCGACGCCGGCGGCGTGTCCGGCGGCACCTCCCATCACCGGAGCTGATCCCATGAGAGGCATGAGCACTCACATCGCCGACGGACTGGCCCGGGACCCGCTGCCCCTGCGCGGCAGGAGCGCAGTGGTGACGGGGGTGAGCCGCCGCCGGGGGATCGGCTACGCGATCGCCTGCCGCCTCGCGGCCTACGGGGCCAGCGTCTTCTGCCACCACTACTCACCGCACGACGCCGAGCAGCCCTGGGGCGCGGAGGAGATCGACGACGTGCTCGACGGCGTCCGGGAGCACCTCGTCGGCGACGCGGTCGTCTCCGACCTGCACCTCGACCTCGCCGAGCCCGAGGCTCCGGAGCGCCTGATCGCCGCCGCGGAGCAGAGCCTCGGCCGTCTCGACGCCCTGATCTGCAATCAGGCGATGAGCGGCCCCGACGGCGCGCTCGGGGAGTTGGAGGCCTCGATGCTCGACCGGCACTGGGCCGTCGACGCCCGGGCCTCCATCCTCCTGGCCCAGGCCTTCGCGGCGTGTCACGAGGAGGGGAGCCCCGCCTCGATCGTCTTCATGACCTCGGGCCAGGGGCAGGGCCCGATGCCGGGCGAGATCGCCTACGCCGCGGCCAAGGCGGCGCTCGCGGGCATCACGACGACGATCGCTGACGAGCTGGCCGATCGCGGCATCAGGGTCAACACGATCAATCCGGGCCCGGTCGACACCGGCTACATGACGGAGGAGGCACGGCGGTCCGTCCTCCCCATGTTCCCCCTCGGACGCCTCGGGGAGCCCGACGACCCCGCCCGCCTCATCGCCTGGCTGACCACCGAGGAGGCGGCCTGGATCACCGGGCAGGTCATCCACAGCGAGGGTGGATTCGCCCGCTGGCGCCCCCAGGCCCAGGACGGCTGAGTTGTCCCGGGGCGGCGCTCACAGCCCCGTGGCCTCCGGCCAGTGCAGCGCGATGCCGGTGACCGGCGCCGGAAGCTCGGCGACCACGCGGTCGCCCCCGTCCCGCACGCCGATCTCGCGGATCCGCCCGCTGAGGTCGGAGACGTACACGACGTCGCGCCCCCGGTCCAGCGCCAGGCCGATGGCCTCCTCGAAGCCGTCGGCCAGGATCTCCGGGTCCTCGCCGGGAGCGCCGGGGGCGGGGATCGGCGCCCGGTTGAGCGTGTTCCCCTCCGGTTCCGCGCCCCGGTCGGTCCAGTAGATCGCGCCGGAGGCAGGGTCGAGCTCGAGGTCGATGGGCTCCGGCAGTCCCTGCCAGAGCACCTCGACGTCGTCGCGCGCCTCGGGGGCCTCTCCCTCGGGCAGCTCGAGCCCGGCCCGCATGATGCGGCCCCTCCCGCCCTTCGAGGGGCCCTTCTGGGTCCAGTAGAGGAAGCCCGCCGCGGGGTCCACGGCCACGCCGACGCACTGCTCCTCCGCGGGGCTCGGCCCGGTTCCGGCCGTGAGCACCAGCGGGGTCAGCCCCGAGCCGTCCGCCTCGCAGCGGTAGACGCCGCAGCCCTCTCGATCGCACCAGTAGATGCGGCCGCTCTCGGGGTCACGGGTCACCTGCTTCCCGGTGGTGAAGGAGCCGCGGGGGAGCAGGGCGCGGGCCGGGCCGCCGTCGAGGGAGACCGTCTGCAGGGAGCCGTTCCGGTGCGTGAAGGGCGGCTCGCCGCCGCGCGTGGCGGGCTCGTCCGGCTCGCCCATGAAGGTGAAGATCGCCTCGCGCGCCTCCGGGTCCACGACGATCCCGTCCGGCGTCTCCCCGAGGTCGGTCAGCAGGTCCTCCACGGCGCCGGTCCGGGGGTCCACGCGGTGCACGCCGCCCGGGAAGAAGAGGGTCAGCCCGTACAGCACGGGCCCCTCGCCCCCGGCTCCGACGCCGTCCCGGGCCGTCTCCCGGTCGTGAGCCTCGCGCTCGGCGCCCTTCTCCTGCACCGCGGTCTCGCCGTCACGCGTCGTGCCCTCGTCGTTCCGATCGCTGCGTTCCATGTCCGAACTCCTGTTCTCCGATTCCGATCTCGCGCCGGCCTGATCCGGCCGACAGGTCTGCGATGCACCCGATTCCGCGGCGTCGTCGCCCGGCTCCGCCTCCTCCGCGACGTCGCCGCCCGAGGCCGCCCCCTTCTCCGCCCCGTCCCCGGCGGGTTCCGAGACCCCGCGCAGAGCCGCCGCCACGGCGTCGCGCCTCAGCCGTCGTGAGTCCTCGAGCAGGATCCCCTGGAGGGTGGCGCCCACGTGCGCGGCGACGACCACGCGGGTCGCCTCGGCCGGGTCCGTGCTCAGCCGCCGTCCGTGCGCGGCGACGAGGCCGGCGACGTAGGGCTCGAGCCCCCGGTGCAGCTGGTCGGCGTGCTCGCGCAGAGAGATGGCGAGCTCGGCGTCGTGCGGGGCGCGGAGGCTGAAGACCGCGCGCAGGGCGTACCAGCGCGGGCTCACGGGCAGGACGTCGAGGAAACGGTCCACCGCGTCCTCCAGCGTCGAGCCCCCGAGCTCGTGCCGCGCCTGCTCCGGCTGCTCCTCGAGGGCCTCCAGGACCCGGGCGGTCTTGCGCTCGTAGAGGGCGAAGAGCAGGGCGTCCACCGACGCGAAGTTGGAGTAGAACGCCCCGCGGGTGAAGCCGGCGCGCTCGCACACGGCGTCGATCCCCAGCCGCGTGGTCCCGGTCTCCTCGACGAGCGCCGCGGCGGCCTCCACCAGGCGGGCGCGGGTGTTCGCGCGGCGTCGGGTCCCGGGGCTCGGTGCGCTCATGTCTGGTGCTCCGTTCACGAGGGGGTGGCGATCGCCGCCCATCGGGTACATAATGTATTGGATACAAATTATACCGAAATGTGAGGAGAACGGAACACCATGGCATATCAGCTGCCGGAGGGCATCGAGGATCGGCCGATCGTCGTCATCGGGGGAGGGACGCTCGGGCGCCGCATCGCCGCGGTCTTCGCCAGCGGCGGCGCGGCCGTGCGCCTCGTCGACCCGGCGGAGGAGCAGCGCGAGGCGGCCCGGGCCTACGTCGAGCAGACCGTGCCGGAGCTGCGCGCCCGCCTCGGCCGGGAGCGCCCGCTGGGCGGATTCGAGGCCCACGAGGCCCCGGAGTCGGCCGTGCCCGGCGCCTGGCTGGTCATCGAGGCGATCCCGGAGCGGCTGGACCTCAAGCGCCCGCTCTTCGGCAGCCTGGACCGGATGGCCGACGACGACGCCCTGCTGGCCACCAACTCCTCCTCCTACGCCTCGCGAGAGGTGATCACCGAGGTCGAGCACCCCGAGCGCGTGCTCAACATGCACTTCGCGATGCCCCCGGCCAGCATGGCCGTGGAGCTGATGAGCGACTCGAAGACCGCCGAGGGCGCGCTCGAGTTCCTGGCCCGCGAGCTGCCGGCCTACGGCATCCTGCCGTTCATCGCCCACCGGGAGAGCACCGGCTTCATCTTCAACCGCATCTGGGCGGCCATCAAGCGCGAGTCGCTGGCCGTGGTGGCCGAGGGCGTGAGCACCCCGGCCGACGTCGACGCCATCATGAAGGCGAACCTCGGCATGGCCTCGGGGCCGTTCGCGACGATGGACGGCGTGGGCCTGGACGTTGTGCTGGACATCGAGGAGCACTACCGTGAGGAGTACCCCTGGATCCCGGCCGCGTCGCGGGACCTGGTGAAGTCCTACGTGGACGCCGGGAAGCTGGGCCGCAAGAGCGGCGAGGGCTTCTACCGGTACGACGCCGAGGGCGAGTCCGCGTAGCCGGCGGGCCTCGGGGCGGCGGCGTCGAGCCTTCGCGGCCTCTGCCGCAGGACCTCGCCCCTACTGGAGCGCCGAGGTCAGCCGCATGATCGACTCCGAGTAGCGCCGCAGCACCCCGCGCTTCGGCCAGGCCTGGGCATCCAGCGGGGTGCTGCGCCGCGCGTAGCCCTCGATCACCTCGCCGACCTGCTGCACGACGTCGCCCCCGTAGGCCAGCAGGCTGATCTCGTAGTTCAGGCCGAAGGAGCGCATGTCCATGTTGGACGAGCCCATCACGGCGTACGAGTCGTCCACCAGGAAGCACTTGGTGTGCAGGACCTCGGGCTTGGGATGGAGCATGATGCGGACCCCGGCGTCGAGCAGGGCCTGGTAGTAGGAGGACTGCGCGCGGTCCACCATGAACTGGTCCGCGACCTCGCTGACGTACAGCTCCACTCGCACGCCCCGGTGGGCCGCGGTGACCACCGCGGCGAGCAGCGACTCGTCGGGCACGAAGTAGGGGCTGACGATCGCCAGCCGCTCCCGGGCCATGTACATCAGCGAGGTGAAGGCCCGCAGGTTGGGGTCGGTGCGGAAGCCGGGCCCGGAGGGGATCAGCTGCACCGCGTTGACCTCGCCGCCGACGCTGGGCGTGGGGCCGTGCTGTGCGGGCAGGACCTCCACGGCCTCCTCGCGCTCCTCGCCCTCCTGCCGGTAGGCGTGGATTCCCAGGACCTCGCCGCACTCGCTGTACCAGTCCACCGCGAAGATGGCCTCCAGCGAGGTCACGATCTCCCCGGTCACCTGGATCGAGATGTCGTTCCAGCGCCGGCCCACCCGCTGGTTCCTCGCCTTGCCGTAGGCGGAGTCGATGAGGTTCTGGGAGCCCATCACCGCGACCCTGCCGTCCACCACCAGCAGCTTCCGGTGGTTGCGCAGGTCGATCCGCCGCGCCTTCCCGCGCAGCGGCTGGAAGGGCAGCATGAGGTGCCAGTCGATCCCGGCCTCGGTCATCCCGCGCAGGAAGCGGCGGAAGCCGGGGTACTTGCGCGAGCCCATGTGGTCCAGGAGCAGCCGCACCTTCACCCCGCGGCCGACGGCGTCCTCGAGCGCCCGGAAGAACCCCTCGGTGGTCTCGTCGCGGGCCATGATGTAGATCTCGACGAAGACCGTCTCCTCCGCCTGCTCCACGAGCGAGGTCATCCGGTCGATGCTCGCCCGGTAGTCGGAGAGGACGCCGTGGTTGGTGGCCGTGACCATCGGCAGGGAGGTCAGCGACCGGGAGAGCTCGACGACGCCGGCCAGCTCCGCCGGGATCTCCACCGACTCGGGCGTGTCCGGCACCGCCTCCGTGCCCTTGGCCAGCAGCTCGTTGGCCCGGGCCTGGATGCGGGCCCGCCGGCGGTTGACGTACGGACTGCCCAGGAGGAGGAACAGCGGGATCCCGACGACGGGCAGGAACAGGATCAGCAGGAGCCACGCCGTCGAGGAGGAGGGGCGCCGGTTCTCCGGGACGACGCCGATCGCCACGATCTTCACGATGTACTCGAGCACCACGATGGCCGTGGAGGCGAACGCGGTGATGCCGATGGATGTCATGGGGCTCCCTCGGGGGCTGGGCTGCTCGGGACGGGGCGCGGGGACGGCTCGGAGGGGAGCCGACGCGGGGCGCGTCAGCGGTTCGGGTCGGTGTCCCTGCCGTCGAGCCACAGGGTCTCGCTCGCGTCGGCGTGCGTCCCGGCGCCGCCCACGTGCTTGTCGCTGATCCGGGGGCCCTTGGTGATGACGTGCACGAGCGCCATGCCGTGCCCGCGGCCGAGGCCGTACTCCTCCTTGAGCCACTCGAGGATCGGCCCGGCCTTGGTGCTCTCGTCGAAGCCGCGCTGACGGGCGAGCTCGATGATCTGGCGCGGGGTCAGTCCGGTCTTGGCTTCGGCGGCGTCGAGGTAGCTCTGGAAGGACATGGGGTCTCCTGCGGGATTCGGCGAGGAGGTCTCCTCGGCACACCCTCACGAGCGGCGGGGTGATGCCCCGAGGATAGCGCAGGGGGACGACGGCGAGGCGCACCGGCTCCTTCTGCCCGCACCGCGTCGTCGCCGGGCCGTCCTCGGCCCGTCGTCACCCTCGGCGCCGGCCCCGGCCGTCACCCTCCGCGGAGAGCCTCCTCCACCGTGCTCCTGCGCTCGATGAGTTCGCTGCCGCGCTCGTAGTCCTCATCCGCCTGGTGGGTCAGGACCCCCACGAGCACTCCCTCGGCGTCTGCGTACCACACCGTGAAACCGTCGTCGTGCTCCACGGGGTGGGCGGTGGAGTAGCCGTCTCCCCAGGCCGCGTACTTCAGCGTGCGGTCGCCGATGACGGACCAGAAGCCCGGGACGGCGTCCCAGGCCCGCGGCTCCGCGCCTCGGGTGAGCGCCGCGGCCGCATTGTGCCCGGCGATCTCGCCCATGCTCAGCGCATCCCCCCAGTGCTCGACGGCGAGGCGACGGCCGGCGACCGCGTGGCGGGCCTCCGCGAGGTCCCCCGCCGCCCATTCGGCGGCACCGGCGCGCAGCTGCTCGTCCACCAGCACCCGGCCCTCCTCCGTGGGGAAGCCGGCGGCGTCGGGCACCTCGCCGTTCTGCTCCACGCCGACGGCCGCCAGCACCAGGTCGGCGGGGATCTCCGTCCCGTCGTCCAGCCGCACGGTGCACGGGGCCCGCACCGCTTCGACCTGGGTTCCCGCCAGGACGCGGACGCCCGCCCCGCGCAGCCAGTCCGCCACGTGCGCTCCCGCCTTCTCGCCCAGCCGGGCGGCCTGTGGCGTCGGCTCAGGCGTGACCATCGTGGTGCGCACTCCGCGGGCGGCCAGCGAGGCCGCGGCCTCGCAGCCGATGAAGCCGGAGCCCACCACCACCGCGGAGCGGGCGCCGGCCGCCGCCTCCGCCAGCGCTCCGGCCTGCCGCAGCGAGCGGAGCAGATGCACCCGGGCGCCGTCCTCGACGCCGGGCAGGGGCTTCGGACGGGAGCCGAGCGCCATCACCAGCTGCGAGTACCGGATGCTGCGCATCCCCTCGGAGGTGCGGCAGAGCACCGTGCGGGCGCTCCTGTCGACGGCGGTGACCTCCGTGCCGAGCAGCAGGCTCACCTGCTCCGGCAACCCCTCCTCCTCGATGGGCTGCGGGTGCACGGGCTGTTCGCCGGCCAGCATCTCCTTGGACAGCGGCGGCCGCTGATAGGGGCGGTCCGCGTCGGCGGTGACGATCAGGACCGTGCCCGGCCCGCCGGAGTCCGCATAGCTGCGCGCCGCGCTCACCCCCGCCGGGCCGCTGCCGATGATCAGCAGGGTGGCCTCAGGGGGCACGACGTCGGCCGAGGGGGTTTCGCCATGGGTCATGTCCTCAGTATCACCACGGGGGCCGTGGCCTCCACAAGCCTCTGCCCGGGACGATCTTCACAGGCTCACAGGCTCACAGGCTCACAGGCTCACAGGCTCACAGGCTCACAGGCACACAGGCACACAGGCACACAGGCTCAACGGTGACCAGGGCTCACGGCCTCCGGCGATGGCGCGTGCCCGGGAAGGTGAAGGACATATTCCTGCCGAGGCGGTGCCCATTCCTCGCCGCGCGGCGCAGGCGTGCTAGCGTGACGAACCACGTCGTTCACTCGTCCCGCACAACCGAACCCAGAGGGGGTCCGATGACGGTCCGACCTTTCGACAGCACGGTGGCGTTCCTCCGCGAGGGCTACCCCTTCATCTCCTCACGCTGCGATCAGCTGGGGACCGATGTGTTCACCACCCGTCTCGCCTTGAGACCCGTCACCTTCATCCGCGGCGAGGAGGCGGCCGGGATCTTCTACGACGGCGACCGTTTCACCCGCGAGGCGGCGATGCCGCCGACCATCCAGCACCTCCTCCAGGACAAGGGGTCCGTGCAGGCGCTCGACGGGGAGGCGCACCACCACCGCAAGCAGGCGTTCCTCTCCCTGATGGGCCGGGACGCCATGGACCGGATCGGCGACCTGTTCGAGGAGGAGTGGCACACGGCCCTGCGGCAGGTGGAGGGACGGGACAGCGTCGTCCTGCACGACCTCGCCCGCCAGGTCCTCACCCGGACGGCCTGCCGCTGGGCGGGCATCCCGCTCTCGGAGACGGACGTGCCCCGGCTGAAGAGGGAGCTGTCGCTGATGATCGACCGCGTCGCCCTCTTCGGCCCGCAGAACTGGTACGCGCAATGGCGACGCCGCGGCACGGAGGCGTGGGCGGCGGGCCTGGTGGAGAAGGTGCGGGCGGGGGAGATCACGCCGCCCGAGGGCACCGCCCTGCACGTCTTCGCCCACCACGCGGACCTCGACGGCGAGCTGCTCTCGCCGGAGGTCGCGGCGGTGGAGCTCATCAACATCGTGCGTCCCCTGTTCGCCGTCGCCCGCTTCGTCGTCTTCGCCGCCGTCGCCCTGGAGCAGCACTCCCGCTGGCGCGAGGCCTTCGCGGCGGGAGAGGAGGCGGACCTCGAGCCGTTCGTGCAGGAGGTGCGCCGCTACTATCCCTTCTTCCCGGCCGTCCCCGGCCGCGTCAAGGAGGAGTTCGAGTGGCGCGGGCACTCCTTCGACGCCGGGGACTGGGTCGTGCTCGACCTCTACGGGACCTGCCATGATCCACGGCTGTGGGACGACCCGGCCAGCTTCCGGCCCGAGCGGTTCCGCGGCTGGAGCTGGGACGAGGATCCGAACACGCTGGTCGCGCAGGGAGCCGGCCGTCACGCGGAGAACCACCGCTGCCCCGGCGAATGGAGCACCGTCGAGGTGCTGAAGCGGGCCGTGCGGCTGCTGGCCCGCACGGACTGGAGGATCCCCGCCCAGGACCTCTCCATCCCGCTCGATCGGTTCCCCACGCTGCCTCGCAGCGGCCTCATCCTCACCCGCGGCTGAGCGGCGCAGCGACCGGGGACGCACCTGCGGCCGGTGCGGACCGGTGGCGGGATGCCGTCCCCGGTCAGAGACTCTGCGCCTCTGAGCGGGGTCACGCACGGACGGGCCGTTCCGGCGACGACGGCAGTGAAAGGGCAACGAAAAAGGGCGAGGCCCGCATCCAAGCCGAAGCAATGGCTCCGGATTGGATACGGGCCTCGCCCACATGGGGTGAGTGACGGGGGTTGAACCCGCGACCTCCTGGACCACAACCAGGCGCTCTGCCGACTGAGCTACACCCACCATATCTGCTCGGAAGGAACGACCGTCAGGCCTCTCTTTCGGGCAACAGATACGAGAATACACCAGGGCGGGATCGGCGGCCAATCCGCCCCGCGACCATGGAGGGTGATTAGCACCACACGACCGGGGCGCCGACGCCGGTCAGCCCTCCTCGGCGCCGCCCGTCGCCTCGACCGCCCGCTGGGCCGCCTTCTGGGCCGTCTCGGAGTCGGGTCCGGGGTGCGGGACGAAGACCGCCTCGCGGTAGTACCGCAGCTCCGTGATGGAGTCCCTGATGTCGCCCAGGGCGCGGTGGTTCCCGGTCTTCTCGGGGGAGCGGTAGTAGGCGCGGGGGTACCAGCGGCGGGCGAGCTCCTTGATGGTGGAGACGTCCACGATGCGGTAGTGCAGGTGCTCGATCACCTCGGGCATGTCCCGGACCAGGAAGGTCTTGTCGGTGCCCACCGAGTTGCCGCCCAGCTGGGCCTTGCGGGGCTCCGGCACGTACCTCTTGATGTGCTCGAGGACCCGGGCCGTGGCCTCCTCCATGGTGAGGCCGGCGTCGAGCTCCTCCAGCAGCCCGGAGACGGTGTGCATGTTCCGGACGAAGTCGTTCATCTGCTCCAGGGCCGCAGGCTCCGGCTTGATCAGCACGTCGAGCCCCTCGTCCAGGATGTTCAGCTCGGCGTCGGTGATCAGGACGGCGACCTCGATCAGAGCGTCGTGCTCCAGGTCCAGGCCGGTCATCTCGCAGTCGATCCACACGATGTTCTCACTAGATTTACTCACCTGCCCAATGTATCGCCCTCGCCGCCCGGGTGGGGCCGCGGGCGCTCCCGGGGCCGTGAAAACTGTAAAGTTGCCTGGTGAACGTCCAGCGGTCCAGGTGCTCGAGCGGGTCCGGCCGCCACGGCGTCGTCGGACCACCACAGACCAGGGGGATTCTTGAGCCAGAGCGCCGTCGTCGAGGCGAGTGGGCGGCCCGAGCCTAGATTCGTGCGGGGCAGCCCCCTGCGGACGATCATCATCGGCACCATCGGGTCCCTGCTCATGACCTTCGGGTCCTTCGGGATCGGGTGGCTCGCACCCGTCTCCGGGTTCCGGCAGAACTCCTTCATCATCCTGCTGCGCTACAACGACCTCGCGGTGCTGGCGTGCATCGTCGCCACCGCGGTGGGGGCGATGGCGCTCACCCGCGAGTGGCTGCGCCTGAGCCAGAAGATCTCCGCGTGGGACCAGCGGGCCAGGCGGTGGGTCACGGCCGCGGTGGTGGCGTGGGGGACCCCTCTGCTCTTCTCCTTCCCCCTGTTCAGCCGGGACGTGTACTCCTACTACGCGCAGGGCAGGCTCTACGACTCGGGGCTGAACCCCTACGAGTCCGGCGTCTCCTCGGTCAACAACTTCCTCCAGTACGGCGCGGACCAGCTCTGGAGCGAGTCGCCGCCGCCGTACGGGCCGGTGTTCCTGTGGATCGAGGGGATCGTGGCGCGGGCCGCGGGGACCTCGCCCGACGTCGCGTTCTACCTGTTCCGGCTCGCGGCGCTGATCGGCGTCGTGCTGATCGCGATCTACGTGCCCAAGCTGGCGGCGATGCACGGCGTCAACCCCACCCGGGCCGCCTGGCTGTGCCTGGCCAACCCCATGTTCCTGGTGCACTTCGTGATCTCGGCGCACAACGACGCGCTGATGATCGGCCTGATGGTCGCGGCGGTCTACGTCGCGGCGAGGTGGCGCAACCACTACGGCGGGATCGCGGCGATCACCATCACGACGCTGGCCGTGGCCGTCAAGCCGATCGCGCTGCTGATCCTGCCGTTCATCGGCCTGCTGTGGGCGGGCAAGGGCGCCTCCTGGCCCCGGAAGTTCCTCTACTGGGCGATGACGCTCGCGATCACCCTGGTGGAGCTGTGGCTCATGGGCCTGGCCAACGGCTTCGGCTTCGACTGGGTCGGTGCGCTCTCCACGACCGGCGGCGTGTGGATCTGGTACGCGCCGATCGGGGCGCTGGGCTTCCTCGCCAAGATCTGGGCGGACTCGCTGGGGCTCTCCGGCGGGGACATCCAGTCGGCCATCTACAAGGGCGCGCAGGTGGTGGGCGTCATCGGCCTGGCGATCCTCGCCTTCCTCGGCCGGGACGAGAAGATCATCCGGCGCCTGACCATCGGGCTCGCCCTGATCGTGATGTTCAACCCCATGATCCAGGCCTGGTACGTCGTGTGGCTGATCCCCTTCTTCGCCGCGACGGGCATCCGCACGGACTGGCACGTGGACTTCTTCTTCCTGACCACCGTGTTCTTCATGATGTGGGCGGTCTCGGACCAGCTGGACGTCTTCCCCTACCTCGACCTGGACCTCAACATGGGCCGGCTCGTGGCGGCGGTCATCGCGCTGGTCTACGGCGTCTACCTGATGTTCGTGGACCCCTCCACCCGGAGGGTGTTCCGCCGCGACAAGACGGCGGGTGCGATCGTCTGACGGGGGCTCCACCCATAGGCTTCTCACCCCGCCGGGTGCGACGCCGCCGTCTGCCGGATCACTGCAGGCAGGTAAGGGTGGGCTCCGGCTCCCGGCGCCTCACCGACCGCCTCACGTCAGGGACTGAAGAGAACTCACGACGTCGTCCCACCATCGCTGCCCGTACGGGCGGGTATGCGGCTGGCGGGTCAGGGTGGAGACCGTGCCGCACGAGGGGTACTCTGGACAGGTCGTCTCGGCGGAGACGGCGCGCCTCAGTAGCTCAGTGGATAGAGCAGGAGCCTTCTAATCTCTTGGTCGGGGGTTCGACTCCCTCCTGGGGCACCACATGGACCGTCTGACTAGGTAAAACGCCGAATCAGGCGGTCCTTCTCGTTGGTAGGGGGGTTCCCGATCCAACATAAACCCATCACTCTGATTCCGCCTTGCTTCCCAGCACTTCAAGGGCGTTCGAGACGTCAGGTGCGTCCTGCAGCTTCATCACGTAGTGCCGCAGGGTGACCTCTTCGGAGGCATGGCCCAACTGCGCTGAGGCGGCCTTCAGGCTGTCCGTGTGGGCAAGGAGCGTGCCTACCGTCGTACGGATCGTGTGAGGGTGCACCCAGTCGAATTCGGTTCCCTCGAGCTGTTCACGCAACCGCGTCCGGAAGTTCGACGGGTCCCACAGGGTGCCCCGGATCGAGGGGAACACCCAGGGGCAGTAACGCTTCCGCCGGCGGAGCATATCGGCCGTGAACGACGGTACGTAGAGCCGGTGCATCGACCCCAGGGACTTCGGCCGCGGCTCCCAAACCATGCCAGTCTTCTTCACTCGCTTGGCAGCCCCCGCGATGGTCACTCGGGCGCGGGGTGCCAGTTCGATATCTTCCCAGCGGAGACCGAGTGCTTCGCTGATCCTGGTCCCGGTTCCGAGGAGCAGGTCGAACACGTCGAGAACGTCGCCCGAGAGGACTTTGCGGAGCCTCTGGACCTCTTCATCAGTTAAAGCCCTGGTCTCGTTCTTGGGCACGATGATCGACCCGACATAGAGCATCGGGTTCGTGGGCAGGGCGTCCCGTTGTGCTGCGAGGGCGAACATCTGCTTCAAGACGGTCTTAGCGTGCTTACCATTCGAGGGGCCGTGGTCCTTGGCGATGTTCCGCAGGGCCTGGTCCAGCAGTCCGATGGTGGCTTCCGAGAGCCTGACGGCACCGAGCCGGGGGAGCACGCAACCGTCCAGCACCTCTCGGTAACGGTCATAGGTTCGGAGCGCGAGGTTCTTCCCCTGGATGTGTTCCCACCATGCGTCCGCGAGAACAGCGATCCTGGAGTCTCGATTCAGCTTCGTCGGGTCCTGGGGCGTCAGTCGATCCCGGAAGGCCTCTTTAAGGTTGTTCTCCGCCTTCCGAGCGGTGGCCCCCTTGCGTTCCACGAGGCGCAGTTCTCCGTCGTAGTCTCTGTAGCGGCCCTTGGCGATGAAGTGCCCGGGGGTCTTCTCGCTGACCTTGATGTCGCCCCAGGACCCAAGGGGCGTGGGTGGTCTAGGCGCCACCTGGCTGCTCCTCTTCAATAGCCCAAGGCTCGATCCCGAGTTGACTCAATGCAAAGCTGATGTATGAAAGGGCCTCAGTGTTTGTGCGAATACTAAGTTCCAGATACTTTTTCAAGTCTGATGGAATAGGGTCACCCGTCTGTTGAGATTTCTTATCCGCATCCAATTTCTCTAATTCGCGTAAATGTTTACCCCAAAGACGCTCTCGATATTCGTGGATCGTTCGAATCGCGAGCTTCACATCGTTGCTCAAGTCCTCGGGTCTGCTGTGCTCATACAAGGGGGCAACCTGCTCATAAGCTCGGACAGAGGGTACTGGGTTACCCGGGCTAAGTTCAATGCCCTCTACTGGTTTAAAGGGCGAGGCGATCAGGCTGGCGAGGGGCACGTCTAGTGCTCCAGAAATTGATAACAAGTCTTGAATGGATACAGAAGTTTTTCGGCCATTCTCCAGGTTTGTAATTGAATTTCTGGGTACAAGATAGCCGATCCGGCCTGTGGCATCACTGAGTTTTTGAGCGGATAGCTTCTGCTTCATCCGGTACTTCTTCACGTTCTGACCGATGGTCAAGGAGAGGTTGGCGCCCCAGTCACTCTGATCGTCTTGCTTCATGGGAACACATTATCGCACCCTCTTGCACTCTGGCGAACCTAGTCGTATGCTTGAGTCACCGGAACACAGTCAAGCCGAAACTGTGTTGCAGTGAACCAAGGAAGAAGGGGCAGCATGTCGAAGACGTTGCCGGAGTCAGCTACCGCGCTTGAGATGGGGGACCGTCACCTCACCATGCAGGACCTCGCAGATCGCGAAGGGGTCGCGCTTCAGACGGTCAAGTCCTGGAGGGTGCAGGGCTACGGGCCCAAAGCAATGAAGATCAACAACAAGTTCGTGAGGTTCCGTCTCTCGGATGTCATCGCATGGGAAGAAACCCTCATGGAGGACTCGGCCGCTTGATCCCGCCACTGGTCACCACGCCAGGGCACAACCGAAGGGGAGATCTCCGTGCTCATTACCCGCGACACCCATAAAGCCCGTGTCAGGGACGCCTTCCTCGCGCTTGCCGAACAGGCCGGGCAGCCCATGTCAGCTTCCCGGGCTGCTCGTCTGACACGACAGTTTAAGAAGGGGAATCTCGAGGTCGAGTTCGCGCAGCTCATGCTCAGTCTGGAGGTCGCCCGGATCGTCCAGGATCCCGAGCTGGGACCGGTGATCGACTACCAGGATGAAACCGGCGAGACGGCGACCAACCGTCTTCTCGCCGAAGACCTCGCGAAGGTGGTGCTCCGATGACCACCACCCCGAGCGCACAGAAAAACGGCCACCGCGCACTGTCGCCAAACATCAGCGCGATGACCGTTCAGAACAACGAAACTCAATCCAACAAGTACAAGAAGGAGTCCGCTATGACTCACCAGCCTACTCGCAACCCGCTCATCCCCGCCAACTTCACCTGCGAAATCGACCCCATCACCGGCGGCCCCACCGGACTCTACTGGGGACCCTGCTCCGAGAACGAGGCCGTCACCGCGTTCATCCTCGATACGGGACCTGCCTCTGACCTCGAGGTGGAGTACTCCTTCGAGCACTTCACGGACATGAGCTACCTCGACGCCGAAGATTACTGCGAAGAGGTCTACCAGTTCCTCGCCGCAGTGAACACGTGGACCGTGTTCGGTGAGAACCACGGGAGGGCCGCAGCATGAACACCATCCCCACTCGCTTCCGCCCCGTCCTTCCCGGTGACCGCCGATACCGGCAGCTCATCGAAGGCGAGATCTACGCCGCGGACGAGGTCAACGCAGAGTTCCTGCAGTGCGCGGTCGAGATCATCCCCGGCGTCGGACCTGAACCGATGCTGAACGTGGACCTGAACATCCACGACGCCGATATCCAAGAGGTTCGGGCGGTCATCGGGCAGCTCATGTCCTGGATGCTCATCCAGGAAACCCGGCTCGCCACCGGTGATCGCGAGGCGGAGTGATGTCGTGGACTTCTCCGAGAACCTCGATGCCGAGCACCTGGCCCACGCCGCGGCCTGCCTAAACCATCCTGACCCGGCGATCCGGGCAGCGTTCCTGACCGGGACCGTGGTCGGGGTCGCGCAGGGCAAGAGCATCTACGGCACCGCCATGGACGACTACGCCACGGCGCGGGCCGCGGACTTCGGAAAGTACCTCGGCCCGCCGCCGCCGGACCTGTTCCACCAGCGCCTGAATCTCTCCGATCCGACACGCGAGCAGAACCGGCACGCTGCATAACCAAACACCCCTCCGGCACGGGCCGGGACACTCCCCACAACGGGTCGTGTCCCGGCCCGGCCCCTACCCGCCTCTCATCGTTGAATCCCTTACCTATGGGGAAGGAGCCACACCTTGGCAGAGACTCAGACCGAAGCCCGCAGGGAGCTTCGGATCACCTACGCCCACATGATCACCCCGCACCGACAGCGCTGGCTGTGGGCACCGGAACACCAGGGAGTAATCCCCCTGGCCACCGGGACCATCGCCGCCGGAGCCGGTGGCGAAGGAAAGTCCACATTCATGCTCGACCTCGCCGCCCAACTGACCCGCGGGGAACTGCCCGGAGACCTCTACGGCACCAAACACACGGTGATCATCTTCGGGCCCGAAGACGACTGGCCCACGGTCATGGTCCCGCGACTGATCGCCGCCGGCGCCGACCTTGCCCGCGTCGCCCAGGTTCAGGCAGCCACCATCACCGACTCCTTCACCAATGAGCGAGAACTGAGGTTCCCGGTGGACCTGGATCTCCTCCGCGAAGCCGTGGACCAGACCGGAGCACGTATGGTCATCATCGACCCCGCACCCTCGCTGATGGATGGGGACATGAACAAGGTCCAAGACGTTCGCCGGTCCTACGAACCGCTGATGGCCCTGGCCCAGGAGAAGGATCTTGCCATCATCTTGATCAATCACTTCGGCAAAGGCGCGGGAAGCATCGGCGCGAAGCTCTCCGGCTCCCACGCCTGGCGTGACCTCACCCGGTCCTACTTGGCCTTCGCCTCCGATCCCGATAGCGGGGAACGGATCATGACCCAGGACAAGAACAACTACGGCACCGGGTGCGGATCGTGGAAGTTCGCCTTGGAGTCCGTGGATGTCCCCACCGATGACGGTAACGCCAACGTCGGGAAAGTCCGATTCCTCGGGGCCTCAGATCTGACCGTCTCGGATCTGATCAACCGGGATGTGATGACCGAAGCCGATGAAGATGACCGCAACGCCGCTCAGGGATTCGTCTACGACTTCCTGAAGAACACCGACGCTCACGAGGCCAAGGCAGGGGATGTGATCAAGGCCGGACTCGCGGAGGGCTTCTCCAAGGACGAGTTGAAGAAGGCCCGCTCACGATCCAAGAACCCTCGGATCCTGTCGGTGAAGTCTTCCTTCGGTGCCGGGTGGGTGTGGCAGATCGACCCCGAAGGTGCCACCGAAACCGCCGAAGGTGCCCAAGGTGCCGAAGGTGCCAGCACACAGGGACCGGTGGCACCTACGGCACCTGATCCCGAAGGTGCCACGAAGGTGCCTGCATCCCAGAACGTGGCACCTTCGGCACCTTCGCTACATGACGTGGCACCTTCACAGCTCTGCCGCCGGGCCGAATGCGATCTGCCCACCGTAGAAGGCGCAGACCAATGCGCCCACCACCTCGACATCAGTTCACGCTTCGCCCGCTTCGAAAAGCAGTGGGCACATCAGAAGGGAGACGCGGCGTGAGCCAGCTCCAGCACCGCCTCCGGGTCAAGCCCTACACCTGGGACCCGCACACCAACCCCATCCCCGGACTGGTCATCATGTCCGGGCAATACATCAAAGCGTTCATCCCCACCGACCAGATCATCTCCGTGGCCACGGCCATGGCCGATGTCTACGAAGCCCAGCAGAAAGGCACCGACCATGACCGCCACGCCGCATAACAGCTGCACCGTCCGCCTGGGGTACCTCTGCGAGACCGACCAGACCCCCGCGCTGGTCTTGTTCGATCGGATTCACAAGAACGTCGTCACCATCGCCCTGTCCGAGGTTCATCAGGTCGCGGATCGGATGATCGACCTTGCCGAGAACCAGGCGGGCAGCGCATGAGCGGCTACCAGTACAACCCACCGAAGCCGCGGCCTGACCCGGCAACCATCATCGCCCTACTGCGCCGGGAGAATACCCGGCTGCAGCACGAACTCCACTACTGGAAGACCCAAGCCCAGCAGGGCCCCAATACGAAGGACACCGAGAATGCCGAACCGACCCGATAAGCAAACCGTCCTCGAACTGCTTCAACACAGCGGCCACAACATCAACTTCCGCACCGCCACGGCGAAAGTCATCAGCGACGACGGAGACCTCTACACCTACATCCCCGGCTCCGAATACCCCGGCAAGCTCGCCGTCTCCCCCGAGATCCTCGGCTGGACCTGGGACGAACTCAACGACCCCAACATCACGGAATAAGACAGGAACCCACCCATGACACCGCAGAACACTCCCCACGAGCAGGACCCGGACCAGGAGCCGCAGGACCCCGAGCAGGCCCCCACACCGGCGCAGGAGGTCCCTGAGCACGTGGCCACCGATCAGGAGCCCCAGGAAGACACGACCCCCGCACCGGCCGGGCAGGACCAGGAAGACCAGCAGCCGGACGCGGAGGAAGAACAGGAGGCGGGCAAGAACTCCAAGGCTAACCGGGAGGCCGCGAAGTACCGCACGCAGCTACGCGAGACCGAAGCGAAGCTTGAATCCGTCACTACCCAGCGGGACCAAGTACAGGCCGCCCTGGTCGAAACGCAGGTGACGGGCATGACTCCGAAACTGTTCTGGCAAATGTCCGACGGCCCGAGTGAATTCTTCACCGACGACGGGGCACTGGATACGCAGAAGATCCGGGACCGCATGCAGGAAATCCGGAAAGACTTCGGATTGAAGAACTCCATTGACCATTCCCTGGGAAGGGAAACCCCGCCCGAAGGAAGGCGTAATAGCCTGGCCAACGCCTTTACTCCGAACCACTAACAACTAGCATCAAAGACGCCGGCCCCGGTATACTGAACATAGGTTTAGTCACCGGGGCCAGGCGCTCTATTTCTATACCTAGACTTCAAGCCCCCGTGGGGCATTGACGGACCGGCCAGCGGCCACCGCAAGAACACTCTTAATTCTTGTTCTATCGGTGGCACACTCATATCGTCTGCCACCGGAAAGGTAAGGCAGAAAATGGCCTACGAAAATAGTACAACGACCAATTCCCCGAAGGGCTTCGCCCCCGATGAGGTGCACTTCCAGCCTAGTGAAGCAGTCCCCGAAGCACTGCTCATGCTGGCCTCGACCATAGTGAATACGACCCTCGAAGGGGACGCACCTGCCGTGCGCATCCCCTGGATCCGCGATGACCGACAGGTCACTCTCAACCCCGCGGACAACAGCAGCCCCGTATTCACCCCCGAGGGAAAGAACCTGGCGGTCTACCAGCCGCCTGTGGCAGAGACCGTGGTCAGTGTGCGGAAACTGACCCAGCTGTCCCACATCTCCCGAGAAATGTGGGACAGCGGAAGCAACGCACAGCTCCTCTCGCAGTGGTCCCAGCGCGCAGTCACCCGAGCAGCGGACACCGCCTTCCTCAACGGGTTCCCCAGCACTGACCCCAACTACCGACTGTCAGGTATCACCGAGACTGCAGGCATGGTTGAAGGCGGCAACATCACCACCAGCTTGGATCCTCTCGCAGACGCCTTGGCTCAGGTTGAAGCCAACGGTGCACAGCCGACGCACATCATCGCCAATCCCCTCGCGTGGGGAAAGCTGCGGAATCTGAAGACTGCTGAGAACTCCTATGCATCTCTGCTTGGCGCAGGAACAGAGGATCAGGATAGGAAGCTGTTCGGAATTCCCGTTCTGACGAACGCATCGGTTCCCGAAGAGCAGATGCTCATCCTCGACCGATCCGCCATCTCGTCGGTTGCCGGACCGGTCAAGGTAGCTCAGTCTGAACACGAACAGTTTAGCTCTGACCTGATTGCCTTGCGGCTGATCTGGCACATTGGGTGGGCGGTGCAGTACCCGGACCGCCTCGCAACGGTCACCGTCGGGGCCTAACAGCCCCGCCACACGGCCGCGGCCAGGACCCCGCTCACGGGCCCTGGCCGTGGCCTTTTCGTGTGCCTGGCCCTCGGGGCCGGTGTTAGACCGGCACCTCCCCCCGGGAGACCCAACACAGAGAGGTTCTGGTGGGTCGTGACGGATGCTGGCTTCAAGGGGTGGGGGATGCCCCTCCCCGGGCCCAAAGGTGCCCCCCACGGCATACTGCTCTCTCTCACCCCGGAACTGGGGCTTTCCGCTAGGTAACAGATCTTGAGTCTATCGTTGATGTCGTAGACTGGTCATAGAGTCGTTATTCGACTTATGCGGCGTAAATTCGGGAAGGTTGATCGGTGGGCAACAAGATAGAAAACGATGTGAAACGTTTGATGCGGCAGGCGAAAGATTCCATGTCCAGCTCAAATGATATTTATCCAGGAAGTCAGCAAAACCATCTTCTGGCTAAATGTGTCGAGCTATTGGGGTCAGTCTCGCATGGCGAACACTATGAAGCTTTGAGTGTCCTCCTCGTCCAGGATGGCGTAAGGCTTATTGGCTTTACCAATTCCGGGATAGTGGTTGCAACGGCCACAGAATCGGGGGATCATGGAAAAGATAAGAATTCTTATCTGCGAGTATTGAGAATTGATGATATTGATTTTTCCATAATTGACGCACCGTCGGTTTCTGAACTCCATGCAACTGAATGGGATGAGTGGCCTGGAATGGCGACAGTCCAAGTATCTGCTGGTGGCGAAGAAATCGGGCGTATCTTCCTGAATCGAATCAACGAGGGTAACGCCGCCGCTTTGAATTTGATTTACGATGCAATGCGGAAGCGTGTTGGATTCTAATAATTAAATCTACCTGAAATTCTTAAGCCCTCTTCCGTGACGGCAGATTTTCAGGGTTGCCTACTGCGGCATGGAGGCAATCGTCAGTTCGGGGATGACGGTGTTGAGCTAACAAGGGCCCATTCCATCCGTGTGACACCGCTGGGCGAGTATGTGGCCTTGCGTCCATCGGCGAGCGTAAGCGTATAGTTCATCCCGCTTGCCACTGCCTTGATCGTTGATCCGGCGAACTCATCGCCCGCTGCATAAGGGAATGCCGCAGTGTTTGTCGAGCCAGGGACTCTTTTAGGAAGTTCACTCATGCAGCCAGTCTAGTAGGGATCCTCCTGGGGGTTCATGCTGTGACACGCGGGTGCAGATCCTCCGTAGCACTGGTGTTCCGTCTGAGAAGATCGGTTGTATGGCACGATTCGGTAAAGCGAAGTATGAAGAGTACAAGGGCCAATCAGAGGCTGAACTCGCCACTAGGATTAGTCTGATGCATGCCTGGTCGTCTGGACTCAACGCGCTCATTGTTGTGCTTGGTCTGTTGTTGTCGGTGTATGCAGCCTGGTTCACCGTCATCTTTAATAACTGGGATGGTAGTGGCGCGGCTGAAGCCTCGGCCAATTCCTTGATGTACCTGGTACTGCTATTGGCCGCCGTGATCTTCTTGGTATCAGCCACTCGAGCGTGTATGGGTTACTACATCAAGCTCAGCGAGCTGGCTCGGGAAGCTAAAAACACCAACCAGGTGTAAGAGATTTGCCCAACACTTACCCAACAGAAACAGTGATATCGAAGGGTACTCATCGGCACCCTCACTTACGTGAAGGCTGGATGGATAGCCGTGAAATCAACGGATACTAGCCCAGCGGAACCCAACAGAATGACCCTAGCTAGAATCTCTTGGTCGGGGGTTCGACTCCCTCCTGGGGCACCGACTACAGCCCCGTTCTGACTAGGCACTATGCCCGGTTGGGGCGGGGTTTTCTATTTTCGGCACTCGTCGGCCCGCTCATCGTTCATCCCTGATGATGGACTCTTCGGACCAGAGGTCGATAAGGGCGACCTATGGATTGTGCCTGAATACTGGTAGCCCCGGTTGTCAGAGAGTGCACTTTTCGCTGGCCGGCATCCGAGCTCGCCACCGTGAACCCTGATGAGCATCCGGTGCCGGAATACGGCCGAGCTTGCCTCATTGATTCGAAAAACTTCAATATAGAAGCACACCGAATCACTAACCCTTGGAGACTCTGCATGAGCGCCGTCTCTCACTTCGCCAGCGCAACCTTCCGTCATGAAGTGCTCGAATCGGATCTGCCGGTCGTGCTGGATGTCCGGACCACGTGGTCCGGACCGTCTCGTCAGCTCATACCACCGCCCGACCAGCTCGCCGGCGGGGTGGAGGTCGTCACGGGCGAGGCTGACGCGAATACCGTCTCGATCGCCGCTTTCAGCGGCGCACGCACGACGCCGGCGATTGCCGAGAAGGTCGAGGTGCTGCCCGCATGACCGTTGCCGCTGCTCCCACTCCCCGTACATCACCGAAGAGGCTCTCCACTCTCGACAAGTGGCTGCCCCTGTGGATCGGTCTCGCGATGATCACGGGCCTCCTGCTCGGCCGTTTCATCCCTGCTCTCTCGGATCTGCTCGGCAGGCTCGAAATCGCGGGCATCTCGGTGCCGATCGGGCTCGGACTGCTGGTGATGATGTACCCGGTACTCGCAAAGGTCCGCTACGACCGGGTCGCCGCGGTGACCGGCGACAAGAAACTGCTGGGCTCATCGCTGGTGCTGAATTGGCTCGCAGGTCCCGCAGTGATGTTCGCCCTCGCGTGGCTCTTCCTCCCCGATCTGCCCGAGTACCGGACGGGGCTGATCATCGTGGGCCTTGCGCGGTGCATCGCGATGGTGGTGATCTGGAACGATCTGGCCTGCGGTGACCGGGAGGCGACCGCGGTGCTCGTCGCGCTCAACTCCGTCTTCCAGGTCGTGATGTTCTCCTTCCTCGGCTGGTTCTACCTGACCGTCCTGCCCGGTTGGCTGGGTCTGGACGCCCAGGGGTTGGACATCTCGGTCTGGCAGATCGCGCTGAACGTGCTGGTGTTCCTCGGCGTGCCGCTCGTCGCTGGTCTCATCTCGCGCTGGATCGGCGAGAAGCGCCGAGGCCGCTCCTGGTACGAGGAGAAGTTCCTGCCGGTCGTTGGCCCTTGGGCGCTGTACGGGCTGCTGTTCACGATCGTGCTGCTCTTCGCCCTGCAGGGGGAGGCGATCACCTCGAACCCGCTCGACGTCGCCCGGGTCGCGCTGCCGCTGCTCGTGTACTTTGCGATCATGTGGCTGGCCGGGATGCTGCTCGGCAAGGGAATCGGCCTCGGATACGCGCGGTCCACGTCCCTCGCCTTTACCGCCGCGGGCAACAATTTCGAACTCGCCATCGCCGTCGCCATCGGCACCTTCGGGGCCGCGTCCGGCCAGGCCCTGGCCGGAGTCGTCGGCCCGCTCATCGAAGTGCCCGTGCTCGTCGGCCTTGTCTACGTCTCCCTCTGGGTCGCCAAGGCCTGGTTCCGCACCGCCCCCTCCGAGGTGAGCGCACGATGACCGCAGCAGTCCCTGCCCCCGAGACTGAGACCTGTGCCCCGGTCGCCACCTGCTCGATCGCGCCGGAGGACGCTACGACATCGGCGACGGCGCTCAAGGCCTTGGCCGACCCGCTGCGGCTGAGAATACTTTCGGCTGTAGCGTCCGACCCGCGCGGAGAGTGCTGCGTGTGCGACCTCGCCGAGCTCGCCGAGGTGACTCAGCCGACAGTTTCCCACCATTTGCGGATCCTCAAGGAGACCGGATGGCTGGTCTCCGATCGCCGCGGCACCTGGGTCCACTACCGCATCGCACTCTCTCGCCGCGACGCAGTCGATACCCTTTTCGGCTCTGTGCTCGATTCCCTCACCCGCCACTGATTCTGGAAGGGTTCTTCAACGACCGATGACAAGCCCTCCGTCCTCTTCGTCTGCATTCACAACGCCGGGCGTTCCCAGATGGCGGCGGGCTTCCTGCGCCATCTGGCCGGTGATCGTATCGAGGTCCGCTCCGCAGGGTCGATGCCTGCCGATGAGATCAACCCGATCGCCGTCGAGGCAATGCTCGAGGCAGAAATCGACATCGCCTCGAGGCAGCAAGGCTCTGACGAGCGAAACGGTGCAGGACTCCGACGTCGCGATCACCATGGGCTGCGGCAACGCCTGCCCGCCGGGGGGTCTGAAGGGCAGACACCTCTTGCGTCCCTTCAGAGGCAGCGAGTGCCGACCTGCACTCCTTTCCCAGTCATCAGGCGTGGATGTGCTAATCCTGATATCAGGGAGGTCTCATGGAACCGATGCTTGTCGTGTCCGCAGCTGCAGTACTGTTTCTCGGTTCTCTAGTTCAGCGGGTTGCCGGGACAGGGCTAGCACTTGTCGCTTCACCGTTATTGGTTTTGATCCTTGGTGCAACAGTCGGTATCCAGGTCCTGTTGATCATCGGATTAGCAGTATGTGTGGTAAGCGCGGTCATGCTGCGAGGGTATATCGACTACCAGCGAGCCGCGATCTTGTTAGCTGCCTCGGTCGTCGGGTTGGTGCCAGGTGCCGTCATCGCTCGGATGGTCCCCGCGGCATGGCTACTGATCATCGTGGGAGGTATCACGCTGGGAGCGCTCCTCTCGACGAAACTCTTGCAGCGGACCAAGGTTTTTGGGGGTCGAGCCGGCACAGGATTAGCCGGAGCCCTCACTGGGTTCATGACCAGCACGGCCGCGTTGGGCGGCCCTCCGATGGTTCTCTATGCGCAGGCGGTGCGATGGGGGCACCTTGAATTCGTCGCGACCGTGCAACTGGTCTTCGCGGGAATCAATGTCTTATCGTTGATGGCCAGAGGGGTGCCTGATCTCCCCTGGATAGCTTGGATTACACTGACCTGTACTGCTTTGGGCGGTATGACGGTGGGGCATTTGACCAGCCAATATATAAATCAAAGGATCGCACGAATCGGGGTCCTCGTTATCGCCATACTGGGATCTATTGCAGCGGTACTCAAGGGTGTTTTCGAGTTGTGAATTATCATCCATTTCTGGTCCTTGCCGGAATTATGTCAGGGTGAAGGCGGAAGATCTGCTAATTCGGCCCCTCCACCAATGAGTCTATGTTCACGTCGAACTTGTACGAGATGGGTTCTGCGTGGGAGAGGCCCATGAACTTCGGCGGTCCCAGAGGGGTCTTCCCCTGTCTCCAGACCTCTTCGATGACTTCCTCGTCCAGGGGAGGGTGCCGTTTCCCGCTCGTATACAGATCGAAGATCCGTTTGGACTCGATGCGGTCAGTGGCTCGTATTTCGACTCTGAGAATGGGCATGTGCCTCATGATAGGGGGACTGTTCCTGGGAGTTTCCGCGGGTTCTTCCTGAGTAAACTCTGAGAACGTATCGGATCAGCGTGGGCAGAACCTCTGGGGTCGCTCCATGCTTATCGCCGCCCTGGGCTGCATAAGGGGACGACGTCGGGTGGAGAGGACGGCGTCGAACGTCGCCCCGATTCCGCGGAAAGGACATCGGCTGTTCGCATCTCATTCAAGTGCCACCGATACCGTTCTGAGCATGTGGACAATTGCTCTTCATCGGTGCTCTGCAGAGCCTCCTCCCATGAATGGGGAGGCGGCCATTGGTTGATCGGCCGGAAGAGAGGGACTCCAGAGGTTTTCCCGCCGAGTACGAAGTACACCACGCCGATATCTTCGACTTTCCCGCACCCGAGCCCGAGCGCCGCTGGTGGCCATGGTGGGTGGGGGCCGGTGGAGTGATCCTACTGGTGGGAAGCGGGTTGACCTGGGTGCTCGGTCCGTCCTAGAAGAGTTTCCGGCCTTCCCTCCGCAACCTGTGTGGAAAGGGTTGCCCTCGGAGTTCAGGTATGCAAGTGTACTTACTTATTAGGTGATGAGTATCACGACTATGACGGAAGTGCGGTTGATCGAGATGGGACGCAAGGCATTCAAAACGGCTGCGGCTGCGGCGGCACTGGCTATGGGCTCTCTGGCCGTCGCCACCCCCGCGCAGGCCAAGGTCACGACGGACTATGAGCTGAACTCGGTGTTCGTCTACGCGACGACCTTCAAGGAATGCAACAACACGACCAACAGCATCGCCAAGGACCTGCGAGTGCAGAACCTCCGTGTGGTGGTCGACGGGTGCGCGAAGGTCTTCAAGAATCCCCCCAAGGACAAGACATGGACTTCCACGATCGATTACTACAATCGGTGATCGCCGAGATGACCGGCTAGATGCCTTGGCCGGCGCATGAGTGGAGGCCCCGAGATATCTCGGGGCCTCCACTCCTGGAGTCGGCATGTTGCCTGAGGGCCGTTTCAGCCGACTGAAGGCATGCGCCGTCTATTCGTTGCCGACGTGCTTATCGGCCGCTTCCGCGCCTTTGTCGATCTGATCGTCGAACTTCTCCCCGGTCTTCTCCGAGGCGGAGTTCTTGGCCTTGTCGATGCCGGAGTCGCTGATCTCTTCACCCTTGCCGTTGTCGGCCGCGTCCTTGGCTTTGTCGAGAAGTCCCATGATGTGCTGCTCCTTTACCGATCGTGCATCAGTGTTGCGTATCCCACGCTACTGCCGGGGCGGTGGGGGATGTCTAGGGGTCTGATGAAGAAAGAGCGGACGCGATGAGGCTTCCGGTGTGGCGGAACAGGGCCCGGAGGACGCCGCCGCCCTGTATGCCTCGATGAGGTCGACGGCGCTCCGAGGTCGTGCCCCGCGCTTCAGCGACACATGTGGATGGTCCCTGAGCTATGACTCATCCGGCTCGCCGTCCGGCCGCCGATACTTTCCAGCACGCCAAGCCCCCACGAACCCCGCCACCGAGGCGCACCAGGCGACTCCGCCGACTATCAGCACCACCACCCGAAGCGCGCCTCCGTAGTCGATCGCTCCCATCACGAACCACATCATCAGCACCGTCACGAACAGGGGAGCGCACAGGTCGTAGAGCAGCATCTTCCAATTCATCCCTCCACACCAACACGGTCCATCCGCGCGGTCGTGCAGGGACGCCCCCGGGGCTGTGCCCCCGTGTCCACAGTCCAGGTTTCGCGGTGATCGTGGCATCGAGTTACCCCCCCCGACCCATCTGGTGCTTCCCGGCCGGTGTCCTTCACCGACGCGAGCTCAGGACCTGCTCCCGCAGGATGTCCGCATGGCCGCAATGCTGGGCATGCTCGCGCAGGACGTGGAGCTCGATCCAGCGAAGAGTGAGCGCTCCTCTCCGGTTGCCGTTCCACAGCTCATCCGAGGCTGCATGGCGCACGGTTTCGCGGGACCTCGCGCAGACGGCCAGGAACTCGGCCCTGACGGACTCGATGGAATCCGCCTCGTTCAGGTCGAAGGATTCGTCCGGTCCCGCGGGCAGCCCGGTCTCCGCTCGGGACCGTCCCGTCCGGGCCTCCTCGAACCAGACTCGTTCGACGAAGATCGCGTGCTTCAGGATCCCGAGCAGCGTGGTCTTGGACGGGCACCATCCGGGCGCGGGCTTCCTCCTCGGTGAGACCGTCCAGGCAGGCCGTCAGCATCTGCCGGTGCTGATCGATGAACGCCCCGAGCTGCATTTCGACGTCGGCCGAGTAGATCTCAGGCCGGTCCGGCGTCGTCATCTGCTCGTTTCCTCGGCCGCAGGCTCGGAAGAGGGTGTGTTCATGGGTATACGGTACCTTCCCGGGGCGCGGGCAGCGCCGTCCCTCTCGCCGGCGGAGCGGGGCCGATAGGGTGAGCGGTGATGACATCGCCTCGGCTTCCCCTCCGCACCGAACGGCTGGTCCTGCGACCGCACCGGGAGTCCGACGCCGCGTGGATGCACCGCGTCTGCTCCCGTCCGGACGTGGCCAGGCACCTGCTCGATGACCCGTGGACCGCCGCGATGGCCCGGGAGAAGAACGCGGAGCGGAGGCGCAGGACCGACCTGGACGGCAGCAGCGGATCGCTGAACCTCGTCGTCGAGCATCAGGGAGTCCCCGTCGGCGACGTCCTGCTCTGGTTCACGGACCGGGAGCACCGCGTCGCAGAGATGGGCTGGGTGCTCGATCCGGCTCACGGCGGCCGGGGGCTGGCGAGCGAGGCGGTCGGGGCCGTTCTCGGCCTGGCCTTCGATCACTACGGCGTCCATCGGGTCGCGGCGCAGATGGACGCACGCAACCTCGCCTCGGCCCGGCTGGCCCGCCGGGTCGGCATGCGCCAGGAGGCCCACCTGCGTCAGGACTGGTGGAGCAAGGGCGAGTGGACGGACACGCTCGTCTTCGGCATGCTGGCCGGCGATCGGGGTTGAGGTGAGCCCTCACCCCTCCGCCGGCGGCCGCCCCACCGACTCCGCGATCCTCACCTGCATCGGCAGCAGCCCCGGGTTCACCGTCCGGCCCGTCCAGGCGGCCTCGACGTGGTCCAGGGCCCGCTGGGCGAGCTGCTCGTAGGGCTGGACCACGGTGCTCAGCCGGGGCGTGATCCAGGATCCCACCTCGATGCCGTCGAAGCCGATGAGCGAGAGGTCCGCGGGGATGCTCAGGCCGTGCATCGGCGCGGCGGCGGCCAGGCCCACCGCCATGATGTCGCTGCCGGCGAAGACCGCCGTCGGGCGGTCCCTGAGCCGGAGCAGCCGGGGGAGGACGCTCGCGCCGAAGGCCTCGGAGTAGGGGCCCTCGAAGACGAGGTGCGGGTCGATCGCCAGCCCGTGGTCCTGCAGCGCCTGGCGGTAGCCGCGCAGGCGCTGCCGGGCGGAGTCCAGCGCCCCCGGCCCGCCCAGGTGGGCGATCCGCCGGTGCCCGTTGCTCAGCAGGTACGCGGTGGCCTGGTAGGCGCCGCCGAGGTTGTCCGCGCCGGCGAAGGGGCGGGTGGCCCCGGCGTCGTCCTCCATCCGCTCGTCGAAGACCACCAGCGGGGTGTTCCGGGGGACGGTCTCCAGGACCTCGGCGGAGCCGGACATCGAGACGAAGACGACGGCGCTCACCTCGCTCGAGGCGACCGCCTTGCCGAGCAGCGACCGCTCGCGCGCCTCGTGGCCGCCCGAGACGAGGATCTGCACCTCGACGTCGCGCCCCGCGGCGACGTCGGCGAACTCCTGCGCGAGCTGGGAGAAGTACGGGTTGGAGAGCTCGGGGACGATCAGCGCGACCGTCCGGCCCGGCTGCGGGCGGGCCCGGTAGCCGGTGGCCTCCATCGCCGCCCGGATCCTCTCCTCGGTCCGGGCGCTGACGCGCAGCTCGCCCCGGAGGAAGCGGGACACGGTGGAGACGGACAGCTCCGCATGTCGCGCAACGGCAGATATCGACATGGCTCTTCCCCTCGCCTCCACACGGTCGAACCACACGATACGCGGCGGCCCTTGCGCGCTTCCTCCGACAC
Source organism: Rothia halotolerans (assembly GCF_004136635.1). GTDB lineage: Bacteria > Actinomycetota > Actinomycetes > Actinomycetales > Micrococcaceae > Rothia > Rothia halotolerans. The sequence goes on along the minus strand of NZ_NOIU01000002.1, from coordinate 728,840 downwards.
GCCTAAAGTGTGACGCACATCCTTTTGCGCATCTTTTGCGCAAAATAGGGACCATGAGACAAAGGAGTTTCCCACATGGCAAAAGTCCTCCTGGCGGGCGAATCATGGGTCAGCGCGACCATCGACCACAAGGGCTACGACCCGTTCCCGCACACACAGGTGAACATCGGTTGCGCACGGCTGCTCGAGGCGCTGCGCGAGCGCGGCCACGAGGCCACCCACCTGCGCTCCCACGACGTCGCGGAGTTCTTCCCGCTGACCCGCGAGGAGCTCGAGCCGTACGACGTCGTCCTCCTCTCCGACATCGGCGCGAACACGCTGCTGCTGCCCCCGCGGGTCTTCGACCAGGGCCGCCCGGCGCCGAACCGCCTGCATCTGCTCCGGGACTGGGTCCGGGACGGCGGCGGCCTGATGATGGCCGGCGGCTACCTCTCCTTCCAGGGCTTCCGCGCGATGGCCGGCTACTCCGGCACCGCGATCGAGGAGATCCTGCCCGTGAGCATCCCCCGCTGGGACGACCGCGTCGAGTCGCCGCAGGGCGTCTGCGGCACCGTCACCGAGCCCGGGCACCCCGTCACCCGGGGACTGGACCGGGAATGGCCGATCCTGCTCGGCTACCAGCAGCTGGGCCTGAAGGAGGACGCGACGCTGCTGGCCGAGGTCGAGGGCGACCCCCTGCTCGCCGTGCGCACCGAGGGGGAGGGCCGGACCCTCGCCTTCACCTCGGACATCTCCCCCCACTGGGCTCCCACGGAGTTCATGGACTGGGCCGGCTACGGCGCCCTGTTCGACCAGGCCGTCACCTGGCTCGCGGGCCCCGCGGGCGAGGAGTGACCCATGGCCGCCGACACACGCGTCGTCCATGACCGTCCCCCGGCCGTGCGGACCGCCTCGGTGGGCGTCTTCGCTCTCCTGACCGTCCTGGCCGGGACCCTGAGCCCCATGCAGTCCGCCGTGAACGGCCGCCTGGGCACCGACCTCGGCGACGGGCACCTCGCCTCGGTCGTCTCCTTCGGCACGGGGCTGATCCTGATGCTGCTGATCGTGCTGCCGCGGCGGCGGACCCGCAGCGCCTTCCTCGCGCTGCCCGGGCAGCTGCGGCGCGGGGCGATCCCGTGGCCGAACTTCTTCGCCGGGCTCTCCGGCGCCGTCATCGTCCTCTCCGAGGGCGTCTCCGCCGACCTGCTGGGGGTCGCGACCTTCCAGACCGCGCTGATCTCCGGCATGGTGATCTCGGGCGTGGTCTGCGACCGGCTGGGGATCGGCGTGCGCTTCAAGCAGGCCCTCAGCGCCTTCCGCATCGGCGGGGCGGTGCTCGCGGTCGCCGCGACCGTGCTGGTGGTCTCGCCGAGCTTCGAGGTGCCGCACGCTCTGGCGCTCGTGGTGCTGCCCTTCGTGGGCGGGCTCCTCGCCGGGTGGCAGCCGGCCGGGAACTCGAACGTCGGGCGGCTCTCCGAGTCGATGCTGGTCGCGATCACCTGGAACTTCCTCATCGGGTTCATGGCCCTGACGCTGGTGCTCGTCGTCCGGCTCCTGCTCGGCGCGGCGACCTTCTCGCTGCCGGACACCTGGTGGATGTACCTGGGCGGGCCGCTGGGCCTGGCCTCGATCGCGCTGATGGCCCTGCTCGTCCGGAGGCTGGGCCTGCTGCTGCTCGCCCTGGCCTCCACGGCGGGTCAGCTCATCGGGTCGATCCTCATCGACTCGCTGATCCCGGGGATGGGCACGGTGCATGTGGTCACGGTCCTCGGCGCGCTGGTCGCGCTGATCGCCTCCGGCATCGCGATGATCCCCTCGAAGCACGTCCGCTCGCGTCCCTCCGCGGGGCCGGCGGACGCCCAGGGGGCCATCGGGGCCGACGCCGGGATCGACGACGGCGGTGCCGGCGTCGACGTCGAGGAGAGAGGAGGCGCCCGGTGAGCGAGCGCAGGCCCACGGTCACGACCGTCGCCGGCGAGGTGCCGGCCGAGGAGCTCGGCGTCGTCCTGCCGCACGAGCACCTCTTCAACGACCTGACCGGATGCGTCGCCGAGCCCTCCTATCCGTTCAGCCGCCCCCTCGCGGGGGCGGCCGTCACGGCGGGGCGTCAGTGGGCGCTGAAGCAGGACCCGTACTGCTGCGCGGACAACGTCGCGCCCAAGGACCCCGAGAGCGTGGCGGGGGAGGTCTCCGCCTTCCTGGCGGCGGGAGGCCGGACCATCGTCGACGCCACGGGGTCCCCGGCCATCGGCCGCGACCCGCGGGCGCTGCGCGGGCTGTCCGAGCGGACCGGCGCGCACGTGGTGATGTCCACCGGCTCCTACCTCGAGAAGTTCGAGGGGGAGCGGATCACCGCCCGTTCGGTGGAGGAGATCGCGGCGCTGATGCTCGAGGAGCTGCGCGAGGGCGTGGGATCCACGGGCATCCGGGCCGGCATGATCGGCGAGGCCGGCGTCTCGCCGGAGTTCACCGCCGGGGAGCGGGCCTCCCTCCGGGCCGCCGGGATGGCCCAGAGCGCCTCGCGGGGCACCGCCCTGAACATCCACATGCCCGGCTGGCAGCGGCGCGGGCACGAGGTGCTCGACGTCGTGCTGGAGGAGATGGGGGCCGAGCCGGCGAAGGTCTCCCTGGCGCACAGCGACCCCTCCGGCGCCGACGTCGACTACCAGCGCAGCCTGCTGGACCGCGGCGTGTGGCTCGAGTTCGACATGATCGGCCTGGAGGTCTCCTTCCCCGGCGAGGGGGTCTCACCCTCCCTCGACGCGACCGCCGACGCCGTCGCCGGCCTGGTGGACCGCGGCTACGGCCCTCAGATCCTCCTCAGCCACGACCTCTTCCTGAAGCAGATGTGGAGCACGCTCGGCGGCAACGGCTTCCTCCTCGTCCCGACCGTCTTCCTGGAGAAGCTGGTGGAGCGCGGGGTCGACCGCGTCCAGGCCCGCTCCCTGATCACGGACAACCCCCAGCGCTACCTCGGATCGGCGGTACCGGCATGACAGACACGCGGCATCGGGCCCCGACCCGCGAGACCCCCGAGCGGATCCTCGTGGTGGGCTCCGTCAACCTGGACCTCTCCCTGAGCGTCGGCAGGCACCCCTCGCCCGGGGAGACCGTGCCGGGCGGCTCCTCGAGCCGCTCTCCCGGCGGCAAGGGCGCCAACCAGGCGGTCGCGGCCGCCCGGCTCGGCGGGGACGTGGCCCTGGCAGCCCGGGTGGGCGCCGACGAGACCGCCGAGCAGGCGCTCTCCCTGCTGCGGGACTGCGGGGTGGACCTCACCTGGACCTCGGCGGACCCCCGCCGGGAGACGGGGCTGGCGGTCGTCACCGTGGACCGGTCCGGGGAGAACAGCATCGTGGTCGTCCCGGGGGCCAACGGCTCCTGGTCCGTGCGGGACGCGGCGGGGCTGGCCGAAGCGCTGGGCCGCAGCGGGGTCCTCGTCTGCCAGGGCGAGATCCCCGCCCCCGTGCTGGACGCCCTGGGCGAGGCGGCGCGCGCCGAGGGCGTGCGGTTCCTGCTGAACCTCGCGCCCGTGGTCGACGTCGCCCCCGGCACCCTGCGCGCCGCGGACCCGCTGGTGGTCAACGAGTACGAGGCCCGGCTGGCCCTGCGCGCGCTGGGCTGCGGCGACTCCGGGGTGGACGACGCCGCGGTGGTCCGCGCCCTGCGCGGGGCAGGCGTCCCCTCGGTGGTGATGACCCGCGGGGCCGCCGGCGCGCTCGTCAGCGGGCCGGGGACCGAGGCCGCCGTCCCCTCCCCGCGGGTCGTCGCCAAGGACACCACGGGCGCGGGCGACGCGTTCGTGGGCGCGCTCGCCGTGGGCCTCGCCCGCGGCGAGGGGCTCGAGGAGGCCAGCCGCCTGGCGGTCAGGGTGGGCGCCGCGGCGGTCCGCTCGAAGGGCGCGCAGGCCTCCTACCCGTGGGCGGGGGAGGCGCTGCCGGAGGTCTGAGCGGGGCCGGCCCGCGACCCAGCGGGCCGACCCGCGGACCGCCGGCGTCGCCCTCCGAACCCGCGACCCGCCGGCGTCGTACCGATCCCGCGGCGGCATGAGAGCATCGAACGGTGCGCATAGCTATATACACGGGAGCATCAGAAGGCAACGACGCGCGGTGGGTCCAGGCCACGCGCGGGCTGGGCGCCGCCCTCGCGGCGGAGGGCCATGCGATCGTCTACGGCGGGGGAGCGCGGGGGCTCATGGGAGTCCTCGCCGACGCCGCCCTGGAGGCCGGCGGCGAGGTCTACGGCGTCATCCCCCAGAGCCTCGTGGACGCGGAGATCGCGCATCCGGGGCTGACCGAGCTGGAGGTGGTCTCCGGGATGGGGCCGCGCAAGGCCCGCATGGCCGAGCTCGCCGACGCGATGGTCGCGCTGCCCGGCGGCGCCGGGACCCTGGAGGAGTTCTTCGAGGTCTGGACGGCGCAGATGCTGGGCCTGCACCGCAAGCCGGTCGCGCTCTACTCGCCCGACGGCTTCTGGCGCCGGCTCGAGGAGCTCCTCGACGAGATGCGCTCGCAGGGCTTCCTCGCCGACGCCGCCCGCCGGAGCCTGATCTCCGTGGACGGCCCGGAGGACCTCCTCGCCCGGCTGCGGGACTGGGAGCCTCCCAAGCCCCGCTGGGCCTGAGGGGTCCAGCACCCGACCGCCCCGATAGGGGAGAATGGCGGGCATGACGACTCCCGACGCATCCGACCGAAGCGCCGAGACCGCGGCGCTCGCCGCCCGCCACGGCCTGAGCATCGACCCCGGCAGCCTGCGGTTCGTCGAGGCCGGCCTCGACTACCGGGTCGCCTTCGCGACCGCCGAGGACGGGCAGGAGTGGGTGCTGCGCATCCCCCGCCGGGCCGACGTCTCGGAGAAGATCGCCGGGGAGGAGCGCATCCTCCGCCTGGTCAGAAGCAGGCTCAGCGCCGCCGTCCCGGACTGGCGCATCCGCGGCCGCGACCTGATCGCCTACCCGAGCCTCCCCGGCGAGCCGGGACTCACCCTCGACGCGGACGGCCAGCCGGTGTGGCACTTCGACCGCGAGGACCCGGACTACGCGCGCTCGCTCGGGCGCCTGGTCGCGGAGCTCCACGGCATCGACGCGGCGCGGGCGCAGGAGGCGGGCGTCCCGGTCCAGTCCGCCGAGGCGGTCCGCCGGGAGTGGGCAGAGCGCCTCGAGCGGGTCTCCGAGGCCTTCCCGATCGACGCCGCGCTGCTCGGCCGCTGGAGGGCCTGGCTCACCGACGACGGCCTGTGGCCCGAGTACACCGCCCTCACCCACGGCGAGCTGTACCCCGCCCACCTGCTCCTGGCGCCGGACGGCGGCATCCTCTCGGTGCTGGACTGGACCACGGCGGGCGTGGGCGACCCGGCGCTGGACTTCATGTACCATCACATGCTCTCGACGCCGGAGACCTTCCGCACGGCCACGGCCGCCTACGAGGAGGCCGCCGGCCGGCTGCCCCGGCGCCTCGTCGAGCGCTGTGAGGCCCTGCAGGCCGCCGGGCCGCTCAACTACGCGGAGTACGCCCTGACCACCGGGGAGCCGGAGCACCTGGCCGCCGCCCGGGCCCAGCTCGACCCCGCCGGGGAGTGAGCGGACGGGCCGTCCCGGTCTCGGAGACCGCGACCGCTCGATGCCGAGGCGCCGTCCCCGAGTCCTAGCGGCGATCCCCCTCCTCGACCGCCTCCCAGACCGCGCGCCACTTCTCGGCGAGCGTGTCGATGTTCTCGTGCGCGTTCAGGCCGCTGGGCTGCGGGACCACCCACAGCGGCACGTCGGCCGGCCATCCCTCGACCGACGCCGTGTCCTGCCGGCCCAGCGACGCCTTGGGCAGGGAGAAGGCGGTGCGGAAGGCAGTGATCCCCGCGACCGCGACGACGCCGGGGCGCAGCCGCTCGGCCATCTCCACGACGCGCTCGCCGCCGGCCCGCAGCTCCTCGCGGGTGAGCTCGTCGGCGCGGACCGTGGCCCGGCCCACCAGGTTGGTCAGCCCGATGCCCCGGCCGGTCAGCTGCGCCTCGTCCTCGTCGGAGAGGCCGGTGGACGCGTCGACGACGTGGTCGGTCAGGCCGGCGCGGTGCAGGGAGGGCCAGAAGCGGTTCCCCGGCCGGGCGAAGGGGGCATTCACGGCCGCCGTCCACAGCCCGGGGTTGACGCCCACCATGAGCAGGCGGAGGGGCGTGCCGGGGCCGGGCATGACGTCGTCCATGACGTCCGGGGCGTCGGTGGCGAAGCGGGCGAGCTCGTCCTTGGCGGGCCTGCGGCCGCCCAGGGGAGAGGGTCGGCGGGAGGAAGCGGGGATGTCCATGGATGGCACTGTATCGCGCCGAACCTCCTCCACAGGTGAGGAACCAGACGGTTCCCGCCTCGGTGTCCGAGCGTAGGGTGAGGAATGAGCGGTCCGGCGGCCGGATCCCTCGGGGTCGGCAGCGCGCCGCGACCGCTCACGGTTTTCGAGACGTCGTCCACGAAGGAGAAGGACATGGAATTCACGGATCGCGCAGCACTGGTCACGGGCGCCGGATCGGGCCTCGGGGCGGCCATCGTCAAGGAGATCGCGCGCCGCGGCGCGAAGGTCCTGGTGACCGACATCAACCTGGAGGCGGCACAGGGCGTCGCCGAGGAGATCGAGGCCTCCGGCGGCGTCGCGAGCGCCTACCGCCTGGACACCACCAAGCCGGAGGAGCACGAGGCCGCGGTGCGGCACGCCGTCGAGACCTTCGGCGGGCTGAACTACGCGGTGAACAACGCCGGCATCACGCCCAAGACCGGCCGGGTCGGCGAGCTCGATGTCGGGGACTGGGACCGCGTCGTCGACATCAACCTCAACGGCGTGCTGTACGGGATGCGCCACCAGATCCCGGAGATGCTCAAGCACCCGAAGGAGTCGGCGATCGTGAACATGTCCTCGATCCACGGGCAGACCGCGGTGCCGGGCGCCGCGGCGTACGCGGCCACCAAGCACGCCGTCGTCGGGCTGACCAAGAACGCCGGCGTCGAGTACGGCCCCGAGGGGCTGCGCGTCAACGCCGTGGGGCCCGGCTACGTCAGCACGCCGCTGCTGGAGAACATGGAGGAGGACCGGTACAACGCGCTGGCGGCCAAGCACGCCATGAACCGCCTCGGCACCCCCGAGGAGGTCGCCGCGCTGACCTGCTTCCTCCTCAGCGACCAGGCGAGCTTCATCACCGGCAGCTACCACCTGGTGGACGGCGGCTACAACGCCTGGTGACGCCTGACCGGCGTCCCGAGCACCCCAGCCGCCCCGGTCCGGGCGTCCTTCCGGCCTGGGCATCAAGGCGGCGGCGGAGCCGCTCGGATCACTCCTTGGCCAGGGCCGCGTACTCGCCGCGGGTCAGCCGCAGCAGGTCGGCCGGCGCGAGCTCGATCTCCAGGCCGCGCCGGCCGCCCGAGACCATCACGGTCTCGTAGGCGGCGGCCGAGTCATCGAGCAGGAGCGGCACGGGGGTCTTCTGGCCCAGGGGGGAGATGCCGCCCAGCACGTATCCGCTCCGCCGCTCCGCGTCCCGGGGGTCGGCCATCGAGGCCGTCTTCCACCCCATCGCCGCCGCGGCCCGCTTGAGGTCCAGCTGGGAGGGGACAGGGACGACGGCGAGCGCGTAGCTCCCGTGCCCGGAGATCATGAGCGTCTTGAAGACCCGGCCGGCCTCGACGCCGAGCTTCCGGGCGGCTTCGGCGCCGAACGCGGCCGAGTCCTCGTGCTCGTAGGAGTGGATGCGGTGCTCCACCCCGGCTCGCTGCGCCTGGGCGACGGCGGGGGTGGAGGCGCCGTGCGCCGCGGACTTCTTCTTCGACACGCTCACTCCTGGATGACGGGGACGGGGGAACCTGGCCTCGGGATCGGGATCGGGATCGGGATCGGGATCAGCCTCGCTTCCAGGCCCAGGCCCAGGCCCGGAGGCGGACCCGGGTATGAGCCCGGCCCGACCGGAGGCACGCCTCCACCGTAGCCCCGCCGAGGGGCGCCGTCCCACGTTCCGATATCGTCGGGGGCGGCGATGCCCGGCATCGGGCCCTTTGGTATCGTTCGGCGGGATCATCCGCACCCCCGGCGCCTCGCGTGGAGGGGGCGCGCGGCGTCTCCGCGCCCGGTCGGCACAGTCCATCCGGGGGAGGCGCCGTCGGACCCACCACCGCAGAGGAGCGGCGCATGCCCCTGAGCGTGACCATGACCAAGACCGCCGAGGCATCCGAGGCCTCGGCGGGAGACCTCGCCGAGGGGCTCGCTCCCCGCACGCGGAACATCCGGTACGCCGGCCTCCTGCTCGGCGCGCTGCTCGCGGTGACTGCCGGGCTGGCCATGCCGCAGGACGTCTCCCACGAGGCCCGGGTGACGGCCGGCGTCGTGGTGCTGATGGGCGTCTGGTGGATCACGGAGGCCGCGCCCCTGCCGGTCACGGCGCTCCTGCCGCTCGTGCTCTTCCCCGCCTTCGGGGTCACCACGATGGACGAGCTCGCGCCCTCCTACGCGAGCCAGATCATCTTCCTCTTCCTGGGCGGCTTCCTCCTGGCCCTGGGGATCCAGCGCTGGAACCTCCACCGGCGGATCGCGCTGCTGGTGGTGCTCGCCGTCGGGACCCGGCCGACGCGGATGATCCTGGGCATGATGATCGCCACCGCCGCGCTGGGCATGTGGGTCTCCAACACCGCAACGGCGCTGATGATGATCCCGCTGGGGCTCTCCCTGGTGGGGCTGATCGAGGACCAGGACGGCGTCGCGCGCAGGTCCCGCTTCGGCGTCGGCCTGATGCTCGGGATCGCCTACTCGGCCACGATCTCCGCCTTCGGGACCATCATCGCGACGCCGGGCAACGTCTTCGTCGTCGGCTTCATCAGCGAGAACCTCGGATACACCGTCACCTTCCTGCAGTGGATGGCCTTCGGCATCCCCTTCACAGCGGTCTTCCTCCTCGGCGGCTGGTTCCTGATCGCCAAGGTCATCTGGCGGCCCGAGATCGACGAGCTGCCCGGCGGCCGCCAGCTCTTCCTGGACGAGCTGTCCAAGCTCGGCAGGATGTCCGCGGGGGAGAAGCTCATCTCGCTGGTCTGCCTCGGCGCCGCGCTCTCGTGGATCCTCGTGCCGCTGGTCTTCGACGACCCCTGGGCCACCGACGCCGTGATCGCGATGATCGCGGGGCTCGCCGCCTTCCTGATCCCCGCCCGGGCGGCCGAGGGCGTGATGCTCATGGACTGGGGCACCGCGCGGGAGATCCCGTGGGGCACGCTCATCCTCTTCGGCGGCGGTCTCGCGCTCTCCAGCCAGGTCACGGCCACCGGCCTCTCCGACTGGGTCGGGGAGTCGTTCTCGGGGCTCGGCGGGCTGCCGTTCTGGCTCGTGCTCGCGGTCATCCTCCTGGCCGTGCTCGCGCTGACCGAGATCACCAGCTCGATGGCGACTATCGCGACCTTCGTCCCCATCGTCGCCGGGGTGGCGAGCGGGATGGGATACGACCCGGTCCTGCTCGCGATCCTGGTCACCCAGGCGTGCCAGTGCGCCTTCATGCTGCCGGTGGCGACGGCGCCCAACGCGATCGCCTTCGGCTCGGGCGCGGTGAGCATCCGCCAGATGGTGAAGACCGGACTGTGGATGAACGCGCTCGGCTTCTGCCTGATCATGGTGCTCGCCTTCACCCTCGTCCCCTGGGCGGTGGGCGGCGCCTAACCTGAGGAGGCGCCGGACCCGCTCTCCCGCCCCGCATCCGCCCGGCCCCCGCGGCGGATGAGCGCGATGACCGGCCCCTCCAGGAAGAGCAGCAGCAGCCAGTAGGCCCCGACGCCGGGGAGGGCCACCGCGAGCACCAGGGCGAGCAGAAGCAGCGCTGCCCCCGTCCACAACTCGAGCGCCGGCAGGCGCGCCCCCTCCCGGATGAGCCCCGCGCGCTCCAGGACGACCCGCTCCAGGCGCAGCGCGACCGAGCCGACCAGCATGGTGCCGATGTAGACCCCGAGGGCGAGCGGGTCGCCGCCGTCTCCGGTGAAGTCCAGGACGGTCGCTACGGGCAGGAACACGATCGAGGCGAGCCACAGCACCTCGAGGTGCAGCACGGCGGAGGTGTACCCGAGGGCGTCGGCGAACAGCCAGTGGTGGGCCCTCCAGAAGACGGCGATCACCGCGAAGCTCAGGCCCGCCGAGACCAGGTCCAGCCACCCGGAGGAGAAGTACTCGCCGGCGCTGCGCGCCTCGGTCGCCCGGTCCACCAGGGGCAGGACCACCAGCGTGATGGCGATCGCCACCACGGCGTCCCCGAAGGCGACGACGCGGTCCACGTGCCGCTCCTCGCCCCGCCGCCGGCTCCTGCTCTGTGATATGCCTCTCATGAGAACACAGTAGTCCCCGGGCAGCGAGGTGGAAGCGGTTCCCGGAAAGCGCCCACCCGGTCCTGGCGCGGGGCTCTCCCGGCGTCGTCGGGCCCTTCCCGATGACGCCGGGCGGAGACCGCGCTCGCCGGCGACCCCGTGCGGGGCTTTGGGGCCGGATTCTTCCCCGCGGGGGCCGAGGCGAGGCGCTCGGGCCGGCCGGGCGCCCTTCCGGGAACCGCCTGCCAGACACTCTACGGACCGCCCCGGGGAGGGTGAGAAGCGGATCACTCCGCGGCATCGGGCGAGGTGGTGACGCGGGCCATGCCATCGCGCCGGACGTGACAGTGACGCATACTACGCTCTCGCCCCGGACAAGACGGTGACGCGGACCACACTCTCGCTCCGGGCGGGACGGCGACGCGGGCCGGGCCGCCCCGACCGCCTGACCGCGGGCGCCGGCGCATAGTAGCCTGGAACGCATGGCTGAATTTATCTACACGATGTCTAAAGCTCGCAAGAAGGTGGGCGACAAGGTCATCCTCGATGACGTGACGATGTCGTTCTACCCCGGCGCCAAGATCGGCGTCGTCGGCCCCAACGGCGCCGGCAAATCCACGATCCTGAAGATCATGGCCGGGCTCGACACGCCCTCCAACGGCGAGGCGCGGCTGAGCCCCGGCTACTCGGTCGGCATCCTGCTGCAGGAGCCGCCGCTGAACGAGGACAAGACCGTCCTGGGCAACGTCGAGGAGGGCGTGGGCGAGATCAAGTCCAAGCTCGACCGGTACAATGAGATCTCGGCCGAGATGGCCGACCCCGACGCGGACTTCGACGCGCTGATGGAGGAGATGGGCACGCTCCAGACCGACATCGACGCCGCCAACGCGTGGGACCTGGACAGCCAGCTGGCCCAGGCGATGGACGCCCTGCGCTGCCCCCCGGGCGACGCCGACGTCAAGGTCCTCTCCGGCGGTGAGCGCCGCCGCGTCGCGCTGTGCAAGCTCCTGCTGCAGAAGCCGGACCTGCTGCTGCTCGACGAGCCCACCAATCACCTCGACGCCGAGTCCGTGCTGTGGCTCGAGCAGCACCTCGCCAGCTACCCCGGCGCCGTGCTGGCCGTCACCCACGACCGGTACTTCCTGGACCACGTCGCCGAATGGATCTGCGAGGTCGAGCGCGGCCGCCTGCACGGCTACGAGGGCAACTACTCCACCTACCTCGAGACCAAGCAGAAGCGCATGGAGGTGCAGGGCAAGAAGGACGCCAAGCTCTCCCGGCGCCTGAAGGACGAGCTCGAGTGGGTCCGCTCCAACGCCAAGGGCCGCCAGACCAAGTCCAAGGCCCGTCTGAACCGTTACGAGGAGATGGCCGCCGAGGCGGAGAAGACCCGGAAGCTGGACTTCGAGGAGATCCAGATCCCGCCGGGACCGCGGCTGGGCCAGCAGGTCATCGAGGCGGAGCACCTGCAGAAGGGCTTCGAGGGGCGCAGCCTCATCGACGACCTCTCCTTCTCGCTGCCGCGCAACGGCATCGTCGGCGTGATCGGTCCCAACGGCGTCGGCAAGACCACCCTGTTCAAGACCATCGTGGGGCTGGAGCCGCTCGACGCCGGCGAGCTCAAGGTCGGCGAGTCGGTCAAGATCTCCTACGTGGACCAGAACCGCTCCAGCATCGACCCCGAGAAGTCGCTGTGGGAGGTCGTCTCGGACGGGCTCGACTTCATCCAGGTCGGCCAGGTCGAGATGCCCTCGCGCGCCTACGTCTCGGCGTTCGGGTTCAAGGGCCCGGACCAGCAGAAGAAGGCCGGCGTGCTCTCCGGCGGCGAGCGCAACCGCCTGAACCTCGCGCTGACCCTCAAGCAGGGCGGCAACCTGCTGCTGCTGGACGAGCCGACCAACGACCTCGACGTCGAGACCCTGAGCTCGCTCGAGAACGCGCTGCTGGAGTTCCCCGGCTGTGCCGTGGTCGTCTCCCACGACCGGTGGTTCCTCGACCGGGTCGCGACCCACATCCTCGCCTGGGAGGGCACCGAGGAGAAGCCGGACAACTGGTACTGGTTCGAGGGGAACTTCGAGGCCTACGAGGAGAACAAGGTCGAGCGGCTCGGCCCCGAGGCGGCGCGACCGCACCGCTTCACCCACCGCCGCCTGACCCGCGACTAGTCGCCTCCAGCGGGCGGCCCGGCTCCCACCGGACCGCCCGGGGCCCGCGACGCCGCCGACCGGCCCATCAAGGGCGGCCAGCGAGCTCGCGGGCCCGCAGGGCGAAGGCCCCGGCTCTCTACCGAGCCGGGGCCTTCGCGCATCTGGGGGAGCTTCCCCGTGGGAGAGAGGCCCCCGCCCCTCGACGACCTGTAGGACGGCTCGTCCTCGGCGCGCGGCGGGAACCCCGATCGCAACCTCCTGGAGAGGACCTTGACCCCTCCACTGAAGCACCCTTGGGAAGCCTCCGGAGGCCCCTCAGGCGCCCTTGCGCCCCTCCTCCGGCGTCGTCGGCTTCGGAAGCCGCACCAGGCCCTCCTGGGCGGTGCTGGCGACCAGCCTCCCCTCCCTGTCGAAGATGCGCCCGCCGGCCAGGCCGCGCGCGCCGGAGGCGGTGGGCGAGCTCTGGACGTAGAGCAGCCACTCGTCGGCGCGCGCCGGCCGGTGCCACCAGATCGCGTGGTCCAGGGAGGCCATGCTCATCCCGATCTCCGCCCACGAGCGGCCGTGCCGGCGCAGGATCGGGTCCAGCGGCGTGTAGTCGGAGGCGTACGCGATCGCCGCGCGGTGGATCCGCGGGTCGTCGGGCAGGCTGGAGTAGGTCTTGAACCACACGGCGTTCTCCGCCGAGCGCTCGGCGGAGGGCCGCAGGTAGATCGGCTCGGTCACGTAGCGCAGGTCGAAGGGCCGGCCGCGCACCACCCGCTGGGCCAGGGGATGGTCGATGTGCCCCCAGAGATCGGCCGCGCTGGGCAGGCTCTCCGGGTCCGGGATGCCCTCGGGCATCCGCTCCTGGTGCTCCAGGCCCTCCTCCTCCGACTGGAAGGAGGCGATGCAGGAGAGGATCACCTTCCCCTCCTGGTAGGCGTGCACCCGGCGCGCCGAGAAGGAGCCGCCGTCGCGCATGCGCTCGACGCCGAAGGTGATCGGCCGCGTCACGTCGCCCGGCCGCAGGAAGTACCCGTGCAGGGAGTGGACGGCGCGATCCTCGCCGACCGTCCGCGCGGCCGCGATCACCGACTGCCCCAGCACCTGGCCGCCGAAGATCCTGCGGGTCTCCGGGCCCACCGTGCGGCCGACGAAGATGTCCTCCGTGGTCCGCAGGGGCTCGGAGGGCTCCAGATCCAGCATGCTGAGCAGGGCGTCCGTGGGGTCGAAGTCGCCTTCTGGCGTGCGATGGTCGTCGAAAGTGTTCACGGTCACCACTGTATCGCCGCGCGTCCGGTCCTGCCGGCCGCCGCGGCGTGTTCACGCCCCGCAATACGGTGGCCGCCCGCACCGGCGTCGGGCGCATAATGGGGGAGACCTCCCGTACCCCACCGCAGAACGGTTGCCCCGTGCCCGACGCATCGATCACCCTCGCCGACCCCGCCCAGTCGAAGGACCTCGCCACCCTGCTCTCCCGGGCCCGGTCCATCGACGACGACGCCGCCGTGCGGCTGCAGGCCCGCGGCGCCGTGCTGGCCGCATGGGTCCCGGTGATGAGCGGAGAGACGCTGCTGGAGCGGGTCCCCACCGTGCTGGGCATGCGGGCCCTGCACCTGGCCGGGCCCGCCGAGGTGGACCTCACGGTGCAGGCCTCGGCGATGCTGGACCGGCTGGCGCGGCAGGAGAAGACCGAGGGGGAGATCGCGCTGCCGCCCGTCGAGGTGCGGGCGGCGTGGGCCGGCGTCGTCCCGCCCGCCTCCGGATGGCAGCGGGCCGGGGCGGTGGGCGCCGAGGAGATCGACGCCGCCTCCCGTGAGGGCATGAGCGCCGTGGAGGCCGCGCTGCCTGCCAACCCCGGGGCCGCCGTGCTCAGCACGGTGCGCTCGCGCATCTGGGGGACCCTCGACGAGCGCGGGTTCGTCACCGGCGCCGCCTTCGGCGCCACGGTGCTGGGCTTCAACGACGACGCCCTGGGCTTCACGCTGTTCACCAGCGGCCCCTGGAGCCGGCTCAGCAACCGCAACGGCCACATCCTGGCCCGCAGCCCAGCGGCGCTCTGAGAAGCGGCGCGGATCCATCCAGCGGCGCGCGGATGGGCGCTTCTCGGGCGGATGAGGCGCGAGCGGAAGCCGCTCAGCCGGGCGTGTTGGTCATCGCCCGCGCGGCGCGCTCGAAGTAGTCCCACATCAGCCCGTCCAGCATCGGGGGCAGCTCGAGGACGTCCAGCGACTCGCGCATGCAGCGCAGCCACTTCTGGCGGGCCGCGGCGTCGATCCTGAAGGGCGCGTGCCGCATCCGCAGGCGGGGGTGCCCCCGCTGCTCGCCGTAGGTCGTGGGGCCGCCGAAGTACTGCTCGAGGAACATCTCCAGGCGCACGCGCGCGGGCTCAAGGTCCTCCTCCGGGTACATCGCCGCGAACTCGGGGTCGGCGGCCACGCGGCCGTAGAACTCGGTGGTCAGCCGGTGGAACGCGGCGTGGCCGCCGATCTGCTCGTACAGGCTGGGGGAGGGACGCGAAGAGGCCGGGTGTTCCATAGGCCCCACATCCTACGGCACACCCGGCCTCGCGCGGGGCCTGACGACGTCGCGCCCGGCCCCCAGCCGGTCACATCTCGCCGGTCTCGTCCGCCGCCTGGACCCGCAGGGCCCGCTCGATGCCGTCGCGGCCCTCCATCACCTGACGCCGCAGCGATGCCTTGCTATCGTCCAGGCCGGTGAGGAACTGCTCCGAGGCCTCCAGCACGTCCCGGTCCACGACCTGCGGGAAGAGCCCGCCGATGATCTGCTGCGAGATCTCATGGGAGAGCTCCCCCCACACGCCCTCGATGGACTCGAAGTACCGGGTGATGAACGGGCGCAGCAGGGAGTTCCTGCTGGTGTTGTTGAAGCCCGCGATCGCCGAGCGCTGGATGACGTTGGGCAGCTCGTGGCGCTCCACGACCTGCGCCCAGACCTCCTCCTTGGCCTCGAGCGTGGGGATCGAGGCGCGGGCCTGCGCGGCGCGCTGGGCGCCGGTGGAGGTGTTGTCCCGCGCGGCGGCGGCGTCGATGTCCTCGGCCCCGCGGCGACCCGCGGCGACCAGGGCGATGAGCAGCTTCCACTCGAGGTCCTGGTCGATCTCCAGGCCCTGAAGCGAGGTCTCGCCGCCCAGCAGCGCCTCGAGGGCGTCGAGGTGCTCCTCGGTCGCGGCGTGCTGCGCGAAGGCCTGGACGAACTGCAGCTGACGGTCCGAGCCGGCCTCGGCGCCCCGGGAGATCTCCCAGAGCCGCTCCGCCGCCTTCTCCCGGGTGTCCTGCTGGGCGTCCGGGCGGACGTAGAGCTTGAGCGTGGTCGCGAGGTTGCGCAGCTGGGTCAGGATCGTCGTCGAGTCGGTCTCGGCGTCGATGTTGTTCAGCACCAGGTCCACGAAGTGGCGCGCGGGGACCTGGCCGTCGCGGGTCCCGTTCCACGCCGCGCCCCACACCACGGCGCGCGGCAACGACTCCTCGAAGTCCCGCAGGTGCTCCACGGCGACGTCGAAGGACCGCTCGTCCAGGCGCACCTTGGCGTAGGCGAGGTCCTCGTCGTTGAGCAGGACCAGGTCCGGGCGGGGGCGGCCGGCGACGTCGGGCACCTCGGTCCGCTCGCCGTCGACGTCGAACTCCACGCGGTGGGTGCGCACCAGCGCCCCGTCCCGCAGGTCGTAGAAGCCGGCGGTCATCCGGTGCGGGCGCAGCGTCGGGTGGTCGTTGGGAGCGGTCTGGATGACCTCGATCCGCTGGATCGCCCCCTGCTCGTCGGTCTCCACGGCGGGGGTGAGGGTGTTGACGCCGGCGGTCTCCAGCCAGGCCTCGGACCACGAGGCCAGCTCGCGGCCGGAGGTGGCCTCGAGCTCGACCATGAGGTCCTTCAGCGTCGCGTTGCCCCACGAGTGCTTCCCGAAGTAGGCGGTCAGCGCCCGCATGAACTGCTCCTGGCCGACCCAGGCGACCAGCTGCCGCAGCACCGAGGCGCCCTTGGCGTAGGTGATGCCGTCGAAGTTGACCTGGACGTCGTGCAGGTCCCGGATCGGGGCCATGATCGGGTGGGTCGAGGGGAGCTGGTCCTGCCGGTAGGCCCAGGTCTTCTCCATCGCGGAGAAGGTGGTCCAGGCGTGGTCGAAGCGGGTGTTGGCGACCGCCGCGAGGTGGGACATGAACTCCGCGAAGGACTCGTTGAGCCAGAGGTCGTTCCACCACTTCATGGTCACCAGGTCGCCGAACCACATGTGCGCCAGCTCGTGCAGCACGGTGATCGCGCGGCGCTCGATCATCGCCTCGGTGGTCTTGGACCGGAAGATGTAGTCCTCCACGATCGTCACGCAGCCGGCGTTCTCCATGGCACCGGCGTTGAACTCGGGCACGAAGAGCTGGTCGTACTTCTCGAAGGGGTAGGCGACGCCGAACTGCGCCTCGTAGAACTCGAAGCCCTGCTTGGTCAGCTCGAAGACCTCGGCGTGGTCCAGGTAGCCCATCAGCGAGCGGCGGGCGTAGACGGCCAGCGGGATCCTCCGGCCGTCGGAGGAGGTCAGCTCGTCGGTCACGACGTCGTACGGCCCGGCCACCAGCGCGGTGATATAGGAGGAGATGCGCGGGGTCGTCTCGAAGGTCCAGACGGAGCCGCCCTCCCCGGCCTCGGTCGAGGCGACCGGCTGGTTGGAGACCACCGTCCACTGCTCCGGGGCCCTCACGGTGAAGGAGAACTCCGCCTTGAGGTCGGGCTGCTCGAAGACCGCGAACACGCGGCGGGAGTCGGGCACCTCGAACTGGGAGTAGAGGTAGACCTCCTGGTCCACGGGGTCCACGAAGCGGTGCAGGCCCTCGCCGGTGTTGGTGTACAGCGCGTCGGCCACCACGGTGAGCTCGTTGCGCTCGGCCAGGTCCGGCAGCTGGATCCGCACGCCGTCGGAGACCTCCGCCGGATCCAGCTCGCGGCCGTTCAGCGTGACGCTGCGGACCCGGTCGGTGATCGCGTCGATGAAGGTCGAGGAGCCGGCGACGGCGTCGAAGACCACGGTGGTGGTCGAGGGGAAGACCCGCTCGGAGACGGTCAGGTCCACCGTCACGCTGTAGGATTCCACGCGCGTGACGACGGCGGCCCGCTCCTCGGCCTCCTGGCGCGTCAGATTCAGTCCTGGCATGTCGACACCTTTCGGAAAGGAAGTTCAGGTCGTTGGGATCAGGTTATTACACGCAAGCCGGTACTGTTGGCCCTGGGCGTCCCGGTACCGCTGGCAGAGAACAGGCCGGGCCCCCGAGCAGCCACCGACAACACATCACGGAACGGGACGAAACGTGCGCATCCACATCGCGACGGACCACGCGGGACTAGAGATCAGCCGGTACCTCATCGCATCGCTGACCGAGGCGGGCTACGAGATGGTCGACCACGGACCGCAGGACTACGACCCGCTCGACGACTACCCCGCCTTCTGCATCGACGCCGCGCTGGCCGTGCGCGAGGACCGGGAGGGCGGCCAGGACTCCCTGGGCATCGTGCTGGGCGGCTCCGGCAACGGCGAGCAGATGGCCGCCAACAAGGTCCACGGGATCCGCGCGGCGCTGGCCTGGAACGCCGAGACCGCGGCCCTGGCGCGCGAGCACAACAACGCGCAGGTCGTGGCGGTCGGCGGCCGCCAGCACAGCCGGGAGGAGGCGCTGGAGATCATCAAGATCTTCCTGAGCACCGAGTTCCCGGGGGAGGAGCGACACGTGCGCCGCATCGGCCAGATGGAGGAGTTCGAGGCCACCGGCCGGATCCACGGGCACCGGCTGGGCACGGAGGCCCGGTGACCGCCGCGGCGCGGCCGGGGGCCTAGGGATGCCCGAGGGCCACTCGATCCACCGCGTCGCCACCACCTTCCGCGAGAGCTTCGTGGGCGAGGAGCTGGCGGTGAGCAGCCCGCAGGGCCGCTTCGGCCAGGGCGCCGCCCTGCTCGACGGCCAGCAGGTCGAGCGCTCCTACGCGCACGGCAAGCACTTCTTCCTCGAGTTCGGGAACCGGCTGACGCTGAACGTGCACTTGGGCATGTATGGCGCCTGGACCTTCGGCGGGGACGAGCAGTTCGTCGCCGCCTCCTCGATCGGCGCGCCCCGGCGGATCGGCGAGCAGGAGGTCGACGGCGGGGAGGCCGAGGCCCGGGCGTACCTCGAGCCGCCGGCCCCGCGCCCGACGACGCGGGTGCGGCTGGCCTCCCGGCACGGCTACGCCGACCTGGTGGGGGCGACGACCTGCCGCGTCCTGGAGCCGGCCGGCGTCGCGGCCCTGCGCGCCCAGCTCGGACCGGACCCGCTGGACCCCGAGGCCGACCCGGAGCCGTTCTACGACGCCTGCTCCCGCACCTCCCGGCCCATCGGGGCCGTGCTCATGGACCAGAAGGCGATCGCCGGCATCGGCAACATCTTCCGGGCCGAGAGCCTGTTCCGGGCCGGGGCGAACCCCCACGTCCCGGCCCGCCGGGTGCCGGCGGAGACGCTGCGCCTGCTGTGGCGGGACAACGTGACGCTGATGGGCATCGGCATGGAGCTGGGGCGGATCGTCACCACGGCCCCGGAGCACCGCCCGGGCATCCCCGCCCAGCGGGCCT
Organism: Rothia halotolerans; assembly: GCF_004136635.1. GTDB lineage: Bacteria > Actinomycetota > Actinomycetes > Actinomycetales > Micrococcaceae > Rothia > Rothia halotolerans. The sequence goes on along the minus strand of NZ_NOIU01000002.1, from coordinate 709,825 downwards.
GGCGGGAGCACGCCAACTACGTCTACCTGCGCCAGGGGCGGGACTGCCGGGTCTGCGGGCGGGACGCGATCGTCGTCGAGGACATGGGCGGACGCAAGCTCTACTGGTGCACCGTGTGCCAGGCGGGGGAGGGCGGCGCGCCGGTGGGCTGAGGGCTCGACGGGCTGCTCGGGTCGGCGGACGGCTCGTCCCGGTGGACGCAGCGGCCCGGGCCATCCCGCCGTACGGGGGCCCCGGGACCGCAGGCGGACCTGAGGACCGGTCCTGCACGCGAAAGCGCCCGGGCGGCCTGATCATAGGCCGCCCGGGCGCTTCGGCTCTCGCGGAGGGGATGACGGGAATCGAACCCGCGTAATCAGTTTGGAAGACTGAGGCTCTACCATTGAGCTACATCCCCGCAGGTGCACGTCGATGCACGCCCCTAGCGGGACTCATTCATATAACCCCACCCCGCCGCGCATCGTCAAATCGCCCCGGGGAGCCCGTGTCCGTGCCGCCGGAGTTCGCAAAAGGAATGCGAGCCGCTAAACTGGCGTTTGCCTTCACGGGGCGTAGCGCAGTGGCTAGCGCGCCTGCTTTGGGAGCAGGAGATCGCAGGTTCGAGTCCTGTCGCCCCGACGTTCGAACGGCAGATCCGCCGCCCGAGGGCGTGGCGTCTTCACGCGACGTCGTGCGCTGCGGCATTTGACCCACTGAATGTTGACCATGTGCCGTGCAACCGCGGGGCACCAACCGAGCTGTAGGAGATCCACGGAAGTGAAGACCAACGTCGAGAAACTGAACCCCACCCTGGCCAAGATCCAGGTCGACGTCCCCTTCGAGGAATTCAAGCCGCATCTCAACAAGACCTACAAGGACCTGGCCAACCAGATCCAGCTCCCCGGCTTCCGCAAGGGCAAGGTGCCCGCCTCGCTGATCGACCAGCGCGTCGGCTTCGACTTCGTCGTCGAGAACGCCCTGAACGACGGCCTCAACGGCTACTACCAGCAGGCGCTGACCGAGAACGAGCTGACCCCGCTGGCCCAGCCCGAGGTCGAGGTCCTGGCCAAGCCGGACGCCGAGAACCGCGAGGCCGACATCTCGGTGTCCATCGAGGTCACCGTCCGCCCCGAGGTCGAGCTGCCCGACTACGCGGGCCTCAAGGTCGAGATCGACGCCGCCGAGGTCACCGCCGAGGACGAGCAGAAGGCCCTGGACGACCTCCGCGGCCGCTTCGGCACCCTCAAGACCATCGAGCGCCCGGCAGCCGAGGACGACTTCGTGACCCTGGACCTCCAGGCCTCGATCGACGGCGAGGAGGTCGACGCCGCGAACGACCTGTCCTACCAGGTCGGCGCCGGCACCATGCTCGAGGGCCTGGACGAGGCCATCACCGGCCTGTCCGCCGGCGAGGACGCCACCTTCGAGAGCAAGCTCTCCGGCGGCGAGCACTCGGGTGAGGACGCCGTCGTCAAGGTCAAGGTCACCGCGGTCAAGGAGCGCGAGCTGCCCGAGGCCGACGACGACTTCGCCCAGCTGGCCTCCGAGTTCGACACGATCGAGGAGCTGAAGGAGGACCTCAAGAAGCAGGCCTCGCAGTCCAAGCTCGCCGAGCAGGGCAACGCCGCCCGGGACAAGGTCCTGGACCAGCTGGTCGAGATGATCGAGGTCCCCGTGCCGGAGAAGGTCGTCGAGGACCAGGTGCAGCAGCACTTCGAGAACCCCAACGCCGAGGCCGACCACGACTCCGAGGAGCACCGCTCCGAGGTGCGCGAGAACACCGCGCGCGCCTTCAAGAACGAGGTCATCCTCGACGCCATCGCCGAGAAGGAGGAGCTCGGCGTCGAGCAGTCCGAGCTCATCGAGTACATCATCTCGATGTCCTCGCAGTACGGCATGGACCCCAACCAGTTCGCGCAGATGCTCGACTCCTCCGGCCAGGCCGGCATGATGGTCGGCGAGGTGCGCCGCTCCAAGGCTCTGGCCAAGGTGCTCGAGCAGGCCGAGGTCGTGGATGCCAACGGCGAGACCGTGGACCTCTCCTCCGTGATCAGCCCCGCCGGCGAGGAGGCCGCCGCCGAGGCCGAGGCCGAGCAGGAGCCCGCCGAGGCCGAGGAGAAGTAACCTCTCCCTCCGGCACGCCCGGGCCGCTCCGGCGGCCGACGACGCCGCGCACCGCCTTCCCCCGCCCCTCGCGCGGGAGGAGGCGGGGCGCGGCGTCGTCGCGTCCAGGGGCCGGCGAGGGCAGGAGCGGGCCCGCCCTCGCCCCGCCGCCCGCTCGCTGTGGGCGAGCGCGGCACGCCAACAGCGAACTACCGCCCCAGAGGCCGGACGCGGGCGGGAGCGCCTACTAGTCTCGTACACAGACAACAGCGGACCGCGGGCGCTCGAAGGCGCCACAGGCCCACCTGATGACAGTGAAAGAGGACATCACATGGCACCCCAGCTTCCCTACGGCGCAGGCAGTGCGAACACCCCTGCGATGAGCCAGCAGTCCAACGGCCAGGACGAGCACGTCTACAACCTCCTCCTCAAGGAGCGGATCATCTGGCTCGGCTCGGACGTCCGGGACGACAACGCCAACCTGATCTGCTCGCAGATGCTGCTGCTCTCCGCCGAGGACCCCAAGGCGGACATCTACCTCTACATCAACTCCCCGGGCGGCTCGATCACGGCAGGCATGGCGATCTACGACACCATGCAGCTGATCCCCAACGACGTCGTCACCATCGCGACCGGCATGGCCGCCTCGATGGGCCAGTTCCTGCTCTCCTCGGGCACGCCGGGGAAGCGGTACGCGACCCCCAACGCGCGCATCCTGATGCACCAGCCCTCGGGCGGCATCGGCGGCACCGCCTCGGACATCCGCACGCAGGCCGAGCTGATCCTGTCCATGAAGCGCCGCCTCTCCGAGCTCACCGCCGAGCAGACCGGCAAGTCGGTCGAGCAGATCCTCCGGGACAACGACCGCGACAACTGGTTCACCGCGGAGGAGGGCCTCGAGTACGGCTTCTTCGACCACATCGCCCAGAGCGCCGGCTCGGTCTCCGGCGGCGGCGGCACCCTCAAGGACGACGCCTAGGCCCCGTCCCGCCCATCGCTCGAACCAGACTTCTTCAGGAGAACCGAGGACCCATGAACTTCCAGACCCCTCAGACCCCGTCCGGTCAGGCATCCGGCCTGACGATGCCGAGCTCGCGCTACATCCTCCCCAACTTCGAGGAGCGCACCCCCTACGGCTACAAGCGCCAGGACCCCTACGCCAAGCTCTTCGAGGACCGCATCATCTTCCTCGGCGTGCAGGTCGACGACGCCTCGGCCGACGACATCATGGCCCAGCTGCTCGTGCTCGAGTCGCAGGACCCGGACCGGGACATCACCCTCTACATCAACTCGCCCGGCGGCTCCTTCACCGCGATGACGGCGATCTACGACACGATGCAGTACATCCGCCCCGAGATCCAGACCGTCTGCCTGGGCCAGGCGGCCTCCGCTGCGGCCGTGCTGCTCGCGGCCGGCACGCCGGGCAAGCGCCTCGCGCTGCCGAACACACGCGTGCTGATCCACCAGCCGGCGCTGGCCGGCCAGCAGGGCGGCCAGGCCTCGGACATCGAGATCCACGCCAACGAGGTCATGCGCATGCGGACCTGGCTCGAGGACACCCTCGCGCTGCACTCCGGCAAGACCAGCGCCGAGGTCAACAAGGACATCGAGCGCGACAAGATCCTGACCGCGCAGGAGTCCAAGAGCTACGGCCTCATCGACCAGGTGCTCGAGTCGCGCAAGATCAACAAGCCGGCGATCAACACCCAGGACTAGTCCCGGGCAGGCCACGGAGGCGGCCGGGCCCCGGTCCGGCCGCCTCCGGCCGTCGTGCGACGTCATCTGGGGGCCGACGTCGTCGAAGGGTGTCACACGGTGAGTCCTCCCGCCGGGTACGGGGTAGCCTAGGGACCGTGAGTCCACTGCACGCCAGGCGGCGGGGAGCCGCCTCCTCACCTCACCCACCTTCCGGGGGCTCTTCAGAAATGAGGATCAGTCATGTCCAGAATCGGTGAAAGCGCCGACCTGCTCAAGTGTTCCTTCTGCGGGAAGACGCAGAAGCAGGTGCGCAAGCTCATCGCCGGTCCCGGTGTGTACATCTGCGACGAGTGCATCGAGCTGTGCAACGAGATCATCGAGGAGGAGCTGACCGAGGTCGCGGAGATCGCCTCGATGGAGCTGCCGCGCCCCCGCGAGATCTTCGACTTCCTGCAGGAGTACGTGATCGGCCAGGAGCCCGCCAAGCGGGCGCTGTCGGTCGCGGTGTACAACCACTACAAGCGCATCCAGGCGCGCGACTCCGAGCAGCCCACCAGCGGGCAGGCGCTGATGGCGACCTCCGGCGAGGAGGTGGACCTGGCGAAGTCCAACATCCTGATGGTCGGCCCCACCGGCTCGGGCAAGACCTACCTGGCCCAGACGCTGGCGAAGAAGCTCAACGTCCCCTTCGCCGTCGCCGACGCGACGAGCCTGACGGAGGCCGGCTATGTGGGCGAGGACGTCGAGAACATCCTGCTCAAGCTGATCCAGGCCGCCGACTACGACGTCAAGAAGGCCGAGACCGGCATCATCTACATCGACGAGATCGACAAGATCTCGCGCAAGTCGGAGAACCCCTCCATCACCCGCGACGTCTCCGGCGAGGGCGTGCAGCAGGCACTGCTGAAGATCCTCGAGGGCACGGTCGCGGCGGTCCCGCCGCAGGGTGGGCGCAAGCACCCCCAGCAGGACTTCCTGCAGATCGACACCAGCAACGTGCTGTTCATCGTCGCCGGCGCCTTCGCCGGCCTCGAGGAGATCGTGGGGGCCCGCGTCGGCAAGAAGGGCATCGGCTTCGGCGCGCCCATCCAGGAGTCCGCCAAGGAGGTGGACATCCTGCAGAAGCTGCTGCCGGAGGACCTGCTCAAGTTCGGCCTGATCCCGGAGTTCATCGGCCGTCTCCCGGTCCTGACCAGCCTCAGCGGCCTGGACACGGAGAACCTCGCCCGGGTGCTGACCGAGCCGCGCAACGCGCTGGTGAAGCAGTACAAGCGGATGTTCGCCCTGGACGACGTCGAGCTGACGTTCGTCTCCGGCGCGATCGAGGCGATCGCCGAGCTGGCGATCGCGCGCGGCACCGGCGCCCGCGGCCTGCGCGCCATCATGGAGGAGCTGCTGCAGCCCATGATGTTCGAGATCCCCTCGCGCGAGGACGTCGCCGGGGTGGTGATCACCGCCGCCGCGGTGGAGGGAACCGAGGACCCGCAGATCGTCACCAAGGACGACCTGGAGGAAGCCCGAAAGGACGCATCATGACCCACGAAGGAGAGCTGCGATGACCCAGCACGTCGACTACTGGTTCGACCCGATCTGCCCATGGGCCTGGATGACCTCGCGCTGGATGACCGAGATCGAGGGCATCCGCGACGTCGAGGTGACCTGGCACCCGTTCAGCCTCGGCATCCTCAACGAGGGCAACGACCTCGAGGAGGGCTATCGCGAGCACATCGCCGCCTCCTGGGGCCCCGCCCGCGTCGCGATGGCGGTGCGGGAGCTGCACGGCCAGGAGAGCGTCAAGCCCTTCTACGACGCCGTCGGCACGGCCATCCACCCGGAGGGGACCGGAGAGGAGGACGACGCGGTGCGCTACCGCGAGGCGATCCTCCGCGGCCTGCGCGAGGCCGGCCTGCCCGAGGACCTGGTCGAGTACGCCGGGAAGACGGACTACGACGAGGCCCTGCGCGCCTCGAACCAGCGCGGCCTGGACCTGGTGGGCGACGACGTCGGCGTCCCGATCATCGCGATCGAGGGCACCGCGTTCTTCGGCCCCGTGATGTCCCCGGCGCCCAAGGGCGAGGAGGCCGGCCGCGTCTGGGACGGCGCCCTGGCCCTGGCCTCCTACGAGGGCTTCTTCGAGCTCAAGCGCTCCCGCACCCGCGGGCCGCAGTTCGACTAGGACGCGAAGGGCGCCCCGGGGCAGAGCGCCGGGAGCGCATCAGAGGGAGGGCCGGTCCGCCTCCGGCGAGGGGGCGGGGCTGGCGGACTCCGCGGCGGGGGCGTCATCGCGCCCCCGCCGTCCTCGTCTGCGCAGCCGGCGTCGGCGCCTGCGCGCCTGGGTCGAGGCCACGGTGTAGTTGACCGCGGAGTCCGAGGTGAACGTCAGCATCGCCGCGACCTGGCTGCCCATCAGCACGTACACGGCGTAGATGACCGAGCTGTCCACGGTCCCGGTGAGGATCCCGACGGCGTTGGCGACGAAGGTCAGGCACAGCAGCGCGAGCACGGTCTTGCGGGCGCGCTGGTGCCCGCGCACCACGTTCACGGCGAGGTAGACCTGGAAGAGCGCCAGCACCACGAGCAGGCCGGTGGAGGCCCACAGCAGGGTCCCCACCAGCTCCGCGGAGACGCCGTCCACCGGCCCCGGGCCGCCCTCGGCCGCGAGCTGCTCGATGTAGCCGGGCTCGAAGAGGCGGTGGATCCCGCGCCCCATCTGCAGCAGCGCGACGAAGGAGACCAGCGCGCCGGCGATCCACAGGTTCAGCGGCGCCTTCTCGGCCAGCTCCGCCGGATGCCGGTGGTACGAGTACCTCGAGCGCGGATGGCTGTCCGGGATCTCGGGCAGCCGCTCGACGACGTCGTGCAGCTCGAGGATCGGCAGGTCGCCGTCGGTCCTGATCGAGTCGCCCCCGCCGTTGCGCGAGTGGTAGCCGGTGGAGAAGTCCTCGACCATCCGCACCTCGGCCTCGGGGTTGCCGTAGGTCACGGTCTCCACGATGTAGTCCCGCTCGTGGTCGGTGTCCGCGTCGATCTTGTGGGTGACCTGGAGGGTGAACAGGGAGACGCCGACCGAGCGGTCGTAGGTCCCCGCCGCGACCCAGTCCACGGCGATCCCGCCGGGCAGGACCCAGCCCTCCGGCGTCTTCCAGAACCGCACGTGGTGCCGCTTGCCGGGATTGCCCCCGACCTCCTGCTGGTACGCGAAGTCCTGCTTGCGTCCGAACAGCAGCAGGGGGCTCACCGGCGCCTTGGGGTAGGAGGAGCGGCGCAGCGTCGAGACCACGATGCGCCAGGAGCTGGCCAGCGTGACGTCCTCGGCCAGGGTCCAGCCGGCGCGGCTCATCGCGGCGTGGACGTCGTTGGAGTCCCCGCGCACCGCCAGGTTGATGGGGTCGCCGAGCAGGCCGTCGCTGGTCTGCGTCCGGCCGATGAAGTAGTCCGGGACGTAGATCGCGGTGAGGATGCGGTGCAGGCGGGGGAGCGTCAGGTAGGCGAGCAGCCCCCAGAACACCAGGATCAGCAGGGCCGACCACCAGCTGTGCGTCACGGCCTCCAGGAGCGCGACGACGGCCAGCCAGACCGAGGCGACCCCGGCGAAGAAGAAGTAGAGCCTGTCCATGAAGCCGCTCAGGAGGCGGCGCGGCGCGTGCAGCTGGAAGCCGGGGCGGACGCCCGGGTGCTCGAGGTCCCCGCGGTAGACGGGGTAGTCGGGATCGTGCTGCACGGCTCTCCTTCACGCTGCTCGCGGGGGAAGGGCCGGGGCCGCGCCGCGCGGGGGCGGCCCCGGCCGGTCCGCCCGCCGGGAGGGGCCTCCCGGCGGGCGGAGGTGATCAGGCCTCGGCCGCCAGGGCGACGTCGGCCACCTCGATCTCCTCCCCGCCCTCGGCGAGCTCGAGGGAGCGGACGTTGCCGGCCGCCTTGAGGTCCTCCAAGCCGGCCCGGAGCCGGCCCAGCACCTCGGCGGGCGCCGCCACGGTCGCGGCGGTCACCTCGGTGCGCTGCTTGACCTTCGCCTCGGACTTGGACTTGCGCAGCCCGGACAGGGCCCGGCCGACGGCGGTGAGCACCTCGGCGTCGCCCCCCTCGGCGATCTCCGCGTAGTCGGCCGCCTCGGGCCAGGCGGCGCGGTGCACGGTGCCCTCGCGCCACCAGGACCACACCTCGTCGGTCGCGAAGGGGAGGAAGGGGGCGAAGAGCCGCAGCAGGGCGTCCAGGGTCGTGGCCAGCGCGGCGTGCACGGAGGCCTGCTCCTCGGGGCCCCGGGCGCCGTAGGCCCGGTCCTTGACGAGCTCGACGTAGTCGTCCGTGAAGGACCAGAAGAAGGACTCCGCGAGTTGCAGGGCCCGGGCGTACTCGTAGTTCTCGAAGGCCTCCGAGGCGGCCGCGACGACGTCGGTCAGCTGGGCGATCAGCGAGCGGTCCAGCCCGTTGGCCACGGTCGAGGCGGTCGCGCCCCGGCCGATGACCGAGGAGGAGTCCACGCCCTGCATGAGCACGAACTTCGACGCGTTCAGCAGCTTGATCGCCAGGCGGCGGCCGATCTTCATCTGGCCTTCGTCGTAGGCGGTGTCCGCGCCGAGGCGGGCCGAGGCGGCCCAGTAGCGCACGGCGTCGGCCCCGTACTTCTCCAGCACGTCGTTGGGGACCACCACGTTGCCCTTGGACTTGGACATCTTCTTCCGGTCCGGGTCCAGGATCCAGCCCGAGAGGGCGGTGTTGGTCCACGGCACGGAGCCGGCGAGGCTCTCGGCGCGCACCATGGTCGAGAACAGCCAGGTCCGGATGATGTCGTGCCCCTGCGGGCGCAGGTCCATCGGGAAGGTCTTGGCGTGCAGGTCCTCGTCCACGGCCCAGCCGGTGGCGATCTGCGGGGTCAGCGAGGAGGTGGCCCAGGTGTCCAGGACGTCCGGGTCCGCGACGAAGCCGCCGGGCTGGTCCCGCTGCTCGGGGGAGTAGCCCTCGGGCGCCTGGGAGGCGGGGTCCACCGGGAGGCGGTCCTCGGCGGGCAGCAGCGGCCGCTCGTAGTCGGGCTCGCCGTCCTCGCCCACCGGGTACCAGACCGGGATCGGGACGCCGAAGAAGCGCTGGCGGGAGACCAGCCAGTCGCCGTTGAGGCCCTCGACCCAGTTCTCGTAGCGGGAGCGCATGAAGCCGGGGTGCCAGGAGATCTCCCGGCCGCGCCCGATGAGCTTCTCGCGCCGCCCGGCGTCGCGGCCGCCGTTGCGGATGTACCACTGGCGGGAGGAGACGATCTCGAGCGGCTTGTCGCCCTTCTCGTAGAACTTCACCGGGTGCGTGATCCGCTTCGGCTCGCCCTCCATCTCGCCGGTCTCGCCGAGCATCTCGACGACGGCCTTCTGGGCGGAGAACACGGTGGCGCCGGCCATGCGCTCGTAGCGCTCGCGGCCGGCGTCGTCGGTGATCCACTCGGGGGTCTCGCGGGCGAAGCGGCCGTCGCGGCCCACCAGCGCACGGGTGGGCAGGTCCAGCTCGCGCCACCAGGTCACGTCGGTGGTGTCGCCGAAGGTGCAGATCATGGCGATGCCGGAGCCCTTGTCCGGCTGGGCGAGCGGATGGGCCCTGACCTCGACCTCGACGCCGAACAGCGGGGAGGTCACGGTGGTGCCGAACAGCTCGCGGTACCGCTCGTCCTCGGGATGGGCCACCAGCGCCACGCACGAGGCGAGCAGCTCGGGGCGAGTGGTCTCGATCCAGACCTTCCCGCCGTCGTGGCGGTGGAAGCTGATCCGGTGGTAGGCGCCCTCGCGCTCCTTATCCTCCAGCTCGGCCTGGGCGACCGCGGTGCGGAAGGTGACGTCCCATATGGTGGGCGCCTCGGCGAGGTAGGCGTCGCCGCCGGCGAGGTCCTTGAGGAAGCCGAGCTGGGAGACCTTGCGGGAGTGGGCGTCGATGGTGCGGTAGGTGCGGTCCCAGTCCACGGAGAGGCCGAGGGTCATGAACAGGTGCTCGAAGACCTTCTCGTCCTTCACCGCGAGCTCCTCGCAGAGCTCGATGAAGTTCTGGCGGGACACCACGTCCCAGTCCCGCTGGTTCTTGGCGGGCTTCTCGGGGGGGCGGTAGCCCTCGACGTACTCCCGGGAGGGGTCGCAGCGCACCCCGTAGTAGTTCTGCACGCGCCGCTCGGTCGGCAGGCCGTTGTCGTCCCAGCCGAGGGGGTAGAAGACGTTCTTGCCCCTCATCCGCTGGTAACGGGCGATGACGTCGGTCTGCGTGTAGGAGAACATGTGACCGACGTGCAGCGAGCCCGAGGCGGTGGGCGGCGGGGTGTCGATCGAGTAGACCTCGGCGCGCACGGTGTCGTCGTCGAAGGAGTAGGTCCCGTTCTCGCGCCAGGTCCTCGAGTACTTCTCCTCGAGGCCCTCGAGCGCGGGCTTCTCGGGAATGGTCACGGTGGCGGGCGTGTCTGTGCCCGGGGAGTTATCAGCCATGGTCCGCATTCTCTCACGTCGGAGGGGGCGGACCGGGCCGGCGTGCCCGCACGTGACCCCCTGCACATCCGTCCTCGGCCTCTATAGGGTTGGAGATGCGGGGTGCGGACGCTCGAGCGGATGTCCGCGGCGCCCGTCACCCCGCGCCACCCGCCCATGACGGACCCGACACCGAAGGCAGGCCATGGACCTCTCCGTGCTGAACCATCTCCACCTCGTCGCCTGCGGGCACGGCACCCGCGACCCGCGGGGGCAGAGCGCGCTCGCCGCCCTGGTCGAGGAGATCGGGCGGCACGCCGGCGTGCCCGTGCACGGCTGCTCGGTGGACGTCCAGGAGCCGGAGGTGGGCGACGTCGTGGCCGGGCTCAGCCCCGACGCCTCCGGCGTGATCGTCCCGCTGCTGCTCTCCACCGGCTTCCACACCCGCGTGGACCTCAAGCGGGCCGCCCACCGCTTCCCGGCGCCCGGGGACGGGGAGCCCGAGCACGAGGTGCTCGTCGCGGACCCGCTGGGCCCCTCGGTGCGCCTGGCCCGCCTCCAGGCGCGCCGGCTGCGCGAGGCCGGCTGGGAGCCGGGGGAGGAGCACGTGGTGATGGGCGTGGCCGGCTCCAGCGTGCTCTCCGGGCGCAGCGACGCCGAGACCCAGCGGGACTACCTGAGCCAGGTCCTCGAGGTGCCCGTCTCGCTGGGCTACGGCGCCTCGGCGGCGCCGGAGATCGGCGAGGCTGTCGCGGCGGCCCGCGCCGAGGGCGCCCGCCGGGTGGCGATCTCCTCCTACCTGCTGGCCCCGGGCACCTTCTACGACCGGCTGCTCGAGGCCGGGGCGGACCGGGTGAGCCCCCCGCTGCTGGTGGAGGACGACGCCGAGGGCACCGGCGTCGTCGCCGACCTCGCGGTCTCCCGGGCGGCGGAGTGCGCGCACCGGTTCCTCGAGGGCACCCAGCGCTGAGGCGCCCCGCCGCCGGTGCGTCGGCGGCTCCGCGGGGTGACGTCCCACGCGGGCTCGGCGGAGATGACGCCGCGCTCGCTGCGGGATCGATCCCGCACTGGGCGCATGACGTCTCCCGGCAAGTTTTGTGACCTCGCGAGACGCAGTGTTGGCCCGTGTTGAGGGCGGCTTCCTCCGCCGGCCCCGACTTCCTATTGTTCAATGCATGGCAGGCAACACACAGGACCACGTGGCAGAGCAGGCGAGCGGGAGCGCCCCCTCCGCCGGCAAGCGGCTGACCCCGGCCGGCGAGGACGCCCCGCGCAGCGCCCGGCCCCGGCGGGCGAGCAAGCCCAACGGCCAGTGGAAGGTCGACGGCACCGACCCCATGAACCACAACGAGGAGTTCAAGCAGGAGGACAACGGCCTCAACGTCCGCGAGCGGATCGAGAGCCGCTACGCCCGCGAGGGCTTCGACGCCATCAGCGACGACGACCTCCACGGCCGCTTCCGCTGGTGGGGCCTCTACACCCAGCGCAAGCCGGGGATCGACGGCGGCCGCACCGCGACGCTGGAGGCGCGCGAGCTCGAGGACAGGTACTTCATGATGCGCGTGCGCATGGACGGCGGCCGCCTGAGCCTGGAGCAGCTGCGCACCGTCGCCGGCATCTCCGAGGAGTTCGGCCGCGGCACCGCGGACATCACCGACCGGCAGAACATCCAGCTGCACTGGATCGACGTCCGGGACGTCCCGGAGATCTGGCGCCGCCTGGAGTCGGTGGGACTGTCCACCACCGAGGCCTGCGGCGACGTCTCCCGCGTGATCCTCGGCTCGCCGCTGGCCGGCGTCGCCGAGGAGGAGCTGCTGGACCCCACCCCGGTGATCGACGAGATCAAGGAGCGCTTCATCGGCGATCCGGAGCTATCCAACCTGCCGAGGAAGTTCAAGACGGCCGTCACGGGCCACCCCTCGCAGGACGTGGTCCACGAGATCAACGACATCTCCCTGGTCGGCGTCGAACACCCGGAGCACGGGGCCGGCTTCGACCTCTGGGTCGGCGGCGGGCTCTCCACCAACCCCCGGCTGGCCGAGCGGCTGGGCGCCTTCGTCCGGCCGGACCAGGCCCCCGACGTCTGGCACGGCGTGATCCGCATCTTCCGCGACTACGGCTACCGCCGGCTGCGCAACCGGGCCCGGCTGAAGTTCCTGCTCGCCGAGTGGGGGCCGGAGAAGTTCCGCCAGGTCCTGCAGGACGAGTACCTCGGCTACGAGCTGGCGGACGGCCCCGAGCCGGCCAAGCCCACCGTGACCGGCGACCACGTCGGCGTCCACCGGCAGAAGGACGGCCGGTACTACGTGGGGCTCAGCCCCGTGGTCGGCCGGGTCAGCGGCTCCGTGCTGCGCGAGCTCGCCGACCTCATGGAGGCCGCCGGCTCCGGGCGCCTGCGCACCACCCCGTACCAGAAGATCGTGGTCCTGGACGTCCCCGAGGATCGGGTCGAGGAGCTGGTGGCCGGCGCCGAGCACCTGGGCCTGACCGCCCGCCCGTCCCTGTTCCGCAAGGACACCATGGCCTGCACCGGCATCGAGTTCTGCAAGCTCGCGATCGTGGAGACCAAGGCGACCGCCAAGGACACCATCGACGAGCTCGAGGATCGGCTGGCCGACGTCGCCGAGCGGCTGCCGGGCCAGCTCACGCTGACCATCAACGGCTGCCCCAACTCCTGCGCCCGCATCCAGACCGCGGACATCGGGCTCAAGGGCCAGATCATCGCCGACGGCGAGGGCGGTCAGACCCCGGGCTTCCAGGTGCACCTGGGCGGCGGGCTCGCCGACCACACCAACCAGGCCCAGGGCGAGCTCGGCCGGACCGTGCGCGGGCTGAAGGTGCCAGCGGACGGCATCGCCGAGTACGTCGAGCGGCTGGTCCGCACCTACCTGGACCGCCGCGAGGAGGACGAGACCTTCGCCCACTGGGCCAAGAACGCGGAGGAGGAGGCGCTGGTATGACCACGCACGCAGGGACAGAGGAGCTGAGGGCGCTCGCCGAGGCCGGCGCCGAGGAGCTGGGCTGGGACGCCCCGGCCGAGGAGGTCGTCGCCTGGGTGGCGCGCACCTTCGGCACGGAGGAGGTCGCCGTCGCCTGCTCGATGGCCGACGCCGTGCTGCCGGCGATCGTGGCCGAGCAGCTGCCCGGCGTCGACGTCCTGTTCCTAGAGACCGGGTACCACTTCCAGGAGACGCTGGCGACGCGCGAGGAGGTGCAGCGCTCGCTGGACGTCAACGTCGTCGACGTCGAGCCCGAGCTCAGCGTCGCGGAGCAGGACGAGCGGCACGGCAAGGACCTCTTCTCCACCGACCCCGCCGCCTGCTGCCGCATGCGCAAGGTGGAGCCGCTCAAGCGCGCGCTGAGCGGCTACCGGCTGTGGTTCACGGGCGTGCGCCGCGACGAGGCGCCCACCCGCACCCACACGCCCCTGGTGACCTGGGACGAGGCCCACGGGCTGATCAAGGTCAACCCGCTGGCCCCCTGGACCTTCGACGAGCTGGTCGGCTACGCCGGCGAGCACCGCGTGCCGGTCAACATGCTGCTGTCCAACGGCTACCCCTCGATCGGCTGCGCGCCCTGCACCCGGCCCGTCGCCGAGGGGGAGGACCCCCGCGCCGGGCGCTGGTCGGGCCTGGCCAAGACCGAGTGCGGCATCCACCTGTAGGCCTCCGCCGGGGCCCACGGCCCCAGGGCCCGGCGGGCCCCGCACGGCGCGCCGAGGGCATCGCCCGCGCCGCACGCAGCACCACACCAGAGGAGCACACCAGTTGAGCACCATCACGACGCAGTCCAGGCCCGCCGCGGCCGCGGAACGGGGCGAGGCCCCCGTGCTGACCGACCTCGACCTGCTCGAGTCGGAGGCGATCCACATCATCCGGGAGGTGGTGGCCGAGTTCGAGCGGCCGGGCATGCTGTTCTCCGGCGGCAAGGACTCGGTGGTCATGGCCCATCTCGCCGCCAAGGCCTTCTTCCCCGGGACCATCCCCTTCCCGCTCGTGCACATCGACACCGGGCACAACTTCCCCGAGGTGCTCGAGTTCCGGGACCGCACGGTCCGGCGGCTGCGGACCCGCCTGGTGGTGGGCTCCGTCCAGGACTACATCGACCGCGGCGAGCTCGCCGAGCGCCCCGACGGCAGCCGCAACCCGCTGCAGACCGTCCCGCTGCTGGACACGATCGCCGCGCACCGGTTCGACGCCGTCTTCGGCGGCGGTCGCCGCGACGAGGACAAGGCGCGCGCCAAGGAGCGCGTGCTCAGCCTGCGCGACGAGTTCGGCCAGTGGGACCCGCGCCACCAGCGCCCCGAGTTGTGGAACCTCTACAACGGCCGGCACCGCGAGGGCCAGCACGTGAGGGCCTTCCCGCTGTCCAACTGGACCGAGCTGGACGTCTGGCGCTACATCGAGCGCGAGGGCATCGACCTGCCGGAGCTGTACTACGCGCACGAGCGGCCCACCTTCCTGCGCGACGGCATGATCCGGGCGGTGGGGGAGGTCTCCCGGCCCGAGCCCGGCGAGGAGGTGGTGACCCGGACCGTGCGCTACCGCACGGTGGGGGACATGTCCTGCACCGGCGCCGTGGCCTCGGACGCGCGCACCGCGGCGGAGGTCGTCGAGGAGGTCGCCGTCTCGACCCTGACCGAGCGCGGGGCCACCCGCGCGGACGACAGGATCTCCGAGGCGGCCATGGAGGATCGGAAGAAAGACGGGTACTTCTAGGATGAGCGACACCCAGACAGAGACGACGCCGGCCGCTCCGAGCGGATCCCGGGAGGCCGCGTCCGAGCCCCTCGGCCTCGCCGCCGCCGCCGACACGCTCGCGGCTGCCGGCAACGGCCCCCGCACCCTCCTGCGCTTCGCGACCGCCGGCTCCGTGGACGACGGCAAGTCCACGCTGGTCGGCCGCCTGCTCTTCGACGCCAAGGCGATCCTCGCCGACCAGCTCGACGCCGTCGCCCGGACCTCCGCCGAGCGCGGCTTCGGCGGCGGGCGGGGCGAGCTGGACCTCGCGCTGCTGACCGACGGCCTGCGGGCCGAGCGGGAGCAGGGCATCACGATCGACGTCGCCTACCGCTACTTCGCCACCGACCATCGCAACTTCGTCCTCGCCGACTGCCCCGGGCACGTGGAGTACACCAAGAACACCGTCACGGGGGCATCCACGGCCGACGCCGTCGTGCTGCTGGTCGACGCCCGCAACGGCGTGCTGGAGCAGACCCGGCGGCACCTGGCGGTGACCCGGCTGCTGCGGGTCCCGCACGTCGTCGTCGCGGTCAACAAGATCGATCTGGTGGACTACGATGCCGCCCGCTACGCCGGGATCGAGGAGGAGGTCCGCGGGATCGCCGCCGAGCTCGGCGTCGAGGAGGTCCACACGGTGCCAGTCTCCGCGCTGCGGGGCGACAACGTGGTGACGCCCTCCGGGCGGACCCCGTGGTACGAGGGGCCGACGCTGCTGCACCTGCTGGAGACCCTCCCGGACAGGGACCGGGCCCTGCAGCTGGCCGAGCCCTTCCGGCTCGCGGTCCAGACCGTGATCCGCCCCCAGGGCGGGCTGGCCGAGGGGGCCGACGCCGAGCGCTTCCGCGACTTCCGCGGCTACGCCGGCCAGATCTCCGCCGGCGAGGTCCGGGTGGGAGACCGTGTGGCCCTCGCCGGCACCGGGACCGCGACCGAGGTGACCGGCCTCTGGGTCGGCGCCCGCCCCGTCACCCGGGCGCGCTCGCCGCAGTCGGTGACCGTGGAGGTCGCCGACCAGCTGGACCTCGCCCGCGGGTCGCTGCTGGCCGCCGCCGACTCGGTGCCCGAGGCCCACGCCGAGTTCCCGGCGAGCCTGGCCTGGCTGGACGTCCAGCCGCTGCGTCCGGGCGCCAAGGTGCTGATCAAGCACGGCACCGCGACGGTCAAGGGCCTGGTGGGCGAGGTCGGTTCGCGCCTGGACCTGACCGACCTCTCCCACGCGCCGGCCGAGCAGCTGGGCCTCAACGACATCGGCACCGTGCGGATCAGGACCGCGACGCCGCTGCCGGTGGAGTCCTACGAGGAGCACCGGCAGACCGGGGCGTTCCTCGTGATCGACCCGCGCTCGGGGGACACGCTCGCGGCCGGCATCGCCGCGCCGGAGCCGTCCGCCGCGGAGGGGGACGAGGAGGACTGGCTCGCCTGACCGGCTGACCGGCTGACCGGCGGCCGGACGGGGCCGCGGAGGCAGCGCCCGGCCGCTCCGGCCCCCTCGCATCGTCCGCACCCGGACCGGCGGCCCGCCGCGCCCGGGAAGCACACACCGCCCCGCCGCCTGCGTCCGGTCCCGACCGGGCGCACGCGGCGGGACCCGAACCCCACAGGATGCACACCATGACCTATCCGCTCGGCCTCGACCTCCGGGGCAGGCGCGTGCTCGTCGTCGGCGGGGGAGCCCTGGCCTCCCGCCGCGTCGGGAGCCTGCTCGACGAGGGGGCCGACGTCGTCCTCGTGGCACCGCGCGCCCTCCCCGAGCTGGAGGAGCTCGCCGCCGCCGGCCGCCTGGACTGGCGACGCCGCGGCTTCGAGGAGGAGGACCTCGAGGCCGCCTGGCTCGTCCTCGCGCACACCGACTCGGCGCAGGTGCAGGACGCCGTCGCCGAGGCCGCCGAGCGCAGGCGGATCTTCTGCGTCAAGGGCGGCGACGCCGGGCGCGCCTCGGCGCACGTGCCCGCCCGGGCCTCCGCGCACGGGGTGAGCGTGGCCGTCAACGCCGGCCGGGACCCACGCCGGGCGCGCGAGGTCGCCGCCTGGGTCGCCGCCGCCCTGGAGAGCGGCGAGGCCCCGGTGGAGCCGCGGCGGGCGGACGCCGCGGCTCCACCGGGGCGGCAGGCGCCGGGCAGCGTCGCGCTGGTCGGCGGCGGGCCCGGCGAGGCCGGGCTGCTCACGGTCCGCGGGCGCTACCTGCTGGCCGGGGCCGACGTCATCGTGGCGGACCGGCTCGGGCCGCGCGAGGTGCTCGGGCGGCTCAAGGAGGGGGTGCGGGTCGTCGAGGTCGGCAAGACCGCCGGCTTCCACCCGGTGCCGCAGGAGCGGATCAACGAGATCCTGGTCGAGGAGGCCCGGGCCGGCGCGCGGGTGGTACGGCTCAAGGGCGGGGACCCGTACGTGCTGGGCCGCGGCGCCGAGGAGGAGCAGCACTGCGCGGCGCACGGCATCCCGGTGGAGGTGGTCCCGGGGGTCACCTCCGCCGTCTCCGTCCCGGCCGCGGCAGGGATCCCGGTGACGCACCGCGGGCTGGCGCACGGCTTCAGCGTCGTGACCGCCCACGACCAGATCGAGCAGGTGCCCTCCAGCGTGGAGCACACCCTGGTGCTGCTCATGGGCGTCAGCAAGCTCGAGCTGACGGCCGCGCGCCTCATGGAGGCGGGACGGGGGCCCGAGGTCCCCGTGGCCATCGTCGAGCGGGGCTGGACGCCGCGGCAGCGGGTCACCGTGGGCACGCTGGGGGACATCGCGGAGCGCGCCCGGGCCCGCGGGGTGGCCGCGCCGGCGGTGATCGTGGTGGGCGACGTCGCGCGCCTGGCCCGCACCGGCGAGGGGCCGGACGGCGGGGCGGCGGCCGCCGCGCGCGAGCTCTCCCTGAGCTGAGCGACCCGAGGGCTCATCCCTCAGGACCGGGCCTCAGCAGGGGGTGGCCCGCCCCCGATCCGCGGCCTGGACACCCGCCCCGGACTGAATCCTTGGTCATACTCCGCCGCGCCGTGAGGGCGCGCCTGGGGGTCCCGGGCCCCGGCTCCCACAAGATGCTGGGTCCTCCCGTCTCGCCCGCGCTCGCGCGGGTCGGGGAGGGGCCCGCGGGAGCGTATCGAATGCCATGAGGGGTTAGACAGCGTGCTGGGGGACTGCCTAGACTGAGGGACAGTGCGACGACCCGGCAATCACCGGCGAGCAATCCGGAAGAACAGGCGGTACCTGTGGCGTCCCAACCGACGCGCTGCGGCGCGGGGCTCCCACGGAATAGATACAGCCCCAGTAGAACCGGACGGGCAGGCCCGAGACAGCCGTGAATGAAGCGGTCGAGACCGTAGAGAATCTCCCGCGACGGCCGGACGCCGGCCGTCGCGGGGTCTCTCGGCCCCGGCAAGTGAGGTGGTACCGCGTCCCGTCCGGGGCGTCCTGACAGGCATCAGATCAGCACCGTTGTCGACCCAGGATTCTCGCGTGAGCACTCACTACCCCAAGGCCTCTGCCACCCCCGGCGACTCCGTGCCGGCCTCCCCCTCCTTCCCCCGGCTCGAGGAGGGCGTGCTGGAGTACTGGAAGCAGGACGGCACCTTCCAGGCCAGCATCGACCAGCGCGACCACGGCGAGGGCCACACCGACGAGTTCGTGTTCTACGACGGCCCTCCGTTCGCCAACGGCCTGCCCCACTACGGGCACCTGCTCACCGGCTACGTCAAGGACCTCGTCGCCCGCTACCAGACCCAGCGCGGCCACAAGGTGGACCGCCGCTTCGGCTGGGACACCCACGGCCTGCCCGCCGAGCTCGAGGCGATGAAGCAGCTGGGCATGACCGACAAGAACCAGATCGAGGCCATGGGCATCGAGAAGTTCAACGAGGCCTGCCGCTCCTCGGTCCTGAAGTACACCGACGAGTGGGAGAAGTACGTCACCCGCCAGGCCCGCTGGGTCGACTTCGAGAACGACTACAAGACGCTCAACGTCGAGTACATGGAGTCGGTCATCTGGGCCTTCAAGCAGCTGCACGAGAAGGGCCTGACCTACCGCGGCTTCCGCGTCCTGCCGTACTGCTGGAAGGACGAGACGCCGCTGTCCAATCACGAGCTGCGCATGGACGACGACGTCTACAAGGACCGTCAGGACCCCACCGTCACCGTCGCCTTCGAGGTCCTCGACGACGCCCCGCGGGCCCAGCACCCCGAGGTCGCCCGCGAGCTGGCCGGCGCGCAGCTGCTCGCCTGGACCACCACCCCCTGGACCCTGCCCACCAACGAGGCGATCGCCGTCGGGCCCGGGATCAGCTACGTGGCCGTGGAGGGCGCCGGGGAGCATGAGGGGACGACCTTCGTCCTCGGCGAGGACCTGCTGACCGACTACGCCGGGGACCTGGGCTACGGCGAGGCGGAGGACCCCGCCGCCGCGATCCGCGAGGCCGTGACCGGCCGCTGGACCGGCGACCAGCTCGAGGGCATCCGCTACCGCCCCCTGTGGGACTACTTCACCGACGCCGAGGCCTGGGGCACCGGGGAGGCGTGGCAGATCGTGGTGGCCGACTACGTCACCACCACCGACGGCACCGGCCTGGTCCACCAGGCGCCGGCCTACGGCGAGGACGACCAGCGGGTGTGCGAGGAGTACGGCATCCCCGTGATCCTCTCGGTCGACGAGTCGGCGAACTTCCTGCCGCTGTTCGCCGACGCCTCGCTCGACGCCGGGACCCCGCTGCGGGACATCGCGGGTCTGCAGGTCTTCGAGGCCAACCGCACCATCATCAACGTGCTCAAGGCCCAGGGCGTGCTGCTGCGCGAGAAGTCCTACGTACACTCCTACCCGCACTGCTGGCGCTGCCGCACCCCGCTCATCTACCGCGCGATCACCTCGTGGTACGTGGCGGTGACCGAGTTCAAGGACCGCATGGTCGAGCTCAACGAGCAGATCAACTGGATCCCCGAGAACGTCAAGCACGGCCAGTTCGGCAAGTGGCTCGAGAACGCCCGCGACTGGTCGATCTCCCGCAACCGCTACTGGGGATCCCCGATCCCGGTGTGGGTATCCGACGACGACGCCCACCCCCGCACGGACGTCTACGGCTCGCTGGCCGAGCTCGAGGCCGACTTCGGCCGGATCCCGCTCAACGAGGCGGGGGAGCCGGACCTGCACCGGCCCTTCATCGACGAGCTCACCCGGCCCAACCCGGACGACCCGACCGGCCGCTCCACGATGCGCCGCGTCCCCGACGTCCTGGACGTCTGGTTCGACTCCGGCTCGATGCCCTACGCCCAGGTCCACTACCCCTTCGAGAACAAGGAGTGGTTCGAGGGGCACTACCCGGCGGACTTCATCGTCGAGTACATCGGCCAGACCCGCGGGTGGTTCTACACCCTGCACATCCTCGCGACCGCGCTCTTCGACCGCCCGGCCTTCAAGAACGTCATCTCCCACGGCATCGTGCTGGGCTCGGACGGGCAGAAGATGTCCAAGTCGCTGCAGAACTACCCGGACGTCTCCGAGGTCCTGGACCGGGACGGCTCGGACGCGATGCGCTGGTTCCTGATGTCCTCGCCGATCCTGCGCGGCGGCAACCTCGTCGTCACCGAGCGCGGCATCCGCGAGGGCGTCCGCCAGGTCATGCTGCCGCTGTGGAGCGTCTACCACTTCTTCACCCTCTACACCAACGCCGCCTTCGACGGCTGCGGCTACGAGGCCCGCACCACCCACGTCTCCGAGCACGTCATGGACCGCTTCATCCTGGCCAAGACGCGCCAGCTGATCCGCGACGTCACGGTGTCCTTCGACGACTACGACGTCTGGGCCGCGGCCGAGCACCTGCGCGTCTACGTCGACGCGCTGACCAACTGGTACGTGCGCCGCTCCCGCGAGCGGTTCTTCGAGGAGGACATCGACGCCTTCGACGTGCTCTACACCTGCCTCGAGACCGTGTGCCGCGTGGCCGCCCCGCTGCTGCCGATGACCGCCGAGCAGATGTGGCGGGGGCTGACCGGCGGGCGCTCGGTGCACCTGACCGACTGGCCGGCCTCGGGCGCCTTCGCGGAGGAGGACGACCTGATCGAGCTCATGGAGATCACCCGTTCCATCTGCTCCGCCGGGTCCTCGCTGCGCAAGGCCCAGAACCTGCGCGTGCGCCAGCCGCTGGCCTCGCTGACCGTCGCCGCCCCGCGCGGCGCGGACCTCACCTCGACCTTCGGGGACATCATCGCCTCCGAGCTGAACATCAAGCGGGTCACGATCCTCGACGCCGATCAGACCAGCGCCGAGGAGTACGGCATCTCCCGCCGGCTCAAGGTCAACGCCCGGGCCGCCGGGCCGCGCCTGGGCAAGCAGGTCCAGGTCGCGATCAAGGCCGCGAAGTCGGGCGACTGGACGGTGCGCGAGGACGCCGTCGTCGTCGGGCTCGAGGCGGTCCCGGGCGGGCTGGCCCTGGAGGAGGGCGAGTACGAGCTGGAGACGGTCGTGGCCGAGGACGCCGGGACCGGCGGCGCGGTGGCCGTGATCGACGGCGGCTTCCTGGTCCTGGACACCGAGCTCACGCCCGAGCTCGAGGCCGAGGGGATCGCCCGCGACGTCGTCCGCGCCGTCCAGCAGGCCCGCAAGGAGGCCGGCCTGGACGTCTCCGACCGCATCCGCACCGTGATCTCCGCCGAGGCCGCCGTGCGCGACGCCGTCGAGGCCAACGCCGAGCTGGTGCGCCGCGAGACGCTGAGCGAGGAGCTCGAGCTCGCCGAGGGCCCCGAGCTCTCGGTGACCGTCACCAAGACCGACCACGAGGACAGCGAGGCACGGGCATGAGCGGACAGCAGCCCTTCGAGGACGACGCCGAGCGGCCCGGCGAGGAGCTGCCGGAGGAGCTCTCCCCGCTCGGCCCGGACGCCGACGCCGAGGACGGGGAGCCCACCGAGGACGAGCTGATCGCCGACGAGCTGACCCAGCTCGACGAGGCCGAGGAGCTCGCCGGTGGCGCGCCCGAGCCGGAGCCGGACCCGGCCGACGCCCGGTTCTCCGCCGAGTCCGTCCACGCCGAGCTGCGCGGCCGCGCCCCGGAGACGGAGATGGCCCCGCGGCTGGACGCGATGCGGATGGCCATGGACTTCCTGGGCGACCCGGCCCACGCGGCGCCGGTGATCCACCTGACCGGGACCAACGGCAAGACCTCCACGGCGCGGATGGTCGAGCGGCTGCTGATGGCCCACGACCTGCGCCCCGGGCGCTACACCTCTCCGCACCTGGCGCACGTGACGGAGCGGATCAGCGTCGACGGCGAGCCCGTGGACGCCGAGACCTTCGTGCGGACCTGGGACGAGATCCGGCCCTTCGTCCTCATGGTCGACGAGCGCCTCGAGGCGGCCGGCGAGGTCCCGCTGACCGAGTTCGAGGCGATGACGACGCTGGCGTTCGCGGTCTTCGCCAACGCGCCGGTCGACGTCGTCGTCCTGGAGGTCGGCCTGGGCGGGGCCTGGGACGCGACCAACGTGGCCGACGCCGCGGTCTCCGTGGTGACCCCGATCGACCTGGACCACACCGGGATGCTGGGGGAGACCGTGGAGGAGATCGCGACCGAGAAGGCCGGGATCATCAAGGACGGCGGCTTCCTGGTCTCCGCCGTCCAGCAGCCCGGCGTCGCGGAGATCCTGTTGGACGCCGCGCGCGGCCACGAGGCGCCGTTCAGGTTCGAGGGCGTCGAGTTCGGCGTCACGGACCGGGTGCCGGGCGTGGGCGGGCAGCTCATCGCGGTCCAGGGCATCGCCGGGACGACGTATAGGGACATCGCCCTGCCGCTGCTGGGCGCGCACCAGGCGGAGAACGCCTCGCTGGCCATCGCCGCCGTGGAGGCCTTCCTCGGCGGGGGAGAGAAGCCCCTCCCCGAGGAGCTGGTCCGCGCCGGGCTGGAGGAGGTCTCCTCGCCCGGCCGCCTGGAGGTCGCCGGCTCGGGTCCGACCGTGGTGCTCGACGCCGCCCACAACGTGCACGGGGTGAGGGCCTCGGCCGAGGCGGTGCTGGAGAGCTTCCAGATGCGGCGCCTGGACCTGGTGGTCGGGATCCTGGAGGACAAGGACGCCCTGAGCATGCTCGAGGCGATGCGCGAGCGCTACGCCGAGTCCCGGGAGTTCGACACGCGGCTCTACGTGACCGCCTCGACCTCCCAGCGGGCCATCCCCGCCGAGCGGCTCGCCGAGCTGGCCCTGGCGGCCGGCTTCGACGAGGACGACCTCGAGGTCCACGAGCACCTCGACGACGCCCTCTCCGCGGCCGTGCAGGACGCGGCCGCGGGCGAGGACCTGGACGGCACGGTACTGGTGACCGGCTCCATCACGGTGGTGGGCGAGACCCGCACGCTGCTGGGCCTGTAGGAGGATCTGATGGCACGCATGACGCGGGCGCAGCGCGAGTGGCGCCCCGGACAGCCCAAGAAGCCGGCCTCGGTGCGGATGATGTTCGCCTCGACGGTGCTGCTGCTGGAGGCCTTCGTGGTCTTCTTCGCGACCCTCGCCTTCTTCGGCCTCGAGGTCCTGCACGCGAGCGTCGCGGCGCGGGTCTGGACCATGGTCGGCGGGATGGCGCTGGCGGCCGCCTTCGTGGTCCTGTGCGGCTTCCTGCGCAGGCCGGGCGGCTACGCGGTCGGCTGGGCGCTGCAGGTCCTCCTGGTGGCCACCGGCTTCCTGCTGCCGGCCATGTTCGTCATCGGCGCGTGCTTCCTGGCCGCCTGGTGGTACTCGATGGTCACCGGCGTCCGGCTGGACCGGGAGAAGGCCGAGCGCTTCGAGGCCGAGCAGGAGTGGGAACGCCGGCACGGGGCCTCGTGAGCGGGGCGACCGCCGGCGCCGGGACGGAGCCCGAGGCGAACGGTCCCGGTGCGGCGACGTCCTCCGGCGCTGCGCCGGCTCCTGGGACGAACGGGGCCGGGGCGACGGCGTCCTCCGGCTCCGCGCCGGCGCCGGACCCCTCGGCGGCCCCCCACGAGGACATCGACGTCGCGCTGGAGTCCCGCGCCGTGTTCGGCTCGTGGGCGGATCGTCCCGAGGGCGCCCTCCGCAGCCTCGGCGCCGCCCGGGCGGTCCTGCGGGAGCTGCTGGCCGAGGCCGGCCTGCCGGCCGCCGGGGTCCCCACCGTGGTCGTCACCGGCTCCAAGGGCAAGGGGCAGGCGGCCACGACGGCGGCCGCGCACCTGACCGGCGCCGGCCTGCGGAGCGGCCTGGTCACCTCGCCCGGCATCCTCTCCAACCTCGACCGCTTCGCCCTCGACGGGGAGCCGCTGCCGGCGGGCACGTACAACCGGTGGCTGGCGGCCCTCGAGCGGGCGGTCCGCGCCGCCGGGGTGCCGGCGGGACAGTACCTGGCTCCCACGGGGCTGTTCACCGTGCTGGGGCATGCGATGCTCGCGGCGGAGGGGGCCGACGTCGTCGTGCACGAGGCCGGGCTCGGCGGGGCCCGGGACGAGGTCAGCCTCTTCGACCCGCTGGCCGTGGGCCTGACCAGCGTGCTCCGGGAGCACCTGGACATCTTCGGGCCCACGCTGGAGCACGTGGCCCGGGAGAAGTTCGGGCTCGTGCACGGGCCGGCCCCGGTCCTCAGCGTGCCGCAGGAGGAGGGCGTCGCGCCCCTGCTGGAGAGCGTCTGCGCCCGGCACGGGGCTCCGCTGCGGCTCACCGCGCGGGGGCCCTTCGCACGGCAGAACGCCGAGGCGGGCCGGCTCGCCGCCGAGGCCGCTGCCCGGGCCCTCGGGGCGCGCCCCTCCGCGGCCGGCGTCGTCCTGGAGCGCCCCGGCAGGGGGCAGGTCTACCGGACCGCCTCCGGGCGCCGGGTCATGGTGGACGCGTGCATCGACCCCGCCGGCTGGGAGGTCGCGCTGGAGCGGGCCCGGGAGGCCTTCGGCGCGGTCCCGCCCGTCTGGTGGTCGCTCCCGGCGACCAAAGGCGTCGAGGAGCTCGCGGACTGGCTGGATGCGCGGGGGGTCGAGCACCGCTTCGTCGCCCTGGAGAGCGGGCATCTGGACTACCGGCTGCCGGAGGGGCTGCGGCAGCGACTGCGCCCGGTGCCCCTGGAACAGATGCTGGAGCGGCTCGGGGAGCGGGCGGAGGACGACGACGCCGTGCTGGCGGCCGGCACCATCTCCTTCGGCACCGCGGTCCTGCGCAGCCTGGGCGTCACGGTCCGCAGGCTCTACCGGCGGGCGTGAGCCGCCCGCCGCGGGGCACGGCCGGCCCGACTTCGCTCCGCTCCGTCCGGTGAGGCCGGGCCCGGTCGAGGTCGGCCGGGACCCGCGCATGGCCCGCAGCCTCCGGATCGCCCGCCTGCCTCGGCGCAGGCCACGCCCCGTCCGGTAGTGTGGGCCCCAGTCACCCCCCCCAACCCGCAGGAGAATGAATCCATGACCGAACGCTCGCTCGTCCTCGTCAAGCCGGACGGCGTCGAGAGGAACCTCGTCGGACAGATCCTGGCCCGCTTCGAGGCCAAGGGCTACCGGCTCGTCGACCTGAGGATGCTCACCCCCGAGCGCTCCCTGCTCGAGCAGCACTACGCCGAGCACCAGGGCAAGCCCTTCTTCGAGCCCCTGGTCGAGTTCATGATGTCCGGCCCCGTGGTCGCGGCCGTCGTCGAGGGCCACCGCGTGATCGAGGGGCTGCGGACCATCATGGGCCCCTCCGAGCCGACGACGGCGCCCGGCGGCACCATCCGCGGCGACCTCGGCCGCGACTGGGGCGCCTCGGTGCAGAAGAACCTGGTGCACGGCTCGGACTCCCCGGAGTCGGCCGAGCGCGAGATCGGCATCTGGTTCGGCTGAGCCGTCCCCCGGGACCACGGCCGCCGCGGCGGCCGGACGCGAGGAGGCCCCGTCCGGAACACTTCCGGGCGGGGCCTCCTCGCGTCTCGCGGCGGCTCTAGAACATCCCCATGATGACGCTGAAGAAGCGGATGAAGATGATGCCGAACAGCACCAGCAGGACGATCAGCGTCAGGAACCAGGACCAGCCCTTGAGCGCCTCCGCGATCCGCTCGGGCACCGGGACCACCCCGGCCCGCATGTTGCGCATGCTCACGTGCACGAACAGCATCGACTGCACGATCCACACGACCATGCAGTACATGCACAGGGCGTCGATCTGGAAGGTCGTCTGGTACCAGAGCCAGCAGATGAAGACGAAGCCCAGGGTGATGCCCGCCTGGACGCACCACCAGTACCAGCGGGCGAAGCGCGCCCCGGCCAGCAGCGCCGTCGCGATCGCGAGCACCACCGCGTAGGCCACGATCCCGATCAGGGGGTTGGGGAACCCGAAGGCCTCCGCCTGGTTGGTGCGCATCACCGTCCCGCAGTTGAGCAGGGCGTTGATGTCGCAGCTGGAGGTGTGGCCGGCGTCGAGGTAGACCTGGAGCCGCTCGAAGACCAGCATCGCGGCGGCGCCGAACCCCACGGCGCCGGTGATGAGCATGAGCAGCCCGGTGCGGCGGTCGCGCGCCAGGGACTCGGGGGAGTCCGGATCCCGCTCGGCCCCCCGTTCGACGCTGGTGGTGGTCTGTGTGCTCAAGCGCTCGTCCTTCCGCCGTGCCGTCTGCCGGTTCTCGTCGGGGTCATCCTATCGACCCCGCCTGGCAGCCTCCCGGACGGGCGGCCGGCGCCACTGGGAATTCACTGAGAACGCCGGAAGGCTCGCCATATTCGTCGCGATCCGTCCGAGCTGTGCGATACTGGGGGAGGAGCCGCTCCGTGCCGCACGCGGAAGGCGGCCCCCAATGTGCCACCGACAGGCGTGTACCCCGTCAAGCCCTCCGGGCGACGAAGACCGCCTTGCACAAGACTCCAGCGCGACGCG
This sequence comes from Rothia halotolerans, assembly GCF_004136635.1. Lineage (GTDB taxonomy): Bacteria > Actinomycetota > Actinomycetes > Actinomycetales > Micrococcaceae > Rothia > Rothia halotolerans. Next base: position 683,092 of record NZ_NOIU01000002.1, on the reverse strand, counting down.
GAGCTCGGCGGACCCATTGGCTCGGACGCCGCCCTCGCGGGGACGCCTCGCGAGGCCCGAGAGCCGTCCGAGTAAGAAGACGACTTCCGGTCGCCCCGTCACAGGGGTGAGACCGATATACCGGCCGGGTCCCGGGGTGCGGTTCGGAACCGGCCTCCATAGGAGTGCACGAACGCAGATGAACCACGAGACAGAGGGAACCACCGAGAACACCGGAGCCGACGCCGTCGAGCCGAACGGCGCCGCCGAGGAGGCGAACCGGCAGGAGACCGCCGACGCCGGCGGGCCGCCCGCCCCCTCGGTGCTCTTCCAGGCCCCCGACCTCCAGCAGATCAAGTCCGTCTCCGCCTCCAGGCACCAGGAGCGGGACTCCTCGGAGGAGGAGGCCGAGGACGCCGGCGAGGTCGTCACCAAGCGCCGCCGCAAGCGCCGCCGCGGCTCGGACGACCTGGAGGTCACCGGCGGCTCCGAGGAGGACCCGCCCAACACCGTGACCAAGGTGCGCAGTCCGCGCGCCTCCGAGGGGCCGGCCTCCAACAAGGTCGCCTCGGTCAAGGGCTCCACCCGGCTGGAGGCCAAGCGCCAGCGCCGCCGTGACTCGCGCGCCTCCGGGCGGCGTCGTCACGTCATCACCGAGGCCGAGTTCCTCGCCCGCCGCGAGTCCGTGGAGCGCCAGATGATGGTGCGCCAGAAGGACGACCGCATCCAGATCGGCGTCCTGGAGGACGGCGTGCTGGCCGAGCACTTCGTCTCCGAGACGCAGCAGGACTCGCTGATCGGCAACGTCTACGTCGGCAAGGTGCAGAACGTCCTGCCCTCGATGGAGGCGGCGTTCGTGGACATCGGGCGCGGCCGCAACGCCGTGCTCTACGCCGGCGAGGTCAACTGGGACGCCTCGGGCCTGGACGGGCAGCCCCGCAAGATCGAGAACGCCCTGAAGTCCGGCGACTCCGTGCTGGTCCAGGTGACCAAGGACCCCATCGGCCACAAGGGCGCCCGGCTGACCAGCCAGATCTCTCTGCCGGGCCGCTTCCTGGTCTACGTCCCCGGCGGCTCGATGACCGGCATCTCCCGCAAGCTCCCGGACACCGAGCGCGCGCGGCTGAAGAAGATCCTCAAGGACAAGCTGCCCGACGGCGCCGGCGTGATCGTGCGCACCGCCGCCGAGGGCGCGGCCGAGGAGGAGCTCGCCCACGACATCAACCGCCTGCGCGCGCAGTGGGAGGAGATCGAGGGCAAGTCGAAGTCCACCAAGGTCCTCGCGCCCGAGCTGCTCTACCAGGAGCCCGATCTGACCATCAAGACCGTCCGCGACGTCTTCAACGAGGACTTCTCCTCCATGGCGGTCCAGGGCGACGAGGCCTGGGACTCCATCGAGGCCTACGTGACCTACGTGGCGCCGGACCTGATCGACCGCCTCGAGAAGTGGGAGGGCGAGGAGGACCTCTTCGACCACTACCGGATCGAGGAGGGGCTCGCGAAGGCCCTGGAGCGCAAGGTCTTCCTGCCCTCCGGCGGCTCGCTGGTGATCGACCGCACCGAGGCCATGACCGTCATCGACGTCAACACGGGCAAGTTCACCGGCTCGGGGGGCAACCTCGAGGAGACGGTGACCAAGAACAACCTGGAGGCGGCCGAGGAGATCGTCCGGCAGCTGCGCCTGCGGGATATCGGCGGCATCATCGTCATCGACTTCATCGACATGGTGCTCGAGTCCAACCGGGACCTGGTGCTGCGCCGCCTGGTCGAGTGCCTCGGCCGGGACCGTACCAAGCACCAGGTGGCGGAGGTCACCTCACTGGGCCTGGTGCAGATGACCCGCAAGCGGATGGGCACCGGCCTGCTGGAGGTCTTCTCCGAGCCCTGCGAGCACTGCGCCGGGCGCGGCATCGTCGTCCAGGACCAGCCCATCAAGGGGCGGACCGGCGGCTTCGCCTCGGAGCAGAGCCACCGCGGGGACCGGAACGAGCGCAAGCGCGGCCGCGGTCGCGGCCAGCACAGGAACGGCGGCGAGCACCGTCCCCAGGAGGAGGACGCCCGCGCCGAGGCCACGCGCCACGCCGTGGCGAGCATCGCGGCGGCGTCGAAGCCGCACGACGACTCGGAGGAGGCGCCCGAGCGCTCCGAGGCCGAGCAGAGGGGTCCTGCGGGGCGCGGCGAGCAGCGGCACGAGGACGGCGAGTCCAAGTCCGCCAAGAAGCGCAAGCGCCGCAAGCGGAACAGGGGCCGCCAGGAGGGCGTCCAGGACGAGGTCCGGCAGTCCGGCGAGGACCGCTCCGAGCTCTCCGGGCCGAGCGACCCGGACATGGTGCTCACCCTGCACGGCGAGCTCATCAGCCTGCCCCAGGGGCAGCGGGAGGACGAGGACGAGGGTCCCGAGGGGGAGCAGGGAGACTTCACCCTGGAGTCCCTGACCGAGGCCTTCGAGCGCCGCGGCGAGGACGAGGGCCGAAGCGACTCCCGCCGCCGCGCCGAGGACCGCGCCCCGGAGACCGCCGAGGAGGCCCCGGCCGCCGAAGAGGCCCCGGCCGCCGAAGAGGTCGCGGCCGCAGAGGAGGAGCCCCGGGAGACGGAGCGTTCCGAGCGCGAGCGTCCCTCCCGCGAGCAGGCCGGGGACGACGCCGTCGCCCCCCGGGAGCGCCGTGCTGCTACCCGCGAATCCCGCCAGCAGGCCCGCCGCGGCGCCGAGCGCCGGAGCAGCGGCGGCGGGGCAGCTGACCGCCGGGCCGGCCGCGAGGCCGCCGAGGCGGCCCGCCGGGCCGCGCTGGAGGCGATCGAGGACATGCGTCCCGGCCGCCGCTCGCGTCCCGCATCATCCGGTGAGGACCGGACCGGGGGCCGTGCCTCCGGCGAGGACCGGAACGCTCGCCGCAGCGGGGAGGACCGGACCGGTCGTCGTTCGGGCGAGGATCGCGCCGGCCGTCGTACGGGTGAGGACCGCGCCGGCCGCCGCTCCTCCGGCGGCGGGAACGCCCGCCGCGCCCGCGTGGGCGGCGCGCCGGATCCCTCGGATCAGCCGACGGTGACCGGCGTCGCGACCCCCGGCGCCTCCTCCGCGGCGGCGCCCCCCGAGGCCGAGCAGGCCGCGAGCGGCCAGACCGCGGCCGGGCAGACGCCCGCCCAGCAGGGCCGGACCGAGGCCGCCCAGGCGGCTCCGGCCCCCAAACGGCGCCGCTCCCGCCGGGCCGGCTCCGCCGGCTCGGGGGCCGAGGTCGTCTCAGGCCACGGCGGCACGGCGCACGGCGCCTCGGTGACCAGCACGTCCGCTCCCGCCCGGGCCGAAGGGTCCGAGGAGGAGGTCCGCATGCTGGGGACCGGGGTCAGGGCCGAGGACATCCGCCGGGCCGAGTGACCCGCGGCCGGTGACTGTGATGCGTGTCGCCCGTTTCGGCGGGCGACACGCGCTCTGGTCACTTGCCGGGCGTGCGGGCGTGTCGTAACCTTATATGTCGGTGCTCATTGCCACCTCCTGCTCGGGGATTCCACCCGGGACCGCACAACCGACGGGCAGAGATCAGCGATTGAGCATGAGAGTGCAGGTGACGGCGCGCCCGGCAGGCGCGGGCGATGAAGCGCCAGGCCCAGCCGAAGCCCGAGCCGCGCCCTCCCAGAAACTTTGTACATACAACGTCGAGAGAAGTGAGTCCCAAGTGGTGTACGCGATTGTCCGCGCTGGCGGCCGCCAGGAAAAGGTTTCCATCGGAGACCTCGTTACCCTTGACCGCGTCGCCGGTGAGGCTGGAAGCACCATTGAGCTGCCCGTGCTGATGCTGGTCGACGGCGAGAAGGTCACCGCCGATGCCAAGGCCCTGACCTCCGCCAAGGTCACCGCCGAGAAGGTCGAGGACCTCCGCGGCCCCAAGGTCGTCATCCAGAAGTACAAGAACAAGACGGGCTACAAGAAGCGGCAGGGTTTCCGCGCGGATCTGACCAAGGTCAAGATCACCGCGATCGATTCCTAACCACCCGTCAGCTCCGGATCGCTCCGGAGGAAGAATCCAAACCAAGGTAGGCAGGTATGGCACACAAAAAAGGTGCAAGCTCAACCCGTAACGGCCGCGACTCCAACCCCCAGTTCCTGGGCGTGAAGCGCTTCGGCGGCCAGACCGTCAACGCCGGCGAGATCATCGTCCGCCAGCGCGGCACCCACTTCCACCCCGGTGAGAACGTGGGCCGCGGCGGCGACGACACCCTGTTCGCCCTGTCCGCCGGACAGGTCGAGTTCGGCCGTCGTCGCGGCCGCAAGGTCGTCAACATCCTGGCCGCGGCGGAGTAGCACTCCCTCGCGGACCAGCTGATGGGGCCGGTGCGCCGGCCCGGGAAGAGGGCAGCATTCCCCCGGGGTTGCTGCCCTCTTTCGCTTTAACTCCGTAGACTCATGGGGACCGTCCCCGCATCAACCGAGGAGAGATACGTGGCAAGTTTCGTGGACCGGGTCGTGCTGCACGCGAGCGGCGGAACCGGGGGTCATGGCTGCGTCTCCGTCCGCCGGGAGAAGTTCAAGCCGCTCGGCGGCCCCGACGGCGGCAACGGCGGCAACGGCGGCTCCGTGATCCTGCGCGTGGACGGGCAGTCCACGACGCTGCTGGAGTACCACCACGCGCCGCACCAGACCGCGCCCAAGGGCGACGTCGGCCGCGGCGACCACAGCCACGGCTCGCACGGCCAGGACCTCGTGCTCTCCGTGCCGCAGGGGACGGTCGTGAAGTCCCAGGACGGCGAGGTCCTGGCCGACCTCGCGCGCGAGGGCGACGAGTACGTCGCCGCGGAGGGCGGCGTCGGGGGCAAGGGCAACGCCGCGCTGGCCTCGCCCAAGCGCAAGGCGCCCGGCTTCGCGCTGCTCGGGACCCCCGGGAAGGCTCGCGACCTCGTCCTGGAGCTGAAGTCCATCGCCGACGTCGCCCTGGTCGGCTACCCCTCGGCCGGCAAGTCCTCGCTGATCGCGGCGCTGTCCAAGGCCCGGCCCAAGATCGCCGACTACCCCTTCACGACGCTGGTGCCCAACCTCGGCGTCGTCGAGGCCGGCGACGTGCGCTTCACGGTCGCCGACGTCCCCGGCCTGATCGAGGGCGCCTCGGAGGGCAAGGGGCTCGGCCAGCGCTTCCTGCGCCACGTCGAGCGCTGCGCGGCGATCGTCCACGTGATCGACTGCGCGACTCTCGAGCCCCGGCGCGACCCGATCAGCGACTTCGAGATCATCGAGACCGAGCTCTCCCGCTACGAGGTGGACCCCTCGGCCGCGACCTCGACCCCGCTGGCCGAGCGCCCCCATCTCGTGGTCCTCAACAAGGTGGACGTGCCCGAGGCCCGGGAGCTCGCCGACTTCGTCCGCCCCGAGCTGGAGGCCCGCGGCCTGCGCGTCTTCGAGATCTCGACCGCCTCGCACGAGGGGCTGCGCCAGCTGAGCTTCGCGATGGCCCAGCTGGTCGAGCAGGCCCGCGAGGAGTCCGTGGAGGAGGAGCCCGAGCAGCCGGAGGCCGTGATCCGCCCCAAGGGCTTCTCGCGCCGCGGCAGGACCCAGGACTTCACCATCCGCCGCGAGGAGCGCAGCCTCGAGCCGCTGTTCCGCGTGCTGGGGGAGAAGCCCGAGCGCTGGATCCAGCAGACGGACTTCTCCAACGACGAGGCGGTGGGCTACCTCGCGGACCGCCTGGCCAAGCTCGGCGTCGAGGACGCCCTGTTCAAGGAGGGCGCGCGCCCGGGGGACGCCGTGGTGATCGGCGACGCCGCCGACGCCGTGGTCTTCGACTGGGAGCCGACCATGATGAGCGGCGCCGAGCTGCTGACCAGCCCCCGCGGCACCGACGCCCGCCTGGAAGAGATCGTCCGCCCGACCCGCGCCGAGAAGCGCGAGGACTACCAGGAGCGCAAGGACGCCCGCGCCGCGGCCCGGGAGGAGCTCGAGACCGAGCGCCGCGCCGGCAAGTGGACCGAGTCCGTCGAGGAGGCCAGGGCCCGCCGCGCCGCGCGGGGCACGGACCGGCACGACGACGCGGAGGACCGCCCCGAGGACTGAGACGTCCCGCACACCCCCTAGACTGTTCGAGTAAACAATCGATCGCGGCGGTCCGTGACCGGATGCGGCCGCGGGAGGAGCTAGACGCAGAACATGAGCAAGACGTCCAACGCCAAACTGGGTCAGGCGGCGGTCCGCCGCTCCGCCGAATCGCGGGGGAAGAACCGGATCAGCCCGATCAGGACCCGCTCGGACATCCCCAGCGCACGGCGCGTGGTGGTGAAGGTCGGCTCGTCCTCTCTGACCTCCATCGTCAACTCCCTCGACGAGCTGGCCGTCGCGACCATCGCCGACGTGCTGGCCAAGACGCACGCGCGCGACGTCGAGGTGGTCTTCGTCTCCTCGGGCGCGATCGCCGCCGGCCTCGCCCCGCTGGGCCTGACGCGCCGTCCCAAGGACCTCGCGACCCAGCAGGCGGCAGCATCGGTGGGCCAGTCGCTGATCATGAACCGCTACACCGAGATCTTCTCGCGGTACAACGTGACCATCTCCCAGGTGCTCGTGACCGCCGAGGACCTCATGCACCGCAACCGCTACCACAACGCCCACCGGCAGCTGGAGCGCCTGCTGGACCTGAACGTGCTGCCGATCGTCAACGAGAACGACGCCGTCGCGACCCACGAGATCAAGTTCGGCGACAACGACCGCATCGCCGCCCTGGTGGCCCACACCATCAAGGCCGACGCGCTGCTGCTGCTCTCCGACGTCGACGCCCTCTACACCAAGCACCCGGCCGAGGGCGGCACCCGGATCGCGGAGGTCACCGACCCGGTCGCGGACCTGGAGGGCGTGGAGATCGGCACGATCGGCCGGGCCGGCGTCGGCTCCGGCGGGATGGTCACCAAGGTCGAGGCCGCCAAGATCGCGGCGAGCTCCGGCATCCCGGCGCTGGTCACCTCCACGGCCAACGCCGCCGCGGCGCTGGACGGCGCCGACGTCGGCACCTGGTTCACCCCCACCGGCGGCCGCCGCTCGGTGCGGCTGGTGTGGCTGACACAGCTGGCCAAGACCAAGGGCTCGCTCACCCTGGATCCCGGCGCCGTCAAGGCCATCCGCCGCCGCACCTCGCTGCTCGCGGCGGGCGTGACGGGCGTGGACGGCGTCTTCCGGCCCGGCGAGCCGATCTCCCTGCGGGACCAGGACGGCAAGGCGATCGCCAACGGCATCGCGGCGTACTCGAGCGAGGACATGCACCGGATCGCGGGCAAGCACACCGACGAGGCGATGGACGAGCTGGGGGAGGAGCACGACGGCGTCGTGGTCCACGTGGACAACCTGGCCCTGCTCTCCAACCGGAGCGCCAAGCGCTGACCGGACCGGCCGCCGGCGGCCCCGGCGGCCGAGCGGAGTTATGCACAGAGTGAAACGCCCCCGCGCAAGCGGGGGCGTTCCGGCTATCATCGGGGCATGACCAACACGACACACGAGACCGAGACCGCGTTCACCGTCCCGGAGGAGGTACGCAGCGCCGTCGAGGCCATGGCCGACGACGCCCGCGGCGCCTCCCGTGTCCTGGCCACGGCCCACCGGGCCCGCAAGGACCGCGCCCTGCAGCGCATCGCGGAGGCCATCGACGCCCAGCGCCAGACGATCCTGCGCTCCAACGCGCAGGACGTGGAGAACGGCCGGGAGAAGGGCCTGGCGGAGAACCTCATCGACCGGCTCAGCCTGGACGACGCACGGATCGACGGCCTGATCTCCGCCCTGCACAACCTAGCCTCGCAGACCGACCCCATCGGCCAGGTCATCGACGGCCAGACCCTGCCCAACGGCCTCCGGGTGCAGCAGATCCGGGTGCCGCTCGGCGTCGTCGGCGCGATCTACGAGGCGCGGCCCAACGTGACCGTGGACATCGCGGGGCTGGCGATCAAGTCCGGCAACGCCGCCATGCTGCGCGGCGGATCCGCGGCGGCCCGGACCAACACCACGCTGGTGGGCATCATCCGCGACGCCATGTACGGCGCCGGCTTCCCCGTGGACTCGGTGCAGTCCGTGGACGAGTTCGGGCGCGAGGGCGCCAACGCGCTCATGCAGGCCCGCGGGCGGGTGGACGTGCTCATCCCGCGCGGCGGCCACAACCTCATCCAGTCGGTGGTCCGCAACGCGAGCGTGCCGGTCATCGAGACGGGCGAGGGCAACGTCCACATCTACCTGGACGAGACCGCCGAGGCGAAGCGCGCGACCCCGCTGGTCGTGAACTCCAAGATCCACCGGCCCTCCGCCTGCAACTCGGCGGAGACGCTGCTGATCCGCGAGGGCGCGCCGGCCGCCCGCGAGGTGCTCGCGGGGCTGCTGAAGGAGAACGTGCGGCTGCACGTGGACGAGCGCGCCGCCGAGCTGGCGGGCGGGTACTCGGACCGGGTCGTCGCCGCCGAGCCGGGGGACTGGGAGGCCGAATCGCTGGCCCTGGAGATGTCCGTGCGGGTCGTGGACTCGCACGAGGAGGCGCTGGAGCACATCCAGCGGTACTCGACCGGGCACACCGAGGCCGTGATCACCAACGACCTGCGCGTGGCCGACGAGTTCGTCGCCCGGGTGGACTCCGCGGCCGTGATGGTCAACGCCTCGACCCGGTTCACCGACGGCGGCGAGCTCGGCCTCGGCGCCGAGGTCGGCATCTCGACGCAGAAGCTCCACGCCCGCGGGCCGATGGGCATGGCGCAGCTGACCTCGACCCAGTGGGTCGTCCGCGGCGAGGGCCAGATCAGGGGCTAGAATGGTCCGAAGAGACCATCGCATCCGCAGATCGTGAGGCAGGGCCGCCCGGCGCCTGCTCGAAGGGAAGAAACGACGCCATGACGAACTCCGTCCTCTCCGCCGCCACCGTGCTCGCCGAGGAAGGCCACCACGTGGTCAACGAGCTGCCGGTCCAGCCGATCTGGTTCGCCATCGTGTTCATGGTGGTGTTCATCATCCTGTCCTTCGTCGTGGCCTCGTTCAGCGGACGCGGGGTCACCCGCTCCGAGGCCTCGCCCTCGGAGCTCTCCGAGAACGAGCAGGAGGCCCTGGCCGAGTACGCGAAGACCCGCCAGGGCTAGTCCGCGTCCCCGCGACGCGAACTTCCCTCCGCGCACCGGCTCCACCGGATGAATCCGCATCTCGTGCATTCGCCCGCCGACGGGCTGAACGTCCCTCCCCGCGTCCCCGGCCGCACCCGCCTGGGCGTGATGGGAGGGACGTTCGACCCGATCCATCACGGGCACCTCGTGGCCGCCAGCGAGGTGGCCTCCGTCTTCGACCTGGACGAGGTCGTCTTCGTCCCCACCGGCCAGCCGTGGCAGAAGCAGGACAAGCAGGTCTCCACCGCGGAGCACCGCTACCTGATGACGGTGGTCGCCACCGCCTCCAACCCCCGGTTCACGGTCTCGCGGGTGGACATCGACCGCCCGGGCCCCACCTACACGGTGGACACGCTGCGGGACCTGAGCGCCCAGCGGCCCGACGCCGACCTCTTCTTCATCACCGGCGCCGACGCCATGGCGCAGATCCTCTCCTGGAAGGACGCCGGGAAGATGTGGGACCTCGCGTACTTCGTGGGCGTCACCCGGCCCGGCCACGAGCTCGCCTCGCCCGGGCGGACACGCGGCGTCGGGCTCCTGGAGGTCCCCGCCATGGCGATCTCCTCGACCGACGTGCGGCGCCGCTCCGCCGCCGGCAAGCCCGTGTGGTACCTGGTGCCGGACGGCGTCGTGCAGTACATCAACAAGTACCGGATCTACGCCGGGCCCGAGGATTCCAGCGCCGAGCCCGGCCACGCGAGCCCGGCCCAGCTTCCCCTGTGGACGGGTGCCTGACCGGTAGCGGTAGAATCGGACCCAATGAGGCGGCGTCCGCCGCCGATCGGCACGTCAAGGAGTTGTCAGCTGAGCACCGATCGCCCCACCACCACCGAGATCTCCGCGGAGCCGGACAAGGTGTACGTCGCCGAGGACGGCCTGGAGGTCCCCCCGGCGCCGGAAGGCTACGGGCCCCGCCGGCTCATGCGGTACCGCCGCGCCTACCTCGCGCGCCTGCGCGGCGACGCGCCGGCCCCGGAGACCCAGGGCGTGCCCGTCGTGCCGGTGATCGCGCCCGAGGCGGGTGCCCTGCGCCTGCAGCAGCGCTTCGCGGCCCTCGCCGAGAAGGGGCGCATCGAGACCCTGCCGGCGGAGGAGGAGTTCGAGCGGTTCCTGGCCGCCGACGGCTCCGCGCTGCCGTTCCGCGAGGAGGGCCGGCTCGACGACGTCCGCCGCCAGATCCTCGACGACGTCCGCCGCCAGATCCTCGGCGACGGCGGCATCACCGCCGCCCAGCCGGTCAGCACCATCAACCCCGCCCACCTCTCCGGGTTCTCCAGCGCGGACATCCAGACCACCACGTACGACGAGAACCTCCTGGGTCCCATGACCATGAGCGTCCCCATCGTCTTCGGGGGCCGGAAGGACGATGCCGGGGAGGCTTCCGCCGACGAGGCATCGAGCGTCCCGGAGACGGGGGAGGGCGGAGAGCCCGCTCCGGTGCCGGAGCCGTCCGGTGGCCGGGCCGCGGAAGCGAGCCCGGAGGCACCCGCGGACGACTCGAGGGACTCCTCCCGTGATCGGAGCGCAGAGGCGGCGACGGCCGAGGCTCCAGAGGCCGCCGGATCCCCCGAGGAACCGGCCGCCCAGGGCAGCATCGCTCCGGAGACGGTCTCGGCGCAGCCGGTCAGCGCCATGGACGCCCATGGCCTGGACCTGGACGGCCTGGACCGGAAGGCACCCGGCAACGGCGGGAAGATCGCGCTGTGGACCGTCGTCCTGCTCGTGATCATCGCGGCCGTCGTGCTCGGCATCGTGTTCTTCATGCCCTAGCCTCCGCCCCCATACCGCTTCCGGCCAGCCCGGCCGGCACCGACTTTTCACACCTTCGTCCTCGAAAGGACCACATGACTGCAGCATCAGCATCCATCGAAGCCCTCAAGCTCGCGGCCCGAGCGGCCGAGTCCAAGCACGCCACCCAGCTGAACGCCTTCGACGTCTCGGAGATCATGGGGCTGATCGACGGCTTCCTGATCGCCTCGGCGGCGAACGAGCGGGTCGTCGACGCCGTCGTGGACGAGGTCGAGGACCAGCTCCGCGAGCAGCTGGGCATCAAGCCCCTGCGCCGCGAGGGCAAGTCCGAGGGCCGCTGGGTCCTGCTGGACTTCGGCGACATCGTGGTGCACGTCCAGCACGAGGAGGAGCGCGCCTTCTACGCCCTGGACCGCCTGTGGGGCGAGGCGCCGCGCATCGAGCTGGGCGTGGAGAACGAGCTCGGGGCCGTCACCGAGATCCCGGAGGCCACGGAGCTGGCCCAGGAGCCCGCCTCCTGACCGTAACGGCCTCTCACCCGGCGTCGTCATCCCCCGGATCAGGCGGATGACGACGCCGTGGGACCGGCTCCCGGCATGGCCCGCGGCTCGATTTGCACGCGGCGCGGGAAGCCATTAGAGTAGAGGAGTTGCCACGGAGGGGCGAAGAAGAAATGCCTTCGGATCATCGGAAACGGTGGTGAATTTGGGGCTGTGGCGCAGCTGGTAGCGCATCTGCATGGCATGCAGAGGGTCAGGGGTTCGAGTCCCCTCAGCTCCACCAGAGTATTATTATTCGAACTATCGACAAGAGCAAAAACATCATCGGACGTTCCGTCCAGGGAAAGCCCGCCGGCATCGGCGGGCTTTTTCGTATCCCTAGACTGTTGAGGATCGTCACCGCGTGCACGCGCTAGCAGGGCACGGGTACGGGCGTTGAAAATCAGGTCGAACGGTGGTGCCGGTTCGGCCTGTAGGTGGTTCCCGTCTTCATCCACCACGACGTGGAGCTTCTCGAAGATCGAACATGCGGCGGATGTGGTCGGGCTTGCCGATAGGCGTTACCTGCTATCTGAGCGATATTCAGTGCCACGCTGATCAGCTCTTCGGATTCGGCGATGTCTGCGGTGAGCAGTTCCAGGCGCCGGGTGGTTCCGATGAGTTCACTATCGAGACGCTTCTGTTCGCTGCGAAAATGGAGATGACGGACCTCGATCTGTTTCTCCGCCAAGCGCGGTGGGAACGGCGGTCAGACCGCAGCGGACGAGTTCCGCGGTGAGGGTGCGGGTGGTCCACTTGTCGGTGGCGCAGGCTTTGAAGGCCCAGGTGACCAGTGGCGCGCGGAGCTCGTCGACGGTCACGGTTCGGTTCTCTCATCCGTTGTTGATCGTGCGGGTGTTGAGGTACCCGATCGGGGCGCGGCTGACACTGCCGCCGTTGCGAACTTTCTCGTTCATGCCATTGAAGACTTCGTTGGGCAGGTTTCCGTAGAGCGGTTGGCTGAGCGGATCGAGCAGTATCCAATCGTTCTGCTAGCTGACTCGGGTGAGCAGCTAGGCATCAGAGGCATGGACGCCCCACTCCCGTTACTGATAACCCCTCTAGTCGTTACCATCTGACACCCTGCTCGAACGGGGCTACGAAATGATCAGCTACATTTAGCGGAGACTCATCCATACCGGGGAGCTTGACGGGGCCTCTCGTGTGGGCGGTTTCTTGTGTTTGGGATGCCGCCTCGGGCGGAGCCATCTGGATGGCAGACGGGTGATGAAGACGCCCATCAAACAGAGCGCGCCGCCTGTCAGCATGACCGGCGTCGGGAACTCGCCCAGGAACAGCGCGGACATCAGGAGCACGAACACCGGGACCGCGTAGGTGGTCGCCGCGGTCCTACCGGCCGTGGTGCGCGAGAGGACATAGCCCCATGTGCTGAAGGCCAGCGCTGTGGGGAACAATCCCAGGTAGACGACGCCCAGTGTCGCTGAAGCCGGCGCGTGGGCCACGTCCTGGACCAGCTCCCCGGACCAGGGGAGCAGGCCAGCGGCCCCGGCTATGGCGCCGATCAGCGTCAGGGTCGTCGCGTTCGTATCACGCAGCAGTCGCTTCTGCAGCACGGTCGATCCGCCGTAGAGGAACGCCGCCAGCACCGCGAGGAACACGCCGCTGAGGGCGACGTCGCTCGTCCAGGAACTGGTGCCGATCAGCACCACGCCGAGGAAGGACAGCGGAGCGCCGACGAGCAGCGGGCGGGGGAACCCCTCTCGCAGGAAGAGGCCGCCGAAGAGCAGGGCGATGAGCGGGGCGAGGTTGACCAGCATCGAGGCCGTACCGGCGTCGAGCACGGTCTCCGCTTGGTTCAGGACGAGGTTGTACAGCGTGAACCACCCCAGGCCCCAGCCGATGATGAGCGGCAGGTCGCGTCCTCGTGGCCACCGGGCGCCGAGGGTCAGGGCGATCAGCCCCAAGCCGGCGCTGCCGACGAGCATTCTGAGTAACGCCAGGGATCCGGGGTCGTAGTGTTCTCCGGTGCTGCGGATCACCACGAACGATGACGCCCACAGCACCACCGTGGTCAGAGCCGCGAGGAAAACGCGCATCGAGCCGCGGGAAGAACGGAGAGTGGCGGGAATGAGTCTGTAGGAGGTCATATCTCGATCCTCGCTACGAATAATTGTCCGCACAAGCAAACACTTTAGGCTAACTGTTCAAGGATCGTAAACGATAGTTAGGATGGTTCCATGGAGATCCAACAGCTTCGCGCCTGGCGATCTGTGGTGGCCACCGGTTCCGTTCGGGCTGCTGCCCAGGCCCTCGGGTACTCGCCTTCGGCGGTGAGTCAGCAGATCACTCAATTACAGCGGGAGGCGCGGGTTCCCCTGCTGACCAAGGTGGGTCGAGGCATAGAGCCCACGCCCGAGGGCATCGCCTTGGCTCGGCGGATCGACGGCGTCTTGACGGAGATCAACGGATTGGAGGAGTTCCTCCGTACGATGCGGGCCGGCCAGGCCTCCACGCTGAGCATCGGCTACTTCCCCTCGCTTGGCACCACCTGGATTCCGGAGATCCTCTCAGGACTTTCCGCTCGGCATCCGGAGATCCGGATCGAGCTCTTTGTGGCGGATTCATTCGAGCCGGCGCGTAGGCCGCGTCCGGATCTTCAGCTGCTGGTACTGCCTCCTGAGGCAGCGGCCCCGAGCGGTTATGAGAAGCATCTGCTGGCGGATGATCCGTTCGTGGTGGCCGTTCCCGCAGACCATCCGCTGGGGGAGCGGGTCGAGGTGTCCTTGTCGGCTCTGGCGAGTGAGGACTGGATCGACAACGACGTGCCCGGGGGGACTTGCCGGCAGATTGTGTTGGATGCCTGTGCGGCGTTGGGGTTTCAGCCGAGTTTCCGCCTGCAGGCTCCTGATTACGGCAGCGCGCTGGGGTTAGTGGCTAAGGGGTTGGGGATCTCGGTTCTTCCCCGCCTGGCGACCCATGATCTTCCGGAGGCAGTGGTGATACTCCCGATCACTGACCCGGTTCCTGTGCGTTCGATCCACGTGCTCGTCTCTTCGAGTAGCCGGGGTCGAACGGTGGCAGCGACGGCGCTCGAACTTATGAGAAATCACTCCAGATCCGACCAATTATCGGCTGTATGAGCTAGCCTTCCCCTCTAGGTGAGTCGTTCCCGAATAGGGGTGAACGTTCTGCATCTTGCTATTCGTCACTTCCCATGGATGGTCTAGGGCGTGTTTGAGTGAGTCTGTCGATGCAGTATTAGCCGTATTGGCCTAAATTGGGTAAGTAGCGATGGTCCCTCGTAGCTCCACCCCATCGCCTGGGAAATGATGTATGTGAGGTTATGATAGGCTTTCGAGCAATATAGATTTCCGTCCATTCTCGAAGAGGCTGAACAAGGAGTATTCATGGCGCAGAAGGTTAACATCATTCTGACGGATGATCTCGATGGGGGAGAGGCGAACGAAACGGTGCGCTTCTCGCTTGATGGGGGCCAATTCGAGATCGATCTGTCGGCGGAGAACGCCGAAAAGCTGCGGGAGGCCGTAGCCCCCTTCAAGGCATCAGCACGCAAGGTAACACCGAACAAGAACCAACGAGCCCCCAAGAGCGCTTCGTCGAGCAGCAAGAACCCGGATACCCCGCTGATCCGTCAGTGGGCCAAGGAGAACGGCTACGGGGTGTCTGACCGTGGTCGTATCCATGAGGATATCCGGGCTGCGTATTACGCCGCCCAGCAGGGCTGACCTACTCGACTCTTCAGCCTGCGGGAAGCTGTCGGCTTCAGTCGACTTCAACAGGGCCACAGCTCCCCGCAGGTGTGATAGCGGTCCAGTCCGAATATATTCATTGAGGGACGAGGCTTAATCCCCAGACCCTTGTTGGGCATTTCATTCATCTAGAGAGAGGCCGGGTAAGCTGAATCAGAAAATACAACGGATACACCCTATGTCGGTGATTTCGTTTTTCGTCGGATTGACTAATATAATTTTCGGATGGAACGTGTTGATGAACCCGGTAGGGTTTATCCTTGCCGCGGGCGGCGCAGTAATTGGTATCATTGCCCTCCGAAAGGAGTCTATGCCCAATGGTTTAGGAATGTCGATTACCGGGATGATATTATCATGCGTAATACTTTTGATGTGGGCATTATTTCTATTCGCTGGATGGGGCTTTATGACGCTCGGAATTAGCTGACCATGAACCTTTAGTGTTGTTAGAAACTCACGTATTACATGCAATTTCTAGGTGGACTTTGTCGACACAAACTCGTGTGTTCCGCAGGTGGCTCTTCTGGCCTGGATTCACCATTCTTGGCGCGCTGACTGCAGTATTTTACATCGCTGCCATCCTGATATGGGCTGACTGGGCAAACGGAGTCGATTGCCGACCACTTCCAAGACCCCAGTGGGGATCGGGGTGCCGCGAGTTTCACACACTTCATTGGTGGCTTGGCGGGATAGCTATCGCCTTCACCCTTAGTCTAGTTTCCCTGGGAGCCTTGTATTCGCGAGTTCGCGTGAAGCGCTCTGATAGTAAACCTCTAAGCCTTTAGCACACTAGGCCTGCCCTCCCTACCCTGGCCTTGCGCGATTTTCCCTTCCCACAACTCGCCGTCTGGACCGGTGATCAGTACCAGCCTCGGGAGCGCTGGTCCCGGGCTGGAAGGTACTGCTCCAGATCAGCGGCAGTCGGCTCTTTGGCCTTCGGCAGAAGCAGCTTCGGGTTCGCCGCCGGGTCGAGCCGTTCGATATTGCACTTGGCCCAGTCCAGGTACTCGAGAATCTCCTCCTTGTCCTCGCCCTCGTAGGACTCCAAGGTCTCCATAGCTTTCGCGATGAATCCGCGGTGCTCCTCGAACTCGCGAGATTTCGCGGAGGCTTCCGTGAAGTGCTGCCACCGCTGCTCCAACTCATGGCGATGCGTCGCCTCCTCGATGGCCTCCGCACGCAACCGCTCATACTCGGCCTTCTCGAACGCCTTCTTCCGCGCCGCAGCCTCCAACCCGAGTCGGTAGATCTCCAGCGTCCGGAAGACCTCCGGGAGCTTCTCCTCCAGCCGTTGTCGCTTCCCCTCGCGGTAATGATCCCCATTCATCTTCGTCAAGCGGCCATCGACGATGAGCTCGAGCTTGCCAGTGGGGATGAACTTCCAAGCCCGACTACGAATCTAGGCGGGATCCCGAGACGACTGGTTGCTGTAGTCCTGCCGGTCAGCATTAGGTCCTAGGACCTCACGGATGCCGGCCGTGTACTGGTTGCCGTCCACCTCCAAGACGAGGTATGGGGCTCGCCCTTCGTGTTGGGCCCGGTGCTCCGCGAGAGCGGCAGTTGCGGGTCGAGTGACCTTGATGCCGCGACGGCCGGCTTCGTCTACCAACGCTTGGAGGATCAGCGTCGCTCGCTGTACGAGCTCCGGGCTGACGCGTTGGTTGTCTCGGTTCTGCTTGTACTCCTTCACCAACGGGTGGTACCTCCCCACCCGTTCGGGCACCGGCACAGGGTGAGCTTCCACCAGCTCGTCGAAGTAGTCCTCGACGATGACCGCGGTGGGGTCGTAGTAGCCGCCGTCCACGGTCAGTTTCTTGCCGCGGGGTCGACGGGGCGACTTCAGATGTCGCTCCGCAAGGCGGCGGACGTCGAAGGTATCGGCATCCTTGCCGAGGGCGAGGCGGCCGCCGGCCGCGATGACCCGGTCGTAGAGCTCGTCGGCCTCGGACTTCTCGACTACTGCAGGTTGTGATGGGGGAGCGGCGAGGAGTTCCCTGCCCTTCTCTCGGATGGTGGCAGACCAGGTCGGGCCCCTGCCGGAGATGGTGACGAGCCCCCGGCCCGCCAGACCGCGGGCGACGGCGCGGTGGGCGTAGCCAGGGCCGTAGACCCCGTTGAGGCATCCGTCCTGGATCCATTGGAGGACTTCGGTCTGCTGGGCGGTCAGAGGCTTCGGCATGTCTTCGATGGGGTTCACGTAGACTAATATGGTTCGGCATCGCTTACTCTCCATGAGAGTACTCGCTGAGATCATTGACCAGGGGGCGACACCGCGGGATCGTAATGGAGCGTCGCCAATGCAACTTGCCGGCATACTCGGTTCTATGATTCTATTTGTAGTGATTGCTATTGCTCTGTTTGTGAGCGCGGGGATATCGATCAGAGCGGTTATACGAACGCCGCAGGACCCGCAAGGTCGTGAGCCACGATCCTTGCGTGTTGCACGGGGACTCATTCGATCCGCAACCTTATCCTTATTTGGATTCGCGATAGTATGTCTGGGCATTCCAAAAATCCCCTTGGGTGCATATTCGATAGCTATCCTTGCTGCCATGACTTTAACAATAATATTGCTTCTTATAAATTTCTTGCGAAGGCAAGCTTATAATATAGAAAAGCCTCAGCGAACGACCAGAGGGTTACTGAGAGAGCTTAGGAAATTATTCTTAAGACGCTTAGGGGTGATGTTCAAAAATGCATTTCGAACTATCGCTCCAAATTCGAAATCATGGCAAGAATTGCGATTCCCTTTGAACCCCCTAGATAGGTTATTATCGTTCAAGTTCCTTGCAACAGGGTATGTAATATTGGTTGCAGTTGTAAGCATCTATTTAATGATCTGGTTCGCAATTTCTTTAGGGTCTACACCGGGCGCGCAGGGGGCGGTTGTAAAAGCTGTAGTGGGTTATAATTCCCTGTTTGTGGTCGCAATACTGACGATTACATCCTTATGCGTCGTGGCGATCGTGCTTGTGTTGAAATATATTGATGTCGTTCATTTTTCTATCGAGGTTTCAGTGGCTCTCAAGTCGCTCGCGGTATATGTGGGGTATGGAACTCTCGCTGGAGTTATTGCGGCTGCCTTATCTCCGGGGACAGACGCAGTATTAGATCAACCAAGTAATGATTTATCAGGACCACTCGTGCCTGGAATTCTCATTGAACTACCGGCGTATGGGGCAATCCTAGGGTATGTCTTCGGATTAATCCTTGTGATATCTAAGCTCGGCCAAGAATCAACGAATCTGATTTATCGCCATTTTTTCACCCCCCTTCTTTTCGTGGCTTCGTTAGTCTTTGTTTATCGCATGGGGTTGACGCCCGAATTTTTGTTCGATCAAGTTGTTATGGAGGATTTCGACCGAGCACGAATTCCGATCGATGCATGTAGTATGTCGACTAATGATGAGCGGGTGCACGATAATATTTCTGACCCAACCTGGGCCTTGGCTCTCGGCGAGCAATGTGAAGGTAAGCCGGTAATCCCTGGGGAGAATCTGGTGAATTATGCTTCATGGTGTGTTATGATCCTAGCAGCGATACGATTCATCAAGAGTCTGTGGATGGGCACCAGGAAGAATTCTTCCGGTGCATCCAGTTCCACGACGTAGAGTTTACAAATTAATATAATTAAACTGTAAGAATAACGCGCTTATTGAAATGGTTAGACTTTTGGTGAGCTTATACCAATTAAAAACTGCCCAAAATTGCGCGCTTACTCTTTTTAGATTTATAATTAAGAGTGCATGCGCCCATTCTTCAGACGATCCTTATGGCCAAAGAGTCGCCGGTGGCAGTTGAAGCAATAGAATGGATCGCGATCTTGGGGTGATGCCTGTGTATGCAAATTCGTCCACCATTGTGATGGGCATTGAGGAGTCGCTGCATTGTCTCCTAGGTTGTTTCTGAAATGATTGGTTCGTGTGACCTGGTGTGCTGTGTACAGTTCATCGTGACGATGCCCTTGTAGCCTGGATTGGTCAGCATGCAGTGAAGGCTCGTGACCCTAGAGGGCTGCAGATGGTCGCGACGGGGTGGGCAAGTCCGTAAGTCCTGTCTCTCGAGCACTGCCACGAGCTGAACGACGCTTTAGTTGCTCGTCGCGTACGTTTTGAACGCCCACGCGACATGCGGGCCCCTGTCGAGTCAGGGACGACGGTGCGGAACTCCTGACCCATCATTAGTCTGGCGTCGGACGTTGGAACAGCCGATCGGTGCACAACCCGGGGCCCGTGCCGGAACATCTTCTGCCGCATTCCTTTCAGGCCTTCTTGCGCGAGGTTATGTGACCCGTGGAGAAGGGCATCGTTCGCTGAGGTATCTATGCCCTCGATGTTAGAGACGAGCTGCACGCCAGACTCGTGGATCGCCTGGGTTATACCGATGTCATCGGCTCGAGACCGGGTGGGATGATCGAGCTTATGCACGATGACGTAGTCGATCTGGTGCTCTCTTAAATATGTGAGCATCCGCTGAAGTTCCGGGCGGTTACTGCTTCGCCCCGACTGACCGCAGTCAACGAAATCGGTTGCGATGAGCGCCCCCAACCTGTGTGCACGTCGCTGGTTCGCGTCGCGCAGAGCCGGTATGGAGAACCAGACCCGTTCACCTACACGGCCAATTTGATGAGCGGCAGAGACATGAATTTAGGAGAGTGCGGAGCATGAATGAAGAATTCAAGATTATGGTAGAAGAATGAAGGAGGAATCGTATATACTTCTATAATACTGAGGTGTCAAGCGCCTGGGGCTTGGCAACGCCTACTTGTGAGAGTGCCAGATGCGCCTAGCGGCGTGGCGCCGTAGTAGTCTCGAAGGCTGCCGATAGCGTGGAACACGCAACGCGGGCACAATTAAAACGCGTCTCAGCGCGGAGGAGAACAACCACAATATGACATTGCGCAGTCCCAGATGGTCGTACAACCCTAGCGCCACCGCGTGTAGCCAAGACGCACGCCGTTATGGGGTCGCCCGATGACTTCGGAGGTGTCGGCTGAGACCACAGGTGGGCAGGCGGAACGGATCGTTCAGCTGCGTGACCTCGTCCTGACTGCTTCCTTCGACGGTGAGCTTGAACGAGACGTGCTCATTGGAGGTAGCGAGTAGTGGCACGCAATGATCACGGCGCAGCTGCCGGGACCAGGGTAATCGAGCTGATGATGGAGCAGGCGGAGCTGTTTGCCAGAGGTGTGCCAGAAGGTGGAGGGCAACGAGGATGACCAAACCCCCAGAATCCATGCTCCCGTTGTCGCTGCTTGCCAGGAACCGCGACAAGTTTATGGCGCTATTCTACGAGCCGACGAGCGCTGCTCTGCAGACGAAGACCAACCTTCATCTGCACATCCTTCGTGTGCAGAACGGGAACTTTGATTTGCCGGGGCTTTACCGCGAACTTAAGGGAAACAGTGCCGCATATGTGCTGTCACGCCTCAATTACCAGAAGATGATCGACGATCCGAGCTTGGTAATGGAGATCGCCAGTAAGGTTCAGTCGCAGTTCCGCAAGCCCGAGAAGACTTCTGGTGAAGGTGGTGAGATCATCCTCTATTCTTTACTCGAAGGGCATCTAGGCGCGCCGAAGGTGCTGTCGAAGATGGAACTCAAGACAAGCAGCGACCACTACGTTCATGGGTCTGACGGCGTTCATCTCCTTCGGGTTGACGACAACACGTTCCAGCTCATTTTTGGTGAATCGAAGATGTACGGCGACGCCGGAACGGTTGGAGCAAGCGCGAAACGTGGCATCAAGGCAGCCTTTGAGTCGATTGGTAAGGTGCATCGGGAAGGCTTCGACTTCGACACATGGCTCGTAGACTCAGAGCTTCTCAAGGAACAGCTAGACGCCGAGATGCTGGAAGCACTATCGGCGATCATCCTTCCTTCCGACGGCAGCTCGAGCATCAAGACACACCACGCTTTCGGGATCTTCGTGGGCTACGAGGTCGACGTCTCCGATCTCAGACCAGAGGACATGGGACTCGACGAAATTGAGGTCGAACTTAAGAAACGGGCAACCGATGCTATCGAAACCGAACACGACTTGATTCGAGCTGAAATTTCGAACCGAAGTCTCGGCAGTTATCCGTTCCACATCTATGCGATTCCGTTCGCGAAGCGCGGCACCGGAGATGATAGGCTCGGAATCGAGGAGGTGCGGTTTGACCTTGCTGCTCAGCTCGGAAATCGTGAGGTAACGAAGAAATGACGGAGCGAATCGCTGCCGATGTTCTTGGCGAAATGATCGTGGCCCGAGCCTCCTACAAAGAGGATTTCGCTGCCCTAGAGGCTCATGTTGCCAGTGCCTTCCTGACGGGCGCATCGACTTTCGAACTCGACAACAACCTGGTTGACCGACTCCTTCGATACGCCGACGTTATGTCGCATGCGGTGAGCGAACAGTACCGTGAGGCGTCGTACATGTTGATCGCCCTTCTCCGTGAGTACCAGGAGGTTGTGGGGCTGTCCGAACGCTCCGCAAATCGTGTTGCAGCCGTCGCATCTGCAGTGCTGGTCGAACTCGGTAACTTCCCCGGGTTACGCACCCTGATAAACGACTCAAATGTGGAGTACTCGCTTCCGGTATCACGGGGCATTTTGCGCGCGGCCAAAGAAGTCGTGCAGGCAACGAAACACGGTAAGCAGACGCTCACCGACACGCAGTACCAGATCACCAAGCGAATGCGCGGCGAGGATTACTTCAGCTTCTCTGGACCCACCTCGCTCGGTAAGTCGTTCATCCTCAAAGACGCCATCTACGACATCGTCCAGCGCTCAGACCTCGACCAACATTGCGTCGTCGTGCTCGTACCCACCAAGGCGCTCATCGGGCAGACCGCCGCGGATCTGCGGGCGCTCCTCCAGGACGTTCCTGAAGTGAATGTTGCCACCTTCCCGTCACTCCCGCGGTTCCTCCGTCGTACCTATCCGCGGACGGTCTTCGTCTTCACGCCGGAGCGGCTGCTCCGGTACCTGGCTAGCCCGAAGCGCGACATCGATTACCTCATCATCGATGAAGCCCAGAAGGTGATCTCAAAAAAGGATACGCGGTCGTCGATCTATTACCATGCGATCGTCGAGGTCACCCGGCGCTTCGCCACCAAACTGATCTTTGCTTCCCCAAGCATCAAAAACCCTGAGCTCTTCCTGGAACTCTTCGGCAAAGCCACCAACGGCACGCTGTCCGTTCAGGAGCGCACAGTCGCCCAACAGCGCTACTTTGTAGACCTCATCGACCGTAAGCAGTACTACCTGTCTGCGTCTGAGGCGAAACAGCAAGATCTTGATTCGAGGCCAACAGCTCAGACGGCAATCGAGCTGGTCAGGTCACTCAGCGGCGCTCGCAAATCCATCGTCTACATCAACAGTTCGGCGCGGTCTGCCGACTTTGCGATAGACCTTGCAGCCACGCTGCCAGAGGTGCATGATGAGAAGCTCGACAAATTGATCAAGTTCGTCAAGGAACATATCCACAAGGATTACTACCTGGTCAAGACGCTCAGGCACGGCGTCGCCTTCCACCACGGAAAGATGCCACAGGAGGTTCGCGAGAAGGTCGAAGCGTTGTTCTCCGCCCCTGAATCGAAGCTGCAGTACGTTGCGTGCACCTCTACCTTGCTCGAAGGGGTCAACCTCCCGGCGAAGAACATCTTCGTTCTCAATGACACCCACGGGTCCTCGAGGTTCGGCAAGATCGACTTTGAGAACCTCGCCGGACGAGCTGGCCGCCTCACCTATGACTTTTCAGGCAACGTAATCTGCGTTCGTCACGAGCACCATACCTGGAAGACTGGCACCCGAAAACTCATCCCGCGGGGTACACCGATTGCTGCGGAGAGCTTCCTCGTCAACCCCGGACGGCAGACCAAGCCGTTTACCGATATAGCTAAGGTGCTCCAGGGTAAGCCGCTCGCCGGTAAGACGACGAACGACGCACGACGCATCACCGAGCAGTACTCATCGATCCTGTTACTCCACCTACTCGGGAAACAGCAGACGCCGCTCAGAACGCTGTTCATGGAAAAGGTGCCTGATGGTTCGAAGATCCTCGATAAGTCAGCCTCAGAGTTTCATGGCCCTGTCGACGTTCTGCGTCGATCGCCGAGTATCCTTCCGAAGTACCAGAACAGGGTTTGGGATCTTCTGACCCTCGGCGTCGAGGGCGCATTGGTTCCTGCCAATACGGAAGAGTTCACCTACGAACTCTTCGAGAACGTCCTCAGGCGCCTCGGTGATGCCTATAACTGGAAGGAGGAGGAGTCGGGAGGACGTGATCCACTTGTGCAATCGGAGGATCCAGGCTACTCAGGCCGATTGCGCTATTGGGCAACGCTCATGTCTTACTGGGTCAAGGGAGATCCGCTCGTCCTCGTGATCCGACATACGATCGCGTACTACGCGAAGCGCGGCACTATCACCTACCGCGACTTCAGTAAATCGCCCCACCCGATCGATGAGGTCTTCAACCCGAAAAATCCGAAGCACATTAACATCATCATCGAGAACATGATGAAAGACCTCGAAACTGGCCTTCGTTTCAAGATCATCAGTTACCTCGAGAACTATCACGATCTCAGCGTCGAAGCTCTCGGCGTGCAAGCGGCTGGGGTTAACATTGCGAAGTTGGTCGAGTACGGCTCGACCAATCCTAAGGTGATCAATCTCCAGGAAGTCGGTTTCTCTCGCGCCGTCGCGCTCGAGCTATTTGATAAACACTCGGAGCTGCTCACCTTCA
Source organism: Rothia halotolerans (assembly GCF_004136635.1). Taxonomy (GTDB): domain Bacteria; phylum Actinomycetota; class Actinomycetes; order Actinomycetales; family Micrococcaceae; genus Rothia; species Rothia halotolerans. The sequence goes on along the minus strand of NZ_NOIU01000002.1, from coordinate 659,268 downwards.
CTGCCGATGACGAGCTCAACGCTGTGGAGGTCGACGCGCTGCTTGCCATCTCGGATCTGGAGGCCGATGTGCGAGACGAGGTCGAGAATATTCTCCGTAAGTCGGACCCACCGGTGGCCGGGCCATGACGACGCCAAGCATGACGCTCCGCCCCGGCGAACGAGCATCGATCTATCTTCCATGGCGCGGATCTTCGGGAGCCAATTACGACTGGCTCAAGGAGGTGTGCGGCGCGCGCACCCGCCCGACCTTTAACCGCCAAGCTAAGCGTTTTCTAGTCGCCAGACTTCACGCCCAGCACGTCCTTGATGCACTCGTCGAGGAATTTAAGCAGGTGCTCGTCATTCAGTATGGAAACACGGCAACGACCTGCGTCGAGCCGTGCTGGAATGCTCGGCCCGATACGGTCACGGACTGTGAGTGTGGGTGTGCAGGCGTGAACCACGGTTCGGGTGGTCCTATCGGTAGAGAGGTCAAGGATGGCCTCTCGGTCAGCCATGAATTAACGAAAGCCACGTACCTGGTCAGTGCTTCGGGCTGGAAGTTGCAGCCGAAAGGCGTTGGATAACAGGAACCGTGGTAGTCGCTGCGGACTGAGATGCCTGCCTCGTAGCTGGCGATTATGGATTCGTTACGCGCTTTCATGCCACCGGGTTAGGGATGTGGAGGGGCCAGTGGCACGGGAGGTTGAGGGAGAGAGGACTACAAGATTATGCCGATGGGCTGATTTCTCTTGATCTTTGTCTCAGGCTCATCGGAAAATCACCCATCACATACCACTGCCAACCGATTACACTCGTACCAAACGAACCGCCTGCTTCCCTATAAACACAAGGGAATCCGAGAGCTCCCGAGATGAACGGCGGAGACCGGGATATGACCGGATCCTCCAACGGATTGTAGGTCCAAAACTTGTCAACACGAGATGAGTGTGGAGGTAGGTCAACGAGGCCGGCCATGGGTATCACGTGTCGGTACCCCACGTTCATGTAGGTAGGTCATGACGGTTCTGGCACTGAAGCCGAGGCGTGCTCCGACTGCTGTTAGTGACAACCCGTTGGTGTACAGTTGCACCATCTCATCGACTTGATCAGTGGTTGGGCTGCTTCGTCGAAGAGAGACGTCGGATCGCTTGAGGATCTCGCTGATGGTAGCCCGGTGGCAGTTGTACTTGGTGGCGAGCTCGTAGGTCGTCAGACCAGCCAAGTACTCGGTAACGACCTGCTGGCACCTGTCATCCGACAGGCGGATGGCAACCTGTCGTCGAGGTCGATCGGCATACTCCTGCTGAATCTCAGGGCATCTCGTGTCAGGAGGTGGCCATGGACCCTGCGGATCTTGTTTGCACGGGAGGAGAACAGGCCCACTCGAGAGTGGAAACCCCGTTCTGTCTTCGGGCAGGACGGGTTTTCTGTATCTCCAGGACCTTTTGGCCCGGGCCCGAGCCTTGGCGCTGCAAGGCCCTCGGCGAGTACAGAGGAGTCCGCATCGGGAAGCCCCGAAGGTCAGCAAGAACGGTCGGGTCGGACGTCCGCGTGCGCGTGCAGACTGGGATCATGCACGTCATCTACTACACCGCCAGCAGCCTCGACGGCTACCTCGCCGACCCCCAGCAGAGCCTGGCCTGGCTCTTCGCCCAGGAGCACACTGAACCGGCCGATCCCGAGCTGAGGATGGACACCCTGCTCAGCCGCACCCAGGCGCTCCTGATGGGCAGCACCACCTACGAATGGATCCGCGAGGAGATCGTCGCGGAGGGATGGCCGTACCGGCAGCCGACCTGGGTGCTGAGCCACCGCGAGCTCGAGTCCATCGAAGGCGCCGAGCTGCGCTTCGACTCCGGCGACGTGACCGGCGTGCTCGAGCGGATCAGGGCCGCCGTGCCGGACCCGGACGGCGTCCTGTGGGTGGTCGGCGGGGGCGAGTTGGCCGGGCAGCTGGCCGACGTCGGGTTGCTCGACGAGCTGATCGTCAGCTACGCGCCGGTCACGCTGGGAGCCGGCGCCCCGCTGCTGCCGCGCCGTCTGCAGCTGCGTCTGCGGTCCAGCGAGGTCTGCGCCGATTTCATCTGCGCCCGCTACGTGGTCGAGGGCCTCCGGACTGCGGCAGACTGGGCACCGTGAGCGAACCTTCCGAACCGAGTCCCGCCGGCCGACCGGACCGGCTGCGCGAGCTGCTGGACGCCGTCCTGGCAGACTCTGTGGGCGGGCTGACCGACATGGCGGATCAGGCGCACGCCTCGCGCTACCACTTCGCCCGCCAGGTCAGCCGGGGAGCGGGGGAGTCGCCGGTGGCTCTGCGTCGCCAGGTCGACCTGGAGCGGGCCGCGTGGCGGCTGCGCTCCGGCCGCAGCGTTACCGAGACCGCCTGGGAGGCCGGCTACGACTCGGTGGAGGGCTTCACCCGCGCGTACCGGCGCGCGTACGGGTACCCGCCCTCGGAGACCCCGGGCAGGAGGCCGGGCGGGACCTCCGATGACGGGTGCCCGACCGGGCGGCCGGGCGGCGTCGCCCACTGGCTGCCGGCACCGAACGGCATCCACTTCCACGCGCCGGACTCGCTGTGGATCGTCGCCGAGCCCGCCGAGTCCACTGGAGGCGGCGGCGGCGAACAGGTAACGGCCCTGCTCGCCCACCACGACGTCGCCGACCTCCGGTTCCTGCTGCGCAGCGCCCGCGGGCTCGATGCGCGGGAGTGGAGCCGGGTCCGCGTGCCGGGACTGGTGCTGCTGCACTGGAACGGGCCGGAGGAGTCGCTCGCCGCGCTGCTGGGCTCCACCGTCGCCCAGCTCGAGGTGTGGCTGGCCGCCATCGAGGGCAGGGAGTACCCGTCCTCGGCGTCGCAGCGCGAGGGCCGCTCCTCTTCGGCGCAGGAGCATGAGTCCCGCGGCTGGCGGTGCCCCTCTGCTGATGAGCTCCTGCAGCGGATGGATCTGATCGGCCCCCGCTGGCTGGCGATGGTCGCCGACGTGGAGCAGCGGCGGGCCTGGGGCGATCGACTGGTGGACGCCCTGTGCGACCCGCCGGAGAGCTTCGTGCTGGGCAGCGTCCTCGCGCACGTGCTGACCTACGGCGCCCAGCGCCGCGGCATCGCCCGGGCGCTGCTGCGCCAGGACGGCGTGCTGCCCGCCGAGGAGGACGGCGATCCGATCATGTGGCTGCGCGGCGGGGCGGAGTGATCGGGCGGGCACGTGGGTCATACGCGCTTCGCCGGGGCGGCGTCCTGCAGCTCGATGACGGCGTCGAGCGCGAAGCCGCCGAACTGCGCGTCCTGAACTGCAGCCTCGCGGCACCTGCGATGACCGAGATCTCGCAGGCGCCGCGATGCTGCGGGGCATGCCCCGCGATGGGAGGGGCTTGCGCCGAGGGGAGGCTGGCTCAGCTCCCGGCGTCTCCTGAGCGCCGCCCGGCGTGCGACTCGGCGGGCCGGGCCGCAGCATCGGCGTCGTCGTCGGCATCGGCCGGGTGCGCAGAGCGGGCCTCTGCCTCGAGGCGCGCGGCCTCCTCGCCCCCGACGGCCTCGCCGCGGGCCACCATCCCGGCCTGCTCGGATAGCGGGATCTCCTTGAGGAGGAGCGCGATGATCAGGGCGACGACGAGGAACGGCACCACGTACCAGAAGACCGGCACGAGGGCGTCGGCGTAGGCGTCGACGATCTCCGTGCGCACCGACTCCGGCATCGAGCCGAGGGTCTCCGGCTCGATGGACGACGCCGCCGCCCCGGCCTCGTCCGGGCTCTGGCCGGTCCCTGCGAACACCTCCACGAGCCGCTCGGTGAGGCGGGTGGTGAAGAACGCCCCGAAGACGGCGGTGCCCAGCGAGGCCCCGACCTCGCGGAAGTAGTTGTTGGTGCTCGTCGCCGTACCGACCTGCTCGAACGGCACGGCGTTCTGCGCCACGAGGACCACGATCTGCATGATCAGGCCCAGGCCGACGCCAAAGACGGCGAGGTACACGCAGATCAGCCAGATCGGCGTCTGGGCCGACATCGTGGTCATCAGTAGGAGGGCGAGGATCGCGATGACCAACCCCAGGACGGGGTAGATCTTGTACCTCCCGGTCCTGGAGACCGCGAGGCCGGAGACGATGGAGGTGACCATCATCGCGCCCATCAGGGGCAGCATGAGCAGCCCGGAGGCCGCCGCCGAGGTCCCGGAGGCCATCTGCAGGAAGGTGGGCATGAAGCCGACGACGCCGAACATCCCCACGCCCAGCGCCAGGCCGATCGCCGTGACCTGCAGGAAGACGTAGTTCCTGAACAGGGACAGGGGGATCACCGGATCCTCGGCCCGGGACTCCACGAGGACGAACAGCGCGGCGGCGACCACGAGGCCAGCGCCCCACGCCCAGGTGGCCGGAGAGGTCCAGCCGTACTCGGCGTCCGCGCCGAAGTCGGTGAAGAAGATCAGGCACGCGGTGGCCAGGGAGATGAAGGCGACGCCCAGGACGTCGATCCTGCGTTCCGGCCTCTTGCTGGGCAGGGTCAGGGCGAAGTACGCGCTGAGGAAGGCCGCGATGCCGATCGGGATGTTGATGTAGAACGCCCAGCGCCAGGTCAGGGAGTCCACGAAGAGGCCGCCCAGCAGGGGCCCGGCGACGGCGGAGATGCCGAAGACGGCTCCCATGGGGCCCATGTACTTCCCGCGTTCCCGGGCGGGGACGATGTCGGCGATGATCGCCTGGGAGAGGATCATCAGGCCGCCGCCGCCCAGGCCCTGCAGGCCGCGGAAGACCACGAGCGCCCAGAAGCTGCCGGCGAACGCGCAGCCGATGGAGGCGAGGGTGAAGACGCCGATGGCGATGAGGAAGAGCGGCCGGCGGCCCAGCACGTCGCCGTACTTGCCGTAGATGGGCATGACGATGGTGCTGGCGAGCAGGTACGCCGTCGTGACCCAGACCTGGTGGTTCACGCCGCCCAGCTCGCCGACGATGGTGGGCATCGCCGTGGAGACGATGGTCTGATCCAGGCTGGCCATGAACATCCCGGCCAGGAGCGCGCCGAAGATGATCCAGATCCGTCGTTGGGTGAGAAGCAGTGGGCCGTCCGTACGTGCCATGGAGCCTCCGTGGTGGTTGGTCTCGTGTACTGAAGTGGGGGATCCTGAGAGGAGCGCGCTGCGTCCGGGCAGGGCGCGAGCGCTCAAGTGCAGGAACTGCAAGTCTAAGTTACAGTAACTGCACATCATAGTGATAGCCGTGGCCGGCTCGCACGGCGGGCCGCCACGAACGAAGGAGACCGAGGATGGCAGGATCACGGGCAGAGGCGACCGCCAAGGCGATCGAGGATGCCGCTCTTCGCCTCGCGCTGGACAGGGGGTACGAGGGGGTCACCGTCGACCTCGTCTGCGAGGCGGCGGGAGTGAGCCAGCGGACGTTCTTCAACCATTTCCCCACCAAGGACGACGCCCTCCTGGGCCGCTCCCGGCCGTTCATCGACGAGCACGCGGCGCGCCGCTTCATCGTCGGCAGCGGGCCCCTGCTGCACGAGGCCCTCTCGATCATCGCCACTCCGCCGACCGAGTCCCTGGACGCCCTCGCCGATCGGATGCGGGTGATCGCGTCCTCGCCGACGCTGCTGTCCAAGCACCTGGCGCAGATCGGCCAGCTCGACGACGAGCTCCGGGAGATCGTCATGCTGCGGCTGCGCAATCAGCATCCCGGGCGGGACGAAGGGGACCGCCGCGCGGAGGCGGAGATGGTCTCCGGCGTGCTGGGAGGCGTGCTGCGGTGGGTGGGGCAGTCCCTCGGCCAGGACGGCGACGGCGGGGTGGAATCGACTCATGAGAGCACGATGGCGCGAGCGCGCCTGGTCCTCGACCAGGTGATCGCGGATTCCCGGTCCGGACCGGTGGGCCCGGCGTCGGGAGCTGCGCCGAGACGGTGACCGGCGGGGCCGCACCCGTTTCTGATCTCTGTCCCGGCCCGAGCTCAGGTCACGGCCGAGTGTGAGCTGAACGTGCGGGGGCATGCACCGCCGATTGAGGGCGGTCGTCGCCTCCGGCGGCCGTAGAGAGCCTGAGAGGAGTCCTGCTGCGCGCTATCCGCGCACACGCGTCCTCGGGCAAGAGGGATGCACTTCTATATTTTTCATTTCATGCCGGTAGGCGAAGGAGGGAGCGGCGGTATCGTCGAAGATTTTTATGCGTGAGGAAAAGAGGGTGATCGTGTCAGAGGGATCGGCATGTCCCCGGGATTTTCGGGTGCGCTCACTCCCGCACCACAGCTGCAATAAGTCGCGAATATATTTATTTCCCAGGTCGCGGGCGCTGAGGGTGGTGATGAAGCAAAAACCGCGGTGGAAGCCACGGAATTCTTGCCAAAGCGTGGGTGATGGCTGACAAGAACGATCCCGGAGAGTCCGGCAACCGCGACGATGCTGAGAAGCAGGCCCATCAGGACGCCGAGGCCAGCAGCGGCGCCGGAGAGTCCGCGGGCACAAAAGGATGGGCGACGCCCCCGGGCCTCATCGGAGTCCCGGAGGCGGCTAAGGGTTTTTTCTGACCCCTGGCAGTTATCGATGGGGGCCACACCTGCCAGAGACACGTCGGCCCCTAACCGACAATTTCACGCTAAGGGCTTCTGCGGGTTTATTCAAGAGATTCCGCTTCTCTGTATTCATGTGCTGGACCGTCCCCACCCCTGCGGAGACGAATATGAGGAGCCGGATGGGGACGCCGCTCCGAATCGGGCGTCGTCGCCCCTCGGAAGGGCTGAGGGGCAGTGGAGCGCGGACGTGCCGGGGCGTCACGTGGAGGAGCTCCGCTGGACTGCCGGGCGAGGGCCGGGTACAGCTGGAGGCCGGACTCGAGAGGGAGGGCATCTTGCGGAGCGGACGTGAGGGCGGCTCGGCCGCGCAGGCCATCGAGGTGCGCGGCGCGCGCGTGCACAATCTGCGGGACGTCGACGTCGACGTGCCGCTGGACACGCTCGTGGCCATCGCCGGCGTCTCGGGCTCCGGCAAGTCCTCGCTGGCCATGGGCGTGCTCTACGCCGAGGGCTCGCGCCGCTACATCGAGGCGCTCTCGACCTACACGCGGCGCCGCATGGGCCAGGCCGCGCGCGCCGACGTCGAGCGGGTCCGCCACGTGCCCGCAGCGCTCGCGCTCCGGCAGCGCCCCGGGGTGCCCGGCGTGCGCTCCACCTTCGGCACCTCCACCGAGCTGCTCAACGTCGTCCGGCTGATGTTCTCCCGGCTCGCCTCGCACGTGTGCCCCAATGGCCACCGGCAGGAGCCGACGCTGGCCGTCGCCGCCGAGGAGCCGATCGTCTGCCCGATCTGTGGCGCGGCTTCGAGGCCCCGGGCGCGGAGGCGCTCGCCTTCAACTCCGCCGGCGCCTGCCCCGCCTGCGAGGGGACCGGCACGGTCCGCGAGGTCGACGACGCCGCCCTCATCCGCGACGAGGCCCTGAGCATCGACGACGGCGCGGTCCTCCCGTGGCAGACCTTCGGCTTCAACGTCCAGCCGCAGATCGCCCGCGAGTTCGGCGTGCGCACCGACGTGCCCTGGCGGGACCTCCGCGACTGGGAGCGGGAGATCGTGCTGAACGGCCCGGAGGAGAAGAAGCACATCGCGGTCACCTCGAAGAAGGGCGTGCACGAGCTCGACTTCACCTTCCGCAACGCCCGCCTCACCGTCACCGAGGAGCTCAAGCGCGCCGAGGACGAGAAGCGGCTGGCGCGGGTGAGCCGCTTCCTCATCGAGCGCGTGTGCCCGGCCTGCCGCGGCACCAGGCTCTCGCCTGCCGCGGCGGCCCCGCGGATCGGCGAGCTCGGCCTCGCGGAGGCGACCGCGAAGACCCTCGAGGACCTCGTGGACTGGGCCGCCGAGGTGCCGGACGCCCTGCCGGAGGAGATGCGCCCCCTGGCCGCCGGCCTCGTCGACACGCTCCTCGGGATGGCCCGCCGGCTGCTCGACCTGGGGCTGGGCTACCTCGCGCTGGACCGGGCCGGCTCGACGCTCTCCACGGGGGAGCGGCAGCGCGTGCAGCTCGCCCGCGCCGTGCGCAACGAGACCACCGGCGTCCTCTACGTCCTCGACGAGCCCTCGATCGGGCTGCATCCCTCCAACATCCGGGGGCTCCAGGGCGTCATCGCCGATCTCCTCGCCGAGGGCAACTCCGTGGTCATGGTCGACCACGACCCGCTCGTGCTCAGGGAGGCCGAGCACCTCATCGAGATCGGTCCCGGCTCCGGCAGCGAGGGCGGCAGGGTCGTGGCCACCGGCACCGTCGCCGAGCTGGACCGCGACCCGGACTCCCGCATCGGCCGGCACCTCACCGGCCGCGAGCGGGTGCTGGCACGCACCTCCGCCCCCGAGGGCGAGACCTTCGAGCGCGGGGCGATCCGCCTGCGCACCGCCCCGGTCCACACCGTGCACGCGCTCGACGTCGAGATCCCCCGCGGCAGGCTCACCGTGGTCACCGGGGTCTCGGGCTCCGGCAAGAGCACGCTGGTGCTGGAGAGCCTCGTGCCCGCGCTCCGGGCCGGGGAGGGCCGGCCCCTCCCGGAGCACGTCCTCTCGGCCGAGGCCGGCGACGTCGAGAAGGTCAAGGTCGTCGACGCGACCCCGATCGGCGTCAACGTCCGGTCCACCGTCGCCACCTACAGCGGCGTGCTCGACGACCTGCGCCGCGCCTACGCCCGCCTGGACTCCGCGCGGGAGGCCGGGCTGAGAGCCGGCGACTTCTCCTACAACACCGGGTCCCTGCGCTGTCCGCGCTGCGAGGGCACCGGCGAGATCACGCTCGACGTGCAGTTCCTCCCCGACGTCGAGATCCCGTGCACCGAGTGCGGCGGCCGCCGCTATGCCCCCGCCGCGCAGGAGCACCGCCGGCCCTCCGCGAGCGGCGAGGACGCCCTCTCCCTGCCGGATCTGCTGGCGCTCACAGCGGCCGAGGCCCTCCCGCACGTGGCCGACATGCGCAAGGTCGGCTCGCACCTGGAGGCGCTGCGGGACGTGGGACTGGGCTACCTCACGCTCGGCGAGGCCACCCCGGCGCTGTCCGGCGGCGAGGCGCAGCGCCTCAAGCTCGCCACCGAGCTCGGCCGGGCGCAGACGCGCACGCTGTTCGTCTTCGACGAGCCGACCGTGGGCCTGCATCCCGACGACGTCCGCGTGCTCATCGAGGTCTTCCAGCGGCTGCTCGACCAGAGCGGCACCGTGCTGGTGATCGAGCACGACCTCGACATGATCGCCAACGCCGACCACGTCGTCGACATGGGGCCAGGCGGCGGCGCGGATGGCGGCAGGATCGTCGCGACGGGGACCCCGGAGGAGGTCGCGCGGGAGGCGGGGAGCGTGACCGGGCGGTACCTGAGGGAGCATCTGGGGCGGTGAGCGGGAGCGGCCGGGGATCAGCCGCCGCCGGTCCGCGGCGTCCCCGCCCCGAGCTCCCGAGCGCCCAGATCCTGCGTGCCGAGCACAGCGAGCATTTCCAGGGCATCGGCGCTGTCCGTCCCGAGCGCCGGGGTGAACCACAGCAGGCGCTGGCGGCCGTCCTCGCTGAAGAGGTTGAGGCAGTTGACCTCCACGACGCCGAGCTGCGGGTGGATGATCCGCTTGCGCTCGTCCCGGCGGAGGGCGACGTCGTGCTCGGCCCACAGCTGCGCGAACTCGCGCGAGGACTCCCGCAGCTCGGCGATCATCGAGGCGGCCTCGGCGTCGCGGGCGTCGCGGGTCGCTGCCGCCGCCCGGAGGTCCGCCACGAGGGTCCGCGACTGCTTCGGGTGGTCCGCCTCGGGGTAGACCTCCCGCGCGGCGTCGTCGGTGAACCAGCGCTGGATGAAGCTCGCCCGCCTGCCCCGGAGGCCGGACTGGTCGCCCAGCAGCGCGACGGCGAGCGGGTTCTGCACGAGCGTGACGTGCAGGTCCGTGATGACCTGCGCGGGCGTGGCCGGCAGCCGGCTGAGCAGGTCGAGCATGCCGGGGTGCACGTGCGCGGCGGAGCCGGCCTCGACGGGCACCGGCCGGCCCGCGAGGTGGAAGAGGTAGTCGCGTTCGTCCCGGGTCAGGCGCAGGGCGCGGGCGAGGGCGGCGAGCATCTGCTCCGAGGGCTGCGAGCCCGCCCCGCGCTCGAGCTCGTTGTAGTAGTCCGCCGAGGCGCCCGCCAGCTGGGCGACCTCCTCGCGGCGCAGGCCGGGGACCCTCCGCCTGGAGCCGGGGGCGAGGCCGACGTCCTCCGGCCGGATGCGATCGCGCCGCGACCGGAGGAAGGCTCCCAGCTCGGCGTGCTTCTGACGACTCATGCTCCCCATTCTCGCCCGGAGCGCGGCGCGGAGACAGGGGATCGCATCCCCTGGCTGCCCTCGGCCGGAAGGCGCAGGGTGGTGGGCATGACAGAGAACAGCACCCACAGCAGCATCCCCGCGGCCCGACGGGTCGCCATCGTCACCGGCGGCTCGCGGGGCATCGGCCGCGCGGTCTCCCAGCGCCTCGCCGCGGACGGGCACGCCGTCGTCATCGTCTACGCGGGCGACGCCGAGGCCGCGCGGGAGACGGTCGGGTCGATCGCCGACGCCGGCGGGGCCGCCTTTGCGATGCAGGCCGACGTCGCCGAGGAGGGGGAGGTGGCCGCGGTCTTCGAGCGGGCCGAGCGGGAGTTCGGCGGGGTGGACGTCGTCGTGAACTCGGCGGGGCGGATGGCGCTGTCCACGATCGCCGAGCTGGACCTGGGCGTCCTCGAGGGGTTGCACCGGACCAACGTCCGCGGGGCCTTCGTCGTCGCGCAGCAGGCGGCCCGCCGGCTGCGGGCGGGCGGCTCCTTCATCGGGTTCTCCACCACCGTCGTCGCCACGCAGTTCCCGGAGTACGGCGCCTACGTCGCCAGTAAGGCGGCGGTCGAGGCCATCACGCTGATCCTCGCCCGCGAGCTGCGCGGACGCGACGTCACCGTCAACGCCGTCGCCCCGGGGCCGACGGCGACGGCGCTCTTCCTGGACGGCAAGAGCCAGGAGCAGATCGACGGCCTCGCGAAGGTGCCGCCGCTGGAGCGGCTCGGCACGCCCGAGGATATCGCCCGGGTGGTCTCCTTCCTGGCCGGGCCCGACGGGCGGTGGGTCAACGGGCAGGTGCTGCGGGCCAACGGCGGCATGGCACGGTGATCTCGGGGTCGCGGACGCCCGAGCCCGGCACCGACTCGGCGAGCAGCCGCGCGGCTGCGGTCTTCCCCGCCCCGGATGCGCCGTTGAACCAGGCCAGGCGGATTCTGCTGACGAGTCCCTGGAGATGCGTCATGCCTTGATCCTGCGAAACCGCCGGCTGGATCCGGCGGTTGACCGGTAAAATGGCGGGATGAACCTTCTGCTGCTCTCCCTCGGCATCGGGGCCGTGCCCGGCTTCATCTCCTCCCGCCTGGGCCGGCCCGCCGGCGAGGTCCGCATCGGATATGTGGACGACGCCGCGGCTCCCCACGCGGGCGAATGGTTCGTCGCCGCCGAGCGCGAGCGGCTCGCGGGGCTCGGATATGCGCTCGAGGACATCACCGCCGGCGACTACGAGGACGCCGCGGAGTTCGCCGCGGTGCTCGACGGCGTCGACGCGCTGTACGTCGCCGGCGGCAACACCTTCGCGCTCCTGGCGGCGCTGCGCCGTCGCGGGTGCGACGCCGTGGTGGCCGAGCGGGTGCGGGCGGGCCTGCCCTACATCGGGTCGAGCGCGGGGTCGGTCATCACCGGCCTGAGCGTGGAGCCGGTCTCGCTCATGGACGACCCGGACGAGGCCCCTGACCTGGCGGACCGGACCGGGCTCGCCCTGGTCGACGCCGTCCTCGTCCCGCACGCGGACGGGGCGCTGCCGCCGTACCCGCCGGAGCTGATCGCGCGCATCGCCCAGACCTACGGCGCCGCGTACCCGCTCACCTTCCTGAACGACGACCAGGCGCTCCTCGTGGAGGACGGCTCGTCGCAGGTGGTCATCTCGCGGTGAGGCGGACGGCGGAGTTCCGGCGCAGCACCGCGCTGCCCCACGTAGAGGCCCGGCGTTCGTGCCAGGAGAACCTCTGCTACCGTCCGCATGCCCACGACTCGTTCTCGATCGGCGCGATCGATGCGGGGACGTCGGTGCTGAGAGGTCCTCTCGACGGGGCCACCCGGCTGGAGGCCGGGGACCTCGTCGTCATCCCGGCCGGTCAGGTGCACGCCTGCAATCCGGAGGAGGGCCGATGGCTGTACCAGATGATCCACATGGACCAGGACTGGGCGGTCTCGCTCGTGCCGGGCGGGGAAGCGAGCCGCCTGCTGGACGGGATCAGCGTGCTGCGACGTCCAGGCCTCCTCTCCCCGATGGAGACGCTGAGCGATGCGATCTTCTCCGATGAGGGCCGGGGGACGATCGAGGCGCGGCTCGCCGTCCTGTTCGCGGAGCTCGACGCTGCTTCGCCGGCATATCTGGCGAGGAGCGACGTCGATCCCGACCTGCTCGCCCGCCTAGCCCCGGTCATGCGCCGGCTCCGCTCGGATGCGTCGAATCCGGCGCTCAGCGAGCTGGCCGAGTCGATCGGCATGACGAAGTACCAGCTCATCCGCGCGATGCGACGCGCGACCGGGCTCTCCCCGCTGGCCTGGAGGCAGAACGCCCGCATCCAGCGGGCGCGGCATCTGCTCCGCGGCGGCCGGACGATCGCCGAGACCGCCTACGCCCTGGGGTTCACCGATCAGAGCCACTTCCACCGAGTCTTCCGCGCCCACGTGGCCGCCTCGCCGGGCGCCTATCGGGGCTGATGCAAGAACGTACAAGACCGGGCGCTGAGCGTTCCTCGATGCTTGACGGGTTGACCATCGAGCATCGAGGAGAGAGATGGAGCAGTTCGCCGCCGTCGTCGTCGCGCACTTCCTTGCTCTGCTGATACCCGGCGTCGACTTCTTCCTCATCGCCCGCACGGCGATGGCCAGCGGATGGCGCAACGCGACCGGTGCATGCCTGGGTATCACCGCCGCGAACGGGATCTTCATCGCGGCCGCGTTCTCCGGGCTCTCGCTCATCTCGCAGCCCACGCTGCTCGGCGCGATCCAATGCGCCGGCGGCGGGTTCCTGATCCTCATCGGCGTCGCGTTCCTCAGAGCGCGGGCGGGGATCGATCCGGGGCAGGACCTCGGCATCCAGCGCGTGACGTGGCTGAGGAACGTCGGCCTCGGCCTGGCGTCCGGCCTGCTGAACCCGAAGAACGCGCTGTTCTACGTCAGCCTCGCGGCTGCGGTCTCCGCCGCGGCACCGCCGACGATGGTGCTGTACGGGGCGTGGATGTTCGCCGTCGTCCTCGTGTGGGACGTCTTCGTCGCCGTCGTCCTCGACTCCCGGCGCGCGCTCGCCCGGATGGGGCGTATCCTGCCCTGGCTCACGAGGGTCGCGGGCGGCTTCCTCGTCCTGTTCGGCGTCGGCATGATCAGCGCCTTCGCGGCCGGGGCCCTGGGGTAGACGCGACGCCGGGAGAGACCGGCCCTTTTCCGCGGCCTCTGCGGCACCGCGTCGGGAGCGGTGGGCTGGGCGGGCACACTATCGACAAGGGGCAGAGCTGGCGTTCCCTATCCAGCGACCTTCGGCCACTCCTGAAGCCGCTGGCTCAGCACACCCACGGCCCCGCCCGGCGTGAGCCTCAGCGCGGCGTCGCGGAGCCCGGCCGTCACCGGGTTCGAGGCCTGTGCGACCCTGCCCGCCATGCGCGAGCGCCGCATGATGGCCCCGGTGCGCTTCCGCCGGATCCCGGAGTAGCGGGCGAGCGCCGCGTCGAGGTCGTCCGCGCTCGCGTCGCGGAGCAGGAGCGCCAGGGTCGTGGCGTCCTCGAGCCCCTGTCCCGCACCCTGGCCGAGGTTCGGCGTCATCGCGTGGGCCGCGTCGCCGAGCAGGACCGTGCGGCCGCGCGTGAAGGAGGCCAGCGGCTTCGCGACGTCGTAGATGTCGTGGCGCAGCACCGCCTCCGGCCGGGTGGCGGCGATGCACTCCCGGATCGGGGCGTGCCAGCCGGCGAACTCGCGGAGCACCGCCTCGTGCTCGTCGGGAAAGGAGGCGCCCGGCGGGGCTTTCAGCGTCCCGAACCAGTAGATCCGCTCGTCGGGGAGGGGCACGATGCCGAAGATCCGCCCGCGCCCCCAGGTCTCACCGGCCTCGCCCTGGAGGTCGACGGGGCCGCTGGTCACCCCGCGCCAGGCGGTGTACCCGGCGTAGCGGAGCCCGGTGTCCAGGCCGAGGGCCGCGCGGCTCCGGCTGCGGATGCCGTCGGCGGCCACCACCAGGTCGACCTCCTCCGAGCGGTCGCCGAGCGTGATGCGAGGGGAGCCGTCGGCGGGGACGAGCGCGGTGCTCCCCGCCCGCAGCGTCCCGGCCCTCAGCTGCTTGGCGAGCGCCCGGTGCAGCGCGACGCGGTGGACGCTGTGCAACGAGGCGACCGCGCTCTGTGGGACGGTGAGCAGCCACGTCCCGTCGGGGCGTCGCTGGCCGGAGCGCAGCGACGTCATGGCGCCGGTCGAGACGCTCCTGACCGCGTCGCCGAGCCCCAGCGAGTCCAGGGCCTCCAGCGCGTTGCCGAAGAGCGTCAGCCCCGCGCCGTCGGGGCTCGGGGCCGGCCTCTGCTCGTAGACCGTGACCTCGTGGCCGTCACGCTGGAGCCCGGCGGCAGCGGCGAGCCCGCCGATGCCCGCGCCGATCACCGCGATGCGCATGCTCGCTCCTCGTCTCCCTGGGAACAGCAGGGATACGGGTGATTGTAGTCAGGGCGGAGCCCGCCGTCGCGGTCCGCCTCCGCGCCGTGGAGGGGCGAGCCCGAAGGGGGAGCGCGCTCACGCCCCGGCGCCCGACGCCCTCCGGCCCTGACGGAGATCGAACAGGCCCACGACGCCGGCCACCGCGATGAAGACGGCGATGACGCCCAGACCCACCGCGAAGGCGCTCGCCCAGCCGGCGCTCGCGACCATGGAGAAGACGACGCCGGTGATCATCGCGATACCGATCGAGGTCCCCACGCGCTGCCCGGTCTGCAGGACCCCGCCCGCGGAGCCGGCGTAGCGGATGGGCACCTCGGCCAGCGTGAGGGTCTGATTGGGACCGACGACGAAGGCCTGCCCGGAGCCCAGGACCGCCAGCGATCCCAGCAGCCACCACTCGCTGGTGCCCGCGACGTAGTGCAGGACCACCGCGGTGGCGGTGAGGCCGAGCCCGGTGAGGGCGAGCAGGACGCCCCACAGGACCATGGGGCGCCCCACCCGGGTGACGTGCTTGCCCGCGATGGGGGAGAGGACCGCGCTCACGGCCGCGGAGGGCAGACCGATCATGCCCGCCGCGAGGGCCGTGTGCCCCAGCCCCTGCTGCATCCACAGCGCGAGGAGGACCCAGACGCTGGTCATGCCCATGAAGTAGACGGTGATGAGCAAGGCGCCGTTGGCGAAGGAGCGCGTCCGGAACAGGGCGAGGTCGACCATGGGCTCCCGGCCGGCGCGGGCGAACCTGCGCTCCCACCAGAGCCAGACGGCGATGAACGCTGCACCGGCGAGGAGCGAGAACCAGATGAGCGCCCCCACCTCGCGCTCCACGAAGGGCAGCATGGTGAGCAGGATGCCGGCGCTGAGCAGCAGCACGCCGACCGGGTCGAGGTTGGCGAGCCGGCCCCCGCGGCGGGCCGCAGCGGCCCCCGGTTCCGCGGCTCCGGCGCTCTCCGCCGGGCCAGCGGCCGACTGCGAGGCCTCCCCGACGGGCCGCCACGCCGAGGCCGGCAGCCAGAAGAAGGCGCCCACCAGGCCCAGCACCACGAAGGGCACGTTGATGAGGAACGCCGCGCGCCAGCCCCACTCCGGCCCCAGCAGCGCGATGAGCACGCCTCCCAGCACCGGGCCGACCGCGACGGAGACGCCGATGACGCCGCCGAACAGGCCGAAGGCGGTGCCCCGCTGCGCGCCCTTGAAGTACTGCTGGATGAGCCCGGTGACCTGGGGGTTGAGGAAGCCCGAGCCGAGCCCCATGACCACCCGGGAGACGTTGAGCCAGAGGGGGTCCCCGGCCAGGCCCGCGGAGAGCGACCCCAGGCCGAAGAGGACCAGGCCGATGACGAAGAGCTTGCCCCTGCCGAAGATGTCCCCGGCCCGCCCCGCCGCCACGAGCACGACGCCGAAGGCGAGCGCGTAGCCGGAGAGGATCCACTGCAGCGCCGCCGAGCTCGCCTCCATGGAGGACTCGATGGAGGGGAGGACGACGTTGACGATCGAGACGCTGAGCAGCGAGAGGAAGGCGACGACGAAGGAGACGAGGAGGATCCTGCGCTGCTCCGGCGTGAAGCGCTGGCCGTCGGGGGAATCAGGGCGCGATGGGGTGGAGTTGTCAGAAGGGGTCACCTCAGCATTTGTACTCCAGCCGGGAGAGAAGGGCAATGAAGCCCGACGGCGTCCGCCTGGGGCGGGTCGTCCCGCTGAGTCCGCTTCTACCCACCGCTGTCCCAGTGGGTCGACCTCTCGGCCCTGGTGGAGCCCATCTTCGAGCATCGGCCGTCCGCCGGGCAGCGTCGAGAGCGTGACGGCATTCGACTACGGAAGCAGGTCGAGCATCTGAGGACGAGCCTTCATCGCGTGGATCACCAGCTCGTTGCCGCTGTCGAAGACGAGCACGACCGTCTCCAGCATGCGGCCATGGGTGTCGAACCCGAGACGCAGCTGTCTGGCCGGACTATCGTCATCGAGATCTTCGATCCAGGTCGCCCACGTCGCAGCCTGGATCGCGTCCTCGGGGGCGATACCGTGCTTGCGAGCTGAGGGATGGAGTCTCACGCGGCGTCCAAGGCCTCTCGGATCACCTCGGAACGAGTCTTCCCCTCGCGCTCGGCGCGTGCGTCGAGGGCCGCGATCTCATCCGTGGTCAGGCGCAGCGCGATGACCTGCGACGGCTCAGCGCCACGGCCAGGCCGTCCGCGACCGCGCTTCTTCAGCGCCTCGACGTCGTACCCGGCCTCGGCCTCGTCCGCCCACCCCGCGATCTGCTCCTCCGTGACGGGGACTCCGTTGATCGTCTCACGCTCAGTCATGCCGTTAATGTTATACGAAAAAGACTCCCCAGCCCATCTTCGGCGACCGGCTATCCCGACGCCCGGCACGACGACGTCGGGGCTCCCGGCCGCGTCAAGACAGCGGCCGGGAGCCCCGGAGGACGGCGAGTCAATCGTCACCAGCCCTAGATCCCCAGCACCGCCTTGGCGATGAGGAAGTAGACGATGAGGCCGGTGGCGTCGACGAAGGTGCTGATGAACGGGTTGGAGAACACCGCCGGGTCGACGCGGAGCGCGCGGGCGATCATCGGCATGATGCCGCCGATGGTGGCGGCCATGGCGCAGACCGCGAAGAGCGTCAGGCCGATGATGAGTCCGACCGCGGGCTCGTAGATCAGGGAGGTGATCACGCCGCCCAGCAGCCCCAGGAGCGCGCCGAGGGAGACGCCGACGGAGAGCTCCCTGAAGAGGACCTTCCCGACGTCGCGCGGCCGGACGTCGCCGAGCGCCAGGGCGCGCGTCACCGTGGTGGCGGCCTGGTTGCCGGTGTTGCCGCCCGTGCCGATCATCAGCGGCATGAACAGCGCGAGGACCGTGACCTGCTCGAGGGTCGCCTCGAAGACGGAGAGGACCTGCACGGTCAGCGTCGCGCCGACGGCCAGCACGAGCAGCCACACGATCCGCGTGCTCACCAGCGCCCGCACCGGCGTGGCGAAGTAGGGGCGGCGCAGCGGCTCGACGCCGCCCTGCCGGGCGGAGTCCTCGGTCTCCTCGTGCTCCAGGATCCTCATGGCGTCGTCCACGGTGAGCACGCCGACCAGGCGGTCCTCCTTGTCGACGATCGGCAGCGCGAGGAGGCTGAGGTCGGTGCACTTGCGGGCCGCGGCCTCCGCGGTCTGGTAGGCGGTGGCGACGCTGGCGTCCTGCATGATCTCCGAGACGAGGTCCTCGGGATCTGCGCGCAGGAGGTCGCGCAGGCTGATGATCCCGACGACGTGGCGGCTGCCGTCGAGCACCGGGAGCGTGTACACGGTCTCGGCGTCGTCCAGCCGGGCGCGGACGCGCTGCATCGCCTGCTCGACGCTCATGTCCGCCCGGGCCGAGACGTACTCGGGGCTCATCCGCCGCCCGACGGAGCCCTTCGGGTACCCCAGCACCTCCGCGGTGAGCTGCCGGTCCTTCTGCGAGAGGCCGTGGAGCAGCCGGGGAGCGAGCGCGGCCGGGAGCTCGTCGAGCAGCCACACCCGGTCGTCCGGGTCGAGGTCGGCGAAGATCGCGGCGACCTCCCCGTCCTGGAGGGCGCGGATCAGGTCGCCCTGGAGGCCGGGGGAGAGGCGCTCGAAGACGTCGATGGCGCGGTCCTTGGGCAGCAGCCGGTAGACGACGGCCCGGTGGTTCATAGAGAGGCGCTCGAGGAGCGAGGCGGTCTGCTCGGAGGTGGCGGGGGTGACGGCGTCGACGACGCCGGCGAAGTCCTTGTCCTCGATCAGCGGCTGGATGGAGTCCGAGAGGTCGATGACGTCGGTGATCTGCTGGGTGTTCATGATGAGTCCTTTGCGCGGAAGGCACGGCGCCGCGCCGGCCGGGGGCCGGGGTGCGACTGCGAGGGGATGACCGCGCCCGCGGGTGCGCACGACTCAGGTCACATCATGGATCAGATCGCATCATGGAGTCGTGCTGCAGGGAGGGCGCGCTGCAAGATCGATAGGGGGAACTGTCACTGTTCACGATTCCTCACCTGCCTTTCTCTCCATGAGGGCTTGCGACTGCTGCGGTTCCGGACGGCACCTGGGAAGGCGCCGGGGAGGAGGGCAGCCGGTGACGAAGATGCGGAGGCGTCGTTGCCGCTGATGGCGGTCTCCGCGGGCTGTTCGAGGACGGGCTGCCTGAGCGGCAGGATCGGCCCATCGGCCGCGACCGCCTGTGCCACCATACCGCTTTCCCGCCGAACCTCCACCAGCGCAGCGTCAGGGCGCCAGGATCACCTGGGCCGCCCAGGAGAGGCCGCCGCCGAAGGCGAGGAGGAGCGTGGGCGTGCCGGCCGGGATCTCCCCGGCGTGGCTGAGCTTCGCCAGCGCCAGCGGCACCGAGGCGGCCGAGGTGTTGCCGGAGTGGATCACGTCCCGGGCGATGATCGCGTGCCCGAGTCCGATCCTCTCCGCCAGGGGCTCGATGATGCGCAGGTTCGCCTGGTGGGTGACGAGCGCGCCGACGTCGTCCATGCCGAGCCCGGCTCGCTCGACGGCCTCGTGTGCGACCCCGACCATCGCGGTGGTGGCCCAGCGGAACACCTCCGGCCCACTCTGGGTGAAGGTGGCGTCCCATGCCCCGCGGATGGTCACGCTGTCCCGCTTGGAGGTGTCCGTGCCCCAGACGGTCGGGAACACGCCGGGGGCCTCGCCGGCGGAGACCACGGCCGCTCCAGCGCCGTCGCCCAGGAGGATGCAGGAGGAGCGGTCCGTCCAGTCGGTGACGTCGCTCAGCTTCTCCGCGCCGATCACCAGCACGTTCCGCGCCTGCCCGGCCTGGATCGCCGCGTCCGCGATGCCGAGCGCGGTGCTGAAGCCGGCGCAGGCGTTGTTGACGTCGAAGCAGACCGCCGAGGTCGCCCCGATCCGCCCCGCCGTCTCCGAGGCGGTGCTCGGGCAGCGGTCACGGGCCGAGCAGGTCGCGACGATCACCATGTCGAGGTCCTCGGGGGCGAGGCCGGCGGAGGTGAGCGCCATGCGCCCGGCCGGGACGGCCAGGTCGGCGACCTGCTCCTCGGGCGCGGCGATCCGGCGCTCCCGGATGCCCGTGCGGCGCTGGATCCACTCGTCGTTCGTCTCGACCAGCTGGGCGAGGTCGTCGTTCGTCAGCACCCGCTCGGGCTGGTGGTAGCCGGTTCCCGTGATGGCGGAGGAGGGTATGGGCGTTCCTTTCATCGTCTTACCGAACGATCGTACGCTTATTTGCTGGGAGTGCCCTAGGATGGGGGCATGCCCCGTCGATCAGCTCAGCAGGTGCGCGCCACGCGGAACGCCGTGCTCCAGCACAGCGTCGAGATCGCCTCCGTGCACGGCCTGGACGGCCTGTCCTTCGGGCAGATCGCCGGCGACATGGGGCTCTCGAAGTCGGGACTGGCGGGCTACTTCGCCTCGAAGACGGAATGGCAGCTCGCCGTCGTCGAGCACGCCCGCGGCGTGTTCCGCGAGACCGTCCTCCAGCCCGGCCGCGACACCGCCGACGCCGATGCCTCGCCGCTGGTCTCCACGTGCCGGGCGTGGCTGACCTACCTCGAGGAGCCGGCGTTCCCCGGCGGCTGCTTCTTCGTCGCCGCGGCCGCCGAGTTCGACGGCCGCGAGGGGCCGGTCCGGGACGCGATCCGCGGCATGTTCACCGACCTGCGGGCCCAGCTCGCCGAGCTCGTCGCCGAGCACGCCGCGCTGCGCGGCAGGACCATGGATCCGGAGCAGACAGCCTTCGAGCTGCTCGCGACGATGGTCTGCCTCAACCACTGCCTCCGCCTCGGCACCGATCCCGAGGCCGGGGCCCGCGCCCGCAGGTCGCTGAGCGGCCTGCTGGACCACCGGGTGTAAGAGGATTGCTTCCGAGGCGAGCGTGAAGCGGTCCCGGGAGAGCGCCCCCCCCCGACCCCGGCCCCGGGCGGGCGGTGGCTCGGCTCAGCCCGCGCGCGAGGAGCGCTGATCCTCCGCGCCGGGTACCGGCTCGGCGGGGTCCGCGCCGAGCGCGAGGATGCGGTTCTCAGCGTCCACGTGCACGACCCTGGGCCGGTACCCGTCCAACTCGGCGTCCTCCGCCAGCAGATAGGACATGATGATCACCAGGTCGCCGGGCTGCACGAGGTGGGCCGCCGCGCCGTTGACGCAGATGCGCCCGTCCCCGGATTCCCCCTCGATCACGTAGGTCTCGAGCCGGGCGCCGTTCGTGATGTCGACGATCTGCACCTGCTCGCCCTCGACGAGTCCCGCCGCCCGGACGAGGTCGGCGTCGATCGTGATCGATCCGACGTAGTGCAGGTCGGCCTGCGTGACGGTGGCCCGGTGGATCTTCCCGCCGAGTACGGTGCGGAGCATGGGGTCCCTTCGTCTTCCGGTCTTCTGAAGCGTCTCCCGCCGGGCAGCGAGCGGTTCGACGCGCGCACGAACGAGGGGATGAACGTGGAGCCGACTGGGGCGAACTCGCACCCTTCTGGCTTGCAGGACGGATGCCCCGCCAGCTGAGAGCAGTCGGCACGGCATCCATCCTAGACGGATCCTCATCCGATCCGGCACGGAGGACGCGGAGCTGTCCGGCGTCCGTCACCTCGACGGCGTCGCGGAGGGGCACCCCCCGGTCCGCTACGGCCGCGGCCCCTTGACCACGCTGATGCCGACCGTGTTGCGGTCCGCTCGCTTGTCACGACGCGTGACCAGCAGGCTGACCAGGGCGAGGACCATGCCGATAGCGGCGAGCCCCACGCCCACCCAGCCCGGCGAGAGGTAGCCGAAGCCGGCGGCGATGGAGGCGCCGCCCAGGGCCGCGCCGAGGGCGTTGCCGATGTTGAACGCCGAGTGGTTCACCGCCGCGCCGAGCAGCGCCGCCTCGTCGGCGATGCGGATCAGCCGAGCCTGGATGGAGGGGATGAGGATCGACTGCATCGCGCCGATGAGGAAGACCGTGACGAAGAGGCCGACGACGGTCGGGGCGAGCAGCGTGTACAGCACGAGCGCGGCGATCATGGCGGAGAACCCGAACACGATCGTCCTGGTGAGGTTCCGGTCGGTGGCCCAGCCCCCGATCACGTTGCCGATGGTCATGCCGATGCCCATGACCGCCAGGACCCAGGGGACGGCCGCGGCCGAGAGGCCCGCGACCTGCGTGGAGACCTCCGCGATGTAGGAGTACACGGCGAAGAACCCGCCGAAGCCGATGGAGCCCACCGCGATCATGATCCAGATCCGGCCATTCCTGAAGGCGCGCAGCTCGGAGGCCGCGGTGCGCGAGGGGTCGCCGGCGTAGCGGGGGAGCGCGAAGAGTGCGAGCACGAGCGCCAGGGTGAAGATGCAGGCCACCATGACGTAGGCCCAGCGCCAGCCGAGGCCCTGGCCGAGCCAGGTCGCCAGCGGCACCCCGACCACGTTGGCGACGGTCAGCCCCGAGAGGGCGAGAGCGATGCCCTTGCCCTGGCTGCCCGGCCCCATGATCCGCGCGGCCAGGAGGGAGGCCACGGCGAAGTACGCGCCGTGCGGGAGTGCTGCGATGAACCGGAAGGCGGAGAGCCAGCCGAAGGTGGGCGCGAGGGCTGAGGCGAGCGTGCCGACGATGAACAGGCCGAGCAGCAGGAAGGTCAGGCGCGCCTGCGAGGCCCGGGCGCCGAGCGCGGCGACGGTCGGGGCCCCGACGACGACGCCGAGGGCGTACATGGTGATGAGCAGCCCGGCCCGGGCGATCTCGGTGCTGGGGGAGCTGTCGAAGCCGGGCAGCAGATCGCGTGCGATCTCCGGCAGCAGGCCCATCGAGGCGAATTCGGTGACGCCGATGCCGAAGCCGCCGAGGGCGATGGCGAAGAGGGCGACGGCGCGGCGTGCGGGTGCGAGAGGGGGCATGGGCGGCCTTTCGGGATGAGCAGGGAATCGGACGACTTCGCCCCATTGCGCAAGCGATCAGATTAATCCCATCCCGGCCGCGTTGTCGACTGTGCGTCCCCGATGTCCGAATGGAGGAGCGGCCGCCCGGCGCGCCTGCCCCGACGCCTCCCGCCTGAAGGGGCGCCCGTCTGCCGGCGCGGGACTGGCCGAAGCCGGTGCTGTCCCTGGCCCCGACACCTCGGAGCGCTCGTGCCGCGCGAATTCCGCCTCCAGCGGAAGGCCTGCGCTCTCAGCGGCACTCTGCTTAAGTGAGTGAGGCGACCTCCCGGCTTTGCCGCCGGGAGAGGGTCTTCACGGCCCCGGCAAAAGAGGACGAGGAACATCCTTCCCTCGGCTGTCGCCGCGGTGCCTAATAGGGGGTAGGAGGTTGCATGCGCACCAGTGAAGAAGAGGTCTCGTCTTTGTCCTCACGCCGCGAGGTAGAGGTGGAGATGCCGCCGGAGGAGTCCCGGCCCATCCGCGTGGCGTCCGTCCCGGCGGGACACGTGTACGTCAGTCACATCGCCCCGGAGGAGGAGCTCGCCGGCGTACGGAGGGTCGAGCGTCTCAGGGATCCGGATCCCGATGCTCCCGACCGTCCCGCCCAGGCGCGATGGTGGCCGCCCGCCATGCTCGACCCGGCCTGGGTCCGCGCCAACCGGGACTTCGACCTGCTGCACCTGCAGTTCGGCTTCGACGCCCGTCCCCCGGAGCAGCTCGCGGAGTGGGCGGAGGCGCTGCGCGAGACCGGCCGGCCGTTCGTCTACACGGTGCACGACCTCAGGAACCCGCACCATCGGGACCGGGGGCTCCACGACGAGCAGCTGGACGTGCTCATCCCGCGGGCGGACGCCCTCGTCACCCTCACCCCGGGCGCGGCCGCCGAGATCCGCGCCCGCTGGGGCCGGGAGGCCCAGGTCCTGCCGCACCCGCACGTGGTCGACTTCGAGACGATGCGCCGCGTCGCCGCGCAGCCCCCGTCCTCCCGGCCCTTCCGGGTGGGGGTGCACCTGAAGAGCCTGCGGGCGAGCATGAACCCCCTGCCGGTGCTCCGGGCCCTGGAGGAGGCGGTGGGGCGGCTGCCCGGCGTCGTGCTGCAGGTCAACGGGCATCGAGACGTGCTCACCGAGGAGGGCGCGCACTACGATCCGGAGCTGACGGGCTTCCTCCGCCGCGGGGCGGAGGAGGGATCGCTCGAGCTCCACGTGCACGACTTCCTCGAGGACGAGCAGCTGTGGAGCTACCTCTCCTCGCTGGACGTCTCCGTGCTCCCGTACCGCTTCGGCACCCACTCGGGGTGGCTGGAGGCCTGCCGCGACCTCGGGACGGCGGTGATCGCTCCCAGCTGCGGCTACTACCGCGAGCAGGGGCCGGTCTTCGAGTACGTCCACGAGGAGGAGCGTTTCGACGCCGGGTCGCTGGAGGGGGCTCTCCGGAGCGCCTACGACGCCGGGGCGCCGCGTCCCGTGACGGTCCAGCAGCGGCGGGCGCAGCGCCGAGCGGTAGCCGAGGCCCACGCCGAGCTGTACGAGGGGCTCCTCCGATGAGCGGCCTGCGCGTCTGCATGATCGCCTCCAGCAGGTTCCCCATCAAGGAGCCCTTCGCCGGCGGCATGGAGGCGCACACGCACGCCCTGGCGAGCGAGCTGCTGGCGCGGGGCCACGAGGTCAGCGTGTTCGCGGCCCCGGGCTCCGACGAGCAGCTGCACGTGACCACGCTGGACGTCGACCGCTTCGAGCCCTCCGAGGGGGCGCGGGCCGACATCGGCGTGACCCCGGAGGCCTGGACGCAGGAGCATCACGCCTATCTGTCCCTCATGCTGCGGCTCGCCCGTTCCGGGGCCGCCCGCTTCGACGTCATCCACAACAACAGCCTGCATCACCTGCCGATCGCGATGGGCGCCGCCCTCGAGGTCCCCATGATCACCACCCTGCACGCCCCGCCCACGCCCTGGTTGGAGTCGGCGTTGCGCTTCGCGCCCGCGAGCTCGCGCCTGGTCGCCGTCAGCGAGGCCACCGCCCGGGACTGGAGCGCCTCGGCGGAGGTGGGGGTGATCCGCAACGGCGTCGACGTCGATCGGTGGGCGCCCGGGCCCGGCGGCACGCGGGCGGTGTGGTTCGGCCGCGTCGTCCCCGAGAAGGCCCCTCACCTGGCGATGGACGCGGCGCGGGAGGCCGGCGTCGCCCTCGACCTCGCCGGGCCGATCTTCGACCACGGCTACTACCGGGAGCAGGTCGAGCCGCGGCTGGGGGAGGGGGCCCGGTATCTCGGGCATCTGGACAGCGACGCCCTCCGGGAGCTGGTGGGCCGCTCCGCGGTCAGCCTCGTCACCCCCGTGTGGGACGAGCCCTACGGGCTGGTGGCCGCGGAGTCGATGGCGTGCGGGACTCCCGTCGCGGCCTTCGCCCGGGGCGGCCTGACGGAGATCGTCCGCGGGGGCGGCGGCGCCCTCTGCCCCGCGGGGGACGTCTCTGAGCTCGCCCGGGCGATCGACGTCGCCCGCGCCCTGCCCCGTTCCGGGGTGCGCGAGTACGCGGTACGGCACCTCTCGATCCGCCGCATGGTCGACGACTACGTCGCGGCCTTCGAGGACATGGCGCGCGAACGGCGGTCCGTATGATCGGCTACTACGTCCACCACCACGGAAGCGGGCACCTCGCCCGGGCGACCGCCGTCGCCCGGGCGATGGAGGAGGAGGTCACGGGCCTGTCCTCCCTCCCGAGACCCGCCGACTGGCCGGGGGAGTGGATCGAGCTGCCCCTGGACGACGACGCCGGGACACCGCGGGACCCCGACGGCGAGGGCCGCCTGCACTGGGTCCCGCTGGGCTCGCCGGGCCTGCTGGAGCGGACCGCCCTGATCTCCGGGTGGATCTCCTCGGCGAGGCCGAGCGCCGTCGTGGTGGACGTGTCCGTGGAGGTCGCCCTCCTCGTCCGCCTCCACGGCGTGCCCGTGGTGGCCGTGGCCCTGCCCGGCGATCGGGCGGACCCCGCCCATCAGCTCGGCTTCGACGTGGCGACGGCGATCCTGGGGGCGTGGCCGCCGCAGGCCGCTGACTGCCTGAGCGGGCTGTCGGACCGGGCGCGGCGGAAGCTGGTGCCGGTCGGCGCGATCGGCCGCCTCGCGCCGTTCCCGGAGCGTCCGCCAGGGAGCGCGCCGGGCCGGCGGCGGGTCCTCGTCCTCAGCGGGACCGGGGGAGAGGGCTTCGCCGACGCCGTCCTCTCCCGGGCTCGGCGCGAGACGGAGGACTGGTCCTGGGAGCACCTCGGCGGCTCCGGGAGCTGGGCCTCGGACGTGCGCCCGCACCTGGAGGCCGCCACCGTGGTGCTCTCCCACGCGGGGCAGGGCTCGCTCGCGGACATCTCCGCCGCCAGGCGCCCGGCGATCATCGTCCCCCAGCCCCGCCCGCACGAGGAGCAGCGGGCCACGGGGCGGGTCCTGCGGTCGGGTGGCTGGCCGGCGATCGTCCTGGACGAGCCCCCGCAGGACGGCTGGGGGCCGCTGCTCGACCGGGCCACCGCCCTCGACGGCAGCAGCTGGGGCAGCTGGAACGACGGCCAGGGAGCCTCGCGCGCCGCGGGGCTCATCGCCCGCGTCGCGGAAGGGAAGGCGCGCTGATGCGCACCGCGCTCATCACCGTCGCCCACGGCCGGCACGAGCACTGGCGGCGGCAGCGTCGCGCTCTGGCGGGCTCCCCGGGAGCGGAGCAGCACGTGCTCGTGGCGCTCGAGGACGCCGGGCTGCCGCGGGACGCGGCGGATCCCCCGCTGCACGTGGTGGACCTGGAGGCCGACCCGGCCCGGCTGCCCCTCGCCCGCGCCCGCAACCTCGGCGCCGAGGCCGCCCTGGCGCGGGGTGCGGAGCTGCTGGTCTTCCTCGACGTCGACTGCATCCCGGGTCCCGGCCTCGCCGAGGGCTACTCCCGGGCCGCGGCGGCCCCCGCCTCGCGCGGGCGCCTCCTGTGCGGCCCCGTGACCTACCTCGAGCCCCCGGGGCCCGGCGGATACGACCTGAGCGGGCTGGACGCCCTCGACCGGCCGCATCCGGCTCGGCCCGCTCCCCGGCGGGGCGAGGTCCGCCTCGGCGGATCCCACGAGCTCTTCTGGTCGCTGTCCTTCGCCGTCGACGCGCGGACCTGGCGGCGCATCGGCGGCTTCGACGAGGACTATGCCGGGTACGGCGGGGAGGACACCGACTTCGGCCAGCGGGCCCGCCGGGCCGGCGTCGAACTCGCGTGGGTGGGCGATGCCCGTGCGTACCATCAGCATCACCCGGTCGAGGACCCTCCCGTGGGGCATCTCGAGGACATCCTCCGCAACGGCGCGCTCTTCGCCGAGCGCTGGGGGTGGTGGCCCATGCGGGGGTGGCTCGAGGAGTTCGAGAGGCGGGGGCTCGTCGAGGGGGACGGCGCCGGCGGCTACCGCCGGCGCACGGCGTGAGGACGCGGCGTCGCACCGGTCAGGGAGGTCTTCCGCCGCCTGGCCCGGCGCAGGCTGGGAAGCCTCGTGCCGCTCGGTGACTGGCGGTCCGAGCCGGGCCCCCGTCCCTCGCCGGGGTCATCCTGCCGTCTGATCCGCTGCCGCTCGCGTTGGGCGTGGGTGATCCGGCGGATGTCGGTCTGGGAGTCGAAGCGGGTGCCCAGCCCGCCCGCGATCACCCCGAGCGCCGCGCTGAGCCAGGCGATGTCCATGTACGAGGTGAAGTCGACCTGGGTCCCGAGGACCTGCTCCATGTACCCGGGGCTGATGATGATCAGGCCGCCGATGAGGATGATGACCACCAGGGCGGCGTAGAGCGCGGTCACGCACAGCAGCAACGTCAGGACGGTCGAGATGTTGTAGAGCGTGACCAGCGAGGCCCGTCCCTCGGTCATCGGGCGGTCCCAGAGGTGGTTGCTCCACATCAGCCAGGCCACCATGGCGCATATCGCCAGGGCGCCGATGGCGATCAGGCGGCCGGTGCTCTGGGTGGCCGACATCTGCCACACCGAGCTGTAGAAGATGCCGAAGGCCCCGACCGCGGCCGCCGTGGCCAGAGAGCCGGAGAGCCGCGGCGCGGTGCTCAGCGGCTGATTGGCCCGGACCATCCCCGCCACGGTGCGCGTGGCGCCGACGCCGGTGCGGGCGTAGAGGATCGCACTGGAGTTCTCGTGGGACCACCGGCCCCATCGCAGATGGGAGCTTCCTCCCTCCGGCGGCTGGCGGGGCAGGTCCATGCGGGCCAGGCAGGCCATGACGGTGGTGATCAGCCGCCACTTGGTGGCGAAGAACCCCAGCGTCGGGCAGGAGACGACCGCCAGGTTGCGCTGGTCGTAGACCTCGGCCACCAGCGGGTGGTTGTGGTCGTGGCGGGGCATCTCGGTCAGCATCAGCACGGCGTCGGCCTGAGGGTACTCGTCCGCGACGGTGTGCACCGAATGGAAGTCGAGGGCCCCCTCCGGGTCCAGCTGGAGGGTCTCGGTGCGGTGCTCCAGCCTGGTCGAGGCCCCGTACGCCTCCTGCAGGCGCTTCTCCAGGCGTTTCCGGCTGGCATTCAGCCGCTGGGTCGGGACGCCGGGATCTGCGAGGATCAGGATGGACAGGCCGGATTCGTCGGGGTCCGATGTGCTCATCACTGCCTCCGGTCGACGTGTCTGGGGTGCGGGAGCCGTGGATGCGGCTGACCCTGTTCCAGAGCGTACTATCGATGGCATCGATCGTTGAGGGGTCTCTCTCTTTCTTCGCGCTCCGCAGTCACCCTGAGGGGAAGGCTGGGCCGTGGAGGCCCTCTTCCCCTTCGTCCCGCCCAGTGAGCGAACCCGCCCCCTGTGGAGGGCGTCCCCCCGCGCCGGCGCTAAGCTTCCCCCATGGCAGACGCGTATACCCACGGACACCACTCGAGCGTGCTGCGCTCCCACACCTGGCGCACGGCGGAGAACTCCGCCGCGTACCTCCTGCCCCGGCTGCGGCCCGGCATGCGGGTGCTCGACGTCGGGGCCGGCCCGGGGACCATCACCGCGGACCTCGCCGAGATCGTCGCGCCCGGCCGGACCGTGGGGGTCGACGCCTCGGCGGAGGTGGTGGAGAAGGCACGGGCCGACGCCGTGCCGCGGGGTCTCGCCAACCTCGAGTTCGTCGTCCAGGACGCCTACGGGCTCGCCTTCGAGGACGCCTCCTTCGACGTCGTGCACGCCCACCAGGTGCTGCAGCACGTGGGCGACCCCGTGGCGATGCTGCGCGAGATGCGGCGCGTGACCGCCCCAGGCGGGGTCGTCGCCGTGCGCGACGTCGACTACGAAGGCGTCATCTTCTCCCCGGGCCATCCGGAGCTCGCCGAGTGGCTCGAGCTGTACCTCCCGGTGCACCGGGGGATCAGCGGGGAGCCCGCCGCCGGCCGCCGGCTGAAGGGGTGGGCCCGGAGAGCCGGCTTCGACGACGTCGCCTGCTCGGCCTCGCTGTGGCTCTTCGAGACGGACGAGGACCGTGCCTGGTGGGGCGGCATGTGGGCCGAGCGGGCGGTGGCCTCCGCCTTCGCCGAGAACGCGGCCCGCCTCGGGCTCGCCGACCGGGAGACGCTGGAGCGCATCTCGGCCGGGTGGAGGCGCTGGGCCGAGGACCCCGACGGATGGCTGCTCATGCCGCACGCGGAGATCCTGGGGGCCGTGGGGTAGGGCCAGCTGCCCGCCGAGCAGGGGGCCGAGGACCGCGGCCACCCCGCCGAGCACCGTGATGCGCCCGTAGTAGCGGACCAGCGCGGAGCCCTCGTAGAGGTCCCGGCCCGCCGCCTGGGCGATCACGATGCCGACGGCGCCGGCCAGTCCCTGGACGAAGCGCGCGAGGATCAGCAGCTCGATCGTCGGGCTGAGGGCGCACAGGACGGTGACGAGGACGTAGGCGGCGACGCCGATCAGCAGCGGGGTCCTGCGTCCGAACCGGTCCGAGAGCGGGCCGGCGACGATCTGGCCCAGGGCCAGGCCGATCAGGCAGGCGGTGACCGTCAGCTGCGCCACGGAGGTGACGGCGTCGAGCTCGGAGGTCAGGGCGGGCAGGACCGGCAGGTAGAGGTCCATGGAGATCGGGCCGAAGACGGTCAGCAGCGGCAGGAGCGCGGCCAGCGGGGCGCCGATGCGCGGCGGCCGGGCGGGATGGGACATGGACGGCCTTTCGGGCGGGAACTTCTCGGCATGGGTGGAGAAGATGCCGGGGGGAAACGGGTGGGAACTTCTCGGCATGAGCGGGGAAGGCCCCGGTGGGAGGCGGGCGGAAGGACCCGGACGGGTGGGGGAGAGACCCCGGCGGATTCCGGGGAGGAGGGCGGCGCCGAAGGACCCGCGGGCATGCGAACGGCGGAGCCGGAGGGCACCGGCTCCGCCGTTTCCATGGAGGCCCTCAGGCGTCCTGGGCGCCGGCCGCGGTCACCCCTCGCCCTCGGCGAAGACCTCCTTCGCGACCGTCATCGCCCCCATCCCGTTGGGCCAGCCCGCGTAGAACGCGAGGTGGGTGATCGCCTCCTTCAGTTCCTCCTCGCCGGCCCCGTTCCTGCGGGCGAAGTCGAGGTGGAACCTCAGCTGGTCCATCTTGCCGGTCGCCACGAGCGCGGCGACGGTGATCAGGCTCCGGTCCCGCTTGGACAGCCCCTCGCGCTCCCAGACCTCGTCGAAGAGGATCCGGTCGGTGTAGTGGACCATGCCCGGCGCGAAGTCGCCGAATGCGTTCTGCCCGCCGGTCCATCCTCCTGCGGTGTTCTCGGCCATGGCTGCTCTCTCCTTCTCGACGCGGACGCCCGCCGGCGACGAATCGGGACGGGCATCCTGGAAATACGCGGATGACGACGACGGTCTGCCGGACCTCGTCCGCGGGCCTCCCGGCCGTCGTCGGCTCCGGGAGTCCTGCCTCCATCAGACCCCGCTCCCGCCCGGCGGGGGAGTCTCCGATGAGAGGTGTACTGACAGGACGTCCCTGGAGCCGCGCCGAGGCCGTAGCGTGGTGGGCGTGGACAACCGAAACGAAGCGCGCGAGTTCCTCATGTCGCGCCGGGCGAAGCTCGCGCCCGAGGAAGCGGGTCTGCCGGTCTCCGGCCCCCGGCGGGTGAGCGGGCTGCGGCGCAGCGAGGTCGCGCTGCTGGCCGACGTGAGCGTCGAGTACTACGCGAAGATCGAGCGGGGCCACCTCGCCGGGGTCTCCGACGTCGTCCTCGAGTCCGTGGCGCGCGCCCTCCGGCTCGACGACGCCGAGCGGGAGCACCTCTTCGACTTGGCGCGGGCGGCCAACGGCGCCGCCGAGCCCGTGCGCAAGCGCAAGCCGAAGACCTGGACGCCCCGCCGGAGCCTGATCCGGGCGCTGGAGGTCATCGGGCCCGGCCCCGCCTTCGTGCGCAACGGACGGATGGACGTCCTCGCCACCAACGCGCTCGGCCGGGCCTTCTACGACGAGGTCTTCGACGGCCCCGGCCAGGGCAACCTGGCGCGCTTCTGCTTCCTCGACGAGCGCGCGCGGCGGTTCTACCCCGACTGGGAGGCCGCCGCCGACGTCACCGTCGCCATCCTGCGCACCGAGGCCGGCCGCGATCCGCGGGACAAGCAGCTGCACGACCTCATCGGGGAGCTCTCCACCTGCAGCGATGCGTTCCGCACCCGCTGGGGAGCCCACGACGTGCGCCGTCACGGATCCGGCACCAAGGGCTTCCACCACCACGAGGTCGGCGACCTGGTGCTGACCTACGAGGGCATGGAGCTCACGGCCGAGCCGGGCCTGTCCCTGCTGATCTACACCGCCGAGCCCGGCTCGCCGAGCCAGGAGCGGCTGGACCTGCTGGCCAGCTGGGCGGCGTCCGGCCGAAGCGAGGACGTCGGCCCGGAGATCGGGACAGAGCCGAGAGCCGGCGCAGCGCCGGGGATCGGGACCGCCGAAAACCCGCCGGAGCCGCGCCGCGACCCTGCCCAGCCGTCGACGACGAACACGATCCCCGAGGAGGACTGACGATGCACACGAGGACATTGGGACAGGATCTGGAGGTCTCGGCCATCGGCCTGGGCTGCATGGGCATGTCGCAGAGCTACGGACCGAACCCGGGCGGCCGGGACGAGATGATCGAGGTGCTGCGCTCCGCGGTGGAGAGCGGCGTGACGTTCTTCGACACCGCCGAGGTCTACGGCCCCTACGACAACGAGGAGCTCGTCGGCGAGGCCCTGCAGCCGCTGCGCGATCAGGCCGTGATCGCCACGAAGTTCGGGTGGGAGATCCGGGAGGGCCGCAGCGTCGGGCTGAACAGCCGGCCCGAGCAGATCCGCCGGGTCGCCGAGGACTCCCTGCGCCGGCTGCGCACCGACGCGATCGACCTGTTCTACCAGCACCGCGTGGACCCGGAGGTCCCCATCGAGGACGTCGCCGGCACGGTCGGGGAGCTGATCCTGGAGGGCAAGGTCCGCCATCTGGGGCTGTCCGAGGCCTCCGCCGCCACGATCCGCCGCGCCCACGCGGCGCACCCGGTCACGGCGGTCCAGAGCGAGTACTCGCTGTGGACCCGGGACCCCGAGGCGGAGGTCCTGCCGACGCTGGCCGAGCTGGGCATCGGCTTCGTCCCGTTCAGCCCCCTCGGCAAGGGTTTCTTCACCGGGACGCTCGACGCCGCCACGAGCTTCGGCGAGGACGACATCCGCTCGGGCATCCCGCGGTTCAGCGAGGAGAACCGGGCCGCGAACCGGGCGCTGGTCGAGCATGTCGCCGGGCTCGCCGAGACGAAGGGCGTGAGCACCGGACAGATCGCCCTGGCCTGGCTGCTGGCCCAGCAGCCCTGGATCGTGCCGATTCCCGGCACCCGGCGCACCTCCCGCATCCAGGAGAACGCGGCGGCGACCGACGTCGCCCTCTCCGCGGATGAGGTGGCCGACCTGGACGCGATGGCCCGGAGGATCGGGGTCAGCGGGGAACGGTACAACGAGTTCCACCTGGGGCTGGTCGGCCGGTAACCGGCCGCCCGAGCCACCGGAGCCCCGGATCAGGAGGGAGCGGCATGGAATACACGCAACTCGATCCGAGCAGTCTGAAGGCCAGCCGGCTCATGCTGGACCGTATGAGCTACGGCGGCCCGAGCGCGGCGGACGGATTCCGGTGCCCCGTTCGTCCCTTCACGCGCACCCCGGGAAGGCTCCGCTCGTCCTATTCGGGACGGTCCCTCACGGGCGCCTGATCTTCTGCGAGCTCGTAGGAGCCGTGTACGAGGTCCTCCACCAGGCAGCGTGTGATCGACTTCCCGGCTGCGATGGAGATCCAGTGTTCCTTGTCCAGGTAGCGTCCACGGCTGATCGACGCGTGGTCACGACGCAGCGCATCCCCGTGGCCGGGCTCGACCTTGACCGTGATGATCTCCAGGTCCGGGTCATCCTCGGTAATGATCAAGAACACCTTTCCCGCGACTTTCCACACCCGCAGATGCTCGGTGAACGGATACCCGCTGCTGGTGCCCGGCAATTCCTCGGCGACTTCACGTGCAATCTGCTGGAGGTTCTCGCCTCGTAAGCTCACGGCCTGTCCTGCCCGAAGGTGTCCGGATCGACGGGTTGGTCATCCTTGGGCAGGTTCTTCTCGACGACGAGCAGGTAGGACTCGGTCACCAGATCGTCCACGAACTGCTTATCAATCGACCCACCTGGACTCAGGGTGATCCAATGCTGCTTGTTCATGTGATAGCCGGGCGTGATCTCCTCGTGGGAGCCGCGAAGAGCTCGGGCTTCGTCCGGCAGGGACTTCAGGATCACGATCGGTTCACCCGTGATGCCGGTCAGCAGCATGAACACTTTGCCGCGGACCTTGTAGACCTCCCAATCGGGGCCGAAGGGGTGCTCAAGCGCTGCGGCGGTCAGCTCCTCAGCGCGTTCTCTGGCGTACTGCTGCAACGTGGTGCCCTGCATCTGCGTGCCTCCGTCCTGCATTCGCGGATACGAGTTCTCAGCGTACCTAAAGTGCGTACGCTCGTATAGTGTCGTGTCAACCCCGCAGGGACGAGGCAGGAGGCCACATGCGCAAAGGGACAGCCAACGATCCCGGCCGCAGGCAGCGCATCCGGGAGGCCGCAGCCGCGGTCATCGCCGACGAAGGCGTCGAGGCGGCCACCTATCGACGTATCGCCGCCCGCGCACAGGTGCCTCTGGGATCGATGACGTACTACTTCCCGAACCTGGCGGGCCTGATCACGAGTGCCTTCGAGCTCCTCGGCGAACAGCTCCGGCCTCTTTACGACGCTCCGATCAGGGACGCCGCTGATCGGCAGGCTGCCATCGACGTCCTCGTCGAGGCCACCTGCGGGAGCACCCGCGCGAGCCGCCAGCAGCTTCGCCTCTTCCGGGAGATGTACCACTACGGAAGTCATAACCCAACGGTTGCGACCCACATCGCCTCCCTGGAGGCAGACGCCATCGAGGCACTGCGAAGCCACTTCACCGAGCGCGCAGCACGTGCCATCGACGCCCTCGTCGAAGGCTGGTGGATCTACCAGTCCTGGAACCCCGACCCGCTGGATCCCGACATGGTGCGGCGGGCTTTTACCAGCCTGGCCGGGGAATTCGATAGCGAACCATGAACTGCCGGGGCTGCGAGTGCAGGCAAGGAGAACGAACCATCAGGTCGCCCCGGAAAGGCTGCGGACGATCCTGCGCCAGCCCGTCGGGCCCCTGACACCCTGCCGCCGAGGACGCCGCTCTCCGCCCGCGCCCCGGCCCCGGGCCCTACGGCACCCTGTACCCCGCCGCCCGGAACAGCTCGTACCACTCCGGCCGGGTCAGCGGGAGGTCCGAGCCCTGGGCCGCGGCGGTGACGCGCTCGGGCGTGGTGGTCCCGAGGACCACCTGCATCCGCGCCGGGTGCCGGGTGATCCAGGCGACGGCGATCGCCTCGGCGGGCACCCCGTACTTCCCGCTCAGCCGGTCGACGACGGCGTTCAGCTCCGGGTACCGCTCGGAACCGAGGAAGGGTCCGTCGAAGAACCCTGCCTGGAACGGCGACCAGGCCTGGACGGTGATCTCGTGCAGGCGGCAGTAGTCGAGGACCCCGTTGTCGCGGACGATCGCCTGGTCCAGCCCCTGCATGTTCGCGGCCACGCCCTGGGCGATGACCGGGGCGTGGGTCACCGAGAGCTGCAGCTGGTTGGCGACGATCGGCTGGGACACGTGCCTGCGCAGCAGCTCGATCTGATGCGGGGTGTGGTTCGAGACGCCGAAGGCGCGCACCTTGCCCGCCGACGCCAGCTCGTCGAACGCCTGGGCCACCTCCTCGGGCTCGACCAGAGCGTCGGGGCGGTGCAGCAGGAGGATGTCGAGGTAGTCGGTGCCCAGCGCCTCGAGCGACCCGTTGACGGACTCCACGATGTGTTGGCGGGAGAAGTCGAAGTACGGGCCGTCCTTGACGATGCCGGCCTTGGACTGGATGACCAGCTGCTCGCGCTCGGAGGAGCTCAGGCCCAGGGCCTCGGCGAAGCGGCGCTCGCAGCCGTGCGCTCCGGAGCCGTAGATGTCGGCGTGGTCGAGGAAGGTGATGCCGGCGTCGCGGGCGGTGTCCACCAGCGTGCGCACCTCC
Organism: Rothia halotolerans; assembly: GCF_004136635.1. Classification (GTDB taxonomy): domain Bacteria; phylum Actinomycetota; class Actinomycetes; order Actinomycetales; family Micrococcaceae; genus Rothia; species Rothia halotolerans. The sequence goes on along the minus strand of NZ_NOIU01000002.1, from coordinate 624,153 downwards.
TCGTCGGACTTGTCCTGGATGCGCATCAGGCCGAGGACGACGTTGGGCACCTCGATGTCGGTGCCGGGCAGGGTGAACGTTCGCATGGGACTTCCTTGGCGGTGGACGGTGGAGGGGGCGGTCGACGGGCGATCTCCTCCAAGAGTAGGGCCAGCTCCACTGTCCAGCCCAGTGACACCGCGTAGGCTCGGAGACATGAGATCAATCTTCAACTCCATCAGAAGCCTCGGCTTCCGCCGCGGCCCCAGCCGGCTCGTCGGAGGCATCGCGGGCGGCATCGCCACGGCCACCGGCCTCAACGTGTGGCTGGTCCGCCTGCTGGTGCTCCTCGCCTTCCTCCTCCCCGTGGTCGGCATCGGCCTCTACCTGGCGGTCTGGGTGCTGACGCCCTGGCAGGACGGCAGCATCCCGCTCGAGCAGGTCCTGAGCGGCCGTTAGGCGCGGGCCGCCCCGGAGCCCGGCCCGGATCGGATTCCAGGGCGTCGTCACCGGCCGGGGGAGCGGGGCTCCTCCGGCCGGTTCATCATGCCTTCTTCAGCTCCTCGGCGAGCATCACGATGATGCCGCTGGGACCCCGCGGGGCGGAAAGCCCCCGCGGGCCCTGGGGCGGCTAGTCGTAGCGGCGGAAGAACCAGCACGGATGGTAGGCCTTCGGCGAGTACATGGGGACCTCGGAACCGGGGAGGACCAGCGGCTCGTGGGGCTTGCTGACCTGATAGCCCGCGTTGAGGTAGAGGGCCGCCTCCCGGGAGGCGCAGGTGCCGAAGAGCATGGCGGCCCTGATCCCGCCCCGGGAGAGGAACCGGTGGATGAGATTGAGCCCCACCATGGCGAGACCGGCGTCGTGCCAGTTCGCCTCGACCGCGACGGTCAGGTACAGGCTGGGGGACTCCGAGGCGGTGCGGGGCTCGGTGGCGAGAACGACGGCGAGCAGCGCCCCATGGCGGGTGTGGGCGGCGATCCCCCGGGTCCTGGGGGTGAGCTCCCAGTTCCCGGAGTGGGGCACGGCGCGGCGCACGAGGGCCGTCACGGCCCGGGCGTCCTCCGGCCGGACGCCCCGCCAGGTGATGCCCTTGACGGTGTGCGAGTTGTGGTGGCGCGCGCAGTCCTGTTTGACCGCTGCGGGGGTGGCGACGTGGGCCAAGGAGTTCCTTTCACAGGGCGCGGTCGACCCAGGAATCACTCGGCCAACAGCGCATGACGGTGCTTGGCCCCCCATGATGATGATACGTCGTCCTGGCCCGCCCGCCGCTCCTAGACGAGGTACCGCGCGTCCGGGACGTCCGTGACGAACATGTAGCCCGGCGCGTGGGTGAGCGCGAAGGGCGGCCGTGAGGCCATGATCGCGGCCTGCGGCGTCACCCCGCACGCCCAGAACACCGGGACCTCGCCCGGGCGGATCTCGGGCGGGTCGCCGAAGTCGGGGGATGCGACGTCGTCGATCCCCAGCCCTGCCGGGTCGCCCACGTGGACCGGGGCGCCGTGCACGGCGGGGTAGCGCGCCGTGATGCGGACGGCGTCGGCCACCCGGTCCCCGGGGATCGGCCGCATGGAGACCACCAGCTCGCCCGAGATCCGGCCGGCCGGCTCGCAGGGGCGGTCGGTGCGGTACATCGGCACGTTCCGCCCCGTCTCCTGGTGCCGGATCCCGATCCCCGCGTCCGCGAGCCCCGCCTCGAAGGTGAAGCTGCAGCCGATGAGGAAGGAGACCAGGTCGGGGTGCTCCTCCCAGGCCGCCGAGGCGTCCGCGGTCTCCTCCGCGAGCTCGCCCTCGCGCCAGACGCGGTAGGCGGGCAGGTCGGTGCGCAGGTCCGCTCCGGGCGCCAGCCGCGGCTCGACGGCGCCGGCGTCGAGCACCTCGAGCACCGGGCACGGCCGGGGGTTGCGCTGGGAGTAGAGCAGGACGTCGTAGGCCCAGTCGGCCGGGACGGAGATGAGGTTGGCCTGCACGAGCCCGTGGGCGACGCCGCTGGTCGGCCGGACCGCGCCCGCCCGGTAGTCCGCGCGGGCCGCCCGCGCCTGCTCGAGCTGCTCGGGACTCGCCTGGGCCATCATGCCTCCTCCACCGTGCCGAGCCGCTGCCCGGCCGTCGTCGCGGACCCGGCCTCGGCCTCCCGCCGCAGCGTCCCCGCGCGGCCGGCCGTGACCGGGACCTCCATCTTCATCGCCTCCAGAACGGCCAGCGTCTGGCCCTGCTCGACGGCCTCGCCGTCCTCGGCCCTCCAGGAGCTGAGCGTCCCGGCGAAGGGGGCGCGCACGACGCCGTCGTCCTCCCCGGCGCCGCCCGCCTCCGTCCCGCCGCCGGTGCCTTCCGGGCCGTCCTCGCCCGATGCGGCGCCCGCGCCGGCCAGCCGCCTCAGCAGCGCGTCGGGCAGGCCCAGCTCCATCCGGCGGCCGTCCAGCTCGATCGGCAGGCGGGTGAGGCGCTGCCCGCCCGGGTCCGGCACCGCCTCGGCCGCCGAGAAGTCGGCCTCGCACTCGTCCTCGATCCAGCGCGTGTGCACGGCGAACCCGGCCTCGCCGGCGGCGGTGAACGCCGGGTCCTCGACGACGTACCGGTCGAAGGGCAGCACCGTGGCCACGCCCTCGATCCGGAACTCCTCCAGCGCCCGCCGGGCCCGCGCCAGCGCCTCCTCGCGGTCCCGGCCCCAGATCACGAGCTTGGCCAGCAGTGAGTCGAAGGTGCCCGGCACCGTCTGGCCGCCGGTGAATCCGGAGTCGAGGCGCACTCCCTGGCCCGCGGGCGGGTCGAAGCGCTCGAGGGTGCCCGGCGTCGGCAGGAAGCCCAGCGCCGGGTCCTCCGCGTTGATGCGGAACTCCAGCGCGTGGCCGAAGACGGGGACCTCCTCCGGGACCCGCAGGGGCTCCCCGGCGGCGACGCGGAGCTGCTCCTGCACGAGGTCGACGCCGGTGGTCGCCTCGGTGACCGGGTGCTCGACCTGCAGCCGGGTGTTCACCTCGAGGAAGGAGAGCATGCCGTCCTCGCCGAGCAGGAACTCGACCGTCCCGGCGCCGACGTAGTCCGCCGCCCCGCAGACGTCCGCCGCCGCCCGGTGGATCCGCTCGCGCAGCTCCTCGGGGAGGAAGGGCGCCGGGGCCTCCTCCACGAGCTTCTGGTTGCGCCGCTGCAGCGAGCAGTCGCGGGTGCCGAGCACCGCGATGCGGCCGTGCCGGTCCCCGAGCACCTGCGCCTCGATGTGCCGGGGGCGCTCCAGGAAGCGCTCGACGAGGCAGCCGCCGCGACCGAAGGCCGCCTCGGCCTCGCGCACCGCCGCCTCGTAGGCCTCGGGGATCCGCTCGCGCTCGTGCACCACGCGCATGCCGCGCCCGCCGCCGCCGTGCACCGCCTTGATCGCCACCGGCAGGCCGTGCTCGTCCGCGAAGGCGAGCACCTCCTCGGCGTCCGCCACGGCGTCGTTGGTGCCCGGGGCGAGCGGGGCGCCGACCTCGGCGGCCAGGGTGCGGGCCCGGGCCTTGTCGCCCAGCAGCTCGATGGTCTCGGGGTCCGGGCCGATCCAGGTCAGGCCGGCCTCGGCGACGGCGCGGGCGAAGGCGGCGCTCTCGGAGAGGAATCCGTAGCCGGGGTGGACGGCGTCGGCCCCGGAGCGCCGCGCGGCCTCCAGCAGCTTGGAGGCGTCGAGGTAGCTCTCGCCGGGGTCGGAGCCGTGCAGGGCGTAGGCCTCGTCGGCGAGGCGGACGTGGAGGGCGTCGGCGTCGGGGTCGGCGTAGACGGCCACCGAGCGCAGGCCGGCCTCGCGGGCGGCGCGGATCACCCGGACCGCGATCTCGCCGCGGTTGGCGACCAGGACGGTGCGGAGGGGCTTCTGCTCGTGGGGGCTCATCGTCGGTCCTCTTTCGCGTGGGTGGGTCGGTGGGTGCCCGGGGCCGGGCGGGACGCCGGGAGAGAGTCGCCGGTGGTGCGGGCGACGTCGGCGGATGGACCGGGTTCGGAGGACCCGGCATCCGCAGGGGAGTCGGCGGCCGGCCCCTCGGCGTCCGCGGCGAGGCCGGGACGCTCCGGGAGGAAGCGCACGAGGGCGCCGGGCGGCAGCTGGGCGGCGAGGCGCAGGTCCTCCTCGCGCACGACGCCGATCACGGGGTATCCGCCGGTCAGGGGCCGGTCCGCGAGGAACAGCACCGGCTGCCCGTCCGGCGGCACCTGGAGGGCGCCGGTAGCCAGGCCCTCGCTCGGCAGCTCGCGGTCGCGGCGGCCCTCGGCGCGCTCCAGCGGCTCGCCCTCCAGCCGCACGCCGACGCGGTCGCTGCGCGGCGTGACCCGCCAGGCCTGCCCCCGCAGACGCTCCAGGCCGGCCTCGCCGAACCAGTCGTCCCTGGGGCCGGGGAGCAGGCGCAGCGTCGTCTCCTCTTCCGGGCGGGGGAGGTCCGCGCGCTCCGGCTCGGGCAGGCCGACGGGGCCCTGAACGGCGTCGCCCGCGCGAATCTCCTCGCCCTCGGCGAGCGGCTCCGGTCCCAGGCCGGCCAGCGTGTCGGCGGCAGCGCTGCCGAGCACGAGCGGGACCTCGACGCCGCCGCGCAGCGCGAGCACCGTGCGCAGGCCGCTCTCCGGTGCGCCGAGGGAGAGCGTCTCGCCTTCGTCCATCCGGAAGGCCCGGCCGGCCGGGGCGAGGCGCTCGCCCCGCGGGCCGGAGATGCGGGCCGGGCGGGGGGCTCCGGCGAGGGCGAGCACGAGCGTGTCCTCCGCGCGGAGGACGACGTCGCCGGCGCCGAGCTCCAGCGCCGCGGCCCGCCCGGCGTTGCCGACGAGCCGGTTGGCGCGGTCCAGGGCGCGGCGGTCGGCCGCGCCGGAGGGGCTGACCCCCAGGTCGGCGAGGCCGGGGCGTCCGCGGTCCTGGACGAGCGTCCCCAGGCCCGGGGTCACGGCTGTCAGGGCGAGGCGGCCGGGGCGCTGAGAGGTTTCGGGGGTCTCGGTTCGATCGGCGTCATCGGTGGAAGCTTCCGCGGACGACGCCGTCCGTCCGGCGTCGTCGGGAGCCTCCTCCGGGCCGGCGCCTTCAGCCCGATCGGCACCGGCGCCCCGGACCTGCTCCCGCTCCGCGACGAAGCGCACGCGCCCGCCCGGCATGAGCAGGGCCGGCGGCTCGCGGTCCAGGTCCCACAGCACGCTCTCGGTGTGCCCGATCAGCTGCCAGCCGCCGGGGCTCTGCCGGGGGTAGACGCCGGAGAAGGGCCCAGCCAGCCCTACGGATCCCGCCTCGATGCGGGGCCGGGGGGAGGAGCGCCGGGGCACGTCGAGGGCGGGGTCGCCGCCGGAGAGGTAGGCGAAGCCCGGGGCGAAGCCTGTGAAGGCCACGGTGTACCGGGCGGCGGTGTGGCGCTCCACGACCTCCTCGACGCTCAGCCCGGTGAGGGAGGCGACCTCGGCGAGGTCCTCGCCGTCGTAGCTGACGGGGATGACCGTCTCGGGGACCTCCTCCTCGCGCGCCGCGGCGGTCTCGGCGCCGCGCAGCAGCTCCTCCAGCCGGGCCGCGAGGCGCCGGGGGGCCCGGGCCTCGCCGCCGCGGACCAGCACCGTCTCGGCGGCCGGGACCAGGTCCTCGATGCGCAGCTCGCCGGCCTCGCGGGCGGCGTCGAGCCGGGAGAAGGCGCGCAGCGCGCCCTCGAGGTCGCCACAGTCCAGCAGGACGGCGTCGTCTCCCGCCGGCCGCAGCCGCACGTCGGCCGATCCCATGGGTGCCGCGGCTCCCACCGGTTCCGTCGTCCCGTCGGCGCCCCGGCGGGAGCCGTCCTCGGCCCCCGGACGCGCGCCCGCCGCGCTCATCGCCGCCCCGCGAAGGAGCCGAGCTCCACGCCCGCCGCGTCCAGCCGGTCCCGCACCGCGGCCGCCATCCGGACCGCGCCCTCGCTGTCGCCGTGCACGCAGATCGACTCGGCCCGCAGCGTCACCTCGCTGCCGTCGCGGGCGGTGACGACGCCGTCGCGCACCATCCGCACCATCCGCTCCGCGACCTCCTCCGGGTCCTCCAGCACGGCCCCGGCCTCGCGCCGGGAGACCAGCGCGCCGCTCGGCTCGTAGGCGCGGTCCGCGAAGGCCTCCGGCACCGCGCGCGTGCCCACCGCCTCGGCCTGCTCCACCAGCTGCGAGGCCGCGAGGCACACCAGGGGGAGCTCCGGGTCCACCGCGCGGACGGCCCGGAGCACCGCGGCCGCCTGCCGCTCGTCGCGGGCGATCGTGTTGTAGAGCGCGCCGTGGGGCTTGACGTAGCGCACCTCGGTGCCCGCGGCCCGCGCGAGCCCCTGCAGGGCGCCGATCTGGTAGATCACGTCCGCCTCCAGCTCCGCGTCGGTGGGATTCATCTCCCGCCGGCCGAAGCCCACCAGGTCCGGGTACGCCACGTGCGCCCCGACCGCGACCCCTCGCTCCGCCGCGCCCCGCAGGGTCTCCAGCACCGAGCGGGGGTCCCCGGCGTGGAAGCCGCAGGCCACGTTGGCGCTGGTGACGATGCCGAGCATCGCCGCGTCGTCGCCCATGCGCCACGCGCCGTAGTGCTCGCCCAGGTCGCTGTTGATGTCGATCCGCATGATCTCTCCCTCGTTCCTCTTCCTCTGCTCCGCTTCCATGCTCTCGCCCTCCCGCGGCCCCGGCTAGGAGCCGAGGAACGCGAAAATCTCCCCGAAGGACATGACCCCCATGTACCAGGTCAGCAGCGTCACGAGCGTCCCGGCGACGAGCAGCCCGCGGTTCACCTGGTAGCCGCCCAGCAGGTCCTTGCGGAACCAGCCGATGTACATGAAGATCGTGAACCCGATCGGCAGGATGAGCCCGTTGAAGCCGCCGGCGAAGACCAGCAGCGCGGCCGGCGTCGTGCCCACCAGGAGGTAGACGATCAGGCCGACGGCGATGAAGGCCACGGTCGCGTAGTCCCGGACCCGCCCTTCCATGCGGCGGCTGAACACGGTCGTGAACGAGACCGAGGTGAAGGCCGCGCCGATCACGCTGGAGACGGCCGCCGCCCAGATGACGACGCCGAAGGCCCGCAGCCCGAACTCCCCGGCCGCGGCCTGGAAGGACTGGGCCGCCGGGTCGCCGCTGACGTCGATCGCCACCCCGCTCGCGGTGACGCCGAGGAAGGCGAGGAAGAGCAGGTAGCGCAGCACGCCGGTCACGCCGATGCCCAGCAGCGCGGAGCGGGTGACCTCCCTGATGTGCTCGGGACCGCTCACCCCGGCGTCGAGCAGCTTGTGCGCGCCCGAGTAGGTGATGTACCCGCCCACCGTGCCCCCGACGATGGTGGTGATCATGGCGAAGTCGAAGGTGTCCGGCCAGACCGTCTGGCGCAGCGCCTCGCCCACGGGCGGTCCCGAGGCGATCGCGACGTACAGGGTCAGTAGGAGCATCACGGCGCCGAGGACCACGACCACCTTGTCCATCACCGCGCCCGCGCGCTTGACCAGGAAGATCCCGATCGCGAGCAGCGCGCTGACCAGCCCGCCGATCTTGGGGTCCAGGCCGATCATCGCGTTCAGGCCCAGCCCCGTCCCGGCGATGTTGCCGATGTTGAAGATCAGGCCGCCGAAGACGACGAGGAGCGCGAGCAGGTATCCGCTGCCCGGCACCGCGGCGTTGGCGAGCTCGCCGGCCCGCTTGCCGCTGACGGTGATGATGCGCCAGATGTTGGACTGCACCACGAAGTCGATGACGATCGACAGGAGGATGCCGAAGGCGAAGGCGGCTCCGAGGGAGACCGTGAAGGTCGCGGTCTGGGTGATGAACCCTGGGCCGATCGCCGAGGTCGCCATCAGGAAGATCGCGCCGAGCAGCGACCCCTTCCGCGCCTTGACGAAGCCCGCGGTGCGGCTGGTGGTGGTCTCGGGTCCCGGGGTGGAGGCCCGTGAGGGGCCCTCTTCGTTCCGCTGGTGGTCGCTCATGCTCCGCCTCGTCCTTTCGGGGCTTCCGTGCGATGTGCCTCACATAGGAGGGTATCCGATGAGACTACCGGCACATCTTGAACGAAACAAGCAGATCGTTGAACAAAAAATGGTTCTGATGGAACGGAAACGACGTTTCAGAGGGTGACGACGCCCGAAATGATCCCCTGCCGGGTAAGCTGTGGGAGATGAGCACCGGGGATCGCAGCACGACGGACGGGGAGCCTGCCGCCGGCAGGCCGGTCTCCCGAGCCGAGGAGACCGCCGCCGCGCTGCGGGACCGCATCATCGACGGCTCGCTGCTGGCCGGCGCGCCGCTGCGGGAGGCCGAGCTCGCCGAGCGGCTCGGCGTCTCCCGGAACACCCTGCGCGAGGCCTTCCGCATCCTGGGCCAGGAGGGCCTGGTGACCCAGGTGCCGTACCGCGGCGCCCACGTGACCACACCGACGATCACCTCGATCATCGACCTCTACCGGGTGCGGCGCATGATCGAGTGCCAGGCGCTGGCCCAGGCCTTCCCGCGCCACCCGGCCATCGCCGGGATGCGCGCGGCCGTGGAGGCGGCCGAGGCCTCCCGCTGCGCCGGGGACTGGCAGGCGGTGGGAACCGCCGACGTCGCCTTCCACACCGCCATCATCGCGCTCGCGGACAGCGCCCGGCTCACCCGGATCTTCACGCTCTTCGCGGCCGAGATGCGGCTGGCCTTCGGCATCGTGGACGATCCCGAATACCTGCACGCCCCCTTCCTGGACCGCAACCGGGAGATCCTGGCCCTGGTCGAGTGCGGGGAGACCGGGCGGGCCGGCCGGGAGCTCGACGCCTACCTCGTCAGCGCGGAGCGGCTGCTGCTGGCCGCCTACGAGCGGCTCGGGGACGCCGAGGAGCGCTGAGGTCGGCTCCGGCGCCCGGCCGCCGGTCACCGCAGCGCTTCCTCCGCGGATCGACCGTCCCGGCGAGTGCGCCGGTGACCGACTTCACCGGATCGGTACAGTGGCGGTGTGTTCTCGAACTGGAGGCGACGCCGCGCGACCCGCAGGGTCAAGCCGGGGGACGGGCATGCGCTCCAGCGCTATCGCTGGTGGCAGCCCCTCTCGCGGGTGCTGCTCCACGTGCGCCTGCCCGAGGACGACGGCGAGCGGCACCTCTGGTCCGTGGACGTCCGGCTCTGGGGCGACTCCTCGGACGGCGAGGTGCGGGCGCGGCTCTACCGCGACGGCCGGCACCACGCCGAGTCCACGCTTCCCGCCGTCTTCCAGGTCCCGGGCGGCGTGATCGAGGTCGTGACCAGCAGCTACGGGCTCAAGAGGTGCCACTTCGTGGCCGAGGACGGCGCGGAGCGGCAGCTGGCCCCCGACCCCGCCTCCGCCGAGGGCCGCCGCGCCCGCCTGGACCGCGGCCACCCGGCTCTGAGCCGCGGCATCGGCATCGTCTCCGTCGTGGTGCTGCTGGTGTCCCTGGTCCTCGGGCTCCCGCAGATCGTGGAGGAGGTCTCGCGGATACCGCCGGTCGCCGAGCGCCTCGGCGTCTTCCACTCGCCCGTCCGGCTGCCCGCCACGCTCAACGCCGCCCTGCTGGTGGCGGCCCTGCTGGCCAGCACCGAGCGCGCCCTGCGGCTGCGCCACCACTGGCTGCTCGACGGCGGGCTCTTCGACGGCGACGACTGACGGCGGCGCCGCCGGCCGCCGGACCTGCGGCTAAGCTGGGGAGGCCGACCGGCTCCACACAGTGCGCCGGTCCCGGCCTGACGGCGTCGTCGCGCGCGGCGGGCGCGAGCACCTGGACCTGCGGCAGACAAAGGAATGGAATGGCTGTCCCCGAAAGAGATCCGGCCCCCGCGGTCACCCGCGCCCTGCGCGCCCTGACGGTCCTGGCGGAGAGCCGGGGCGCCCCGATGACGCTGAGCGAGCTGGCGCGCGCCCTGGGCATCGCCAAGTCCTCGGCCGCCAACGTCTGCGCGGCGCTGGAGGAGGGGCGGATGATCGAGCGCGTCCCCGGCGGGTATCGGCTGGGGCGTCGCACGGCCGAGTTGGGCGGGGCCTTCGCCCTCCAGTTCAACCAGATCAGGGAGTTCTTCTCGGTCTGCGCCGCCTCGGAGCCGCTGCGGCGCGAGCTGGTGCAGATCGCGATGCTGGAGGGGCGGGACGCGCTCTACCTCGCGCGTCACGAGGGGCGCGGTCAGGAGCGCCTGGGCACGCCGCTCGGCTCGCGGCTGCCCGCCGAGCAGACCGCCACGGGCCGCGCGGCCCTCATGTCGTTCACCGACGAGCAGATCCGGGAGCGTTTCCGCGCCGGAGGCCTCCGGCGCCTCACGCCCTCCAGTCTCGCGACGGCGGAGGAGCTGGTCGACGTCGTGGCCGAGGCCCGTGGGCGGGGCTACGCCCTCGACCGGAGCGCCTCCCTGGAGGGGATCGTCGGGGTCGCGGTGCCTCTGCCGCCCTGGGCGCCGGGGGACCCGCCGCTCGCCATCGGCGTCGCCCTGCCCGCGGCCTCGGCCGACGAGGCGTCCATGGCCCGGGTCCGCGAGGGGCTGCACGACGCGGTGGCGGAGCTCACCAACCCGATGGCCCACGACGGTGGCGGCTCGCGGGCCTGAGGGGCTCCCTCCCGTCTCGAAGCCATCGCCGGATGGCCCCGGGCCCGTTGTTCGTCCACTCTGTTGCACGGTGTCCTGCATGTGGTACGTTGCGGATGAACGTCAGTCCGACGGCGCCTCATCAAAGGAGATGACGTGAGCACAGGCAACGGCTCCAGGAATCCTGAACATGACCCCGACTACTCGGCCAATCTGCGCCGGGCGACCCTCGCCTCGAGCGTCGGCAGCGCCCTGGAGTACTTTGACTTCGCACTGTACGGCCTCATGACCGCCCTGATCTTCAACCAGCTCTTCTTCGACCCGAGCGACCCCGCCATGGGCGTCATCGGCGCGTTCGCGGTCTACGGGGTCGGCTTCGTCGCCCGTCCCTTCGGCGGGCTCTTCTTTGGCATGATCGGGGACAGGCTCGGCAGGAAATGGGTCCTGGTCGTGACGATCGTGCTCATGGGTGGCGCCTCCACGGCGATCGGCCTGCTGCCGACCTACGAGACGGTGGGGCTCTGGGCGCCCGCGCTGCTGGTGCTAATGAGAGTGCTGCAGGGCCTTGGGGCGGGCGCCGAGCAGGCGGGGGCGACCGTCCTCATGGCCGAGTACGCCCCGGTCCGACGCCGCGGCTTCTTCTCCGCGCTCCCCTTCATCGGCATCCAGGCGGGCACCCTGCTGGCGGCCGTCGTCTTCTCCGGGCTGACCCTCATGCCCGAGGAGGCCCTCATGTCCTGGGGCTGGCGGGTGCCGTTCCTGGCCTCCTTCCTTCTCATCCTCCTCGCCCTCATGATCAGGATGCGGCTGCGCGAGACCCCGACCTTCGTCGAGCTGGAGGCGCACGAGCAGGTCGCCAGCAGCCCCTTCCGGGACATCTTCTCCACGGGCATGCCGGGGGTGATCACCGGCATCGGGCTGCGCATGGCGGAAAACGGTGGATCCTACATCTACCAGAACGTCTCGCTGGCCTTCGTCGCCGGCACCTTCCTCGCCCACCCCGTGGACCGGGGCATCGCGACATGGGGCGTCACCATCGGCTCGCTGATCGGCATCTTCTCCATCCCCCTCAGCGGCCACCTCTCGGACCGCTTCGGCCGGCGGCCTGTCTACCGCTTCGGGGCGGTGTTCATGCTGCTCTTCGCCTTCCCCTCGTGGTGGATGCTCTCGCTGAGCATCGGCTGGCTCACGGTGGCAGTCATCGCGGTGGGCATCGGCGTCGCGGTCAACTCGATGCTCGGGCCCCAGTGCGCCCTGCTGCCGGAGATGTTCGGGAACCGCCACCGCTACCTCGGGGTCGCCATGGCCCGGGAGATCTCGGCCGTTCTGGCCGGCGGCCTGGCGGGGGTGCTGGGCACGTGGCTGCTGACCATCACAGGTGGGAACTGGGCGGTGATGGGCCTGTACGTGGCGGTGCTCGCGGCCATCACCACCGCCTCCACCTTCCTCATCCCGGAGACCCGCAGCCGCGACCTGCTGCGCACGCAGGATGCGCTGAGGACCTCCGTGAACGAGAAGGACACCGGCCTGATCAACCTCTCCGAGGTCTCCAGGGGGTGAGGCCGGGCCCGCCGCTCAGCTCTGCCGAGGGACCCCGAGGAGCAGGCGGAGCGCATCCTCCAGCGTCTCGCGGACCTGCCCCGGTCCCAGTGCACCGTGGGGGGTGATCGCGTCCAGGGTCAGGCCGCCGACCAGCGCCGAGATCTGCCGCGCGCCGGCGTCGGGCCCGGGATGTCCCAGCACGGCCAGGGCCTCCCGGAGCACCTCGTGCAGGTCCGCCGCCATCTGCGCGGCCACGGGGGCGAAGACGGGCCGGGTGCGCGAGGCCAGGATGAGCTCGGTGACGACGACGGCCTCGGCCCGCCGCTCCCCGTCCACCGGCAGCACCTGCTCGACCAGCTCCCGCAGCGCCTCCACCGCGAACTCCCCGGAGAAGCCCGCCAGCCCCTCCGCCGGGTGGCGCGCCAGCCGGCGGCCCATCCGCTCCCCGGACTCCCGGGCCGCGGCGGCGAGGAGGTCCTCGTGCCCCTCGAAGTAGTGGCGCACCGAGCCGATGTTCAGGCCGGCCTCCGCCGCGACCTTGCGCAGCGAGACCCCCGGCATCCCCTCGGCGACCACCAGCCGGAAGGCGGCGTCGACCACCAGCTCCCGGCGTCGCTCCGGGTCGATGCGTGCGGGCATCCTCATCCTCGCTCTCGTCGTACGCGGCCCTCGTCCCACACCGGCTCCCGGGTCTCCCGGAGCCGGCCGTCGGATCCGAAGACCCAGAACCTCTCGAAGTCGCGGGCGAACCACCGGTCGTGGGTGACCGCGAGCACCGTGCCCTCGAAGGAGCGCAGCGCCTCCTGGAGCACGTGCGCGGACTCGAGGTCGAGGTTGTCGGTCGGTTCGTCCAACAACAGCAGGGTAGCGCCCGCGAGCTCGAGCAGCAGGATCTGCAGCCTGGCGCGCTGCCCGCCGGACAGCTCGTCGAAGTCCTGCTCGGCCGCCGCGGCGAGCTCGTACCGGGCCAGGGCCCGGGACGCCTCCTCCCGCGGCAGCCCGGGCCGGTGCTCGTCGCCGCGGTGCAGGATGTCCAGGAGCGTGCGGCCGGAGAGGTCGGGCCGCCCGTGGGTCTGCGCGAACCAGCCCGGCCGGACCCGCGCGCCGAGCCGGGCGGTCCCGGTGTGGGGCACCGGGACCACCTCGAGCCCGGAGGCGGGCGCGTGCTCCGGTGCGGGATCGCTCCCGCCGCCGGCGAGCAGCTGCAGGAAGTGGGACTTGCCCGAGCCGTTGGAGCCCAGCACGGCGATGCGGTCGCCGAACCAGGCCTGGGCGTCGAAGGGACGCATCAGGCCGGTGAGCTCCAGACTCTCGCAGGTCAGCACCCGGCGTCCGGTCCGTCCGCCGCGCAGCCGCATCGAGATCCGCTGCTCCCGCGGCTGGGCCTGCGGCGGACCCTCCTCCTCGAAGCGGGCCAGCCGCGTCCGGGCGGCACGGTACCGGGAGGTCATGTCGGAGTTGTACGCGGCCTTCTGCTTGTACATCCGGACCAGGGCACGTAGCTTCTCCCGCTCCTCCTCCCAGCGGCGGCGCAGCTCGTCGAGGCGCTCGAAGCGCCGGCGCCTCGCCTCGTGGAAGGTGGCGAACCCGCCCGCGTGGGTCCAGGCCGTGCTGCCGGCCGCGCCCAGCTCGAGGGAGACGACGCCGTCCGCCGTGCGGGCGAGCAGCTCCCGGTCGTGGCTGACGTACAGGACGCTCTTGCCGGAGGCCGCCAGGCGCTCCTCGAGCCAGGCCGTGCCGGGCAGGTCGAGGGAGTTGTCGGGCTCGTCGAGCAGGAGCAGCTCGTCGGGGCCGTGCAGCAGGGCCTCCAGGGCGAGGCGCTTGCGCTCCCCGCCGGAGAGCGCGGAGACCGGGCGCTCGCGGGAGCGCTCGTAGGGGAGGCCGAGCGCGGAGGTCGAGCAGGCGTCCCAGAGCACCTCGGCGTCGTAGCCCCCGGCCTCGCCCCAGGCCGTGAGCGCGGAGGCGTAGGCCATCTGGGACGACGTCGAGTCCTCGGCCTCCAGACGCCGGCGCGCGGCCTCCAGGTCGGCGGCGATGCGCCGCAGCGCCGGCGGCGCCACGGAGAGCAGCAGGTCGGCGACCGTCCCGCCCGCGAGCGTCTGGGGCAGGACGCCGAGGGAGCCGTGCCGCGTCACAGCCCCGGCGTCGGGCGTTATCTCGCCGGTCACGATGCGCAGCAGGGTGCTCTTGCCCGCGCCGTTGGCCCCGATCAGCGCAATGTGCTCCCCCTCGCCGACGCGCAGGGAGATGTCGCGCAGGAGCGGGCGGCCGCCGGGGAGGGAGTGGGTGACGGATGCGATCTCGAGGTGGGCCATGACGTTAACGTATCACGGGTGTGATAAATGGTGGTGACCTCGCCCTCGCCCCGGTTTCCGGCGGTACCATGGGCGCATGTCACAGAAGAGCAGCGCGGGAGAGGCCCGGGGCCGGGAGGCCGGCGTCGAGGGAGACCCGCTGTACACCGCGTCGGTGCGGAACGTCGGCGGGACGGCGGGCGCCGTCAGCATGGAGGATGGCACTTCCCTCCCCACGGCCGGGCCCGGCGAGCCGCGGGAGGGGTACGACCCCGAGCAGTTCCTCGCGATGGCCTGGAGCACGTGCCTGGGGGAGACGCTGAAGGTGGTCATCGCCGCCCGCGGCCTCGCGCACCGCGGGAGGGTCCGGGTGGAGGTCGAGCTGCGGCCCGAGCCGCGCGGCGGCTACTTCTTCGTGCCCACCGCCTACGTCTCCGTCGAGGGGGCCGACGCGGAGCTGGCCGGCCGGCTGGCCGAGGCCGCGCACGCCCGGTGCCCGGTCTCGAAGCTGTTGGCGGACAGCGGGCGGGCCACGGTGCGCACCGAGCCGTGGGAGGCCGACGCCGGGGCCGAGGCTGGGGCCGAGTCCGCGGGGGAGCGCTCGCCTCGCGGCGACTAAGCCGGCAGCGTGGTTGACCCGGCTTCCCGTCCCAGGACTGGCCCGGACCGTGAGCCCGAGCGTCCCGTCTGCGGCACCGGCTCCGAGCCTCGCTCTGTCCGGCTCTCACTCCTCCCGGCGTCCTCCGGAATCCTCCCGGCGCAGGGAGAGGACCGCCGTCTGGCCGTCATCGCCCTCGATCCGCTCGGCCCCGTACCCGAGCCCGGCGGCATGGCGTGCGGCCGCGGGGCACTGCTGCCGGTTCATCTCGAGCAGCAGCGGGCCGCGCCCTGACAACCAGGGCCGCGCCTGATCCATGAGCACACGGGCGGGCGTCAGCCCATCCTCCCCGCCGAAGAGCGCCTCGGCCGGCTCGGACTCACGCGCCTCGCGGGGGAGCAGCCCGGCGGCGGAGCGGGGGATGTAGGGCGGGACCGCGGCGATCACGTCGACGCGGCCGCGCAGCTCCTCGGGCAGGCCCTCGAGGACCGATGCCTCGTGCGCCCTGGCCGTGCCAGGAGGCCAGGCCGACCCGGGAAGCTCGGCAGCGCCGGGCACCTCGGCCGACCCGGGGACGTCGCGCAGGTTCTCCCGGGCGCAGCGCAGCGCGCGGGCGTCCCGCTCCGCGGCGTGGACCTCGGCCTCGGGCACGGCCCGCCGCACGGCGGCCGCCACGGGCCCGACGCCGGCGAAGGCCTCCAGGAACACCGCCCGCCGGCCGCCCCCGCGCCCGGCCTCCCGCACCGCCGCGACCGCTGTCTCCGCGAGCAGCCGCGTGCGCTGGCGGGGGACGAAGACCCCGGGGCCCGCGCTCAGGCGCATCCCCATGAACTCGACGAAGCCGACGACGTGCTCCAGCGGCTCCCCGGCGACCCGCCGCCGCATCATGGCCTCGAGGCGCCCGGCGTCGTGCGCCGCCTCGCGCAGCACGGCGGCCTCCTCCTCGGCGAAGACGCAACCTGCGGCCCGCAGGACCTCGACCAGGTCGCCGGGATCAGAGGGATCGGGAGATCCCGCCTGATCTGGCCCTGGGCGGGTTCTCACCCTGGCTCCCGATCCGGGGCCTCCGCATCTGAAGTCCCGGCGCCCGAGACGATGCCCAGCACCGCCTCCCCGTAGCGGTCCAGCTTCTTCTGCCCGACGCCGCTGATGCCGCCGAGCTCCCCGATCGAGGCGGGCTTGGCCTCGACGACGCCGTAGAGCGTCGCGTCGTTGAACACGACGTAGGCGGGGACCCCCTGCTCCTTCGCCTGCTCGGCCCGCCACGAGCGCAGCTGCTCGAACAGGGCGGCGTCGGCGGGCTCCAGCTCGATCGGCGCGGCCGCACGCCCCTGAGGGCCACCCCGGCGGGAGCGGCCCGCCTTCTTCGCGGCGGGATCCTCGCGGAGGAAGACCCTCTCCTCGCCGCGCAGCACCGGCCCGCCCGCGGGCCCGGGGACCAGGACGCCGTAGTCGCCGTGGGAGACCACCAGGCTCCGGGCCAGCGCCTGCCGGATGACGGTCCGCCACTGCGCCTCGGAGAGGTCGGCGCCCACGCCCCATACGCTGAGCTCCTCGTGCCGGGAGGCCCGGGAGCGGTCCCCGGCCTTGCCGCGCAGCACGTCGATGACCTGGCCCGAGCCGAAGCGCTGGTCCCGCTCCCGGTCCAGGCGGATCAGCGCCGAGAGCAGCTTCTGCACCTCCACGGTGGCGTCCCAGGTGGCGGGCGGGTTCTTGCAGGTGTCGCAGTTGCCGCAGGGCCCGGAGTCCTCACCGAAGTAGCTCAGCAGCTGCACCCGCCGGCAGTCGACCGTCTCGCACAGGGCGAGCATCGCGTCCAGATGGGACATCGAGCGCCGCTTGAAGGCCTCGTCCCCCTCGCCGGACTCGATGAGCCGGCGCTGGGAGACGACGTCACCCAGCCCGTAGGCCATCCACGCCGTCGAGGGCAGCCCGTCCCGCCCCGCGCGCCCGGTCTCCTGGTAGTAGCCCTCGACGCTGCGGGGCAGGTCCACGTGCGCGACGAAGCGGACGTCCGGCTTGTCGATCCCCATGCCGAAGGCGATGGTGGCGACCATGACCAGGCCGTCCTCGCGCAGGAACCGGGCCTGGTTCCCGGCCCGCACCTCCTGCGGCAGCCCGGCGTGGTACGGCAGCGCCGCGATGCCCCGGGCGTTCAGCGCCTCGGCGAGCTGGTCCACGCCGCGGCGCGAGAGGCAGTAGACGATGCCGCAATGTCCCGGGTGCTCCGTGGTGATGAAGTCGATCAGCTGCGCCCGCGGCCCGTCCTTGGGCACGATCCGGTACTCGATGTTGGGTCGGTCGAAGCTGGCGACGAAGTGGCGGGCGTCCTGCAGCGAGAGCCGCTCGGTGAGCTCGGCGTGGGTGGCGCGGGTCGCCGTGGCCGTCAGCGCGATCCGCGGGACACCCGGGAACCGATCCGCCAGGACGTGCAGGCCGAGGTAGTCGGAGCGGAAGTCGTGCCCCCACTGGGAGACGCAGTGCGCCTCGTCGATTGCGAACAGGGCGATCGAGCCGCGGCCGAGCAGGTCCAGGGTCCGCGGCAGCACCAGCCGCTCCGGCGCCATGTAGAGGACGTCGAGCTCGCCGTCGAGGAACTGCCGCTCCACCTCGTGAACCCGGTCCAGGGTGAGCGTCGAGTTGAGGTACGCCGCGCGCACGCCGAGGTTCTCCAGGGCCGCGACCTGGTCCGCCATCAGCGCGATCAGCGGCGAGACGACGACGCCGGTGCCGGGCCGCACGATGCTGGGGATCTGGTAGCACAGCGACTTGCCGCCGCCGGTGGGCATGAGCACGACGGCGTCCCCGCCGGCGACCACGTGCTCCACGACGGCCTCCTGCTCGCCCCGGAAGGAGTCGTAGCCGAAGACCTCGGAGAGGACCGTGCGGGCGGATTCGAGCGAGGCGGTGATCATGTCCTCCAGGCTATACCGCCCCGACCCCGCCCGCCCGGCGGCTGTGGAAAAGCCGGGCAGGGCGGAGGTTCCCGAGGTGCGGAGGAGGATCCTGGGTGCCGGCCCCACGCCGTGTGACGCCGCGTCACATCGACTCATGACGCGCGCCGACTGCCACGGCCCGCCGCGCGACGGGAAGCATGGTCCTAGACCCTGCGCATCCGGCCGGGGCGCTCCCTGAGAGAAAGAGGATGAACCCGTTGCTCCCCGACCTCGCCGCGACCGTCGAGTCGCTCCAGCAGTTCGTCGACACGCTCCCCCTGACCCTGCAGTTCCTGGCCCTGCTGGTCATCGGGGCCATCCCGTTCCTGGAGGGCGACGTCGCCGGGCTGGTCGGGATCGTCGCGGGGGTCCCGGCCCTCGCCGCGTTCCTGCCCGCCGCCGGCGGCACCGTCCTGGCCACCTTCGCCTCGGTGACGCTCGGCGCCTCCATCGGAGGGCGGAGGAGCAAGGGGGAGCGGGAGCGCAGGATCCTCGCCCGCGTCGAGAAGTGGGGCATCCCGGTCGCGATGTTCCTCGGCGGGTTCTTCCTCAGCGTCGTGATCAACGGATTCGTCATGAGCGCCGCCGGGCTGAACCGGTTCCTCGTGCTGATCTCGGGCATCGGGACGGCCGTGGTGAACACGGCGTTCGTCATGCTCGTCGCGAGCGGGGCGCTGCACGTGCTGACGTGAGCGCGGCTCCGGGAGCGGCGAGGTGGCGTTGACTAGAGTGAGGGAAGCTATTCCGTGTCGAGGGAAGGCGTACAGGACCATCGTGAACAGCTCCCCGCCGGCGATCCCCTCCGTGGAGACGGCGTACCGCACGCTGCGGCGGCGGTCCGTCCGGGACTACGCGGAGGCCTTCCTGGTGACCGCGGTCGTCACGGCATTCCCGCCGGTCAGCGATCCCTCCGGGCTGGTGCTGCTGGCGCCGAGCCTGCTGCTCGGGGCCGCCGTCCTGTTCACGGGCTGGGACCGCATGCCGCCCCGGCTCCTCATGGCCGCCTCCCTCGCGGTGGGCGCCGCCACCCTGGCGCTGACCGCTCTCTGGGGCGACCTCATCGCCGGCGGGGTGGGGCTGAGCGTCACGCTGGCCACCTGGGCCGCGCATCGCTCTCGGCGGCGCATGACGATGAGCGCGGTCATCGGCGGCGGGGTGCTGGCGGTGCTGAGCCTGAGACTGGTGACGGTTCCGGATACGGCGGTGTCCGTCGCGCTGGCCGCGGCCCTGCTCGCCTGGTTCTGGGCCATGACCGTCATCACGACCGACGACCAGCGCCATCTCCTCCGGCTGCTCGAGCGGGCCAAGGACGCCGAGCGGGAGGCCTCCCTGCAGCGGCAGCGCAGCGCCTTCGCCGCGGACCTGCACGATGTCCAAGGGCATACGCTGCACGTCATCAAGCTCAAGGCCGCGGTGGCGGCGAAGGTGCAGCACTCCGACCCGGAGCGCACGGCCTCGGAGCTCCGGACGATCCAGGAGCTGGTCGCCACGAGCATCGAGCAGGGACGGCAGCTGGCCCACGCGAGCCACCGCCTGGTGCTGGCGGCGGAGCTGGCGAACGCCGTCGAGCTCTTCGATGCGGCCGGCATCCAGGCCGAGGTGGATCCTCCGCGAACGCCCGAGACGCCGTACGAGCCCGAGATGGCGCTGGCCCTGCGCGAATCCACGACCAACATCCTGCGGCACGCCCGGGCGAGCGCCGTCCGGATCTCGATCAGCGAGCGCGAGCTCGTGGTGGGTAACGACGGAGCCCCCGCGCCCTCCGGCCGTCGGGGAGGCCTGGCGACTCTCGAGGAGCGCGTCGGGGAGGCGGGAGGCACCCTGCGGACCGAGCGCCGGGACGGGACGTTCCTCTTGCGGCTGAGCTTCGAGGAGGCGCGATGACGACCACGGTCCTGCTGGCCGACGACGAGCGGCTGATCCGGTCCGCCCTGACGACCCTGCTGCCGCTGGAGGCGGACCTGGAGGTCGTCGCGGAGGCCGGCGACGGCGCCGAGGCCGTGCGTCTCTTCTCCGAGCAGGCGCCCGACGTCGTGATCCTCGACCTCGAGATGCCGGTCATGGACGGGCTGGAGGCGGCCCGTCACATCGCGGAACTGGACCGGGACGCGGCCCTGGTGATCCTCACGCGGCACGCCCGCCCGGGGACGCTGCGCAGCGCCCTGCGCGCCGGGGTGCGCGGCTTCCTCGGCAAGGACGCGGAGCCGGCGCTCATCGCGGAGGTCGCCGTGACGGTGGCCGGGGGCGGCCGCTTCATCGACGCGCACCTCTCGGCCCAGGCCCTCATGGACGACTGCCCGCTGACGGAGCGGGAGCAGGAGGTGCTGCGCGGGACCCGCGAGGGGTACTCGCCCGAGGAGATCGGGCGGAGGCTGCGCCTGGCCCACGGGACGGTCCGCAACTACCTCTCGAGCGCCATCCAGAAGACCCACTCCGGCACCCGCCACGAGGCGGCGCGGACCGCCCACGAGAGCGGCTGGCTGTGAGGCGCGGCGTCGCCGGCCCCGGCTCCGATCAGTGCGCGGCCTGCGTCTCCACCAGCAGCACGCCGCCGGCGATCAGCACGATGCCCAGCCCCATGATCCAGGTGAGCGGCTCGTCGAAGAGCAGCTTGGACAGCACCGCGGTGAGCGCGACGCCGCCCGCCGCCCACATCCCGTAGGCAGCCCCCAGCGGCATCCCGTGCGCGAGTGTGACGCTGAGCAGGGAGAAGGCCAGGACGTAGCCGAGCACCACGGGGACGAACCAGATCCGGCGGCCCGTCACGGCCATCCGCAGCGACAGCGTCGCGCCGACCTCGCAGACGATGGCGAGGCAGAGGGAGATGAGGCTCACGACGTCGCCCCCTCGCCGCCGGTCGTGCCGCAGCCGGACCTCTCGGCCTGGTGGCTGCGTTCCTCCGCACCGGGACCGGTCTTCTCCGGACTGCGACCGGTGCCCTCGGCGTCGGCCTCCCGCTGTGCCCGCTGCGAGCCGAGCTCCACGCACAGCACCCCGGCGACGATCACGATGACCCCCACCGCCATCAGCACGGTGATGGGCTCCCCGAAGACCAGGGCGGAGAGGACCGCGGTCAGCGCGACGCCGGTCGCACCCCAGATGCCGTAGGCGATGCCGAGCTTCATGCCCGCCCGCAGGGTCAGCCCCAGGAGGGTGAAGCTGAGGGCGTAGGCGGCCGCGACCGCGAGGTAGAGGAGCGGCTCGCTCTGCGCCGCCTTCAGGCACAGGGAGCCGGTGACTTCGGAGCAGATGGCGCCGATCAGCGCTGGCCAGGGCCGCAACGGTCTCCTTCGCGACGAGCCGGGGGCAGGGGATGCGGGGCGCGTGCCCGCCGCGTCACTCCGCGCGGAACAGCTCCCGGCAGATCCCGAGGTACTCCTCCCGCCGGTCCTCCGCGATGACGGCGCTCACGATGACGACCCACATGACCTCGATGGAGGCGAGCAGGTCGGACTCCGTCTGGGAGCTGCGGCAGACGAGGTCGCTGCCGGTGAAGTAGCCGACCATGCTGCGGCTCAGCTCCGCGGAGGCCAGGGGAGTGACGAGGATCCCGTCTTCGCGGGCGTGCTCGAGGATCGCCTCGACACGGGAGAACCAGCGGTCGTAGAAGGCGTAGGACTCCTCGCGCAGGGCGTTGTTCTCCAGGGTCAGCTCCATGCCGGCGCGGACGACGTCGTCCTCGGCGAGCAGACCGCACAGCGCGCGGGAGGTGCGGATCATCTGCTCGAACGGATCGGCGGTCTCCTCGCGGGCGTTCTCGATCTTCTGATAGGTGCGCACGTGCTGCTCGTGCATGACCGCCAGCGCGATCTGCTCCTTGGACTTGAAGTGGAAGTACATCGAGCCCTGGGAGATGCCCGAGAGCGCGGAGATCTTCGACAGCGAGGCCCCCGCGAAACCCGACTCCTGGAAGGCCGCCGCGGCGCCCGCCAGGATGGCGTCCTGCGTCTTCTTGCCCCGCTCCTGGGCCGGCTGGCGATGTCTGCGCGTCATGAATACCCGTTCCATAGGAGAGCGTCGGTCTGAAGGGGTACGAGAACACGCATCCAACCGTGCGCATTCGGGCCCCCGGTCTGCCAGCCATTCTAGAGTATCGGGGCCGGCACGCCGGGGTTCCCGGACCATATGACGAGCGCCCGCGACCTTCCGTGACGCACCGCCCCGCCCCTCGCGACGCTCCGCCGCCCCTCGCGAAGCGGAGGCCATCTCCCCGTCCGACGGCGTCAGCCCGCCTTCGCCTTGACCAGCAGCGTCCATCCGCAGCCCTGCTCGCCGGTCGCCTCGACCACCCAGGCCTTCGCCGGCATGTCGGTCCCGGCGGCCGTCTCATAGGGGCCGACGTCGAGCAGATAGCGCCCGGCCGTCTCGTGCAGGACGTCCAGGCTCGCCGGCGCCTCGGCGCCGTCCCCGAACCGCACGAGCGCCTCGGCCGGGCTCCCCGCGGAGGGCGGATCCCCCTCGGAGCAGGAGAGGCGGGCGCCCGGCAAGAGATGGGAGTGGTCGACGTCGAGGGGGAGGGGAGAGTCCATCCGCATCACATGAAGGGGCGCAGCGGGGACAGGATCGTCTCGGCGGCGCGAGCCATCAGGGGACGATCGCTCCAGGCCGCGGGCTTCAGGACCTCGCAGTGCTCCGAGTCGGCGGCGAAGACCTTCTCGACCTCCGCCGCGAATGCCGCGTCGATGACCTCGACATTGGTCTCGTAGTTGAACGAGAGCGAGAGCCGGTCGATGTTCGCCGTGCCCACGGTGGACCACTGCCCGTCGATCGTGGCGGTCTTGGCGTGGATCATCGAGGCCCGGTACAGCAGGATCGTGACCCCGGCGTCGAGCATCTCCTTGTAGAAGCCCCGGGAGACCCAGTCCGCCACGATGTGGTTGGAGTCCTTGGGAAGCATCACCCGCACGTCGACCCCGCGGCGCGAGGCGTCGAGGAGCGCGGAGAGGATCTGCTGGTCGGGTACGAAATACGGAGTGTTGACGTAGACATGGTCCTTGGCCCGCTCGATCGCGGTCAGGTACAGGCCGCGGATGGGGTAGACGAGCTGAAGCGGGATGTTCGAGGCCGCATGCACCTCCTGCTTCCAGTCGTCCGCGGGAATCCACGGGATGTGGTCCTGCGGCGCATGCGCGGTGTTCCATTTCCGCGAGATGGAGTTGCGCAGTCCCCACACGTCGGGGCCGATCACGCGCACGTGGGTGTCGCGCCACTGACGGGCGTACATCGAGCCGATGTTGTACCCGCCCACGAATGCGACGGCGTCGTCCACGACGAGGACCTTGGAATGGTCCAGACCGGTATGCCGGATCAGGCCCTTCCAGAACCCGCGCCGCACCACCGGCATCCGCCACACGTCGACCGCATCGGAGAACTGTCCGAAGAACGAGGGCTTCACCACGAGGTTGGCGAAACCGTCGTAGATGACGTGGACGCGGACGCCGCGGTCGCCGGCACGGTTGAGGGCGTCGATGAAGCGTTGGCCCATCTCGTCGCCCTTCCAGATGAAGGTCTCGAGCTGGATCGAGCTCTGGGCGCCGTCGATGGCCTCGATCATGTGGTCGTAGAGGGCGCCGCCCGAGGTGTAGACGCTGAGACGGGAGTCCCCGACCTGGGCGTGGAAGGTCCCGGGCCGCGGGGCATCGCGCTTCCTGCGGCCACGCTGCTTGATCCCGTCGATCGCGGCGAGGGCGCCGACGACGGTGAGCTGCGCGCCGATCAGGCCGCCCGTACCGATCAGGGCTGTCTTGCCTGCCAGGCGACAGGCGCGGGCCAGGGCGGAGCTGTGGGGATTCGTCATCCCGCCAGTCTACGGTCTGGACCGGCAGCAGCCGCGCCGTTCCTGCCGTTACTCCGCCCCCTCCGCCAGGAACCACCCCCGTGCATCGTTCGAGACCGCCGGCATCCGCCGCTCCCGTCCCCGCGGCGCCGCCCACTCGACGGCGTTGGCCAGCACCCGCCGGATCTCCGCCTGGAGGTAGACCGGGTACTCCTGGTCCCCGGGGCTGAAGTAGAAGATGCGCCCGCGCCCGCGGTGGTACGTCAGGCCCGACCTGAAGACCTCGCCCCCGGTGAAGGAGGAGATGAAGACCAGCTCGTCCGGGGCCGGGACGTCGAAGAACTCGCCGTACGTCTCCTGCCGGGGGACGACGACGGGGTTCGGCACGCCGGCCGCGATGGGGTGGTCGGGGGCCACGGTCCAGACCAGCTCCCGCTCGCCCTCGTTGCGCCACCTCAGCGAGCAGGTGGTCCCCAGCAGGCGCTTGAAGATCTTGGCGAAGTGACCGGAGTGCAGCACGATCAGCCCCATCCCCGCCAGCACCCGCTCGTGCACCCGCTCGACGACGGCGTCGTCGACCTCCTCGTGGGCGACGTGACCCCACCAGAGCAGGACGTCGGTGCGGTCCAGCACCTCCTCGGTGAGCCCGTGCACGGGGTCGGCGAGGGTGGCGGTGCTCACCTGCGCCTCGGGAAGCAGCTCCCGCAGGCCCGCGGCGACGGCGCCGTGGATGCCCTCGGGATAGTAGTCGGCGATGTTCGCGGGGTCGCCGGTGCTCTCGTGGACCCCTTCGTTCCAGACCAGGATGCGCAGGCTCATGACAGCTCCACCTCCTTCTTCTCGGCGGCCGAGCGGTAGCAGGCGTCGATGATGCTGGCCCGGCTCAGGGCGAGCGAGCCGTCGTGCTCGGCCCAGCAGGCGGGATCCCTCACGTGCTCCACGAAGGCCTCCACCACCCCCTGGTGGGCCGGGCCCGGGATCGTCTCGACCGCCTCGTCGGCGACCTCGCCCTCGACGTCGCGATAGATGGTGAGGTCCCCGCAGGGGTTCTCGGAGGCGCCGGCGACGTGGAGCCGGGCGCCGCCCTCGGTGCCGAAGGCGCTGAAGTCCAGCAGGTCGGTCTCCTCCCGGTACGCGGCCCACCCCGCCTCGACGATCAGCGTGCCGCCGTCCTCGAGGCGGAGGAAGGCCGAGGCGAAGTCCTCCACCTCGTAGGGGTGGGCCGAGCGGTCCTCGGGGTTGCGGGGCGTCCCGCCCAGCCCGCGGGGGCCGAGCTCGGCGAAGGTCGAGGCGGTCACGCTCCTCACGCGGGGCTCCCCGAGGATGTGCAGGGCGTAGTCCAGCACGTGCACCCCGAGGTCGATGAGCGGGCCGCCGCCGGACATGTCGTGGTTGGTGAACCAGCTGCCCAGCTGCGGGATGCCCCGGCGGCGCTGCCAGGAGGCCCTGCCGTAGTACGGGCGCCCGATCTGACCGGCGGAGACGCGCTCGGCCAGGGCGCGCACGTCGCCGCGCAGCCGGTGGTTGAAGGCGATCTCGAGGACGCGCCCGGCGCGCCGGGCCGCCTCGACCATGCTCTGCCCCTCCTCGGCCGTGCGGGCGATCGGCTTCTCGCACAGCACGTGCAGGCCGCGCTCCAGGGCGGCCAGCGCGATGGGCGCGTGGAGGAAGGTCGGCACCGCGATGCTCACGGCGTCGAGGCCGGGGACCTCCAGGAGGTCGCGGTAGTCGCTCAGGCGGTGCTCGACGTCGTGCTCCTCGGCGAGCCGCCGGAGCAGGTCCTCCTCCTGCCCGGCCAGGGCGATGACCTCGACGCCGGGGATCGCCCGGTAGGCGTCCAGGTGCTGCTGCCCGGCCCAGCCGAGGCCGACGACGCCGACGCGCAGCGGGGGAGGGGTGTCGATAGCGGGCATGGATGATGCTCTCCTTCGGTTCTTCGGCGGCGGAAGCCTCGGCATCGTGTGATCTGGGTGATACCGTAGGACTTTATATTGATCCTAAATAAAATGAGTGTCAACGACCGCGCCGGATGAGACGATGGCGGCCCCGGGGATTCCCGGGGTCCGGCCGCAAGCGTCCCCGGCGGCAGACGATCGACGCGAAGGAGAACGACGTTGTCCTCGACACCCCCGGTGAGCGCGATCCTCGGCGCCGGCTTCATGGCGACCGTCCACGCCCGGGCCGTGCGCGCGGCGCGCGGCCGGGTCGCCGCGCTGGCCTCCTCACGCCCGGAGCGCGCCCGGCAGGCCCTGGATCAGGTGGGTGCCGAGCGCGCCGGCGAGGTCTCCGAGGTGCTGGCGGCCCCGGACGTGGACCTGGTCCACGTGTGCACGCCGAACCGACTGCACGCCGAGCAGGCCGGGGCCGCGCTCGCGGCGGGCAAGCACGTGATCTGCGAGAAGCCGATCGCGACCGGCGTCGAGGACGCCCGGGCCCTGCTGGCGCGGGCGGAGGGGAGCGGCCTGTGCGCGGCGGTCCCCTTCGTGTACCGCTACCACCCCATGGTGCGCGAGGCCCGGGAGCGGATCCGGTCCGGTGGCCTCGGCGATCTCCTGACGGTCGACTGCGGCTACCTCCAGGACTGGATGGTGCGTCCCGACGACGCGAACTGGCGCACCGGCGCCGAGGGCGGGGGATCCCGCGCCTTCGCCGACATCGGCTCGCACCTGTTCGACCTGGTCGAGTTCGTCACCGGGCGCCGCGTCACCGGCCTGACGGCCCGCACGCGCACCGTGTTCTCCGAGCGCGGCGGCGAGCGGGTCTCCAACGAGGACCTGGCGGCCGTCCTCTTCGAGCTCGAGGGCGGGGTGCTGGGCACCGCGCTCGTCTCGCAGATGGCGCCGGGGCGGAAGAACGCGCTGACCCTCGAGGTCCACGGCGCGCAGGCCAGCGCCCGCTTCGAGCAGGAGCGGCCGGAGGAGCTGTGGCTCGGGGCCCGGGAGGGCTCGCGGCTGCTGGTCCGCGACCCGGAGACGCTCCCGCCCGACGCCGGGCGGCTCTCCCGCGTCCCCGCCGGGCACCCGATGGGCTACCAGGACGCCTTCAACGCCTTCGTCGAGGACGTGCACGCGGCGATCCGCGGCGAGCGGCCCGAGGGGCTGCCCACCCTCGCCGACGGCGTGCGCGCGGCGATCCTGACCGAGGCCGTGCTCGCCTCGGCGGCCTCCGGCGCCTGGACGGAGATCCCGCCGGGGCCGTCCGCCGGCTGAGGCGGGGGACGGCCGCATCACGGAACGACTGCATCACCGAACGATCGCATCACCGAACGACCGCAGCACGGAACGGTCGGCCCGAGGAAAGGCCGCCACGAGGAAAGACCTACCCGAGGAACAACCGACCCCGAGGAGAGAAGGAAGCGATGTCGAAGAGCCCGCACCCCGTCACCCTGTTCACCGGCCAGTGGGCCGACCTGCCCTTCGAGGAGGTGTGCCGGCTCGCGGCCGGATGGGGGTACGACGGCCTGGAGATCGCCGCCTCCGGGGACCACCTGGACCTGCGGCGCGCCGAGGAGGACCCGGCCTACCTCGACTCGCGCCGCGCGATCCTCCAGCGCCACGGCCTGGAGGTCCACGCGATCTCCAACCACCTCGCCGGCCAGGCGGTGTGCGACGCGCCGATCGACTTCCGCCACCGGGCGATCCTCCGCGACTACGTGTGGGGCGACGGCAAGGCGGAGGGCGTGCGGCAGCGCGCAGCGGAGGACATGAAGCGGGCCGCACGCGTGGCGCGCCGGCTCGACGTCGACGTCGTCGTGGGCTTCACCGGCTCCTCCGTCTGGCCCTACGTGGCGATGTTCCCGCCGATCGGGGAGGAGATGATCGAGCGAGGATACGAGGACTTCGCCGAGCGCTGGGACCCCATCCTCGACGTGTTCGACGCCGAGGGCGTGCGCTTCGCCCACGAGGTGCATCCCGGGGAGATCGCCTACGACTACTGGACCTCGCAGCGGGCCCTCGACGCCGTCGGCCACCGGGAGGCGTTCGGCTTCAACTGGGACCCCTCGCACATGATGTGGCAGAACATCGACCCGGTGGGGTTCATCCGGGACTTCCGGGACCGCATCTACCACGTGGACTGCAAGGACACCCGGCTGCGGCGGCCCGACGGCCGCTCGGGCGCCCTCGGCTCCCACCTGCCCTGGGGGGATCCGCGACGCGGCTGGGACTTCGTCTCCACGGGCCGCGGGGATGTGCCGTGGGAGGACGCCTTCCGGACGCTCCGCGCCATCGGGTACGAGGGGCCGATCTCCATCGAGTGGGAGGACGCCGGCATGGACCGGCTGCACGGGGCGGCCGAGGCGGTGCGCTTCGTGCGGTCGCTGCTGTGGGAGATGCCGGAGGCTTCCTTTGATGCTGCTTTCTCGCGGCAGTAGGGGTTTGGCGGGAGTCCGCGGGGCGGGAGCCGGATGGGTAGGAATCCGTTGGGCAGGATGGGGATGGGGCGGGGGCAGGACGAGAGGGGCGTGTTGCCGGGCTGCGTCGTGCCCTGATGGCCCGTGGGGCAACAGAGCAGAACGCCGATTTGGGCACATGAGATCGTCTCTGCTAAAGTCATATGTCGTTGGGGCTGTGGCGCAGCTGGTAGCGCATCTGCATGGCATGCAGAGGGTCAGGGGTTCGAGTCCCCTCAGCTCCACTCCATAGGAAAATCCCGTTCTGTCCTCGGACAGGGCGGGATTTTTGTGTGGTGGGTCAGGGGATCCCACGGCTTGAAGGTGGAATCCTTACATACTGAGGTGTGCTGTTGGACGACGAGGCACGGGAGTCAGCAATCGCACCCTCAACAGAGTTGAGACCTGAACTTCTCCTAACTGTTCGTGAGGGGTCCTGTTGATAACCCAGCCATGCGAATCCAGCCTCCACCTCACGGCGCTATAGGGGACAGGCGAGCACAGACAGGTCCCGGCCTCTGTCCACAACGTGCTCCACCAGGACAGAGACCGGAACCGAGTTCTCCCCTCGACCGGGCGAGGACGAAGGCCGTACGGACCGCTATCAGGCGAGCTGATCGGCCGGCCGGAGCAGGACCTCGTTGATGGCCAGGTGTCGGGGCCGGGCGAGGACGAAGGCGATGACTTCGGCGACTTCCTCCGGTGTGACCGTCGCGGCGTCGTAGCCCTTCTGCACCTGTTCACGGGTGGCCTCATCGGTGATGTGGGAAGGCAGCTCCGTGTCCACCACGCCCGGCTCGATGAGGGTCACCCGCACCTCGGGCAGCAGCTCCTGGCGCATCGACTCCGACCACCCGTTGATCCCCCACTTCGTCGCGGCGTAGACCCCGTTGGTCGCCCGGGCGGTACGTCCGGCGACGGAGGAGAGGTTGATCAGGTCCCCGCCGTCGCCGCTCGTCAGCTGGTCGAGGAAGACCTCGGTGGCGGTGATCGCGCCGAGCAGGTTCGCCTCGACCATGGTGCGGTAGTCCTCGCGGCGATCCGAGGAGAACGGGCCCAGCAGCATGACGCCGGCGTTGTTGACCAGCACGTCCGCGCCGCCGAGCTCGTCCTGGACGCGCTGCGCGGCCGCGGCGAGCTGGTCCCGGTCGGTCACGTCGGCCTGGATCGCGATCGATCCGTTGCCGAGCTCGGCGGCCAACGCGTCGATCCGGTCCCGACGGCGTGCCAGCAGCGCGACCCGGTACCCCTCACCGGCCAGGGCGCGAGCGGTGGCCGCGCCGATGCCGGAGGAGGCCCCGGTGATGACCGCGACGCGGCTGCTGTTCTGGTTCTCAGTCATGTGATGACTCCTTCATCTCGATATGTGCCGCTCTCCTGGATGGGAAGGCAGCGGCGCCGGCGTGATCGACCTCTTCGTCCTGTGCCGCCCTCCTGGGCGGGAGGGCTGAGAAGCGCCGGTTCGTCTCGTTCACGCTCCTTGCACGTCTCATCGCATCAGCGGATCCGGCCGTGAGGAAGGCACTGGCAGTTCCTCCCTCGCCGTCGTGCCTCCGGGAGGCGGGAACGGCCGGCGTTCCCGTCACTCGACGGACGTGCGGCGCCCTCGCCCGCGCTCTCCCGGCACGATCAGGATCAGGGCCGCGAGGACGGCGATGCCGAGCATCACGCTGCCGCCGATATAGGCGTCGACGACGCGGCCCTCCAAGGTGGCCGCCCCCGCCGCCGCGGCCGTGAGGACCGCGACGCCGAGCGTGGACCCGAGCTGATGCGCGGTGTTGACCAGGCCGGAGGCGGCCCCGGCGTCCTCGGACCGGGCGCCGGCCACCCCGGCGGAGGTCAGCGGACCGAAGGCGACGCCCTGCCCCAGCCCCAGCAGGATCAGCGGCCCCACGGCCCCGGCGAGGAACGGGGTCTCCGCGGTGATCTGCGTCATCCAGATCATCCCCGCGGTGACCAGCAGGAGCCCGCCGACCAGGAGCAGCGCGTTGCCGAATCGGCGCGTGAGCCGCGTGACGAACAGCGAGGAGGCGAACTGCACGACGGTCATCGGCAGGAACCCCAAGCCCGCCTGCAGCGGAGTCCAGCCGTAGACGCCCTGGAAGAGCTGGGTGGTGAAGAAGAAGAACGCGATCATCGTCCCGGCGAACAGCAGCCGGGCGATCGCGGCACCCGAGCGCTGCCGGCTGGCGAACAGGCGCAGCGGCATGATCGGCTGCCCGGCCTTCCATTCGTTGACCACGAAGACGGCCAGCACCGCCAGCCCGGCGAGGATCGGCCAGAGCGTCAGCGGATCCGCCCAGCCCCTCTCGCCGGCGTTGACGATCCCGTAGACGAACGCGCCCATGCCGAGGGTCGAGGTCAGCGCCCCGACGAGGTCGAAGCGGCCGCGCACCGTCTCGAATCCGGGCAGGAACCTCAGCGCCAGGACCACCATGACGATCGCGATCGGCACGTTGACGTAGAAGCCCGCTCGCCACGAGATCCACTCGGCCAGCGCCCCGCCGACGACCAGGCCCAGGCTCGCCCCGAGTCCCGCCGTGGTGCCGTAGGCGGCGGTCGCGCGGATCCGCTGCGGCCCGGCGGGGAAGATCGCGGTGATCAGCGCCAGCGAGGACGGCGCGACGACGGCCGCGCCGATGCCCTGGAAGGCCCGGGCGGCGATGATCCAGGCCTCGTTCTGCGCGGTGCCGACGAGCAGGGAGGCGAGCCCGAACAGCACCAGCCCGACGACGAACACCCGGCGGCGCCCCAGCAGGTCGCCCATGCGAGCACCCAGCAGCAGCAGTCCGCCGAAGACGAGCGTGTAGGCGTTCTGCGCCCAGGCCATGCCGCTGGCCGAGAGGTCCAGGCTCCGCTGGATCTGGGGGAGGCCGGTGAAGATGATGGAGTTGTCGAGCACGATCATGAAGTAGCTGACCAGCACGATCGCGAGGATCACGCCGGTGCGCAGGCCCGACGTCCGCGCGGGCCTGGAGGAGGACGAAGCTGTAACCATGTCCTCCAGTCCACCCGCGCTCCGCTCGGCGGGGAAGGAGCAGCTGATAGGTGTACTGGCAGTTCCCCCTAGAGTCGAGCACAGGCGACTACCGTGGAAGGCATGGAACATCGTGCGCAGGTCGCCGAGTTCCTGCGCACGCGCAGGGACCGCATCACACCGGAACAGGCGGGCATCATCGGCGGCGGGCGCCGGCGCGTGCCGGGCCTCCGCCGCGAGGAGGTCGCCCTGCTCACCGGCGTCAGCGTCGAATACTATGCGCGCATGGAACGCGGCGACCTCGCCGGGGTCTCCCTCGAGGTGCTCGACGCGCTCGCCCGCGCCCTGCAGCTGGATGAGGCCGAGACCGACCATCTGGCCGACCTCGCCCAGGCGGCCGCGCCGACGCCGCCGCGGCGTCGGCGGGCCGCACCGACTCAGCAGGCCGTGAAGCCCACGCTGCAGCGCTTCCTCGACGCGGTGACCGGAGCCCCGATGTGGGTCAGGGACCGGCGCCTGGACTTCGTCGCGGCCAACCCGCTGGGCCGGGCTCTCTACGCGCCGATGCTCGACGATCCAGCCAACCGGGGCAACACGGCTCGGTTCACCTTCCTCAACCCGGCCTCGCACGTCTTCTTCCCCGATTGGGAGGACAACGCCGAGGGCATGGTGGCCACCCTGCGCACCTACGCCGGACAGAGCCCGCACGACAAGAGGCTCACCGACCTGATCGGGGAGCTCGTCACCCGCAGCGACACCTTCCGGCACCTCTGGGCCAAGCACGACGTCCGCCATCATCGGGCCGGGCTCAAGCGCATCCACCATCCCGTCGTCGGCGATCTGGAGCTCTCCTACGAGGCGATGGAGCTGCCGACGAACCCCGACTGGTTCATGTTCGCCTTCACCGCCGAACCCGGATCACCGTCCGAAGAGCGGCTGAAGCTGCTGGGCAGCGTCGCGATCAGCAGCGACGTGTCCGCCTCACGGCACTGACCGGCCAGCACTGACCAGCCGTGCCGGCCGGCGTCGGCAAACCACGTACTGCCAGTGCCTCCTACGCAGCTGCGGCCCGCTCTACCGTGTAGAGCATGGACCATCGAGCAGAAGCGGCGCAGTTCCTCCGCAGTCGCCGGGACCGCATCTCACCCGACCAGGCCGGTTTCCTTCCCGGTGGACGACGCCGTGTGCCCGGGCTGCGGCGTGAAGAGGTCGCCATGCTCACCCACATCAGCGTGGAGTACTACGCCCGCATGGAGCGCGGAGACCTCTCCGGGGTCTCACCCGACGTGCTCGGCAGCCTCGCGCGGGCACTGAGGCTGGACGAGGCGGAGACCGCCCACCTGCACCACCTCGCCCGGGCCGCGGCCCCGCGAACATCAGCCCGACGCCGGCCTCAGACCCGGCGCGACCTCCGCCCGGGACTGCACCAGTTGCTGCAGGCGATCACCGGGACCCCGGCCTGGATCAGGGATCGCCAGACCACCATCCTCGCCACCAACCCCCTCGGCCGAGCCCTGTACGCCCCCATCCTCGAGGATCCCGTCAACCAGGCGAACGCCGCCCGGTTCATCTTCTTCAGCCCCGACGCGGAGGACTTCTTCCCGGACTGGGACCGAGTCGCCGACGAGGTGGTCGCCACCCTGCGCAGCTACGCCGGCCAAGCGCCGCACGACCCCGGGCTGACCGGCCTGATCGGCGAGCTGGCCACCCGCAGCGACGAGTTCCGCACCCGCTGGGGACGGCACGAGGTGCGCTTCCACCGTCTCGGGACCAAACGCATCCACCACCCCCTCGTCGGCGAGCTCGACCTCGGCTACGAAGCGCTGGAGATACCGACGGACCCCGACCGGTTCCTCTATGCCCACACCGCTGAACCCGGCAGCCCCACCGCGGAACGGCTCCAGCTGCTGGGCAGCCTCGCCGCCACCGAGGAGACCCGGGACCGCAGGGCCACCATGAGATGAGCTCTCACGCTCTGCCGGCGCCCGCGCGGAAAAAGGTGTACTGCCAGTTCCTCCCTCACGCCCCTGGACGCGCCTACCGTGGGAGGCATGACTGAGAACATCACCCTGAACAACGGCGTCGAGATGCCCGCGCTGGGCTTCGGCGTCTTCCAGACCCCGCCCGAGCAGACCGTCGACTCCGTCGTCGAGGCGCTGCGGACCGGATACCGGCTCATCGACACCGCCGCCTCCTACTTCAACGAGCGGGAGGTCGGCGAAGGGATCCGGCAGTCCGACGTCGACCGGTCCGAGGCCTTCGTGGAGACGAAGCTGTGGATCAGCGACTACGGCTACGACGAGGCGCTGCACGCCTTCGACAAGTCCGCCGGGAAGCTCGGCGTCGACCAGATCGACTTGCTCCTGCTGCACCAGCCGCTGACCTCCGACTTCGACAGGACGGTCGCGGCGTACAAGGCCCTGGAGAAGCTGCTCGAGGACGGGAAGGTCCGCGCGATCGGCGTCAGCAACTTCATGCCCGACGCCCTGGAGCGGCTGCTGGAGCGGACCGACGTCGTCCCGGCCGTGAACCAGGTCGAGGTGCACCCCTACTTCACCCAGCCCGAGGTGCAGGCTGCGAACAGGGAGCACGGCATTCTCACGCAGGCGTGGTCGCCGATGGGAGGGATCACCAGCTACCGCGGAGACTCGGACCGCTAGACCTTCAACGACCCGGTGATCGGAGAGATCGCCGAGGCGCACGGGAAGACCCCCGCGCAGGTGATGCTGCGCTGGCACCTGCAGCAGGGCCGCTCCGCGATCCCCAAGTCGGTCAATCCCGAGCGGATCGCCGCGAACTTCGACGTGTTCGACTTCGAGCTCTCCTCGGATCAGCTGGCCACGATCGACGGCCTGAACACCGGAGAGCGCGGCGGCCCCGATCCGGACAGCGTGACCCTGGAGGGCTTCCACCGCGACATCCCCGAGGCCTGAGCGCCGGTTCCGGGAACCGCGATGCAGAGCAGGGACGAGGAGCCCGCCGGCGCGGTGCACCGGTTCACGGCGATCGGCACCGGCTGGCAGATCCGCACGGATCATCCCCTGCCCGACGCCGTGATCACCGAGATCGCCGCCCTGTGCGAGCACTTCGACCGGACCTGGTCGCGGTTCCGCGCCGACTCGATGGTCACCGAGATCGCGCACGCGCCGGGCGGGGGGCGCTTTGAGTTCCCCACCCGCGACGCGGCGCTGCTGGATCTCTACGACCGCCTGGTGGACGTGACCGCCGGGGAAGTGGACCCGCTGATCGGCAGGGATCTGGAACTGCTGGGCTATGACGCGGGCTACTCGCTGAGGCCCGACCGCGCAGGCCTGTCCGAGCGCGTGCCGGACTCCTGGGCTCGCGATGTCCACCGGCGAGGCACCGATCTCATTACGGATCGCCCGGTGGTCATCGACGTCGGTGCGGCGGGCAAGGGCCACCTCGTGGACCTCATCACCGACGTCCTCGACGCCGCCGGGGTCGGAGGGTTCCTCGTCGACGGCAGCGGCGACCTGCGCCATGCCGGGTCCGCGCCCGTCGTCGTCGGCCTGGAGCACCCCACTCGCGCAGGCCGCGTGCTCGGCACGGTGCCGCTGCAGGGCGCGGCGCTGTGTGCCTCGTCGACGACGCGGCGGGCCTGGGGCGAGGGCCTGCACCACGTCCTCGACGGCCGCACGGGAAGCCCCGTGCCCGACGTCGTGGCGACCTGGGCCATCGCCGCGGACGCGGCGACCGCCGACGGCCTGGCCACGGCCCTGTTCCTCGCCGAGCCGGGCCGGCTCGCCGAGTTCGCGTTCACCTGGGTGCGCATGCTCGCCGACGGGCGCGTGCAGTGGTCGGACGACTTCCCGGGCGAGCTGTTCCTCTGAATCCGCCGACGATGCCCATCCCCGACGATGATGCCCACCCGACCGAGACTCTTTCCAAGGACCAGACGATGAAGCCTCACATCCTCACCCGCCCGGCGATCGGCGCCCTGGCCTCCGCCGCCGTCCTCCTGCCGCTGACCGCCTGCGGCAACGGCGACGAGGGAACCGGGGCCACCGGCTCGACGTCGGTTGATCCCTCGACGACGACGCCCGAGCCCGGCCCGGCCGCATCGGGCACGAGCTCGTCCGAGTACCAGGACGGCACGTACACCGCCCGCGGCGTCTACGGCGGGGCCCCCTCCTACATGGACTTCACCATCTCCCTGGAAGACGGGGTGATCACCGGCGTGGACTCGGAGCTGATGGAGGAGAACAACGACACCTCCCGCGGCTATCAGGAGCGCTTCGCCGCCGCCGTGCCCGACGAGGTGGTCGGCGAGAGCATCGAGGATCTCGAGGTCGGGGTCATCGCCGGAGCCAGCGGCTGCGCCGACGGGTTCAACGACGCGCTGGCCAGGGTCCGCGACGAAGCCCGCGCGGACGCCGGCCAGACTCCCGCCGAGCGGGGCTGAGAGCGCTACGGACACGGAGACGATCTCCATCTCATCAGTGCGTTGCTGATGAGAGATAGTCAGTCGTCACTCCTCTTCGTACCCGCTCCGCCCCTCTTTCGAATGGAAACCTTGATGGCCCCGTGTCCTGAGAAGGGGTATTTTCGGATCAGCAGCTTCACAGAATGTCGAGAGATTCCTTCGAAGTGTCTGTGAGAACTCCTGGAAAGGGTCCCGGAAATTCTTTGAAAAAATTCAGCAGGGACTTTCGGAGGGGTTTTCATGACGCGGCGCCGCCACCTGCCCGGTGACGGGCTGCGCCGGCTGCCGCGTGAAGACCACCTCCACGGCATATCGTTCAGGCGCCTGGAAAGTCATCAACGACTCTGGCAGGGAGTCCAGGAGGACTCCCGGGGCCCCGGCCCCAAGGCGCCGTTCCCGTGGGGAACAGGACGTGATCGTGATTCCACGACCTGACTCCACGTTCGCCCTTCGGGGACACAGAGTCGGCACACTATCGCAGAATGCATCACTATTCCGAGCCGAATGCCCCGATTTCGGAGTATTGTGTGAAGCATAGAGGAATTGCCGCTCCCATGATCGCTCGACGAATTCTTCGGGTCTCGCCTCTTCGCCGTCGCCCCTCGGACTGGGCCCGCTCGACGGCATGGGAACAATGGGTGCTCAGCCTCCCCACAGGGACCAGCGGGCGCCGGACAAGAGTGCATCATGACGACCGCCCGTTCATCCAGCTCGCCTGCGGCCGATCGGGGCAAGCCCCGCCCGCTCCAGGACTTCACGGAGCTGGCGCAGATCATCCGCGACAGCGGCCTGCTGCGCCGCCGGTACGGCTACTACTGGGCCAAGATCATCGGCCTGCCCCTGCTCCTCATCATGACCATCGCCGCCTTCGTCTGGATCGGCGACACCTGGTGGCAGCTGTTCACCGCCGCCGCCCTCGCCTGCGTCCTGACGCAGATCGCCTTCCTGGGTCACGACGCCGCCCACCGGCAGATCTTCATCTCCGGCCGCTGGAACGACTGGATCAGCATCATCCTGGGCGACCTGCTGGTCGGCATGAGCTACGGCTGGTGGCGCCACAAGCACACGAAGCATCACGCCAACCCGAACAAGCTCGGTTCGGACCCGGACATCGAGCTGCCGGTCATCGCGGTGACCGCCGAGGACGCCGCCCCGCACCGAGGCCCGGCGCCCCTGCGGTGGTTCCGCGCCCACCAGGGGATCTTCTTCTTCCCGCTCCTGCTGCTGGAGGGCCTGTCGCTGCACGCCTCGAGCGTGCGCCGCGTGGCGACCCGCGAGCACCTGGACCGACGCTGGGCCGAGATCGGGTTCATGAGCGTGCGGCTGCTCGGCTTCCTGACCCTGGTCTTCCTCGTGCTCTCGCCCGGCGTGGCCTTTGCGTTCCTCGGCGTGCAGCTGGGCCTCTTCGGGCTCTACATGGGCGTCTCCTTCGCCCCGAATCACAAGGGGATGCCCGTGGTCCCGCGGGAGCTCAAGCTCGACTTCCTGCGCCGTCAGGTCATGATGAGCCGCAACATCCGCGGCGGTCGCTGGATCGACGTCGCCTTGGGAGGGCTCAACTACCAGATCGAGCACCATCTCTTCCCGTCGATGCCGCGGCCTCATCTGCGCCGCGCGGCGCCGATCATCTCGGAGTACTGCCGTGAGCACGCCGTCCCCTATACGCAGACGGGCCTGTTCCGCTCGTACGCGGTCGTCGTCCGCTACATCAACCGCGTGGGGCTGGGGGAGCGCGACGTCTTCACCTGCCCGCTCATGGAGATCCGCCAGTACCCCGGGACCTCCGCCCCCGCCTGACCCGCGCGCAGAAGGACTCCGGCGGGCGTGCGGGTCAGGAGGGAAGCTCCCGGAGGTAGCCCTCGGAGGTCGAGGCGAGATCCGCCAAGAAGGCCTCGAGCTGCTGCAGCACCTCGTCGGAATAGGCGCTCATCATGATGCCCAGACGCGAGGCCAGGGGGTCGAAGAAGGCGTCGGCCGCCTCCCGAACCCGGGAGGTGGAGCGCAGGGTGACCACGCGCCGGTCGGCGTGGACGCGGCTCCGCTCGATGTGGCCGTTCGCCTCGAGCCGGTTGAGCAGGGACGAGGTCGCGCCGGAGGTCAGGCCGATCCGCTTGGCGAGCCGCGCGGGCGAGAGCGGGGCCTCCCGCTCTTCGGCCTCGAGGATCTCGATCAGCGCCGAGGCGTCCGTGGGGTGCAGGTCGAGGCTCGCCGCGAAGCGCTTGCTGATCTCCGCTGACACCGCGCCGTAGGCGCGAAGCCCCGCCATCACCCGATCGGGGGCGCCGGCGGGCTTCGCGGCGCTCTCGTCCCGGACGTTCTCCTCCACTCGGTCTCCTTCCTCCGTCGGATCGACTCGTTGACACGGTATCATTGGGTAAAGTAACTTCACCATGTAACTACTTGTTGGTAAAGATATATGGAGGTTACTCAATGGCGCGTCTCTCGGCGAATGCCCGACGCTGGATGGGCCTGATCGCCATCGCCCTGGGTGTGGCGCTGATCGTGGTGGACACGACGATCGTGAACGTGATCACGCCCTCGGTGATCGAGGACATCGACATCGACTCGACGCAGGCGCAGTGGATCCAGGAGTCCTACGCGATCATCTTCGCCGCGCTGCTGCTGCTTGTGGGCCGCGTCTCCGACATGCTGGGCGCCCGGGCGGTCTTCACCTGGGGCGTGATCTGCTTCGGCCTGACCAGCCTGCTGGCCGGGCTGGCCCCCAGCGGCGAGATCCTGATCCTCGCCCGGTTCCTGCAGGGGATGGCCGCGGCGCTGATCCTCCCGACCTCGCTGGCGCTGCTGAACCGCATGTTCACGGGGAAGGCGCGCGGGCAGGCCTTCGCGATCTGGGGCTCGACCATCGGGGCGGCGACCGCACTCGGCCCGGTCATCGGGGGATGGCTCTCCGAGCACTGGAGCTGGCGCTGGGCCTTCGGCATCAACATCCCCGTCACCCTTCTGATCCTCGTGCTGGCCGCTCTCTTCCTCGTGCCCACCCCGCGCAAGCCGGGGCGCATCGACGTGCTCAGCGCGGTCCTGTCGATCCTCGGCCTCGGCCTGCTCGCCTTCGGGCTCATCGAGGGGCGCATCTACGGGTGGTTCCTCAGCGAGAAGGCCTTCGAGCTGCCCGGCCTCACCTGGGACTCCGGCCTCTCGCCGGCTTTCGTCGCCCTGGTCCTCTCGGCCCTGCTCCTCGCGGTCTTCGTCTGGAGCCAGATCCTCGCCAGCCGACCCGGCAGCAGGCGCGAGCCCTTCATGAACACGAACCTGTTCTCGATCGCCTCGTTCCGCAACGGCAACGTCGCCACCACGATCATCGGGCTGGGGGAGTACGGCATCATCGCGGTGCTCCCGCTCTGGCTCGTCTTCACCATGGACTACACCGCACTGCAGGCCGGGCTCGCCCTCGTGCCGATCGCGATCGGCAGCTTCGTCGCCAGCGGCATCAGCTTCCCCCTGATGGCGAGGGTCTCGCCGCTGGGCATGGTGCGCATGGGCCTCGTCCTCGAGGTCCTCGGCCTCCTCGGGCTGGGCGGAGTGGCGGCCTTCACCGACGCCGCCTGGTGGCAGATCTCCCTGGCGGTCTTCTTCTACGGCATCGGCGTGGGCTTCGCGACCTCGCAGGTCACCAACGTCGTCCTCGCCGACGTTCCCGAGGACGAGGACGGCCAGAGCTCCGGCATCCAGAGCACCTTCCGCCAGCTCGGCTCCGCGCTCGGGATCGCGACCCTGACCACCGTGTTCTTCTCCACGCTGAGCTCAAACCTGCGCGACCGGCTGGTCGACGCGGGACTCTCGGCGGATCAGGCCGAGCGGTTCGGCGACGCGGTCACCGACAGCGCGGGGGCCGCCATCGAGCCGCTCGGGGCGAATCCGGACACCGCGTTCGTCGCCGATGCGGCGCGCGACGCCATGACCCACGGTCTCGCACTGGGGTCCTACCTGGCGGCGGGGTTCCTGGTGCTGGGCGTCATCGCGACCGCGTTGATCCCGAACACTCAGAAGGTGCGGTCCGCGCCCGCCGAGACTGCCGAGGACGCGGAAACTGCATCACGCCGGTGACCCCCTGAACCCGGGGAGCGTCCCGGCAGCCCTCCGCGCTGTCCAGAACACGCCGTCGGCTCGCCGCCTGAACGTCTTCCGTCCAGGGGTGCCCCCGCGGGGGGCACCCCTAGGGCGCTCAGGCCCTCTGGAAAGCTCAAGCCCGGGAGCCCAGCTCCACGATGTGCTCCGGCAGCCGCTCGTTGCTGCCGTACATGAAGTGGTTCTCCATCTTCTCCGAGAAGCGGCTGGCCTCGGTCTCCAGCCCCACCGCCTCGGCGACCTGGCGGATGTGCATGGGCGCGGCCCCGCAGCACACCCCCAGGTAGTTGACGCCGGCGGCGTAGGCGTCCCGGGCGAACTTCCCGATCTCGTAGCGGTTCGCGTACAGCGGGTCGAGCGCAGTCGGGAAGGTGCGGCCGTGCGGGGACGGCACGCTCGCGGAGACGTCGCTGAGGTTGAAGAAGGTCGGCTCGGCCGGGGTAGTGCGGTAGGGGATGGGCAGCGCGCCCACGTGGCAGGAGACGGCCTCGCGGATCTCGAGCAGGTGGGGGAGCATCGTCTCCGGCCCGCGGAAGCAGTTGAGGCCCACGACGTCGGCCCCCGCCTGCTCCAGGCGCTGCGCGGTCTCCACGATGCTCAGGCCGTCGGCCATCTCTTCGAAGGCCATGGGGGCCAGGGTGATGACGGTGGGCAGCCCGGTGGCCTTCGCGATCTCGAGCGCGGCCAGGGCCTCCCCGGCGTAGTAGAAGGTCTCGCCGATGATGAGGTCGGCGCCCTCCTCCACGGCCCAGCCCACCATCTCCGTGAACATGGAGCGGACCTCGTCCTGGGCCTTGGCGTCGGAGGGGTCCCAGATGTTGGAGTTCGAGATGTTCCCCGCCATGAGGTTGCCCGGCTTCGCGTCGGCGACCTCGCGCGCGATCCGCAGGGCGGAGCGGTTGAGCGGCTCGAGCAGGTCCTCCTTGCCGATCACCCGCATCTTCTCGCGGTGGCCGTTGTAGGTGAAGGCCTCCACGATGTCGGAGCCCGCCCGCTGGAAGTCCACGTGCAGGCTCCTCAGCGCCTCGGGGAACTCGAGGGCGACCTCGGGGACGAACTCTCCGGCGGTGAGGTAGCCGCGGCGCTCGAGCTCGAAGAGGAAGCCCTCCGCGACGATGACGGGGCTCGCGTCGAGGCGCTCGGTCAGCTGGTTGGTCATGGGGTGTGTCTCCGCTCTCTCGGCGTACGGCTCTGACCCCCACAGCATGCACCATGCGGCCGACGCCGTCGATTGCGCCGTGTCACAAACCGAACCGGTGTCATACGGCGATATCTGGCGCCACACCGGGTCTCAGAGACGCCCTGCGGTCCGGACCCTCGGTCGGGGGTCGGGGCCCTCCGGCCGCGCGCGGCCGGAAGGATCGCCGCCGGATTCTCTCCAGTTAAGAGCCTTTCGGGTGCGAGCGTCCCGGGACGGGGAG
Source organism: Rothia halotolerans (assembly GCF_004136635.1). GTDB lineage: Bacteria > Actinomycetota > Actinomycetes > Actinomycetales > Micrococcaceae > Rothia > Rothia halotolerans. The sequence continues at coordinate 583,230 of NZ_NOIU01000002.1, read as the reverse complement.
AGGCTCGGCCTTCCGGACCTCCTCCCCGCCCTCGCCGGGGCCCGGATCAGGCGGTGATGTTGGCGCTGTCGCCCCCGGTCGCCGCGAAGCTCGTGCCGGTGACCATCCTGGCCTCCTCCGAGGCGAGGAAGACGACCAGCGGGGCGACGTCCTCGGGCTCGACCCACGGGACCCCGAGCGGGAGCTTGGCGCGCTGGGCGTCGGCCGCCGTCTGCTCGTCGCGGGCGAGGTCGCCGGCGGACTCGCCGCCGCCGGAGCGGATGATCTGCGCGTAGCGCTCCTCATGCCGGGTGAGCTTCGTGTTGACCAGTCCCGGGATGACGGCGTTGACGGTGATCCCGTGCCGGCCCAGCTCCAGGGCGGCGGACTTCATCAGCCCGATCAGCCCCCATTTCGACGCCGAGTAGCCGGAGCCGTCGAGGGTGCCGTGCTGGCCCTGGGTGGAGGAGGTGATGACGATGCGCCCGCCGCCGCGCTCGACCAGCAGAGGGGCCGCGACCCGCAGGACGTTGGCGGTGCCGGTGAGGTTGATGTCGATCTGGTCGTGCCAGAGCTCGTCGCTCATCTCCATCAGCGGGGCGAAGCCCTGGACGCCGGCGTTGGCGAAGAGCACGTCGAATCCGCCGAAGCGTTCGACGACCTGCGAGAGCCCCTCCCGGACGGCCTCCTTCTCGCGCTGGTCGAAGACCACCGGCAGCCAATCCGCGCCGGCGGTCTCCACCAGCCTGCCGGTCTCCGCCAGGTCCTCCGGCGTCGCCGGCTCGTAGTCCATCGCGGCGCTGGCCTGCGCCGCGATGTCGGCGCCCGCGACCCGGTACCCGGCCTTCGCGAGGGCGACGGCGCTCGCCCGCCCGATCCCTCGCGCGGCTCCCGTCACCACTGCCACTCGTGCTTCACTCATCGTCTCCTCCTCGTTCGTCATTCTTCACTGCGGTCTCTCGGCTTCTCGCCCAGGTCAGCGCTGCCGCGCCGAGGGCCATGAACACGCCGCCGACGAGCAGCGCCTCGGCGCCGGAGCCCATCCGGACGAGCAGCGCTCCGAGGGCGCCGCCGGCGCACATGGACAGGACGGCGCCGACGCGGCGTCCCCACTTCTCGCCGGTGCCGCCGGCGACGGGGGAGTCCAGGGCGAAGTTCACCAGCGTGCTCGTGACGACGACCGTGGTGACGTCGGAGATCTGCGCGCCGCGGGCGGCGACCGCCTGGATTCCCATGGCCGCGGCGAGCACCGCCGTCAGACCCAGCAGCCAGCCGCCCGCGGGGTCCTCCAGCAGCAGCCACGCGATCCCGAGCAGGAGGATCGCCGCCGCCGTGCCGGTCAGGAGCACCAGGTGCGCCGTCGGCAGGCGCGTCCGGTGCCGCCGGCCGCGCACGAGCCGGCCGGCGAGCACCGCCCCGGCGAGGAACCCGGCCAGCGCGATCGCGTTGTTCACCAGCGGGACGTTCCCGGCGCCCGCGAGCCCGAAGCCGACGAAGAGCACGTTCCCGGTCATGTTCCCGGTGAACACGCGGTCCAGGGCGAGGTAGCTGACCGCGTCCACCACGCCGGTGGCCACGGTCAGGGCGAACAGGCCCACCAGGTAGCGGGCGTCCGGGTCCGGTGTCCGGTGCACTTGGCGCTCGTCAGCCGGGCAGTCGCGGGAGTCGGTTCGACTCCGCCGGGCCGACGAGTTCCTCGTCGCGGCGGGAGATGCTCGCGCGCAGGGCGGCGGTGAACCCGCCCAGCGGGTCGCCCGGCAGACCGCGGACACTCCGGCTCCCGGCATCTCCGGTGGTCTCGACGACGACGTCGGCAGCGGTGCGCATGACGCTCTCCTCTGGTCGTGGGGCAACCTTGGCCGTCCCGTGAGGTCCCATGGTCCGCAGGGCAGGCCCTGATCCAATAATGGCAGTAACCGGCTTTATGGTCCAGTGCCAAGCCGGGTGCGCGCATGGTCTAGGGTGCAAGTCATGGCACGCGCGCGTCTGTCCCCGGAGACCCTCCTGAAGATCTCGCTGAAGTGCGCCCAGGCCTTCCACGAGCACGGCGGCGATGCGCCGACGCGCGCGCTGGTGGCGGAGTCGGGGCTGTCCGAGCGCACCTTCTTCCGCTACTTCCCGACGAAGGCCGAGAGTCTCCGTCCGCTCCTGGACGCGGGCAACCGCCGCTTCGCCGACGCCCTCGCCCGGCGCCTCGAGGGGAGCGCGTCCGACCACCTGGACGCCGTGGCCGACGCGTTCGGCGAAGCCGTCGCAGCGGGGAGCCTCGACTGGGGGAACCACCTGATGCAGCTCGTGCTGACGGTCCCGGCGCTGCGGCGGGTGTGGCTGGAGGCGAACGAAGACCTCCCCGCCCTGCTGTGGCCCGTCCTCGCGCGATCGCTGGACCTTCCCGAGGACCACGACGAGACGCTCATGGCGGCGGACGAGGCGGTGCTCGTGGTGGTCTGCGCGGTCCGCGTCATGGCTCGCCGGGGCGAGAGCCCGCGCGAGGCGGTCGAGCGGGTCGCCGTCGCCTTCCGGAAAGATCCCCTGGCGCGCTCGGTGGGCGGTTCATAGCGTTGCCGTGATACCGCCGGTGAAGCACTCCCGCATGGCTTCACCCCGGCCGAGTACATCTCTCAGATCCTGGGCGCTGCCCGCGGGCCTGCTCGCCCTCGGAACGGGGCTCTCTGTCTCTCTCCCTGAGCGGGTCAGTCCGACCTCCTGAGCTCCTCCACCGCGTCCAGGAGAGCTTCTTCCACCGATTGCGCCAGCCCTTTGATGCTGCAGAGCCGCCGCATCGGGATCAGGGCGGCGCCGTGCAGGTTGACGGGGACGAAGACGCCGTCCCGCATGAGGCCGCTCGTCAGCAGGACGCCCTCCTCCTGGGGGTCGAGAACCAGGCTGATGTTCTTGTCCCCCAGGAGGAAATGCACAGAGTCCGTGAGAGGGAGCCCGATCAGATGCGTCTGCCGGGCGATGGACCGCGCTGCTGATCGGAGGTCGGGTTTGGAACGGGGATCTTCTAGAGGGATGAATAAAGGCTGTGTCATCGCATTCTCTGTGAAGTAGGTGGTCTGTCGGGAAGCCGCGTTCAGAGGCCTCCTAGATCGGACGCCTGGGCCCGCCTTGCAGCGCGCCTCGTTTCGAGCGGACGTTCCCGCCCCGTACGTGGCAGGGGCATGCATTGCGTGCGGACTCAGATGAAGTGCCGGTAGAACCAGCAGGAGCGGGCCGGATCCGGGGAGAGCATCGGCTGGGAGACCCCCGGGACCTTCAGCTGTTCGCGGGGCCTGGTGACCTCGTAGCCGGCCTGGAGGTAGTAGGAGGCGCTCTTGGAGGAGCAGAGACCGAAGAGCATGTCCACGGCGATCCCATCGTTGGCGAGGAACTGGGGGATCAGGTTCAGCCCGACCAGGCCCAGGCCCTCCTCGCGCCAGTCTGGGTCTACAGCGACGACGGTGAACAGGCTGGCGTATTCGCCGGGGGTCCTTCCGTGGGTGACCAGGACGGTGGCCAGAAGGGTCCCGCAGCGGACGTAGGCGGCGATGCCGAGGGTGCCCTCTTCGAGGGTCCAGGTCGGATGGCGGAAGGGCTGTCGGCGGACGAGACGTTCGATGCCGGGGGTATCTTGGGGGCGGATGGCGCGCCAGTGGATTCCTTTGACGGTGTGCAGATTGTGATGGCGCTTGCTGTGCTGCCTGACGGCGGCGGGTGTGGCGACCTGGTGCATCACAGTTTTCCTCTCCTGGGACAGCGCTGTCCCGGCGGTGCGAATGAAAGACGAGCTGCGTACGCGGCCTGCGGCCTGACGGCTAGGGGCCGACGGTACTGAGCATAGGAAAAGGGCGTCTGCGGAGTGTGCTGTATGCCACCGGCTTAATAACAACGCGAGGCCCGGCAAAGGGATCGATGGCGCCGGCGGGCAGTATCTCCGATCGTGCCCTGATGCCCAGCCGGCCAGAAGCGCCGCATCAGTCCTGCGTCTTCCGCTCCGCCGCGATCCCGCCGGATAGAGTGGGGCGCATGAGCCCCCGCGAGCAGCGCCCCGTGATCGCCTTCCTCGGCGCGTGCCTGCTCTGGGGCGCGATCGGCCTCGGCCTGCTGTTCGCCGCTGCCGCCGTCTGGCTGTTGGTCCAGGGGGAGCAGCCCTCCTGGGTCCTCCTGGCCGTCGTCGTGATCGCGGGGGCGGGCGGCTACGGGCTCATCCGCCTCAGCCGCGTGCCGCTCGGCGACGCGATGAACACCTGGTCGTAATGCTCGAGGGAGCAGTGAGCAGCGCCTCGGCGTTCGCGGCCGGCGCGTGACGGATGAACGCGAGCCGGGTTCCACGCTGAGGGTTCGCGACGCCGCGTCAGCCCCTCTCGCGGAAGAAGCCGAGGCCCGGACGGCGTCGGCCGTCAGTCGACCGGAGAGACCCGGACGAGGTTGCCGTCGGGGTCGGCGATCACGAACGTGCGCCCGAAGACGTCGTCGTGGATGTCTTCGACCATCGTGTGCCCCTGGGCCTTCCACCTGGCGTAGAGCTCGTCGATCGCCTCGGCCGAACCCGGCACCATCAGCCCGAGCTCGGACAGCCGCGGGATCTGCGGTGCGACGGCCTCCCCGTGGCGGCTCCACAACGCGAACAGCACTCCCTCGGCGCTCTCGAAGGCGACGTAGGCGGGGGAGACGAAGACCGGCTCGATCTCGAACAGCTCCGAGTAGAACCGCGTCGAACGCTCCGCGTCGGTCACGTAGATCAGAAGGCGCACCATCCTGCGTGACATCCAGGCGCTGGTCGATGCCGATGTCCCCGTCGTCGCCGAGCGCGGGCGCTACGGCGGCGTGGTCCTGCTGCCCGGCGCGGAGGTGGACGTGGGCCGGCTGACCGGGAACGAGGCGGAGGTGCTCGAGCTGATCGGCGTGGACCTCACCCGGGCCGAGCAGCTCGGGATCGAGGCCGCCGCGCGCACGGCCGCTCAGAAGCTCGCCAGTCGCAGGCCCTGGCCGGTCAGGGACGCCGCCGGCCTTCTCCCGCTGCACGACGTCGTGGCGATCGACAACAGCGGATGGTTCGCCCCGGAGGGCTCCACCGACGTGGCCGCTCTCATCCGAGATGTCCGGCGCGGGAAGAGATTGCGGATCGCCTACCGGGCCAGCGGAGAGCCCGCCTCGCGTGAGCGCGAGGTCGACCCGTACGGCGTGTTCTCCCGCGGGGGCCGTTGGTATCTCATCGCGGACGTCGAGGGGGAGCCTCGGATGTTCGCCTTTGCCAGGCTCGGATCCTGGTCCGTGCTCGATGAGGACCGGCGGGTGCGCGCCGGGCTGAGCCTCGATGAGGTCGCGGCGCGCCTCGTCTCAGACCTGGAAGAGCGGCACAGCATCCGGGTGACCGCCCTGCTGGACGCGAAGGCCGAGGACATGGCCCGCCGCATCCTGGGCAGCCGCCTGCTCTCGGTGGAGCCGGCCGGATCCCCGGAGTCGGTGCGGATCACGGTCGGCTACGACCAGCTCGACGCCGTGCGTCAGCTCCTCCAGTTCGCCGAGAAGATCGAGGTCACGGAGCCGCCCGAGGCGCGTGCCCTGATCGTCGGCCTCGCCGGTGCCCTCGCTTCCCGTCATTGCGAGGCGAACAGCAGATAGCTGCATGCGCTGAGGCAGGAGTCGAAGAATCGGGGGAGCCCATGGCCCGCCGGGCTGGCCCCACCATCCAGAAAGCGCGGTCCGCTCCCGTCGAACGTCGATGACCGCCGACCGGAGGCACGCAGGGAGATGACCAAGTTAATGATGATTCTCATTTACGATAAGAGCTGTTCATGACCCATCGACCGCGAGGCTCATCCGGCCTCGCGGGGTCCACCTCGGACGGTGAGCCGGTCTCATCCGCATGTTCCGCTGATCGGCGGCGCCCTGCGGTCGCCTCGGTGGGCGTCCCCTCACAATCAGGAGCACCATGTCTTTCTCATCGTTCTACGACAGCACCGTCGAATACCCTCGCGACCTCGTCGGATATGGGGAAGCGGGGTATGACCCCCCGCTGGCCCGGCGGAGCCCGCATCGCCGTGCAGTTCGTCCTGAACTACGAGGAGGGCGAGGAGAACCACGTCCTGCACGGGGACCCCACGGCGGAGAGGTTCCTCCCCGAGATGTTCAACCCCCACCCCTACGCGGCCCGGCACATGTCGATGGACGGCGTCTACGAGTACGGGGCGCGCCAGGGGGTGTGGCGCGTCCTGCGGGAGTTCGACCGCTTCGGGCTGCCGCTCACCGTCTTCGGCGTCGCCACGGCCCTGCAGCGCAACCCCTCGGTGGCGGAGGCCTTCGCGGAGCGCGGGTACGACGTCGTCGGCCACGGGCTGAAGTGGATCAACTACCAGGACGTGCCCGAGGACGTGGAGCGCGAGCACCTGGAACGCGCCATCGAGATCATCGAGGAGACGACCGGCAAGCCGCCGCTGGGCTGGTACACCGGCCGCGACTCCCCGAACACGCGCCGGCTCGTGGTGGACGACGGGCGGCTGGCGTACGACTCGGACTACTACGGCGACGACCTGCCGTTCTGGATGGCGGTCCGGACCTCGTCGGGGGAGCGGCGGCCGCACCTGGTCATCCCGTACACCCTGGACTGCAACGACATGCGCTTCGGCCTCCCCCAGGGGTACAGCGACGCCGAGCCCTTCTACCGGTACCTCCGGGACCAGTTCGACACGCTCTACGAGGAGGGCGACCCGGCGGGTCTGGCCAGGCCGAAGATGATGAGCATCGGGCTGCACTGCCGCATGGTCGGGCGCCCGGGGCGGATCACCGCGCTGCGTCGCTTCCTCGAGCACATCACCGCCCGGGAGGGGGTGTGGGTGACGACGCGCGGCGCGATCGCCGAGCACTGGCTCGAGCACCACCCCCGCCCGGAGGTCTGAGGGCCCACCGCCGGGAGGTGCTCAGCGCCGGACCCCGTCGTGCTCGCTCTCGACCTCCCCGCCCTCGAGCCGGATGACCCGGTCCGCCTGCGCGGCCTGCTCCGCCTCGTGCGTGGCGATCACGACGGTGACCCCCTCCTCCCGCTGCCGGCGGATGGCGGCTGCGATGAGCGCCGCTGCCTCTTCGTCGACGGCGGCGAGGGGCTCGTCGAGCAGCAGCAGCTCGGCCTGCTGGGCCAGCCCCTGGGCGACCAGGGTGCGCTGGCGCTGCCCTCCCGAGAGGCTCCCCAGCTGCCTGCCGGCCAGGTCCGAGATGCCCAGCTCCTCCAGCGCCTGCTCGACGACGTCCCGGTCCCGGTGCGTCAGCCTGCCCACCGCGCCGCGCTCCCGCCATCTCCCCATCTCGACCGTCCGGCGGACCGTCAGGGGGAGCCGATCCGAGACGGAGCTGCGCTGGACGACGAACGAGATGTTCCGCGGGCGCCCCTCGATCCTGCCCGATGAGACCTCCTTAGTCCCGGCCAGGGCGGAGAGCAGGGTCGACTTGCCGGACCCGTTGGAGCCGATCACCGCCGTCGTCCTGCCGGCGGGGATCTCGAGGGAGAGCGAGGTGAGCGCCCGGTTCTGGCCGTAGCGGCAGCTGAGGTCGATGAGACGCAGTGAAGTGTCCATAGCACCATGATAATGAGTATCGTTATCGGATGGAGTTCTTCATCGCCCCCTTCGAGGTTTCCTTCGTCCTGCGCGCCCTCATCGCCGGCGCCCTGGCCGCGGTGCTCTGCGCCTGCGTCGGCACCTGGGTCGTGCTGCGCGGCCTGGCCTTCTTCGGGGACGCCATGTCCCACGGGATGCTGCCCGGCGTCGCCATAGCATCCCTGCTGGGTGGCAACCTCATGGTCGGGGCCGCGGTCAGCGCGTTAGTGATGTCGGCGGGGGTGGTGTGGACCTCCCGGGAGGCGAAGCTCTCCCAGGACGTCAGCATCGGCCTGCAGTTCATCGGGATGCTGGCGCTCGGCGTCGTCATCGTCTCGCATTCGAACACCTTCGCCGTGGACCTCACCGGCTTCCTCTTCGGCGACGTCCTGGGTGTGCAACGCCAGGACGTGCTGATCATCGGGGTGGCCGCCCTGGCCACCGTGCTCGCCTGCTGGGGCCTGCACCGGCCCTTCATGGCGCTGGCCTTCGATGAGCAGAAGGCCACCACGCTGGGCCTCAGGCCCCGGTGGGCGCACCTGGCCATGCTCGCCCTGACGGCCCTGGCCACGGTGGCCTCCTTCCAGATCGTGGGCACCCTGCTGGTCTTCGGCCTGCTGATCGGCCCTCCGGCGACGGGGCTGCTGCTGTTCCGCGACCCGCGATCCATCATGCTCGGCGCCGCGATCCTGGGGGTGCTGCAGGTCTACGCGGGCCTCCTGGTCAGCTGGTACGCCCAGACGGCCGCAGGGGCGACCATCGCGCTGCTGAGCGCCGCCACGTTCTTCGCCGCCCTGTTGGTCAAGCGCATCGCGCATCGAGTACGCTACGTTAAAGCAAACGAGAATCATTCGCACTAGAAAGCACTTATGAGTCACACACGTAGTTCACTGCTGTTCGGCGGCCTGCTCGTCCTCTCGCTCGGGATGTCCGCGTGCGGGGCGGGGGAGCCCGCCTCGGAATCGGAGACGGGGGAGGAGGCGAGCTCGAGCAGCACCCCGCACGGATACGTCGAGGGCGCCGAGGAGGCCAGCGAGCCCCAGCTGCGCCTGGCCGTCCAGGACGGGGAGAGCGGCGGGCTGAAGATCCTCGACCTGCTGACGGAGGAGACCGTCGCCGAGGAGGAGGGGAGCCCGCAGGCGCACCTCAGCGCGGCGGACAACCGGTACCTCTTCGAGACCGATGCCGAGGACGGGAAGGCCCGGGTCTTCGACAGCGGGGTGTGGACGGTCGACCACGGAGACCACTACCACTACTACCGCTCGGACGCCTCCGAGGTGGGAGAGGTCTCGGGTGAGAAGCCCGGTCACGTCGTCTCCAACGACTCCTCCGTGGCGTTCTTCTTCGACGGGGACGGTTCGGCGAAGGTGTACGACCGGAAGGCCATGGAGGACGGCGAGCTCGAGGAGACCGGGACCGTCGCCTCGGGCGCCCATCACGGCGTCGCCGCTCCGCTGAACGACCACCTGATCTCCACCACCCCGCAGGACGACTCCTCCGAGCTGCCGAACGAGCTCGCCCTCTACGACGAGTCCGGCAGCCCGGCCGACCTGACGGGGCAGGCCGACTGCGAGCAGATCCACGGGGCCGGCGCGACGCGCGACGCCGCCGCCTTCGCCTGTGACGACGGCGTGATCACCGTGGACGAGGACTTCAACGCCGAGCTGCGGCCCTATCCGGAGGAGGCCTCCGGCCGGGCCTGGTCGCTCTCCACGGGCAAGAAGCTGATGGCGGCGCCTCTGGAGGATTCCGGCCTGGGCGTCCTGGACCCCTCCACCGGCGAGTGGGTCTACGCCTCCACCGACGCGGAGATCATCACGGCCGGGGTGTCCCCGGACGACAAGACGGTGCTCGCGCTGGACGCCGACGGCGTCGGCTACTCGATCGACCCCGCCACCGGCGAGGTGCTGACCAGCCGGAAGCTCGTCGACGTCCCGGAGGACGCGGACGAGGAGTCCTCGCCCGGTCCCACCGTGGCGGTGGACAGGGAGCGGGCCTACGTCTCCGATCCCGCCGGCGGACGCGTCCTGGAGATCGACGTCGCGGACGGCCTGCGGGAGGCGCGCAGCCTCGACGTGGGCGGTGCGCCCTCGAGCATCGCGGTGACGGGCCGATGAGCGCTCGGCCCGGGAGGCCGCTCGGCGCCGTCGCGGCGGCCGTGACGCTGTGCCTCACCGCGCTCTTCGCGATCAGCGGCTGCTCCTCCGCTCAGGAGCGCCCCAGCATCGTGGTCACCACCAACATCCTCGGCGACGTCGTCCAGCATCTGGTGGGCGACCACGCCGACGTCCACGTCCTGATGAAGCCGAACGCCGACCCGCACTCGTTCGGCGTCTCGGCGCAGGAGGCCGGGTACATGGAGGAGGCCGACCTGATCGTGGCCAACGGGCTGGGCCTCGAGGAGGGGCTCGCCTCCAACCTCGACAACGCCCGGGACCAGGACGTCCCCGTCCTGGAGGTCGGGGACCACGTGGACCCCCTGGAGTACTCCTCCGGGGCGTCGTCCGGGACCGCGGATCCGCACTTCTGGACCGACCCGGGGCGCATGCTCCAGGCCGTGGACGTCATCGAGGAGCGCCTCGACGAGGAGCTCGACGACGAGGAGATGGACGGGGTGCGCGAGTCCGCCTCGGAGTACCGGGGCGAGCTGGAGCAGCTCGACGCGGAGGTCTCCGAGAAGCTGTCCGCGATCCCGGTGGAGCAGCGCAAGCTGGTCACCAACCACCACGTCTTCGGCTATCTGGCGGATCGCTTCGACTACGACGTCGTCGGCGCGATCATCCCGAGCGGGACCACCCTGGCGGCTCCCTCCGCCTCCGATCTCCAGGACCTCGCCGAGACCATCCGGGAGAACGACGTCCCGGCCATCTTCGTGGACTCCTCCCAGCCTCAGAAGCTGGCCGACGTGCTCGCGGACGAGGCGGGGGTCGACGTGCAGGTCATCTCCCTGTACTCGGAATCGCTGACGGAGCCCGAAGAGGAGGCGGGGAGCTACATCGCCATGCAGGAGGTCAACGCCGATCGCATCGCCGCCGGGCTGACCGGCGCTCCCGCCGCATAGAGACCCGGTCCCAGGACCATCACTCCGCGGAGCCCGCGGGCTCCGCACTCGCACTATGAAAGGCACATCATGATCGCACTTAGGAAAAGGCTGATGATCGGCGCCTCGCTGGTCACGGCATCCGCGCTGCTGGCAGGATGCTCGGGAGCCGACGAGGCGAGCGACAGCTCAGCCGCACCGAGCCAGGAAGGCTCCTCCTCGGCCGCCGGCCAGGAGCAGGAGGCCAGCGAAGTCGACTCCGCGCAGCCTCGCCTGGTCACCACCTACGACGGCGGCATCCTCACGCTGGACGCCAACACGTTGGAGGTGGTCGGGGAGACGTCCCTGGAAGGATTCAATCGGGTCAACCCGGCCGGTGACGGGCGGCACGCCCTGGTCTCGACCTCGGAGGGCTTCCAGCTCTTCGACGCCGGAGTCTGGACCGAGCCGCACGGGGACCACACGCACAGCTACGCCGGCGACCCCGAGCTGACCGACACGGTGTACGAGGCCGACAAGCCGGGCCACGTGGTGAGGCACGACGGCAAGACGGTGCTCTTCAGCGACGGCGACGGCAAGATCCAGGTCTTCGACTCCGAGTCGTTCCTCGACGGAGCGCCGGAGCCGACCGTCAAGGAGGCCGAGGAGCCCCACCACGGCGTGGCGGTGGAGCTCCCGGAGGGCCAGCTCCTCCACACCCTGGGGGACGAGGAGGAGCGCGAGGGCGCCGTGGTGGTCGATGCGCAGGGCGACGAGGTGGCGCGCAGCGAGGAATGCCCGGGCGTGCACGGCGAGGCTGCGGCCCAGGGCGAGGCCATCGCGCTGGGCTGCGAGGACGGGATCCTGGTCTACAAGGACGGGAGCTTCACGAAGGTCGACGCCCCGGACTCCTACGGGCGGGTCGGCAACCAGGCCGGCTCCGAGCAGTCCCCGGTGATCCTCGGCGACTACAAGGTCGACGAGGACGCCGAGCTGGAGCGCCCCGAGCGGGTCAGCCTGACGAACACGCAGACCGGCGAGCTGAAGCTGGTGGACCTGGGCACCTCCTACAGCTTCAAGTCCCTGGGCCGCGGACCGGAGGGGCAGGCCCTGGTCCTCGGCACTGACGGGAAGCTGCACGTGATCGACCCGGAGTCCGGCGAGGTCACCGACTCCTACCCCGTGGTCGAGGCCTGGGAGGAGCCGGAGGAATGGCAGGAGGCTCGCCCCTCCCTCTACGTCGAGGGGGACCGGGCCTACGTGACCGAACCCTCGGGCCAGGAGGTCCACGTGGTGGACCTGACCAGCGGCGAGGTCGTCAAGAGCGCGGAGGTCCCGCACGCGACCAATGAGATCACCGGCGTCACCGGCTAGCTGAGTCCGGCGCTCCGGCCCAGGGCGGATCCGCGGGAGGCTTCGACGGCTCCCGCGGATCCGCTTCTGCGGGCGGTCAGTCCGCGAACTCGATTCCGCGCTCTTCCATCGCCTCAGGGAGGATCCGAACCGCCTCGGACAACGCAGGCTGCTCACGTGCTGGGAGTGGGGGCGAGGCCGCGGTCATTCGACGAGGTCGGCGAGCCGGTCGATGGATGCGCGGAGGTTCTCGGCCCGCGTCGCACGTGCTCTCGGCAGCCGTGCCTCGTCGCGCAGATCGGTCCAGTCGTAGGTGTGGGTGACCCGCGTCGCGTCGCCCTCGGGCGTGAGCTCCCAGCGCCACAGGTGCCCGGGCGGGGCCTCCTCGAGCGGGGAGGGCTTCCACGCGATGAGCTTCCCCTCCTCGAACTCCACCACGTGGTTCATACGTGTCGCGCCGGTGGTGAGCGTCATGGAGAACGTGTCGCCGACCTTCCTCACGCGCTGGCCGCCGGCGGCCTGGGTGAGGTTGTCATTGCCGTCCCACTCGGGCTGCCGGGAGGGGTCTGCGATCGCCGCGAAGATCGCCTCTGGCTGTGCGTGCACCAATCTGCTGGCCGTGACCACACGCGAATTATGAGTGTCCATCCTCACATCCTAAGCCGCCGTCGCCCCCGGGACTCCGCGGCCTCGCCGGAACTCCGCCGCGAGGCTCAGACCTGCGACCGTGCAGAGGCTTCGGGGACGGGAACGCCTTAGCCTCCGGGCTCTTCCTGGTTTGCCCTTGCAGCCCACTGGCGTCCGGCGTCCGCCCGCCACGGCGGTTCCACCTGCTTACGTCCCGTCCGCCAGCGTCTGCACCGATTTCGCGAGGCCTCGTGCGAAGGACTCAGCCACCTCGGGATCGAGCCGGTCCAAAGACAGGTACGGGTTGAGGTCCTCGAGCTCCACCAGCAGCAGGTCGCCTTTCCGAGTGCGGCATGCATCCACCCTCTGGATGCCGTGGTCGATGCTGTTCCACTCGATGAACGCCCGTGCGAAGGCGAGGTCCTCCGCGCTGGCCTGATACGGCTGCAGCTCCCACCTGCGGGCCGGATCCGGTGCGTTCAGGGCGTAGTGGAAGTCGTGATCGATGAAGTAGAAGGAGACCTCGTAGAGGAAGTCGATGCGCGGCTGGATGAGCAGCTCGTCCCCTTCGAGCGTGGCGAGTTCATCGTGCATGAGGAAGCGCAGGCCCACGGAGTCCGCACCCAGCTTGGGCTTCACGACGTACTCCTCCACAGGAGGCAGCCGATCCAGGTCGCCGAGCGAACCCACCGTCGGAGTGACAGGGTAGCCCTGGTCGAAGAGATCCAGGAGGTACTGCTTGCCCGCCATGTCGGCCTTGCCGCTCAGCTCGGTGAGCACCTTGGCTCCGGTGGCTCTCGCATGGCGTACGAACGCGGCGTAGTCCTCGGAGTAGTGGATGACCGGGCCGCTGTTGCGGACCAGCACCACGTCGAAATCGTCCATCAGCGCGACGGCGTCCTGCGGGTGGCACAGGGCGATGTCGAAGCTGTCCCGCAGCCGGGACGAGAGGAAGATGTCCTCGTCGCAGTAGCGCCGTCCGCGAGCGCTGTAGGCCAGGTCGGTCATATAGAGCACCCGCGTCCGTCGTTCAAGCATGGGTCCCAGCGTATCAACGGCTGCCGGCGCCCAGATGAGATGACCTGCAGTGCCGAGGGCCGTCTACCGCTCCCGATGGACGCGCCCCAGCCACTCGTCGAACGTCTCGGTGCCGTGGAGCGCCCCGGGCCCCGGGAGGAGGGAACCGTCGCGCTGGGCGCGGCCGAACGCGCCGCGCAGACCGACCGGGATCACGAAGCGCCCGGCGCCGCTCGCGCGGGCGTATCGGCGCGCCATGTCCACGAGGGACTCCTCCCGCGGCCCGCCGAAGTCCTCCGCCCGGCCCTCCGGCCCGGCCTCGGCGAGGTCGACGAGGCGGGCGCCGACCTCCCGCACGGCGACCGGCCGGGTGCGCATCCTCGGGATGAAGTGCAGCGGCCCGCGCGTGCCCGCACGCCACATCTGCGCGGCGAACTCGTGGAACTGCGTCGTGCGGGCGATCGTGAACGGGATGCCGCTGGCCTCGACGGCACGCTCCTGGGCGAGCTTGCCGGCGTACAGCGGGTAGTCGCCCGCGCTCTCGCAGTTCACGATCGACAGCACGACGAGGTGCGGCGGCTTCGCCGATCTGGTTCCTCGTGGCGGCCATGCTCGTGCTCGGGATCCCGCAGGGGCTCAACAACCTCGCGATCCAGAACACCCTCTACCACCAGCCCGAGGCCGAGCGGATCGCCTCATCGGCCGGGTTGCTGCGGATCTTCATGTACCTCGGCGCGATCGTGGCATCCGTGGTGTACGGCAACGTGTACGGGGCCAGGGCCACCGACGGGGGGCTGCACGTGCTCGGTTGGGTGGTCATCGGCGTCTCGGTCCTGTTCTTCCTGATCACCGCCTTCGACCGGAGCCTGAGGGGCATCGGCAGGCAGGATGAGGGAACGCCGGCGCAGTCCCAGGGCGGCGAGGCCGGGGGCAGCCAGTAGCTGCCGGGGCGGCGCGGACCGTGGCCGGGGGAGCCCTGCTGGTAATTTTGTCCCCATGAACGCGATCGTGACCGGTCCCGACGGACTCTCCCGCTGCGCGTGGGTCGGCGAGGACCAGGAGTACCGCCGCTACCACGACGAGGAGTGGGGCTTCCCGCTGCACGGCGACCGCGCGCTGTTCGAGAAGATGTCGCTGGAGGGCTTCCAGGCCGGCCTGTCCTGGATCACGATCCTGCGCAAGCGCCCGCGCTTCCGCGAGGCCTTCGAGGGCTTCGAGCCGGCGCGGGTCGCCGCCTTCGGGGAGGACGACGTCGAGCGGCTGATGGCCGACGCCGGCATCGTCCGCAACCGCGCGAAGATCGAGGCCGCCGTCTCCAACGCCGCGCTGGTGCGGGACATGGCCGAGGGAGAGCTCGACGAGCTGATGTGGTCCTTCGCGCCCACCGGCCCGGCAGCGGAGCGCGCCCGCCCCGCCGCGATGGCGGAGGTCCCGGCCGTGACCCCGGAGTCGACGGCGATGAGCAAGGCGCTGCGCAGGCGCGGCTTCCGCTTCGTCGGGCCCACCACGATGTACGCGCTGATGCAGTCCGCGGGCATGGTCGACGACCATCTGGCCGGGTGCTGGCGGGTGACCGCACCCCGCGGCTGACCCGACGACGGGCCGGCTCGGTGCCACGCCGCATCGCGGAGTGCATCGAGCCGGCCCGTCGTCCGCTCTGAGCGGGGGTCGTCAGTGCTCGTCGTAGTGATCGCCGTGGACGGCGTGGCGGTGGCCGTCATGAAGGTAGTCCACGTGGTCGCCGTGCTCGACCGACTCGTGGCCGCAGTCCGAACCGTGCTCGTGCTCGGCCGTGGTGTGCTCCGCCGGCGCGTCGTGCTCGTCGTAGTGATCCTCGTGGAGCGCGTGGCGGTGGCCCTCGTGCAGGTAGTCGACGTGGTCGCCGTGCTCCACGGCCTCGTGGCCGCAGGCGGGGCCGTGCTCGTGCTCGGCGGGGGTGTGCTCTGCTCGGTCGTGCGTCTCAGTCATGATGGTTCCTTCTCTCCTCATCCGCTCCCCGGGGTCCCGGGGGAGGTTCGTTCACGTGCACCAGCGCATCGGCGACCACGTGCGCGACGTGGTCATCGGTCAGGGCGTAGGTGACGGCCTTGCCCTGCCGCATCGAGCTCACCAGCCCCGCCTGACGCAGCGTCTTCAGGTGCTGGGAGACGAGCGGCTGCGACATTCCCGTCGCCTCGGTGAGCGCGCCGACGCTCATCGCCTCGTCGCCGAGCAGCCGGACCAGCCAGAGCCGGGACTCGTGGCCGAGGACCTTGAACAGCTCGGCGGCTCGCTCCAATCCCTCTTCCTTGTGCACACGTCCATCGAACCATATACATAAACACATTGCAATATGTTGATCTATGTGAGAACCGCTCTCATCCGGCGGTCCGGGCGGCCCAGGGGTGCGGGCCGGCCGTCAGCGGACCGGCGCCCGCTCAGGCCGGCGGCACCGCGCCTGCTCCGGATCGCCCGTTCCGCGCGCCGTCGCGGGCAGGGCGGAACAGCAGCCAGAACGACGTCGTCCCGATGCGCTCGAGACGCAGGCCCGCCTCCGCCGCCTCCCGCCTCACGGTGCGAGGCGACGGGTGGTGGTAGGTGTGCTCGGTGGTGTCCTCGACGAGGACGCGTTCCCCGTCCAGCGTGAGATAGGACATGCGCCAGCGCATCTCCTCCTCGCCCGCCGGCCACGCCTCGGCGATCCCGCGATAGCGGAGCCGCCCGACCTGCGCGGCGGTGAACTCATAGGGCTCCACCCTGACCGGGGAGGCCGGCTCCTGGAGGTCGAAGAGCGCCGCCCCTCCTGCGGGCAGGCGCGCGGCGAGCTCGGCGAAGACCGCGGCCCGCTCACCCGGGTCGAAGTGCCCCAGGACCCCCAACAGGATCGCCCCGCCGACGCGGCGGGGCAGCGGCGCCGAGAAGAAGTCCTCCGGGCGGACGGTGATCCGCGGGAACCACTCCGGGTGGGCCGCCACTCGCGCGAGGGCCAGCGCGCGCATGGTGCGGCTGGGCTCCAGGGCCAGGACCTCGGAGTCCGGCATCTGCGTGAGGATCCATTCGCTTCCGGCTCCCGAACCCGCCCCGATGTCGAGGATCGGGCCGACGTCGGGGCGCAGCCGGGGACGGAGGGCGCTCAGGGCGTCGGCCTGGGCTGGGCAATAGGCGGCGGCGAACAGGTCGTAGGCGCCGGCTGCGGCCGCATAACCGTCTCCGTGGCCGGGTATGAAGGTCGCGCCGTCACGGTCGAGGTCCCTGAGATCCATGTCTACAGCGTATCTTCTTGAGAAGGATTCTCATACGCACTTCGCGGGTCTTCCTCGTCGTGGTCGCCCAGGGGGTGCAAACGGAGGGCCATGGGGAAGGGGAAGAAGCCGGAGCCCCATCGAACCGTCTCGCTGGTCCCGCCTCATGGCCCTGACCGCCGACTGGAGAAGAGGCAGGGACGACGACGCCCCCGCACCGTCATCGGCGCGGGGGCGTGGTCATCGTCCTAGGCGACGCCCCGGCCCCTGGGGGACCGGAGACGTCTAAGGGTTATATCTGACCCCTGGCAGATATCGATGGGGGCCACAACTGCCAGAGGCAGGCCGGTCCCTCACCGACAACCCCAAGCTTAGGAGCCACGGTCCCAGCGGACAAAACGGGCGGGTCGCATGCCCTGCGGAGCTCAGTCGAAGCGACGGTAGAACCAGCACGGATGATAGGTCTTCGGGGAGTACACGGGCGCCTCGGAACCGGGAAGCGTGATCGGCTCGTGAGGTTTGCCCACGTGGTAGCCGGCGTGGAGATAGGAGAGGGCCTCCCTGGACGCGCAGGTGCCGAAGAGCATGGAGGCGTTGATCCCGTGCTGGACGAGGTAGCGGTGGATGAGGTTCAGTCCCACCATGCCCAGGCCGGTGCCGTACCAGTTCAGGTCGACCGCGACCGTCAGATACAGGCCGGGAGCCTCGGCGGCGGTGCGGGGCTCGGTGGCGAGGACGGCGGCGAGCAGCGCACCGCTCCGCGAATATGCCGCGATGCCGTGGGTCCGCGGGGTGAGCTCCCAGTCCGCGGAGCGCGGTACGGCCCGCTGCACGAGGGCCTTGATCGCCGGGGCATCCTGGCGTTGGACGCCCCGCCAGGTGATGCCCTTGGCGGTGTGGGAGTTGTGGTAGCGCGCGCAGTCCTGTTTGACTGCCGCGGGAGTGGCGACGTGGGCCAAGCGGTTCCTTCCATCGGGCGCAGCCGGCCCGGGAATACCTCAGCCGACTGCGCTTGCGCATAGTCGTGCTGTGGCCCCACCACGATGCTACTCGGTCCTGCGCTCCCGGCCTAACGGGTGGGTCCCGAAGGGCGTCGTCGGCATGAGGCCGCCCGTGAGGACTGCGGCCTTCGAGACCCCGCCCGCCGCCGGGCGCGCCGTTACGCGGCGATGAGCTTGTCCTTCAGGTTCGCCACGGTCTCGTCGTCGAGTTCCAGGCCCTCGCTGAGGTACCCGTCGACGTCGCCGTACTCGGACTCCATCGTGTCGAGGCCGCTCTGCAGGAAGCTCTCCTGCACCCCCAGCAGCACGCCGAACGCCTCGGCGGCCTGCTCGCCCTCGGCATCGCCGACCTGCTGGGTGGTGGCCTCGATGCGCTGCTGGGAGTAGTCGTTCGTGGCGAGATAGTTCTCGACGACGTCCTCCTCGTCCACGCCGGCGGCGAGCTGCAGGACCGCAGCCGTCCACCCGGCGCGGTCCTTGCCCGCCGTGCAGTGGAAGACCACCGGTCCCTCGGCCTGCGCGATCGTCGTGAGCACCTGGCCGAAGCGTTCGCGCATGCCCTCGTCCGTCACGAAGTCGTGGTTGAGGTCCTCGAGCGTTCGAGCGGCCTCATCGGGCGTCCCGACCGCGAAATCCGCGTTCGGGTTCGCCCCGGTGACGCCGCCGCTGAGGATGTCGACGTTGACGTACTCGGCTCCGTCGGGCACGCGATCGGGGTGTTCCTCGATCTCCTCCGGCGTGCGGAGATCGATCACCGTCGAGATGCCGAGGCCCTCGAGGGTCGCGAGATCCTCGTCGTTCACCTCGAGGGCGTTGGAGCGGTAGACGGACTCCGGACGGAGCGTGCCCCCGTCGGCGGCGTACGCGGTGTCGACGCCGGCGAGGTCCCGGAAGTTGTCAGCGGTCGAGAGCCTCGGGGCGTCGAGGACGGGCGCCTGCGTCCGGACCGCGCTCTGATCGGAGACGGTCGCCGCCGTCTCGGAGCTCTGAGACTGGCAGCCGGTCGCGAGGAGCCCGGCGGCGATGATGACGACGCCGGCGCGGCGGAGGACGGCGGGAGGGACGACGGAAGAGCGGGTCATGAAGCACCTCGAGAGACGGGCGAGTGGGACCCTTACACCGTGGCGAGGCGGGATGACCGGCAGGTTGCCCGAGGGAGCGGGCGAGGTGAACGATCGGCGACGCCTTCGGACGACGCCGCGGCCGCGGCGTCGTGGCGGTGCCGTCCCCTCATCAGGAGAGCCGTCGCCAGGGCGGCACAGACAGCCGCGGGAGCCCGGCGTAGAGTCGGGGAGGAAGCGCCGCGCACGGACACGGGGGATTCACGATGATGGACGTCTTCCACGGCCAGGGATGGCTGCAGATCTCGGAGCTGCTGCTGGCCTTCGCGCTCAGCAGCTTCATCGGCATGGAGCGGCACCTGCGGGGGAAGAAGGCGGGGCTGCGCACCCAGGCCATCGTGGGGACGGCGTCGGCGCTGTTCATGCTCATCAGCAAGTACGGCTTCGACTCGGTCCTCGGCGAGAGCATCACCGTGGACCCGTCGCGGGTGGCCGCGCAGGTGGTCTCCGGCGTCGGCTTCCTGGGGGCGGGGCTGATCCTGACGCACCGCGGCACCGTGAGGGGGCTGACCACGGCGGCGTCGGTGTGGGAGACCTCGGCGATCGGGATGGCGGCCGGCGCCGGGCTCTGGCTGCTGGCCCTGGTGGTCACGGTCCTGCACTTCGCCGTGGCCTACGGGTTCACGCCCATCTCGCGGCATCTGCCGGGCGGGCTCGTCGCCCACGAGACGATCGTGGTGACCTACCCGGACGGCCACGGCACCCTGCGCGAGATCCTGCACGCCATCACCACCGCCGGCTGGGCGATCCGCGAGAGCTCGCCCCACCGCTTCCACGAGGGCACCGTGGGAGTCGAGCTGGAGATCTCCGGCGGCAAGGACCTCAGCGACCTCCTCGCGCGGCTCAGCGGCATCGAGTCCGTCATCACCGTCAGCGTCTCGGACGAGACGGTCGACGACTCCTGAGGGGGAGCTCCGCTCAGTGTCGGGCGGCTCAGGGCCGCGCGTGCGTCATGAGGGTGCGAAGGCCGCGGGCAGGGGAGGAGCATCGGGACAGGGTCCGGTGCGGTGGCTACGGCGCCGACGCCGCTGCTGGGCGGCTACGGCGTCGGAGCCGAGGGGATGGTGCCGACGCCGCTGCGCGCGGGACGGTCAGCGCTGCGCGGCGTTCTCGCCTCTCACGCGCTGACCGCCGGTGCCGAGTCAGGCGCCGCAGGCCTGCTCGGCCGTCCTGAACACCGCCCACGCCTTGGGTCAGCCGGCGTAGAACGCCGCGGGGGTGAGGCCCTCGGCCATCTCCTCCCGCCTGCAGTTGCGGATCACTTGCCCGAGTAGACGGGGAAAGCGCTGGATTCGCCGTAGTCCCGCTCGTCGAGGTTCCGCAGCATCTCCATGTCCTCCTCGGTGATCTCGAAATCGACCTCGGCGTTGGAGCGCATGTGCTCCGGGTTCGCGGTCTTCGGCAGCGAGACCGCGCCCACCTGCAGGGTGTAGCGGATGCACAGCTGCGGCACGCTCGCGTCGTACTTCCGCGCGATCGCCGCGACGGTCTCGTTGTTCAGGATCTCTCCGTGGGCGATCGGCGAGTAGGCCTCCACCAGGATGTCCTTGGACGTGCAGTAGGAGATCAGCTCACTCGGGGTGTTCCCGGCGTGTACGAGGATCTGGTTCACGTGCGGGACCACCGTGCCGTGGGTCAGGATGTTATCCAGGTCCTCCCGCAGGAAGTTCGACACCCCGATGGCACGGATCTTCCCAGCCTGATGGGCTTCCTCCATGGCTCGCCACGCGGCGAGGTTGCCCTCGGCGTAGTCCCCGCCGCGGAAGTCGTCCCAGGGCTGCGGGGCGTGGATGAGCATCAGGTCGATGTAGCCGATGTTCAGCTTCGCCAGCGACTCGTCGATAGCGGCGACCGCGGTCTCGTAGTCCTTGATCTCCGCGGCGAGCTTCGTGGAGACGAACAGCTCCTCGCGCGGGACCCCGGAGGTGCGGATGCCCTCGCCGACGCCACGCTCGTTGCCGTAGGCCTGCGCGGTGTCGATGTTGCGGTAGCCGATCTCCACGGCGTCGCGGACCGCCTGGGCGGCGTCGGCGTCGTCGACGAACCAGGTGCCCAGGCCCAGCTTCGGGATCGTGAGGTCGTTGGACAGGGTGTAGGTCTCGTTCAGGATGCTCATGCTTCACTTCCGTTCTTCGGCAGCTCGCCGTACACCTCGTCGGTGACGGGCTCGAGCCATTCGTTGCTGACGTCCTCGCCCGGGGTGATGAAGGCCAGGTGGGAGAACCAGGAGTCGGCCTTCGCCCCGTGCCAGTGCTTGGTCCCGGCCGGGACGCGGATCACCGATCCCGGCTCGAGGTTGACGGGATCCTCGCCCTCGACCTGGTACCAGCCGGAGCCGGCGGTGCACAGCAGGATCTGGTCGCCGCCGCCGTTCTCACCGTGGTGGATGTGCCAGTTGTTCCGGCGGCCCGGCTCGAAGGAGACGTTGCTGACCGGCACGCTCCCGCCGGTCAGCGGGGCGAGGTAGCTCTGGCCGATGAAGTACTGGGCGAAGGCGTCGTTGGGGTCCCCGGTGGGGAAGATCTGATCGAATCCGGTGTCGTTCATAGGGTGTCTCCTTCAGTCGTCCTGTTCGTCGTCGATCGTGCGGCCCAGCCAGATGCCTCGTGATGACGAGACGGTGCGCACGTATGTGGAAGCGGCGTTCTCCCGCCATCGTCTCCGGGGCGGGCCAGCGGGGACAGGGGAGGGAATCATCCGGGGATGCGGACCTCTCACCCGAGAGGCGGACAGGGGCCTCATCCCGGGCTCCCGGATCGGATCGCCGCGGGCTGCTCCTCCTCCCTCCCGGCCGCCCAGGAGGCGAGGAAGCGCAGCGCCTCGTGCGTGGGGCTGCCCGGCGGGGCGGTCCAGACGACGAGCTGCTGCTCGGCGTCGTGGGCCTCGACGAGGGTGTCCCAGTCGAGCACCAGCTCGCCGGCCGTTTGAGGAACGTGCCGAGCTCGTTCATCTTCGTATCACCAGCCATGCTGACATTCTGCCTCTCTCCCCGCCTGCGGTGGGAGGGAGGAAAACATCCCTGGATGCTTCTCTCCGCAGCCGGGGATGCGGAGGACCTCCGCGATCTCGGGCAGGATCCCGGCGACGATGAACTCGGTGGTCCCCATGAGGAACACCCCCGCAGCGGATGGAGGAGTCAGAGTTGATAGGGGCACCCCCAGCACCCCCCTCGGCTCGTGGCCGATCGGCCCGGCTCATCCTCCCGAGGCCACCGAGCCGGCGGGGACCGGTGCGATCCGGCCGTCGAAGACGGTGACGAGCTCGTCGAGGGCGTCCCGGTGCACGAGATCGTGGGTCACGAGTAGCGTCGCGGTATCGCGTTCGTGGGTGAGGGGGGCGATGAGCCGCATGATCTCCGCCCCGCGCTCCTGGTCGAGGGCGCTGGTGGGCTCGTCGACCAGCAGAACGCCGGGCTCGTGGACCAGGCCGTGGGCGATGGCGATGCGCTGGCGCTTGCCGCCGGAGAGCTGCTGCGGGCGCTTGTCGGCCTGCGCGGTGAGGGCTGGCAGCAGGTTCGACTGCTGGAAGACGATGCCGATGCGCTCGCGCCGCAGCGCGGTGCCCTCCTCCTCCGGCAGGTGCGCGGCGTCGACAGCATCCGGCCCGTCGCCGATGAGCACGCCTCCGGAGCTGGGGCGGGTCAGGGTGGCGGCGAGGCTGCGGCTCGTGGCCGAGGGCGCCTCGAACGGCCTGATCGCCCAGCGGCTGTACATCAGCCACGCCACCGTGAAGTCCCACCTCGTGCATATCTACACCAAGCTCGGCGTCTCCTCGCGCACCGCCGCCGTCGCGGCGACCCGGGAAGCGGGCGTATTGCGGTAGCGCTGCCGCGGACTCGCGTCGCTATCGTGGGGACATGAGCGATGTCTGACCCTCGAAGAACTCCTGTCACTCGAGCATGCCGGCTGGCGCTCGCTCTGTGATTCCGTTGACGGCACCTTCTACGGGCGGCTGATGACGCCAGAGGCGGTGTTCATCTTGGTCGACGGCACGGTGATGACCCGTGATGAGATCGCCGGCTCCCTAGACGGCATGCTGGCCTGGGAGTCGTACGAGATCGGCGATGCGGGCCTCGCCGAACCGTTCGTGGCCCTCATGTCCAGCACGTATCGTCGTATCGACGGAGAACCCCGGCTGGCGCTCTACCAGCAGACGACGGTCACGCACTGAGCCCCCTACAAGGCAATACCCGGGGGGGGGGAGGCCCGCACCCCGGCCGGGCGTCGCGAACAGCCCGCCTCCGCGACGGTTGGAGAGCCTGCATGCCGAAGATGCCTGAACCGCGCTGATCCAGCCCTGGTGAACGCCGCGGCCGGAAGGTCACTTCTTCCGGCCGCGGCCTTTCTGTTTCCCGAGGGCCTGGAGCGCAGAAGCCCCTCGGTCGGTCCTGCGGCGGATCACGACGACGTGCGCCGCAGATGGAGCACCGGCCATGCTCCCGGACTCAGGCATCGTGCGTGCAGCGGATTTCCACGAGAGGGAAGACGTCCCGCGATGTGACGCCACGCGCTCAATAGATTACCCGTAACACAACTTTTTAGAGGATGCAGCGGCAGAAGATGTGCACGCCAGACTCTCTGAGTGTCACATCAACAATAAGGAAACCCCTATACGTGCCGTAACCCTCATTCTGACTATTATCGTCGTCGTCGCCATATGGTTTATCAGTATGGGGATTCTGATCCGCCAGAATCGACAGCTTCGGCAGGAGCTGAGACGGCTCCGGGACGAGCGGGACTCGCACCGCCATCCACCCGACGCCGCGTCGTGAGGCGCCGTCCCCGGCTAGGGGCTCCCTGCCCCCCTGATGCCCGCCACTTCGTGAGCCGAGCCTCGACGGGGACGAGGATGCGGCGGGGTCGGGTGAACCCGTCAGCCCCCCCGCCTCGTCGAACCGGCCGAGTCAGGGCCGTGGGAAACCAGTGCGGATCCCGGCCTCCCGATCCTTCGGGAGAACCGGGGCCCGCCTCTGCGCTTCTATTTGCGGGCGTCGGAGTGCGCAATGCCGACAGGAGCGACTGCAATCTCGTCCACCCCCCCGTCGGAGTTCCCCTTTCCCTTTCCCCTATTCCATCGGCGTCACCGTCTTCCCCCGACTCCCTTCTTTCGGCGCCGGGGAGCCGTGGCGGCGGTATTCTCCTTACCCGCCGGGGCGGAGAACGGAGTGGTCGTGAAGGGCTGAGAACCCGTATCTGAGCAGCGCTATCCTTTGGATATTTCACCGCATCCTCGATGAGGAGAGGATCGACGAGAAAACGGGTCGTCCGCCATATGGAGCGTCGATCCGCTAACCCATGGGGTAGATATACGTCTGAGAATTCCGCGCCTCAGGTTTCCGGAGCGGTGAAGACCCAGAGAGGGTGGACGCCTCCGGTCGGGTAGGGTGATCCGTATCACGATCAGTCATAGATCGTGACGCACGCCCCACCGGAGGCGAGGCTCCGTCGGGCGGCCGCCTGGTCGAAGGACGAAGGAGCGAGCCATGAAGGCCCTGGTATACGAAGGCCCCGGCAAGAAGGACTGGAAAGAGGTGCCGGACCCGCGGATCCAGCAGCCCACCGACGTGATCGTGCGGATGGAGGCCACCACCATCTGCGGCACCGACCTCCACATCCTGAAGGGGGACGTCCCGGCGGTCACCCCCGGACGGATCCTCGGGCACGAGGGGATCGGCGTCGTCACCGAGGTCGGGGACGGCGTGGCGGGGCTCGAGGAGGGGGATCGGGTGATCCTCGCCTGCGTGAGCTCCTGCGGACGCTGCAGCTACTGCAAGCAGGGGCTGAACAGCCACTGCCTCGCCGAGGAGGGGGCCTCCGGCATCGGCTGGATCTTCGGCCACCTCATCGACGGCACGCAGGCCGAGTACGTGCGGGTGCCCTTCGCAGAGAACTCCGTCTACAAGGTCCCGGAGGGCGTGACGGACGCGGAGGGCATCCTCCTCTCCGACATCCTGCCCACCGGGTTCGAGATCGGAGTGCGGAAGGGGCGGACCAAGCCGGGCGACGTCGTCGCCGTCATCGGGGCAGGGCCCGTCGGGCTCGCCGCCGTGATGACCTCGCGGCTGTACGGTCCCTCCAAGGTGATCGCCGTCGACCTCGACGACAACCGCCTGGCCCGGGCCGAGGAGTTCGGCGCGACCGACACCGTGAACTCCGGCGAGGACGACTGGCAGGAGCAGGTGAGGGCGCTGACGGACGGGCTCGGGGTCGACGTCGCGATGGAGGCGGTCGGCATCCCGGCCACCTTCACCGCGGCGACCGAGATCGTCCGCCCCGGCGGGACGGTCGCCAACATGGGTGTGCACGGCAAGCCCGTCGAGCTGGCGATCAACGACCTGTGGATCTCCGACATCGCGATCACCATGGGCCTGGTCAGCGCGAGCACCCTGCCGATGCTGCTGAAGCTGGTGGCCGGGAAGAAGCTGCCGGCCGACCGGTTCGTCACCCACGAGTTCCCGTTCGAGCGGATCCTGGACGCCTACGAGGTCTTCGGCAACGCGGCCGAGGAGAACGCGCTGAAGGTCCTGATCCGGTGAGCCTGTGATCCACTGAGCTGACGCAGGCTCCGCCCGCGGTTCGCCTCCTGCGGATCGCGAGGACCGGGCGACGACGTCGGGCGTGAGACCCCGCCTCGCCGCTCCGGTCCCGGGCCTCAGATCTGGCCGATGGCCTCGCGCTTCTCGCTCTGGAAGGCGTCCTCGACGCGCCCGTGGGCCCAGTAGGCCGAGAGGGAGAGCTGGGAGCGGTCGAGGCCGCGGGTGTCGGTGAAGTAGGGGCGCAGCAGCTTCATCGCACCCCGCTCCCCGTGGGCGAAGACCCGCACGCCGTCGCCGCGCCACTCGACGGCTTGCACGGCGTCGATCAGCAGGGAGCTGGTGCCCGGCTCCTGGCCGTCGCGGTGCAGCCAGCGCACCTCCACACCCTCGGGGGCGTCGATCTCGAGGTGGTCGGCCTCGCCGTCGACCTCGAGCAGCGCCACGCCCACGGCGTCGCGGTCCATCTGCTCCAGGGCGGAGGAGATCGCGGGGACCGCGGACTCGTCGCCGGCCAGCAGGTGCCACCGGGCCTCGGGGTCCGGGGCGTAGCCGCCGCCGATCCCGCCGAGGACCACCGGGTCGCCCGGCCGGGCGGAGTCCGCCCACGGGCCGGCGACGCCCTCCTCGCCGTGGACCACGAAGTCGATCCACAGCTGCCGCCGCTCCATGTCGAAGCGGCGGATCGTGTAGGTGCGCATCGCGGGCATCAGCTCGGGCGCGAGCTCCTCGCGCAGCGCGGCCATGTCGTAGGGCGGCGTCAGGTCGGTCTCCGGGTGGGGGAAGAGCATCTTGGTGTAGGCGTCCGTGAACCCGTTGTCCTCCACCGCGGAGAACCCGGGGCCGCCGGCGACGATGCGGACCAGGTGCGGGGTCAGCTGGATGCGCTCCAGGACCTCCAGGACGATCTGGGGGCGCTGGGCGCGCCGTGCGCGGGGCTGAGGGGCGGTCATCGGCTTCCTTTCCACACTGCGGGAGTCGCCCGGACGGGCCGCCCCGCCGACGGGGCTCCGCGGCGGGGACGCGCTGGACGACCTAGATCGACTCTACTGGCGCGAGCCGCCGGGGGAAGGGGCCGTCTGCCATCTGGACCGGGTCCGGCCCGGGCCGCCGCTCCTCGAAGCGGGGCCAGGCGGCTGTCTTCGCGGCGATCCCGGCATCCCGCCGCGGGATCTCCGGCCCTGCCGTGGCGTTCCCCACGTCCGCGCTTCTCCGCGAAGTTCCCGCACCTTCTGCGGCGGCTGCCTTCGCGGCGGCCGGGCCTCGCTGCCTGCTTCAGGCCGGTCGGCTCAGACAGGCCGGCTCAGGAAGCCGGCGTGGCCGCGGTCCCGGCGGGCGACGTCGTCGGCCGTCTCCACGAGAATCCGGCGCATCGCCTCCGCCGCGCGGGTCGGCCGGACGTCGGAGCGGTGGATCAGGCTGATGGTCCGGCGCAGGGCCGGATCGGTCAGCCGGATCGAGCGCAGCCCGGGGCGGTCCAGCAGCACCATCGCCGGCACCACGGCGACGCCGAGCCCCCGCTCGACGCAGCGCAGCACGGCGTCCATCTCCGGCCCCTCGAGCACCACGCGCGGGGTCAGCCCCGCCGCCCGGAACGCCGCCTCGGTCTCGGCGCGCAGGTCGTAGCTCTCGTGGAAGACGATCTGCGGCAGCCGGGCCAGCTCGGCCAGGGTGATCGCCGGCCCGTCCCCGACCGGCGGCAGCGCGGCCGAGGAGACGACGACGAGCTCCTCCGCCAGCAGCGGCGCACGCGTCAGGCTCGTGCTCGCCCCCGTGCGCCCGGCCGGCACGGTCACCAGCGCCAGGTCCAGCGCACCCTGGGAGAGCTCGGCCAGGAGGTCCCGGGAGCCACGCTCGGTGAGGTGCAGCTCGATGCCCGGATGCGTCTCGTGGAAGGCGGCGATCGCCTCCACGGCCAGGCTCACGCACAGCGTCGGCGTCGCCCCCAGGCGCACGCGGCCGCGCTGCAGGCCCGCCAGCTCGGCCATCTCGCGGCGCACCGTCTCGGCGTCGGCGAGCATGCGCCGGGCGAGCGGCAGCAGGGCCTCGCCGGCCGCGGTCAGCGAGATGTGGCCGCGGGCCCGGTGGAAGAGCTCGGCGCCGAGGTCGTGCTCGAGGGTCGCGACCTGCCGGCTCAGGGAGGGCTGGGCCAGGTGCAGGCGCTCGGCGGCGCGGGTGAAGTGGCCGGTCTGCGCCACCTCGAGGAATCCGCGCAGCTGCTCCAGGTTCATCGTCATAGCAACAGTGTATGGAAACGACTCAGATAATTCATTGGAGTAATCACCCGGGCCTCCCTACGGTGATCCCTATGACTACTCAGAGCACCCCAGAACGTCAGATCTCCACGACCGTCCTGGTCATCGGCACCGGCGGATCCGGCCTGCGCGCCGCGATCGAGGTGGCCGAGCAGGGCGTGGACGTGCTGGCCATCGGCAAGCGCCCCCGGCACGACGCCCACACCTCGCTGGCCGCCGGCGGCATCAACGCGGCGCTGGGCACCATGGACGAGGCGGACAGCTGGCAGCAGCACGCCGCGGACACGATCAGGGAGAGCTACCTGCTGGCCAATCCGCGCACCGTGGAGATCGTGGCCCGCGGCGCCCAGGAGGGCATCGAGGACCTCGAGCGCTACGGCATGGGCTTCGCCCGCGAGGAGGATGGCAGGATCTCGCAGCGGTTCTTCGGCGCCCACACCTACCGGCGCACCGCCTTCGCCGGCGACTACACCGGCCTGGAGATCCAGCGCACGCTCGTGCGCCGCGCCGAGCAGCTGAAGGTCCCGGTCCTGGACACCGTCTACATCACCCGGCTGCTGGTGCGCGACGGCGTCGTCTTCGGCGCCTACGGATTCGACCTCGTCGACGGCACCCGGTACCTGATCCGAGCCGACGCCGTGATCCTCGCCGCCGGCGGCCACAACCGCATCTGGCGCCGCACCTCCTCCCGGCGCGACGAGAACACCGGCGACTCCTTCCGCCTCGCGGTGGAGGCGGGCGGCCGGCTGCGCGACCCCGAGCTGGTGCAGTTCCACCCCTCGGGCATCCTCGAGCCCGAGAACGCCGCCGGCACCCTCGTCTCGGAGGCGGCGCGCGGCGAGGGCGGGATCCTGCGCAACGCGCTGGGCGAGCGGTTCATGGACCGCTACGATCCCGAGCGCCGCGAGCTCTCCACCCGGGACCGCGTCGCGCTGGCCGCCTACACCGAGATCAAGGAGGGACGCGGGACGGAGAACGGCGGGGTCTGGCTCGACGTCTCCCACCTGCCCCGCGAGACGATCATGAACCGGCTGCCGCGGGTCTACCAGACGCTGCTGGAGCTGCAGATGCTGGACATCACCGCGTCCCCGATCGAGATCGCGCCGACCGCCCACTACTCCATGGGCGGGGTGTGGGTGGACCCGGAGGACCACAGCACCGACGTCGCCGGCCTGTACGCCATCGGGGAGGCCGCGAGCGGGCTGCACGGGGCCAACCGGCTCGGCGGCAACTCGCTCATCGAGCTGCTGGTCTTCGGGCGCATCGTGGGCCGGGCAGCCGTGCGCCACTCGGAGGGGTTGGAGGCGCAGATCCGCTCTGCCGACGCCGTGGACGCCGCCTGCCGGGAGATCGAGGACCTGCTGGCCGCCGACGGCACCGAGAACGTGCGCGCGCTGCAGCGGGCCCTGCGGGACACCATGACCGAGCACGCCGGGGTGGTCAGGGACGAGGAGGGGCTGCTGGCCGGGCTCGAGGAGCTGCGCCGGATCGAGGAGCGCATGGACGACGTCGGGATCCACCCGGACATCGCCGGCTTCCAGGGCCTGGCCCACGCCTTCGACCTGAAGTCCTCGGTCCTGGCCGCCCGGGCCACCCTCGAGGCGGCGCTGGAGCGGCGTGAGACCCGCGGCTGCCACAACCGCAGCGACTACCCCGAGCTGGACCCGGCACTGCAGGTCAACCTGGTGTGGTCGCCCTCGGAAGGCGTGACCCGCGAGGCGATCCCAGCGGTCTCCGAGGAGATCGCCGGGCTGATGCGGGAGGTCTCCACGGAGGGGAAGCTCGTGGAGTAGCGGTGAGCGGGCGGCACGCCCGCAGCCGGAGAGCCGCAGGCCCGGGGACGCGACGGCGCGCCCCCGGGCCTGCGGCTCAAGTCGTGACCGTGCCACCCGTTGGCTCTGACGGGCGCCCCTGCTCGCGGCTCAAGCCCCGGCCCGGCTCACGGCCGCAGCCGGCGGGCCCCCAGCTCGAGCGCGGACTCGGCGAGGACGTCCCCGGGCGCGGCGCTGCGGGCCAGGCGGACCCGGTGCGTCCCCTCCTCGACCGTCCAGCCCGGATCGTCGACGTCGTACCGGGCGTAGCAGCGGAGATCGTCGGCGACGATGCGCACGCGCCGCGCCTGGCCGGGATCCAGGGCGACCCGAGCCCATCCCACGAGCCGCGCCGTGCCCTCCGGCGGGGCGAGGTAGACCTGCGGGATCTCGACGCCGGCGCGATCGCCGGAGTTGCGCACCGTGAGGGTCACCGCGGGGTCACCGGCGTCGTCGGCCGCGATCTCCACGTCCTCGTAGGAGAACGAGGTGTAGGACAGGCCGTGGCCGAACCAGAAGAGGGGCTCGAGGCCCTCGCGCTCGTACCACCGGTAGCCGACGTCCGCGCCCTCGACGTCGTAGTCGATCGCGGGGGAGCCCCCCGTGCGCGGCTCGCCGGGATTCGAAGTGGTGCTCTCGGGGTCGGTCATCTCCCGCCGGGGGAGCTGCTCCTCGCCGGCCGGGAAGGTCAGCGGCAGGCGGCCCGAGGGCGAGGCCGCCCCGGTCAGGACCGCGGCCAGGGCCCCGGCGCCGCCCGAGCCGCCGTACCAGGCGGCGAGGACGGCGTCGACCTCCTCCAACCAGGGCATCAGCACCGGCCCCGGCGTCTCCAGGACGACGACGGTCCGCCCGGCCGCCCGCGCCGCCGCGGAGATCAGGGCATCCTGCTCGTCCTGCAGGCTCAGGTCCGGGTTGTCCCGGCCCTCGGTGGCCCAGTGCTGGGCGAGCACCACCACCGTGTCGTCCCGCCGCAGCGAGGAGGCGACCTGACCGGGGCTCCCCTCCAGGAAGACCACCTCCGTGTCCGGCAGGGCGCGGCGCAGCTCGTCGAGCGGGGCGGGCCGGTGCAGGACCTTCGGCAGGGACATCTGGGCGATCGAGAAGCCCTCCTCCTGGACGGCGTCGGGCGGGGTCACGGTCGAGCTGCCGCCTCCGGACAGCACGCCGCGGTCCGCGTGCTTCCCGACCACCACCAGGCGCGGGAGGTCGGCGGGCAGGGGCAGGACGGCCTCCTCGTTCCGCAGCAGCACGATCGAGGAGGCGGCGACCCGCTCGGCGAGCTCCGCGTGCTCCGCCAGCTGCTCCTCCGAGGGGGCGCCGGCACCCCTGCGCTCGCCCGTCGCGCCGATGGAGAGGAGGGCGGTCAGGATGCGGACGGCCATGTCGTCGATCCGGGACATCGGCACGCGCCCGCCCTCGACGGCGGCCTCCAGCTCCTCCCCGAAGAAGTGCCGGGTGTCCAGCTGGTAGCCGGACTGCCGGTCCAGGCCAGCCGTCGCGGCCGCCGCGGCGGAGTGGGTGCCGCCCCAGTCGGACATGACGAAGCCGCGGAAGCCCCAGTCACCCTTGAGCACGCCGTTCAGCAGCCACGGGTTCTCGGAGGCGTAGAGCCGGTTGACCCGGTTGTACCCGCTCATCACCGCCCGCGGGCCACCGTGCTCGAGCGCGATCTGGAAGGCCAGCAGGTCCGAGGCGCGCAGCTGCGGCTCGGCGAGGTCGGAGCTGACCATCACCCGGCCCGTCTCCTGGGGGTTGAGCGCGAAGTGCTTGACAGTGGAGATCACCCCCTGTTCCTGGATCCCGCGCACGCTCGCCCCCGCCAGCACGCCGGTGAGCAGCGCGTCCTCGCCGAGGTACTCGAAGTTCCGCCCGCCCCGCGGCTCGCGGACCAGGTTCATGCCGCCGGCGAGCTGCACGCTCATCCCGACGGCGCGGGCCTCGACGCCGATCGCCCGGCCCTGGGCCTCGGCGAGCCCACGGTCGAAGGTGGCGCCCAGGGCGAGGCCGCTGGGGAAGGCGGTGGCCGGGCCGTCTCCCCGGACCGACATGGGATTCGTCACGCCCAGGCTCGCGTCGCTCTCATCCCAGGCCGGCACCCCGAGCCGGGGCACCCCCTGCGCCCGCGCGGCGGAGCCGACGGCGTCCTCCGGCGCGCCGGGGCCGTAGCCCATGGGCGCGCTGAGCAGGGCGAGCTTCTCCTCGAAGGTCATCTGCCCGACCAGTTCGGCCGCGGCCGCCGCGTCCTGCTCCCTCGAGGGCCACGGGTCCTCCGCGGCCCGGAACCTGGCCTCGACGACGTCCTGTTCGCTGCCCATCTCCGGTCCTCCTCATCCTTGGCCCGCGCCGCCGGCCCGGCGGCGCCTGTCTCCTTCAGCTCTACCGCCTCGCCGGCATCCTGTCGATCCTGCGCCGCGGGTGCTCCTCTCCCAAGCCGGACCGGGCTCTGCGGGGCCAGAGCGGGTCCCGGTCCTCTATATAGTGAGGGGATGACCCACGAGCAGAACCGCCCACCGGCGCGCCCAGATGACGGACAGCGACCCGCATCGTCAGAGGGCCCCCACTGGGGGACCGTGGCCCGGAACACGCTGCTGGTGCTGGTTCTGCTCGGCATGGTGTGGCTGGCCTTCAACGTGCGCCTGCCCTCCCTCGAGGACCTCCGGGCCGACCTCGACCGGTGGGGCTGGGCGGCGTGGATCGTGTTCACGGCGCTCTACGCCGTCGTCGCGCTCACCCCCATCCCCGTCACCATCATGGCGGTGGCCGGGGGAGTGCTCTTCGGGCTCATCGAGGGCAGCGTGCTCTCGATCGTCGGGGTGCTCATCGGCTGCTGGGGCGCCTACTGGATCGCCCGCGGGCTCGGCAAGGGCACCGTCAAGAAGCTGCTCGGGCGCCACGCCGGCGTCGTGGAGGAGCGGCTGGAGAACGCCGGGTTCCAAGCGGTGTTCATGCTGCGGCTGCTGCCGGGCCTGCCGTACTGGCCGGTCAACTACGGCGGCGGGGCCTTCGGGGTCTCCCAGCGGGACTTCGTGGTCGCCAGCGGGCTCGCGGCGATTCCGGGGCAGATCTCGCTGGTGGCCATCGGGGTCTTCGTCGCGTCCCCCTCCGTGGTGCACGGCATCGTGGTGGGGATCGCCTGGGCCGTGGTCATCGTGATGACCGTGTGGGCCTACCGCAGCTGGAAGGGGACCGCGAAGCGCCCGCTGCCCGGGGAGGGCCGGCGGGGCTGAGCCGAGCGCCGCCGCCCGACGAGAGAGCGCCCGGGCGGCGGGACCATGCCAGGGGTGGTCCCCGGACCTGGCACCGCAGCGCCCGGACGGCCTCATCGCCCCGGCCTCACCCGGCGTCGTCGTGCCGCGCGGGGTCGAGGTCCAGCCGGCGCAGCAGCTGGGCGTTGAGCGCCACCACCACGGTCGAGGCGGACATCAGGATCGCCCCCACGCTCATCGGCAGCACGAAGCCCACCGGGGCGAGGACGCCCGCCGCCAGCGGCACCGAGATCAGGTTGTACCCGGCGGCCCACCACAGGTTCTGCTTCATCTTCCGGAAGGTGGCCCGGGAGAGCTCCACCACCGAGAGCACCGAGCGCGGGTCGGAGGAGGCCAGGATCACCCCGGCCGAGCCGATCGCGACGTCGGTGCCGGCGCCGATCGCGATGCCGACGTCGGCCTGGGCCAGCGCCGGGGCGTCGTTGACGCCGTCGCCGACCATCGCGACCCGGCGGCCCTCGCCCTGCAGCTCGGCGACCTTGGCCGCCTTGTCCTCGGGCCGCACGCCGGCGAAGACGCGGTCGATGCCCAGCTGACCTGCGACGGTATCGGCCACCGCCTGCGCGTCGCCGGTGATCATGACGACCTGGGCGCCGGCCTCGTGCAGCGCGTCCACGGCCTCGCGGGACTCGGGCCGGATCTCGTCGGCCAGCCGCAGGGCGCCGAGGACCTCGCCGTCGAGCAGGACGTGGAGGATGATCGCCCCCTCCCCGCGCCACCGCTCGGCCACGGGAAGCTCGTCGCGACGACGCTGCTCCAGCAGGTACGGCCCGCCGACCTCCGCCACGGATCCCTCCACGGCGGCCTTGACCCCCACAGCGGGGGAGGAGGAGAAGTCCGAGGCCGCCGGCACGTCCAGGCCGCGCTCCCCGGCGGCGCCGGTGATCGCGCGGGCCAGCGGATGCTCGCTGTCGGCCTCCGCGGCGGCGGCCAGCGCGAGCACCTCGTCCTCGGAGCGTTCGCCGACGGCCTCGATCCCGGTGACGGTGGGTTCGCCCTTGGTCAGCGTCCCGGTCTTGTCGAAGAGCACCGCGTCCACCGTGCGCATCGACTCCAGCGCCAGCCGGTCCTTGACCAGCACGCCGGCCTTCGCCGCGCGCTCGGTCGCGATGGAGACCACCAGCGGGATCGCCAGGCCCAGCGCGTGGGGGCAGGCGATGACCAGCACGGTGATGGTGCGGACCACGGCGTCGTCCGGCAGCCCGACCAGCGACCACACCAGCGCCGTGATCGCCGCCGAGCCCAGGGCGAACCAGAACAGCCACGCGGCCGCGGTGTCCGCGATCCGCTGCGCGCGGGAGGAGGAGGCCTGGGCGTCGGAGACGAGCTTGCGGATGCCGGCCAGCGCGGTGTCCTCGCCGATCGCGGTGACCTCGACCCTCAGGCCGGAGTCGGTGGCCACGGTGCCGGCGACGACGCGGTCCCCGGCCTCGCGGCGCACCGTCCGGGACTCCCCGGTCACCATGGACTCGTCCATGCTGGCCCCGCCATCGACGATCCTGCCGTCGGCGGGCACCGAGGAGCCGGGACGCACGACGACGACGTCGCCCACCGCCAGCTCCGCCGGGTCGACCGTGACGACGTCCTCGCCCTCGACCCTCTCCGCCTGATCGGGCAGCAGGGCCGCCAGCGAGTCCAGCGCCGAGCTGGTCTGGGCCAGCGAGCGCATCTCGATCCAGTGGCCCAGCAGCATGATGACCACCAGCAGCGCCAGTTCCCACCAGAAGTCCAGCTCGTGGTCCAGCAGGTGCAGGCTGGCGCCCCAGGAGGCGATGAAGGCGACCGTGATCGCCAGGGCGATCAGCAGCATCATGCCAGGCTGGCGGGAGCGGAGCTCGCTCACCCCGCCGGTCAGGAACGGCCGTCCGCCCCAGACGTACATGACGGTGCCCAGCACGGGGGAGACCCAGCGGACCCAGCCGGCGTCGGGCAGGGAGTAGCCGATGAGGTCGGCGAACATGCCGTTGAAGGCCACCACGGGGACGGCGAGGACGAGCATGATCCAGAACAGGCGCCGGAACTGCCCGACGTGGTCTCCGTGCCCGGCGTGGCCCATGTGGCCCCCGTGGTCGCCATGGCCTGCGTGGTCGCCATGGCCTGCGTGGCCGGCATGGTTACCGTGGTCGTGGTCGTGGTCGTGGTCGTGGTCGTGGTCGGGAGCCGGGTGGCCGGCGTGGTCCGCGTGCTCGGGTCCTTCCGTACGCGTCACGCCGTGCTCCGCCTGATGGTCGTTCATGCTCGTTCCGTCCCTCCTGCTTCCTCGTCCAGGGGTCTGTCCTCCTCACGCTATACCCCCTAGGGGTATGCTTCAAGAATGTGAACGGAAGATCGGGACTCGGGTGCCGATCCCCGGGGCGGGCAAAGCAGGCGCAGAGTCGGAAGGCTGGAGGATCCCGGTCGGCGAGGAGCGCGCACGAGAAACGGGCTCGTGGGCACGAGACGGCGCGAGGACACCGAAGAGGAAGGGACGGACCCCCCTCCGAGCCCTCCGCGTCGCGTCGTCGCCGGACCTCCGCGTCGTCACTGGACCGCCCGCCTACCCGTCGCGCTCGGAGAGCTCCTCCAGGGTCTGCCCCTTGGTCTCCTGGATGAACCGGGCGACGAAGAAGATGGAGATGAACGCGAAGGCGGTGTACACGCCGTAGGCCAGGCCCAGCCCGATCTCGGAGAGGGCGGGGAAGGTCGTCGAGACGGCGAAGTTCGCGGCCCACTGGGCGGCGCCGGCGACCGCGAGCGCCATGACCCGGATCTTGTTGGGGAACATCTCGCCGAGCATGACCCACATGATGGGCCCCCAGGTGCAGCCGAAGAAGACGACGAAGAGGTTGGCGGCGATCAGGGCGATCGGGCTCGCGGCCCCCTCGAGGACCGGCTCCCCGCCGACCACCGGCGCCGTGGCGAAGGTGATCGCCAGGACCGCGAGCGAGGCGAACTGGCCGATCGAGCCGATCAGCAGCAGGGGCTTGCGGCCCACCTTGTCGATGAGCAGGATCGCCACCACCGTGGTGAGGATGTTGGTCACGGAGGTGATCACGGTGATGATCAGCGAGTCCTGCTCGGTGAAGCCGACCGCCTGCCACAGCACCGAGGAGTAGTAGAAGATGACGTTGATCCCCGTGAACTGCTGGAGCACCGCCAGGCCGAGGCCTGTCCACACGACCGGGTAGACGCGTCCGGAGGGTCCGCGCAGGATCGAGAGCCGAGGGCGCTCCGAGCGTCCCCGGAACGACTTCTCGATCTCGTCCGCGGTCTGCTCCGCGTCGCCGCCCACGTAGCGGTTCAGGACCTTCAGCGCCTTCTGCCGCTGCCCGCGGGAGATGAGGAAGCGCGGCGACTCCGGGATGGTAAAAGCGAGGACGCCGTAGACGATCGCCGGCACGAGCTCGGCGAGGAACATCAGCCGCCAGGCCTCGATGCCGAAGAGCGGCGCGGTGGCGCTGCCGGCCGCGGCGACCAGCGCGTAGGCGGTTAGCAGCGCGACGAAGATGCCGGTGACGATCGCCAGCTGCTGCAGCGACCCCAGCCTGCCGCGGATGCCCGCCGGGGAGACCTCTGCGATGTAGGCCGGGGCGATGATCGACGCCGCGCCGACGCCGAGCCCGCCGACCGCCCGCCAGAGGGAGAGGTCCCAGATGGAGAAGGCCGCCCCGCAACCGATCGAGCTGATGACGAAGAGCGCCGCCGCGATGATCATCACCCGGATGCGGCCGAGCCGGTCCGCGACGGGGCCGGCGTACCAGGCGCCGACCGCGCAGCCGATGAGCGCCGAGGCGACGGCGAAGCCGAGCAGGAAGCCCGAGGCCTCGAACCGCTCGCCGATGGCCCCGACCGCGCCGTTGATCACCGCCGTGTCGAAGCCGAAGAGGAAGCCGCCGAGGGCCGCCGTGGCGGCGACCAGGACGACCCGACCGAGCGGGACCTCCACCGCCGGATTCTGGTGCTCTGACATGACGGCCTCCAGGGAGAGTGATTTATATCACTCCATCACCGTTCCGGCCGGTCGTCAACGGTCCAGAGGGGCTGTTGCCCCGGCCATGAGGAGAAGCCGCAGCGGTCACCCACACCGCGCTGGAGGCCGCCAATCAACTCGAGTCCAACTACCCGAGCCTCGGCGCGCTCGCCGAGGGTGAGTAGCCCAAGGGATACACTGTAAGGGTCGGTAGGGTCCCGACTTGTCTCTGGCAGACCGTGGCCCCCTATGGATAGCTGCCAGGGTCAGCAAAAACTCTAGGCGTCCCGGATGCTTTCGAGCGTTCGGGGCGCCGCCTCGGTTGTACCGAACATGTCCCCGCTCCTTGGTATGACAGCGATCCAGCCTCATCCCGCTGATTTACATCACTCCAACCACGGCCCGGCCAGCTGCCAACACTTCGGCGGGGCCGGTGGTTGGAGTAGGCCCCTCGGCGGCCAGCCTGCTTCCGGCGAAGGCTCCTGGCAGAGCCGCGTTCAGCGCCCCTGGGGTTCGGGAGCCGCCATGCCCCCGTCGCGATGGGGATGGACGTACCCCAGCGTTGCCCGGCCCTCGCCGTCCAACAGCCGCCCCATGTGCTTCCCCATGGAGAACACAACGCTGCGGTCCATGATCCGGGCCCCCGGCAGCACCGACTCCATGGCCGCCTCGAAGCGGGTGACGTCCGCGAGCTCCCGCAGCCAGACCGCCGTGACCAGGTTGTACTGGCTGGCGACGACGAAGGCGGAGCGCAGCTCGGGGACCTGCGGCAGGATGGTCCGAGCCTGGGCGACGAGCTTGGCGGGCACCCTCAGGAAGTGCCACGCGTAGATCGGCCACCCGGTCACCGTGCGCGCGACGTCGGTGCGCAGCCTCAGCCCGCCCTGGGCGA
This sequence comes from Rothia halotolerans, assembly GCF_004136635.1. GTDB lineage: Bacteria > Actinomycetota > Actinomycetes > Actinomycetales > Micrococcaceae > Rothia > Rothia halotolerans. The sequence goes on along the minus strand of NZ_NOIU01000002.1, from coordinate 545,613 downwards.
TCATGAGCGCGATCCCGTCGGAGATGCGCTGCTCGCTGAGCCCGGACCGGCGGGCGATCCGGCTGACCGGGGCCCGCCCGTCCTCCAGCAGGGCGTACCGGATGGCCGCCTCGACGTCGGGGCTCAGGGTGCGCGGCGCCCTGCCGCGCGGCGGGCGGGGCAGGGGCACGCGCGCGGCCTCCGCGGGGGAGAGCGCCCGGATCCGCCAGCTCGAGGCCTCCATGATCTGCGTCGTGATGAGGTGGCTCTGGGTGCCGCGCACGCCCGGCAGGGTGCCGATGCGCCCGGTGGCCACCTCCCAGACCTCCCGCGGGGTGTCGGTCAGCACGGTCGCGAGGATGTCCCGCGCGCCCGAGGTGTGGTCCACCGTGGTGACCTCCGGGATGCTCAGCAGGCTCTCCTCGACCTCGCGGACCCGCTGAGGGGCGCAGACGACGTCGACCAGCGCGCCCGCGGAGCGCTGCGGGAAGTAGCCGCTGACCCACGCCAAGCCACGGCCGCGCAGTGCGTCCCACCGCCGGGACAGCGTCGCCGGGTCGACCCCCAGTACGGGGGAGAGGTCCTTCCAGCGGGCCCTCCCGTTGATCTGCAGGGCATGGATGATGCGCTCATCCAGGGGGTCGAGCCGGTCTTCTTGCACGCCGAACAGCATAATTCATCGACACGTGCAATGGGATGCCGCGGAGTCGCAGTGCGAGGACTATGGGAGTGTCCGCCGTCACCGGCTGCGCCCGCCGCGGCCGGCGCGGCCCGCCCCCGTCCGACCCGCGAAAGGATCCCCATGACCCCCCACGACGCCACCTCCGCCGCCTCGCCCGAGAACGAGCGGTCCTCCGAGCACGAGCGGCTCGCCGCGGCCATTACCGAGGCGGTGGAGGACTCCCGCGAGGACCTCCTGCAGCTCAGCCGGACCATCCACGGGCTCGAGGAGCTCTCCTGGGAGGAGCACCGCTCGGCGGCGGCGGTCGCCGAGGTGCTGGAGGCCGGCGGCTTCGAGGTCGAGCGCGGGGCCTACGGCCTGGAGACCGCGCTGGAGGCGGTCTACGGCAGCGGCGAGCTGACCGTGGTCATCTGCTCCGAGTACGACGCCCTGCCCCACATCGGCCACGGCTGCGGCCACAACATCATCGCCTCCGCCGGCGTCGGCGCCGCCCTGGCCCTGCGCTCCGTGGCCGACGCCGCGGGCCTGCGGATCAAGTTGCTGGGCACCCCCGCGGAGGAGCACGGCGGCGGCAAGGTCTCGCTGCTGAACGCCGGCGCCTGGGAGGACGCCGCCTTCTCCCTGATGGTCCACGGCCGGCCCGACGGCGACATCAGCGTCCTGTCCATGACCATGACCGCCGTGGAGCGCTTCGAGGTCGTCTACACCGGGCGCGAGGCCCACGCCGCCGGTGCCCCCTTCGAGGCGATCAACGCCGGGGCCGCCGCGAGCCTGGCGATGGTGAACCTGGCCTTCCTGCGCCAGCACCTCCCGGCCGGCGCGAACACCAACGCCTTCATCTCCGACGGCGGCTCGGCCACCAACGTGATCGCCGGCACCGCGGTGCTCCAGGCAGAGGTGCGCGCCAAGGACGTCGAGACCTGGCGCGCGCTGAAGCAGCGCGTGCTGGCCTGCTTCGAGGGCGCTGCGGTCGCCACCGGCTGCTCCTGGGAGCACCGGCAGACCGAGCACCCCTACGCGCCCGTGCTGACGCACGAGGGCCTCGGCCGGTACTGGGACGCGAACATGGAAAAGCGCGGCCGGGAGGTCGACCCCGTCCCGGTCGACGGCGGTGGTTCCACCGACATGGGCAACGTCTCCCAGGTGGTCCCCACGGTCCACGGCATGATCGCGGTGCGCGGCTCCCACGCCGTCATGCACCACTCCAGCTTCGCAGCCGACGCCATCACCGCCGAGGCGGACGAGGCCGTGCTGGACGGCGCCGCGGTGATCGCGCTGACCGCCCTGGACGCTGCGCTGGACCCGCAGCTGCGCTCCGAGCTCCTCGAGGCCCAGGCCGCCCGCGAGCCCGGTGCGACGCAGGTGCCGCTGGAGGCGTGAGTCGGAGGCAACGGCTGCGGCGCGGGCGGTCCGTCCGCGCCGCCCGGACCCTCGGCCCCGGTCCCGGCGTGGTGGCCGCCCCTCAGGTCGTTAGGTAGACTGGTCTACCTAACGACCTGAGAGGATCACCCATGCCCACCCTTCCGCAGCAGCGCCGTCCCTCCCGGCCGAGCCCGGCGCGCGAGCGCATCCTCGCCGCGGCCGGCCGCCTCTTCTACGCCGAGGGGATGACCGCGACCGGCATCGACACCATCACCGCCGATGCCGGCGTCGCGAAGCAGAGCCTCTACAACAACTTCGCCTCCAAGGACGATCTCGTGCTCGCCTACATCGAGCGGCGGCACGAGGAGTGGCTCGAGCTGCTCCGGCGCCGCAGCGAGGCGGCCGCGACGCCGCTCGAGCGGGCGCTGGCCGTCTTCGACGCCTACATCGACCACGCCGAGGACGCGCACGCCGGCGGCTTCCGCGGCTGCGGCCTCCTCAACGCCGCCGCCGAGCTGCCCGCCGGAACGCCCGGCCGGGAGGCGGTGCGCCGCCACAAGGAGCAGGTCGAGCGGATCCTGGCCGAGTGCCTGGCCGAGGTCGCGGAGCCTGGGCCCGCCGCGGCCGCCGCGGAGCAGTGCGCGCTGCTCCTCGAGGGCGGCGTCGCCCGCGCTGGCCTCGAGGGCACCCCCGCCCGGCTGGAGCGCGCCCGCGCCCTCGCCGCCGCGATCGTGGGGGCGCTGTGAACCGGGGGCGGCTCGCCGGCCTCGGCGCCCTGACCGTCACCGCCGTCCTGTGGGGCACCACCGGCACCGCGGCCACCTTCGCTCCCGACGCCGGCCCCCTCGCGATCGGCGCGGCCTCGCTCGGCATCGGCGGCCTCCTGCAGGCGCTCATCGCCCTGCCCTCCCTGTGGTCCGCGCGGACGAGGCTGCGAGGGCGGGCGGGCGTCGTCGCGCTCGGGGCCCTGGCGGTGGCGGTCTACCCGCTCGCCTTCTACAGCTCGATGCACCTGTCCGGGGTGGCCATCGGGACGGTGGTCTCCCTGGCCTCGGCGCCGCTGGCCTCCGGGGTCCTGGAGCGGGTGGTCGAACACCGCGCGCTCAGCCGCTGGTGGGTGGTCGCGGCGGTCCTGGGGACGGCGGGCAGCGCGCTGCTGTGCGTCTCCTCGGCGTCCTCCTCCGCCTCCGGAGCGCCGATGCTGGGCGGCATCGCGCTGGGGCTGCTCGCCGGGACCGCCTACGCCGGCTACTCCTGGGCGGCGCAGCGGCTCATGCGCGACGGCGTCGGGCGGGCGGCGTCGATGGGCTCGATCTTCGGCGCCGGCGGCCTGCTGCTGATGCCGGTCCTCGCGCTGACCGGCGCGCCGCTGGTGGCGACGCCGGAGGCGCTCGGCGTCGCCGCGTACATGGCGCTGGTGCCGATGTTCCTGGGGTACGTGCTCTTCGGCTACGGGCTGACCAAGGTGCCCGCCAGCACGGCGACCACCGTCACCCTCAGCGAGCCGGCCGTCGCCGCGGTGCTGGCCGTGCTGGTGGTGGGGGAGCGCCTTGAGCCGGCCGGGTGGGCCGGCCTGGCGCTGATCGGGCTGGTGCTCGCGGTGCTGGCGCTGGCCCCGGCCAATGCCGGCGGCGCACCGCCCGGGACGCGGCCGGAGACGGGGACGACGCCGGCCGTGGCCGGACCCGCCGGCCCCTCGGCTCCCGAGGGCACCGCCACTCACGGGGAGGCGGCTCCGGCGGATAGGCTGGGAACACACCCGGCAAGCGCCGACGTCCGTTCCGAGGAGACCCCATGAGCAAGAGCGCCTACGTCATCCGCCACGTCCCCTTCGAGGACCTGGGCCTCCTGGAGGCCGAGCTGCGGCACCGAGACTACGAGATCGAATACTGCGACGCCCCCGTCGGCCCGATCGAGCCGAACCAGGCGCAGGAGGCCGACCTCCTGATCGTCCTCGGCGGCCCCCTGGGCGTCAACGACGCGGAAAGGTACCCCTTCCTGCAGAATGAGCGGGAGATCGTCGCCACGCGCGTGCAGTCCAACCTGCCCACGCTGGGCGTCTGCCTCGGCGCGCAGCTGATGGCCGCGGCCCTGGGGTCCGAGGTCGTCCCGGCGGAGCGCTCGGAGATCGGCTTCGGCCCCCTCCGGCTGACCGAGGAGGGCCGGGACTCGGTGCTGGCTCCCCTGGACGGGCGCCCGGTGCTGCACTGGCACTCGGAGACCTTCGCCGTCCCCGACTCCGCGGAGCGCCTGGCCGAGACCGACGCCTGCTCGATGCAGGCATTCCAGCTGGGGGAGAAGCTGCTGGGCCTCCAGTTCCACATCGAGGTCGAGCCGGAGGACATCGAGGCGTGGCTGGTGGGTCATGCCCACGAGCTCGCCTCCGAGGGGGTCGACGTCGAGAAGATGCGACGCGGGGCCCAGGACTATGCCGCCGACCTGAGGTCCCAGGCCCACGAGGTCTTCTCGGCGTGGCTGGAGCGGCTCGACTGAGCCTGCGGAGGCCCGGCGGTGGGGAGGAGCCGAGCGCCTCGCCTCAGGGCCGACGCGGCGCCGCGCACTCGCGTGGCGAAGGACGGGGCGCGGGAGGCCCCTCTGGCCTCCCGGCGAGGCGGGCGATGCCCTCCTCCCTCCCGCAGCGTCCCGGGGGCCCTCGCCAGCAGAGCTCCCAGGAGAGGGAGGGGCCGCCCGAGGTCCCGGCGTCATCGGCCCTCCCGGAGACCCGCGTCTCGGCCCCACCGGAGGCCGGCGAGCCGGTCCTTCCCGAGGCCTGCGAGCCGGTTCCGCCGGGGCCCGGCACGCTGCCGGAGCGCGCTGGGAAGCGCCTGCTCGTCTCCTCGCCGGCCCAGAGGTCGCCCGTCCGGAACCTCCTGACCTCCCCGCCGAGCCGCAGAGTCCCCGTCACCTCCAGCGGCCCGTCCGGTCCCGAGGGGGCCACGAGCACGACCTCCAGCCGGGGGCACTCGGGAGCCCAGAAGACGGGCACTTCGGGCCGAGGCGCGGGCTCCCGGTCCCGCCGGGACGGCGGCAGCAGCAGGAGCGCCGAGGCAGCGGCCAGCGATGCCGTGCACCGCGCGATGATCCGTCCCATGTCCCTCAGCGCCTTTGCCACCTCAGACGGGTCTTTTCCCCGCCCTCTCATACGGAAGTAGTACCCCAAAAGGTGCTTCTGCGGTAGTCAGGACCGGAAAGCGCCGCATTGTGACGCCGGCCGCGCCCAAGGAACTCACTGCTGCGCGAAACGTTCCCGAAACACCGCGGGGCCACGATGAGCGTCATGATGATCACACCGTCAGACACCGAGAAGCTGCTGCTCTCCGTGGCGGGCATGGTCGCGCGCGAGCGCCTGGGCCGCGGCGTCTTGCTCAACCACCCGGAGGCCGTGGCGCTCATCTCCTGCTGGGCCCTCGAGGGTGCGCGGGACGGCCGCCCGCTGGCCGAGCTGATGGCCGAGGGCCGGCACGTGCTGCGCCGCGAGCAGGTCATGGAGGGCGTCCCGGAGATGATCGCCGACATCCAGGTCGAGGCGACCTTCCCCGACGGCCGCAAGCTGGTCACCATCACGGAGCCCATCCCGTGATCCCCGGCGAGATCCTCCCCGCCGAGGGCGAGCACGAGCTGCTCGCCGGCCGTCCCGTGCGCCGCCTGGTCATCACCAATCTCGCCGACCGGCCCGTCCAGGTCGGCTCCCACTACGAGCTCTCCCAGGCCAACCCGGCGCTGGAGCTGGACCGCGAGGCCGCCCGGGGCCACCGCCTGGCCGTCCCGGCGGGCACCTCGGTCCGCTTCGAGCCCGGGGCCAGCCGTGAGGTGGAAGCGGTGGCCCTGGCGGGCAACGCCGTCGTGCCCGGCCTCCGGCTCCTCGGCGGGGGCGCGGCATGAGGATCTCCCGCGCCGAGTACGCCCGCCTCTACGGCCCCACCGTGGGGGATCGGGTGCGCCTGGCCGACACCGACCTGCTCATCAGCCCCGAGCGGGACCTCTGCTTCGGCGGCGAGGAGGTCGTGTTCGGCGGAGGGAAGAGCATCCGCGAGTCTATGGCGCAGTCCACCCGCCTCAGCGCACCCGCCGGCGACGTCCCCGGCGCGCCGGACCTGGTGATCACCAACGCGCTGATCCTGGACCACACGGGCGTGTACAAGGCCGACGTCGGGGTCAAGGACGGGCGCATCGCCGGCATCGGCAAGGCCGGCAACCCGGAGATCAGCGACGGCGTCGACCCCCACCTGGCGATCGGCCCCGGCACCGAGATCCTCGCCGGCGAGGGAAAGATCCTGACCGCCGGCGGCATCGACACCCACGTACACCTGATGGGCCCCGAGGCCCTGCATGAGGCGCTGGCCTCCGGCATCACGACCGTCGGCGGCGGGGGCACCGGCCCGGCCGAGGGGACCAAGGCCACCACCGTGACCCCCGGCCCAGCCCACCTCGCCGCGCTCCACCGCGGCCTGGACACCATCCCGCTGAACTTCCTGGTCTACGGCAAGGGCAGCACCGCCTCACTCGCCGCCTGCCGGGAGCAGGTCGCGGCGGGCGCCGTCGGGCTCAAGGTCCACGAGGACTGGGGCGCGACGCCGGCCGCGATCGACACCGCCCTGCGCGCCGCCGAGGCGTACGGCGTCCAGGTCGCCCTGCACGCCGACTCCCTCAACGAGGCCGGATTCGTCCAGGACACCCTCGCAGCCGTCGGCGGCCGCGGCATCCACGTCTTCCACTCCGAGGGCGCCGGCGGAGGCCACGCCCCGGACATCATCGAGGTCGCCGCGCACCCGAACGTGCTCCCGGCCTCGACCAACCCCACCCTCCCGCTGACCGTCAACACGGTCGAGGAGCACCTGGACATGCTCATGGTCTGCCACCACCTCGACCCCCGGGTCCCCGAGGACCTGGCCTTCGCCGAGTCGCGGATCCGCGGGACCACCATGATGGCCGAGGACGTCCTGCACGACATGGGCGCGATCTCGATCACCTCCTCGGACGCGCAGGCCATGGGCAGGATCGGCGAGACCATCACCCGGACCTGGCAGGTCGCCCACGCCATGAAGCGCCTGAGGGGGCAGCAGGGCTACGCCGGGGACGAGCCGGCGGACAACGAGCGGGCGCGGCGGTTCATCGCCAAGTACACCATCGCCCCCGCCGTCGCCCACGGGATCTCGGAGCACGTCGGGTCGGTGGAGGTCGGCAAGCTGGCGGACCTGGTCCTGTGGTCGCCCGCCTTCTTCGCGGCGCGACCCTCCGCGGTGCTCAAGGCCGGCTCGATCGTGGCCGGGCAGACGGGCGACCCCAACGCCTCGCTGCCCACGCCCCAGCCGGTGCTCATGCGCCGCCAGCTGGCCGGTCACGGGCCCAGCGGCGCGGACCTGGCCACCACCTTCGTCGCCCCGCTGGCGCTGGCCGAGGGCCTCGGGGAGCGGCTCGGGCTGCGGCGGAGCCTGACGCCGGTGGCGGACACCCGGGCGGTGGGCAAGGCGGACCTGCCGCTGAACACCGCGACGCCGCGCATCGACGTCGACCCGGAGACCTTCCGCGTCCGCATCGACGGCGAGGAGGTCGGGCACCACCCCGCCGCGTCCCTGCCGCTGACCCAGCGCTACAGCCTCTTCTGACCATGGGGACGCCATCGGGGGCCGGGATCGCGGCGCGGATCGTGACGTTGCTGCTGGCTGACGCGCGGTTGCCCACCGGCGCGCACGCCTTCTCCTCCTCGCTCGAGCCCGCGCTGCTGGACGGGCTGCGGCCCGGGGAGATCCCGGCCTACATCCGCTCCCGGCTGCTGACCGTGGGGACGGTCGAGGCCGCCGCGGCACTCGTCGTCGCACGGGACCCGGACGCCGGGACGGTCGCAGAGGTCTCCACGGCCCTGGAGGCCCGCACGCCGGCCGAGTCCCAGCGGGCCGCCAGCACCCTGCTGGGCCGCGGCCTGATCCGGCTGGCGCGCTCCCTCGCCCCCGCCGCGGCGCAGCTGGGCCCGGGCGTCGCCGGCCGGTCCCCGCACCGGGCCGTCGCGATGGGGCTGATCGCCTCGGTGTGGGGGATCCCGGAAGCCGAGCTGGTGACCGCCATGTGCTACGACGACGCCCAGACCGTCGCCGCGGCCGCTCTCAAACTCGAACCCGGGGACCCCTTCGCCGCGACGGGCTGGGTGCTCGGGATCGCCGGGACGGTCGACGCCGTCCTCGCCGAGGCCCTGCCCGTCACCGGCCCCGCCTCCATCCCCGCCCCGTCCTCGCCCATGATCGACCAGTGGGCGCAGGCCCACGCCGCCCGAGACAGGAGACTCTTCAGTGCCTGAGAACACCGTCCCCGCCACCTCCACGCCCGCTGCCACCTCCACATCCGCCGCCCCGGCCGCCGAGGCCGTCCCGCACCGCTCCCTCCGGCTGGGCGTCGCGGGTCCCGTGGGCACCGGCAAGTCCTCCCTGATCGCCACGATCTGCCGGAGCCTCGCGGACCGGCTGCGCATCGGCGTCATCACCAACGACATCTACACCGACGAGGACGCCCGCTTCCTCCGCTCCGCCGGCGTCCTGGACCCGGACCGGATCCGGGCGGTGGAGACCGGCGCCTGCCCGCACACCGCCATCCGCGACGACGTCACCACCAACCTGCTCGCCGTCGAGGACCTGGAAGCCGACTTCTCCCCGCTGGACCTCGTGCTGGTCGAGTCCGGGGGGGACAACCTCACCGCCACGTTCTCGCCCGCCCTCGTGGACGCCCAGATCTTCGTGCTCGACGTCGCCGGCGGGGGAGACGTGGCCCGCAAGGGCGGCCCCGGGATCGGCCGGGCCGACCTGCTGGTGGTCAACAAGATCGACATCGCCCCGTACGTGGAGGTCGACGTCGACCGGATGGTCGCCGACGCCGTCGCCGCACGCGGCGGCGCCCCCGTGCTGGCCCTGTCCAAGAACGTCCAGCCCACGGTCGCGGCGCTGCGCGAATGGGTCCTGGCCCTGATGGAGCGGCATTCCTCAGGGGTGCACACGCCGGTGGACCCGGGCCCCATGGCCCCGCACTTCCACGCCGACGGCGAGGGCGGGGGATACGTCCACTCCCACGGGGAGGACGAGACCCACGGGCGGGACGGGGCCCACAGGGAGAACGGGTCCCATCGGAAGGACGAGGCCCAGGGGCGGGACGAGGCCCACAGGAGGGAGGGCGCCCGCGGGCAGGACGAGACCCCGGAAGGCCCCGCGCATTAGCCGCCCCACCGTCGTGGAGGTCGACGCCGGGCCGCGGGGACGCCCGCGCATCGCCCGGCTCGTCCCCGGCGACTTCCTGGCCGCCCGGCCCCTCCCCCCGGAGGGCGACCTCGCCCGCGTCGCGCTGATCGGCCGCCAGATGACGCTGCTGAGCGGGGACGAGCTGCGGATCCGCATCCGCCTGCGCCCGGGCGCGCGGCTCGAGCTGGTGGAGCCGGCGGCCCTGGTCGCCTACGACTCGGCCGGCGAGCCCTCCCGGTGGGAGTGCGACGTCGAGCTCGCGGAGGGCGCCCGCCTGACCTGGGACGGCGCACCCTGCATCGCGGCGCGGGGCTCCGCCCTGACCCGGTGCCTCCGGACGGAGCTGGCCGAGGGCGCCCGCGCCCTGATCTCCGAGACCCTGGTCCTGGGGCGCGCGGGTGAGGAAGGTTCCTCGCTCCGCAGCCTGGTGCAGGTCTCGCTCGCGGGCGCGCCGCTGCTCGTCGAGGACCTGCGCACCGGAGGCTCGCTCCGACGCTCGCCGGCGGTGCTAGCCGGGCACCGGGTGATGGCCTCCGCCCTGGCACTCGGCTACCGGCCGCCCGCCGTGCCCGGCACGCCGCCGGCCGGCTCCACGACGCTCTCCCTCGCCGCCCCCGGCGCTGTCTTCCGCTGGCTGGGCGGACGGCACCACGAGGGACGCGCGGCCCTCGCAGAGGTTCTGCCGGCCTGGCGGCGCGCGGCGCTGGGGCAGTGAGCCGCCGCTCCCCGGCTCCTGCGGCGTCGCCCCCAGTTCAGTTCCTCACCCCCGTCTCATCCTCCCCAGCGCCTCTGATCCCCGTGTCCGTGCGCCGGCCCTCCGAACCTCGGCCCCCCGGCACGTCCGGCCGAGGAGTCGGCCCGGCTGTGACAAACTGGGGCCATGGCGAAGTCCCGGCTCCCTCGCGGCAGAAGAAACGCACCTTCGGTGAGCACGGAGGCGGTCAACATGGCCTTCAAGGTGGCCGACCGGATCCACGACTACCGGGAGAGCACGGCCATCCGCGCCGGCAACGAGCCGGTGATCGTCCCCTTCGTGGGGTACGGCACCACCCGGTGGGTCCGGGTGCTCGGCCGGGCGCTGTACAAGACCATGCTCTTCTCCCACCTCACCGAGTCGCTCGCGGGGGACCAGCGCGCCGCCAGCCCCGCCCGCGGCTGGCGCTCCTTCACCTCGGTGCCGATCTCCCAGGCCGAGGTCGTGGTGAGCATCGGCGGCCGAGCCTTCACCGTCACGACGGACCGGGGCGGCGTGCTGGACAGCCGGCTGGAGATCGAGCTGGAGCCGGGGGAGCACGAGGTGAGGATGCGTACGGGAGCCTCCGAGGAGGTGGTCTCCAGCGTCTACGTGGTGCCGGACGGCCAGCGCATCGGCATCGTGTGCGACGTCGACGACACGGTGATGGTCACGGCCCTGCCCCGCCCGCTGCTGGCCGCCTGGAACTCCTTCGTGATCAGCGAGCACGCCCGGATGCCGACGCCGGGCATGGCGGTGCTCATGGAGCGGCTGCACCGCGCCCACCCGCGCGCCCCGGTCATGTACCTGTCCACCGGCGCCTGGAACGTCGCCCCGGCCCTGCGCCGCTTCCTCTCCCGCAACGCCTACCCGGACGGGACGCTGCTGCTGACCGACTGGGGCCCGACCCGCACGCGCTGGTTCCGCTCGGGCGCGGCGCACAAGGTGGACTCGCTGCGCCGCCTGGTCCGCGAGTTCCCCGACGTCCGCTGGATCCTGATCGGCGACGACGGCCAGCGGGACCCGGACATCTACAACGGCTTCGCGCTGCGCTACCCGGAGCACGTCGCGGCCATCATCATCCGCAACCTCAGCGTGGGGGAGTCGGTGCTGGCGTCGGGGCGCGTGTGGGGCGACGACCGGGCCAAGCAGGTCGCCGCCGGCAGCCTCTGGATGGAGGCCAACGACGGCGCCACGCTGTCCGACAAGCTGCGCGAGGCGGACCTCATCTAGCGGTCCGCCGGAAGGGGCGTTCGCCACGTCCGCCACACCGGGAAAAATAACTTCCCTGTGGACCGAGCGGGGGAAAAGCGAGTCGCGGAAACTGTCCGCCGCGTCATCACGGGCTACAATGACAGCGATGTGATTTGCACAGGCTGGGGATAACTGTTTCGGCCGGCTCCACAGCATCTTGGGTAGCCTTGCAGGCCCCAACACAAGATGTAGTATTAAACCCGACTTCCCCGGCAGTGCCCGCGCAGGGCAGCAGAGCATCTCATCGCAAGGAGCCACCATGTCTGTGACCGTGTACACCAAGCCCGCATGCGTCCAGTGCAACGCGACCTACCGCGCCCTCGACAAGCGCGGCGTCGCCTACGACGTCGTGGACGTGACCGAGGACGCCCAGGCGCTCGAGCGCATCAAGGACCTCGGCTACATGCAGGCTCCGGTGGTCGTCACGGAGACCGATCACTGGTCCGGCTTCCGCCCGGACAAGATCGCGGAGCTGGACGCCGCCCTGGTCTCCTGAGCCATACCCCGCGGGCCCGCCCCGAGCCGGGACGGACCCGCGGAACCATCCTCGTCGAGGAGGAAGATCGTGGATACCGCACTGGAGGGGAAGCGGGACACGGACACCGGGACGGAGCGCCCTCTGGTGGCGTACTTCTCATCCGTCTCCGGCAACACCCATAAATTCGTGCAGAAGCTCGAGGCCGCATCGGTCCGGCTTCCCCTGCGTACGGGCGAGGACGCTCCCGTGATGGACCGTCCCTTCGTCCTCTGCGTCCCCACCTACGGCAGGCCCCGCTCCGGCGGCGCCGTGCCGCCCCAGGTCATGAAGTTCCTGCGCATCCCGCGCAACCGGGAGCTCATGCTGGGGGTGATGGGCGCGGGAAACACCAACTTCGGTGACCTCTACTGCATCGCGGCCGACAAGATCGCCGTGAAGTGCGAGGTCCCCGTCCTGTACAAATTCGAGCTGATGGGGACGTCCGACGACGTCGCCCGCGTCAACGAAGGACTGAGAGAGCTGTGGACACGAAACTCGCGACACCCGGCCTGACAGCGGAGAACGGCCCCGCGGAGAAGAAGATCCCCGAGAAGTACAAGGGGATGGGCTACCACGAGCTCAACGCCATGCTCAACCTGTACGACGCGAACGGGATGATCCAGTTCGACGCCGACCGCCAGGCGGCCCGTCAGTACTTCCTGCAGCACGTGAACAACAACACCGTCTTCTTCCACGACCTGGAGGAGAAGCTCGAGTACCTGGTGGAGAACCAGTACTACGAGGCCGAGGTGCTGGAGCAGTACAGCATGGACTTCATCAAGTCCCTGTCCAAGCTGGCGTACTCCAAGAAGTTCCGCTTCCCGACCTTCCTGGGCGCCTTCAAGTTCTACACCTCCTACACGCTGAAGACCTTCGACGGCCAGCGCTACCTGGAGCGCTTCGAGGACCGCGTCCTGATGGTCGCGCTGAACCTCGCCCGGGGGGACGAGAAGCTCGCCACCGAGCTGGTCGAGGAGATCATCTCCGGGCGCTTCCAGCCGGCCACGCCCACCTTCCTCAACGCCGGCAAGAAGCAGCGCGGCGAGCTGGTCTCCTGCTTCCTGCTGCGCATCGAGGACAACATGGAGTCCATCGGGCGCTCCATCAACTCGGCGCTGCAGCTGTCCAAGCGCGGCGGCGGCGTCGCCTTCGCGCTGACCAACCTCCGCGAGTCCGGCGCGCCGATCAAGAAGATCGAGAACCAGTCCTCCGGCGTCATCCCCGTGATGAAGCTGCTGGAGGACTCCTTCTCCTACGCCAACCAGCTCGGCGCGCGCCAGGGCGCCGGCGCGGTCTACCTGCACGCCCACCACCCGGACATCCACCGGTTCCTGGACACCAAGCGGGAGAACGCGGACGAGAAGATCCGCATCAAGACCCTCTCGCTCGGCGTCGTCATCCCGGACATCACCTTCGAGCTGGCCAAGCGCAACGAGGACATGTACCTCTTCAGCCCGTACGACGTCGAGAATGTCTACGGGATGCCCTTCTCCGACGTCAACGTCACCGAGAAGTACTACGAGATGGTCGACGACGCGCGGATCACCAAGACCAAGATCAACGCGCGCGAGTTCTTCCAGACCATCGCGGAGATCCAGTTCGAGTCCGGCTACCCGTACGTGATGTTCGAGGACACCGTGAACCGGGCCAACCCGATCGACGGCAAGATCATCATGTCCAACCTGTGCTCCGAGATCCTCCAGGTCTCCGAGCCCTCCGAGTACGAGCTGGGCCTGGAGTACCGGACCGTGGGCAAGGACATCTCCTGCAACCTCGGCTCGCTGAACATCGCCCTGACGATGGACTCGCCCGACTTCGGCAAGACCATCGAGACCTCCATCCGCGGCCTCACCGCGGTCTCCGACATGTCGGACATCGAGTCGGTGCCCTCGATCGAGCGGGGCAACAACATGTCCCACGCGATCGGCCTGGGGCAGATGAACCTCCACGGCTACCTGGCCCGCGAGCGGGTGCTCTACGGCTCGGAGGAGGGGATCGACTTCACGAACGTCTACTTCTACACGGTCACCTACCACGCCATCCGGGCCTCCAACATCATCGCCCGGGAGCGCGGGGAGAGCTTCGCCGGCTTCGAGCGCTCGGCCTACGCCAGCGGGGAGTTCTTCGACAAGTACACCCAGCGGGCGTGGGAGCCGGCCACCGAGCGGGTGCGCGAGCTGTTCGCCGACGTCCACATCCCCACCCAGCAGGACTGGGAGGAGCTCAGGGCCGCCGTGCAGGAGCACGGGATGTACAACCAGAACCTGCAGGCCGTGCCGCCGACCGGATCGATCTCCTACATCAACGGCTCGACCTCCTCGATCCACCCGATCGCCTCGAAGATCGAGATCCGCAAGGAGGGCAAGCTCGGCCGCGTGTACTACCCGGCGCCGTACCTGACCAACGAGAACCTCGAGTACTACCAGGACGCGTACGAGATCGGCTACGAGAAGGTCATCGACACCTACGCCGCCGCGACCCAGCACGTGGACCAGGGCCTCTCGCTGACCCTGTTCTTCCGCGACACCGCCACGACCCGCGACATCAACAAGGCGCAGATCTACGCGTGGCGCAAGGGCATCAAGACGATCTACTACGTCCGCCTGCGCCAGCTCGCGCTGGAGGGCACCGAGGTCGAGGGCTGCGTGTCCTGCATGCTCTAGGCCCCTGCGGCCCCTCCCGACGTCGTCGGCCCGGCCCTTCCCGAGGCCGGGCCGGCGACGTCGTCCGTCTACACTGAAGAAATTCCCATATCTTTCGAAGGAGCTCGAGCACGCCATGATGAGCGAGAAGGTCGAACTGCTGCACCACGTCGAGGCCATCAACTGGAACCGCATCCCGGATGAGAAGGACCTGGAGGTCTGGGACCGGCTGACCGGCAACTTCTGGCTGCCCGAGAAGGTCCCGCTCTCCAACGACGTCCAGTCCTGGTCGACGCTGAGCGAGGAGGAGAAGCAGCTGACCATGCGCGTGTTCACGGGGCTGACCCTGCTGGACACCATCCAGGGGACCGTCGGCGCTGTCTCGCTGCTGCCGGACGCCCAGACGCAGCACGAGGAGGCCGTGTACACCAACATTGCCTTCATGGAGTCGGTGCACGCGAAGTCCTACTCCTCGATCTTCTCCACGCTGTGCTCCACCAAGGAGATCGACGAGGTCTTCCGCTGGTCGCGCGAGAACGAGCACCTGCAGAAGAAGGCCAACATCGTCATGGACTACTACCAGGGCGACGATCCCCAGAAGAAGAAGGTCGCCTCGACGCTGCTCGAGTCCTTCCTGTTCTACTCGGGCTTCTACCTGCCCATGCACTGGTCCTCGCACGCCAAGCTGACCAACACCGCGGACCTGATCCGGCTCATCATCCGCGACGAGGCCGTCCACGGCTACTACATCGGGTACAAGTACCAGCGGGCCCTGGAGCAGGAGACCGAGGAGCGCCGCCAGGAGCTCAAGGACTACACCTTCGAGCTGCTCTTCGAGCTCTACGAGAACGAGGTCGCCTACACCCACTCGCTGTACGACGGCGTCGGCCTCTCCGAGGACGTCAAGAAGTTCCTGCACTACAACGCCAACAAGGCGCTGATGAACCTGGGCTACGAGGCGATGTTCCCTTCCTCGGTCACCGACGTCTCCCCGGCGATCCTCTCCGCGCTCTCCCCGAACGCGGACGAGAACCACGACTTCTTCTCGGGGTCGGGGTCGTCCTACGTGATCGGCAAGGCCGTGAACACGGAGGATGAGGACTGGGACTTCTGAGACCCCAGAGCTTGTTCGAGGCCCGCAAGGGCTGATGGGAGGCCCGGACCCGCAGCGTGCTGCGGGTCCGGGCCTTTCCCGTTGCTCCTCTGGGCAGCCTGCACAGGCGGTCGGGGCATCTGTCCGAAGCCCCTCTCTGCGCCCCCATCGGTCCGGCCGTCTCGACATCGGTGAGACAACGTGGAAACCGTAGTCCTGCAACGACCACCAGAGGCAGTTCCTTACCTCTGTAACGGGAATATGGCATGATGAGCGTTACATGCCTCATCTACGAGACAAGGACGCCTCGATGCCCCGCTCTCCCCAGGCCCGCAGTTCCCGCCGCAATGTTTGCTCCGGTGGGGTACGACGATGAGCACCCTCATATACGGAGCAGGAAGCCTCGGCCTGTATTTCGCGGCCCGTCTTGCCCAGGCCGGTGAGGAGGTCATCCTCAAAGCACGGGGCACGGCGGTCGAGCGCAGTCGCACCGAGCCTCTCAGGGTCCTCGGCGGCGAAAGCGCCGAAGAAGTGAGCGGAGTGCAGGTTATCGATTCCCTCGTGGGGGTGAGGGCGGACACCGCGATCATCGCGACGAAGGCGTGGCAGGTCGCCGAAGCCGCCCGGGACCTCTCCGCGGTGCTACCGCCGGAGGCACCGGTCCTGACGACACAGAACGGCATCGACGCCCCGAACTCCGCTGGAGAGTACCTTCGGGACGGGCAGGTCTTCGCCAGCACCGTGGTCGTCATCGCGAATCGGGTCGGGCCTCTGGACGTCCGCCTGATCGGCCCCGAAGTCTCCTTGACGATGGGCAGCCCCGCCGGCCGGACCGCGTCATCGGCGAGGAGGCTCACTGAGGCGCTCTGCGCGGCGGGCGCCGCTACGACGTGGACCGATGACATCACCGCCGCTCTCTGGAAGAAGTTCGCACTGATCTGCTCCTATGGCGGCGTAGGCGCCGTCGTCGACGCTCCCGTCGGGCAGACCCGGGCGGATGTGCGCACGCGAGGGCTGGTCTCCGCGGCCATGCGGGAGGTCTTCGCCGTCGCCGCCGTCGAAGGGGTGCAGCTGACTCCGGAGGATTTCGATGAGGTCCTCCAGGTGTACCTCTCGGGCTTCGCCCCGGAGACGACCTCCTCGATGCACCGGGACCTCCTGGCGGGTCGCCCCTCCGAACTCGAGGATCAGGTCGGCGCGGTCGTGCACCGATCCCAACGACTCGGCGTGCCCACCCCCGTGCTGGATACGATCTACGCGGCCATGGCTCCGCGCGAAGCACGAGTACGAGTACGAGCTCGATGATGAGGTGCGTCAGTGGCCAGAGTGTCTATTCTGGGGGACATGCCGCTGCGTGTGCCCCAGATGCCAGTCCAGACCGTCGTTGAGTTCATCAACGAATGGGCCACCGTGCCTCAAGAGGTCTCAACGCGACCGTGGGAAGGGTATCCGGCACGAGACTCGGGACCTCGCCGGACCCTGCGGTCGATATGGCCCTCAGAGATCGGAGAGCCCGACGATCCCGCGGTTGCCGAGGCGTGCGACCTCGTCTACCTTGTGTTCACGGACGCGTGGCCGGGCTCTGCCGCAGAGCGTCTCAACGCGGCCCTCGCCGACGCGGGGCTGAGGGTGCATCTGAGCGCCGGCGACGAGGCGATCCGCCTGGAGTGGGCGACCGACTGCCCGGAACGGCTGATGCTCGCGGTGCTGACAGCGTCTCTGGTCGACTACGTAGGACAGGCGCCGCAGGTTCGTTTGGGCATCTGCGAGTCCTCAGCGTGCGCCGACGTGCTGGTCGACCGTTCGCCGACGCGCACCAAGCACTACTGCTCCGCCCGCTGTCAGACCCGCGAGCGCGTACGGGCGTACCGAGCCCGCGGGGCCTGAGTTCCGCGTCGTCTTGCCGAGGCTGCGCGGACCGGACGTGCTTAACGCCCCTCCCACCATCGGCCCTCTTTCCCTCGGTACTCGCGCTCGGCAGGACAGCGGGCATATCCCCCCGCTGAGCGTCTCTAGGCTCGGTGCTTCCTGGGCAGGAGAAACAATCCGAGCAGCAGGCCGAGAGCAAGAACCCCGACGGCGACCCAGATCCCCGCATGGAACGAATCCACGAAGGCCGTCTCGGCTTCGCTGAGGAGCCTTGCCATAGTGCCGGGCTCGATGCCATCGGCGCCCCTCAATGCGGTGAGTGTCTGCGACAGAGACTGATCGGCGCTCATCGGCAACTCGGCCTCGGTCGCATCGAGGGCGGGCGCGATCCGCGCCTGGTACTGCAGGGAATATACGGCGCCGAGGACCGCGACCCCGATGATGGAGGTGACTCCGCGGATGGTGTTGGTCAGGCCGGCGGCGGCCCCGGCGCGCGCGTCGTCGATCTCGCTCATCGTCAGCGGCGTCGTCGTGCCCATGGTGATGCCCATGCCCAGCCCCGCGGCGCCGAAGGCGACCTCGATCCAGACTTGGTGAGTGCCGGCGTCGGAGACGCCGAACATCCCGAAACCAAGGGCGAGGACGAGCATCGCCAGGCTGACGGTCAGCCGTGCTCCGAGAGCCCGCATGAGCCATTCGGCGATGAGTGATCCCAGGATCGCACCGAGGGCGACCGGCAGCATGGACAGGCCCAGCTCGAGCGGTGATTGGCCGCGGACGAGCTGGACGTAGAACACGAGCAGGAACGTCCCACCGGTCAGCGCGAAGTAGGCCAGGGAGATCGACATGGTGCCGGTGGCGAAAGCGCGGTGACGCAGCAGGCCGACGTCGAGCATCGGAGCGATCCGGCGCCGTTCGACGAGGACAAGGACCACGAGGAGGGCCAGTCCGAGGGCGATCGCCCCGGCCGTGTCCCACGCCGTCCACCGGGCGGTCTCCCCGCCGCGGATGAGGCCGAAGGTCAGGGCGCCGACGGCCGCCGCGGACAGGAGGATGCCGACGACGTCGAGCCGACCGCCGGCAGGGGTCTTGGACTCGGGCGTGACCTTGGCGACGACAAGGAGGCACGCGGCGACGATCGGCACGTTGATGAGGAAGATGCTCCACCAGGGGAAGTACTGGACGAGGAGGCCGCCGAGAACAGGGCCCACTGCGACGGATGCGCCGCCAACGGCCGACCACACGCCCATCGCCCGGGCCTGCCGCCCTGCCGGGAAGACGTCCTTGATGATCGCGAGCGTGGTGGCCGGGACTACAGCGCCCCCGATGCCCATCAGGACGCGCCAGGAGACGATCTGGCCGGCCGATGCGGCGGTGGCCATCAGGCCTGATCCGATGAGGAAGATGAGGAGGCCGATGATCAGGACGCGGTTGCGCCCGTACCGGTCGGCGAGGAATCCGGCGGGGAGCAGCAGCGCGGCGTAGAAGATCTCGTACCCGCTGACCATCCACTGCAGCTGGGCGTTCGAGGCGCCGAAGTCCTCCTGGATGGTCTGGAGGGCGACGTTGATGATCGAGTAGTCCATCATCACGACGAGGTAGGCGGTGGCGATGGCCGCCAGGATCCATCCGGTGCGGAGTGGGCGACTACCGTCCGCAGGTCGTGTGGACATGGGGACGTCAGAGCCTGGGTGGGTCTTCTCGGACATTTAGAAGGGGTATTCCTTCCGTACCAGGAGCAGCTTGTCGATGAGCTCATCGCACTCAGCCGGGGTATGCGTGGCGGTGACGCCGACTCTGAGACGAGCCTGGCCCTTCGGAACGTTGGGGAAGGTGAAGGCCGCGGTGAAGACTCCGTATTCGATGAGTCGGTGGGCTACCCGGATGGTGGTGTCTTCGGATCCGATCATGACAGGGAGGATCTGGCTGGAGGTATTGGCGAGGTCGATGCCCTCAGACCTCAACCCGGAGGAGATGTACTCGACGTTCTCGCCCAGTCTGGTGCGGAGGGCAAGGCCGTCGTGTTCGATGATCTCGAGCGCTTTCAGGGCGGCTCCAGCTACGGCGGGAGATGCTCCGCGTGAACTCGTGTAAGAAGGAGCCGTCGTCCGCAGCGCGAGGTGGATCTGATTGTTCGTGACGACGAATCCGCCGGTGCTTCCGACGGCTTTGCTCATGGTGCCCACGATGACGTCGACCTTATCCAGAGCGCCGTGATGATCAGCAGCCCCTAGACCCCGCGGGCCCAAGCACCCGAAGGAGTGGGCCTCATCGACGACGACCATGGCGTCGTATCGTTGGGCCAACACGATGATTTCATCGAGGGGCGCGAGGTCCCCGTCGGCGGAGAACAGGCCGTCGGTGACGATGATGCGGCGCCGTTTGTCCGTCGATGAGGACAGGATCGCCTCCAAGCGGCGCATGTCATTGTGCTGGTAGGTGCGGATCTTCGCGCCGGAGAGCCTCGCGCCCATGAAGATCGAGATGTGGTTGAGACGGTCGTTGATGACGGTGTCTTCCGGGCCGGCCAGGCTGGTCAGCACTGCGAGGTTGGCCGACATGCCGGAGGGGAACAGGAGTGCTGCGTCCTTGGCATGCAGACGGGCGAGATGTTCCTCGACACCTTCGTGGAGGACCGTGCGTCCGCACAGGGCCTGTGCTCCGTAGGTGTTGGTGCCGAACTGCCGGATTGCCCTGATCGATGCCTCGGCGACGGCAGGATGCTGAGATAACCCGAGATAATCGCAGGATCCGAACATCAGCACGCCGTCACGGCTATTCATGCGCACACGGTTACCGGCGTGGGAGCCCACGGTGGGAAAGAACGGGGAGACGCCTTCGGCTTGCCACCCTGCAAAGTCATCCGCGATGGGGCTCTCGAGAAGGATGTCAGTCATGAGTCGTACTTTCTTGTCAACGTTCCCTCGGAGATGAGCTGGGCGGAGGGGGCAGAGCATTGACGGCTCCATGGAGGCGCTCAATGAGTGCTCCCAACGTCCCGGTGCGATCAAGGCCGGCCAGCTTGCCCTCGAGTTCCTCCGGCGAGTTGATGCGGGTCTCGATCTCAGCGATGAGCTCGATCAGCCCCAGCGAATCGACGCCGATGTCTTCGAGCGTGGTTTTGAGATCGGGACTCTCTACCCCGAAAGCATCGTCGAGGATCTCGAAGACGATAGATCGCAGATGGTCTTCAGTGACAATCGTGGAGGACATGGATACAGCTCTTTCTCTGTACGGGCGGAGGGGCGGTCTCCGGTGCACCGTCCCGGCCAGGATGTGAGGAAGCCTAACATTAAATTAGATGGGCATCTAATAATTTGTCACAACGTCGATTCCGCAGGCTACGAACGTCAGCTCCGCAGCGCTGGCCTTATGGAAGCCCTCTGGGCGGTCGGTGCAAGCCACGCGGGTAGACTGAGACCCGCCCCGAAGATCGACAGGCAGGCGAGGAGGGTCGGATGCCGACGCGGACCCCTCAGTCGCGTTCCTCCGCGACGCGCGACCTCATCGTCAGGGCCGCCGCCGGAGAGTTCGCCCGCCACGGCTACGGCGGCACGTCCCACACCGGCATCCTCAAGGCGCTGGGCAAGAGCACCCCGAACTTCATCACGTACCACTTCCCGGCGAAGGCGGACATCGCCCGGGCGGTCCTCTCCCGCCAGGAGGAGCTGCTCACCGAGTGCATCGGCCGTCTGGAGCAGCGAGGGATCTCCGGGCTCGAGGCCCTGGTCGCCATCGTCTTCATCGTCATCGCCGACGAGAGGAACATGTCGATCTTCCGAGCCGCCATGGCCTTGGAAGGAGACCGCTCGGCCCCCGACGGGGGAGGCTCCCAGCCGTGCACGGCATGGATGGCTCTCGTGAAGCGCCAGCTGGGCCGGGCGCAGGAAGCAGGGGAGCTGCCGGAAGCCGTCTCCCTCGAGGATGAGGCATGGATGATGATCTCCGTGCTGTACGGCACCTATCAGCTCGCCGACCGGCTCGACGCCCTCGACCGGCTGGCCCACCGAGTGGAGCAGGCGTGGCTTCAGCTCCTCGGCTCCCTGCAGGTGCCCGACCCCGCCGGGCTCCTCGCCGTCGGCCGGCGGCACGCACAGGACTACCTCGATGCCAGGGACGGAGAGCCTGCATCGGCGTCCGCGGCGGAATCCCGCTGAGCCCGCCGCGGCATAGGAGCCGGCCGAGAGCAGAACGTCTCGCCGCATCCGCCTGCTCTCCACAGACGAAGCACCCGTCCTTGCACCCGCCCCGCAGCTCCTGTAGACACGAAGCATGACTGAGATGCGGATCACCGACCAGCTGGACGACGTCGAGCGGCACGTCGCGGACAAGGAGCACGCGCACGTCGTCGTGCTGGAGAAGACCTTCGGGGAGCCGGCCGACGACCTCTGGCGGGCCCTGACCGACCCCGAGCACCTGAGCCGCTGGTTCGGCACCGTCGAGGGCGAGCTGCGCAGCGGGGGCGGCTACCGGCTCGCCGAGAACGGCCTGGAGGGTTCGATCCGAGCCTGCGAGAAGCCCCGTCACCTGGCGCTTACCTGGGACGAGAAGGGCGAGTCCGAGAGCGAGCTGGCTGTCGTGCTGACCGAGGGGCAGTCCGGCACCACGCTGACGCTGCGCCACACCCTCCCGGACAACGAGCACTGGCGCGCCTTCGGCCCCGCCGCCACGGGCGTGGGCTGGGACGGCGCGCTGGCCAGCCTGGCGCTCTTCCTCCGGGGCGACCCGCGGGCCGAGCCCGGCCGGATGGCGCAGATCCACCAGACGGAGGAGGGCCGCGAGTTCATCGACTCCTCCGCCGCCGCGTGGGAGAGCGCGCACCGCGAGGCGGGAGCGGGGGAGGGCGAGGCCCGCGCCGCCGCCCGGCGCACCGCCTCCTTCTACCGTGGGGAGGAGCAGGCCGGCTGAGACCCGCCGCGGGTGTCGCCACGCCCGCGGCAACCCGCCCTACAGCGTCCCGGACATCCGCCGGAACATGGCCTCGGAGGCCTCGTTGAGCCCCGTGACCTCGACGTCGTGCCCGCCGCGGGCGTACTTGTCCAGCACCGAGTCGAGCGCCGCGACCGTGGAGGCGTCCCAGACGTGCGAGTCGCGGAAGTCGATGACCACCCGGGGCGGGTCCCCGGCGTAGTCGAAGCGGTAGTAGAGGTCGTTCGAGGAGGCGAAGAACAGCTCGCCGCGCACCCGGTACCGGGCGAGGGCGGGCCGGCCGGCGTCGTCGTGCTCCAGGGTGCGCTCCACGGCCAGGAAGCCCGCGACCCGCCGGGCGAAGGCGATCATCGCCCCGACGGTGCCGATGACCACGCCCAGCGCGAGGTTGTCGGTGAGCACCGTGACGAGGACCGTCACCACCATGATGAGGTTCTCGGAGCGGGGGATGCGGCGCAGGGCCGTGAGCCCGATCGAGCGCCAGTCGAAGGTCGTCCAGGCGATGTAAACCATGACGGCCACCAGGGCGGCCATGGGGATCACGGCGACGACGTCGTTCAGCGTCACCGCCAGCAGCAGCACGAAGAGCCCCGCCGCCACCCCCGAGATGCGGGTCCGGCCCCCGCCGGCCTTGACGTTGATCATCGTCTGCCCGATCATCGCGCAGCCGCCCATGCAGCCGAACAGGCCCGCGACGGCGTTCGCGATCCCCAGGGCCCAGGACTCGCGGGTCTTGTTCGAGTGGGTGTCCGTCAGGTCGTCGACGAGCTTCGCCGTCAGCAGCGACTCGACCAGCCCGACCAGCGCCATGGCCAGCGCGTACGGCGCGATCACCGCGAGCATGTCCAGGCTGAGCGGCACGTCGGGCAGGGCCGGCAGCGGCAGGGAGTCCGGCAGCTCGCCGCGGTCGCCGACCGTGGGGACCCGTGCGCCGGCCAGCACCGCCACGAGGGTGACCACCACGATGGCGACCAGCGGCGCGGGGATCGCCGTGGTGAGCCGCGGGAACAGGAACACGATGGCCAGGCCCAGCGCGACCAGCGGATAGACCATCCACGGGACGCCGAGCAGCTCCGGCAGCTGCGAGGTGAAGATCAGGATCGCCAGCGCGTTGACGAAGCCCTTCATCACCGAGCGCGGGATGAAGCGCATCAGCCGCGCCGCCCCCACCGCGGCGAGCAGGACCTGGAAGGCCCCCGAGAGGATCACCGCCGCCAGGTAGTACTGCACGCCGTGGCTGAGCACCAGCGGGGCGGCGACAAGCGCCACCGAGCCCGCCGCCGCCGAGATCATCGCCGGCCGCCCGCCGAGGACGGAGGTGATCAGGGCGACGATGACGGCGCCGAACAGCCCCATCCGCGGGTCCAGGCCCGTGACGATCGCGAACGCCGTCGCCTCCGGGATGAGGGCCAGCGCCGTGACCAGGCCCGCCAGCAGCTCGACGCCGGTCCGGCGGGGGCTGCGCAGGGTCGTGAGCACCGATCGGCGCTGGAGCGGAGTGAGCGTCGGGGCGCTGCTGGGCACGGATCACCTCGGGTCGGACGGGCGGGAGAGAACCCCTCCATTAGATACCCGGGGTCCGCGCGCGCCAAACCCGCGCGCGGTACTACGCTGATCCATGGACCATCGAGAACCGGCCCGGACGCATCGGGTTCAGGAAGAGACCGGACGCACCGGCGCCATGCGAGACCGGGCGACCGGACGTCGGGGAAGGAGGGGGCGCATGCTGATCGAGCGCGCGACGACGCGGCCCGGGCGGGCCGGCGAGGACCTGCTCGCGCGCCTGCGCCGCATCGCCGCCGGCGAGGAGGAGCCGCTGCTGCGGATCAGCCGGCCCGCGCCCACGGTCGCCTTCGGCCGACGGGACGAGCTCAGCCCCGGCTTCCCCGCGGCCGCCGCCGCGGCCCAGGAGGCCGGGTTCACGCCGATCGTGCGCCGGGTGGGGGGCCGGGCCGCCGCCTATCACCGGCAGTGCCTCGTGGTCGACCACCTGCAGCCGGAGCCGGACGCCACCAGCGGGAACCGCGCCCGCTACGCCGAGTTCGGCGCCCTCTATGCCCGCGCCCTCGCCGGCCTCGGCGTCGACGCCGCCGTCGGCGAGATCCCGGCCGAGTACTGCCCCGGGGAGTTCAGCGTCCACGCGCGCCTGCCGGACGGCTCCAGGACTAAGCTGGTGGGGACGGCGCAGCGCGTCGTCGCCGGCGGATGGTGGTTCTCTGCGGCCGTGGTGGTCGCCGGGCGGGAGCCGCTCGCCGAGGTCCTCGCCCGGGCGTACGCGCACCTCGGGCTGGAGCTCGACCCGGCGACCGTGGGCGCCGTCGATCAGGCGGTCCCCGAGGTCCGCCCGGAGGACGTCGAGGACGCGGTCCTCGCCGAGTACGAGAGGTGGGAGGCCCCATGTGCGGACGGTACGTGATCGCCAGGATGGCGGGGGACCTGCTGGGCGGCGTCGAGCTCGAGGAGGACCTGGCCAACTACAACGTGGCCCCGACCCAGACGGTCCCCGTGCTGGTGGACCACGCCGCGGACGGCGGCTGGCGCCGCGAGCTGCACAGCGCGCGCTGGGGGCTGCTGCCGCGCTGGGCCAAGGACGAGTCCTTCTCCTCCCGCGCCTTCAACGCCCGCAGCGAGACGGTGCTCGAGAAGCCGACCTTCCGCCACGCCGTGAAGGCCCAGCACTGCGCGGTCCCCGCCACCGGCTACTACGAGTGGCTCAAGGCCCCGGAGCAGGGGAGCGGCCGCCCGGCCAAGACCCCCTTCTACGTCCACCCCGCGGACGAGGCGCAGAACATCTACTTCGCGGGCCTCTACGAGTGGTGGCGGATCCCGGCGGGCCCCGAGCAGGGCGGCTGGCTGCTCTCGACGACGATCCTCACCATGGACTCCCCGAGCGAGCGCGAGGCGGAGCTGGCGGAGCACGGCGCCGCCACGCTCTCGGAGCTCTCCCGCCTGCACGACCGCCTGCCGATCCCGCTGGCCTTCACCGGCGATGACGACGACGCCCTTTCCCGCTGGCTGCGCGCCTCCGAGAGCCCCGCCGCCGCGGTCGAGGAGGTCAGGACGGGAGCCTACGACGTCGCCGCGACCTGGGAGCTGCGCGAGGTCGGCCCCGAGGTGGGCAAGGTCTCCCGCAACGGCCCCGAGCTCATCGAGCCGGCGGGCACGCTGCTGTAGCCGGCCTCGGCGAGGCGGGGCCGGCGTGCCGAGGCCTGTCCCTCATCTGTCCAGCGGGGACCCGGAGGACGGCTCGGCA
Source organism: Rothia halotolerans (assembly GCF_004136635.1). Taxonomy (GTDB): domain Bacteria; phylum Actinomycetota; class Actinomycetes; order Actinomycetales; family Micrococcaceae; genus Rothia; species Rothia halotolerans. The sequence goes on along the minus strand of NZ_NOIU01000002.1, from coordinate 520,080 downwards.
GGGCCGGGCGCCCGAGTGGGGACACCGCCCAGCCGGCTCGGCTGCGAGCCGCTAGAAGACGTCGTCGGAGTCCGGGAACCAGCGGTTGAAGTCGAGCGTGAGGTAGAGGGCCAGCGCGGCGGAGTTGTCCTCGTCGATGCGCAGCGCGACGTCCTCGTAGCCGCCGTGGTGCAGGCGGTCGATGGCCAGCCGCAGCAGCTGCTCCGCCATGCCCTCGCGGCGCCTGGAGGCCGCGGTGAACAGTTCGAAGATGTAGGGAGACTGGGGCAGGCCGTCGCCGCGGCGGGACTCCAGGACCAGGATCGCGGCGATGAGCCGGCCGTTCTCGTCCGAGATGACCTGGGAGGCGTCCGGGATGAGGGAGCCGAACTCGCCCTCGAAGAGCTGCTGGATGATCTCCCGGGCCTCCGCCTGACTGTTGACGGAGCCGTCGTCGTAGGACATGAAGAACAGCTTGGCCAGGCCCTCGGCGTCCTGCTCGGACACGGCTCGGGAGACGATGGTCAAGGGATGGGTGTTCGCCCATGTCTTTCCGATCAGGGTGATCTTTCCGCTCATGGGGACCTCCTACGACGTGACAGCCTTGCGGGCGATGACGGGCACTACCTCTGCCATTCTACCGGCGGTCCCCCCGAAAAGGTCGAGGAACTTTCTCAATCCGCGTTCTCACTGGGAGAAACGGGGGAGTGCTCGAGCGCGCCGAGACCCACGAGACGCTCGCCCAGAGCCCCCAGGACGGCGTCGGTGTCCTGCGCCAGCGCGTCGTGGTGGTGGGTCTCGGAGGTCCAGGCGGAGAGGTTCGGGACGAGCTCCGCTGTGGCCAGGGCCAGGTCGTGGTCCACGTACACGTCGTGCCGGTACGCCGAGGCCGCCACCGGCACCGTGTTCCGGCGCAGCCGCTCGAGGTCGTACAGCCGTCCCCAGTCGTCCTTCCCGGCCAGCAGCTCCGCGGTCTCCGCGAGGGGGGCCAGCGCGGGGTCCTCGGCGAAGTACCAGGGGTGGATCATCTCGCCCGTGAACATCAGGGGGCGCCGATCCTCGTCGTAGTCGGGGCGCTGGGACCGGACGGAGTCCGCCGCCCAGCCGCTGGCCACACCGGGGCCGTCGCAGTAGATCGCCTCGTGCATCAGCGCGTACAGGGGCCGCCCGCCGAAGCCGACCAGCTCCCCGACCTCGCGCAGGAAGGACTCGGAGAGCCGGCCGGGGCCCTCGGCGAAGGCCGACTCCAGGAGGTAGTGCAGCCCGTGGACGCGTCCGGCGCCGCCCAGCAGCTGGCCGGCCATCTGGAAGCGGTGCGGGGTCAGCCGCTCGCCGGTGGGCAGCGCGGCCTCCCACAGCTGAAGGTGCCGCGCGACGCGTGCGGCGGCCTCCTCGTCCTCCGGGTACCAGCCGTAGAACTCCGCGTTGCGCTCGGCCATCCGCTGGAAGGTTGCCTCGTAGACCTGCCGCGGGGAGGCGGTCAGGGGCGCCAGGCCGGCGGTGATCCAGGAGTGCAGCAGCGACTCCGGCGCGAAGGAGAGGTAGCTGAGGGTGCAGAAGCCCCCGAAGCTCTGGCCGAGCGTCGCCCAGCGGTGCTCCCGCTCCCCGGAGGTCAGCGCCACGCGGATCGCCTCGGCGTCGGCCACGATCGAGTCGGCGCGGAAGTGCTCGAGGTACGAGGCCTGCGCCTCGGGGCCGCCCCGGCGGCGCAGGCGCTCGGCGGAGAGCGGCGTGGACAGCCCCGTGCCGCGCTGGTCCATCAGCACGATGCGGTAGTGCCCCGCCAGGGCCGCGATCCAGCCGGAGGAGGACAGCGGCCGCGGCGCGCCCATCCCGGGCCCGCCCTGGAGGTAGAGCAGGTAGGGCCGGTCCCCGGGCGGCGTCGGGGAATCGGGGCCGAGGTCGGTGACCACCCGGGCGAACAGCTCGACCCGCTCCCGCGCCTGCTCCGGACGGGCGACGGCGTCGAACGGCTCCCCGTGGCCGTAGCCCCAGCCGTGGGTCAACGGCACCTCGAAGCGATGGTCGGCGAGTTCCAGGTCCCCGACGCGGCGCCGGGCGCCCGGCAGATGCCGCAGCGGGCGGGGGACCGGGTGCCCCGGCGTCCCGGCCGGCGTCATGCCCTGCCCCCGGGCGCCGGGAAGCCGACGCTGTCCATGCGGATGACCGGCGCCCCCTCCTCGTCCGAGGAGAGCAGGTCCACGGTCGCGTGCATCGCGAAGTCGTAGTTCTCCTCCGGGTCGGCCAGCGCCTGGCGGATCCTCCAGATCCCGTCCTCGGAGTCGTCGATCCGCAGGTGGTGCGGGGCGCGGGCGGCGGCGTCGGTGTGGATGTCCTCGTACTCGTCGAAGTACTCGTCCATCGCCTGGGCCCAGCGGTCGGCGTCCCACCCGGAGCCGTGGTCCAGCTCCCCGAGCGCCTTCTCCTGCTCGTCGGCGAAGAGCTCGACGCGGCGGAACATCGCGTTGCGCACCATGATCGTGAACGCCCGCCGGTTGTCCGTGACCTTCGGCGCCGACTCGGCGACCAGGTCCTCGAGGGTCTCCTGGGAGAGCGGCTCGTCGTCGCCGGAGGTCATCTTCTCCCACTCGTCGATCAGCGAGTTGTCCGTCTGCCGGATCAGTTCGCCCAGCCAGGCGATGAGGTCCTCGAGCTCCGGGGTGAGCGCGGAGAGCGGCACCGTCTGGCGCAGCGCCCGGTAGGCGTCCGAGAGGTAGCGCAGCAGGATCCCCTCGGAGCGGGCCAGCTGGTAGTGCTGGACGTAGTCGCCGAAGCCCATCGCGCGCTCGTACATGTCCCGGACCACCGACTTCGGCGCCAGCTCGAACTCGGAGATCCACGGCGCGTCGCTGCGGTAGGTCTCGAAGGCCTGCTCCAGCAGCTCGGCCAGCGGCTGCGGGTAGGTCATCTCGTCCACGATGTTCATCCGCTCGGTGTACTCCACGCCCTCGGCCTTGAGCCGGCCGATCTCCTCGCCGCGGACCTTCCTCTCCTGCGCCGTGAGCACCTGCCGCGGCTTCTCCAGGATGGCCTCGATGACCGAGACGGCGTCGAGCGCGTAGCCCGGGTCCTCGCGGTCCAGCAGGGTCAGCGCCGCCAGCGCGAAGGGGGAGAGCGGCTGGTTCAGCGCGAAGTTCTCCTGCAGCTGGACCGTCAGCCGCAGGGTGCGGCCGTCCTCGTCCGGCTCGTCCAGCCGCTCCAGGACGCCGGCCGCGAGCAGCTCGCGCAGGATCCCGAGGGCCTTGAGCACCAGCTGCCGCTGCCGGGCCGGCGGCTCGTCGTTCTCGGTCAGCAGCCTCCGCGCCGCGGCCAGGGGGTCGCCCGGGCGCTCCAGCAGGTTCAGCAGCATCGAGTGCGTCACGGTGAAGGAGGAGGTCAGCGGCTCGGGGGAGGCCGCGACGAGCTGCTCGAAGGTCTTGCGGGACCACGCGACGAAGCCCTGCGGCGGCTTCTTCCTCTTGCCGCGGGTGGACTGGGTGACCTTCTTCTCGTCGTCGCCGAACTTGGTGCGCGCCCGCTCCATGATCTTCGCGTTCTCGATGTCGTGCTCGGGCGCCTGCACGACGACGGTGCCGGCCGTGTCGTACCCCGCGCGCCCGGCCCGGCCCGCGATCTGGTGGAACTCGCGCGCCTTGAGCCGCCGGGTCCGCTCGCCGTCGAACTTGGACAGCGCGGTGATGAGCACGGTCCGGATGGGCACGTTGATCCCGACGCCGAGCGTGTCCGTCCCGCAGATCACCTTCAGCAGGCCCGTCTGGGCGAGCTGCTCGACCAGGCGGCGGTACTTGGGCAGCATCCCCGCGTGGTGCACCCCGATCCCGTGCCGCACCAGCCGGTTGAGGACCTTGCCGAAGCCGGTCGCGAAGCGGAAGCCCGCGATCACCTCGCCGACCCGGTCCTTCTCCTCGCGGGTCAGGACGTTGATGCTCATCAGCGCCTGGGCCTGGTCCATCGCCTGCAGCTGCGAGAAGTGGACGACGTAGACCGGCGCCTGGCCCGTCTTCACCAGCTCCTCCAGGGCCTCGTGCACGGGCTCCTCGGAGTAGTAGTAGTGCAGCGGGATCGGGCGCTCCGTGCTGGTCACGTACGCGGTGGGACGGCCCGTCAGATCGGTCAGCTCGCGCTCGAAGCGGCTGACGTCGCCCAGGGTCGCGGACATGAGGAGGAACTGGGCCTGGGGGAGCTCGAGGAGGGGGACCTGCCAGGCCCAGCCGCGCTGCGGGTCGGAGTAGAAGTGGAACTCGTCCATGACGACCTGGCGGACGTCGGCCCCCTCGCCCTCGCGCAGCACCAGGTTCGCGAGGATCTCGGCGGTGCAGCACACGATGGGCGCGTGGGCGTTGACCGAGGAGTCTCCGGTGATCATGCCGACGTTCTCCGCGCCGAAGATGGCGCAGAGGTCGAAGAACTTCTCGGAGACCAGCGCCTTGATGGGCGCGGTGTAGTACGAGCGCTGGCCGGTGGCCAGGCCGGCGAAGTGCGCCGCGACGGCGACGGTGGACTTCCCCGAGCCGGTGGGCGTGGCCAGGATGACGTTGGCGCCGGAGGCCAGCTCGAGCACCGCCTCGTCCTGGGCGGGGTACAGCTCCATGTCCCGCGAGGCGATCCAGCGGGTGAATCCCTCGTAGACCTCCTCTGCGGTCAGCGGGTTGGAGGCGAAGTCGCCGCGGTCGTAGCGGTGCGCGGCGTCGGAGAGGTTCGGGTCAAGGGCTTCGAGGAGTCTCATCGACTCCGAGTCTACTCAGCGCCGCGCCCTCCCCGCCCCTCGGGGCCCGAGGCCGGGCGATCACCAGCCGCGTTCGCGCCATTCCTCCAGGTGCGGACGCTCGGCGCCCAGCGTCGTGCTCGCGCCGTGGCCGGGCAGGATGACCGTGTCGTCGTCGTAGACGTCGAAGATCCGGGTGGTGACGTCGGAGAGCAGCTGGCGGAAGGCGGCGTCCGAGCCCGTCTTGCCGACGCCGCCCGGGAACAGCGAGTCGCCGGTGAAGATGTGCACCGGCCCGTCCTCCGGGGTGTAGGCCAGGGCGATCGAGCCGGGGGTGTGGCCGCGCAGGCCGATCACGTCGAGGGAGAAGCCGTCGAGGTCCGCGGTGTCCCCGTCCTCGAAGGTGAAGTCCATGGGGACGTTGATGTCCGCCTCATCCGCCGAGCCGCAGGCGGTCAGCGCCTCGGAGCGCGACTTGATCTCGGCGAGGGCCCGGACGTGGTCCCAGTGCGAGTGCGTGGTGACGATGAGCTGGACGTTGCCGCAGCTGGTGCAGCTGCTCCTGACGTCGTGCTGGCCGGCGGCGACCAGTCCCGAGATCGCGTCCGGGTCGTCGGCCGCGTCGATGAGGAGCTGGGTGCCCGTGCTCCTGCACGTCATCAGGTAGACGTTGTTGTCCATGGAGGAGACGCTGATGTGGCGGATCGTCAGGTCCCCCAGATCCAGCGAATTGGTTGCCGTAGCCATCATGGGCACGAGTTTACGGCTGTTTCCTCGATCCCGCGCAACCCCTGGTCATGAAGCGTTCATCACTCCGCGGGCGCGCGTGTTCGCCCCGGGTAAAAAGGGCCCGCCGGGAGGGGGCGCGGGCTTGACGCCGGCCCTAGAATAAATCTTCGAATCCTCCCCTCGGACTCCGCCGGAGAGCGCGGCGCCGAGGCGAAGCTCAGCTCACGCCCAGCAGACAGGTGCCCAGATGACCTCAGTCCACGCCGACGAGGCGGCCGCGGCCGCTCCGCACGACCTCGACCACATCCTGGTGAAGGGTGCGCGCGAGAACAACCTGCGCAACGTCGACCTGCACATCCCCCGCAACGCCATGGTGGTCTTCACCGGCCTCTCGGGCTCCGGCAAGTCCTCGCTCGCCTTCGACACGATCTTCGCCGAGGGACAGCGGCGTTACGTCGAGTCCCTCTCGGCCTACGCCAGGATGTTCCTCGGCCAGGTGGACAAGCCCGACGTCGACTTCATCGAGGGCCTCTCCCCGGCCGTGTCGATCGACCAGAAGTCCACCTCCAAGAACCCCCGCTCGACCGTGGGCACCATCACCGAGATCTACGACTACATGCGCCTGCTGTGGGCGCGCGTGGGCCACCCGCACTGCCCGGTCTGCGGCGAGCCGATCGAGCGGCAGACCCCGCAGGCCATCGTGGACCAGCTGCTCTCGCTGCCCGAGCGGACCCGGCTCCAGGTGCTCGCGCCCATGGTCCGCTCCCGCAAGGGCGAGTTCGCGGACCTGTTCCAGAGCCTGACCCAGCAGGGCTACTCCCGCGCGGTGGTCGACGGCGAGCAGGTCCAGCTCTCCGAGCCCCCGACGCTGAAGAAGCAGTACAAGCACACCATCTCGGTGATCGTGGACCGGCTGGTGATCAAGGACTCGATCATGCAGCGGATGACCGACTCGATCGAGACGGCCCTCGGGCTGGCGGACGGACGCGTCGTCGTCGACTTCGTGGACGAGGACCCCGGTTCCCAGGAGCGCACGCGCACCTTCAGCGAGTACCTGGCCTGCCCCAACGAGCACGAGCTCGAGTCCACCGAGATCGAGCCGCGGGCCTTCTCCTTCAACAGCCCCTTCGGCGCCTGCTCGCAGTGCGACGGCATCGGCTCCCGGCTCGAGGTGGACGAGGACCTCGTCATCCCCGATCCGGAGAAGAGCCTGGGGGAGGGCGCCATCGCTCCCTGGTCGCAGGGCAAGTCCACCACCGAGTACTGGCTGCGGCTGCTCGCCGGGCTGGGCAAGGAGGTCGGATTCGACCTCAACACGCCGTGGAACAGGCTGACGCCGAAGGCGCGCAGGGCGATCCTCGACGGCAAGGACTTCAAGGTCGAGGTCTCCTACCGCAACCGCTTCGGCCGGGAGCGCCGGTACACCTCGGGCTTCGAGGGCGTCTACGCCTACATCAAGCGCAAGCACGAGGAGACCGAGTCCGACTGGGCCAAGGACCGCTACGAGCAGTACATGCGCCAGGTCCCGTGCCCGGCCTGCGGCGGCGCCCGGCTGAACCCGACCATGCTGGCCGTGACGGTCGGCGGCGAGTCCATCGCGACCGTGACGGCCATGCCCATGGCGCAGACCCAGGCGTTCATGAACGGCCTGGAGCTCTCCGAGCGCGAGCTGAGGATCGCCGAGCAGGTGCTCAAGGAGATCAACGCCCGCCTGCAGTTCCTGCTGGACGTGGGGCTCGACTACCTCACCCTGGACCGCGCGGCCGCGACGCTCTCCGGCGGCGAGGCCCAGCGCATCCGGCTCGCGACCCAGATCGGCTCCGGCTTGGTGGGCGTGCTCTACGTGCTCGACGAGCCCTCGATCGGCTTGCACCAGCGGGACAACCGCCGGCTCATCGAGACGCTGACCAAGCTGCGGGACATGGGCAACACCCTCATCGTGGTGGAGCACGACGAGGACACCATCCGGGAGTCCGACTGGGTGGTCGACGTCGGCCCCGGCGCGGGCGAGCACGGCGGCCGGATCGTCCACTCCGGCCCCTACGCCGGCCTGCTGGAGAACCAGGACTCGCTGACCGGCGCCTACCTGGCCCGGCGCCGCGAGATCGCGATCCCGGCGAAGCGCCGGAAGGTGGACCGGAAGCGGATGGTCAAGGTCGTCGGCGCGCGGGAGAACAACCTGCGCGACGTGAGCGTGAGCTTCCCCCTGGGGGTCTTCACCTCGATCACCGGCGTCTCCGGCTCCGGCAAGTCCACGCTGGTCAACGACATCCTCTACACCGCGCTGGCCAACAAGCTCAACGGCGCCAAGCAGGTCCCGGGGCGGCACCGCCGCGTCGAGGGTCTGGAGCACCTGGACAAGATCGTGCACGTGGACCAGAGCCCGATCGGCCGCATGCCGCGCTCCAACCCGGCCACCTACACCGGGGTCTTCGACCACATCCGCAGGCTCTTCGCCGAGACCAACGAGGCGAAGGTGCGCGGCTACCAGCCGGGCCGCTTCTCCTTCAACGTCAAGGGCGGGCGCTGCGAGGCGTGCTCGGGCGACGGCACGCTGAAGATCGAGATGAACTTCCTGCCGGACGTCTTCGTCCCCTGCGAGGTCTGCCACGGGGCGCGGTACAACCGCGAAACCCTGGAGATCCGCTACAAGGGCAAGAACATCGCGGAGGTGCTGGACATGCCGGTCGAGGAGGCCGCCGAGTTCTTCTCCGCGTTCACCCCGATCGCGCGGCACCTGAACACGCTGGTCGACGTCGGGCTCGGGTACATCCGGCTGGGCCAGCCCGCGCCGACGCTGTCCGGCGGCGAGGCCCAGCGCGTCAAGCTCGCCTCCGAGCTGCAGAAGCGCTCCAACGGCCGGACCATCTACGTGCTGGACGAGCCGACCACGGGCCTGCACTTCGAGGACATCTCCAAGCTGCTGAACGTCCTGCAGTCGCTGGTGGACAAGGGCAACACCGTGCTGACGATCGAGCACAACCTGGACGTCATCAAGTCCGCGGACTGGATCGTGGACATGGGCCCGGAGGGCGGCTCCGGGGGCGGGCAGGTCGTCGCCGAGGGCACGCCCGAGCAGGTGGCCCGCGTGCCGGAGAGCCACACCGGCAGGTTCCTCGACGAGATACTGGAGTCATGATGAGCATCGAACCGATCGTCCTCTTCGACCTGGACGGGACCCTGCTGGACCCGGGCGGCGCGATCACCGGCGGCATCGCCGCGGCGATCGAGGCGCACGGCTACACCCGGCCCGACGAGGCGACGCTGCGCAAGTTCGTCGGCCCCTCCTCGATGGAGGGCCTCCAGCGGCACACCGACATCCCGGCCGAGGCGCACCCCGCCATCGTCGAGACCTACCGCACGCAGTACCCGGAGCTCGCCCGGCGGCTCTCCAGCGTCTACCCCGGCGTCGCGGAGCTGCTGGCCGACCTCCGCCGGCTCCCCGTCCGCATCGCCATCGCGACCCAGAAGCCCCAGCCCTCGGCCGACCGCATCGCCGCCGAGTTCGGGCTGGCGGAGTACTGCGACGCGATCAGCGGCGCACGCGACGACAGGTGGCCCGAGTCGGCCTCCCTCCCGACGGACAAGCCGGGGATCCTCGCCCGCGCCCTCGAGCTGCTCGGCGCCGCCGGCCAGGACCTGAGCGGCGCCGCCGTGATGGTGGGGGACCGCGAGTACGACGCCGTGGGCGCGGCCGCCAACGGCATGCCCTGCATCGGCGTGTCCTGGGGGTTCGGAACGGAGGAGGAGCTGACAGCGGCCGGCGCCGCGCCGGTGGCGGACGACGTCGGGCAGCTGCGGACCGCGATCGCGGAGCTCGCGGGCCTGCCGGAGCTCCTCCCGGCCGAGCGCTCGGCCAGCCGCGCGGAAGGGGCCTCCCGCTCGGGGTAAGGTATGCACTGAGCACGCGAGCAGAGAGGAACGCGAGAGGTGAAGGCGTACGAGCTGGCTCAGGCCGGGGTGACCGGGCTGTTCAAGACGATCTTCCGGGCGCGGGTCACCGGGCTGGAGAGCTTCCCGAAGGAGGGCCCGGTCATCGTGGCCTCCAACCACCTCGCGTTCCTGGACAGCGTCATACTCTCCGCCCTCATGCCGCGGCGCGTGGCGTTCTTGGCGAAGGCCGAGTACGTCAACTCCCCCGGGATCCGGGGCCGGCTCATGAAGCACTTCTTCGAGCTGATCGACATCATCCCGGTCAACCGCTCGGACCAGTCGGAGCGGCTGAAGGCCCTGGACATCGGGCTCGAGCGCCTCGAGCAGGGCGGGGTCTTCGGCATCTACCCGGAGGGGACGCGGTCCCGGGACGGCTACCTCTACCGCGGCAAGATCGGCGTGGCCTGGCTGGCCCACAAGACCGGGGCGCCCGTGGTCCCGGTGGGGATCATCGGCACCGAGCGCATCCAGCCGCCGGGCACCCGGATGATCCGCCCGGTGAAGTTCACGGTCCGCGTCGGCGAGCCGCTCTACTTCGAGAAGCTGGGGGACCGGCAGACCGGCCGCCGCCGCCGGGAGAGCACGGACCTCATCATGGACCGCATCGCGGCCCTGTCCGGCCAGGCCCGGAAGGACGACTACAACACCTCGCCGTCGTTGGACAAGGACGCAGGCACCCTCGCCTAGCAGCTGATCCGACGCGGCGGCGTCGAGAAGATCAGGAGCTCGAGCCACCATGGCCAACCCCGCAAGCTACCGGCCCGTGACGGGCCAGATCCCCACGGATCCCGGGGTGTACCGGTTCCGCGACGAGTTCGGCCGCGTCATCTACGTGGGCAAGGCCAAGAACCTGCGCAACCGGCTGAACTCGTACTTCGCCGACCCCCACCGCCTGGCGCCGAAGACCTACGCGATGGTCCACGCCGGCGCGAGCGTGGAGTGGACGGTGGTCGGCTCCGAGCTGGAGTCCCTGCAGCTCGAGTACACGTGGATCAAGCAGTACGCGCCGAAGTTCAACATCAAGTACCGGGACGACAAGTCCTACCCCTACCTCGCCGTCTCGGTGGGGGAGCGCTACCCCCGGGCCCGGGTCATGCGCGGCGAGAAGAAGAAGGGCACCCGCTACTTCGGCCCCTTCTCCCACGCCTGGGCGATCCGGGAGACCCTGGACGCCCTGCTGCGGGTCTTCCCGGTCCGCACCTGCTCGCGCACCGTGTTCAAGCGCGCCGAGCAGACCGACCGCCCGTGCCTGCTGGGGTACATCGACAAGTGCTCCGCGCCCTGCGTCGGGCGCATCAGCGAGGAGGACCACCGGGCGCTGGCCGACAGCCTGTGCCGGTTCATGGCCGGCGGCTCGGAGAAGTACATCCGCGAGCTCACCGACCAGATGCAGCACGCCGCCGAGAACATGGAGTTCGAGCACGCCGCGAAGTTGCGGGACGACATCGAGGCCCTGAAGAAGGCCTTCGAGCGCAACGCCGTGGTCCTCTCCGACTCCGTCGACGCCGACCTGTTCGCCTTCCACGAGGACGAGCTCGAGGCCGCCGCCCAGGTCTTCCACGTCCGCGAGGGGCGCATCCGCGGCCAGCGCGGCTGGATCGTGGAGAAGGTCGAGGACCGCACCCCGGCGGAGATGATCGCGCAGCTGCTGCAGCAGGTCTACGGCGAGTCCGCGGTGACCCTGGCCAGCACGCCGGAGGAGCAGGAGATGACCCGCAACGAGATCCCGCGCACCGTGCTGGTCCCGGTGATGCCGGAGGGGGCGGAGCAGCTCCAGGAGTGGCTGAGCGGCCTGCGCGGCTCCAAGGTGACCATCTCCGTGCCGCAGCGCGGCGAGCGGGTGCAGCTCATGGAGACGGTGGCGGAGAACGCCCGGCAGTCGCTGATGCTGCACAAGTCCCGCCGGGCGGGGGACCTCACCACCCGCTCCGCATCCCTGCAGGAGCTGCAGGAGGCGCTGGACCTGCCGGAGGCGCTGATGCGCATCGAGTGCTACGACATCTCCCACTCGCAGGGGACCAACGTCGTCGCCTCGATGGTGGTCTTCGAGGACGGGCTGCCGAAGAAGTCGGACTACCGCAAGTTCTCCATCCGCGGGGAGGCGGCGCGGGACGACACGGCGTCGATGTACGACGTCATCCACCGCCGCTTCAAGCGCCACCTCGCGGAGCAGGAGGAGCGCCGGGCCGCCCCGCGCGCCTCGGGGGAGATCACCGAGGCCGCGCCGGACCCGAGCCGGTTCGCCTACCCGCCCAACCTCGTCGTCGTGGACGGCGGGCCGCCCCAGGTAGCGGCGGCCCGCCGTGCGCTGGACGACCTGGGGATCGACGACGTCCACGTCGTCGGCCTGGCCAAGCGCCTCGAGGAGATCTGGGTGCCCGACGACGACTTCCCCGTCATCCTGCCGCGCTCCTCCAACGGCCTCTTCCTGCTCCAGCGCCTGCGCGACGAGGCGCACCGCTTCGCCATCACCTTCCACCGCTCCAAGCGCGGCAAGGCCATGCTGGCCTCGGCCCTCGACGGCGTGCCCGGCCTCGGCGCGGGCCGCCGCGACGCCCTGATCCAGCACTTCGGCTCGCTCAAGGCCATCCAGGAGGCGACGCCGGAGCAGCTCGCCGAGGTCAGGGGCATCGGGCCCAAGCTCGCGGAGAAGATCCTCGAGCACCTGATCGCCCAGGAGGAGTCGGAGCCCCAGGAGAGCGCGACCGCCGGGTAACCTGGACGGTGGAGCCGAGGACCTCGGCCCCGCGAGCACAGAAGCGAGGTCAGCACGTGAGCGACGAGAACCAGAGGCAGTCCCCGGAGCAGCTGCGGCCGGAGAAGCCCGAGCGGACCGAGATGCTGGTGATCACCGGCATGTCCGGCGCCGGCCGCTCGACGGCGGCCCACGCGCTGGAGGACAACGGCTGGTACGTGGTGGACAACCTCCCGCCGCAGATGCTCAACCCCCTGGTGGACCTCGTGGCCCGCGCCCCGCAGTCGATGCCCAAGCTCGCGGTCATCATCGACATCCGGGGCAAGGCCCTGTTCGCCGACTTCCGCGAGGCGATGAGCCTGGTGGCCACCGCGCCGGTGGACTTCACCGTGCTCTTCCTCGACGCCTCCGACGCCGAGATCATCGCCCGCTACGAGGCCCAGCGCCGCCCGCACCCGCTCCAGGGCGAGGGGCGCATCCTGGACGGCATCCAGTCCGAGCGGGAGCTGCTGCGCGACCTGCGCCAGCGCGCCGACGTCGTGCTGGACACCACCGGCTACAACGTGCACCAGCTGGCGAAGGTCATCGCGGACACCTACTCGATGACGGGTCCCTCGGTGATCAACCTGACCGTCATGAGCTTCGGCTTCAAGTACGGGGTGCCGGCCGACGCGAACTTCCTGGCCGACATGCGCTTCATCCCCAACCCGCACTGGGTGCCCGGGCTGCGCCCCCAGACGGGGCGGGACCCCGAGGTGCGGGACTACGTGCTGGGCAACAGCGGCGCCGCGCGCTTCGTGGACCTCTACGTGGAGGCCATCGGCTCCGTGCTCCCCGGCTACCGCGCCGAGAGCAAGCACTACGCGACCATCGCGCTGGGGTGCACCGGCGGCAAGCACCGCTCGGTCGCCGTCGCCGAGGAGATCGCCCGCCGCCTGAAGTCCCAGCCGAACGTCACCGTCAGCGTCCAGCACCGGGACCTGGGACGGGAATAGGGGAGGCCGGCATGGCGCATCGGGAGGCAGCAGACGAGGCAGGGGAGGGCCGGGACCGGTCCGGGCCGCGGGTCACCGCGCTGGGCGGGGGCCACGGCCTCTACGCCTCGCTCTCGGCCCTGCGCCGGCTGACCCCGGACATCGACGCCGTGGTGACCGTGGCCGACGACGGCGGCTCCTCCGGCCGCCTGCGCCAGCAGTTCGGCGTGCTGCCCCCGGGCGACCTCCGGATGGCGCTCTCCGCGCTGTGCGACGACTCCGAGTGGGGCCACCTGTGGCAGCGGGCCATGCAGCACCGGTTCGAGGGGCTGCCGGAGGGGCCGCAGGAGCTGCACGGGCACGCGATGGGGAACCTGATCATCCTCGCCCTGTGGCAGATGCTGGAGGACCCGATCGAGGGCCTCGAGTGGGCGGGCCGGCTCCTGAAGGTCCACGGCAGGGTGCTGCCGATGGCCCTGGACCCGCTGGTCATCACCGGCCGCGCGATGTACCCGAACGGCACCAGCCGCTCGATCGCGGGCCAGGCGCGCCTGGCGAAGGCGCCCCGGGTGGAGGACGTCTCCCTGCTCCCGGAGGCCCCCCGCCCGTGCCCCGAGTCCGTGGAGTCGATCCGCTCGGCCGAGTGGGTGATCCTCGGGCCGGGCTCCTGGTTCACCTCGGTGGTGCCGCACCTGCTCGTCCCCGCCAACCGTGAGGCCCTGCTCGCCTCTCAGGCGAGGATCTGCGTCACGATGAACCTGGGGCTGGAGCAGCACGAGACGGCGGGGCTGGGTGCGGCCGGACACCTGGAGACGCTCGAGCGCTACGCGCCGGGGCTGCGGGTCGACGTCGTGATAGCGGACCCCGAGGCGATCGACTGCCACGCGGAGTTCGAGGCGGCGGCGGCCCGCTACGGCGCCCGGGTGCACTGGCGCCCTGTGCGCGCCGAGGGCTCCGCGGACGTCCACGACCCGGAGCTGCTGGCGGCGGCCTACCGCGAGGTCATGTGCGGCCCGGCCGCCGGCCCCCACGTGGAACCGCCTGAACCGAGCGTGTAACCTCGGCACAGGTCCTCATCGCCGTCCGGCGATCTCGCGCGCCTTCTCGACCGCGCCCGCCCAGCCCCAATCCGGAGGTAATCTCAGCATGGCCCTCACGGCACTCGTGAAAGACGAACTCGCCGCCCTCGATGTGCCGAAATCCGTGACCAGGCAGGCCGAGGTCGCGACCATCCTGCGGTTCGCGGGAGGGCTGCACCTGGTGGGGGACCAGATCGTCATCGAGGCCGAGCTGGACCACCTGCCGACCGCACAGCGGGTGCGCGGCGTGGTCGAGGAGGTCTACGGGCACCGCAGCGAGCTGCTCGGCGTCTCCGGGGGAGCGCTCAAGCGCGGGGAGCACTACGTGGTGCGCGTGCGCCGCGGCGGCGAGGCGCTGGCCCGGCAGACGGGCCTGCTGGACACCCGCGGCCGGCCGGTACGGGGGCTGCCGCCCGCCGTCGTCAACGGCTCGCTCGCCGAGTCGGAGGCCGTCATGCGCGGGGCGTTCCTGGCCCACGGCTCGCTGACCGAGCCCGGCCGCTCCTCGGCCATGGAGTTCACCTGTCCCGGGCCGGAGGCTGCGCTGGCGCTGGTCGGCGCGGCGCGGCGGCTGGACGTCTTCGCGAAGGCGAGGGAGGTCCGGGGGGCGGACCGCGTCGTGGTGCGCGACGGTGAGACCATCGCCCAGCTGCTACGCCGGATGGGCGCGCACGGGATGCTCGAGCAGTGGCAGGACCGCCGCACCCACCGCGACGTGCGCGCCACCGCCAACCGCCTGGCCAACTTCGACGACGCCAACCTCCGCCGCTCGGCCCAGGCCGCCGTGGCCGCCGGCGCCCGGGTGGAGCGCGCCCTGGAGATCCTGGGCGAGGAGGTCCCGGACCACCTGCTCTACGCGGGCCGCCTCCGCCTGGCCCACCGCCACGCGAGCCTCGACGAACTCGGACGGCTGGCGGACCCGCCGCTGACCAAGGACGCGATCGCCGGCAGGATCCGGCGGCTGCTGGCGATGGCGGACAAGCACGCCGCGGCCGAGGGCATCCCCGGCACCGACGCGGTGGACCGGCCCGAGGCCGGCTGACCCCGCGCCCGCCGGGAGCCTCCCGACTCCATCCTCGAAGGACCCGTCTCGTCCGCCGCCCGGCGGTGCGAGGCGGGTCCTTCTCGTCGTGCCGCGACAGGCCCGTGCCGGCGTGCCGCGTCCGGGCCGTGTCGGCGGGTCCCGGGGCGCCGCCGGCCCGCTGTGGGGCCGATCACGGCGCCCTGTTCCGGATCCGACGAAAAAATCTCGGCGAAACACACCCAAACACACATAAAATCACCTAAACTAGGAACAGGTCCGAAGGGAAACCCACACCCGGGGTTCCGGACGCTGCGTCCTACGCGTAGCGTTGGCTTCGGCTGGGCGGACGCCTCGCGGCGCGAGCCCAACGACCACTAATACTCAAACTGAGGAGTTTGATCGCAGTGACTGTACGCATCGGAATCAACGGCTTCGGACGCATCGGCCGCAACTACTTCCGCGCCGTGCGCGAGCAGGGCCAGAACATCGAGATCGTCGCCCTCAACGACCTGACGGACCCCGAGACCCTGGCCCACCTCCTCAAGCACGACTCGATCATGGGCACCCTCGACGCCGAGGTCGAGGTCCGCGACGGCAACATCTACGTCGACGGCAGCGAGCTGCGCGTCCTGTCCGAGAAGGACCCGGCCAACCTGCCCTGGAAGGACCTCGGCGTCGACATCGTGCTGGAGTCCACCGGCCTGTTCACCGACGGCGAGAAGGCCAAGGCCCACCTCGACGCCGGCGCCCGCAAGGTGATCCTGTCCGCCCCGGGCAAGAACATCGACGGCACCTTCGTCATGGGCGTCAACGACCAGGACTACGACTCCTCGAAGCACAACATCGTCTCCAACGCCTCCTGCACCACCAACTGCCTGGCCCCGCTGGCGAAGGTGCTGAACGACAGCTTCGGCATCAAGGAGGGCCTGATGACGACCATCCACGCCTACACCGCGGACCAGCGCCTGCAGGACGCCCCCCACAAGGACCTGCGCCGCGCCCGTGCGGCCGCCGTGAACATGGTGCCCACCAGCACCGGCGCCGCCAAGACCGTCGGCAAGGTGCTGCCGGCCCTGGAGGGCAAGCTGGACGGCCTGGCCATCCGCGTCCCGGTCATCACCGGCTCCATCACCGACCTGACCTTCACCCCGGAGAAGGAGGCCACCGCCGAGCAGGTCAACGCCGCGCTCAAGGAGGCCGCCGAGGGCGAGCTCAAGGGCATCATCAAGTACTCCGAGGAGCCCCTGGTCTCCAAGGACATCGAGGGCGAGCCCATCGCCACGGTGTTCGACGCGCCGCTGACCACCGTCATCGGCGGCCAGGTCAAGGTCTTCGCCTGGTACGACAACGAGTGGGGCTACACCTCCCGCACCGTCATGTTCACCAACAAGCTGGCGGCCGAGCTGTAGGCTACCGGTAGACACGGACCACCTCACGACGACGTTTGGAGCGCTGACACGATGGCACACGCACTGGCCGAGCTGATATCCGGGGGAGTGGAGGGACGGACCGTCCTGGTCCGCTCGGACCTCAACGTCCCGCTGGACGGGAACCGGGTCACCGACGACGGGCGCATCCGCGCCTCGCTGCCGGTCCTGGAGAAGTTGGCCGACGCCGGGGCGCGTGTCATCGTGATGGCCCACCTGGGCCGCCCCAAGGGCCAGGTGGATCCGAAGTACTCGCTGGCCCCCGCGGCCGAGCGGCTGCGCGAGCTGGCCGACGTCGAGGTCCTGGCGGCCGAGGACGTCGTCGGCGAGGATGCCCGCGCCAAGGCGGAGGCGCTCCGGGACGGCCAGATCCTGGTCCTGGAGAACGTCCGCTTCGACCCGCGGGAGACCTCCAAGGACGAGTCGGAGCGCGCCGAGCTCGCCGGGGAGCTCGCCTCCCTGACCGGCGAGCACGGCGCCTACGTGGACGACGCGTTCGGCGCCGTCCACCGCCGGCACGCCTCGGTCTACGACATCGCGCAGCGGCTGCCCTCCTACCTCGGGGACCTGGTCAAGACCGAGCTGGACGTGCTCACCAAGGTCATCCAGGACCCCGACCGTCCCTTCGTCGTCATCATGGGCGGATCCAAGGTCTCGGACAAGCTGGCGGTCATCGACAACCTGATCGGCAGGGCGGACGCCCTGCTGATCGGCGGCGGCATGGGCTACACCTTCGCGGCCGCCCAGGGCTACCGGGTCGGCGACTCGATCCTCGAGGCGGACCAGGTCGAGAACGTGCAGGCGTACCTCAAGCGGGCCGAGGAGGCCGGCACCGAGTTCGTGCTGCCGCGGGACATCGTCTGGGCGGAGAAGTTCGACGCCGAGGCCCGCACCGAGGTGCGTCCCATCGAATCCCTCGAGGAAGGGGAGATCGGCGCCTCCGGCACCGGCCTGGACATCGGGCCCGAGACCCGCGAGGTCTTCGCCGACTACATCGCCAAGGCCGGGACGATCTTCTGGAACGGCCCCGTGGGCGTCTTCGAGATGCCCGCCTTCGCGGAGGGCACCCGCAGCGTCGCGCGGGCCATCGCCGACTCCCCGGCGATGAGCGTGATCGGCGGCGGCGACTCCGCCTCGGCCGTGCGCAACCTCGGTTTCAGCGACGACCAGTTCGGCCACATCTCCACCGGCGGCGGAGCCTCCCTGGAGTTCATCGAGGGCAAGACCCTGCCCGGGCTCGAGGCGCTCGGCGCCTGAGCGAGGGCGAGGAAGGCGGACCGCGCGGTCCGCCTTCCTCGCCCCTCTCCGGCCGGCGTCCCGAGACGGCCCCGGCCCTTTCCCTCATCCGACCGCCGCGGCCCGCCCCGGCGGCTCCTCGAAAGGAACCCCCATGACCACGCAGACCGACGGCGTCTTCGACCGTCAGCCGCTCATCGCCGGCAACTGGAAGATGAACCTGGACCACGCGGAGGGCGTGGCCCTGGTGCAGAAGCTCGCCTGGACCCTCGACGACGCCGGGTTCGACCACGAGCGCGTCCAGGTCGCCGTCTTCCCGCCCGCCACGGACCTGCGCTCCGTGCAGACCCTGGTGGCCGGTGACAAGCTGAAGCTCACCTACGGCGGCCAGGACCTCTCGGACCAGGACTCCGGCGCCTACACCGGCGACATCTCCGGGGCCTTCCTCAAGAAGCTTGACTGCGACTTCGCCCTGGTCGGCCATTCCGAGCGCCGCACCATCCACAGCGAGTCCGACGAGCTGTGCGCCCGCAAGGTGGCCGCCGCCTACCGGCACGGGCTGACCCCCATCCTCTGCGTCGGCGAGGGTCTCGAGGTCCGCCAGGCGGGCACCCACGTCGACTTCACCCTCGAGCAGCTGCGCGGTTCGCTGGCCGGCGTCTCCGCCGAGGACGCCGCGAGCCTGGTCGTGGCCTACGAGCCGGTCTGGGCCATCGGCACCGGCGAGGTCGCCGGTCCCGAGGACGCCCAGGAGATGTCCGCCGCGATCCGCGCCGAGCTTGAGAAGCTCTACGGCGAGGAGGTCGCCCGCAAGGTGCGCATCCTCTACGGCGGCTCCGTCAAGGCGGCCAACGCGGCGGCGATCCTGGGCGAGCGCGACGTCGACGGCGTCCTGGTCGGCGGCGCCTCCCTGAAGGCCGAGGAGTTCGCCAACATCGCCCGCTTCGAGGACCACGTCACGTCCTAGGGCACGGCGGACGGCAGGGGCCGGGGCGGCGGGCTGACCCGCCGCCCTCCCATGCCGTATAGTCGGATCCGGTCAACAACACGAGAGCGATCGGGGAGCGCCGCGCGGCGGCTTCCCGGCGCGAGGGAAAGGTCGACGTGGAAATCATTCGCTGGGTCCTGATCGGGATCATCGCCCTCACGAGCGTGTTCACGGTCTTCTTCGTGCTCTTGAACAAGGGCAAGGGCGGAGGCCTCTCCGACATGTTCGGCGGCGGCATGACCAGCTCGCTGAACTCCTCGGGCGTGGCCTCGCGGAACCTCGTGCGGCTGACCGTGGGCACCATCGTGCTGTGGGTCGTGGCGATCATCGCCTACGCCCTGCTGCTGCGCTTCACGGCGGCTTAGGGGCCGGGGCTTCCCGGACTGGGGCCGGCGGAGACACCATGGCCGGGGAGGGGCGGACGACGCCCCTTCCGATACACGAAGAGCGCCGGGACCGTTACGGTCCCGGCGCTCTTCGCGTCTGCGGGTGCCTGCGAGAGGCCGGGGGCCCTCGGACTTCGCTGAAGCTCAGGAGCCGAGGGCGTCCCGGGTCACCAGGTACAGCGTCTCGCGGAGCCCGCGGGCGCCGGCGGCCGGCGTCTCGTCCAGCTCCCCGGCGGAGGCCCGGTGATAGGCGGCCGCGAGCACGCGGGAGAACGCCCCGGCCTTGTCCTCGCCGGCCACGAGGAACCACACGCGCTCGGAGTCGTTGATCAGCGGCAGGGTCAGCGTCACGCGTCCCGGGGGCGGCTTGGGGGAGTCCTCGACGCCGAGCACGGCGTCGTCCTCGTCCTGGATCTCCTGGCGGCCGGGGAAGAGCGAGGCGATGTGCCCGTCCGGCCCCATGCCCAGCAGCGTCAGGTCGAAGCGGGGGGCGGGCCGGCCCTCCTCGGCCCACTCCGCGAGCTCGGCGGCGTAGACCTCCGCGGCCCGGTGCTGGTCCGAGTAGTCGTCGCTGGAGCCCATCACGTGGATGTTCCCGGCGGGGACCGCGGAGGCGCCCAGGAAGGCCTCGAAGGCCTGCTGGGCGTTGCGCTCACCGTCCCCGGCGGGCAGGAAGCGCTCGTCGGACCACCAGAAGTGCACGCGGTCCCAGGCGATGTCCTGCGCCAGCGGGCTCGCGGCCACGGCCTCCCAGACGGCGATGCCCATGCTGCCGCCGGTCAGGCTGAGGTGGACGGTCTCCCGCTCGGCCAGCGCGTCGGCGATCGCCAGGGCGATCCGCGCGCCGGCTGCCTCGCGCAGCCGGTCCTTGTCCGGGTGGATGATGGTCAGGGGAGAGCGATCAGGCATCGTAGGCCTCCGTGCGGTTGTCCTCGTCGATGGTCTCGGCGTCCTCGGAGACGGTCCCCTCCACCCAGGTGACCCGCGCGGTGCCCAGGCCCCGGGTCAGGACGTCCCCGAACGCCTCGTCGGGGTCCAGCCGCCGCAGCTCCTCCGCGAGGCACTGCGCGAGGCTGCGGGCGGGCAGGGCGATCTGCTGGTCGGGGCTGCCGGGCTGGGAGAGGGTCGCGACGTTCCGGCCGGGCCGGTGGATCGTGACGTCCCCGCCCTCCCGGCACAGGGTGACGCGGAACAGGCCGCGCTCCAGGGGGTCGCCGACGACCTCGACGTCGGCGTCGAGCTTGTAGCCGAGCCAGGCCCCCAGCAGGATCACCGAGGGGGAGCGCTCCGAGCCCTCGACCACGACCTTGCGGGTCGCCTCGCGGGGGAGGTCGTCCAGCACGGCCGCCAGCTGGATCCGCCACTGGGTCAGCCGGGTCCAGGCGAGGTCGGTGTCGCCCGGCCGGTAGGTCCTGCGCAGGGAGGTCAGGGCCTTCCAGGGGTGCTCGGCGCGGGCCGAGTCGGTGATCCGGCGGGTGGCGATGCGGCGCATCGAGTCGTCGGCGTCGCTGCCGGGCAGGGAGTGGGGCCACCACACCACGATCGGGACGTCCGGCAGCAGCAGCGCCGCGAGCAGGGACTCCGAGGCGTGGGCGGACTCGCCCCAGCCGCGCAGGATCACCACCTCGCTGGCGCCGGCCTCGCCGCCCAGGTTGATCTCGGCGTCGAGGCGGTTGGCGGCGCCGGCGTCGTGGGCCACGTGGACGATGATGCGGCAGGGGTGCTCGCGGCTGGCCGCGATCGCCGCCTCGACGGCCTTCTCGGAGTGGCCGGTCTCGGCGATGATGACCAGGGTGAGGACCCGGCCGAGGGTGCGGACCCCGGTCTCGGCGCGGAGCCGGGAGAGTGTCTTGTCGACGTCGGACGTCGTCGTGTCTTCGAGAACGGTGCCCATTATGGCCTCCTCCAGGCGCGCCCGTCACGGGCGAGTAGACGGTGTGCCGAGTCGGGCCCCCAGGAGCCGGGCTCGTAGGTCTCCGGGCGGGTCCGCTGCTCCTCCCAGTGCCGCTCGAAGGGGTCGAGGATCTTCCAGGAGAGCTCGACCTCCTCGTGGCGCGGGAACAGCGGCGGCTCCCCGAGCAGGACGTCGAGGATGAGGCGCTCGTAGGCCTCGGGGCTCGACTCCGTGAAGGAGGCCCCGTAGCCGAAGTCCATGTTGACCGCGCGCAGCTCCCGCTGGGTGCCGGGCACCTTGGAGGCCAGGCGGATGGTCACGCCCTCGTCCGGCTGGATGCGGATCACCAGCGCGTTCTGGTCCGACTCTTCGTGCGAGCGGTGCCGGAACAGCAGGTTCGGTGAGGACTTGAAGACGACGGCGATCTCGGTCACCCGCCGCCCCAGCCGCTTGCCGGCCCGCAGGTAGAACGGGACGCCGGACCACCGGCGGGTGTTGATGTCCAGCTTCAGCGCGGCGTAGGTCTCGGTCCGGGAGTCCGAGGGGATGTCCTGCTCCTCCAGGAAGGACCTGACCTCCTCGCCGCCCTGCAGGCCGCCGGCGTACTGCCCGAGCGCCGATGCCTCGGCGAGGTCCTCGGGGAGGCGGACGGCGGCCAGCACCTTCTCCTTCTCCGCGCGCAGGTGGTCGGCGCCGAAGCTGATCGGCTCCTCCATCGCGGTCAGGGCGAGCAGCTGCAGCAGGTGGTTCTGGATGACGTCGCGGGCCGCGCCGACGCCGTCGTAGTAGCCGGCGCGGGAGCCGATGCCGATGTCCTCGGCCATGGTGATCTGCACGTGGTCCACGTAGTTGGCGTTCCACAGCGGCTCGAACATCTGGTTGGCGAAGCGCAGGGCCAGGATGTTCTGGACCGTCTCCTTGCCGAGGTAGTGGTCGATGCGGAAGACGGCGTCGGCGGGGAAGACCCGCTCGACGATCGCGTTGAGCTCCCGCGCCGAGTCGAGGTCATGGCCGAAGGGCTTCTCGATGACGACCCGCCGCCACCCCGAGGTCTGCTCGTGGGTCGCGAGGTCGTTGTCGGCCAGCTGCTGGCAGACCTGCTCGAAGGCGTTCGGGGGGATCGAGAGGTAGAAGGCGTGGTTGCCCTTGGTGCCGCGCCCCTCGTCCAGCTCGGCGAGGACCTCGCGCAGCCGGCCGAAGGCCTCGGGATCATCGAAGGCGCCCTGGACGAAGCGGATGCCCGAGGTCAGCTGGTTCCACACGTCCTCGCGGAAGGGGGTGCGGGAGTGGTGCTCGACGGCGTCGCGGACCTGCGCGGAGAAGTCCTCGTCGGACCAGTCGCGCCGGCCGAACCCAACGAGGGCGAAGCTCGGCGGCAGCAGGCCGCGGTTCATCAGGTCGTAGATGGCGGGCAGCAACTTCTTGCGGGCGAGGTCGCCCGTGACGCCGAACAGCACCAGGGCGGAGGGGCCGGCGATGCGGGTCAGGCGCCTGTCTTGGGGATCCCTGAGAGGATTCGATTCGTGAGTCGGGGACACGCTCATCCTTCGTTGAGTGCGACGGCCGCGCGAGCCGGGTCCGGCCCACGCGGCCGCGGGCGCCCGAGCGGGGCGCCCGCGGCGGGGGTGGATCGGCGGCTTACTTGCCGAGAGCCGCGGTGACGGTCTCCAGGAGCTCCTCCCAGGAGTCCTCGAACTTCTTCACGCCCTCGGCCTCCAGCTGCTGGACGACCTCGTTGTAGGAGATGCCCAGCGACTCGAGCCGGTTGAGCACCGCCTCGGACTCGTCGTAGGTCCCGCGGATGGTGTCCCCGGTGATCTCGCCGTGGTCGGCGGTGGCCTCCAGGGTCTTCTCCGGCATGGTGTTGACCGTGCCCTCGGCGACCAGGCCGGTGACGTACATCGTGTCCGGCAGGCTCGGGTCCTTGGTTCCGGTGGAGGCCCACAGGGGACGCTGGGGCTTGGCGCCGGCCTCGGCCAGGCGGTTCCAGCGCTCCGAGGAGAAGGCCTCCTCGTAGACCTGGTAGGCCAGGCGGGCGTTGGCGAGGCCAGCGCGGCTCTTCAGCTCGCGGGCCTCGTCGGTGCCGATGGCCTCGAGGCGCTTGTCGACCTCGGAGTCCACGCGGGAGACGAAGAAGGACGCCACGGACTGGATCCGGCTGAGGTCCTTGCCGTCCTCGAGGGCGCGCTCCAGGCCGGTCATGAAGGCGTTGATCACCGCGCGGTAGCGCTCGAGGGAGAAGATCAGCGTGACGTTGACGCTGATGCCCTCGGCGATCGTGGCGGCGATGGGCTCCAGTCCCGCCTCGGTCGCCGGGATCTTGATCAGCACGTTCTCGCGGCCGATGGTCTCGGAGAGGCGGGAGGCCATCTCCGTGGTCTTCTCCGCGTCGTGGGCGAGCCGGGGGTCGACCTCGATCGAGACCTTGCCGTCCACGCCCTGGGTCGCCTCGTGGATCGGGGCGAGGACGTCGCAGGCGTCGCGCACGTCGTCGGTGGTGACCGCGAACACGGCCTCCTCGACGTCCTTGCCGGCCGCGGCGAGCTCCTTCATCTGCTGGTCGTAGGACTCGCCCTGGGACAGCGCCTGGGCGAAGATCGTCGGGTTGGTGGTCACGCCGACGACGTCGCGGCCGTCGATGAGCTCCTGCAGGTTGCCGCTGGTGAGCCGCTCGCGGGAGAGGTCATCGAGCCAGATGGAGACTCCGGCCTCCGACAGCTTCTGGGTGGGGGTGGACATCTGCGATCCTCCTTGGGATGGTGCGGCGGCCCGCCGGGCCGCCGATTCAGGGTCTGATGGGGCGCGCGGCGCGTCCTCTGGGGAGGCGCCGGAGGCGCGGGCCCCGGCCGGCCGCCGGAAGCAGCCGGCCGGGGCCGGGGCGGCTCAGCCGCGCAGGGAGGCGATCGAGTCGCGCGCGGCCTGCGCCACGGCGTCGGCGGTGATGCCGAACTCGGAGTACAGCCTCTTGTAGTCCGCCGAGGCGCCGAAGTGCTCCAGCGAGACCGCACGGCCGTGGTCGCCCAGCAGGTCGTTCCAGGACATCGCGATGCCGGCCTCGACCGAGACGCGGGCCTTGACCGAGGAGGGGATGACCGACTCGCGGTACTCCTCGGACTGCTGCGCGAACCACTCGCGGCACGGCATGGAGACCACCCGGGCGGAGACGCCCTCGCCGCTCAGGGCCTCGCGGGCCTCGAGGGCGAGGTCCACCTCGGAGCCGGTGGCGATGAGCACGACGTCGGGCTCGCCCTGAGCGTCGGCGAGCACGTAGCCGCCCTTCGCGGCGCCCTCGGCCGAGGCGAGCTTCTCGCCCTCCGCCTCGGGGTGCAGGTCCTCGCGGGCCACGGTGGCCACCGCCTGACGGGTCAGGGCGATGCCGGCCGGGTTCTCGTGGTTCTCCAGGATGGTCCGCCACACCACGGCGGTCTCGTTGGCGTCCGCGGGGCGCACGACGTCGAGGTTCGGGATCGCGCGCAGCGAGGAGAGCTGCTCCACCGGCTGGTGGGTGGGGCCGTCCTCGCCGAGCCCGATCGAGTCGTGGGTCCACACGTAGATCGAGGGGACGCCCATGAGCGCCGAGAGGCGGACCGCCGGGCGCTGGTAGTCGCTGAAGATCAGGAACGTGCCGCTGTAGGCCCGGGTGGGGGAGGAGAGCACGATGCCGTTGACGATCGCGGCCGCCGCGTGCTCGCGGATGCCGAAGTGCAGGACGCGCCCGTAGGGGCTCGCCTCGAACTTGCCGGTGCTGCGACCGGTGGGGTTGAAGGAGTCCGCACCGTCGATGGTGGTGTTGTTCGAGCCGGCGAGGTCGGCGGAGCCGCCCCACAGCTCGGGGAAGGTCTCGGCGATCGCGTTGAGGACCTCGCCGCTGGCCGCGCGGGTCGCCAGGGGCTTGCCGGCCTCGAAGACGGGGAAGGCGTCCCGGTAGTCCTCGGGCAGGCGTCCGCCGGCCAGGCGCTCGTACAGGGCCGCGGCGTCGGGGTTCTCCTGCTCCCACTCGTGGAAGCCGCGCTCCCACTCCTCGCGCTCGGCGGCGCTGCGCTCCACGACCTTGCGGGAGTGCTCGATGACCTCGGGGGCCACGTCGAAGGACTTCTCCGGGTCGAAGCCCAGGTACTCCTTGACGGCCTTGACCTCGTCCTCGCCCAGCTTGGAGCCGTGCACGCCGCCGGTGTTCTGCTTGTTCGGGGCGGGCCAGCCGATGATCGTGCGCAGCGCGATCAGGGTCGGCTTGCCGGTCTCCTTCTTGCCCGCGACGATCTGCTCGTACAGGGCCTCGACGTCCTCGGTGTACTCGCCGTGGTGCTCGGTCCAGTCCACCCGGCGCACGTCCCAGCCGTAGGCCTCGTAGCGCTTCAGGACGTCCTCGGTGAACGCGACGTCGGTGTCGTCCTCGATGGAGATGTGGTTCTGGTCGTAGATGACCACGAGGTTGCCGAGCTCCTGGTGGCCGGCGAGCGAGGATGCCTCGCTGGTCACGCCCTCCTGGAGGTCGCCGTCGGAGGCGATGGTGTAGATCGTGTGGTCGAAGGGGCTCGAGCCCTCCGGGGCCTCGGGGTCGAACAGCCCGCGCATGCGGCGCTGGGCGTAGGCGAAGCCCACGGACGAGGCGAGGCCCTGGCCCAGCGGGCCGGTGGTGATCTCCACGCCCTTGGTGTGCTTGTACTCCGGGTGGCCCGGGGTCAGCGAGCCCCAGGTGCGCAGCGACTCGATGTCCTTCAGCTCGAGGCCGTAGCCGGACAGGTACAGCTGGAGGTACAGGGTCAGGGAGGTGTGCCCGGGGGAGAGGACGAAGCGGTCGCGCCCGGCCCAGCGGTCATCCGTGGGGTCGTGGCGCATCACCTTCTGGAACAGCAGGTAGGCCAGCGGGGCCAGGCTCATGGCGGTGCCCGGGTGGCCGTTGCCCACCTTCTCCACGGCGTCGGCGGCGAGCACCCGGATGGTGTCCACCGCTCGCTTGTCCTGATCGGTCCATTCGAGCTTCTGGTTCAGGTCCGGCACGAAATTCAATCCCCTTCCATGGGACGGTGCTGAGGTCTGGGTCCCGGCGGCAGGCGCAGGGCGGCGTGGGGACGGGCGCCCGCCGCTGGCGGGCCCTCCGTCCTGCATGTCCTATGTCTCACCATAAAGCACGTCCGCACGCGGATATAGGCGTCTGTGCTGAAAGCTAAAGACGAGTCGCTCCCGGGGAGGGCCGCGTCACACCGGGCGGTCCATGGGAAATCTCACCAGGGATGCCGGGACACGCCCGGGCGAGCGATATATGCTGGTAGTTGCTCCACCAAGGCGGCGCGAGGCCGCGTCCTAGGTGCGAGCCTCACCCCCATCGTCGAAGGGCATCCTCAGTGAAGCATCACGGCACCGAGCACGGATCGTTGGTCGAGTCGCACCCGGGCGGCGCGGACTCCCAGGCCGAGCCGGTGCCCGCCGAGACCTCGCGGTCCGGTGCGCCCAGGATCGGGCTGCGGCGCAAGGCGCGCGCCTACTTCCTGCTGACCAAGCCCCAGGTGATCGAGCTGCTGCTGGTCACCACGGCGCCCACCATGATCTTCGCGGCCGGCGGCTGGCCGAGCCCGCTGCTGATCCTCGCGACCATGCTGGGCGGCGCGATGGCCGCCGGAGGCGCCGGAGCCTTCAACTGCTACATCGACCGCGAGGCGGACCGCCTGATGCGCCGCACCGAGCGGCGCCCCCTGGTCACCGGCGAGGTGACGGACCGCCAGGCGCTCGTCTTCGCGTGGCTCCTCTCCGCCGTCTCGGTGATCTTCCTCGCCTTCGCCGTGAACCCGCTCTCCGGCGGGCTCGCGCTGCTGGCGATCCTGCTCTACGTCGTCTTCTACTCGATCATCCTCAAGCGCCGCACCGCCCAGAACATCGTCTGGGGCGGGATCGCCGGCTGCATGCCGGTCTTCATCGCCTGGGCCGCCGTGGAGAACGCCCTGAGCTGGTCGGCGGTGGTGCTGTTCCTCGTCATCTTCCTGTGGACGCCCCCGCACTACTGGCCGCTGTCCATGAAGTACGCCGAGGACTACCAGCGGGCCGGCATCCCCATGCTGGGGGCGATCGCCTCGCCCAAGGCGGTCTCGGTGCAGGTGGTCCTCTACGCCTGGGCCACCGTCATCTGCTCGCTGCTGCTCATCCCCGTGGGCGGCGCCGGCTGGGTCTACGGGCTCACCGCGCTGGTGAGCGGGGCGTGGTTCGTCTTCCAGTGCCACCGGCTCCACCGGCTGGCGTTGGAGGAGCAGGCCACCTCGCGCACCGCGATGGTCGTCTTCCACGCCTCGATCACCTACCTGACCCTGCTGTTCATCGCCCTCGCCTTCGACCCGTTCGTCGGCGGGCCGGTCCTGTAGCCCGCGGATGGACTTCCGCGGCGTCCTGGCCTATCCGATCACCCCGCTGCGCAGCGGCGGGGCCGTGGACCATGCCGAGCTGTTCTCGCACGTGGCCCAGCTCTGCGAGGCGGGGCCCGACGGCGTCGTCGTGCTCGGGACCTCGGGGAGCTTCGCCTACCTCAGCCGCGAGGAGCGCCGCGAGGTCGTGGAGACCGCCGTGGCCGCGGCCCAGGGGACCGGCGTGCCGGTCGGGGCCGGCATCTCCGCGATGACCACCGCCGAGGTCCAGCGGCTGGCCTGGGACGCGGAGAACGCGGGCGCGGACGGCTACGTCCTCAACGCCCTCTCCTACATCCCGCTGACCAGCGCCGAGGTCGCCGACCAGGTCGAGACGCTGGTCCAGTCCACGTCGCTGCCCCTGTGCGTCTACAACAACCCGACGACGACGGGCTTCGACCTGCCCGTGGAGCTCGCCGCGGACCTGGCCGAGCTGGAGACGGTGGTCGCCTTCAAGGACACCGCCGCCGACCGGGCCGCCTTCGAGCGGCGCCGCGGCTACCTCGCCGAGCGCCGCGCCCACGAGCTCGCCCACGGGCTCTCGAGCGCGCGGCTGATGCTGGAGGAGGCCTGCCCCGCCGACGCCTGGCACTCGGGGCTCATCGCCTTCTTCCCGCGGGAGTTCGCGCGGGTCTTCGCCGTCGCCGGCGGCGCGAAGGGCGGGCCCGAGGTCGAGCGCCTGCGGACGGCGCTGGCGGGCCTGAACAAGGCGGTGTTGCGCGCCCGCCCGATCTCCGGGCTGCACGCGCTGGCGCGGGAGACCGGTGTGGCCACCGCCCCGCCCCGGCGGCCGCTGGCGCCGGTGGCCCGCGAGGACGTCGAGGCGCTGGCCTCCGCCGTCGCGATGGTCCGGTGGGCGGCCGACCTCTGAGACCGGCGCCCCGGAGGGGAGCCCCTAGGCGCTCTCCGCCGGCCCGCCCTCCTCGATCAGCTCCCGGTCCACCGGTGCGCTGACCCGCTGGATCGCCCGCTCGCGCAGCGCGGAGGTGCCCAGCACCGTCATCCGGTCGAACAGCGCGGCGGCGGCCCAGATGGTCAGCCCGGCGCCCAGCAGGTGCAGCTCGACCAGCCAGCCCGGCAGCCCGTTGAAGTACTGCGTGTACCCCACCACGCCCTGGTAGGCCATGACCGCCACGAGCAGCCATGCCGAGCGGGCGACGCCGGGGGCCCAGCCGCGCCGGGCGCGCAGCACGAGGATCGCGGCGATGACGATCAGCAGGATCCAGACCGGCACCGAGTGCATGCGGGTGACCAGGACGGCGTCGAAGGCGTGGCGCGCGCTCTCCGCGTCGCCGGAGTGGGGGCCGGTGCCGGTCACGAGCGTGCCCATGTAGACGGCGAAGGCGGCGATCGCGAGGGCGATGATCCCGAGCCGGCGCATCAGCGGGTCGGCGGCGTCGACGGCATGCAGGCGCTCGGCCTCCCGGACGCGCTCGAGGGAGTACCGGCGGGCCCGCGAGTACAGGATGGAGCCCAGCGCGATCATGATCCCGGAGAGGATGAAGTGGATGCCGACCACCCACGGGTTGAGCTCCATGTGCACGGAGATCCCGCCGACGACCGCCTGGACCGGGATGCCCAGCGCCAGGATGGTGGCCAGGACGAAGAGGTCGCGCTGGCGCGCCCGGATCCGCACGACGGCCAGCCAGGTCAGCACCGCGACCACCGTCAGGACGAAGGTCAGCAGCCGGTTGCCGAACTCGATGTACCCGTGGATGCCCATCTCCGGGACGTTGCTCCAGGAGGCGTCGGTGCAGCGGGGCCAGGTCGGGCAGCCCAGGCCGGACTGCGTGAGGCGCACGGCGCCGCCGGTCAGGATCAGGGTGATGTTGGCCAGCACGGTGGCCAGCGCCATCGCGCGCACCCAGCCGTTGATCTGCGTCGGGGCGAGGCGGAGCCAGAGCCGCCCCCAGGCTCCGGCGGGACGTCCCTCCTCGGGGGTGCTCCGGGGGGATCGCTCTGTTCTGGACGAGGTCATGCTGGCTTCCTTGCGTTGA
Source organism: Rothia halotolerans (assembly GCF_004136635.1). GTDB lineage: Bacteria > Actinomycetota > Actinomycetes > Actinomycetales > Micrococcaceae > Rothia > Rothia halotolerans. Next base: position 490,642 of record NZ_NOIU01000002.1, on the reverse strand, counting down.
TCGCGGCGCGGGGGTCCCGTCCCATTATCCGTGCTCCGCAGCAGAAACGCACAGCGGGCCCGGCGTGGTCATGACCACTTGAAGTACCGCCTGGCGGCGAGCCCCAGCAGCACGGCCCAGACGGCGAGCACGGCGCAGTGGGGGAGCGAGAGCTGGTGCTCGAGGATCCCGGCCCGCAGCGCCGCGCCCAGGGCCCCGGAGGGAAGCGCCTCCACCAGCCAGGTCCCTGCTCCGGGCAGGGCGTGGGCGGGCAGGAGGGAGCCGCCCACGGCCGCGAGCACGATCCAGAGGGTGTTCACCACCGCGAGGGTGGCCTCCGCCCGGATCGTGCCGGCCACCAGCAGTCCCAGCGCGGTGAAGGCGGCGACCCCCAGCAGCAGGGCCGGCAGGGAGAGCAGGACGCCGACGACGCCGGGGCTCCACCCGAGCAGCGCACCCGCGGCCCCCATCACGAGGTACTGCAGCACCACGATCACCAGCACCGCCAGCGCCTTGCCGAGGATGAGCCCGCCGCGCCCCAGGGGCGTGGTGGAGAGGAAGCGCAGCACGCCGTAGCGGCGGTCGAACCCGGTGGCGATGCCCTGGCCCGACAGGGCGGTGGACAGCGCGCAGAGGGCGAGCACGCCCGGCATGGCGACGTCGACCCGGGAGACGCCGTACTGCGCGGCCCACGGGTCGAGGAAGCTGGTGAAGGCGAGCCCCAGCAGGGCCATCAGCGGGAACAGGACCAGCAGCATGAGCTGTTCGCCGTTGCGCAGCATCGCGAGCGTCTCGAAGACGCCCTGGGCGAGGACGCGGCGCACCCCGGGGGCGGGCCCGTCCTCCCGTGCCGCGGGATCGGCGAGGAGGGGGGCGATGGCGCTCATCGGCTGCTCCTTTCGGAGATCTCGAGGAAGAGGTCCTCCAGGTTGCGCGGCTGCAGCTCGAGGCTGGAGGGCGTGATGCCGCGGCGGCTCCACCGGGAGGTCAGGTGGTCGAGGTGGGAGATGTCCAAGGGGCCGGTCAGCTCGTAGGAGCCGCTCTGGCGCTCCCGCAGCTGCAGGGAGGCGCGCAGGCCCTCGGGCAGCAGGTCGGTCAGCGCCAGGCCCGGCTCGCCGGTGGTGAAGCGCAGGGTGCGGGCCCGCTGGCCTGCCGTCAGCAGCTCCTCGACGCGGCCCTCCAGCACGTTCCGGCCGCCCTCGACGATGTACACGTAGTCGGCGAGGCGCTCGGCGTCGTCCATGAGGTGGGTGGTGAGTACGATGCAGGTGCCGGCGGCGCGCACCTCCTGGATCAGCTCGAACACCACGCGGCGGGAGTGGGGGTCCAGTCCCGCGGAGGGCTCGTCGAGGAAGAGCACCCGGGGCCGGCCGACCAGGGCGGCCGCGAGGGCCACGCGCTGGCGCTGGCCGCCGGAGAGCCGGCGGATCGAGGTCCTGTCGAAATCGTCGATGCCCAGGCGCTGGACCAGGGCGTCCACGTCCGCAGGACGCCGGTACATGGAGGCCACGTGCCGCAGCAGCGGCACCGGCCGGATGGCCTGGGGGAGGCCGCCGTCCTGGAGCATGATGCCGACCCTGGCCCGCAGGTCGGGACCGGCCCGCCAGGGGTCGCGGCCGAGCAGCCGCACGAGCCCGGAGCTGGGCCGCTCGAGCCCCTGGGCGCAGGCCAGCGTCGTCGTCTTGCCGGCTCCGTTGGCACCCAGCAGAGCGGTGACATGGCCGAACTCGGCGCGTAGACTGATGCCATCCACCGCGCGGACGGGGCCGCGCCGCCGGTCGCGGCGGCGTCCGGCCGTGAAGTCCTTGCGCAGGTCGCGGATCAGCAGGGCGGGTTCCGGCGCGTCCGGCTCGTTCTCGTACTCGTCTCCCAGTTGTGGCACCGTCACAGTCTACGCGGGAACGCCCCGGGATGCCCCGGGGCAAGGCTCCCCTTAGTGGCGAAGGGGGAATAAATTAGGACATACTTCAGTTGTGTATTCCGTGAAGCAAATAGCCCAAGAACAGAGCGCCCCGGCGCGGGGCGCAGCCGACGCCGAGGAGAGGACCCGGGACCGGGTCCTCCAGGGTGTTCTTGCTCACGGTCCGGTCTCCGCCGCTGACCTGGGCAGCGCCCTGAGCCTCACTCCCGCCGCCATCAGGCGGCACCTGGAGGCCCTGGAGAGGGACCAGCTCATCGAGGTGACCCTCGTCCGCAAGCAGGGAGCGGGGGCGGGGCGGCCGGCGCGCCGCTACGTCATCGCGCCCCAGGGGCACGCCCAGCTGGGCAACGACTACCTGGACATCGCCGTCGAGTCGCTCAGCGCCCTGCGCGAGGCCCTCGGCGACGAGGCCCTGGAGGAGTTCGCACGACGCCGGTTCGAGGAGATGGAGCGCCGCTACCGTCCGATCGTCGACGCCGCGGGCTCCGACATCGCGGACAGGACCCGGGCGCTGGCCGGGGCCATGACCAGGGACGGCTTCGTCGCCAGCACCTCGGTGATGGCCATGGGGGAGGCGGCCAAGACGGTCGAGCTCCCGGAGCACCTGCTCTCCAGCATCCAGTTCTGCCAGGGGCACTGCCCCGTCCGCGATCTGGCGGCGCAGTTCCCCCAGTTCTGCGAGCAGGAGACCCGGATGATCGCCTCCCTCCTGGGAGTCGACGTCCGGCGCCTGTCCACCATGGCCGGGGGCGCCCACGTCTGCACCACACACATCCCGTTGGCACGCGGGAAGCAGCAAAACCACGCTTCTCACCGAGGAGCGCCCATCAGCAAGGAAAGGTCCCATGACTGAACAAGTTGAGCGCACAGCCGACGGTAACGTCATCACCGACATCTTGGAGAGGAACCCGGAGCTCGAGGGCATCGGCCACTACCAGTACGGCTGGTACGACTCCGACGAGGCCGGCAAGGCGGCCCAGCGCGGCCTGAGCGAGGACGTCGTCCGCGACATCTCCGGCAAGAAGGACGAGCCCGAGTGGATGCTGAACCTCCGCCTCAAGGCGCTGAAGTTCTTCGACCGCAAGCCCATGCCCAACTGGGGCGCCGATCTCTCCGGGATCGACTTCGACAACATCAAGTACTTCGTCCGCTCCACCGAGAAGCAGGCGGAGACCTGGGAGGACCTCCCCGAGGAGATCCGGGACACCTACGAGAAGCTGGGCATCCCCGAGGCCGAGCGCAACCGCCTGGTCGCCGGCGTCGCCGCCCAGTACGAGTCCGAGGTCGTCTACCACCAGATCCGCGAGGACCTGGAGGCCCAGGGCGTCATCTTCATGGACACGGACACCGCGCTGAAGGAGCACCCCGAGTTCTTCGAGGAGTACTTCGGCACCGTGATCCCGGTGGGCGACAACAAGTTCGCCGCGCTGAACACCGCCGTGTGGTCGGGCGGCTCCTTCGTGTACGTCCCGCCGGGGGTGCACGTGGAGATCCCTCTGCAGGCCTACTTCCGGATCAACACCGAGAACATGGGCCAGTTCGAGCGGACGCTGATCATCGCCGACGAGGACTCCTACGTCCACTACATCGAGGGCTGCACCGCGCCGATCTACAAGTCGGACTCGCTGCACTCGGCCGTCGTCGAGATCATCGCGAAGAAGAACGCCCGGGTGCGCTACACGACCATCCAGAACTGGTCGAACAACGTGTACAACCTGGTGACCAAGCGCGCGATCGCCCACGAGGGCGCCACCATGGAGTGGATCGACGGCAACATCGGCTCCAAGGTGACCCAGAAGTACCCGGCCGTGTACATGGTCGGCGAGCACGCCAAGGGTGAGACCCTGTCCATCGCCTTCGCCGGCGAGGGCCAGCACCAGGACACCGGCTCCAAGATGGTGCACATCGCCCCCAACACCTCCAGCTCGATCGTCTCCAAGTCGGTCGCCCGCGGCGGCGGCCGGGCCGCGTACCGCGGTCTGGTGCAGATCCGCGAGGGCGCCAAGCACTCCAAGAACAACGTGGTGTGCGACGCGCTGCTGGTGGACACGATCTCGCGATCGGACACGTACCCGTACATCGACATCCGCGAGGACGAGGTGACCCTCGGCCACGAGGCGACCGTCTCGCGCGTCTCGGAGGAGCAGCTGTTCTACCTGATGCAGCGCGGCCTGCCCGAGGACGAGGCGATGGCCATGATCGTGCGCGGGTTCGTGGAGCCCATCGCGCGCGAGCTGCCCATGGAGTACGCGCTCGAGCTGAACCGTCTTATCGAACTCCAGATGGAAGGATCCGTAGGCTAGAACATGACTGATCAGATAAAAGCGGAGAAGACCGAGGCCTCGGAGAAGGTGGACGGCGTCGTCGTCGGGGAGTCGCGTCCCGCGATCCCCGGCATGGACCAGGAGGGCGAGAAGCTCTCCCCGGACCTGGCGACCGACGACACCATCCGGGCCCGCCGATCGGCGAACGCCGGTTCCGACTCGCAGGTCATGCACTCGCGCGCCGAGCGGCCCTGGAGCTTCGACGTCGCCGACTTCTCGCTGCCCACGGGCCGCGAGGAGGAGTGGCGGTTCAGCCCGGTGAAGCAGCTCCAGCGGGTCTTCGAGGACGTCGCGAGCGAGGACCGCGAGGGCGACCCCGCGGCGGAGTACACCCTCGACGTCCCCGAGGGCTGGGACGCCGGCACCCTCGCCGACGGCCAGGAGCCCCGCGACACGGTGCTGCGCCCGGCCGACCGGGCCGCCGTCGTCGGCTCGGCCAACGCCGGTCCGGCGCGCTACGTGCGGATCCCCGAGAACGCCGAGCGCCGCGAGCCCGTCACCGTGCGGATCGCCGGCCGCGACGCCGAGCGGCGCTCCAACAGCCACCTGGTGATCGAGGCCGGCGCCAACTCGCACACCACCGTGGTGATCGAGCACACCGGCTCCTCGCTGCACAACGGCAACGTCGAGACCCTGGTCCGCGAGGGCGCGACGCTGACGCTCATCTCGCTGCAGCGCTGGGACGAGGACGCGGTGCACGTCGGCCAGCACGACGCCGAGGTCGGCAAGGACGCCAGCTACAAGCACATCGCCGTGACCCTGGGCGGCCGCATCGTCCGGCTGAACTCCAACGTCCGCTACGCGGACGAGGGCGGCAGCGCCCAGATGTTCGGCCTGTACTACGCCGACTCGGGCCAGCACCTGGAGCACCGCTCCTTCGTCGACCACAACGCCCCGCGCAACACCTCCAACGTCCTGTACAAGGGCGCCCTGCAGGGCGAGGGCGCACGGACCGTCTGGGTCGGCGACGTGCTGATCCAGAAGGAGGCGGAGGGCACCGACAGCTACGAGAAGAACCAGAACCTCGTGCTGACCGACGGCGCCCGCGCCGACTCGGTGCCCAACCTGGAGATCGAGACCGGCGTCATCGAGGGCGCCGGGCACGCCTCGACCACCGGCCAGATGGACGACGAGCACCTGTGGTACCTGATGGCCCGCGGCATCCCGGAGAAGCAGGCGCGCCGCCTGGTGGTCCGGGGCTTCCTCAACGAGATCGTGCAGCAGATCCGCGTGCCCGAGCTCGAGGAGTCCCTCATGGAGGCCTTCGAGGCCGAGCTCGCTCTCAGCGACAACTGACCACCTGCGTCACCGCATCCCCACACCCTTCACTTCCCACGAGGAGAATTCATTGTCCACTCTTGAAATCAAGGACCTCCACGTCTCCGTCATCCTGGACGACGAGAACACCAAGCCCATCCTCAAGGGCGTCAACCTGACCATCAACTCCGGCGAGATCCACGCGATCATGGGCCCCAACGGCTCCGGCAAGTCGACCCTGGCCTCGACCGTCGCGGGGCACCCGAAGTACCAGGTCGACTCGGGCGAGATCCTGCTGGACGGCGAGGACGTCACCGCGATGTCGGTCGACGAGCGGGCCCGCGCCGGGCTCTTCCTGGCCATGCAGTACCCGGTCGAGATCCCCGGCGTCACGATGTCCAACTTCCTGCGCTCGGCCAAGACCGCCATCGACGGCGAGGCCCCGGCCCTGCGCACCTGGACCAAGGACGTCAAGAACGCGATGGGCGAGCTGAAGATCGACCCGGACTTCGTCTCCCGCAACGTCAACGAGGGCTTCTCCGGCGGCGAGAAGAAGCGCCACGAGATCCTCCAGCTCGAGCTGCTGCGCCCGAAGTTCGCCATCCTCGACGAGACCGACTCGGGCCTGGACATCGACGCCCTGCAGGTCGTCTCCGAGGGCGTGAACCGCGCCCACCAGGGCAACGAGATGGGCGTCATGCTCATCACCCACTACACCCGCATCCTCCGCTACATCAAGCCGGACTTCGTGCACGTCTTCGTCGACGGCAAGGTCGCCGACCAGGGCGGCGCCGAGCTGGCGGATCGACTGGAGGAGGAGGGCTACGTCAACTACCTGAAGGGGGCCGCCGCATGAGCGAGCAGACCGCCGCACCCCAGAGCCGTCCCTCCACCCAGGAGATCGAGGACGCCCTGGCCAACGTGATCGACCCGGAGCTCGGCGTCAACATCGTGGACCTGGGCCTGCTCTACGGCACCCGCTGGGACGAGGACGGATCCCTGGTCATGGACATGACCCTGACCACGGCCGCGTGCCCGCTCCAGGACGTCATCGAGGAGCAGGTGGCCCAGAACATCGACGCGCTGGTCGACGAGTGGCACGTCAACTGGGTTTGGATGCCGCCGTGGGGTCCTGAGAGAATCACCGAGGACGGTCGCGACCAGATGCGCGCCCTCGGGTTCAACATCTAGGACGAGACGCGACGATTCAAGGGGCCGGGACCACACGCCGTGGGTCCGGCCCCTTGATCGGTTCCGCCCGTCACACACCCATTCCATTCTTCGTCGAAAGGTCGAGCACGCTCCCGTGATTACCGTTTCAAACCTCGAACTGCGGGCGGGCGCCCGCCTGCTGATGGACGAGGTCAGCTTCCGCATCTCCACGGGTGACAAGATCGGCCTCGTGGGCCGCAACGGTGCCGGCAAGACCACCATGACCAAGGTCCTGGCCGGTGAGAGCCTGCCGGCCTCGGGGGAGGTCTCCCGGACCGGGAGCATCGGCTACCTGCCGCAGGACCCCAAGGTCGAGGACATGAGCCAACTGGCCCGCGACCGGATCTTCTCCGCCCGCGGCCTCTCCGGCGTCGTGAGCCGGATGCGCAAGGCGCAGGAGGACATGGCCAGCGAGGACGACGCCGTGCGCGCCAAGGCCATGCGCTCCTACGACCGGCTGGAGGCCGAGTTCATGAGCGGCGGAGGCTACGCCGCCGAGTCAGAGGCCGCGACCATCACGCACAACCTCGACCTCCCGGAGCGCGTCCTCTCCCAGCCCCTCTCGACGCTGTCCGGCGGCCAGCGCCGCCGCGTCGAGCTCGCCCGCATCCTGTTCTCCGACGCGGACCTGATGCTGCTGGACGAGCCCACCAACCACCTCGACGCCGACTCGGTGGAGTGGCTGCGGGAGTTCCTCAAGAACTACCGCGGCGGCATCCTGGTGATCAGCCACGACGTCGAGCTGATGGAGCTGGTGGTCAACAAGGTCCTGTACCTCGACGCGAACCGCTGCGCCGTGGACGTCTACAACATGGACTGGAAGCACTACCTGCAGCAGCGCGACCAGGACGAGCAGCGCCGCAAGCGGGAGCGCGCCAACGCCGAGAAGAAGGCCGGCGCGCTCATGGACCAGGCCAACAAGATGCGGGCCAAGGCCACCAAGGCCGTCGCCGCGCAGCAGATGATCAAGCGGGCCGAGCGGCTGATGCGCGAGGTCGAGCCGGAGCAGGTCAAGGACCGGGTCGCGGCCATCCGCTTCCCGGCGCCGGCCGCCTGCGGCAGGACGCCGCTGCGGGCCAGCGGGCTCTCGAAGTCCTACGGCTCGCTGGAGATCTTCAACGACGTCGACCTGGCGATTGACAAGGGATCGCGCGTCGTCGTGCTGGGCCTCAACGGCGCCGGCAAGACCACGCTGCTGCGGATGCTCGCGGGCGTGGCTCAGCCGGACTCGGGGCAGGTCGAGCCGGGGCACGGCCTCAAGCTCGGCTACTTCGCCCAGGAGCACGACACGCTGGACAAGGACCGCAGCGTCCTGGAGAACATGCGCACGGCCGCCCCGGACCTGCAGGACACCCAGGTCCGCACGATCCTCGGCTCCTTCCTGTTCTCCGGGGACGACGTCGCCAAGCCCGCCGGGGTGCTCTCCGGCGGCGAGAAGACCCGGCTGGCCCTGGCCACCCTGGTGGCCTCCAGCGCCAACGTGCTGCTGCTCGACGAGCCCACCAACAACCTGGACCCGGCCAGCCGCGAGGAGATCCTCAACGCGCTGAAGACCTACGAGGGGGCCATCGTGATGGTCTCCCACGACGTCGGCGCCGTGGAGGCCCTGCAGCCCGAGCGCGTGCTCATGCTGCCGGACGCCCTCGAGGACATGTGGTCGAAGGAGTACCAGGACCTCATCACGCTCGCCTGATCCCCTCGGCTCACGGCAGGGCGGGGCCGTCCCGGCCCTCAGGGGTCCCGGGGCGGCCCCTGTTCGTCCGGCGACGCCGGGAGGACGGTCATCCCGATGACGAAGGGCGGGACAGCACCCGGGCGACGACGGGCTGGACGGCTCAGCAGGGGCGGAGGAGAGCACCTTCCCGGCGGCGCCGGACCCACCCTCTCGCATTCCCCGGCGGGCTAGGCCGTTCCCGGCCTGCCCGCCTCAGCGGCTCCGGCGGGGCGCCTCCGCCTCGGCGAGGGCGTCGAGGTCCGCGTCCTCGGCCTCCTCGTCCGTGACCCCGCGCCGCTTCCTGGCGGGCTTGGGGCGGACGATGGCCTTCATGTGCCGCGGCATGTCGTCGATCATCTCCATGCGGCGGCGCACCACCGCCTCGTCGTCCTCGCCGATGTACCGGCCCTGCTCGTCGTAGAAGGCGCCGTAGTACTCCTCCAGCTCGGCCGCCAGCTGCGCGTCCAGGCGGTCGTTGCGGACCTTCTGCCGCGCGCACCAGCCGTAGGCCACGTAGATCAGCACGGCGAAGGCGTACCACTGCAGGGAGTAGGAGAGGTTGGGGCCGGCGTCCTGCTCGGGCGCGGCCAGGGCCTGCGGGGTCTGGGCGGGGGAGGGATCCTCCGAGGCCATGATGCCGTAGGCGCCCTGCTGCACCGGGTAGTCCAGCCGCTGCGCGTAGTCGGTCAGGTCGATCGAGGGCAGCTGGCCGTCGGGGGACTGCCGTCCGGTGGAGTCCTCCGGGGCGTGCAGCCGCGCGGTCACGGTGACGGTCCCCTCCGGCGGCGCGGGGACCTCCTGGGCCGGGGCGGTGTTGTTGTCCCCGGTGGGCATCCAGCCGCGGTCGAGGATCACCGTCTGCCCCTCCTCGGTGGTGAAGGGGACGAGCACCTCGAAGCCGACCTGGCCGTTGTGCGGCCGGTTGCGGACCAGGGCCTCGTCCTCCGGGTGGTAGCTGCCCGTCATCTCCACCGGCTGCCACTGCAGGTCCGGGTCCATCCGCTCGAAGTTCCCGCCCGCCTCGGCGAAGGTCTCCGGGGCCGCCTCGTAGTTCTCCGCGATCCGGCTGTTGGTGTAGTCCATCGCCTCCTTGCGGTCCATCTGCCAGCCCGCCAGGTAGACGCACAGGAGGGAGAACAGGACGCACAGGAGGAAGGCGCCGATCCATTTGCCGGTCAAGAGGAATCTGTACACGTGGGCGCTTTCTCCGCGGCTGCGGGAGTCGGTGGGGCGTGGGGCCGGGACGGTGCTAGGGGGCCTCGTCCCCGATCGGGACGACGCGCTTGAGGAACCCCCGGGCCTTGAGGAAGTCGGCGAGCCAGTCCCGGTGCTCGTCGCAGGCGAGCCAGACCTTGCGGCGCTCGGGGGTGTGCACCTTGGGATTGTTCCACTCGATCCTGTGCAGTCCCTCGGCGGTGCACCCCCGGCGGGAGCAGACGGGGCGCTCGGCCTCGCGCTCTCCCAGCAGATCCGTCAGGTCCATGCTCAGCGCTCCTCTCCGCCGGGCCGTCGCCCGCCGCTCTCATCCTCGTGATCGTCGTGGAGGTGGCCCGGGCGGAACTCGCCCTCGATGACGTCGTCCTCCGCGCCGGGGACGTCGTCCGCGTCCTGGGCGTCCGGGCCGGGGGAGCCGGCGTCGCCCGCCTGCTCCGTCCCGCTCGTCCGGGTCTGCGCCCCTGCGTCCTCGGCGGGGCCGGCGCCCAGCTGCGGCGGGGTCTGCTCAGGCAGGTAGTCGGCGCCCCTGACCTCGGCGCGGTCGCTGCCGTTGGCCAGCACCACGGCGACCCAGGGGAGGATCGCGACGCCGGCCACCGCGACCCAGCGCAGCCAGCCGTCCACCAGGACCGCCACGATGAGGCAGACGATGCGCAGCCCCATCTGGAACGCGTACCGCTTCATCCGGGCGTCGACGTCCTGGCTGTGGGCTCCGTGCGCGGTGGTGATGGAGTGGACCTCCTCGGGCTCTTCGGGCCCGTTGTGCCGCGATCGGGCCATGCCGGTCACCTCCTGGGATCGTGCGCAGGCCCCGGGGGGACCTGACTCAGCATTCCATTATCCCACTTCGGGTTCCTCTGCGCGCCCCCTGGACGAGGATCCTTCGCGGTCCGGCCGCGGACGGCGCGCGGGCAGGGTCTGGGGAGACCGATAGGATGGCCACTGAATGCCGCAACAGTGGAGACCGATTGGCCTATTGAATGGCCTCTCGAATCGGCCCGGATCGCCCTCCGACCCGGATCGAGTCGTCCATCGCCCTCGAAAGGATCGCATATGACGGAGAACACCATCGAGACCCCCACGCCCCGGACGGTCCTCGTCACCGGAGGCAACCGGGGCATCGGCCGGAGCATCGCCGAGGCCTACCGCGAGGCCGGGCACAACGTCTGCATCACCTACCGCTCGGGGGAGGCACCCGAGGGCTTCTTCGCCGTGCAGGCCGATGTGACCGACTCCGCGTCGGTCGACGCCGCCTTCAAGGCCGTCGAGGCCGAGTACGGCCCCGTGGAGATCCTCGTCGCCAACGCCGGCGTCACCCGCGACACGCTGCTGCTGCGGATGAAGGAGGAGGACTTCACCGACGTCATCGACACCAACCTCAGCGGCGCCTTCCGCGTGGTCCAGCGCGCCGCCAAGGGATTCATGCGCAAGAAGTTCGGCCGCGTCGTGCTGATCTCCTCGGTCGTGGGCCTGTACGGCTCGCCGGGGCAGATCAACTACTCCGCCTCCAAGGCCGGGCTGGTGGGCATCGCCCGCTCGCTGACCCGCGAGCTGGGCTCGCGCAACGTCACGGCCAACGTGGTCGCACCCGGCTTCATCGACACCGACATGACGGCGGTGCTCCCCGAACAGACGCAGAAGCAGTACCTGGACACCATCCCGGCGCACCGCTTCGGCACCCCCGAGGAGGTCGCGCGCGTGGTCCGCTGGGTGACCGGGGACGAGGCCGGATACATCTCCGGCGCCGTCATTCCCGTCGACGGCGGCCTCGGCATGGGACACTGACGCACTGCGCCGCTCACACATCCGGAACCAGGAAAGGACACCCATGGGTCAGCTCGACCAGAAATCCATCATCGTCACCGGCTCCTCGCGAGGCGTCGGGGCGGACACCGCCAGGATCCTCGCCGGCGAGGGCGCGAGCGTCGTCGTGAACTACCGTCAGAAGGCCCCCCGGGCCAACAAGGTGGTCAAGGCCATCGAGGAGGCCGGCGGCCGCGCCGTCGCGGTCGGCGGCGACATCACCGACCACGACGACGTCGAGGCGCTCGTCGCGGCGGCGGTGCAGAACTTCGGCACGCTCGACGTGCTCGTGCTCAACGCCTCCGGAGGCATGGAGTCGGACCTCGGCGAGGACTACGCCCTGCGGCTCAACCGCGACGCCCAGCTGGACCTGCTGCGCACCGCGGCCCAGGCCATGCAGCCCGGCTCGCGCGTGGTCTTCGTGACCTCGCACCAGGCGCACTTCATCCACGAGGTCGAGACCATGCCCGAGTACGAGGCCGTGGCCCGGTCCAAGCGGGCCGGCGAGGACGCCCTCGTGGCGGAGATCCCGGCGCTGGAGGAGCGCGGGATCGAGCTCGTGGTGGTCTCCGGGGACATGATCGAGGGGACCGTGACCGCGACGCTGCTCAACCGCGCCCGCCCGGGTGCGCTGGAGGAGCGCCGGGCCGAGGCCGGGAAGCTGTACTCGGTCGAGGAGTTCGCGCAGGAGGTCGCCCGCATGGTGACCGCCGACGTCGCCTCCGGGCACGTCGAGCTCGTGGGCGGCGCGAAGGGCTTCGTCCCCGAGGCGTGACCTTCGCGAGCCGGAAGCGGCCCGGCGGGCTCCCCGAGGAGGGAGCCCGCCGGGCCGCTTTTTCCACGGGCTGCTCTATGGGCTGCGCCGGGCAATCGGGAACAGATCGGACCCTCAGGGGGCGGGATGGGACAGGCGGAGACGCAGCCGCGGCAGAACGGACCAGCGGCGGGTTTCAACCTCTTCCTGAGCTTGAGATTTTGGCGGCGATCTCCGTGAACTGAAGCTTAAATCTTGTCTTAAGGTTGAAGCCCCGCCCTCGCGCCGTCCGGAACGGCCTAGAGCCCCGCGAAGTGCCGGGCGGCGTCGAGCCTGCGGAGCGTGATCTGGGCGTCCGCCGTCTCGCGCAGCGTCGGCTTGGCCTGGAAGGCCACGCCGAGCCCGGCCCGGTCCAGCATGAGGCGGTCGTTGGCGCCGTCGCCGATCGCGATCACCCGGGCGAGGTCCACGTCCTCCTCCTTGGCCCACTCGCGCAGGGACTCCTCCTTGACGTTCGCGTCCACGATCCGCCCCGAGACCTTCCCCGTCAGCACCCCGTCCTCGATCTCGAGGAGGTTGGCGCGCGCGTGGTCCAGCCCCAGCCGCCGGGCCAGCGGCTCGAGGATCTGGACGAACCCGCCGGAGACCACGCAGACCGGGAAGCCGCGGGCCTGGAACGCCGCGATCAGCTCGCGGGCGCCGGGGGTGAGGGTCAGCGACTCGGAGACCCGCCGGACCGCGTCCTCCTCCAGGCCCGCCAGAGCCCCAACCCGCTCACGCAGCGACTCCTGGAAGTCCAGCTCGCCCCGCATGGCCTGCTCGGTGATCTCGGCGACACGGTCCTCGATCCCGGCGTGCGCCGCGAGCTCGTCCACCGCCTCCTGGCCGATCAGCGTGGAGTCCACGTCCATGATCAGCATCCACCTCTTCTCCGCGTCCTTCTTCCGCCGCTCCTGGGCGACGACGTCGTACCCGGGGAGCCCCTGGACCTGCGGGTCGGGGTTCAGGGCCGAGCGGAGCTCCTCCAGCGAGCCCTTGAACCGCCCGTCGACCAGGACCGCGACGTACGGCGCAGCCCCCTCGACGGGAACATCCCGCCCGCCGGCCGGGACCTCCTCGACCGCCGGGAAGCTCATGGGCGTGAAGGACTCGATGACGACGCCGGCCGCCTCGAGGTGCTCCCGCAGCGCGGCGTGCTCGTCCGCGGACGGGATGTCGGTCAGGGCGACGATGCTGATCGATGTGCTCATGGCTCCATCATAGGAAGCCGGGAGGCGGGTCACCGCCGCGCCGCGCCCCGAGACCGTTTGGGCGCGCGGCGCCCGGGTGCCTTAAAGTCGTGCCTATGAATGTGGTTCTTGATCTTGTGGACGTCTCCGTGGTCCGGGGCGCCGGGAAGCGGCTGATCGACGGCGTCAGCTGGCGTGTCAACGAGGGGGAGCGGTGGGCCGTGCTCGGCCCCAACGGCGCGGGCAAGTCCACGCTGCTCAGCGTGGCGGCGGCCCGGCTGTTCCCCACCAGCGGCATGGTGGACATCCTCGACGAGATCCTCGGGGCGGTGGACGTCTTCGAGCTGCGGCCGCGGATCGGCGTCACCTCCGGGGCGCTGGCCACCCAGATCCCGCGGGGCGAGAGCGTGCTGAACGTCGTCGTCACCGCGGCCTACGCCGTGACCGGCCGCTGGCGGGAGCAGTACGACGAGGACGACGAGCAGCGCGCCCGCGAGCTCATGGAGCAGTGGGGCGTGGGCGAGCTGGCCGACCGCACCTTCGGCTCGCTGTCCGACGGCGAGCGCAAGCGCGCCCTGATCGCCCGCGCGCTGATGACCGACCCCGAGCTGCTGATCCTGGACGAGCCGGGCGCCGGGATGGACATCGCCGGGCGCGAGGACCTGGTGGAGCGGCTGACCTCGCTGGCCCGTGACCCCTTCGCCCCCACGACGATCCTGGTGACCCACCACCTCGAGGAGCTCCCGCGGGGGCTGACCCACCTGCTGCTGATGAACCGCGGGGGAGTCGTCGCCGCGGGCCGGATCGAGGACGTGCTGACCTCCGGGAACCTGAGCGCCGCCTACGAGACGCCGCTGAAGCTGACCGAGGTCGACGGGCGCTACACCGCCTTCAAAGCCGCCCGATGAGCACGCTCGAGATCATCGTCGTGCTGGTCGCCGGCCTCTGGGCCGGGCTGATCAACACCATCGTCGGCTCGGGCACGCTCGTGACCTTCCCGGTGCTGGTCTCCCTCGGCGTCCCGCCGGTCACCGCCACCATCTCCAACGCGATGGGCCTGGTGGCGGGCAACGTCACCGGGGCGTGGGGGTACCGGAGCAAGCTCAAGGGGCTGGGCGGCACGCTGCTGAAGCTGCTGCCGTGCTCTCTGGTGGGCGGGATCCTGGGCGCCTACCTGCTGCTGCACCTGCCGCCCACGGTCTTCGAGACCATCGCGCCCTACCTGATCGCGGTGGCCCTGCTGTTCGTGATCTTCCAGCCCAAGCTGCAGGCGGCGGTGAGGTCCCGGCGGGCCTCCTCGGAGCCGGCGGCCGGCCCCGGCGCGGAGGCGGCCGCCGAGGCCGGGCAGGCCGGCGGCCACCCCTTCGCCCTGTACGTCCTCACGTTCCTCGCGGGCGTGTACGGCGGCTACTTCGTCGCCGCCCAGGGCGTGCTGCTGCTGGGCATCCTCGGCGTCTTCCTGATGGCCTCCATGCAGGGCGCCAACGCCATCAAGACGGTCCTGGTGGCGGCCGTGAACATCATCGCCGCGATCTCCTACGTCCTGTTCGCCTTCGACCGCATCGACTGGTGGGTCGTGCTGATGATCGCGGTCAGCTCCACGGTCGGCTCGTGGATCGGGGCCAAGGTCGGGATGCGCATGAGCCCGCGGGCGCTGCGCCTGGTGATCGTGGTCCTCGGCCTCGCGGCCATGGTCAAGATGGTCTTCTTCGACTGATGCGACGGATCGGGAGCGCTTCGTGAACCACCCCCAGCTGACCCCGGAGGACATCGCGGCCCGGGCGCGGCGCGTGAGCGCGCTGCCCGGCGTCGTGCGCATCGGCGCGGAGCAGGTCCAGGCGTCGGACGGCCGCGCCGAGGACCCCGTCCTGCGCGACCTGCGCTTCTACCGCGGGCTCACCGACATGCGCATGAGGACCTCCCGCGAGTCCGAGTGGGGCGTCTACATCGCCGAGTCCTCCAAGGTGCTGAGGAGGGCGCTGGACGCCGGCCACGAGCCGCTCTCCTTCCTCATGTCGGACAAGTGGGCGGATGACCTCGCGGACGTCCTCTCCGCCCGCCCCGAGGTGCCCGCCTACGTGGCCGCCGAGGACGTGCTCGAGGGGCTGACGGGCTTCCACCTGCACCGGGGCGCCCTGGCCGTGATGCGCCGCCCGCGGCCGGTGGGGCTCGCCGACCTGCTGGAGAGGCTGCGGCCGACGGCGTCGTCCGGCGGCGCTCCCCGGCGGTCCCGGATCGCGGTCTTCGAGAACATGGTGGACCATACGAACCTCGGCGCCGCCTTCCGCAGCGCCGCGGCACTGGGCGTCGACGCCGTCCTGGTGACCCCGAGCTGCGCGGATCCGCTGTACCGGCGCTCCATCCGGGTCTCCATGGGCACGGTCTTCCAGGTGCCCTGGACCCGCATCGGCTCGTGGCCCGAGGACATCCGCGTGCTCCAGGAGGCCGGCTACGTCGTCGCGGGCATGACGCTGGGGGAGGGCGCGGTCGAGCTGGACGAGCTGGTCGCCGAGGACCACGAGGCCCTCGCCCTGGTCTTCGGGACCGAGGGGCACGGCCTGACCCCGGGCGCCGACCGGCGGCTCGACCGGCGCGTGACGATCCCGATGATGCAGGGGGTCGACTCGCTCAACGTCGCGGCGTCGTGCGCGGTGGCCTTCTACGCGACACGGTGAGAGAATGAGCGCCGCCGGCCGCGCCCCACGGCACAATCGCACCATGCGGCACCCCCATGAGACCCCTCAGGACCGATCCGGCGCACAGGCCCCCCGACCTTCCCGGAAGGCGCGGCGCGGCGAGCAGCCACCCCGGAGCTGGTGGGCGGATCTCCGGCTCTTCACGCTGTGCGCGGTGGGGATCGTCGTGGGGACCACCGGGCTGCTGCTCCTCGCCTCCACCGGGCTGATGCGCCACGAGACCAGCCACATCCCGATCCACGCCGACGCGACGTGGGCCGGGGTGCTCGCGAGCATCGGCGCCATCATGTGGGCCTTCTTCCCGATCTCCTCGTCGCGACCGGGCTTCGGCTACCGGCATCAGGGCCTGCCGGGGCTGCTCGTGCTCGGCGCCCTGATCGCCGCCGGCATCGACCTCCTCGCGATGCTCGCCTGGCCGCTCATCGTCGGCGATCGGACCGCTCCCGATTCGGTGCTGGCGACCCTCGCCTCGGATCCGGCCTCGGCCGCCTCGTTGGCACTGTTCCTGATCGCGATGCACGCTCTGAGCGCCCTCGTCGTGCTGGGCTTCCTCCGCGGAGGCTTGGTGAGCTCGCTCGTGGTCACCGGCCTCTTCCTGGTCCTCATCGGAGTCGGAGCGTGGCAGGGAGTGCGGCTGTTCGAGCGTTCTCCGGACGGGTCCGTCCTCCTCACATGGGGAGTCGCCGCGGTGGTCGCCCTCGCAGCGGTGGCAACGGTCTCTGCGATCGCCGGCCCCAAGGAGGGGAGGCGACGCTGAGGCGTCCGGTATGTCCCAGATACTGCGCAGCAGAGACTCCAGGTGAGTGTTCTGCATCACTTTCCCTACTTGAGCGTTCCTCGGCTGCGCCGCTCGAACGACGCGTCCCCAGCCACCTGCACCCAACAGGCAGAGCGGGGGAGAGGGCACGCCGACGCTCCGGGGTCACGGCGCACCTCTCTCGGAAGAAGCGACAGCGGGGGATTGCCCCAAGGCGACGATCGCATCGATCTGCACTTTAGCCCCCAGCGGCAAGCCGGCGACCTGAACCGTAGTCCTGACGGGGTACGGAGGCTGGAGCCAGGAGCCGTACGCCTCGTTGATAGCTGCGAAATCGTCGTAGTCAGTCAGGTAGATCGTCGTCCGGACCAAACGCTGTGAGCTCGCTCCGACCTCATCCAATAAGGTGGCGAGGTTATTCAGCATGGCTTCGCATTGCTCGGATGCATCCTCAGAGACGAGCCGGCCGTGAGCCGGATGCTGACCGATGAGGCCCGAGACAAAACCGAGCTCGCCAACCCACGCGAAATGTGAGAAGGGGGCTTCTGATTGATGCAGGCGCTGACTGAAGGTGAAGGAATCGGACTGCACGGCTTCTGCTCGGGCGCTTTTCCTACGCACGCCCCTCGGGTTCGGACGAATAACAACCATAGCGGCCCGAGGACTCGATAAAGGCGATTCATGCTGCCGCGAATCCTGGGCTGAACCGTCTTCTACGAGACTATTGGCTCTGAACTCGGCCTCTGACGACATCCCTGAAGAAGGACCGAGAAAGCACGAGCGGGACGTATCAGCCCTAAGGAGACGAATATAAGGGGTCGTTGACCCCGAGGCGCGAAGGCGCCGGGGAAGCGAACGAAGGGGACCGGAGGAACGCTCTACTTTACATAATGTAGATTATCGGCTTACTGGGAAGCCGGCGGCATGTCGCTCGGATGACGCCCGGATCCCGCCGCACGGAGCACCATTTTGACATGCGCCACACGCCCTGCGAACCTTTGGGAGCCCGACGCCGCGCTGCGGCGTCGTCGGGCCGCACGATCCGCCTCGTGCGGACGCCAGCGCAGCCGCTCCAGCCGGCTGCGTCCGCCGGACGATCCCGCGCCTCGACGGAAGCCCTTCGTGACGTGATCTGCGGCGGTCATCACTCGCCGAACCGCCGAAAGGTCCACTCGAAGCCCATGAGCGAACCATCCACGCTGCTCACGATCGCCGGTCTGGCGATCATCCTCATCACCGTCGGGCTGCTCATCTGGGGCCGGGTCTCGCCCGTCGTCGCCATGGTCCTGATCCCCGTGGTGGGGGCCTTCGCCATCGGCTTCGGCCCCGGCGAGATCGGCGAGTTCTTCTCCTCGGGGCTGGACTCGGTGATGAGCGTGGTGGTGATGTTCATCTTCGCCATCGTCTTCTTCGGCATCCTCTCAGACGCCGGCCTCTTCGACCCCGTGATCCGGGGCCTCATCCTGCTCACCCGCGGACGGGTGATCCTCGTGGCGATCGGCACGGTGCTGATCGGATCCATCGCCCACCTCGACGGCGCGGGCGCGACCACGTTCCTGCTGACCGTCCCCGCCCTGCTCCCGCTGTACCAGGCGCTCAACATGAGCCGCTACCTGCTGCTGCTGCTGATCTGCCTGAGCGCCTCGATCATGAACATGGTCCCGTGGGGCGGACCCCTGATCCGCGCCTCCGCCGCGACCGGCACCGATCCGGTGCAGCTCTACCAGCAGCTCATCCCGCTCCAGGGCGTGGGGATCGGGCTGCTCGTGCTGCTGGCCGTCCTCCTGGGGGTGCGGGAGACCCGCCGCATCCGCCGGGGGGTGGCCGCCGGGACCATGACGTCGGTGGGCGACGTCGACATCCGCACCATCGCCGATGACTTCAGCCGGCGTCAGGATGAGGAGCGCGCGCCCATCAAGCGGGACCTCAACGGCAGCCGGACGGTGTACTGGCTCAACGCGGCGGTGGCCCTGGCCGTGATCGCGACGATGCTGGCCGATGTGCTCCCGCCGGAGCTGGCCTTCGTCATCGGCGTCGCGATCGTCCTGCCGCTGAACTTCGGCAACGCCAAGAAGCAGATGGAGCGGGTCAAGGCGCACGCGCCGAACGCCCTGATGATGGCCGCCGTCATCATCGCCGCCGCGGTCTTCCTCGGCGTGCTCAACGAGTCGGGGATGCTGGAGTCGGTGGCGCTGTCCCTCCTCCAGGTCATCCCGGAGGGCCTCGGGCAGTACCTGCACCTGGTCGTCGGCGCCCTGGGCGTCCCGCTGGACATGCTCACCAGCACCGACGCGTACTACTTCTCCGTGCTGCCGCTGGTCGAGGCGACCGCCGGCGAGTTCGGGGTGGACACGGCCTCGACCGCCTACGCCCTGGTGGTCGGCAACATCATCGGCACCTTCGTCAGCCCGTTCGCTCCGGCGATGTGGCTGGCGCTGGGCCTGGCCGAGGCCAACATCGGCAAGCACATCCGCTACTCCTTCCTCATCATGTGGGGCTTCAGCATCGTCCTGCTGCTCGCGGCGGTGCTGATGGGGATCATCCAGGTCTGAGCTGGGGGCCGAGACCGCCCGGTGCCCGGTGCCGGCCGACGCGGCAGCCGCTCCCGCCGCGTCGCACTAGGATCCGGGCGCTCCGCCAGGCACCATGGAGGGAGAACGAACCGAAAGGACGCTGGGATGATCATGTGGTTTCTCGCGAATCCCTGGGCGATCTGGCTGATCGTCGTCCTGCTGCTGGCGCTGATCGAGATGTTCTCGCTGGAGTTCTTCTGCCTCATGATGGCCGGCGGCGCCGTCGTCGCCGCCGTCACGTCATACTTCACGGGCAACTGGATCATCCAGGTGCTCGCCTTCGCCGTGGCCTCGCTGCTGCTGATCATCCTGGTCCGCCCCTCGCTGATGCGGCGGCTGACCCCGGACCTGCCCGGGACTCGGAACAACGTCGAGGCGCTGATCGGACGCCCGGTCCAGGTCCTCGAGACCGTCACCGAGCTGCAGGGCCTGGTCCGCCTCGAGGGCGACACCTGGTCCGCGCGGCTGCGCGACGGCGCCCCGCTGCAGCCCGGAGCCTTCGGGCGCGTCGTCGAGATCGACGGCGCCACCGCCGTCGTGGAGCCCGAGCCCGTCTCCGGCGAGGCGCCCGCCCCCTGACCACCCGCCACCACCCGAGCCTAGGAGGCACCCATGGGAGGTTCCATAGCACTGATCGTGCTGTTGGCCCTGCTGATCATCTTCGTCGCGATCGTCCTGTTCAAGGCCGTCCGCATCATCCCGCAGGCGCGCGCCGGCATCGTCGAGCGCCTGGGCAAGTACCACACGACGCTGAACCCAGGCCTGCACTTCACCGTGCCGTTCATCGACCGGGTGCTGCCGCTGATCGACCTGCGCGAGCAGGTCGTCTCCTTCCCCTCGCAGTCGGTCATCACCGAGGACAACCTGGTGGTCGGCATCGACACCGTGGTCTACTTCCAGGTCACGAACTCCCAGGCCGCGACCTACGAGATCACCAACTACATCAACGCCGTGGACGAGCTGACCAGCGCGACGCTGCGCAACGTCGTCGGCGGGCTGAACCTCGAGGAGACCCTGACCTCGCGCGACCAGATCAACGCCGAGCTCCGCGGGGTCCTGGACAGCACCACCGGCCGCTGGGGCCTGCGCGTCTCGCGCGTGGACATCAAGGAGATCAAGCCGCCGATGTCCATCCAGGACTCGATGGAGAAGCAGATGCGCGCCGAGCGGGACCGCCGCGCGGCCATCCTGACCGCCGAGGGCGAGAAGCAGTCCCAGATCCTCACCGCGGAGGGTGAGCGCCAGGCCTCCATCCTCTCCGCCGAGGGCGACGCCAAGGCCGCGATCCTGCGCGCCGACGGCGAGGCCCAGGCCGTGCACAAGGTCTTCACGGCCATCCACCGGGCGAACCCCTCGCAGAAGCTGCTGAGCTACCAGTACCTGCAGACCCTGCCCAAGCTGGCCGAGGGCAGCGCCAACAAGCTGTGGTTCGTCCCCACCGAGCTCGGCGACGCGCTGCGCGGCATCGGCAAGGTCTTCGGCGACGGCGCGTCCTCCCCCGTCGACCCGCTCAACCCGTTCGCGGGCGGCTCGGAGGAGGAGGCCGCCGAGGAGGCTCCCGAGGAGCCGGTGGACTCGATCGTCGACTCCCCCGAGCTGCGGGTCACCGAGGAGGACCTCCGGGCCGACCCCAACCGGACCAGCGTGGATCCCGACGACTTCGAGATGCCGCCCTCCAGCGTGGATCCGGACGCCCCGATCGACGTCGAGCCCCGGGAGGACGCCGTGGCGGACGCGAGGGCCGAGCGGCGCGAGGAGCGCGAGTCGGCGGTCGAGGAGAAGATCGCCGAGAAGTCCGAGTCCATGAAGCGCAGCCAGTCCCCCGAGGGCGGCGAGCCCGCCGGGGAGACCCCCGAGGCCGGGACGGGCGGCCAGCGCTGAGCCTCTCTCCCGCGCTGCCCCGCTCGTTCGCGGGGCGGTGTGGGAGAATCGAGGAATAATCGGATGCGGGGCGGCGTTGAACCTCGCAGTTGCACCGCGTCCATCGGAAGGGATGAAGACATAGATGAGTGATCGTAGCCTTCGCGGCATGCGCCTGGGCTCTCAGTCCATGGAGACCGAAGCCGGCGTCGAGCCCGCCGCGCGCCAGCGCGTCGAGTACCGCACGGAGGACGGCGAGCGGGTCTTCGTGACCTTCGCCGCCGAGGCGGAGATCCCCGCCACCTGGACCGCGAAGTCGGGCAAGGAGGCGCTCCTGGTCGACGGCTCCGGGCCGCAGGTGAGCAACGAGAAGCCCGTCCGCACGCACTGGGACATGCTCCTGGAGCGCCGCAGCATGGAGGAGCTTGAGGACACCCTGCAGAAGCGGCTCGACTACTACCGGGAGCGGCACGCCCTCTAGGGCTCCCTCCCCCGCTCCCCGGTCCTCGTGATCGGGGGGGGCCGACGCAGAGGGCCCGGGCATCTTCACCAGATGCCCGGGCCCTCTGCGTTTCCCGTGGGCGCCCGCCGACCGCGTTGCCGGCCGGGCCCCTCCGCCCCATCTCGGGAGCGGGAGCGGGGCCGCGACGGCGTCAGCGCCTGAGCGCCGCCAGCTTCCGCGAGAGCGTCTTGGCCCGTGCCGTGAGCCCCCAGCGGGTGATGCGGCTCATCGACTCGACGATGATGGAGCTGTCCATCTTGGAGTCGCCGATCTCGCGCTCGATAAAGGTGATGGGCACCTCGACGACCTTCAGGCCGGCCAGCTCCGTGCGCCAGCCCAGGTCCACCTGGAAGCAGTACCCGACCGACTCGATGGTGTCCAGGTCGATGCGCTCGATCGCGCTGCGGCGGAAGGCCCGGTAGCCGGCCGTGATGTCGTGGATCCGGGTTCCCAGCACGGCGCGGGTGTAAGTGTTCCCCCCGCGGGAGAGGAACTGCCGGTACCACGGCCAGTTCACGGTCTTCCCGCCCGGCACGTAGCGCGAGCCGATGGCCAGGTCGGCGCCCTCGTCCACGGCCTTGAGCAGGCGCCCGAGCTCCTCGGGCTGGTGGGAGCAGTCGGCGTCCATCTCCACGAGGACCTCGTAGCCGTGCTCCATGCCCCACCTGAACCCGGCGATGTAGGCCCCGCCGAGGCCGCCCTTGCCCTCGCGGTGCAGGACGCGGATGTTCGCGTCGTCGGCGGCCATCCGGTCGGCGAGCTCGCCGGTGCCGTCCGGGCTGTTGTCGTCCACCACGAGCACGTGAGCCTCCGGCTGCGCCGCGCGCAGGCGCCGCACGACGATGGGCAGCGCCTCGAGTTCGTTGTACGTGGGGATGACAATCAGAGTTTTAGAATCCACAGTGTGCTCTCCTGAGCGCGTCGGGCTCGTTGCCCGCGCACCTCGTCCATTGGGTCGCGAATCAGTATAACCGCGCGGTGCTTCCCATCCCGGCCGCGCGCGCCGGGCAGCCGCCGGCTATCGGACGGGGAGGTCGGACTCCCCCAGCACCGTCAGCTCCGCCCGCGGCGTCGCCCCCGTGCCGAGCTCGGGCAGCAGCGGGGTGCGGGCCCGGGGATCCGTGCTCCACGCGGCGATGCGGGAGTCGGCGGTCTGGACCATGAGGGACTCGGCACGCCAGGCCACGAAGCGTGCGGGGGCGTCCGGGACGATCTGGCCGCCCAGCGGGCCGCCCGCCGCGAAGGCCCGCAGCACGCCCCGGGTCTGAGCGGTGACGGAGGCGCGGGCGGGGACGCCCGCCTCCTCGGACTCCAGCCGCAGCGCCTCCTGGGCCACCAGCCACGGGTTCTCCGGGGCCGCGGCGTCGAGGGCGCGGGCCAGGCCCACCGGGACGCCGTCCCGCAGCGCCTCGCGCACGACGTCGATCCAGGCGTCGTCGCCGTCTCGCCGCGCCTCCACCATCAGCGCCGCGCCGGGGGCGGGCTCGCCCGAGCCGGCCCACGTGAGCCCGGCCGGCGCCGCCACGGGCGCCTCCCCCTCGGCAAGCCCCCGGTAGGAGGCCCCGGCGCCCTCCTCGTCCCGGATCACGACGCCGGTGTACCCCGCCTCGAGCAGGCTCCGGCGGGCCTGCTCGCCGGGCTCCGAGCCGAGAATGCCGGCGAAGCCCGGGGCGACCAGCAGTCCGTCCAGGTCCACGGTCTCCACGCGCTCGTCCGTGAGCGAGTCGGCACCGGCCTCCTGGCCCACCCACGCGATGCGGCCGTCCTGCACCAGGACGGCCGTCGCGAAGGGGTCCGCCGGGCTGTAGACGGAGCCGTTGCGGTACATCGCCGTCCGCGGTGCCCGGTCTCCTGCTGGCTGGTCCTTCATCGGGGTTCCTCTCCCTCGCTCGTCGTCTCGCTGCTCTCCCCCGCCTCCGGCTCCTGCCGGGGCGGTCCCTCGCCGTCGGCGGACCAGCTGCCGGCCGTCCCGCCGTCCTCCCCGGGGCGGGCCGCCGGCCCGGCCGAGTCCAGCTCGTGTACGACGACGCCGCGCTTGATGAGCCGCACCGCGGCCTCGGCCCCGGTGCGCAGCTGGGGATCCTCCGTGGCGTGCCCCAGCTGGTCCAGGGCGTCGATGGTCTGCTTGGCGGCCCGGACGAAGTCGCCGGCCACCATCCCGGAGCCCTCGAGGCTGCGGGCCAGGCTGCCGCCCCGGGCCCAGCGGTACAGGGGCCACATCAGCCCGACGTCGGGCACCGGCGTCTCCGGCAGGCGGTGGCGCCGCTCGGCCGAGGTGAGGTCGCTCCAGAGCCCGTGCAGCTCGGTGACCCGCTCCCCCAGGTCCGCGGGGTACTTCCGCAGGAACACCGTCTCGTCGCGCTTGCCCGCGAAGATCAGCGGCGTCATGGCCGCGGCCAGCGCCGCGGAGTCGAGCCCCTCGAAGTAGCCGGCGTTCAGGGCCAGCGAGATCAGCAGGTCCCGCTCGCCGTAGAGCTTGCGCAGCGGCTCCCCGTCCGGCGCGAGCCCCGGCTCGCCGGCCCGGTCCCGCCGGACGTAGTCGTACTCCTCGAGCAGCCGCAGGATCTGCTCGAAGCGCTGGGCGATGGTGTTGGTCCGGGAGTCCACCTGCCGGCGCAGCGAGTCGGTCTCGCGCCGGAGCTTGGTCCACCGGTGGAACCAGCGCGCGTGGTCCTCCCGCTCGGAGCACCCGTGGCAGGGGTGCGTCTCGACGAGGCCGCGCAGCCGCTGGATCTCCCCGCGGTCCTCGTCCACCGTGGCGAAGGTGCGCTGCCGCTGCGTCGAGAACTCCCGCGGCGGGCGCTGCTCGGCCAGCGAGTCCCGGATCCGCGAGGACATGTCCCGGCGCTCCTGGGGCGTCCGGCCGGTGAAGTGCTTGGGAACCCGCGCCCGGGAGACCGGCTCGACCTCGCCGGAGAAGTCCCGCGCGGTCACGTGCCGCAGATGCGCGGACATGGTCACCACGCTCACCCGCACCGAGGCGCCGAGCTCCGGCTTGGCGACCACCACGGCGGGCCCGGGGTTCTTCCCCCACGGGACCTCCACGATGTCGCCGGGCAGGAGCAGCTGCAGCGTCTCCTCCGCCGCGGAGCGGTTGGCCAGCTTGCGGTCCCGGGAGGTCTTCTTCTCGAGCTGATTCAACCTGTACTTCAGGTCCGCGTACTCGACGTAGTTGCCCAGATGGCAGGTCATGGAGCGCTCGTAGCCCGCCAGCGCCTTCTCCTGGCGCCGGATCCTGCCCGCCAGGCTCACCACGGAGCGGTCCGCCTGGAACTGGGCGAAGGAGGACTCGAGGATGCTGCGGGTCCGCTCGGCCCCGAACTGGCTGAGCAGGTTCACCGACATGTTGTAGGTGGGCTTGAAGCTCGAGTAGAGGGGATAGGTGCGGCGGGAGGCCAGCCCCGCGATCGACTTGGCGTCCATCCCGTCGTTCCACAGCACGACGGCGTGGCCCTCGACGTCGATCCCCCGCCGCCCGGCCCGCCCGGTCAGCTGCGTGTACTCCCCCGGTGAGATGTCCACGTGCTGCTCGCCGTTGAACTTGGCGAGCTTCTCCAGCACCACCGAGCGGGCCGGCATGTTGATGCCCAGCGAGAGGGTCTCGGTCGCGAAGACGACCTTGACCAGCCCCTCGGAGAACAGGTGCTCGACGATCTCCTTGAACAGCGGCAGCAGCCCCGCGTGATGGGAGGCGATGCCGCGCGTCAGGCCCTCGCGCCACTCGTCGAAGCCGAGCACGCGCAGGTCCTTGAGCTCGACGCCGGCCGTCGCCTCCGCGATGTAGGCGCGGATCAGCTGCGCCTGCCGCTGGTCGGTCAGCCGCAGGTCGGCGTCGATGCACTGGCTGACGGCGTCGTCGCAGGCCGCGCGGGAGAAGATGAAGTAGATGGCGGGCAGCAGGCCCGCGGAGTCCAGCTCGCGCAGCACCACCGGGCGCGGCGCGCGGCGGATCCGCTGCGGTCCCGGCCGGTGGGGCCCGCGGCCGCCGCGCTTGCCGCGGCCGTAGCCGCGGCGGGAGGTCGCGCGCAGCAGGTCCGGGTTCACCGAGAGGCTGTCGGCGCCCTCGCGGCGCACGATGTCCGCGGCGCGGCTGATGGTGGTGTTGTCCGAGAACAGGTCGTAGAGGTGCGAGCCGACCAGCGCGTGCTGCCACAGCGGCACCGGCCGGTGCTCGGAGACCACCACGCGGGTGGAGCCGCGCACGACGTCGAGCCACTGGCCGAACTCCTCGGCGTTGGAGATCGTGGCCGAGAGCGAGACGATGCTCACCGAGTCGGGGAGGTGGATGATGACCTCCTCCCACACCGCCCCGCGGAACCGGTCGGCGAGATAGTGGACCTCGTCCATCACGACGTAGCCGAGCCGGTCCAGGGTGTCCGACTGCGCGTAGAGCATGTTGCGCAGGACCTCGGTGGTCATCACCGTGATCGGCGCCTCCGGGTTGATGGAGATGTCCCCGGTGAGCAGGCCCACGTTCTCGGCGCCGTGGATGGCGGCGAGGTCGCGGTACTTCTGGTTGCTCAGCGCCTTGATCGGCGTCGTGTAGAAGGCCTTGGTGCCCTGGGAGCGGGCGAGGAAGACGGCGAACTCCCCCACCACCGTCTTACCGGCCCCCGTGGGCGCCGCGACGAGCACGCCGTGCCCGTCCTGCAGCGCGTCGCACGCCTGGCGCTGGAACTCGTCCAGCCGGAAGTCCAGCGAGGACTCGAAGCGGCCGAGGGGCGTCTTGAGGTGCTCTTGACGGGCCTTGGCCGCGAGGTACTGATCGGCGAATCCTGGCATAGGACCATCCTACGCCGGCACGGGCCGCGCTGACGATGAGGACGGGGCCGGGGGCGTTCAGCCGGCGGCGAGCCGGGGCGCCTCAGGCGGCCGCGGGGGTGATGACCACGTGCACGCTCTTCATGAGCGGCTGATCGGACTGCCGGGAGTAGTCCTCGATGCCGATCAGGGCGTTCATCTCCGGCATGTAGCCCGCGGCGCTGCCGCGGGGCGTGTCGTAGCGCAGGGCCGTGTAGGAGCGCAGCTCGCGCACGGTCCCGTCCAGGGAAGTGGCGACGATGTCCACCGCCGACCCCTCGGCGATGCCGCGCTCACGCATGTCCTCCTCGTGCATGAAGACGATCTCGCGGCCGTTCTTCACGCCCCGGTAACGGTCGTTGTTGCTGTAGATCGTGGTGTTCCACTGATCGTGGGAGCGCATCGTCTGGAGCACCAGGGTCTCGGCGGTCTCCGGGATCGCGTCGGGCAGCTCGGCGGCGGAGAACTCCGCGAGGCCCGAGGCCGTGACGAACTCGCCCTCGCGCGCCGGCTGCGGGATGCGGAAGCCGCCGGGCTGCTGGATCAGCTCGTTGAAGCCCTCGAAGCCCGGCAGCACGCGGGCCATGACGTCGCGGATGCGGGAGTAGTCCCCCACGTAGTGCTCCCACGGGGTGGCCGAGTCCGGCATGGTCGCCCTGGCGATGCCGGCGATGATCGCGGGCTCGGAGAGCAGGTGCGAGGAGGCCGGGCGGCGCTTGCCGTAGGAGGCGTGGACCATGGAGAACGCGTCCTCGACGGTGACGCCCTGCTCCCCCGACTCCTGCAGGTCCTTCTCGGTGCGGCCGAGGCACGGCAGGATCAGCGCCTTCTTGCCGTGGACCAGGTGGGACCGGTTGAGTTTGGTGCTCACCTGGACGGTGAGCTCGCACTGGGCCAGCCCCGCGGCCGTGTGCTCGGTGTCCGGGGCGGCCAGCACGAAGTTCCCGCCCATGCCCACGAAGACCTTCACCTCGCCGCGGTTCATGGCCTTGACGGTCTGCACCGTGTCGAGGCCGTGCTCGCGCGGCGAGACGATCCCGCACTCGCGGTCCAGCGCGTCCAGGAGGTCGGCTCCGGGGTTGTGGTTGACGCCGCAGGTGCGGTTGCCCTGCACGTTGGAGTGACCGCGGACCGGGGACGGGCCCGCGCCCTCCCTGGCGATGTTCCCGCGCAGCAGCAGCACGTTGGCGATCTCGCGGATCGTATCCACCCCCTGCTTCTGCTGGGAGATACCCAGGCACCACGCGATGATGGTGCGCTCCGACTCGAGGTACACCTTGGCCGCGGCGCGGATCTCCTGCTCGCTCAGCCCGGACTGGCGCACCAGCTCGTCCCAGGGTGTCGCCTCGACGACGGCGCGGTACTCCTCGAGCCCCTGCGTCTTCTCCTCGAGGAACCGCTCGGCGAGCACGCTCGGGTCCGTGGCCGCCGCCTCGAAGACCGCCTTGGCGATGCCGCGCATCAGCGCGAAGTCCCCGGAGGGGCGCACCTGCAGGTTCATGGTGGAGGTCTGGTGCGTCTTGAAGCGCGCCATGTCCTTGATGTCGTGCGGGACGATGGTCCGCGTCGACGCGGCCTCCCGCAGCGGGTTGATGTGCACCACCTGCGCGCCGCGGTCGTGGGCCTCGGCGAGTGCCGTCAGCATGCGGGGCGCGTTCGACGCAGCGTTGACGCCGAGGAGGAAGAGGGCGTCGGCGTGCTCCCAGTCGTGCATGTCCACGGTGCCCTTGCCGGTGCCGATGGAGGCCTTCAGCGCGCGGCCCGAGGCCTCATGGCACATGTTGGAGCAGTCGGGCAGGTTGTTGGTGCCGAACTCGCGGGCGAAGAGCTGGTAGAGGAACGTGCCCTCGTTGCTCAGGCGCCCCGAGGTGTAGAAGGAGGCCTCGTCGGGGCTGTCCAGGGCCCGCAGCTCCTCGCCGATCATCCCGAAGGCGGCGTCCCAGGAGATGGGCTCGTAGTGGTCGGTCTGCGCGTTGTAGACCATGGGATGGGTCAGGCGGCCCTCGTTCTCCAGGTCGTAGTCCGTCCACGTGGACAGCTCGGTGACGGTGTGCTCCGCCAGGAACTCCGGCGTCGTGCGCTTGCGCGTCATCTCCCACGTCACGTGCTTGATGCCGTTCTCGCAGATGTCGAGCTTGAGGCCCTTCTGGTCGTCCGGCCACGCGCAGCCGGGGCAGTCGAAGCCGCGCGGCGAGTGGTTCATGGTGAACATGGCCTTGCCCCCGGCCAGCGGCGCGCGCTGGGTGAGGATCACGCGTCCCACGCTCATGGTGGCTCCCCAGCCGGCGGCGGGGTGATGGTACGGCTCGGAGGTCACCGGTCCGGAGGCCGTGGGGCCGTAGCCGCCTTGGCGCGGCATCTTGCTGAGCAGCCCGACTGCGGTGAAGGAATCCGAGCTCGGGTCGATTTGGGTGGGTTCCACGGCGAACTCCGTTCAGAGGCGATGACCAGACATCTACTGCCAGGAAAGCATCCAAATCCCGTCGGCGCAATCCCGTTCCCGCTCTGTGTCGCCGCTCCTCAGGACACGGCCGCCTCGGCGCCCTCGCCGTCTCCCGCGGCGCCCGTCGCCGGGCTCTCTCCCCGCGGGCGCGAGGCCGGGCTCGTCCCCTCCGCCTGCGGGGGCAGCAGACGCTGCGGGTGGGTGTAGACGTTGAGGTTGATGCCGCGGACGAAGCCGAGCAGGGTCAGCCCCACCTCCTGGGCGAGCTCCACGGCCAGCGAGGACGGCGCGGAGACCGCGGAGAGCACGGGGACGCCGGCCATGACGGCCTTCTGCACCAGCTCGAAGCTGGCGCGCCCCGAGACCTGCAGCACGGTGCCGCGCAGCGGGACCCGGCCGTTCTTGGCGGCCCAGCCGATGGCCTTGTCCACGGCGTTGTGCCGGCCCACGTCCTCGCGCAGGACCAGCAGCTCCCCCGTGGCCGCGTCGAAGAGGCCGGCGGCGTGCAGGCCGCCCGTCTTCTCGAAGACCGCCTGGTGCTCCCGCAGGGAATCCGGCAGGG
Source organism: Rothia halotolerans (assembly GCF_004136635.1). Lineage (GTDB taxonomy): Bacteria > Actinomycetota > Actinomycetes > Actinomycetales > Micrococcaceae > Rothia > Rothia halotolerans. The sequence continues at coordinate 461,041 of NZ_NOIU01000002.1, read as the reverse complement.
TCGCGATCAGCTCGGGCCGGATGCGCAGCTCCGGGTCGGCCACCCCGACATGGGACACGGTGTGCACCGCGTCGATGCTGGCCTTGCCGCACACGCCGCAGGAGCTCGTGGTGTAGAAGTTCCGTTCCGCGGACGGGGACGGCGCCGGCACGTGCGGCGCCAGGGAGACGTCGAGGACGTTGTAGGTGTTCTCCTCCCCGCCGGTGCCGGGCCCTCCGCAGTGGATGGCCGCGACGACGTCGTCGCCGTGGCGGATGATGCCCTCGGAGAGGAGGAAGCCGATCGCCAGCTCCACGTCGTGCCCCGGGGTGCGCATGGTCACGGCCAGCGGCGCACCGGCCACTCGGATCTCGAGCGGCTCCTCCACGGCGAGGGTGTCGGGGCGGCGGCTGACGCCGAACCCCAGGCGGATCTTGGTGATCGGGCGGCTGTGCGTGATGCGTCCCATGCCCCTCACCCTACGCGTCCGGGACGGGCGGGGGGTGCGGTGGACTCGGATACCTGGGAGGATGTCAGAAACTACGGTGGGGCGGCCGAAGCACGGGCCGCCCGAATGACGTGAGGAGAGCCCCGTGTCCCGCACCCCGCCCCCGGAACTGGCCGAGTGGATCGCCGACGTGGCGCCGGCCCTCGGGCTGGACCCAGCAGCCGTGCCCGCGCGCCTGCTCCTCGACATCACGCGCGACGTTGCGCACACGGTGACCCGCCCGGCGGGACCCGTGACCACCTTCCTCATCGGCCGGGCCGTCGCGGACGGCGCCGACCCCGAGGCCGCTGCCGCAGCCGTGACCGCCAGGGTCGAGGCCTGGCGCGCAGCTCGCCCCGGGGACGAGCAGCCTCCCGCCGGCGAGGCCGGTTCCGGTCAGGGCGAGGCGGGATCACGATGAGGATCCGCTACTTCGCCGGTGCGGCGGAGGCCGCCGGCCTCGAGGAATCCACCGTAGAGGGTCCGCTGGGCGTCGCCGAGCTGCGGGAGGCGCTGATCTCGGCGCACGGGCCGGAGTTCGCGCGCGTCCTCGGCCGCTGCTCCCTGCTGGCCGACGGAGTCCGTCTGGGGACCGACGACGCCCAGGTGCCCGATGCGGCGACGGTGGACGTCCTTCCGCCCTTCGCCGGCGGCTGAGCGGCCACGACGGCAGAGCGGTGCCGTGGCGGCCGAGCGAGGGCGCAGCAGCAGCGCGGGGCTCAGCCGCCGATCGCAGACATGGGCCGGTCTGGCTGGAGGAAGCCGGGCTCGTCGATCCCGTGGCCGGCGCGCTTGCCCTCGATGCACGTGCGGAGCATCGCGGCGATCGACTCGTCCGTGCAGCCGGCGCGCAGCAGGCTCAGCAGGTCGGACTCCTCCCGGGCGAAGAGGCAGTTGCGCAGCTGGCCGTCCGCGGTGAGGCGCACGCGATCGCACGCGCCGCAGAAGGGCGCGGTGACGGAGGCGATGACGCCCACGGTGGCGGGACCGCCGTCGACGGCGAAGACCTCGGCGGGACTGGCGCCGCGCTCCCCCACGGGCTCCAGGGCGAACTCGGCCCCGAGCTTCTCCAGGACCTCCTCGCCGGGGACCATGGTGTGCCGCGACCAGGTATGCCCCGCGTCGAGGGGCATCTGCTCGATGAACCGCAGCTCGGCCTCGTAGCGGACGGCGAAGCGCAGCAGGTCGCAGAACTCGTCGTCGTTCACGTCTCGCATGGCCACGGCGTTGAGCTTGAGCGGACGCAGCCCGGAATCCCGCGCGGCTTCGACGCCCCGCACCACGTCCTCGAAGCGCTCACGACGCGTGAGCTTCTTGAAGCGCTCCGGGTCGGCGGTGTCGAGGCTGATGTTCAGGCGCGCCAGACCGGCGTCGACCAGCTGGTCCATGACCCTGTCGAGCCGGATCGCGTTGGTGGTCATGGACACCTCGAGCGGGCCGTCCGGGCCCTGCAGCCTCGAGAGCCTGCCCACCACGTCCACGATGTCGCGGCGCAGCAGCGGCTCGCCGCCGGTGAGGCGGACCTCGCGGATGCCGAGGCGGGCCAGGACGGAGGCCACGCGCTCGATCTCGTCCGTGGTGAGCAGGTTCTCCTTGGACAGCCACGTCACCCCCTCCGCCGGCATGCAGTAGGTGCAGCGCAGGTTGCACTTGTCCGTCAGCGAGATCCGCAGGTCACGGTGCACGCGGCCGAACCGGTCGACGAGGGGGCCGTCCCAGACGTCCTCGCCGGCGGGCCGGCCCTCGAGGGGATCCGCCGGCGGCCTGGCGACGCCGGGCATGCCCAGGGAGATGGGTGCACTCACGCGATCGCCTCCTCGAGGCCGCCCAGGCCCACCCAGCCGGCCGTGCCGTCCGCCTCGAGCTGACGCTTCCACACGGGCAGCTCGGCCTTGACCCGCTCCACGACGTCGCGCGCCACCTCGAAGGCGTCGGCGCGGTGGGCCGAGGAGACCGCGCACATGATGGCCGCCTCCCCCACCCCCAGGGAGCCGAGCCGGTGGGAGACCGCGATCCGCAGGCCGGTGGGGTCCTGTTCATGGGCGGCATCAGCCTGAGCGGCGAGCTCGCCCAGGATGCGCTCCGCGTCGGGATGGGCCGAGTACTCGAGCGTGACGACGGTGCCCCCGGCGTCCCGGTCGTGGTCCCGCACCGTGCCGATGAACACCGCGCTGGCGCCCGCGCGGGGGGAGGCGACGGCCGCCAAGTGGGCGGAGACGTCCAGGGGCTCGCGAGTCAGCTGCGTCAGCGCGATCATGGGTGTCCTCCTCCTTCGAGCTGCTCGGCCACATGGGACGCCACGGTGAGGATCACCGGGATGCCGTCGGTCACGGCGCCCGGGGAGCCGGCGAGGTTCACGACCAGGGTCCTGCCGGCGACGCCCGCCAGGCCTCGCGAGAGCATCGCATGGGGGAGCTGGTCCACGCCGGCGGCGCGGATGCGCTCGGCCAGACCGGGCAGGCCCCGCTCCAGCAGCGGCTCGGTCGCCTCCGGGGTGACGTCCCGCGGCGTCAGTCCCGTGCCGCCCGTGGTCACGACGAGGCCGTCCCCGCGCTTCACCGCGGCGAGGATCGCGTCCGCGATCTGCTCCCGCTCGTCGGGCACGACGACGACGTGGGCCGACCACCCGGCGTCGTGCAGCAGGGAGGCCGCCAGCGGACCGGACCTGTCCTCACGCTGCCCGAGGGCCGAGCGGTCTGAGACGGTCACCACGGTCGCGGCGCGACGGTCAGAAGTCATGTCCTCCACTGTACGGGCCATGAGGGGCCATGCGAAGGCCATGTGAAGCGCGGCTTGCGATGGATTCCTCAGCCGTCCCGAGCGCGCTACGCCTTGTCGCGCCCCAGGTCCTCGAGGGCGGAGGACGACGTCGCCTGGTCGGCCCCGGCGCCCTCCCCCTCGGCGATCTTGGCCTCGCGCTTGTCCCGCCGCTTGTCGTTGAGGAGGCAGATGACGACCGCCACGAAGAAGAGCACGAGCAGCGGGGCCATGAGGTAGAACATCGTGAGCACGTCGGTGCCCGGGGCGGTGATCGCGGCCAGCAGCGCGACCAGGACGACGACCCAGCGCCAGGACTTGAGGATGGTCCGCCCGCGCAGCAGGCCCATCATGTTCACCGCGACCAGCGCCACGGGGATGACGAAGGCGATGGCGAAGGACAGCAGCAGCCTGACCACGAAGTTGATGTAGGTCTTCGCCTCGATGAAGTTCGCCTGGTCCTCGGGCGTGAACATCGTCAGGGTGTACACGGCGGTGGGCATGCAGATCCAGGCGATCCACAGGCCCAGGAGGAACAGCGGGAGGGCGGCGCCGACGAAGCCGAAGGCGTACAGCTTCTCCCTCTTGTGCAGTGCCGGCATGATGAATGCCCACAGCTGGTAGAGCCAGATGGGCGAGGCGAGCACGAGCCCGATGGACAGCGAGACCTGGACGAGGATGTCGAAGGAGGAGGCGACGCCGGAGAAGTTGATGGTGGCGTTGCGGTTCTGCTCCTGCGCGATCTGGTGGATCGGGTCGGTGATGGCCTCCATCACCGGGTAGTAGAGGAAGAAGCCGCCGACGGCGCAGAGCAGCGTGGCGATGGCCGACTTGATGAGTCGGTTCCGGAACTCCCTCAGGTGCTCCTTGAGGGCCATCTGAGCCTGCGGATTCGACTTCCGGCTCTGCTTTGCCATGGATCGCCTACGTTCTGGTGGGTGAGGACAGGACGGAATGAGGGAAGCGGAGCCGTAGCGCCCGGTCCTGGGCACCGCGGATCCGCTTCCCTGCCTCGGGCGGGGCTACCGGTCGTTCGCGGTGCCCTGCCCCGTCGACTTCCGGTCCGTCTCGGTGCCGCGGGTCCCCTGGTCCGGCACGTCGTTCTGGATGACCTCGCCGTCGACCACCGTGGAGGAGTTCTGATCGGACTTCTTCTCGTCCTTCATCTCCTTGACCTCGGACTTGAAGATGCGCATCGACTGGCCGAGGCTGCGCGCCATGCCGGGCAGCTTGGGGGCGCCGAAGAGCAGCAGGATGATCACGAGGAGGACCAGCAGCATCACCGGATTGTCGAAGAGCCTACCCATAGTTGTTTCCTTTCCGTGCGCCGTAGCGCAGATCCCCGATTCGCTGGGGTTGTCCTAGACGGTCACGGCGCTCGATGCGCTGGGCGACCTTCCGTTTCTGTCGAGTCGAACGACCGCGGAGGTAGTCCTCGCGGGCCTGGCGGACCGGGACGAGCACTCCGGGCACCGGGGCCCGGCGGATGGTCTGGGCGATCTCCTGGGAGCCCTGCTCCCACCGATCCCCCATGTCCTCACCCAGTATTCCAATTTCTTTCAGGGCCGCAAAGAACCGTGCAGCGGTCCGCCACGCGAGGAGCAGCAGGACCGCGGCGGAGACCGCGACCAGGGTCGTCCAGAGGAGCACCCAAAACCACCAAGGCATGCAGCCGATTATACGCATCCCGCCTTCGGCTCCCCTGTACGTTTCCTCATGGTTCTGACGGCGGCGGGACGTTCCGGCGGTGGCGGGGCCGGAGACCTGTGGGTAGCATCACAGGAACAGGGACCTGAAAGGGGACAGCGATGCAGAATCCAATCGAGGTCTACCAGGAGGACCGCACCTGGTACGTGCGGGAGATCGGACGGGCCCATCCCAACGGCTCGTACGAGAACAAGTCGGCGGCCGTGGAGGCCGGCAAGGCGCTGGCGTCCATGGAGCACACGGACCTCGTGGTCCGGGACGGCAGGGAGTGAGCGCGGGACGCCGTGCCGCAGGGTGAGGGTGAGCGGCGTCGGCCGTGGACGGATCGCCTCCCGCTTGCCATCATGAGGACATGCCCGAAGCCCCCGAGGTCGCAGCACTCGCCGGCGACCTGAAGCAGAGGATCGGCGGCCGCGTCGTCGAGCGTCTCGACGTGCCCGCCTTCGCAGCCCTGAAGACGGTCGCCCTCCAGTCCGCCGAACTCCGCGGGCGGAGGGTCGACGACGTCGGGCGGCACGGCAAGTTCCTCGACCTGCGCCTGGGCGGGGACCACCTGATCGTGCACCTGGCGCGCGCGGGGTGGATCACCTGGCGCGAGGAGACGCCGAGGACGCCGCCCCGTCCGGGCAGGGGGCCACTCGCGGCCCGGCTCGTCCTGGCCGAGGAGGATGAGGCCCCCGCCGGATGCCTCGACGTCACGGAGGCCGGGACGAAGAAGAGCCTCGCCCTGTACCTGGTGAGCGACCCGGCCGAGGTGCCGGGCATCGCCCGGATCGGCCCCGATCCACTGGGCCCCTCCTTCACCCTGGAGTCCTTCGAGGGCATCCTCGCCGGAGCCGGGCGCGCGCAGATCAAGGGGGTGCTGCGCGACCAGTCGCTGATGGCCGGGATCGGCAACGCCTACTCCGACGAGATCCTGCACGCCGCGCGCATGTCCCCGTTCAAGCCCGCCGCTATGGGGCACGACGACGCGCGGCGGCTCCACGAGGCGCTGACGGGAACCCTCCGAGAGGCCGCCGAGCGGGCTGCGGGGCTGTCCGCCGCCTCCCTGAAGCGGGAGAAGAAGCGGGGCCTGCGGGTGCACGGCCGCGCCGGCGAGGCATGCCCGGTCTGCGGCGACGTCATCCGGCAAGTGGTCTTCGCGGATTCCTCGCTGCAGTACTGCCCCGCCTGCCAGACCGGCGGCACGGTCCTCGCAGACCGGGGCATGTCGCGGCTGCTGAAGTAGCGCCGGGCGAACGCCCGGATCACGGCGAGGAGGGCGCCATGCCCTCCCGCAGGGCCAGCAGGTGGGCCCGGCTCGCCTCCGCCGCCCCTGCCTCGTCGCGCGCCGCGACGGCCTCGGCCAGGCGGGCGTGGGCCTGCTGGTCGGCGTCGCCGCCGAAGGCCCGGCGGATGCGGAGCATCTCGAGCATCGCCTGCCGGACCCGCGGGGTGAACCCGTCGAAGAGGTCGGTCAGGATCGGGTTGTGCGCGGCGGCCACGATGCTGCGATGGAAGGCCGTGTCGGCGTCCACGTGCTCCTCCGGCGCCGTCCGGCGCTCCGCGCGCTCGGCGAGCGCCCGGCGGATCGCTCGGAGGTCGGCCGGGGTGCGCCGCCGGGCGGCGAGGCCCGCCGCCTCGGTCTCGATCGCGATGCGGGCCTCGACGACGTCGACGACGTCCGAGCGCCGGAGCACCGCGTCCCAGTCCTCGCGAACGTCCAGGGCGGCCACGAAGACCCCGGCTCCCTGGCGCGAGGCGAGCACGCCGAGCCCCGCGAGCTGGCGGATCGCCTCCCGCACCGTCGAGCGTCCCACGCCCAGCTGCGGTCCGAGCGTGGTCTCCCCCGGCAGCCTCTCCCCCAGCGCCCACTCTCCGGACCGGATCCGGTCCAGCAACAGCGTCGCCGCCTGATCGGCCATCGAAGCCCGTCGCACCTGAGCCAACGATCCCACCTCTTCTCTACTTGTCTGCGGAGTTGTGTTAGAGTCTACCGCATGTTCGCGATCGCTCTCCTTCTCCTTAGCCGCCACGGCGGGGCCTAGCCAGGCCGGCTCCCCGGCGTGGAGGCCCCCTGTCCGCCGGTCGCAGCCCCTTCAGCAGGAGAGAAGCCATGAGCACCACGACATCCCCGCACGCAGCGACGTTCCCCCGCATCTCCACGCCCGCCGGCCCCGTCCCTGCCGGGGCGCCTGCCTGGAACCGGCAGCACTCCTCCCAGATGCCCTCGCACCGCTACCGCGACGCGTACTCCCGCGTCTCCATCCCCTTGGCCGACGCGGAGCGGACCTGGCCGACCCGACGCCTCGCCGAGGCCCCGCTGTGGGTTCCGGTGGACCTGCGCGACGGCAACCAGGCGTTGGCCGAGCCGATGGACTCGGCCCGGAAGCGGCGCTTCTTCGAGCTCATGGTCGCCATGGGCTACAAGGAGATCGAGGTCGGCTACCCCTCGGCCTCCCGGACCGACTACGACTTCGTCCGGCTCCTCGCCGAGACCGGGATCGCGCCGGACGACGTCGCCCTGGTCGTCTTCACCCCGGCCCGCCGGGACCTCATCGAGCGCACGGTCGCCTCGATCCGGGGGATCGCCAACCCGGTGGTGATCCATCTGTACACCGCCACGGCCCCCGTCTGGCGGGAGGCCGTCCTCGGCCACGACCGGGAGGCGCTGAAGGAGCTGATCCTCGCCGGCGGCCGCGACGTCCTGGAGCTCGCCGGGCACCTGCCGAACGTGCGATTCGAGTTCAGCCCCGAGGTCTTCAACCTCACCGAGCCGGACTACGTCCTCGAGCTGTGCGACGCGATGACCGACCTGTGGGACGCGACGCCGGAGCGCCCGGTGATCCTGAACCTGCCGGCGACGGTCGAGGTCGCGAGCCCCAACGTCTACGCGGACCAGATCGAGTACATGCACCGGAACCTGGCCCGCCGGGACGGGGTGATCCTCTCGGTGCACCCGCACAACGACCGCGGGACCGGCGTCGCCTGCGCCGAGCTCGCCGTCCTGGCGGGGGCGCAGCGCGTGGAGGGCTGCATCTTCGGCAACGGCGAGCGGACCGGCAACGTCGACCTCGCGACGCTGGCGCTGAACCTGCACGCGCAGGGCGTGGATCCGATGGTCGACTTCTCGGACATCGACGAGGTCCGGCGGACCGTCGAGCACTGCAACCGCATCGAGGTCCATCCCCGGCACCCCTATGTGGGCGACCTGGTGCACACCGCCTTCAGCGGGACGCACCAGGACGCGATCCGGAAGGGCTTCGCCGAGCACCGCGCCCGGGCCGCCCGCGAGGGACGGGCCGAGGGCGAGATCGCCTGGCGGGTGCCGTACCTGCCGATCGATCCCGCCGACATCGGTCGCAGCTACGACGCGGTGATCCGGGTCAACTCCCAGTCGGGCAAGGGCGGGATCGCGCATCTGCTGGAGAGCGAGTACGGCGTCGAGCTGCCGCGCCGCCTCCAGATCGACCTGGCCCGGCACGTCCAGCGGCACACCGATGCGACAGGGCGCGAGGTGACGGCGGCGGAGCTGTGGGGGGTCTTCGAGCGAGCCTACCTCGCGTCCTCCGAGCCTGCCGGCGGCATCGAGCTGACGGGGTACGAGGTCACCGAGGAGGACGGGGCGGCCCGAACCCGGATCTCACTGCACGCCGGGGACCGCGAGCGCATCAGCGAGCACGACGGCGTCGGGCCGGTCGAGGCGCTCACGAGGGCGCTCTCCGTGCTGGGCCTGCCCCTGGAGATTCTGGACCTGCACCAGAGCAGCGCGGGCGAGGGGGCCGGCAGCCAGGCCCTGAGCATCGTGGAGTACCGGGGGCCCGGCGGCACCGGCTGGGCGGCGGGACTGGCCGCCTCGGTGCTGGGCGCCAGCATGGAGGCCGTGATCGCGGCCGCCCGCGCCGCCCACGATGTGACCCCGCTTCGCGCTCCCGCGGGGCCGCGGCGGTAACGTTCTCGCGGCAGTCGTGGGCCGCCCCGGGAGCCGCCTCGCGCGAGTTCCCCGGGCGGCCCCTTCCCGCCGGCCCGCACCGGCCGGCGGCATCGGGACAGGAGGACGGCATGACCGAGAACGAGGTCCTGCGGATGGAGTCCGTCGACTTCGTCCGGGACGCGAAGAGCATCCTGACCGGCGTCGACCTGAGCGTCCGCGCCGGCGAGCACTGGGCCTTCATCGGGCCCAACGGGGCGGGCAAGAGCACCATCCTCAGCATGTGCGGGGCGGTGGCGCACCCCTCGCGGGGCACGGTCCACGTCCTGGGCCACCGGCTCGGCCGGGTCGACATCCGGGAGCTCCGGCAGTCGATCGGGCACGTCAATCCGCGCCATCCGCTGCGCTCGCCGCACACCGTCCGCGAGGTGGTGCTCACGGGCGCCACCGGGACCACCGAGCTGATGATGCGGTGGTCCCCGGACGCCCGCACGAGCGCCCGGGCCGAGGAGCTCATCGGGATGCTGGGGCTCGGCGGGATGGAGGAGGCGGGCTGGGAGACGCTCTCCCAGGGCGAGCGGGGACGCACCCTGATCGCGCGCTCGCTGCTGACCGACCCGCCCCTGCTGCTGCTCGACGAGCCCTCCACCGGGCTCGACGTCGCGGCGAGGGAGCAGTTCCTCGCCACCGTGGACGAGCTGCACCGGTCCCACCCGGAGCTGGCCACGGTCCTGGTGACACACCACCTCGAGGAGCTGCCGGAGAGCACGACCCACGCCCTGCTCGTCAAGGACGGGCGCGTCCACGCCTCCGGTCCAGCCCGCGAGGTGCTCACCACCGAGCTCGTCTCCGAATGCTTCTCCTACCCCATCGAGATCGAGCACCGGGACGGGCGGTGGAGCGCCCGGGCCGGGCGTCCCGCTGAGAGCGGACGGCTCGTCTCCTAGGCTCGGAGGACGACGACCCGAGCGGCCCGCCAGACGATCGTCGAGGCGAGGTGCGGCACGACGCTGCGCAGACGAGGAGCGATCCGAGGCTCCCGCGGTACCCTGAGACCGACAGACCGGTACCAGCCGCTCCGGTCCGGGCACCTGCGAGCCGAAGGCGGAGCCAGCATGGGCGTGCGCCCCCAGCCCCACGAGACCGTGCTGTACCGCGCGGCCATCGCGGGTTGGATGCGACTGCTCGCCCTCGGGGCGGTCATGCTCCTCGCGGCGCTCGCCCTGGCGTGGAACGTCGGTCTCTTCCTCCGCGGCGCGGGCCCCACGGCCTGGTCCATCCTCGGCACCCTGCTGTTCATCGCCGTCCCGTCCACGCCCATCCTGCTGGGCGTCCGCCAGAGCTTCACCGTGACGACCCTCGGCATCACGGTGGTCGGGCAGCTGCGGACCCGGCGCATCCCGTGGGCGGAGGTCCGCGTCGTGCGGATCTCGCAGCGTCTCATGGACCGTGGCGCCGCCGACGTCGTGCTCCGCGACGGGACCACCGTCCGCTCCCCCATCACCGCGGCGCGCTCCGCCATCCGCCGGGGCGAGAGCACCTTCGACCACGGGGCGGACCTGAAGAGCCCCGCGCGTCCCGCCCGGGCGGCGATCGAGGCGCATCGGCGCTACCTGCGGGGAGAGTTCGTCACGATCCGGTGAGCGGGCGGGCCGAGCTTCACCCCTCTTCTCTCCCTCTGCCACCGCAGCTGAGAGGAGGGGCCTCGCAGACGTCCCCGCCTCGACGTCGCTCCCAAGAGAGCCACCCTCGCCCCCACGCAGTCGGCAAACATACCTAAATAGAATTGTCTTGACAAAGCCTCCCCCTCATGGTGTTCTGTATCACATCCCTATATGGGGATGTTTGAGACGCCGAGGTCGAGGAAGTCACCGTGAGCACCACTGAGTTGAACTCGCAGCCGAGCACACGCCAGATAGCCCTGGCCGGTCCGCGCGGGAAGGGCCCGCGCCGCCCGCTGGGGCAGCGCTTCCGGCTGGCGATGAGGAATCCGGTCACCGCCATCGGCGTCCTCGGCCTGGTCCTGTTCGCCTACCTCATCGTGGCCCCCATCGTCTCGCTGCTGCTGGACGGCTTCGTCGTGCAGCGGCGGGACATGGCGATCACCATGGCCGACGAGGGCTCGCCCACCAGCTACTACCTGTGGCGGGTCTTCCTCTCCCCCTTCGCCTGGTCGATCTTCTGGGAGCCGCTCCTCAACACCCTCGGCATCGCCTTCGGCAGCATCGTGCTGGTGCTCATCGTGGGCATCACCGCCGCGTGGCTGCTGGTGCGGACCAACATGTGGGGGCGGAAGTGGCTCGCGACGGCGCTCATCGTCCCCTACATGTTCCCCTCGTGGACCTTCGCGCTGGCGTGGCTCACCATCTTCAAGAACCGCCGCAGCGGCGGCGAGCCCGGCTGGCTCGAGGTCATGGGAATCGCCGTCCCCGACTGGCTCGCCTACGGCCAGGTGCCCATCATCCTGATCTTCGCCTGCCACTTCTCGCCCTTCGTCATCCTGCTGGTGGGCAACGCCCTGAAGCGGTTCGACTCGACCCTCGAGGAGTCCTCGCGCCTGCTCGGCGCCTCCCGGATGCGGACCACCTTCTCCATCGTGCTCCCGATCCTGCGGCCCTCCCTCATCTCGGCCGTGACCCTCATCCTGGCCAAGGTGATCGGCGAGTTCGGCGTCGCCTACATCCTCGGGCTCCCGGTCAACATGAACGTGCTGGCCACGAGCCTCTACCGGAACATCTACAGCGACCAGGCCGGCTCCGCGGCGATCCTCGCCGCCGTCATCGTGCTGATCGGCGCGATCTCCCTCTGGGTGGACACCCACTTCCTGAAGGAGGCCAAGCGCTTCGTCACCATCTCCGGCAAGAGCGGCTCCGGGAACACGGTGGCCCAGCTTCGGCGCTCCCGGCCCTTCGCGACCGGGGCGTGCCTGCTGCTCTTCGCGGTCAGCGTCGCGATCCCGGTCCTGGTGCTGCTCCTCTCGACGATCATGCGCCGTCCCGGCGACTTCAGTCCCGGGAACTTCACCCTCGACTTCTGGATCGGCCGCGACCTGCCGACCACCGGCTTCGAGGACGGACTGCTCTTCAACACCGAGGTGCTCCAGGCAGCGTGGAACAGCTTCTGGATCGTCGGCTCCGCGGCCGTCATGGCCGGCGTCGTGGGCCTGCTGATCGGCTACGTGATCGTCCGCTCCCCCTACCGCTGGCTCTCCACCGGGCTGCGGCAGATGCTGTTCCTGCCCTACCTGGTGCCCGGCATCGCCTTCGCGGCGGCCTACCTCTCCCTGTTCTCCGAGCAGCGGGGCCCCCTGCCGGCGCTGTACGGCACCGCCGCGATCCTCATCCTGATCTACTTCACCGAGCAGATGCCCTTCGCCTCGAGGGCGGGCATCTCCTCCATGATGCAGCTCGGCTCGGAGCCCGAGGAAGCGGCCCAGATGTCCGGCGCCCGGTGGTGGAAGCGGTTCTTCACCATCGTCCTCCCCATCCAGAAGGGAGCGCTCGCGACGAGCGTGCTGATGGCCTTCATCTCCGGTTTCAAGAGCCTGAGCCTGGTGATCATCCTGGCGGTGCCGGGCATGGACGTGCTGACGACGCTGTCCATCCGGCTGCTGGACTTCGGGTACCTCCAGGCCGGCAACGGCGTGGTCCTCGTGATCGCCGCGATCTCCTTCCTCGGCACGTACACCGTGCAGAAAATCATGAAAACCGACCTGGCCCAAGGACTTGGAGGCTGAGATGCCGAGCATCCGACTCGAGAACATCGTCAAGAACTACGGAACGGAGACCAACGCCGTCGACCGGCTGAACCTCACCGTGGAGGACGGCGACTTCATGTGCCTCCTCGGCCCCTCCGGCTGCGGCAAGAGCACCACGGTGCGCATGATCGCGGGACTGGAGAGCATCACCGCCGGGAGCCTCTCGATCGGCGACCAGCCGGTGGACTCCCCGGAGCGCAGCGTCTTCGTCCCGCCCGAGAAGAGGGACATCGGCCTGGTCTTCCAGAGCTACGCGCTGTGGCCCCACCTGAGCGTGGCGCAGAACGTGGACTACGGGCTCAAGCTGCGCGGCCAGTCCCGCGAGCAGCGCCGCCGCCGCGTCGACGAGGTCACCGAGAAGCTGGGCATCGGCCGGTACCGGGACCGGTACCCCTCCCAGCTCTCCGGCGGCCAGCAGCAGCGCGTGGCCCTGGCCAGGATGCTGGCCGTGGACCCGCAGCTGATGCTCCTCGACGAGCCGCTGTCCAACCTCGACTCGCGGCTGCGGCTGGAGATGAGGGCGGAGCTGAAGAGGATCCACGGGGAGAACGAGACGACGGTCGTCTTCGTCACCCACGACCAGTGGGAGGCGATGACGCTGGCCACGCGGGTCGCGGTGATGTACGAAGGCGTCCTCCAGCAGGTCGGCTCCCCCCTGGACATCTACGACCGCCCGATCAACCGCTTCGTCGCCGGGTTCCTGGGCGTGCCGCCCATCAACTTCATCGACCTCGAGGGCGACGCCGAGCACGTGCGCGCCGCGCGGGAGTTCCTCTCCGGCCGGGTCGAGGACCTGGACCGCATCGGATCCCTCGCCTTCCGCCCCGAGACCGCGGTCCTGCTGCCGGCGGAGGAGGCGGCCGGCGCCGAGGGCCTGGTGCTGCCGGTCCGCTTCGACGCGGTCATGCCCACCGGCGGGAGCTGGACCATCGACGTCCTCTCGGGCGGGCGGCACTTCTACCTCACCAGCCTGCATCGGCCGCCCTTCACCGATGCCGACGACGTCCGCGTCGTCGTTCCCCCCGAGAAGGTGCACGTCTTCGACATCCACGAGAACAGAACAGAGGTACAGGGAGCATGACGAACGTCCGCGAGATCACGGAACTGGCGATCGAGGCGGCGCGCGGCGCCGGGGAGATCGCGATGGAGGGCTTCCGGCAGGCCGGCCTGCGGATCGACCTCAAGCAGGACTTCCACGACCAGGTCACCGAGTTCGACCGCCGATGCGAGGAGCACATCCGAGGGCTCATCGAGGAGCGGTTCCCCGGCTCGGCGATCGTGGGCGAGGAGGGCGGCGTCTCCGGGGAGGGCTCCCTCACCTGGTACATCGACCCCATCGACGGCACGGCGAACTTCGCCCGCGGCATGGCGCTGTGGGCGGTGTGCATCGGCGCGGCGATCGACGGCGAGATGGTCGCCGGCGTCGTCTACGACCCCGCGAACGAGCAGATGTTCTGGGCGGACGACCGCGGCGCGTTCCTCGGCGACGAGCCGCTGGTCAGCCGCGGCTTCGCGGAGCCGCAGCGGGCCACGGTGATCGCCAACTTCCCGCTGCCCCGGGACCTGGTGCACTTCCCCGACCTGGCCCTGCAGCAGTTCGCAGAGCTCAGCGAGGGGTACGCGCACTACCGGGCCCTGGGCAGCAGCGCCATCTCCCTGTGCTGGGTCGCGGCGGGATGGGCGGACGCGACGTTCACCTTCGGGGCGAACTCCTGGGACGTCGCGGCCGCGGCGTTCATCGTCCGACGGGCGGGAGGGGTCTACGTCACCTACGCCGGGGGCGAGCTCCAGCCCGAGGAGCGGGACTTCGAGAACCCGCACTACATGGCGCTGGTCCCCGAGGCCCGGTTCGAGCTGCTCCACCGCATCATGCGGGAGCAGAGCACACGGCCATGAGCACGGCACAGCGAAGGAGCACCACCATGCCCGCACGTTCACGCGTCCGGCCGGCCGCCTGCGTCGGCGCCGTCGCGGCGATCACCGTCCTGGGACTGACCTCCTGCGCCCCTCCCGGGTTCAACGACGACGACCAGGCCCCGATCCCGGAGAAGACGGTCAAGCCCCTGCAGGACGACGAGACCGCGGAGGGGTTCGACCTCGACGAGCTCGTCGCGGCGGCCCGGGAGGAGGGTCCGATCACGATCTACGACGAGACCGGCAAGGTCACCCAGCTCGCCGAGGCCTTCAGCGAGAAGTACGGGATCGAGGCGCACGGGGTGAAGATCGAGGTCAACGGCGTCGACAAGGTGCGCCGGGAGGGAGAGTCCGGGAACATCATCGCCGACGTCTTCGCGGTCTCGGACGCCCCCGCCGTGTACTCCGACCTCTACGAGGACGACATCCTGACCAACTGGGTGCCCGGCGACGTGCGGGACAGGCTTCCCGAGGAGGCCCGCTATCCCTATCTGACGAGCAACAACTATCTGATGTGGACCTACAACGCGGAAACTTACGGCGATCAGTGCCCGATCTCCAACATCTGGGAGCTGACCGAGCCCGAGTGGGCCGGCCAGGTGGCGCTGCCCGATCCGGAGTCCCGGGCGGTCTACACGAACATCTGGAGCCAGGCGGCCCGGAACTACTCCGACGAATGGGCCCAGGCCTACGAGGACCGGTACGGGGAGGAGCTGGAGACGGACCAGCCCAGCGCCTACCACGAGTGGATCATGAGGCTGGCTCACAACCAGCCCTCGGTCTTCAAGGGCGACGAGGAGGTCTCCGACGCCGTGGGCGCGCCGGGGCAGAGCGAGCCCCCGATCGGCCAGATGGCGGCGGCCAAGTACCGCAACAACGAGTCGAAGGGCTACAGCCTGACGCCCTGCTACGGGCTGAAGCCCTTCGCCGCCGGCGGCATGCCCCAGACGATGGGATACGCAACCGGCACGGACAGCCCCAACGCCGCCAAGCTCTACATCCACTTCGCGACGAGCCAGGAGGGAATGGAGTACATCATGCCGGATGGGAAGGTCTCCTACGACCCGGAGGTGACCCCGCCGGACGACCGCTACGGCCTCCAGGAGCACGCGGGGGAGTTCCAGCCCTTCGACACCGACTCGCCGCTGGCCGACTACCGGGACACCGTCTACTGGCAGGATCTGTGGAGGGCCAACCGATAGACTCTCTGGAGAATCCGCCTCTGCGGGAGCGGCCCAGCCGGGGCCGCTCCCGCAGGAGTGCGAGGGCCGAGAAGAGAAGAGGCTTGATGTTCGCAGCGGTGGATCACTCGAACTCGATGCCGTTGTACCTGCAGGTCGTCGCACAGGTCAACGAGGAGCTCCGGCGCGGCGCTCTGAAAGAGGGCGCCTTCCTGCCCCCGGAGCCGGAGCTGTGCCGGATCTTCGACATCGGCCGTTCGACGCTGCGTCGGGCCATGGGGCATCTGGAGTCCCTCGGCACCATCTCGCGCCGCCGCGGGGTGGGGACGGTCGTGGAGAAGGCCATCCCGCTGGCCTACCGTCCCGATGCGCCGGGGACGATCTTCGAGCTCATCGGCGCCTCGATGCGCACCCCCGTGACGAGGCTCCTCGAGACCCGCGAGTTCCGGGTCGAGGAGGAGCTGTCCGCCGCGTCGGGCTTCCCCGTGGGGATGGAGGCGATCTACCTCAAGAGGGAGAGGAGCTCGACCAATCTGCCGGTGGCGCTGCTGGAGAACATGCTGCCGAGGGAGATCGTCACCTTCGACCTGCGGGAGCTCGAGAGGCGGAGCCTGGAGGAGCTGCTGACCTTGGGGGGCATCCGCCAGCGGCACGCCGAGTACGAGTTCGCCGCCGAGCTCGCCGGCGACGTCGCGGAGTTCTTCGAGATCCCGAGGGACGCCCCCGTGCTGGTCGAGCTCCGCAAGTCCTACGGCGGCGACCGCCAGTACAGCTACAACCGCAACACCTACCATCCGCTGAACTACCGGGTCAGGGGCGTGCTCGACGTCGATCAGGCCTAGGGCCGCCGCGCCGATGAACTCATCGGCCGCCCCAGGGGACGGCCTCTGCCCGGCCCGGCGTCCGTACCGCTGCGACGCCGACGGACCGGGCAGGCGTGTCCCGCGCCGAGAACGCCTCTCCGGCCCGCGATGACGTCGTCGCGGGCCGGAGGGAGGCGGGTCGGAAGCTCGCTACCGGACCACGATGGGATTGACCGGGGCCCCGGTCCCGCCGACGACCTTCAGCGGCGCGGCGGTGTACAGGAAGCTCCACCGCCCCTCCTCGGCGCAGGCGTCCGCCAGCTCGTCCAGCTGGGCGATCTCCGTCATGGTGATGCCGAGGTTCCTCAGGAAGACCGCGTGCAGCGGCAGCAGCACCCCGGTGCGGGGATCGTAGGTGACCTCGTTGGCGATGGTGTCCGTGACCAGGTTGGGGATCTCCATGGCCTGGAACCACTCCGCGAGCTCCCGGCTGTAGGTCAGCCCCGGCTCCACGAAGTCCTCGTAGAACTCCCCGGCGTCGCGGCTGTAGTACGAGCCGATGAACCCGGTCCTGACCACCAGGACGTCCCGGGGCCTGAGCTCCACGCCCTGCTGCTCCGCGGCGGCCTGGAGGTCCTCGTGGGTGAAGGTCTCGCCCTTGTCGAGGAACCGCTTCCCCCGGTGCCGCGCCATGTCGACGAGGACCCCGCGTCCCACGATCCCGTGCTCGGCGATCGGCAGGATCGAGGCCTTCGCGAGCTCTCCCGCCGTGGTCGAGGCGTCGTATCCGTTCCAGATCTTGCCGTCGTACCAGGTGTGGCCCAGTGCGTCGTACTGCGTCGACCCCTGCAGGGCGATCTCAGCGACGTCGTCAGCGTCCTGCAGACCGCCCGGATAGGGGTCGAGGCCGGTCTGCCCGTCGGCCCACTTCTGGGCGTCGCGGACGTTCTTCCGCCGGATGGAGAAGCGGCCGGGCCAGACCGGGTCGCCCTCCCCGCCCTGCCTGCCCATCTGGACCTGCAGGGTGAAGCTCTCCCCGCTGCGGACCTCCGCGACGCCGGCGAGGGCCTCGCTCCTCCCCAGGTAGTTGACCGAGCCGAGCTCGTCGTCCTCACCCCACCTGCCCCAGTTGTTCACGGGCTCCGCTCCGAGGAGCTCCCTCAGCGGGGGGACCTGTCCGTTCTGCGTGTCCATGCTCTCTTCCTCTCTTCCTATGAAGTCTTCTCTGCGAGGGGCCACCGACCGCGGGCCCTGTTCCGCGCCCTGCCGCCGGGAAACGGCGGAGTCGGTTGCTCGGGGCACCTGCCCTCAGGCCATGTGCAGGCCGCCGTTGACCTGCAGGGTGACGCCGGTCAGGAACGAGGCAGCGTCGGAGCAGAGGTAGAGCACGGCGCTGGCCACATCTTCGGGTTCGCCGAAGCGGCGCAGCGGGGTGGCCGTCAGGAGGGCCTCCCCGCCGGAGTCCACCAGGCCCTGGGTCATCGAGGTGCTGATGATGCCCGGGGCCACCGCGTTCACGCGGATCCCCCGCTCGCCGACCTCCCAGGCCAGGCTGCGCCCGAACGAGACGAGGCCTCCCTTGGTGGCGGCGTAGTGGGCGTGGTGGCGGCTGCCGCGCTCCCCGGCCATGGAGGCGAAGTTCACGACCGAGCCGCCGTCCCGCAGCTGGCCCAGCAGGTCTCGCGTCAGCTGGAAGGTCGAGGTCAGGTTGATCGAGAGGGTCCGCTCGAAGTCCTCGTCGGTCATCTCCGCGATGGGCCGGTCCTGGTAGATCCCGGCGGCCAGGACGAGATGGTCGACGCCGCCGAGCTCGGCCACCTTCCCCACGATGCCCTCCCGCACCTCGCGGGCCGTGACGTCCCCGGCCAGTACGGCTGCGTCCGTCCCCTCTCCGAGGCCGGCGGCGACCTCCCGGAGGGGCCCCTCGTGCAGGTCGATCAGGATCAGCTCGGCTCCGGCCCGGTGGAACATCTCGGCGCAGCGGGAGCCGATGCCTCCGCCCGCCCCGGTGATCAGCACGCGCTGTCCCTGGAAGGCGTCGTCGGCGAATACTCTGGTGTTCATTGCTCTCCTCCTCATGATGTGCTTTCGGCTGCTACCCCGCGGCCTGCGGGAAGTGGTACCAGTCCCCGGCGATGGTCATGCCTCCGTCGACCACGAGGGTGTGGCCGTTGACGTAGGAGGCGCGGCGGGACGCGAGGAAGAGGATCGGCTCCGCGATCTCCTCCGGCTGTGCCCAGCGCTTCATGGGGACCCGGGCGGTGATGGGGTCCGGATCCAGCGACCCCTCGGCCTGGAGCCTCGCGTTGAACGGCGTCCAGGTGTACCCGGGGGCGACGGCGTTCACGCGGATCCCGTCGGCCGCCCACTCGACGGCGAGGGTCTTGGTCAGCCCGATCATCCCGTGCTTGACGGTGTTGTAGCTCGCGCGCCGCGGCATGCCCTGGAACCCGGCGACCGAGGAGAGGGTGACGATGGAGCCCCCGCTCTCCTTCAGCAGCGGATGGGCGGCCCGCGCGGCGCGCATCGTCCCGTTGAGGTGGACCTCCAGCAGGGACTGGAACTGCTCGTCGGTCATCTCGGCGGAGGGGACGGGCCGCGCGTTGCCGGCGCATGCCACCAGTGCGTCGAGCCTTCCCTCCCGCTCCGCGATGGAGGCGAACGCCGCGTCCACGGAGTCCCTGCTCGTGACGTCGGCGAGGACTCCGCGAGCGCGGTCCCCCAGCTGGCCGACCGTCGCGTCGAGCGCCTCCTCCGAGAGATCGAGCAGCACGACCCTGCCGCCCTCGGCCGCCCAGGCCCGGGCCGTGGCCCTGCCGATGCCTGAGGCGCCTCCGGTCACCGCCAGGACGGGGGCGTCGTCGTGCTCCTGCTTCTGTTCCGTCGTCATCGTCGGGTCCTTTCTCCCCGTCCGGATCGGCCCGCTCACAGCAGGACCGCCAGGGGGTTCTCGAGGGTGTGCTTGAAGCTGCGCATGAGCTCGGCGGCGAGGGCGCCGTCGACCACGCGGTGGTCCGCGGAGAGGGTGGCGGTCATCATCGTGGCGGCCGCCAGCTCCCCGTCCCGCACCACGGCGCGCTGCTCCGAGGCGCCGCAGGCGATGATCCCCGCGTGCGGGGGGTTGATGATGGCCGAGAACTCGCGGGTGCCGTACATCCCGAGGTTGGAGACGGAGAACGTGCCTCCCTCCAGCTCGTGCTGGCGGATCCTGCCGCGCGCGGCACGGTCCTTCAGGTCGGCGGTGGCCCGGCTGAGCGCGCCGAGCCCCTGGCCTGCCACGTCCCGGACCACGGGGGTGAGCAGGCCGCCCTCGGTGGCGATCGCCATCGCGAGGTCGACCGACTCGTAGTAGCGGATCGCATCCCCCTCCCAGGTGGCGTTGGCCCGCGGGACGGCGGTGAGGGCCGCGCCGAGCGCCTTGAGGATCATGTCGTTGACCGTGGCCCTGCCGCCGGTGCCCTCCAGCGCGGCGTTGATCTGCCGGCGCGTGGCGAGCAGGGCGTCCATCTGCACGTCCACCGAGAGGTAGAAGTGAGGGGCCGTGGTCTTTGACTCGGTGAGGCGGCGGGCGATAGCCCGGCGCATGCCGGTGAGCGGCTCGTCGCGGTATCCCGGCGCCGGCGCGTCCGCCGCGGGCCGTTCCGCGCTCGCGGGCTCGGGGGTCGGGCTGCCGGGCTCGGCCGGGGCTGGTACCGCCGCTTCCTCCTGCCGGGCGGCGAGGGCGCGCTCGACGTCCTTGCGGAGGATGCGCCCGCTCGGCCCCGAGCCGGGCAGGGAGGCGATGTCCAGCTGGTTCTCCCGCGCGATGCGACGCGCCAGCGGCGAGGAGAACACACGGGCGTGGTCCCGCCCCGCCGAGGGCGAGGACCGCTGGGCGGCCTCCCCGGAGGACGGCGAGTCCCCGCCCTCCCCGGACCGCTCCGACTCCCCCGGAGCGTTCTCCGTGGCGTCCGAGGGTGTCGGAGCCTCGGCCCCCGTCTCCCCGGCGGGCCCCCGGTCCCCGCCGGCGGAGGCGAGGAGGCGCTCGACGGCGTCGGCGTCCTCGCCGGCGGCCCGCACGGCGGCGACGGGGGCCCCGACCTCGACCGAGGCGCCGGGCTCGACCAGGAACCTGTCGACGACGCCGTCGGCCTCGGAGGTCAGCTCGACCGTCGCCTTCTCCGTCTCGACCTCGGCGATCGGGTCCCCGCGATGGATCTCGTCCCCGGCGGAGACCATCCAGCTGGCGAGCACCGCTTCGGTGGCGTCCGCGACGATGGCGGGCATGGTGATCAGTTCTGCCATGATGTCTTCTCTCTCCCGTGGGCTGCGCTCAGTCCCGGTCCTCGCCGGAGAGGCCGAGCTGGTGGGCGATGGTGTCGAATCCGGCGCGGACGCTCTCGCGGTCGGCGTTGGCGGCGCCTTCGAGGACCTTCGAGATGGAGGGCGAGGCCTCCCGTCCCGTGACCCGCTGGATCGGCTGGTCGAGGTGGTCGAAGAGGCGCCGCTGGATCTCGTCGGCCAGCCAGGCCCCGTAGGAGGTCCCGGCGGGGCCCTGCTCGACGATCAGCACGTTGTTGGTGCGGCGCACGGACTCGCTCACCGTCTCCCAGTCGAGGCTCGCCCGGTCCAGCCAGCGCAGGTCGATGACCTCCGCGTCGAGGTCCTGGCGCTCCTCCGCGACGGCGACGGCCTCGGCGACCATGTTCAGATAGGAGAGCACCGTCACGTCGCTGCCGGGCCGCCGCACGGCCGCCCGTCCGAGGGGCAGCCGGTGCTCCTCGACGCCGGCCGGCACGCTCGACTTCGCCCCGTACAGATCCACGTGCTCGACGACGAGCACCGGGTCGTCCAGGTCCAGCGCGGTGTTCATCAGCCCGGCGTAGTCCTCGGCCGTCGAGGGTGCCACGATGCGCCAGCCGGGGCTGGTGGCGAAGATCCCCACCGGGTCCATGGAGTGCTGGGAGCCGTAGCCGGCGCCCATCGCGACCTTCGAGCGCAGCACCACCGGCATGGAGGACTGCCCGCCGAACATGTGGCGGGCCTTCCCGATCTGGTTGAAGACCTGGTCCGCCGCGACCCACATGAAGTCCGAGTACATGAACTCCACGACCGGGCGGTACCGGCCGGTCATCGCCAGCCCCCCGGCCAGGCCGGTGAAGGCGTTCTCGGAGATCGGGGTGCCCAGCACCCGGTCCGGATGCTCCGCGGCCAGGCCCCTCGTCGCCCCGTTGGTGCCGCCCTTGAGGCGGTGGACGTCCTCGCCGAGCACCACGACCCCCGGATCCTGGGCCATGCGGTGGCCGAGGGTGTCGGCGATGACGTCGACGAACCGGCGTTCGGTCCCCTCGCCCTCCGGCGGCTCCTCGGACCCGGCGAGCACCTCGCCGAGCGGGGCGTCGGAGCGCAGGTGCGCGTCCACGCCCTCGGCGTCCGGCCAGAGCGCGGGGACGATGCGGCGGGCGCCCCGCTCCGAGTCCGGGTCCTTCTCGGTGACCCCGGCGACGATCTCCTCGATCACCTCGCGGATCCGCTGGGCGAGGTCGCTGTTCTGCTCCTCCGTGATCAGCCCGCGGCGAATCATCTCCGAGGCGACGCGGTCCACGGGGTCGCGGTGCCGCCACTGCGTCTCCTCCTCCTTGCTCCGGTAGCCGAAAGCCGAGCCCGGGAACGGGCCGTTCTGGTGGAAGAAGCGGTAGGTCTGCGCCTCGATCAGGGTGGGCCCTCCGCCGGCGCGCATGTGCTCCACGGCCTCCCGCTGGGCGAGGTAGACGGCCAGCGGGTCCATGCCGTCCACCTGCCAGGAGCGGATGCCGAAACCGGGTCCGCGGGCGGCCAGGTGGGACTCCCCGGTGACGTCGTCCACCAGGGTGGAGACGGCGTACCGGTTGTTCTCCAGGAAGAAGCACAGCGGCAGGTCCCACGCGGAGGCGAGGTTGAAGGTCTCCAGCGTCGAGCCGATGTTCGAGGCCCCGTCGCCGAAGTAGGTGACGGTGACCCCCGTGTCGAGGGGGCCTACCTCCTCCGCCCCCTCCTCGTGACGGGTGACGACGGCGTCCTGGCGCTGGGCCCACGCGTTCCCGGCGGCCAGGGGCACCCCGCCGCCGACGATGGCGTTGGTCCCCAACGCGCCCGCCTCCATCCACTGCAGGTGCATCGAGCCGCCGCGTCCGCCCGAGAAGCCGTCCTTCAGGCCGAGGATCTCCGAGAGGGTGCGCCGGGTGAACTCGCCGAGGTCGTCGCCCTTGATCCCGTCGACCAGGCTCATGCCCTCCGGGCGGAGGTAGGAGAAGCCCTTGGCGAGGAACTGGTGGTGCCCGCGGTGGGTCCCGTTGACGCCGTCCGCGGTCCGCAGCGCGAGCACGGAGCCGACGGCGGCCCCCTCCTGCCCGATGCTGGAGTGGGCCGGCCCGTGCACCAGTCCCTCCCCCGCCAGCGAGAGGACGGCCTCCTCGAAGATGCGGATCGCGTGGGTCTGGACGAGCATGCTCTCCAGCAGGGTCTCATCCGCCTCGTCCCAGTCCCGCTGATCGGTGGTCAGCACCGTCACGGGGGTGGATACGTCCAGCGGGGTCTCTTGGGGCATTCTGACCTCCTCGGTAGGGGCCGCCGGGGCGGAAGGGCTGAGCCTTCGCACGGCGGAACATGTCTTGCATCACACCCTAGCCAGAGATTGTATCCAGGACAACCTCAAACTAGGGTTTACTTCCTCTTTCATCCCTTTATTGGATACAACTCAGGCGGATGCGGCGGTTTTCCGGGCGCCCTCGCCCTCCTCCGGTTCAGGCGATGCCGAGCGCCAGGTAGAGGAAGATCCCCACCAACGCGCCGATCGAGGTGATCACGATGTTGGTGACGAAGAAGTACCCATAGGACTCCCGGTGGGTCAGCTGGGTGTAGGTGATGGCGGTGATGTAGCCGCCCGAGTAGGGCATGGAGTCCAGCCCGGCCGCGGACATCGCCAGGACGCGGTGCATCGCGTCCAGCGAGACGCCGTCGGCCCGCGCCAGATCCACGTACTGCGAGCCGAGGGAGTCCGAGAACACCTGCAGGCCGCCCGACGCCGAGCCCGTCGCGGCGGAGACCACCCCGACGGCGATCGCCCCGGAGACCAGCGGGTTCATGTCCAGGCTCATCGTCCAGTCCACGATGGTGTCGAACCCGACCGAGGCCGCCACGACCCCGCCGAAACCCACGACCACCGCGGTGTTCATGAGGGCGACGAGCCCGTCGTGCCCCGCGGTGTTCAGGCGCTCGGTGTACTCGCGGCGCAGCCTGGGCCAGAAGATGAGGGAGGTCAGCAGCACGCCCGCGGCCAGCGCGATGTTCACGACGAAGATGGTGTCCATCAGGTGGTTGAGGCCGAAGATCATCCCGACCACCAGGGCGATGGGCAGGATCGAGAGGAAGAAGTTGGGCACGTCCGAGCGGTCGGAGATGTCGATCTTGCCGACGTCGTCGCGCGACCCCGGGACGAAGCCGACGCCCTTGGCCGCCAGGCGGTTCTGCGAGTAGCGGAGCCAGAGCATGCCCAGGACCGCCATCACCACGGAGCAGATGATGCCCATGGTGGGCGCAGCGTAGGCGGTGGTGCCGAAGGTCTCCGCCGGGATGAGGTTCTGGATGGCCGGGGTCCCCGGCAGCGAGACCATGGTGAAGGTGGCGCAGCCGAGGAAGAGCGCCGCGGGGAAGAGCCGCTTGGGGAGATCCTCCTGCTTGAACAGCACGAGCGCGATCGGGTAGATCGAGAAGACCGTGACGAAGAGGTTGACGCCGCCGTAGGAGAGGATCGCTGCGGCGAGGACCACCACCAGCAGGGCCTTCCTCTTCAGCGGGATGCGCAGCACCTGCAGGGCGATGGACTTCGCCGCGTTCGACTTGCTGAGCAGCTCCCCGAAGAGCGTGCCCAGGAAGAACAGGACGAGGTAGGTGGCCACGTAGTTCGCCGTCGTGGCGCCGTAGCCGTCGAGGAACGTCCCCCAGAGGTCCATGCCGTTGAAGGCGATGACCACCAGGGAGGCCACGATCGTCGTCGGCACCATGCCCACGCCTCGAAACGCCATAAGAATCAGGGTGGCGATCCCCAGCCCGATGCCGAGCAGACCCATTGCGGCCATTCTCTCTCCTTGCTGAACGGAGGCCGTGCCGGCCTCGTGAGGAACCTCGTCGTCCCCCTCGACGGCGGAAGAGGCCGAGGGGTGCGCCCGGGCCGACCGCCGGCACCGTGATGATGTGATCTGGACAACTCTCGAACGCAGGCCCTATTCTGACATGAGATGGATCCAATAAGTCAAGAAGATCCAAGAATAGGGTCTGCAACCCGTTAATTTGTATCCAATAACCGCTAGGGCGTCCGCTCTTCCCGAGTGCGGCGTCCCTTGCCGGATGGCTCCGCCGCTGCGGAGCGTGAATGGAGGGCGCCATGACCCGTCAGCCCCTGGAGAACGACGCCGTGCCGCCGGCGGGCATCCCGGGCCTGCGCGGCTCGGACCACATCGGCTTCACCGTGCCCGACATGGAGGAGGCCCACGACTTCCTGACCCGCATCCTCGGCTGCGTGCACGTGTACACGCTGGGGCCCTACCCCACCGGGACGGAGATCGCGGCGCGGCTGGACATCGGGCAGGAGACCCTGATGGAGCAGATCCGCTTCTACCGCTGCCGGACCGGCGTGAACTTCGAGGTGTTCCAGTACGCGGACCCCGGGCAGCGCACGGACCCGCCGCGGAACTCGGACGTCGGCGGGCACCACGTCGCCTTCTACGTGGACGACCTCGACGCCGCGGTGCTCTGGCTGCGGGAGAACGGCGTGGAGGTGCTCGCGGGCCCCAACGTCAGCAGCGGGCCCAGCGAGGGGCAGCGCTGGATCTACTTCCGCGCCCCGTGGGGGATGTACTTCGAGCTGGTGAGCTTCCCCGGAGGCAAGGCCTACGAGCGGGAGGCCGAGACCCTGCTCTGGGACTGCCGCGCGCCGCAGGACTGAGCGCGGCGAGGCGGGCGGGGCGCAACGGCGCGGCGTGAGGCGGCCGGGAGACCGCGTGAGACGGGCAGAGCGCATTCCGGCCGCCGGAGGGGCCGCGCGAGCTTTCAGTCGAAGATGTTCTCCAGCCGCTCCAGCGTCTGCTGGGTGCGGTGGATGTGGACCCAGACCAGGTGGGCGGCGGCCTCCGCGTCACCCCGCTTGATGCTGTCCAGGATCAGCTCGTGGTCCTGCTGGGTGGCACGGAGCTCGTCGGGGTTCAGCCTGGCCATCAGCACCCGGCGGAACTGCTGGGTGGTGTTCCAGATTCGCTGCACGATCTCGTCCAGCTGGCGATGCCGGATGCCCCGGTAGGTCGCCCGGTGGAAGGCGCGGTCCAGCTCCAGGAACCGCTCGATGTCCGCCGGCTCCTCGATGGACGCGGCGATCTGGGAGCAGAGGCCCTCCAGGTCGGCGACGTCGCGCTCCGTCAGGCGAGGCACGCTCTCCTGCACCGCGAAGGGCTCCACCACCTGGCGGAGGCGGTAGGTCATGGCGAACTCCTCGGCGTCCAGGGAGGCCACCCAGGCGCCGGAGTTGGGGACGATGCTGACCAGGCCCTCGGCCTCCAGCCTCCGCAGGGCCTCGCGCACGGGCATGCGGCTGGCGCCGAAGCGCTCGGCGAGCAGCTCCTGCCCCAGCCGCGAGCCGCCCGCGAGGGTGCCGTCCAGGATCTCCTGGCGGAGGGTCGAGACCATGTTCTCTGCGGCGGAACTATCCCGGTTCTCGGGCATGCGCGGACCACTTTCGGTGCTGTCGTTCGGAGGGGCTGCTGGATAGAACAGTATCAACTAGGGCCCACCCGCGGAGTGGGCCCCCTCTCCGGGCACTCCGATGCGGCCCGGGCTGGTCGGCGCGGCAGGCGCGGCCTCGCGGAGGCCCGGCCAGGCACGCGCCGGGGAACCCAGCCTCCGCGCGAAGGCGGGGCGGCGGCCCCCCGGACCGCCGCCCCGCCTCGTCGCCCGGGATCAGTGGTACTGCCCGTGCCGGTAGTCCCAGCTCGGGAAGCGCTGGGCCAGGTGGTGCATGATGCGGTCCGCCGAGAGCCCTCCCCGGATCAGCGTCGGCACCGGGGAGACCCGGCGGGCGCCGTGCTGCTCGGGCACCAGCCGTCCCTCCTCGTCGACGAAGGAGACCATGACCCCCTGCTCGTGCCGGGTCCGCTCGTCCGCCTCGGGCTGCATCGAGCGCACGTACGCGTCGGACTCGACGACCAGGTCGACCCCGCCGGCGATGCGCTCGCCGATGCCCTCGACGACGCCCCGGTTGCCCTGCCCCGACGGGTTCGCGGAGCTCGCGAACAGCAGCCTGCGCTCCTCGTCCCACAGGCTGCGGGCGATCGCCTCGCCGGGGACGCCGAAGCGGATCACGAAGCAGCTGGTGCCTCGCGCGTCCATCAAGTACGGCTCGGCCCCCTCGGGGATGAGCGCCCGCCCCTCGGAGCGCCACGGGAGGATGCAGCCCAGCAGGATGTCCTCGGCGTCGTGCGCCCGGTACAGCCCGAGCGCCTCCTCGTGGATCTCGGCGAGCTCGACGAGCTCCTCGAGGGAGCCGCACAGCACGACCCCCGGGTTGGTGCGCGGACGGTTCTTGACCTCGAACTTGCGCTCGAGGCCCCGCCTGTCCGCCGCGAGGATGACGTAGCCGACCTTGGTGGGGCTGACGACGATCCCGCCCTCGGCCCGCAGCAGCTCGAGCGCCTCCTCCTGGAGGCCGCCGTTCCACGGCACGGTCGACGCGGACGCGGACGCGGACGCGGGTGCAGGTGCGGGGACGGGCG
Source organism: Rothia halotolerans (assembly GCF_004136635.1). Classification (GTDB taxonomy): domain Bacteria; phylum Actinomycetota; class Actinomycetes; order Actinomycetales; family Micrococcaceae; genus Rothia; species Rothia halotolerans. The sequence continues at coordinate 433,768 of NZ_NOIU01000002.1, read as the reverse complement.
CCGTCGCGACGCCGTTCCGGTCCTCTCCCATGCCGCTCATGCCGGGTTGATGACTCGGCCCCAGGTGGACTTGTTGCCCCAGATGTTCTGGCGCAACCCCTCGAGCTGGAGGATCTGGGAGTGGTCCACGAAGAGGTTCACCTCGTTGCCGTAGTTCTTGACGTACCACTCGAAGACGGGGCCGTCGGCGGCCTCGAACATGACGTTCTCGATGCCCAGGCCGTTCATGATCGAGGCGGCGGCGCCGGTGTTCCAGGTGCCCACGTTCTCGGTGATGCCCTCGGACTCGATCATGATGATCTCCGCGCCGGCATCCAGGGCCTTCTTCCCGCGGTCGACGAGGTCGCCGATGTCCTTGGCGCCCTCCGCCGCAAGCTCCGCCTCGCCGGAGTCGCCGCCGGAGCCGATCTGGATGCCGAGCTCGGGCTTCGCCTTGAGGCCGGCCTTGACCACCTTCTCCACCAAGCGCTGCAGCCCGGAGGTGGACAGCATGATGAAGCCGGTGGAGATCTCGATGACGTCGAAGCCGACCTCCTTGGCCTCCTTGAGGTACTGGTCCACGGCGTCGTCCCCGTAGCGAAGCACGGTCTCGAGCCAGCCGCCGGAGGAGACGTAGGCGTCGTTCTCGTGGGCGATGTCGGAGAACCTGCGCACCTGCTCGGGCGGGACCAGGGCGAAGGAGCCGCCGGCCCACTTGATGCCGTCCACCCAGGGGCCGGCGACGTCGAAGACGTCCTGCAGGTGCCGGGTCCCGAAGGTGGAGTAGTAGGGCGCGCGGATCTCGGTGAGGCCGAAGCTGCGGGGCTTCTGCGGACGCTTCGCGCGGGGGACGAAGTTGAAGGATACGTCGAAGGGGATCTCGTTGCTCATGGTTTCCTCCTAGGGGTCGTGGTCGGTCAGGAGCGGACGGTGCTCACCCGGGCCAGGGCGTCGGTGAGCTCGGCGACGCTGCGCCGCTCGAGATCGCGGACGATGCCGGCGATCTCCTCGCGCAGCTCGGGCGGGGCGAAGGGGGCCGTGAGCGCGTCGAACTTCGCGCGCGCTCCGTCCCAGCTCAGGGGGTCGGTGTGGAACCCCTCGTAGGAGTCGTGGGCGGCGTGGAAGACGGTGCCGTCGGCGAGGGCGACCTCGAGGTCCGCAGGCATGGCCTGGGGGAAGCGGTCGGAGAAGACGGGGTCCGGGACGATCTCGACCTTCTGCATGAGGTCCTGCACGTCGTCGTCCACGATCCGCTCGTGGTGGTACTGGGCCGGGGTGATCTCCCCGTCCAGCAGCACCACGGCGAGCATCCAGGGCAGCGAGTGGTCCGCCTCCTCCTTGGTGCGGACGGTGCGTTTGTCCCCCTCCTCGCCGCCGCCGATGATCGAGTGGGCGACATCGAAGGTGCGCAACCGCACCCGCTCGACCGCCCGCACGGCGAAGCCGTCCTGGGCGCGGACGTTCTGGGCCGCGTCCAGGGCGGTCTGGGAGTGGATCTCCGCGTTGTGCCTCTTGATGATGGTGCGGCGCACGGACTCGAGGTCCTCGGCCGACCAGTCGATCGCGAAGTCCCCGGCGATGGACTCCTTGAAGCCCTTGTTGCCCTCGAAGACCTCCTCGGGGCCGGTGATGCCGCGCCCGGCGAGCAGCGCCGCGAAGGTGCCCTCCTTGGCGACCTGCGGGTAGGCGAGACCCTTCCAGTGGGAGAGGTTCCCGGTGCGGGTCACCCGCAGGGCGTTGTTCGCGGTGCCGGCGATCGCGACGGCGTCGGCGATCTGCTGAGCCGGCAGGCGCATGGCCTTGGCGGCGGCGGCCGCGGCGGCGTAGGCGCCCTGGGTGGTGTGGTCGAAGCCCCTGGCGCGCACGGGGGCGACGTCGGAGAGCCGGGTGTGCACCTGGTAGGCGACCGCGAAGGCGGTGAGCAGCTCGGCGCCGGTGCCGCCCACGGACTCGGAGGCGGCGAGCACCGCGCCCAGGTTGTCGCTGGGATGGTTGGTCTCACCCTTGGCGAGGTACGAGTCCATGAAGTCGAGGTAGCGCGAGAGCGCCCCGTTGACGAAGGCCGCGCGGTCCGGGGCGGTGCGCCCGCCGCCGATCAGGGTGGACCGCGGGGTGCCGCCGAGGTCCTCGACGAGGCCGCGGATCGCGACCATGGGCTCCGCGTCGAGGGCGCCGACGGCGACGCCGAGCGTGTCCAGCACGCGGATCTTCAGCTGTTCCACCGCCTCGGGGCTCAGGTCCTCGAAGCGGGCGGCGTGGACGAATTCGGCGAGCTGCCGGACCTCGGTGGGGCGGGCGGGATCTGCGGCGCCGGCGGCGGGGCCGGCGCTGGTCTGGGGAGTGGTGGTCATCAGCGTCCCTCCTCGGGGTCCGCGGCATCCCGGGAACCCGGGGCCCATGCGGATTGAGCATCGGTGGGTTAGGTGAGGCTAACCTTATGCCTCACCTCCATGGAACGTCAGGAAGATCGGGATGTCAAGGGATCGCCGAGGAGCGGCTCGAGGGAGGGCGGGTCCCTGGCCGCCGACGGAAGGGTCTCGCCGCGGCTTCGGCAGCCTCGGCCTCGCGGCGAGCCCGCCGGGCCTAGTCCAGCTGCTCGGCCGCCTGACCCAGCTCTGGCACCAGGCGGATACGCACCTCGGCGTGATCGGCGTCAGGGTCGATGGTGTCCAGGTAGTCGCGCACCTGCTGTTCGGCGTGGGCCAGGCTGCGCACCTGGGTCGCGTTCTCGTCGTCCAGGATCAGCTCCCAGCCGTGCGCCCATGTGCGGGCGGTCACGATCAGTTCGTTGCTCGTCATCACTTCTCCTCCTGCTCGGTCTTGCCCTCGATGGCCGTCAAGGCGTTGCGGCTCACCGCAGGCGAGGCCTCCTGCGCCCGGGCCCACCACTCCGGCTCGTCCAGAGGCGCCACGAGGCCGGCATGGTGCAGCATGAAGCGGCGCAGCCCGGCGGGATCCCGCAGCTCGATGTCGACGACGTCGCCCTCCCGGTCGATGCCGGGGCCCGGGGCCTCCGCGAGCCGCATCGGGCGCATGACCGCGCCGTCGAGCTGCTCCGCGATCCTGGGGGCGCTGCGGGAGACCCACACCAGGGTCCGCTCCGCCGGCGCCGCCCCGGCGGAGCCGGGCACGGCGTCCTCGCCGCAGTCGTCCTCCTCGACCCGCTCGATCGCCTCGATCCGGTAGGTCCGCTCCTCGCCGTGCTCCAGGCTCAGGGCGCGGAGGCGCCAGCTCCCGTTGGTCGTGTAGAGGTCGCGGGGCTCCACCCGGCGCGGGGTCGCGGAGGCCCGGCCGCGGGAGCGGTAGGCGATGCGGACCCTGTGTCCGTCCTCCATCGCGGCCCGGAGCCGGTCGACGACGTCGCTGGTGCGGGACTCGACGCGGATCGAGACCTGCTCGGCGTCGAGGCTGTCCTCCGGCGCCACGCGGGCGAGCTTCTCGGCGACCGCGGCGATGGTCGGGTCCAGCTCCGGGGCGACCTCGGCCAGCAGCCGCATCGCCAGCAGCAGCCGGAGCACCTGCTCCGGCGGGAGGCGCAGCGGTCGGTCCAGGTGCTGCGTCAGGTGCACGTACAGCTCGCCGTCCAGGGACTCGACCCGGAGATCCCCGCTGCCGATGAGGTAGTCCCCGGCCGCGGCGACGGCGTCGATGTCCCGGCCGATCTGCCGGCGGGTGGTGCCGAAGCGCTCGGCGAGCTCTCCCACCGTGGTCCCGGGCCGGGAGCCGAGGTAGGCGATGATGTCCAGCAGCCTCAGGAAGCGGCGCGGGTTCGACTCGCGACGCCGGGTGCGCGGGGCCTCGGCGTCGGCCTCCCCCGGCTCGGTGGCCGGGCCCGCGGCCAGCAGGCGGGTCAGCCGGGCGGCGGTCTCCTCCAGCTCCGCGACCCGACGCTCCACCGCCCGCAGGGTCTCAGGATCCAGGTCCTCGGACTCCAGGACAACCTTGCCAGGGGCCTCCGCGAGGCAGCGGCAGCACTCCTCCAGGTCGGTGACCTCGGCGCGGAGCAGGAGGTCGCCCTCCTGCCGGAGCGGCGCCTGCGTGTCGTCGTCCCCGCGTCCGGGCGAACCCGCCGCAGCGTCGGCCCGCCGAAGACCGATGCCCGCCTCCAGCCAGTCGGCGACGACGGGCAGCAGCTCGGGCGCGCAGCGCAGCCGCACCCGCGCGCCCCCGGAGTCGGTCAAATCCTCCAGCGCCCGGGACATGGAGAAGCCCGGCGGCGGGCCGGGAGCATCGCTGGGCCGGGACTCGATGCCGGACATGCGGGAGAGCCGCAGCGTGCGGGGAGCCCCGCGCTCCGGGTCCCAGCCGCTGACGTACCAGTGGTTGAAGCGCTGCCCCAGCCCCCACGGCCGCAGGCGGCGGGGGCGCCGCGTCAGGCTGTCGCCGGCGCGGTAGCCGAAGCTCAGCTCCTCGCCGCGCGGCAGGGCGGCGAGGACCGCCTCGAAGCCGCTGCCGCCCGGGTCCAGGCCCGGCACCGCGATCCGGGCGCGAGGCGCCTCGGCGTCGGCGGGCAGGCCCAGCCGCCACACCGCCCGGTCCATCTCCTCGCCGTAGCGGGGGTCCTCCCAGAGCCGGGAGGCCATGCCCAGGACCAGTCGCTCACCGGCGTCGAACCTCACCTCGGGCAGCCACAGGCCGTACCGGTCCAGCGAGTACACCGGCTCGCCGCGGCGGTGCTCGACGAGGATCTCCAGGCCCAGCTGGCGCAGGGCCGCTTTGTCCCGCTCGAAGGTGCGCTCGAAGGCGGCGGCGGAGCCGAGCTCGCGGTACGCCTCGATCCCCTCCCGGATCTGCGCGCGCGAGAGCGGCCGCTCGCGGGCCACGAGCAGGCTGTACAGGGCGAGGAGGCGCTCAGGGACCTTGGCCGGCATCAGCGTCCCCCGCGCGCGGCGTCGGGCCTCGGCACGGCGGGAGGGGTCCGGTCAGCGGACGTCGAGGAGGTCCACCACGAAGATCAGGGCCTGGTCCGGCCCGATCACGGCACCGGCCCCGCGCGAGCCGTAGGCCAGCTCGGAGGGGATCTCCAGGCGGCGGCGGCCGCCGACCCGCATCCCGATCAGGCCCTGGTCCCAACCCTGGATGACCTGGCCGACGCCGGCGCGGAAGCTCAGCGGCTCGCCGCGGTTCCAGGAGGCGTCGAACTCCTCGCCGCCGTCGTAGGTCACGCCCACGTAGTGGCAGGAGACGGTGTCGCCGGGGGCGACCTCGCGGCCGGCGCCCTCGACGAGGTCTCGGATCACGAGCTCCTGCGGGGCGGCGTCGGCGGGGAAGTCGACCTCGGGCTTGGTGCGGTCGAGGTTGCGCTGTCCGAAGGACATGGGACCCTCCTGGGGTGTGTTGCGGTTACTGGTCGGAACTGGACTCGGCGGGGGCCGGGGAGCCGTGGTTGCCGTCCTGCGGCATGGTGCCGTCGTCGGGCTGGGCGGAGGCGTCGGCGTTCTCGGCCGGGGCCGAGCGGCCCAGGATGTCGACGACGAAGACCAGGGAGCCCGCGGGCTTCTGCTCCGCGTTCTCGCCGAGCTCCTCGGCCGTGCCGTACGCCTTCTCGGCCGGGACCACGAGCAGCACGCGGGAGCCGACCTTCTTGCCGGCCAGGCCCTCGCTCCAGCCGGGGACGACCTGGGACAGCGAGAGGCTCGCCGGCTGGCCGGTCCACTGGGCGTCGAACTGCTCGCCGTCCTCCCAGCGCACGCCGGCGTAGTGGACGAAGACGCTGTCCTCCGCGCCGACCTCCTCGCCGTCGCCCTCGATGAGGTCCTGGGCGACCAGGTCGGTCGGCTCGTCCTGGCCCTCGGGGATGGTGATCTGGGGGTCGCCCTCGCCGAAGGAGACGTCGGGGAGGTCCTCGGGCGGGGTGACCTCGGTGCCCTCGGCCTCGGAGAGGATCTTGGAGTCCACCGAGTAGATCTCCACGGCGTTGCCCGGGCTCTGACCGCCCTGCTGCTGGGAGCCGCCGCTCTGCTTCGCCGCGGCGTCGTCGGCGGGCTGGGCGTAGGCGAAGGTGACCCCGACCTTGTTGCCCATGAGCAGGTCGTAGATCTCGGGGAGCTGGTCCTTCAGGGTGTCGTCGACCGTGATGGTGATCGGCTGCTCGGAGTAGGTGTCGCCCAGGCTCGACTGGTCCTCGGCGTTGAACAGGGAGGCGTTCACCTCGACGGTGTCCCCCTCCTCGATCTGGTCGCCGTCGCCCTCCTCGAGGACGCGCGTCTGCGGCTCGTCGACCTTCAGGGGGGTCTCGAAGGAGACCGAGGGCGCCTTGCCCTCCCCCTGGTTCTCGTAGTCGATCGAGTCGAGGTCCCCTCCACCGCATCCGGCGAGGAGCAGGGTCAGCGCCACGGCCGCGGCGGAGAGCTTGAGGGTTTTGCGCACTGTCATGTCCTTGAGGTTGGCTTCCCGTGCGTCCTCGCAGACGCACCGGCTTCGACTGTAGTACACCGTCCTGGGCGGGCGCTCGACGCCGTCCGGCGGGAGCCGCCCGCCCGGCGTCGGCCGGACGCGCGGCAGAGGCCCGTCACACCGGCGGCATGCCGCCGTCCGCGTCGGCCGGGACCGAGGCGAGCATGGTGCGGATGCTCTCCTCCACCGCCGGGTCCTCGTCCGCGAAGGGGTCCTGGCAGAGGTGGGTGAGGCCCGGATGCTGGTTGACCTTCAGGTGCACCCAGTCCACCGTGTGGTCCAGCCCGGCGCGCCGCGCGGCGTCGACGAACCGCCCGCGCAGGGCCGCCCGCGTGCTGGGCGGGGCCTCCGTGGCCATCCTGACCTCCGCCTCGCTCACCCAGCGCTTGGCCAGGCCCTTGCGCTGCAGGAGGTAGAACAGACCGCGCTGCTGGTTGATGTCGTGGTACGCCAGATCCAGCTGCGCGATCTTGGGGTCGGAGTAGTCCGTGCCGCGGCGGGCGATCGCGCCACCCAGCAGCTTGGCCTTGATGGCCCAGTCGATCTCCGTATCGATCCCCGAGGCGTCGCCGGTCTCGACGGCGTCCAGGGTGCGCTCCCACAGGTCCATCACGTACGGCATCTCCGGGCGGTCGCTGCCCTCCCGCTCCAGGTGGGTCTGGGCCGCGCCGAGGAACTCGCGCTGCAGGTCCAGCCCGCTGATGCTGCGGCCGTCGGTCAACCGGACGGCGTGCCGCCCGGTGGGGTCGTGCGAGATGGTGCGCAGCGCCAGGCCGGGGTTCTTCAGCTCAAGGTCGGGCAGCCGCGCCCGGTCCTCGATCAGCCGCAGCACGACGTCGGTCATCCCGGCGCGGGCCAGCAGCGTCGTCTCCGACATGTTCGAGTCCCCGACGATCACGTGCAGCCGGCGGTACTTCGAGGCGTCGGCGTGCGGCTCGTCGCGGGTGTTGATGAGCGGCCGGGAGCGGGTCGTGGCGGAGGAGGCGGCCTCCCACACGTAGTCGGCCCGCTGCGAGAAGGAGTAGGAGCCGCCCTCCTTCTTCATCGCCACCGCGGTGGGGCAGCCGGCGGGGTGCACCCGCCCGGCGCCGACCACGAGCTGGCGGCTCACCAGGAAGGGCACGAGGAAGCGCACCAGCCGCGAGAACTCGGCCCGGCGGGAGAGCAGGTAGTTCTCATGCGAGCCGAAGGAGTGGTCCGCCGAGTCGACATTGTTCTTGAACAGGTGCAGCCGGCCCTCGGTCCCGCGCAGGGCGAGGTGGTCCTCCGCCTGCTCCGCCAGGTCCTCGAAGAGGCGCTCCCCGGCCTTATCCTGGCGCACCAGGTCGCTGAGGCTCGCGCACTCGGCGGTCGCATACTCCGGGTGGGAGCCGACGTCGAGGTAGAGCCGGGCGCCGTTGCCGAGGAAGACGTTCGAGGACCTGCCCCACGCCACCACGGGGCGGAACAGCACCCGGGCGGCCTCCTCCGGGGAGAGGTGGCCCATCCCCCGGGGGGAGAAGCGGATGCCGAACTCGGTCTCGATCCCGAAGATCCTGCGCTGCATGGAGCCTACTGGCCGCCCTTCTGGACGAAGCCGCGCACGTACTCCTCGGCGTTCTCCTCGAGGATGCCGTCGATCTCGTCGAGGATGTCGTCGGTCTCGGTGACCAGGGACTGGTCCACGGGCTTCGCCTCGGAGATCAGCTCCTGCTCCTGCTCGCGCTCGCTCGCGCGCTCGGACTCCTGCGGGGACTCCCGGAACTGGGCCATCGTCTCCACCTTCCTTTCCTGCCGGCGCACGGCGCCGGGCGTTCACTCTTCGCGGTGCGGACGACGTCGTCCGCTGGTCTTCTAGGAGACCGTCTCGAGCCCCAGCGCGAGCACGGCCTCGTGCGCCGTGGCGGCCCGGCCGAGGGCCTCCTCCACCTCGGCGCGGGTGAGGCGGCGCGGGTCGTCCATGAGCCATCGGTGGACCCGGTCCGTGGAGAGGTCCCGGACGGCCAGGACCTCCCAGCCGGCGCTGTGGATCTGCTCGGGCCAGCGCGCGATCATGCTGCCGCGCAGGTAGGCCCGGGTGTCCTCCGGCGGTCCGGCGACGGCGGCGTCGATGCGCTCCTCGTCGAGCAGGGTCCTGATCCGGCCGAGCGACACGAGCTTAGAATACAGGCTCCGCTCGGGGCGCAGGTCCGCGTACTGGAGATCCAGCGCCTGGATCTTGGGGTCCGAGGGGCCGACGCCGCGCTGCTCGTACCCCTTGACCAGGGCGTACTTGGCGACCCAGTCAAGCCGGTCCGCCAGCAGTAGCGGGTCCTCCTCGAGGTCGCGCAGGACCTCGAACCACAGCTCGAACAGGCGGCGGTCCCGCGGGCGCAGCTCGACGCCGTCGCGGTCCGCCCACGCCCGGGCCGCCTCGGCGTACTCGCGCTGGATCTCCAGGGCGGTCAGCCGGCGCCCGTCGGCGAGCTCGAGGCGCGTGGTCAGCGTCGGGTCGTGGCTGGTGGCCCGCATCGCGGCGACCGGGTCGGCGAGGTCCAGGCGGGGGGCGGCGTCGTGCTCGATCAGGGTCAGCACCGCCGCGGCCATGGCGTACTTGAGCACCGCGGAGGTGTGGGCGAGGTTCGAGTCGCCGGTGATGACGTGCAGGCGGCGGTGCCTCTCCGCGTCGGCGTGGGGCTCGTCGCGGGTGTTGACGATCGGCCGCCGCACGGTGGTCTCCAGGCCGATCAGGCGCTCGAAGAAGTCCGCCCGCTGGCTGATCTGGAAGCCGGGGCGGACCTCGCTCGCGCCGATCCCGGCCCGGCCGGCCCCCGTGACGACCTGCCGGGTGGCCAGGAACGGCAGCAGCCCGGCGGCGAGCCGCTGGAAGTCCAGCGAGCGGGGCACGAGGTAGTTCTCGTGCGAGCCGTAGGAGACGGACTTGTTGTCGGTGTTGTTCTTGTACAGCAGCACCGGGTCCGGCCAGGTGGAGGCGTAGCGGCGCGGGATCGCCGCCGCGGCGGCCGCGGCGATCCGGTCGCCGGCGAGGTCCCAGGCGGCGGCGTCCCACGGGTTGGTCGCCTCCGGGGCGGAGTACTCCGGGTGCGCGTGGTCCACGTACAGGCGCGCGCCGTTGGGCAGCACGCGGTTCATCACGGCGCTCTCCCAGAACGCCGGGTTCACGGTGTCCGGCGTCTCCTCGATGAGCTCGCGGGCGATGTCCTCGCTGGTCAGCACGTGGCCGCGGTGGGTCATCTGGCTCGGGTGGGCCTCCTGTTCGGACATCTCGAAGCCGCGGGCGTCGCGCAGCGGCGTCTCCGCCTCGTAGTCCCAGCCGGACCGCCCGCCGTCGACCGCGGCGAAGCTGTCCACCACCAGGGTGGAGAGCACCGTGTCGTTGGCGCCCGGGCGCGCCGGGCAGGTGACCCCGAACTCGGTCTCCGAGCCGATGATGCGGTCGAAGATCACGAGCCCGCCCCGTCCTTCGCGCGCGGGTCCAGGGACAGTCCCTCGGGGCCGTCCTCCCCCGTCAGCGGGCGCTCAAGCGAGGACAGGGCGACGGAGAAGCCGAGGTACTTCAGCCAGTCCTCGACGTCGGCGCGGGAGGCGGCGTCGCGCTGCTGGTCGAACTCGTCCCGGGCGCTGCGCACCAGGTGCTCCCCGGAGATTCCCTTGACGCCCTCCTGGAGGTAGGTCTTGATGGCGAGCTTCTTGGCGCGGTCGACGATGTTGCGGATCAGCGCGCCGGAGAGGAAGTCGTTCCAGTAGGTGGGGATGCGGCGGCCGTCGGCCAGCACCGCGTCCAGGTAGCGGCGCTCGTCGTCGCGGCGGAAGATCTCCTCGACCACCGCCTCGATCATGGCGCGCACGGCGGCCGCCCGGTCGCCGTCGTGCTCCGCCAGGACCCCGGCGTCCAGCGGGAGGTCCTCGCGCACGTAGAGGCCGAAGATCTGGGCGGTCCCGGCACGGTCGGGGCGGTCGATGCGGACCTTGACGTCGAGGCGGCCGGGGCGAAGCACGGCCGGGTCGATCATGTCCTCGCGGTTGGTCGCGCCGATGACGATCACGTTGTTCAGCGACTCGACGCCGTCGATCTCGGCGAGCAGCTGCGGGACGATGGTGGTCTCGACGTCGGAGGACTTCCCGGCGCCGCGGGTGCGGAACAGGGACTCCATCTCGTCGAAGAAGATGACCACGGGGTTGCCCGCGCTGGCCTTCTCCCGGGCGCGGGAGAAGATGGCGCGGATCTGCCGCTCGGTCTCGCCGACGAACTTGTCCAGCAGCTCCGGGCCCTTGATGTTCAGGAAGTAGCCGCGCAGGTTCCGCGAGGCCCCGGCGGTCTCCTCGACGCGGTCGGCCAGCGACTTGGCCACGGCCTTGGCGATCAGCGTCTTGCCGTTGCCGGGAGGGCCGTACAGCAGGATGCCTTTGGGGGCCGAGAGCTCGTGCTCGCGGTACAGCTCGGGGTGGAGGAAGGGCAGCTCGACGGCGTCGCGGATCTGCTCGATCTGCGTCCCCAGGCCGCCGACGTCGGCGTAGGAGGTCGTGGGGATCTCCTCGAGGACCAGCTCCTCCGCCTCGGTCTTGGGCACGACGTCGAGCGCCACGCCGCTGACGGAGTCGAAGGACACCGCGTCGCCGACCCGCAGGGCGGAGCCCTCGAGCCGGCCCGAGCGCAGCGCCACGGTCTGGGTGTTGGAGCCGGTGCCCAGGACCAGGCGGTCCTCGTCCAGGAACTCGCGCACGGTGGCGATCTCGCCGGTGGGACGGTAGCCGATCGCGGCGCAGGCGCCCATGGTCTCGGTCAGCAGCACCGTCATCCCGACGCGGACGTCGTCGATGTCCAGCACGGGGCTGACCGGCACGCGGACGGTGCGCCCGCCCATCGCGACGTCGAGGCTCGCCTGGGTCTCCGCGACCGCACGGGCGTCCCCGGTCAGCGAGGCCCCCGAGCGCACCGGCCGGTTCACCCGCAGGACCTGCGCCTGGTTCATCGGGGCCTCGAGGTCCTGGGAGATGGCCTGCTTGAGGCGCAGGATGTCCCCGCGGGCCGTCTCGAGCGCCTGGACCAGCTTGTCGTTGCGCTGGGCGGCGACCTTGAGCTGCTTGTCGAGGTTCGAGCGCTGATCGCGCATCAGGCTCAGCTGCCGCAGCGCGGTCTGGTGCTCACGAGGGTCGATGGGTGTCTGGGACTCTGCCATGCCTCCAGCTTGGCACTCGCGGCGCCGCTCGACCAACCTATTCCGTATCCTGACCCTGCCGCGCCGCGCGGTCCGCCTGGGACTGGGCGTCCCGGGCCGCGCGGCGGAGCTTGCGATCCGAGACGTTGCGCTCCCCCAGCGCGTTGGGGGTCCAGGCGTTCATGTCCTCCTCCGAGAAGTCGGTCTTGGAGGCGCGCCGCTTGGGCGCCAGCCGCTCGGCGCCGTCGGCGAGGCGGCGCGCGGAGATCAGGAAGCCGGTGTGGGCGACCATGCGGTGGTCGGGGCGCACGGCGAGGCCCTCGACGTGCCAGCCGCGGACCATGGTCTCGAAGGACTCGGGCTCGGTGAAGCGGCCGTCGGCCCGCAGGGCCTCCGCCGTCCGGGAGAGCTGCGTCACGGTCGCGACGTAGCACATGACGACGCCGCCCGGCACCAGCGCGGTGCCGACCGCCTCCACGCACTCCCACGGCGCGAGCATGTCCAGCACCGCGCGGTCCACCGTGCCGGGCCGCTCGTACTCGCCGAGCTGCTCCGCGAGGTCCCCGAGGGTCAGCTCCCAGGCCGGGTGGGGCCCGCCGAACATGGTCTCCACGTTGCCCTGGGCGATCTGGGCGAACTCCTCGCGCCGCTCGAAGGAGCGCAGGTGTCCGGTGTCCCCGATGGCCCGCAGCAGCGAGATGCTCAGGGCCCCGGAGCCGACGCCGGCCTCGATGACCCGCGCGCCGGGGAAGACGTCGGCCATCGTGATGATCTGCCCGGCGTCCTTGGGGTAGACGACCGCCGCGCCGCGGGGCATCGAGAGGACGAAGTCCTTCAGCAGCGGGCGCAGGGCCTGGTACTGGTAGCCGACCGAGTTGGAGATGACCGTGCCCTCGGGCCGGCCGATGAGGTCGTTGTGCAGCAGGACGCCGCGGTGGGTGTGGAACTCGCCGTCCTGGGCCAGCGTGATGGTGTTCATCCGGCGGCGCTCGTCGGTGAGCTGGACCCGTTCCCCTGCGCGGAACGGCCCTCGGCGATTCTGAGCGCCCGTGGCGTGCTGCTCGGGGGTCGCGGAGGATTCTGGGGACATGTGTGTACTCCTGGAGGGTGTGCGCGGGGTGTACGGGGGCGGTCCGGGCGGGCCGGGGCCGCGTCCATTGTCGCATGGGCGGGGAGGCGGGTCGGCGCGTACCGGGGCGCTCAGTCGCCGGCCTGGCGCCTGCGGATCGCCTCGATGACGTCGGCCTCGAAGAGCAGGGCGGGCGAGCGGGCTGGTCCGAGGACGGGCCAGATGCGGCCCGGCAGCTGCGCGATGCGGGCTGCGAGGGCGTCGCCGCCCAGGTTCGCCGGGAGCGGGCGGTCCCAGGTCACCTGGACCATGAGGGACTCCGCCGGGGCGTCGTCGTCGCCGGCCAGGCTCGCGGCGGCCAGCGCGGCGCGGTCCACCACGCCGACCCCGCGGCCGCGCTCGTCGGTCACGAGGTAGACGCCGCGGGCGTCGTCGAGCGGGGGCAGCTCGGCGAGCCGCTGCCCGGTGCGGACCGGCACGGCGGGACGGGCCAGCGCTCCCACGCTCAGGCCGCCGACGGCGCGGCGGAAGGAGATGCCGCGCAGCGTCTGCAGCGCCCCGGAGACCAGGAAGAAGGCCACCAGCAGGGTCACCACCAGCAGCAGCGGCGAGGCCCACAGCCCCGAGACCGCCAGCCACACGACCAGCGCCAGGGAGAGGGCGATGCCGAGCCAGGCGGCGGTGCGCTGGCCGGCGTCGCGCGATCCCGTGAGCTTCCACACCAGCGCCGCCACCGCGTGCCCGCCGTCCAGCGGGATGCCGGGCAGGAGGTTGAAGACGCCGACCAGGCCGTTGGTGATCGTCACCAGGTACAGCAGCACGGAGCCGAGCGAGCCGGCCTCGGCGGTGCCGGTCAGCGCCCAGCCGGCCGCCGCGATCACGAGGTTCGCCGCGGGGCCGGCCACCGAGACCAGCGCTGAGCGCCCGGGGGCGTCGCGGCCGGGGGTGAAGCTGGTGTGGCCGCCCCACAGGGTGAGGTCGATGCTCATCACCCGCCACCCGAAGGCGCGGGCCGTGAGGGCGTGGCACAGCTCGTGGACGAAGACCGAGGCGGCCATGAACAGCGCGAAGATCAGCGCGACGACGTAGCCGTTGACCGCCAACGCCTCGAAGCGCCGGGAGAGGAAGCCGCCGTAGAGCACCACGATCAGCACCGTCAGCAGGAACCACGAGCGCGCCAGGTAGATGGGGACGCCGGCGATCCTGCCGCAGTAGAGCCCTCGCCTCGACATCACGGCCTCCTAGAGCCCGATCCCCAGCCGGAGGGAGATCAGGGCGACGACGTCGGCCGCGCTTCCCGCGGCGGAGGGCTCGGCGAGGGCGCGCTCGGCCCACGCGTCGACGGCCTCCAGCGCCCGCGGGGAGTCGAGGTCGCGGCCCAGGGCCTGCCTGACCTCCTCGACGAGGCGGTCGCTGGCGTCCAGCGCGGCGGAGGGCTCCTCGGCGACCGCGGCGACGGCGCGCTGCCACCGCTCGAGGCGGTGCTCGGCGGCGGTCAGCAGCTCGTCCGTCCAGAACCAGTCCGAGCGGTAGTGGTTGGCCAGCACCGCCAGGCGGATGGCCCGGGGGTCCCGGCCCTGGGCGCGCAGGGCGGAGATGAGCACGAGGTTGCCGCGGGACTTGCTCATCTTCTCGCCGTCGAGCCCCACCATGCCGGTGTGGACGTAGTGCTCGGCCATCCGCTCGCCCGTCATGGCGAAGGCGTGGCCCGCGCCCATCTCGTGGTGCGGGAACCGCAGGTCGGAGCCGCCGCCCTGGACGGTGTAGGGCATGCCGAGGAAGCGCTGGGCGATCACGGTGCACTCGATGTGCCAGCCGGGGCGGCCCTGACCCAGCGATCCGCCGTCCCAGTGGGGCTCGCCGTCGCGGCGCGCCCGCCAGAGCAGCGGGTCGAAGGGATCCCGCTTGCCGGGACGCTGCGGGTCCCCGCCCCGTTCGGGGAACAGCTCGGCCATGTGCTCCTCGGAGTAGGTGGAGACGTAGCCGAGGAACCAGCGGGCGGGCTCGTTGCGGGTGTCCGCGGCGCCGCGGACGTCGAAGTAGACGTCCCCCTCAGGGTGCTCGACGCCGTCGGGCCCGGTGCCGGCGGGGACCCGGTAGGCGAAGCCCTCCTCGATCATCTGCTCGACCCAGGGCACCAGCCAGTCGATGGCCTCGGTGGCGGGGACGTAGTGGTCCGGCGGGACGATCGACAGCGCCTCCATGTCCGCCCGGAACAGGTCGGTCTGGTCCTGGGCCAGGTCCCGCCAGTCGACGTCGGTGTCCCGGGCCCGCTCGAGCAGCGGGTCGTCGACGTCGGTCACGTTCTGCACGTAGGTCACGCTCTTGCCCGCGTCGAGCCAGGCCCGCACGAGCAGGTCGAAGGTGATGTAGGTGGCGGCGTGGCCCATGTGGGTGGCGTCGTAGGGGGTGATGCCGCAGACGTACAGGCCGGCCGAGTCCTCGGCGTCGGGGAGCTGGGCGATCCCGCCCAGGCGGGTGTCGAAGATGGACGGGACGGCTGCCGTGGAGCCGAGCCGCTCCAGGGCCGGTGAGGACCAGGTGCGCATGAGGGCCTTTCGGGAAGGACGGGGATGGGGGGCTACGGGACCAGCACGCCGGTGCCGAGCAGGACGAACACGAGGGCGCCCAGGCCGATGCGGTACCAGACGAACAGGCCGTAGCTGTGGGTCGAGACGAACTTCAGGAACCACCCGATCATCAGGTAGCCCACCACGAAGGCGATGATCGTCGCGAGGATGGTGGGACCCACCGAGTAGTACTCGTCGAAGCCGCCGGAGATGGAGGTCGCGAGCTTGTACAGCCCGGACAGGAAGACGGCGGGGATGGCCAGCAGGAAGGAGTACCGCGCCGCCGCCTGGCGGGAGTACCCCATGAGCAGGCCGGCGGTGATCGTGCCGCCGGAGCGGGAGACGCCCGGGATCAGGGCCAGCGCCTGGGCGAAGCCGTAGAGGATGCCGTGCTTGAGGGTCAGGTCCTTCAGCTCCAGCTGCTCGCGGCCGATGCGGTCGGCGATGCCGAGGAAGACGCCGAAGACGACCAGCATCGTCGCGGTGATCCACAGGCTGCGGAACTCGGCGTCGATGTAGTCCTGCAGCAGCAGGCCCAGGATCCCGATGGGGATGGAGCCCAGGATGATGAACCAGCCCATCCGGGCGTCGGGGTCCCTCTTGTCGACCGTTCCCCTCAGGGAGCCGAACCACCGGGCGATGATCCTGACGATGTCCCGCCAGAAGAACAGCAGGACCGCCGTCTCCGTGCCGAGCTGCGTGATCGCCGTGAACGCCGCGCCGGGGTCACTGGTGTTCGGGAGCAGCTGCCCCACGATGCTGATGTGCCCCGAGGAGGAGATGGGGAGGAACTCCGTCAGGCCCTGCACCAGGCCGAGGATGAATGCTTGAAACCATGCCACACGAAGACTCTACATAACCCCCGGACCGGGCCGGTGCAGGAGGGTGAGCGTGTGCGTGAGCTAACAGCTCAGCGGGTCACCGGGAGCCCGGCTCCTCGACGCCCTCGTCCGAGTCCTCGCCCAGGACGTCCTCCAGGTCCTCGTCCTCGAGCAGGTCCTCCTCGGCGTCGTCGTCCTCGACGAAGACCTCGAGGGGCGTGACCTCGTCGTAGGCGGCGTAGAGGGCGTCCTCGTACGCCTCGAACGCGTCCGCGATGCCGTAGTAGGCGGCCTCCACGGAGCTGTCCTCCTCGCCTCTCTTGGAGGCCACCGCGTTGAGGTGCTCTTCGAGGGTCTGGACCAGCATGTTCAGGGCCACGCGCGGATCGGTAGTCATGGTGTTAAAGCTATCCAACTTTCGAAGGGGTGGGAATAGGCCGCGCCGGGCGTGCCGGGAGAGCCCGGATCGCCCGGCGCGGCCGCCGCGGACGGCGTCAGTGGCCGAGGGTCCGCAGCGCGGCCTCCAGCGCCTCGGCCGAGGTGTGCAGGAGCTGCTCCTCGCGCTCGCTCATCGGCACCTCGAGGACCGTGCGGATCCCGCCGAAGCCCACCACCGAGGGCACCGACAGCGCGATCCTGGAGACGCCGTGGTACCCCTCCAGGACGGTCGAGACCGGGAGCACGGCGTCCTGGCCGTGCAGGACGGCCTCCGCGATGCGGGCGCCCGAGAGTCCGATGGCGTAGTTGGTGGAGCCCTTGCCCTGGATCACCTGGTAGGCCGCGCGCATGGCCCGCTCGGCGAGCTGGGCCTTCCGGTCCTCGGTGAACAGCCGGGAGCCGTCGGCCGCCTTCCAGCGGTCCACCGGCACCTGGCCGATGTTGGCCTGGGACCACAGGGGGAACTCGGAGTCGCCGTGCTCGCCCACGATCATGGCGTGCACGCTCGAGGGGGCGACGTCGGCCTCCTTGGAGATCAGCCACCGCAGCCGGGAGCTGTCCAGCACGGTCCCCGAGGAGAGGATGCGCTGCGGGGGCAGGCCGGAGATCCTCTGGGCGACGACGGTCAGGACGTCGCAGGGGTTGGTGACGAGCATGTACACGGCGTCGGGGGCCTGCTCCAGCAGGCTGGGCAGCATGGCCTCGAGGATCCTGACGTTCGCGTCGGCGAGCTCGAGCCGCGGCTGGCCGGGCTGCTGTTTGGCCCCGGCGGTGATGATGATCATGTCGGCGTCGCGCAGAAGCTCCGGGTCGCCGCCGCCGGTGACCCGGGTGCCGGGGGCGAACATGGAGCCGTGGGCGATGTCCAGCGCCTCCGCCTCGGCGCGCTCCGCGGCGATGTCGTAGAGCACCACCTCGCGGGCCGATCCGCGGATCATGGCGGCGTAGGCCATGGCGCTGCCCACTCCCCCCGCTCCGACGATGCCGAGCTTGGTCGATGGGCGATCTGCTGCTGTGGACATGGAGAAAACCCCTCTCATCGGTGCCGGCCACGCTGTCGGGGCCGATCGATGGTTCCAGTATCTCACGAAGGTGATGTTTTGTGTGGGTTTATGTGGTTTTATTCGGGAATGTGACGAGGGGATCCCCGCTTGGTCGCCACGGGGGCTCTCGGCGGTGGTCCGACCTCGGCACGGACGCTCCGGTTCCGAGGCCCAGGCGACCCGGGGAGCTTCATGCAGTGCGCGTACTGGAAAACGGGGGGCAGGCACGGAGTCGAAGCGGAGGGAGGAAAGCCCCGGGCATGCGAAACGGCCCCGGCCGGGATTCACATCCCGGCCGGGGCCGTCTCTTCATCGTGCGCGAGGGGGGACTTGAACCCCCACCCTCTAATACGAGGACTAGCACCTCAAGCTAGCGCGTCTGCCTATTCCGCCACCCGCGCAGGTGAGCGTCTCCAGGAGCTTCAACTCCCGGGCAACGAGTAATAACTTACTGCACCCGAGGGTTTCGCGCAAACCGGGGGCCGCGGCGCCCCTGGTGACGCTCCTCACCCGGGTTCGGGCTCGCCGTCCCCGCCGACGTCGGGCATGTGCTCGAAGGCGAAGTGCTGCCTGCCCGAGCGGCTCACACCGCGCAGGCTCATTGCCACCTCCGCCCCGAGCACGCGCCAGATCGAGACCTCGGCGGGCAGGCGGATGGGCGCGCCGAACTCCACCGACCACGTGCCCGGCGCGGAGGCGTCCCCGGCCGCGACGCCCAGCGCACGGGATGCCGCGTACATCCCGTGCGCGATCATCCCCTTCATCCCCAGCGCCTTGGCGCTCGGGGTGCTCAGGTGGATGGGGTTGATGTCCCCGCTGACCGCGGCGTAGGCCCTGCCGGTCGAGGCCGGCAGGCGCCACCGCGCGATGCGCCGCGCCCCGTCCCGGGGATCGGGCCGCTCACCGCGGTCGCCTCCTCCACCGCCGGACTTCCCCAGCGCCAGGTACAGCGACTCGTCCCGGAAGGCCAGCTTCCCGGCGTCGTCCCACACCTCGGCCAGGATCGTCACGGTGGTCCCCCGCCGGTGGCTGCCGAACTCGACGACGCTGGAGCGGATCCGCACCGAGGAGCCGATCTCCACCGGACGCAGGTGCCGCACCGAGTTCCTCAGGTGCACGAGCCCGAGGACGCCGAGGGGGAACCTCCCCGACGTCATCAGCCGCATGCTGACCGGGAACGTCAGGGCGTGCAGGAAGCCGCCGTGGGCGTGCGGGGTCGCCTCCCCCGCCACCGCCGCGACGAAGGCGGCGTGCCGCCGGGCGTCCACCCGCGCGCCGCCCTGCACGGGACGGATCCGCGAGGGCTCCGGCAGCTGCGCCGACCCCGAGGATCCGCCCAGCCCCCTCACCCTGCGGCGCGCCTCCTGCCGCGCGACCCTCGCCAGCGTCCCCGCCGGGCCGGACTCGCCCCGGTGCTGCCGCATGCGCTCTCCGAGTCCCATCACGCACCCACCATCGACTGGCCGCAGACCCGCAGCGTCTGGCCGCTGATCCCGGCGGCGGCGTCGGAGGCCAGGAAGCCGACGGCCTGGGCGACGTCGTCGGGGACCCCGCCCTGCTGCAGGGAGTTCAGGCGCCGGGCGACCTCCCGGGTCACGGCCGGCATGGCCCGGGTCATCTCGGTCTCGATGAAGCCCGGGGCGACGGCGTTGACGGTCCCCCCGGCCCGCGCGAAGCGTTCCGCCTCGGCGGCGACCATCCCGATGATCCCCGCCTTCGACGCCGCGTAGTTGCTCTGCCCCCGGTTCCCCGCGATGCCGCTGGTGGAGGCCAGCGAGACGAAGCGCGGGGCCGGGCCCAGGGCGCCCGAGTCCAGCAGCTGGCGGTTCATGGCCAGCTGCGAGGAGACGTTGACGGCGATGACGGAGGCCCACCGGGCTTCGTCCATGTTGGCCAGCAGCTTGTCCCGGGTGATGCCGGCGTTGTGGACGAGGACGTCGATGGGGCCGAGGCGGGCGGAGGCGGCCTCGGCGATCCGGCGCCCGGCGTCCTCGGCGGTGATGTCCAGCTGCAGGGCCACCCCGCCGACCTCGTTGGCCACGTTCGTCAGGGCCTCCCCGGCGGCGGGGACGTCCACGAGCAGCACCCGCGCGCCGTCGGCGCTCAGGCGCCGGACGATCGCCGCGCCGATCCCCCGCGCGGCGCCGGTCACCACGGCGGTCTTGCCCGCCAGCGGGCGGTCCGGATCCGTCGCGGCGCCGCCCGGCCGGACGGTGAGCGGCTGGCCGTTGACGTAGGCCGAGCGGGTGGAGAGGAGGAAGCGCAGCGGGGCGGCGGCGTCGTCGGACCCCGGCTCGACGCCGTCCTCCAGCAGCAGCGCGTTGCAGGTCGCGCCCCGGCGCACCTCGTGGGCCACCGAGCGCATGAGCCCGACGACGCCGGCCCGCGCCGCCGCCGTCCCCGGCGCGTCCTGCGGCGAGGCCGGCCGGCCCAGCACGACAATCCTCCCGTGCGCCGCCATCCCCTTGAGGGCGTGGCCGAGGGCCAGGGCGGTCTCCTGGAGGTCGCCGGGCTCCGCGGCCGCCGAGAAGTCGGCGATCACGGCGGCGTAGGCGGTGCGCGGCTCGGGATGGCGGTGGACCGAGCGCCCCTGGCTCAGCAGCCGTGCGGCCAGGGGGTCGGCGCCCTCCCCGCCGAGCACGAGCACCTCGCGGCCGGGCAGGTCCTCGACGCCGGGCTCGTACCGGCGCAGCGGGACGGGGTGGGGCAGTCCGAGCGCCTTGGCGGCGCGCTTGCCCAGGGGCGTGTTGATCAGGCGGGAGTAGGAATCGGTCATGGGACGCTCCTTGCGTGCTGTGGTCTCGCGAATGGGGCCGGGCTGGCGGATCCCGCCGGGAGCCCCCGGGTGGGATCCGCCGGGGCGGGCGGTGCGGGCTCGCTCAGGCGGTCGAGGCGTCGGCCTCGAGGACCATCGCGACGCCGAGCCCGCCGGCCGCACACACCGAGATCAGACCGCGCTGCGGACGGCCGGTCCGGGCGGAGTCCTCGTGCAGCTGCTTGGCCAGCGTCGCCACGATGCGCCCGCCGGTGGCCGCGAAGGGGTGACCCGCGGCCAGGGAGGAGCCGTTGACGTTGAGCTTGGACCGGTCGACGGTGCCCAGCGGCTCGCTGCGCCCCAGCCGCTCCCGGCAGAACTCCTCCGACTCCCACGCGGCGAGCGCGCACAGCACGGTCGCGGCGAAGGCCTCGTGGATCTCGAAGGAGTCGATGTCGGCGAAGCCGAGGTCCAGCCGCCGCAGCAGCCGGGAGACGGCGTAGACGGGGGCCATCAGCAGGCCCTCCTCCCCGCTCACGAAGTCCACGGCGGCGGCCTCGGCGTCGACGACGCGGGCCAGCGGCGTCAGCCCCTGCTCGGCGGCCCACTCCCGCGAGCCCAGCAGGACGGTCGCGGCGCCGTCGGTCAGCGGGGTGGAGTTGCCGGCCGTCATCGTCGCCTCCTCCTGGAGGGAGCGGCCGAAGACGGGCTGGAGGCTGCCCAGCTTCTCGAGCGTGCTGCCGGGGCGGAGGTTGCCGTCCCGGCTCAGCCCGCGGAAGCCGGTGACGAGGTCGTCGAAGAAGCCGCGCTCGTAGGCCGCGGCGAGGCGGTGGTGGCTGGCGAGCGCGAGCTCGTCCTGGGCGGTGCGCTCGATGCCCCACGCGGCGGTGGTCACGGCCTGGTGCTCGCCCATGGACAGGCCGGTGCGCGGCTCCTCGGTACTGGGGGCCTGGGGCTTGAGGTCGCCGGGGCGGATCTTGGCGGCCGCGGCGAGGCGCTGGCCGAGCGTGCGGGCGCGGGCGAGCTCGAGGAGGCGGCGGCGCAGCCCCTCGGAGACGACGATGGGGGCGTCCGAGGCGGTGTCGGCCCCGCCGGCGATGGCGGAGGAGAGCTGGCCGAGGCGGATCTTGTTGCTCAGGCCCCAGACGGCCTCCATGCCGGTGGCGCAGGCCTGCTGGACGTCGTAGGCCGGGGTCGTGGGGGCGAGGGCGGATCCGAGGACCGCCTCGCGGGTGAGGTTGAAGTCGCGCGAGTGCTTGAGGACCGCGCCGGCCGCCACCTCCCCGATCTCCCGGCGCGCGAGGCCGTAGCGGGCGGCGAGGCCGTCGAGGGCCGCGGTGAGCATCTCCCGGTTGCCGACCTGGGCGTAGGTGCCGTGGGAGCGGGCGAAGGGGATGCGGTTCCCTCCGAGGACGTAGGCGTCGGGCATGCTTCCTCCGTGTGGTGTGGCGCTGTCTGCTGGGCCCTGCGGCCCCGCCCCGGAAAGGGTGACCGGGGTTACATTCGTCAACATTACCTGATACTCTGCGTATCGTGAACACCATGAATCAGGGGGCCCCGCCGGACGGTCCCCGCCCGGCCCTCGACGGCCGGAGCACGCGCTGGGCGCAGCATCGCGCCCTCCGGAGGACCGAGCTCCTCATCAAGGCGCGCAGTGCCATCCACGAGCTGGGGCCCGCCGCCTCGATGGGCGAGATCGCGCAGCTGTCCGGGACGTCGAAGTCGGTGTTCTACCGCTACTTCCGGGACAAGCAGGGGCTGAGCCAGGCGCTGGGCGAGTTCCTGCTGGAGAGGCTCGAGGACAAGGTCGCGGAGGCGGCGAGCCGGGCGCGTGACGACCGGCAGCTGGTCCACGGCATGGTCGACGCGTACCTGGTGATGGTCCAGCGCTCCCCCGCCATCCACGAGTTCGTGACCCTCTACTCGGGTCTGGGGTGGAGCAGGGCGGAGGGGGCCTCGGGGCCCACCTCCTCGCTCGGGGCCTTCGCCGATCACGTGGCGGGTCTGCTGCTGCAGAACTTCGCCGACTCCGAGGCGAGCTCTTCCCTGCTGACCGGAGCCCTTCCGCCGGACTCCCCGATGCGCCGGGAGGGGCTGGGATACTGGGCCCGCGCCGTCGTGGGGATGGTCCACTCGGTCACCGAGAAGTGGCGGCACGCCCAGCTGGAGGGCGGGGCGCCGGATCGCGGCGTCGTCGTCGACTGCCTGACCGACTGGATCCTGGCCCCGGTCACGACGCCCGTCTCGCTCCCTTCCCCGCCCGGCGCTTCGCTTCCCGAACCCCTCGCGGCCGCGCCCGCCGGCCGGCCCGCCGATTCCGAGACACCCAGGAGGAGACCATGACACCTCTCGACAGCACCTCCGCAGACGCCCCGGCCCGCACCGCCGGCGGGACGGCGGCGCACCCCGGCTCGGGCCTCGACGTCGCGGCCCTGACCACCGCGCTGATGGGCCGCTGGGCCCGCGAGCGCCGGATCACCAGGGGCCTCATCGAGGACCCGGCCCTGCACAAGGACCCGGCGCTGACCTACCACGAGCAGCGCGAGCGCGTCTTCGGGCAGCTGGAGACGCTGGTGGAGAACGGGGTGGTGCACCGCGCGTACCCCCGCGCCGTCGGCGGGGAGGACAACCCCGGGGGCAACATCGCCGGCTTCGAGGAGCTCGTGGCGGCGGATCCCTCGCTGCAGATCAAGGCCGGGGTACAGTGGGGGCTGTTCGGCGCCGCCGTGCACCAGCTCGGCACCGAGGAGCACCACCGCCGCTGGCTGCCCGGGATCATGTCCCTGGAGATCCCCGGGTGCTTCGCGATGACGGAGATCGGGCACGGCTCGGACGTCGCCTCGATCGCGACGACGGCCACCTACGACCCGGAGACCGAGGAGTTCGAGGTCCACACCCCCTTCAAGGCGGCGTGGAAGGACTACATCGGCAACGCCGCGGTGCACGGCCGGGCGGCGGTGGTCTTCGCCCAGCTGATCACCCGCGGGGTCAACCACGGCGTCCACGCCCTCTACGTCCCCATCCGGGACGAGGAGCTGAACCTGCTGCCGGGGGTCTCCAGCGAGGACGACGGCCACAAGGGCGGACTGAACGGCATCGACAACGGCCGCTTGGCCTTCGACCGGGTCCGGGTCCCCCGCGAGAACCTGCTGAACCGGTACGGCGACGTCGCGGCCGACGGCGCCTACTCCTCCCCCATCGAGTCCCCGGGCCGCCGCTTCTTCACGATGCTGGGGACCCTGGTGCAGGGCCGGGTCTCGCTCGACGGCGCCGCGGCCAACGCCTCGAAGATCGCCCTGACCATCGCGATCCGCTACGCCTACGAGCGCCGCCAGTTCTCCACCGGCGGGGACCGGGAGCAGGTGCTGATGGACTACCAGCTGCACCGCCGCCGCCTGCTGCCGCTGCTGGCCCAGACCTATGCGGCGAGCTTCGCCCACCACGAGCTGCTGGAGACCTTCCACGAGGTGTTCACCGCCGAGGAGGACCGCCCCGAGGACCGCGTGGAGCTGGAGACCCTGGCCGCGGCGCTGAAGCCGGTGAGCACCTGGCACGCGCTGAAGACGCTGCAGCAGTGCCGCGAGGCCTGCGGCGGCTCCGGGTTCCTCACCAAGAACCGCTTCACCTCGCTGTACCAGGACCTCGACGTCTACGCGACGTTCGAGGGGGACAACCACGTGCTGCTGCAGCTGGTCGCCAAGCGCCTGCTGGGCGACTACTCGAAGGAGTTCGCCTCCCTCAACGTCGGCTCGATCACCAAGTACGTGACCAGCCGCGCCGAGGACCTGGCGCTGAACCGGACGGGGCTGCGCCGGGCCGCCCAGTCGATCCAGGACAGCGGGAACAGCCGGCGGGCCGTCAACGCCCTGAAGGAGGCGCAGAGCCAGCGGGAGCTGCTGCAGAACCGGGTGCACACGCTGATCAGCGCTGCGGCCCAGGAGCTGCGGCGGGCGCGGAAGCTGCCCGAGGAGGAGGCCGCCGCGGTGTTCAACTCCCAGCAGGTGCGGCTCATCGAGGCCGGGCGCGCGCACGGCGAGCTGCTGCAGTGGGAGGCGCTGACCCGCGCCGTCGAGGAGCAGGAAGGGCAGAACGCCGTCGTGCTGACGTGGCTGCGCGACCTGTTCGGGATGACGCTGATCGAGAAGAACATGGGCTGGTACATGTCCCACGGCTTCGTCTCGACCCGGCGCGCCCGCACCCTGGAGCCGTACATCAACCGGCTGATGGAGCGGCTCGAGCCGTACTCCCTGGAGCTGGTGGACGCCTTCGGGTACAAGCAGGCGCACCTGCGCGCGGAGATCTCCAGCGGGATCGAGGGCATCCGCCAGGAGGACGCCGCCGACTACCGCGACCGGCTGCGGGCGTCCTCGGAGGCGCCCGTGGACGAGAAGTCGCTGCGGGCCCGCAGGAAGCGATGAGCCGACGGCGTCCCGGGACATCCCGAGGGCCCGGGACGCCGTCGGGATGTGCCGGGACAGCTGTGGGGCGGGGCCGGGGCTTCCCCGCCTGTGAAGGGACGAGGGTCCCCGCACGGGAGTGAGCGGCTCGGGAGGCGGCGCGGGCCCACCCCGCGCCGCCCGGCTGATTTAATGGGCCGATGAGGAACGACAACCTGACCCGCGAAGAGGCCGCCCGCCGCTCGGCCCTGCTGAGCATCGACTCCTACGACGTCCACCTGGATCTGAGCTACGCCGCCGACCGCACCCGGGCCGCGTTCCCGGTCAGGGCCACGGTGCGCTTCGCCGCGGACACCGCCGCCGGGGACGAGACGTTCATCGAGTACATCCACCACAGCGTCGACTCGGTGCGGCTCAACGGGGAGCGGCTGAACCGGGCCGACGTCGTCGAGGGCAGCAGGATCCGACTGCCCGGCCTGCGCGAGCAGAACGAGCTCGTGGTCCACGGCTACTCGTGGTTCTCCCGCTCCGGCGAGGGCCTGCATCGCTTCCTCGACCCGGAGGACGGCCGGACCTACCTCTACACCCAGTACGAGCCGAGCGACTGCCGCCGGGTCTTCCCGGCCTTCGAGCAGCCGGACCTCAAGGCCTCCTTCCGGTTCTCGGTCACCGCCCCCGCGGACTGGACGGTCGCCTCCAACACCACGGTGACCTCCACGGTCCCGGACCCCAGCGACGAGGCGTTCTCCAAGCGGGTCTTCGCCCCCACCGCGAGGATCTCCACCTACATCACCGCGATCCTCGCCGGGCAGTACCACGCCGTCGGGCGCCTGCACCGGCCGGGCGCGCATGGCGGGCCGAGCGTCCCCATGACCCTGTACTGCCGCCAGGCGATGAGCGAGCACCTCGACGCCGAGGCCATCTTCTCCCTGACCTCCGCCGGCCTGGACTACTTCCAGGGGCTCTTCGACTCCGTCTACCCCTTCGGCACCTACGACCAGGCCTTCGTCCCCGAGTACAACCTCGGCGCGATGGAGAACCCGGGGCTGGTGACGCTGACCGAGTCCTACCTCCACCCCGGCGGCTCCACCCGCTCCCAGCGGGAGGCGCGGGCCAACGTGATGATGCACGAGATGTCTCACATGTGGTTCGGCGACCTGGTGACCATGGCCTGGTGGTCCGACCTGTGGCTGAAGGAGTCCTTCGCCGAGTACATGGGCGCCCTGGCCGCGGCCGAGGTCGGCGGGTACGAGGACTCCTGGGTGACCTTCGCCAACCGGCGCAAGGCCTGGGCGTACCGGCAGGACTCGTACTCCACCACGCACCCGATCGTGGCCGAGGTCGCCGACGTCGAGGCCGCCAAGCAGAACTTCGACGGCATCACCTACGCCAAGGGCGCCGCGGTGCTCAAGCAGCTGGTGGCCCACGTCGGCTTCGAGGCCTTCGTCAAGGCCTCCCGCGCCTACTTCGCCCGGCACGCCTACGGCACCGCCGACCTGGACGACTTCCTCGCCGCCCTCGAGGAGGCCAGCGGCCGCGACCTGCGCTCCTGGGCCCGGTCCTGGCTGCAGACCTCGGGGGTGACCGGCCTCGAGTGGGACCCCGAGGCCGAGGGACGCGTCCGGCAGACGTCCTCGGCGGCCGGCGCGCTGCTGCCCCACACCCTGCGGGCCGGCCTCTACCGACTGCCCGAGGGCCGGCTGGAGCTGGAGGACGACGTCGCCCTGGAGGTCCCCGCGCAGGGCCCGGCGAGCGGCGCCCCGGCGGACGGCGCGCGCGAGGCCGACCTGGTGCTCCTCAACAGGGAGGACCTGACCTACGCCCTGATCGGGCTGCCCCCGCAGCATCTCGACGCCGCCCTCTCCGCGGGCCGCACCCTCGCCGAGCCGATCGACCGCGCCGTGCTGGGCAGCACCCTGTGGAACCTCGTGCGCGAGGGACGGCTGAGCCCCGCCGACTACGCCGAGCACGCCCTGGCGGGGCTGGCCGGGGAGGCCTCCTCGACCCTGCTGGACGCGGACCTCGGCACGGCGGCCTCCGCGATCCTCGACTACCTCCCGCCCGAGCGTCGCCACGCCCCGCTGCGCTCCCTCGCCGAGACGCTGCTGCGGCTCTGGGAGCGGGCCGAGGAGGGGACGGACGCCCAGCGGATCGTCCTGGCCCATGCGCTGCGCGCCGCACGGCACGCCCCGGAGCTGACGGGGCTCGCCCGCGAGGTCGTCGCCGTCGCCGAGCGGGAGGGCCAGGACGCCCGCCTGCACGGCATGCCCGTCTCCGAGCAGAGGGCCTGGACCGCCCGGGCCGCCCTGGTGCTCCAGGACGGCCTGCGGGCCGAGGAGCTGGACCGCGCGGCGTCGGAGCGGCCCAGCCAGGAGGCCGAGATCGGCCGGGCCCGCTGCCTCGCCGCGATTCCCGACGCCGACGCGAAGGCCGAGGCGTGGCGCCGCATCCACGAGGGCGAGCTGTCCAACGACATCCTCTCCGCGACCGCCGCCGGGCTCATGATGGGCGACCCCGCCCTGAGCGCCCCCTACGCCGAGCCCTACTTCCAGGAGCTTCCCGCGGTGTGGGAGGAGCGGTCCATCGGGATGGCATCGCGCATCGTGAGGGGGCTGTTCCCGCGCCTGGACTCCGGGATCGACGTCGCCCGCCGAGGCCGCCGCTTCCTCGACGAGCACCCGGACCTGCCGGCGGCGCTGCGCCGTCTGGTCACGGAGTGCGTCGAGGACGCCGAGCGGGAGAGCCGCATCCGCCGGGCGGGGGCGCCGGCCCGTTCCTGAGGGGTCGCCCGCGGGGGCTGCCGGAGACTTCTCACCGAGATGCCCGAAGCCTCGGGGGCTCCCCTTCCACGAGGCCGCCCCGCCCCAGGACGGCCTCGCCCATGAGGAGTCTCACCCCGCTCTTGAGACGCGGTTCCCCGCCCCATCGTGCGCGTCTGGGGCCCAACACGGCCCGCGAAGGGTGGAATGGGCATTCCTCCGGTCGGTTGTGTGAGATTCTAGGAGGAGACGTGCTCGGTTCTTTTAGGACACCGGAGGAGAAGTGCCGTGACGGAATATGCGCTC
Organism: Rothia halotolerans; assembly: GCF_004136635.1. GTDB lineage: Bacteria > Actinomycetota > Actinomycetes > Actinomycetales > Micrococcaceae > Rothia > Rothia halotolerans. Next base: position 406,097 of record NZ_NOIU01000002.1, on the reverse strand, counting down.
AGCGACCGTGGATCCATCGACCTCGTGACGGAGGACTACTACGACACGGAGATCCTGCGGCTCTTCGACGGCCTGCGGTTCGACCGCGAGCAGATGCTCGACGCGCAGGCCACGCTGGTGCCCGAGACCGACAACCCCCTCTTCCCCGACAGCATCGCGGTGTACGTCAAGGACTTGAAGGTCGCGCGCTTCACCCAGGAGGACGCCTCCCGGTACTGGAGGCCCCTGACCCGCGTCGTCGCCTCCGGGTACACCCCGGTCGCCCCCGTGCGGTTCTGGGCCACGATGCGCAAGGTCAACGGCAGGGTGGGGCTCGAGTCCCGCGCCATCCTCTCCGTCTCCCGCCCGGACCTGCTGTTCCCCGCCAACTCCTCCCCGGTGCACGCCGCCCTGCTGCCGCAGGGCCCGAGCCTGAAGGTGCTGGACGAGAAGGACCACGCCGAGTACCTCCACTCGATCCTGCCCCCCAGCGGGGAGGGCCGGGTCATCCTGACCCTGGAGGCCAACCACCTCCGGCTGGCCGACGGGCAGGAGGTGGACTCCGTGGACGTGCTCCACGACCGCCGCGTCGTCGGGCGCCTGAGCACCCAGATGTCCGAGCAGCTGGCGCCGGTGGTCCGCGACGCCTTCGCCCGGGAGAAGCTGACCGCCGCCTGGGGGACGATCCGCGGCAGCGCCTACGAGCTGTCCCTGACGGTGCAGGCGGTGCGCGCCGACGACATCGCCGAGGCGTGGCACGCCCACCTGCCGAACAGCCTCCCCCAGCTGTGCCCGGAACAGGACTCCTACGAGATCGAGCCGGCCTTCGCCCCCAGCCACGCCGAGCAGCACCCGGAGAACAAGCGTCAGGTGCAGCGGCGGGATCCCGCGCCCGCCGAGGTGCAGGAGGAGCCGCGGAGGGAGCCGCGGCCGCCCCGCAGGCGCGCGCCGCTCTCGGCGCAGGGACGGGCCGGCTGGATCCTGGGCATGGCCGGGCTGGTCGTGCTGCTGCTCGGCCTCGTGCTGATCTTCTTCCGCCCGATCCTCGGCATCCTCGGGCTGCTCCTGGGCGGCTCGCTGGCCTTCACCGGCCTGTACGTGGCCCGGCTGCAGTCCGGTGCCCCGGTGCCGCAGCTCGCCTCGGACGAGGAAGCCGGCACGGCGTTCCCCGAGCTCGACGCCGCTCCCCGGACGGAACGCTCCTCCTAGGAGGGACACTCCGGGGGCAGGAGGAGCCCTCCGGAGGGGGACTCCGCGGATACGGTCCCCGGACACGCGAAGAGGGGCCTCCCGATGATTTCGGGAGGCCCCTCTTCGCGTGTCCGGAGCGGCGGGCTCTTCGACCCCCCTCCGAACGGCCGGGTCGACGGGCGCCTCGCCCGTCCCGGAGGAGCCCAGCCGCGGGGCGGACGGCGCCGGGGCCGCGCACGGCCCCGGCATCCGGCCGGTCAGTCGGTCGGGACCGTGCGGGCGTACTCGTCCATGGTGCCGTCGGCCATGGCGTCGGCCAGGCCGCTCACCGCGGCGTCGTCGAGCTCGACGATGGACTGGCCGTCCCCGGACCAGCCCGTGCCCGCGTTGGGCAGCGTGAACATCTGGACGTTGCGCACCCCGCTCGGGCCGACCTGCATCCCGATGGAGGCGATCTCGCGGGCCGTGAGCGAGTCGTCCACGCTCACGTACGGGGAGAAGCTCTTGACCATGTCGTTGACCTTGGCCGGGTTGCTGAACGTGCTGGGGCTGGCCACCTGGTTGAGCAGGCCGCGCAGGTAGGCGCGCTGGTTGCGGACCCGCTGGTAGTCGCCGTCGGAGAAGCTGTAGCGCTCGCGGACGAAGGAGAGGGCCTCCTCGCCGTCGAGCTTCTGCTGGCCCTGCGTGAAGACGTGGCCGCCGGCGGTGAAGTCCTGCGGGACGTCGACCGTCACGCCGCCCACGGAGTCGGTGAGCTCGCGGAAACCCTCGAAGTCGATCTGGGCGACGTGGTCGATCCGCGTGTCCAGCAGGTCCTCGATGGTGCGCACCTCGAGCTCGACGCCGCCCAGGTCCAGCGCCGCGTTGATCTTCGCCGGGCCGTGCCCCGGGATGTCCACCCAGGTGTCGCGCATGATCGAGATGACGTAGGCCGCCCCGCCGTCGGAGGGCACGTGCAGCAGCATGAGCGTGTCGGCCCGCTGACCGCCCACCGAGGCCTCGTCCGCCTCCCCCTCGCGGGAGTCGCTGCCCATCAGCAGGATATTCTCCGCGTCGGTGTCGTCGGGGCGGTCCGGGTCGTCGGTCGCCGGCAGGGCCTGGTCGATCCGCTGGGTGCCGGAGTTGAAGTTGTTGGCGAGGTTGAACAGGTACGCTCCCACGGCGATCGCCGCGACGAGCAGCAGGGCGATGAGGACCAGGAAGACGGTGAGGACCTTGCGCCTTCCCCTGCGGGGTTCGCGGGGCTGCTGGTCGGTCTCATCGAGGAACTGCGTCACGGTGTTCTTCTTCCACGTCAGGGATGGGACGCGCACGGAAAACGCCCGTGCGAGCTTTCAGTGTAGGGCAGGGGATACACGAATGCCGGGGACTCCGCGGAGTCCCCGGCATGTGTTAAGGCATCCGGCTCTAGCGGCCGGCCTTGCCGAAGTTCTTGAAGCGCGCGTTGAAGCGCTCGACGCGGCCCGCGGAGTCCATGATCCGCTGCTTGCCCGTGTAGAACGGGTGCGACGCCGAGGAGACCTCGACCTCGACGAGCGGGTACTCGTTGCCGTCCTCCCAGGTCTCGGTCTTGGCGCTGGTCACCGTGGAGCGGGTGAGGAACGTCGTGCCGGACGCGAGGTCGCGGAAGATCACCGGGTGGTAGTCCGGGTGGATGTCAGTCTGCATAAGTCTTCTACCTTCTTGAACGGACTGGATTTTGCCAGGCCTCGGTATGGTCGTCCCGGACACGTACGCGTCGGGAGCCGCCCGTACGGGCAACCTAGACAGGGTATCACGGGGGCCTGTGCGGCGTCGTCGTCCCACGGGTCAGTGCGGCCAGGGGTGCCGGACGGCGGCCGAGAACACAGCGGCCGCGGCCCGGGCCAGCGGCCGTACGCTTCAGAGGAGCCGCTTGAGCATCAGCTTCCGCGGACCGAGGAACCGGGGATGGATCCGATCGCGCCAGGGGCTCTCGATCGCCTCGCGCCACTCGGCGCCGCCCTGGATCTCCCGGTCCCTGAGGTCGTAGCAGGCGAGGTATCGGGGAGAGCCGTCCGTGCGGTAGCGCGCGGCGTGCACGGTCCCCTCGACCGCGGCGAGCTGCGGCAGGTGCTCCTCGTCGAACCACCTGTTGAACTCCTCCTCCACGGCGGGCGGAATGTCCGTCTGCGAGGTGTAGAGCCAAGGCTGCCGAACGCCGTCCACCGCGTCCCCGAGCTTGAGGAGCTCCCTCAACCGGCGATGCCGGAACTCGGGCAGCGCATCGCGCTCGACGCCGAGCATGGCCGCCAGGAACCCGGCCGCCTCGCCACCGGACTCAGTCCCTGGCGGCGTCGGGGCCGTGGTCCAGATCCAGGTCTCCTCCTCCGAGAAGGCCGTTAGGATGTCGACGTCGGCCTCCGGGACTCGTTCCGCTGCCTCCCGTGCCTCCTGAACGTCCCACCGGACCCCTGGGAGCTCGAAGAGCCAGGTGTGCTTCTCGGGACGTGTCTCATCGGCGGGATGCGGGGGCATCGGCGTCTCCTCGGGGAGGACGAGGACCTCATCGGTCCTCGACGGAATGAACGGTCCTCTCCAGGGTATCGAGCGCGCCGCTCGCCGGGCGGGCGGTGAGCGGCCTCGGATGGGAGGCGTCTCCCCTGCGCGAGCTCCGGCGTCGCCCCTCCTGAGCGAGGACCACGGTCTGACAGCTGAGACCCCGGCCGGCCAGGGCTCAGCATCGCGCTAGCGGACGTTGCATACGCGGTGTACCGTGACGAGTCCGATAGAAGACCAGCGAATGGAGCAAGTATGTCGCACACCAGCCGCCAGGTCCGCTTGGCTTCACGCCCCGAAGGGTTCCCGAGCGCCGAGAACTTCTCGATCGAGGAGCATCCGGTCCGCTCGCCGGAGGACGGCGAGGTCCTCCTGCGCACGCTCTACCTCTCGCTCGACCCGTACATGCGCGGTCGCATGTCTGAGGCGAAGTCCTACGCCGCGCACCTGGAGATCGGGGACGTGATGGTCGGGGGCACGGTCTCGGAGGTGATCAAGTCGCGTTCCGCGGACCTCGAGCCCGGTGAGATCGTCGTCGGTCACGCCGGGTGGCAGACCTACAGCGTCGAGGCGGCAGCCGATCTCCGGGTGATCGACCCCGACGACGCCCCCGTCACCACCGCGCTGGGGGTCCTGGGCATGCCCGGATTCACCGCCTACTCCGGGCTGCTCTCCATCGGGAAGCCCCAGGAGGGCGAGACCCTGGCCGTGGCGGCCGCCACCGGGCCCGTGGGCGCGACCGTGGGCCAGATCGCGAAGCTCAAGGGCCTGCGCACGATCGGCATCGCCGGCGGACCGCAGAAGGTCGAGCACCTGCGCGAGCTCGGCTTCGACGCCGCCCTCGACCACCGCGCCGGCGACCTGGGCGACCAGATCGCCGACGCCGCCCCGGAGGGGATCGACGTCTACTTCGAGAACGTGGGCGGCCCGGTGTGGGAGGCGGTGATGCCGCACCTGAACCTCTTCGCCCGCGTCCCGGTGTGCGGCCTCGCGGCGAACTACAACTCCACGGGCCTGCCGGAAGGCCCCGATCGCTCGCAGGAGCTGCTGCAGACGGTGCTCAACCAGTCGCTGACGATCCGCGGCTTCATCCAGACCGAGTACCAGCAGACCCTGTTCGACGACTTCCTGCGGGACATGGGCGCCTGGGTGCGCGAGGGCAGGATCGCGTACCGCGAGGACATCACCGAGGGGCTGGACAGCGCGCCCGAGACCTTCATCGGGATGCTGTCGGGCAAGAACTTCGGCAAGACCCTCATCAAGGTCGCCGAGGACGCGCGGTGACGTCAGGCCAGGTGACGACGACGTCCCGCGTCGCTGCCACCCGGTCCCAAGGCCTTTTGGCTGCCCCATCATCCGCAGCGTCTTAGGCAGCATGTGATCTCGAGTCCTTCTACCAGGCCGGCGGGGAGGCCCGGCGGCTCCGCACAGCACAGCCCCGCCCCCTCAGGTCGCTGCTGGGAACGTTCGCTGGGCTCTGATCAGGCCTCGCCGCCCCTCCGTTCCGTGGAGAACGCCACCAGCATGTAGGAGACGAATGTCAGGGCCACGCAGATCATGAAGGCCCACCCGGCCGGCGGGGCGAAGTTGTACATCCACAGGACCGAGAAGCTGGAAATCGCGAACGCGACCATCAGGAGCTTGTTCTGGTGCGCCACGGGACGCGGCCGGTTGATACCGAACCGCAGCTTCCGGAACGCGATGAACGTCGCGCTGAAGACCCCGAACGTCGCCACCAGCACACCCCACCACGCATAGACAGGAGCGAAGGCCACCAGGCCGGTGGCTAGGATCGCCAGCCCCGCCAGCCACCAGAAGGCGACCCCGGATGGCTCATCGGTCGGGACCTGTTCATCGTTGCTCGTCATCGTTCCTCCTGTGGGTGCCGGGTGATCGACTTCTCCTGACCTCCTTAGCAAGTACATGCCGACGGGGGCCAGCATGGGGGCGTGTGCCGACTGACCGAAGAATAGGGAGGGTCTTCAGCGCAGAAGGTGCCTTCTCGAGCGCTGAGACTTCAGTCGGCATCGCCGAACATAACGGTGGCCTCGCCAACCGTGCGGAGCGGCCCGCGCCCATGACCGAGCAGCGGCGGTGGGCTGGTGCGTCTTCCGGCGCTCTCCCCTAGCCGATAAGGCGGCGGTGGGGGTCCTGAACGTAGGTCTGCTCAACCAGGTCTCTGCGTCGGTCATGACAAGCTCGTACTCGCAAGGTGATCAAACCGTGCGTCCCGGCGCGACATGCTCGCTCCTGAGAATGACGAAGATGGAGTCCGAGCCCCTTCGGTACCTGCGCAGCGGTCACGCTCCCCTCACCTATTCATCATGTGCTGTAGCGGGCTTCAGATGTGATCTGGTGGTAGACCAATAATCCAGACTCACCATTGAGGAGGCGCTGCCGATGACCGCCGAACCGAGACCCGAGGATACGAGAGCCGCCGAGCCCTATCGACACAAGAAGGTCCTCTGGTGGGAATGGCTGCTGAAGACCCTCACGATCATGGGCATGGTCTTCTGGTTCATCAACCTGGACGATCCCGGCCAGTCGTTGACTACCGTCGCCGGCTGGACGACGGTCGCCTACCTGCTGGTACCCATCGTCGTGCTGGCAGCGATCTGGCGAGTGATGGACGTCCTCTCGCGACGCCTCCAAGACTTGCCGACCCGCCAGGAGGCGATCCTGCGATCCCAGTGGCGGAGGCAGTGGATCGCGGCGGCACTGCTTATGGGCGTGAGCCTGCTGTGGATCTGGCTCTTCATCCTCGACCCGGAACCACCGCAGGTCACCGCCGCTTTCCTGTGCGCAGTGGGCGCGGTGTGGACGGCCCTCGATCTGTGGAGACTACGGCATCACCAGGCACCGGATGAGACGGTCGAACCCGAGTAATGCCAAAGCGCACCTTCAGTCGTCATCCCAGGATCTCACGCAGATACTGTCGGGCAGCATGACCGAGGGCCCCGCCTCTGCTAGCCGCTGTCCTCTGGGCAGGCCCCCTACTTCCACCAATCCTGCCGCGAGCTCTGATCCCACGGGTCGCCGTACACCTTGCGCAGCTTCTCCTGTTGTTTGTGCCTGACGTCTTCCCTCTGCTCTTCCAGGGTCTCCACGGTCATCCGGGCGAACTGCTTGTTGCGAGCCTGGAACTCCTGCTCCGAGGCCGATTCCTTCCACGGAGAGGTGATCAAGAAGCTCGGGGCGCATCCCAGCAGACCGGCCACCGCACCGACCCAGACGGACCGCGGGTCCTGGACCATCAGCGGTGCGATCACAGCCCCTGCGACGGTCATCCCCGCCACCTCCGCCAGGGCCACCAGCGCCCCATGGGGCACCGTCTTCTGCTGCTTGACCTGCTCATGACGGTTCATCACCATCGTCAGGCAGGTGCCTAGGACGCCGATCATCAGGGCGGCCCCGATCTGCATCCCGATGCTCATCCCTTCGTCGTCGCCGAGCACGAAAAGGTTCAGCACCAGCAGCACGACGAAGGTGGGCACCGCGTTCAGGACCCCGATGAAGATCGACCCGCTCATGGCGAATGTGATGGGCACCGGCGTGAAGCTCATGAACCGCTCCCTACGAATCAGGCACCCGCGGGCCGGGGAGAGCGCCAGACCCACGAGTGCTCGGCGAGACGATGACGGCGGCTGGCTGCAGGCAACCACCTCGCCTTCATGCAGTAAGCACAGGTTGTACGACCATACTTCCCGAGTGACCAGGCCGGCATCTCGCCGCCCGCCTCAGGAACGCCGCCGGTGCCGCTCCAGATCCCGCCGCGCCCGGGGCCGCTCGAGGAGGATCATGACCATCCCCAGCAGCCACAGCGGGACCTGCACGGCCATGGCAGTCTTGAACGGGACCGCCGCATACGTCTCCGGCGTCCCGCTGCCCTGGAGGTCCAGCACCACGCCGATCAGCAGGATCGCGATGAGCGCCCCGATGAACCCGCCCATGTTGACCAGCCCCGTGGCGACCCCCAGCTGCTGCCGCGGCGCGTGGGAGCGGACGACGTCGAAGGCGATCATCGACAGCGGGACCCCGATGCCCGTGCTCATCGCCGCGACCCCCGCGAGCCAGGCCGGAGCGTCCCCCGGCCACAGCAGCAGCACGCTCCAGGCCGCGAGCGTGAGCACGACGCCGGAGAAGGCCAGCCACACCCGGTGGCGCGCGACGCGCGCGAGCAGGGGGCCGGCCAGCAGCGCGGCCGCCATGGAGGCGAAGACCGCCGTGTTGAGCACCCCGGCCGCCACGCCGAACGAGTAGCCGAGCCCGCCGGTCAGGAACGGCATCCCCCACAGCAGCAGGAAGCTGTCCGCGGAGAACTTGGTGGAGAAGTGGATCCAGAAGGCCAGCCGGACCCCCGAGCGCCTCAGCAGGGATCTCAGCGCGGGCAGGACGCCGCTGGACCCGGGACCGATCACGGGCAGGGCGTCCGTGATGACCAGCGTGCCGGTCCCGGCCGTCTCGCGCGGCGCCTGCGGACGGGCGGTGCGGTTCCGCCCGGTGACCCGTTCCAGGAGGGTGCCGACGCCGGGACCGTCCCGAAGGATCAGCGCCACCAGCACCAGGGCGACGGCGCCCGCCGCCGCCAGCCCCGCGAAGCCCGCGAACCAGCCCACGGCCCCCACCAACCCGGCCAGCGGCGCGATGGCCAGCAGCTGCCCCGTCTGGCCCACCAGCCCGGTCGCCTGGCTGACCATCGGCATCTGCCGCGGCGTGAACCACTCGGCGATCAGCCGCACGACCGAGGTGAAGATGCAGGCGTCCCCCATCCCCATGACCACCCGCGCCGCGATCGCGAGCGGGATCGACGTCGTCGCACCCAGCGTCAGCTGCCCGAGGGACATCGCCGCGAGGCCCACGGTCACGACCCACGAGGCGCCGAAGCGGTCCAGGCACACGCCCACCGGGATCTGGCAGGCTGCGTAGACCACCAACTGCAGCACGACGAAGCTGGACAGCGTCGTCGCCTCGGCGGAGAAGTGCTCCTGGGCCACGGACCCCAGCGCGGAGAACGAGCTGCGATTGACCACCGCCACGAGGTAGGCGCACAGCGCCACAGCCCAGACGGTCCATCTGATCTTCGAGTTCGGGAGAGTCACCCCTCGACCCTATCGAGGGCCCCCGCCGTTCACGCCCCGCGCGTGTGCCTTCTCAGATCCCGGAGCGCCTTGGGCCGCTCGACGAGGATCATCACCATCCCCAGCAGCCACAGCGGGATCTGCACCGCCATGGCCATCTTGAACGCACCCAGCTCGTAGGTCTCCGGGGTGCCGCTGCCCTGGAGGTCCAGCACCACGCCGATCAGCAGGATCGCGATCAGCGCCGCCGTGAAGCCTCCCATGTTGGCCAGCCCGGTGGCCACGCCGAGCTGCCGGACCGGCGCGTGCGAGCGGACGACGTCGAAGGCGATCATCGACAGCGGGATCCCGGCGCCCATGATGAGCGCGACGGCGCCCGCCGCCCACGCCGGCGCGGCGCCCGGCCAGAGCAGCAGCGCGCACCACGAGGCGAGCATGACGACGACGCCGTAGAAGGCCAGCCACACCCGGTGCCGGGCGAAGCGCGAGAGCACCGGCCCGAACAGCACGGCGGTGACCATCGAGGAGACGACCGCGACGTTGAGCACGCCCGCCGCCACGCCGAAGGGATAGCCCAGCCCGCCGGTCAGGAACGGCGTCCCCCACAGCAGCAGGAAGCTGTCCGCGGAGAACATCGTGGAGAAGTGGATCCAGAAGGCCAGGCGGATGCCCGGACGCTTCGCGAGCGACTTCAGGGCGGGCAGGACGCCGCTGGACCCCGGCCCCACCACGGGCAGGACCTCGGTGATGATGAGCATCCCGGTGTCGGCGTCCTCGGGGGCGGCGGTCGAGCGGGTGGTGCGGTTCCTTCCCGTGATCCGCTCCAGGAGGGTGCCGACGCCGGCGCCGTCGCGCATCAGCAGCGCCACCAGGACCATGACGACCGCACCCGCCCCGGCCAGCACCGCGAAGCCGGCGAACCAGCCCGCCGCACCCACGAGCCCGGCCAGCGGCGCGATGGCCAGCAGCTGCCCGATCTGCCCCACCAGCCCGGTCGCCTGGTTGACCACGGGCGTCTGCCGGCGCGTGAACCATTCGGCCACCAGCCGGACCACCGAGGTGAAGATGCAGGCGTCGCCGGCGCCCATGACCACCCGCGCGGCGATGGCGAGCGGGATCGAGTCGGTCGCTCCGAGCGTCAGCTGCCCGATGGACATCGCGGCCAGCCCACAGGCGACGACCCAGGAGACCCCGAAGCGGTCCAGGCAGATGCCCACGGGGATCTGGCAGGCCGCGTAGACCACCAGCTGCAGCACCACGAAGGTGGACAGCGTCGTCGCCTCGGCGGAGAAGTGCTCCTGGGCCATCGGCCCCAGCGCGGAGAACGAGCTGCGGTTGATGACCGCGACGAGGTACGCGCACAGCCCCACCGACCAGATGATCCACTTGAGTCTCGAGTTCCGGATAGTCACCATCCGACTCTAACGACGCGCGCCCGATGCAGAGAACGCGCGGCACCCCGTCCCGGCTTCCGAGTCGCTCCGGCCCCAGGCATTGACGGGCATTGACGTTCGATGGGATGATGGAGGCATCCAGCGGTGAGAACTGAGGAACGGGAGGCAGCCATGCCGACAGCCCACCGGAACGCCGCCACCGCGCGGATCCGCCGCCAGCGGGTCCGGGCCCGCCGTCTCGCGGCCGGCGAGGTGCGCTTCGACGCCGCCGGGAAGCAGATCGGCGGTGCGGCTCCCCCGGGCGGCTCCTCCCCGCGGGAGATCGCCCAGGAGCTCACGGCCATGGTCCGGGAGCTGGACCGCCGGGGCGAGCTCGAGGGGCTCACCCTGCAGCAGCGGCGCGAGGTGGTCGACGCCGCCCGCGAGGCGATGCGCACCCAGCTGCGCAACCGCGAGATCAACGAGCGGATCGGCCCGCTCTACACGCTGGACCGCACCCGGAGGTACCTGGGCGTCGGCTCCCGGCAGGCCGTGGACGGCCGGGTCAAGCGCCGGACGCTGCTGCGCGTGGTCTCGGCCGACGGCGTCTCCCTCTTCCCCGCCCTCCAGTTCGCCCACGGCACGGTCAAACCGGCGCTGCCCCCGTTCTTCGACGCCCTCCTCGGCTCCGGGGCCGACCCCTGGACGGCGCTGTACTGGCTGACCGCCCCGGCCCGGGGGCAGGACGGGCCGAGCGTCATGGACCTCATCGACTCAGGGGACCAGGACGCGATCGCCGACCTCCTGGACCAGGCCGCGCGCGACGCCGCCGGCTGGAGCGACGCCGTTGCCCGCTGAGCGCCACGAGAGCACGGTCGCACCGCCCCTGGACCCCGGCTCCTACGCGGACTTCCCCGTCCACGCCGTGGAGGGGACGACGTCGTGGCACCGGGTCCACCACCGGCGCCATTCGCCCTGGTGGTACTCCTCCGCACCCGGCCGGTTCAACCTCCGGGAGCCTCGGGGCACGCTCAACACCGCCTCGAGCCCGGGGACCGCGGTGCGCGAGATGCTGGGCCCGCGGCTGGTGGGCGGCCGGAGGATCCCCGGAGCCCAGGTCGCGGGCCTGCTCGTCACGCCGCTGGAGCCGGGGCCGCTGCGGGTCGCCGACCTCCTCTCGGGGCGGGCGGCGCGCTACGGGGTGGTCGCGGGGGATATGAGCGCGCCCCGCGAGGATGCCTACGCGCTCACCCGCGCCTGGGCGAAGGCCCTGGACGAGGCGGGGTTCGACGGCGTGCGCTCACGCTCCCGCTTCGGGGCGGGCCGCTGCCCCGAGTGCCTCTACGTCTTCGGCCCCGCCGGCGAGCACGAGACCGGCACGAGCGGCGAGAGCCTCAAGGTCCCGGCCCTCCTGGAGCGGGAGATGGATCTCACCGTGGACCCGGTGCTCGACTCGGCGGACCTCGTCGTGGAGGACTGAGAGCCTGCGTCCGAGGGGCGGCCGTGGAGGACCTGCGGGCTGGACCCGCGGGACCGAGAGGGAGGGCGCACCCGGCCTCCCCGTCCCCGCGGTCTGCCCGCAGCCGCCGTCCGGGATATGTTCGAGGCATGACCTCATCTCAGCGGAACGCCTCCCGCCCCGTCCCCCGCACGCCCGCCCGCACCTCCGTGCTCTGCCTGATCGCCGACGTCGTCCTCGTCCTAGCCTTCGCCGCCTTCGGCCGCAGCGCCCACGGCGAGGGGCTGGCCGGGATCCCCCTGACCGCGTGGCCCTTCCTGGTGGGACTCGCCTGCGGATGGCTCGCGACGCGGGCCTGGCGCAGCCCCCTCGCCCTCGCCCCGACCGGCCTGCTCCTGTGGCTGAGCACGGTGGTGATCGGCATGGTGCTGCGCCAGCTGACCGGGCAGGGGACGCACTGGTCGTTCGTCGTCGTCACCCTGGTCGTCACGGCCGTGTTCCTGCTCGGCTACCGGGCGATCGCGGCGGGCGTGCGGCGACGGAAGAAGGCCTGACCCTAAACTGAAAGATTAGGGTCAGGCCTTCACCTTGAACTCAAAGTTCACCCTTTGAGGAACTCGATCCACCGCTCCAGGACGGCCTGGGCGGCGCCCGTGTCCACGGACACCGCCGCCCGGGCGATGGCGGCGTTGATGCGCTCGGCCAGCGGCGTCGAGGTGTCCGGCTCCGTCACCACCAGCCCGGCTGCGGCGTTGAGCAGGACCGTGTTGCGGATGGGCCCGTGCTCGCCCGCCAGCACCCGGCGGATGACGTCGGCGTTGTACTCCGCACCCTGGCCGGTGATGTCGGCGATCGTGTTCGGGGGCAGGTCGATGTCCGCGACGTCGAGCACCGTGCGGCTCACCTCGCCGCCGTGGGTCTCCCAGATGAGGTTGGGCCCGATCAGGCTCAGCTCGTCCAGGTTCATGGGACCGGTGAAGACCAGCGCGTGGTCCCCCCGCTCGGCGAAGACGTCCGCCATGAGCGGCGCCATGTTCTCCCGGGCCACCCCGATCACGGAGGAGCGCACGCGGGCGGGGTTGGAGAGCGGGCCGAGGTAGTTGATCACGGTGGGGACGTTCAGGCGGCGCCGGATGGGGCTCAGGTGCCGCATGGCCGGGTGGTAGGTGTTGGCGAACAGGAAGCCGATGCCGATCTCCGCGGCCGCCGCCTCGACCCGCTCCGGGTCCGCGTCCAGCGGGACGCCGAGGCGCTCGAGCGCGTCCGCCGAGCCGGTGGTCGAGGAGGAGGCTCGGTTGCCGTGCTTGACGACCGTCGCGCCCGCGCCGGCCATCACCAGCGAGGCCATGGTGGAGATGTTCACCGTGTTGAGCTGGTCGCCGCCGGTGCCGACGATGTCGACCGCCTCCCGCGGGCCACTGTAGGGACGCGCGAGCTCGAGCATCACCTCGGAGAATCCGGCCAGCTCGGCGGCCGTCTCACCCTTCGTGTGCAGCCCCACCAGGAATCCGGCGACCTGCACCGGATCGGAGTCCTCGCTCAGCATCTGGCGCATCGCCCAGGAGGCCTCCTCCGAGGTGAGGTCCTCGCGCCGCTCGATCTGGTTGATGAGCCTCTTCCACGTGGGTTCCTGGGTCCCGTCCGTTGTAGTCATGAACACCACATTAGGGGACGGCGGCGCAGTATCCGGCGCGTACCCGCCGGGAACCTGCGCGGGCTCTGGGAAGCGGCTGTGAGGCACTGCTCACAGGAGCCCCGGCGCAGGGCCTCACGAGGAGGGAGAGTGTCGTCACCCGCCGCCCCGCGTTCCCCGGAATCCCGGGGGATCCTGGAGGGGGTGACACGCCGGGACCGGGGAAAGCCCCCTCCTGTTGGTGCCCCGGGACTTTTACCGACATAATGTCTGTGTGACAACTGCAACCCAGACTCCCAGTACGCCGGCGTCACCGACTCTCAACCGGCCCAACATCGTGTCCGTCGGGACCGTTGTATGGCTCGCCAGCGAGTTGATGTTCTTCGCCGGACTATTCGCCATGTACTTCACCCTGCGCGCGACCTCCCCCGAGGCGTGGGCGGAGGGTGCTGACCTCCTCGACATCCCCCTCGCGCTGGGGAACACCATCGTGCTCGTGCTCAGCTCGGTGACCTGCCAGTTCGGCGTCTTCAAGGCCGAGCAGCTCAAGGCGCGCCGTTCGGGCGCCATCTGGCAGGTCGGCCAGTGGGGCATGATCGAGTGGTTCTTCCTCACGTTCGTGATGGGCGCCTTCTTCGTCAGCATCCAGGCCATGGAGTACGCCACCCTCGTCTCCGAGGGCGTGACCATCGCCAGCGGGCCCTACGGCTCCGCGTTCTACATCACGACCGGCTTCCACGCCCTGCACGTGACCGGCGGCCTCATCGCGTTCCTGTTCATCATCGGGCGCGCGTACCTGGCCAAGCGGTTCGGGCACTACGAGGCGACGTCGTCGATCGTGGTCTCCTACTACTGGCACTTCGTCGACGTGGTGTGGATCGTCCTGTTCCTCGTCGTCTACTTCCTGAAGTAGCGGACCAGACCAGCACTCGCACACGCACTCACACAACAAAGGATCTATCGACGTGAAGGCTCTTTCCCAGAAGCGACGTCACCCGTTCGCGGCCATCGCTCTGCTGGCCATCGCCCTGCTGCTCACTGGTGGCCTCTACGCAGTTGCCACTGCCACCAATGAAGCGAAGGCCGAGACCGGCGGCGCCGCCTACTCCGCAGATGACATCGCGGAAGGTGAGAAGCTGTTCAACTCGAACTGCGCGACCTGCCACGGCACGAGCGCCGAGGGGACCGACGAGGGCCCGTCGCTGATCGGCGTCGGCGCCGCGGCCGTCGACTTCCAGGTGGGCACGGGCCGCATGCCCATGCAGATGCAGGGCACCCAGGCCCAGATCAAGCCGGGCCAGTTCAACGAGGAGCAGACCCAGCAGCTGGCCGCCTACGTCGCCTCCCTGGGCTCCGGCCCCGCCATCCCCGAGGACGAGTACCTGGACGTCTCGGAGGGCGACGCCGCCAACGGCGCCAAGGTCTTCCTGGCCAACTGCGCCATGTGCCACAACGCCGCCGGGGCCGGCGGCGCGCTGACCCGCGGCAAGTTCGCGCCGACGCTGATGGGCGTCTCCGAGCAGCACATCTACGAGGCCATGGACACCGGCCCCCAGAACATGCCGGTGTTCAACGACGCGAACATCACCCCCGATGAGAAGCGCGACGTCATCACCTACCTCAAGACGCTCGAGAGCAACACCACCCCGGGCGGCTTCGGACTCGGCTCGCTGGGGCCCGTCTCCGAGGGACTGTTCATCTGGACCGTCGGGCTGGCCATCGTGCTGGGCTTCACGGTCTGGCTGACCTCCCGCTCGGCGTAACGACGCCGCATCACACCGATAAGATCTCGCACCAAGGAAGTAAGAGGAACACATGGCTAGCCATCGTGACGGGGCACCGGAGCCTTCCGACGCCGTTACTACCTCCCAGCAGGAGCAGGAGCAGTTCCCCAACCCGGGACTCCCCCACCACCCGCCGCGTCTGACCGACGTCGACCCCCGCCGCGCCAAGAAGGCCGAGCGCCAGGTGGCCTGGCTGTTCGTGCTCTCGATCCTCGGGTCGATCCTGTTCTTCATCGGCTTCTTCGCCGTCCGGGTGGACGGCGACTTCTACGATGTCATGAACCCGGATCCCACCTCGCAGCTGCGCCTGCAGAACTTCCTGCTGGGCCTGGGCGTCACCTTCGCCATGTTCGGCATCGGCATCGGCATCGTCCACTGGGCCCGCACGCTCATGCCCGACCACGAGCTGGTCGAGATGCGCCACGAGGTCAGCGCCGAGGAGGACCGGGCCGACGCCCAGGAGATCGTGGAGACCGTCCTGGACGAGTCCGGCATCAAGCGCCGTCCGCTGATCCGCAACACCCTGATCGGCGCCATCATCCTCGCCCCGCTGTCCTTCATCACGCTGTTCCGCGAGCTGGGCCCGATCGACACCCGCGTCCTCTCCCACACCATGTGGGACGAGGGCATCCGCCTGGTCCGCGACCCCTCGGGCACGCCGATCCGCGCGGCCGACGTGACCCTGGGCTCGACCTACCACGTGCTTCCCGAGAACCTCCTGGAGGTCTCCCACCAGGACGGCTACCTCGAGGAGAAGGCCAAGGCCGTGGTCCTGCTCATGCGCCTGAAGCCCGAGGAGCTGAACGTCTCCGCCGACCGCGAGGACTGGAACTACGACGGCATCATCGCCTACTCGAAGGTCTGCACCCACGTGGGCTGCCCCATCGCCCTCTACGAGCAGCGGACGCACCACCTGCTGTGCCCCTGCCACCAGTCGACCTTCGACGCCGCCAACGAGTGCGCCGTCATCTTCGGCCCCGCTGCCCACCCGCTGCCGCAGCTGCCGATCACCGTCGACTCGGACGGCTACCTTATTGCCCGCAGCGACTTCCACGAGCCGGTCGGCCCGGCCTACTGGGAGCGTGGCCGCCAGAAGAAAGAAATGGCGAGTGAGGCCTGATCATGTCTAACGCAGTCAATGAATACAAGCCGGCGACCCGCACCGGCCACATCGCGAACTTCGTGGACTCCCGCGTCGGGATGTCCGGCATCGTCAAGGAGTTCGGCCGCAAGATCTTCCCGGACCACTGGTCCTTCATGTTCGGTGAGGTGGCGCTCTACTGCCTCATCATCCTGATCCTCTCCGGGACGTACCTGACCTTCTTCTTCAACCCCACCATGGACACCGTCGTCTACGACGGCTCCTACGTGCCCATGCACGGCGTGGAGATGTCGGGCGCCTACGCGTCCTCGCTGAACATCTCCTTCGACGTCCGGGGCGGCCTGTTCATGCGCCAGGTCCACCACTGGGCCGCGCTGCTGTTCGTCGTCGCGATCGCCGTGCACATGATGCGCGTGTTCTTCACCGGCGCCTTCCGGCGTCCGCGCGAGCTGAACTGGGTCGTGGGCGGCACGCTCTTCGTCCTGGCCATGGCCGCTGGCTTCACCGGCTACTCCCTCCCCGACGACGTGCTCTCCGGCAACGGCCTGCGCATCATCGACGGCGTCATGAAGGCGATCCCGCTGGTCGGCACCTATCTCTCGCTGTTCTTCTTCGGCGGCGAGTTCCCCGGCCACATGGTCATCGGGCGCCTCTACACGCTGCACATCATGATCGTCCCGGCGCTGCTGCTGCTCACCGTCGCGATCCACCTGTTCATGGTGGTCGTGCACAAGCACACCCAGTACCCCGGCCCGGGCCGGACCGAGAAGAACGTCGTCGGCTTCCCCGTCGGCCCCGTCTACGCGGCCAAGGCCGGTGGCTTCTTCTTCATCGTCTTCGGCATCCTCGCCCTGCTGGCCTCGACCACCACGATCAACGCGATCTGGAACTACGGCCCCTACGATCCCTCCCCCGTCCAGGCCGGCACGCAGCCGGACTGGTACATCGGCTGGGTCGACGGCGCCCTGCGGCTGATGCCCGGCGCCTGGCCGTGGCACTGGCAGCTGGAGCTCGGCGGCACGTGGGTCTTCGCGGTCCTGCTGCCCATGATCCCGGCGGCGATCCTGCTCGGCCTCTTCTTCACCTGGCCGTGGATCGAGCGCTGGGTGACCAGGGACAACCGCGAGCACCACATCCTCGACCGTCCGCGCAACGCTCCCTTCCGCACCGGCGCCGGCGTGGCGGGCATCACCTGGTACGCGATCATGATGATGGCGGCGAGCTCCGACCTCATCGCGACGCACTTCCACGTGGCGTTCAACGACGTCCTGTACGTGCTGCGGTTCCTGTTCATCTTCGGACCGTTCATCACCTTCGAGGTGACCCGGCGGATCTGCCTGGCGCTGCAGCGCAAGGACCGCGAGCTGGTGCTCCACGGCGTCGAGACCGGCCGCGTGGTCCAGCTCCCCCACGGCGAGTACATCGAGGTGCACGAGCCCCTCGACGACTACGCCCGGTACCGCCTGGTGTCCTTCAACTCCCCGGTGTACGAGCCCGCCCGGCCCAACGCCAAGGGCAAGGTCACCCAGGGCGAGAAGGTGCGCGGCAAGATCTCGAGGCTGTTCTTCGAGGACCGCGTCGCACCGGTCACCCCGGCCGAGCTCGAGGCGGCCCACCAGCACCACGAGCTGGAGGCCAGCAAGCACTGATCGCGCGCGGCGCATCGGTTCCGAGCCGGGCCCTCCCCGTCATGGGGAGGGTCCGGCTCTTCGCCGTTCCCGGGGTCCTCGAGGCCAGTCCGAGGGAGGCCGGCTCCCATATCACCCCGGGTGGCGGGCGGCCTCTGACGAGGACGCTCCCCCTTCCTCTGCCTCTCTTCCTCGGCCGTCTTCCCCGGGCGAGCGATCTTCCCGGCTGGCTGCCCCGGGCGAGGGATATCCTGGAGGCTCGAAGACGACGAAGCCGATCGGTCGGAATCACTGGGCCGCCCCGCGCGGCTGACCCATGATCCGCTCCCTCCTCCCGATCCTGTCCCCCTTAACCTTCCGGCCCGGGTAATCTCCGACCCGGACCTCACATTCCGCCCCGCCGCGGCGTCTGCTGGATGAGGGACGAAGATCCTGAGACCACCGAGGAGACCGCCATGATCCACACCCCCGACCCGGAGCCCCGCCACGCCGCCCTGGAGACGCCGCTCGGCTCCCTCCTGTGCACGGCGCGGGGCGAGGCGCTCACCGGCCTCTACTTCCCCGGCCACCGGCACCCGCCCGGCCAAGCGGAACTGGGTCCCTCGGCCGACGCCGCAGGGGACCCGCTCCTGGAGGAAGCGGGACGGCAGCTGCGGGAGTACCTCGAGGGCCGACGCCGCGACTTCGACCTGCCGCTGTCCCCGCGGGGCGACGAGTTCTCCCTCCGCGTGTGGGAGCTGCTCCGCCAGATCCCCTTCGGCGAGACCACCACCTACGGGGCCCTGGCCGAGCGGATGGGCAACCGGCACCTGGCCCAGCGGGTCGGGCAGGTCGTGGGACGCAACCCCCTCAGCGTCGTGATCCCCTGCCACCGCGTCGTCGGCGCCGACGGGTCCCTGACCGGGTACGCCGGCGGCCTGGACCGCAAACGCATCCTGCTCGAGCTCGAGGAGCCGGCCCATGCCGCGGACGCGCGACTGTTCTGACCTCCCGCGCCTCGTGACCCCGGCCGGGGAGGGCATGACGTCTCCAGGACCACGACGCCCCGAGCGGAGGGCGGACCGGTGAGGACGCCCTTCGAGCACGCGGTCGCCCGGCACGGCGCCGTCGTGCTGCGGGTCTGCCGCGCGGTGCTGGGCCCCGGGGCCGATGCCGAGGACGCCTGGTCCGAGACCTTCATGGCCGCCCTGCGCGCCTGGCCGGAGCTGGCCGAGGGGACCAACACGCAGGCCTGGCTGGTGCGCGTGGCCCAGCGCAAGTGCATCGACCTGATCCGCGCCCGGGCCCGCCGCGCCGTGCCCCGCGCCGAGCTTCCCGAGTCCCCCTCCGCGCTCGGCCTCCCCGGCGAGGACGAGGGCGAGGTCTGGCGCCTCGTCGCCGCCCTGCCCGAGCGGCAGCGGCTGGCGATCGCCTACCACTACCTCGGCGGGCTCCCGCACGCCGAGACCGCCGAGATCATCGGCGGCTCCGGCGCCTCCGTGCGGCGGGCCGCCGCCGACGGCGTCAAGACCCTGCGGCGCCGGCTCGCCGCCGCGCCCGAGAAGGAGGAGCCACGATGAAGGACATGCAGGACCATCCCCTCGAGACCCCGCCCGAGGAGCTGTTCGGCGTGGACGCCCGCGCCCTGGAGCGCCTCCGCGCCCGCCTGGGCGAGGAGGCCGCCGGAGCCGGGGAGCTCGACGTCGCCTACCGCCTCCTCGACTCGCCCCTCGGCCGGCTCCTGGTGGCATCCACCGAGCGGGGCGTCGTCCGGCTGGGATACGCCTGCGAGGGCTTCGACGGGGTCCTGCAGGGCCTCGCGGACGCCGTCGGCCCCCGGGTGCTCCAGAGCCCCTCCAGGCTCGACGAGGCCGCACGGCAGCTCGAGGAGTACTTCGAGGGCCGACGCCGGGAGTTCGAGCTGCCGCTGGACCGCCGGCTCTCCACGGGCTTCCGCGGGGAGGTCCAACGGTACCTGCCGAGCATCGCCTACGGGAGCACGATCAGCTACGGCCGGGTAGCCGCGACGCTCGGGCGGCCCCGGGCCGTGCGCGCCGTCGGCACCGCCTGCGCGACCAATCCCCTGCCCGTGATCGTCCCCTGCCACCGCGTCCTGCGGGCGGACGGCGCCCTGGGCGGCTACGTCGGCGGGACGGAGGCCAAGCGGAGCCTCCTCTGCCTGGAGCGCCACGAGGGCCTCTGAGCCCCCTGGCCCCTCCTGCACCGCCGCGGGAAGGCCCTTGAACGGACGAAGGCCCCGGATGCCGTCAAGCATCCGGGGCCTTCGTCTTCCCTCACGGCCGAGGGCCGTGGGGAGGCGTCCGCGCCCTAGTGGGCGTGGTTGCCGCGGCTGTACTCGTACACCCAGCCGGCCAGCGCCACGATCGCCACCGGCACGATCACCATGAGGATCCACCAGTCGATCGCCAGCGCGATGAACGCCACCGCGCAGGAGATCCCGAGCAGGAGGGGCCACCAGCTCCACGGGGAGTAGAAGCCGTAGTCGCCCGCGGCGTCGACGACCTCGCCGTCCAGGTTGTCGGAGGGCTGATCCGGGTGCTTCCGATCCGTGTAGATGAAGAAGAACGCCAGGAAGGCCGACATGAGGGCGGTGAGGATCAGGGCCGGGAAGCCGACGAGCTCCTCGAAGTTCGTCATGATGCCGTAGACCAGCGTCACGGGAATGAGGAAGACGAACAGCAGCCCGAAGATGATTCCGTTTTCGCGCATTCGTTGACTCCTAGGAATTCACGGTGGCTGCTGCCTTGCGGGCGGCGGCTGCGACGTCGTGGTTGGTGGACAGCTCGGGGTGGTGCAGGTCCAGCGCCGGGCGCTCGGACCGGATGCGCGGCAGAGCGGTGAAGTTCTGGCGCGGCGGGGGGCAGGAGGTCGCCCACTCGAGCGAGCCGCCGAAGCCCCACGGGTCGTCCACCTCGACCTTCCGCGCGTTGCGGGAGGTCGTGTACACGTTCCACAGGAACGGGATCATCGAGGTCGCCAGGATCATCGCACCGATGGTGGAGAGCTGGTTCATCCACTCGAAGCCGTCCTCGACCAGGTAGTCGGCATAGCGACGCGGCATGCCGTCGACGCCCAGCCAGTGCTGGATGAGGAAGGTGGTGTGGAAGCCGATGAACAGCAGCCAGAAGTGGATCTTGCCCAGGCGCTCGTTGAGCATGCGACCGGTGAACTTGGGCCACCAGAAGTAGCAGGCGGCGAACGCCGAGAACACGACGGTGCCGAACACCGTGTAGTGGAAGTGAGCCACCACGAAGTAGGTGTCGGAGAGGTGGAAGTCCAGCGGCGGGGTCGCCAGGATGATGCCGGTGATGCCGCCGAACAGGAAGGTGATCAGGAAGCCGAACACCCAGAGCATGGGTGTCTCGAACGTCAGGGACCCCTGCCAGAGCGTGCCGATCCAGTTGAAGAACTTCACGCCGGTCGGGACCGCGATCATCATGGTCATGAAGGCGAAGAACGGCAGCATCACGGCGCCGGTCACGTACATGTGGTGGGCCCACACGGTCACGGACAGCGCGGCGATCGCGATGGTCGCGTAGACCAGCCCCTTGTAGCCGAAGATCGGTTTGCGGCTGAAGACCGGGATGATCTCGGAGACGATGCCGAAGAATGGCAGAGCCAGGATGTAGACCTCCGGGTGCCCGAAGAACCAGAACAGGTGTTGCCACAGCATGGCTCCGCCGTTCTCCGGGTCGAAGATGTGCCCGCCGAGCCTTCGGTCCATGCCCAGCGCGAAGAGCGCCGCGGCGAAGGGCGGGAAGACCATGATCACGAGGATGCCGGTGATCAGGGTGGTCCAGCTGAAGATCGGCATGCGCCACATGGTCATGCCCGGGGCGCGCATGCTCAGGATGGTGGTGATGAAGTTGACGCCGCCCATGATCGTGCCGAAGCCCTGCAGGGCCAGGCCGAAGACCCATAGGTCACCACCGACCGCCGGACTGTACGTCGTCGAGTTCAATGGCGCGTAGGCGAACCAGCCGAAGGAGGCGGCGCCCTGGGGGGTGATGAAGCCCGCGATGGCGATCAGCGAGCCGAACAGGAAGAACCAGAAGGCCAGCGCGTTGAGCCGCGGGAAGGCGACGTCGGGCGCGCCGATCTGCAGGGGCACGATCACGTTGGCGAAGCCGATGAACACGGGGGTGCCGAACATCAGCAGCATCAGGGTGCCGTGCATGGTGAACAGCTGGTTGAACTGCTCCTTCGTCTCCATGATCTGCATGCCCGGAGAGAAGAGCTCGAGGCGCATGAGCAGGGCCATGACGCCGGCGAGGCAGAAGAACACGAAGGACGTGATCAGATACATGTAGCCGATCACCTTGTGATCGGTGGACGTGATCCAGTTGACCACGACGCGCCCCTTGGATCGGGGAACCGTACGCGGAGCAACTGTGGTTTCGTCCGTTGAATACTCGAATGTAGACACCGGTACTCCCCTAGCTGGTTTCGTTCATGTTCGGGTTGCGGTTGTACTCGTCGCCGAGACGCCCGTTGTTGCCCTCGTCGCTGAGCTGCTGCATGTGCGCGTCGTACTCGTCCTGCGGGAGGACCTCGACGTTGAACAGCATCTCGGAGTGGTACTCGCCGCAGAGCTCGGCGCACTTGCCCTGGTAGGTGCCGGAGCCGCCGGTCTCGAAGCTCATGTAGTTGGTCTGACCGGGGATGGTGTCCATCTTCTGGAGGAAGGCGGGGATCCAGAACGAGTGGTTGACGTCGCGCGACTTCAGGACCAGCTCGACCTCGGAGTTCTCCGGCAGGTACAGCTCCGGAAGGGTCTCCTCGACGCCGTCCTCACCGGTCAGGTGGGCCTGCACGCCGGAGGAGTAGACGTCGGAGTCCAGGTAGTTGAAGTCCCAGGCCCACTGCTTGCCGTAGACCTCGACGGTCACGTCGGGGTCGTCCGAGCGGGCGGTGATATCGCGCTCGACCTTGTCCGAGAAGGAGAAGAGGCTGACGACCAGGATGATCGGGACCAGCGTGTAGAAGATCTCCAGGGGCAGGTGATAGCCCATCTGGCGGGGGTAGCCCGTGTCCTCCTTGCGGCGGCGATAGGCGATGATGCACCAGAGCATCAGCCCCCAGGTGATCAGGCCCACGACGAGCGCGGCGATCCATGAACCGACCCAGAGATCCATGATGGTGTCGACGTGGTTGGTGGTCCCGCGCTCAGTGGGGAGGAACCCCCGCTGGGCGACGTCCCCGCACCCCGTCATCAGCAGAGCTACAGCCGCGGATGAGCCAATGGCGACTGTGCCCTTGACCCGCCTGGAGCCGGTCCGATTCTGCGAACTCACAGACTGCCCTTCCTCTTCTTTGCATGCGTGTGATTGAACTGCCGTCGTGCGGGTCATCAGCACCGGACGGCCGCAGTCGCAATGTCTGTGCCTCATCTTACCCGCAGCCGGGAGTTCGCACTGACACCGTGTCACCAGACTAACCCCTCCCCTGGGAGTTTGCAGGCTGCGACATCGCCTCCCGGCACGGCCTGACGGGCCCCTGGAGGACGCCTGTGAGTCCTGACACGAAGAGGCCCCTCCCCGCGTGACGGGGAGGGGCCTGGGCTCGACGGCCGCGGACGGCTCAGTTGAAGGAGTCGCCGCAGGCGCAGGAGCCCTGCGCGTTGGGGTTGTCGATGGAGAAGCCCTGCTTCTGGATGGTGTCCTCGAAGTCGATGGTCGAGCCCTCGAGGTAGGGCACGCTCATGCGGTCCACGATGACCTCGACGCCGTCGTAGTCGCGCACGGCGTCGCCGTCCAGGAAGCGCTCGTCGAAGTAGAGCTGGTAGATCAGGCCCGAGCAGCCCCCGGGCTGCACGGCGACTCGCAGCCGCAGGTCGGTCCGGCCCTCCTGCTCCAGGAGCGAGCGGACCTTCCCCGCCGCGACGTCGGTCAGGATGACGCCGTGGGTGGGCAGCTCGGTGTCGGTGTTCTCAGTCGCTACGGTCATGGATGCTCCTTGCCTCTCGTGCGGTTCCAGCTTAGCGCTGGGGATCCTGTCAGCGTCAACGCCCGTCGGCGGACGGCTATTCCCCCGCCTCCGGACTCGCGGCCATTCCGTGCAGGAAGGCGGCCTCGGCCTCCGCGGCCTTGAAGAAGTCCGGCAGGTACAGCGACTCGTTGGCGCTGTGGGCGCGGGTGTCCGGATCCTCGACGCCGGTGATGAGGATCGCGGCCTCGGGGAAGGTCTCGACCAGCGAGGCCACGAAGGGGATCGACCCGCCGAGGCCGGTGAGCACCGGCTCCACGCCCCAGGCCTGCCGCATCGAGGCCAGGACGGCGCGGGCGGCGGGCGAGCTGGTGTCCGCCTCGAAGGGACGGCCGGCCTCCCCGGCGTCGTACTCCACCTCGGCGCCCCAGGGCGCGTTGGCCCGCAGGTGCTCCTCCAGCAGGCGGTGGGCCTCGTGGGGGTCCTGGCCCGGGGCCAGCCGCAGGCTCACCCGGGCCCGGGCGGAGGCGGCCAGGGTGTTGGAGGACTGCTCGACCGGCGTGACGTCCATGCCGATCACGGACAGCGCGGGCTGGCTCCACAGCCGCGAGGCGATCGAGCCGCGGCCGGCCAGGCGCAGGGACTCGGGGATCCCGGCGTCGTCGCGGAAGTCCCGCTCCGGGTAGTCCAGCTCGGGGTCGGCGGAGCGCACCAGGCCGGGGACCGCGACCGCGCCGTCCTCGTCATGCAGCGTGGCCAGCAACCGGATCATCGCGACGTTCGCGTCGACCAGCGGGCCGCCGAAGACCCCGGAGTGCAGCGCGTGGCCCAGGGCCCGCAGCCGCACGGTCCCGGAGATCACGCCCCGCAGGCTCGAGGTCAGCGCGGGCACGCCGCGCTTCCAGTTCGCGGAGTCGGCGACGACGATCGCGTCGGCAGCCAGCTTCTCCCGGTGCTCGTGGAGGAAGTTCTCGAAGCTCGGCGATCCGGCCTCCTCCTCCCCCTCCACGAAGAGCGTGATGCCGACGCCGGGCTCCTGGCCGTGCAGCCTCAGCAGGGCGCGGACGGCGGCGATGTGGACCATGATCCCCGCCTTGTCGTCGGCGGCGCCGCGGCCGTAGAGGCGGTCTCCCACCGGGGTCGCGCGGAAAGGCTCGGTCTTCCACTCGCCGGGGTCGGAGACCGGCTGGACGTCGTGATGGGCGTAGAGCATGACCGTGGGCCGACCCGGAGCCGCGCGGCGGCGCGCCACGACCGCCGGCATCCCCTGCTCGCCGTCCGGGCGGGCGGAGGTGAGGATCTCCACCTCGGGGAGGCCCGCCTCCTCCGCGAGCTGCGCGACCGCCCGGGCGCTGCGCCAGACCTCGCCGGCGTCGTGGACGTCCCAGGCCACCGAGGGGATCTCCACCAGGGCCGCCAGCTCCTCGAGGATCCGCTCGCGCTGGCTGCTCAGGTCCTCCCGCAGGGCCGCGGGGCCGGCGTCGGAGGTCGTGTCGTCGCTGTGCTGGTTCTGCTCATCAGTCGTCATGAAGCCAGCCTATGCCCGAGGCTGACGAGCCCGCACGCGCCGGATGGGTAGCATGGAGGGGTGTTCGGTAGAAAGAAGAGAAACTCCACGGCCGAGGCGACGCCTGCGGCCCAGCAGGAAGAGGCCGCCGCGAAACCCGCGGGCAAGGGCCGCCCCACCCCCACGCGCAGGGAGCAGGAGGCCGCGCGCAAGCGGCCCCTGGTGCCCGACGATCGGCGCGCGGCCAAGCAGGCGAGCCGCGAGGCCGCGCGCGATGCGCGCATCCGGCAGAACCAGGCCATGCAGACCGGCGACGACCGCTACCTGCCGGTCCGCGACCGCGGTCCCCAGCGGCGCTTCATCCGCGACTCGGTGGACTCCCGGTACAACATGGGCGACTACTTCCTGATCTTCCTGATCGCGGTCTTCGTCCTGAGCCTGTTCCTGCCCCCGGAGATCCAGCAGTACTCCATGGTCTTCATGTGGGCCGTGATCATCCTGTGGATCCTGGACACGTTCTTCAAGTGGCGCGGCACCAAGAGGCGCATCCTCGAGAAGTTCGGCGCCGTGGAGCCCGGCTCCGCCTGGTACATGACCAACCGCATGATGATGATCCGCCGGCTCCGGCTCCCCAAGCCCCAGGTCGGCAGGGGCGAGCAGCCCTCCTGATCCGAGACCGCCGGGCGCTGGGCCCGAAGCCCTCCGAACGCCCGGGGCCGGGCACCGCTTCGCCGCGGTGCCCGGCCCCGGGCGTCTCCCGTTCGGCCCCTCGCCTCCCCGATGCGGGCGGCGTCGCCCCGCGGGAACTGCGAGGGCCTCGGCGAGCGGCTCAGCCCGCCATGAGCTTCTTGAGCCCGCGGTTGATCCGCGAGACCCAGAACGGCCCCTCATAGAGGAAGGCCGTGTACCCCTGGACCAGCGTCGCGCCGTTGCGCAGGCGCTCGTGGACGTCCTCCGCGGTGCTCACCCCGCCCACCGAGATGATGGTCGGCTCCGGGCCCAGGAGCCCCCGCAGGCTGCGGAGCACCTCCAGCGACCGCGGGGCCAACGGCGCCCCGGAGAGCCCGCCCTCGCCGCAGGCGTAGACCGAGGAGGGGTCGCTCACCAGGCCGAGGCTCTCCCGCTCGATCGTGGTGTTGGTCGCGATGACGCCGTCGAGCCCGAGCTCCGGGACGAGCCCGGCGATCTCCTCCAGCTGCCCGTCCGTGAGGTCCGGGGCGATCTTGACCAGCAGCGGCACGTGCCGCCCGGCCACGCGGTCGGCCTCCTTCCCCACCGCCTCCAGCAGCGGCGCCAGGCTCTCGCGCGCCTGGAGGGTGCGCAGGCCCGGGGTGTTCGGGGAGCTGACGTTGACCACGAGGTAGTCCGCCTGGGGCGCCAGGGTCCGGGTGCTCACCAGGTAGTCCTCGGTCGCATCCTCCAGCGGCACGGCCTTCGTCTTGCCGATGTTCACGCCCACCACCGGGCGGGTCCCGCTGCCGTACTGGTCGTCGAAGTCGGCGTGCGCGGCGGCCAGGCGCGGACCCACGGCCGCGGCGCCGTCGTTGTTGAAGCCCATCCGGTTCACCACGGCCCGGTCCTCCACGAGCCGGAAGAGCCGCGGCGCGGGGTTGCCCGGCTGCGCCCGGCCCGTCACGGTGCCGACCTCGACGTGGCCGAAGCCCAGATCCGTCAGGGCGACGACGCCGGTGGCCCCCTTGTCGAAGCCGGCCGCCAGCCCGAAGGGCGAGGGGAAGGTCAGGCCCATCGCCCGGGTCTCGAGCGAGCGATCGGGACGGGCGACGGCGCGCAGCGCCCGGGAGGCGCCGCTGCGCTTGCTCGCCTTGATCCCGGAGAAGCCGAGGTGATGGGCGCGCTCCGCGTCCATGCCGGAGAACGCGATCTTGAAGAAGGCCGGATAGATACGGGGCACAGAAATCTCCTGCTCTGAGGCCGGTTCCGAGACCGGCTATATATTCAAGTTAAAGGTAAGGGTTAATAACAGTGTTTCAACTTAAGATTTAGGTTGAACGGTAGCGTCGATGGCCGCGCCGTACCGCCGGTCCCGGCGCGCGTACTCCTCGACCGCCCTCCACAGCACCAGCCGGTCCACATCGGGCCAGAGCACGTCCATGAACACCATCTCCGCGTAGGCGCTCTGCCAGAGCAGGAAGTTGGAGAAGCGCTGCTCCCCCGAGGTGCGGAGGAAGAGGTCGACGTCGGGCACGTCCGGCTCGTCGAGGTACCGCGCGAAGGTCTTCTCCGTGACCTGGGAGCCCTTGATCCTCCCGGCCGCGGCATCCTCCGCGATGCGCGCGGCGGCGTCGGCGATCTCTGCCCGGCCCCCATAGTTCACGCACATCACCAGCGTGCAGACGGTGTTGCCCGCCGTCTCCCGCTCGCACTGCTCCAGCTGCCGGATCACCGACTTCCACAGGCGCGGGCGGCGGCCCGCCCAGCGGATCCGCACGCCCCAGGACTTGAGGGTCTCCAGCTGCCGCGCCAGGACGTCCGAGCAGAAGCGCATCAGGAAGGTTACCTCGTCCACCGAGCGCTTCCAGTTCTCCGTTGAGAAGGCGTAGGCGCTGACGCAGCCGATGCCCATCTCGATCGCGCCGGCGACGACGTCGAGCAGGGCCTGCTCCCCCGCCCGGTGGCCCTCGTTGCGCGGCAGCCCGCGCTCGTTGGCCCACCGCCCGTTGCCGTCCATGACCACCGCGACGTGCCCGGGGACGAAGCGGGCGGGTATCGCGGGAGGCCTGCTCCCCGAGGGGTGGGCAAAGGGTGCGACGACGGTCATAGGGGCCCTTCCAGGAGTGCGAAGGAGCGGAACTCACGCTCCATGTGCCACTGTACATAACGCCTGATGAGCTTCCCCGCGCGGTCCCTGACACCGGGCTCGGGGTCCGTGTCGAGGACCTCCCAGCGCCCCGCGGAGGCCGCCCGGAGGTACTCCAGGGCGTCCTCGGCCAGCGGGCGGTCCCCCGGCGCCCGGCAGGCGTCGCACACCGTGCCGCCGTCGGCCTGGGACCAGGAGCGCAGCGGGCCCTCCGCCCCGCAGCGCGCGCACGCCCAGAGCTCGACGTGCCAGCCGGAGACGGCCATGGCCCGCAGCAGGTAGGAGGTCAGCACGTCCCCCGCC
Organism: Rothia halotolerans; assembly: GCF_004136635.1. Taxonomy (GTDB): domain Bacteria; phylum Actinomycetota; class Actinomycetes; order Actinomycetales; family Micrococcaceae; genus Rothia; species Rothia halotolerans. The sequence goes on along the minus strand of NZ_NOIU01000002.1, from coordinate 377,800 downwards.
AGATGCTCCCCGCGGGCGAGGGCCCCCACCGCCCCCACGGTCAGGTTGAACAGGCGGGGGTCCCCCGCCTCCACGGCCAGGCCGAGGGTCTCGGCGACCTCGCACACCGAGGATGCGGCGACGTAGCGGTCCCAGTCCGCGACCACCGGTGCCGAGTAGGCCCGGCGCGTCACCGCCTGGGTGACGGTCTCCAGGTTGCGGCCGTGCGCCAGCGAGACGTCGGTGAACATGAACGGCTCGAGCCGCGCCCCCAGCTTCGAGGAGCTCTTGCGGACGCCCTTCGCCACGGCCCGGACCACGCCCTGGCGAGGGCTGATCCCGACCACGATGCGGTCCGCCTCCCCGAGCTGCTGGGTGCGCAGGACGAGCAGGGTGTCCCGGTAGACGTGCGGATGCGAGGGTGAGGTGGGCACGATCCCATTATCTCACCGCACGGCGAAGGGCGCGCTATGAGCGCACCCTTCGTGTCAGCCGGCCGGGTGGGGCCGTCCGTGCAGGGAGGGCCGCCGCCCGAAGAGGACGGCGGCCCTCCCTGCACCCGCCAGGATCAGCGCAGGGCCCGGTTGACCGCCGAGACGACGGCCTTCAGCCCGGCGCGGGTGGTGTTGGCGTCGATGCCCACGCCCCACAACACGCGGTCGCCCACCGCGGCCTCGATGTAGCTGGCCGCCTGGGCGTACTGCCCGGCCGAGAGCGCGTGCTCGGAATAGTCGAGGATGCGCACGTCGACCCCCTCGCGGGAGAGGATCTGGGTCAGCGCGTCGATCGGGCCGTTGCCCACCGCGGAGCGCTCGTACTCGTGCTCGCCGACCTGCAGCGTGACCTTCAGTGTGGTGTCCCCGGCGTCGCGGGCCTCGGTGTTCATCGAGACGATCCTGAACCGGCCCCAGCGGCGCTTCGCGTCGTCCTCGGCGGGCAGGTACTCGTCCTTGAAGATGTCCCACAGGGCGACGCTGGTGATCTCACCGCCCTCGGAGTCGGTGCGGTGCTGCACGACCGAGGAGAACTCGACCTGCGCCCGCTTGGGCATGTCCAGCCCCTTCTGCTGCTTCAGCAGGTAGGCGACGCCGCCCTTGCCCGACTGCGAGTTGACGCGGATGACAGCCTCGTAGTTGCGCCCCAGGTCATGCGGGTCGATGGGCAGGTACGGGACCTCCCAGACCATGTCCTCGATGTCCGTGCCGGTGGCCTCGCTCTCGCGGGCCATGGCGTCGAAGCCCTTCTTGATGGCGTCCTGGTGCGAGCCGGAGAAGGCCGTGAACACCAGCTCGCCGCCGTACGGGGCGCGCTCGTGGACCTTGAGCTGGTTGCAGTACTCCACGGTCTGGCGGATGTCGTCGATGTCCGAGAAGTCGATCTGCGGGTCGACGCCCTGCGTGAGCAGGTTCAGCCCCAGGGTCACCAGGTCGACGTTGCCGGTCCGCTCGCCGTTGCCGAACAGGCAGCCCTCGATGCGGTCCGCGCCGGCCAGGTAGCCCAGCTCGGCGGCGGCGACGCCGGTCCCCCGGTCGTTGTGCGGGTGCAGGGAGAGCACCACGTTCTCGCGGTGGTCCAGGTGGCGGCTCATCCACTCGATCGAGTCGGCGTAGACGTTCGGCGTCGCCATCTCCACGGTGGCGGGCAGGTTGATGATGACCTGGCGGTCGTCGCCGATGCCCAGCTCGGCGGTCACGGCGTTGGCCACGCGGACCGCGTACTCGACCTCGGTGCCGGTGAAGGACTCGGGCGAGTACTGGTAGGTGATCGGGACCGAGGTGCGCATCTGCTCCTCGTACTTGGCGCACAGCCGGGCGCCCGTCAGCGCGATGTCCATGATCGCGTCCTGGTCCGCCTGGAAGACGACCTTGCGCTGGAGAACCGAGGTCGAGTTGTAGAAGTGGACGATGGCCGACGGCGCGCCCTCGATCGCCTCGTAGGTCCGCTCGATCAGGTGCTCGCGGCACTGGACCAGGACCTGGATCGTCACGTCGTCGGGGATGTAGCTGTCCTCGATCAGGGTGCGGACGAAGTTGAAGTCCGTCTGCGAGGCCGAGGGGAAACCGACCTCGATCTCCTTGTACCCCATCCGCACCAGCAGCTTGAACATGGCCAGCTTGCGGTCGATGTCCATGGGGTCCACGAGCGCCTGGTTGCCGTCCCGCAGGTCCACGGCGCACCAGCGGGGCGCCTTCGTGATGACCTTGTCCGGCCAGGTGCGGTCGGGCAGGTCGATGCGGATCTGCTCGTGGAAGGGGCGGTACTTGTGGAAGGGCATCGATGATGCCTGCTGAACGTTTCGCACGTGGATATCCTCGTCAATCCTCGAGATGGTTGCGGCCGGCGCAACGAGTAACCCGCAGCGAGATGTCGGCCTTGGCTGAGTTACGAGGCCTCGCTGCGGCAGCTAAGGAGTAGCGACCATCCGGTGACGTTCATCTGACCAAAGTACCACCGCCCCGGACGACGATGCGTCACGGGTCACCCTCGGTCTCACATCCTGGATGGGCCTGGCCCCGCGGGCGCGGCGCGGTGGTCTCCCGGCCCGCGCAACGACGCCGGGCCGGGAGGCCGGGTCAGTAGGAGAAGGCCTGCTGGCAGGTCTCCTGGTCCGCAGTCTGCCCGGCGGCCCCGCCGACGATCCCCGGGTCCTCCTCGGACTCCTCCTGGGTGATCTTCTCGCCCTCGGTGAAGTCCTCGCCCACGAACAGCGCGACGCCGAGGTAGCTCTCGGAGAGCTGGACCTGCGCCGCGGGGATCCCGAACTTGTCCGCGATCTCCCGGGCCTCGGCCTCGTAGCCGGTGCTGTAGTAGACCGTGCTGCCCGGGTACTCGACGCCGCCCTCCTGCGGGGCCACGGTGAGGTAGCCCATCGACTCGACCAGGTCCGCGACGTCGGAGTCCCGGCCCGTCTCGCCCGAGGCGTTGAGGACCGAGACGGGGGTGGAGCGGTCCGGGGTCTCGGTGGGGGCCGGCGTCGTCTCCTCCGGCGCGGGCTCCTCCTCGCCCCCGCCGTCGGCGAGGGAGCCGCCCTCGCGCATGGTCTCGAAGACCCGGTCGGCGTCGGCGGAGAGCTGGAGCTTGTTCTCGTCGTAGACGTAGGGCTCCGTCGGCGCCGTGGCGAAGACCACGCGGTTCAGGTCGATCCCGGCGAGCTCGCGGCCGATCCCCACGAAGGTCCCGGGGTCGGCGAAGCCCTCGTCCACCGTGACGTTCTGGGTGATCGCCTCGGCGATGTCGTACAGCTTGCCCGGGTTGCTCAGGGTCCCCTCGTCCTTGACCTTGCGCATGAGCGAGGCGAGGAAGCCCTGCTGGGCCTGGATGCGGCCGGTGTCCGAGCCGTCCCCGAAGCCGTGCCTGGAGCGGAGGAAGGCCAGCGCCTGCTCACCCTCGACGTTGGAGGAGCCGGCGGGGATGTCCAGGCCCGAGTACTCGTCGTCGATCGCGTCGCTCACGCAGACCTGGACGCCGCCCACCACCGAGCTCAGCTCCTTCACGGCGTTGAAGTCCACCAGCATGAAGTGGTCGATGTCGACGCCGGTGAGCTCGTTGATCGTGGCCACGGTGCAGCCGGGGCCGCCGTGGTCCAGGGACTCGTTGATCTGGACGTCGTCGGCGGCGGGGAAGACCTTGCCGGAGTCGGGGTTGGTGCACTCCGGGATCGAGACCATGAGGTCGCGGGGGAAGGAGACCACGTTGACGTTCTGCCGGTCCTCGCTGATCTGCATGAGCATCATCACGTCGGAGCGGGCGCCGGACTCCTGGTCCAGGCTGTCGCCGTAGTCGGAGTTCTCTCCCCCGCGCGTGTCCGAGCCGATGACCAGGATGTCGAGCGGGCCCTCGACGTCGGCCGCGGAGCCCGAGGAGCCGCCGAGGTTCAGCGCCTGCGTCGAGACGTTCTGCTGCAGCCGCAGCGCCGCGAAGCCGCCCGCTCCCATGACCACCAGCAGCAGGGAGACGCAGCACAGCGCGATCCACACCCACTGCCGGGAGACGACCGCGCCGTTCGCGAAGTGGCGTCCCCGCTGGCTGAGCCGCGGCGTGGTGCGCTCGTCCGGTCCGGTAGGCGTCTGCGTCACTGAGGAGCTCCTGGTCGTCGATGTGCCGTGCTTCGGGACATTGTAGGCGCCGTCTCTGGGTGTTCGCGCCACCGGCCTCCGCCGGGAGCGCCTCAGAAGCCGAGCCGGCCCAGCGCGCGGGGGTCCCGCTGCCAGTCCTTGGCGACCTTCACGTGGATGCTGAGGTAGACCTTGGTGCCCAGCAGCGCCTCGATCCCGCGGCGGGCGGTGGTCCCGATCTCGCGGAGCCTGGCGCCGCGGCGGCCGATGATGATCGCCTTCTGGGACTCGCGCTCGACGAAGAGGTTCACGTGCACGTCGATCATCGGGTCGTCCTCGGGGCGGTCCTCGCGCTCGAGCATCTCCTCGACCGTCACGGCCACCGAGTGGGGCAGCTCGTCGCGCACGCCCTCCAGGGCCGCCTCCCGGACCAGCTCGGCCACCATGACGGCCTCGGGCTCGTCGGTGAGGTCCCCCTCGGGGTAGAGCGGCGGGGAGTCCGGCAGGTGGGTGCTCAGCAGGTCGGCGACGGCCTCGACCTGGTAGCCCTCGACCGCGGAGACCGGGATGATGTCCGCCCAGCCGCCCTGGCCGTCGTCGTGCGCGGGGGTCTCGGCGGGGCGGGGGCCGGCGTCGCGCGAGAAGGGGGTGGCGGGCTTCTTCTCGCCGCCTCCGCGCCCTCCGGAGGCCTCCCGCCGGCGGCGGCGCTCCTCCCGCGCGGCGCGCTCGGCCGTCATCGTCTCGTCGCCCAGGCGGGCGACCTCCATCAGCTGCTCGGCCAGCCGCTCCTGGCTCACCGCGTCGGCCTTGGTGACGATCGCCACGACCGGCTTGTTGCCGGCGGCCGCGAGCTGGGCGGCGATGAACCGGTCCCCGGGGCCGATCCTCTCGTCGGCCGGAATGCAGAAGCCGATGACGTCGACCTCCGCCAGCGTCTCCCCCACCAGGTCGTTCAGCCGCTCCCCGAGCAGCGTGCGGGGACGGTGCAGGCCGGGGGTGTCGATCAGGATCAGCTGCGAGTGCTCCCGGTGGACGATGCCGCGGATGGTGTGCCGCGTGGTCTGGGGGCGGTTGGAGGTGATCGCGACCTTCTGCCCGACCAGGGCGTTGGTCAGCGTGGACTTGCCCGCGTTCGGGCGCCCGACGAGCACGGCGAACCCGGCGACGTAGTCCTCGGGCACGGCTGCGAATTCCATGGTCACTCCTCGGCCCCGCGGGCCTGGTCGTCGTCCTCTTCCCCCGGCTCCTGCCAGGCCAGCACCATCCCCACGCGGTTGCGGCGCCCTTCGAGCTTAACCGCTTTGAGGTGGATGCCGTAGATCTCGGCGCTCGAGCCCACGATGGGGACCCGGCCCATCGCCTTGGCGAGCAGGCCGCCGACGGTGTCGACGTCGTCGTCGTCCAGGTCGACGTCGAAGAGCTCGCCCAGGTCCCCCACGCTCATCCGCGCGCTGACCCGGTACTCCCCGTCCCCGAGGCGCTCGACCTCGGGGATGGCGGTGTCGTACTCGTCCACGATCTCCCCGACCAGCTCCTCGATCAGGTCCTCGAGCGTGACCAGCCCCGCCGTGCCGCCGTACTCGTCCACGACGACGGCGATGTGGGTGCCCTCGTGCTGCATCTGCGGCAGCAGCTCGGAGACCTTCTGCGACTCGGGCACGAAGCGGGCAGGGCGCAGCAGGTCGCGCACCCCGCGGCTGCGGGCCTCCCCGCGCTCCAGCAGGATCGCCTCGGCCACGTCCTTGAGGTAGAGGAAGCCGCGGACGTCGTCGATGTCCTCGCCCAGCACCGGGATGCGCGAGTACCCGGAGCGCAGGAAGAGGTTCAGTGCGTCCTCGAGGCTCTCCTCGAGCTCGGCGGTGACGGTGTCGGTGCGCGGGACCATGACGGCGCGGATGCGCGTGTCGTCGAGCTCGAAGATCGAGTGCAGCATGGCCGCCTCGCTGTCCTCGATGATGTCCCGGGTCGAGGCCCGGTCCACGAACTCGCGCAGCTCCTCCTCGGTGAAGAAGCCGGCGGACTCGTCCGTGGCCGGGGCGAGCCGGGCGCCTCCGCGCATCAGCCCGCGCGCCACCGGCCCGAGGACCACGGTGAGGCCCCGTAGCGGCCCGGCGGCCGCGGAGGCCACCCGCAGCGGGTTCGAGCGGCCCACGTGCCGGGGCGAGACGCCGATGACGACGTAGCCGACCAGCGTCGCGATGACCAGCGCGAGCAGCCCGGCCAGCCACGGCGCGTGCGCGAAGTCGAGCATCAGCAGCACCAGCAGGATCGTGAACAGGCTCTCGCAGAGGACCCGCACCAGCCGCAGCGTGTGCATGTGCACGCGGGGCTCGGCGAGGATCCGCCGCAGGGCCTCGTGCCCGGGCTCCTCGCCGATCTTCTCGGCCTCGTGGCGCGGCAGGTAGGTGAAGGCGGACTCGGTGGCCGTGAGGAGGAAGGCGACGCCGATGAGCACCAGGATCGCGAGGATCAGGATCGTGGGGAGCATGGGCCGCTAGTGCCTCGTCTCGACGGGGGCCGGCCGGCCCAGGAACTCCTCGAGGATCCGGCGCTGGATCCCGAACATCTCGCGCTCCTCCTCGGCGGTGCCGTGGTCGTAGCCCAGGCAGTGGAGGACGCCGTGGACGGTGAGCAGGCACAGCTCGTCCGAGGTGCTGTGGCCGGCCGCGCGGGCCTGCTCGGCGGCCACAGCCGGGCACAGGACGATGTCGCCCAGCGTCCCCTCGCTGAGGCGCTCCGGGGTGCCGGGCCGCATCTCGTCCATGGGGAAGGACATGACGTCGGTCGGACCGGGCAGGTCCATCCACCGCACGTGCAGCTCGGCCATCTCGGCGGCGTCGACCGCCGCGAGGGACAGCTCGGTCTCCGGGTCCACGTGGAGGCGGCGGAAGGCGAGCTCGACCAGGCCCCTCAGCCGCTCGGCGTCGAGCTCGGCGAAGGCGGCGCGCTCCGGTTCCGGGACGTCCGGGCGGATCTCGATGTCGAGGTTCACTCGCCGTCCTCCCGCTCGGCCCGGGCCGGCCGGGACTCCCCGCGGGACGGGCGGCGGCGGGCGGGGCGCTCCCCGCGCCGCTGCTCGCCCTCCTCCCAGCGCCCGTAGGCGGTGACGATGTCGCTGACGAGCTGGTGGCGCACGACGTCGACCGCCTCCAGGACGGTGAAGTCGATGTCCTCGACGCCCTCGAGGATCCCGCGCACCTGGCGCAGGCCCGAGGCCGCCCCGGTCGGCAGGTCCACCTGGGTCACGTCCCCGGTGATCACCATCTTGGAGCCGAAGCCCAGGCGGGTCAGGAACATCTTCATCTGCTCCACGGTGGTGTTCTGCGCCTCGTCGAGGATGATGAAGGCGTCGTTGAGCGTGCGCCCGCGCATGTAGGCCAGCGGGGCGACCTCGATCGTGCCCGCCTCCATCAGCCGCGGGATGGACTCGGGGTCCATCATGTCGTGCAGCGCGTCGTAGAGGGGACGCAGGTAGGGGTCGATCTTCTCGTTGAGGCTGCCGGGCAGGAAGCCCAGCCGCTCGCCGGCCTCGACCGCGGGACGGGTCAGGATGATCCGATTGACCTCCTTGGCCTGCAGGGCCTGCACCGCCTTGGCCATCGCGAGGTAGGTCTTGCCGGTGCCCGCCGGGCCGATGCCGAAGGTCACGGTGTGCGCGTCGATCGCGTCCACGTAGGCCGACTGGTTCACGGTCTTGGGGCGGATCTTCCGGCCGCGGCTGGAGAGGATGTTCTGCGTCATCGTCGGCGTCGCGGTGCTCATGTTGCGCACCAGGAGATCGACCAGGCGCTTGACCACCTGGGCGGTGATCACCGAGTCCTGGCGGGCCAGGGCCTCGAGCTCCTCGAGGAGCCGGATCACGACGTCCACCTGGGGCGAGGGGCCCGTGACCGCGATCTCGAGGTCCCTCACGCGCAGCGAGACCTCGGGGAACGCCTGCTCGATGACGAGCACCGAGGAGTCCTGCGGCCCCAGGGACTGGACCATGGAGTCGCGGGAGGAGAAGTCGTAGGTGCGGGAGACGGACAGCGGCCGGGTCGCCCCGGGAGGCGTGGATGACATGGACAGCGGGGCAACCTCTCGGGTCGTGGATCTGTGACGTGTTTCTGACCCCAGCCTACTAGGCGAGGGTGGGGAGGGCGGGGCTCCGCCGATAGAATGTACGGGACGCGCCACGCCGCCGTCGTCGTCTGGAAGAGCTGGAGGTGCCCACGCCCATGGCGCCACGCCTCACGCGCATCGCGGCCCTCGCCTCGGCGGCGCTGCTCGCCCTCACCGGCTGCGGCCTGCTGGACGGCTCCTCCGAGGGGTCCGGCGGCGCGCTGCGGGACTCCTCCTCGAGCCAGCGCGTGCCGCTGTACTGGGTCGGCCAGCCCGGGCCCCGCGCCCACCTGTTCCGCGAGTACGTGCCGCTGGCCCCGGACGAGTCCGCCCCCGCCGGGGACGTCGTCGCCATGGCGGTGTCCATGATGTCCCGGATGCAGCCGGCCGACCCCGACTACGAGAACCCCTGGTCCCCGGCGAGCTCGGTGGGCAGCTCCGTGACCTCGGACGGAACCTTGACCCTGGACGTCTCCTCCGACATGTTCCCGGAGGACCTCGGCGAGGAGGCCGAGCGGATGGCGCTCCAGCAGCTCGTCTACACCGCCACGGCGACGGCGGTCAGCACCAAGGTCCTCGACGCCGAGCACGCCACCACGGTGGTGGTGCTGGTCGACGGCCGCGCCGGGCACCAGTTCGGCGGGGAGACCCTCGGCTCCCCCACCCAGCGGGACGACGCGGCGCGATCACCCCTGTGGGTGATCGACCCGGACCAGGGCGGCGTGCACTCCCGCGAGGTCGGCTTCAAGCTCGTCTCCGACCACATCGCCTCCAGCGTGCACTGGCGCCTCAGCGGGATCGAGGGGGTCATCGAGGAGGAGGCCGTGGACCTGCGCGACGACGGCTCGGGGCACCACGAGATCCAGTTCGACCGCACCCTGGACCCCGGGGACTACACCATCGAGGCCTTCGTGCCGAACGAGGAGGTCTACGACCAGGGCCTCGTGGACCCCGCGCAGGACGTGAGCCTCTGGGACGACCACGACTTCACGGTCCGCGAGGGGACGATCGAGCGGAGCGTGCCTCAGGACCAGTAGCCGGAGGCCGCGTGGAGCACGGCCAGCGCGGCGGCACCGGCCGTCGAGGTGCGCAGGACGTCGCGCCCCAGCCGCACCGCCGTGCCCCCGGCGCCGGTCAGCGCCTCCAGCTCGGCCGGGGAGATGCCGCCCTCGGGACCCACCACGAGGTAGGTGGTGCCGGAGCCGCCCTGCCGGGCCGCGGCCGGCTCGCGGCGCAGCGCCTCGGACAGGCCCAGCTCCGCCTCCTCGTGGAGGACCAGCACGCGGTCGCCGGGGTCGAAGGCCGCGGGCAGCTCCGCCGAGGAGTGCAGGTCGTAGACCGCGGGGATCGCGGCGCGGCGGGCCTGCTTGGCCGCGGCCGCCGCCGTGCGCTCCCACTTGGCGTGGGCCTTCGCGGCGCGCTCGCCCTTCCACCGCACGATGCTGCGCTCTGCCTGCCACGGCACCACGCCGTCGACGCCGAGCTCGGTGGCCATCTCCACCGCCATCAGGTCGCGGTCGCCCTTGGCCAGGGCCTGGACGAGCACGACGCCGCTGCCCTGGTCGCGGACCGGCGGGCCGGTGACGCCGACCTCCAGGCCGGCGTCGAGCACCGCCTCCACGACGCCGGGCACACGCGTGCCCCGGCCGTCCACGAGGTCCAGCGCCTCGCCCGCCGCGAGCCGCCTGACGGTCGCGGCGTGGTGGCCCTCGGCGCCGTCGAGCACGTAGGTCTCCCCCGGCCCGAGGTCAGCGAGGTCCTCCGGGGCGGCGTAGAAGATCGGTCGGGTCATGGCGGCGTCGTCCCTAGTCCTGGAACCTGTCCCGGAGGCGGGAGAAGAAGCCCTGGTTCTGGTTGCTCACGGTCTCCGCGCTGGTGTGGTCCTCCTCGCGGGAGGCGGCGAGCTGCTCGAGCAGCTCGCGCTGCTCGTGGGTCAGCTTGGTCGGCGTCTCCACCGCGAACCGGACCACGAGGTTGCCGCGGCCGTTGCCGCGCAGCCGGGTCACGCCGAGGTCCTTGAGCGTCGCGGTGTCCCCGGTCTGGGTGCCGGCCCTGACCGAGACGTCGCGCGGGCCGTCGAAGGTCTCCAGCGAGATGGTCGTGCCCAGCGCCGCGGCGGTCATGGGGATGGTGACGGTCGCGTGGAGGTCGTCGCCCTCGCGGGAGAAGGTCTCGTGCTGGGTGACCCGCAGCTCGACGTAGAGGTCGCCGTTGGGGCCGCCGCCGGTCCCGGCCTCGCCCTGGCCGTTGAGGCGGATGCGCGTGCCGGTGGCGACGCCGGCCGGGATGCGCAGGGTCAGCGGCTTGCGCTGGCGCACCCGCCCCTCGCCGTAGCACTCCTGGCAGGGGTTCTTGATGACGGTGCCGAAGCCGCGGCAGTTGGGGCACTCGGCGGTGGTGACCACGTTGCCGAGGATCGACTGGACCTGGCGCTGCACGTGGCCCTGGCCGTGGCAGACCTGGCAGGTCTCGGGCTTGGTGCCCTCCTGGGTGCCCTCGCCGTGGCAGAGCTCGCAGGTCACGGCGGTGTCCACCGTGACCTCCTTCTCCGTGCCGAAGACGGCGTCGCGCAGGTCCACGCGGACGTTGATGAGCGCGTCCTGGCCCTGGCGCACGCGGCTGGCCGGGCCCCGGGAGGCCCCGGCGCCCTGGAAGAAGGTCTCGAAGATGTCGGAGAAGCCGAAGCCCGAGCCGGGGAAGCCGCCGCCGAAGCCGGTGTTGCTGCCGTTCTCGTTGCCGGTGGTGTCGTAGACCCGCCGCTTCTCCGGGTCGGAGAGGACGTCGTGGGCGTGCGAGACGCGCTTGAACTCCTCGGCGGCCTCGGACGAGGGGTTCACGTCCGGGTGGAGCTTGCGGGCCTTCTTCCGGTAGGCCTTCTTGATCTCCTCGGCGCTGGCATCGCGCGCCACACCGAGCGTTTCGTAATGACTGCTCACTGAATCTTCCTCACTCTTGCGGCCGCTCGCCGCGTGAATCTGCGTGTCTGGTGTCCCCCGACGTCAACAGCGCCGGCCCGCGATCTATTCGTGCAGGATGCGGGACAGGTACCGCGCGACGGCGCGGACCGAGGACATGGTCGTCGGATAGTCCATGCGCGTGGGCCCCACCACGCCCAGCTTCGAGGCCAGGCTGGGACCGTACCCGGTGGCGACGACGGAGGCGTCCGCCAGCGGCGACTCGGCGTTCTCCCGTCCGATGCGCACCGAGACCCCCCGGGAATCCTCCCCGATCTCGGAGAGCAGGCGCAACATGACCACCTGCTCCTCGAGCGCGTCGAGGATGGGGGCGATGCTGCGGGTGAAGTCGCCGGTGGCCTGGGCGAGGTACGAGGTGCCGGCCATCAGGAGGCGCTCCTCGCGCTGCCCGCTGCCGAGGTCAGCGACCGCCCCGGCCAGCGTCAGGGCCGCGGGCCGCAGGGCGGGCTCCACGGCGTCGACGGCCCGCGCCGCGCCGGGCGCCAGATCGGTCAGGGGCTGGCCGAGCGCCTCGTCGAGCACGCTCGCCCGCACGGCCGCGAGCCCGATCTCCGAGGGCGCGGGGTCCACCTCCACCGCCCGCTGCAGGACCCGTCCCCGGCTCGTGATGACGACGGCGAGGACCAGCCCCGGGGACATCTCCACCAGGTCGATGTGCCGCACGGCCTCGCCCGTGCTCACCGGGTACTGGACCACGGCCACCTGGTGCGTCAGCTGCGAGAGCAGCCGGACGGTGCGGGCCATCACCTGGTCCAGGTCCTCGGCCGACTCGAGAAAGCCGGTGATCGCGCGGCGCTCGGCGGCCGAGAGCGGCTTGACGGCCGAGATCTGGTCGACGAACGCGCGGTAGCCCTTGTCGGTGGGGATCCGCCCGGCGCTGGCGTGCGGGGCGGTGATCATCCCCTCCTCCTCCAGGGCGGCCATGTCGTTGCGCACGGTGGCGCTCGAGACGCCGAGGTTGTGCCGCTCCACCAGCGCCTTCGAGCCCACGGGCTCCCGCGAGTGGACGTAGTCCTCCACGATGGCGCTGAGCACCTCGAGCCGACGCGGCTGGTTCACGGGTGTGTGACTCCTCGAAGATCGCGGCACGGACGCGCTGCCGTGCCTGGACGTGCCTGACCATTCTGGCACTCAATGTGCCTGCCTGCTAATTCTACGCCCCTGGTCGGGGCACGGGAACGGATCGCGGGCCATAAGCTCTAGGCTGAGGAGCCGGGGCCCGGAGCCCCGACGCACGGCTGATCAGATGCGAGGAGGAGACCGATGGATCGATACGCGTGGGGCCCCCAGGACCTCTCGGCGGCCGCCGCCCCGGCGTCCGCGGCCCGGGAGCTGGAGGTCAGGGCGGGGATGGTCATCGAGGAGGTCCAGTCCGGCTGGGTCGGCGCGGCCGTGTCCCTGGAGAGCATCGGCGGGCAGCGCGTCGTCGGGCTGGAGGACCGGCACGGGGCGGTGCGCTCGTTCCCGCTCGGCCCGGGCTTCCTCTACGAGGGGGAGCCCGTGGCCCTGGTCCCGCCGCGCGCCGCCGCCTCCCGCCGGCCGCAGCGCACCCGCTCCGGCTCGGTCGCCGCTCCGCGCGCCCGGGCCAGGACGGCCCGGGCCTCGCGCATGCTGGTCGAGGGCGTGCACGACGCCGAGCTGGTGGAGAAGGTCTGGGGCGAGGACCTGCGGCACGAGGGCATCGTGGTGGAGCCGATGCACGGACTGGACCACGTGACCGAGATCATCCGCGACTTCTCCCCCGCCCCGCATCGGCGCCTGGGCGTCCTGGCCGACCACCTGGTGCCCGGCAGCAAGGAGTCCCGCCTGGCGGAGGAGGCGATGAGGCTTCCCGGGGCCCGGGAGAACGTCCTGTTCGTCGGGCATCCCTACGTCGACGTCTGGCAGTCGGTGAAGCCGGCCGCCGTCGGGCTCAGCGCCTGGCCCGAGGTGCCGCGCGGCGAGGACTGGAAGACCGGAATCCTGCGGCGCATCGGCTGGCCGCACGGCACCCCCGCCGAGTCCGCGGCCGGGTGGAAGAGGATCCTGGGCAGCGTGCGGACCTACGCGGACCTGGACCCAGGGATCCTCGGCCCGGTGGAGCACATCATCGACTTCCTCACCCAGGACGCCGAGGGCTCCTGACCCCTCGAGGGCGCTGGGACCGGGGACGACGACGCACCCCTCCCACGCCATGGAGGCCGTGCGGGAGCCCGCGGTTTGAGGACGGCCCCGAACCGGTACCATGGACGGAGCGCACCTCGCGCTTCTAGAACCATGGGCCATGAGAGAAAAGGGCGGAATTCCTTGGGGCGTACCTCCACCACCGAGTCCGGCACTCCGTTCGAGGGGGTCTCGGCGACCCCTCAGCCGCTGAGCGTCAGGGACGATCGCGCGCTGGCGACGCTCTCGCACTTCGGCGGCGTGGCAGGATGCCTGCCCTCCGCCGTCATCTACGCCACGGTCCGCCAGCGCGGCCGCTTCACGGCCCAGGAGTCGCGGGAGGCGCTGAACTTCACCCTGCTGCCGACCATCCTGATCATCGCCTGCATCGGGCTCTCGGTGATCCCGGCGATCGGCTGGTTCTTCGGGCTCGCGGCGGCCGTGGTGTGGCTGTACGTGACCGTGATGTCGCTGATCGCCGGCGTCGTCGTCAACCGGGGCAACCCGTACCAGTACCCGCTGAACACGCGGCTGCTGGACAAGTTCAGCCGGGACGCCTGATCCGGTCCCGGGGCTGAAGCCCCGGGAGCCGCCCGGCATGGGGCCCTCGACCCCACCCCGCCGTGGCCGCGCGGAGCCCGCGGGCCCCGGCTCAGTCCGCCAGCAACTCCCTGACCACTGCGTCGCCCAGGAGCCTGCCGCGCAGGGTCAGGCGGACCAGGCCGCGCTCCAGCTCCCCCGCCTCGATGAGGCCCTGGCCCAGCAGCCAGCCGGTCGCCTCGCGGCCCGCGGGACGCAGCCGCTCCACCGGGAGGCCGTCGGCGATCCGGGCGCCCAGCATGATCTCCTCCGTGTAGCGGGTTTCCGCCTCGAGGTGCTCCCGCGCGGCCGCCGGCGAGACGCCCTCGCGCAGCCGGTTGGCGTAGGGCAGGGGGTGCTTGAGGTTCCACCAGCGCACCCCGCCCACGTGCGAGTGGGCGCCGGGGCCGATCCCCCACCAGTCCTGGTTGCGCCAATAGGCCAGGTTGTGCCGCGATCGGGTCGCGGGCCCGGTGGACCAGTTGGAGATCTCGTACCAGTGGTACCCCGCGCCGGCGAAGAGCTCGTCGGCCAGCTGGTACATGTCCGCCTGGGTGTCGTCGTCCACCGGCACGTGCTCCCCGCGGGCGATCTGCGCCGCGAGCTTGGTGCCCGGCTCCACGATGAGCGAGTAGGCGGAGATGTGGTCCGGCGCGTAGCCGATCGCCGCGCGGACCGAGGTCTCCCACTCCTCCAGGGTCTCCCCCGGCGCGCCGCAGATCAGGTCCACGGAGGTCTGCAGGCCGAGCTCCTTGGCCCAGTCCACGACCTTCGGCACGTTCGCCGGGGTGTGGGTGCGGTCCAGGACCTCCAGGACGCGGGGCACCGCGGACTGCATCCCGAAGGAGACGCGGGTGAACCCGGCGTCGCGCAGGGTCTCGAGGTCCTCGCGGGTCACCGAGTCGGGGTTGGCCTCGGTGGTGACCTCCGCGCCGTCCTCGATGCCGAAGAGCTCGACGCCGGTGCGCAGGATCCGCGCGAGGTCCTCGGCCGGGAGCCGGGTCGGGGTCCCCCCGCCGAAGAAGACCGTGTGCAGGGGCCGGCCGAGCCCGCCCGAGCGCTCCATGACCTCGGCGGCGAAGCGGAGCTCGCGCACGGCGTCGTCGGCGTAGGTCAGCCGCCCGACGCCGTCGGAGAACTCCTCCGCGGCGTAGGTGTTGAAGTCGCAGTAGCCGCAGCGCACGGTGCAGTACGGGACGTGGACGTACAGGCTCAAGGTGCGCGCGGCGGCCTCGGCCCCCGCGCCGGCGGGCAGCAGGCCGTCCGCCGGTGCCGGATCCCCGGTGGGCTGGGCGGGGCTCACTTCTTGGACTTGTCCTTCGACTCCTCGCCCGAGGAGAGCGCCGCGATGAACGCCTCCTGCGGGACCTCCACGCGGCCCACCATCTTCATGCGCTTCTTGCCCTCCTTCTGCTTCTCCAGCAGCTTGCGCTTGCGGGAGATGTCGCCGCCGTAGCACTTGGAGAGCACGTCCTTGCGGATCGCCCGGATGTTCTCGCGCGCGATGATGCGGGAGCCGATGGCGGCCTGGATGGGCACCTCGAACTGCTGCCGCGGGATCAGCTCGCGCAGCCGGGTGGCCATCGTGGTGCCGTACGAGTACGCGTTGTCCCGGTGGGTCACGGCCGAGAAGGCGTCCACCCGCTCGCCCTGCAGCAGGATGTCCACCTTGACCAGGTCGGACTCCTGGGCGCCGTCGAGCTTCCAGTCCAGCGAGGCGTAGCCGCGGGTGCGCGACTTCAGCTGGTCGAAGAAGTCGAAGACGATCTCCGCCAGCGGCATCCGGTAGCGCAGCTCGACGCGGTCCTGGGAGAGGTAGTCCATGCCGCCCATCTGGCCGCGGCGGGACTGGCACAGGTCCATCACGGCGCCGATGAACTCGCTGGGCACGATCACGGTGCAGGCGACCATCGGCTCCTCGATGGTGGAGATCTTGCCCTCGGGGAACTCGCTGGGGTTGGTCACGCGCATCGAGGTGCCGTCCTCGGCCACGATGTCGTAGATGACGTTGGGCGCGGTGGAGATGAGCTCCAGGTTGAACTCCCGCTCCAGGCGCTCCCGGACGATCTCGAGGTGCAGCAGGCCGAGGAAGCCGACGCGGAAGCCGAAGCCCAGCGCGGCGGAGGTCTCCGGCTCGTAGACCAGCGCGGCGTCGTTGAGCTTCAGCTTGTCCAGGGCGTCGCGCAGGATCGGGTAGTCGGAGCCGTCGATCGGGAAGAGGCCGGAGAAGACCATGGGCTTGGGGTCCTCGTAGCCGCCCAGGTTCTCCGGCGCGGGGCGCTTGGCGTCGGTGACGGTGTCGCCCACCCGCGACTGCCGGACGTCCTTCACGCCGGTGATGAGGTAGCCGACCTCGCCGACGCCGAGCCCCTCGGTGGGCTTGGGCTCGGGCGAGATCACGCCGATCTCCAGCAGCTCGTGCTCGGCGCCGGTGGACATCATGGCGATCTTCTGCCGCGGCCTGAGCATGCCGTCGACGACGCGGACGTAGGTCACCACCCCGCGGTAGGAGTCGTACACGGAGTCGAAGATCATGGCGCGCGGCTCGGCGTCGGCCATGCCCTGGGGCTCGGGGAGGTCGCGGACGATCCGGTCCAGCAGCTCCTCCACCCCCTCGCCGGTCTTGCCGGAGACGCGCAGGACGTCCTCGGGATCCACGCCGATGAGGTTGGCGAGCTCCTCCGCGTACTTCTCGGGCTGCGCCGCGGGGAGGTCGATCTTGTTCAGGACCGGGATGATGGTGAGGTCGTTCTCCATCGCCAGGTAGAGGTTGGCCAGCGTCTGCGCCTCGATCCCCTGGGCGGCGTCGACCAGCAGGAGCGCGCCCTCGCAGGCGGCCAGGGAGCGGGATACCTCGTAGGTGAAGTCCACGTGGCCGGGCGTGTCGATCATGTTCAGCGCGTAGGCGGTCCCCTCGACCTCCCACGGCATGCGCACGGCCTGGGACTTGATGGTGATGCCGCGCTCGCGCTCGATGTCCATCCGGTCCAGGTACTGGTTCTTCATCTCCCGGGGGGTCAGCACGCCGGTCGCCTGCAGCATCCGGTCCGCCAGGGTGGACTTGCCGTGGTCGATGTGGGCGATGATGCAGAAGTTCCGCAGGATGCTGGGATCGGTCGCCGCGGGGCGCGGAGCTTCGCTCGCCTGAGGTGCCACGAGTAGCTGCCCTTTCTATGGACTGGTGCACGTGAGCGTGCCGGTCGATCTCCTAGTTTCCCATGTTTTCCCATCCGGCGCTAAGTCGCTCCGGGCCCGGGTGCGCGGGCGCGGGGCACGACGCCGCCGGGGAGCCGCGCGGAGGTGTGGCGTACGCGACCCGGGACGCCCTATGGCCGGGACCCGGCCTTGCTGATAGACTCATTAGCTGTGTGTCCGATGGTCATCGGGCACTGCGAGCCGGTTGTCACAGGCATCCCCACGCCGCTCAGTCAAGACCGGCTCGTTTGCCCTCACTGACCTATACGACGAACAACAGAAGGTTTTCACGTGGCTAACATCAAGTCCCAGAAGAAGCGGATCCTGACCAACGAGAAGGCTCGTCTGCGTAACAACGCCTACAAGTCGGATCTGCGCACCTCGGTGCGCAAGGTCAACGCCGCCGTGGAAGCGGGCGACAAGGAGCAGGCCGTCTCGGCTCTGCGCCTGGCCGGCAAGAAGTTCGACAAGGCTGTCAGCAAGGGTGTTCTGCACAAGAACAACGCTGCCAACAAGAAGTCGGGCCTGGCCGCTCGCGTCAACGGGCTCTCCTAGTCTTCGGTAGTAAGTGAGTCGAAGGCCCCCGCCGGATTCCGGCGGGGGCCTTCGTGCGTCCGGGCGGAGCGGGGCCTCGACGGTGCGTCCGGGCGGGCTCACAGGAGGCTTTCCCTCCCCCGTCCGAGCCGGTTCAGAAGGCCTGGTCCGCGATCAGGCCCCGCAGGACCTCGGCCTGGCTGATCTCCGGGGACTTCGTGGCCGTCAGCAGCGTCAGCCGCTTCTCGCGCGCCATCTCCACGAGCTCCTCGAACGCCTCGCGCTGCGGTCCCTCCGCCAGCTCCTTCCGGTAGCGGCGGGCGAACTCCTCGTACTTCTCCGGGTCGTGGGAGTACCACTTGCGCAGCTCGGAGGTCGGCGCGACCTCCTTCAGCCACTCGGTCAGCCCGGCATCGGCCTTCTTGATGCCCCGCGGCCAGACCCGGTCCACGAGCACCCGGCTGCCGTCCCGGTCCGCGGCCTTCTCGTAGATCCTCTTCACGACGACGTCGGCCTGCTTCTTCCCCGTTCCCTGAGAGGACCGCTCGGATCCCTTCGACGCCGCGCTCATGAGTAGGACGACCTGGGGACGCTGGTGACGGTGGTCAGGAGGAACGCCGAGTCCTCGAGGGCGAGGACCGAGTGCCGCTCGTGCGTGAGCACCCACAGCTCCCCGGCCGCGAACTCCCCCTGGACCTCCTCGCCGAGCTCGACCCTCACCCGGCCGGTGAGCACCTGGAGGCTCGCCGCCGGCGGTGAGTTGTGGGCGGGGAGCCTGGCTCCCTCGGCGAGCGCGATGACCGTCTGGCGCAGCTCGCCGTCGTGGACCACCAGGCCCGCGCTGCGGCCCCGCTCGTCCTCCCGAGCCGCCTGCAGATGGTTGCGGGCCTCCTCGTTCAGGTTACTCATTCCTGCACCTCCTCGTGCGATTCTGTGCCTCCACCCTAGCCTCAGCGGCGCTGGCCCGCCGTGGTCAGGGTCAGCACGGCGCGTTGGGGACAGGGATCCGCTTCACGAAGGCTCGTCCGGCTCCTCCGCGTCGCGGCGAAGGGTCCCGTCGGAGAGAAGCGACCAGAGTGCGACGCCGCCCGTCAGGATCAGGAGCGACAGCGCGACCATGGTGCCGCGCAGGTCGAGGCCGAAGCGCAGGAGGTCCAGGAGCCAGGCCGTGAAGATGCCGGAGAACGCCGCGGTGGCGACGATCCGCAGTCCCTGGTGCCGCATTCAGAGGTCCCCCTGTCCTGGCGTCCTGCCACGACATGCCGGGAGCGGCGAGCTCCCCGGCGTCTTCATGCTCGTGGGGCTTTCACCGAGCGCGGCCCTCATCTCGGTATCGCCGAAGACCGATGCCGATCCGACAGCTTCCGATCTCCTGCGAAGAACACGTTGCCCCATGCTCCCACATCATCACATCATCGCCCGGCATGGGGGATCGGGATCCTGAGATGGAAGGCTCCTGTGGACGACGCGGCCCCCGTGCTACGGACAGCCCTCACCCGCGGCGCTGGCCCGCCGTGGTCAGGGTCAGCACGGCGCGCTCCAGGGCGTACACGGGGTCCTGGGCCTCGCCCTTGACGTGGGCGTCCGCCTCGGCGAGGCTGCGCACGACCTGGCTGAGCGCCTCGGAGGTGAAGCGCCGGGAGTCCCGCTGCGCCTGCTCCACCTGCCACGGCGCCATGCCCAGGGAGCGGGCGAGGCCGGCGGGCGACTCGCGGCGGCCGTGCACCTGGCAGATGTGCCGGACCCGCATGGCCAGCGCGCCGACCAGGGGCACGGGATCCGTCCCGGAGTCCAGCGCCTGGCGCAGGGCCCGGAGCGCGACGCCGCTGTTTCCGGCGACCGCGGCGTCGGCCACCTTGAAGGCGGTGACCTCGGCGCGACCGCCGTAGTACTTCTCCACGACGGCGTCGGTGATGGTGGGCGGCCCGTCCTGCGCCAGCTGCCGGCAGGCCGACGCCAGCTCGCCCACGTCCCGGCCCGCGGCGGCGATCAGCAGGCGGGCGGCGTCGGGCTCGATGCGGCGGCCGGCTGCGCGGACCTCGGCGTAGACGAAGTCGGACTTGTCCCGGTCGCTCTTCAGCGGCTTGCACTCGACGACGGGGTGCTTGGCCCGGCCGATCGCGTCGATGAGCTTCTTGCCCCGGTTGCCGCCGCCGTGAGTGAGGATGACGGTGGAGTCGGGATCGGGCGAGGCGAGGTAGGCCATCGCGTCCTCGAGGAACTCCTCGCTCATCTTCTCCAGCTCCCCGACCGTGACCACGCGGGAGTCGCCGAAGAGGGAGGGACTGGTCGCCATCGGGAGCGCGCCGGCCGAGTAGTCGCGCGCTGAGAGGTCGTGGACCTCGGCTCCCCCGCCGGCCTCGCGGGCCAGGCCGATGAGGCGGCGGCGCGCCTGGTGGGCGAAGTACTCCTCGGAGCCCAGCAGCAGCACGACCGGCGCCGGCTCGACGTCGCGCCACGTCGGGCCGCTCTGCTGGGATCGTGTGGATCGGCGTGGGGGCACTGGGCGGTCCTTAGGTCTCGGGCGGGGCGCGGGTCGGGGTCTTCCGGCCGTGCGGTTTCGCCGCGGGGTTCTCTCGGTGTTCCCTTCATCCTAGGGCGCGGGGCGCCTGCAGACGAAGATCCTGATCCTACGCACGCTCACGCCTCTCAGCCCCCTACGCGGTCTGACAGCCCCTGAGGCCGCTGCCGGACTCAGCGTCGTCGTGCCTCTTCGGCGACTCAGCGCGGACCCCGGCGGGATCGCTTCTCGCGGCGGTCCGTCGCGATGCCCACCCAGGTGGTGACGCCGCCGGCCAGCAGCGCGGCGATCGAGGCCATGAACGCGAGGCCGGCTCCGATGTTCGCTCCTGAGCCCGGGTCGAAACGAGCCGCGTAGACCACCGATCCGAAGACGAAGAGCATCAGGATCAGTCCGACGCCGATGCAGATCCCCGCAGCGATGTAGACGGGCTTCTTCCAGGTCATGGGACGCCTCCCTCGACGTTTCAGGCGATCTGCTTCACCAGGTAGGCCGCCGGCAGCAGCGACAGCCTCGGCTCCTCCACGCGCAGCAGCCGGACCGCTCTCACGGTCTCCGCCGCAGGGTTCACGCCGGCGGCGGCAAGCCGCTCACGCGCCCAGGTCTTGGCGCTCTCGGGAGCCGAGTCCTCCTCCGCGGTGCCGCCGAACAGCTCCTCCAGCACATGGCGAGGGTCCCGCCGGTCTCCGAAGATCAGTTCTTTGATGCCCATGCCGCCCAGTCTAGGGAGGCGAGAGGATCCTGCGCGCCAGCACCACGGTCCTGCCGGCGGCGGATCGGCCGCTCGCCGCCTCACGACGAAGGAAGACGGCAGGCGTTGACGACGAGATAAAACGCGCGTTCAATATTGAACATGAGTTCAACCTCTCGTGCTCCGCACACCGCTCCCGAGACCGCGGAGCGCATCCGGGACACCGCGATCACCGAGTTCGCCGCGCGGGGATTCTCCTCGACGACGGTGCGCGGCATCGCGGCGGCAGCGAGCGTCTCGCCCGGCCTGGTGATCCACCACTTCGGCTCCAAGGCCAAGCTGCGCGCGGCCTGCGACGACCACGTCTTCGAGACGCTGACCGACATCAAGCGGGAGAACCCCCAGGCGCCGCCGTCCCTGCTCGCCGAGCTGCTCACCGAGGGGCCGATGCGCACCTACGTGGAGTACTTCCTGAAGTCGATGCTCGACCCCTCCGGACAGGGGCAGCGATTCTTCGACCACTACGTCGCGGTCCTCGAGCAGATCATCGGCGAGGGCTTCGCCGGCTACGCCTTCCGCCAGGCCGAGGACCGGCGCGCGCAGTCGACCGCGATCGCGGTGCTGGCACTCTCGCCGATGCTGCTCGAGCCCAGGGTCAGGCACGCGCTCGGCACCGAGGATCTGGCCGGCTCGCTGGCCCGACTCGCCCCCTGCCTCCTCGACCTGTACCGGCACGGGTTCATCACCTCCGAACCCGACCGCCAGGACCTTTCGACGCCCTCCGCCGCTCCGGGGGGCCGGCACGACGCGCCTCCGGCCGGACCGGAGGGCGAAGCCTCCACGACGAACGAAGGCGATCAGCGATGACCTCCGCCCCACGCGACGGCGAGACTCCCGTCATCAGCATCTCGAACCTCGTCAAGAGCTACGGCCCCGCCCGTGCGCTCGACGGGTTGGACCTCCGCGTCGCCCCGGGCGAGGTCCACGGCTTCCTCGGCCCGAACGGCGCGGGGAAGTCGACCGCCCTCCGGATCCTCCTCGGGATCCTGCGCCACGACTCGGGCACCGTGCGTCTGCTCGGCGGTGACCCGTGGTCGGATGCGGTCTCGCTGCACCGCAGGCTCGCCTACGTGCCCGGCGACGTCGAACTCTGGCCGAGCCTGACCGGCGGCGAGGCGATCGATCTGTTCGCGCGGCTGCGCGGCGGCGTCGACAGACGCAGGCGCGAGGAGCTCGTCGAGCGCTTCGACCTCGACCCGCGCAAGAAGGGACGCGCCTACTCCAAGGGCAACCGGCAGAAGGTCGCCCTCATCTCCGCGCTGGCCTCGAACGCCGAGGTCCTCCTGCTCGACGAGCCCACGGCCGGGCTCGACCCGCTCATGGAGGCGGTCTTCCAGGAGTGCATCCGGCGGGCGAGGGACGAGGGCTGCACGGTGCTGCTGTCCAGCCACATCCTCGCCGAGGTCGAGGCGCTCGCCGACCGGATCTCCATCGTCCGGCACGGGAAGGTGGTCGAGTCCGGGACGCTGAGCGATCTGCGGCACCTCTCCCGCACGGCGGTGACCGCCCGGACGGCTCGTCCGGTCTCCGGGCTGACGGACCGGCCGGGCGTGCACGATCTGCGCGAGGAGGGCGGGCAGATCCGCTTCGACGCCGACGCCCAGCACCTGCCCGAGATCATGCGGGAGCTCTCCTCCCACGGCGTGCAGGCCCTCACGGCGTCGCCGCCGACGCTCGAGCAGCTGCTGCTGCGCCACTACGGGGACGAGCTGCATAGGAGCGCGTCATGAGCGGGGCGCCGGCGGCCGCGCCGTCGGGACGGGCCGGCCCGGCGCACCGCGGCACCGCCTCGTCGGGCGGCTCGCTGACGGGAACGGGGAGCCTGCTGCGGTTCATGCTGCGCCGGGACCGGATCTGGCTCCCCGCCTGGGTGCTCGGGATGACGGCGATGCTCGCCTACTTCGCGAGCGCGCTCGGCCTCGTGCTGGACGAGGAGTCGCTGGCGAGCTTCGCCGTGTTCGCCACGAACCCCGTCATGGCGCTGGTCGGCGGCCCGGCCTACGGCTTCGACGACATCACCGCGGCCCGGTTCCTGGTGGGGATGTACGGGGCGTACCTGATGATCGGCGCGGCGCTGATGAGCATCATGACGGTCTCCCGGCACACCCGCGTGGAGGAGCAGAGCGGCCGGGCGGAGCTGGTGCGCGCGAGCGTCGTGGGTCGGCATGCGCCGCTGGCCGCGGTCCTGCTCCTGGTGACGCTGATGAACCTGCTGACGGCGGGGCTCATGACCGCGGTGTTCTACGCCTCCCCGACCGAGCCGGGGTCGCTGGGCTCCTCGCTGCTGTTCGGCTGCAGCGTCGGTGCCGCCGGTCTCGTCTTCGCCGGGATCGCCGCGGTGACCGTGCAGCTCTCGCCCTACTCGCGGGCGGCCTCCGGCGGCGCCGGGGCGGTGCTCGCGGCGAGCTTCGCCGTCCGCGGCCTCGGCGACATGTCCGCCGTGCAGGGAGGGGAGCTGGACTGGCTGTCCTGGCTCTCGCCGTTCGGCTGGTCGCAGCAGACCGCTCCGCTCGTCCTCGACCGGTGGTGGCCGCTGGCGATCTCCCTCGCGGCGACGGCGCTGCTGCTCCTCGCCGGCTTCGCGCTGCAGTCGCGACGCGACCTGGCCGCGGGCATCCTGCCGGATCGGCTCGGTTCCGCCGCCGCGCCCCGGTGGCTGCGGGGCTCGTTCTCGCTCGCCTTCCGGCTGCAGCGGGCCGGGTTGGCCTGGTGGTCGTTCGCGCTGCTGGCGGGCGGCGTCGTCTTCGGGGCGTTCTTGCAGCCGATGGCCGAGAACGCGGAGGGGATGCCGGCGGAGATCCTCGCCGTCTTCGGCGGCTCCGGGGGCATGGTCGACGGCTACCTCGGGTTCATGGGCGTCTACTTCGCCATCATCGCCGCGGTCTGCGCGATCCTCTCGGCGCAGGGGCTGCGGGGCGAGGAGCAGAGCGCGCGGGCCGAGTCCGTGCTCGCCGCGGCGGTCTCCCGCAGCGGCTGGATCCTCTCGTGGGCGGCGGTCTCCGCGCTCGGGTCGCTCTGCCTGCTGGCCGCGGCCGGCCTCGGCGAGGGGCTCGGCGCCGCGCTCTCGACCGGGGACTGGGGGCTCCTCGGTCCGACGCTGCTCGGGCACGTGGCGCATGCCCCGGCCGTCTGGTCGCTGCTGGGACTGGCCCTCGCGCTCTACGGGATCGCGCCGCGGCTCATCGGCCTCACCTGGGCCGTGTTCGCGTACGGGGCCGTGCTGAGCCTGTTCGGGGACATGATGGAGCTCGACGACGCGGTGCTCGGCACCTCCGTGTTCCGGCACATCGGCCAGTACCCGGCCGAGGACGTCTCCTGGGCCGCCGTCGGAGTCCTCGCCGGGATCGCCCTCCTGCTGGCCGGCGTCGGCGTCGGGGGCTTCCGCCGGCGGGATCTGGCCGGGGCGTAGGGCGCCTGGACGCCGCGGGCCGCGGGCGGCCGCGGGGTACCTTCGCCCGGCCGGGAGGTCTCAGCGCCCTCACGCAGCGGGCCGAGACCCGCACAGATCTATTCGGGGTCGGGCAGGTCCTCCAGCGCGTCCACGCATCGGGTGAGACCGCTCATCAGCGATGTCCGCCGCTCCGGGCCGAGCGCGTCGGACATCGCCTTCTCGATCCTGGCGATCCGGGCCGCCGCCTCCCCCAGGAGCCGCCTCCCCTCGCCCGTGAGCCTGATCGGGAGCGCCCTGCCCGCCTCCGCCCTCTCCGCCCTCGTCACGAGGCCGCGCTGCTGCAGCCCGCGCAGGAGCGTGTTCATCGCCTGCCGGGAGACGAACACGCTCCGGGCGATCTCCGCGTTCGAGGCCCCGGGGCGCCGCCCGATCGTCTCGAGGCAGGAGTACTGCGAGGTGGTCAGCTCGAGCTGCTTCAGCGTCTCGTCCATGCGCGAGCGCAGCGCCGCCTGGGCCTGCTTCAGCCGGTAGCCGATCATCGCTTCCAGCTCGTCTGCGGGTTGCTTCATGTCAATATTCTGACATATCCTCTTTATGTCAACATGCTGACATCACTTCGGAAGGAAACCCCATGGCAGTCACCGGTCCGGACTTCATCGCCCTGCAGGTGCGCGACCTCGAGCGCGCCGCGGAGTTCTACGAGACCCGCCTCGGCCTGCGCCGGGTCCAGGCAGCACCTCCCGGCGCGGTCCTCTTCGCGACCTCCCCCATCCCCTTCGCCGTGCGAGAGCCGCTGCCCGGTGTGGACCTGGACCAGGCGACTCCCCGCCCCGGCACCGGCGTCGCGCTGTGGCTGCACTGCGACGACTCGCAGGAGCTGCACGACTCCCTCGCCGCGGCGGGGACCACGATCCTGCGTGCGCCGGAGGCCGGGCCGTTCGGCCTGGCGTTCACCTTCCTCGATCCGGACGGGTACGCCGTGACCGTCCACGACAAGGCCTAGCGGGCGCGAGCAGCACGCCGCCCAGGCCATCGGGGCTCTCCCCCGGCTGCCTGGGCGGCGCATGTCCCGACCTTCGACGCGGCTCGGCTCGGCCGGCCTCGGCGGACGGATCCTTTCCTCGCGGGCTACTTCGTGACGCTGGTGAAGCCGCGCAGACGGAGACTGTTACCGACGACGAAGACGCTGGAGAACGCCATCGCCGCGCCGGCGAGCATCGGGTTGAGCATGCCCAGTGCTGCGACCGGGATGGCCGCGACGTTGTAGGCGAAGGCCCAGAACAGGTTGGTCTTGATCGTCCGCAGCGTCCTGCGGGAGAGCCGGATCGCGGCGACCGCGGCGCGCAGGTCACCACGCACCAGCGTGATGTCGGCGGCCTCGATCGCGACGTCGGTGCCGGTGCCCATCGCTAGGCCCAGGTCGGCCTGGGCCAGGGCCGGGGCGTCGTTGACGCCGTCGCCGACCATCGCCACGACCTTCCCCTCCGCCTGGAGGCCGGAGACGACGTCAACCTTGTCCTTCGGCAGGACCTCGGCGATCACCTGCTCGATGCCGACCTCGCCGGCGATCTCGCGGGCCACGGCCTCGTTGTCGCCGGTCAGCAGCACCGGGGTCAGGCCGAGCTGCTTGAGCTCGGCGATGGCCCGGGCGCTGGTGGGCTTGATGGCGTCGGCGACCACGAGGACGCCGCGCGCCCGCCCGTCCCAGCCGACGGCGACGACGGTCTTGCCCTCGCGCTCTGCCGCGCCCTTCGCCTCGGCGACCTCCGGGGAGAGCCTCTGCGACCAGTCGGCCAGCAGCGTCTCGCGGCCCACCACCACGGAGGTGCCCTCGACGACGCCCTGCACGCCCTTGCCCTCGACGTTGGCGAAGTCCTCGGGAGTCGGCAGCGCGCCGCCCTCCTCGACCGCGCCCGCCGCGATGGCCTGCGCGATCGGGTGCTCGGAGGCGTTCTCGAGCGCGCCGGCGAAGCGCAGCAGCTCCGCCCGATCCACGCCCGGCTCGGCGATCACGTCGGTGAGCGTCATCTTCCCGCTGGTGACGGTGCCGGTCTTGTCCAGCACCACTGTGTCGACCTTGCGGGTGGACTCCAGGACCTCGGGGCCCTTGATGAGCACGCCCATCTGCGCGCCGCGCCCGGTGCCCACCAGCAGCGCGGTCGGGGTGGCGAGGCCGAGGGCGCAGGGGCATGCGATGACCAGCACCGCGACGGCGGCGGTGAAGGCGGCGACGGTCGGGAAGCCCGCGCCGAGCCACGCGCCGAGGGTGGCGACGGCGATGACGATCACGATCGGGACGAAGACCCCGGAGATCCTGTCGGCCAGGCGCTGGACCTCGGCCTTGCCGGTCTGGGCGTCCTCGACCAGCTGGGCCATCTGCGCCAGCTGCGTGTCCGACCCGACCCGGGTGGCCCGCACGAGGAGGCGGCCGCCGGCGTTGACGGTCGCGCCGGTCACGGCGTCGCCCTCGGAGATCTCCACCGGCACGGACTCGCCGGTGAGCATCGAGGCGTCCACGGCGGAGGTGCCGGAGACGACGACGCCGTCGGTGGCGATCTTCTCCCCCGGGCGGACGACGAACTCGTCGTCGACCTGCAGGTCCGCGGTCGGGATCTTCACCTCGACGCCGTCGCGCAGCACCGAGACCTCCTTCGCGCCGAGTTCCAGCAGGGCGCGCAGCGCGGCTCCGGCCTGGCGCTTGGAGCGCTTCTCGAAGTAGCGGCCGGCGAGGATGAACATCGTGACCCCGGCCGCGGCCTCGAGGTAGATGTTCGCGGCCCCGTCCGACGGTGCCAGGGTGAACTCGAAGGGGTGGACCATCCCCGGCGTCCCGGCGGTGCCGAAGAACAGGGCGTAGAGCGACCACAGGAACGCCGCGGTGGTGCCCATGGAGATGAGCGTGTCCATGGTCGCGGTGCCGTGCCTGAGGTTGGTCCACGCCGCCTTGTGGAAGGGCCACGCCGCCCACACGATCACCGGCGCGGCCAGGGTCAGCGAGAGCCACTGCCAGTAGGTGAATTGCAGGGCCGGGATCATCGCCATCGCGATCACGGGAACCGTGAGCACGATCGAGCCGATCAGCCGCTGCCGCAGCGAGGTCAGCTCCGGATCGGCGTCCTCGGGCCCGCCCGCGCTCGTCTCCTCGGCCTCGGTGCGCCGGGGCTGGGGCAGGGCGGCGGCGTAGCCGGCCTTCTCGACCTCGGCGATCAGCAGCTGCGGGTCGTACGCCTCGGGGGCGGTGACCTTGGCCTTCTCGGTGGCGTAGTTGACCGTCGCCTGCACGCCGTCGAGCTTGTTCAGCTTCTTCTCGATCCGGTTGGCGCACGAGGCGCAGGTCATCCCGCCGATCTCGAGCTCGATGCCGGCCTCGGCGACCGGCGGTGCTTGGGTGCTCACTGCGCGCCCCTTCCTGTTCCTGCTCATCTGCGGCGGCCGCCGATGCGGCCGCCGGTCCGTTCCGGCCGGGTCAGCCGGCGGGGTGGATCTCGCTCTCGACGACCCACTTGTGGTTGGTCATCGTCATGTCGTCCGTCTCGACGTCGACCATGTAGACGGTCTCCTGGGTGGAGCTGTCGATCGTCGCCTCGGCTCCCTCCATGCCGTCCATGTGATCGGCCTCGAGCACCGCCTCGGCCCCGTCGGGCAGGGGTGCCTCGCCGGGATCCCGCAGCTCTTCGTGGACGACCCACTTGTGGTCGCGCACGGGGTCCCCTCCGGTGGTCGGCGTATAGCTGACCGAGTACGCCGTCGTGGCGAACGCCCCGGAGACCGTGGCCTCCGCACCGTCCATGCCCGGCATGTGGTCGGCGCTCAGGCGCACCGTCTCACCCAGCGGGTAGGCGGGGTCCGCGGCGGCCACGATGCCCTCCGGCGGTGCGCCGCCGTCCGCTGCGTGCTCGTGGCCGGCCATGCCGCCGGCCTCGTGCTGGTCTTCGTCGTGCGTGCTCATCTGCTCCGCTCCTTCGCCGTGCTCACCGTGCTCGTCCGCTCCGCTCTGCTGGGTCCACGACTCCACGACGCTGTCCGGGACGGCGACGCCGCCGAGGCCGAATGCAGCCCCGAACGCCGCCACCAGCCCGACCCCGTAGAGCGAGAGCCTGGTCCCGGCCCTCATCAGACCCGCTCGGCCGTGTACCCGGCCTCCTCGACCGCGGCCAGGACCTTCGCGTCGTCGATCTCCCCCTCGCCGGTCACCACGAGCGTGCCGGTCTGGGCGCTGACCTCGATGCCCGTGACGCCGGGGAGCTCGCCGACCTCTTCGCGGACCGACATCTCGCAGTGCCCGCAGGTCATGCCGGACACCTGGTACTGGTTCTGCGTCATGGTGCTTCCTTCCTCTAGGTATACCCCGGAGGGGTATCTGACACTCTGAAGGCTATACGCTGGCGGGGTACTCGTGCAACGCTCGCGAGTCGTGCGTCGCCCGGATCGCGATGGCGCGTCATCCAGGGTGGGAAACTGGGAGGGCGGTCAGCGGGCCCGGCTCTGGTCGGTGCTGGAGAACCGCGGTGAGATCTCCGAGGACGGGGTGCTGCGCACCTTCGACCTCGTCGAGTCCGAGCAGCTGGCCGATCTCAGGAACAGGCTGGTGATCGGATGAAGATCCCCGCGCACCTGGCGCATCAACGCGGACACCGCCGCCGGGTACCCCGTGCTGGAGATCGCCGATGCGGAGCCGGTGCCGTTCCCCCGGTTACGACCGGCTCGTCCTGGACTACCCGCGCCTCCAGGCCGTGATGCGCGAGCCCGCCTACGCCTCGTGGCGCACGGCGCTGGCCTCGGTGGCGGGGATCTACCGGATCACCGACACCCGGGACGGTCGTCAGTACGTCGGCAAGGCCGACGGCGCGGAGAGCATCCGCCAGCGGTGGGAGGCCTACGCCGCCAACGGCCACGGCGGCAACGTCGAGCTGCGCACCGCCGATCCGGGCACGTTCCGCTTCTCGCTGCTCCGGGTCTTCGACCCCTCCACGCCGAGGAGCCAGATCGACGTGGCCGAGAGCCACTTCAAGTTCGCCCTCGACACGCGCAGGCACGGCATGAACCGCAACTGATCCATGTGCCTGTTCGCCCCGGAGGGCCTCGAATAGGTCCGCGAAAGAGCGATGCAGACGACAAATCACGTGATCATCGCCTGGCCTCCCACGTTTATCGTCTCCGGCCGGGCCCTGCCCGAGAAGGATGATCCCGCCTCTGCCCGCTCGCCTCACCGGAGAGGAACACGCCCGCGGCATCGTCACAGCCCAGGGCCCCGCCTCTCCCCTTTGACAAGGCCTCCCCAGCGTCGCGCCTCAGGCTCAGACTCAGTCCGAGGTTCTCCGGCATCGCCTTCCTCCCGGCATCGCGCAGCGGGTCCGCGCGGAAGACGAGCAGCGCGACGGCCACAGCGAGGACGACCGCGAGCAGGACGGGGAGCGGTCCCTCACCCGCCTCCACCCGGGAGCCGGGCAACGACGCCGCACCGACGCCGACGGCTTCGACCCATCGGACCCCCACGCCCGCCGTCGTCGTCAGCACACTGGACCAGGGAGCGATCCCCTGGAGGCACAGCGCCATCAGCCCGCAGAGGGTCACGCCCGGCACCACCGGTGCCACCAGAAGGTTCGCGAGCAGGGTGAACGGCGCCCAGTAGCCGGTCATCCAGACCAGATACGGGCCGCACCAGAGACTCGCGACCGCGGTGACCGCCAGCGGATCCGCGACCATGCGCGGCATGAACCGTACCAGGGCCCGGCTCATGACGGCGCCCTGCAGGACGATGCCCGCCGTCGCCAGGACCGAGAGGATGAAGCCCGGCTCGTCCACCAGATGGCGGTCGGCGCACAACAGGACGATCACCGACACCCATAGCGCCGAGGTGGCCGCTCCTCCCCGGCCGAGCGCCAGCGTCACCCCGCCCAGCACACCCATCACCGCCGCGCGCAGGACGGAGGGTTCGGGGCCCACCAGCACCACGTACGCGCCGACGGCGACCAGCCCTACGACGAGCGTCATCGGCCGTGGGCAGCGGGTCCAGCGGATCGAGTGGACCCCGAGCAGGAACACCAGCGCCACGTTAGCGCCGCTGACAGCCGTCAGATGCGTCAGTCCCGAGGTCTTGAGCGCGTCCTGGGTCTCCGGGCGCAGCCCCGAGTCGTCGCCGTAGGTCATGCCGAGGACCAGCGCGGCGGGGTCCTGCGGTAGCTGGGCCTCGACGCGCTGCCGGAACCCCTCCCGGAGGCGGTCGATGCCGCGGAGCAGCGGATCCGGGAGAAGGCCTTGCTCCCCACCGGAGCCCTTCAACGGCGCAGCGACCGGCGTGAGCGCCCCGACGCGCATGGTGTAGCCGCCCCCGTCCCGCTCCACCTGCCCGATGACCGAGAGCATGCAGGAACCGGGTCGCGGGCGCTCCCGGCCGGCTCCGGCGTCGTCCTCGGCCTTATGGGGAGATGCTGTCCGGTCCGGGGCCTCGGTCTCGCCGGGACGGGACGGCGGGCAGGCTGGCTCGGCGTCGTCCTCCGAGGGGACCTGCCGCCACAGGGTGATCCGCTCGGGCTGTCCCTCGCCGTGTGCTGCGCCGTCGGCCTCGAGCACCCTGCCGTCGATCACCTGGGAAGTGCCGTACCTGCCCTCGACCAACCGGGGCTCGCCCTCCGGCTCGACGACGGCCCGGAACATCCGCTCGGAGCCGGCGGCACCGGCCAACCGAGCGGCCGCCCCGCCTCCGGCGTCGCCGGCCCAGGCGATGAAGGCCGCGAGCGCGACCAGCGCGAGGACGCACGACGCCGTCGCCCCCTGGAGCACGCGCCGGCCCGACGGGCGGAGGCCCAGGCGTCCCCACAGCGTCGCGCCGATCTGGGTCAGCACCGCGAGGGCGAGCACGGCGAGCGCCCAGATCCTCGGCGGTGCTGGCTGTCCCGCGGCGACCGCGGCCGCGGCGCCCCACACGACCCCCGCCGCGGGCAGAAGCCGCATATCCGCGGCCCGTCCCGGCGGGAGGCGGAGATCGTCGACGTCCCGCACCTCAGACCGTCACCAGCGGCTCGAGGGAGGCCATCATGGCGTCCCCGATGCCCGGGACCGCGTCGAGCTCCTGGACTGAGGCGAAGGGACCATTCTGCTCCCGCCAGTCCACGATGCGCTCGGAGAGGACCGGGCCCACGCGAGGCAGCGTCTGGAGCTCCGCCGCCGTGGCCGTGTTGAGGTTGATCCGCCCCTCGGCGCCTCCGGCAGAGGTCCCTCCGGCTGCTCCGGAGGCGGCCGGGGGCTTCCCTGTCCCGCCCGACCCAGCTGCCCCGCCGGTCCCGGCCGCGCTGGAGCCTCCGGACGCGGGGCCGCCGGATGACCCGGTGGCGGGCCCCACAGCGGCCGGGGCGGCCGCCGCCTCCTCGCGCGTGGGGATCCGGACCTGCTGGCCGCGCTCGACCTCGGCGGCGAGGTTGACGCCCTCGGCCGCGGCGTCCTCGCTCAGGCCGCCGGCCTCGCGCACGGCGTCGTCCACCAGGGCTCCGCCGGGCAGCCGGACCAGACCCGGCCGGCGCACCGCCCCGGTCACGTGCGCCACTACGTCGTCGCCCTCCCCCGCCGCAGCGGAGGAAGCGGCGGCGGGCGCGGAGGGGAGACCGTCGGGCAAGGGACTCGGGGAACCGGAGACCAGCACGCTGACTTCCGGGCGGGCCCCGCAGCTGGGCGGGAACAGCAGCACCAGCGCCACCGCCAGGGCGACGAGCACCAACATCGCCCACGCCGCACGCCGGGAAGGCAGCCAGCGCGCCGCGACGGAGGAGGCCGAGGCCGGCAGGGCTGCGGCATGGCGTGGCGCCCCTTCGGCCTCCACTGCGTCCTCGTCTCGGCCCCAGCCCTGCCGGGCCCCGGCAGGGGCCCCCTCCTCCGGCTCAACAGAGTCGACTTGCGCCTCTTCCCCGGGCGGTTCGGTGTCCCGAGGCCGCGCCCGGGGGGCTTCGGCGGCCCGCCCCCGGATCTCCGACGAGCCCATGGCGCCCTCCCGCTCGGAGAGGCGCTCGATCATAGCCGTCAGGCGCTCCCGCGAGGCCGGCGGCCCGGCGCGGCCGGTCGTCGCGACTACGCGGCGCACCACCCCGTCCTGTGGCACCCCGCCCTGCGCCATCCCGATCTGCCCCGAGCGCGACCCACCCGCACCGGCATCCGTCCTGCCCGCGCCAGTGCTGATCCTGCCCGCCCCGGCGCTCGTCCCGGCGATTCCCTGCCCCTCGGTTCCCTTCACCATGGTGCCGAGACTAGGGACGATGAGGGCACGACGTCGGCGGGAACGGGGCTCATCAGCCGGATCGGTGGACGGCCGGACGCCGCCGCTGGTCTTTCAGCCGGTTGGGGACGCCAGCTCGCCGGCGAGGGCCCGGGGCGCGGCCACGACGGCCACCGGCCCGAGCCCGGCGTGGACCGCCAGCACGGGCGGCAGCGGGTACCTGAGGATCCTCACCCGATCCCCGAAGGCCGCGGCGACGCCGTCCTCGATGAGGTCCGCCACGTGCCGGCCGTAGAAGTCGTGGACCGCGAGCGCGGCCTCCGGCTCCCCGGGCTCCGAAGCCGCGGCCAGCGCACTCTGCCGCCTCAGGGCGTGCCGCACGTCCTCCACCGCCAGCTCGACCAACCTCCTGCGGGCCGCCGCCTCCTGGCGCGGCCGCTCCAGGTACTTCAGCCGCCCCGCCGCGACGGTGGCGATCGGCTTGATCTGGAACATCTGGCCGACCACGGCGAGCCCCTTGGGGATGCGGCCGCTGCGGGCCAGGGCCTCGAGGGTCGGAACGTAGAAAAGCAGCCGGGTCCCCTCCAGGGAGGCCCGGGCCGCCGCGAGGACCTCCTCCACCGAGCCGCCCGCCCGGGCCCTGCCCAGCGCGGAGGCGACCGCGAAGCCCTGCGCCATGGCCACGGAGCGGGTGTCGAGCACCGTCACCGGCACCGGGGCCTCGCCCGAGCAGGCCCGGGCCGTGGAGACCGTGCCCGAGAGCTCCTCGGAGAGGTGGATCGAGACGACCGCCTCGAAGCCGCGCTCGGCGAGCCGCCGGTAGACGGCGTCGAAGGCCCCGGGCGAGGGCTTGGAGGTGCTCATCCGCCGCCCCTCGGCCGCCGCAATGACCAGCTGCTGCTCAAGGCGGGGATCATCGCCGCCGGGATAGATCTGGTCCTCGACCATGAGGGGCATGGACACGCACGCGAAGTCCCCGGCTGCCTCCCAGGCCGCGGACACGCCCGGGTCGAGCCCGGCCGCCGAGTCGGTGACGACGGCGACCTGGCCGGCCCCAGCGCTGCCCGCGGACATCTCTGCCCCCCTAGGCCACGATGTTCACGAGCTTGGGCTCGCGCACGATGACCTTGCGGATCGGCGCGTCCCCCAGGAAGCGCCGCACCGGCTCCGAGTCCAGCGCGAGGCGCTCGAGCTCCGAGGCGGTGATGTCCTTCGCGACCTCCAGGCGGTCCCGGACCTTGCCCTTGACCTGGACCACCGCGGTGACGGTCTCGTCCACCAGCAGCGCCTCGTCCACCGCGGGCCAGCCGGCCCGCAGCACCGGCGTCTGGTGCCCCAGCTCGTGCCACAGGTCCTCGGCCGTGTAGGGCGCGTAGAGGGACAGCAGCACGGCGACGGCCTCAGCGGCCTCGCGGACCGCGGCGTCGGCCGGCCCGCAGCCGGAGTCGATGGCCTTGCGGGTCGCGTTGACCAGCTCCATGGTCTTGGCCACGACGACGTTGAACTTGTGCGCGTCCAGCGCCTGCGCGGACTCGTGCATCGTCCGGTGGGTTACCCGGCGCAGGGCAACGTCGCCCTCCTCCGCCGGGGCCCCCGGGGCACTCTCCGCGTCCTGGCCCAGGCGCCAGGCGCGCGCCAGGAACTTCGCGGCGCCGCCGGGCGAGACGTCGGCCCAGTCGATGTCGTCCTCCGGCGGGGAGGCGAAGACCATGGTGGTGCGCACGGCGTCGACCCCGTAGGTGTTCAGCTGCTCGCCCAGGTCCACGCCGTTGCCCAGGGACTTGGACATGGCCTTGCCCTGGTTGAGCACCTGGCCCTGGTTCAGCAGGGCGCGGAAGGGCTCGTCGAAGTCGATGTAGCCCATGTCCCGGATGACCTTGACGAAGAACCGCGAGTACAGCAGGTGCAGGATCGCGTGCTCGACGCCGCCCACGTACTGGTCCACCGGCGCCCAGTTCCGCAGGGCCTCGGCGTCGAACGCAGCGGTGTCCAGGTGCGGGTTGGCGTAGCGCAGGTAGTACCAGGAGGAGTCGACGAAGGTATCCATCGTGTCGGTGTCCCGCTGGGCGGGGCCGCCGCAGGAGGGGCACTCGACGTCGACCCACTCGCTCACCGACGCCAGCGGCGAGCGACCCTTCGGGGCGAGCTCCTCGCCCCTGAGGTCCTCGGGCAGGCGCACCGGCAGCTGGTCCTCGGGCACCGGCACCTCGCCGCAGGAGCCGCAGTGGACGATGGGGATCGGCGCGCCCCAGAAGCGCTGGCGGGAGAGCAGCCAGTCGCGCAGGCGGAAGATGGTCTGCCCCTCGCCCGTCCGGCGCTCCTCGAGCAGCTCGATGGCGCGCGCGATCGCCTCGGCCTTCCCCAGCCCGTCCAGCGGGCCGGAGTTGACCAGCGTGCCCTCGCCGGCGGTGGCGACGCCGGTCTCGGCCGGGTCCTCCTCGCCGGTCTCCACGACCACGCGCACCGGCAGGTCGAAGGCGCGGGCGAAGTCGAGGTCGCGCTGGTCGTGCGCGGGCACGGCCATGATGGCGCCGGTGCCGTAGTCGGCCAGCACGTAGTCGGCGGCCCAGATCGGCAGCTTCTCGCCGGTCAGGGGGTTGATCGCGTAGCGGCCGGTGAACACGCCGGTCTTCGGCCGGTCGCTGGACTGCCGCTCGATGTCGGAGAAGGCCTTGACCTCCTCGCGGTAGGCCTCCAGGGCGGCCGACTGCTCGGGCGTCACCAGCTCGTGGGCCAGGTCGGCGTCGGCGGCGACGACGAAGAAGGTCGAGCCGTAGAGGGTGTCCGGGCGGGTCGTGAACACGTCCAGCTCGGTGGCCGGCTTGGAGCCGTCCCCCTCGATCTGGAAGGTCACGTGGGCGCCCTCGGAGCGGCCGATCCAGTTGCGCTGCATGGCCAGCACGCGATCGGGCCAGTGGCCCTCCAGCTGGTCCATGTCGTCCAGCAGCTGCTGGGCGTAGTCGGTGATCTTGAAGTACCACTGGTTCAGCGACTTCTTGGTCACCTTGGTGTGGCAGCGCTCGCACTCGCCGTTGACGACCTGCTCGTTGGCCAGCACCGTCTGGTCTTTGGGGCACCAGTTGACCGGGGAGTCCTTGCGGTAGGCGAGGCCGCGCGCGTAGAACTGCTGGAACAGCCACTGGGTCCAGCGGTAGTACTCCGGGTCGGAGGTGTGCAGCCGGCGCGACCAGTCCACCGCGATGCCGTAGCGCTTGAAGGAGGCCGCCTGCGTCTCGATGTTCCGGTACGTCCACTCGGACGGGTGCACGTCGTTCTTGATGGCGGCGTTCTCGGCCGGCAGGCCGAAGGAGTCCCAGCCGATGGGGTGCAGGACGTCGTAGCCGCGCTGCATCCAGTACCGGGCCACGACGTCGCCCATCGCGAAGGCCTCGGCGTGGCCCATGTGGAGGTCGCCGGAGGGATAGGGGAACATGTCCAGGACGTAGCGGCGCTCCTTCGAGCCGTCGTCGCTGGGGGCGAAGACCCGCTCGCGCTCCCAGTAGTCCGCCCAGACGGCTTCCATCGAGGAGAAGTCGTAGACCTTCTCCTCGTGGGCGTCCCGTGCGGAGTTCTCTCCATCCGTGTGAGGCACAGTGTTTCCTTTGCGCTGAGGTGTTCCGAAGGGCCGCACTGCCGGGGGCATGCCGAGGGCAGGGCCGTTCGCTAGGGATCATCCACAGTCTAGCGTCTCGGGCAAGCAACGCCGGCCACGGCTTGTAAGCTGGCCCCAACCCCAGCAGAAGGAGTGCCAGCCCGTGCCCCACGAGTCCCCGCGGCCGAGCGCCGGCGAGACGGACGGCGTCTTCGAGGCGCAGCCGCGCCCCGCCTACTTCCCCCGCGAGAGCGGCTTCGTCCACGACGCCGCCAGGATCCGCTACTGGACCTACCCCTCCCTGCGCGCCGGCGCCCCGCGGCTGCTGATGGTCCACGGCTTCCGCGGGGACCACCACGGCATGGCCCTGCTCGCGGAGCCGCTGCGGCGCGAATGGGAGGTCGTGGTCCCGGACCTGCCCGGCTTCGGCGCCTCCGAGCCGCTGACGAGCCTGCCGCACACCGCGGACGAGTACGCCGAGGTCCTCCGGGCGCTGGCCGCAGAGCTGGGAAGCGAGCCGCTCGCCGTCGTCGGGCACTCCTTCGGCTCGGTGGTCGCCGCGCGCCTGGCCGCCCGGCATCCCGGCGCGGTCTCAGCCCTCGCCCTGGTCAACCCCATCTGCGAGCCCGCCCTGGAGACGGGGGCCCGCGCCGCGGCCGGCGCGGCTTCCCTCTTCTACCGGGTCTGCGCGGCGCTGCCCGGCCGGGCCGGGGACGCCCTGGTCCGCTCCCGCCTCATCACCCGGATCTCCTCCGAGGTCATGATGAAGAACCGCCTCCCGGGTCTGAGGAGCTTCATCAACGGCCAGCACGCCGCGTACTTCGGGGCCTTCAGCAGCCGCCGGACCGTGCTCGAGGCCTACGGCTCCTCGATCCGGGACACCGTGCGCGACGTCGCCCCCTCGGTCGCCTGCCCCGTGCTGCTGATCGCCGCGGAGCAGGACGACCTGGGCTCCGTCGCCGGCCAGCGGACGCTCGCCGGCCTCTTCCCGGACGCCCGGCTCGAGGTCATCCCCGCCGTCGGGCACCTGGTCCACTACGAGGCCCCCCGCCGCGCCGCCGGTCTCGTCGAGGGTTTCCTGCGGAAGGAGGCGCAGCCGGCATGAGGATGGTCTTCGACGCCCGCTACGTCCGCCCGGTCCACGACGGCATCAGCCGCTACACCGCCGAGCTGCTCCATGCCCTGAGGCGCCGCATCGAGGCGGGCGAGGAGCCCGGCCTGCGCGTGGCCATGCTCATCAGCGACGAGGCGCAGCTGGCCCAGCTGCCCGGCCTGCCCTGGATCATGGGTCCCTCCCCCACCGGGCCGCTCGAGCCGCTCACCGGCTGGCTCCTCAACCGCTACCGCCCGGACCTGCTGTTCTCCCCCATGCAGACCGTGGGCGGGCTGGGCCGCAGGTTCCCGCTCGTCCTGACCTTGCACGACCTCATCTACTACGAGCACCCCGAGCCGCCGGGCTTCCTGCCGGCCCCGGTCCGCCTCGGCTGGCGTCTCTTCCACACCTCCTACGCGCCGCAGCGGATGCTGCTGAACCGGGCCGACGCCGTCGTGACCGTCAGCGAGACCACCCGGCGGCTCATGGCCGAGCACCGCCTGACCCGTCGCCCCGTCCACGTGGTCTCCAACGCGCCGCCGGCCGACGCCGTCTGCGAGGAGCAGGAGGCACTCGAACGCATCCCCGGCCGCGGGGACTCCCTGCTCTACATGGGCTCGGCCATGCCCTACAAGCGGGTCGAGCGGCTCATCGAGGCCATGGGGCGGCTGCCCGAGCACGAGCTGCGGATCCTCTCCCGCTTCCCCGAGCGGCGGACCGAACAGCTGCGCGCCCTCGTCCCGCCGGGCGCGCGAGTGACCTTCCACGGCGGCGTCACCGACGCCGAGTACCGGCGCCTGCTGCGGGAGTGCGCGGCGCTGGTCACGGCCAGCGCCTCCGAGGGGTACGGGCTGCCGGTGGTCGAGGCGATGGCCGCCGGCACGCCGGTGGTCACCAGCGACATCGAGATCTTCCGCGAGATCGCCCCCGGCGCGCTGCGGGCAGACCCGGAGGCCGAGGGCGAGCTCGTCGAGCGGATCCGCTCCCTGGCCGAGCCGGAGGTCTACCGCCGGCAAGCCCTCGCGGCGGTGCGCGACGCCGGCCGCTACAGCTGGGATCGCTCCGCCGGGCGGCTGGCGCGGCTGGCCCGCGACGTCGTCGGCTAGCGGCGGGTCCCGCGCTGTCGGCCGGCGTCCGCGGCTCCGGCGCTCAGAGCAGGTCGATCCCGTCGCAGCGGATCTGCACCGGGC
Organism: Rothia halotolerans; assembly: GCF_004136635.1. Lineage (GTDB taxonomy): Bacteria > Actinomycetota > Actinomycetes > Actinomycetales > Micrococcaceae > Rothia > Rothia halotolerans. Next base: position 339,496 of record NZ_NOIU01000002.1, on the reverse strand, counting down.
CGTAGCGGCGATGGGCGGAGAACCCCGCCCGGATCCCCCGCAGGGCGCGGGTGACGGCCGGCGCCGCGGCGTAGGACATGAAGAGCAGGGCCCGGTACTCGTCCTCGGCGTCGTCGTCGCTCAGCGGGACGGCGTCCAGCACCCGCAGGGCGGGCGGGGGCGCGACGGCGGGGGCGTCCAGGGCGACGAGGAAGGCCTCGACGGCAGCCCGCGGGCCGGTGATCGCGGCGATGCGGACCGCGGGCGGCAGCCCCAGCTCGTGCCGCTCGGCCAGCTCCCGCGCGGAGAAGCCGGCGGGGTCCCAGCGGACCAGCGCTGCCAGCGGCCCCGACTCCTCGGCCGTGCACACCACCCGGCCGCCCTCCTCCCGCGGCTTGACCAGGGCGCACGCGTTCATCCAGCGCCGCAGCACGTCCTCCCCCGCCCGGAGGGAGTCGCGCGCCAGCATGCGGTCGCCGTCCAGCAGGAGGGCAGCCTGGTAGCCGCCGGCGGCCCGGGGCTCGGCACCGGGGGTGGCGACCACGAGGCTCGGCGCGGAGCCGACCTCGCTCCGGACGCTCTCGGCGCTCGAGTTGACCACCGGCACCTGCGGGAAGGCGCGGCCGAGCTCCTCGGCCGTGCGCAGCGCGCCGACCGTGGTCAGCCGCCACCGGTCCGAGCCGCACTCGGGACAGCGCCACTCGGCGACCCCGCGGTGGCACCAGCGGCAGGTCGCCTGGGCGCGGGAGTCCTTCTCCAGGCGCAGCGGGCCGTGGCAGTGCGGGCAGCGCGCCGAGGCACGGCAGCGCTGGCAGGCGAGGCTCGGCGCGTAGCCGGTGCGGGCCACCTGCACCAGGACGGGTCCGCTGGCCAGCGCCTCCCGGGCGACGCGGTGGGCGGTCTGCGGGATCCTGGCCAGCGCGGCCAGCGGGTCCCGGGTGCGCTCGAAGGAGTCCGAGGTCGCCACGATGTGCGGCGAGGCGAGGCGCAGCTCGGGGCGCGGCAGGGCCAGCGGCAGGGCCCAGCCGGTCTGCACGAGGCGCTGCGCCTCGGGGGAGACGGCGTAGCCGCCGAACAGCGCCGAGCAGCCCTGCTGCTGGGCGCGGAGCAGGAGCACGTCGCGCGCGTGCGAGTAGGGGGCCTGCCGCTCGATCAGGTTCGAGTCGCCGTCGTCGAAGCAGGCCACCAGGCCGAGGTCCGGCACCGGCGCGAAGGCCGCGGACCGGGTGCCGATGACCACCCAGGCCTCGCCGCTCAGGGCGCGCAGGAACTGGGCGTAGCGGGTGCTGAGCCCGGCGTCGTTGCTCAGCCGGGCGATCCGCTCGGCGTCGACCAGCCGGCCGAGGGCGGCCTCGAGGCGGTCCAGCCGCCCGTTGTCCGCGACGACGACGAGCGCGCGGCGCCCCGAGGTGAGCGTCGCGGCGCACGCCCGGGCCGTCAGCTCCGCCCAGTCCCGGCCACCGGACGGGGCGAAGGCGGCGACCCTCCTGACGGCGGGGTGCTCGGCGTCGGAGAGCGCGGCGAGGAACTCGGGGCCGCCGAGGTACGGCTCCCAGCCGGAGCCGGACGCCTCCTCGGCGGGGGCGTGGTCGGGGACGGAGGCGTGCTCGACGGCGGAAGCGCCTTCGTCCGCAGCGGGGCTCCCGACGCTGTCAGAGGTGCCAGCCGACACGGAGTCTTCGGTTCCGCCCGAGGCTCCGCCGGCGGGGGAACCCTCGTCTGCCTCGGCTCCCTCCACCGCGGCGGCGCCCTCGTTCTCCTCCGAGGCGTCGGCTGGGCGATGGCCCTCGGCAGCGGCGGATTCACCGGCCCCCGCCCCGGATGCCGGATCGGCCTCCGCGGGGAGGACGGCGTCTTCCCCGCCCTCGCCCTCCGCCGCGGTCCAGGCGGGCCGGGGCTGCTCCTCGGCGTCGGCGGCCCGGGCGAGGTGGCGCTTCTCCGCGCCGGCGGCGCGCGGGGGCACCGCCAGCCGGAGCACGTCGGAGTCCAGCCCGGCGCTGCGGGCCGCGACCGCGCGGACCAGCGCCCACGTCTCGGGCGTCAGCGCCCGCACCGGGGAGAGGACCCCGCGCAACGGCTGCAGCGGCACCGAGGAGTCGCTGCTCGGGACGCGCTCCACCAGCCAGGCGACCGTCTCCCGGTGGTGGAAGGCGATCCGCACGCGGGTGCCCGGCTGGGCCTCCTCGTCGAGCTCGGCGGGGACGTGGTAGTCGAACAGCCGGTCCAGATGCGGCACCCGGGTGTCGATGGCGACGCGGGCCACCGGGTCCCGCTCGGCGAGCACGACGCCGCCGGAGGTCCGGCCGCCGGGAGCCGCCTCCTCGATGGGGAACAGACCGGCCGGGCCCGGCGCCTCCGCCTCCCCCACGTCGTGTTCCATCGCTAGAGGGCGGCCGCCCGCAGGGCCTCCGCCCTGTTGGTGCTCTCCCAGGTGAACTCGGGCTCCGTGCGGCCGAAGTGGCCGTGCGCGGCCGTCTTGGCGAAGATGGGGCGCCGCAGCTCGAGGTCGCGGATGATGGCCAGCGGCCGCAGGTCGAAGACCTCGCGGATGGCGGCCTCGATGCGCTGCGGGTCCACGTGGTGGGTCCCGAAGGTCTCGACGTAGAGGCCCACCGGGCGCGCGCTGCCGATCGCGTAGGCGACCTGCACCTCGGCGCGGTCGGCCAGGCCCGCCGCGACGACGTTCTTGGCCACCCAGCGCATCGCGTACGCGGCCGAGCGGTCGACCTTCGAGGGGTCCTTGCCCGAGAACGCGCCTCCGCCGTGGCGGGCCATGCCCCCGTAGGTGTCCACGATGATCTTGCGCCCGGTCAGCCCGGCGTCGCCGACGGGGCCGCCCTGGACGAAGCGGCCGGCCGGGTTGATGATGAACTTCGCGTCCGAGGTGTCCAGCTCCAGGTCCTCCAGGACCGGGGCCACCACCGCCTCGCGGATGTCCTGCTGCAGCGCGCCCAGCTCGTAGCTCGCGGCGTGCTGGGAGGAGACGACGACGGTGTCCACCGAGACCGGCGTGCTCCCGTCGTACCCGAGGGTGACCTGCGTCTTCCCGTCGGGCCGCAGCCCAGGCAGGATCCCGCTCTTGCGGACCTCGGTGAGGCGCTCGGAGAGCCGGTGGGCGATCCAGATCGGGGCCGGCATGAGCGAGGCCGTCTCGTTGGAGGCGTAGCCGAACATCAGCCCCTGGTCCCCCGCGCCCTGGTGGTCCAGCTCGTCCTCGGCGACGCCGATGCGCTGCTCGTAGGACTCGTAGACGCCGGCGTTGATGTCCGGGGACTGCTCGCCGATCGAGACGGAGACGCCGCAGAACTCGCCGTCGAAGCCGTGGGTCGAGGAGTTGTAGCCGATGTCCAGGATCGTCTCCCGGACGATCTTGGGGATCTCCACGTACGCGTTGGTCGTGACCTCGCCGGCGACGTGCACCTGCCCGGTGGTGACCATGGTCTCGACCGCCACGTTGGCCAGGGGGTCCTGGTCCAGCAGCGCGTCGAGGATCGAGTCGGAGATCTGGTCGCAGATCTTGTCGGGGTGGCCCTCCGTCACCGATTCCGAGGTGAACAGGCGCAGGTACTGGTTCTCGTTCGAAGTCACGCGACCACTGTACTAGCTGCCCGCGTCTTTCCGCCTACCGCCGTCTCATGTCAGGATGTGACGCCATGAGCTCCACGAGCCGTCTCGCGAGGTCATCCTTGCCGCCGGCGACGTCGGTCTCCTCGGTCTCGGAGCCGCGCCGGACCAGGATCGTCGCCGCGGTCCGGTCGCTGCCGAACACGAGGTCGGTCCCCACCTGGTTGACCACCAGGACGTCGCTGCCCTTGGAGCATAGCTTCGCCCGGCCGAGCTCGGCCACGCTCGCCTCCTCGGAGCCGGTCTCCGCCGCGAACCCCACGATCAGCGCGGGCGCGGGGCCGCCCTCCCCCCGCCGCTGGACGACCTCGCGCAGGATGTCGGGGTTGCGGACCAGCTCGATGACGGGCGCGTCGGTCGCCTCGGGGTCCTTCTTGATCTTGGACTCGCGGTATGCGCCGGGCCGGAAGTCCGCGACGGCGGCCGTCATGACCAGCGCGTCCGCGGGCTGCTCGGCGAGGGCGGCGAAGACCGCCTCGCGCAGCTCCAGCGCCGTGCCCACGCTGCGGATCGTCAGGCCCGCCTCCTCCGCCGGGGCGGGGACCTCGGTGTGGGCCAGCAGCAGGGTGACCTCGGCGCCGGCGTCCAGCGCCGCACGCGCCACCGCGATGCCCTGCTTCCCCGAGGATCGGTTGCCGAGGAACCGCACCGGGTCCAGCGGCTCGCGCGTGCCGCCGGCGGTGACGACGACGCGGCGCCCGCCGAGCGGCCCCTCACGCCGGGGGCCTCCGGGCGTCCGGTCCCCGGCCCGCTCGTCGTCGGCACGCGGGCCGGCGTGCCCGGCGGTCTGAGGCCGGACCTCGGTGCGGGCGGTGGCCCGGGGCCGGGTCCCGGCGTGGGCGGCCAGGGCGGCGTCGCGGATCTCGGCCGGCTCCGGAAGCCGCCCGGCGCCGCTGTCCCTGCCCGTCAGGCGCCCCACGGCGGGCTCGACCACCGTGTACCCGTACCCGCGCAGGATCTCCACGTTGCGGCGGGTGGCGGGGTTCTCCCACATCTGGGTGTGCATGGCCGGGGCGATGACCACGGGACAGGTGGCAGTGAGCACGGTCCCGGTCAGCAGGTCGTCCGCTCGGCCGGCGGCGAGCCGGGCGAGCAGGTCCGCGGTGGCCGGCGCGACGACGATCAGGTCCGCCTGCTCCCCCTGCCGGACGTGGTTGACGGTCTCCACGTCCTCGAAGACGGAGACCCGCACGGGATGCCCGGAGAGCGCCTCGAAGGTGGGAGCCCCCACGAAGCGCAGGGCGGAGTCGGTGGGCATGGGGACGACGTCGTGCCCCGCTTCGCTGAAGAGACGCAGAAGCATCGCGGCCTTGTACGCCGCGATGCCTCCGCCGATACCTAAGATGATGCGCACCTACGGTAGTCTAGCCGCCGTGTCCGGCCGCCCCAACCATCCCGAGGTCCGTGCGCGCGTGCCGAGGGCTACGCCTCCGGCTGGCCGCCCTGGCCGTCCTCCTCGTTGCTGAACTCGACGAACGGCTCGGAGATCTCCTCGATGCCGGTCGGGAACAGGTCGGAGGTGAAGAAGTCGGAGACGGGCTCCTCGTCGTGGATCAGCTGCCCGTTCTCGTTGAAGCGCCCGCCCTCGACGTGGTGGGACTCGATGACGTCCTCCTCGATCTCGCGCATGGCGATCGAGAGGGACTTCTCGTTGACGTCGGTGTCCACCAGGGGGCCGACGTGCTCGAAGAGGCCCTCCTGCAGCTGGGAGTAGTAGGCGTTGATCTGACGGGCCCGGCGCGCGCCGAAGATGACCAGCCCGTACTTGGACTCGGCCTTGCTCAGCAGCGAGTCGACCGAGGGGTCGATGATGCCTTCGTGTTCGGAAAGTGACAAGAGCTTCTCCCGTGTCTGTTGACGTGGGGGGCGGGACCCCGCCCCGTGCGATGGAGCATCCGCGCGAGGGACCGTGTCAAGCGCCTCGCCGGCAAAACTAAAATCCCAGCATACCGCGCGATCCGTGAAAGCGCATGGTCCCGGCGGGGATGTGCGCGGCGACACCCGCCGGCAGGGCGAGGCCGCGATCAGCTCCCGGAGGCCACCGAGTCGGCGCCCATGAGGGAGACGATCTCCTCCGCGGCCCGCTCGACCGTGTCGTTGACGACCGTGACGTCGAACTCCGGCTCGGCCGCGAGCTCCTCCTTGGCGGTCTCGAGCCGCTGCCGCTGCTCCGCGGCGGATTCGGTGCCCCTGCCCTGCAGGCGGGAGACGAGCTCCTCCCAGCTCGGCGGGGCTAGGAAGATCAGCCGTGCCTCGGGCATCGAGTTGCGGACCTGACGGGCCCCCTGGAGGTCGATCTCCAGGAGCACGTGGCTGCCGGCGGCCAGGGCGCGCTCCACCGTGGAGCGCATGGTGCCGTAGCGATGCGTGTTGTGCACGGTGGCCCACTCGAGCAGCTGGTGGTCCCGGACCATCGCGTCGAACTCCTCGTCCGAGACGAAGTGGTAGTGGACCCCGTCCCGCTCCCCCGGGCGGGGGTCACGGGTGGTGGCCGAGACCGAGAACCACACCTTCGGATAGTGCTCGCGGATGTACGCGGAGACCGTGCCCTTGCCGACGGCGGTGGGACCGGCCAGCACTGTCAGCCGCGGTGTGTGGTTCTCGGCCATGGCGACTCACCCTTCGAGGTATGTGATCAGACTGCTGCGCTGGTGCGCACCCAGCCCCCTGAGCCTCCGGCTCGGGGCGATCTTCAGCTCGCGCATGATCGAGGCCGCCCGGATCTCACCGATGCTGGGGATGGACTTCAACATATCCTCGACGCGAATGCGTTGCAAAGCCTCGTTGGCGTCGGCCCGGTCGAGGAACTCCTCGATCGAGACCTCCCGCTTCTTGAGGGCCAGCTTCGCCTCCGCTCGCTCCTGGCGCGATCGCTTCGCCTTGTCGCGGGCCGCGGCCCTTTCTTCTTCCGTCAGAGGGCGCAATGCCATGAATACTCCCTTTCTCTTGCCGCGAGGAATTCACGTGATGTGTGAAATGCCCCAAACTTTTCCTCGCGACTGGGAACCAAAGTACCCCAAAAGACCCCGATCTGCCACATGTGACGCGGAACGGCGGCCGATTCGAACGGCCGGCATATATGCCGGTCCCGCACCGAGTGACGTACTCAATAGTACGTTTTCGACGATCCGTGGAACCGTCGCCGGAGAGGCTCTAAAAGCTAAAGCTTTTAATAAAAAATCGCGGGGAAAAGGTGCATACCTTCTCCCCGCGATGCATCGCCATTCGCTTCGAATCGCCGTGTGACTAGCCGAGAGCCTCCCCCAGGGCTTCGTTGCAGCGTCGGATCTCCGCCTCCAGCGCCCCCTGGGCCGGGCCGTGCCGCAGCACGCCGCGGGAGGAGGAGACCAGCACCTTGTCGGTCGCGCCCCGGAAGACGCGGGCCAGATCCTCCTCGGAGGCGCCCTGCGCGCCGTAGCCCGGGGCCAGGACGAGCCCGTTGAAGGCGGCCAGGTCGATCCCCAGCTCCTCCAGCACGGGACCCACCGTGGCGCCGACCACCAGGCCGCACGGGCCGGCGTGCTCCCACTCGCGGCGGGCGTTCTCCTCCCGGGCCGCCTGGACGGTCCCGGCCGCCACCGACTCGGGGCCGCCGCGGTGCTGGACCGAGGCCCCCTCGGGGTTGGAGGTCAGGGCCAGCACGAAGGTGCCGCGGCCGTTCTCCTCGGCGAGGTCCAGGGCCGGGCGCAGCGACTCGAAGCCCAGATAGGGGCTCAGCGTCACGGCGTCGGCCGCGAGCGGGGAGCCCTCGCCGAGCCAGGCGCTGGCGTAGGCGGCCATCGTGGAGCCGATGTCGCCGCGCTTGGCGTCGGCCACCGCCTCCAGCCCGCGCTCACGGGCCCCGGCCAGGACCTCCTCGAGGACCGCGAGCCCGCGCGAGCCGTGGCGCTCGAAGAGGGCGACCTGCGGCTTGACCGCGGCGGCGGACCCGGCGGCGGCGTCGAGGGTCCGCAGCGCGAAGCTGCGCAGGCCCTCGGCGTCGTCGGCCAGCTCCCAGGACTCCAGCAGGCCTGGATGGGGGTCGATCCCCACGCACAGCGGCCCGCTGCGGCGCATCGCCGCGTAGAGGCGGTCCCCCGCGCTCACGCCGCGCCGCCGGCCAGCTGCGCCTCGTGCTCCTGGAGGGTCATGACCCCCCAGGAGTGCTGCCGCTGGGCGTCGATGGACTGGATCGCCGCGCCGAACTCGGAGATCGTGGTCATGACCGGCACGCCGACGCTGGTCGCCGCCGCGCGGATCTCGTAGCCGTCGCCGCGCGCCTCGCCGCCGCCCGAGGGGGTGTTGAAGATCAGGTCGATCTCCCCGTCGGTGACCATGTCCACGATGCTCCGCTGGCTCTCGGCGGCCTCGGCCAGCTTGGCGACCACGGTGCACGGGATGCCGTTGCGGCGCAGCACCTGGGCGGTGCCGCCGGTGGTGACGATCTCGAAGCCGAGGTCGTGCAGCATCTTGACGTAGATGACCGCCGCCCGCTTGTCCCGGTTGGCGACCGAGACGAAGACCCTGCCCTCGACGGGCAGCGCGCTGCCGATAGCGGCCTGGGACTTCGCGAAGGCGGTGTCGAAGAACCGGTCCAGGCCCATGACCTCGCCGGTCGAGCGCATCTCCGGCCCGAGCAGGGAGTCCACGGCCTCGCCCTCGGGGGTGCGGAAGCGGCTGAACGGCAGGACCGCCTCCTTCACGGCGATCGCCGCGTCCTCCGGGTAGCGGGCGCCGTCCAGGTGGGTCGGGAGCACGCCGCGCTCGGTCAGCTCCGCGATGGAGGCGCCGGTGCCGATCAGCGCCGCGGCCTTGGCCAGCTGCACGCCGGTGGCCTTGGAGACGAAGGGCACCGTGCGCGAGGCGCGGGGGTTCGCCTCGATCACGTACAGGATGTCCGAGGCGACGGCGAACTGGATATTGATCAGCCCGTGCACGCCGACGCCGCGGGCGATGCCCAGCGTCGCCTCCCGCACCCGCTCGATCACGTCCGGCCCGAGGGTCACCGGCGGCAGCACGCACGCGGAGTCGCCCGAGTGGATGCCCGCCTCCTCGATGTGCTCCATGACGCCGCCGAGGTAGAGGTCCTCGCCGTCGTAGAGGGCGTCGACGTCGATCTCGATCGCGTCCTCGAGGAACTTGTCGATCAGCGCCGGCTGCATCGCGGAGACCTCGGTGGCGTTGGCCAGGTACCGGGAGAGGCTGGCCTCGTCGTACACGATCTCCATGCCGCGCCCGCCCAGCACGTAGGAGGGCCGGACCAGCACGGGGTAGCCGATGCCGTCGGCGATCCGCTTGGCCTCCTCGAAGGTCGAGGCGGTGCCGTTCTTCGGAGCGATCAGCCCGGCGCGGTCCAGGACGTCGGAGAACTCCCCGCGGTCCTCGGCCAGGTCGATGGCCTCGGGCGAGGTGCCCAGGATCGGCACGCCGGCCTCCTTCAGCTCGGCGGCGAGCTTGAGCGGGGTCTGCCCGCCGAGCTGGACGTAGACGCCCTTCAGCCCGCCGGTCCGGCGCTCGGAGTCGATGACCTCCAGGACGTCCTCGAGCGTCAGCGGCTCGAAGTACAGCCGGGTGGAGATGTCGTAGTCGGTCGATACCGTCTCCGGATTGCAGTTGACCATCACGGTCTCGTACCCGGCCTCGCGCAGCACCATCGAGGCGTGCACGCAGGAGTAGTCGAACTCGATGCCCTGGCCGATGCGGTTGGGGCCCGAGCCGAGGATCATGATCGACTCGCCCGCGTGCTCGGCGACCTCGTCCTCCTGATCGTAGGAGGAGTAGTGGTACGGGGTGAAGGCCTCGAACTCGGCGGCGCAGGTGTCCACGGTCTTGAACACCGGACGGATGCCCAGCGCATGCCGCACGCCGCGGACCACGTCCTCGCGGGTGTGGGCCAGGGAGGCGATCTGCGCGTCCGAGAAGCCGTGGTGCTTCGCCTCCCGCAGGGTCTCCGGGGTCAGGCTCGGGTCCGCCCGCACCTGCTCGGCCACCTCGTTGAGCAGCTGCAGCTGATCCAGGAACCAGGGATCGATGCCGGTGGCCTCGTACATCGTCTCGAGGCTGGCCCCGGCGGCCAGGGCGCGGCGCACCTGGTGGATGCGCTGCGTCGTCGGCGTGCGGGTGGCCTCGACCAGCTCGGCCAGCTGCTCGGCGGGCAGCTCCTCGGCGGCGAAGTCGAAGGCGCCGTCCTTCTGCTCGAGCGAGCGCATCGCCTTCTGCAGGGCCTCGGTGAAGTTGCGGCCCAGGGCCATCGCCTCACCGACCGACTTCATGGTGGTGGTCAGCGTCGGGTCCGCGGCCGGGAACTTCTCGAAGGCGAAGCGCGGGACCTTCACGACGACGTAGTCCAGCGTCGGCTCGAAGGAGGCCGGCGTCTTCTGCGTGATGTCGTTGGGGATCTCGTCGAGGGTGTAGCCCAACGAGAGCTTGGTGGCGATCTTGGCGATCGGGAAGCCGGTGGCCTTGGAGGCCAGCGCCGAGGAGCGGGAGACACGCGGGTTCATCTCGATGACGACGACGCGGCCGGTCGCCGGGTCGATCGCGAACTGGATGTTGCACCCGCCGGTGTCCACGCCGACCTCGCGGATCACGGCGATCGAGACGTCGCGCAGCTTCTGGTACTCGCGGTCGGTCAGGGTCAGCGCCGGGGCCACGGTGATCGAGTCGCCGGTGTGCACGCCCACCGGGTCGAAGTTCTCGATCGAGCAGACGACCACGACGTTGTCGTTCTTGTCCCGCATCATCTCCAGCTCGTACTCCTTCCACCCGAGGATGGACTCCTCCAGGAGCACCTCCGAGGTGGGGCTGTACTGGATGCCGGCGCCGGCGATGCGGTGCAGGTCCCTCTCGTTGTAGGCCATCCCGGAGCCCAGCCCGCCCATCGTGAAGGAGGGGCGCACCACCATCGGGTAGCCGAGCTTCTCCGCGGCGGCCAGCGCCTCGTCCATCGAGTGGACGATCTCGGAGCGGGCGGACTCGGCGCCGCAGCGCTCGACGACGCCCTTGAACGCCTCCCGGTCCTCGCCGAGGTTGATGGCCTCGATGTTGGCGCCGATCAGCTCGACGCCGTACTCCTCGAGCACGCCCTGCTCGTCCAGGGCGATGGCGGTGTTCAGGGCGGTCTGGCCGCCCAGGGTGGGCAGGACGGCGTCGGGCCGCTCCTTGGCGATGATCTTGGCGACCGTCTCGGGCGTGATCGGCTCGATGTAGGTCGCGTCCGCGAACTCCGGGTCGGTCATGATGGTGGCCGGGTTGGAGTTGACCAGGATGACCCGGATGCCCTCGTCCTTGAGCACCCGCAGGGCCTGCGTGCCGGAGTAGTCGAATTCCGCGGCCTGGCCGATGACGATCGGGCCGGAGCCGATGACCAGGACGCTGTTGAGGTCGTGACGACGAGGCATGTGGCTACTTACCTGCTTTCTGGGAGCCGGCGGACATGAGGTCGGTGAAGCGGTCGAAGAGGTAGGCGGCGTCGTGCGGGCCGGCGGCGGCCTCGGGGTGGTACTGCACCGAGAAGGCGGGGACGTCCAGGCAGCGGATGCCCTCCACGACGTCGTCGTTCAGGCACACGTGCGAGACCTCGACGCGGCCGAACTCCTCCTGCGGAGCGGTGACCGGGCCCTCGAGCGGGGCGTCGACGGCGAAGCCGTGGTTCTGCGCGGTGATCTCGACCTTGCCGGTCGAGCGGTCCAGGACCGGCTGGTTGATGCCGCGATGGCCGAAGGGCAGCTTGTAGGTGCCGAAGCCCAGGGCGCGGCCCAGCAGCTGGTTGCCGAAGCAGATGCCGAAGAACGGGATGCCCTCGCGCAGCACCCGCCGCAGCAGCTCGACCTGCTCGTCGGCGGTGGCCGGGTCGCCCGGGCCGTTGGAGAAGAACACGCCGTCGGGGCTCAGGGCGCGCAGCTCCTCGAAGGAGACGGTCGCGGGGACCACGTGCACCCGCAGGCCGCGTTCGGCGAAGCGCCGCGGGGTCATCGACTTGATGCCGAGGTCCACGGCGACGACGGTGCCCAGCGGCTCCCCGCTCCAGCCGTGATCCGCGGGCTCGATGGTGAGGGTCTCCCCGACGCTCACCGTCTCCGCGAGCTTGGCGCCCTTCATGGAGGCCTGGCCGCGGACGGCCTCGAGCAGCTCGGCCTCGGGGCGCTGCGCCTCGGCGCCGGAGAAGATGCCCGAGCGCATCGAGCCGACGCTGCGCAGCCGGCGGGTCAGGGCCCGGGTGTCGATCCCGCGGATGCCGACGACGCCCTGCTCCTCGAGCTCCTCGTCCAGCGGCCGCTCGGACCGCCAGTTGGAGGGCCTGCGGGCGGCGTCGCGCACCACGTAGCCCTCGACCCAGATGCGGCGGGACTCGGCGTCCTCGGCGTTGACGCCGGTGTTGCCGATGTGCGGCGCGGTCTGCACCACGATCTGCCCGGCGTAGGAGGGGTCGGTCAGGGTCTCCTGGTAGCCGGTCATGCCGGTGGAGAAGACGGCCTCGCCCAGGGTGGCCCCCCGGGCTCCGTAGGCGCGGCCCCGGTAGACGGTGCCGTCCTCCAGGACCAGGACGGCCGGCTCGGTGGCCCCGGCCAGCGGGGCGGTGGTGGTGGTCATTGCGGTTCACTTCCTCACGTGCTGCGCGGCGGACGGCCGCGGCGTGGGTGGGTCTGGGGTGGTGTGGGGGCTAGGAGGCGGAGGCGCGGTCCGTGCCGGGCAGTGCATCGGCGGCCTCGGGGGCGATCTCCCGCAGGGCCTCGAGCAGGGGTGCCGCCTCGGCCGCGGCGCGGGTGCGCAGGCCGGTGTCGAGCAGCCGGTCGCCCAGCCGCCAGGTCACGACGACCAGGCCCTCCCGCTCGACGAACTTCCCGGCCATGCCGGACTCCCGGCGCAGCACCTCGATGCTCCCGGCCGGGATCCAGAGGTCGCGGGCGCCCTCGCGGGCCACGATCAGCCCGTCCGGGAAGACCAGGGCGCGGCCGTTGGCCTTCATGCCCAGCCCCTGGGCGGCGATGCGGTCCAGCCAGTCGCCTGCCGCGGTGGTGCTCACGTACTGGACCCGGGGCCCGAAGGCGGCCTCGGCGCCGTCGAGCTCCTCCGGGACCTCGGGCAGCGGGGCGAGGTCGGCCTGCCGCCCCCGGCGGGCGAGCCAGCCGCGGCGCAGCCCCCAGAAGACCAGCAGGGCGAGGATCACCAGGATCGCCGTGGTGAGGAGTTTGCTGTCCATGTCCGCCCCTTCCTAGGCGTCGGTGCGGGGGCCGGCCACGGCGCCGTCGAGCACGGTCGGGTGCCCGTGGCAGAACGTGGCGCGGATGCTCCCCGGGACCTCGAGGCCCCGGAACGGCGAGTTGCGGCCCTTGGTCTGGTGGTCCTCCGGGACCACCGTGCGGCGCGCCCGCGGGTCGACCAGCGTGATGTTCGCCGGCTCCCCGGCGGCCAGCGGGCGGCCCTGGTCCTCGATGCGGGCGATCCGGGCGGGGGTGACGGACATGATCCGGGCGACGCCGGCCCAGTCCATCGCGCCGGTCTCCACCAGCGCGAGCTGGACGATGGACAGGGCCGTCTCCAGCCCGGTCATGCCCATCGCGGCGCAGGACCACTCGCACTCCTTGGCCTCGATCGGGTGCGGGGCGTGGTCGGTGCCGATCACGTCGATCGTCCCGTCCGCGACCGCCTCGCGCAGCGCGAGCACGTCCTCCTCGGTGCGCAGCGGCGGGTTCACCTTGTACACCGGGTCGTAGGTGCGCGCCTTCTCGTCGGTCAGCAGCAGGTGGTGCGGGGTGACCTCGGCGGTCACGTCGATGCCGCGCTCCTTGGCCCAGCGCACGATCTCCACCGAGCCGCGCGTGGACAGGTGGCAGACGTGCACCCGGGAGCCGACGTGCTGGGCCAGCAGCACGTCGCGGGCGATGATCGACTCCTCCGCGACGGCCGGCCAGCCGGTCAGCCCCAGGTCGGCGGAGACGGCGCCCTCGTTCATCTGGGCGCCCTCGGTCAGCAGCGGCTCCTGGGCGTGCTGGGCGACGACGCCGTCGAAGGTCTTGACGTACTCGAGCGCCCGGCGCATCAGCACCGCGTTGTGCACGCACTTGCCGTCGTCGGAGAACATCCGCACCCCGGCGCGGGAGCCGGCCATCGCGCCGATCTCGGAGAGCCGCTCGCCGGCCAGGCCCACGGTCACCGCGCCCACCGGGTGGACGTCCACCCAGCCGGCGGCGCGGCCGAGCTCGTAGACCTGCTCGACGACGCCGGCCGTGTCCGCCACGGGATGGGAGTTGGCCATCGCGCAGACCGCGGTGTAGCCGCCCGCGGCCGCGGCCCGGGTGCCGGTCTCCACGGTCTCGGCGTCCTCGCGGCCCGGCTCGCGCAGGTGGGTGTGGACGTCGACGAAGCCGGGCAGGGCGATCAGGCCCTCGGCCTCGACGACCCGGGCGCCCTCGGCCTCCAGGTCCTGGCCGACCTCGGCGATGACGCCGTCGGCGATCAGCAGGTCTGCGGTCCGCTCCCCGAGCAGGCGGGCCCGGCGGATCAGGTACTTCTCAGCGGTCATGGTGTCCTTCTTCGTCGGGGCCGTGGGGGGCCTGCGGGCCGGTCAGCAGGTGGTACAGCACGGCCATGCGCACCGAGACGCCGTTGGTCACCTGGTCCAGCACCAGCGATCGGTCGGAGTCCGCGGCCTCGGAGCTGATCTCCAGGCCGCGGTTCATGGGGCCGGGATGCAGGATCGCGGTGCCGCCGCCGGCGGCCTCGAGGGCGCGCAGGCGCTCGGGGGTCAGGCCCCACAGGCGCGCGTACTCCTCGGCGGAGGGGAAGAACGCGGCGTTCATGCGCTCGCGCTGGATCCGCAGCATCATCACGGCGTCCTGGCCGCGGGCCAGGGCGGCGTCGAGGTCGTACTCGACGGCGACCGGCCAGGCGTCGACGCCGACCGGCAGCAGGGTCGGAGGCGCCACCAGGGTGACCTCGGCCCCCAGGGTATGCAGCAGCCAGACGTTGGAGCGGGCGACGCGCGAGTGCAGCACGTCCCCGACGATCGCCACGCGCAGCCCCGCCAGGTCGGTCCCGGCGGTGTCGGCCGAGGCCAGGCGGGCGCGGTGCTGCCGGAGGGTCATCGCGTCCAGCAGCGCCTGGGTCGGGTGCGCGTGGGTGCCGTCGCCGGCGTTGATGACCGGCGCGTCGATCCAGCCGCTGGTGGCCAGCCGCTGCGGGGCGCCGGATCCGGGGTGGCGGATCACGACGGCGTCGGCGTTGATGGCCTCGAGGGTCTGGGCGGTGTCCTTCAGCGACTCTCCCTTGGACACCGAGGAGCCCTTGGCGGCGAAGTTGATCACGTCAGCGGAGAGGCGCTTCTCCGCGGTCTCGAAGGAGATGCGGGTCCGGGTCGAGTCCTCGAAGAAGAGGTTGACCACGGTGCGCCCGCGCAGGGCGGGCAGCTTCTTGACCTCGCGGTGGCCGACCTCGCCCATCCTGTCGGCGGTGTCGAGCAGGGAGACGGCCTCCGCGCGGCTCAGGTCCCGGGTGTCCAGCAGGTGCCTCACGAGCGGTCCTCCGATCCGGCGGGGGCGAGGATCTGCACGCGGTCCGGGCCGCCGGCGGCGCCGTCGATCTCCTCGAGGTAGACCTTCACGGACTCGTCGAGGGAGGTCGGCAGGTTCTTGCCGACGTGGTCGGCGCGGATCGGCAGCTGGCGGTGGCCCCGGTCGATCAGCACGGCCAGCCGCACCACGGCGGGGCGGCCGAAGTCGGCCATCGCGTCCAGGGCGGCGCGGATGGTGCGCCCGGAGTAGAGGACGTCGTCGACCAGCACCACGTTGCGGCGGTCGATCCCGCGGGGCGGGAGCTGGGTCGGCATGGGGGTGCGGGAGGTGCTGCGGCGCAGGTCGTCCCGGTACATGGTGACGTCGAGCTGGCCCAGGCCCTCGGCCGGGTCGAAGCCGGGGTAGGAGCGGGCGATCTTCTCCGCGATGCGGCGTGCCAGCGGGTAGCCGCGGCGCGGGATGCCCAGCAGGACGAGTCCGTCGGTGCCCTTGTTGGCCTCGACGATCTCGTGGGAGATCCGGGTCAGGGCCCGGTCGACGTCGGCAGCGTCGAGAATGACCCGGGCGCGCCGGGGGGTCCCCGTTCCGGGACCCTCGATGCTCTCCGATGGCTCTCTCATGTGCGTTCGCCTCCTTCCCCGCCTCACAGGACGGAATTTAAAGGTTGCTCGGCGCCCTCGGCGGGCACCTGCATGTCAAGGTACCACAGCCGCCGGCCCCGGGGAGCGCCCGGAGCCGGAGCCGGGAGCCCCTCAGGCCAGCAGCGTCGGCTTGACCTTCTGGAGCCGCCCCAGCAGCCCGTTGACGAACCGCGGGGAGTCGTCGGTGGAGTGGGTGCGGGCCAGGCCCGCGGCCTCCGAGACGGCGACGGCGTCCGGGACGTCGTCGTTGTACAGCAGCTCCCACGCCCCGATCTTCAGGATCGCGCGGTCCACCGACGGCATCCGGTCCAGGGTCCAGCCCTTCGCGTAGGTCTCGAGGTACTCGGAGATCTCCTCGTCGTGCTCGATGACCCCGCGGACGATCTGCTCCGAGTAGGAGGAGATCAGGGCGGAGGTGTGGAGCCGGCGCCGCGAGAGGACCTCGAGCAGGTCCTCGCGGCGCTCGTCCGCCTCGAAGAGGACTTCCAGGGCGCGGATCCGCGCCTTCGTCAGGGACCTCACTCGTTGACGCGCCCGAGGTAGTCGCCGGAACGGGTGTCGACCTTGACCTTGGTGCCCTGGTCCACGAACAGCGGGACCTGGATCTGGTAGCCGGTCTCCAGCGTCGCGGGCTTGGTGCCGCCGGTCGAGCGGTCGCCCTGCAGGCCCGGCTCGGCGTAGGTGATCTCCAGGACCACCGACGGCGGCATCTCGATGTACAGGGGCTCGCCCTCGTACAGCGCCACGGTCACGTTCTGGTTCTCCAGCATGAAGTTGGCGGCCTCGCCGACCACGGCCTCGGGGACGTTGATCTGGTCGAAGGTCTTGTTGTCCATGAAGACGTAGTCCGCGCCGTCCTGGTACAGGTACTGGTACTCGGAGCGGTCCACGGTGGTGACGTCGACCTTCGCGCCGGCGTTGAAGGTCTTGTCCACGACCTTGCCGCTGGTGACGTTGCGCAGCTTGGTGCGCACGAACGCCCCGCCCTTGCCGGGCTTGACGTGCTGGAACTCGATGACGCCCCAGAGATTGCCGTCCAGCTTCAGGATGGTCCCGTTCTTGATGTCGTTGGTCGTTGCCACGAACGCTCCTTCTCAGTTCTTGGGCACGCGACGTCGTCGGACGCCGCCGGTGGATCGGTAGCCATTGTAGCGCCTCGGGCCCCGCTCCCCCGCGCCGGCCGGCCGGCTCAGGCCTCCTCCGCGATCTCCTGGTAGGTCGCGAAGAGGATCGACTCGTCCGGGACCTCCATGATGCGCGGGGAGCCGACGGCGTCGAGCACCACGAAGCGCAGCAGGTTGCCCCGGGTCTTCTTGTCCCGGTGCATCGCGTCGCTGAGCTGCTTCCAGCGGCCTCCGCGGTAGCTCACCGGCAGCCCCAGGGACTCCAGGACGGCGCGGGTGCGGTGCACCACCTCCTCGTCCAGGTTCCCGGCGGCGGCCGCCAGCTCCGCGGCGAAGACCATGCCGACCGCGACCGCCGCGCCGTGGCGCCACTGGTAGCGCTCCGCCAGCTCGATGGCGTGCCCGAGCGTGTGCCCGTAGTTCAGGAACTCCCGGCGCCCCGACTCCCGGAGGTCCTCCGAGACGATCTCGGCCTTGACCCGGACGGAACGCTCGACGAGCTTGCGGACCACCGACGACTGCGAGTCCCGGACGCGGTCTGGGTTCTCCTCGACGAGCCGCAGGATCTCCGGATCCGCGATGAAGCCGCACTTGACGACCTCCGCCATGCCGGTGAGCAGCTCGTTGACGGGCAGGGTCAGCAGGGTGTCGAGGTCGCACAGGACCGCCGCCGGCGGGTGGAAGGAGCCCACGAGGTTCTTGCCCTCGGCGGTGTTGATGCCGGTCTTGCCGCCCACGGCGGCGTCGACCATGCCGAGCAGCGTCGTCGGGATGTGGACCACCCGCACTCCGCGCAGCCACGTCGCGGCGACGAAGCCGGCGACGTCGGTCACCGCCCCGCCGCCGACCGAGATGACGACGTCGGAGCGCGTGAAGTCGTTCTGCCCCAGCACTTGCCAGCAGAAGGCCGCCACCTGGACGTGCTTGCCCTCCTCGGCGTCGGGGATCTCCGCCGAGAACGACTCGTAGCCGGCGGTGCGGAGGTCGTTCATGACCAGCTCGCCGGTCGAGCGCAGCGCCCGGGGGTGGACGACCAGGACGCGCTGCGCCCGGGGCCCGAGGATGTCCGGCAGCCGGCCGAGCAGGCCGTGCCCGATCAGCACGTTGTAGTTCTCGCTCGGCTGCCTGCCCGTCACGGGGACGGTGGTCACGGTGGTGTTCTCTTCGGCCATGGGTGCTCTGCCGGTTCCTTCCTGGGGAGTCAGCGGCCGGCGGCCGGGCCGCGGATCGCGCGGTCCAGCTCCTCGGCCATGTCGTTGATGCTGCGGTCGCCGCTGGCGTCGATGACGACGTCAGCCAGCGCCTCGTAGGTCTCCTTGCGCTGCTCGAGGATCTCCTTCCACCGGGCCACCGGGTCCGGCCGGAGCATCGGCCGGCTGGTGTTCCCGGCGATCCGGGGCTCCACGGTCTCGGCGTCGATCCGGAGGTAGACGACGCGGTGCTCGGCCAGCCGCTCCCGGACCCGCGGCGTCATCGGCGCGCCGCCGCCCACCGAGAAGATCGCGCCCTCGTACTCGGGGTCGCCCAGCACCTCGGTGATCGTGTCCGCCTCGAGGTCGCGGAAGTACCGCTCGCCGTAGGTCTCGAAGAGCTCCGAGATGACCCCGTGGCGGGAGACGATGAGCTGGTCGGCGTCGACGAACTTGTATCCGTGGAACTTCGACAGGTGCAGGGCGAGGAAGGACTTGCCGGCGGCCATCGGGCCGATGAGCACGATCGGGCCGCGCGGCTCCTCGTGCTCGCTCAGCGACCTGATCAGAGCGGGGTCCAGGCGGTCGTCGCCGCTGCCTGCGGTCTCCAGGGGGTTCTTGGGAGGCACGGCTACTCGACCCGCCCCTCTGCGTCGGAGACCGAGTGCAGGCTCTCCGGGATCGCGGCCAGGTACGCCTCGACGTTGCGGCGGGTCTCCGCGATCGAGTCCCCGCCGAACTTCTCGGCGTAGGCGTCGGCGAGCACGAGCGCGACCATCGCCTCCGCGACGACGCCGGCCGCCGGCACCGCGCACACGTCCGAGCGCTGGTGGTGGGCCTTGGTGGCCTCGCCGGAGGAGGTGTCCACCGTCCTCAGCGCCTTGGGCACCGTGGCGATCGGCTTCATCGCGGCGCGCACCCGGAGCGTGTCCCCGATGCTCATGCCTCCCTCGATGCCGCCGGCGCGGTTGCTGGTGCGGCGGATCCCGCCCTGCTCGGCGGCCTCGATCTCGTCGTGGGCGGCCGAGCCGCGGCGGGCCGCGGTGCGGAAGCCGTCCCCGACCTCGACGCCCTTGATGGCCTGGATGCCCATCAGCGCGCCGGCCAGGCGGGAGTCGAGGCGGCGGTCCCAGTGGACGTAGGAGCCCAGGCCCGGCGCCAGGCCGTAGGCCAGGACCTCGACGACGCCGCCGAGGGTCTCGCCCTCCTTGTGGGCGGCGTCGACCTCGGCCACCATCGCCTCGGAGGTCGCGGCGTCGTGGCAGCGCAGCGGGTCGGCGTCGAGGGCCCCGACATCGCCCGGGCCCGGCAGGGCGGCGTCCTCGGGCGAGGAGACGGTCCCCACCGCGGTGGTGTGGCTGACCAGCTCCGCGCCGAGGGCCTTGAGGATCTGGGCGGCGACGACGCCGAGCGCGACCCGCGTGGCGGTCTCCCGAGCACTGGCCCGCTCGAGGACCGGGCGGGCCTCGTCGAAGCCGTACTTCTGCATGCCGGTGAGGTCCGCGTGGCCGGGCCGCGGCCGGGTCAGCGGCGCGTTGCGGGCCCGCCCGGCGAGGACCTCGGGGTCCACGGGGTCGGAGGACATGACGTCGGTCCACTTCGGCCACTCGGTGTTGGCGATCTCGATCGCCACCGGGCCGCCCTGGGTCACGCCGTGGCGGACGCCGCCGAGGATGCGGACGCGGTCCTCCTCGAACTTCATCCGGGCCCCGCGCCCGTACCCGAGGCGGCGGCGGGCCAGGGCGTCGCGGATGTGCGCCGAGGTGAGCTCGACCCCGGCGGGGACGCCCTCGATGATGCCCACCAGCGCCTCGCCGTGGGATTCTCCTGCGGTCAGCCAGCGAAGTGTCACGTACGGTCCTTCTCTCTCGTCCGGCCGCCCGCCTCGCGCGGGCGCCCGTGATGCTTCAAGTACATTGTGGGCCGCAGGCCGGCCCGCGCGGCACCCCGTCCGGGAATGGCCCACTATGTGAAGGGCCGACGCCGCCGGGCGGGCCCTCCCGGTCCGGGCTCAGCCCGCGCGCGGGGCGAGCAGCGCCTCGTCGGAGATCTCGCGCGGGACATAGTCCCGCGGCCCGAGGCCGACCGCCCGGGCCATGGCGGCGAGCACCGCCTCCTGACGGGGCAGCGGCTCCTCCAGCGGCGCGCCCGTGAACAGCTTGACCTGGTCCACCGCCTGGTAGAGGAGCATGTCCTTGCCGGAGACCACGCGGGCGCCGCGCGCCGTCGCGGCCTCGGCCAGGGCGGAGGGCCACGGGTCGTAGGAGACGTCGAGCACGGAGGTGCGCCCGAGGTCCTCAGGCAGCCGCTCCGCCTGGGCGTCGAAGGCGCGGGCCGGCAGGGTGCAGATCGCCAGCTCCGCCGCGCCCAGCTCCGCCGCCGCGCGCTCGAGCCCGCGGAACTGGAGCTCCATGCCGATCTGACGGGTCACGGACTCCACCCGGGCGGCGCGGGAGGGGTCGCGGACGTAGACGCGCACGGCGTCGGCGCCGAGGACGTGCAGGGCGGCCGCCGCGGCGGTCGCGGTCCCCCCGCCGCCGATGATCGCCGCGCGC
Organism: Rothia halotolerans; assembly: GCF_004136635.1. GTDB lineage: Bacteria > Actinomycetota > Actinomycetes > Actinomycetales > Micrococcaceae > Rothia > Rothia halotolerans. Next base: position 318,891 of record NZ_NOIU01000002.1, on the reverse strand, counting down.
AGGCCCGTCGAGCCGCTGACCCCCGCGTGGCGCAGGGCGTTGACGATCCCGGAGACGTCGGTGTTGTGGGCGAGGACCTCGACGGCGCCGTCCCGGCGCACGGGGGCCAGGGTGTTGGCCACTCCCACCAGCCGGGCGAAGCCGGTGGCACGGCCCGCCCAGTCCAGCACGGCCGACTTCAGCGGCATCGTGACCGAGAAGCCCCGCCAGCGGGGGTCGGCCAGCGCGGGACGGGCGGTGTCCCCCAGCGTCTCTTCCGTGACCTCGCGGCGCTCGTAGCCCAGGTCGGCCCCGAGCACCTCGTAGGCCGCCCGGTGCAGCGCCGGGGAGAGGCTGTGCTCGATGGGGCTGCCGAGCACAGCGGCCCATCCGCCGCGGGCCCCGCCGAGATCGGTCTCCGCGGTCATCAGACGCACTTCCCCTCGTTCTCGGAGCACCACTGCTCGTACTCGGCGACGTTCTGCTGGTGCTCCTCGTAGGTGCGGGCGAACTTCGTCTCGCCCGTGTCGAGGTCCACCGTGACCCAGAAGTAGTAGTCGTTGTCCTCGGGATCCGCGGCGGCGCTCAGCGCGGTCTTGTCCGGCGAGCCGATCGGGCCGACGGGGAGCCCCTGGTGGGCGAAGGTGTTGTACCGGTTGCCCGTGTCCGCCTTCTGCTCGTTGGTGATCTGGTAGGTCTTCTCCCCCAGGCCGTAGGCGACCGTGGCGTCGGACTGCAGGAAGCCCTGCGTCTCGCCGTCGGGGTTCTCGATCCGGTTGTCGATGGCGCCCGCCACCGCCGCGTAGTCCTGCGGCGTCGCCTCGAACTCGAGGATCGAGCCCACGGTCACCGCGTGGAAGATCTCCTCGTCGTCGGTGATGTCCAGGTCCGCGAGGTCGTCCTTGGTCCGCTGCGTCATCTCCTCCAGCACGTCCTCCGCGCCGGCGTCGGTCGGGAAGCGGTACTCGCCGGGGTGCAGGTAGCCCTCGAGGGTTGGGAACTCGTCGGGGATGCCGAAGGCGGCCGTGTCGTCCTCGAACTGCTCGAACTCGGAGACCGGGATGCCCGTGGCCTCGGCCAGCTGGTCGAAGGTCTCGTCCATGCGCAGGCCCTGGTTGATGGCCACGTAGTGCTCGGCCGCTCCCCCGGTGCCCAGCATCGAGTCCACGGCCGACTCCGAGCTCATCCGCTCCTGCAGCTCGAAGGTCCCGGGCTGGATGAACTGGCCGTCGGAGCGCTCCTCGTAGACGTCCAGGAACCGCTCGGCGTCCGCGACGACGCCCTCGCTCTCGAGGTTCTGCGCGATGGTGGCGTTGCCGTCGCCGTCCGAGACGGTGAAGGTCACCGAGGTGCCGTTGCCCTCGCCGTGGTAGTCCTTGGTCTGGAACAGCCCGAGCCGGGGTCCCACGATGGTCCCCGAGATGATCAGGGCCACGGCGAAGAGGACGATGGCGGTCAGCATCGTGTTGCGCCGGCGGAGATGCCTGCGCTTGGCGTCCTCGGGAGAGATCTCCTCGTGCTCCACGCGCAGGGGCCCGTAGCCGGCGCGCTCCTCGGCCTCCGTCGGCGCGAGCAGGCCGTGCAGGGTCTCGCCCTCCTCGCGTCCGCGGCGGCGTCGTGGGGAATCGTGGTTCACGAAGGGTCTCCCATCTGATCGGGAACGACGCCGGGTCCGGTTGGCTCCGGGCCCGGCGCGCTCTGCGACCGCACCCGATGGCCGGCCAGTGATTGATCGTTCTTCAGCGCGTCGAGGCACTGCTGGAGGATGTTGACGGCGGCCACCTGGTCCACCACGGCCCGGAAGTCCCGCGAGGAGACCCCCGCCTCGTGCAGGGACCTGTGGGCCGAGACGGTGGTGAGGCGCTCGTCGACCAGCCAGACGGGGATCTCCTCGCCGTCCTCCGCGAGCTCCCGGACCAGCCCGGCCGCGTAGTCCTCGGCCATGCCGGTCGAGGCGCTGGATCCGCCCCGCATGGTCCGGGGCCAGCCGACGAAGACCTCGGTGACCTCGTGGACCCGCAGGAGCCTGCGCAGCACCCGGCGGTCGGAGTCGGTGTTGACGTTGCGCTTGAGGGTCTTCAGCGGGGTCGCCAGGATCCCGTCGGGGTCGCTCAGGGCGAGGCCCACGCGGGCGTTGCCCACGTCGACCCCCATCCTCACTCCTCGCTCGAACACGCTGTGGCCTATCCGCTCGTCGCTTCTACTTCGCCTCGCTCGAGACCTGGGCCTTGACGGCGTCGAAGGCGACGCCGATCTTGCTCGGGTCCTGACCGCCGCCCTGGGCGAGGTCGTCCTTGCCGCCCCCGCCGCCGCCGAGCGCCCCGGCCGCGGTGCGCACCAGCGCACCGGCCTTGACCCCGGCCTCGCGGGCGGCCTCGTTGGTCGCGACGACCACCACGGGCCGCCCCTTCTGCACGCCGGCCACCGCCACGGCGGCCGGATCCCCGCCGAGGCGGTGGCGCAGGTCGGTCGCGAGCGAGCGGACCTCGTCGGCGGCGACCTCGCCGGCGTCGTGCACCAGCAGGCGAACGCCGCCGATCAGCTCGGCCTTCTCGGTGAGCCGCCCGGCCTCGGCCTGCAGCTTCTCCCGGCGCAGCTTCTCGAGCTCCTTCTCGGCGCTCTTCAGCCGGTCCAGGGTGCTGGAGATCTTCTCCGGCAGCTCCGCGGAGGACTGCACCTTGAGCATCGAGGAGAGCTGGCTGACCAGCGTGCGCTCGGTCGCGAGGTGGTTGAAGGAGTCGAGCCCCACGAGGGCCTCCACGCGCCGGTTGCCCGAGCCAACCGAGGCCTCGGAGATCAGCGAGAGCGAGCCGATCTCGGCGGAGCTGCCCACGTGGGTGCCGCCGCACAGCTCGCGGGAGAACTCGCCGTTGATCTCGACGACGCGCACCACGTCGCCGTACTTCTCACCGAACAGGCTCATGGCGCCCATGGCCTTGGCCTCGGCCAGCGGCATCTCGCGGGTCACCACCTCGTGGTTGTCCCGGATCGCGGTGTTGGAGACCTCCTCGACCTCCTGGCGGGCGGCGCCGGAGAGCCCCTCGGCCCAGGCGAAGTCGAAGCGCAGGTAGCCCTCCTTGTTGAAGGAGCCGCGCTGGACCGCCTCGGGGCCGAGCACCGTGTGCAGGGCCGCGTGGACGATGTGCGTGCCGGAGTGCGCCTTCTCGGCGTCGCGGCGGCGCTGCACGTCCACCTGGGCGACGACGTCGCTGCCGGCCACAACCTCGCCCTCGGTCACCTGCGCGCGGTGCACCGTGAGCCCCTTGACCGGCTGCTGGACGTCCGTGACGCGCAGGGTGAAGCCCGGCCCGGTGATCAGGCCGGTGTCCGCGGCCTGGCCGCCGGCCTCGGCGTAGAACGGGGTCTCGTCCAGGACGACCTCGACCTCCTGGCCCACGCCGGCCGCCGGCGTCGTGACGCCCTTGATGAGCAGGGCGCGCAGCGTCGTCTCGGTGCGCAGCTGGGTGTACCCGGTGAAGACCGAGGCGCGCTCGTCCACGAGCTCGCGGAAGGCCGAGAGGTCGGCGTGCGAGCCCTTCTTGGCCTTGGCGTCGGCCTGGGCGCGGTGGCGCTGCTCGGCCATCAGGGAGCGGAAGGACTCCTCGTCCACGGCGACGCCGGCCTCGGCCGCCATCTCCAGGGTGAGGTCGATGGGGAAGCCGTAGGTGTCGTGCAGCGCGAAGGCGTCCTCGCCGCTCACGGCAGTACCGCCCGACTTGGCCTGGGTCACGGCCTCGCCCAGGCGCGCGGTGCCGGACTCGATGGTGTGCAGGAAGGCCCGCTCCTCGGCGTAGGCGATCCGGCTGATCCGCTCGTAGTCGGTGGCCACCTCGGGGTAGACCCCCTTCATGGCGTCGCGCGAGACGGGCAGCAGCTCCGGCAGGCAGGGCTCGGTGACGCCCAGCAGGCGCATGGCCCGGATGGCGCGGCGCAGCAGCCGGCGCAGGATGTAGCCACGGCCCTCGTTGGAGGGGGTGACGCCGTCGGTGATGAGCATCAGCGAGGAGCGGATGTGGTCCGCGACGACGCGCATCCGCACGTCGTCCTCGTAGCCCTCGTCCGCAGAGGACTCGGAGCCGCTGTAGCGCTTGCCGGAGAGCTCGGAGGCCTTGTCCAAGACGGGACGGACCTGGTCGGTCTCGTAGAAGTTCTCCACGCCCTGCAGCAGCATCGCCAGGCGCTCCACGCCGAGGCCGGTGTCGATGTTCTTCCGGGGCAGCTCGCCGAGGATCTCGAAGTCCTTGCCGACGCCCTCACCGCGCTGGAACTGCATGAACACGAGGTTCCAGATCTCGATGTAGCGCTCGTCGTCGACCGCGGGGCCGCCCTCCTGCCCGTAGGCGGGGCCGCGGTCGTAGAAGATCTCGGAGTCGGGACCGGCGGGGCCCGGCTGGCCGGTGTCCCAGTAGTTCTCCTCCATGTTCATCCGCTGCACGCGCTCGGCGGGGAACCCGACGTCGCGGGTCCAGATGTCGTAGGCCTCCTGGTCGCCCTCGTAGACGGTGACCCAGAGGCGCTCGGGGTCCAGCCCGTAGCCGCCCTCCTCGACCGGGGAGGTCAGCAGGTTCCAGGCGAACGGGATGACCTCCTTCTTGAAGTAGTCGCCGAAGGAGAAGTTGCCGGCCATCTGGAAGAAGGTGCCGTGGCGGGCGGTCTTGCCGACCTCCTCGATGTCCTTGGTCCGGATGCACTTCTGAACCGAGACGGCCCGCGAGTAGGGCGGGGTCTCCCGGCCCAGGAAGTACGGGATGAAGGGAACCATGCCGGCGATCGTGAACATCGAACCGGCCTCGTGGGAGATCAGCGAGGACGAGGGCACCGCGGTGTGGCCGCGCTCCTCGAAGTAGTCGATCCAGCGCTGGGTGATTTCCTGGGAGAGCATGTGGCTTGATTCGTCTTTCGTCCGGTGGGTTCTGAGCTGAGAGGGTGAGGCCGGGGGCCGTCAGGCGCCGCGCCCCGTGAAGAAGTCGTCGGGGAGGTCGTCGTCCCGGTGCCCGCCGGAGCGGCGGTCCCGCGGTCCGGGAGCCGGGCCGCCGGAGGCCGGGCCCCTGGGGGCCGGGGAGTCGGGGGTCTGAGCGCCGGGCCCGAGGGCGTCCGGGGCCGGGGGCTGGTGTCCGTGCGGGGGGTGAGTCTGGTGCCCGTGCGGCGGGTGAACGGGACGGGGACTCTCCGGGGCGGGCGCGAGCCTCTCCCACGCCGCGGGACGCGGGCGCTGGGTCGGTACAGCGTAGCGGCCGTTCAGCTCGTCCTCGCGCTCCTGCATCCCCTGCTTGACCGTCGCGGCGAAGCGGATGGCGCCGAGAGCGCCGCGGCGCAGGGGCTCGGCGGCGCGGGAGTCCCACAGCCGGCCCAGCGGCGTCTCCGGCCCGGAACGGTGCGCCGGCGTGCCGCCGCGGGTCACCAGCTCGCCGGCGACCTCGAGGGCCGTGCGGCCGCGCTTGGCGGCGACGTACCCCACGGCGGCTCCCGCCAGAAGCATCCCGACGCGTCCCCAGGCGCTCATCGCGGACCCCCGTCCTCGGCGGCGTCCTGCGGGGCGGATCCCTCGGAGCCGGGCCGGGCCGCGCCGTCGTGCGGGCGGAAGGCCTTGCGGACGCCGTAGGAGAACGACGCCATCTTGATCAGGGGCTGCCCCACGGTGGAGGCGACCAGGCTGGAGAGCGCGGAGACGTTGGCGGAGGCGTCCGAGACGTTGTCCGTGATGCCGTCGACCTTCTCCAGCTGGGAGTTGGTGGTGGAGACGGTGCGGGTGAACTCCTCGATCAGCGGCCCCGTCCCCTCGTTGAGCTGGCGGACCATCTCCCGGGTCTCGTCGAAGACCCTGCCCAGCTTGATGATGGGCATCGCCAGCAGCGCGACGAGGACGGCGAACACCGCCGCCGCGATGAGTCCTGCGATCTCTCCGCCCGTCATAGGTGAACCGTCTCCTCGATGACTCGTCTGTGGTGCTGGCGCTGTCCCCGGTTTCTCGTCTCCGGACGCACAACCTGTCTTAGTTTACGTCATCCGACTTTTAACGTGCCGACGGCCCGTGGCGGATGCCCCGGGCCGTCGGTCGGCTTCACGTCCCTACGCCATGCGGGCGTAGTACTCGACCACGAGCTGCTCCTCGCAGGTCACGGGAACCTCGGCGCGCTTGGGGGCGTGCTCGAGCTTCGCGTGCAGCTTGTCGATCTCGACGTTCAGGTATGCCGGGGTGTCCGGGAGGACATCCTGGTGCGCGCCGGTGGCGGCGACCTGGAACGGCTCCATCTTCTCGGAGCGCGGGTGCACGTGGATCAGCTGGCCGGCCTTCACGCGGAAGGAGGGGCGGTCCACGCGGACGCCGTCGACCATGATGTGACGGTGCACCACGAGCTGGCGGGCCTGGGCGATGGTCCGGGCGAAGCCCGAACGCAGCACCAGGGCGTCGAGGCGGGACTCGAGGATCTCGACCAGGTTCTCACCGGTCTGGCCCTCGACGCGCTTGGCCTCGGCGTAGGCCCGGCGCATCTGGGCCTCGCGGATGTTGTACTGGGCGCGAAGACGCTGCTTCTCGCGCAGACGCACCGCGTAGTCGGAGTCGGCCTTCTTGCGGGCACGGCCGTGCTGGCCGGGACCGTAGGGACGACGCTCGAAGTACTTCTCTGCCTTCGGGGTCAGGGCGATCCCGAGGGCACGGGACTTGCGCACAAGATTGCGCGCACGCTTGCTGTTGGTAGCCACGTATTGCCTTTCATGCGGTTGATCCCGGGCGCGGTAGCCCGGCACCATTTGTTCTGCCGGACTGGCCTCCATCGGGGTGGCCGCGCACGGTTTTGCGCGGTGGAGAGCTCGGGTCAGCCGCAACCCTCACTACAACCGCCCGGTGATCACCCCGCGGGGCGCGTTTTGGACGGCTTGCCAGCCAACCACCAACCCTAGACCAACCGTGCAGGATTGTCAGTGCCGCGCGGCACCCGTGGGATGTGTCCTGCGTCTCCTGTGCTGGGGGCCGTGTCCCCCGCTATCCGCCCCGTCGCCCGCGCAGCAGGTCCCGGATGATCGCCACGCGCCGCTTCAGGCCCTTCTCCGCCCCGTACTCGGTGGGCCGGTAGTACTCCTTGCCCACCAGCTTGTCCGGGGCGTACTGCTGGGCGGCGACGGCGTGGGGCGCGTCGTGCGCGTAGATGTAGCCGCGGCCGTGGCCCAGCCGGGCGGCGTCGCCGTAGTGGGCGTCCCGCAGGTGGGTCGGGACGGGGCCGGCGCCGCCGGCGCGCACGTCGGCCAGGGCGCCGTCGATCGCGGTGATCACGGCGTTCGACTTCGGCGCGGTCGCCAGGTGGATGACCGCCTGGGCGAGGTTGATCCGCGCCTCGGGCATCCCGATCAGCTGGACCGCCTGGGCGGCGGCCGTGGCCGTCTGCAGCGCCGTCGGGTCCGCCATGCCGATGTCCTCGCTCGAGTGGACCACGAGGCGGCGGGCGATGAAGCGGGGGTCCTCGCCGGCCTCGATCATGCGGGCGAGGTAGTGGAGGGCGGCGTCGACGTCGGAGCCGCGGATGGACTTGATGAAGGCGGAGATGACGTCGTAGTGCTGGTCCCCCGCGCGGTCGTAGCGCAGCGCGGCGCGGTCCAGCGCCTCCTCCGAGTGCTTCTCGGTGACCGTGATCGGCTCCTCGGCGTCCTCCGACTCCCCGTAGGCGACAGCGGCGGCCGCCTCCAGGCTCGTCAGCGCCCGGCGGGCGTCCCCGCCGGACATCTCGACCAGGTGCCGCCTCGCCTCGGGCTCGAGCTCGACCGAGCCGCCCAGCCCCCGCGGGTCCGCGACCGCGCGGTCCAGCAGGGCCCCGATGTCGGCGTCCTCCAGGGGCTTGAGCGTCACGAGGATGGAGCGGGAGAGCAGCGGCGAGATGATCGAGAAGGAGGGGTTCTCCGTGGTCGCGGCGACCAGGACCACCCAGCGGTTCTCGACGCCGGGCAGCAGCGCGTCCTGCTGCGCCTTGCTGAAGCGGTGGATCTCGTCCAGGAACAGCACCGTGGTCATGCCGTGCAGGTCGCGGTCCGTCAGGGCCTGCTCCATCACGGCCCGGACGTCCTTGACCCCGGCCGTGACCGCCGAGAGCTCGACGAACTTGCGGCCGGTGCCGCGGGCGATCACGTGCGCGATGGTCGTCTTGCCCGTGCCCGGCGGACCCCAGAGGATCACCGAGGAGGGGCCCGCCGGGCCGGAGTCCTCCCCCGCCAGCACCCGCAGCGGGGAGCCGGGGGTCAGGGCGTGCTGCTGGCCCACGATCTCCTCGACGGCGCGGGGCCGCATGCGGACCGCCAGCGGCGCGCGGGACCGCCGGGAGCGGCCGGCGGCGTCGTCCCCCCGCTCGCCGTCCCCGGCCGCGGGCCCGGCGCCCTCGGGCAGGTCGTCGTCGGCCTGGTCGAACAGGGACTGGGTCATGAGGGCCTCCGCTCTCCGGGCAGCAGCTCCGCGCTGTCCAGCACCAGGGTGAAGGGGCCGTCGTTGACGAGCTCGACGTCCATGTGCGCGCCGAACCGGCCCGTCTCCACCCGCGCGCCGAGCTCCCGGAGACGGGCGACGTAGGCGGCGAAGACCGGCTCGGAGGCCGGGCCCGGGGCGGCGGCAGACCACGAGGGGCGCCGCCCCTTGCGCACGTCGCCGTAGAGGGTGAACTGGCTGACCGCCAGGATGGGGGCGCCGGTGTCGGAGCAGGAGCGCTCCCCCGGCAGCAGGCGCAGGCCCCAGGTCTTCGCCGCGAGCTTCTCCACCTCGGCCGGGCCGTCGCCGTGGGTGATCCCCACCAGCGCCAGGAGCCCGGGCCCTTCGATCTCGCCCACCACCTCGTCCTCGGAGGTGACGCGGGCGCGGGAGACGGTCTGGAGCACGATGCGCATGCCTCCACTCTACCGGCGGCGGGACGGCGGAGGACCCTAGCGGATCAGGACTCCGCCTTCTCCGCCTTCTTCGGCTTGGCGTCCACGCCGGTCTCGCGCCGCTGCTCGGGCGTGATGGGCGCCGGGGCCGCGGTCAGCGGGTCGTAGCCGTTGCCGGTCTTGGGGAAGGCGATGACCTCGCGGATCGAGTCGGTCCCGGCCAGCAGGGCGACGACGCGGTCCCAGCCGAAGGCGATCCCGCCGTGCGGGGGCGCGCCGTACTGGAAGGCGTCCAGCAGGAAGCCGAACTTCTCCTGCGCCTCCTCCTCGCCGATGCCCATGACGTTGAAGACGCGCTCCTGGACGTCCTGGCGGTGGATGCGGATCGAGCCGCCGCCGATCTCGTTGCCGTTGCAGACGATGTCGTACGCGTAGGCCAGCGCCTCGCCCGGATCCTGGTCGAAGGTGTCCGCGAACTCGGGCTTGGGCGCGGTGAAGGCGTGGTGCACGGCGGTCCAGGCGGAGCTGCCCAGGGCGACGTCGCCGGACTCCTCGGCCTCGGATGCCGACTCGAACATGGGGGCGTCCACGACCCACACGAAGGCCCAGTCGCCGTCCTTGATCAGCCCGGTGCGGTGCCCGATCTCCACGCGCGCCGCGCCCAGCAGCGCGCGGGAGGAGCGGCGCTCCCCGGCGCCGAAGAAGACGCAGTCGCCCGGCTGCGCGCCGGTCGCGGCGGCCAGGCCCTCGCGCTCGGCCTCGGTGATGTTCTTGGCCACCGGCCCGGTCAGCGAGCCGTCCTCCTGGACCAGCACGTACGCCAGGCCCTTGGCCCCGCGCTGCTTGGCCCACTCCTGCCAGGCGTCCAGGGTCCGCCGCGGCTGGGAGGCCCCGCCGGGCATCACGACGGCGCCCACGTAGGGGGCCTTGAAGACCCGGAAGGTGGTGTCCCGGAAGTACTCGGTGAGCTCGGTCAGCTCGAGGCCGAAGCGCAGGTCCGGCTTGTCCGTGCCGTACTTGGCCATGGCCTCGGCGTAGGTCATCCGGCGGATCGGGCGGGGCACCTCGACGTCGATCAGCTTCCACAGGGCAGCGACGATCCGCTCGCCCAGGTCGATCACGTCGTCCTGCTCCACGAAGGATGCCTCGATGTCCAGCTGGGTGAACTCCGGCTGCCGGTCGGCGCGGAAGTCCTCGTCCCGGTAGCAGCGGGCGATCTGGTAGTACTTCTCGACGCCGCCGACCTGCAGCAGCTGCTTGAACAGCTGCGGGGACTGCGGCAGGGCGTACCAGGAGCCCGGCGCGAGGCGGGCGGGCACCACGAAGTCGCGCGCGCCCTCGGGAGTCGAGCGGGTCATCGTGGGCGTCTCGACCTCGAGGTAGCCGTCCTCGTGCAGCAGCTCGCGCGCCGCGCGGTTCGCCTCGGAGCGCAGCCGCATGATCGACGCCGGCGCGGGCCGGCGCAGGTCGAGGTAGCGGTGGCGCAGCCGCGCCTCCTCGCCGACCTCGACGTGCTCGTCGATCTGGAAGGGCAGCGGGGCCGCGGTGTTGAGCACCTGGGTGGACTTGACCTCCACCTCGATCTCGCCGGTCACGAGGTTGGGGTTCTCGTTGCCCTCGGGCCGGCGGGTGACCTCGCCGGTCACCTGCAGGACGTACTCGTTGCGCAGCGCCTCGAAGTCCGCCTCGTCGTGGAACACGCACTGCGTCACCCCCTCGCGGTCGCGCAGATCCACGAAGGCGACGCCGCCGTGGTCGCGGCGGCGGGCGACCCAGCCGGCGAGGGTGACGGTCTCTCCGATGTTCGCGGCGGTCAGTTCGCCGAGCGTGTGGGTGCGTAGCACAGTGGGTGACGTCCTTTCGAGGGTGGCGGTCCGTCCCGCCGGGGTGTGGATTCGTGCCGATTTTACGCCGGGGCGCACGCGGCGGGGGCGGCCCGCTCGCCCGAGGTGGGCAAGCTCACGGCCGCGGCTCAGCCCTCCGAGGGCGGGCCGACCTGCGGGTTCAGGTCCTCGTGCGGAGGCTCCCAGCGGGCGGGGTCGGCCGGGACCTGCTCGCCGGAGCGGATGTCCTTGACCTCGTGGGTGGGCCCGTGCTCGTCCTCGCCGATGAACCACACGTAGGGGATCCCGCGCCGGTCGGCGTACTTGATCTGCTTGCCGAACTTGGCCGCGGAGGCGGAGACCTCGCAGGCGATGCCGCGGGAGCGCAGCGAGTCCGCCACGTCCTGGGCGGCCGACCAGGCGTCGTCGTCGGTCAGCGCCACCAGGACGGCCGAGGGCACCTTGCGGGAGGCGGTGGCCAGGCCCTGGGAGAGGATGCGGGCGACCAGCCGGGTCACGCCGATCGAGAGCCCGACGCCGGGGTAGGTACGCTTCTGCGTCGAGGCCAGCGCGTCGTAGCGCCCGCCCGAGCAGATGGAGCCCAGCTGCTCGTGGCCCACCAGGAAGGTCTCGTACACGGTGCCGGTGTAGTAGTCGAGGCCGCGGGCGATCGAGAGGTCCGCCACGACCCGGCCCGGGGCGCGCTTGGAGGCCTCGCCGATGACCTCGGCGAGCTCGCTCAGCCCCTCCTCCAGCAGCTCGTGGGTCACCCCGAGCTCGCGCACGCGCTCGACGAAGGAGGTGTCCTCGGCGCGGATGGCGGCCAGGCTCAGCGCGGCGGCGGCCTGCTCCTCGCTCGCGCCGAGCTCCTCGCGCAGCAGCTGCGCGACGGCCTCGGGCCCGATCTTCTCCAGCTTGTCGATCGATCGGAGCACGCCGGCGGTGTCCTCCAGCCCGATGCCGAGGTAGAAGCCCTCGGAGAGCTTGCGGTTGTTGACCCGCATGACGAAGTCCGGGATGGGGAGCTTGCCCAGCGCGTCGACGATCACCAGGGCCAGCTCGACGTCGTACCGGAACGGCAACGCGTCCTCCCCCACGACGTCGATGTCGGCCTGGGTGAACTCGCGGGCGCGCCCCTCCTGGGGACGCTCCCCGCGCCACGACTTCTGGATCTGGTACCGCATGAACGGGAAGCTCAGGTGCCCGGCGTTCTCCACGACGTAGCGCGCGAAGGGGACGGTGAGGTCGAAGTGCAGGGCCAGCTTCTCCGCCGAGCGCGCGGCCTCGTCCTCCTGCAGCCGGGAGACGGCGTAGACCTCCTTGTCGATCTCGCCCTTGCGGAGCAGCTGCTCGACGGTCTCCAGGGAGCGGGTCTCGATCGAGGAGAATCCGTGCAGCTCGAAGGTCCGGCGCAGGACGTCCAGCACATGGTTCTCCACGACCCTCTCCTCGGGCAGCAGTTCGGGAAAACCTGACAGGGAAGCCTTACGGGCCATGTACCTCTCCTCGGGTGGGCTGAGCGCAGTCCCATTAAGAGTAGACCGTGCCGCCACGGGGGTCGAAACGGCCGTCTCGACCTGTGGCCGCGCCGGGCGGGGCATGACGGGGGTGCGACGCTTAGCATCGGTGACCCACGTCCCATATGCTGGAGGGACGGCGAGACGCCTCCCGTGCGCGGCACGACGGCGTCGCCGGTGGACCCCATGGCCCCCGGGCCCCTCCCGATGCGAAAGAGTTTCAGCGGTGACCCCTAGTCAGCAATCCGACGAAAAGCCCACCCCCGCCCAGCTGCCCGAGCACACGGCGGTCCGCAAGCCCGCCCCGCCCGCCGGGGCCTCGCGGCCGATCGAGGACGCCAAGGCCTTCGGGAAGGTCGGCGAGGACGGCACGGTCTACGTCCTGCTGCGCGGCGAGGAGATCGCCGTCGGCGCCTACCCGGACGCCACGGCCGAGGAGGCCCTGACGTACTTCGCCCGCAAGTACGAGGAGGCGGAGGCCCAGCTGGCCCTGCTCGAGTCCCGCCTCCAGCTCAGGGCCGCGGCCCAGGACGCCGCCGCCTCCGCGGCCAAGCTGCGCGAGCTGCTGGCCGAGCGCGGCATGGTGGGGGACATCGCCCGCCTCGAGGAGCGCCTGGCCGCCCTCGAGGAGGGCATCTCCCAGCGCGCCGAGGCCGAGCAGGCCGAGGCCGCCGAGGCCAAGGAGCGGAACCTCGCCGAGCGCGAGGCGATCGTGCGCGCCGCCGAGGAGGTGGCCGCCCAGGATCCGCAGCAGACCCACTGGAAGAACTCCAGCGCGCGGATGAGCGACCTGTTCGACACCTGGAAGACCGCCCAGCGCAGCGCGCGCCTGCCCAAGTCCACGGAAGACGAGCTGTGGAAGCGGTTCCGCACCGCCCGCACGGCCTTCGACAAGCACCGCCGCGCCTACTTCTCCCAGCTGGACCAGAGCAACGCGCAGGCGAAGAGGGCCAAGGAGGGCCTGATCGCCGAGGCCGAGGCCCTCTCCGACTCGACCGACTGGGCCGGTACGGCGGCGAAGTACCGGGACCTGATGGACCGCTGGAAGCGCGCTCCCCGCGCCTCCCGCCGGGAGGACGACGCGCTGTGGGCCAGGTTCCGTGCCGCCCAGGACGTCTTCTTCCACGCCCGGGCGGCGGCGAACGAGGAGACCGAGCGCGAGTTCGAGGCCAACCTGAAGGTCAAGGAGGAGCTGCTGCGGCAGGCCCGGGAGATCCTCCCGGTGACCGACGTCGAGGCCGCCAAGGCCGCGCTGCACCCCATCCTCGACCAGTGGGACGCGGCCGGCATGGTCCCGCGGCGGGACCTGCGGCGCATCGAGGGCGAGCTGCAGAAGGTGCAGAACGCCATCGAGGACGCCCAGCAGGCTCGCTGGGAGCGCTCCAACCCGGAGACGCAGGCCCGCGCCGAGTCGATGCTCTCGCAGCTGGAGGAGACGATCTCCGGCCTCGAGGAGGAGCTCGACGCCGCCCGGCGCTCCGGCGACGCGAAGGCCGCCTCGAAGGCCGAGGAGGCCCTCGAGGCACGGCGGAAGTGGCTGGAGCAGCTGCGCGCCTCGGCCGGCGAGACGTCCGAGGAGGGCTAGAAGCGCACCCTCCCCGCCCCGGCGCGCCGAGCTCCCGGTGCGTCGGGAACGGGACGGAGGCGCGGCGCGCCCGGTGGCCCGCCGGCAGCGGGCCGGGACGTCAGGGCCCGGCCGCGGGCGGGACGGGAAGTCGTCGTCCGCGACGAGGTTATCCACAGATGCGGCGAACCCCTCGCCCCGGCCTCGCCCCCGGTGTCTGATGGAGGCATGAACGCATCTCCCGGCACCAGGTACCGCGAGGCGCGGCGGGGCCTGCTGACCGAGCTGAGCGCCCTCCGCCCTCCCCCGCAGCTGCTGCGCGGCGGCCTCGACCTCACCGAGTCGGAGGCCCAGGCCCTGGCGGCCCGCGCCGTCCTCTTCCCCCTGCTGCACGGGATCTACGCGACCCGGCGGCCTACCCCGCGGCTGCGGGGATGGGCGGCGGGGCTCCTCCTCCGCCCCGCCAGCCGGAGCACGCTGCTGCTGCACCGGATGACCGCCGCGTGGATCTACGGCTGCGCTCCGGAGCCCCGACTCCTCGAGTGCTCGGCGCGCCGCACCCTGACCCACAAGTTCCACCGCTGGGAGGAGGCCTTCGTGACGCGCCGGTTCACCGGCTACTCCCGCTTCGAGGACCTGGGCTGCGGACCGGTGCGCGCGACGACGCCGCTGCGCACCTGCGCGGACCTCGCCCTGTTCGCCCGAGGCCCTCGGGCCGACGTCGCGATCGCCACCATGCTGCGCGCCCCGGAGCTGGGCTGCTCGCCGCCGGTGGTGGAGGCGGCGCTGCACGCCCTGCGGCGGGTGCCGCACCGGGCGGAGGCACTCGAGCGGATCCGGCGCCTCGCGCCCTGGCCGTAGTGAGGACCCCGGCCCCTCGTTCCTCCCGCCCTCGGACGAATCGGCTCTCCCGGGATCACCTGCCGGCACCAGCGGCCGTGCCGGCTCGGACCGGATGAGACCGCGCGCGGGCGGCGTCGTTCAGCTCGTGGGGCGCGAGCCGGTGATGCGGTAGACGTCGTAGACGCCGTCGATGTTGCGCACCGTGCTGAGCACGTGGTCGAGGTAGCGGGGGTCCCCCATCTCGAAGGAGAAGCGGGAGATCGCCAGCCGGGAGACGTTGGTGTGCACGTTGGCCGAGAGGATGTTGACGTGGCTCTCGGAGAGAACCCGGGTGACGTCGGAGAGCAGCGAGCGGCGGTCCAGCGCCTCGACCTGGATCTCCACGAGGAAGACCGAGGACTTGGTGGGGGCCCACTGGACCGCGATGCGGCGCGGGTCGTCCTGGGCCTGGCGCATGTTGGGACAGTCCACTCGGTGCACGGAGATGCCGTTGCCGCGGGTGACGATGCCCATGATCTCGTCCGGCGGCACCGGGGTGCAGCAGCGCGCGAGCTTGGTGTAGACGCCGTCGGCGCCCTCCACGATGACCCCCGAGTCCCCGAACTGCGGCCGGGACTTGGTGGTGATGGAGGTCTCCTCCTCGAGGTCCTCCTCCGTGCCCGTCTGCCCGCCGAGCAGGTCCACGAGCCGGTCGATGACCTCCTGGGCCTTGATCTGCCCCTCGCCTACCGCCTCGTAGAGGGCGGCGACGTCGGTCTTGTGGTGCTCCTCCGCCACGGAGACCAGCAGCTTGCTCGTCAGCAGCTTCTGCAGCGGCAGGCTGTGCCGGCGCATCGAGCGGGTCAGGTTCTCCTTGCCCTTCTCGATCGCGCCCTCGCGGCGCTCCTTGGTGAGGTAGTGGCGGATCTTGGTCCGGGCGCGGGGGCTGGCCACGAACTTCAGCCAGTCCTCGCTGGGGCCGGCGTCGTCGGCCTTGGTGGTCAGGATCTCGATCCGGTCGCCGTGCTGCAGCTTCGAGGACAGCGGCACGAGCTTGCCGTTGACCCTGGCGCCGATGGTGTGGTCGCCAACCTGGGTGTGGATCGAGTAGGCGAAGTCCACGGGCGTGGAGCCGGCCGGCAGGGACAGGACGTCCCCGGCCGGGGTGAAGACGAAGACCTCCTGGGCGTTGACCTCGTAGCGCAGAGAGTCGAGGAACTCCGAGGAGTCCTTCGTCTCGCTCTGCCAGGACATCAGCGACTGGAGCCACTTCATGCCCTCGGCGGTCTCGTCCGCGCTCGAGCGGTCCGCGGAGGCCTCGCCCCGGGCCGCGGCCTTGTACTTCCAGTGCGCCGCGATGCCGTACTCGGCCTTCTGGTGCATCTCGTGGGTGCGGATCTGCACCTCGACGGCGCGGCCGTTGGGACCGATCACGGCCGTGTGCAGCGACTGGTAGGTGTTGAACTTCGGGACCGCGATGTAGTCCTTGAAGCGGCCCGGCAGGGGCTTCCACACCTCGTGGATCACGCCCAGCGCCGCGTAGCAGTCGCGCACCGAGTCGACCAGGACGCGGATGGCGAGGAGATCGTAGATCTCGTCGAACTCCTTGTCCCGCAGGATCATCTTCTGATAGATCGAGTAGTAGTGCTTGGGGCGGCCCGTGACGTCGCAGGCGATCTTGGAGGACGCGAGCTCGTCGATGACCTCCGAGCGGATCTGCCGCAGCTGCCGTTCCCGCTCCGGGGTCCGGTCCCCCACCATGCGGACGATCTCGTCGTAGATCCGGGGCTCCAGGGCCGCGAAGGAGAGGTCCTCCAGCTCCCACTTGATGGTGTTGATGCCCAGGCGGTGCGCCAGCGGCGCGAAGATCTCCAGGGTCTCCTTGGCCTTGCGCGAGCTCGACTCGCGGGAGACGAACCGCCAGGTGCGGGCGTTGTGCAGCCGGTCGGCGAGCTTGATGACCAGCACGCGGATGTCCTTGGCCATCGCGATGACCATCTTGCGCACTGTCTCGGCCTGCGCGTGCTCGCCGTAGGTCACCTTGTCCAGCTTGGTGACGCCGTCGACCAGCTCCGCGACCTCGGCGCCGAAGTCGGCGGTCAGCTGCTCCAGGGTGTAGTCGGTGTCCTCGACGGTGTCGTGCAGCAGGCCCGCGATCAGGGTCGCCCCCGAGGCGCCGAGCTCGGCGAGGATGGTGGTCACCGCGACCGGATGGGTGATGTAGGGGTCGCCGCTCTTGCGCTTCTGCCCGGTGTGGCAGCGGTCGGCGACGGCGAAGGCGCGCTCGATCGTCGAGAGGTCCTCACCCGGGTTGTTCGCCTTGACCGCCCGCAGCAGCGGCACCAGGACCGGGGAGACGGGCCGGTGCGGGTCCGAGCCGATGACGCCGGGGTCGCTCAGCTGGGCGCGGGGGAAGGCCCTGCGCTCAGGGGTCCTGGTCGACGCGGACATGACCCGGTGGGTCCCATGTCCTCGATCCTCGCCTGGCGAATTCATGGCCCGACCTCCTCAGCGCGTGTGTGATGGACCCAGTCTAGTCGCATCCGCGAGGTGCTCCCCGCCACGCTTCGCTCTCAGACGACCGCCCCGTTGTCGGGCCGATCCCTGCCGCTCGGGTCCATCCGCGGGATGGGCTGGACCTCCTGCTCGCCCTCGCTCTCCCCCGGGGTCTCCTCGGCGGGCTCGCCCGCCTCATCCTCGGCGGCCTCCTCGATCTCGCCCCGCTCGAGGCGCTCCGCCTGCTCCCGCACGGCGGGCTCGCGCTGGCGCAGCACGGCGTAGATCGGCGCCGAGACGAACAGCGTCCCCAGGGTGCCCATGATGATGCCGATGAACAGCGCCAGCGAGAGGTCCTGCAGCGTTCCGGCCCCGAGCAGCATCGCGCCGACGAACAGGATGGCCCCCACCGGGAGGATGCCCACCACGGAGGTGTTGATGGAGCGCACCAGGGTCTGGTTGACGGCGAGGTTCACCTCCTGGGCGAAGGTGCGCCGCGCGTTGTGCTCCAGGTCCTTGGTGTTCTCCCGGATCTTGTCGAAGACCACGACGGAGTCGTAGAGCGAGTAGGAGAGGATCGTGAGGAAGCCGATGATCGCCGAGGGCGTGACCTCGTAGCCCGAGACCGCGTAGGCCCCGGCCGTGGTGATCACCGTGAAGAGCAGGCCGGCCATCGCGGAGATCGACATCTTGAAGGTGCGGAAGTACAGCGCCATGCCGATCGTGGCGAGGGCGACGAAGACCACCAGGCCCCATAGGGCCTGCCGGGTCACGCCCTGGCCCCAGGTGGGCCCGACGAACGTCGAGGTGACGTCGCCCTCCTCGACGTCGTAGGCCTGCTGCAGCGCGTCGCGGACGGCCAGGGTCTCCTCGTCGTCGAGCTGCTCGGTCTGCACCCGGACGGTGTTGGCCGCGATGTTGGTCACGACGGTCTGCTCCGCCCCGGTGCTCTGGGCGACGGCGTCCTCGCCGGTCTCGATGTCGGTGCTCGCGGTGTTGGAGACCGTGAACTCGGAGCCGCCGCGGAAGTCGATACCGAGCTTCAGCCCGCCCATCAGCAGCGGGGCGATCAGCGAGAGCACCACCAGCGCCGCGGAGAGGGACAGCCACAGGCGCTTGCGCGGGATGAAGGGGACCGAGGTCCGGCCCGTGTAGAGGTTGCTGCCGAGCTGGGCGAATCTAAACATTGCTGGCTCCTTCGCTGCTCTCGGATTCGCGGCTCTCGGACGGCTCGTCCCCGGCGCGGCGCCTGGCCTCGGCGCGGCGGCGTTCGGCGATGGTCATCGGGTCGGGCGGCTCCGGCCCCTCGACCTCGGCCGCTCTCCGCAGCCGCGGCGAGTCCTCGGGGTCGCGCAGCCGGCCGGCGCCCCGGTAGAGCGGGACGGCCCCGAGGGAGGCGGCGTCGAGCCCGGAGTGCCGTCTGCCCTGCCCGAAGTACCTGGTCCGGGAGAGCAGGACCATGAGCGGGTGGGTGAACCAGAAGATGACGATGAGGTCCGCGATCGCGGTGAGGCCGAGCGTGAAGGCGAAGCCGCGCACGTTGCCCACGGCCACGAAGTACAGCACGACCGCCGCCAGCAGGTTCACCGCCTTGGAGGCCAGGATGGTCCGCCGGGCGCGCAGCCAGCCGTGGTCCACGGCAGAGGGCACCCCCCTGCCGTCGCGCAGCCCGTCCCTGATCCGCTCGAAGTAGACGATGAACGAGTCGGCGGTCTGGCCGATGGAGATGATCAGGCCCGCCACGCCGGCCAGGGAGAGGCGGTAGTTGACCCCCCAGCCCAGCAGGACGATCGCCGCCAGGGAGATGACGCCGGCGATGAGGAGCGAGGCGATGGTCACCAGGCCCAGGACGCGGTACTGGAAGAGGGAGTAGAGGCAGACCAGCAGCAGGCCGATGAGCCCGGCGATGATGCCCATCTCGAGCTGGTCGGTGCCGAGGGTGGCCGAGATCTGCTGCTCGGACTGGATGGTGAAGCTGATCGGCAGGGCGCCGTACTTCAGCTGCTCGGAGAGGGTCCGGGCCTGGTCCTCGGTGAAGTTGCCGGTGATCTGCGGCTGCCCGTTGGCGACGACGGCCTCGGCCCGCGGCGCGGAGAGGACCTCGTCGTCGAGCATGATGGCGAAGGCGGCCTTGGGGTCCTCCTGGTTCATCCCGTAGATGCCGTACAGCCGCTCGGTGATCTGGCGGAAGGTCTCGGTGGCGTCGTCGTTGAACTGGATGTTCACGCCCCACTGGCCCGTGGTGGTCGTGCCGTTGCCGCTGCGGACCTGCGAGTAGCTCGCGTCGCTGATGTCGGAGCCGGCGAGCTCGACCGGGCCGAGCAGGTACTTCATCGTGCCGTCGGCGGAGCAGGCCACCGCGGCGGCGTCGGAGTCCGCCTCCTGGGCGTCGTCCCCCTCGGCGCCGCAGTCGAGGGCGTCGTACTGCTCCTGCAGGTCCGGGGTGATCCAGTTGGGGTCGGAGCCGCTGGCGGGCTCGGGCGGGTCCGCGTCCATCTGCGAGTAGTCCTGGCGGGCGTCCTCGGGGACGGGGGTCCCCTCCCCCTCCAGGAGGACCGAGCGGAAGGTCATCTGCGCGGAGGCCTGGATCAGGTCGCGGGTCTCCTGGTCGGGGATGCCCGGCAGGGAGACGACGACGTTGCTCCCGGACTGCGTGGTGACCTCGGCCTCCGAGACGCCCGCGCCGTCGACGCGCTGCCGGATGATCTCGACCGCCTGGTCGAGCTGGTCCGAGCTGATGGCCTCGCCCTCCGAGCCGCTGACCTGCGGGGAGAGGATCATCTGGGTGCCGCCGGAGAGGTCGAGGGCGAGTTTCGGGGTCCACGGCTGCCCGAACTTGGTCGCCGAGAGTCCGATGGCGCCGATCATCACCGCGATGATGGCGACGAGCAGGATCAGGGACTTGCGGGCCCCGACCGTGCGCTGAGTGCGAGCCATGAGCTAGTCCTACGCGCTTCCAGAGCGAGGCGCCCGTGGATCACGGGCGCCTCGCGCTATGGGTCTGATCTGGGGTTACCGGGAGTTGTCCTGCGGGCCGCGGTTCTCGTCGTCGCGATCCGTGACCTCGCCGTTGAGGGTGGTCTGCTCCGGGTCCTGCGCCTCCAGGCCCTCGGCGCGGGCGGCCTCGGCCTCCTGCGCGCCCTGGGCGGCGGAGGCCTTGGCGGCCTCGGGGGTGCCGGGGACCTGGCCGTTCTCGTCCAGGACGGTGGTCACGGTCTGCAGGTGGACCTTGACGTTGGTGCCGGGGGCGACCTCGAGGACGGCGGTGTTGGTGTCCTTGTCGACCGAGACGACGGTGCCGAACATCCCGAACTGGGTCATGACGTGCGTGCCGGGGCCCATCGCGTCCTGGCGCTCCTTGAGCTGCTGGCGCATCTTCTTCTGACGGCGCATCGGCAGCACCAGGAAGATGATGAGGATGGCGACCATGAGCACGAGCATGAGGATGCTCGATCCGCCGCCGCCCCCTCCCCCTGCGGCGAGAAGCTGTGCGTCGGCGTTCACGGTGGAGAGAAACATAACATCCTTTGCATCGGAGACGGTCTGGGAGTGTCCTGGCCCGCCGGGCCGGCGACCCGCGGGTCGGCCGGGCGCGCGGACGTACGGCGCGTCCCCTCCAGTGTAGTTGAGGAGTCTGGCAATCCCATCAACGCCGCCGCCCCGGCCCGCTCAGCCCTCGGGCGTCTCCAGCCCGAGGTGGGACCACGCGGCGGGCAGGGCGATCCGCCCGCGCGGCGTCCGTCCGATCAGCCCCTCCCGGACCAGGTAGGGCTCGGCGACCGTCTCCACGGTCTCGCTCTCCTCCCCCACCGCGATGGCCAGCGTGGAGAGCCCCACGGGCCCCCCGCCGAACTTGTGGATGAGGGACTCCAGCACGGAGCGGTCCAGCCGGTCCAGGCCGCGCGCGTCGACCTCGTACATGTCCAGGGCGGCGGCGCAGGCGCGGGCGTCGATGTCCTCGACGCCGTGCACCAGCGCCCAGTCACGCACGCGGCGCAGCAGCCGGTTGGCGATGCGCGGCGTGCCGCGGGATCGGGAGGCGATCTCGGCGAACCCCTCCGAGCTGATCGCCAGGTCCAGCAGCCCCGCCGAGCGGCGGAGCACCAGCTCGAGCTCGGCGACGTCGTAGAACTCCAGGTGCCCGGTGAAGCCGAAGCGGTCGCGTAGCGGCCCCGGCAGCAGCCCGGCCCGGGTGGTGGCCGCGACCAGGGTGAACGGCGGCAGCTCCAGCGGGATCGAGGTGGCGCCGGCGCCCTTGCCGACGACGATGTCGACCCGGAAGTCCTCCATCGCCATGTACAGCATCTCCTCGGCCGGACGGGACATGCGGTGGATCTCGTCGAGGAAGAGCACCTCGCCGGGGGTCAGCGAGGAGAGGATCGCGGCGAGGTCCCCGGAGTGCTGGATCGCCGGGCCCGAGCTGATCCGCAGCGGGGCGCCCATCTCCTCGGCGACGATCATCGCCAGCGTCGTCTTGCCCAGGCCCGGCGGGCCCGAGAGCAGGATGTGGTCGGCGCTGCGTCCGCGCAGCTTGGAGGCCTCGAGGACCAGGGAGAGCTGCTGCCGGACCCGCGGCTGCCCCACGAAGTCGTCCAGCGCCTTGGGGCGCAGGGCCGACTCGATCGCCTTGTCGTCGGGCTCCTCCTCCGGGGCGACGAGGCGCTGCCCCGGTGCCTCGGCCGCGGGAGCGTGCTCAGGGAACTGCTGTGTCATGGATTCCTCTCGACGACGCCGGTCAGCTGCGGTGGCCGATGCCGCTGGTCTTGCCCAGGCTCGCCAGCACCGCCTTGAGCGCGGCGGGGACGGTCAGCGAGTCCGCGTCGGGCTCGGAGTCGATGAACGAGGACACCGCGCCGGCGGCGTCCTTCTCGTTCCAGCCCAGGCCGTAGAGGGCCTGCTCCACCTGGGTGCGCCAGGCGGGGCCCTCGGCCGGGGCGCCCGCGCCGGCGAGGTCCAGCGTCCCCTCGTCCCCCTCCGGGAGCACGAGCTTGCCGGCCAGCTCCAGCACGATCCGGCGCGCTCCCTTGGGGCCGATCCCCGGGACCTTGCTGAAGGCCTTGTCATCCCCGGCGGCGACGGCGGCGGCGGCCTCGCGCGGCCCGTGGACCGCCAACACGGCCAGCGCGATCCGCGGCCCGATCCCCGAGACGGAGAGCATGGTCTCGAAGACCTCCCGCTCGGCGGCGTCGCGGAAGCCGAAGAGGGTCAGGGAGTCCTCGCGGACGATGAGGGAGGTCTGGACGCGCGTCTGCTCCCCGACGCGCAGCCCGGCCAGGGTGTCGGGGGTCGCGTGGACGAGCATGCCCACCCCGCCGACCTCGATGACGGCCTCGTGCAGGCCGACGTGGCCCACCGTTCCGTGGAGAGAAGAGATCATGGCACCATCATATTCGAACGTATGTGCGAGTAACAGCCGGGGCGGTCAGCGGGCGCGTCGGCTCCGCTCCTCCGCCTGCTTCCAGAGCCGCTGGGCCGGCGTCATCGTGCTGCGACCCGCCGTGCTGGGGATCGAGCCCTGGTGGGTCTGCACGCCGGCGGACATGTCGTACCCGGTGCCGATGCCGCCCGAGCGCCAGCCGTGGCAGATGGCCAGGGCCAGGGCGTCGGCGGCGTCGGCGGGCTTGGGCATCTCCTCGAGGCCGAGGATGCGGGTGACCATCCGGCCCACCGAGCCCTTGTCCGCCCGGCCGCTGCCGGTCACCGCGGCCTTGACCTCGGAGGGGGTGTGCCAGGCCACCGGGACCCCCGCCCGCGCGGCGGTGGCGATGACGGCGCCCGAGGCATGGGCCGTGCCGATGACCGTGGTCACCGACTCCTGCGAGAAGATCCGCTCGATCGCCATCACGTCCGGGCGGTGCGTGGCGATCCACGACTCTGCGGCCTGGTGGATGTGCAGGATCCGCGCGTCGAGCGGGTCGGCCGCGCGGGTCCCGGCCACGCCGACGGCGATCAGGCGGGCCTTGCGGTCGGCGGTCATCTCGATCACGCCGAAGCCGCAGCGGGTCAGCCCCGGGTCCACCCCGAGGATCCTGACGGGCCCCTTCCCGCCCGCGCCGGCGGTCGCCGCCGTGCCGCTCATGCCGGGCCTCCCGTTCCTCCGCGCGCCCGGGGGCGCGTCAGTCGTCCGCCTCGAGCTCCGCCATGACCTCCGGGGAGATGTGGGCGTTGGAGTAGACGTTCTGGACGTCATCGAGCTCCTCGACGGCGTCGGCCAGGCGGAGGAACTTGCGCGCGCCCTCGGCGTCGAGGTCCACGTTCATGGTCGGGCGCCACTGCGGGTCGTCGTTGTTGTAGTCCAGGCCGGCCTCGTCGAGGGCCGCGCGGATGGCGGGGAGGTCGGTGGCCTCGGAGATGACCTCGAAGACCTCGTCCTCCTCCTTGACCTCGTCGGCGCCGGCGTCGAGCACGGCCATCAGGACGTCGTCCTCCTCCAGGCCCTCGGCCTTGGCGACCTCGACGACGCCCTTGCGCTCGAACATGAAGGCGACCGAGCCGGAGTCGGCGATCGTGCCGCCGTTGCGGGTCACCGCCACGCGGACGTCGGAGGCCGCGCGGTTCTTGTTGTCGGTCAGGCACTCGATGTACAGCGCCGAGCCCTGGGGGCCGCGGGCCTCGTACAGGATCTCGGTGTAGTCGATGACCTCGCCGGTCAGGCCGGCGCCGCGCTTGATCGCGCGGTCGATGTTGTCGTTGGGGACCGAGTTCTTCTTGGCCTTGGAGACCGCGAGGTCCAGGGCCGGGTTGCCGGAGACGTCGGCGCCGCCCATGCGGGCTGCGACCTCGATGCCCTTGATGTACTTGGCGAAGGCCTTGGCGCGCTTGGCGTCGATCGCGGCCTTCTTGTGCTTGGTGGTGGCCCACTTGGAGTGACCCGACATGAATAGTCTCCTTGAGAGTCGTGGAAGGTTTCCCGGCGCGGTCGGCCGTGGACGGCTCGGGGCCCGCCGCCCGGGGAGGGCGGGGGCCGGCTCGGGTGCACGGGACCGCGGTCAAGCCGTCTACCAGTGTAACGCCGGGCGCAAGCGACGACGCCGCTAGGCGGAGGAAGCGGTGGGCGCGAGGAGCCGACCGAGGGCGTCAGAGGGCGGCCGGCGCCTCAGCGGGGACGGCCGGCGGCGACCTCGCGGGCCCGCTCGGCGAGCGAGTCGTCGATCTCGGCCGGGGCGAAGTCGCCGTAGCGCCTGCGCGCCGCCGCCTCGACCAGGAAGTCGCTGATCCGGGGGTTCTTGGGCAGCAGCGAGCCGTGCAGGTAGCTGCCGATCACGTTGCGGTGGCGGGCGCCCTCGTGGTCGTCCTCGAGGTTGTTGCCCTCGCCCTTGACCACGGTGCCCAGGCGCTGGACGTCCGGGCCCAGGGTGGTCAGGCCGGAGTGGTTCTCGTAGCCCACGATCCGGCCGAACTCCTCGGACTCGGTGACGATGTTGCCGATCAGCCGCTCCCGGCCGCCCACCGTGTGCGCGTCGAAGATGCCGATGCCGCGCAGCACCTCGCCGTCGACCGTGGTGAAGTCGTGGCCGAAGAGCTGGTAGAGGCCGCAGATCACGAGCATCGGCGCGCCGTCCTCCGCGAGCCGGCGCAGCCGCGGGGCGATCGCGTGCAGGTCCTCCTGGATGACGGACTGGCCGGAGTCCTGCCCGCCGCCGCCGACTAGGATGTCGACCTCCTCGGGGAAGGCGTCGCCGGGGTTGTAGTCGACCAGGCGCGGGGCGTAGCCGTGGCGCCGGGCCCGCCGGGAGAGCGAGAGCACGTTGCCCCAGTCGCCGTAGATGTTCATGTCCCGCGGGTAGAGCTGCAGGATCGTCAGGGGGCGTTCGTTCCGGGTCATCAGATCTCCTCGACCTCGGTCATCGTGGCGAGCTCGCGGCGCAGCGCGAGCATCGAGGTGTAGGTGCAGAACACCCGCATGGGCTTGTCCCCCGAGCCCTCCGCGAAGCGGCGCAGGGCGGTGCGCAGCTCGGGCTCGACGGCGCCCACCGGGACGTCGTCGTGCTCCAGGCGCAGCGCCATGTCGTAGGCGCGGGTGCCGGAGACGACGTCGACGCCGCCCGGCGCGAGCGTCCCGAAGTCCACGTCCCACAGCCAGGAGACGTCCCGGCCGTCGGCGTACTCGTCGTTGATGGCGATCATGGTGGCGTAGTCCGCGCCCGTCGCGGAGGCCAGCGAGAGCCGGAAGCCCGCCGGGTTCTTGACCAGCAGCAGCTGCAGGGTCCGGTCCCCCAGGCGCACTGACTCGCCGCGGCCGAAGGCGGGGGTCACCCGGGACAGCTCCTCGAGCAGGACCTCCTCGCGCGCCTGGTCCCCCATCACCTCGAGGGTCAGCGCGAGCGCGCCGGCGGCGTTGAAGATGTTGTAGATGCCGTAGAGGTGGATGTCCGTGCGCAGTTCCCGGCCCCCGACCCGCAGCACGGTGTCGGTCCCCTCGAAGGACTGCAGCACGACGCCGGCCGCCGGCAGCCCCTCGGCCTGGGCCGCGGGGCGCTTGTCCCGCATCTCGTCGTCCGAGGGGAAGCGCTCCCGCAGGGGCTCGGAGAGGCCGTAGTAGGCGATGTCCGTGCCGGGGCGCACGTCCTCGGCCAGCCGGCGGATCCGCGGGTCCTCGCGGTTGAGGACCACGGTTCCGGTGGTGGCCGCGGCGACCCGGGCGAGCATCTTCCGCGTCGTGTCGATCTCGCCGAAGCGGTCCAGCTGGTCTCGCATGACGTTGAGCAGCAGGGCGTACCGCGGCGGGAACAGCTTCACGAAGTGCACGGCGTGGGCCTCGTCGAGCTCCAGCACGGCGATGTCCGCGTTGAGGCGGCCGAAGAGGTCGAGCCGCTCGAGCAGGGCGGCGGCGACCCCGCGGACGAAGTTGGAGCCGGTCCGGTTGGTGAAGACCCGCAGCCCCTGGGACTCCAGGAGCTGCACCGTCATCTTGGTGGTCGTGGTCTTCCCGTTGGTGCCGGAGACCACGACGACGCCGCGCGGCAGCGTCGCCAGCTGCCGGGCCACGAACCCCGGGTCGATCTTCTCCATCACGAGGCCGGGGAACGCCGATCCCCCGCCGCGGCGGGCGCTGGCGTACCGGATGCCCTGACCGATCAGGCGGGTCACGGGACGCATCACGGGGCTGAGGAACCTTGGGGTGGGCATGGGAACCATCCTAACCCGCCGCGGCCGGGCGGCTCTGCCATGATGGCCGGATGGACTCCTCCTCGCCCTCCCCCTCGGTCCCCCTGCCCGGCGAGCCCTTCGTCTGGCGGGACCTCTCCTGGCAGGACCGCGCGCCGGCCGCCGTCGTGGAGCCCCTGCGCGAGGGGCGGCCCGGCGGCGAGACGCTGCGGGTGCTGCTGGATCCCGGCACGCGGCTGGGGGTGCGCCCGCTGCCGCCCGAGGACCCCGGGGCCGGCATCTGGTGCTCCGGCTTCGCGCACGCCTTCCTCGACGAGCGGGGCGAGCCGCGGTTCAGGGGCGTGCCGTGCCCCAAGGGGAACCGGATCGAGCGGGGCCAGCAATGCGGGCTCTGCCTGCACCTGGACCGGTTCCGGCCGATCCACCGCGCGCACCGGGGCGCGGAGCTGACCGAGGCGGTCAGGGCCTACGTGGGGATGCCGCACTGGCTCTACGTCGCGACCTTCCCGGACGGCTCCTCCAAGGTCGGCACGGCCCACGAGCGCTCGAAGACCTCGCGGCTGGACCAGCAGGCGGTGGCCCGGGCGAGCTACGTGGCGCTGGCCCGGGACGGCGTCGTCGTCCGCCGGCTGGAGGACGCGCTGGGCGCGGAGCTGGCGCTGCCGCAGGCCAAGCGGGTCGCGACGAAGTTCCGCGCCTGGTGCGGCCCGCTCGGGGCCGGGGAGCTGGACCGGATCCACGACGCGCTGACCGGCCGGGCGCGGGCCCTGCTCGGGGATCCGGACGGCGGGCTCGCGGGTCCGGAGGACGAGCACCGCGTGGAGGAGGGCCGGTGGGCGCCCTCGGAGGCGATGGGCAGCGCCTACGCGGCGCTGCGGGCGGAGGACCCGGAGCCGCTGACACCGGCCGACCCCTTCGGCACCGGCCTGCCCGGCGGGAAGCCCGACGGCGCGCCCTTCGGCTTCCTCGTGACCGGCGGGACGGGGCCGTTCCTCACCGGGCGGCTGGACGAGGAGCCCGGGCCGGCTCTGCTCGCGAGCGCGGCCGGGCTGAAGAACCGGGCCTGCGTGTGGGTCGAGGGGAGCGGCCGGGAGACGGGGAACCAGCGCTCGCTCTTCTGACTTCTGAGAGGCGGGGTGGCCCCCCGGCGGTCGGCCTCGGAAGGGGCCGGGACCGGGGCCGCCCCCGGCGGTCAGTCCCGGGAGGCGACGCCGTGCGCCGCGTGCTCCGCCGGCCACGCCCCGGCCAGCAGCTCGCGGATCTCGCTCAGCGTCTGGGTCACGGCCTTGGTGCCCGCCACGATGGGCAGGAAGTTGGTGTCCCCGTTCCAGCGGGGGACGACGTGCTGGTGCAGGTGCGCGGCGATCCCCGCTCCCCCGACCTTCCCCTGGTTCATGCCGATGTTGAACCCGGCCGCGTTGGAGCTGGCGCGCAGGACCGTCATGGCCGTACGCGTGCACCGGGCCATCTCGTCGATCTCCTCGTCCGTCGCCTCGTCGTAGTTCGCCACGTGGCGGTACGGGCAGATCAGGACGTGCCCGGGGTTGTACGGGTAGAGGTTGAGGACGACGAAGACGCTGTGGCCGCGGTGCACGATCAGGGACTCCTCGTCCTCGCGCCGCGGCGCCGAGCAGAACGGGCAGGAGCTCTCCGTGTAGTCCCGCTGGCCGCCGCTGACGTAGGCCCGCCGGTGCGGGGTCCACAGGCGCTGGAACGCGTCCGGGACGCCCGGCAGCTCGAAATCGTCGGTGATGCAGTCTCGCGCGTCGCTCATGGCTCCAGCTTAGGACGTGGAGGACGCCGGGACGGACCGCCCCGCCCGCCCGGGGCCCCGGGTGTCCCGCCCCGCCGACGGGGCTAGTGTTGATGGCATGCAGCCCCTGACCGAGTCCCAGATCCGTCACAGCTTCATCAACTGCTCCAAGGGCGAGGCCCAGCGGCTGAACCTGCCCGCGGGGCTGTCCGCCTGGGAGTGGTCGGCCGAGATCTTCCTCGGCTGGATCGACCCGAAGAGCCCCCAGCGCGGCTACGCCGTGATCGAGACCGAGGACGGGCCGCGCGGTATCGTACTGGCCAAGACCGAGCGGCGCGGCAGCGGTGCGGCGCAGATGTGCCAGTTCTGCATGACCCTGCACCCGGGCAGCGGTGTCTCCCTCTACTCGGCGGCGCGGCCCTCGGCCCGCACGGGGCAGCACAACACCCTCGGCACCTACCTCTGCGCCGACCTGCGCTGCTCGGACTACACACTGGGCCGACGCCGCCCGGCCGGGATCCGGCAGATGGAGGAGACGATGACGCTGGAGGACCGCCGGGAGCGGACGCTGGAGAAGGCGCGCGGTTTCGTCGCCCGGCTCCAGCACGAGGCGTAGGACGCGCGGAAGGCCGGGCCCGCAGGCCCGGCCTTCCGCAGAGGCGGGAGGGGGCGGATGCCCCCGGGAGCTCACCGCGCGCCCGGCCCCGGCCGGCCGCGCGGAGGCCGCCGATCAGGACTCGCTCGACTCCTCGGTGCCCGAGGGCTGCTCGGAGGAGTCGGAGTCGCCCTCGTCGTCTGAGGTGAGGGAGTCCACGTACTCCTGGTTCTCGCTCACCCAGTCCTCGACGATGGGGGCGTAGTCGTCGCTGTCCGACTCGTTGAACATGGCGTTCTCGAGGGAGTACAGCGTGTCACTGTCCATCCGGAAGTCCTTCATCCACTCGGCGACCTCGGGGTTGTCGGACTCGAAGCCGTCGCGGCCGTAGGCGCTCAGGGTCTCGGTTCCGCCCAGGGCCCCCTCGGGGTCCTCCAGGTCGCGGATGTCGTAGGCCTCATAGGCCCAGTGCGGGCGCCACAGGGTCACCGCGATGTTCTCTCCGGAGTCCTCCGCCGTCTGCAGCTCCTGCAGCATGGCGGGGGTCGAGGAGGTCGTGTACTCCATGCCGTCGAGGCCGTACGTGGGGATGACCTCGTCCTGGGTCACCTCGGTCAGGCCCGCACCGGGCTCGATGCCCACGAGCTGGTTGTCGAAGGCGTCGGCGTTGTCGGCCAGCTCGCTCAGGGATTGGATGGGCGCGTCGTCGTTGACGGCGATCGTCAGCTTGGACTCGTCGTTCCAGGCGCCGTACTCCTCGATGCTGTCGCCGTACTCCTCGATGTAGGAGGCGTGGGTGACCGGCATCCAGACGTCGAGGGTCATGTCGTAGTCGCCGCTGGCCAGGCCGGAGAAGACGGGGGCGGCGTCGGCGTACTCGAGGTCGACGCTGTAGCCCTTGTCCTCCAGGATGTGCTTCCACAGCTCGGAGACGGCGATCCCCTCCTCCCAGCCGTTGAAGACGGCGATCTTGAGATCGCCCTTCTCCCCGTCGGAGCCGCCTCCGCCGTCGCCGTCGCCGCCGGAGCATCCGGCGAGGACCAGGCCCAGGGCCGAGGTGAGGGCGAGGCCCGTGGTGATGCGTGACGTCTTGCTCATGCTTCTCTCCTTATGGTTGCGGTGTGCGTTCTGCGTCTTGCGCGCGGTTCAGGCGGTCCCGGGTGCGCGGAGCCGCCTCTTGCGGCCCCCTCCGGTGCTGGTCAGCCGGTCCAGGTACATGGCGAGGATGACGACCGAGATGCCCGCCTCGAAGCCCAGCCCGGCGTCGATCCGGTTCAGGGAGGCGACGACGTCGCCGCCGAGGCCGCCCGCCCCGACCATGCCCGCGATGACGACCATGGACAGCGCCAGCATGATGACCTGGTTGATGCCGGCCATGATGGTCGGCAGGGCCAGGGGCAGCTGGATCTGGCGCAGGATGCGCCAGCGGGAGGCACCGAAGGCCTCGCCGGCCTCGACGACGTCGGCCTTGACCCCGCGGATGCCGAGTTCGGTGAACCGGACCCCCGGCACCATCGCGAAGATGATGGTGGCGACCATGCCCGGCACCACCCCGACCCGGAAGATGACCAGGGCCGGGATGAGGTAGACCATCGGCGGCATGGTCTGCATGAAGTCCATGACCGGCCGGATGACCTTCGAGAGGCCGGGCGAGCTGGCGGCGAGGATCCCGAGGGGCACGGCCAGTACGGTGGCGATCAGCGTCGCGACCACGATCAGCCCGAGCGTCTCCATCGCGTTCTCCCACTGGTCGACGCCGACGATGACGACGAATCCGATGACCGTGCCGAGCGCGAGCTTCCAGTTCTTCAGCCACCACGCCAGCGCGGCCAGGACCAGGGTGACCGCCCACCACGGAGGCGTGGAGAGCAGCCAGACCAGCCCGTCGTTGGTGTCGAGCATCAGGGTGCGCAGGACGGAGAAGAGACCGGCGAAGGCTCCCAGGAGCCAGTCGAGGCCGACCTCCACCCACTCGCCGAGCGGGATGCGGAAGTCCTCCATCACGCCTCACCTCCCTCGTCGCGGGAGGCGGGTTGCCCCTCGGCGGGCGACTGGGCCTCCGCCGCGGCGGTGAAGTCGGTGCGGGTCCCCATCGCCTCCAGCAGCCGGGCGGTGGTCAGGTAGCCGACGACGTCGCCCCCGGCCCCGTCCCGCACCGCGAGGATCCCCTCGCCCTCCAGGGCGACCGGGACGACCTCCTGCAGGGTCGCGTCGGAGCGCACGGACCCCGCCCGCTCCGCGGCGGCGCGCTGCCCGGCGTCCACGCCCTGGAGCGGAAGCATCACGGAGCGCGCGGTCAGGGCCCTGCCGCGGTCGACGTCGGCGATGAAGGAGGCGACGTAGTCGTCGGCGGGCCGGCTGAGGATGTCCTCGGGGGTGCCGATCTGGGCGATCCTCCCGTCCTTCATCACCGCGATGCGGTCGCCGAGGTACATGGCCTCGTTGAGGTCGTGGGTGATGAACACGATGGTGCGTCCGAGCTCCTTCTGCAGCTGCTTGAGCTGCTCCTGCATCTCGCGGCGGATCAGCGGGTCGAGCGCGGAGAAGGCCTCGTCCATGAGCAGGATGTCGTTGCCGGAGGCCAGCGCCCGCGCCAGTCCGACGCGCTGCTGCATCCCGCCGGAGAGTTCGTGCGGGTAGTGGTCGTGCCACCCCTGCAGCCCCACGCGGTCCAGGACCCTGGCCGCTTCCGCCCGCCGGGCCTCGGAGCCGACGCCCTGGATCTCCAGCCCGTAGGCGGCGTTCTCCAGCACCGTCCGGTGCGGCAGCAGGGCGAAGTTCTGGAAGACCATGGCCATGGAGTGGGAGCGGATGCTCCGCAGCTCCCTGGCCGGCGCCGAGGCGATGTCCTGGCCCAGCACGCTCACGGTCCCCTCCGTGGCCGGCTGCAGGCCGTTCAGGGTCCTGATCAGCGTGGACTTCCCGGAGCCGGAGAGCCCCATCACCACGAAGATCTCTCCGGGGGCCACCTCGAAGGAGGCATCGATGACCGCGGCGGTCCCCAGCTCCTTGAGGTCCTCCCGGTCCTCCCCCTCCTTGAGGCGGCGGATGATGTCCTTCGGCTTCTTGCCGAAGATCTTGTACACGTTCTGCACGCGCACGGCCGGTTCAGCCGTTGAGTGACTCACGTCCGTCCTTCCACAGGTGTATTGCCAGATAATGCACAGGCATTTGACAGCAACATAGCAATTAATCACCGTGCTGATCACCTCGACACGAACGTGCCGCGGATGTGACATAAACGTGAGCCGTCAACGATTCAGGCGCGCGAGGCCGGGCGGCGCGGAATCATCAGCAGGCGAATCATTCGAAGGCCGCAACCTGCGCCCCCATGTGACGGTGAGGAGAGGGATGACTTGCACCACGTGACTCGCATCATGTATAAGCAGAGCGCACGACGCCGGGGACGCTCGCGTGAGCGCCCCCGGCGTCGTGCGCTGCGGGTCTTCGGTTCTCCGGGGAATCTCCCCCTAGCGGGATGTCAGTCGCGCTCGGCGGGCGCCTCCCCGGTCCCGGTCGGGTCCAGGTTCACCCGGTCGCGGATGTGGGCGACGATCCGCTCCACGGCGTCGTCGACCGGCACCCCGTTGTCCTGGGAGCCGTCGCGGAACCGGAAGGACACCGCGTCGTTCTCCGCGTCCTCGCCGCCGGCGATGAGCACGAAGGGCGCCTTCTGCTTCGAGGCGTTGCGGATCTTCTTGGGGAAGCGGTCGGAGCCGTAGTCGACCTCGACGCGCACGCCGCGGGCCTTGAGCTTCGCGGCGACCTCGGCCAGGTAGTCGTTGAACGCCTCGGCGACCGGGACCCCGATCACCTGGACCGGGGCCAGCCAGGCCGGGAAGGCGCCGGCGTAGTGCTCGGTCAGCACGCCCATGAACCGCTCGATCGAGCCGAACTTGGCCGAGTGGATCATCACCGGCTCCTGCCGGGAGCCGTCCGCGGCCTGGTACTCCAGGCCGAAGCGGGCGGGCTGGTTGAAGTCGTACTGCACCGTGGACATCTGCCAGGTGCGGCCGATCGCGTCCTTGGCCTGCACCGAGATCTTGGGGCCGTAGAAGGCCGCCCCGCCCGGATCCGCCACCAGCTCCAGGCCGGTCTCCGAGGCCACCTGCTCGAGGATCGCGGTGGCCTCCTCCCACTGCTCGTCGGTGCCGATGAACTTGTCCTTCTTCTCCCCCTCGGTCTCCCGGGTGGAGAGCTCGAGGTAGAAGTCGGTCAGCCCGAAGTCGACGAGCAGGGAGAGCATGAAGTCCAGCAGGTGCCTGACCTCGCCCGGGGCCTGCTCCTTGGTCACGTAGCTGTGCGAGTCGTCCTGGGAGATCATCCGCACGCGGGTCAGCCCCTGGAGCACGCCGGACTTCTCGTCGCGGTACACGGTGCCGAACTCGAAGAGCCGCAGCGGCAGCTCGCGGTAGGAGCGCCCCCGGGAGCGGAAGATCTCATTGTGCATCGGGCAGTTCATGGCCTTGAGGCGGTAGTCGCCGTTCTCCAGCTCCATCGCCGGGAACATGCCCTCCGAGTAGTACGGCAGGTGCCCGGAGGTGTAGAACAGGTCCTCCTTGGCGATGTGCGGGGTGCC
Source organism: Rothia halotolerans (assembly GCF_004136635.1). Lineage (GTDB taxonomy): Bacteria > Actinomycetota > Actinomycetes > Actinomycetales > Micrococcaceae > Rothia > Rothia halotolerans. Next base: position 285,811 of record NZ_NOIU01000002.1, on the reverse strand, counting down.
GACGTAGTCGAAGCCCTCGGCGATGTGCCGCTCGCGGACGTAGTCCTCCATGACCCGCTTGATGACGCCGCCCTTGGGGTGGAAGACGGGCAGGCCCGGCCCGATGGTCTTGGGGAAGGAGAAGAGGTCCAGCTCCTCACCCAGGCGGCGGTGGTCGCGGCGCTCGGCCTCGGCGATGCGCTCCTTGTAGGCCGCGAGGTCCTCCTTGCTGGGCCAGGCGGTGCCGTAGATGCGCTGCAGCATCGGGTTCTTCTCCGAGCCGCGCCAGTAGGCGCCGCCCGCGCGGGTCAGGGCGTAGCCGCCGGGGATCGGCTTGGTGCTCGGCAGGTGCGGGCCGCGGCAGAGGTCCTTCCAGACGGTCTCGCCCTTGCGGTCCACGTTGTCGTAGATCGTGATCTCGCCCTCGCCGACCTCGACCGAGGCGCCCTCGGCCGCGTCGCTGCCGGAGCCGGGACCCTGGGACAGGCCCAGCAGCTCGAGCTTGTACGGCTCGTCGGCCATCTCGGCCTGGGCCTGCTCGTGGGTGACGACGCGGCGCCGGAAGGTCTGCCCGGACTTGGCGATCTTCAGCATCATCTTCTCGAGCTTCTTGAGGTCCTCCGGGGTGAAGGGCTCCTCGACGTCGAAGTCGAAGTAGAAGCCGTCGGTGATGTAGGGTCCGATGCCCAGCTTGGCGTCGGGGCGCAGCTGCTGGACCGCCTGGGCCATGACGTGCGCGGTCGAGTGCCGGAGCACCTCGAGTCCCTCGGGCTGGCCGATGGTCACGGGGACCACGTGGTCGCCCTCGGCGAGCTCGGTGGCGAGGTCCTTGAGGACGTCGTTGATCCGGGCCACGACGACGTCGGACTGCTCGGCGAAGAGGTCGGCCGCGGTGGTGCCGATGCCCACCTGCTGGTCCTCGCCGTTGACGGTGATGTGCAGGTTCTCGGGCACTGGCATGAACACTCCTGGGCGTCTCGATGGGCGCACGCCGGTACCTGGGGCGTGCGTGGTGCGCTGCCGCCCGGGCGGGGCGACGTGGCGATTCTACCCGCTGCGGCAGCGCACCGCGCGACGAGGGCCCGTCAGGGGCCGGAGGTCAGTCCCCGTTCGGGACGATCACCGCGCGCCCGCGCAGGCTGCCCTCGTGGAGCCGCTCGTAGGCCTTGGGGGCGTCGTCGAGGGAGAAGGTCTCCACCTCCACCGAGAGCTGGCCGCGGCGGGCCATCTCGAGGACCTCGACGAGCTCGCCGCGGGAGCCCCAGTACGGGGAGCGCACGGCGGCGTCGTAGGCGATGGTGCCGTACCCGACCTCGGAGTAGCCTCCGCCGATGCCGACGATCGTCACGTCCGCCTCGATCGCGGCCACGGCTGCGGCGGTCTTGGCGGTGGGCGGGGCGCCGACGAAGTCGAAGACGGCGTTGGCGCCGAGTCCCCCGGTGAGCTCCATGACGGCCTCGACGGCGTGCTCGTCGCTGAGCACGGCGTGGTGGGCGCCGACCTCGCGGGCGAAGTCGAGCTTCTCCTCGGTGACGTCCAGGGCGATGACGGTGGCCCCGGAGAGCTCGCGGAGCAGCTGGATGCCCACGTGGCCCAGCCCGCCCGCGCCGATGGCGACGGCGTAGGAGCCGGCGTGCAGCTTCGGCAGGGACTGCTTGACGGCGTGGTAGGGCGTCAGGCCGGCGTCGCTGAGGGAGACGTTCGCCACCGGGTCGAGGTCACCCATCGGCACCAGGTGCCGGGGGTCGTCGACCAGCATGTACTCCGCGATCGCGCCGGGGGCGCCCAGGCCGGGCGGGCGGATGCCCTCGGCCGCGGCGTTGGTGCAGTAGTTCTCCTTGCCCTGCGCGCAGTTGTGGCAGCGGCCGCAGCCCCAGGGGCCGTAGACCATGACGGCGTCGCCGACCGAGAGGTGCTCCACGCCCTCGCCGAGCTGGTGCACGACGCCGGCGCCCTCGTGGCCCAGCGTCAGCGGCAGGCCGCCGGGGAACTGATCCTCCGGCAGGCTCATGATGTACTCGTCCGAGTGGCACACGCCGGCGGCGGTGACCTTCAGCAGGACCTGGCCGGGGCCGGGCTCGGGGACGGGGAGGTCGACGACGACCGGGGCTTGTCCGATCTCTTTGTACTGTAAAGCTTTCATGTCTTCCGTTCTACTCCTCGTCACTCGCCGCCCCGCGCATCGCCGCGGGGGTGTTTGCCAGGAGCCGAATCCTCGAGCCCTGAGGCCCAGGCGATCGCCCGCTGGACGTGCTCGTCGGTGAGGCCTGTGACGCCCGCCGGGTCGGCGATGGTGAGGTAGGGGGCGGCGACGGTGAGCAGCAGGTGCGGCGTCCGCGAGCGCCGCAGCAGCTCCCGGTCCTCGGGCGTGGGGGCGTCGTCGAACCACACGAAAGGACGCCCGCCGGCCAGTTCGAGGATGCCGGGGACCTTGCCCGGCGTCTCGACCTCCGCCTCGGCCACGGGCCAGTCGCCGGGCAGCTGGAGGCGGGGCGCGATGAGCCTGGGCGCGTCATGGGACCAGGTGGTGGCCCAGGCGAGCTCGAACCAGCGGGCCAGCTCACCGAGGCGCCGGGTGTCCTCCGGGTCCAGGTGCAGCGTGAAGCTCATGGGCAGGATCGCGGGCGTCAGCGTCACGGTGTCGTAGCCGCGCCGGGCCGCGAGCTCGGCGGAGACGAAGCGGTTGAGGACGCCGTCGACGTCGATGAAGGCCAGAGGGGTGACGCGGCTCATGCCACCAGACTCTGCCACAGTCCGGCCGCGAGCGCATCGGCCGGAGGCGCGGCGGCCGGCCCTTCAGGCGGCGGGGGCTGACCTACCGGCGACGGGGCCCCGGCCCGAGGCGGTGTCGGCGGGAGGACGAGGCGGTGCCGGCGGGAGGACGAGACGGCACGGATCGAGCCCTCTCCAATGATACGGATACAGTCTCCCTTGGAGGTTTCCATAGATGTTCTCGTCGTAGAATCATCGCTCCAAGACGGAAACCTCTCTTGAATTCGGGTATCGCAACGTATTCAATGGAGACATGTCCCCCACCCATCCGGAGCACGAGCATCGTCCGGCCGCCTCCCTGCGGACCGGCCCGAGCGGCACGCTGGACGAGAAGTCCAAGCTGATCGTCGAGGAGCTGCAGGCCGACGGCCGGCGCTCCTACGCCGCGATCGGCAAGAGCGTGGGGCTCTCGGAGGCCGCCGTCCGCCAGCGGGTCGCGCGCCTGGTCGAGTCCGGCGCCGTGCAGATCGTGGCCGTGACCGACCCGATGCAGCTGGGCTTCGCCCGGCAGGCGATGCTCGGCATCCGCGTCCGGGGGGACATCCAGGCGGTGGCCGACCGCCTGGCCGAGTTCGAGGAGATCGACTACCTGGTGGTCACCGCCGGTTCCTACGACCTCATGGCGGAGGTCGTCTGCGAGAACGACGAGCAGCTGTTCCACCTGATCAACAACCGCATCCGCACCATCGACGCCGTGCTCAGCACGGAGACGTTCATGTATCTCTCGCTGCGCAAGCAGCAGTACGACTGGGGAACCCGATGACTCTTCCGTCCACCGTCCGCCCGATGACCACCTCCCGCGGCACCGACCTGCAGGCGGCCGCCCGCGACCACCTCTGGATGCACATGGCCGACCACCGGGGCCTGATCTCGGGCGGCGAGGTGCCCGTGATCTCCCGGGCGGAGGGCCACTACCTGTACGACGACGCCGGCCGCCGCTACCTCGACGGCCTCGCGGGCCTCTTCGTCGTCCAGGTCGGCCACGGCCGGGAGGAGCTCGCCCGCGCCGCCGCCGAGCAGCTGCGCACCCTCGACTTCATGCCGCTGTGGTCCTACGCCCACCCGCCGGCGATCGAGCTCGCCGAGCGCCTGGCGGCCTACGCGCCCGGGGACCTGAACCGCGTCTTCCTCACCTCCGGCGGCGGCGACTCGGTGGAGTCGGCGATCAAGCTGGCCAAGAACTACTTCAAGGCCACCGGCCGCCCCGGCAAGCACAAGGTCATCTCGCGGGCCACCGCGTACCACGGCACCCCGCACGGCGCGCTGTCGGTGACCTCTCTGCCGGGTCTGCGGAACCAGTTCGAGCCGCTGGTGCCGGGTGCCCACAAGGTGCCCAACACCAACTTCTACCGCGCCCCGGCCGAGTACGCCGAGGACGAGAAGGTCTTCGGCCGCTGGGCGGCGGACCGGATCGGCGAGGCCATCGAGTTCGAGGGCGCCGACTCCGTGGCCGCGGTCTTCCTGGAGCCGGTGCAGAACTCCGGAGGGTGCTTCCCTCCCCCGCCCGGCTACTTCGAGCGCGTCCGCGAGATCTGCGATGAGCACGACGTCCTGCTGGTCTCGGACGAGGTGATCTGCGCCTTCGGCAGGATCGGCGAGATGTTCGCCTGCGACGACTTCGGCTACGTCCCGGACATCATCACCTGCGCCAAGGGCATCACCTCCGGGTACGCGCCGCTGGGTGCGATGATCGCCTCGGACCGGCTGTTCGAGCCCTTCGGCAGCGGCGAGACCTTCTACCACGGGTACACCTTCGGCGGGCACCCCATGGCCTGCGCGGTCGCCAACGCCAACCTGGACATCTTCGAGCGGGAGGGGCTGAACCGGCGGGTGCACGAGAACGCGCCGGCCTTCCGCACCACCCTCGAGAAGCTGCTGGACCTGCCGATCGTGGGCGACGTCCGCGGCGCCGGCTACTTCTACGGCATCGAGCTGGTCAAGGACAAGAAGACCAAGGAGACCTTCGACGAGGCCGAGTCGGAGCGCCTGCTGGAGGGCTTCCTCTCCCACGCGCTGTTCGACGCCGGCCTGTACTGCCGGGCCGACGACCGCGGGGATCCCGTCATCCAGCTCGCCCCGCCGCTGACCGCCGGCCCGGAGGAGTTCGACGAGATGGAGCGCATCCTCCGCTCGGTCCTCACCGAGGCGGCCCGCCGGATCTGACCGGGACCGGGCCGGCCGGCTCCGGCCGCGGGACGACGCGGCCGGGCCCCCGCCAGATGGGGCGGCCCATCCCGCAGGACGGTGCCGCCGGGGCCCATGAGACGGTGCGGCCGATCCCTCAGGAGCGCGCCGGCGCCCCGAACGCCCGGGAGCACTCCCCCGCGGCGGCGACGAGCGCCACGTCGTCGCCGGCGGAGCCCATCAGCCCCAGGCCGGCGCCGTTGCCCTGCCCGGTGAGCAGCGGCGCCACCGCGATCGGCAGGCCGGAGAGCCCGCCCAGGCAGGTGAGCCGCATCGTGGCCTCCCGGGCCTCCTGCTCCTGGTCGGAGGTCGCCTCCAGCAGCGGGGCCACGGTCGCGGCCGCCGGGACCGCCAGGCAGGCCCTCGCCGGCACGACGTCGCGGATCGCCCGCCGCGCCTGCTCGACCACCCCCAGGGCCTCGTCCTCCTGGGCGGGGAGGATGCCCCAGGCGCTCGCGAAGCGCTGCCGCCCGGTGTCGGACAGGGAGCCCGCGTGCGCCAGGACCCACTCGCCCCACGCCCGCCACGCCTCGGCGGCCTGGGTGACGCGGAAGGCCTCGGCCCAGTCGTCGAGGCGGCGCTCCAGCCCGGTGGAGACCTCCTCGAGGACGACGGCGCCCGCGCGCCGGGCGGCGTCGAGCTCGCGCAGCAGCGCCTCGGCGACCTCCGGCTCGGCCTCCGCCATGAGGGCCCGGTCCACGAGGACCCGCCGGATCGGGGCGTCGTCGGACGCCGCACCGGTCGCGGAGGCGGCCAGCGAGCGGGTGGCGGCCAGCATCGCGTCGGCGTCCCGGGCCATCCAGCCGACCGTGTCGTAGGACGGGGCGAGCGGCAGCAGCCCGTCCCTCGGGATCAGGCCGTGGGTCGTGCGCAGCCCGAACAGCCCCTGGTAGGAGGAGGGGACGCGGATCGAGCCGCCGGTGTCGGTGCCCAGGCCGATCTCGGCCAGGCCCGCGGCCACCGCGGAGGCCGAGCCGGAGGAGGATCCGCCGGGGATGCGCCGCGGGTCCAGCCCGTTGGGCGGGGTCCCGTAGGCCTGGTTGCGGCCCGCGAGCGAGTAGGCGAACTCGTCGGTGTGCGCGATCCCCTCGGGCCGGGCCCCCGCCGCGGCGAGGTTCTCGACGGCCCACGCGGAGTATGGCTCGACGGGCGCCTCGGCGAGGTAGGCGGGGTTGCCGGCGCCGACCCGCTGCCCGGCCAGCGCGTAGAGGTCCTTGACCGCCACCCGCATCCCGTCCAGGGCTCCCCCGGCGCCCCATGCCGGGTCCCACGGCCCGGCCGAGGACCCCGGGAGGTCGGTGGGAGCCACCCGCCAGATGCGGGCGAGCTCTGCGGGGTCCGCGCCGGAGCCGCTGGGCGCCGCGACGGCCTCGGGACCCGGCGCGCCGGCCGGCCCCGGGACGGAAGCCGGTCCCGGCGCCGCGGCGCGGGCTGTTCCCGCGAGCACCCCGGCCAGCCCCAGGCCCAGCGCCCCGCCGATCGCGCGGCGTCGGGTCGGGGCGACCCCGGGGCGGCCGGGGGTCGCCGGCGTCGCGGTCTGCTGGGGGTCCTCGGTGGTCTGCGTCATGGGTGCGTCCTTCCGGTCGGGGCAGGGGCGGCCGGCTCCTGCCGGTCGATGAGGGGCCGGTCGGGTCCCTCCGGGTCAGGAGAGGAGGTCGGCTTTGCGGATCAGCCCGTGCACGCCGGTGGTCCGGTCCACGACCTGGGAGAGGGAGAAGTCCGCGGCGGCGGAGAGGTAGGCGTAGGCGACGCCGCGCTCGATCCCGCGGTCGTGCTCCAGGAAGTCCAGGGCGTTGACCACGGCCCGGCGCATCGCGACGTTCACGTCGGTGTTCTGCTCGGGTCCCGCCGCGCCGTCGGGATCGGAGAGGCCGGTGGGGATCCAGTGCTCCTCGGTCTCCCCGAAAGGGTAGGAGTGGGCGACGGAGGGCGCCTCTCCGGAGCCCGGCTTGCACACGGTCAGTCGGAAGGTCCCGCGCAGCGAGCCCTCGACGGCGGTCAGCGCGACCTCGCCGTCACCCATGGCCATGTGGGGGTCCCCGACGTAGAACAGCGCCCCTTCGGCGCTGACGGGCAGGTAGAGGGCGGAGCCGACGCCGAGGTGCCTGATGTCGATGTTCCCGCCACCCAGGGTCGGCGGGATGGAGTTCGCGGTCGGGTCCGTGAGCCCCGGCGCGTCGGCGACGGCGACGCCCATCATCCCGAAGAAGGGCCGGAGCGGGAAGGAGAGGCGGGCCTGCCCGCTGCGCATGACGCCGCGGTCCCCCTCGATCGCGGTGAAGACGGAGAGGTTCCCGTACTCCAGCGGGTCGCCGGTCCCCCGGCCGTCCAGGGCCGTCGGCGGCATGACCTCATCCTCCCCGACCCCCGCCGGCGGCGTGCCGTCGGGCCGCAGGCCGAGCGCGCCCTTGCCGTGGCGGGAGGAGACGACGCCGTAGGGGACCCGCGGCCGGGCATCCAGCGTCTCGACCTTGAGCACGTCGCCGGGTTCGGCGCCCTCCACGGCGATCGGCCCGGTCACCACGTGCGGGCCGTCCAGGTCGAAGTCGCGCAGAGTGCGGACGTACCCGGCGGCGATGGCGGCGGCGTCGGAGAGCACCTGCTCCGGTCCGACGCCGTGCCCCGCGAAGAAGGCGTGCGGGTCCCTGCCCTGGTCCTCCATGATGCCCTCGTGGGAGACGGCATCGATGGTGACGGTCTCCCCCGAGCGGACGGTCGTCACGGGACGGGCGTGGACGGTGGGCACGTACCCCCACAGCACGTCGTCGACCTCGCTGGTCAGGTAGTGCTGACCGAGGATCTCGCCGGAGTGCGGCTGCAGGACGGCGCCGCCCCACCCGGCCGATCCCGCGCCGGCCGGCGCCACGGCGGGGCCGGGCGCCGAGGCGAGGGCGCTCCCGCCGCAGGCGGTCAGCGCCCCGGCCGCGCCGGCCCCCGCCGCGGCCCGGAGGAACCCGCGGCGCCCCAGGCCCCGGATCAGGGATTCGGCGGCCTGGGCCCCGAGGGATCGGTCATCTGTCAGCTGCGGCATGGACGGGCCTTCCGGACGGTGCGGGTGATGCACCCATCACACCGTCCGGCCGTCTCGCGGCTGATTCAGGGGAGTAACCGCGGGGTTAATTCATCCGCGGCGCGGAAACCCCGGCGTCACATCTCCAGCTCGGAGAGCGCCTCGTAGGCGTCGGTCGCCGTGCTCACGTGCTCCTGGCCGTCCTGACCGCTCGCACGCAGCACGTCGTGGGCCAGGATCGAGACCAGGGTCATCGGGGCGGCGTAGTCGTCGAAGGCGCCGGGCGAGTCGATCGGGCACTCCAGGAACGTCCCCGCCCGGGCCCCCGCCGCGCGGGCCGAGGGGTCCCCGATCAGGGCCACCCGCAGCCCGTGCTCGACGCAGAAGTCGAGGTAGCGCTCGAACCGGGCCGGGCGGCGTCGGAAGCCGACGAAGAGCACCACGGCCTCGGGCCCCAGGAAGGGCAGCCGGTCGCCGAGGGTCTGCCCCGGCAGCGGCAGCAGCTCCACGCCGTTCCGGGTCTGGGACAGCTGGTTCCGCAGGTGCATGGCCACGGGATAGCTGTTGCGGAAGCCGATGAGGTGCACGCTCGGCGCGGCGGCGAGCGCCTCGACCAGGGCCGCGTACTCAGGGGTCGCCAGGGTGCGGTTCAGGGAGCGCAGGTGCTCCTGCGCGGCCGCGATGCCCGCCTGCCCGTCCGTGCCCTCGCTGTAGACGGGCACCCCGCGGCCCCGCAGGCTGCGCGCCCGGTTCCTGACCTCGGCGAAGGAGGCGAAGCCCAGCCGGCGGTACAGGCGGGAGACCGTGGGACGGGAGACCCCGGCGAGCTCCGCGATCTCGGCGGAGCTGTAGATCGCGAAGTCGTCGAGGCGGTCGAGGATCACGTCCGCGGCGCGGCGCTCCTGCGGCCCGAGCCTGTCGTAGTTCTCGCGGATGCTCGAGTCGATGGAGTTCTCTTGCATGGGGTCTCCTCGCGGGGACGACGCCGGCCGGGCCCGGCCGGCGTCGCCGGGGTGTCTAGGCGGCGTTGCGGGCGATCCGCCGGATGGCGGTCTCCAGGGCGTCCAGGGCGCGGTCGACGTCGTCGTGGCGCACCGACTCCCCCGGGTTGTGGCTGATGCCGTCGAGGCAGCGGGTGAAGAGCATGGCCATCGGGGCCACCTCGGCGATGGCCATCGCGTCGTGCCCGGCCTTGGAGTAGAGGCTCATCGGCTCCTCGTCCCCGGTCGCGACGATGCCCTCCCGGACGGCCTCCATCAGCTCCGGGTCGCACAGCGCGCCCGGGGCCCGGTGGTGCTCGTGGACCGTCACCTGCAGATCTCGGTCCAGGCAGATGCTCTGCAGCTCGGCGATCATCTCGTCATAGGCGGCGTCGCGGTCCTCGTCGGTGGCGGCGCGCAGGTCGATGGTGAACTCGACCCGGCCCGGGACCACGTTGATGGCGCCGTCGACGACGGTGAGCTCGCCGACCGTGACGATCACGCCGCGCTCCTGCCCGATCCTGTCGATCGCGATGACCGCGTGGCTCGAGCCGATCAGCGCGTCCCGACGGCGGCCGTAGGGGGTGCCGCCGGCGTGCCCGGCCTCGCCGATCACGGTCACGGTCAGCCGGCGGGCGCCGGCGATCGAGGTGACCAGCCCCAGGGCCTTGTCGGCGTCCTGGAGGTAGGGCCCCTGCTCGATGTGCGCCTCGAGGTAGCCGACGGTCTGCTCGGGGTCGATCGCGGCATCGTAGACCCGGTCCGGGTCGAGGCCGAACTCCTCCATCGCCTCGCGCAGGGTGACCCCCCGGGCGTCCTTCAGCTCGAACCAGTCCGGGTCCCAGGTGCCCGCCATCGCGCGGGAGCCGAGCAGGGTCGCGCCGAAGCGCACGCCCTCCTCGTCCCCGAAGGCCAGGACCTCGAGGGCGAACGGGAGGGGCTCGCCGGCCTGGGCGCGCTCGGCGAAGCGGGAGGCCACCTCGATCGCCGCGGTGACGCCGAGGATCCCGTCGTACTTGCCGGCGTCGGGGACCGTGTCCAGGTGGGAGCCGAGGTAGAGCACCGGGGCGTCGGGGGTCGCGCCGGGGAGGCGGCCCCGCAGGGTGCCCGCCTCGTCCACGCGGGTCTGCAGGCCGGCGGACCGCATCCACTGGGCCGCCAGGCGGTTGTGGGCCTTGTGCTGCGAGGTCAGGTACGTGCGCTCGATGCCGTGCTCCATGGCGGAGATCAGCGCCACCTCGTCGCAGCGGGCCATGACCCGGCGGGCGCCGCCCTGGCCCGGCTCGGCGCCGGGGGGAACGGCGTCGACGGCGGTCTTCCGGCGGCGGGCGCCTGCGGTCTCGGAGTTCGCGGGGGTCTGTGTCATGCGGAGAGGTGTCCTTCTCGAAGGGGGATGGTGTCCGGGGCGCGCGGCGTCAGCGCAGCCCGGCGTCCGAGTAGATCTCGAGGGCGGCTCCCACGCCGCCGCCGGCGACCACGCCCTGACCGGCCAGGCGCAGCTGCGACTCGATGGCCGAGAGCGTGGTGAGCACGGCGTCGGGACGGGCGTTGTAGCCCATGGTCCCCACGCGCCACACCTTGCCGTGCAGCGGGCCGAAGGAGGTGCCGATCTCGATGCCGAAGTTCTCCAGCAGGCCGTTGCGCACGGCGTCGCCGTCGAGGCCCTCGGGGATCCGGACGGCGACGACGTTGTTCATCCGGTGCTCCTGGTCGCCGAAGCGCTCCAGGCCCAGGCCGTCCAGGCCCGCGGCCATCGCGGCGCCGTTGACGCGGTGCCGCTCGACCGTCTCCGCGACGCCCTCCTCGCCGATCAGCCGGGCGCACTCGCGGGCGGCGTAGAGCATCGAGGTGGCCTCGGTGTGGTGGTTCAGGCGCTGCGGGCCCCAGTAGTCGAGGATCATGCCGAGGTCGAAGTAGTTGGAGGCGATGCGCTCGCCGCGGGCGGTCTCTCCCTCGGCGGCGATGCCGGCCTCGACGTGCTTGCGGGAGCGGATGACCTCGACCGCCCGCTCGGAGAGCGTGATCGGCGAGGAGCCGGAGGGGCCGGCGAGGCACTTCTGCAGGCCGGCGGTGGCGGCGTCGATCTGCCACTGGTCGGCGAGGAAGGTGTTGCCGCCGATGGAGGCGGTGACGTCGACGTAGAGCAGGGCGCCGTGGCGGCGGCACAGCTCGCCGATGCCCTCCAGCGGCTGGTTCATGGTGGTCGAGGTGTCCCCCTGGACCATGGCGACGACGTCGGGGCGGTGCTCCTCGAGCGCGGCCTCGATCTCCTCGGGGGTGAAGACCTCGCCCCACGGGCGGTGGATGGTGACGACGTCGGCCCCCACCCTCTCCCCGATCTCCTGCAGCAGCAGCCCGAAGCGCCCGAAGACGGGGACGAGGACCTTCTGCCCGGGGACCACCAGGGAGACCAGCGCGGCCTCGATGCCGGCGCGCGAGGTGCCGTCCACCAGCATGGTCGCCTCGTTGCGGGTCTGGAAGACCTCGCGGTAGAGGCCCATCGTCTCGTTCATGTACGCGGTCATCGCGGGGTCGTACTGGCCCACCAGGGCGGCGGACATCGCGCGGGTGACGCGCGGGTCGGCGTTGATGGGGCCGGGGCCCATGAGCAGGCGGGTGGGCGGGTTGATCTGAGCGGCAGCGGTCATGGCTGGCACCTTTCGGTCGGGACACGGGGATCGCGAGGGGCTCTCGGCGTCGCGCGCGGGAGATAGGTGGTGGGCGTCTCCGGCGGCGGTCGATCCGCGTGATGGGACTTCCCTCAGCCTAACGAGGCCACGCTTCACGGATATTACCCGAATGTAACACCCATGTTTCAGAGCCCCGAGCGTGATGAAACTATCATTTCACCCCGTTCCCGGCCGGTCCTTCCGGGCTAGCCGTACGCCTCCGCCTCGCGCTGCGACAGGACGGGGCCCCACCAGGAGGTGCCCTGGAAGTGCTCGATGGTCCGGGCCTCGGGCAGGCACACGTTGGTCATCTCCCCGATCCCCTCGATCCGCGTGGTCACCCGATGCCCCTCCTTGAGCCAGAACCGGCGCGGGCGCTTGGACATGCCCACCCCGGCGGGGGTCCCGCACGCGATGACGTCGCCGGGCTCCAGGGTCATGAAGCGGCTGATGTAGGAGACCAGCTGGGCGGGGGTGAAGATCATGTCCGCGGTGCTGCCGGACTGCATGACCTCGCCGTCCACCAGGCACTCGATCCGCAGGCCCGCGACCGGGTCGACCTCGTCCCGGGAGACCACCCAGGGGCCGAAGGGCGTGGTGTGGTCCCAGTTCTTGCCCTGGAACCACTCGCTGGTGCGGCCCTGCCAGTCCCGCACCGAGACGTCGTTGAGCAGGGTGTAGCCGGCGATCGCCCGCAGTGCCTCGTCCTCGTCCGCCCGGCGGACGTGCTGGCCGATCACCACGCACAGCTCCGCCTCGTAGTCGATCTTCGAGGACTCCTCCGGCAGGGCGATCGGGTCCTCCGGCCCCACCAGGGCGTTGCGGAACTTGGTGAAGACGCTGGGGTACTCGGGGATCTCCGCGCCCACCTCGGCGGCGTGGTCGTGGTAGTTCAGGCCGACGCAGAGGATCTTGCCGGGCTTCACGGGCATCACGTCCGTGATGGAGCGGGGGTGCTCGGGCGCCTCGACGCCGGCCGCGGAGTAGCACCGGGCCTGCTCCGCGGCGTCGCCGGCGGTGAACAGCTCGCCGTCCACGACGCTGGCGGCGCCCACCTCACGCAGGTAGTGGCGTCTGCCCTCGACCTCGACCCAGGTGTAGATCCCGGTGTGCTGCTCGAGAAGGCTCTCGACGAAGGCGCGTCCTAGCTTCATGGTCTCCCCAGCCTCGATGGTGAATCTCCGACCAGCGTACAGGCTGAGCACGCTCCGGGAGCCCGTATGTCGGCGCCTGACGCGCCCGGCGCCCCGGCGTGCCCCGCCCCTCCCGAGGCGCATCTCGCCCCCGGCGGACCCGGGGCGGACAGAGGCCCCCGCCGCGCCGACCGAGGGATCGACGCCGCGGGGGCCTCTGACGAGGGGAGAGAGGTTAGCTCTTCATGTACTCCTCGTGCTCGCCGCGCGCCTGGCCGAGCACGCCGCGGAAGTGCGACTCGGATTCGATGAGCTCGTCGCGGTGCTTCTGGGAGACCTTCGGCAGCTTCTCCTCGTAGGAGCGCAGCTTCGCGGCGAGCTTGGCGCGCTCCTCCTCGCTCGCGTCGTCGGGCAGCTCGAGGTAGTCCACCGCCGCCTTCTCGGAGCCCTGGATGACGCGCAGCGCGCGGCCCTTGGGGCTGTAGAGCGAGGCGATGACGGTCACGAACAGGACCCCGATGATGACGCTCAGGGACAGCTCGATGCCGACCTCGTACACCGGGACGGGGTTGCCCTCGTTGATGAAGGGCAGGTTGTTCTCGTGCAGCGCGTGCAGGATCAGCTTGACGCCGATGAAGGCCAAGATGATCGCCAGGCCCCAGGAGAGGTAGATGAGGCGGTCCAGCAGGCCGTCGATGAGGAAGTACAGCTGGCGCAGGCCCATCAGCGAGAACGCCGTGGCCGTGAAGACGATGTACACCTCCTGCGTCAGGCCGAAGATCGCGGGGATCGAGTCCAGCGCGAAGAGGATGTCGGTGCCGCCGATGGCCACCATGACCAGCAGCATCGGGGTCAGGGCCCGCTTGCCGTTCTGGATGGTGAACAGCTTGTCGCCGTCGTAGTGGTCGGTGGTGTGCAGGAACCTCTTGGCCAGCCGCACCATGATGTTGTTGCCCTCGTCGGACTCCGAGCCAGAGGTGACCTCGCCCTTGATGAGCTTCCCGGCGGTGTACACCAGGAACAGGCCGAAGAGGTAGAACAGGGCGGCCCAGCGGTTGATGGCGGCCGCGCCGACGAAGATGAACACCGTGCGGGCGATCAGCGCGAAGACGATGCCGAAGAGCAGGACCTTCTGCTGGTCCGCGCGCGGCACCTTGAAGGAGGCCATGATGATGAGGAAGACGAAGAGGTTGTCGACAGACAGCGCCTTCTCCGTGATGTAGCCGCCGTAGTACTCCGCGGCGTAGGTGGTGCCGTCGAAGCCGAGGATCACCAGGCCGAACAGCAGCGCGATGCCGACGTAGGCCGCCGACCAGATCGCGGCTTCCTTCAGCGTCGGCTCGTGGGCCTTGCGCACGTGGAAGAAGAAGTCGTAGGCCAGCAGCGCCAGGATCACGACGAGGGTGATGACCCATTGGATCGTGGGGATCTCCAAGGGAGCCTCCTGTGGATTAGGTGGTTGTGGGGAACTCAAACCTCACAAGTCTCTCCCGCCGCGCACGCGCTCGGCGATACGCAGACCCGCGTCCGGACCGGCATCGGCGCCGATCGTGCTGACGTCCACAGGTTTGAGGGGATACTCCCTTGCTCAAGGGACAAGGATACAGGCAAAGGTACCCCGCCGCACGCAAGATCCTCGGCGGGCGTGCGGCGGTGTCGGGGATTCGTGGATAAAATTAGGGGAGCTAAGCGGATCTCCCGCGTTCCACGAAAGGACCCACCATGAAAACTCCCGCCGCCCGCTTCCGCAGCTTCCTCTACAAGGCCGTCGCCTGCGCGCTCGTCGCCTTCTTCACCTGGGCGATGCCCACCGACAACCCCAACCTCGTCCACATCGTGATGGGCTTCTTCCTGGGCCTGGCCGGGCTCCTGGTGCTCGCCGGGATCTACTCGGCCGTCGTCGCGCCGCGGACCGGCAGCGAGGTCGAGCTCAGCAGCGGTCACTGAGCCTGGCTAAGCGCCGGGGCGCGGGCCCGGGGTCTCCGTAGAATCGGGCGCACCTGCCCGATCCGTCGAAAGGACCGCGATGTCCACGCCCCTCTCCCGCGCCAAAGGCTTTCTGTGGGGTGCCTTCTCCCTGCTCGTCCTCGCCTTCTGGCTCTGGACGATCCCCACCACCGCCGACTTCCTCGTGCACTTCACCAAGGGGCTGCTGCTCTTCGGCGCCCTGATGCTGGTGGTCATGGGGATCCACGCGGCCCGGGTGCCGTCCCAGGACGAGCGGCAGGAGCTGGAGCTCCACCGCGGCCAGGCAGGCTGAGTGCGACGACGAAGGGCGGGTGGCGTCCCATGGGACGCCACCCGCCCTTCGTCGTCTCCGGCGAGATCCCCCGCCCAAAGGAGACCCACCCTCCTAGAGGAGGACCGCCTCAGGCGTGGCCGGCCTCCTGCATCTGCCGCAGCTCCTTCTTCAGATCCGAGACCTCGTCGCGCAGGCGCGCGGCCAGCTCGAACTGCAGCTCCTTCGCGGCGTTGCGCATCTGCTCGGTCATCTGCTCGATCAGCTGCAGCAGGTCCTCGGCCGGCGCCGCCGCCAGCCCGTCCTCCCTGATCTTGGCCGCCGCGGCCAGGGCAGGGTTCTCCTCGTCCGCCGCGGCGGCCGCCTTCTTCCCCTTCCCCTTGACCGGGGCGGTGTGGTTGTTCGCCGCCGAGCGCAGGGCCAGGAGCTCCTTGGTGTCCTCCTCCTCGCGGGCGAGCGTGTCGGTGATGTCGGCGATCTTCTTGCGCAGCGGGGTCGGGTCGATCCCGTGCTCGGTGTTGTAGGCGACCTGGATCTCGCGACGCCGGTTGGTCTCCTCGATCGCGGTGCGCATCGAGTCCGTGACCTTGTCGGCGTACATGTGCACCTGGCCCGAGACGTTGCGGGCCGCGCGGCCGATGGTCTGGATGAGCGACGTCGTCGAGCGCAGGAAGCCCTCCTTGTCCGCGTCGAGGATCGCCACCAGGGAGACCTCCGGCAGGTCCAGGCCCTCGCGCAGCAGGTTGATGCCGACCAGGACGTCGAACTCCCCCAGCCGCAGCGAGCGCAGCAGCTCGACCCGCTTGAGGGTGTCCACGTCCGAGTGGAGGTACTGCACTTTGACCCCGTGCTCCACGAGGTAGTCGGTGAGGTCCTCGGCCATGCGCTTGGTCAGCGTGGTGACCAGGACGCGCTCATTGCGGGCGGCACGCTCGTTGATCTCGTAGAGCAGGTCGTCGATCTGCCCCTTGGTCGGCTTGACCACGATCTCCGGGTCCACCAGCCCCGTGGGGCGGATGATCTGCTCGACGTAGCCGTCGGCCTGGGAGAGCTCGTACTTGCCCGGCGTCGCCGAGAGGTAGACGGTCTGGCCGATGCGCCCGAGGAACTCGTCCCACTTCAGGGGCCGGTTGTCCATCGCCGAGGGCAGCCGGAAGCCGTGCTCGACCAGGGTGCGCTTGCGGGACATGTCGCCCTCGTACATGCCGCCGATCTGCGGCACGGTCACGTGCGACTCGTCGATGATGAGCATGAAGTCGTCCGGGAAGTAGTCCAGCAGGCAGTGCGGGGCGGATCCCGCCTCGCGCCCGTCGATGTGGCGGGAGTAGTTCTCGATGCCGTTGCAGAAGCCCATCTGCTCCATCATCTCGAGGTCGTAGGTGGTGCGCATGCGCAGCCGCTGCGCCTCGACCAGCTTGTTCTGCCCCTCGAACTCGCTCAGCCGCTCCCCCAGCTCCTGCTGGATCGAGTCCACGGCCTTGGCCATCCGCTCCGCGCCCGCGACGTAGTGGGAGGCGGGGAAGACGTACATCTCCTCCTCCTCGCGGATCACCTCGCCGCTGAGCGGGTGCAGGGTGTGGATCGCCTCGATCTCGTCGCCGAAGAACTCGATGCGGATCGCGTTCTCCTCGTACATCGGGATGATCTCCACGGTGTCGCCGCGCACCCGGAAGGTCCCGCGGTGGAAGTCGACGTCGTTGCGCGCGTACTGCATGTTGACGAACTGGCGCAGCAGCTCGTCCCGGTCGACCTCCTCGCCCCGGCGCAGGGTCACCATCTGGGCGACGTACTCCTCGGGCGTGCCGAGGCCGTAGATGCAGGAGACGGTGGAGACCACGACGACGTCGCGCCGGGTCAGCAGCGCGTTGGTCGCCGAGTGCCGCAGCCGCTCGACCTCCTCGTTGACCGAGGAGTCCTTCTCGATAAAGGTGTCCGTCTGCGGGACGTACGCCTCCGGCTGGTAGTAGTCGTAGTAGGAGACGAAGTATTCGACGGCGTTGTTCGGCAGCAGCTCGCGCAGCTCGTTGGCCAGCTGGGCCGCCAGGGTCTTGTTCTGGACCATCACCAGCGTCGGGCGCTGGACCGATTCCACCAGCCACGCGGCGGTCGCCGACTTGCCGGTGCCCGTGGCGCCGAGCAGGACGATGTCCTTCTCCCCCGCCTCGACCCGCTCGGTCAGCTCGGCGATGGCCTGGGGCTGGTCGCCCGCCGGCTCGAACTCGGAGACCACCTCAAAGGGCGCGACGACGCGGTTGATTTCCTGTGCCAGACTCATGGTCCCAGCCTACGCCGCCGGCCCCGCTCGCAGGCGGCGCTTCGTCTGACAGCTGACCAGGGCGCGGAGTCGCGGGCCCTACCGGTCCGCGGCGGGGCCCTCCGGCTTTCCGGAGGCGCCCTGCGCGCCCGTTCCGGCCTGCTCGCTCGCCTCGACGGCGCCGGCCCGGCCGGGCCCGTCCCCGGCCCCGGCTGCGTCCTCCTCCGCACCGTCCCGCGGCTTCGCCTGCCGCGTCTGGGTGGTCCGGGGGATGCGTGTCTCGTACTCGGGACCGGTCTCCTCGTCGAACTCGGGGCGCATGCCGTACTCCTGCACCGAGTCCCAGTCGTCGGTGGCACGACGCCGGTACTCCTCCACCGGGAGCACCTGCTTCCACTGCCTCGTCTTCATCGGCGGCAGCTCGCCGGCGTCCTCCCTGAGGGCCCGCAAGACCATCCAGACCTGGAGGTAGGCGAGGATGAAGATCGGGAAGCCGATGACGATGATGATGTTCTGCAGGGCGGTCAGCCCGTTCTCCCCCGCCACCAGCAGCACCGACGCGCAGATCAGGCCGATGGAGATGGCCCAGAAGACGCGCTGGCGCTTGGGCGAGTCGCCCTCGTGGCCGTTGGCGATGGAGTCCATCACCAGGGCCCCGGAGTCGATGGTCGTGACGAAGAAGATCAGGATGAGCAGCAGCACCGCCACGGCGGTCACCGGCAGCCACGGGTAGTTCCCCAGGAAGTGGAACAGCGCGCCGGGGATGTCGCCTTCGTCCACGACCCGCTCCACGAGGCCGCCGGAGCCGTTGAGCTCGATGTCGAAGGAGCTCATCCCGAAGACGCCGACCCACACCATGGTGAACAGCGTCGGCAGGCCGAGCACCCCGATGACGAACTGGCGGATGGTGCGGCCCTGCGAGATCTTGGCGATGAACAGGCCCACGAAGGGGGCCCAGCAGATGTCCCAGGCCCAGTAGAAGACCGTCCACTGGCCCAGCCACGAGCTGTCGCCGAAGGTGTGGTTGAACAGCGCCATCTGCGGCAGCCGTGCGACGAAGTGCCCGATGGACTCGATGGTCCCCTGCAGCACGAACATGGAGGTGCCCGCCATGAGCACGAAGATCATGAACGCCACGGCCATCACGATGTTGATGTTGGACAGCCGCTTGATGCCCTTGTCCATGCCCGAGAGGAGGGAGACCAGGCCCATCGCCGTGATCACGGCGATGATGATCGCCTGCAGGGGCCCGGTGTAGGGGACCCCGTACTGATGCGCCAGCCCCGAGTTGAGCTGCAGCGCCCCGAGCCCCACCGAGACGGCGAGCCCGAAGACCGAGCCCACGAGCGTCAGGATGTCGATCGCCTTGCCGACGGGCCCGTGGATCCCGTCCCCGAGCAGGGGCTGGAAGGCCGAGGAGACCCGCGGCGGCAGCTTGCGCTTGTACGTGAAGTACCCGAAGCACAGGGCCGGCACCGCGAGGATGGCCCACATGAACAAGCCCAGATGAAGGTCCGTGGTCGCGATCGCGTCCATCGCGGCCTCCGGGGTCCCGGGCTCGACGCCGGGCCGCGGCGGCACCGCGAAGTGGTTGATCGGCTCCGCGATGCCCCAGAACATCAGCAGCGAGCCGACGCCGGCCGCGAACATCATGCCGAACCACGCGGGCCCGGAATAGGCGGGCCGGGAGTCGTCGGGTCCCAGCTTGACCCTGCCGAAGCGGCTCGCGGCCATGTACAGCAGGAAGAGGAAGAAGCCCGTCGCCCCCAGGATGTAGAACCAGCCGAGGTAGGTCATGAGGAAGTCGGACGCGTGCCCGAAGATGCCGAGCATGGGACCCGGCAGGGCCATCGTCAGGACGGAGAACAGGACGATGAAGAGGGCCGAGTAGAAGAAGATGGCCGGGGTGGTGCGCAGTCCCAGCGCATCGTGGAGCTTGTTCAGCACGTACGGTTCCTGACGGTGGGATCGAAGGTTCCTGCCCCCGCGCGATGCCACCACCGGGGAGAACGCCGCGCCTCAGGAGGGCGGGCCGCCACTAAGGATAAGCCTGCGGATGATCAGATGGTCAATTTCCCGTCTCCTCGGCCCGCGCCCTGAGCTCCGTCCAGAGACGGTCCACGGCGGCCGCGGTCTCCTCCGGGCTCCCGGAGTTGTCGATCACCCACGTCGCGATCTCTCGCCGGCGGGCATCGCTCGCCTGGGCCGCGATCCGGGCGCGCACGTCCTCCTCGGACATCCCCCGAGCCTCCACGAGCCGCTGGACGCGGGTGCGCTCCTCGGCCTCGACCACCACGACGCCGTCGAAGCGGTCGGCCTGCTCCGACTCGGCCAGCAGCGGGATGTCCTCCACGACCACGCCCATGAAGCCCTCGCCCTCGGGGGCCTCCTCCCACTGCCGCGCGGCCTCCTCCCGCACGGCCGGGTGGACGATCGCGTTGAGGACCTGCCGGGCCTCGTCGTCGCCGAACACCAGGCGGGCGAGGGCGGCGCGGTCCAGCTCCCCCTCCGGGGTCAGCACCTCGGGCCCGAATTCGTCGGCGACCTCGGCCAGCACCACGGAGCCCGGCGCCATCAGGTCGCGGGAGATCCTGTCCGCGTCGATCACCACCGCGCCGCGCTCGGCCAGCAGCCTGGCCACGGTCGACTTCCCCGCCCCGATGCCTCCCGTGAGGCCGATGTGCAGCACGGCCGCCCCTTTCTCCTCCGACGCCGTTGGGTTCCGCTCCCAGCCTAGCCCCACACCGGGCCTCCGGCACGGGCGGGCGTCTAGCATGGGACGGTGACCGCCTCCGAAGCGCCCGACGCCGCCCAGACCCGCGCCCGCAGCTACACCGTGCTCGCCGCCCCCGGGCGGGCCGAGAGCATCCTGGAGGTCAGGCGCAGCGAGTTCCTCGGCTACGCCGCCCGCGTGGAGACCGAGGCCCAGGCGAGGGAGCACATCGAGGCGGTCAGGAAGGCCCACCGGGACGCCCGGCACGTGTGCACCGCCTTCGTCCTCGGGGCCGACCGCGAGGTCCAGCGCTCCTCCGACGACGGCGAGCCGGCCGGCACCGCGGGCATCCCCATGCTCCAGGCGCTGCTGGCCCACCGCGCCCCCGGGGACGACGCCGGGGAAGAGCCGGAGCGGGCCGACCTCTCGGACGTGTGCGTCGCCGTCGTGCGCTACTTCGGCGGGATCAAGCTGGGCGCCGGCGGCCTGGTGCGGGCCTACACGGAGGCGGTGGTCTCCACGCTCGACGCCGCCCCGCTGGCGCGTCGCTCACGCCTGCGCCGGGGCGCCCTCGCGCTCCCCCACGCCGAGGCCGGCCGGCTGGAGAACGAGCTGCGCGCTGAGGGGTACACGGTGCTGGGCGCCGACTACGGAGCCGAGGGCGCGGTCCTGCGGCTGGCCGTGGAGGACCGGGGCGAGACGCTGGAGCGGGCCGAGCTGCGCATCGCCTCGCTGACCTCGGGGCAGCGGGAGCTGGAGTGGGGCGGCACCGACTGGATCGACCTCCCCCTCGGCTGATCGGCCTCTCCCCGGGGAGCGCTCCGGCACCCGGCCTCGCGCCGCAGCGCCACGGCGCCGCGCGCACGCGAAAAGGGCCCTTCCTCTCCGATCACGGATCGGAGAGGAAGGGCCCTTCAGCTCGGCTCACGACCCTCGCGGACGAGGGTCACGGGCTTTAGTTGTTGCCGGTGAGCTTCTCGCGCAGGGCGGCCAGGGCCTCGTCGGAGGCCAGGGTGCCCGCATCGTCGGCCGGAGCCTCGGAGGAGTAGCTGGCCGGAGCCGGCGAGGAGGCGGAAGAGGAGGAGCTGCTGCTGCTGGTCGCTGCGGAGGCAGCGGCGTCGGCGTCCTCGGACAGGGCCTTGCGGACCTGCTCCTTGTGGGCCTCCCAGCGAGCCTGGGCGTTGGCGTACTCCTGCTCCCACGCGGCGCGCTGCGCCTCGTAGCCCTCGAGCCACTCGTTGGACTCGGGGTCGAAGCCCTCGGGGTACTTGTAGTTGCCCTGCTCGTCGTAGTCCGCGGCCATGCCGTACATGGCCGGGTCGAACTCGGTGCCATCGGGGTCGACGCCCTCGTTGGCCTGCTTGAGCGACAGCGAGATGCGGCGGCGGTCCAGGTCGATGTCGATGACCTTGACGAACAGCTCCTCGCCGACGGACACGACCTGCTCGGCCAGGTCCACGTGGCGCACGGCCAGCTCGGAGATGTGGACCAGGCCCTCGATGCCGTCCTCGACGCGAACGAACGCACCGAAGGGAACGAGCTTGGTGACCTTGCCCGGAACGACCTGGCCCAGCGCGTGAGTGCGGGCGAAGGTCTGCCAGGGGTCCTCCTGGGTGGCCTTGAGCGACAGGGAGACGCGCTCGCGATCCATGTCGACCTCGAGCACCTCGACGGTGACCTCCTGGCCGACCTCGACGACCTCGGAGGGGTGGTCGATGTGCTTCCAGGACAGCTCGGAGACGTGCACGAGGCCGTCCACGCCGCCCAGGTCCACGAAGGCGCCGAAGTTGACGATCGAGGAGACGACGCCGGTGCGGACCTGCCCCTTCTCCAGCTTGTGGAGGAAGTTGGAGCGGACCTCGGACTGGGTCTGCTCGAGCCACGCGCGGCGGGACAGGACCACGTTGTTGCGGTTCTTGTCCAGCTCGATGATCTTGGCCTCGATCTGCTGGCCGATGTAGGGGGCCAGGTCGCGCACGCGGCGCATCTCGACCAGGGAGGCCGGCAGGAAGCCGCGGAGCCCGATGTCCAGGATGAGGCCGCCCTTGACGACCTCGATGACGGTGCCCTCGACGACGCCGTCGTCTTCCTTGATCTTCTCGATGTCGCCCCAGGCGCGCTCGTACTGAGCCCGCTTCTTGGAGAGGATCAGGCGGCCTTCCTTGTCCTCCTTGGTCAGGACGAGAGCCTCAACCTCATCACCAACGGCAACAACTTCACCGGGGTCGACGTCGTGCTTGATGGAGAGTTCGCGGGACGGGATGACGCCTTCGGTCTTGTACCCGATGTCCAGCAGAACTTCGTCGCGGTCGACCTTGACAACTTCGCCAGAGACAAGATCGCCGTCGTTGAAGTACTTGATGGTCTCGTCAACGGCCTTGAGGAAGTCCTCTTCGGTTCCGATGTCGTTGATCGCGACCTGCGGGGTGTTGGTGGTCATGTAGTAGGGGCTCCGATGTGGATAGATGACGTACTGGGCCGTCCGACCCGGCCGGGGGCGAACCCGGCCGCTTCACGGCCGGTACGGACGTTTATTGGATTCTCGCGCGCACAGGGCGCACCCCATCAGTCTACGGATTCCGCCAAGTCGGGTCAACGGATGCCGGACACGCCGCCGCGGCACGACGGCGCCCCGCGCAGGGGACGCGAGCGGGACCCGGGCCGGCTCAGAACATGAAGTCGCAGTAGGGCTCCCGGCCGACGGCGAAGAGCCGCGCCGCCAGCCCCGCACCCCGCCCGCCGACCGCGCCGAACCTGGCCTGCGTCGCACATCCCCGGAAGACGGCGGTGGCCAGCAGATCCGCGGAGAGCCGGGCCCGCGGGACGCCGGGGGCCCAGGCGGCGTCGTCCTGCGCCTCGACCGCGCCCTCCCCCGGGCCCGGGTTCGACGGCGCCGGCCTCACCGCGGCCCGCCCGCCGGAGACCTCCAGCTCGTAGGCGCCGGTGATCAGGCCGGCCGGGTCGTCGACCAGCAGGGCCAGCCGGCCGTCCGCCGGGTACTCCCGCGACTCGAGCACGCGCGGGACGTCCAGGATCCGGGTCCACAGCCGGTCCTCGTCGCGCAGGAGCGTCACCGCGCGGGGGTCGGTGAGCAGGTCGGCGAGCTCCCGCCCCGGTGCGTCCTCGAACTCGATCCGGTCCACCAGGTCCAGGGAGAGCAGGTGCTCCCAGAGCCCAATGCGGGCGCGGTCGGTCCCCGCCTGGAAGTCCTTGACCTCCATGACCGAGGGCCCCTCCTCGCCGCCCGGGCGCCGCTGGATCGCGGCGTAGCCCTCCGGCCCCTCGGGCCCGAGGTAGAGGTAGCCGAGCCGCGTCCGGACGGGATCCAGCGAGTTCCCCTCCGGGTCGACGGCGCCCAGGCGGCCCTCGGAGACGGAGCGGGTCCTGAGCGGCTGGCCGGCCCGGCCCCGGGCGAGGGCCTCGGCCAGCTCGGCCGCGTAGGGCATCAGGTCCGCGGCGGGGAGCTCGTGGACGGAGGCCTCCGGGCAGCGGGCCGCGGCGCTCACCGCCGGGAGGATCCGCGGGCGGCGGGTCAGGTCGAGCCGGTGGGTCGCCACGCGGGAGCTGACCCCGAAGCCGAAGCGGCCGTAGATGGTCGCCTCGGAGGCCGTCAGCGCCGCGAGTGCGTGGCCCCGCTCCTGCGCCTCGGCCAGCTCGGGTCCCATCATGGCCCGCAGCAACCCGCGGCGCCGGTGGGTGGGGGCGACGCCGACGGCCGTGACCATCCAGGTCGGGACGGGCCGCGTCCCGACCTGGAGGGTCGAGGGGTAGCAGCCGATCGTCGCGACCGGGAGCTCCTCCCCCGCCGCGTGGGGCAGCGCGGAGGCCTCGGCGAAGCCGCGCAGCACCAGGCCGTTCTCCTGGTCCGCCCGGGCGTGCCAGTCGATGGTCTCCGGCGTGCCGGGGTCCAGATAGAACGCGGCGTGGATCCGCCGGTGCGCCCGCACGTACTCCGGGCGCGCCCGGTCTCCGTCCAGATGGTCGCGGTGCTCGAAGGGGATGAGGGCCATGGGGGTCTCCTGAGGGGACGGGGGCGTGGAGGGGCGGGAGGGCGCCGGGCTGCTCCGCCTGGGTGCGGAGGGACGGGCCGCCGGATCATCCCGCCTGGGTGCGGAAGGACGGCAGGGGGCAGGCTCATCCCGTCTGGGCGCGGGCGAACCTCCGGAGGGTGTGCAGCACGGCGGACTCCTTGTTGGAGCCGATGACGAAGTGCGCGGCGTCCTTGACCCGCTGGTAGCCGTTGGACACGCACATCGAGAACTCGGCGCGCTCGAACAGGGCGAGGTCGTTCAGGGTGTCGCCGAAGGCCAGCGTCCGCTCGGGCCCGACGCCGAGCCGCCCCTGCAGCCGCGCGAGGGTCTTGCCCTTGTCGATCCCGGGGGCGGTGACGTCCAGCCAGGACCGCTCCGAGTCGATGATGTAGGCGTGCTCACCGTGGGCGGGCTCCAGGGCCTCCTTGAGGGCGGTCGAGCGCCCGCCCGGGTCGTAGGCGGTGAGCTTGACGAACTCGCCGGGGACCTGCTCGTAGTCCTCCACCGTCCCGACGCTGCGGTAGGAGCGGCGGACGACGGCCCGGCGCTCCTCCGGCGTCGAGGAGTGGACGTAGGCGGTGTCCCCGGCGCACGCGATCAGCGTCGGGTCCGGGTCGAGGGCCCGCAGGTCCGCAAGGATGCTCAGCGCCCGGCCGCGCTCCAGGGCGCCCTCCCAGCGGACCTCGCCGGCGCGCTTGATCCGCGCCGCGGAGTCCCCGAGGATCCAGAGGTCCTCCCAGACGCCGTCGAACAGCTCCTCGACCCGCTCGCACTGCTTGCCCGTGCAGGCCGCGAACTCGATGCCCGCCTCATGCGCCTCGGCCAGCACCTCCCGGGCCAGGCCGCGGTCGAAGCCGCCCTCGCCGTCCAGGAACGTCCCGTCCATGTCGCTGACGGCCAGTCCGATCATGCTCTTCCTCTCCTCGGTGCCCCGCGGGGCGTCCTCGCGGCTAGTGGGCGGCGTCGTTCCAGGACCTGCCGTGGCCCACCTGGACCTCCAGCGGGACGGTCAGCTCGACGGCGCCGCTCATCTTCTCGACCAGGATCTCCTGGGCCCGCTCCAGCTCGCCGGGGGCGACCTCGAGGATGAGCTCGTCGTGGATCTGCAGCAGCAGGCGGGAGGCCAGGCCCTCGGACCGCAGCGCCTCGTCGACGCCCAGCATCGCCTTCTTGATGATGTCCGCCGCTGAGCCCTGGATGGGGGCGTTGAGGGCTGCCCGCTCGGCCATCTCGCGCAGCTGCCGGTTGTCGCTGTGCAGGTCCGGCAGGTAGCGGCGGCGGCCCAGCATGGTCTGGGTGTACCCGTCCTTGCGGGCCTGCTCCACGATCTCCCGCAGGTAGGTCCGCACGGCGCCGAAGCGCTTGAAGTAGTTGCCCATCAGCTGCCGCGCCTCGTCCACCGAGATGCGCAGCTGCTTGGACAGGCCGAAGGAGGACAGGCCGTAGGCCAGCCCGTAGCTCATCGCCTTGACCTTCGAGCGCATCTCCGAGGTCACGTCCTGCGGCTCGACGCCGAAGACCTGCGAGCCGACGAAGCGGTGCAGGTCCTCCCCGGACCGGTAGGCCTCGATGAGCCCCTCGTCCCCGGAGAGGTGGGCCATGATGCGCATCTCGATCTGCGAGTAGTCGGCCGTCAGCAGCGCCTCGAAGCGCGTGCCGCCGATCTCCCGGGGGTCCACAACGAAGACCCCGCGGATCCGGCGACCCTCCTCGGTGCGGATCGGGATGTTCTGCAGGTTCGGCTCGGTGGAGGAGAGCCGGCCGGTGGCGGCGATCGCCTGCTGGAAGGTCGTGTGGACCCGGCCGTCGTCGGAGGTGGCCTTGGCCAGGCCCTCCACGGTCTGCTTGAGCTTGGTGTAGTCGCGGTAGGTCATCAGGCCGGCGAGGAAGCGCTCCCCCGCCGACTCCGGCGCGGCGTTCTCCAGCAGGGTCTGCAGGGACTCGACGTCGGTCGAGTAGCCGGACTTGATCTTGCGGGTCTTGGGCATCCCCAGCTCGTCGAAGAGCACCACCTGCAGCTGCTTCGGGGAGCCGAGGTTCACCTCGTGCCCGGCGGCGTCCCACGCGGCCTGCTGGGCCTGGGCCGCGAGGCCGGCGTAGTACTCCGTCAGCTCGGCGATCTTCGCCGAGTCCACCGCGACGCCCAGCCGCTCCATGTCGCCGAGCACCCGGGCCAGGGGCAGCTCGAGGTTCTCGGAGAGCCCGGTCATCGAGCGCTCCTCCAGCAGGCCGTCCAGGGTGGCGCTGAGGGCCTCGGTGAGGGCTGCGAGCTGGGCCTCGTACTGCCGGTCCGGGCCGGCGGCGAAGAGGGTGCCCTCGGCGTCGTCGGAGCGCTCGGGCAGGGCGGTGCGCAGGAACTGGCCGACCAGGTCCTCGAAGACGTGGTCGCGGCGGCGCGGGAGCGGGATGAAGCCGCACAGGTAGGCCGAGAGCGCCGGGTCGTCCACGACGCCGGCCAGCTCGACGCCGTCCTCCGCGAAGGACTTGTGCGCCTCCTTGGCGCCGAAGACGATCTTGGTCGAGGAGGCGTCCTCCAGCCACTCGACCAGGGCCTCGCGGGCGCCGGCGTCGAGCTCTGCCCAGGGCAGCCAGGCCGCCCGCGGGCCGGAGGCGAGCGTCAGGCCCAGGATCTCGCGCTCGTGGGCGCGGCCGGTCTCCCCCTCGCCGTAGAACGGGCGGAGGGTCACGGCGGCGTTGGCGCGCACGGCGTCGTCGTCCCGCTCGGCGGCGGCCGGGGAGCTGGCGTGCGCCTCGCGGAGCCAGGCGCGGAGCTCCTCGGCGTCCTCCGGCGAGTCCACGCTCTCGATCGTCGAGGAGGACGCCGTGGGGGCCGCGGAGGCCTCTCCGAAGACGGCGAAGAGCCGGTCGCGCAGGGTGTTGAACTCGAGCGTGTCGAACAGCTCGTTGACGGCCTCGCGGTCGGGCCGCGGGTCCCGGGCAGCGGCGAAGTCCAGCGGGACCTCGACGTCGGTGACCAGTCGGTTCAGCCGCCGGTTGCGCCGCACGTCCTCGACGTGGGCCCGCAGCGCCTCGCCCTTCTTGCCGGTGATCTCCTCGGCGTGGGCGAGGATGCCCTCGAGGTCGCCGTACTTCGCAATCCACTTCGCCGCGAAGCCGGGACCGACGCCGGGCACCCCCGGCAGGTTGTCCGCCTTCTCGCCCGTCAGCGCGGCGAGGTCCGGGTAGAGGTGCGGGGGCACCGAGTACTTCTCCTCGATGGCCGCCGCGTCCAGCCGCGGCAGGTCCTTGGTGACGCCCTGCCGGGGGTAGAGCACCGAGACCTGGTCGTTGATCAGCTGGAATGCGTCCCGGTCCCCCGAGACGACGAGGACCTCCATGCCGCGTCCGGCGCCGGTGGTGGCCAGGGTGGCGATGATGTCGTCCGCCTCGAAGCCGTCCACGGTGACCGAGGGGATGTTCATGGTCTCCAGGACCTGCTCGATGAGGCCGACCTGACCCCTGAACTCCTCCGGCGTCTCGTCCCGGCCCGCCTTGTACTCGGCGTACTCCTCGCTGCGGAAGGTGGGGGTCGAGAGGTCGAAGGCCACCACCACGTGGGTGGGCTCCTGGTTCTTGATGAGGTTGATCAGCATGGCCGTGAAGCCGTAGACGGCGTTGGTGCACTGGCCGGTGGAGGTGGAGAAGTTCTCGGCGGGCAGGGCGAAGAACGCGCGGAAGGCCATGGAGTGCCCGTCGATGAGCATCAGGCGCTCGGGGCGGGCGGCGGTCGTGGAAGCTGGGGCTGAAGTCACCCTACAATCCTAAACAGCATCACCCCCGAGATGAGAGCAGAGCATGGAAAGAGCGACCGCGGAGCGCCTCCGGGCCAGCGGCATCCCCGAGGAGTACCACCCCTACTTCGCCGAGCGCGGCCTGGGCGGGCTGGCGGAGAAGATGGGCATCGTGTTCGAGCAGATGTCCCCCGAGCACTCGACGGCGCGCATGCCGGTGGAGGGCAACACGCAGCCGGCCGGCCTGCTGCACGGCGGCGCGCACCTGGTGCTCGCCGAGACGCTTGGCTCCGTGGCCGCCAACATCGCGGCCGGGCCGGGGCGGATGGCGGTGGGGCTGGACATCAACGCGACGCACCAGCGCTCGGCCACCTCGGGCTGGGTCACCGGGACGTGCACCGCGCTGCACCTGGGCGGCAGCGTGTGCGTGCACGAGGTCGTGATGCGGGACGAGGCCGGGCGGCGGCTCTCCACGGCGCGGATCACCAACATGATCGTGGAGAGGCGCGCCTGACCGGGCGGCGGCGTGACCGCTGGCCGCCTGCGCCCCTGACATCTGACCGGAGGGGCGGCGCGTCTCTTGAAAGACGACCCTCGGAAATCGAGGAGACCCCGTCCGGAACGGCCTCCACGAGGCGGAAGCCGTTCCGGACGGGGCCCTTGCGCCTGGGCGGCTAGGAGACCTGCTTGACGATGGTGTCCGCGACCTCCCGCATGGACAGCCTGCGGTCCATCGAGGTCTTCTGGATCCAGCGGAAGGCCTCCGGCTCGCTGAGCCCCATCTTGCTGATGAGCAGGGACTTGGCGCGCTCGACGAGCTTGCGGGTCTCGAACTGCTCCTTGAGGTCGGTGACCTCGCTCTCCAGCGCCTTGATCTGCTCGTAGCGGCTCATCGCGACCTCGATCGAGGGGATGAGGTCGTTCTCGGTGAACGGCTTGACCACGTAGGCCATGGCGCCGGCCTCGGTGGCCCGGTCCACGAGCTCCTTCTGGCTGAAGGCCGTGAGCAGCACCACCGGGGCGATGCGCTCGTTGGCGATGATCTCGGCCGCGCTGATGCCGTCCATCTTGGGCATCTTCACGTCCATCAGGACGACGTCGGGCTCGTGCTCCTTGGCCATCGCGACCGCCTCCTCGCCGTTGGCGGCCTCCGCCACGACCTCGAAGCCGCGGTCCTTGAGGATCTCGACGATGTCCAGCCGGATCAGGGCCTCGTCCTCGGCGACGACGACGCGGCGCCGGGGGGCCTCCTCGGGCTGGGGGGCGGCGTTCTCGCCTGAAAATTCGGGGGTCGTCTCGGACATGGTGATCTCCATCCAGTGCTGTATCTCGAGGGGTCGGGTGGGACCCGCGGGAACTCGGACCATTTTACGTCGGCTGCGCAACCGACGGGGACCGAGGGCTCCCGCGAGTCCCTCCCGAGGGCCTCGGACGCCCCTAGACGCCGGTCGCGGCGGCGGCCAGGCGGCCCAGCGAGGCCTCGAGCTGGTCCTCGGTGACCAGCGGGAAGCCGATCTGGTTGACCGTCTCCTGATCCACCTTGGACCAGTCATAGGTCAGCCGGATGTCCGCGGAGTCGGAGCCGGTGGAGGTGAGCTCCCAGATCCACTCCCAGCCGGGGGGCTCCTCGCCAGCGGGAGCAGTCTGCCAGGAGATGAACTTGTTCTCCTCGAAGCCGGTCACGTGGTTCTCGGTCTTGTAGTCCCCGCCCATGTGGTCGCCGTGCATGTTCATGCGGAAGACGTCGCCCTGGCCGGAGATCCGGTCGGTCTTGTCGTCCGAGACCACGAAGCCGGAGCCGTCGATCTCGGGATGCCGCTCGGGATTGCTCAGGATGTTGAAGAGATCCTTCGCCGGGATGTCCACGGATCGGGTGACGGTGATGGAGGTGTTCTCTGCCATGTGAATCTCCTCTGCTCCTCTAGGGTTCCCCGGCATTCCGACGCCGTGCGGCGGCCGTGCCGGGGGCTGTGCTGTTCACAGTATCCAGGCCCGCATGGCCCATCAAGGAAACGGCGGGGAGAGAGGCTCTGGGCGAAACCGATGGCTCACTCCCCCGAAATCTTTCCATGACGGAGGGCCTCCTCAATGAGGGACGGCGTCCTCCCCCTGTCAGTCGATCCCCACGTAGTCTGGCGTCATGCCCCGCCGAGCCGCATCCCTCCTGAACCGACCGGTCCTGATCACCATCGGCGGGCTCCTGGTGTTCCTCGGCCTGCTGGCCGCGACCCTCAGCCTGGCCCAGGGCGGAACGCCGGGTTACGCCGCGCTGAGGCTGATGCTGCTGGGGGCAGCCTTCCTGCTCTTCGGATATTTCCGCCGGCCAAGGCGGACCCGGTAATCGTTTGGGGACGCAGTCGCGCCGTGGATACGGTGCCCGGATGGCTCGAATCGCACCACGCCCCAAGCTCGGCGGGACCTTCATCATCGTCGGCGGTTTGATCGCTCTCTTCGTCCTCGCAACGGCCGTCTCCACGCTGGTGCCGGGGTGGGCGAACTTCGGCTATGTCTCCTGGGTCCTCTTCCTCGCCCTCCCCCTCATCTATGTTGGCGGGAGGATGCGACCCCGAAAGGACCCCGGACACGGCACTGGTCGCACTGATCGACGAGAGTAGTCGTTCACCAACCCCACTCCTCCTCCCCCGCCGGGCCATAGGACCTCGCCGCCTCCTCGCCCGGCACCACGTTCTGGGCGAGGAGGTCCGCGGCGTGTTCCAGGGTGTGCAACGCCGTCTCGTCGCTGCGATGGGCGAGCCAACTCGTCGTCGCGCCGAGGAGGAGGGTCAGGATCAGGTCCGAGAGCTCCAGCTCGGGGATCCGGTACCTGGAACCGGTGCGCAGCGCCATGCCCCGGAGATGCTCGGCGATGCGCTCGCGGTACATCTGCGACTCCCAGGCCGGGAGCCCCCGATGCTCCTCATCGCGCAGCGCATGATTGGTGAGCTCCGAGAGGACGAGCTCACGGCTGGGATCTGCGGAGACCTCCTCCCAGTAGGCGCGGAAGAGCACGCGAAAAGCCTGAGACGGGGAGGTCTCGGGCGTCAGCAGCTCCCAGGCCCTCTCCAGCGGCACCTCGACGCTCTGGACCAGCAGTGCGGCGAACAGCTCCTTCTTGGAGCCGAAGCAGTAGTGAAAGGCTCCGTGCGGCATCCCAGCGCGTTCGCAGATCGCCCGGGTGGACGCCGCCGCGACGCCTCTCTCCTTCATGACCTCGAGCGCCGCTTCCAGCAGCAGCTGCCGCCGCACCTCGGCACTCATCTGGCCCTTGCCGTCCGCCCTTGCATCCATGGGTGAAACGTACCATGGAATGTTGGCCAATTGCCTTGGCCAGTTGGCCAACTTATACTGAGCTCATCCTAAGGAGGCTCAGATGTCAGCAAACCGTTCCCCAGATCCGCAGCGCGCCACCTTCCGGTCATGGTGCGCGCTGGCTCTTCTCACCACCCCCGTCCTCTTGATGAGCATCGACCTGACGGTACTCTCCGTGGCGGTTCCGAAGCTCAGCGAAGATCTCCGCCCCAGCGCGAGCCAGCTCCTCTGGATCGTGGACGTCTACGGGATCTTCCTGGCGGGACTGCTGATCCTCATGGGCTCTCTCAGCGACAGGATCGGGCGGCGTCGGCTGCTGCTCATCGGCTCGGTGCTGTTCGGGGCGGCCTCGGTGCTGGCGGCGATGTCCACCAGCCCCGAGATGCTCATCCTCGCCCGTGCCCTGCTGGGGATCGGCGGCGCGACCCTGATGCCGAGCACCCTCTCGCTGATCCGCACAATCTTCGCGGACCCCGCACAACGACGCCGGGCCATCTCCGTCTGGGCCGCGGCGTTCGCGGGCGGTGCGGGGCTGGGGCCGGTGGTCGGCGGGGCGCTCCTGGAACGCTTCTCCTGGGGGTCGGTCTTCCTGATCAACGTCCCCCTCATGGTCCTCCTGCTGGTCGCGGGGCCGTTCCTGATCCCCGAATCTCGGGATCCGCGGCCTCGCAGGTTCGACCCCTTCTCGGCCGTAGTGCTCATCGCCTCGGTCCTCGCCTTCGTCTACGGCCTCAAGCACGCCTCGGAGCACGGCTGGGGGCCAGCGGCCCTGGGCCTCCTCGCGGCGGGAGCTCTCGGAGGAGCATGGTTCACCCTGCGGCAGCGTCGCCTCCCCCATCCGCTGATCGACGTCTGGCTCTTCCGCTCGGCGCCCTTCACCGTCTCGGTACTGGCCAACCTCGCGGGAATCTTCGCGCTGACGAGCGTCCTCTACTTCTTCCCCCAGTACATTCAGCTGGCCCTCGGCAAGACCCCGCTGGAAGCGGGGCTGTGGGCCATCCCGATCGCGGTCGGAGCCGTGGTCGGAGCCGTGCTGGCCCCAATCCTCTTCCGGCATATACGCGGCTCATGGCTGATCGGCGGTGGTCTGCTGGTCGCCGCCGGCGGATTCGGAGTCCTCTCCCAGCTCGGCCTGACGGAGGACATGGCCCTGGCTTTCGGCGGCGGAGCCCTCATCGGCCTGGGCGTCGGGGTAGCGGATACGCTGACCAACGACATGATCATCGTCGCGGCGCCGAAGGACCGCGCGGCCTCCGCGGCGGGAATCAGCGAGACGGCCTACGAGCTGGGCGGGGCCATGGGCATCGCGGTCCTGGGGAGCTTCGGGACCTCGGTCTACCGCTCGCGCATCGATACCGACGCCGCACCGCACCTGCCGCGGGAGATCGTCGAGCCTGCGCGTGAGACCCTCGCGGGAGCCCACGCCGTAGCCGAGCACCTGCCGCTGGAGTTCATCCCGGAGTTCCTGCGGAAGGTCAACGACTTCTTCACGGTCGCCATGACCGATACCTTCCGCCTGGGCGCCTTCATCCTCGCGACGGCGGCCCTGCTCGCCCTCGTCGTGCTCGAGGTGCATCGGATGCGCTCCGCCCGGCGACCGGGCTCGACGGAGGGGGCACCTTCGGTGGGCGCCCAGCACGGGGTGACGTCCGAGGGCACGGATTGATCGATGTGCAGGCGAGGAAGTGCGCGGTCCTGGGCCTCACAGCTCCGGAGAGAGGTAGGTTCCCCGTGACCGTCCGCCTGACCGTCAAGACGACAGGGCCGGATCCCCGAACGCCATGGAGGCGTCCCAGAAAACCGGCCCTGACCAGGTTGAACAGTGATAAGTGCCCAAGGTGGGACTCGAACCCACACATGTTTCCATACCGCATTTTGAGTGCGGCGCGTCTGCCGATTCCGCCACTTGGGCGCGGAGCGAGGATTCAGTGCGAACCCCCGAGCGACTCCACTGTACACAATGGCGTCGCGCGCCGGGCAATCCCGTCCTGGCACACCCCCGGAGGGGACGCCGGGCCCGCCCCGCACGGACGGGCCCGGCGTCGGGAGAGGGTCAGTCCTCCCCGTACGGCCCGAGGTGCTCGCGCGCCTCGGGCATGCGGGCCCCGGAGTCGTCCATGTCGCCGATGCGATGGGCGCGCACCATGTTGGTCGAGCCCGCTACACCCATGGGGGAGCCTGCGGTCAGGACCACCATGTCGTCCGGCTTGGCCATGCCGTGCGAGAGCAGGTACTTGTCCGCGGCCGAGATCATCTCGTCCGTGTCGTAGGCCTCGCGCTGCAGCGCCGCCTGGACGCCCCAGAACAGCGCCATGAAGGCCCTGACCTTGGGATCCGGGGTGAAGGCCAGCACCGGCTGCGGCGGGCGGAGCCGGCAGAGCCGCCGGGCGGAGTCGCCGGACTGGGTGAAGGTGCAGATGTAGTCCACGTCCAGCTGCTGGGCGATCGCCACGGCCGCGAGGGTCACCGCGCCGCCACGGGTGCGGGGGCTGGAGCCCAGGGCCGGCACGCGGTCCAGGCCGTGACGCTCGGTGGACTCCACGATCCGCGCCATCGTCTGGATGGTGATGATCGGGTACTTGCCGACCGAGGTCTCGCCCGAGAGCATCACGGCGTCGGCGCCGTCGAGGATGGCGTTGGCGCAGTCGGAGGCCTCGGCGCGGGTCGGCATCGGGTTCTCGATCATCGACTCCAGCACCTGGGTCGCGACGATCACCGGCTTGGCCCAGCGGCGGGCCAGGGTCACGGCCTTCTTCTGGACCAGCGGCACCTCCTCCAGCGGGTACTCGACGCCGAGGTCGCCGCGGGCGACCATGATGCCGTCGAACTTGTCCACGATGTCCTGGAGGTTCTCCACGGCCTGCGGCTTCTCGATCTTGGCGATCACCGGCAGGTGCAGGCCCTCCTCCTCCATGATCTCGTGCACGCGGACGATGTCGTCGCCCGAGCGGACGAAGGAGAGCGCGATGATGTCGACGCCGGTCTGCAGCGCCCAGCGGAGGTCCTTCTCGTCCTTCGGCGTCAGGGCCGGCACGGAGACCGCCACGCCGGGCAGGTTGATGCCCTTGTGGTTGGACACGGGGCCGCCGACCACCACGCGGGTCGTCACCGTGGTCTCGGTGACCTCGGTGGCCTCGAGGCGGATCTTGCCGTCGTCCACCAGCAGCAGGTCGCCGGGGCGCACGTCCCCGGGGAGCCCCTTGTAGGTGGTCCCGCAGATCTCCTTGGTGCCCTCCACGTCCTCGGAGGTGATCTTGAAGGTGTCGCCCGGGTTCAGGACGACCTTGCCCTCGGCGAAGGTCTCCAGGCGGATCTTGGGGCCCTGGATGTCGGCGAGGATGGCGACGTTGGCGCCCAGCTCATCCGCCGCCCGGCGCACGTTGGTGTAGTTCTCCGAGTGGACGGAGTGGTCGCCGTGGCTCATGTTCAGGCGGGCGACGTTGAGGCCGGCAGAGATGGCCTCCGAAACCTTTTCATAGCTCGACAGTGCGGGGCCCAGGGTACATACGATCTTTGCTCGTCTCATGCCTCCAACTCTAGTGCGATCGCCGCCCCAGGGACACCGCCCCGTCCGAGTGTCGGGAATCGGCGCGTTCACGTCTCATCCGCCACATTCCTTCCCGCACCACCCCGCCGCGGCCGCGCGCCGGCGCGGATTGACTACCCTGGTCTTCAGCACCACCCTCGCCAACAGCACCCCTCACACAGGAGGCCCCATGCCCACCACCCTCGTGCTCTACGGGTCGCACTACGGCCACGCCCGCACCTACGCCCAGTGGATCGCCGAAGACCTCGGCGGCCGGGCGCTTCCCCTGGAGGAGGCCGCCGAGGCCGACCTCGCCGACGCGGAGACCGTGGTGATCGGCGCGAGCGACTACGCCGGCAGCCTGACCCGCGCCGGCGAGATCTCCCGCCTCGCCCCGGCCCTGAAGGACAGGAAGACGGCCTACTTCACCGTCTCCTTCAGCGGGGACGTCTCCGTGCCGAAGGAGAAGCTCGACGCCGTGCTCGCCAAGAACTTCGCCCCGGCCTTCGACGCCGAGGCCCCCACCGCCCACTTCCGCGGCGGCATGGACTACGCGGCCCTCTCCCGGAAGCACCGCACGGCCATGATGGGCGTCAAGGCGTTCCTGAAGTCCAAGTCCAACAGGTCGGTGACCGATCAGCAGATGCTCGACTGCTACGGCGGCCAGGCGGACTACTCGGACCGGGAGAGCATCGCCCCCTTCGTCGAGCGCGTCCGGGCGCTCTAGGCCCCGGGACCACCGCGCGGAGGCCTGCCTGCTTCCCCGCCTCGGCCAGGACCCGACGGCGGGCTCACGCATCCCGGCGCTCCAGCCGTCACCGGCGGCCCACCACACCGCGACGAGCCCACGCACCACGACGGCGGGCCGGCGCCTCCTCGAGGAGGTGCCGGCCCGCCGTCGTCGTAGAGCGTCTGCGTCCGCGAGCGGACCGCCGGACTAGAGCAGGTCGATCGGCCGATCGCTCGGCGCCACCGGCTCCGGCAGCACGGTGCTGCCCATCAGGTGCCGCTCCACGGCCGCCGCGCAGGCGCGCCCCTCGGCGATCGCCCACACGACCAGCGACTGGCCCCGCCCGGCGTCGCCGCACGAGAAGATCCCGTCCGCGGCCGTCATGTACTGCTCGTCGCGGGCCACGTTGGTGCGGCCGTCGAACTCGGCGTCGGTCTGCTCCACGATCGCCCGCGAGTCCTGCCCCGTGAAGCCCAGGGCCAGGAAGACCAGGTCCGCGCGGATGATGCGCTCGGTGCCGGCCTTGGGAGCCCGCCTCCCGTTCTCCAGGTACTCGGTCTCGGCGACCTTGATGCCGGTGAGGACGCCGTCCTCCCCCACGAACTCCACGGTCGAGGCCAGGTAGTTCCGGTCGCCGCCCTCCTCGTGGGCGCTGGCGACCTCGAAGAGGTTGGGGAACATCGGCCACGGCTCGTGCTCGGCGCGCTCCTCGGGCGGGCGATTGCCGATGGCCAGCGTCGTCACCGAGGCCGCCTGCTGGCGGTTGGCGGTGCCGATGCAGTCCGCGCCGGTGTCGCCGCCGCCCAGGATGACCACGTGCTTGCCCGCCGCGTCGATCTGGCCGGGCACCTCCTCGCCGGCCTGCACCCGGTTGGACTCCACCAGGTAGTCCATCGCGAAGTGCACGCCCTCAAGCTCCCGCCCCGGGATCGGGAGGTCGCGCGGCTGGGTGGCGCCGGTGGCGACCACCACGGCGTCGTACCGGCGCCGCAGCTGGTCCCAGGTGATGTCCCTACCGATCTCAACGCCGGGCCGGAAGCGGGTGCCCTCGGCCTGCATGACCTCGAGTCGCCGGTCGATGACGCCCTTCTCCATCTTGAAGTCGGGGATGCCGTAGCGCAGCAGGCCGCCGATGCGGTCGTCTCGCTCGAACACCGCGACCGTGAACCCGGCCTGCGTCAGCTGCTGCGCCGCGGCGAGCCCCGCGGGCCCCGAGCCGACGACGGCGACCGTCCGGTCCACCAGCCGCTCCGGCAGGTGCGGCTCGATGAGGTCCTCGGAGAAGGCCCGCTCCCCGATCTCGTACTCGATCTGTTTGATGGTCACCGGCGGCTGGTTGATGCCCAGCACGCAGGAGGCCTCGCAGGGGGCGGGGCACACGCGGCCGGTGAACTCCGGGAAGTTGTTGGTCGCGTGCATGCGATCCACGGCCTCCTGGGTGCGTCCGCGCCACATGAGGTCGTTCCACTCGGGGATGAGGTTGCCCAGCGGGCAGCCCTGGTGGCAGAAGGGCACGCCGCAGTCCATGCAGCGGGAGGCCTGCTGCTTCAGCACCGCCTGGTCCTGCTCGGCCTGGACCTCCTTCCAGTCCAGGATGCGCACCGGCACGGGGCGCTTGGGACGATCCCGGCGCTCGGTGTAGGTCATGAATCCGCGGGGATCAGCCACGCGCGGTCACCTCCAGAATCTCTTGCCAGACCGCGTCGGAGTCCGGGTTCTGCCCCCGGGTCTCCGCGCGGCTGCGGATGTCGGTCACGGCCGCGAAGTCGCGCGGCATGACGCGGGTCAGTCGGGCGAAGGAGCCGGCCCGGTCGGCCAGCATGGTGCGGGCCACCTCGGAGCCGGTCTCCGCGTAGTGCCGCTCCAGCAGCTCGGCGACCACGGCCTCGTCCTGCGGGCTCAGGCCGCTGAACGTCAGCTCCCCGGACTCCCGGGCGAGCCTGTTGACGTCCGCCGGGTCCAGGTCCAGCACGTAGGCGACGCCGCCGGACATGCCGGCGCCGAAGTTCCTGCCCGTGCCGCCGATGATCAGGACGGTGCCGCCGGTCATGTACTCGCAGCCGTGGTCACCGATG
Organism: Rothia halotolerans; assembly: GCF_004136635.1. Taxonomy (GTDB): domain Bacteria; phylum Actinomycetota; class Actinomycetes; order Actinomycetales; family Micrococcaceae; genus Rothia; species Rothia halotolerans. The sequence goes on along the minus strand of NZ_NOIU01000002.1, from coordinate 248,476 downwards.
CCCTCGACCACCGCGACGGCGCCGGAGTTGCGGACCATGAAGCGCTCGCCCACCTGGCCGCGCAGGAAGATCTCGCCGCTGGTCGCGCCGTAGCCGATCACGTTGCCGGCGATCACGTTGTCCTGCGCCTCGAAGAGGGCGTCCGCCTCCGGGCGGACGACGATCCGGCCGCCGGACAGGCCCTTGCCCGTGTAGTCGTTGGCCTCGCCCACCAGCCGCAGGGTGATGCCCTGCGGGAGGAACGCACCCATCGACTGGCCCGCCTGCCCGTGCAGGTTGACCGTGATCGTGTCGTGGTCCAGGAAGTCCGGGCCGAAGGTCTTGGTGACCCGGTGGCCCAGCATGGTCCCGATCGCGCGGTCGGTGTTGATCACGGCGTGGTCGATCGACACCGGGACCCGCTCCGTCAGGGCGGCCTCGGAGAGCCGGATCAGCTCGTTGTCGATGTGCAGGTCCAGCTCGTGGTCCTGCGCGCGGGTGTTCCGGATCCCCTTCGAGCCGTACTCGACGGCGGTCGAGCGCAGCACCCCGGTCAAGTCCAGGCCCGCGGCCTTCCAGTGGGCGACGGCGTCGCGGGTGTCCAGGACCTCGGCGTGGCCGATGGCCTCCTCCAGGGTCCGGAAGCCCAGCGCGGCGAGGTGCTCGCGCACCTCCTCGGCGATGAACTCGAAGAAGTTCACCACGTGCTCCGCCTTGCCCGTGAACCGCTCGCGCAGCTTCGGGTTCTGGGTCGCGACGCCGACCGGGCAGGTGTCCAGGTGGCACTTGCGCATCATGATGCAGCCCTCGACCACCAGCGGGGCCGTGGCGAAGCCGTACTCCTCCGCGCCCAGCAGGGCGGCGATGACGACGTCGCGCCCGGTCTTCATCTGCCCGTCCGCCTGCACGACCACGCGGTCCCGCAGCCCGTTGAGCATCAGCGTCTGCTGGGTCTCGGCCAGGCCGAGCTCCCAGGGACCGCCGGCGTGCTTGAGCGAGTTCAGCGGCGCCGCGCCGGTGCCGCCGTCGTGCCCGGAGACAAGCACGACGTCGGCCTTCGCCTTGGTCACGCCGCTGGCCACCGTGCCGATCCCGATCTCGGAGACCAGCTTGACGTGGACCCGCGCCTCGGGGTTCGAGCGCTTGAGGTCGTAGATCAGTTGGGCCAGGTCCTCGATCGAGTAGATGTCGTGGTGCGGCGGCGGGGAGATCAGCGAGACCCCCGGCGTCGAGTGCCGGGTCCTGGCGACCCACGGGTAGACCTTGGTGGACATCAGCTGCCCGCCCTCGCCCGGCTTGGCGCCCTGGGCCATCTTGATCTGGATGTCGTCCGCGTTGGTCAGGTACAGGCTGGTCACTCCGAAGCGGCCGGAGGCCACCTGCTTGATCGCCGAGCGCCGCTCGGGGTCCAGGAGCCGGTCCAGGTCCTCGCCGCCCTCGCCGGTGTTGGACTTCGCGCCCAGCCGGTTCATGGCGATCGCCAGCGTCTCGTGGGCCTCCTTCGAGATCGACCCGTAGGACATCGCGCCGGTCGAGAACCGCTTGACGATGGCGGAGACCGGCTCGACCTCCTCGATCGGGATCGGCTCGCGCTCCTTGAAGGAGAGCAGGCCGCGCAGCGTCATGAGGTCCTTGGACTGGTCGTCCACGCCCCGGGTGTAGCTCTTGAAGATGTCGTAGCGGCGGGTCTTGGTCGCGTGCTGCAGGCGGAAGACCGTCTGCGGGCTGAACAGGTGCGGGGCGCCGTCGCGCCTCCAGTCGTACTCGCCGCCGGTCTCGAGCGAGCGGTACGGCACGCTCACACCGTCGCTGGGATAGGCGCGCCGGTGCCGGGCCTTGACCTCGGCGGCGATCACGTCGATGCCGACGCCGCCCAGCTGCGAGTGCGTCCCGGTGAAGTACTCGTCCACGAAGCTCTGCGAGAGCCCGAGCGCCTCGAAGGTCTGGGCGCCGCAGTACGAGCTGACCGTGGAGATGCCCATCTTGGACATGATCTTCTGCAGGCCCTTGCCGAGCCCCTTGATCAGGTTCCTCACGGCCTGGCCCTCGGTCACCCCGGTGATCTCCTCGGTGCGCACCAGGTGCTCCACCGACTCCATCGCCAGGTAGGGGTTGACGGCGGAGGCGCCGTAGCCGATCAGGGCCGCGACGTGGTGGACCTCGCGGACGTCGCCGGCCTCGACGAGCAGGGCCGCCTTGGTGCGGGTCGCCGAGCGGAGCAGGTGGTGGTGCACCGCGGCGGTGAGCAGCAGCGAGGGGATCGGCGCCCAGGTCGGCGAGGAGTTCCGGTCGGAGAGCACGATGTACTGCACGCCGCGGTTGATCGCCGCGGAGACCTTCTCGCAGATCTCGGTGAGCCGGGCGCGCAGGGCCGCCGCGCCGCCCTCCGGACTGTACAGCCCCCTGACCTTGAGGGCGATCGCCATGCCGTCCTCGTCGTCCAGGTGGAGGATCTTGTCCAGCTCGTCGTTGTCGAGCACCGGGAAGGGCAACTCGAGCTGGCGGGTCGCGGCGTAGCCGTTGCGCAGCAGGTTGGCGTTGGGGCCGATCGAGCTGCGCAGCGAGGTCACCAGCTCCTCGCGGATCGAGTCCAGCGGCGGGTTGGTCACCTGCGCGAAGGACTGCACGAAGTAGTCGAAGAGCAGCCGGGGGCGCTCGGCCAGCACGGCGATCGGGGTGTCCGTGCCCATCGCGTAGATCGGCTCGGCCCCCTTCTCCGCCATGGGGCCGAGGATCTTCTTCAGCTCCTCGTGGGTGTACCCGAAGGTCTGCTGGCGGATGCTGATGGACTGCGGCGAGGACTGCATGTGCTCGCGGTCGGGCAGCTCGCTCAGGGAGATGACGTTCTCCCGGGCCCACTCCCTCCACGGGTTGCGCTCGGCGACCTCGCGCTTGACCTCCTCGTCCGGGATGATCCGGCCCTGCTCGGTGTCCACCAGGAACATCCTGCCCGGCGAGACCCGTCCCTTGGAGACCACCCGGGAGGTGCCGATGTCGACGACGCCCACCTCGGAGGCGAAGATCACCAGCCCGTCCTCGGTCTCCCAGTAGCGCCCGGGGCGCAGGCCGTTGCGGTCCAGCACCGAGCCGACGAGCCGGCCGTCGGTGAAGGTCACCGCGGCGGGCCCGTCCCAGGGCTCCATGAGGGTCGCGTGGTACCGGTAGAAGGCCCGGCGGTCCTCGTCCATCGTCTCGTGGTTCTCCCACGCCTCGGGGATCATCATCATGATCGCCTCGGGCATCGAGCGGCCGGAGAGCATGAGCAGCTCCACGACCTCGTCGAAGGACTGCGAGTCGGAGGCGCCCACCGAGCAGATGGGGAACAGCTCCTCGGGCCGGCGGCCGAGCACCGGGGACTTCAGCCCCGACTGCCGCGCGCGCATCCAGTTGCGGTTGCCCTTGACCGTGTTGATCTCGCCGTTGTGCGCGATGGAGCGGAACGGCTGGGCCAGCGGCCAGGAGGGGAACGTGTTGGTGGAGAAGCGCGAGTGGACGATCGCCAGCTTGGTCGTGAAGCGCGGATCTGAGAGGTCCGGGTAGAACGGCTCGAGCTGCGCGGTGGTCAGCATCCCCTTGTACGTGATGGTGCGCGAGGAGAAGGAGGGGAAGTACACGCCGAGCTTGTGCTGGGAGCGCTTGCGGACCCTGAACGCCTTCTGGTCCAGCTGCCGGCGCTCCTGCTCGGGATCGAGCTCGACCACCGGGATGTGGCCGGTGAAGGCCTCCTCGGTCTCGGAGGTCTCCGCCTCCGCGACGAACATCTGCACGAAGTAGGGCATCACGGCGCGGGAGGAGCGGCCGACCACGGAGTCGTCCACCGGCACCACGCGCCAGCCGAGCACGGCCAGGCCCTCACCGCGGGCGATGCGGGTCAGGCCCTCCTGGAGCTCGTCGGCGTCGACGCCGTCGGTCGGCAGGTAGGCGGTGCCCACGGCGTACTTCCCCTCGGCGGGCAGGTCGAAGTCGACCTCCTCGCTCAGGAAGCGGTGGGGGATCTGGGTCAGCAGCCCGGCGCCGTCGCCGGTGCCCTCGTCCGCGCCGACCGCGCCCCGGTGCTCGAGGCTGCGCAGCGCAGTCAGGGCCTTGTCCACGACGTCGTGCGTCGCCTCCCCGGTCAGCGTCGCGATCATCGCCAGGCCGCAGGCGTCCTTCTCATGCTCGGGATGGTAGAGACCCTGCTGCTCCGGTATCGCGGCGAACGTGGAGAACGGCGAGCGGGCGTGGTGGGATGTCTCGAAGGAAGTCATGCTTCAGGCACCTCCTCATGTGGGCCCAGCGATGCTCGTGTGAAGCAGCGGCGTGGGGCACGGTGGAACCGGTTGCGGGAGAGCAGCCGGGGACAGTGGCTGCCGTCGGTTCCTGGTACGGGGGTGCCGGGAGGGGTGGCGGATGCTGCCGGCGGGGTCCTGCCCAGCGGAGTACCGAGGTTCCGGTCGCCTCGCAAGGACCGACGGGAGCCGCCTCATTGCAGCGATCACGAGACGAAGAGGGGGCCCGGAGGACGCGGTGGCGTCCACGGCGGGGCCGGTCGGCGTGTCTCGCGTGTGTGATGCTCGACGTCGCGTCTTGTCTGTGCGTTGTTCAGCTAAAAGGTATCACGGGCCACAGCTCAGCACACTCATCGATTCGGGAAGACGGGGGTGTGATGCGCGTCTCCCCCGGGATCGCGGGCGCTCTCGTGGGGCCGGCGGAGGGCGGGCCCGCGGGCCCTGCGGCGGCCGGCGCCGCTAGCCCGCAGCGCCCCGCGAGCCGCCGGCGAGGGCGCGGTCCCCGGCGGGCTCCTCCGCCTCCTCCGGGCCCTCCCTGCGGTTCCGGACGGCCCGGTACAGCAGCATGGCCAGGCCCAGCACCACCAGCGCCCCCGCGGTCCAGACGTGGATCCGCAGGCCCAGCAGCTCCTGCGAGTGGTCGATGCGTAGGAAGAGCTCGATCATGAGCCGGCCGAAGCCGTAGTAGGCGACGTAGGCCCAGAAGACCTGCCCGGTCTTGAGCACCCCGCGCCGGGCGAGCCAGATCAGCAGCAGGGCGCCCAGGATGTTCCAGAGCGACTCGTAGAGGAAGGTCGGGTGGAAGAGCGTGTCGGCGGGCAGGCCCGCGGGGAAGTTGTGGCTGGTGGGGTCGATCCGCAGGCCCCAGGGCAGGTCGGTGGGCCTGCCGAAGAGCTCCTGGTTGAACCAGTTGCCCCAGCGGCCGATGCCCTGGGCGATCAGGACGCCGGGCGCGGCGGCGTCGGCGAACCGGAGCAGGGACAGGCCCAGCCTGCGGCAGGCGATCCAGGCGCCCAGCGCGCCGAAGGTCACCGCCCCCATGATGCCGATGCCGCCCTCCCAGATCTTCAGGGCGTCCAGCGGGTTCGCCCCGGGGCCGAAGTAGTCCTCGGGCGCGGTGATCAGCACGTGGTAGAGCCTGGCGCCGACGATGCCGAGCGGGATCGCCCACAGCGCGATGTCCCACACCGTCTCCGGGTCCTCGCCAGCGGCGGCCCAGCGGCGCCGGGTGAGCCACAGGCACACCACGATGCCCAGCAGGATGCACAGGGCGTAGGCGTGGACGGTCAGCGGCCCGAGCTGGAACCCGGACCACGAGGGCGAGGGGATGGCGGCGAGCACCGAGCCTGCGATCTGCATCGGGCTCAGCCGGCCCGGCCGGCGAGCTCACGGGTCAGGTGGCCCACCGCCTCCGGGCCGCCCTCGCCGAGGGCGCGCACCAGCGCGGTGCCGACGATCACGCCGTCGGCGTAGGCCCCGATCTCCTCGACGTGCTCCCGGCGGGAGACGCCGAGCCCCACGCACACGGCGGGGGCCCCCGCCTCGCGGAGGTCGGCCACCAGGCGCTCGGCGAGGTCGGAGACGCTCGAGCGGGCGCCGGTGACGCCCATGACCGAGACGGCGTAGACGAAGCCGCCCGAGGCCCGGGAGATCATCGCGAGCCGCTCCGGCGTGGAGGAGGGGGCGGCCAGGAAGATCCGGTCGAGGCCGTGCCGAGCGCTGGCCTCGAACCACTCGCCCGCCTCGTCCGGGACCAGGTCCGGGGTGATGATGCCCGCTCCCCCGGCCTCGGCGAGCCGGCGCGAGAAGGCGTCGGCCCCGGTGCGCATGACGGGGTTCCAGTAGGTCATGACCACCACGACGGCGTCGGTGGCCTCGGTGATCTCGCGGACGGCGCGGAAGACGTCGTCCACCCGGAAGCCGTTCTCCAGCGCGATCGCCGTGGCCTGCTGGATGACCGGGCCGTCCATGACCGGGTCGGAGTAGGGCACACCGAGCTCGATCACGTCGGCGCCGTTGCGGCCCAGCTCGATGCCGGCCCGGATGGACTCCTCGACCGTCGGGTAGCCGACCGGCAGGTAGCCGATCAGCGCCGGCCGGCCCTGCTCGCGGCACTCGCGCAGCCGCGCGGCGAGCCGGGAGTCGGGGTCCGAGGCCGGGAAGTCCTGCGTCAGGGGGTTGTTCGCGCTCATGGTTAGTGCTGGGTCCCCTTCCGGGGGTCGTCGTACTGGTCGGTGCCCAGGTCCTCCACGGCCTCGGCGTCGGCCGCCTCCACCGTGCCGGTCTGCTCCTTGACGGCGGCCGCCTGCAGCTCGGAGCTGGGGATCGCGGCGCCGAGGCCGAACCACTTCACGGCGGTGTCCATGTCCTTGTCCCCGCGCCCGGAGAGGCAGACCGCGATGACCCTGCCGCGGGCGGCCTCCGGGTCCTCCTCGACCCAGCCGCGGGCCACCCGCAGCGCGCCGGCCAGGGCGTGCGCCGACTCGACGGCGGGGATGATGCCCTCCGTCTCGCACAGCAGGCGCAGCGCCTCCATCGCCTCGGTGTCGGTGACCGGCTCGTAGGAGGCCCGGCCGAGGTCGGAGAGGTACGCGTGCTCGGGGCCCACGCCGGGGTAGTCCAGGCCCGCGGAGATCGAGTGGGACTCGATCGTCTGGCCGTCCTCGTCCTGCATGAGGTAGGTCCGGGCGCCGTGCAGCACTCCGGGGCGGCCCAGGTTGATGGTGGCCGCGTGCCGGCCGCTCTCGACGCCGTCGCCGCCGGCCTCGAAGCCGTAGAGGGCGACGTCGGGGTCATCGAGGAAGGCGTGGAACATGCCGATGGCGTTGGAGCCGCCGCCGACGCAGGCCGCGACGGCGTCGGGCAGCTTCCCGGTGGCCTCCAGCAGCTGCTCGCGCGCCTCCGCGCCGATGGCGTCGTGGAAGTAGCGCACCATGGCCGGGAACGGGTGGGCGCCGGCCGCGGTGCCGAGCAGGTAGTGCGTGGTGTCGACGTTGGCGACCCAGTCCCTCAGCGCCTCGTTGATCGCGTCCTTCAGCGTCCGCGAGCCGGTCTGCACGGCGACCACCCGCGCCCCCAGCAGCTGCATCCGGGCGACGTTGAGCGCCTGCCGGCTGGTGTCCTCCTCGCCCATGTAGACCACGCACTCCATGCCGAAGAAGGCGGCGGCCGTGGCGGTCGCGACGCCGTGCTGCCCGGCCCCGGTCTCGGCGATCAGGCGGGTCTTGCCCATCCGGCGCGCGATCAGGGCCTGGCCCATGACGTTGTTGATCTTGTGCGAGCCGGTGTGGTTCAGGTCCTCGCGCTTGAGGAAGATCCTCACCCCGGCGCGCTCCGAGAGCCGCTGGGCCTCGGTGAGCAGCGAGGGGCGGTTGGAATACTCGCGGGACAGGCGCTGGAACTCCTCCAGGAACTCCGGGTCCGCCTTGGCCTTCTCGAAGGTGTCCTCGAGCTCGTCCATCGCCCGGATCAGCGACTCGGGCATCCAGCGGCCGCCGTACTCGCCGAAGTAGGGCCCGGGGGCCTCCTTGAGGCTCGCGCCGGCGGTGCCGAGGAAGCCCTCGGCCAGGTCGCGGGCGGCCCGCTGCTCGGGGTTACTCTGCATGCTCGCCTTCGTTCTGTGCGGACTCGAGGTAGGAGGTGCGGGCCTTGCGGCCGCGGTTCTTGAAGTCGCCGACCGACTCGCGGGGGTCCTGGTCCCGGACCAGAGCCTCGCCCACCAGGACCACCTGGGCGCCGGCGCCGGCGTACCGGGCCACGTCCTCGGGCCCCTCCACGCCGGACTCGGCGATGACGACGGCGTCCTCCGGCAGGTGCGCCGCCAGGCTGGCGAAGTGGGTGCTGTCCGTCTCCAGCGTCTTGAGGTTCCGGACGTTGACGCCGATGATCCTGGCCCCGACGGCGGCCGCCCGCTCGATCTCCTCGGGAGTGTGGGTCTCCACGATGGCGTTCATGCCCAGGCGGTGGGTCAGCTCGAGGTACTCCCGCAGCTGCTCGTCGCTCAGCGCCGCCACGATCAGCAGGACCAGGTCCGCGCCGTGCGCCCGGGCCTCCCAGATCATGTAGGGGTCGACCGTGAAGTCCTTGCGCAGCAGCGGGATGGAGACGGCGGCGCGGACGGCGTCGAGGTCCTCGAGCGAGCCCTTGAAGCGGCGCGCCTCGGTCAGGACCGAGATCGCGGCGGCTCCCCCGGCCTCGTACTCGTGGGCCAGGACGGCCGGCTCGGGGATGTCGGAGAGGTCGCCCTTGGAGGGGCTGGCCCGCTTGACCTCCGCGATGATCTCCACCGTGCTCGAGGCGGGGCCCCGGAGGGCGGAGAGCGCATCCCGGGCGGGTGAGACGGCGGCGACCTTCTCCCGGAGCTCCTCGAGGGGCACCTCACGCCGGCGGGCGTCCAGGTCCTCGCGGACCCCGGCGATGATGTCATCCAAAACTGTCATGAAGCGTTCAGTCCCCGATCTGTGGCTGCTGGTGGTGGGTGCGGCCCCCGGCCGGACGGCCGCGGATAAGCGAACAGCGCCCCGCTGACTCTCCAATCAGGGGACGCTGCTCGACCGGGCGGCTCAGTGGGCCGAGTGGCTCGTGGTACGGGACCCGCCCTTGCCGAAGCCCATGCCCTTGAGCACGAGGCTCGCGATGATCCCGAGGGCCATAATGACCCCGCCGACGACCATGCCGACGGTGTGGAAGGTGTCGAAGGCAACGGTCGCGACGATCAGACCGACGGTCACGACGATCACCAGGGTCCAGGCTGCGACGGTGTTTCCATGGCCGTCCACGACCTCGGGGACCAGCGGGGTCCGGTCTTCGTTGCTCACGGGGAGTCCTCCTAGGCGATGCGGGTGCGCGAACCGGTCGCGCTTCGGGCTACATTCTAGAACACTTTGCGGGCGAGCGCAGGGCGGCCACGCGGGGGCCGGCGTCGCACCGCGGGGGATCAGCCGGTGGGGTCTCGTCCCTCGGAGAGCGAGTCCCAGGCGTCGATGTCGTCGGCGTGGCCGCCTCCGTCCGGGGCGGCGGCGCGCTGCGAGGCGCGCTCGAAGCGGCGGGAGTTGGTGCGCCAGTGCCGGCTGGCCAGCATCAGCCAGACGCCGGTCACCGCGGTGGCGGCCGCCAGCACCAGGCACAGCCACGGCCAGACGGTCACGGCGTAGCTGCCGTCCGCGCCCGTCATGCTCGTGGCCTCGCTCACCGAGGTCTGCGAGGCGAGCGCCGGGTCCATCAGCACCGTGACGACGGCGGCCCCCATGCCCAGCCCCGCGGCGGCGATGACGACGCAGACCACGATGCGCAGGACCCTTCCTGAGATGCGCAGGGCGAGCACCGCGGCGAGCGCGGCCAGGGACAGCGCCGTGACGGCCGGCGCGGCCTCGGTGCCGGGGACGTCCACCGGGACGTCCTGGAGGGCGCTGGAGGCCTCGGCGTGGACCCACGTGGGCAGGCTCGCCAGGAAGGCCAGGCCGGGCACGAGCAGGCCCATCAGGGTGGCCCGGCCGGCTCCTGCGCCGCGGCGCGGCTCGGAGGTCTCCGCCCCCTCCACGGTGGGCTCGGGTGTCGATGCGCTCATGCGGTCTCCTCCCCCAGGCTCTTCAGGGATTCGGCCAGCAGCACCGCGCGCAGCGGCGCCGCCGACTTGCTGACGGTCTCGGCGGCCTCGGTCTCCGGCACCGAGTCCGCCACGATCCCGGCCCCGGCCTGCACGTAGGCGCGGCCGCCGCGCAGCAGGGCGGTGCGGATCGCGATGGCCATGTCCATGTTGCCGGCGAAGTCGAAGTAGCCGACGACGCCGCCGTACACCCCGCGCCGGTGCGGCTCGTACTCGTCGAGCAGCTGCATCGCCCGCGGCTTCGGGGCCCCGGAGAGGGTCCCGGCCGGGAAGGTCGCGCGCAGGACGTCGTAGGCCTCGGCGCCCTCGCGCAGCGTCGCCTCGACGGTCGAGGAGATGTGCATGATGTGGCTGAAGCGCTCGATCTCCATGAACTGGCTGACCTCGACCGTGCCGGGCTCGGCGATCTTCGAGAGGTCGTTGCGGGCGAGGTCCACCAGCATCAGGTGCTCGGAGCGCTCCTTCTCGTCGGCCAGCAGCTCCTCGGCCAGCGCCACGTCCTGCGAGCGGGTCGCGCCGCGGGGGCGGGAGCCCGCGATCGGGTGGGTCTGCGCCCGGTCCCCCTGGACGGTGACCAGGGCCTCCGGGGAGGAGCCGACGATGCTGAAGCTCTCCCCCGGCCGCTCGGCGTCGGCGAAGGTGTAGAGGTACATGTACGGCGAGGGGTTGGTCCGGCGCAGCACGCGGTAGACATCCAGCGGCGACGCGGTGCACTCGGCCTCGAAGCGGCGCGAGATGACCACCTGGAAGATGTCTCCGTCGTAGATCGCGTGCTTGCCCTCCACGATCCGGTTGAGGAACTGCTGCCGCTCCCAGCGCTCGGTGACCCCGTGCTCCAGGCGCTCCTCCAGCTCCGCGCCGCCGGCGAAGCGGGAGACGGTGGTGGTGCCGATGGGCTCGGCGAGCCTACTGAGCATCCGCTGCAGGCGCTGCACGGCGTCGTCGTAGGCGCGGTCGGCCCGCTCGGGGCTGCCGTCCCAGTTGACGGCGTTGGCCACCAGCGTCACGGTGCCGTCGCGGTGATCGTGGATCGCCATGTCCGCCACGAGGTTGAGGGCGAACTCGGGCAGGCCCAGGTCGTCCTCGGGCGGGTGAGGCAGGTCCTCCCAGTGCCGCACGGTGTCCCAGCCCAGGTACCCCACGAGCCCGGAGGTCAGCGGCGGGAGGTCCTCGAAGGCCTCGGTGTGCAGCATGCTCAGGGTCTGCCGGATGGCCTCGACCGGGTCCCCGCCGGTGGGGGCGCCCTCGGGCACGCTCCCCTGCCAGTGCGCCTGGCCGTCGCGGACCGTGAGCGTGGAGGGCGAGTCGACGCCGATGAACGAGTACCGGGACCAGGTGGCCCCCTCGTTGGCGGACTCGAGCAGGAAGGTCCCGGGCTTGGCGGCGCCGTCGCGCGCGACCAGGGCCCGGTAGATGCCGATCGGCGTCAGGGCGTCGGCGACGACCGTGACGCTGACCGGGATGACGCGATGCCGCTCGGCGAGCTCGCCGAAGGCCTCTCGGGTGGGACGGATCCCGTCCGGTTGATGCATGGAGTCGTCCTCGCTCTCGCTGAGAATTCTTACGCGCCGGTGACGGCCGGCAGCGACCGCCCCTCGAAGCAGGTGCGCGTCCCGGTGTGGCAGGCGGCGCCGACCTGGTCCACTCGGATCAGCAGGGCGTCGCCGTCGCAGTCCAGCGCCGCCGAGACCACCCGCTGGACGTGGCCGGAGGTGTCCCCCTTGCGCCAGTACTCCCCGCGGGAGCGGGACCAGAAGGTGACCCGCCCGCTGGTCAGGGTGCGGCGCAGGGCCTCCTCGTCCATCCAGCCGAGCATCAGCACCTCGCCGGTGTCGTGCTGCTGGATGACGGCGGCCACCAGCCCGGCGGCGTCCTTCTTGAGCCGCCCGGCGATCGCGGGGTCCAGGGCTTCAGCGGCGTCCGGGGTCTCGTCGTGGGGATTCATCACGGGCCCACTGTACCGCCTGGTGCTCCGGGCGGCCTGTTCCAGACGGGTCGTAGGATGGGGAGCATGAGCGTCATCACAGATCTGCGCGAGAACCTCGCCGACGTCCTCGATGCCGTGGGCCCCGGCCGCCCCACCCTCTGCGAGGGCTGGGACACCGAGGACCTGCTGGCCCACCTGATCCTGCGGGAGACGCGGCCCGACGCCGCCCTCGGCATCTTCCTGCGCCCGCTCTCCGGCCGGACGGGACGGATGATGCGGGAGCGGGCCGGTGCCATGTCCTCGGCGGAGGGCTACGCCCGGGGCGTGCGGGAGTTCCGCCGGGCCCGCCCGCTGACCCGCCGGGCGGCGAAGGTGGACGAGGCCATGAACTTCGCGGAGTACGTGATCCACCGCGAGGACGCCCGGCGCGGCTCGCCGGAGGCGCAGCGCTTGGCCGCGGAGGTGGGGCCCTTCGCCCCGGACGAGCAGCGACGGGTATGGAGGACACTGCGACCGCCGCTGGCGATGTTCGCCAAGGACTACCCGGACGGCCTCGAGCTGGTGGGCACGGACGGCGAGGGCGGCGCCGCGTTGGGCTCGCGGGTCATCCGCCGGCCGGCCTCGGAGTCGCGCCTCGGCGGGCTGGTCCAGCGCGTGGTGCGGGCGCCCTCCGCGGGGCGGCCGACGGTGCTGGAGGGCGAGCCGGTGGACCTGCTGCTCCACCTCTCCGGGCGCCGGGAGGCTGCGCGGGTCACGGAGAAGGGCTGAGACGGGCCTGGGCCCCTCCGGAGATCGGGAGGGGCCCAGGCGGCCGGGAAGAGGCCCGGCGGCTTCCGCGAGCTCCCTCAGCGGACCTCGTAGCCGGCCGCGCGGATCGCCTCCTTGACCTCGGCGATTGCGTGGTCGGGGCCGAAGTGGAAGATCGAGGCGGCGAGCACGGCGTCGGCCCCCGCCTCGACGGCCGCCGGGAAGTCCTCCGGCCTGCCGGCGCCTCCGGAGGCGATCAGCGGGATGCCCACGGCCGCGCGCACGGCGCGGATCATCTCGACGTCGAACCCGTCCCGGGTGCCGTCGGCGTCCATCGAGTTCAGCAGGATCTCCCCCGCGCCGCGCCGCGCGCCCTCGCGGGCCCACTCCACGGCGTCGATCCCGGCCAGCCGGCGCCCGCCGTGGGTGGTGATCTCGAAGCCCGAGGGCGTGTTGCCGGTGCGCTTGGCGTCCACCGAGAGCACCAGGACCTGGTTGCCGAAGCGCTCGGCGATCGCGTCGATCACGTCCGGGTCGCTGATCGCGGCGGTGTTGATCGAGGCCTTGTCCGCGCCGGCGCGCAGGAGGCGGTCGACGTCGTCCACGCTGCGGACCCCGCCGCCCACGGTGAGCGGGATGAAGACCTGCTCGGCCGTGCGGGCCACGATGTCGAAGGTGGTCTCCCGCTCGCCCGAGGATGCGGTGACGTCCAGGAACGTCAGCTCGTCGGCGCCCGCCTCGTTGTAGCGCCTGGCGAGCTCGACGGGGTCCCCGGCGTCCCGGAGGCCCTCGAAGTTCACGCCCTTCACGACCCGGCCGGCGTCGACGTCGAGGCAGGGGATGACCCGGATGGCGACTCCCATGTGCTGCTCCTCCCTGAGCCCTACAGGCGCGCGGCCGCGATGGGCGAGACGAGGATCGCCCGGGCCCCGACCTCGTAGAGGCGGTCCATGGTCTGGTTGGTGGTCCGCTGCGGGACCATGGCGCGCACCGCGACCCAGCCCTCGCGTGAGAGCGAGGAGACCGTCGGCGCCTCCAGGCCCGGGGTCACCGCGGTGGCCTCCTCGAGCAGGTCCTCGCGGATGTCGTAGTCCATCATCACGTACTGGCGCGCGACCAGGACGCCGCGCAGGCGACGGGCGAGGATCTCCACGGCGTCGGTGTCCTCGACCTCGCGCTGGCGGATGAGCATCGCCTCGGAGCGCATGATCGGCTCGCCGAAGACCTCCAGGCCCGCCGCACGCATGGTGTTGCCGGTCTCGACGACGTCGGCGATCGCGTCGGCCACGCCGAGGCGGATCGAGGACTCGATGGCGCCGTCGAGGCGGACGACGCCGGCGTCGATCCCGGCCTCCTCCAGGTACTGCCTCAGCAGCCTGTCGTAGCTCGTGGCGATCCGCTTGCCGGCGAGCTCGCGCACGTCGGAGAACTGCCCGAAGGGGCCGGCGAAGCGGAAGGTGGACTTCGCGAAGCCCAGGGGCAGGGCCTCCTCGGCGGCGCTGTCCGAGTCCATCAGCAGGTCCCGGCCGGTGATGCCGACGTCGAGGGTCCCGGAGCCGACGTACACGGCGATGTCGCGGGGGCGGAGGTAGAAGAACTCGACGTTGTTCTCCTCGTCGGTGAGCACCAGCTCGCGGGAGTCGCGACGCTGGAGGTACCCGGCCTCGCTCAGCATGGTCTGGGAGGCCTGGGAGAGGGCGCCCTTGTTGGGCACGGCGATGCGCAGCATGGTTGTTGGGTCCTTCGGGAGGTGGAGGGAGAGGGGTCCGGGCGGTCTAGAGGTAGCGGTAGACGTCCTGCGGGTCCAGCCCGCGGGCGATCATGAGCACCTGCAGATGGTAGAGCAGCTGGGAGATCTCCTCGGACAGCTCCTCGTCGGACTGGTACTCGGCGGCGATCCAGACCTCGCCCGCCTCCTCGATGACCTTCTTCCCGATCCCATGCACCCCGGAGTCGAGCTCGGCGACGGTGCGGGAGCCCTCGGGACGGGCCTGGGCTTTCTCGGACAGTTCGGCGAAGAGGCTATCGAAGGTTTTCACGCTGACCACCCTACAACGCGCTCAGCGCATCGGCGGTCTCGACGGCCGCGGCGGCGGCCTCGTGGCCCTTGTCCTCGACCGATCCCTCGAGGCCGGCCCGGTCCAGCGCCTGCTGCTCGTCGTCGCAGGTCAGCAGCCCGAATCCGACGGGCTTGCCCGAGTCCAGGGCCACCCGCCCCAGGCCGTCGGTCGCGGCCTGGCAGACGTAGTCGAAGTGGGGCGTGCCGCCGCGGATCACGACGCCGAGCGCCACGACGGCGTCGTGGTCCGCCGCGAGCCGGGCCGCGGCCACCGGCAGCTCGAAGGAGCCGGGGACCCGTACGACGGTGACGTCCTCGACGCCGGCCTCCTCCAGCGCCCTCCGGGCCCCGGCCAGCAGGCCGTCCATGACGGTGGTGTGCCACGAGGCCGCGACGACGCCGACGCGCAGTCCGCTCGCGTCGAGGCTCTCCAGCTGGGGGGTGTGCGCTCCGGTTCCTGACATGTGTGCTCTCCTGATTCGGTGGGGGCGCGCCGGGCGGCGCGCGGGTTGATGAGTGAGGTGGGTTGGCGAATGGTGGGCGGGTGACGGACGGCGTGCGGGACGGGCGGGCCCGCGGTCCCTGCCGGCGGGGATGCCGCCTCCTCCAGGCCGGAGGGCGGCGATGCCGGTGCCCGGCCCCTCCCGCGGCGGCGGCTCAGGCCCCCGGCGGATGCAGGAGGAGGCGGTGGTTCATCCGGTCCCGCTTGGTCTGCAGGTAGCGGGCGTTCTCCGGGACCGGCTCGACGACGTCGGGCTCCAGGGTCTGCACGGTCAGCCCCTCCCGCTCGAGCGCCTCGGCCTTGGCGGGGTTGTTGGTCACCAGGTGGAGGACGGTGATCCCCAGGCCCTCGAGGATGCGGGCCGCCTGGCGGTAGTCGCGGGCGTCGGCCGGCAGCCCGAGCTCGAGGTTCGCGTCGAGGGTGTCCAGGCCGGCGTCCTGCAGCGCGTAGGCGCGCAGCTTGTTGACCAGCCCGATCCCGCGGCCCTCGTGCTGCCGCAGGTAGACGAGGGTCCCGCCGTGGCTGGCGATGATGCGCAGCCCCTCCTGCAGCTGCGGGCCGCAGTCGCAGCGCCGGGAGCCGAAGACGTCGCCGGTGAGGCACTCCGAGTGCAGCCGCACGTACGGCGCCTGATCGGAGCCCAGCACCGGCGTCCCGTCCGGGCCCAGGGCCGTGGCGCTGAGGTGCTCGGAGCCGTCGGCGAATCCCCAGGCGCGCACGGCGAAGGAGCCGTAGGGGGTGGGGACCGTGACGGGGTCGGTCACGGCGATCAGCTCGGGGTCGGTGCGGGGCACCAGGCGGCCCGGGTCGGGGCTGAGCTCCTCCGGATCCGCGCGGCGGGGGTCGTTCATGCTCGCAGCTCCTCGGAGGAGGGGTCGGCGGGCTCGGCGTCCTCGGCCGCGTAGGCCGCGAGCGCCTCGATCGAGATCATCGGCAGGCCGTGCTCGCTCGCGAAGCGGCGGAGCGCCTCGAAGCGCATCATCGAGCCGTCGTCGTGCACCAGCTCGGCGATGTAGCCGACCTCGGGCAGGCCCGCCAGCCGGGCCAGCTCGACAGCGGCCTCGGTGTGGCCGGGGCGCTCGGCGACTCCCCCGTCCACCGCGCGCAGCGGCAGGATGTGGCCCGGCCGGGTGAGGTCGGCGGGGGCCGAGCGCGGGTCGGCGAGGAGGTTGAGCGTCAGCGACCTGTCCGCGGCGCTGATCCCGGTGCTCACGCCGGCCGCGGCGTCGCAGGTCACCGTGTAGGCGGTGCCCTTCGGGTCCTCGTTGCGGGCGACCATCGGCGGCAGCGCGAGCGCGTCGGCCCGCGCGCCGGTCATGGGGGCGCACACGACGCCGGAGGAGTAGCGGATCATCATCCCCAGGCGCTCGGGGTCCGCGAGCGCGGCGGCGCCGATCAGGTCGCCCTCGTTCTCGCGGTCCTCGTCGTCGACCACGACGACGAGGCCGCCGGCCGCGATGGCGCTCAGCGCGTCCTGCACGGGGTCCAGGACCGTGGGGGCCTCCTCGGCGAGGAGGGCGGTCCCCGGGGGCGCCGGCGGGGCCGGGAGGACGGCCGCGACCTCGGCGGGGATCCCGACGACGACGTCGCCCGGGCCCGCCGGCGCGCCTCCGCCCGCGGGCCCGGCCGGAGCCGCCCCTCCCCCGGCGGATCCCCCGGGAGCCGTCCCGAGGTCCCCGAGGCCCTCGAACTGCAGGGCGCGCAGCAGGTACTTCGCGACGGCGTCGGTCTCCAGGTTCACGGCGTCGCCCAGCCGGGCCTCGCCGAGGGTCGTGGCCCGCAGGGTGGCCGGGATGACGCCGACCTCGAACCACGGCCGGGCCTCCCCTGCGGGGCTCACGGCGGTCACCGTCAGCGAGATGCCGTCCAGGGCGATCGAGCCCTTCTCCGCGAGCTGGGGCGCGAGCCCGGCCGGGACCTCGACCCGCACGGTCGTCCAGTCGGCGTGCTCGACCAGGCCGACGACGGTCCCCGTGCCGTCCACGTGCCCCTGCACGATGTGGCCGTCGAACCGCCCGCCGGCGGGCAGGCAGCGCTCCAGGTTGACCCGGGAGCCGGGGACGAGGGCGCCGATGCCGGTCCGATCCAGGGTCTCGCCCATGACGTCGGCGACGAAGCGCCCCTGCTCCGCCACGGCCCGCACGGCCGTGAGGCACACGCCGTTGACCGCGAGGGAGCCGCCCTCGGGCAGGTCCTCGGCCACGCCCTCGGCGCGCAGGACCAGGCGGGCGGAGTCGGCGTCGCGCTCCAGGGCCTCGACGGTGCCCAGGCTCTCGATGATTCCGGTGAACATGATGGTGGCCTCTAGCCTTTCGTCGCGGGTGCGGGGTGCAGGTGGGTCAGCAGGTCGGGGCCGCGGCGGCCCACGCCCTGCTCGGTATGGTCGGCCTCCGACCCCGCGGGGTCGACCTCCCAGCGGAGGGCCTGGCCGAGGGTCCCGGCGCCCAGGTCGCCGATCCCCCGGGTGCCCCCGCCCAGCAGGAGGGGGGCCGCGTACCAGTAGATCTCGTCCACCAGGCCGGCGGCGAGGAAGGCGGTGATCAGCCCGGGCCCACCCTCGACGAGCACGTGCTCGACCGAGGCGTCCTTCAGAGCCCTCAGGGCCTCCTCCGGCACGCGGGTGCGCAGCGGCAGGTGGCCCCTCCCGGAGTTCAGCCGGGCCCCCGGCGGGAGGTCCCGCAGGCCCATGACCGCCCGCAGCGGCTGCCGGGCGGCCTCGGCGCCGTCGGGCCCGCGGCGGGTGAGCAGGGGGTCGTCGGTGAGCACGGTGCCCGTGCCGACCAGGACGGCGTCCACGCGGCCGCGCAGCTCGTGGCCGTGGGCGCGCGCCTCGGGGCCGGTGATCCACTGGCTGGTGCCGTCCGGGGCCGCGACGCAGCCGTCCATCGAGGCGGCGACCTTGGCGGTCACGAAGGGGCGGTGGTGCTCGCGGGTCAGCCACCAGCGGTGGTTCAGGCGCCGGGAGCGCTCGGCCAGCAGGCCACCGCGCACCTCGACGCCGTGCTCGGCGAGGAACCGGGCGCCGCCGCTGGCCCAGGCCGTCGTGTCGGAGTCCCCGTAGACCACCGAGCCGACGCCGGCGGCGAGGATGGCCGCGCTGCAGGGGCCGGTGCGGCCGGTGTGGTTGCAGGGCTCGAGGGTCACGTACATGCGGGCCGTGCCCAGCTCGGTGCCGGCGGCGCGGGCCTGCTCCAGGGCGTCGACCTCGGCGTGCGGGGTGCCGGCCCCGCGGTGGTGGCCGACGTGCAGGATCTCGCCGGCGGCGTCGGCGATGACCGCGCCGACCAGGGGGTTGCCGCCGCGGCTGCCGAGGGCGGCGGCGTCGAGCGCGGCCTCCATGGCGGCCCGGTCGCGTCGGCTCCAGGGGCCGGGCGGGCGGGCGGCGTCGTCCTCCTGCCCGCTCATCGGGGGCCTCCCGTCCGGTGGAGGGAGTCCCGCTCGACCGTGGGGTCGGGGAACTGCGTCTCGACGCTGACCCGCTGCTCGCGGTTGCGGGCCCGCCACCAGACGAAGAACCCGGCGAGGGTGAAGCAGCCGTAGAAGAGGTACATCAGCCCGGAGGCGTAGTAGCCGGCGGAGAACAGCAGGGGAACGCCGACGACGTCGACCGCGACCCAGATCAGCCAGAACTCGACCCAGCCCCGCGCCATCCCCCAGGTGGCCAGCAGCGAGCCGACGAAGATCCACGCGTCGGACCAGACCGGCTCGTAGGAGCCCAGGGCCCGGAAGACCGGCGTGAGCGCGGCCGTGCCGCCCACCAGCAGGACGACCAGCATCACCCGCTCGCGCCCGCTCGCCCACCGGGGGCTGACCGGGGCGGAGCCGTCGCTGCGCGCGCTCTTCCAGCGGTACCAGCCGTAGACGGAGACGGCGATGAACATGACCTGCCGGCCGGCCTGCCCGAGCAGGTTGACGGGGTTCGGCGAGCCGAAGACGGCGCCGAGGAAGACGGTGAGCAGCAGGAGGTTGCCGAGCACGCCCACGGGCCAGGCCCACACCCTGCGGCGCATGCCGCCCAGGGCCGAGGCGAGGCCGAAGAGATTGCCCAGGACCTCGCGCCACAGCACGAAGCCGCCGCCGATGTGCAGCTGGGCATCGAAGAGCCACCGCAGAAGATCCATGCCGCTCCTTCCGGGTCTGCGGGGCCCCGGGGAGAACACGGCGGGGCCTGGAGCGACATCCCCGCACCCGGGCGATCCCTCGCCGACGGGCCCGGGTGCCGCCGCGCGGCCCGCCGAGCTCGTGCACCTTCATCCAGACTGTACTGTCGGTACCGGAATCTCACCGGTTCGGCCGCGATCTGCCGGGCGGGCGGGCCGCTCGGCTCTCGCGGGTCGCGGACTATCACCGCCGGTTCGGAATTTCACCGACCCCCGGAGCACGAAAATTTAAAGCGTCGATGTCGAGTATGACACACCGGCGGGGTCGCGTGCTCGCACGTGGGAGGTCAGTTCTCGATGAGAGAACGCCCCGCCCCGGATCATCGCCCGGCGAGGACCGCCTTCGGCCCCGCTAGCGCGCCGCGCCCAGACCGCACGCCGCCCGAGCCCGTTCCCGCAGGGCGCCGATGGCGGCGGCGCGGTCCTCAGCGCCGTAGACCGAGGAGCCCGCGACGAAGACGTCGGCCCCCGCCTCGGCCGCGCGCTCGATGGTGGACTCCGAGATCCCCCCGTCCACCTGCAGCGCGACCTGTGCTGAGGAGCCGCGGGTGGCCTCGGCGGCGCGCCGGATCTTGGGCAGCGTCACGTCCAGGAAGGACTGCCCGCCGAATCCGGGCTCCACCGTCATGACCAGCAGGAGGTCCAGCTCGGGCAGCAGGTCCAGGTACGGCTCGACCGGCGTCGCCGGCCGCAGGGCCATGCCCGCCCGGGCATCCTGGGACCGCAGCTCCCGGGCCAGCTTGATCGGCGCGATCGCGGCCTCGGCGTGGAAGGTCACCGACTCGCAGCCGATCTCGGCATAGCGGGGCGCCCAGCGGTCGGCGTCGTCGATCATGAGGTGGACGTCGAAGGGCACCGGCGAGACCTGGCGCAGGCGCTCGACCACCGCCGGGCCCCACGTGAGGTTGGGGACGAAGTGGTTGTCCATGACGTCGATGTGGGCGGCGTCCGCGGACTCGACGGCGGCCAGCTCCTCGCCCAGCCGGGCGAAGTCGGCCGAGAGGATGGACGGGTGGATCCGGACGTGACTCAAGCTGCTGCCTCCCGGCATCTCGACGGAATCGACGGGCGGACGGGGTTCGCACCGGCCGCGTCCCACCAGGATACCCGGCCGGGCGGGCCGGGTCGGAGGAAGCGCGCGTCCATGTGCGCTAATTGCCACCTGGGCCCTCCACCTGCACTATCGTCCCGCGGATTGCAAGTCCGCGTCGCCCATTTCGATAGCTTCCCGATCTTAATTTTGGACTTAGCCATGCCTTACCTAATCTGAGAGGGCACCAGGGGCGTCACCCCCTTCCGACCCTCGCGGTCATCCCCACTCGCCCACCTCGTGAGGAGCACGAAACGACCATGCGCACCATCACCCGTCCCCGGCTGGCCATCATCGCCCTTGCCTCCGCCACGACGCTCGCCCTCGCCGCCTGCTCCGGCGGCGACTCCGAGCCCGCCGCCGACTCCTCCTCCGACTCGACCGTCGAGGTCACCGACATGGCCGGCAACACCGTCGAGCTGCCCTCGGACCCGAGCAGCGTCGCCGTGACGGACAACCACGCCTTCCAGATCCTCGACGACTGGGGCGTGGAACTCTCGGCGGCTCCCCTGGACCTGATGTCCGAGGACGTCGTCTCCTACCCGGGCAACTCCGACATCGCCAACCTGGGCAACCACCGCGAGCCCGACCTCGAGGCGCTGGTCAACGCCGATCCCGACGTCGTGATCAACGGCTACCGCTACAGCAGCCACGCCGAGGACATCAAGAACCTGCTGCCCGAGGACACCGCCTTCATCAACCTCGACCAGCCGGAGGACATGCCGCTGGACGAGTACCTGCGCGAGTCCACGAACCTGCTCGGCGAGATCTTCGGCCACGAGGAGGACGCCGAGAAGCTGGTCGGGGACTTCGACGCCTCCCTGGACCGCGCCCGCGAGAGCTACAACGGTGAGGACACCGTCATGGGCATCATCACCAGCGGCGGCGACATCAACTACGCCGCCCCGGGCGAGGGCCGCGCGATCGGCCCCGTCTTCGACTGGCTCGACCTGACCCCGGCGCTGGAGCAGGAGGGCAGCGAGAACCACCAGGGCGACGACGTCTCGGTCGAGGCCATCGCCGGCTCCAACCCCGACTGGCTGCTGGTCATGGACCGCGACGCCGCCGTCTCGGACGACGACTCCGAGTACAGCGCCGCCGAGGACCTGATCAAGAACTCCGAGGCGCTGGCCTCCGTGCCCGCCGTGGAGAAGAACCAGATCGACTACATGCCCAAGGACTTCTACGTCCACGAGGACATCATCCTCTACACGGAGTTCCTCGACTCCATGGCCGACTCCTTCGAGCAGGCCGAGTAGCCAGCACCGCAGACGCCGCCAGCGCGGCACCGCCCCGCATCCCCGCCCGCCGCCCGGGCGGGGATGCGGGGCATCATCGGGCCCAGCCGGCCCGCCGTCCCAGCGCCCCCGACCGAGACGAAGCACGTGAGCCTGACGATCACCCCGCCCGAGAGACCCGACGACGGCGCCCCGCCGGGCGCGCCCGGCACCGGGACGCCCCGCCGACGCCGATGGCGCCTCACCTGGCCGCTGCTGCTCGGCCTGCTCGCCACCCTGGCCCTGCTCGTGCTCTCGCTGTTCGTGGGGGTCTACGACATCGCCGGCGGCGAGGGCGGCTGGGAGATGTTCTGGATCACCCGCGTGCCGCGCACGATCTCCCTCGTGCTCGCCGGCGCCGCGATGTCCATGGCCGGGCTGGTCATGCAGCAGATGACGCAGAACCGCTTCGTCGAGCCGACCACCACCGGCACCACCGAGTGGGCCGGTCTCGGCCTGCTGGTGACCATGATCGTGCTGCCCTCCCCGAGCATCACCGAGCGCATGGTCGGCGCGGTGCTGTTCTCCTTCGTCGGCACCATGGTCTTCTTCCTCTTCCTGCGCCGGGTCACCCTGCGCTCCTCCCTGATCGTGCCGATCATCGGCATCATGCTCGGCGCCGTCGTCAGCTCGATCTCCACCTTCATCGCCCTGCAGTACGACCTCCTGCAGAGCCTCGGCATCTGGTTCGCGGGCAGCTTCACCGGCGTCGTGCGCGGGCGCTACGAGCTGCTGTGGATCGTGCTGATCGTCGCGGTCCTCGTCTTCGTCGTGGCGGACCAGTTCACGGTCGCCGGGCTCGGCAAGGACGTCGCGACCAACGTCGGCCTCAACTACAACCTCGTCATCTTCCTCGGCGTGACGATGGTCGCGCTGGTCACCGGCGTGACCACGGTGGTGATCGGGGTGCTGCCCTTCCTCGGGCTGATCGTCCCCAACGTCGTCTCCCTCATCCGGGGCGACAACCTGCGCACCAACCTGCCGTGGGTGTGCCTGACCGGCATCTGGGTGGTCACCGTGTGCGACATCATCGGAAGGACCATCATCATGCCCTTCGAGGTGCCCGTCTCCCTCATCCTGGGCGTGGTCGGCGCGGCGGTCTTCGTGACCCTGCTGGTCAGGAGGCGCCGCCATGTCTGAGACCCTGACCCGCTCCGGCGCCGCGGCGGACACCCGGCGCACCGGTCCCTTCGCCACCACGTCCGGGCGCCGGCGCTACGCGGTGGTCCTCGGCGTGCTCGTCGTCCTCGCCCTGCTCGCCACCTACGGGATCCTCGGCTACGGCAACAAGGCCGATTTCATGTCCCGGCAGTGGGTGACCATCGCGGGGCTGCGGATCGAGACCGTCGTGGTGATCCTCGTGGTCGCGTTCTGCCAGTCCTTCGCGACCGTCTCCTTCCAGACCGCCACGCAGAACCGGATCCTCACGCCCTCGATCATGGGCTTCGAGTCGATGTACGTCGCGATCCAGACGGCCGCGGTCTTCTTCCTCGGCATCTCGGGGGTGACGCTGCTGGACGGCCCGGCCCGCTTCTTCCTCCAGTCCGGGATCATGGTGCTCATGGCGGTGCTGCTGTACTCCTGGCTGCTCTCCGGGCGCTTCGGGAACCTGCACATCATGCTGCTGGTCGGCGTCGTGATCGGGGGCGGGCTCGGCTCCCTCTCCACCTTCATGCAGCGGCTGCTGGAGCCCAACGAGTTCGACGTCCTGAGCGCCCGGCTGCTCGGCAGCATCTCCAACGCCTCGACCGAGAACCTCCCCTACGTCATCCCCGTGTGCCTGGTGACCGGCGTCGCCATCTGGCTGCGCTCGCGGCGGATGAACCTCATGGCCCTGGGCCGCGACGCCACGAACAACCTGGGCCTGAACCACCGCCGGGAGCTGATGACGACGCTGCTGCTCGTCTCGATCATGATGGCGATGACCACCTCGCTGGTGGGCCCCATGACCTTCCTCGGGTTCCTCGTCGCCACGCTCGCCTACTCCCTGACCGACACCTACGACCACCGCCTCGTCCTGCCCGTCGCGTTCCTCGCCGGGTACACCGTGCTGGCGCTGGCCTACTTCGTGCTCCGCAACGTCTTCTACGCCGGCGGGGCCGTGACGATCATCGTCGAGCTCGTCGGCGGCATCGTCTTCCTCACCGTCCTGCTGCGAAAGGGGCGACTGTGATCTCGCTCGAGAACGTCTTCAAGAGGTACAGCGACGACGTCGCCGTCGGCCCCGTCACCCTGGACATCCCGCGGGGCGGCGTGACCGCCCTGGTGGGTCCCAACGGGGCGGGGAAGTCGACCGTGCTGACCATGATCGGCCGGCTCCAGGACCCCGACGCGGGGACCATCCGGGTGGGCGGGCACGACGTCGCCCGGACGCCGTCGAAGACCATCGCCAAGGTGCTGTCCATCCTGCGCCAGGAGAACCACTTCGTCACCCGGCTCACCGTGCGGCAGCTGGTCGGATTCGGCCGCTACCCGCACTCGCGCGGGCGGCTGACGGCCGAGGACGAGCGGCACATCTCCCAAGCCGTCGAGTTCCTGAACCTGGGCGAGCTGCAGGATCGGTTCCTCGACCAGCTCTCCGGCGGCCAGCGCCAGCGCGCCTACGTGGCGATGGTCCTGGCCCAGGACACCGACTACGTGCTGCTGGACGAGCCGCTGAACAACCTGGACATGCAGCACTCGGTGCAGATGATGAAGCAGCTGCGCCGGGCCGCCGACGAGCTGGGACGCACCATCGTGATCGTGCTGCACGACATCAACTACGCGGCGCACTACGCCGACCGGATCGTGGCGATGAACGACGGGCGGCTCAGCGAGGTCGGCCCGCCGGAGGAGATCGTGCGCGGGGAGGTCCTGAGCCGGATCTTCAACACGCCGGTGGAGGTGGTCGACGGTCCGCAGGGGCGGCCCGTCTGCGTGTACTTCTAGCGGACCGGCCCCGCGGGCCGCTACCGCCGGCGCAGCAGCGCGAGGAACATCGCGTCGGTGCCGTGGACGTGCGGCCACAGCTGGACCGTCGTGGCGCGCTCGAAGCCCTCGGCCGGCGTCGTGCCCGGCATCTCCAGGCCGGTCAGCTCGTCGCGGGCGGGGCCCGGGAGCATGACCGAGCGGATGACCCCGGCGGTGTCCAGCAGCTCGACGTCCCCGCCCTCCAGGACGTCCAGGAGCACGTTCTGCGTCTCCGCCGCGTGCGGCGAGCAGGTCACGTACGCCACGACGCCGCCGGGCCGGGTGACGCCGACGGCGGCGCGCAGCAGATCGGTCTGCAGGGGCACCAGGTCGGCGATGTCGCTGGGCGTCTTGCGCCAGCGGGCCTCGGGGCGGCGGCGCAGCGCCCCCAGCCCGGAGCAGGGCGCGTCGACCATGACGCGGTCGAAGATCTCCCCGCTCCCACCGAAGGCCTCCACGGCCAGCTCGACCGGCTCGGGCAGCGGGCCCTCCTCCAGCGTCGCGGCGATCTCCCGGCCGTCGCCGACGACGACGCCGTAGGTCTGCTCGGGCAGGACCCGCAGCGACTCCCGGACCAGCCGGGCCCGGTGCTCGGAGACCTCGTTGGCCACCAGGTGCGCGCCGCGGCGGGCGGCGAGCGCCCCGAGCAGGGCGGCCTTGCCGCCGGGGCCGGCGCACAGGTCCAGCCACGTCTCGTCGGCCCCCTCCAGGGGCGCGGCCGCGAGGGCCCGGGCGACGATCTGGGAGCCGGCGTCCTGCGCCCTCACCCGCCCGGAGCGCACCGACTCCATCCGGCCGAGGTCGCCGTGCCGGTAGGTGGCCGAGCCCTCGACCAGCTCCCCTGCCTCGGCGCCGTTCTCCTCGGCCTCGCGGAGGTCCCCGATGCCCGGCAGGGCGACCAGGTGGACCAGCGGGCTGAGGTTGTCCGCGGCCAGCAGCTCCTCGACCTCGGTGGGCACGCGCCCGTGGGCGGCCAGGGCCTGGCGCATCGCCCGGACGATCCACACGGGGTGGGAGCGCTCGATCGAGAGCCGCTTGAGGTCGTCCGTGACCCCCTCGGTGAGCTCCGCGATCCACTCCTGGCAGCTCCTCTCCGAGACCCGGCGCAGGACGGCGTTGACCATGGTCGAGGGCCCCGCGCCGACGACGCCGCGCGCCAGCCCCACGGTCTGGTTGAGCGCGGCGTGCACGGGCGTGCGCATGCCGAGCAGCTGGTGGGCGCCCAGGCGCAGGGTGGTGAGGATCTTCTGGTCGATCTTCTCCAGGGGGCGGTCGACGCAGCGGGCCAGGACGGCGTCGTAGGTGCCCCGCTCGCGCAGCGAGCCGTAGGTCAGCTCGGTGGCGAAGGCGGCGTCGCGCCGGTCCAGCCGGTGGTGGCGGATCCGCTGGGGCAGCACGAGGTTGGCGTAGGCGTCCTCGGTGTCCACCGCCTGGAGTACCTCGAAGGCGACCAGGCGGGACGGGTCCGCGACCCGGCGCCGCTGGCTCGGGGCCGAGGACGAGTACCGCCGGTCGCGCTCGCCGCCGCGGTTGCGCTCGCGCCCCTTGGCGTTGCGGCGCGATCCGCCGTCCCGGGGCGGCCGACCGCCGGGTCCTCCGCGGCGGTCGCCGCGCTCCTCGGACCCGCCGCGGCTGCCACCGCGTCCCTCGGCTCCTCCGCGGCGGTCGCCGCCGCCCTCGGGCCCGCCGCGGCGCGGCCCTCCGGATCGTGGTGGCTGCTGCTGGCTCATGCGAATCTCACGCTCCCGTGCGTCAGTCGTCCTGCTCCGCGGGCCCAGTCGGCCGCGTCCATCATCTTCTTGCCCGCCGGCTGGATCCGGGCCACGACGACGTCGCCGTCGGCCGCGCGCACCCGGACCTCGCGGCCCGCGAGCCTCGCCTCGCCGGGGACCCGGGCGGCGTCGTCATCGTCCTCGGGCGGGGCGGCCCGCAGGCCCGCGAGCTTGACCCGCTGGCCCTCCAGGGTGGTCCAGAGGCCGGGCTCGGGCGTGGCGCCGCGGGCCTGGGCCTCGATCCCCGCCGCCGGGCGGGCCCAGTCGACGCGCCCGTCCTCGAGGACGAGCTTCGCGGCGCGGGTGGGCTCCCCCTCCTGGGGGCGGGGGCGGGCCGTCCCGGCCTCGATCTCGCCGAGCGTCCCCGCCAACATCCGCCCGCCGGAGACGGCGAGGCGGCGCAGCATCGTGCCCGCGGTGTCCTCGGGGCCCACGGGCTCGCTCAGGACGTCGAAGACGGGGCCGGTGTCCATGCCCTCCTCGATGAGGAAGGTGGAGGCCCAGAGGACGGTCTCACCGGCCATCAGGGCGCGCTGCACGGGGGCCGCGCCGCGCCAGGCCGGCAGGCGGGAGAAGTGGAGGTTGATCCAGCCGTGGGGCACGGCCTCCAGCGCCCGGCGCGGCAGCAGCGCCCCGTAGGCGACCACGGCCGCGGCCTCGGGGGCCAGCCGCAGCACCGCCGCGTGCGCCTCGTCGTCGTAGCGGTGGGCACGGATGACCGGCAGGCCGAGCTCCTCGGCGCGCGCCGCGACCGGCGAGGGGGTCAGCACCCGCTTGCGGCCCAGGGGCGCGTCGGGGCGGGTCAGCACACCCACGACGTCGTGCCCGGCCTCGATCAGCGCCTCCAGGGGCGCGACGGCGATCTCCGGCGTCCCGGCGTAGAGCACGCGCATCAGCGGCCTCCCCGCGCGGCGCCGGAGGATGAGCCCTGCCCGGCGGGCCGGGCGGACCCGAAGGAGGAGCCCTTGCCGGCGGACCGGGGGCTCCCGAAGGCCGATCCCCCGCCGGGGGCCGCGGAGCCGCCGAAGGAGGCGCCGGGGCCGAAGCCGCTGCCGGTGCGCCCGCCGCGCTCGCGCCGCACGCCGGCGGAGATCCCCTCGTACTCGCCCGCGCGGATCGCCCGGAGCACCCGGCGGCGCTCCTCGCCCGCCAGGCGGTCGATGTAGAGCTTCCCGTCCAGGTGGTCGGTCTCGTGCTGGAGGCAACGGGCCAGCAGCCCCTCCCCCTCGATCACCAGGGGCCGGTTCTGCCGGTCCACGCCCGTGACCCGGGCCCACTGGCGGCGCGGCAGGTCCGCGGCGAGCTCCGGGACGGAGAGGCAGCCCTCGCCGCCCTCCTGGGGCTCCTCGCCGGTCTCCAGGACCGGGTTGATCACGTGGCCGACCTCCCCCTCGGGCCCCTCGACGCCGTAGGTGAACAGGCGGAGGGAGACCCCCACCTGGGGCCCGGCCAGGCCGACGCCGCCGACGTCGAACATGGTCTCCACCATGTCGTCGATCAGGCGGGAGAGCTCGGCGTCGAAGACGGTGACGGGCTCGCAGGGGGTCCGCAGCACGGGGTCGCCGATCGTGCGGATGGGCAGTACTGTCATGGCGTTCCTTCGTTGGCCGGCGCTAGCTGGCGTTCTTGCGGGGCAGATCCACGGAGAGCGGCGGGGGCACGACCGCCATGAGCGGCTGCTGCGAGGGGTCCTGGCACTGCAGCTCGAGCGCGCGCTGGTGCCCCCACACCTTGCGCAGCGCGCAGAACTTGTACCAGTTGCCCTCCAGCAGGTCCGGGTTCGCCTGCTGCGCGCGCACCTCGGTCTCGCCCAGGGCGACGCCCAGCAGGACGGGGGCGTCGGCGTGGGGCCAGGGCTCCCAGCTGCCGGTCTCGGCGTCGACGAGGGACTCCTCGGCCTTGACGCCGGCCACCAGCTGCATGATCACCTTCGCGTCGAGAGGCTTGACCCGGCCCTTCCGGTCGGTGCCCTTGGTCTTGTAGTCGATGAGGCAGACGCGGCCGCCGATCCGGGCCACCAGGTCCAGGGTCCCGGCGTAGCCCACGGTCTGGTTCCACACGGTCAGCTCGGTCGCGATCGGCTCGGGGCGGTAGAGCTCCCACCACTCGTCGAAGCGGTCGGCCCAGGCGGACTCGGCGTGCAGGGCGAGGGTCTCGCGGGTGCCCTCGACGTCGTGCTCCTCCCCCAGGGCGCGCAGCGCGACGTTCTCGCAGTACTCGTGGATCCGGTCCCCGCGTGCGGCGGCCTGGTCCCGGTAGCGCTCCGCAGCGCCCGCGGCGTCGCGGATGACGGCGTGGCGCAGACCGGCGGAGCGCCCCGCCCTGATGGACCTGTCGTCCTCCAGAGCCGCCTTGGCCGCCATGTACCCGTGCCAGCCGCCCAGGTCCTGGGCCTGCTGGCCGATGACGGTGGTGATGGAGGGAACCTCGGGCTCCCCGCCGACGGCGCGGGCGTACATGCGCCCCTGGTCGGTCTGGGTCGCCAGCCTGGGTTGGGTCATGGGAGCACACCCGGTTCTTCCTCGCGCTCGCGCACGGTCTCGATCCGTCTGACTGAAGCCGCCGGGGGTCCCAGCGAAAAAGGCCCCCGTCCGGATGCTTCCGGCGGGGGCCTTTCTTCCAGCTGTCCGACAGCTGCGTTACGTGCGCGATACTGGGTTCGAACCAGTGACCTCTTCGGTGTGAACGAAGCGCGCTACCACTGCGCCAATCGCGCTCAGCACTCGAACTACATTAGAGGACCCTCCCGTGCGAGTCAATTCGAGGGACCCCCTCAAAGCGGTGACGCACAACACATGAGGCGATTTCGCGCTGATCAGCGGTTTCAGGAGCCGCGGAGCCCCTTTTCACCCCGGAATTCCGGGGATCTCGACCTTGAGGGGCACCGATTTTGCATCCCCCGGGAAGGTGTGTAGAGTATTCATCTGTCAGCGCGACGGACCGGAAGGAACGCCGAGCAGGTCATCCACGGGTGGCCGGAAACGCTGGACATGCGGTTGTAGCTCAGCTGGTAGAGCACCACCTTGCCAAGGTGGATGTCGCGGGTTCGAATCCCGTCAACCGCTCGCAGATTGCCTCATGACCGTGAGGCATGGCCCTGAGTTCCACGACCAGGACATGGTGAGGTGGTCGAGCGGTTAGGCAGCGGCCTGCAAAGCCGTGTACGCGGGTTCGAATCCCGTCCTCACCTCGCAAGCGCACAGGTATACTTGTGTGACGAGCGCGATTGGCGCAGCGGTAGCGCGCTTCCCTGACACGGAAGAGGTCACTGGTTCGATCCCAGTATCGCGCACAAGGAAAGCCCCGGCTCCCCCTAGGGAGCCGGGGCTTTGTGCTGTCCAGGGGATCAGCGGGAGTGACGCGCCCTCGGGCCCCGCGCCTCTCCCGGCTCGAGGACGCCTAGCCCGCGACCAGGCCCACGACGCCGCGCACGACCGCGACCACCGCCCCGGCCCCCGCCAGGAGCAGCGCCAGGGTCCGTGCCCTCTCCGCGGACACGCGCCGGGCCAGCGGGGCCCCCACGAGGATGCCGACGACGACGGCCGCCGCGACCCCGAGGAACAGCGAGGGCCCGGGCGCCGGCTCGGGGTCGGCCCCGCCGATCACCAGCTTCGCCCCCAGTGAGAGCGCGGCGAGGGTCATGAACACCGGCTGCATCGTGGCGGCGTACTCGCGCTGGTCCCACCGGGTGACCCGCGAGTACACGACCATCGCGGGCGCGGCGACGCCGGCGGTGACGTTGAGCAGCCCGCCCGCTCCACCGGCCAGCGCCGTGACCCCGCGGCCGCTGCGTCGTCGTCCCGCGGCACCGCTCAGGATCGCCGCCATGGCCACCAGCACGACGCCGCCCACCACCACCTGCAGCACCGGGCCGGGCGTGTGCCTGACCACGAGGGCGCCGGGGACCGTCCCCAGGATCCCCGCCGCGCACAGGGCCAGCCACTGCCGCCAGTTGACCTCGCGCCAGAGGGAGAGAGTCAGGATCAGGCCGGAGACGAAGGTCGTCATGTTGGTGACGAAGACGCCGTGGCCGCCGCCGAGCAGCACGGCGAAGGTGGGGGCCACGATCAGCCCCACCCCGGTCCCGCAGATCCTCTGCAGCACCGCGCCGACCATGACGGCGGGGAGCACGGCCCACAGCATCACCGGGCTGAGGGCTCCCGTTCCGTCCCCTCGACGCGCTCCAGGCCCTCGCGGGCCAGGGCCGTCAGCCGGGAGACGGCGCGGTAGTACTTCTTCTGGTAGCCGCCGGCCATCATCTCCTCGGTGAAGATCCGGTCGAAGGGGACGCCGGAGGAGACGATCGGCAGGTCCTTGTCGTAGAGGCGATCGGCGAGGACCACGAAGCGCAGCGCGACGGCCTGCTCGGTGATCGTCTCGACCTCGCGCCACACGATGCCCCGCAGCCCCTCGATGAGCTGCCGGTAGCGGCTAGGGTGCACCCGGGAGAGGTGCTCGATCAGGGCGGGGAAGTCGTCGGAGGCGACCGCGGCGTCGGCGGGGAAGGCGGAGGCGGCCGCGGCGTCGAGCTCTTGGGCGGCCAGCGGCTCAGGGGCCTGGGGGAGCCCGCGGTGGCGGTAGTCCTCACCGTCGATGCGCAGCACCTCGAACTGATCCGAGAGCACCTGGATCTCCCGCTTGAAGTCCTGGGCGGCGAAGCGGCCCTCGCCCAGGGATCCGGGCAGGGTGTTGGAGGTCGCCGCGAGGCGGACCCCGGCGTCGGAGAGCTCGCGCATCAGCCGCGACATCAGGACGGTGTCCCCGGGGTCGTCCAGCTCGAACTCGTCGATGCACACCAGCCGGTAGCCGCTCAGGGCCTCGACGGTCTTGCGGAAGCTGAGGGCGCCGACGAGATTGGTGTACTCCACGAAGGTCCCGAAGGCCTTGGGCCCGGAGACCGCGTGGTACAGCGAGGCGAGCAGGTGGGTCTTGCCGACGCCGAAGCCGCCGTCGAGGTAGATGCCGGCCTTGGCGTCCTTCGCCGCGCGCCTGCCGAAGAGCCTGCCGAGCAGCCCGCCGCCGGAGGGGGCCTCGATGGACTCCGCGAAGCGGCGCAGGGCCTCCCGCGCCTCCTCCTGGGAGGGCTGGCTCGGGTCCGGGATGTAGGTGTCGAAGGAGACCTCACCGAAGCGCTCGGAGGGGCGGAAGCCCTCCAGGAGCTCCTCCGCCGAGACCCGAGGGCTGCGGTCTACCAGGTGGATGGGCGAATCGGACACCATGTTCCTCACTGAGTCTGCTGGGTGCTGGGGGTGCGGGGCGCCGCGGCGGCCCACTGCGAGTCTAGACCCTCGACGCCGGCCGGCACCCGGCGGCCTGCAGTGCGGACGGCCCGCGCCTCGGCCTCTGACAGGCCGGACGCCCCCGCTCTCATCCGTTACGGCCGAGTGTCCCTGCCCGGGCCCGTTGCGGTCCGGACACCCCCGCCCGGGCGCCCTCAGGCCGAGCCCGCTCCGTCCCCGCGGCTCAGGTGCGGCGGCAGCCACTGCGTCACCGTCCGGTTCCACCGCTCCGGGTCCACATTCCACTCCTTGGTGTGCTGCCCCTCCTGGAAGGGGACGTAGTCCACCACCGGGCTGCGGGCGGCGAGCTCGGCCGAGGTCGCGGCGGGGACGAAGTCGTCGCGCAGGGAGTGGATGATCAGCGTCGGCGTCGTGAGCTCGGCGCTGCGGGTGAGCCAGTCGAGGTCGGTCAGCAGGATGGGGCTGTCCAGCCCGGTCATCAGCTTCGAGCGCGGGGTCGCCAGGATGTCGGCGACCAGCTGGCCCATCCGCAGCGGCAGGCGCATCATCTCGGTGTGGTGACGGATGAGCTCGAACCAGTCCACCACGGGCCCGTCCAGCACCAGCGCCCGGATCGAGTCCGCGTAGCGCGACTTGTCCGCCGCCTGCAGGACGATCGCGCCGCCCATCGACCAGCCGAACAGGACGACGTCGCGCGCCCCCTGCTCCAGGGCGTAGCCGATCGCGGCGTCCACGTCCTCCCACTCGGTGAAGCCGAGCCCGTAGCGGCCGTCCTCGGAGGGCGGCGCCTCCCCGTCGTTGCGGTACGAGGGATGGACGCTGGCCATGCCGAGGCGCTGCGTCGCGTCCAGGGCCCGCAGGGTCTCCCGGCGGGAGGCGCCGCGGCCGTGGACCATCACGGCCCAGGTGGCGCAGTCGGAGCCCTCGGGCGCCGGCACCGTCCAGGCCGGGGCACGGCCCACCGGCAGCTCGAGCGTGACGTCGGCGTAGCGGTACCCCGCGTGGCCCGGGTCGAGGAGGACCGAGCCCGACCACCTCCCGCGCACGGCGGAGGCGAGGTCCCCGCCGTGCACCCGCTGCACCGCGCGGGTCACGGTGCACTGGCGGGGCGAGTAGGCCAGGAGCTCGCCCACCTCGGCGCTGCCGCGGCCGGCGTCGAAGGTCAGCAGATAGCGGCCGGGGTCCAGCGTGTAGGGCGTAGCGGGCAGGGTGATCGAGGTCGGCGTCCGGCCCTCCTCGGGGGCGGCCGTGTCGAAGCCGACGCCGAGCACCGGCACGTCCTCCTTGGCCCCGAGCTTGGGCGGGGTCACCACGAACCGGGCGTAGTACCCCGCCAGGGAGGCCACCACGCCGACGCCGATCCCGGCGATCCCCGCGCCCGCGATCAGCCCGGTGCGCAGGCCCGAGCGCCAGGGGCTGAGGATGGTCTGCTCGCTCATCTTCTCCTCGTCCTTCCTCCGGCGGCGATCCGGCGGGAGCGGGCGGCCCCGCGAGCCGCCCGGCCCGCGCAAGGCCCCGGCCCTCTGACGGGACGGCGCGCTCCCTCAGGACCCATCCTCCCCCCTTGCGTGCGGCCGGCGGCGAACGCCGCGCGCGCGACGCGCCGAGGGGCCGGCCCCGGCCGGTAGGGTGAGGGCATGAGCACAGTACTTGTGGTGACCGAGGCCATCCTGGGCCCGACCGACATCGAGAACATCGACGCCTTCGCACCGCGCCAGGACGACGAGCCGACCGAGATCCGCCTGATGGTCCCCGCGGAGCTGAAGAAGAACCTGTGGCTGGAGTTCCTGGACCAGCTGACGCTGCTGGACTTCAAGGAGGCGGTCGACGTCGTCACCTCCTCCGAGAAGGGCCCGCAGACGCTGGAGTCCGAGGCCCGGGGGATCCTGGACGCCTCCGTGGAGGAGCTCCGCGCCCGGGGGTACACGGTGCGGGGACGCACCGCCGTGGGGGATCCCCTCGCCGCGATGCGGGAGGAGGTCGCCGACGGCGCCGAGCAGGTGCTGATCATCACCGATCCCCATCCGATCGAGGACACCTTCAACATCCACTGGTCGAACCGAGCCGAGAAGACCCTGGGGGTGCCCGTGCTGCACCTCTACTGGGGGACGGGGTACGTCGATGACTGAGAACGGGAACCCCTTCGAGAACCGGGCCGCGCTCGGGCGGACCGAGGCGCAGTGGCGGGAGATCCTCTCGCCGGAGCAGTTCGCCGTGCTGCGCGAGGCAGGCACCGAGCGGCCCTTCAGCGGGGAGTACTGGGACGAGTACTCCCCCGGCACCTACTACTGCCGGGCCTGCGGCGCCGAGCTGTTCAGCGCGGACACGAAGTTCGACGCCCGCTGCGGCTGGCCCTCCTTCTTCGCCCCGCTGGCCGAGGACCGCGTGGTCTACATCCGCGACGCCACGCTCGGCATGGAGCGCGTCGAGGTCCGGTGCGCCGCGTGCCGCTCCCACCTGGGCCACGTCTTCGAGGGCGAGGGCTTCGGCACCCCGACCGACCTGCGCTACTGCATGAACTCCGTCTCCCTGGAGTTCCGCCCGGACGCCCCCGGCGCGCCGGAGGACTCCGACCGGGACTAGTACCGGACGGTACCCATCAGTACCGAGCGGCTCGGCGTGGCAACCGGACGGCGTCGCGGGGCGAGCATAGCCTGAGGGCGTGAGCATCGAAGCAGCCCGTCCGGAGACGCCGCGCCGGTTCAGCGAAGCGCTGGACCAGCTGGGACATGCACGGCTCCGGCCGGGCCTGCGCCTGTCCTCCCGCCAGCCCTCCCCGGCCCGCCTGGCACCGCACGGCGTGAGCTTCTCGGCGGGGGTCCAGGATCCGCACGACGCCGACCGCCCGCTCGCGACCGGGCGGTTCATCCTGCTGCACGACCCCGCCGGCCCGGAGCCGTGGGGCGGGGACCTGCGCGTGGTGACCTACCTCCGCGCCGCCGTCGAGCCCGACGTCGTCTCCGACGAGCTCTTCTCCCAGGTCGCGTGGGACTGGCTGCTCGAGGCGCTCGAGGGCCGCGGCGCGCTCCACGCGCACGCGGCCGGGACGGCGACCCGCTCCTTCTCCCACGGCTTCGGCTCCCTGTCCGGAGGCCAGCAGAGCACCGAGATCGAGCTGCGCGCCTCCTGGACCCCGCAGGGGCCGGACATGCGCCGGCACCTGGAGGCCTGGGGCGACCTCGTCGGCGTCTGCGCCGGCCTGCCGCCCGAGCCGGCCCGCTCCGCTCCCGAGCCTGCCGGTCCTGCGCCGCAGCACGACCGCCCCAAGCCCGAGCCGGCGCGCCCCGCTCCGGAGCACGGCCGCCCCTTCCACGAGCAGGGCGCCCGCCCGCCCGCGGGAGACGAGGGCCCCGCGCGGCCGCGTCCGGTCCATGGCCTAAACTAGTCCTGGCCGTCCACGCGCGGCCGGCACGTCGGCGAGAAGCGAAGGATGGAAACCAGCCCGTGATCCAGTCATGACCGAGGACCGGCAGCTCGCGGCGGCGGACCCCCTCGCCTACGGTAAGAGCTCGCTCTCCTCCGCGGAGGAGCTGGGGCTGGACCCCGAGCTCAGCATCCCGGAGGTCGTCCGCCTCGACGCCCCCTTCGCGGGCGTCCCCGACGTCATCGACACCCAGCGCGGACTGGAGCAGGCAGCGGACGTCCTGGCCTCGCACGAGGGCCCCGCCGCGATCGACACCGAGCGCGCCTCCGGCATCCGCTACGGCCAGCGCCCCTTCCTGGTGCAGGTCAAGCGCGGCGACTCCCCCATCCTGCTGATCGACCCCGAGGCGTTCGAGGACCTCGAGCCCCTCGACGAGGCCCTGGCGGACGCCGAGTGGATCATCCACGCCTCGACGCAGGACCTTCCGAGCCTGCGCCAGACCGGGATGCGCCCCCGCAGCCTCTTCGACACCGAGCTCGCCGGGCGCCTCGCCGGCCTCCCCCGGGTCAGCCTCGGCGCCATGACCGAGGAGATCCTGGGCTACCGGCTGGCCAAGGAGCACTCGGCCGCCGACTGGTCCCAGCGCCCCCTGCCCCGGCCCTGGCTGAACTACGCCGCGCTCGACGTCGAGCTGCTGGGCGACCTGCGCGAGGCGGTGGCCGAGCTGCTCGAGGAGCAGGGCAAGCTGGCCTGGGCCGAGGAGGAGTTCGAGGCGCTGTGCGCGGCTCCCGAGCCCGCCGAGGACCCGGAGCGCTGGCGCCGGACCAAGGGCCTGCGCGCCCTGCGC
The DNA here is from genome assembly GCF_004136635.1 of Rothia halotolerans. Classification (GTDB taxonomy): domain Bacteria; phylum Actinomycetota; class Actinomycetes; order Actinomycetales; family Micrococcaceae; genus Rothia; species Rothia halotolerans. The sequence continues at coordinate 212,690 of NZ_NOIU01000002.1, read as the reverse complement.
TCCCCACGCCAGCTGACCGCCCTGCGCAACCTGTGGTGGGAGCGGGAGCACCTCGCCCGCGCCAAGGACATCGCCCCCAAGCGCCTGCTGGGCGACTCCGCCCTGATCGCCGCGGCCCGGGCCATGCCGCGCACGGTGCCCGCCCTGCAGCGCATCCCCGGCTTCCACACCAAGCTCATCAAGCGCGAGGCGGTGCGCTGGATCCGCGCCGTGCAGGAGGCCCTCGCCGACCCCGAGCCCGTTCCGGTGCACCTGCCGAGCAGCGCTCCCCCGCCGGTCAAGGCGTGGTCGGCCAAGCGCCCCGAGGCCGCCCGGGCGCTCACGGCGGCCCGCGAGGAGGTCCTCGCCGGCGCCGAGCGGCTCGGCCTGCCCCAGGAGAACCTGCTCACCCCGGACCATCTGCGCCGCCTGTGCTGGGACCACGCCGGCGCCGGGCCCGAGGAGATCGAGGGGGCGCTGCGGGAGCTGGGCGCGAGGGAGTGGCAGATCCGCAACACCCTGCCCCTGCTCGTCCCCGCGGTCGGGGCAGCGACTGACGATACCGCGGGTACCGACTAGTTTGTGACCTCGGCTACAGCTAAGCTGGTCGCAATCGCCCCCGACCGCAAAGGACGATCGTGACCGACCCCGCCGCGCAGTACGCGCCCCTGACCGACCTCTGCCCGCAGGAGACCGTGACGCACGTCCGGCGCGAGGTCGTGGACCTCCCCTCCGGCGGGGGCCGGCTCGAGATCCTCACGCTGCACAACGACGTCGAGCGGCGGCCCGAGACGCTGGGCCCCCGCTCCCTGCTGGCCCTGCTCAAGGCCCTCGAGCAGACCCGGCGCGACGCGGAGGCGGGCGAGGTCTCCGCCGTGCTCCTCGAGGGCACGGACCCGGTCTTCGCGGCCGGCGCGGACCTCTCGCTGGTCGCCGGCCTGCGCGAGGCCGGGGCGCCGCTGGAGCTGCTGGGCGAGATGGGCCACGCGGTGGTCGAAGCCGTGCGGGCCCTGCCCGTGCCCACCTGCGCCCGGGTCAACGGCACCGCGCTCGGCGGAGGCCTGGAGCTCGCGCTGGCCGCGGACTACCGGATCAGCCATCCCGGCGTCACCGGCCTCGGGCTCCCCGAGGTCCGGCTGGGGCTCGTGCCGGGCTGGGGCGGGATCTTCGCGCTGCCGCGCCTGATCGGCCCCGAGCTCGCGGCCGGGGTGATCTTCGAGGACCCGCTCACCGGCGGCAGGACGCTGACGGCGGAGCGGGCGGCCGAGCTCGGCGTCGTGGACGCACTGACGGAGTCCGCCGCCGGCTCCGACGCCGCCCGCCGGGAGGCGATCGGCTGGTTCGCCGGCGTCGTGGCCGGGCAGACCGCGGTGGACCGGGCCGGGGCCCTGGACCCGGACGCCCCGCTGTGGAGCCTCGAGGCCACCGGCGCGGCCGAGGCCGCCGGGCTCGGGGAGACCGAGGCGGCCTGGGACCGGGCCCTGGAGCGGGCCCATCGGCTCTTCGAGCGCAAGACCTCGGGGGCCAGCGAGGCCTGCGCCGCGGCCCTCCGGCTCTTCGCCGACTCGCCGACCCAGGACCGCGCCGCCTCGCGCCGCGCCCAGGTCGAGGCCCTCGGGCGCCTCGTGGCCGGGGAGCAGCTGCCCGCCGCGATCTACGCCATGCTCGAGCTGGTGCAGCGGCGCGGGCGGCATCCCTCGATGGTCCCGCCCGAGACCCGTCCGGCCCACGTGGGGCGCGTGGGCGTCGTCGGCGCGGGGCTGATGGCGGCCCAGCTGGCCGTGCTCTTCCTCACCCGGCTGCGCGTGCCGGTGATGATCAGCGACGTCGACCGCGAGCGGGTCGAGCGCGGCCTGGAGCACATCCGGGGCGAGCTGGCCCAGCGCGTGGAGCGGGGACGGCTCTCCCCGCGCGAGTCCGAGCAGCTGGGCGAGCTGGTCACGGGCCGGGTCGGGACCTCGGGCTTCGAGGACTGCGACCTCGTGATCGAGGCCGTGTTCGAGGAGATCGGGGTCAAGCAGCGGGTCTTCGCGGAGCTCGAGCGGGTGGTCCGGCCGGACTGCATCCTCGCGACCAACACCTCCTCCCTACTGGTGACGGAGATGGCCGAGGGGCTGCGGCACCCGGAGCGCGTCGTCGGGATCCACTTCTTCAACCCGGTGGCGGCGATGCCGCTGGTGGAGATCGTGCGCACGGGGACGACGTCGGACCGGGCGCTGGCCACGGCCTTCGAGCTCGCCCGGCGCCTGGGCAAGACGCCGGTCGGGGCGCGGGACTCCTCCGGCTTCGTCGTCAACCGCGTGCTGGGGGCGGTCCTGTCGGAGCAGGGCCGGGCGATCGACGCCGGCGCCCCGCCCGAGCGCATCGACGAGGCCTACGCCCCGCTCGGCCTGCCGATGGGCCCGCTGGCGCTGATCGACCTCGTGGGCCTGCCGATCGCCGTCCACCTGCTCGAGTCGCTGCGGACGCACCACGGCGACCGCTTCCACCTCTCGCCCGTGCTGTCCCGGCTCGAGGAGGAGGGCGTGCGCCCGCTCGCGGGCCGGGGCGGCGGGTGGAGCGATCCGGCGGCCGGCGTCGTCGGGGAATTCGGCCTCGAGGAGGAGGATGCGCCCTCGGCCGCGACACTCCGCCGCCACCTGGAGGACGCCCTCGCCTCGGAGATCTCTCGTATGCTGGAGGAGGGCGTGGTCCCGGATCGGCAGGACATCGACCTGGCCATGATCCTCGGGGCCGGCTGGCCGTTCTTCAACGGCGGCATCACCCCTTACCTCGACCGCGTCGGCGCCTTCGAGCGGCGCAGGAGCCGCTGAGGGCGCAACGCACGGCGCGGTCCGTCCCTACGAGCCGAGGACCGTATGACCGACGTCGAGCACGACCTGTCCGAGACCGCCCCGCGGGGAGCCCGCCAGAGCCCGGCAGGAGCCGCCGAGGACTGCGGGGGGTGCCCGCCCAGCAGGCGCCGCGCCATCGCCGGGGCGGGCCTGCTCGCCGGCTCCGCCGGGCTGCTGGCCGCCTGCGGCGGGAGCGAGGAGGACGGGGACGGCGACGGCGCGCCGGAGGGCGGCGAGCCGGTGGACCTGGCCGCGGCGGCCGACGTCCCGCTCGGGGGCGCGCTGAAGGCCACCGAGCAGGGGTTCACCGCCATGCTCACCCAGCCCGCCGAGGGCGAGTTCAGGGCCTTCAGCTCAGCGTGCACCCACCAGGGCTGCACGTTGAACGTGCAGGGATCCGAGATCGTCTGCCCCTGCCACTCCTCGAAGTTCTCCCCCGAGGACGGCTCGGTGCAGGGCGGGCCCGCCCCCGAGCCGCTGCCCGAGTACGCGGTCTCCGTCTCTGGGGGCCGGCTCGTCATCGGCGGCTGAGGCCTCCGTCGATCCATGCGGCGGCTGAGGGCGCCGCCGGAGCGGGGCCGCCCACCGGCGACCGTGCTCCGCCGGGCACTGCCGGAGGGCGTCCCTCAGATCGCGCGGGGGCGGGCCGCCCGGGCGTAGGGCACCTGGTGCCCTGCGAGCTGCTCCAGCGTCGAGCGCGTGATGCGCTCCGCGGTCAGCCCGGCGTCCTCCAGGACCTCCTGGCGGGAGGCGTGCTCCAGGAACTCGGCGGGAAGACCCACCTCGCTGAGGGCCGTGTCCACCCCCGCCGAGCGCATCTCCTGCCGGATCCGGGAGCCGACGCCGCCGGCCCGCACGCCGTCCTCGATCACCACGACGATCCGGTGCGCCGCGGCCTGCTCGATGACCGATCCCGGGACCGGGATCACCCATCGCGGGTCCAGCACCGTGACGTTCACTCCCTCCTCCCGCAGCCGATCCGCGATCCCCAGGGACAGCTCCGCCATCGCGCCGACCGAGATGATCAGCACGTCCTTCTCCTCCTCGGGCGCGCCGGAGCGCACCAGGACCTCGGCACCGTCGTGCAGCCGCTCGACGGCCTCGATGTCCTCCCCCACGTTGCCCTTGGGGTAGCGCACCACGGTGGGGGCGTCCGAGATCGCGACGGCCTCCCGGAGCTCCTCGCGCAAGCGGACGGCGTCGCGCGGGGCGGCCAGGTGCAGGTGCGGGATGATCTGCAGCAGGGCGAGGTCCCACTGGCCGTGGTGGCTCGGCCCGTCCGGCCCGGTCACCCCGGAGCGGTCGAGCACGATGGTGACGCCGGCCCGGTGCAGCGCGACGTCCATCAGCAGCTGGTCGAACCCGCGGTTCAGGAAGGTCGCGTACAGCGCGATCACCGGGTGCATGCCGCCGAAGGCCAGGCCCGCGGACATCGTCACGGCGTGCTGCTCGGCGATGCCGACGTCGATGACCCGGTCCGGGCGCTCGGCGGCCAGCTGCTTCAGTCCCACCGGGATGGTCATGGCGCCGGTGATCCCGACGACGTCCTCCCGCTCCCCGGCGATCCGGGCGATCTCCTCGCCGAACACCGAGGTCCAGGAGCGGCCCGGCCCCTTGGGCGCGGCCTCGCCGGTGAGGGGGTCGATCTTCCCGACGGCGTGGAACTGGTCGGCGTCGTCGGCACGGGCCGGCGCGTAGCCGTGGCCCTTCTCCGTGATGGCGTGGACGATCACGGGGCCGCCGTAGTTCTTCGCCGAGGTCAGCGCGGACTCGAGGGCCTCGAGGTCGTGCCCGTCGATGGGGCCGAGGTACTTCATCCCGACGTCCTCGAAGATCCCGTGCGGGACCATGACGTCCTTCAGGCCCGCCTTCATCCCGTGCAGGGCGCGGTAGACCATCTCCCCCGGCGTCCCCGCCCGGTGCAGGCCGCGGCGCATGAGGTCCAGCGTCCTGTCGTAGCGGCGGTCGGTGCGGACCTTGTCCATCGACTGCTGGAAGCCCTGCTGGATGTCCGCCAGGTGGTTGGCGAAGCCGCCCACGGTGGGGGCGTAGGAGCGGCCGTTGTCGTTGACCACGATGACGGCGCGCCGGTTCTTGTCCGCCGCGATGTTGTTGACGGCCTCCCAGGTCATGCCGCCGGTCAGGGCGCCGTCGCCCACCACCGCGACGGCCCAGCGGTCGTCCTCGCCCATCAGCCGCCGGGCGCGGGAGATCCCGTCCAGCCAGGACAGGGAGGAGGAGGCGTGGGAGGACTGGACGATGTCGTGCACCGACTCCGCCCGCTCCGGGTAGCCGGAGAGGCCGCCCTTCTGGCGCAGCCGCGAGAAGTCCTGGCGGCCGGTCACGAGCTTGTGGACGTAGGACTGGTGCCCGGTGTCGAAGACGATCGAGTCGCGGGGCGAGTCGAAGACGCGGTGGATGCCCAGGGTCAGCTCGATGACTCCCAGGTTGGGGCCGAGGTGCCCGCCCGTGGCGGAGACGTTGCGGATGAGGAACTCGCGGATCTCCGTGACCAGCCGCTCCAGCTCCTCCGGGCCCAGGCTCCTCAGGTCCCGAGGCTCCTGGATGCTCTCAAGAATTCCCACATCTACTCCTAGTGACCAGCCCCCGCCCGGGCCGGGTCAAGACGACAAAAAAGGCGGGGTAGCTCCCCCGCCGTGAGGCGGTGCGGGAGGCTCCGGGGAGCCTCCCGCACCAAGTCTACGGTCTATTCGCCGCGGACCAGGTTGCGCAGGACGTACTGCAGAATACCGCCGTGGCGGTAGTACTCGGCCTCGCCCGGGGTGTCGATGCGGACCACCGCGTCGAACTCCGTGACGCCGCCGTCCTGGGCGGTGGCGGTCACGTGGACCGTCTTGGGGGTGCGCCCCTCGTTCAGCTCGGTCACGCCGGTGATGGAGAAGGTCTCCGTCCCGTCCAGGCCCAGCGACTTGTGGGACTCGCCCTCCGGGAACTGCAGCGGCAGCACGCCCATGCCGATGAGGTTCGAGCGGTGGATGCGCTCGAACGACTCGGTGATGACTGCCCGGACGCCCAGCAGACGGGTGCCCTTGGCCGCCCAGTCGCGCGAGGAGCCGGTGCCGTACTCCTTGCCGCCCAGCACGACCAGGGGGGTTCCCTCGGCCGCGTAGTTCTGGGCCGCGTCGTACACCGTGGTCTCCTCGCCGTCGCGGGTGAAGTCGCGGGTGAAGCCGCCCTCCGTGCCGTCGAGCAGCTCGTTCTTGATCCGGATGTTGGCGAAGGTGCCGCGGATCATGACCTCGTGGTTGCCGCGGCGGGAGCCGTAGGAGTTGAAGTCCTTGCGCTCGACGCCGTTCTCGATCAGGTACCGGCCGGCCGGGGTCTCCGACTTGAACGATCCCGCGGGCGAGATGTGGTCAGTGGTGACCGAGTCGCCCAGCTTGAGCAGCACCCGCGCGCCCTCGATGTCCTCGATCGGGCTGATGTCCATGGACATGCCCTCGAAGTACGGGGGCTTGCGCACGTAGGTGGACTCGGTGTCCCACTCGAAGGTGTCGCCCGTGGGGGTGTCCAGGTTCTTCCAGCGCTCGTCGCCGTCGAAGATCGAGCCGTACTCGGTCTTGTAGGCATCGGTGCTGACCGACTCGTCGATGATCTGCTGGACCTCGGTCGGGTCCGGCCAGATGTCGGCGAGGTAGACGTCGTTGCCGTCCTGGTCCTGGCCCAGGGCGTCTTTCTCGAAGTCGAAGTCCATGGACCCGGCCAGGGCGTACGCGATGACCAGCGGCGGCGAGGCCAGGTAGTTCATCTTGACGTCCGGGTTGATCCGGCCCTCGAAGTTGCGGTTGCCGGAGAGCACCGAGGTGACGGAGAGGTCCTTCTCGGCGATCGCCTTCGAGACCTCGTCCTCCAACGGGCCGGAGTTGCCGATGCAGGTCGTGCAGCCGTAGCCGACGATGTAGAAGCCGACCTTCTCGAGGTCGGGCAGCAGCCCGGCCTTCTCGTAGTAGTCGGTCACGACCTTGGAGCCCGGCGCCACGGAGGTCTTGACCCACGGCTTGGACTGCAGTCCCTTGGCCACGGCGTTGCGCGCCAGCACGCCGGCGGCCATCATCACCGAGGGGTTGGAGGTGTTGGTGCAGGAGGTGATCGAGGCGATCGACACCGCGCCGTGATCCATCTCGAACTCGCGCCCGTCGGGCATCGAGACGTGCACCGGCTGCGAGGGCCGGCCGTTGGAGTTCTTCGCGGCCGTCTCGAGGTGGCGGGGCTTCTGCTCCTCGCGCTCCTTGGCGGTCTCGGTGGCCGAGGGGGAGTCCGAGGCGGGGAAGGACTCCTCGCCGGCCTCCCAGCCGTCCTCGCCGACGTAGTTGGAGAGGTCGCGGCGGAACTGGTCCTTCGCGGAGGTCAGCGCGATGCGGTCCTGCGGACGCTTCGGCCCGGCGATCGAGGGCACCACCGTGGAGAGGTCCAGCTCCATGTACTCGGAGTACTTGATCTCCTTGGAGGGGTCGTGCCACAGGCCCTGCTCCTTGGTGTACTTCTCCACCAGGGCGACCTGTTCCTCGTCGCGCCCGGTCAGGCGCAGGTACTCGAGAGTCACCTCGTCGATGGGGAACATCGCTGCGGTCGACCCGAACTCGGGGCTCATGTTGCCGATGGTCGCGCGGTTGGCCAGCGGGACCTCGGTGACGCCCTCGCCGTAGAACTCGACGAACTTGCCGACCACGCCCTGCTCGCGCAGCATCTCGGTGATGGTGAGCACGACGTCGGTCGCGGTCGCGCCGGCGGGGATCTTGCCGGTCAGCTTGAAGCCGACGACCTTGGGGATCAGCATCGACACGGGCTGGCCGAGCATCGCGGCCTCGGCCTCGATGCCGCCCACGCCCCAGCCCAGCACGCCCAGGCCGTTGACCATGGTCGTGTGGGAGTCGGTGCCGACCAGGGTGTCCGGGTAGGCGCGCAGCGCGCCGTCGACCTCGCGGGCCATGACGGTGCGGGCCAGGTACTCGATGTTCACCTGGTGCACGATGCCCATGCCCGGGGGGACGACCTTGAAGTCCTCGAACGCGGTCTGGCCCCAGCGCAGGAACTGGTAGCGCTCCCCGTTGCGCTGGTACTCGATGTCCATGTTGCGCTCGATCGCGTCACTGTTGCCGAACGAGTCGATCTGGACCGAGTGGTCGATCACGAGCTCGGCCGGGGCCAGCGGGTTGATCTTGGTCGGGTCGCCGCCGAGCTCCTTGACGGCCTCGCGCATGGTCGCGAGGTCCACGATGCAGGGGACTCCGGTGAAGTCCTGCATGATCACGCGCGCGGGCGTGAACTGGATCTCGGTGCTGGGATCCGCCGTCGGATCCCAGCCGGCGAGCGCCTTGATGTGCTCGTCGGTGATGTTGGCACCGTCCTCGGTGCGCAGGAGGTTCTCCAGGAGAACCTTGAGGCTGAAGGGCAGGTTCTCGGAACCCTCGACCTTGTCCAGCCGGAAAATTTCATACTCGGTGCCGTTGACGTCCAGGACGCCCTTGGAACCGAAGCTGTCCACAGTGCTCATTGCGTGGGACTCCTCTCGCCACTGTTCTTACTCAGGCGTCGTAGCGCGTCCCCCGGCCGAGTCCTAGCTGTTCCGTCGCGTCGTGTGTAGAACGCCGAAGTGAGGTAGGTGTGATGCAAAACCTTTGGAGACACTGTGCCACTAAGCCTTCGTCCAGCAGTCTACCCGCTTACGGCCGACGATCCCGAGTCGGGGCCGGTGTGGCGGCGGAAAACCCCGGGAACCCGGCCCCGGGGCGCCTTCACACCGCGGACTCAGCGCTCCGCCTCGAAGACCGCGACCGCCTCGAGGTGGTGGGTGCCCGGGTAGAGGTCCAGCCCCCGGACCGAGCGCGGCGCCCAGCCCAGGCCGCGCAGGTAGCCGGCGTCGCGCCCGAGCGCGGCCGGGTCGCACGCGACGTAGACGATGCGCCGGGCCCCGCAGGCCGCGATCGCCTCGATCGCCTCCCGCCCGGCTCCCTGCCGCGGGGGATCCAGCACGACGACGTCGGGCCGCCCCGGCAGCGTCTCCACCGGCGCTCCCCTGCCGTGCCCGCGACCCCGCCGGCGCGAGGACGCGCCCGAGGCAGCCGCCCCGGCCCTGCCGCCGGCTCGCCCCCCGGCGTGGGCGGCCAGCGCCCTCTCGACCCCGGCCCGGGTCGCGAGGATCCGCGCCCCCGCCGAGGCGGCCCCGCGCGCCGTCCCGCCGGGCCGCAGGTTCTCCGCGGCGTCGGCGGAGGTGACCGGAGAGCCCTCGACCGTCCAGACGGATCCTTCCGCGCCCACCTGACTCGCGAGGACCGCCGCGAACAGCCCCGCCCCGCCGTAGAGGTCCCACGCGGTCTCCCCGGCCCGCAGGCCGCTGGCGGCGGCCACCTCGGCGGCCAGCAGCTCCGGCGCCGCGCGATGGATCTGCCAGAAGCCCCCGGCGCCGACGCGGAACCCCAGGCGGGGCGCCGCCGGGCCGGCGACGACGTCGGGCACCGTCTCCTCGACCCGCGCCTGCCCGCGCAGCGTCACCGGATCCGGGCGGTCGCCGCGGCCCCGCCCCGGCACCGCCGCCTGCCGCACCACGGCGGAGACGTCGGCCCCGGTCGGGAGGATCCGCCCGAGCTCCTCGTCCAGCTCCCGGGCCGTCGCGGGCACCTCGACGTCGGGACGGGTGGTGAAGACCAGCAGCGGCCGGCCGCCGTCGGCGGGGGCGGCGACGTCGATCCGCTCCGCTCCGGGCCAGCGCCCGCGCCACAGGCCGAGCCCGTTGATCGCGGGCACGGCCAGCGGGAACTCCTCGACGGGGAGGATCGCGGAGCCGTGGTGGGGGTGCATCCCCAGGCGGCCGGACTCGTCCACGGCGAAGTGCACCCGGGTCCGCCAGCCGGCCGCGCCCTCCTCGTCCCCCGGCGCGGGGAGGACCTCGAGGCCGCGCACCGCCGGGTCGTGCCCGGCCAGCCCGCCGAGGCGGGTCAGCTGCTCGCGCAGCACCTCGGCCTTCAGCTCGCGCTGGGCCGCGGGCTCCATGTGCCCGTACTCGACGCCGCCCACCGGATCCTCGCAGAGCAGGGCGTCGGCCGCGGGCCAGGTATGGGGACGGCGGCTCGGCGAGGGCTCGAGGACCTCCAGCAGCCGCGCCGTCGCGAAGCGCCCTCGAGGGCCCATCTCCTCGACCCGCACCCGGACCCGCTCCCCGGGGATCCCGTGGCGGACGAAGACGACCCGCCCCTCGTGCCTGCCGATGCTCGCCCCGCCGTGGGCGATCGCCCCCAGCTCCAGCTCGAACTCGTCCCCCGGCCCCATCACTTCTCCTCCTCGTCGTCGTTCTCCCGGCCCAGCCGCCACGGCACCAGGGCGGTCACCACGCCCGGCTCCTCGGCGAGCGCCCGGCTGAGCCGCCGGCCCTGCCGCCGGTGCAGGATCCGCTGCCACCACCGCTCCACGATGTACTCCGGCAGGTACACGATGACGACGTCGCGGGGCGAGCGGGTGCGCGCGGCCCGCACGTGCTGGAGGACCGGCCGGATCCGGTCCCGGTAGGGCGCCTCCAGCACGGTCATCGGCACGGGGATCTCGTAGGCGTCCCAGCGGGATCGGATCTCGCGGGTCTGCGCGTCGTCGACGTTGAGCACCAGGGCCTCCAGGGTGGAGGGCCTGGTCGCGCGCGCGTAGGACAGCGCCCTGAGGGCCGGGCGCCGCAGCTTCGGGATCACCACCATCGCGTGCACCCGGGCGGGCAGGGCCTTGTACTGATGGCGTCCGGTCACGGCCAGCTCCTCGTCGATGCGTCGGTAGTGTCTCTTGATGCCGTTGGCGGCCAGGCTCAGGGCGGCCACCACGAGCACCGTCACCCACGCCCCCTGGCCGATCTTGGTGATGAGCACGATGACCAGGGCCATCAGGGTCGCGGCGAGCCCCGCCGTGGTGATCGCCTGGTCGCGCAGCATGCGCCGGCGCAGGAAGCGGTCCGTGACCCGGCGGATCCGCCGGTGCCTGCTGCGCAGGACGGCGGCCTGGGTCAGGGACATCGAGAACAGCACGCCCAGCACGTAGAGCTGGATGAGGTCGTTGACGTCCGCCCCGAAGGCGGCGGTGACGGCGGCCGCCCCTGCCCCGAGCATCAGGGCGCCGCTGGCGTAGGCGGAGCGGTTCTCCCCCGCCCGCAGCTGCACGGGCAGGTAGCCGCGGTCGGCCATGGAGGAGGCGAGGATCGGGAAGCCGATGTACGCCGCCGCCGGCGCGATCAGCAGCAGGAGGGCCGTGCTGATCAGCAGCAGCTCGGCCAGGGGCCCGCTGCCGAACACGGCGACCGCGACCTGGCCCAGCACGGGCATCTGGTGGAAGTCCCCGGGGACGGGGCGGCCGTCGACGAGCAGCTGCGCCGGGCTCATGGTCACCACGGCGCCGCTCTCGTGGGCGAGGTAGAGCACGCCCAGCAGGGCCACGGCCGAGATGCTGCCGATGATCATCAGCGTCGTCGCGGCGTTGCGGGAGCGCGGGGGCCGGAAGAAGGGCACCGCGTTGCTCACGGACTCGACGCCGGTCAGCGTGACCGCCCCCGAGGAGAACGCCCGGGCCAGCAGGAGGGCCAGGCCGAAGCCGACCAGGGCGTCCTCCTCCGGCGAGGCGGGGACCAGCTCGTACCCGGCGCTGGGGGCCGCCCCGAGCCCTCCCGTCCAGGACTGGACGACGCCGACGCCGATCGTCAGCGCCAGCAGCGCGGCGAATGCCCACGTGGGCACCGGCGCCACGCGGCCGGCGACCCTGGCCCCGCGCAGGTAGGCCAGGGTCAGCAGGGCCACGAGCCCGACGGCCAGGAGGGGCCGGTGGGGCTGCAGGAACGGCATGAGCGTCACCAGGTAGGTGGAGGCGCTGGAGACGGAGACCGCGACCATCAGGACGAAGTCGAAGAGCAGGCTCGAGCCCGCCGCGGTCCCGGCCGCCGGGCCGAGGCGCTCGGTCACCACGGCGAAGTCCCCGCCCGAGCGGGCGACCTCGGTGATGTTGTACCGGTACGTGCCCACCACGAGGAACAGCGTGACGGCGATGGCGAGCCCGACCCAGGGCGAGAGGGCCAGCGCCGCCGTGCCGGACAGCGCGAGCACCATGATGATCTCGTCCGGCGCGTAGGCCAGCGCCGAGAGCCCGTCCGAGCCGAAGACGGGCAGGGCCGCCCGCTTCGGCAGGGTCAGCCCGCGGATCAGCCGCGTCTCCTCGGGTGCGCCGAGCAGCACCCGGCGCGCACGAGCGGTGAGTGGTTGCACAGTGCCCAAGGGTACCTCACCCCCCGCTGCCGGCACCCCGGGCCGGTGGACTAGGCTGGTGCCTGCGCCCGGGGCTCGCCGGCGCGGGAAGCGCTAAGGAACGGAGGGACCGTGCCCCATTTCGTGATCATGGGCGTGGGACGCGTCGGCGCGATGCTCGCCCGCACGCTCGAGGCGGCCGGGCACACGGTCGCGGTGATCGACCAGGACGAGGCGGCCTTCCGCCGTCTGGACGCCGGCTTCCAGGGCCGGAAGGTCACCGGCGTCGGCTTCGACCGCGGCACCATGGAGCGCGCCGGGATCGAGGGCGCGTACGCCTTCGCGGCCGTCTCCAACGGGGACAACTCCAACATCCTCGCCGCGCGGGTCGCGCGCGAGACCTTCAGGGTCACCCGGGTCGTGGCGCGGATCAACGACCCCCACCGCGCCGAGTTCTACCAGCGCCTGGGCATCCCCACGGTCGCGGCGGTCCGGTGGAGCAGCGACCAGGTGCTCCGGCGGATCCTGCCCGAGCAGAGCCTGACCGGGGACTACCGGGAGTCCTCCGGCCGCCTCATGCTCGCGGAGCTGCACCTGCACGAGGAGTGGGCGGGGCGGCCCCTGAAGGACATCGAGGAGGCGGGCGGGGTCCGCATCGCCTACATCACGCGCTTCGGCGAGGGCCTGCTCCCCGAGGCGGACACGAGCTACCAGCAGGGCGACGTCCTGCACGCGATGATGCGCACCCGGGAGATCGACGAGATCTCGAGGATCCTCTCCTCCCCTCCCCACGAGGACGACGGCGTGCTGCGGACCGTGAAGACCGAGAGGAGCTAGGGTGCGGGTGCTGATCGTGGGAGCCGGTTCGGTGGGCTCCTCCATCGCCAGGGAGCTGCTGAGCCACGGGCATCGGGTGGCCCTGATGGACCGGAAGCCGGAGGCCATCGGGCGCTCCGAGCTGGGCGGGGCCGAGTGGCTGGTGGGGGACGCGTGCGAGCTCAGCGAGCTCAAGCGCGCGGAGCCCCACCGGGTCGACGTCGTCGTGGCGGCCACCGGCGATGACAAGACCAACCTCGTGGTCTCGCTGCTGGCGCGCTCGGAGTTCGGGGTGCCGCGCACCGTCGGCCGGGTCAACAACCCGCGCAACGAGTGGCTCTTCGACGACTCGTGGGGCGTCGACGTCGCGGTCTCCACGCCGCGCCTGATGACCGCGCTGGTCGAGGAGGCGGTGGAGGTGGGCGACGTCGTCCGCCTGCTGAGCCTGCAGGCCGGCGGCGCCACCCTGAGCGAGTACACGGTGCCGGAGGAGCACGGGCTGGCGGGCGAGACCGTCGGGGACGTGCCGTGGCCCGCGGAGACAACCCTGGTGGCGATCCTGCGCGACGGCCTGCCGATCCCCCCGGGCCGCGACGACGTGCTGGAGGAGGGCGACGAGCTGTTCTTCATCACCACCCAGCGCGGCGAGGAGGCGCTGCAGCTGATGATGAACCGCGAGGACCGCAGGGGCGGCGATGCCCCGGAGGCGGAGGGTCCGGAGGACGCCGCGGAGGAGACGGCCCAGGGCCAGGAGCTGTAGGGCCCTCGGGCCGGATGGCCCCCGCTCAGGCCCTCAGACCGGACGGCCCGCCGCCCCCCTCAGGCGCTCGGGGCGGGCGGGCCGCCCTTCTCTCTCAGGCCCTCGGCGTGGCCGGGCCGCCCCTCCCGCTCAGGCCCGCGAGGCGCTCGAGGTCGCGGCGGGCCGGCTGATCATCCAGCACCACCAGATGATCAGGGCGTACAGGGGCACGCCCATGACGATGCGGGCGATCCCGATACCCGCCACGTTGTCCGCCAGGTACAGCGGCAGCTGCACCAGCAGCCGCAGCAGGAACATGCCGGCGAACAAGCCGGTGGCCCACTGGTAGGCCCGCATCCGCGCCGGCTGCTTGCGCCAGTTCAGCTCCTCGCCGCGGATGAACCCCAGCAGGATGCCGACGAAGGGCCAGCGCAGGGCCATCGAGAGCCCGCAGCCCACCAGGTACGCGGCGTTCAGCCACAGGCCGGGCACGTAGTAGTCGATCGCCTGGCCGCTGACCCGGGCGAAGACGGCGCAGATGACGACGCCGACCGCCCCGGAGAACGACTGCATGACGCTGCCGCGCTGGAGCAGCCGCAGCACCGAGGCCGCCAGCGCGAGACCGACCGCGATGATCAGGGCCAGCGCCAGCGAGCCGCTCGAGAGGTAGATCGCGAGGAAGAGGGCGCCGGGCACCACGGCCTCGAGCAGCCCGCGGACGCCGCCGACGGCGTGCAGGACGTCGATCTGCCCGTTGGCGTCGCGGCGGATGCCCTCCTGGGCGCCGTAGGAGGCCGCGATCCTGTCCCCGAGGCTCTCCCGCTCCTCGCGGTCCTCGGCGGGGCCCTCCTCGGGCGGTCGTTCGGACATGCTCAGCTCCCCTCGCCGGCTCAGTACTGACGGTTGCGCGAGACGATCTCGTACCGCGGATTGTAGATCACGGCGTCGGGCCCGGAGCCGGTGAGCATCCCCGAGCAGCGCAGTCGGGTCCCCGCCCCCACGCCGGGGACGACGCGCTGGCCGTGCCAGACGAGCCTGACCAGGCTCCCCGCCGGCAGCGGCAGCTCGCGCGCGTCCCATTCTGGCACATCGGCCTCAGGGGATGAGGCGCGGGAGGGACGCCGCCCCTCGGCCGGCGCGGCCCGGTGGCTCGCGGAGACCTCGAGCAGCGCCTCGTAGCGAGGCAGCGCGTCGTAGGGCTGGATGACGACCTCGGAGACCCTGCCCTCCACGATGACCCTGGCCCGGGGAGGGCCGGCTCCGGCCTCCCCGCGGGCGGCGGGACGGAGACGGCGGACGGCGGCCCGGGCGGCGGGACCGCGTTCCTCCGCCGGCGGGCCCTCAGCCAATCTGCGTGATCTCCGGGCCGCGCTCGGGGACGTCGAGGCCGGCCTCGCCCTCCTGGGCGTCCCGGGCCACGGCGTCCTGCGGCACCCGCAGGGGCAGCAGGTCCCGCGGGGCCATGGGCTGCTCGCCGCGCACCACCACCAGCGACCTGAAGACGTCCTCGAGGGGCCGGGCGGCCCGCTCCTTGACCGCGGCGTCGCCGGAGATCACCCCGCGCAGGAACCAGCGCGGGCCGTCGACCCCGACGAAGCGGGCGACCTTGAACCCGCGCCCGCCGTTGGGCAGGGCGGCGGGCACCTTGGCGGTCACCTGGCGGCCCAGCGGCCCGTCGGTGACGTCGGCGACCCCGCTCTGGGAGCGGATCGACTCCGCGAGCTCGGTGCGGATCTCGGGCCAGAGGCCGCGGCTCTTGGGCGCCGCGAAGGCCTGGACCTGCAGCGAGGATCCCTCGTGCTGGAAGGTCACGGAGACGACGTTCTGCCGCTTCTGGTCGACGTCGATCCGGATGTTCACGTCCGGGGCCGGGCGGACCATGAGCCCGCCCAGGTCGATGTAGTGGCCCTCCTCGTCCCGCTCGGAGGCGTCGAAGGGGCCCTGGGAGGCGCGGTCGGCCACGGCCGCGGCCTCGGCGTCCTGCTCCTCGGCGTCCTGGCCCTGGGAGGCCTTCCCCTGGGCTGCCTCGCCCTCGGGGTCCTTGCGCCGGGGAGGCTCACCCTGGGAAGACTTCTCCTGGGCGGTCCTCCCCTCGGAGCCCTCCTGGGCTGCCGGGACGCCGGCGGCCTCCGGCGTGGAGCCGGCACCGGCGGCCAGCCCCTCCGGGGCACCCTCCTGACCGGCCTCCGCCGAGTCCGGGCCCTGCTCCGCGGCCGCCTCGGGCCGGGAGTCCTTCTTCCTGTTCTTGCGCTTGCCGAATGCCATCACGGTGATTACCTCCTAGAGATGTCCGGTCGAGCCAAAGCCGTCGCCGCCGCGCTCGGACTCGGGGAGCCGGGGGACGACGTCGAACCGGGCGTGCTCGCAGCGCTGGATGACCAGCTGCGCGATGCGGTCGCCGCGCCCCACCCGGAACTCCTGGGCGGGGTCGGTGTTGAGCAGCGTCACCATCAGCTCCCCCCGGTACCCCGAGTCGACGGTGCCGGGGGCGTTGACGATGGTGATGCCGTGCTTCGAGGCCAGGCCCGAGCGCGGGTGCACGAGCCCGACGTAACCCTCCGGCAGGGCGATCGCGACGCCGGTCGGGACCAGCGCCCGCTCCCCCGGGGCCAGGGTGAGCTCGACGCGGGAGCGCAGGTCGGCCCCGGCGTCGCCGTCGCGGGCGTAGGCCGGGGGCTCGATGCCCTCGTCGAGTTGCTGCAGCTTCACGGTCAGGGTCGGGTTCATGCGTTCGGGACGTCCTGCGGTCGGGGATCTGGGTCGGGGCGGGACGGCAAGGGCCGCGTCCGCCACGACTCAACTGTAGTGGGTGGGCGGGTGCAGTGGGTGGGGAAGCGGGCGGGCCGGGGCGCTTCCCCGCCGAGTGCGCGCCGGGAGCCGATCCGTGAGATTCTGGAGGCATGTCAGATTCCGTTGCCCGGGGGCACGACGACGCCCCCACCTCCTCCGCCGTCCGCTACCACGAGAAGCTGGTCCCCTCGCCCGGCGTGTGGGTCCTGGTCGCGCTGTTCGGCCTCGCCTGCTTCGCCGTGGGAGCCCCCATCAGCATCCCGGTGGCGATCCTGGTCGCCGTCGTGCTGGCGGCCGGGCTGGGCGTCCTGCTGTGGGCCCTCGCGCCGGTGCTGGAGGTGACCGACGAGTCGCTGCAGGTCGGCCGGGCGCACATCGAGCGGGAGTTCGTGGGCGAGGTCGAGGTCTTCCGCGGGGAGTCCGCCCGCGTCGCCGCGGGTCCCGAGGCCGACGGCAGGGCCTTCATGAACTTCCGCCCGTGGGTCTCCCCCATCGCGCGCATCCAGATCACCGACCCGGCCGACCCCACCCCGTACTGGCTCACCAACTCCCGCCGCCCCGAGGAGCTGGCTCGGGCGCTCGGCGCGGACCCGCTGGACGGGCCCGCCGCCTGAGACGCCCGGGAGGGCCCCGCCGCCCCCGGCAGATGACGAAGGGCCGGCCCATCGGGCCGGCCCTTCGTCATCGCGGCCGCCGGGACCCGGCGGCTGCTCGCATCGGTCCTACGCGTCGCACTCGATGCAGTAGTAGAGGCCGTTCTCCTCGCGGGAGATCTGCGAGCGGTGGCGCACCAGAAAGCAGGAGGCGCAGGTGAACTCGTCCTGCTGGGCCGGGAGCACCACGACCGAGAGCTCCTCGTGGGAGAGGTCCGCGCCGGGCAGCTCGAAGCTCTCCGCGGCGGCGTTCTCGTCCTCGTCGACCACGTTGGACTGCTGGTCGCCGCGATGCGACTTCAGCTCCTCGATCGAGTCGTTGTTGCCCTCGTCGTCCTGCTTCCGCGGTGCGTCGTAATCGGTTGCCATGGTGTCTCGCTTTCGAGAGATCTGGGTGGAGAGCCGCAAGGCCCCCGTCTGGTATTCGGGTCACGCGACTCAGCCCCCCGGTGCGCCGGTAACGCGATGATTGTTCACCATAGGGGCCGCGCCTGTCCAACCGATTGTTCTCACAGCGAATTATGTGACCGCACGGCATTCCTGGAGTCGCTAGTCCACCGGGTATTCTGTCAAGTGACACGCGTGTCTCCCCCGTCAGGCGAGGGGGCGACGAGTCGATTCGACAAGGAGACCTGATGCAGCAGCTGAGATTCGTCGGCGTCCACGATGACGGCGAGCACCTCGTCCTCGAGGCGCCCGAGAGCGGCGAGCGGTTCAGGGTGGTCATCGACTCCTCTCTGCGCAACGCCGTCCTGAAGGCCCGCCGGGCCCACCCGGCGCGCGGCCTGAGCGGCAACGGGGTCTTCGGGCCCCGGGACATCCAGACGCGCTTCCGCCAGGGCGCCACGATCGACGAGATCGTGGCCGAGTCCGGCTGGAAGCCCGAGCGCGTCAAGCGCTACGAGTGGCCGATCCTGGCCGAGCGCGCGCACATCGTCACGGCGGCCCGGGCCGTCCTGGTCGACCCGCTCTCCGGGGAGGAGGGCCTCGAGCGCCTCAGCCTCAACGACCAGGTCGTGGCCGTGCGGGAGCGCTGGAACTTCGCCGAGGGCGACGCGCAGTGGAACTCGTGGCAGCGCGAGGACGGCCAGTGGAACGTCTCGGTCTCGGTCGACTACTCCCGGGCCGCGCTGGACCAGATCCCCGAGGGCTCCGACTTCCCCGCGCGCTTCGTCTACAACCCCGCCAACCAGACCGTGGTGGCCGGCAACGCCGTCGCGGAGTTCCTGCTGGGCCGGCCCCTCGAGCGGGAGCGCCCGGAGCAGGCGGCCGAGGACCGCGCCGCCCTGCAGGCGGTGCCCGAGGATGAGCCGGACACGGAGGCCGAGCTGCTCGACGAGCTCGAGGAGCGGCGCGGGACCCGCGTGGGTGAGGATCCGCACAGCGACGCCCGCGTCGAGGACCTGACGGACCGGCTCGCCCAGGAGGGCGCAGCCCAGGAGGAGACGGAGCAGGAGACCCCGCAGGAGGGGACGGACGGGGCGGAGGAGCCCGAGTCACGGGGCCGCGGCAAGCGCCCCTCCGTCCCGAGCTGGGACGACATCCTCTTCGGCAACCGCCACTAGGAGACTTCGAGAAGCACGACGACGGGACGCACGCGAGGACGAGCATGGGCCGCAGACACCGCGATCAGGGATCTCCTGACGAGCCGCAGGATCCGCATGCGCGGCCGCAGGGCGATCCCGCCGCGGACGACGCCGGGCAGCTGGGTCCCGGCTACGAGTACGTGGGCGGCTCCGGCGCGTCCGAGGGCGAGGACGACGAGGGCCTGAGCCTCGGCGACGAGCTCTTCGGCGACTCCGAGGCGGAGACGGAGGACGAGGAGCGGGCGGAGCGCCGGCGTCGCGCCCGCAGGAGCCGCCCGGTCTCGCGGCACCGCGCCGGCTCGCCGACCCCGGCCGCCGGAACCGCCGCCGTGGCCGGCGGAACGGGCCAGGACATCACGGCCGAGGCCCGCACGGAGCCCCTGCCGACGGCGTCGGCGTCGTCCGCCGCCGGGGAGGAGGACGGGGAGGACGCAGCACCGCCGCGGGCCGCCTTCGCCACGCTCTCCGCGCGGGAGGAGCAGGAGGAGGCCCCCGAGGGCTCGCGGAGCCGGCTGGCGCGCGCCGGCGTGGGCCTCGGCGCGCTCGTGCTGGTCGGGGCCGGAGCGGTCGCGATCTGGGCCACCGCGGGCGGAGACGATCCGGCCCCGGTCTCGCCCGCCGAGTCGAGCTCCGCTTCCCCGACGTCGTCCTCTCCCGCGCCCTCCTCCGCTCCGCCGAGCCCGAGCGAGGAGACCGAGGACCCCGTTCCTGAGGAGCAGGCGCCCGCGCCGGCGGTGCCGCCCCAGCAGCCTCAGGCCCCCGCCCCGGCGCCCGAGGCGACCACCGAGCAGGCGGAGCCGACTCCCTCCCCCAGCGAGACCGAGGACGAGCCGGAGGAGACCTCCGCTCCCGCCGAGCCGGAGCAGACCGAGGAGCCGGAACCGGAGGAGAGCGAGGAGCCGGAGCCCGAGGAACCGCAGGAGACCGAGCCCCCGGCGGAGACGGGGGCGCCGGAGCCCCCGGCCTCGCAGGCGCCGCCCGCCACGCAGACCCCGCCGGTCACCGAGGCCCCCGCCCCGACCGCCCCGGCGGGGACGGGATCGCAGCAGCAGGGGGAGACCGCCGCGCCGGCGCAGCCCGCGCCGTCGGGCACCGGAGGCTGAGGGCTGGGACCGGCCTGAGACCCTCCGGGGGGCCGGCTCGCCCGCCCCGGACCGCCGGAGGGTCTCAGAGGCGGCCCCGGCAGGGACCGCCCGGCTCAGCGCCGCAGAGCCAGCAGCGGGACCGAGCGCTCCGCCTCGGTCCAGGACCCGTGCTGCCCGACCATCTCCAGGGCCGCGGGCCGGGTCCGGCGCAGGTCGTACAGGGCCAGCGGCCCGTGAGCAGCCACGATGAGGTCTCCGATGCGCTCCCGCACGCCGGGGCGCATCCCGGCGCCGAAGTACCCGGCCTCGATCAGCTCGTCGCGGTCGAGGATCCACGCGCGGTCCCCGAAGGCCGCGCCCCACGCCTGGACCAGCCGGTCGCGGCGGGCCCGGTCGCCCGGGTCCTCGAGGTGCAGCTGGACCATGCGGGGCTCGCCCGCGGTGAGCCGCACGCCGTCGAGCAGCTCGGGCATCGCCCCGTAGTCGATGCGGTCCTCCGGCGCGACGTCGACCATGCCGTGGTCCGCCGTCAGGAGGAGGAGGGTCTCCTCGCCGGTCCTCGCCGCCAGGCGGCGCAGGCCCGAGTCCAGGTCCTCCAGCGCCTCGAGCCAGCGGTCCGAGCCGCTGCCGTGCCGGTGGCCCACCTGGTCCAGCTCGCCCCAGTAGAGGTACATGAAGTTCGGGGAGCGGGTGGAGAGGATGTCGGTCGCGCGGGTGACGCGGGCGAGCGTGGACCGGGCCGCCTCGAACCTGCCGCCGCGCAGGGCGGCGCGGGTCAGCGGCGAGCCCTCGTAGGCGCCCATGGAGACGGTCACCGGGTCGGCGATCCCCTCCAGCCGCTCGAAGACGGTGGGCAGCGGCTGCCACTGCTCGGGCACCACCTGAGGGTCCCAGCCGGAGAGCTGGTTGACGACGACGCCGCGCTCCGGGTCCACGACGTCGTACCCCACCATGCCCGTGCGCCCCGCCGGCTCCCCCGTGCCCAGCGCGGCCAGGGAGGCGGCGGTGGTAGAGGGCAGCGCGGCGTCGAGCGTCCCCAGGTGCGCCGCGCGCCGCAGCGAGGGCGCGTGGCCCAGGCTGCCGGAGAGCAGCGACTCCCCCAGCCCGTCCACGAGCACCACGCACACGTTCCGGTAGGGCCCCGCGGGCAGGCCCGCCGCCGCGAGCCGGTCGGAGAGACCGAGGCGGTCCTCGAAGCCCCCGGCCCCGTCCGCGACCGGCCGGAACCGGGAGGCGGCGGAGACGAGCACGTCGGCCACCGAGTCGGTGCCGTAGCGCGGTGCGGCGGGCAGGGGCCGCCCGAGCAGGTCCGTGGGCTCCCCCGCCGGTGCGCCGCTCACGGTGCTCACGCGTGCGTGGTGCCGGACAGGGCGGTGTTGGCGCGCCGCAGGGCCCGGGCGAACTCGCGGGCGTCCTCGACCGCGCGCGGACCGTCCGCCTCGGCGCTGATCCGCAGCACGACGTCCTCGCGCGCGGCGACGCCGGTGTAGCCGTGGTCCGCCTCGCACTCCGGGTCCTGGCAGCCGGCGGGCTGCACGTCGATCCGCTGGCTCCCGGTCCAGGACATCATCAGGGTCACCTCCGCGGCGGGGGTCGCCGAGGTGTAGTTCTGCGGCTGCCGGTAGGCGTAGGAGAGCGTCACCGAGCTCAGGTTCCGCACGGGGACGGTCTCCGTGGAGACGTGGGCGACGACGTCCTGGCCGTCCTCGTCCAGCGACTGGTCGTCCACGTGGGTGATCTGCACGATCTCACCGGCCAGCGCGAGCACCGTGATGTGCCGGTGCACCTCGGTCTGGTCGAAGTGGGTCTCGAGCTGCACGAGGTGGGAGGCGGGCTCCTGCCCGTCCAGGGCGTCCCTGACCACGTCCCTGACCAGCTCCGGGTAGAAGCCGGCGTTGGTGATGTCGTGGTCGAGCCTCGATCCGTGGGGTCCTGAGTCTGCCATGCACTCGCTTCTTCGGTCCTTCGATGACGGCGGTTCGCCGGCGCCCTCCGGCCGGAAAGCACTGCACCAGTCTACGCCCGGGGTCAATCCGCGCGCCGTGACGGCGGCCGCCGGCGGGCCGGGCTCCTCCCCGCCTCGATCTCGTCCCCCGGACCGAGGCTCTCACCCAGGCATGGTCCGCCGCGCCGAGTCGGTCCGCCGCCGCGGGTTGCCGAGCTCCACCTGCGCCGCGAGCACGGTCAGGGAGTCCTCCGAGACCATGACGGGCTTGAGCTCCAGCAGCGCGATCTCGGGGTGCAGGTCCTTCAGCTGCGCCACCCGGCGCAGGAGGTCCTCAAGACGGGCGACGTCCACCGGGGGCAGACCCCCGTAGCCGAAGAGCTTCCGCGAGGCCTTGGGCGCCCGGGCCATCAGCCGCACGTCGCGCTCGGTCAGCGGGGGCACCCGGTGCGCCCAGTCGTCCAGCAGATCCACCGAGTCCCCGGCCATCCCGAAGGAGATGACGGGGCCGAGCAGGGGATCCTCCATCGCCCGGACGACGCAGTTCTGCCCGGTGGGCGCCATCGCCTGGACCTCGAGGTCGAAGCTGCCGTAGGGCTCGAGCGTCCGGTGCATCAGGTCGATGTCCCTCCTCAGCGTCTGCTCGTCCTCGATCCCCAGGCGCACCCCGCCCAGGTCCAGCCGGTGCCGCAGCAGCTCGTCGGTGGTCTTCAGCGCCACCGGGTAGCCGATCGCCTCCGCCGCCGCGACGGCCTCGTCGGCGTCCCGGAAGGGAATGGAGCGCAGCACCTCGATGCCGTAGGTCTCCAGCAGCCGGGTCGTCTCCTCCTGGTCGAGCCGGAGCAGGCCCTCGCCGGGGACGCGTGCGGAGAGCTCCCCGATCACGCGCTCGGCCGCCTTGCGGTCCGTCCCGTCCACCTCGGCGAGCAGCGCCTCCTCCTTCTCCCGCCACTCCGCGTACTCCACGATGGCCGCGAGCGCGCCGACGGCGCCCCCCGGGCTCTCAAAGCACGGCAGCCCGGGCAGCTCCTTCCCGTCCTCGGTGACGCGCGGGCTCGCGTGGACCCCGCGCTGGACGGCGCTCGCGTCCAGGATGCCCGAGTACGCGGCCAGGACGGGCTTACCGGTCCGGGCCGCGCAGTCCATCAGCACCTCGGAGATCTCCCGGGCCGAGACCAGCGGGGAGGGCAGGAAGGTCGCGACGGCGGCGTCGACCTCGGAGGAGCCCAGGGCGCCGAGCACGCTCTCGCGGATGAGGTCCAGCGGGTCCAGGTCCTCGCTGGATGTGTCCAGCGCGCCCTCGGCGAAGCTCACCTCGACGCCGTGGGAGGCGCACGCGTCGGAGACGACGCCGGCCAGCGCGAAGGCGTTGGAGAAGACCGCCACCCGGCGCCCGGCGGGCAGCGGCTGGGAGACCAGCACCTGGGCGATGTCCATCAGGTGCTCGTTGGTCTCGGCCCGGATGACGCCGGCCTGCCGGAACATCTCGCTGATCGCCCGCGGCGGCGCGGAGCTGGTGCGGCCGGTGTGCCCGGGCGGCAGCTGCAGCCCGGTGACCTCCGACTTGGCCACGATCAGCGGCTTGGTGCGGGCCAGCCGGCGCGCGATCCGGGAGAACTTGCGCGGGTTGCCGATCGACTCGAGGTACATGCAGCAGGCCAGCGTGTCCGGGTCGTCCTCCCAGTACTGCATGAGGTCGTTGCCCGAGACGTCCGCCCGGTTGCCGGCCGAGAGCACCGAGGAGACGCCGATGGCGCGCCGGTGCGCGGCGGTGTAGAGCATCGCCCCGATGGCCGCGGACTGGCTGAACATGCCCAGGGTCCCGTGCAGCGGGTGCCCCATGCTCGGCGAGGCGCACAGGCTCACGGCCGGGTCGGTGTTGATGACGCCCAGCGAGGCCGGGCCGATGACGCGCATCCCGTAGGTCCGGGCCACCCGCACCAGCGCCTGCTGCCGGGCCCGGCCGCGGGCGCCGTCGTCGGCGTAGCCGCTGGTCACGATCAGCACCCCGCGCACCCCGGCCCGCCCGCACTGCTCGACGACGTCGGCCACCGCGGAGATGGGCACGGCGATCACCGCGAGGTCCACCGTCTCCGGGACCTCCCCGATCGTGGCGTAGGACTGCATCCCGGCGAGCTCCAGGGCCTCGGGGTTGACCCCGTAGACGGGCCCCGCGAAGCCGCCCTCGACGATGTTGACCAGGATCTCGTGGCCGATCTGGTGCGCGTCCCGGGAGGCGCCGATCACCGCGACCGAGCGCGGCGCGACCAGGGTGGAGACCGACTTCGCCTCGGCGCGGTGCTCGCGGGCCTCCATCACGGCCCGGGACCTCTCGGTCGGGTCGATGTCGAAGTGGACGGCGATCACGCCGTCGTCGTACCCGCGGGAGAGCTCGTAGCCGGCGTCGGAGAAGACGTCCAGCATCTTGCGGTTCTCGGGCAGGACCTCGGCGGAGAAGCGGGTGATGCCGTTCTCCAGGCCGGCGGCGGCCAGGTGCTCCAGCAGGATCGAGCCGATGCCGCGGCCGTGGTGGGCGTCGGAGATGAAGAAGGCGACCTCGGCCTCGGTGGGCTCGTCGGTGCGGTCGTAGCGGCCGATGCCGATCATCTCGTTGCCGTTCATCATCACGAAGGCGACGCGGTCGTGGTGGTCCACCGTGGTGAAGCGGGTGAGCTCGCGGGCCGAGAGCGTCGACTTGTAGGTGAAGAACCTGAGGTAGATGGTGCGCTCCGACTGGCCGGAGTACATCGCGGTCAGGGCGTCCTGGTCGGTCGGGAGGACCGGGCGCAGGTGCGCGGTCGCGCCGTCGCGCAGGACGACGTCGGCCTCCCAGTGGGACGGGTACGGAATCTCGTCTGCCATGCTCCCATCCTAGTAGCGCCGATCACACGATCGGCGGTGATCTACACTGGTGTGGCCCGTGCCCGTGAGCAGCAAGGAGTGCCCCATGGCAGCCCGACGCAAGTCGACGCCCTCCCACGAGGAGTTTCCCGCCGACGTCGTGGAGAACATCGTCGACATCGACGTCTCCTCCGAGATGGAGACCAGCTTCCTGGAGTACTCGTACTCGGTGATCTACTCCCGCGCCCTGCCGGACGCGCGGGACGGGCTCAAGCCGGTGCAGCGGCGCATCCTGTACATGATGATGCAGATGGGGCTGCGGCCGGAACGCGGCCACGTGAAGTCGGCGCGCGTGGTCGGCGAGGTCATGGGCAAGCTGCACCCGCACGGCGACGGCGCGATCTACGACGCGATGGTGCGCCTGGCCCAGTCCTTCGCGATGCGGCTGCCGCTGGTGGACGGGCACGGCAACTTCGGCTCGGTCGACGACGGCCCGGCCGCCGCCCGCTACACCGAGGCCCGGATGGCCCCGGCCGCGCAGGCGCTGACCGGCGACCTGGACGAGGACGTCGTCGACTTCGTCCCGAACTACGACAACCAGTTCACCCAGCCCGGCGTGCTGCCCGCGGCCTTCCCCAACCTGCTGGTCAACGGCTCCTCGGGCATCGCCGTCGGCATGGCCACCAACATGGCCCCGCACAACCTGCGCGAGGTCATCGCGGGCGCGCAGCACCTGATCGAGAACCCCCAGGCGACGCTGGACGACGTCATGGGCTTCATCCCCGGCCCCGACCTGCCCACCGGCGGGGTCATCGCCGGGCTGGCCGGGATCCGGGACGCCTACGCGACCGGGCGCGGCACCTTCCGGACCCGGGCGCGCACCTCGATCGAGCAGGTGACCCCGCGCAAGCAGGGCATCGTGGTCACGGAGCTGCCGTACCTGGTCGGCGTCGAGAAGGTCATCGACAAGATCAAGGACGGGGTGCAGTCCAAGAAGCTCTCCGGGATCTCCGACGTCGTGGACCTCACCGACCGCAAGAACGGCACCCGGCTGGTCATCGAGCTGAAGAACGGCTTCAACCCGCACGCCGTGCTGCAGAGCCTGTACAAGCACACGCCGCTCGAGGACTCCTTCGGCATCAACAACGTCGCGCTGGTCCAGGGGCAGCCGCAGACCCTGGGGCTGCTGGACCTGCTGCGAGTCTACGTGGACCACCGGATCGACGTCGTGCGCCGCCGCACCAGCCACCGGCTGGGGAAGTCCAAGGCCCGGCTGCACCTGGTCGAGGGCCTGCTGCTGGCGATCGTGGACATCGACGAGGTCATCCAGATCGTCCGCGGCTCGGATGAGACGGCCCAGGCCCGCGAGCGGCTGATGACCGTCTTCGACCTGTCCGAGCTGCAGGCCAACCACATCCTCGAGCTGCGGCTGCGGCAGCTGACCAAGTTCTCCCGGATCGAGCTGGAGGGCGAGCGGGACGAGCTGCAGCGCCGGATCGAGGAGCTGACCGCGATCCTGGAGTCGGACGCGAGGCTGCGGACGCTGGTCTCCGAGGAGCTCGGCGAGGTCGCCGAGCGCTACGGCACGGACCGGCGCACGCGCCTGACCGACCAGGACGAGCTGGCCGTCCTCGCCGCCTCTGCCACCGACCCGGCGGCCGCGAGCGGTGCCAAGAAGGGCCTGGGGCTCGCCCTGGAGATCGCGGACGACCCGTGCTGGGCCGTCCTGACGACCTCCGGGCGGATGGGCCGCACCCCGGGCCGCGCCGGCGGCCGCGAGGAGCTGGCGGATCCGTCCAAGCGGACCAAGCACGACGCCTTCGCCTCCCTCGTGCCCGCCACCGCGCGCGGCGAGGTCGGCGCGGTCACCTCGGCCGGCCGGATGGTCCGCGTCAACGTGATGGACCTCCCCCAGCTCGAGGTCCGCTCCGGCTTCCCGGATCCGGCCGGCGGCGCCGTCGCCGGCGAGTTCCTGAGCCTGGGGAAGGGCGAGCGGCTGGTGGCCCTGGCCCCGCTGAACAGCGTGCTCGCCCTGGGGACCCGGCGCGGCGTCGTCAAGCGCCTGCAGCCCGAGTACCCCCTGAACCGCGACGACTGGGAGGGCATCGCGCTGAAGCCCGGCGACGAGGTCGTGGGGGCCTGCGCCGCCGCGGACGACGACGCGCTGGTCTTCATCACCCGCCAGGCCAAGCTGCTGAGGTTCGACGCCGGGAAGGTCCGTCCCCAGGGCAGGACCGGCGGCGGCGTCGCGGGCGTCAAGCTGGCCGAGGACGACGCCGTGCTCTTCTTCGGCGCCGCCTCCCCCAGCGACGGCTCCGTGGTGGTCACCGTGGCCACGCCCGAGGGCTCGCTGCCCGGGGCGGGGGCCGCCTCGGCCAAGGTCACGCCGCTGGAGGAGTACCCGGCCAAGGGCCGGGCGACCGGCGGCGTCCGGGCGCACCGCTTCCTCAAGGGCGAGCGGGAGCTCTCGCTGGCGTGGGCAGGGCCCGGGCCGGCGCGGGCGGTCTCGGCGGCGGGCGTGGCCCGTCCGCTGCCCACCGAGCACGGCGCCCGGGACGGCTCGGGCGTGCAGATGAACCAGACGATCGACGCCGTGGGCCCCTCGCTCTCCGCGGGGTGAGGCGGGGGCCGGGGCGGGGCGCACCGGGCCGGGTGCGCTGGGGCCTGGAAGGCGCACCGGGCCTGGTGTGCTGAGGCCGGGTGCCCCGGGATCGTGCCGATCCTCCGCGCTCGGCACCGGATCCGTGCTCGACACAGGCCCGGGGCCGGTGCCCGGACCGGGTGTGCCGGGAGCGCTACACCCGGACGGCGGCCGGCCCGAGCGTCGTGACGTCGTCGCAGTGCCGGAGGTCTTCCGGGCGGTGGGAGACGATCACGACGCTCGGCACCGCTCCTGCTTCGGCCGGGCCCGGAGCCGGTCCCCGTCCGCGGCCCTCCGCAGCCGCCGCTGGGGCCGCGGCGACGGCTGCGGGGGTCCCCGCAGCCGTCCCGCGGGCGATCTCCTCCATGACTCGTTCCGCCGTCTCGGCGTCCAGGTGCGCGGTCGGCTCGTCGAGCAGCAGCAGGGGTGAGGAGGTCAGCAGGGCGCGGGCCACCGCGAGCCGCTGCCGCTGCCCCCCGGAGAGCCTCGAGCCCCCCGCGCCGACGCCGGTCTCCAGCCCCCGCGGCAGGTCGGCCAGCAGGCCGTCCAGCCCCACGCGCTCCAGGGCGACCCCCATCTCCTCGTCCGTGGGCGCCTCGCCCCGCGGCCGGGCCAGGGAGAGGTTGCCCCGCAGCGTGGAGTCGAAGACGTAGGCGTTCTGCGGGCACCACGCCGCGAGCCCGCGGAGCCGTCCCGGGGAGGCGAGGGCTCCGCCCATCTGCACCCGTCCTTCCTCCGCCGGCAGGAAGCCCAGCAGCACGGCGAGCGCCGTGGTCTTCCCGGAGCCGGAGGGCCCGGTGATGCCCCACCACCGTCCGGGCGCCGCGCCGCCGCTCAGACCCGTCAGGGCGGGCCGCTCCATGCCGGGCCAGCGGGCCGCGACCGCCTCGGCCTCGACCCCGGCCGCCGAGGAGGCGCCGGCGTCGTCCCGGTCGTCGGTCGCCTCCTCCTGGTCCGGCAGGGGCGCCGCGTCGACCTCGGCGTCGATCTTCGCCACCAGGCGCGCGAGGGCGGGCCAGGAGCGCAGCGCTTCGGTCGCCTGGGCGGTCGGCTCCACCAGCGCGGTGCACAGCAGCACCGGGATCGCGGCCACGGGGGCGCTCACGGCGCCCTCGGTCACCGGCCCCCAGGCGAGGGCGACGACGCCCAGCGCGGTCGCCCACCACAGCGCGAGGCTCGCCCCGCCGCCGAGACCCGCGGCGTAGGCGGCCCGGGCGGAGGCCCGGCGCGCAGCCGCCTCACGGGAGCGGACCACACGCAGGACCGGGCGGACCAGGCCGTTGCCGCGGACGTCGTCGGCGGCCTCGATCGCGTCGGCAGCCAGGCGCAGGGTCGCGGAGTTCGCCGAGCGCACGCGGTGCTCCGCGCTGCGGTCGGCCCGCAGCGCGGCCCACGGGACCAGGGTGCAGCCGAGCACCGCGGCGAGGGCCACGAGCCACGTCGCGGAGGGCACCGTGATCGCGGTGGCCAGCACCGCCGCGGCCATGACCGGCACTTGGGTCGCGGCGGGCAGCAGCACGCGGGGCAGGGCGTCGCGCAGGTCGTCGACGTCGCCGATCAGCCGGTCCAGGAAGGTGCTGCCGCGCAGGAGGGAGCGGACGCCGAGTGCGGACCGGCCGGTGGCCAGCCAGGAGCCGATCCGCAGGCGCTCGGAGGCGCGCAGGGCCAGGTCGTGGGTGAACAGCCGCTCCGCGTAGCGGAAGATCGCCCGGCCCAGGCCGAAGAAGCGCACGCCGGTGATGGCCAGGAGCAGGTACATCAGCCCCGGCTGCTGGGAGGCACGGACGATGAGCCACCCGGACAGCGCGGTCAGCGCGGCGCCGAAGGCCACGGTCAGGAAGGCCAGCGCGATGCTGACGAGGACCCGCCACGGGGACGCGCCGGTCAGCCGGCCCAGCGCGCGCAGCGTCGGGAGGGGGCGCGGGACGGAGCCCGTGCGGGCGTCTCGGCGCATGGCGGCGTCGTGGGCGGAGGAGGCGCCGTCGGCCCTCCCCGCAGGCGGCGTCCGCTCCCCTGCGGGCTCCGAGGCGGGTGCCGGATCGGCGGGTGCAGGCGGAGCCGCTGTGCTCCCCGGCGCCGCGTGGTCCGCCGGCACGGCCCCGTCCGCGGCCTCGGAGATCTCCCCGGAGCCGGACATGCGCAGGTGCCGGTCCGCAGCGGCCGCGAGCGCGGCGTCGTGGGTCACCGCCAGCACCGTGGCGCCCGCCCGCGCGAGCCGCTCCAGGGCGGCGCCGACGCGGGCCGAGGCCGCGGCGTCGAGGTGGGCGGTGGGCTCGTCGACCAGCACCACCGGCGACTCCCCGGAGCCCCGCACGGCGGCGAGCACGCGCGCCACGGCGAGCCGGCGCGCCTGCCCCGAGCTGACGGCGGCCGGGGCGAGCGCGGCGAGGTCCTCGATGCCCAGCTCGACGAGGACGGCGCGGGCCTCCCGCGTCGTCTCCGGGGCGGGCTCCCGGGCCTCCTCAGCCTCCTCCTCGGCGCCGCTCCCGCGCAGCCAGTGCTCCGCGTGGTCGGGGTCGAGCATCAGGCCCACCTCGTCCAGGACGGTGGGGGCGGTGAACTCCGGGGACTGGTCGATCCACAGCACCGGTCCGCCGACCTCGATCTCACCGCTCAGCCGGGCGCCCTCGGCGGCCTCCTCCCCCGAGAGCTTGTTGTCCTCCCCCGAGGACTCATCGCCGACCAGCCCGGCGACGCTGTGCAGCAGGCTCGACTTCCCGCAGCCGGAGGGCCCGGTCAGGGCCGTGATCTCCCCGGGCTCCGCTCGCAGGCCGACCCCGCGCAGCACGGCCTCCCGCCCCGGATAGCCCAGGCGGAGATCGACGACGCGCAGGCCAGGGGCGCCGGTCCGGCGCACCGGGGAGCGCGGCGGCTCGGCCTCCAGCCGCTCCTCTGCGCGGCGCAGGGCCTCGACGCCGTCCTGCGACTGGTGGAAGGCGGTGCCGAGGTCCCGCAGGGGCTGGAAGCACTCCGGCGCGATGAGGAGCAGCAGGAGCGCGGTGTCCAGGCCGATCCCGCCGTTGACCAGTCGCACCCCGATGAACACCGCCACCACGGCCACCGAGAGGGTCGTGATCAGCTCGAGCGCCAGCGAGGACATGAAGGCCGAGCGCAGCGTGCGCATGGTCCGACGCCGGTAGTCCTCCCCCAGCTCCTCGAGAGCCTTGGCCTGGGCGCGGTCCCGCCGCAGCCCCACCAGCACCGGCAGGCCGCGCGCGAGCTCCACGATGTGCTCGGAGAGCCGCAGCAGGCCGTTCTGGGAGCGCCGGGTCTCCTCGAGGGTGCTCCCGCCGATCAACGCCATGAACAGGGGCACCAGCGGCACGGTCAGGGCCAGCACCACCGCGCTGAGCACGTCGTGCAGCGCCACGACGATCCACACCAGCAGGGGGATCACCGCGGAGGCCACGGCAGCGGTGAGGGTCTTGACGTAGTAGTCGTCCAGGGCGTCCAGGCCGCGGGAGACCAGCACGGCGTCGCCCCCGGCGCTCCCGGCGGCCCCGCTCTCCCCGCCCATCGGGGCGGGCGCGCCGAGGATCCGCTCCAGCAGCCGCGCCCGGATGCCGGACTTGGCCCGTCCGGCGGCCCGCCGCGCGGCGACCGAGAGCCCCCAGTCGCCGAGCGCCCGGGCCAGGAGCGCGAGCAGCGCGACGCCGCCCGCCCGCCAGGCCCATCCCGGCTCCTCGAGCCCGAGCCAGGCCGGGAAGAGGCCGTCCAGGCGGGCCGCGGCGTCGCCGATGAACTCCGGCAGCCCCGAGGAGCTGCGGTCGCCCGCGGCCTGGGCGGCGTCGAACCCAGCCCGCGCCAGCCCCGCCAGCAGCGTCGCGACGCCGGCCGCGAAGACCGCCGTCGCCAGCCCCCGGACCGCGCTGACGGCCGCGAGGAGCGGCAGGATCCGCCGGGCGTCGGGGCCCAGCGGCGGCCGCCGGGAGGAGCGGGTCCGTGCCATCGGCTATCGCACCGAGGGACGGGTCGCGAGCTCGGTCACGCTGTGGGCCTCCGGGATGTGCGCGGTCGAGAGCCGCTTGCGGAAGACCCAGTAGGTCCACGACTGGTAGATCAGCAGCACCGGGACGCCGATGGCGCCGACCACCGTCATCACCCGCAGCGTGTAGGCCGAGGACGACGCCGTCGCGATCTCCAGGTCGAGCCCGCCGGCCAGGGTGGAGGGCAGCACCGCCGGGTACAGCGCCAGGAAGATGGCCAGCATGCCCGCCCCGATGAACACCGCGAGCCCCGCGAAGGCCCGGCCCTCGCGGCCGGAGACGGCGGCGACCCACGCCAGCACGCCGCCCAGCACCGCCAGCGCGGTGAAGGCCCAGGAGAGCGGCGTCCCTCCCCGGAACTGCAGGATCAGCACCCAGGCCGCCGCCGGGAGCAGGGCCACGGGCAGCAAGCGCACCAGCAGCGTCCGGGCCCGGTGGCGCACCTGCCCGTCGGTCTTCAGCGCCACGAAGGCCAGGGCGTGCACCAGGCAGAACCCCACCATCGCGACGCCGCCCAGCACGGCCGGCCAGGTCACCCACGCGAAGGGGCCCCCGACCCGGTCCCCGTTCGTGTTCAGCGGCAGCCCGGTGGTGGTCAGGGCGAGCGCTGCCCCGATGAGGAAGGCGATGGCGGTGGAGGAGCCCACCATCAGCGCGTTCCACCGGCTGCTCCAGCGCTGCCCGCTGCCCTTGCCGCGATACTCGATGGAGACCGCGCGCAGGATCAGCGCCAGCAGCAGCAGGGTCAGCGGCAGGTAGAGGGCGGAGAACAGGGCGGCGTACCACATCGGGAACGCCGCGAAGGTCGCCGCTCCCGCGGTCACCAGCCACACCTCGTTGCCGTCCCAGACCGGGCCGATGGTGTTGAGCAGGAGGCGGCGCTCCTTCTCGTCCCGGGAGAAGATGCGGCCCATCAGCATGCCGACGCCCAGGTCGAATCCGTCGAGGATCACGTAGCCGATCCAGAAGAAGCCGACGACGCAGAACCACACGGTGGGGAGGACGGGCTGGTCCATGAACTGTTCGAACATTGCGCTGGCTCCTAGTAGGCGAAGGAGAGGACGTCGCGGCGGGAGTCGTCGTCATCGTCGTCGTGCTCTTCCTCGACGAGCTCCGGCATCGCGGCGACCACCCCCGATCTGACGTACTTGGCGATGAGGTAGACCTCGACGACCATCAGGACGAGGTAGATGAGGCACAGCGACGCGAGGGAGAAGATCAGCTCCCACGGCGAGGCGTTCGGCGAGACCGCGGCCTCGGTGAACATGTACACCCGCTGGTCCAGGGGCAGGTCCGGGTTGGGCGCGACGACGAAGGGCTGCCGTCCCATCTCGGTGAAGACCCAGCCGGCGATGTTGGCGCCGAACGGGGCCAGGATCCCGAAGACCGCGAGCCGCATGAGCCACTTCGCCTCCGGCACGGTACCCCTGCGCGTGATCCACCAGGCGAAGACGCAGGCCACCGCGGCGAGCCCGCCGAAGCCGATCATGACGCGGAACCCCCAGTAGGTGACCTCCATGAGCGGGACGTAGCTGATCTCGCTACCGGCGCGGTCCCCGTAGAGGTCGTCGTCGGCCAGGTTGGTGCCGTACATCTCCTCGTACTGGGGCTCCAGGGTGGTGATGCCGGGGACGTCGGTGTGGAAGTTCTCGTTGGCCAGGAAGGAGAGCAGGCCGGGCAGCTCGATGAGGGCGTTGACGTCGTCGCAGTCGCGGGAGCCCGGCGAGGAGATGGTCAGCACGGAGAAGGCGGTGCCGTCGTGGCAGGCGGCCTCGGCGGCCGCCATCTTCAGGGGCTGCTGCTCGTACATCAGCTGCGCCTGGGCGTGGCCGGTGAAGGCCGTGCCGGCGAAGCCGATGACCCCGAGGAGGCAGCCGAGCCGCAGCGAGCGCAGCCAGATGCCGTGGTCCGCGCGGTCCTCGGCGCCGGTCTCGAGGGAGCCCACGACGACGCGGCCCTGCGCGTCCACGGTGTCGATCCCCCGGACCCGGCGCTTCCACAGCTTGTACCAGGCGATGCCCAGCAGGAAGGAGCCGGCCACGGCGACCGAGCCGAAGATCGCGTGCGGGAACGCGACCATGGCGGTGTTGTTGGTCAGCACGGCCCAGATGTCGTTGAGGACGGGGCGGCCGTCCACGATCTCGTAGCCCACGGGATGCTGCATCCACGAGTTGGCGACGATGATGAAGTACGCCGAGAACCAGGAGGCCACGACCGCCGCCATGAGGCAGGCGGCGTGGATCTTGGGCTTCAGCCGGCCCCAGCCGAAGATCCACAGGCCGAGGAAGGTCGACTCGACGAAGAAGGCGAGCAGGCCCTCCATCGCCAGCGGGGCGCCGAAGACGTCGCCGACGAACCGGGAGTACTCGCTCCAGGCCATCCCGAACTGGAACTCCTGGACCAGCCCCGTGGCCACGCCCATGATGAAGTTGATGAGGAAGAGCTTGCCCCAGAACTTGGTCAGGCGCAGGTACTCGTGCCGGCCGGTGCGCACCCAGAGGACGTTGAACAGGGCCACGACCAGGCCCAGCCCCAGGGTCAGGGGCACCATCATGAAGTGATAGACGGTGGTGATGCCGAATTGCCACCGGGCGATTTCTACGATATCCACGGTTCTCCTCGCAGACGCTGTCCACCGGCTCCGGGATCGCCGGGAACCGAACTTGCGAACAAGCTAGCAAGCGCGGCTGGGAGGACGAGCCCACTACCAGATGACCGTGGTTGACAGCAAAGTAAGGGTGAATTCCACCCTTTGCGCCCCCGGCGGCGCGCCCGAGCCGCGGAATCTAGGAGGATCCGCCCCTGGGGCCCAGCAGACCCAGCGATCTCACGGCATCCCGCTCCTCCTGGAGCTCCCGGACGGACTCGCGGAGGCGGTTCTCGACGTCGTCCCCCAACTTCACGTCGTGATTAATATCATACCGCCCGGCGGCGCAGGTCACCGGGAAGGAGCTGATGATGCCCTCCTCCACCCCGTAGGAGCCGTCCGAGGGGACCGCCATCGAGGTCCAGTCCCCCTCCGGGGTGCCCAGGACCCAATCGCGGACGTGGCAGATCGCGGCGTGCGCCGCCGAGGCCACGGAGGAGCCCCCGCGCACCTCGATGATCTCCGCGCCGCGCCGGGCCACCCGCGGGATGAACTCCTCCTCGATCCAGGTGCGGTCCCGCCCGTGCTCGGCGAGGACCTCGAGCGCGGGGCGCCCTCCGACGCTGGCCCGGGAGAGGTCCGGCACCTGGGAGGCGGAGTGGTTGCCCCAGATCGTCACCCGCCGCACGGAGGAGACCGGGGAGTCCGTGGCCAGCGCGAGCTGCGCCATCGCCCGGTGGTGGTCCAGCCGGGTGAGCGCGGTGAAGCGCTCGAGGGGCACGTCCGGGGCGTGGGAGGCCGCGATGAGCGCGTTGGTGTTGGCGGGGTTGCCCACGACGGCGATGCGCACGTCCTCGGCTGCCCCGGCGTTGATGGCCGCGCCCTGGGCGGAGAAGATGCCGCCGTTGGCCTCCAGCAGGTCGGCGCGCTCCATGCCCGGGCCGCGGGGGCGCGAGCCGATGAGCAGGCCGGCCCCGACGCCGTCGAACGCCCGGACCGGGTCGTCGAAGACGTCCACGGACTCCAGGAGCGGGAAGGCCCCGTCCTGGAGCTCGAGGGCGGTGCCCTCGGCGGCCTTCAGGGCGGCGGGGATCTCCAGCAGCCGGAGGCGGACCGGGCGGCCGGAGTCCAGCATCTCCCCCGCGGCGATCCGGAAGAGGGTCGCGTAGCCGATGCTGCCGGCGGCCCCGGTCACCGTCACGGTGACCGGCCCGGCGCCCCCTCCGGCGGGGTCTGCGTTCTCCGGCGAGGCCGGCTGGGCGTGCTCGTGCGTCGTCATGCCCCCACTCTAGTGGTCGGCGTCACGCGAAGCGGCTCCGGCGCACCGTCCGGTGCGCCGGAGCCGCGGGCCGGGCCTCTGGGGCGGCAAGGAGCCCCTAGAGCCAGAAGGAGAGGGCGAAGACCCACGCGCAGAGGTAGGCGAGCAGTGCCGCACTGTAGGGAAGCGCCATCCTCATCACCTGGGACTCGCGCCCCGAGCGGTCCACTGCCGCGGTGGCGATCGCGATCGACTGGGGCGAGACGACCTTCGCCGCGAGCCCGCCGGCGGTGTTCGAGGCGACCAGCAGCGTCTGCGAGGTCCCGATCTGCCCCGCCGTGACGGACTGCAGACCCGCGAAGAGGGTGTTGTTGTTGACCACCGAGCCGGTGACGAAGACCCCAATCCAGCCGATCACGGGGGAGATCAGCGGGAACGCCCGCCCCGCCTCGGAGAGCGCGAGCCCCAGCGTCGAGGACATCCCCGAGAAGCTCATGACGTTGGCCACGGCCATGACCAGGCAGATCATGAGCACCGGCACGGCGAGCTGCCGCACGGCGCCGCCGAGCTCCTCGAAGGAGGCCCGCCAGGAGATGCCGCGGGAGAAGGCGGTGGTCAGCAGGGCCGCCAGAAGGGTCGCGGTGCCGCTCGCGGCCAGCAGCGGGACGCTCCACACCGCCGTGTCCGGCGCGTCGGCGGCGACCACGGGCGCCGTGCGCAGCACCTGCCCGTCCAGGGCCGGCATGGCCCAGCCGAGCGTGGTCCAGGAGAGCGGCCCGCCCTCCTCGGTCAGCGCGTCCATGAACGGCAGGCTCCAGATCAGGATGAGGATCGAGAGCACGTAGAACGGGCTCCACGCCGCCACGACCCGCCCGAGGCCGAGGCCGCCGGAACGGGCGGCCTCCGCAGCGGGGGCGCCGGGCTCACGGTAGGGAACCCGCGGGCTCCACCTGCGCATGAGCAGCGCGAGCGCCACCATGGCCGCCAGCGGGGGCACGATGTCGGCGAGCTCCGGCCCCAGCAGCAGGAGCACCGCAGCCTGCAGGCCCGCGAAGACGACGCCGGTCAGCAGCGCGGCGGGCGCGGTCTCCCGCAGACCCCGCATCCCGTCCATGATGGCCATGAGCATGAAGGGCACCGCGGCGGTGATCAGCACGGTCACGATCACCATGGTCGCCGAGAGGTCCGCGACGCCGACGCCGCCCTGCTGGGCGCCCACCAGCACCGGGATGCCGATGGCCCCGTACGCCCCCGCGGCGGCGTTGGCCACCAGCGCCAGCATGGCGGCGCGCAGGGGCTCGAAGCCGAGGTTGACCAGCAGGGCCGCGCAGATGGCGATGGGGATGCCGAAGCCGGCGGCCCCCTCGAGGAAGCCCCCGAAGCAGTAGGCGATGAGCAGGACCTGGATGCGCTGGTCCACGGTGATGCCGGAGATCGAGCCGCGGATGACCTCGAAGTTCCCGGCCCGCACGGCGATCCGGTAGAGCCAGACCGCCATGAGGACGATCCAGCCGATCGGCCACAGGCCGCCGAGCACCCCGTAGAGCCCCGCCGAGGCGGCCGTGGAGACGGGCATGCCGTAGACCAGCAGGGCCACGGCGCAGGTCACGACGAGCGCGGCGGCCGCCGAGACCAGGCCGGTCAGCCTGAGGACCGTGAGCCCCAGCAGGAAGACCGCCAGGGGGACCGCCGCCAGCAGGGCGGAGAGCCAGAGGGAGTCGAGGGGGTCGTAGATCTGCTGCCACATGGTACGGGCCTTCCTGGGTCGCGGATCAGGCCTCGGGCCCCGGGTGTCGAGGTCTCGGACCGGATCGCATGCTATAACCCAAGTATAGCCACGGAAACAAAGACAAACCCACACTCAGGAGGGTGAGAACGCACTCGTCCGGGGCCGTTGAACGGCCCCGGACGAGGATTCGAGGGGTGGCGGCAGAGGCCGGCCGGGTCAAGCGGAGCAGCGGAAGCCGCCGGGCCGGCCGGAGCAGCGGAGGCCGCCGGGCCGACCGGACCGCGGAGGCCGGCCGAGCCGCCTGGACAGCTCAGGCCGGCGGCTCAGGCGTCGATCTGCTCGAGGTCCAGCTCGTCGGCGTGGCTGATGATGAACTCCTTGCGGGGCGCCACCTCGGAGCCCATCAGGAGGGAGAAGGAGCGCTCGGCCGCCTCCGCGTCCTCGATCCGCACCCGGCGCAGCATCCGCTGGCGCGGGTCCATCGTGGTCTCCGCGAGCTGGTCGGCGTCCATCTCGCCCAGGCCCTTGTACCGCTGGATCGGCTCCTTGTAGCGCTTCCCCTCGGCCTCCAGGCGGCTCAGAGTCTCGTAGAGCTCCCGCTCGGAATAGGTGTAGATCATCTCGTTGGCCTTGCCGCCGCCGGTCACGACCTCCACGCGGTGCAGCGGCGGCACCGCTGCGTAGACCCGGCCGGCCTCCACCAGCGGGCGCATGTAGCGGTAGAAGAGGGTCAGCAGCAGGGTGCGGATGTGGGCGCCGTCGACGTCGGCGTCGGTCATCATCACGACCTTGCCGTAGCGCGCGGCGTCGACGTCGAAGCTCCTCCCGGAGCCGGCCCCGATGACCTGGATGAGGGCCGCGCACTCCGCGTTGGCCAGCATGTCCGTCAGCGAGGCCTTCTGCACGTTGAGGATCTTCCCGCGGATGGGCAGCAGCGCCTGGTAGTGCGAGGCCCGCGCGAGCCGGGCGGTGCCGAGCGCGGAGTCCCCCTCCACGATGAACAGCTCGGAGCGCTCGACGTCGTTGGAGCGGCAGTCCACCAGCTTGGAGGGCATCTGCGAGGTCTCCAGCGCGTTCTTCCGCCGCTGGGTCTCCTTGTGCACGCGGGCCGAGATGCGCGACTTCATCTCCGCGACGACCTTCTCCAGCACCTGGGAGGCCTGCTGCTTCTCGGCGCGGCCCCTGGCCGTGAACCGGCTCCCCAGCTCGGCGGAGACGATCTTGCCGACGATCGCGCGCGCCGCCGGGGTGCCGAGGATCTCCTTGGTCTGGCCCTCGAACTGCGGCTCGTCGAGCCGGACGTTGACCACCGCGGTCAGGCCAGCCATGACGTCGTCCTTCTCGATCTTGTCGGAGCCGGCCTTGAGCTTGCGGGCGTTGGCCGCCACCTCCCTGCGGAGCGTCTTCAGCAGCCCCTGCTCGAAGCCGCTCAGGTGGGTGCCGCCCTTGGGCGTGGAGATGATGTTGACGAAGGAGCGGACCGTGGTGTCGTAGCCGGTGCCCCAGCGCAGGGCGACGTCTACCTCGCACTCCCGGCGGACCTCCTTCAGCTCCGAGTGGCCGTTGGCGTCCAGGACCGGCACGGTCTCCTTGAAGTGGTCGGAGCCCTGGAAGCGCCAGACGTCGGTCACGGGGGCGTCCGAGGCCAGGAAGTCGACGTACTCGGTCAGGCCGCCGTCGTGCTGGAAGACCTCCTCGTGGGTCCCCTCCTCGCCGGGGGTGCCGGGCAGGCGACGATCGTCGCGGATGCGCAGGCGCAGGCCGGGGACCAGGAAGCTGGTCTGGCGCGCCCGCTCGACCAGGGCACCGTAGTCGAAGGCGGCGTCGGGG
This sequence comes from Rothia halotolerans, assembly GCF_004136635.1. Taxonomy (GTDB): domain Bacteria; phylum Actinomycetota; class Actinomycetes; order Actinomycetales; family Micrococcaceae; genus Rothia; species Rothia halotolerans. The sequence goes on along the minus strand of NZ_NOIU01000002.1, from coordinate 174,164 downwards.
GTGAAGATCTGTCGGTCGGCCCAGTAGCGCACGCGGGTGCCCGTGGCGCCGCGGCGGGCCTTGCCGACGACGTCGAGCCCCTCGCCCGGGCCGGACGCGGCGAAGGGGGCGTCCGCGGCGGGGGCGCCGGCGTCGTCGAACCGGCCGGGGATGCCCCGCTGGAAGGACATCTGGTAGGTCTTCGATCCGCGGTCCACCTGGACGTCCAGGCGCGCGGAGAGCGCGTTGACCACCGAGGCGCCGACGCCGTGCAGGCCTCCCACGGCGCTGTAGGTGCCCCCGCCGAACTTGCCGCCGGCGTGCAGCTTGGTGAATACGACCTCGACGCCGGGCAGGCCGGTCCGGGGCTCGATGTCGGTGGGGACGCCGCGGCCGTCGTCGCGCACCTCCACCGAGCCGTCGCGGTTGAGGATGATGTCGATGGACTGCCCGTAGCCGGCGAGCGCCTCGTCCACCGAGTTGTCGATGATCTCCCAGAGGCAGTGCATCAGCCCCCGGGAGTCGGTGGAGCCGATGTACATGCCGGGACGCTTGCGCACCGCCTCCAGCCCCTCGAGGACGGAGAGCTGCCGGGCCGTGTACTCATCGGTGGTGGGTGTCACGCGAGTCCTTCTCCTGGTTCGTGGGTGGCGGATCGGCGCCGACGGCGCGACCTACAGTCTACGGCCTAGGTCGCACCGGCGGTTCACACGCCCACAGCGAACTGCCGTGAGACGGGGATGAAATCGCCGCGGGGTCGTGTTTGCATGAGTACACGAACGCTGATCGACTCACCGTCTACTAAGCGATCGGCGTCGCCTTCCCCGGAAGGCGGCGCGGGATCAGAAGCATCACGTCAGGAGGAAGATCATGACGGCAACTCTGGAAACGCGAGGACTGGACGCAACCGATCGTTGCGACTCCTGCGGAGCTCAGGCATACGTCCGGGTCGTCCTCGAGGCGACGGGCGGTGAGCTGCTCTTCTGCGCGCACCACGCGAGCGCCAACGAGGAGAAGCTCCGCCCCATGGCCAGCACGTGGCAGGATGAGCGGGACAAGCTGTCCTCGGCATCGGCCTGAGGCCGCACGAGACTTGGAACACCGGGAAGGCCCCGGCCCCTCAAGGGGGCCGGGGCCTTCTTCGCATCCGGGCGGGGCGATCCCGCGCGCCGTCCGCCGGAGCGGCGGGACGCCTCAGTCGAGGTAGTCCCGCAGCACCTGCGAACGCGAGGGATGCCGCAGCTTGGACATCGTCTTGGACTCTATCTGGCGGATGCGCTCGCGGGTGACCCCGTAGACCTTGCCGATCTCGTCCAGGGTCTTCGGCTGCCCGTCGGTCATGCCGAAGCGCATGGCGACGACGCCGGCCTCCCGCTCGGAGAGCGTGTCCAGCACCGAGTGCAGCTGCTCCTGGAGGAGGGTGAAGGACACCGCGTCCGCCGGGACCACCGCCTCGGAGTCCTCGATGAGGTCGCCGAACTCCGAGTCCCCGTCCTCGCCGAGCGGAGTGTGCAGCGAGATGGGCTCGCGGCCGTACTTCTGCACCTCCACGACCTTCTCGGGGGTCATGTCGAGCTCCTTGGCGAGCTCCTCGGGGGTGGGTTCGCGGCCCAGGTCCTGGAGCATCTGGCGCTGGACGCGCGCGAGCTTGTTGATGACCTCCACCATGTGCACCGGGATGCGGATGGTGCGCGCCTGGTCGGCCATGGCGCGCGTGATCGCCTGCCGGATCCACCAGGTCGCGTAGGTGGAGAACTTGAAGCCCTTGGAGTAGTCGAACTTCTCCACGGCGCGGATCAGGCCGAGGTTCCCCTCCTGGATCAGGTCCAGGAAGAGCATCCCGCGTCCGGTGTACCGCTTGGCCAGGGAGACCACCAGGCGGAGGTTCGCCTCCAGCAGGTGGTTCTTGGCCCGCTTGCCGTCGTGGATGACCCAGCGCAGCTCCTTGCGCGCGGCGGCGTCGAGGGAGTCCTTCTGGTCCTTGAGCTTGTGCTCCGCGTACAGGCCGGCCTCGATGCGCATCGCCAGGTCCACCTCCTGCTCCGCGTTGAGGAGGGAGACCTTGCCGATCTGCTTGAGGTAGTCCTTGACCGGGTCGGCGGTGGCGCCGGAGGTGCTGACGCGCTGAGCGGGCTCGTCGTCGTCGTCGGTGGTGGAGATGACGAAGCCGTTGCCCCTCGCGGCGACGGTCCTCTTCGCCTCCTTCTCCTCGTCCTCCTGGACCTCCTCGACCTCGGTCTCGGGCTCCTCGGGGGCGCCGCCCTCCGCCTCGATGATCTCCTCGACCTCGTCGGCCGAGTCCTTGCGAGCGCCGCCCTGGGGCTTTCCGCTCGCGGCGTCACCGGCCTTGGCCTTGCGGGTCGCCGCCGTCTTCTTGGCCGTGCCCGCGGCGCGTGCGGGAGCGGACTTCGACGAGGCGGACCCCTTGCGGGCGCGCGACGTCACGGGGGCGGTGCCCTCGGTGGTCACTGCCTCCTCGGCTTCCGCCTTCTTGCGTGCAACTGGTGACACTCAAAAACCTTTCGTTCATGTGAGACTGCGCAAGGTGCGTAAAACACCTATGACCCTGTCAAGCCCGGAGCCGATCGCAGGACGATCGCCCGGCCGCGCTTGCAAGGCCGTTCGACATTGTCAACACCCGGCCGAAATCGCTTATTCCCGTCCTCGGAAAAATGTCTGGGGAGGTGCGTGAGGCGGGGATCTGCAGGCGATGGGGCGGCGGGCGAGAGTGCGCCACCGCACATTCTGCCACGGATCCCCGCCTCGTCAGACCGCTCCGGGCCGGGTCGGGCCGGGCCCCGTCGGACCGGCTCAGGGTCGCGCCGGCCCGGGTCGGTACCGCCTCCGCCCGGAGCGGGGCCGTGGGCCGCGTCGAGGCCCGGAGCCCGGCGGGAGCCCCGCGCCGTATTCCGGTCGGAGGGCGCGGGCGCGGCGCTCACGGCCGCCCCCGCTGGGAGAGCCATCGCGGCAGCGGCCGCTGGGCCATCCGCGCCCGCAGGACGGCCAGGGCGGACGCGGCCCGTCGATCCCGGACCAGACGCAGGTACAGCTGGGCCTGGCTGCTGAGCCCGAGGAACCAGCTGACGTGCGCGTTCCCCACCGCCGCGAGCGAGGCGGCGGGCTCCCCCATCGCCTCGCCCAGCAGCGTCAGCACCAGCCTCAGGCCCGCCCACCGGAAGTCGGCCGGAGGCTCCTCCCCCAGCCCGCGCAGCACGCGCTCCCCCGGCTCCTCGGCCGGCGCGCTCCCCCGCCCCAGGACGGCCACGAGGTGACGCTCGGCGAGGGCCGGTCCCCCGACGGCGCACAGGAGCGCCGCCCCGAGGCCGACGTCGTCCCCCAGGAGCGGGGCCGCCCGGGCCAGGCTCGCGGCCTCGAGGAGCTGGGCGGGCGAGCGACCGGGCCGCCCCCGATGGTCCCCCTCCTCCCCGAAAGCCCTCAGCACCGCCTCCAGATGGCGCACCGCCTCGGTGAAGCGGAGGAGGCCCCGGTCATCCGCCGGAAGTCCGCCCTCCGCCGGAAGTCCGCCCGCCGGGTCCCGGGAGGGCCCGGCCGCTCGCGCGGCGACCCCCGGACGAGCCCGGCCACCGGGCGTGGGCTCCATCCCAGTGCGGATGGCGGAGATCAGGCGCGCCGCCTCCGCCGCGCCCAGCAGCTCGGCGGCCCGGAAGGGACCGCCCAGCCGGGGGTCGTCCCGAACCGCCGTCGAGCGCTCCCGCAGGGCGTTCCCCTCCGCGGTCATCGCGGCCCCCACGGGGCTGGCGAGGATCGCGTCGATCGTGCCGCCGGGCCGGACCGGCCCGCCCCCCTCCCGCGGGTCCGGGACCCGCAGCCAGCCCCACCGGCCCCTCTCCCGGTCCACGAGCCAGAGGTCGGCGGGCTCGAGCCCGGCGTGGAGAGCCGCCCGGGCGGCGCAGACGAGACCGAGCAGAGCCCGGCCGTCCGGGACCGAGGGCGACGGCGTCGGAGGGCTGCCCGCGGGAGGCGGTCCCTCCTCCGCCCGAGCGGCCTCGCACCGGTCCCCCTCGCTCAACCGGACCGTGCCGGCCACGGTTCCGGTCAGGAGGCCGGGATCTCCCGCGAAGGCCGCGAAGAAGGCGGTGACGCGCTCGCCGGGGGCCCACGCGGCGAGGCTGCCCAGCACGCCCGGCAGCTCGGCCGCCCAGGCGCCCGGCGAGCGTGCGCCGTCCGGGAGGTCCAGGCGGAGGCACGGGCCGAGGCAACCCCCGGCGGCCGAGGCGACCACCAGGGAGCCGTCCGGCCAGTAGCCGAGCGTGTGGACCATATAGGCGAGGACGTCCTCGGCGGAGCCGGCGGGGGTGCTCAGGACCGAGGGCCGGTCCCGGGGAGCTGAGGGGAATCGCATGGCCCCACCTTGCGCCCCGGGGCGGAGGCCGCCGGGCGTGAACCGGCGTCGTCCCGGCGTTCTGTGGACGAAAAAGGCGCGGAGCCCCGGATCCGGCCGTCTGTGGACGGCCGCGGACCCAGGCGCTCCGCGCTTGCCTCGTCGTTCTCCCCTACTCCTGACCCTCCTGGTCGTCCTGCTCCGCCAGGAACGCCTCGATGGCGGCGCCCAGCTCGTCCGCGTCGGGGATCTCCGACTCGTCGCGGGCCAGCAACGAGCGCTGCGTCTCCTCGCCGACGTTCTCGTCGTAGCGCTGCTCGAGGTGGTGCACGATGGCCTGGACCTCCTGCGACGCGGCGACCTGCTCGTCGATCTGCCGCTCGACGTCGCGCGAGGCCTCGCGCAGGCGGTCGGTGGGCAGATTGAGCTTGGTCGCGGCGCCCAGGTGCTCCAAGGCCGTCACGGCCGCCTGGGGCAGCTCCGCCTCCGAGAGGTACTGGGGGACGTTGACGGTGTAGCCCACGGTCCCGAAGCCGCGCTCCGTGAGGGTGACCTCCAGCATGTGGGAGGCCGAGGCGCCGATCTCGGCGATCGGCTTCCAGGCCGAGATCCCCTTCACCAGGTCCTCCCTGCTCCCGTGGGCGGTCACGGGCAGCGGGCGGGTGTGCGGCACCGGCATGGGCATCGAGGCGATCGAGGCGAACAGGTTCACCTCGAGCTTCTCGGCGATCTGCGCGACAGCCTCGCTGAAGCGCTTCCACTGCAGGTCCGGCTCGGGACCCGAGAGCAGCAGGAAGGGATGCCCCAGGCCGTCGGTGACGGCGTAGAGCTTCAGCTCCGGCAGCTCCAGCTCCTCGAAGTGGTCCTCGATGAACCGGATGCGGGGACGGCGGGAGCGGTAGTCGAACAGCTGATCGACGTCGAACTCCACGACCTCCTCGGCGCCCAGCTCCGAGAGGATCTCGTCGGAGACCTGCTGCGCGGTGTATCCGGCCTCGGCGAAGCCGGTGAGCGAGACCACCATGTTCAGCCCCTTCAGGCGGGGGTCGTTGAGCAGCCCGGGGTTACCCAGGTACAGCGTGCGTGGATCCTGCATCGTGAACCCTCCTTGGGCCGATCCTTGAGGTGCGGTTGCTCGAGCCTCCGGTCGACATCCGCCGCCGGGACCCTGCCGGCGGCGAGCCGGAGAGCGCCTACAGTGGTAACCGAAACCTCTTATAGAGAACAACGACGGACGGGCCCCGTCTATTTCCGGGGGCCTGTGCGTCGACGGCGGATGCGGCGCGGATCACCCGGCGCCGGCCGCCGGCCCCGACATCAATGAGGAGCGCTCCCCGACATGACCGAGTCCCACGAACTGGCACTCTCCCTCGCCGCCCCGGATGCGGCCAACGTCTCCACCAAGGCTCTCGTGGTCGGCGTCCACGCCGGCCCGGACGGCCCCGAACTCGCCCCCTCGGCCCTCTCGGGATCGGTCCGCGAGGGGCTGGAGGGCGTCCTGGAGGACCTCGGCATCTCCGGGGCGGCCGACCAGCTCCACCGCCTGCCCGGCTTCGGTGACGCCGGCGCCGACGTGCTCGCCCTGATCGGCCTCGGCCGCCCCGGCGCGCAGGAGTCCGAGACTCTCGAGGCCCTGCGCTACGGCGCGGGCTCCGCCGTCCGGCAGCTCGCCGGCCTGGGCTCGGTTACCGTGGACCTGCCGGCCTCCTCCCTGGAGGAGGTCTCCGCGATCGCCGAGGGCATCGCGTTCGGGGCCTTCTACGACGTCGGCCAGCGCACCTCCGCTGAGGCGACGGAGCGGGAGCCGATCACCGAGGCCGTGATCTTCTCCCCGGTCCGCTCCGAGGAGGCCCACGAGGCGCTGGCCCGCGCCCTGGTCCTCGGCGAGGCCGTGGACCACACCCGCCGGCTGGTCAACGAGGCCCCCAACAGCCTGTACCCGGACTCCTTCGCCGGGCGCGCCCTGGAGCGCATCGCCGGGCTCGACGACGTCACCGCCGAGGTGCTCGACGAGGCGGCCCTGGAGGAGGGCGGCTTCGGCGGCATCCTCGGCGTCGGCAAGGGCTCGGCGCGGCCGCCGCGGCTGGTCGTGGTGGACTACTCCCCCGAGGGTGCCGAGCGCCACGTGGCCCTGGTCGGCAAGGGCATCACCTTCGACTCCGGCGGGCTGTCCCTCAAGCCCGGCGGCTCGATGATGACGATGAAGTGCGACATGGCCGGCGCCGCGGCCGCCCTCAACGCCGTCGCCGCCGCGGCCGAGCTGCGGCTGCCGGTCCGCGTGACCGCCCGGCTGTGCCTGGCCGAGAACCTCCCCTCCGGCAGCGCCACCAAGCCCGAGGACGTCCTCACGATGCGCGGGGGCACCACCGTGGAGGTGCTCAACACCGACGCGGAGGGCCGGCTGGTGATGGCCGACGGGCTCGCCCACGCCTCCGAGTCCGCCCCGGACCTGCTGCTCGACGTCGCGACCCTGACCGGTGCCCAGATGGTCGCCCTGGGCGGCCGCTGCTCCGCCGTGATGGGCGACGAGCAGGCCCGCTCCAGCGTCGTCCGGGCCGCTGAGCGCGCCGGCGAGGAGTTCTGGCCGATGCCGCTGCCCGACTACATGGCCCAGGAGCTGAAGTCCCCGGTCGCGGACCTGAAGAACGTCGGGGCCGGCCGCAACGGCGGCATGCTGATCGCCGGCCTGTTCCTCCGCGAGTTCGTCGGCAGCTCGGAGGAGGGCCGCATCCCGTGGGCCCACCTCGACATCGCCGGGCCCGCCTTCAACGAGGGCTCGCCGTACGGCTACACGCCCAAGGAGGGGACCGGCGCCGCGGTGAGCACCCTGGTGAGCCTGCTCGAGGACGTCGCGGGAGCCTGATCCGCCCGTGGGAGGAGGGGGGAAAATCCCACCTCCTCCCACACTGTGAGATCACGCACCGCCGGAGCGGTGTCATGCGGCCCCCAAGTGGAGGGGTGCCCACGTGACATATAAGCTAGGCAGGGACTGAACCAACAGTGAAGGGCCACCGGGCCCCACACAACGCGAGGGAGCGAGCACGTGGCCGATTCGGCAAAAGCTTTCGACATTCTCATTCTGGGCGGGGGAAGCGCCGGCTACGCCGCGGCGCTGCGCGCGGTTCAGCTGGGATTCAACGTGGGCCTCATCGAGGGCTCCAAGGTGGGCGGCACCTGCCTGCACTGGGGATGCATCCCCACCAAGGCGTACCTGCACTCGGCGGAAGTCGCCGAGGAGGCCCGCGAGTCCGAGCAGTACGGCGTCAAGCTCAGCTACGAGGGCATCGACATGGCCAAGGTCCGCGACTACAAGGACAAGATCATCGCGGGCAAGTTCAAGGGCCTGCAGGGCCTGCTGAAGATGCGCGGCGTCACCGTCATCGACGGCTACGGCAAGCTGACCGGCGAGAAGACCATCGAGGTCGACGGCACCGAGTACACCGGCGAGCACATCATCCTCGCCTCCGGCTCCGTCTCCAAGACCTTCGGCCTGGAGATCGGCGGCCGCATCCTCACCTCCACCGAGGCGCTGGAGCTGGACCACCTGCCGAAGTCGGCGATCGTCCTGGGCGGCGGCGTCATCGGCTCCGAGTTCGCCTCGATGTGGCGCTCGATGGGCGTCGACGTCCAGATCATCGAGGGCCTGGACCACCTGGTCCCCAACGAGGACCCGGCGATCATCAAGGTCCTGGAGCGCACCTTCAAGAAGCGCGGCATCAAGTACAGCCTGGGCACCTTCTTCGAGAAGGTCGAGCAGGACGAGAACTCGGCCAAGGTCACGCTGACCGACGGCAAGGAGTTCGAGGCCGACATCGTGCTCGTGGCGGTCGGCCGCGGCCCCAACACCCAGGGCATGGGCTACGAGGAGGCCGGGGTCACCATGGACCGCGGCTTCGTCATCACGAACGAGCGGCTGCACACCGGCGTGGGCAACATCTACGCCGCCGGCGACATCGTCCCCGGCCTGCAGCTGGCGCACCGCGGCTTCCAGCAGGGCATCTTCCTCGCCGAGGAGATCGCCGGGATGAACCCCGTCGTCGTCGAGGACATCAACATCCCCAAGGTGACCTTCAGCGACCCGGAGATCGCCTCGGTGGGCTACACCGAGCCCAAGGCCAAGGAGAAGTTCGGCGCGGAGAACGTCGAGACCTCCGAGTACAACCTGGCCGGCAACGGCAAGAGCTCGATCCTCGGCACCGGCGGCATCATCAAGTTCGTCCGGGAGAAGGACGGCCCGATCGTGGGCGTGCACGCGATCGGCCGCCGCATCGGCGAGCAGATCGGCGAGGCCCAGCTGATCGTCAACTGGGAGGCCTACCCGGAGGACGTCGCCAAGCTGATCCACGCCCACCCGACGCAGAACGAGGCCCTCGGCGAGGCCGCCATGGCCCTCGCCGGCCACCCGCTGCACGGCTGAGCGCGGACACCCCGCAACCAGACCGAATCACACTGGCACTATTCACAAGGAGAACGGGAAGACGATGTCTGAAACCGTAGAACTGCCCGCCCTGGGCGAATCCGTCACCGAAGGAACCGTTACGCGCTGGCTCAAGTCGGTGGGCGACACCGTGGAGGTCGACGAGCCTCTGGTCGAGGTCTCCACCGACAAGGTCGACACCGAGATCCCCTCCCCCGTGGCCGGTGTGATCGAGGAGATCCTCGTCGAGGAGGACGAGGAGGTCGAGGTCGGCGCCCCGCTGGTGCGCATCGGCGACGGCTCCGGCGCCTCGGACGAGTCCTCGGACTCCGGCGAGCAGGAGCAGCAGGCCGAGCCCGAGCAGGAGGCGCCCGCCGAGGAGGCTCCCGCCCAGGAAGAGGCCCCCGCTCAGGAGGAGTCCTCCGCGCCGGCCTCCTCCGGCGACGCCGAGGGCTCCGAGGTGACCCTGCCCGCGCTGGGCGAGTCCGTCACCGAGGGGACCGTGACCCGCTGGCTGAAGTCCATCGGCGACTCCGTCGAGGTCGACGAGCCGCTGGTCGAGGTCTCCACCGACAAGGTCGACACCGAGATCCCCTCCCCGGTCGCCGGGACCCTGCTGGAGATCAAGGTCGACGAGGACGAGGAGGCCGAGGTCGGCCAGGTCCTGGCCATCGTCGGCGCCGAGGGCGCGTCGTCGGCCCCGAGCTCCTCCGAGCCGGAGCCGAAGGCCGAGGAGGAGCAGCCCGAGCCGAGCGAGCCGGCCGAGCAGCCGAAGGCCCAGGAGTCCGCTCCGGAGCCCGAGCCGAAGCAGGAGGAGGACGCCAAGGAGTCCTCCCCGCAGGCCGCCCAGCCGACCTCCACGGCGAACGCCGGGTCCGGCTCCGGCGCCGAGGCCTACGTGACCCCGCTGGTCCGCAAGCTGGCCAAGCAGGAGAACATCGACCTCTCGACCATCCAGGGCACCGGGGTGGGCGGGCGCATCCGCAAGCAGGACGTCCAGGCCGCCGTCGACGCCAAGAAGTCGGAGGCCCCGGCGCAGGCCGCGCCGGCGCAGCAGGAGCAGAAGAAGGCTCCCGCGGTGAAGGCCGACACGGAGAAGCGCGGGAAGACCGAGAAGGCCCCCCGCATCCGCCAGACCATCGCCAACCGGATGAAGGAGTCCCTGGAGGTCTCGGCTCAGCTGACCCAGGTCGCGGAGGTCGACATGACCCGCGTGGCCAAGCTGCGCGGCCGCGCCAAGGACGCCTTCGCCGCCCGCGAGGGCGCCAAGCTGACGTTCCTGCCGTTCTTCGCCAAGGCCGTGGCCGAGGCGCTGCAGCAGCACCCGAAGGTCAACGCCTCCTACAACGCTGAGAGCAAGGAGATCACCTACCACGCCTCGGAGGACATCGCGATCGCGGTGGACACCGAGCGCGGCCTGCTGGTCCCCGTCATCTCCGACGCGGGCGACCTCAACCTGGCCGGCCTGGCCAAGAAGATCGCCGACGTCGGCGAGCGCACCAAGTCGGGCAAGATCGGCCCGGACGAGCTGTCCGGCGGCACGTTCACGATCACCAACATCGGCTCGTTCGGCGCGCTCTTCGACACGCCGATCATCAACCAGCCGCAGGTGGCGATCCTGGGCACCGGCTCGATCGTGAAGCGCCCCGTGGTCATCACCGACGCCGAGGGCAACGACACGATCGCGATCCGGCACATGTGCTACCTGTCGCTGACCTACGATCACCGCCTGGTCGACGGCGCCGACGCCGGCCGCTTCCTCTCCTCGCTGAAGAAGCGCCTCGAGGAGGGCGCGTTCGAGTCGGAGGTCGGCCTCTAGGCCGGTCCTCCCCCGCGGACGTCTCAGAGGGCCCGCCACGACGCTTCCGTCGTGGCGGGCCCTCGCCGCGTCCGCATCCCGTCCCACATCCTCGTCGTCTTATCCCGCTTCCTCGCCTTTCCCCGCCGCCCCGCCCCGATTTCGCGCTGCCCTGTCCCGATTTCTCGCCGCCCCACCCCGTCTCTCACCCCCTCGGCCTCGTCCGATCCGCTGCCATGAGGCGCTCGCCACGTTTTGCTGACACAGTGACACCAAAGGCCTCCGGAATCGATACCATCGGGGTATGACGGTCTTCTTCTCCATCCTCCTCTTCCTGCACATCCTCGGCGCCGCGCTGGTCTTCGGCCTGTGGGTGGCCAACTTCAAGCCGCCGAAGGTCCTGCCCATGCAGTTCTACGCGGCCCTGGTCTCCGTGGTCACCGGGGTGCTGATGGTCGGCGTACGCGAGATGCAGGATGCGGACCTCAACTACGTCAAGGTGGGCGTGAAGCTGGTCATCGGGCTGGTCATCGCCGTCGCCGCCTTCATCGGCCAGCGACGCTACCGCCGCGACGGCGCCGTACCCACGGGGCTGGCGCACGCCGTGGGAGGACTCGCGCTGATCAACATCGCGGTGGCGACCCTCTGGAGCTGATGCCCCGCACCGCCGCCGAGGCCCCGCATCGTCCCTTCGGTGCGGGGCCTCGGCGCGTCCGGCTCCTCCTCCCGTGGCCGGGAGCCGGCTGCCGCGCATGTCCGGGTCACCCCCGCTGGCTGCATCCCTCCCGCGGCCCCGGAAACCGACGCCCGGGCTCCTCGAATGGACGCGCGGAGGGGCGCGCCGGGCGGCCCGTCCCACCTCGTGGTCCCGGCCGGCCCCGGACCGCGCGGCGACGAGGTCTGGAGTAGGCTGAGGAGCATGGCTTTGGATATCGAACGCGTCGGGTTCGCCCCGGACTACGTGGACTATCGGGAGGCGCTGGCTCGGCAGGAGGAGATCCACGGACGGGTCAGCCGCAAGCAGCAGCAGAACACGGTGATGCTGCTGGAGCACGAGGCGGTCTTCACCGCCGGCAAGCGCACTGAGCCGCACGAGTACCCCCAGGACGGCACCGACGTCGTGCCCATCGACCGCGGCGGCAAGCTCACCTGGCACGGTCCCGGGATGCTCGTCGGCTACCCGATCGTGCGGCTGCCCGAGCCCATCGACGTCGTCGCCTACGTACGCCTGCTCGAGGAGATCCTCATCACCGTGCTGGCCGACTTCGGCATCGACGGCCGGCGGGTCGAGGGCCGCTCGGGGGTCTGGATCCTGGGCGAGGGCATCGAGCCGGACAAGAAGATCGCCGCGATCGGCATCCGGGTCTCCCGCAGGACCACGATGCACGGCTTCGCGCTGAACTGCTCCAACGACCTCGCCGCCTTCTCCAGCTTCATCCCCTGCGGTATCACGGACGCGTCCGTGACCACCATGAGCGCCGAGGCCGGCCGGAATATCACGCCCTCGGACGTGGTTGACCGGGTAGAGAGGGAACTGGCCGTCCAGGCGGACCGGCTCGCCGCCCAGTTCACCGTCGAACAGGAGACGGCCGACGCCTAGCGCGCGGCCGCCGCAACGAGCCGACTGAACGTACGGACACCCAAGGAGTGACCATGACCATCGCCCCCGAGGGCCGCAAGCTGCTCCGCGTCGAGGCGCGCAACGCCGAGGTGCCGATCGAGAAGAAGCCCTCCTGGATGAAGAACACCGCCAGGATGGGCCCGGAGTACCAGGAGCTCAAGACCATGGCCCGCAGCCAGGGTCTGCACACCGTGTGCGAAGAGGCCGGCTGCCCCAACATCTACGAGTGCTGGGAGGACCGCGAGGCGACCTTCCTCATCGCCGGCGACACCTGCACGCGGCGCTGCGACTTCTGCGACATCGCCACCGGACGTCCCGTCGCGCTGGACCCGCTCGAGCCCGTCAAGGTCGCGCGCTCGATCCAGCAGATGAACCTGCGCTACGCGACCGTGACCGGCGTCGCCCGCGACGATCTCGAGGACGGCTCCGCGATGCACTACGCGAAGACCATCCGGGCGATCCACGAGCAGAACCCGAACACCGGCGTCGAGATCCTCATCCCCGACTTCCAGGGCAAGCCAGACCGGCTGGACATGATCGTCGACGCCGGCCCCGAGGTCTACGCCCACAACGTGGAGACCGTGCCCCGCATCTTCAAGAAGATCCGCCCGGCCTTCACCTACGAGCGCTCGCTGGAGACGATCTCCCACGGCAAGGACCGCGGGATGATCACCAAGTCCAACCTGATCCTCGGGATGGGCGAGACCAACGAGGAGGTCTACGAGGCCCTGTGTGACCTGCACGACGCCGGGACCGACATCATCACCCTGACGCAGTACCTGCGCCCCTCGCCGCTGTTCCACCCGATCGACCGGTGGGTCAAGCCCGAGGAGTTCGTGGCGCTCTCCCAGGCTGCCGAGGAGATCGGCTTCCTCGGCGTCATGGCCGGGCCCATGGTCCGCTCCTCCTATCGCGCCGGGCGCCTGTGGGCCCGCGCGATGGAGAAGATGGGCCGGCCGATCCCGGAGCACCTCTCCCACATCGAGGACTCCGGCTCGGCCCGGCAGGAGGCGAGCTCGCTGCTGGCCGCCTCCGCGTAGCCGGACGACGACGGGCACCGCACGGGCCGCGGCGCTCCCGGGATCCCCGGGGCGCCGCGGCCCGACTGCGTCCGCACTCTCAGCGGCCGGGCCCCGGGATCGCCGCCGTGCGGTGACGTGCCCGGGCACGCCCCGCTCTCCCGTAGACTAGTGCCAGAATGTCCCGGCGCCGTTCGGCGCCTCCCACCCACCACCATGAGGAATCGACGTGTCGTCTCAGCCGTCCAAGAAGGGCAAGCTCACGCGCGAGGAGAAGCGCGAGGAGAAGCGGAAGAAGAAGGCTGGCAAGGGCCCCGGCCCCTTCGCCCAGATGAAGCAGGTCTACCAGATGACCAAGAAGTCGGATCCCAACATCACGTGGATCCTGCTCCTGGTGGCCCTGGCGGTCGTACTCGTCTTCCTGGTCATCGGCCTGCTCCTCGGCAACTGGATCACCTTCACGATCATCGGCATCCCGGTGGGCGTGCTGGTGGCGATGATCGTGCTGTCCAGGAGAGCCGAGAAGGCCGCGTTCGGGCAGATCGAGGGGCAGACCGGCGCGGCCGGGGCGGCCCTGTCGACGCTGCGGCGCGGGTGGATCGTCGAGGAGCAGCCGGTGGCGATGAACCCGCGCAGCCAGGACCTGGTGTTCCGCGCGCTCGGCAAGCCCGGCGTCGTGCTCGTCACCGAGGGGCCCTCCCAGCGAGTGAACTCGCTGGTCAACCAGGAGCGCAAGAAGCTGAACCGGGTGGCGCCCAACGTCCCGGTGCACGTCGTCAAGGCGGGCAACGACGAGGGCCAGGTCCCGCTGAAGAAGATCGCCAAGTCCCTGAAGAAGCTGGACAAGACGCTCACCATGCAGGAGGTGCACGCGGTCAACAACCGCCTCGCCTCGCTCGGCCAGGGGCTCCCGGTGCCGAAGGGCGTGGACCCGATGAAGGCCCGGCCGGACCGCCGCGGCCTGCGGGGGCGCTGAGGCGCCCGCTCACGCGGAAGACGCGGCGGGGGCGGGTCCGGGAAGCTGGTCCAGCCGTCGTCGTCAGCGGAAGAGCACGAGGACGGTGCCCACGCTGCGGTCGTGCAGGCCGCGGGAGTTCTCGTCCACGACGACGACGGGGACGACCGGCAGGATGAGCAGGCTGCGCACGGCCGCCCTGCGGAAGCCTGCAGGGCCCCCCGCCATGGTCTGGACCTGCATGCCGCAGATGAAGTGCCCCAGGGCGTGCCCGCCGAAGCCCACCAGCAGGCTCTGGTAGAGCCAGAAGGCGATCGGCGCGGCCAGCGCGAGCCATCCGTCGAGGGGGCCCAGGATCCAGAGGCAGATCGCGTAGCAGAGGTACCAGTCGATGACGAAGGCGAGGATGCGGCGGGGGAAGCGGGCGATCGAGCCGGGGCCCCGCTCGGGCCGGCCGAGCAGCTGGCCCGGGAAGTCGGGGTAGGAGCGGCCGTCCCCCGAGGAGCTCTCTGCGGCCTGGGAGGGGTCTGTGGAAGCGGGCATGCTCCCACAATAACCAACGCCCGGGGCCGCTCACGATAGAGTGGGGGCATCGGCTGCCGCGGCGGCCGCCTCCCGGCTCCGGCCGGATGCATTAACGCACCGGAAACATCCGGGATACAGGGGGGCAACCGGATGCGGCTAGTGTGACCGTTGTGCAACACACGCGGGCGGCCCGAGGAAGAGCGGGCCCCGGCGAGGTCGTGTCCAGCAATCTAAGGAGAACACGGACCATGTTCCAAACCGCCCAGGAAGTCCTGACGTACATCCAGGAGGAGGATGTCGTCTTCGTCGACCTCCGCTTCACCGACCTGCCGGGAGTGCAGCAGCACTTCAACCTGCCGGCCAAGGCGGTGGACGACGACTTCTTCGTCAACGGCCAGCTCTTCGACGGCTCGTCCATCCGCGGCTTCCAGGGCATCGCCGAGTCCGACATGCAGCTCATCCCGGACCCCAAGTCGGCCTTCGTCGACCCGTTCCGCGTGGAGAAGACCCTCGTGGTCACCTGCTCCATCGTGAACCCCCGCACCGGCGACCCCTACCACCGCGATCCCCGCGGCGTGGCCGAGCGCGCCGAGGCCTACATGCAGTCGACCGGCATCGCCGACACCGCCAACTTCGCCTCCGAGGCCGAGTTCTTCATCTTCGAGGACGTCCGGTACCAGGTCTCCCCCGAGTCCACGTTCTACGCCGTCGACTCCGACGAGGCCCCCTGGAACTCCGGGCGCAAGGAGGAGGGCGGCAACCTCGGCAACAAGACCCCCACCAAGGGCGGCTACTTCCCGGTCTCCCCCGTGGACAAGCAGGCCGACCTGCGCGACGCGATCTGCGTGGCCCTGGACGAGATCGGCCTCGCGGTCGAGCGGTCCCACCACGAGGTCGGCGCGGCCGGCCAGGCCGAGATCAACTACACGTTCTCGACGCTGACCCTCGGCGCCGACGACCTGCTGAAGTTCAAGTACGTCGTCAAGAACACCGCCGACGCCTTCGGCAAGAGCGCGACCTTCATGCCCAAGCCCGTCTTCGGGGACAACGGCTCCGGCATGCACTGCCACCAGTCGCTGTGGAAGGGCGGCGAGCCCCTCTTCTACGACGAGCGCGGCTACGCCAACCTCTCGGACACCGCCCGCTGGTACATCGGCGGCCTGCTCGAGCACTCCTCCGCCGTGCTGGCCTTCACCAACCCGACCGTCAACTCGTACAAGCGCCTGGTCAAGGGCTTCGAGGCGCCGGTCAACATGGTGTACTCGCAGGGCAACCGCTCCGCCGGCATCCGCATCCCGATCACCGGCTCGAACCCCAAGGCCAAGCGCCTCGAGTTCCGCGCCCCGGACCCCTCCTGCAACCCCTACCTGGCGTTCGCCGCGCAGCTCATGGCGGGCCTGGACGGGATCCGCAACCGCATCGAGCCGCCGGAGCCCATCGACAAGGACCTCTACGAGCTCCCCGCCGAGGAGGCCAAGGACATCAAGACGGCCCCGGCCTCGCTCGGCGAGGCGCTGGAGGCGCTGGAGGCCGACCACGAGTTCCTGCTCGCGGGCGACGTCTTCACCGAGGACCTGATCGAGACCTGGATCTCCTACAAGCGCGAGAACGAGCTGCTCCCGCTCTCGCTGGTGCCGCACCCGCTGGAGTTCCAGCTCTACTACGGCGTGTAGCAGGCCGCTGAGCCGATCGGAGGGCCGCGGACGGATCACACCGTCCGCGGCCCTCCTGCGTCCGGGCCCCGTCTCCCGCGGAGCCGCCCTCAGTCCTCGAGGTGCCCGTAGAAGATCTTCTCGTAGACCGCCCGGGCGTGCCGCGTGATCCGCAGGTAGTCCTCCTCGAGGCGCCCCGCCGAGTCCGGGCCATAGCCCACCCAGCGCGCCGTCGCCTCCAGGTCCCTCCGGCTGGAGGGCAGGGAGTCCGAGGGCCGTCCGCTCCGCAGCACGTTGGTTCCGCGAATGCGGGTGGCCAGCCGCCAGGCGGTCTCCAGGGTCTCGGCGTCCTCGGCCGCGACCAGCCCGTACGAGACCGCCTCGGCGAGCGCGGTGAGCGTGCCGGTGGTCTTCAGCCCGGGATGCTCGTGCGCGTACCGCAGCTGGAGCAGCTGGACGAGCCACTCGACGTCGCTGAGGCCGCCGCGGCCGAGCTTGAGCTGCCGGTTCGGATCCGCTCCCCGCGGCATGCGCTCGGACTCGACCCGCGCCTTCACCCGCCGCACCTCCCGGACCCGGCTCTCCGGGAACTCGGCCGGGTACCGGTACGGGTCGATCAGCCGCACGAAGCTCTCCGCCAGCTCCGCCGAGCCGCTCAGGGGCCGGGCGCGCAGCAGCGCCTGGAACTCCCAGGTGTCGGCCCAGCGCTCGTAGTACTCCGCGTAGGAGTCCAGGGAGCGGACCATCGGGCCCGACTTCCCCTCCGGGCGCAGGTCCGCGTCGATGATCAGCGTCTTCTCGGCGCGGATGGCCGGCGTCGTGGGGGACTTGAGCAGCTGCACGATCCGGGAGATCAGCGTCCCCGCCTGGGCGGCGGCCTCCTTCTCGTCGCTGCCCTTCCAGGGGCGGTGGACGAACATCACGTCGGCGTCGGAACCGTACCCGATCTCGGCGCCGCCCTGCCGGCCCATGCCGACGATGACGAGGTCGGTCAGCGGGCGGTCCCCCTGCTGGGAGTACATCTCCCGCTCGGCGGCCCGCTGGACGCCCAGGATCGTCGCCTGGTCGATGTGGGAGAGGCCCCGCATGATCTCCTCCGAGGTGAGCAGGCCCGAGGTCTCCCCCATCGCCACCCGCAGGATCTCGCGGCGCCGGATCAGGCGCACCATCCGCGCCGCGGACTCCGCCTCGTTGTGCCGGGAGATCTTCGACTGGATCTCGGTCCACAGGGCCTCGAAGCTCGCGGGCCGCAGCTGGTCCTCACGGTCCAGCCAGGCGATGGACTCCGGCTCGTCCTCCAGCAGGTCGGTGACGAAGCGGGAGCTGGAGAGGATCGCGCACAGCCGCTCCGCGGCCACGGAGGAGTCGCGCAGCATCTTCAGGTACCAGTGCGTCTGCCCCAGCGCCTCGGAGACGCGGCGGAAGCCCAGCAGGCCGGCGTCGGGGTCCACGCCGTCGGCGAACCAGCCCAGCAGGACCGGCAGGATGGTGCGCTGGATCTCGGCGCGGCGGGAGAGCCCGCGGGTGAGCGCCTCGATGTGGCGCATCGCCCCCTTGGGGTCCAGGTAGCCCAGCGCCGCGAGCCGGTCCCGCGCGGCCTCCGAGGAGAGGGCGACCTCGGCCGCGGAGAGGTGCGCGACGGCGGCCAGCAGCGGCCGGAAGAACAGCTGCTCGTGAAGCCCCCGCACCGAGCGCTTGACCTTCCGCCAGGAGTCGATGAACGCGGCGGGGGTGATCCTCTCCCGCTCCCCCGGGCCCCGCATCCCGCGGGCGACGACGGTCTGGTCCGCCTCCTTGACCGGCATCAGGTGGGTGCGGCGCAGGTGCAGCAGCTGGATCCGGTGCTCCAGCAGGCGCAGCCACCGGTACTCCCGGCTGAACCGGGCGGCGTCGCCCCGGCCGATGAAGGAGCGCTCCGAGAGGGCGTCCAGGGACTCGGTGGTCGAGCGGGTGCGCACCTGCTCGTCGGTGCGGCCATGGACCAGCTGCAGCAGCTGCACCGTGAACTCGACGTCGCGCAGCCCTCCTGGCCCGAGCTTGATCTGCCGGTCCCGCTCCTCCTCCGGGATGTTGTCCGTCACCCGGTGGCGCATCCCCTGCACCGAGTCGACGAAGCCCTCGCGCCCGGAGGCCTCCCACACGAAGGGCGTGATGGCCTCGAGGTACTGCTGGCCCAGGGCGGCGTCGCCGGCGATCGGCCGTGCCTTCATCAGCGCCTGGAACTCCCAGTTCTCGGCCCAGCGCTCGTAGTAGACCCGGTGCGACTCCACCGTGCGCACCAGCGGGCCGTCCTTGCCCTCGGGCCGGAGGTTGGCGTCGACCTCCCAGAGGCCCGGCTCGGGGGCGACGCCGTGCAGGATGCTGCCGATCCGCTTGACCAGGAGCGTGCCCACCCGGTTCTGCGTCTGCTCGTCGGGCGGCCCCTCCGACCCGCCGTCCCCCTCGGGTCCGGCATCCTCCGCCTCCCCGGCCGGGAAGGCCGGGCCCACGGCGTAGATGACGTCGACGTCGGAGACGTAGTTCAGCTCCCGCGCCCCGCACTTGCCCATCCCGATGACGGCCAGGGCGACGTCGGCCGCCTCCGGCTCCTCCTCGGCGAGCTCCGCCCGGGCGATGGCCAGGGCGGCGTCGACCGCCGCGCCCGCCAGGTCGGCGAGCGCGGCGCCGACGGCCGGCATGAGATCGATCGGCTCCTCGGCGCACAGGTCGGCGATCGCCAGCCGCGCCAGCTGGGTCCGGTAGGCCACGCGCAGGGCCTCGGCCGCCTCCGCGCCGGTCAGCTCCGCCACGGGCCGCACAGCCGCCGGATCCGAGCCCACCGAGCGGTGCATCGCCTCCCGGTAGGCCTCGGGACGGCCCTCGCGCACTCCCCGGATAAGCTCCTCGGGATCCTCGTCGAAGACCTCCAGCTGCTCCGGGCGGCGCAGGAGGAACTCCCCGAGGGCCTCCGAGGCGCCGAGCAGCCGGTAGAGCGAGAGAGCCTCGGCGCCCCGCTCGACCCGGCGGGAGAACTCGGGTCGGTCCGCGAGGATCCGCACGATGTTCTTGAGCGCGATGTCCGGCGAGGGGCTGAGCCGCAGCCCCTCCAACAGCCGGGTCCCGTCCACTGCCTCGAGCTCGCGCGAGGCGAGCCACCGCTGCGCCCCGGTCAGGTCGGTGAAGCCGAGGCCGGCAAGCCGCTGCTTGCCCGGCACGGCGTCGGGGGCCGTGGTGGTCGCGCTCGCGTCGGCCATCTCGCGTCCTTTCCTCCCCGGGCCTACAGGAGGCCGAGGTTGTGCTTGAGCTCGTACGGGGTGACGACCTGGCGGTAGGCGGTCCAGTCCTCCTGCTTGTTCAGCAGGAACTGGTTGAAGACCTGCTCGCCGAGGACCTCGGCCATGAACTCGGAGTCCTCGGTCTGCCGGATCGCGTCGTAGAGGGAGGAGGGCAGCGGGCTGTGGCCGAGGCTGCGGCGCTCCGCGGCGGACATCGAGGCGACGTCCTCCGACTCCGCCATCGGCAGGTCGTACTCGTTCTCGATGCCCTTCAGGCCCGCCGCCAGGATGACGGCGTAGCTCAGGTACGGGTTCGCCGCGGAGTCGATGCCGCGGTACTCGATGCGGGCCGACTGCATCTTGGAGGGCTTGTACAGGGGCACGCGCACCAGGGCCGAGCGGTTGTTGTGGCCCCAGGACAGGTAGCTCGGGGCCTCTCCCCCGCCCCAGAGCCGCTTGTAGGAGTTCACGAACTGGTTGGTGATGGAGGTGAACTCGGGCGCGTGGTGCAGCACGCCGGCGATGAAGTGCCGGGCCGTGCGGGAGAGCTGGTACTCGGCCCCCGCCTCGAAGAACGCGTTGGAGTCCCCCTCGAACAGCGAGAAGTGGGTGTGCATCCCGGAGCCGGGGAACTCGGTGAAGGGCTTGGGCATGAAGGTCGCGTAGATGCCCTGGGAGTAGGCGACCTCCTTGATGACCGAGCGGAAGGTCATGATGTTGTCCGCGGTCTGGAGGGCGTCGGCGTGGCGCAGGTCGATCTCGTTCTGGCCCGGCCCGTCCTCGTGGTGGCTGAACTCCACCGAGATGCCGACCTCCTCGAGCATCGTCACCGCCCGGCGCCGGAAGTCCTGGACGACGCCGCCGTAGACGTGGTCGAAGTAGCCCTCCCGGTCCACCGGCTCGGGCTGGCCCTCGGCGTTGAGCTCGGGGGACTTCAGCAGGTAGAACTCGACCTCCGGGGCGGTGTAGCAGGTGAAGCCCATGTCCCCGGCCTTGGCCAGGACGCGCTTGAGCACGCCGCGGGAGTCCGCGGAGGAGGGCTCGCCGTCGGGGGTGAGGATGTCGCAGAACATCCGGGAGGTCGGCTCGACCTCGCCGCGCCACGGCAGGATCTGGAAGGTCGAGGGGTCCGGCTGCAGCAGCATGTCGGACTCGTGCACCCGGGAGAGGCCCTCGATCGAGGAGCCGTCGAAGCCGAGCCCCTCGTCGAACGCGCTCTCCACCTCGGCCGGGGCGAGCGCCACCGATTTGAGGGTGCCCACGACGTCGGTGAACCACATCCGGACGAACCGGACGTCCCGCTCCTCGATGGTGCGGAGCACAAATTCCTGCTGGCGATCCATGGCTCTCCTCGTCAGTTGGTTCCGATCCCGGCCGTACGGGCACCACTCTATCCGCTCCCCGGGGCGGGTCCCGGGGGATCTGCGGGGACGGCGCGCGGCCAGGTCGTAAAGTGGTGGCCATGGCCTCATATCTCCATGACAACCCGGAACCCGCCGAGTCCGAGGGCGACTGGCTGGACCGCGTCGCCACCGTCCGCACCGTCCACCTGCAGCGCTGCAAGGACCGGGGGCACCGGTTCTCGATGCTCACCAGCTACGACGCGATGACCGCCGGCATCTTCGACGAGGCCGGCATCGAGGTCCTGCTCATCGGCGACTCCGCCGGCAACACCGTCTTCGGCTATCCCTCGACCGTCCCGGTCACCCTCGACGAGCTCATCCCCCTGACCCGGGCCGTCTCCGGCGCGGCGAAGCGCGCCCTGGTCCTCGCCGACCTGCCCTTCGGCTCCTACGAGGAGTCCCCGGCCCAGGCCGTGGCGAGCGCCGTGCGGCTGATGAAGGAGGGCGGCGCCCACGGGGTGAAGATGGAGGGCGGCGCGTACTACGCCGAGCACGTGCGCGCCATGGCCCAGGCCGGCGTCGCGGTCATGGCCCACGTGGGCTACACCCCGCAGAGCGTGAACTCGCTCGGGGGCCACCGCGTCCAGGGGCGCGACGACGCCGCCCAGCGGCTCCTGGACGACGCCCTCGCCCTCGAGGAGGCCGGGGCGTTCTCCGTGCTGATCGAGATGACCGCCGAGCCGGCCGTCCAGGCCGCGGACGAGGCGCTGCGGGTGCCCACCGTGGGCATCGGCGCGGGCGGCTCGACCACCGGCCAGGTGCTGGTGTGGCAGGACATGCTCGGCCTCGGCGAGGGACGGGCCCCGCGCTTCGTCAAGAAGTACGCGGATCTGCGCGGCGTCGTCGCCCAGGCGGCCGGGGCCTACCGGAAGGACGTGCTGGACGGGTCCTTCCCCGCCGAGGAGCACGTCTTCAAGGAGTAGCCTTCCGGGGCCGGCCGCCCCGGGTGCCGGGCCCCGACCCCCTCAGGAGGATCGGGCCGGATGCCGCCGCGAGGCCGGGCCGGGGCCTCAGCCGTGCCGGTGGTGATGGCCGGGCTGGTGCCCGGCCGCCCAGCGGGCGTTGCTGTCCTCCCACTCCTCGTTGCGCTGCGCCGCGCGCTCGAGGGCGTGCTGGGCCTCCTCCCGGCTCGCGTAGGGGCCGATGAGCTGCCGGTAGTCGGACTGGGCGCCCTGCTCCACGGTCCGGGTGTAGGTGTTGTACCAGAACTGCTGCTCGGGGGGCAGGTGGCTGGCGTCCTTGTAGCTCATGACGATGCTCCTCGGGTCGGCGAATTCACTTACAGTTGATGATATGCCTGAAACCAACACAGATTCGATAACCCACAACGCGCCGGCGGAGCCGGGACGCGCCCCCCTCGGCACCCTGGCCCCGGGCCGGGTCTCCCCCGTCCGCCGGGTCCCCGAGGGCATCGAGCGCCCGGAGTACGTCGGGCGGACCACCGCCGAGGAGGGGCACGGCTCCAACTTCTACACGCCCGAGGAGATCGAGCTGGTCCGCGAGTCCGGCAGGATCGCGGCGGGCGCCATCGTGGCCGCCGAGGAGCACTGCGTCCCCGGCACCACCACCGACCGGATCGACCGCGTCGTGCACGAGTACATCTGCGACCACGGCGCCTATCCCTCGACGCTGGGCTACAAGGGCTTCTGGAAGTCGGTGTGCACCTCGCTGAACGAGGTCGTCTGCCACGGCATCCCCGACTCGACCGTGCTGGAGGACGGGGACATCGTCAACCTCGACGTCACCGCCTTCAAGAACGGCATGCACGGCGACACCAACCGCACGCTGCTGGTGGGCGAGGTGGACGAGGAGTCCCGGCAGCTGGTCGAGCGCACCGAGGAATCCCTGCGCCGCGCGATCAAGGCCGTGCGCCCGGGCCGCGAGATCAACGTCATCGGCCGGGTGATCGAGAAGTACGCCTCCCGCTTCGGGTACGGTGTTGTGAGGGACTTCACGGGACACGGCGTGGGACGCGAGTTCCACTCCGGCCTGATCGTCCCCCACTACGACGCCGCGCCCCAGTACAGCACGGTGATGGAGGAGGGCATGGTCTTCACCATCGAGCCGATGCTCAACCTCGGCACCGTCGCCTGGGACCTGTGGGAGGACGACTGGACGGTGGTCACCCGGGATCGCCGCCGCTCCGCGCAGTTCGAGCACACCCTCGTGGTCACTGCCGACGGCGCGGACGTACTGACCCTCCCCTAGCCCCGCCGGAGCGGAACCCGCCCGGCCTCCCGCCTCGCCCGACGAACAAGGAGAGTCCCATGAGCCAGAACGCATCCGTGCGGCCCGAGGTGGCCGTCGCCGCCGACCTGAACCACGCGGAGGAGCTGCCCCCGCCCTCGCCGCGCCATCTGGCGATCGGCGTCGACATCGGGGGCACCGGGATCAAGGGCGGCATCGTGGACCTGCGCACCGGCTCGCTGGTGGGCGAGCGGCACCGGATCGACACGCCCCACCCGGCCACCCCCGCCACGGTGATCCCGGTGATCGGCCGGATCGTCGAGGAGCTCCAGCGGCGCGATCCGGCGCCCGAGCCCTCCTCCGCCGTCGGGCTGGGGTTCCCCGCCATCATCAAGGACGGGAAGACCTGGTCGGCGAGCAACATCGACGACTCCTGGATCGGCGCGGACCTGGCTGGCCCGGTCCGCGAGGCGCTGGGCCGGGAGGTCTACGCGGTGAACGACGCCGACGCCGCGGGCCTGGCCGAGGCGATCTACGGCGAGGGCCGCGGCCAGGACGGCCTGGTCATGGCCATCACCCTGGGCACGGGCATCGGCTCGGCGATCATCCACAACGGGGTGCTCGTCCCCAACCTCGAGCTGGGGGCCATGGAGCTGGACGGGGCCGACGCCGAGGCCAGGGCCTCCGTCCGGGCCCGGGAGCGCGAGGGGCTCTCCTGGAAGGAGTACGGCGCCCGCCTGCAGCGGTTCTTCGCCAAGGTGGACCGGCTCTTCTCCCCCGACCTCTTCGTGGTCGGCGGCGGAGTGTCCCGCAAGCCCGAGAAGTTCATGCCCTACCTGGACGTCGGCACCCCCATCGTGCCGGCGGCGCTGCGCAACAACGCGGGGATCGTCGGGGCCTCGCTGTTCGCCTCCGGGCAGCCCGGCGAGCGGGAGCACCGGAACGAGGTGACCGGGCCCCGGGCGTAGACGAGAACGGACGCCGACACTTGGCGGCTTCCCCTCCGCAAGTATCGGCGTCCGGTTCCATCTAACCACATGCCGGGGTCCAGTCCAAGGCTCTCCTCCGCCGGGTTGCGACGGCCCGGGAACGTCCCGGAGGTCAGAGCAGACGCGGCTGGTCCGGCTCCTCGGCCGTCTCAGCGGAGCGCTTCCTCCGCGTCGTCTCCGAGCGCCGTGCGCCCCGGCCCCGGCGCGGGGCGGGCTCCTCGCCGGACTCGTCCTCGACCGCCTCCGGCTCCTGCCCGGCGCCACCGGCCCGCTCCGCGGTCTCGGCGCGCAGGGTCTCGATCGCCCGCTCGAAGTCCCCGAGGCCCTCGAAGGCCTGGTACACGCTGGCGAAGCGCAGATAGGCGACCTCGTCCAGGCGCTGCAGCGGCGCGAGGATGGCCAGCCCGACGTCGTTGGCGTCGATCTCCGCGACGCCGCGGGCCCGAATGCTCTCCTCGACCTCCTGCGCGAGCAGCGCGAGGTCGTCCTCGCTGACCGGCCGCCCCTGGCACGCCTTGCGCACGCCCGAGACGATCTTGGACCGGGTGAAGGGCTCGGTCGCCCCCGAGCGCTTGATCACGTTGACCGTGGTCGTCTCCAGCGTGGAGAAGCGGCGCCCGCAGGCCGCGCACTGGCGGCGGCGGCGGATGGCCGAGCCGTCGTCGGCGACCCGCGAGTCGACCACGCGGGAGTCCGGATGGCGGCAGTAGGGGCAGTGCATCAGGGACGCTCCTTCGCGGCGGCCCCGCGCACGGTGATCGCCGCGCCGTGGGCGGGGAGGTCCTCGGCGTGGGAGAGCGCGACGACGGCCTCGCCCACCTCTGCCAGCGCCTCGGCCGAGTAGTCGACGATCTGCACGGGCTTCATGAAGGTCGCCGTGGTGAGCCCGCCGGCGTGTGCCGCGGAGCCGCCGGTGGGCAGCACGTGGTTGGAGCCGGCCGCGTAGTCCCCCAGCGGGACGGGGCTGTAGGGGCCCAGGAAGATCGCGCCGGCGTTGCGGATCCGGGCCGCGACCCCTGCCGGGTCCTGCGTGTGGATCTCGAGGTGCTCGGCCGCATAGGCGTCGGCCGCCCGGATGCTCTCCGAGAGGTCCTCGGTGAGGATGACGCCGGACTGCTGGCCCGCCAGCGCGGTGGCCACCCGCTCCCGGTGCCGGGTGACCGCTGCCTGCTCGGCGACGGCCTCCGCGACCGCCTCGGCCGTCTCCTGGGAGTCGGTGATGAGCAGGGACCCCGCGTTCGGGTCGTGCTCGGCCTGGGAGATGAGGTCGGCGGCGACGAAGTCCGGGCGCGCCGAGGAGTCCGCGATGACCGCGATCTCCGTGGTGCCGGCCTCGCCGTCCACGCCCACCAGCGCGCGCAGCTGCCGCTTGGCCATCGCGACGTAGATGTTGCCCGGCCCGGTCAGGATGTCCACGGCCTCCAGCCGGTCCTCGCCGTCCTCGATCCCGTAGGCCATCGCGCCGAGCGCCTGCGCGCCGCCGATCGCCCAGACCTCGTCCACGCCGAGCAGGCCGGCCGCGGCCAGCGTGGTGGGGTGGGGCAGCCCGCCGAACTCGCGCTGCGGCGGGGTGCACAGGACCACCGACTCGACGCCGGCCGCCTGCGCCGGGACCACGTTCATGACCACCGAGGAGGGGTAGACCGCGAGCCCGCCCGGCACGTAGAGGCCGGAGCGCCGCATCGGCGTCCAGCGGTTGGTCAGGTGAGCGCCGGGGGCCACCTCGATGCTCGAGTCGGCGGGCCGCTGGGCCGCCGCGAACGCCCGGGTCCGCTCGATCGCGGCCTCCAGGCCGCGGCGGACCGCAGGGTCCAGGCCGGAGACGGCCTCGGCGATGGCCTCGGCCGGCACGCGCAGACGCTGCTGCTCGACGCCGTCGAAGCGCGCCGCGAGCTCCCGGAGGGCCGCGGCGCCCCGGTGCCGCACGTCCTCCAGGATCCCCGCGACCGCCTCCTCGGCGGAGGAGACGAAGTCGCCGCTCTGCCGGGGGACGACGGCGCGCAACTCGGCGTCGCTGAGCCGGCGCCCCCTCAGGTCGATGACGCGCAGCCGTGGCTCCGGCGCTCCGGTCGTGGCGAAGGTGCTGGAAGTCGATGTCATTCCACCAGTTTAACGCCCTTCGCCGTCAGGACGCCTTCTCGAGGCATGCCGAGCCGAAGAGCACCTTCAGATCGCCGTACAGGGCGGGGTTCGGATTGACCCTCAGCCGCGGGGAGAGCCTCATCAGCACATCCTTGGTGCGGCCGGCGAGGATCATCCGCACCTCGGTGTCGCCCCGGTGGTTCTGGAGGATGCCCTCCAGCTCGCGGAGGTTCTGCTCGGTGGCGCGGTGCTCGGGCAGCGAGATCACCACGGGGCCCTTCTGCCCGTCCGGATCGATGTCCGGGACCTTGAGCTCCTGCGCCGAGACCGTGACCGTGCCGTCGTCGCGGCGCTGGAGGCGGCCCTTGATGGTACAGATGAGGTCCTCGGCCAGCACCCCGGAGATCGGGGCGTAGACCTTGCCGAAGAACATGACCTCCATGGAGCCGGTCCGGTCCTCGAGCTCGACCCGGGCATAGGCGTTGCCGCTGGTCTTCGCGACCTTGCGCTGCACCGAGGTGATCATCCCCGCCAGCGTCACGGTCGCGCCGTCGGGCTTCCCGTCCTCGTCCAGCAGCGACTGCACGGAGGAGTCGGAGAGCTGGCCCAGGGCGTCGTCGAGCCCCCGCAGCGGGTGGTCCGAGACGTACAGGCCGAGCATCTCCCGCTCGAAGTTCAGCTTGTCCCGCCGCTCCCACTCGGGGACGTCCGGGATCGCGACGGCGAGGTCGGCGCTGGGATCCGCCTCCTCGACGCCCATGCCGCCGAAGAGATCGAACTGGCCGGCGGCCTCCTGGCGCTTGACCGAGACCGTGGCGTCGATCGCCTCCTCGTGGACCTGGGACAGGGCACGACGCCGGTGCCCCAGGTCGTCGAAGGCGCCCGCCTTGATCATCGAGTCGATGGTCCGCTTGTTGCAGACGATCGCCGGCACCTTCTTGAGGAAGTCGTGGAAGGAGGTGAACTTCCCCTGCTCCTCCCGGGCGGCGACCATCGCGTCCACCACGTTGGAGCCGACGTTGCGCACGGCCCCCATGCCGAAGCGGATGTCCTGCCCCACCGGGGTGAAGTTCAGGGCGGACTCGTTGACGTCGGGCGGGAAGACCGTGATGCCCATCCGGCGGCACTCGTTGAGGTACAGGGCGAGCTTGTCCTTGTCGTCGCCCACCGAGGTGAGCAGCGCGGCCATGTACTCCTGCGGGTAGTGCGCCTTGAGATGGGCGGTCCAGTACGCCACGAGGCCGTAGGCCGCCGAGTGCGCCTTGTTGAAGGCGTAGTCGGAGAAGGGCAGCAGGATCGCCCACAGCGTCTTGATCGCGTCCTCCGAGTAGCCGTTGTCCAGCATGCCCTGGTGGAAGCCCTCGTACTGTTTGTCCAGCTCGGCCTTCTTCTTCTTGCCCATCGCCCGGCGCAGGATGTCCGCCTGTCCGAGCGAGTACCCGGCGACCTTCTGGGCGATGGCCATGACCTGCTCCTGGTAGACGATCAGGCCGTAGGTGGTGTCCAGGATCTCCGCCAGCGGTTCCGCCAGCTCCGGGTGGATGGGGGTGATCTCCTGCGCCCCCGTCTTGCGCAGGGCGTAGTTGGTGTGCGAGTTCGCGCCCATCGGCCCCGGCCGGTACAGGGCGATGACCGCGGAGATGTCCTCGAAGTTGTCGGGGCGCATGAGCTTGAGCAGCTGGCGCATGGGGCCGCCGTCGAGCTGGAAGACCCCCAGCGTGTCGCCGCGCGCCAGCAGCTCGTAGGCGGGACGGTCGTCGATCCCGAGCGTCTCCAGGTCCAGCGTCTCGCCCCGGTTGGACTCGATGTTGGCCAGGGCGTCGGAGATGATGGTGAGGTTGCGCAGCCCCAGGAAGTCCATCTTGATCAGTCCGAGGCCCTCGCAGGTCGGGTAGTCGAACTGCGTGATGACCTGGTTGTCCTGCTCGCGGCGCATGATGGGGATGACGTCGATCAGGTTGCGGCTGGACATGATCACCCCCGCCGCGTGGACGCCCCACTGGCGCTTGAGTCCCTCGAGGCCCTCGGCGGTGTCGAAGACCTTCCGGGCGTCCTCGTCGCCGGCGAGCAGCTCGCGCAGCTCCTCGGCCTCGCTGTAGCGCTTCGCGTCCTTGTCGTAGACGTCGGTGAGGTTGATGCCCTTGCCCATGACGTCCGGCGGCATGGCCTTGGTCAGCCGCTCGCCCATCGAGAACGGGTAGCCCTGCACGCGCGAGGAGTCCTTCAGGGCCTGCTTGGCCTTGATCGTCCCGTAGGTGACGATCATGGCGACCTTGTCCTCGCCGTACTTCTCGGTGACGTAGTGGATCACCTCGGAGCGGCGGCGATCATCGAAGTCGACGTCGAAGTCGGGCATGGAGACGCGGTCCGGGTTGAGGAACCGCTCGAAGATCAGCCCGTGATCCAGCGGGTTCAGGTCGGTGATGCGCATCGCGTAGGCGACCATCGAGCCGGCGCCGGAGCCGCGGCCCGGGCCCACGCGGATGCCCTGGCTCTTGGCCCAGTTGATGAAGTCGGCCACCACCAGGAAGTACCCAGGGAAGCCCATCTGGATGATGATGCCGGTCTCGTACTCCGCCTGCTTGCGGACCTCGTCCGGGATGCCCTGCGGGAAGCGGTAGTGGAGGCCCTTCTCGACCTCCTTGACGAACCAGGACTCCTCGTTCTCGCCCTCCGGGCAGGGGAAGTTCGGCATGTAGTTGGCGCTGGTGTCGAACTCCACGTTGCAGCGCTCGGCGATGGCGAGGGTGTTGTCGCAGGCCTCCGGGAAGTCGCGGAAGACCTCGCGCATCTCGGCCGGGGACTTGAGGTAGAACTCGTCGGCGTCGAACTTGAAACGCTTGGGGTCCTGGATGGTGGACCCCGACTGCACGCACAGCAGCGCGGCGTGGGCCTTGGCGTCCTCGGCGCGGGTGTAGTGGAGGTCGTTGGTGGCGACCAGCGGCAGGTCGAGGTCCTTGGCCAGGCGCAGCAGGTCGCTGCTCACGTTCTTCTCGATCGAGAGCCCGTGGTCCATCAGCTCACAGAAGTAGTTCTCCTTGCCGAAGATGTCCCGGAACTCGGCCGCCGCCTCGCGGGCCTCGCGGTACTGGCCCAGCCGCAGGCGGGTCTGGACCTCGCCGGAGGGGCAGCCCGTCGTCGCGATCAGGCCCTCCGAGTAGGTGTTCAGTAGCTCGCGATCCATGCGGGGCTTGTAGAAGTGGCCCTCCAGCGACGCCAGCGAGGAGGCGCGGAAGAGGTTGTGCATGCCCTGGGTGCTCTCGGCCAGCAGCGTCATGTGGGTGTAAGCGCCGCCGCCGGAGACGTCCCCGCGCCCGCCCTCGGCGAACTTGACCCTGGTGCGGTCCTGCCGGGCGGTGCCGGGCGTCACGTAGGCCTCGACGCCGATGATCGGCTTGATCCCGGCGTTGCGGGCCTTGTTCCAGAAGTCGAAGGCGCCGAAGAGGTACCCGTGGTCGGTGGTCGCCACGGAGTCCATCCCGAGCTCGTGCGCGTGCTCGAAGAGGTCGTCCAGGCGGGCCGCGCCGTCGAGCATCGAGTACTCGGTGTGGACGTGCAGGTGCGTGAAGCCTTTGGAGGAGGATGCCGTGGAAGTCACCCGTCCATTCTAGGCCATCGCGCGGGGCGGGGCCCCTTCCCCGCGATGGACGCGGATCAGCCCAGCGCGTCCCCGCTGCGCATCGCCTCGAGGGCGAACTCCAGGTCCGCCGGGTACTCGCTGAGGTACTCCACCGCGTCCCCCGTGCCGGGGTGCTGGAACCCGAGCCGGCGGGCGTGCAGCCACTGCCGGGTCAGCCCCAGCCGCGCCGAGAGACGGGGGTCGGCGCCGTAGGTGAGGTCGCCGCAGCACGGGTGGTGCAGCGCTGAGAAGTGCACCCGGATCTGGTGGGTGCGCCCGGTCTCCAGATGCACCTCGGCCAGCGCGGCGGGCCCGAAGGCCTCCATCACCTCGTAGTGGGTCACCGAGGCCCGGCCGTCCTCTACGACGGCGAAGCGCCACTCGTGCCCGGGATGCCGGCCGATGGGGGCGTCGATGGTCCCGCGCAGGGGGTCCGGGATGCCCTGGACCATCGTGTGGTAGACCTTCTCGACCGTCCGCTCCTTGAAGGCGCGCTTGAGCGCGGAGTATGAGGCCTCGTTCTTGGCCACCACCATCAGGCCCGAGGTGCCGACGTCGAGCCGGTGGACCACGCCCCGGCGCTCGGCCGCCCCGGAGGTGGAGATCCCGACGCCGGCCGCGGCCAGCGCCCCCACCACGGTGGGCCCGTGCCAGCCGGGGCTCGGATGGGCCGCGACGCCGGCGGGCTTGTCCACCACCACGATGTCCGAGTCCTCGTGGAGGATCGAGAACCCGTCGACGGTCTCGGCGATGACGCGCACCGTCTCCCCCGCCGGCGGCACGACGACGCTGACCCGGGCACCGGCGGGCAGCCGCAGGGACTTGGCGGGCCGCAGCGGCCTGTCCTCCGCCTCGACCAACACCCTGCCCTCGCCGCACCAGGCGGCGGCGGCGGAGCGGGAGGAGCCGGTCCGCTCGGCGATCGCGGCGTCCAGCCGCGTGCCCTCGTCCTCGGGACCCACCGTCCAGACGTCCTGCTTCTCGGTCGTCTCGCTCACGCGGTCTCCTCCTGCTCCTCGGCTCCCCGGCGGACGCCGGTGAGCGGCACGTCCCTCAGCGTCAGCAGCGCGATGCCCGCGATGCTGACGCAGATGAGGGTGTCTGCGATGTTGAAGATCGCGAAGTGGGGCACGGAGATGAAGTCGACCACGTGCCCGACGCCGAAGCCGGGCTGCCGGAACAGCCGGTCGGTCAGGTTGCCCAGCACGCCGGCCAGCAGCCCGCCCAGGGCGAGCAGCCACCAGCGGTGCCGGGCCCTCGGGAGGACCGCCACCACCACGGCGGCGACCACGGCCATGACGATGGTGAAGATCCAGGTGTAGGACTCCCCCATGGAGAACGCCGCCCCGGGGTTGCGGATGAACCTCCACCACAGCAGCCCGTCGACCACCGTGATCGACTGCCCTTCCCGGAGCGTGCTCTCGATCCACCACTTGGTCAGCTGATCCGCCCCGTAGCCGATCAGCAGCAGGGCCGCCGCGGCCAGCCGGCCGCGCAGCAGGGGCGCGCCCGCGAGCGGCCGGGGGCGGCGCCCTCGGCCGGATGCCTCTCCGGGCCCCTCGGGGCGTCCGGCGGACTGGGTGCTCACGGGTTCAGCGCTCCTGGGCTCGGCTGACACGGGGGGTGTGGCCGCCGCACCGCGGGGGCGCGGCGGCGCAGACTCGTCCGGGGGCCGATGCGCGCGGCATCGGCCCCCGGACGGGATGGACGGGAGGGATCAGGAGACCGGCTCGAGCGAGGGGCCGTTCTCGAGGTCGTCGAGGCGCTCCTTGAGGTAGCTCCGCAGCTCCGCGCGGTAGGAGGACTCGAAGCCGCGCAGCGACTCGACGTCGGTCTCCAGGCTCCGCTTGGCCTCCTCCAGGCTCGCCAGCACGTCCTGGCGGCGGGTCTCGGCGTCCGAGACCAGCGAGTCGGCGGCGGACTGGCCCTCGTCGATCAGGCGCTGGCGCTCGGCCTCGCCCTGGGCCACGTACTCGTCGTGCAGACGCTGGGCCATCGCGATCACCGCGGCGGCGGACTCGGAGGAGGAGTCCGACGCGGCAGGGGCGGCCTGGGACTGCGCGGGGGCGGCCGGGGCGGGCTGATCGGCCGTCTGCTCCTCGACGGCGGGCAGCGGCTCGGGCTCCTGGGCGGGGGCCTCGGCCTCGACGGGCTCCTCTGCCTGCGCCTCGGGCTGGACGTCCTCGGAGGAGTCCGCGGCGTCGTCCGACGCCGTCCGGACCGGCTCGGAGACGGTCTCGTCCTCCGTGCCGATGCTCACGGGGGCGGAGACCCCGGCCTCGCTGAGCTGCTGGCGGAGGTCCTCGTTCTCCGTGTTGAGGCGCCGCAGCTCGGCGACCACCTCGTCCAGGAAGAGGTCGACCTCTTCCTGGTCGTAGCCCTCTCGGAACTTGGTGGGCTGGAAGGTCTTGTTGATGACCTGCTCGGGGGTCAATGCCATGGATGTCACCTCGTGTCTAGAAATGTGGGTCCGGGTCACCGGTAGGCTCCGGCCGACGGTCGGTAGCTAGCCTGAGACTCATCCTAGCGCGCACCGGCCGGCGGGCCACCGTCCCTCGCCCTGCCCCTGCGGGCAGCGCGTCGTGTTCCGGCGGTGGGTCAGCCGGCGGAGATCATCAGCCCGCCCACGATGGCCCGCACCAGCCCGATCCCCAGGACCAGGACCAGGAAGCCCATGTCCAGGGAGATGCCGCCCAGGTTGAGCGGCGGGATGATGCGGCGCATCAGGCGCATGGGCGGATCGGTCAGCGAGTAGACGCTGGACGCGAAGACCAGCGCCACGCCCTTCGGACGCCAGGACCGGGCGAAGCTCTGCACCCAGTCCAGGACCAGCCGGAACATCAGGACCAGCAGCAGCAGGTACAGGGCGAAGTTGAACAGGGCGAGGATGGAGACCACGGATTACCTACTCGTCGGCGGGGCGTCGGGACGGGGCTAGCGCTGGTTGAAGACGGGCACTTCCTCGTGCTCGTAGCCGGTGTCCGCGACGTCGTTCGCCAGGACCTCCAGATTGGCCGGGGTCAGCAGGAACACCTGCTCGGTCACCCGCTCGATGCTCCCGTTCAGGGCGAAGGTGAGGCCCGAGGAGAAGTCGATCAGCCTCTTGGCCTCCGAGACGTCCATGTCCGTCACGTTCATGATGACGGGGATGTTGTCCCGGAATGACTCGCCGATCACCTTGGCGTCCTTGTAGGAGCGCGGGTGGATGGTGGTGATGCGTCGCAATTCGTTGTCGCTTTCGCTCTGTGCCTCGGCACGCTTGATGGGTGTCACGGGGGCCCGGTGCTCGGGCTGCTCCGCGGGGGGCTCGACGTCGTCCTCCGGCTCCGGCTCCCCCACGGGCTCGAGGGCCGCGGCCTGCCTCTCCGGCTGACGGCTCGCGCGGCGGGGGGCGGGCTGCTGGACGGGGGCCGGCTCGTACTCCGGCTCCTCCTGGAAGGACTCGGCGGGCTCGAGGTCCTGCTCGGCCTCCGGCTCGGGCCGGCGCTTCTGGGGTGCGGGCTGCTGCTCGTACCCGTCGTCGGCCAGGCCAAGGAAGACCATCGCCTGCCGCAGAGTTCCGGCCATGTTGAGACTCCTCGATGATGTTCGTCTGAACGGGCCCGGCGCCGCCGGGTACCGTCGCGTATCGGTCAATTATCGCCGGGCGGCCCTCGGAATCCGAGGGGCAACACGCCCCCTCCCAGCCAACAGTCAGGCTGGGCCGGTGGCCTCCGGCCGGGGGCCCATGATGGAGCTGCCGACCCTGACCCTCGTGGACCCCCATCTTATCGCTTCGGCCCAGTCCCCGCTCATCCCGGCCGAGATCTGCCGCGCCTGCGGGTGCTCCGCCCGGAGCCGCTGGCTGATCTCCCAGAGCCGCTCGAAGCTCGGCCCCGGCTCGGCGCCCAGCGGGGCGACGGCCATGAGGCCGCCCAGCCGCAGGCCCTCGGCCTGCTCGATCTCCTCGGCGAGGCGGCCGACCTCGGCGGGCGCCGCGCCGCCCCGGCCGGCGGCCCCCTCCTCGAGGTCCACCTGGATGAGGCACTCGAGACCTCCGGAGGCGTGCGCGGGCGGGGCCGCGGCCTCGCCGGCCTCCCACGCCTCGAGGCGCCGGCGGTACGCCTTGGCCAGCGCCGCCACGAGCGAGGATCGATCCACCGAGTGGACGCTCGAGGCGTAGGAGACCACCGACTTCGCCTTGTTCGTCTGGAGCTGGCCGATGTAGTGCCAGCTCAGCTCCGTCCGCCCCGAGGCGATCAGCCGGGCCGCCTTGGCGGAGGCCTCCTGGTCCCGGTTCTCCCCCACCGCGCGGACGCCGGCGTCGTACAGGGCGGCCACGTCGGAGGCCGGGAAGAACTTGGTGACCGGGATGAGCTCGACGTCGAGCCCCTCGGCCCTGATCCCGGGCGGGGTCTCGGCCGCCGCCGCGGCGACCTCCTCCGCGACCCTCCGGCAGCCGGCCTCGAGCTCGCGGGCGCGCCCGGGCTCGCAGCGCAGTTCATCCATGGGTGGTGCTCCTCTCCTCCGCGGTATCCTCCCCGCGGCGCCAGACGATGCCCGCGATCCGGCCCGCTCCCGGCTCCCGCCGGTGCGAGTACAGGTCCGTCTCCTCCGCGGTGCAGCCCCGCGTCCCGGCGGCCGCGGGGACGCCCAGCTCGCGCAGCCGCTCCTCGGCCGCTGCCCGCAGGTCCAGGGAGGGCGTGCCCCAGGAGGTGCGGGAGGCGATGCCGGGGGCCAGCCGGACGGCGTCGCGGGCCATCTCCTCCGGGACCTCGTAGCAGGCCCCGCAGATCGCCGGGCCGATCCAGGCCGTCAGCCCGGTGCCGCCCAGCGCGCGCAGCGTCCGGACGGCCTCCCCGACGACGCCGTCCAGCAGTCCCCGCCGTCCCGCGTGCGCGACGCCGTAGAGGCCGGGGTCCTCGCTGGTGAAGACGATCGGGAGGCAGTCGGCCGTCAGGACCGCCAGGGGCCTGCCGGTGGAGGTCACGGCGGCGTCGGCCACGGGGGCGACGGCCCGCTCCTCGGCCGCGCCCCGGGGCCTGAGCGGCTCCTGGTCCTCGGCGCGCGCGACGGCGGTGCCGTGCACCTGCTCGAGGAAGAGGGTCCCGCGCTCCGGGATGCCGAGCAGGCGCTCGAGCCCCCGCCGGTTCGCCTGGACGGCGGCGGGGTCCTCGCCCACGTGGAGCCCGAGGTTGCCCGCCGGGACCACGGTGAAGGCCAGGCTCGTGCCGCCGGTCAGGTCAGCGCGCGCGTAGAGGCCCTCCGAGGCCGGAGGCACCCCCGCGGGACGCGCCGGGACGCCGTGCTCTTCCACCACCACGACTGCCCTCCTCGATCGTTCGTTCACACAGCCGCCGCGCGGGGCGGAGGCCGGGCGCCGCCCCGGAGACGCCGAGGGCGGGGCGGCCTGCGCCACCCCGCCCTCGGCGGCCCGAGCCCTGCGGCCGGTCCCGGGGCCCGCCCGACGAGCGGCCCCGGGTGATGCGCGCCCCGGCACGGGGCGGCGCATCGGCTTCCTACTTGAGGAAGTCGGGGACGTCCAGCGAGTCCTTGCGGGACGAACCCTGCTCCTCCTGCGGCTCCACGGCCGGGGGGAGGTCGACGTCGAAGCCGGCGTTGGCCGGGACGTCCGAGTTGTCCTGCCACTGGCTCGCGGCGGTGGACCCGCTGCGCTGCGCGCCGCCGGCCGGCGCGGCGGCGGGCTGGCGGGAGCCGCCGAAGCCCTGCTGCTGGCCCCGGCCCGCGCCCGCCTGCTGCGAGGACTGGCTGTTGCTGTTGGTCTCCGGGTTGAGGGAGTCGAAGCCCGCCGCGATCACGGTGACCCGCGCCTCGTCGCCCAGCGCGTCGTCGATCACGGCGCCGAAGATGATGTTGGCATCCGGGTGCGCGACCTCCTGGACCAGGCGGGCGGCCTCGTTGATCTCGAAGAGACCGAGGTCGGAACCGCCCTGGATGGACAGCAGCACGCCGTGGGCGCCGTCGATCGAGGCCTCAAGCAGCGGCGAGGCGATCGCGAGCTCCGCGGCCTTGACGGCCCGGTCCTCGCCCTGCGCGGAGCCGATGCCCATCAGCGCCGAGCCGGCGCCCTGCATGACCGACTTCACGTCGGCGAAATCGAGGTTGATCAGACCCGGGGTGGTGATCAGGTCGGTGATGCCCTGGACGCCCGAGAGCAGCACCTGGTCCGCGGACTTGAACGCGTCGAGCATCGAGACGTTGCGGTCCGAGATCGAGAGCAGGCGGTCGTTGGGGATGACGATCAGGGTGTCGACCTCGTCCCGCAGCGCCTCGATGCCGGTCTCGGCCTGGTTGGACCGGCGGCGGCCCTCGAAGGTGAAGGGGCGGGTCACGACGCCGATGGTGAGGGCGCCCAGCGAGCGGGCGATGCGGGCCACCACGGGCGCGCCGCCCGTGCCGGTGCCGCCGCCCTCGCCGGCGGTCACGAAGACCATGTCGGCGCCCTTGAGCACCTCCTCAATCTCCTCCTCGTGGTCCTCGGCGGCCTGGCGGCCCACCTCCGGGTTGGCCCCGGCGCCCAGCCCCCGGGTCATCTCCCGCCCGACGTCGAGCTTGACGTCGGCGTCGGACATGAGCAGCGCCTGCGCGTCCGTGTTGATGGCGATGAATTCAACGCCGCGGAGCCCGACCTCGATCATCCGGTTGACGGCGTTCACGCCGCCACCGCCGATGCCGACGACCTTGATGACGGCCAGGTAGTTCTGGGGAGTAGTAACGTCCATGAGTTCCTCGATTAGAGCGTGGAGCCGCCGGTCGACATCTTTCAACTTCGACTTCAAGGTCAAAGTTCCGCGTCAGATGCTTTGGGTACGGCGTCTTTCAATACCTCATACAGACTATCAAGTCCGAAAAAGCTGTTGCACCAATAGCGGGTGTCGCGCCTAAGATTTTCCTGTCAATCCGCCGCGACGCACCCTTTCCCCTCCCCATGCTTCACCTTCAACTGAAGGTTGAATAATGGGGAGGGTGAGACGCCTCCGGCTCAGGAGCCGCGCGTCACGGGGTACTCCGGGCTGGAGACGTCGTAGGTCAGGCCGGCGCCCCGGTCGCCCAGCGCCTCGGTCAGGCTGGTGAGCACCTCCGCCTTGAACTCGCTGTCCTCGGACGTCCCCCACACCACGGTGGAGCCGTCCCGCATCTGCAGGCGCAGGTCGGAGTCCGACTCCGCCTCGGCCTTCTGCATCTGCTCCAGCAGCGGCTGCGGCAGGGCCTGCAGCACGCGCACCAGCTCGCCGAAGGAGTCGCCCTGCACCGCGGCGAGCCCGCCGTCGATCTGCGGGACCTCCGCCTCCTCGGCGGAGCCCACGGCTCCCACTGCGACGCCGTCGTTGTCCACCAGGACGAACTGGTCGCCCTCCTTCACCGTGGCCACCGGGACCCGCTCGGTCACGTTGACGACGAGCTCGTGCGGCGGGTGGGCCTCGGCCCGGACGTCGCGCACCATGATGTCCTCGCCGACCAGCTCGCGCACCCGCTCGTCGTCGATCCGGGTCAGCGGCACCCCCTGCAGGGGCTCGAGTGCCTGACGGACCTCGGCCTCCGGGACCCGGTCGGTGCCCTCGATCGTGATGTCGCGGACCGCGAGCAGCGGGGAGTAGAAGACCACGAGGGCGAAGGCCGCCAGCGCCGCCAGCGCGACGAGCACGCCGAGGATCCAGCGCAGGGGCCGGCGGCGGCCGGCGTCCGCGCGGCGACCGGGGAAGTCCAGGACGTCCGCGGAGTCCTCCGGCACCTCCGGCGCGCTCGGCGGCGTCGGGCGGTCCCCCGGTCCCAGCGGCGCGACCTTCCCCACGGCGTTGATGCGGACGGGGGCGGGCCGGCTCCCCGCGGCCTCGGGCCCGGGCTCCGGCGGAGCGGCCCGCCGAGTCGCCGGCGGCGCAGCCTCCCGACCAGCGGCCGCGGCCTCCCCGGGCTCCTCCGGGGAGGCCGCGGGGGACGACGCTTCCGGGGCGGCACCGGCGGGCGGCTCCTCCGGCGTCCGGCGATCCTCCTCGCCCCGCCGGACGAGCCGCGGCAGCCTCGGTCGGTGGAAGGGCGTCACCGGCGGCCTCCCCCGGCCTCGGCCAGTCCGGCCAGCAGGATGGGGGCGAACTCCGTGACGTCGCCGGCGCCGATGGTCATGACGATGTCCCCCGGC
Organism: Rothia halotolerans; assembly: GCF_004136635.1. Taxonomy (GTDB): domain Bacteria; phylum Actinomycetota; class Actinomycetes; order Actinomycetales; family Micrococcaceae; genus Rothia; species Rothia halotolerans. Next base: position 136,185 of record NZ_NOIU01000002.1, on the reverse strand, counting down.
GCCGCGGAGGCGGCGATCCGGGCGGCGGCCTCGTGCAGCGAGGAGGCGTAGCGGACCTCGGTGAACCCGGCCTCGGTGATCAGCCGGCTGGTCACGCCCTCCATGGGCTCCTCGCGGGCGGGGTAGATGTCGACGACGAAGGCGCGGTCGGCCAGCGAGAGCGCCTCGGCGAAGGCCCGGGCGAACTCGCGGGTGCGGGAGAACAGATGCGGCTGGAACAGGGCGTAGACGTTGTGCCCGGCGGCGACGGTGCGCGCCGCCTGCAGGGCCGCGGCGACCTCGGTCGGGTGGTGGGCGTAGTCGTCGAAGACCTTCACCCCGTTCTCCTCGCCGCGGAGCTCGAAGCGGCGGGCCGCGCCGGTGTAGGCGCCCAGGGCCTCCGCGGCCCGGGCGGGGTCGACCCCGGCGATCAGGGCGCAGGCGATCGCGGCCGCGGCGTTGCGCTGGTTGTGCACCCCCGGTACGGCGAGCCGCAGCTCGCACTGCCCCTCGAGAGTGCTCCCGCCGAGCTCGAAGGCCCAGGAGAGCGCCGCGGAGGAGCTCGTGCCGTCCCCCGAGACGTCGGAGATCAGGATGTCCGCCCCGGGCTCGGTGCCGTAGGTCACCACGGGGGCGCCCTCGGCCCGGCGCCGCTGCGCGAGCGTGCGGGAGCCGGCGTCGTCGCCGCAGGCCACCAGCACGCCGCCGGGCGCGATCGACTGGGCGAAGCGCTCGAAGGCCTCGACCACGGCCTCCGGCGTGCCGTAGAAGTCCAGGTGGTCGGCCTCGACGTTGGTCACCACCGCGACGGCGGGCCGGTACTTCACGAAGGAGCCGTCCGACTCGTCGGCCTCCGCCACGAACCACCCCTCGGGGCCGGGCTCGCCCAGGGCCGCGTTAGTGCCCAGCGCCGCGATCGAGGCGCCCACCGCGAAGGAGGGACGCGCGCCGACGCCGTCGAGCATGACGGCGATCATCGAGCTGGTGGTGGTCTTGCCGTGGGTGCCCGCGACGGCGATCGTGCGGTTCTCCCCCATCGCGGCGGCCAGCGCGTCCGAGCGGTGCAGCACGCGCAGGCCGGCCGCCCGGGCGGCCGCCAGCTCCGGGTTGTCCTCGCGGATGGCGGTCGAGACGACCACCGTGTCCGCGCCCTCGACGTTCCGGGCGTCCTGCGGGATGTGGACCGCGGCGCCCTTGCCGCGGAGCACCTCCAGCGCGGCGCCGTCCTTCGCGTCCGAGCCGGAGACGGGCAGCCCCCGCTCCAGCAGCAGGTCGGCGACGGCGGACATCCCGGTGCCGCCCATCCCGACGAAGTGGACCCGGCCGAGCCCGGCGGGGTCGGGGCGCTCCGGGAAGGGCGGGGTCATGAAGTCCGGGAGGCCGTGGGGCGAGGCGGACGGCTGCGTGGTCATCGGCGGGTTCCTCCTTCGGTGGCGGCCTGCGCGATGAGGTCGGCCATGCGCTCGGCCGCGTCGCGGTGGCCCTGGTTCCGGGCGGCCTCGGACATCGCGCGCAGGCGATCGGCGTCGTGGACCAGCGGCAGGACGTTCTCCACGAGCCAGCCCGCGGTGAGGTCGGCGTCGCGCACCATGAGGGCGGCGCCGGCATCGATCAGCTCCGAGGCGTTGAGCGCCTGCTCGCCGTTGCCGATCGGCAGGGGGACGAAGACGGCGGGGCAGCCGACGGCGGCCACCTCGCTCACGGTCGCCGCGCCCGAGCGGGCGACCAGCAGGTCGCACGCGGCATAGACGTTCTCCATGCCGTCGACGTACTCCGTCTGGTAGTACGCCGGGGCGGCCACCAGCTCGCCCGCGTCGTCCCGGACCTGCTTCCCGGCGCCGGTGATGTGGAGCAGCTGGGCGTCGGCCCGCTCCCACTCGGGGCTGAGGACGAAGTCGGCGACGGCCCGGTTGAGGCTCTGCGCCCCCGAGGAGCCGCCGGTGACGATGATGGTCGGCGGCGCCGGCTGCAGACCCATGAGCTGGCGGGCGCCGGCCCGGTCCGCCTCCCGGTCGGAGAGGGCGATGCCCCGCCGCATGGGCATGCCCACGTACCGGGCGCCCTTCAGCGGCGTGTCGGGGAACGCGGTGGCGACCACCGCGGCCCGCCGGGCGCCCACCCGGTTGGCGATGCCCGGCCGGCGGTTCGCCTCGTGGATCACCACCGGCACATTCTCCCGCGCCGCGGCGATGTACATCGGGGTGCACACGTAGCCGCCGACGCCGACCAGGACGTCGGCGCGGTGCCGCCGCAGGATCTCCCGGCCCTGCGCCACCGCGCGGCGGAAGCGGCCGGGCAGGCGCAGCAGGTCGGCGCTGGGACGGCGCGGGAGCGGGACCCGCTCGATGAACTCCAGGTCGTACCCGGCCTCCGGGACCAGGCGCGTCTCCAGGCCGGAGGTGGTGCCCACCGCTACGACGTGGGACTCCGGACGGGTCGCCCGGACCGCGTCGGCGATCGCGAGCATCGGGGACACGTGGCCCGCGGTGCCGCCGCCGGCCACGACGACTGACAGTGATTCGTTCAACTCGGCTCCCGAGGGGTCTCGAAGGTCGTCGGGGGAATCCTCGACCGGCCACTAGTCTACGCGGGACTCGGGCTCCTCCAGGGCACTGAGCTCGATCGCCGGGTGCGTCGGCGTGCGCGCGAGCGACATCGCGAATCCGGCCGTGAACAGGGAGACCACCAGCGAGGTCCCCCCGTAGGAGATGAAGGGCAGCGGGATGCCGATGACCGGCAGCAGGCCGGTGACCATGCCGATGTTCACGAAGGCCTGCCCCACGTACCAGGCCAGGGTGCAGCCCGCCGCGACCCGGACGAACCGGTCGCTGGAGCGCAGGATGATGCGCGCCAGGGAGAGGGCCAGGATGGCGAACAGCCCGATCACCACCAGCGCCCCGATGAAGCCCAGCTCCTCGCCGAGGATCGCGAAGATGAAGTCGTTGTGGGCCTCGGGGAGGTAGTTGTACTTCTGGCGCGACTGGCCCAGGCCCTCGCCCCACCAGGCTCCCGAGGCCAGGGCCGCCATTCCGGCGTTGGACTGGAAGCAGGTCTCGTCCGCGCCGCACTGGGAGGGGACGAGCCAGCCGATGACGCGCTGGATGCGGGCCGGGCTGGCCGCGACGATGACGACGCTCAGCAGGGCGACGCCGATCAGGGAGTACCCGAAGATCTTCAGCGGGGCCCGTCCGAACCAGAGCGCACCGCCGTAGATGAGCACGAAGACGATCGCCGTCCCGGCGTCGCCCCCGAGCATCACCAGGGCGACCGTGAGGAAGAATCCCAGGCACGAGGGCATCAGCGCCGCGCGGACGCTGGTCGCCACGTGGGTGGACTTCGCCAGGCCCCACGCGGCCCACAGCAGCACCGCGAACTTGGCCAGCTCCGCGGGCTGGAACTGCACGAAGCCGAGGCTCAGCCAGTTGCGGTTGCCGCCGATCGCCACGCCGAGCGGGCTCATCACCATCAGCAGCATGACCAGGGCGACGCCCATGAAGGCGAAGACCACCTTGCGGTGCTTCCAGAAGCCGATGGGGATCCGGGAGGCGACGAACATCACGACGATGCCGAGCACGGCGAAGACCGCCTGGCGGATGAACAGGGCGTACGGCGAGGCCTCCGAGGCGATCTGCTCGACCGAGGAGGCCGAGAGCACCATCATGCAGCCCAGCACGGTGAGCCCCATGACCGACAGCGCGATGCCCACGGCCGCGCTGGTCATCGAGCCCGTCACGATCCACCGGTACACGCCCCGGAAGGCGGAGCGGCTCACGGACCTGGTGCGGGCGAGGGGCCGGTGCCTCCGGTCCTGCCGGTCGGGGGCCGCGGTGCTCATCGGCCCCGCTCCCCCTCGTCCTCCCCGGAGACCCGCTCCACCAGCTCCGTCACGGCCCGGATGAACGCGTCGCCGCGGGCGCCGTAGGAGGCGAACTGGTCGAACGACGCCGCCGCCGGGGCCAGCAGCACCGTGTCCCCCTGCTCGGCCAGGCCATGGGAGATCTCGACGGCGCGGCGGATCACGGCGTCGCCGTCCGCCTCGGGCAGGCCCTCCCCGGCGCGGTGGACGGGGACGTCCGGCGCCTGCGACCGCAGCGCGTCGAGGAGTCCTGCCGTGTCCGTGCCGATCAGCACCACGGCCTTCAGCCGCCCGGCGTGGGCGGCCACGAGCTCCTCGTAGCGCACCCCCTTGGACAGCCCGCCGGCGATCCAGATCACCGGGTCGAAGGAGCCCAGCGAGGCGGCGGTGGCGTGGGGGTTGGTGGCCTTGGTGTCGTTGACCCAGAGCACCCCGTGCGTCGTCGCGACCGGCTGGATCCGGTGGGCGCCGGGCTCGTAGGCGCGCAGGCCGTCGCGCACCGCCGCGGGCTCGACGCCGGCGGCCCGGGCGAGCGCCGCCGAGGCCAGGGCGTTCTCCACGGTGTGCCGGGTGGGCAGCTCGCCGGTGTCCTCCACCGCGCCGAGCTCGGCGGCCGAGGTCTTCCGCTCGGCGACGAAGGCCCGGTCCACCAGCAGGCCGTCCACGATGCCCAGCTGGGACAGGTACGGGGTGTCGGTGGTGAAGGAGACGGCACGGCAGCCCTCCTGGACGTCGGCCTCCTCGACCATGCGCTCGGTGTCCGGCACGGCGGCGTTGTAGACGCAGGCCACCCGGGTGCTCTCGTAGATCCGCGACTTGTCCGCCATGTAGTTGGCGTAGCCCTCGTGCCAGTCCAGGTGGTCCTCGGCGATGTTCAGCACGGCCGAGGCCAGCGGGGCCAGGGAGTAGGACCAGTGCAGCTGGTAGCTCGAGAGCTCGACGGCGAGGACCTCGTAGTCCACGGGGTCGCGCAGGGCGTCGAGGATCGGCGTCCCCACGTTGCCCACCGCGATCGCCTCGAGGCCCCCGGCCTGAAGGATCGAGGCGGTCATCCCGACCGTCGTCGTCTTGCCGTTGGTGCCGGTGATGCACACCCACTCGGCGGTGGGGCGCCCGGCGCGGCGGCGCACGCGCCAGGCCAGCTCGACGTCGCCCCAGATCTGCACCCGCTCCTCCACGGCCTGCGCGAGGACGCCGGTGGTCGGCCGGACGCCGGGCGAGGTGACGACCAGCTCAGGCCGCTCCCCCTCGACGTCGGGCAGGGAGTCGGTCGCGCCGGTGCCCAGCACCGTGTCCACGGCGCCCACGATCCCCAGCGTCTGCGCCTTGTACCGGTTCTCCTCGGTGTCCTTGCCGTCCACGACGACCACGCGCGCCCCGAGCTCGATCAGGGTGTCCGCCGCGGCGAACCCGGAGACGCCGACGCCGACGACGACGACCCGCAGCCCGGCCCAGTCGGAGTCCCACGTGGTCAGGGCCTCGAGCCGCTCGTCGCCCAGGACGGGGTTGGCGTTGCTCGCTCGCATCAATTCAGCACTCCTCCGTTGTTCAGCAGCCAGTCGCCGTAGAAGATCCCCAGGGAGAGCGCCACGAACAGCCCCGCGACGATCCAGAACCGCACGACGACGGTGACCTCCTTCCAGCCCTTGAGCTCGAAGTGGTGCTGCAGCGGCGCCATCTTGAAGATCCGCTTGCCGCCCGAGAGCTTGAAGTACCCGACCTGGAGGATCACCGAGGCCGAGATGACGACGAAGAGCCCGGCCAGCACGACCAGCAGCAGCTCGGTGCGGGAGAGGATCGCGAAGCCGGCCAGCGCGCCGCCCAGGCCCAGCGAGCCGGTGTCGCCCATGAAGATCGTGGCCGGCGAGGTGTTCCACCACAGGAAGCCGATCAGGGAGCCGATCAGCGCCGCCGCGACCACCGCGAGCTGCCCGGCCTCCTGCACGTCGTAGCAGATGCCCGAGGCGGCGTTCGCGCCGCACAGGTGGTTGCCCTGCCACATGGTGATCATCAGGTAGCCGGAGAAGACCAGGATCGAGGCGCCGGTGGCGAGCCCGTCCAGGCCGTCGGTCAGGTTGACGGCGTTGGTGGTCGCGGTGGAGATCAGGTTCGCCCAGACCACGAAGAGGATGACGCCGAGCACGGGGATCCCGAAGGAGAGGTCCAGCCACGGGATGTCCCGGGTGAAGGAGATCTGCGTCGTCGCAGGCGTCCAGCCCGAGGAGTCGGGCAGCACCAGCGCCAGCACGCCGAAGATGATCCCCACGGCGCCCTGCAGCACGATCTTGCCGCCGGCGGTGAGGCCGAGCGACTGCTTCCGGGCGATCTTCTTGAAGTCGTCGATGAAGCCGACGGCGGCCATCCCCAGCATCAGGAAGAGCAGCAGCAGCGCCGAGAGCCCGGGCGGCTGCCAGCGGCCGGTCAGCAGCATGGTGATCAGCAGGGCCAGGAAGAACGCCACCACCGTGGAGCCCATGATGACGACGCCGCCCATGGTGGGCGTGCCGCGCTTGGTCAGGTGGCTCGTGGGGCCGTCCTCGCGGATGAACTGCCCGTACTGCTGCCGCACCAGGAACTTGGTGAACAGGGGGGTCCCGGCGATCGTGAGGATCAGCCCGAAGGCCGCCGCCAACAGGATGGAGATCATGCGGTGCTTAGCGCCTTTCTTCCATGGAGGTCTGGTCCGGCCGGGTGTCTCCCGCCGGGCTCTGGGCAACTCTATCGCCCAGGAAACGCAGGCCCGCGCCGTTCGAGGACTTCAGCAGCACGATGTCCCCCGGCCGCAGGCTCTCCTCGAGGACGCGCTCGGCCTCCTCCGCGGTCTCCACCCATATCGCCTCCTCGCCCCACGAGCCCTCCAGCAGGGCCGCGTTGTAGACCGGACGGGCCTCGGGGCCCACCGCGATCAGCTGGGCGATGTTCAGGCGCACGACGTCGCGGCCGAGCTTGTCGTGCTCGGCCACCGAGACCTCGCCCAGCTCGAGCATCGCGCCCAGCACGGCCCAGGTCCGGCGCGGCGGCTCGGCGTCGCGCCCCATCTGGGCCAGCGTGCGCAGGGCGGCGGCCATCGACTCGGGGTTGGCGTTGTAGGCGTCGTTGATCACCGTCACGCCGTCGGGGCGGTCGGTGCGCTCCATGCGGTACCGGCTGCCGGCCCGCTGGCTGCTCAGCGAGCGGGCCACGGCCTCGCCGGGGACCCCGACGAGGTGAGCGAGGGTCGCGGCGGCCAGGAGGTTGTAGACGTGGTGCTCGCCGATCAGCTGGGAGGCCACCTCGTGCTCCTCCCCGCCCGGCAGGACGAGGCGGAAGGAGGGGCAGCCGGAGGCGTCGGTGCGCAGGTCCCGGGCCTCGACCAGGGACGCCTCGCCCGCGGGGGATGCCAGCCGGTCCGTCACGTGGCGGCCGCGCACCCCGAAGTACGCCACGGGCGCGCCGGCGCGGGAGGCCATCGGGGCCACCCGGGGGTCGTCCGCGTTGAGGGCGACGCCGGCGGAGGCGCCCTCCGCGAGCTCCCCCTTGGTCAGCGCGATGTTCTCGACGCCGCCGAACTCGCCGGCGTGCGCCGTGCCCACCTTGAGCACGGCCCCGTAGTCCGGCGCCACGATGTCGCACAGGTAGCGGATGTTGCCGACGGCGTTGGCCCCCATCTCGATCACGAGGTAGCGGGTGGAGTGGTCGGCGCGGAAGATGGTCAGGGGGACCCCGACCTCGCCGTTGTACGAGCCGACCGGCGCGACCGTGGGCCCCTGCTCCCCCAGGATGCCCGCGAGCAGGTCCTTGGTGGTGGTCTTGCCCGCGGAGCCGGTGATGCCGAGCACGGTCACCGTCCCGGCGGCGCGCAGCAGGCGCAGGACCTCGCGGGCCAGCCGGCCCATCGCGAGGACGACGTCGTCCACCAGCACCGAGGGGTTCGGGGAGCCCGCCTCGTCGAGGGTCTCCCGCTCGGCGAGGTTCAGGACGGCGCCGGCCGCGGCCGCCGCGCCGATGAAGCGGTGGCCGTCGGTGGCCTCGCCCGGCTTGGCGATGAACAGGCAGCCGGGGCCCGCCTCGCGGGAGTCGGTGGTCGCGCAGGTGCAGACGACGCCGTCCGCGTCCGCGACGCCGACGAGCCTGCCGCCCACGGCGTCGGCGATCTGCTGTGCTGTCAGGGGGATCATGCTGTACCTCCGGGGATCCGGGCCGCGCGCTCCGCCAGGGCGGCGCGCAGCTCCTCACGGTCGTCGAGCGCCTCGTCCACCCCGGCGACGTCCTGATGCGTCTCGTGGCCGCGGCCCGCCAGCAGGATCGCGTCCCGGTCCTCGGCGAGCTCGACGGCGCGGCGGACGGCCGCGGCGCGCGGCGCGACGTTCTCGATCAGCCGGGCGCGGGCGCCCTCCTGGCTCGCGCGCCGGGCGCCGTCCTCCACCGCCGCGCGGATGGGGCCGGGCGGCTCGTGGTGGGGGTCGTCGTCGGTCACGATCACGACGTCGGCGTGCCGGGCGGCGATGGCTCCCATCAGGGGGCGCTTGAGCTGGTCCCGCTGGCCGGTGGCGCCGAAGACGACGATCACCCGGCCGCCCGAGCCCTCGGCGGGCTCGACGGCCTCGAGGGCCCGCTCCAGCGCGTCGGGGTTGTGGGCGAAGTCCACGATCGAGGCCGGCCGCCGGGCGATGACCTGCATCCTGCCCGGCACGGCCGGGGTCAGGCAGCCGGGCTCGCGCAGGGCGGCGGTCAGCGCCTCGTGGCTCGCGCCGGACTCGGCCACCATGGCCAGGGCGAGCGCGGCGTTCGAGACGTTGAAGGCGGCGGGCATGCCGGTCTCCGAGCGCAGGACCCGGCCGTCGCGGTGGCGCAGGGCGAAGCGGTGGCCGATGCCGGCGGGGGTGACCTCGCAGAGGGTCCAGTCGGCGTCGGGCCCCTCGGAGTTCCCAGCGCCCTCGACGCCGGCGCCCCGGCCGGTCGCCAGCGTCGCCACGGCGTCCTCGCCCATGGCCTCCCGCGCCGAGGCCGCCATGGCCTCGCCCCACGCGTCATCCACGATGACGACGCCGCGGCGCGCGTGACCGGGCGTGAGGAGCTGGGCCTTGCTGCGGAAGTAGGCCTCCATGCTGCCGTGCTGGTCGAGGTGGTCCTGGGTGAGGTTGGTGAAGCCGGCGACGTCGTACACCAGCCCGTCCACCCGGCGGTAGTCCAGCGCGTGCGAGGAGACCTCCATGGACATCGCCGTGATGCCCCGCTCCCGCATGACCGTGACCAGGGAGTGCACGTGGGTGGACTCCGGCGTCGTGAGGCGGCTGGGGATGCGGTCCTCGCCGGCCAGGATCTCGATGGTGCCGATCAGCCCGGTGGTGCGCCCGAGCGCCTCGAGCAGGGAGTTGATCATGTAGGTGGTGGTGGTCTTGCCATTGGTGCCCGTGACGGCGAACAGCTGCTGCTGGGCCGCGGAGGCGGGCTGGCTCGCGTAGACGTGGCCGGCCAGCGGCCCGACGATCTCGCGGACCCGCTCCACCAGGATCACCGGCAGCCCGACGCCGAGCGAGCGCAGGATCTCCGCGCCCGCCGCGTCGGTCATGACCGCCCGCGCCCCGCGCTCGCGCGCGTCCGGGCAGAAGCGGGCGCCGTGGACGTTGGATCCCGGGACCGCCACGTACAGGTCCCCCGCCTGGACGTCGTGGGAGTCCATGCTGACCCCGCTGACCTCGGTCCCGGCCGGGCCCGTCAGCTCGGCCGCGCGGCCCCAGCCGCGGATGAGGTCCGAGAGCTCCCCGAGGGTGCGGGCCGGGACGGAGGCGGGGCGCAGCGTCTGCGCGGTGCCCTGGGACCGCTCCTCCGGACGTCCCGGGGCCGCTCCGGCGGCCGGCTCAGCGCCGGGGGCTAGATGGGCCGGCGATTCCTCGTGAGGCATCTGGGACTTCCTTCTCTGGCGGGGTGGACGTGGACACTCTACGCTCCTGGCACGTGGTCTCGGGGATCCTCCGCCGGAGCGTGAAGCGGGTGGTCACTCCCATGATCGAGACGATTCTAGCCGTGCCGGGCTACCCCTGCCCCTCGTCGTCGCCCTCACCGTCGGCGAACTTGGGGATCTCCACGGGGTCGCCCGTGGAGCGCGGCACCCTGTAGTGCTCCAGGACGTTGCGCATGATGCGGGAGAACGCCACCGTGGTGCCGATCGCGGTCACCTCGCCCTGGGGGCGGTGCATGACCACCGCCACCATGTACTCGGGGGAGTCGATGGGGGCCATCCCGATGAACGACGTCGTGTACCCGTCGAAGCCGCTGCCGTCGTCCGCGGGGGCCTCGGCGGTGCCGGTCTTGCCGCCGACCCGCCAGCCGGGAACGGCCGCCTCCTTGGCGCCGCCCTCGGTGACGACCACCTCCATCATCTCCCGCACCTTCCGGGCCGTCTCCTCGGAGACCACCCGGCTGCCCTCGGGGGCGGGGCGATCCTCCTCCGTCCCGTCGACGTCGACCACCGAGTCCACGATCTTCGGCGTGAGCTTGACGCCGTCGTTGGCGATCGCCTGGTAGGCCATGACGCTCTGGAGCGGGGTCTGGGAGACGCCTTGGCCGAACAGCACGGTGTACTGCTGGCGCACGTCCCAGGTGTCCGGCTCCGAGAACAACCCCTGGCCCTCACCGGGCAGCTCGATGCCGGTCGGTGTGCCGACGCCGAACTTGCGGAACCAGTCGTAGCGCTGCTGCCTGCTCAGCTGCTTGCCCGCCAGCACGGTCCCGGTGTTCATGGAGTCGGCGATGATGCCGGCCAGGGTGCGCCGCTCGTCCCCGTGGTCGAAGGAGTCGGTGATCAGCTCGCCGTCGATCCGCAGCTGGGCGGGCACGTCGAAGACGCTGGTGGGCTGGGAGAGCCCCTCGTCGATCACCGCGGAGGCGGTGAGGATCTTCTCGGTCGAGCCGGGCTCGGTGATGTTGGCGACGGCGCGGGGCGTGAAGTCGCCCGGATCGGCGTCGTCGAGGTCGTTGGGGTCGATCGTGCTCGAGTCCGCCAGCGCCAGGACCGCCCCGTCGCTGACGCGCAGGACCACCGCGGTGCCCCACTCGGCGTCGAGCTCCTCGGCCCGGGCCCGGACCTGCTGCTGCGCGAAGTACTGGATGTCCCGGTCGATGGTCAGGCGGATGGTCTTGCCGTTCCTGGCGGGGCGGTTGAGGTCCTCGCCGACGGGGATGCGGATGCCGTCGGCGCTGATCTCGTAGGAGCGCTCGCCGTCCTCCCCCGCCAGGTCGTCGTCGAACTGCTGCTCGATGCCGCCGGCCGCGCCCTCCGAGTTCAGGAAGCCGACGACGGAGCCGCCCACCGAGCCGTCCGGGTAGCTGCGCTTGGAGACCGCCTCGCCGTAGAGGATGCCGTCCGCGCCGAGGTCCATCACCGCGTTGTAGACGTCCGGGGTGACCTCCTCGGCGACGACGGCGTACCTGCTGTCCCCGTCGAGGGCCTCCATGACCTCGCGGTCCGGCAGGTCCAGCAGGTCGGCCAGCTGGTAGACCAGCTCCTCCGGCGTGACCTCCTCGAGGGCGTCGTTGTTGTACCGGGAGAAGGTGGTCACCGCGGTCTGGTCCACGATGATCTTGTAGCGCTGGATGGAGCGGGCCAGGACCGCGCCGCTCACGTCGTGGATCTCCCCGCGCAGGGCGGGCTCGATCTGGGTGCGGCGGCGCTTCTCGAGCGCCTCCTCTGCCCGGCCCGTGGGGTCGATCGCCTGGACGTAGAAGAGGCGGCCGGCCAGCACGGCCAGCACGGCGAGGAAGGCGGAGATCCCGAGGAAGCTGCGGCGCAGGATGCCCTGGGCGGGTCCTGCCGCGGCCCCGGACGCCTCGGTCCGGGAGCCGTCCCGGGCCTCGCCGTCGCCCTGCTCGCCCGCCCCTCCGGGGCGGTCCTCCGTTGAATCCACAGGCTCCTCTTCTTCCTCAGCTCGTGATGGGGCGCGACGCCGCCCGCGGGCGGCGAGACCCCAGTGTAGAACGTGTCCCCGGGCGCGCGTGACCGGCCGTCCGGCACGGGCGCGCGGCCTCGTGCCGGACGGCCTGTGCTAGTCGGACGCCCCTTGGTTCCCCGCGGCCCCCTGGTCCGAGGAGGCCCCGCCCCCGTCGGATCCGCCATTCGAGCCATCGCCGGAGTCGGAGGAGCCGCCGGAGGACGCGCCGTCATCGCCGGACTCCGACTTCTCCTGCTCGGCGGCACGCTTCTCGGCCTCCGAGGCGGCGTCGGTGTCGCTGTCCTTCGGGGGGTCGATCAGGTTGACCTGACCGGAGTGCTCGGCCTCCTCGCGGTCCTCGGAGAGCGGCTCGGCCGGCTTGGCCTCGCCGGAGAGCGAGGAGTCCCCGACGTCGAGCTGGCCCTGCTCGGTCGCCGCGACCATGCCCAGCTGCGAGGCCCTGATCGCCAGGTTCTGGGGCGCCTGCTGGTACTGGATCTCCTGGCCGATCGCCTGGTTCTCCTCCATCAGCGTCCGCTGCTCGCTGCGCAGCTGGACCAGGTCGTACTGGTTGGAGGACATCGAGATGTTGAGCAGCAGCACGAAGCCCAGGGCCGCGAGCACGCCGAGGATGGTGGCGATGATCGCGGGGATGCGGCGCCGGCGCCGCGCGGCGGGGGCGAGCGCCAGGGCGGGGCGCGCCGCCGGCTCCTGGGCGGGGGCCTGCGGCTCGGCGGCCGGCTCGCTGGCGCCCACGACCCGCAGGCTTCCGCGCTCCCTGACCGCCGTCAGGTGCAGAGCGCTGGGCGCGCCGTTCTCGGTCTCCGAGTCCGGGTGCCGGGGTTCTGCACTCATCTTGCCGTCCTAGTGTCGCGAATCTTCTCTGCAGCGCGCAGCTTGGCCGAGGCGGCGCGGGGGTTGGCCTCGATCTCCTCCGCGGTGGGCGGCTCCGCCCCCCGGGTCAGGATCTTCAGCTCCGGGCGGTGCTCCTCGAGCTCCACGGGGAACCCCTTGGGAGCAGAGGAGACCGCGCGGCTGGTCATCGCCCTCTTGACGATCCTGTCCTCGAGCGAGTGGTAGCTCATGGCCACGACACGCCCCCCGATGCGGATCGCGTCGAGGGCGGCCGGGACCGCGCGGGTCAGAACTTCAAGCTCTTGATTAACTTCAATGCGAAGCGCCTGGAAGGTCCGCTTCGCCGGGTGACCTCCGGTGCGCTGTGCGGCGGCCGGAACGGCACGGGTGAGGATCTCGACCAGCTCTCCGGTCCTGGAAATCCGGTGATCCTGACGAACCTCAACTAGAGCTTTAGCGATTCGCCCGGCGAAGCGCTCCTCACCGAGCTCCTTGAGGACCCGGCGCAGGCGCCCCTCGTCATATTCGTTCACGATGCGCTCGGCGGTCAGCTCGTCCTCGGCGTTCATCCGCATGTCCAGCGGCGCGTCGTAGGAGTAGGCGAAGCCGCGCTCCCGCTCGTCCAGCTGCAGGGAGGAGACGCCCAGGTCGAACAGGACGCCGTCGGCCGCGGCGCACCCGGCCTGCTCCAGTGCCTCGGGGATCTCGTCGTAGACGCCGTGGAAGGGGATGAAGCGCTCTCCGAAGCGGCGCAGGCGGGCCCCCGCCAGCTCGTGCGCCTGCGGGTCCCGGTCGACGCCGATGATCCGCAGCGCGGGGAAGGCCTCCAGCAGCGCCTCGCTGTGCCCGCCCATGCCGAGGGTCGCGTCGACGACGACGGGGGACTCCGCCGTCAGCGCGGGCTCCAACAGGCGCACGCACCGCTCCAGCATCACCGGAACGTGGCGCTCCTGCGCCGGCCGCTGATTCTCAGAGGTCTGCATCGCGGGCCTCGGCCTCCATCTTCGTCTCTTCGTCCATCGGGTCACGGGCCGCACCTGGCCCTGGGCAGATCTCTCGTACCTGATCCCCATCCAAACACTCCCCGCCGCCGCCTGCCTCAGGGGAAGATGAGTCAGGAAACACCGCGGGAGCATCGGCTGGAGATCACGAACCAGAGATCACAGCACGCCGGGGAGCACCTCCTCGTCGGTCTCGGAGAACTCGTTCTCCTTCTCCGCCAGGTAGGCCTCCCAGGCTCCGGCGTCCCACACCTCGGCCCTGGACCCGGCCCCGATGACCGCCAGCTCCCGCTCCAGGCCGGCGTAGTCCCGCAGGGCCTGCGGGATGGTCACCCGGCCCTGCTTGTCGGGCACCTCGTCCGAGGCGCCCGAGAGGAAGACGCGGATGTAGTCCCTCGCCTGCTTGGAGGAGATCGGGGCCTGGCGCATCTGCTCGTGGACCTTCTCGAACTCGGCCTGGCTGAACACGTAGAGGCAGCGCTCCTGCCCCCGCGTCAGCACCAGTCCCTCGGCGAGCTCGGCCCGGTACTTCGCCGGGAGGATGAGGCGGCCCTTGTCGTCGAGACGAGGCGAGTAGGTTCCGAGAAACAACTCATCACCTCCGTGACTGGCAGGGGGCCGACAACCGATGCGTCCGGGCGAGATATGAGCTATACCGCTCCCGTGCGCTCCACTTTACTCCACTCCGCACCACACAGACCACGATGAACTCCACCGAAGGGATTTTCGGTGGGTTTTCCCAGGAGGCGCGGACGCCGGAGCCAGTGACGGGGAGCCAGCGGCGGGGACCGGGCGCGCATGACAAAAGACCGGTGGCCGACGCCTTCAGGCGTCGGCCACCGGTCTGCGGTGCGAGGGGACGGAGATCAGCGCGCGGGAGCGCTCACGCTCAGGGGCGTCCCTGCCTCTTGTCCCACTGCTGCTCGAGCCGGGACATGAAGGACGACTGCTGCCCCGAGCCGCCTCCCCGCTCAGCCCGGCCGGGATTGCCCGCCTCGCGCTTCTTGCCCAGCGTCGCCAGGTAGACGCCCGCCCCCATGATGACGAAGCCCACCACGCCGATGACGATGAGCTTGCTCGCGACTCCGGCGATGACGGCGGCCAGGCCGATCACGGCGACCACGACCCCCAGGACGATGTGCCGGACGGAGGGCAGCCGCACCGTGCCGGGACCGTGGGTCTCCCCCTCCATGCTCTCGGCGAATTTGGGATCCTCGGTGTTGAGCTGCTGTTCGAGCTGCTCCAACAACTTCTGTTCACGCTCAGATAGGGGCATGATCTTCTCCTCTTCCCGTGGAGCCGCCTTACAAGGTGCGGGCCGACGTCTCCGTACTCTTAAGGATAGTGGTTTTAGGCCTCGTTTTCATCGGACACGGGGTACGGATCCTCACAGGCGCCGGAACCGCCGTCCGGCCCGTAACGGGGCTTCACCCCGCCCCTCACCAGGCGGGCCGGCTGCAGGCCCCGGGGGCCGAACCTCTCCCGGATCACGTCCATCGCGCTCTCGGCCTCGTCCCACTCGGGCGCGGCGTGCAGGCCGGCCGAGCCGTCGCCGTCCCACAGCGAGAGCTGCCGGCCGGCGTCGCCCTCGTCCAGGCGCTCGACCCGCACGCCGACGAGCCGGACGCGGGAGGGCAGCGGCCCCATCTCCGTCAGCAGCCGCACCGCGCCCTCGTACACCTCCCGGCCGGTGGTGATCCCCTGGTCCAGCGCACGGGAGCGGCTGTGGGTCCTGAAGTCCCGGTCGCGGACCTTGATCGCGACGCCGCGCGCCCGCCGCCCCGAGCGCCGCAGCCGCCGGGCGACGTCGTGGCTCAGCTGCAGCAGCACCGCGCGGATCTCCTGCAGGTCGTCGGTGTCGTAGGTGAAGGTGTGCTCCGCCCCCATCGACTTCTCCGTCCGCTCGACCACCACCGGTCGCTCGTCGATGCCCCGGACGATCTGGTGCAGGTGGGTCCCGGCGGCCTGGCCCAGGCGGCGCCGGAGGTAGTCCAGGCCCGCGCCGCGCACGTCCCCGGAGGTGCGCAGCCCGGCGTCGTCGAGGTTGGCCGCGGTCTTCTCCCCCACTCCCCACAGGCGGCGCACCGGCAGCGGGTCGAGGAAGTCGAGGATGCGGTCGTCGGGGACGAGCCAGAGGCCGTCGGGCTTGGAGCCGGTCGAGGCCATCTTGGCGATGAACTTGTTGCCGGCCACCCCGATGGAGGCGACCAGGCCCGTCGCCTCGTAGATCTCCCGCCGGATGCCGCGGGCGATCGCCACGGGCCCGCCGAGGCGGCGCAGCGAGCCGGTGACGTCGAGGAACGCCTCGTCGACGCTGACCTGCTCCACCAGGTCCGTGACCGAGCGCAGGACCTCCATGATCCGCTGCGAGTAGTCGCGGTACCCGCCGTGGGAGGGCTCGATGTACACCGCGTGCGGGGCGAGCCCCCGGGCGCGCGAGACCGGCATCGCCGAGCCCACCCCCAGCTCGCGGGCCTCGTAGGAGGCGGAGAGCACCACCGAGCGCGGCCCCGAGCCGGCGACCACGACCTGCCGCCCCCTCAGCTCGGGACGCCGCAGCAGCTCCACGTTGACGAAGAACGCGTCCATGTCGACGTGCAGGATCACCCGGTCCCTGAAATCCGATGCCGTCCGCGCCACGGGCCGTCTACCCCCTCCCTCTCGCTCTCGCCTACACTGAAGAGCAGTGCTCAGCCCATAACTATTCCCGGGTGCCGCGTGCGGGCGGGACCCGGAGATCGAGGAACGCGCCCGTGAACTCCCCAGCCCCCCGTGCCATCGCCGACGCCGCCCTCAGCGAGCAGGAGCAGAGGTACGTCGAATCGGTCGAGCGGACCCTGCTGGACCACACCACCCGGCAGCGGCTGATGCTCACCGAGGTGTCCCTGGACGCGCTGCCCCTGATCGACGCCATCGAGGACCTGTGCCGGGGCGGCAAGCGGCTGCGGGCCCTGTTCGCCTACTGGGGCTGGCGGTGCGCCGGCGGGGACCCCGAGGCCCCGGCGATCGTCCGGGCCGGGGCCGCCATCGAGCTGTTCCAGGCGGCGGCGCTGATCCACGACGACATCATCGACCACTCCGACACCCGCCGCGGCCGCCCCTCCGTGCACCGGCGCTTCCAGTCCGTCCACGAGGCGGAGGGCTGGCGCCACGATGCGCGCGGCTTCGGCGAGATGGCCGGGATCATCGCCGGGGACCTGTGCCTGTCCTTCTCCGAGGCGGTCTTCGCCTCGATCGGCACCGAGCAGTCGGCCAGCGGGAGGGCCCGCCGGATCTTCGACACGATGCGGACCGAGGTCATGGCCGGGCAGTACCTGGACGGCCTCTCCGAGGCCATCGGCGGCGAGGACCCGACCACCGCCCTGGAGCGGGCGAGCACCGTGATCCGCTTCAAGTCCGCGAAGTACTCCTGCGAGCACCCGCTCGCCATCGGGGCGGCGCTGGCAGGGGCCGCCGAGCCGCTGCTGCGCCAGCTGCGCGGCTTCGGCCTGCCGCTGGGCGAGGCCTTCCAGCTGCGCGACGACGTCCTCGGCGTCTTCGGCGAGCCCGAGCTCACCGGCAAGCCGGCCGGGGACGACCTGCGGGAGGGCAAGCGCACGGTGCTGACCGCGCTGACCGAGCAGCGCGGCGGCCCCGAGGAGGCGGCCCTTCTGGACGAGGCGCTGGGGGATCCCGCCCTCGACGACGCCGGCATCGAGCGGGTGCGCGAGGCCATCCGGGCCACGGGTGCGCTGACCGAGGTCGAGCGCATCATCGACACCACAGAGCGCCAGGTCCGGGCCGCGCTGCAGCGCATCGAGACGGACGCGGAGAGCAGGCGCGCCCTGGAGGTCATGGCCTCCAGGGCGCTGCGCCGCGCCTCCTGAGCCGGGCCGGCCGGCCCGGCTCAGGGGCGCTCTCGCGGCGGGGCCGCCCGCGGGGCGGCCGCCGGTGCTACCAGGCCAGGGCCTGCGCCCGGCGTCGGACCTCGGTCTTGTGGCCGTCGTGCAGGGCGTCGATGGGACGTCCCGGCAGCGACTCGTCCTCGGTGAACAGCCAGCTGATGGCCTCCTCGTCGGAGAAGCCCGAGTCGGCCAGCACGATCAGGGTGCCCTTGAGGGACTCCAGCACCCGGTCCTCGCGCATGAACAGCGCCGGGACGCGCCGGACGCCCTCGGCGTCGCGCACGGCCAGCAGCTGCCGCTCGGAGATCAGGGTGTGGACCCGGGTGACCTTGAGGTCCAGGGTCTCGGCGATGTCGGGGATGGTGATCCAGTCCTGTACCAGATCGAAGAGCTCTGCGGATTTTTCTGTTGCACTCACGCTCCCAGCGTAGACCAGGCCCGGCCCGTTCCGGCGCGCGCCGCGACATCGCCTAGAATCGAGGGTCATGAGACCAACGGCACCGGGACCCCACACGGGTCGCACCCTCGAAGGCCGCTACGTCCTGGGCGACCTGATCGCCCGCGGCGGCATGGGCGCGGTCTACCGGGCGCTCGACGAGCGCCTGAACCGGCCCGTCGCCGTCAAGCTGCTCAAGGAGACCCTCAGCACCGACGCCGTCACGGCGCGACGCTTCGCCGAGGAGGCACGGGCCGCGGCCGCGATCGCCGACCCGCACGTGGTGGCCGTGTGGGACCAGGGGCTGGACGAGTCCGGAGAGACCCCGCTGGCCTTCCTGGTCATGGAGCTGGTCGACGGCGCGACGCTGCGGGACCTCGTCAAGCGCCGCTCGCCGATGACCGTGCGCGAGATGCTCCGCGTCGCCGTCCCCCTGAGCCGGGGGCTCGCGGCCGCCCACCGCTCGGGGCTGGTCCACCGGGACGTCAAGCCCGAGAACGTCCTGGTCTCCCCTCGGGGTTCGGTCAAGGTCACCGACTTCGGGCTGACCCGGCAGGTCCAGGCGGAGTCCTCGACCATGACGCTGGTCGGCTCCGCCAACTACATCGCCCCGGAGCTGGTCAAGCGGGAGCCTGCGGGGACGGCGGCGGACACGTACTCGGTGGGGATCGTGCTGTACGAGATGCTGACCGGGGTGCCGCCCTTCCGCGGCGCGACCCCCTACGCGGTCTCGATGGCGCACGTGAACGACCCGATGCCGGACATCGGCCGCCGCTTCCCCGGCCTGGACCCCGAGATCGCCGAGGTCATCGCCTGGTGCTGCGACAAGGACCCCGAGAACCGCCCGCAGCACGCCGAGGACCTGCTGGGAGAGCTGCTGCACATCTCGCAGGACCTGGACGCCGAGGCCCTGGACCTGCGCCCGCCCGGCTACCGGGAGGACGCCCGGGACCTGTTCAGCGTCCTGAGCACCGACTCGCACACCGCCGCCGTGGACCTGCCGGAGATGCCGCGCTCGCCGGAGCGCGGCGGGGCCGGGGAGACCGGGGGCCGCGCCTCCGCCGGAGCAAGCCGGGTCCCGCCCGAGGAGGACGACGCCGCGCTGGACCCCGTCACCGGCCCGACGGTGGCGGTCTCCCCCGACGACATGACCGGCGCGGCGTCCCTGCCAGGCGGCCCGCCCCCCGCCGCGGACGCCCCGGGTGACGCACCGGGCGCCCGCGCTCCCGATGGGCCGGAGGAGCGCCCCACCGAGAGCGTCGCCGCCGCCCGGGGCCTCGACGACGCCACTCGCGCCTTCTCCCCCGGCCGCACCGCCGCGGTGCGGGAGCAGCCCGCGCCCCTGCCGGCCTCCGCCCGGGCGCCGCACGATCCGGCCGTGCCGCTGCACACTCTCGGCGGCGGCGGCCAGCACCGGGGCTGGGTCTGGCTCCTGGTCTTCGTCCTCGCCGCCTGCACGGCGGGCTACCTGGGATGGCTGCTCGGCGTCGAGATCCTCGCCCAGCAGGTGGGGCAGGCGGGAGCCGTGGCGGGCTCCGCCGGGGCCGCGGGCTCCGCCGGGGCCGCGGTCTCCGCGGGCGGCTGAACCGCGAGGCTGATCGCCGGGCCGCCGGCCCTCGGCGGAGGCCGCCTCACACGATGCCGCCCCGGCACCCGCCCGTGAAGGGGCGGGTGCCGGGGCGGGCGCGGAGCCGGTCCGCGGCGGGCCGGCGCGGCCGGATCAGCGGCGGGCCAGCGCCTCGGCGACCAGGAAGGCCACCTCGAGGGACTGCATGTGGTTCAGCCGCGGGTCGACGAGCGTCTCGTAGCGGTCGGCGAAGGCGGCCTCGTCCACCGCGTCCGAGCCGCCGAGGCACTCCGCGACGTCGTCCCCGGTCATCTCCACGTGGATGCCACCCGGGAAGGTCCCGAGGGCCTCGTGGACCTCGAAGAACCCGCGGACCTCGTCGATCACGTCGTTGAACCGGCGCGTCTTGAAGCCGGAGGGCACCGAGATGGTGTTGCCGTGCATGGGGTCGGTCACCCACACGACCTTCGCCCCGGCGTCGCGCACGCCCTGCACCAGGCCGGGCAGGTTCTCCCGGATCTTGGAGGCGCCCATCCGGGTGATGAAGGTCAGGCGGCCGGGCTCGCGCTCCGGGTCGAGCTTGTCGATCAGCCGCAGCGTGTCGTCCACGCTGGTGCTCGGCCCCAGCTTGACGCCGATCGGGTTGCGGACCTTGGACAGGAAGTCCACGTGCCCGTCCTCGATCCCGCGCGTGCGCTCCCCGACCCACAGGAAGTGGGCGCTGGTGTCGTACGGCAGGTGCGTCCGGGAGTCGATGCGGGTCAGCGCCCGCTCGTAGTCCAGCAGCAGCGCCTCGTGGCCGGCGTAGAACTCGGTGCTCTTCAGCGCCTCGAAGTCCGCGCCGCAGGCGTCCATGAACATGATGGCCCGGTCGATCTCGCGCGCCATCGTCTCGTAGCGGGCGTGCGCCGGGTTGGAGACGAACCCCTTGTTCCAGGCGTGCACCAGCCGCAGGTCGGCGAAGCCGCCGGTGGTGAAGGCGCGAATGAGGTTCAGGGTCGACGCCGAGGTGTGGTAGCCCTGCACCATGCGGTTCGGGTCGTGGACGCGGGACTCCTCGGTGAAGTCGAAGCCGTTGACCATCTCGCCGCGGAAGGTCGGGAGGGTCACGCCGTCGCGGGTCTCCAGGTTGGAGGAGCGCGGCTTGGAGAACTGGCCCGCCATGCGACCCATCTTCACCACCGGCATGGAGGCGCCGTAGGTCAGCACCACCGCCATCTGGAGCAGGGTGCGGACCCGGCCGCTGATGCGGTCGGCGGTCGCGCCCTCGAAGGTCTCCGCGCAGTCGCCGCCGGTCAGGAAGAAGGCCCTGCCCTCGGCGACGTCGGCCAGGCGCTGGCGCATCTTGTCCACCTCGCCGGCGAAGACCAGCGGCGGGACGGACTCCAGCTCGCCGATGACGCGCCCGAAGTCGGGGTGCTCCGCCCAGGTCGGCTGCTGGTCCACGGCACGCTCCCGCCACTCGTCGAGGCCCGGATAGTCCTTGGCCGGAGGAGCGGGTTCGGTGGGCATGCTGTGCAGCGCGGTCTGGGTCTGATTCACCATGGGTACAGTGTACGGACATGTCGGACGCCGCACCTATGTCGCGCGTCATTCTGCTCACAGAGTGAGCTAGCGCCCCTCGGGGCCCTCCCCGCCGTCCTCCTGGTCCGGGCGCCGCAGCTCCCTGACCCTCTCCTCCACCCGCTCCAGGGCGGGGGCCACGCGGTCCTTCGCCGTCTCCACCCGGTCCTTCGCCGTCTCGACGGTCTCCTGGGTGCGCTTCCTGGCCCGCTCCAGCAGCTCGGCCACGGCCAGCTTCGCGTCCGCGATCCGCTGCCCCTCCATGAGCGACTTCACGGTGGAGGCGTAGACGTCCACGTACTCCTGCCCCGACAGCTCGCGGATCGCGGCGGAGATCTCGTCGGCCACCGCCCGCTGCACGGCGTGCCCGGTGCCCCGGCCCGCGTACCCGGAGAGGTCCACGGGCGGCCCGAGCACCGTGCGCACCGGCTCGATCCTGCGGCCGTCCCGGCCCCGCCGGCGCGGCAGCCGCGAGCCGACCGGCTGGACGCCGTCGGTGTTGACCATCGCCACGGGGATCACGGGCGCGCCGCTCTCCAGCGCGAGGCGGGCGACGCCGAGCTTGGGCCGGTAGAGCCGGCCGTCCGGGGAGCGCGTCCCCTCGGGGTAGATGCCGAGCACCTTGCCCTCCGCGAGGGCCTCCGCGGCCGCGCCCAGCGAGGCCTGGCTGCCGCTGCCGCCCGAGCGGTCCATCGGGATCTGCTGGATGCCCCGGAAGAAGGCGGCGACCGCCCGGCCCCGCAGCCCCCTGCCCGTGAAGTAGTCCGATTTGGCGAGGAAGTACACCTGCCGCGGCACCGAGACCGGGAGGAAGACCGAGTCGGAGAAGGAGAGGTGGTTGGAGGCGAGGATGGCGCCCCCGGAGGCGGGCAGATGCTCCAGCCCCTCGGCCTCCGGGCGGAAGACGCGCTCGACGACCGGGCCGATCACCCATCTCTTGAGGAACATGTACAGCACGCGGGCTCCCTTTCGGGTATGGGGATGGCCGGACGACGCCGGAGGCCACGCTGCCGTCCGCGACGCCTCCGCCCAGCCTATCCGCTGACGGCGACGAGCTGCGCCCCGGATGTCCCCCCGGCGGGCGGACCTCGTGACAGAATGGGGATATGGGATACCTCACAGAAGCGGTCAGCGCGATGGCGTCCGGCGCCGCCGCGCCCGCGGGGACCCCCGACGCCGGGATCAGCACCGCCCCGGCCTCCTGGGAGGGAGGGCCCGACGGCGTCCTGCTCCTGCACGGCTTCACCGGCTCCCCGCACAGCATGCGCCCCTGGGGCCGGGCCCTGGCCGAGGCGGGATACGCCGTCGAGCTGCCCCTGCTGCCGGGGCACGGCACCAGCGTCGAGGACCTGGCCGCCCGCTCGTGGCGGGAGTGGACCGAGGCGACGGACCAGGCGTACTGGCGGCTGCGCCGCCGCGCCGGGCGGGTCGCCGTCGCCGGCCTGTCCATGGGAGGCGCCCTGGCCCTCCACCTGGCCGCGCGGCGATCCGTCTCCGCGGTCTCGCTGGTCAACCCCGGCGTCGTCTCCCCCACTCCCCTGCTCTCGGTGGCCCGGCTGCTGGCCGCGGCGGTGCCCACGGTGAACGGCGTGGGGGACGACATCAGCGTTCCCGGCCGGAGTGAGGGCGCCTACGGGCGGACCCCCCTGAGGGCCGCGGGAGAGCTGCACGCGCTGTTCCGCGCGACCCGCCGGACCCTACCGGCCGTCACGGCGCCGGTGCAGATCTTCAAGTCGCTGCGGGACCACGTGGTGCCGCAGGGCAGCCTGGACCACCTGGTGCGGCACCTGGGGCGCCCCCCGGAGGTTCTCGAGCTGCGGGGCAGCTTCCACGTCGCGACGCTGGACCGGGACGCGCCGACCATCTTCGAGAATTCACTCAGGTTCTTCGCCGACGAAGGACTCCGGGCCGGGCACCCCGCCGGCCGGTGAACCCAACGCCGCGCTGCGGCAGATCAGGAGGGCTTTTCATGCAGGAGACCGCTGTCGAACTTCCGATGCGCTTCGACCCGGAGGGCAACGTCACCGACCTGCTGGAGCAGAAGGTCCGCCAGGGCCGCGACCCGATGCTGTTCAAGATCCAGGACGCCCCCGGCAGCTGGCGGAACGTGACCGCCGCGCAGTTCCACGCGGAGGTCACGTCGATCGCGAAGGGGCTGCTGGCCGAGGGGCTCGCCCCCGGCGACCCGGTGGGGCTGATGTCGCGGACCCGGTACGAGTGGGCCGTGCTGGACTTCGCCGTGATGTACG
The DNA here is from genome assembly GCF_004136635.1 of Rothia halotolerans. Taxonomy (GTDB): domain Bacteria; phylum Actinomycetota; class Actinomycetes; order Actinomycetales; family Micrococcaceae; genus Rothia; species Rothia halotolerans. The sequence goes on along the minus strand of NZ_NOIU01000002.1, from coordinate 112,885 downwards.
CCGGCGGCGTCGTGGTCCCGGTCTACGAGACCTCCTCCCCCTCCCAGGTGGCGTGGAACCTCACCGACTCGGGGGCCGCGCGGATCTTCGTCGAGACGAAGCGGCACGCCGGCGTGGTCCGCCGGGCGGTCGAGGAGCAGGGGGCCGCCGCGGAGAGGATCTGGCGGATCGACGCGGAGGACTCCGAGGAGGACTCGCTGGACGCGCTCAGGCGGGCGGGCCACGAGGTCTCCGACGAGCGGCTGGAGCGGGCCCGCTCCGCCGCCGGGCTGGAGGACGTGGCGACCATCATCTACACCTCCGGGACCACCGGCCGGCCCAAGGGATGCGAGCTCACCCACGGCAACTTCGTGCGCCTCTCCGGCGCCGCCCGCCTCGCGATCCCCGAGGTGGCCAACGGGGACAACTCGACGCTGCTCTTCCTGCCCCTGGCCCACGTGTTCGCCCGCTACATCCACGTACTGTGCATCGATGCCGAGGTGACGGTGGGCCACAGCCCCGACGTCGCCCAGCTGGTACCGGACATCGCCTCCTTCTCCCCCGACTTCCTGCTGGTGGTGCCGAGGCTGTTCGAGAAGATCTACAACGGCGCCCGCTCGAAGGCCCACGAGGCGAGCTCGCTCAAGGGCAGGCTGTTCGACATGGCGGAGCGGACCGGCGTCGAGTGGTCGACCGCCGTGATGTCCGGGCGCCGCGTCCCGCCGCTGCTCGCTGCCCGCTACCGGCTCTTCGACCGGCTGGTCTTCAGCAAGCTGCGCGCCGCGATGGGCGGGCGGGCCAGGTACGCCGTCTCCGGCGGCAGCCCGCTCTCCCCGCGCCTGGGGCACTTCTTCCACTCCGTCGGCATCAAGATCCTCGAGGGCTACGGGCTCACCGAGACCACCGCCCCCGCCACGGTGGGCACGGTGAAGGACTTCCAGATCGGCACGGTCGGCCCGCCCCTGCCCGGCACGGCGGTGAGGATCGACGAGGACGGCGAGGTCCTGGTCCGCGGCGTCGGGGTCTTCCACCACTACCGCCGGAACGAGCAGGCCGAGGCCGAGGCGTTCACGGAAGACGGCTGGTTCCGGACCGGGGACCTGGGCGAGCTCACGGACCGCGGCATGCTGAGGATCACCGGCCGCAAGAAGGAGATGATCGTGACGGCCGGCGGCAAGAACGTCAGCCCCTCCACCTACGAGGACGTGATCCGGTCCTCGCCGCTGGTCTCGCAGTGCGTCGTCGTCGGCGACAACCGGCCGTTCATCGCCGCGCTGATCACGCTCGACGAGGAGACCCTCCCGAAGCAGCTCTCCGGGCTCGGCCTGGACCCGGGGCTCGACGCCGCCCAGGCCGCCCAGCGCCCCGAGGTGCGGGAGGCCGTCCAGGAGCTCATCGACCGCGCCAACGAGACGGTCTCCAAGGCCGAGTCGGTGCGCGCCTTCCGGATCATCCCGCAGGACTTCACGGAGGAGTCGGGGCATCTCACGCCCTCGATGAAGATCCGCCGTCCCCGGATCGTGAAGGACTACGCCGAGGTCATCGAGGAGATCTACTCCTCGGGGAAGCCGGGGCGGACGGCCTGAGGGACGAGGCCGGGCGCCGGGCCGCCGCGGGCCGTGGCAGGACGGGCGCGGGGCCCGGAAGCGGGACGCCGCGCCCCGCCCGGCCGCCGCGGGACCTCAGTTGCCCGGCACCTCGAGCCCGAGCAGGGCGTTCTCGACCACCTCGGCCAGCGCCGGGTGGATCCAGAACTGCCCCCGGGCCATCCGGTGCGCGGTGAGGCCGAAGCTCATCGCCTGGATCAGCGGCTGGATGAGGTTGGAGGCCTCGGTGCCGATGATGTGAGCGCCCAGCAGCTCGCCGGTGTCCCGCCGCGCTATGAGCTTCACGAAGCCCTCGTGGTCCTCCATCGCCCAGCCGTACGCGACGTCGCCGTAGTCCTGGACCTTGATCGCGATCTCGTAGTCCCCGAGGGCGGCGTCGCGGGCGGCCTCCTCCTCGGTCAGGCCCACGGCGGCGATCTGCGGGGTGGTGAACACGGCGTGCGGCACGTAGCGCTCGTCGGTGGACTCCAGGTCCTCGGGGTGGAGCAGGTTGTGGGAGACCGTGCGGGCCTGGGCGTTGGCGAGGTGCTTGAGCTGCGTCCTCGAGCTGACGTCGCCGAGGGCCCACAGGCCGGGGACCGGCTCCCCGCCGGAGAGGACCCGCTGGTGCCGGTCCGCGGCGAGCACGCCGTCGACGACGTCGAGCCCTGCCTCCTCCGCGCCCAGCAGGTCCACATTGGAGCGGCGGCCGGTGGCGACCAGCACGACGTCGGCCTCCACCGTCTCCTCGCCGCCCTCGGCGTCCAAGGTGACCGCGAGCCGCTCGCCGGCCCGCTCGATCCGCCCGATCTGCGTGTTCATCCGCAGGTCCCAGCGGCGGCCGGCCTCGCGGACGTAGCGCGCGGCGATCTCGGCGTCATGGTCGCGCAGGGCCCGCCCGGAGCGGTTGACCTGGATCACCCGGGAGCCCAGTCCGGTGAAGATGCCGGCGAACTCGGCGGCGATGAAGCCGCCGCCGAGGATCACGACGTCGCGCGGGAGCTCCTCGAGCCGCATCACGGTGTCCGAGGTGTGGACGCCCTCGAGCTCGATGCCCGGGATCTCCGGCAGGACGCTGCGGGAGCCGGCCGCGAAGACGATCTGCTCGCCGCGCAGCCTCGCCCCGGAGGCGGTCTCCAGCACCCGGGGCTCGACCAGCCGCGCGTACTCGGCGTAGACGTCCACGTTCGGAAGCCCCTCGCGGTACTCGAGACCGCCCCGGGAGATCGCGTCGATCCTGCCGAAGACGCGGTCCCGGATCGCCGGCCAGCTGACCTCCGTGCGCTCCATCCCGACGCCGAGCCGGTCCAGCTCCAGCCCGTGCTGCGCCGTCGCCGAGGGGTAGACGTACATCTTGGTCGGGATGCACCCGACGTTGAGGCAGGTGCCGCCGAAGACGCCGCCGTCGACGATGGCGACCCGGCGATCCGCCCACTCATCGGTGATGAGGCTGTTGCCCGAGCCGGACCCCACGATGATGAGGTCGTAGTCCTCGGTCTTCGGCTGCGTCTGGTGGGACATGGGGCTCCTTCGCGTGGTCTCGGCTCTGGACGGTCCCGCGCGGGACCGCCCAGAGAGGGGAACCACCCGGCGGGGCCGTTCATTCCCCGCCGGACGCGCCGGGCCCTACGCCGGGTCGAGCTCGACGACGAGGTCCCCGCCGGCGACCTGCTGGACGCCGGTCAGCACCACGCGCTTGACCTTCCCGCCGGACGGGGTGGTGATCGAGGCCTCCATCTTCATCGCCTCGATCGTCGCGACCTGCCCGCCGGGCTCCACCGACTCGCCCTCCTCGACCGTGACCGTCACGGCCCCGGCGAAGGGCGCCGCGACGTGCCCGGCCCGGCCCGGATCGGCCTTCTCCGCCGCGGCCACCGAGCTCTCGACCGACTCGTCGCGCACGTCCAGGGAGCGCTGCTGGCCGTTGAGGGTGCACAGCACCGTCCGGAAGCCCTTCTCGTTGGGCTCGGAGATCGCCTGCAGCGTGGCCAGCAGGCGCACGCCCTTGCCCAGCGAGATCACGTGCTCGCGGCCCTCGACCATCCCGTAGAGGTAGTCGCGGGTGTGCAGCATCGACACGTCGCCGTACTCGGAGCGGGTCCGCTCGAACTCGGCGGTCGGGGCCGGGAAGAGCAGGCGATTGAGCACCGACCGGCGGGTCTGCGAGTCGCCCTCCAGGCCCTGCCGGTCCTCCTCGCTGATCTCGACCAGGCGCGGGGAGGACTTCCGCCCGGCCAGCGCCTTGGAGCGGAACGGCTCGGGCCAGCCGGCCGGCGGGGTCCCCAGCTCGCCGTTGAGGAAGCCGATCACCGAGTCCGGGATGTCGAAGCTGCCCGGATCCGCCTCGAACTCGGCCGGGTCCACGCTCATCCCGACCAGCTGCAGCGCGAGGTCCCCGACCACCTTCGAGGAGGGGGTGACCTTGACGATGTCGCCCAGCATCCGGTTGGCCGCGGTGTACATGTCCTCGATGGCCTCGAAGTGCTCGGCCAGGCCCAGGGCGGTCGCCTGAGCCCGCAGGTTCGACAGCTGCCCGCCGGGGATCTCGTGGGTGTACACCCGTCCCGTCGGGGAGGACAGGCCCATCTCGAAGGGCTGGTAGATCGAGCGCACCGACTCCCAGTACGGCTCCAGGGCGCAGACCGCGTCCAGGGACAGGCCCGTCTCCCGGTCGGTGGCCGCGGTGGCCGCGACCAGCGCCGAGGCCGAGACCTGGCTGGTGGTCCCCGCCATCGAGGCGGTCGCGGTGTCCACGGCGTCGACCCCGGCCTCCGAGGCCGCCAGCAGGGTGGCCAGCTGGCCGCCGGCGGTGTCGTGGGTGTGCAGGTGCACCGGCAGGTCGAAGCGCTCGCGCAGGGCCGTGACCAGCCGGCGGGCGGCCTCCGGGCGCAGCAGCCCGGCCATGTCCTTGATCGCCAGGACGTGCGCGCCGGCGTCGACGATCCGCTGCGCCAGCTCCAGGTAGTAGTCCAGCGTGTAGATCTTCTCGTCCGGGTCCAGCAGGTTGCCGGTGTAGCACATCGCGACCTCGGCCACCGCGGTGCCGGTGGCCCGGACCGCGGCGATGGCCGGGGCCATCTGGGAGACGTCGTTCAGCGCGTCGAAGATGCGGAAGATGTCCACCCCGGCCTCGGCGGCCTCGGCCACGAAGGCGTCGGTGACCTCGGTGGGGTACGGGGTGTAGCCCACCGTGTTCCGGCCGCGCAGCAGCATCTGGATCGGGATGTTGGGCATCGCGTCGCGCAGCAGCTCCAGCCGGCGCCAGGGGTCCTCGCCGAGGAAGCGCAGGGCGACGTCGTAGGTCGCCCCGCCCCAGGCCTCCACCGAGAACAGCTCGGGCAGGGTGTGGGCCACGGCCGGGGCCGCGGCGAGCAGGTCGCGGGTGCGCACCCGGGTCGCCAGCAGCGACTGGTGGGCGTCGCGGAAGGTCGTGTCGGTCACCGCCAGCTGCCGGTGCTCGCGCAGGGCCTTCGCGAAGCCCTCCGGGCCCAGCTGGAGCAGCTTCTGCCGCCAGCCGTCCTGCGGCTGGTGCTCGGTGGGCCCGTCGAAGGGGCTGCGGAAGGGCTCCGAGACCTTGTCCCCGGGGAAGCGCGGCAGCTTCTCGCGCGGGTCGATGCCCTCCACGCGCGCCCCGTTGGGGCGGTTGACGGTCACCTTGGCCAGGTAGGACAGCGCCTTGGTGGCCCGGTCCGAGGAGTGCTTCTTGGTCAGCAGCTCCGGGTGCTCGTCGATGAACGGCGTCGAGACGTCCCCGGCCTGGAAGGTCGGGTCCTCCAACACCGCCTGGATGAAGGGGATGTTGGTCGCCACGCCGCGGATGCGGAACTCGGCCAGGGCGCGCTGGGCCCGCTGGACCGCGGTGGTGAAGTCCTTGCCGCGGCAGGTGACCTTGCACAGCATCGAGTCGAAGTGCGGGGAGATCTCCGCCCCGGCGTAGACGGTGCCGCCGTCCAGGCGTACCCCCGCGCCGCCGGCCGAGCGGTAGGCGCTGATCTTGCCGACGTCGGGCCGGAAGCCGTTGGTCGGGTCCTCGGTGGTGATGCGGCACTGCAGGGCCGCGCCCCTGACGCGCAGCTCCTCCTGGCGGATGCCCAGGTCCTCCAGCGACTCGCCGGCGGCGATGCGCATCTGCGACTGGACCAGGTCGATGTCGGTGATCTCCTCGGTGACCGTGTGCTCGACCTGGATGCGCGGGTTCATCTCGATGAACACGTGCTGGCCCGCCCGCTCCCCGGCGGTGTCCACCAGGAACTCCACGGTGCCGGCGTTGACGTAGCCCAGCGCCCGGGCGAACTTCACGGCGTCGCGGTGCAGGGCCTGGCGGATGTCCTCGTCCAGGTGCGGGGCCGGGGCGATCTCCACGACCTTCTGGTGCCGACGCTGCAGCGAGCAGTCCCGCTCGAACAGGTGCACGGTCTCGCCGTCCGAGTCGGCGAGGATCTGCACCTCGATGTGCCGCGGGCGCAGCACCGCCTGCTCGAGGAACACGGTGGGGTCCCCGAAGGCGGTCTCGGCCTCGCGCATCGCTGCGGCCAGCGCGTCCGGCAGCTCCTTGGCGGTGTCCACCCGGCGCATGCCGCGCCCGCCGCCGCCGGCCACGGCCTTGACGAAGATCGGGAAGCCGATCTTCTCCGCCTCGGCCAGCAGCGCCTCGGCGTCGGCGGAGGGCTCGGAGGAGTCCAGGACGGGGATGCCCGCCTTGCGCGCGGCCTTCAGCGCCGCGACCTTGTTGCCGGCCAGGTCCAGGACCTCCGGCGGCGGGCCGATGAAGGTGATGCCGTTCTCGGCCGCGGCGGAGGCCAGGCGGGGGTTCTCCGAGAGGAAGCCGTAGCCGGGGTAGATCGCGTCCGCGCCGGACTCCTGGGCGACCCTGATGATCTCGTCCACGTCCAGGTAGGCCCGGACCGGGTGCCCCTCCTCGCCGATCGGGTAGGCCTCGTCGGCCTGCTGGCGATGGATCGAGTTCCGGTCCTCGTAGGGGAAGACGCCGACGGTCTTGGCACCGAGCTCGTAGGCGGCGCGGTAGGCGCGGATGGCGATCTCGCCACGATTGGCGACCAGGATCTTAGAGAACATGCGCGGTCCGTTTCCTGCCCCGGCCCCGGTGGGGCGCGCGAGGGCACGTCGAATGACAGTGACTTGTCGACACCGTTGTCCCCACCAATATAACGGGCATCACAGGGACAGGCCGCCATTGCGGAGCCGCACGTCACATAGTGACCCTTCGGTCACGAGAGCGTACTCGGGAGGACGGGCGGGTGAGGCGCCGGGCGAGGCCTCCCTCCGGTGGCGTGGACGACCCGGGCGCGGCGGATATGATGGATAGTCGTTCCCGTACGAATACGTCATCGCGAGGTGGATGTGACCCAGGTCGTCAGCATGAGCTCCCTCAAGGGCGGGGTCGGCAAGACCTCGGTGACTCTGGGGCTGGCCTCCGCGGCGCTCCGGCGCGGCGTCGACACCCTGGTGGTGGACCTGGACCCCCACGGGGACGCCAGCACCGGCCTGGGGCTCTCCGCCGCCGACACCCGCGAGGCCGACACCGCCGCCCTGCTCGCGGCCCCGAGGAAGGCCTCCTTCGACCGGAGCGCCGTCCCCTCGGGCTGGGGGCGCATCGCGGGCATCGGCGAGCGGGCCAGGCTCGACGTCGTCGCCGGCTCGGCCCGCGCACTCCCCTACGACCGGCTGCCCGCCACCCGGAAGAACCTGGGCCGCCTGCGCCGTGCGCTGGAGCGCACCGACCGCTACGACCTGGTGCTCATCGACTGCCCGCCGACGCTGAACTCCCTGACCCGGATCGGGTGGGCGGCCTCGCAGAAGGTGCTCTCGGTCGCCGAGCCCAGCCTCTTCGCCGTGGCCGGGACCGAGCGGACCATGCGGGCCATCGCCCGCTTCGAGACCGAGAGCGAGTTCAAGGTGCCAGCGGCCGGCGTCGTGGTGAACAAGGTGCAGCGGCACTCGGAGGAGCACCGGTACCGTTCCGAGGAGCTGCGGAGCATGTTCGGCCGGCTCGTGGTCTCCCCGGAGATCGAGGACTCGAGCGTGTGGCAGCAGGTGCAGGGGGCGGCGTACCCGGTGCACGCGTGGCCCGGGGGCGAGGCCGCGGAGACGGCCCGCCGCTTCGACGCGATCCTGGAGGGGCTGCTGGTCTAGCCCGCGGCGTCGCGCTTGGACTGCCGGCGGGCCGAGAGCTCGTCCGCGGGGAGGGCTCCGGCCTCCGCCTCCTCGACGGCGGCGCGGAGGTCCTCGCCGGGCATGGTCGCCAGGTTGTTCTCCAGCTCGCGCCAGACGCGCCCGACGGCGATGCCGAAGACCCCCTGCCCGGCCTGGACCAGGTCGATCACCTCGTCGGGGGAGGTGCACTCGTAGACGCTCGCGCCGTCGGACATGAGGGTGATCTCGGCGAGGTCCTCGACCCCGCGGGTGCGCAGGTGCTCCACCGAGGAGCGGATCTGCTGGAGGGAGACGCCCGTGTCCAGCAGCCGCTTGACGATCTTGAGGACCAGGACGTCGCGGAAGGAGTAGAGCCGCTGCGTGCCCGACCCGCGGGCCCCGCGGACGGTGGGCTCCACGAGCTTGGTCCGCGCCCAGTAGTCCAGCTGCCGGTAGGTGATCCCGGCCGCCTTGCAGGCCACCGGGCCCCGGTAGCCGATGTTCTCGTCGAGGGCCACCAGGTCCTCGTCGAACAGCATGCCCTGGCGGCCGGTGGGCGGGGCGCCGGGGCCCTCCGCCTCCAGGCCGGGGAGCTGCTGCTCGTCGAACGCCGGGGCGGGGGTGAGCCGAAGGCCCGCGGGGGCGCGACCCGCTCGCGGGTCGTCGTGTGATCCTTCGTGGCCCACCCGGGTCCTCCTCGGCAGAAAGAATGATGCTCGTCGTGCTGTCGTACTGACGTTAGATCCACGAGGTGTGCTGGTCAAAGACATTCGCCCGTGTCCTGCCGCCCCGCGGGGCCGCGCTCACCAGCTCTTGGCGACCTGCTCGTTCACCAGGGCGGCGTGCAGGCTGGTGCACAGCGCGGAGATCTCCCGCGCCGTGGCGGCGGCGCGCTCCCGGGAGCGCTCGTCCCGGCGGATCGCCCAGGGGGCCACCGCCTGCTGCACCAGGCCCACCTCGCGGTCGGCCGCGGCGCGGAAGAAGCGCAGGTGCCGCGGCTCGAACCCGTGGGAGGTCAGCTGGACGCACAGCGCGGCCACCCGCGCCGCGTTCGCGTCGAACTGCCCCTCCGCGTCCTCGCCGATCAGCCCGTAGTTGATGAGCTCGCGCAGCATCGGCAGCGGGATGCCGGTGTGGTTGGAGAGCTCCCGCATCGAGTAGCTCCGGCCGGCCTCGCCGAGGCCCAGGCCCTCGGGGGCGCTCGTCTGCTCCGGCACGGCCTCGGCCTCGGCCGGCGCGGCGGCGCCGGCACCCTCCAGCTCGTCCACCTTCTCCTTGATGACCCGCAGGGGGAGGTAGTGGTCCCGCTGCAGGGTGAGGATGTAGCGCAGCCGCTCGATGTCGCCGCCGGAGTACTTGCGGTAGCCGGTGCTGGTGCGCTGCGGGTACACCAGGCCCCGGTCCTCCAGGAACCTGATCTTCGACGCGCTCAGCCCCGGGAAGTCGCCCTCCAGGTGGCTCAGCACCTGGCCGATCGTCTTGTCCTTGCGGTCCTCGGCGGCCTCGGAGGGCCGCGCGGCCCCGGGATCGCCGGCGCTCGGATCGCTGCTGGGGTCGGGCGTGGTCATGGAGCTCGTTGTCCCCTTCCTGCCGCGCGGGCGCGTTCCTCTCTGACGGGCGCGGGCGCCCGGAGAGTCCTAGTGGGCGGTGCTGGCGTAGTAGACGAAGACGAACTTGCCGATGCGGACCTCGTCGCCGTTCTTCAGCGTCACGTGGTCCACCCGGTCCCCGTTGACGTAGGTGCCGTTGAGCGAGCCGATGTCGGTCAGGTCGAAGGCGCCCGCGTTGAACTGGAACAGCGCGTGCTTGCGCGAGACGGTGACGTCGTCCAGGAAGATGTCCGCCTCGGGATGACGGCCCGCCACGATGCCCTCCTTGGAGCCGGAGGACTGCGGGAGGTCCGCGTCCAGCAGGAACCGGGCGCTGTTGTTGGGACCGCCCTGGGCGATCAGCAGCGCCGACTCGGCCGGCAGGGCGTTGATCGCCGCGATCTCCTCCTCGGCGAGCTGCCGCTTGCCGCCCACGGAGGCGGCGGACTGGGTGATGCCGATGGCGGTCGTGTCCGGCCCGGCTTCGTGATGTTCAGACATGTGTTCCCCTCGATCAGGCCCGCAGCGCCTCGTGACGCTGGGTAGGTGCCGCGCGCCGGGAGGGAGCGGGCGCTCCCCCGCCCGCTGACCGCCGGTCCCGCCCCGAGGCGCCGGTCGTCGTCCTCGTGGCGGTGGCAACGCGGACTTGATTCCCCATTCTATCCGCAGAGCGCGCCGGCGGCGGACAGCCCTGAGTGAAATTCGCAGTCGAACCTTCAGGAGATCTCCGCGGCGTAGCCCTCCGCGTCGAGCAGCGGGTTCAGCGCCTCGGGGCTCGCGGGGCGGATCTTGACCAGCCAGCCGGTGCCGTAGGGATCCTGGTTGAGGCTGCCGGGCTCGTCGCCGACGGCGTCGTTGACCTCCACGATCTCCCCCTCGATCGGCATGTAGAGGTCCGAGACGGACTTGGTGGACTCGACCTCGCCGAAGCTCTCCCCCGCGGGGAAGCTCGTGCCGGCCTCGGGCAGGTCCACGTAGACGACGTCGCCCAGCGCGTCCTGCGCGTGGTCGGTGATGCCCACCGTCACGATGCCCTGGTCATCGGGGGCGGAGACCCACTCGTGCTCGGCGGTGTAGGACAACTCTGCGGGGATGCTGCTCATCAGGGCCTCTCAACTGGCGACGACGGGTGACCGGCGCCCACCCAGAGGGGAGACGCCGGTCACCATTATCTCACACCGCGAGACGAACGGGCGTCAGATCACACCCTCCGAGAACCGGTCCGGGTTCCCGTACCGGTGGGCGGTGATGGAGACGGCCTGCTCCTTGAGGAAGGGGAGCATCTCGACGCGGCCCGCCTCGGTCACCTCGCCGTCGTAGACGCCGATGTCGGGGCGGCCGCCCAGGGCCTCGTAGACCGAGGCCGGGTCCTGGCCCACGTACCGGATGCGCGCGCCCTCGAAGCGGCCGCCGGCGAGCTCCCCGATCGGCGTCCCGGCGAGGTGGCGCAGCGCGGCCCGCCAGTCGGCGTCGTTCTCCTCCAGGACCTCGACGCCGGCCTCCGCGAGCGCCCCGCCGATGGCTACCGGCAGCGCCCGGGCCGTGGAGAGGCTGATCGGCGCGCCGGCGGTCATGCCGGCCGCCACGACCCGCAGGGCGTCCGCGAGGGCGCCGCCGGAGTCCAGCCGAACGTGCACCTGATGGGGGACGTAGCGCAGGATGTTGCGCTCGACGCCGAGCCGCGAGGGGTCGTGCCCCACGCCGAACTCCGCCGCCCAGGCCGCCGCGTCCGAGGACGCCGCGCGGGAGACGAAGTCGATCTCCTCGCGGCCGAAGGCGTGCGGCTCGCGGATGCGCTTGAGCAGGTTCCTCACGTGCTCGCCGGCCGGCGAGGCGATCGAGCGCGAGGGGCGCCGCGTCCAGTTCCCCAGGGCCACCAGGTAGTTCGGCCCGCCCGCCTTGGTGCCGGTGCCCACGGCGGACTTCTTCCAGCCGCCGAAGGACTGGCGGCGCACGATCGCGCCGGTGATCCCGCGGTTGACGTAGACGTTCCCGGCCTCGACCCGGTCGATCCACCGGGCCAGCTCGTCGGCGCTCAGCGAGTGCAGGCCCGCGGTCAGGCCGTACTCGGGCGCGTTCTGCAGTTCGATGGCCTCCTCAAGGGTCTGGGCGGTCATCACGCCGAGGATCGGCCCGAAGTACTCGGTCAGGTGGTACTCGCTGCCCGGCCGCACGCCGGCCCGCACGCCCGGGGACCACAGCTTCCCCGTCTCGTCGAGCTGGCGCGGCTCGATGATCCAGCGCTCGCCCTCGCCCAGCGTCGTCAGGCCGCGCTTGAGCTTGCCCTCGGGCGGGGCGATCACCGGGCCCATCTCGGCGCGGACGTCGGTGGGGTGCGCGACGTGCAGGCTCTGCACGGCGTCGACGATCTGGCGGTAGAACCGCTTGGAGGTCGCCACGGTCCCGACCAGGATCACCGTGGAGGCCGCCGAGCACTTCTGGCCGGCGTGGCCGAAGGCGGAGTTCACGACGTCGCGCGCGGCGAGGTCGAGGTCCGCGTTGGGAGTGACGATGATCGAGTTCTTCCCCGAGGTCTCGCCCAGCAGCGGAAGGTCCTGCCGGAAGGAGCGGAACAGCTCGGCGGTCTCGTAGCCGCCGGTGAGGATGACCCGTTCCACGTCCTGGTGGGAGATCAGCCGCTGGCCGTGCTCCTTCTCCCCCACCTGGATCAGCTGCAGGACGTCCTCCGGCACGCCCGCGGCCCAGAGCGCCTCGGCGATCACCGCGCCGCACCGGCGGGACTCCCCCGCCGGCTTGAACAGCACGGCGGAGCCGGCGGCGAGCGCCGCCAGGGTCGATCCGGTGGGGATCGCGACGGGGAAGTTCCACGGCGGGGTCACCACGGTGACCGCCACCGGGTGGTACTCGGCGCCGTCGACGTCCTCCAGCCCCTCGGCCAGCTGCGCGTAGTAGTTCGCGAAGTCGATGGCCTCGGAGACCTCCGGGTCGCCCTGGTCCAGGACCTTGCCGGTCTCGGAGGCCATGACCTCCAGCAGCTCGGCCCGGCGCAGGCCCAGCTGCACGCCGGCCTCGCGGAGGATCTCCGCGCGCTCGGCGGCCGGGCGGGCGCCCCAGCGCCTGCCTGCCTCGCGGGCCCGCCCGACGGCGTCGTCGACCTCCTCCTCGGTGCCGAGCTGCGCCGCCTCGATCCGCTCGACGCCCAGGCGGGAGTCCTTCGCCCGCTCCAGGATCTCCCGGCCCCAGCGGCGGTTGTGGGCCAGCGTGGTGTCGGTGTCCGGGGCGTTGTCGAAGCCGCCCTCGGGGCGGAAGACCGTCTCCTCGGTCTCCTCGGCCCGGTTCTGGGTGCGGGCGGGGCCGGGGACCTCGTCGGTGACGTCCGCCAGCGCGCGGCGGAAGCGCTCGCGCTCGCGGTCGAAGAGGAAACGGCTCTCGGCGATCTCGAAGACGGCGGACATGAAGTTCTCGCTCGAGGCGTTCTCCTCCAGCCGGCGCACCAGGTAGGAGATCGCGACGTCGAACTCCTGGGGGCGGACCGCGGGGGTGTAGAGCAGCAGCTGCCCGACGTCGCGCCGGACCACCTCGGCCTGCTGGGCGGCCATGCCGATCAGCATCTCGAAGTCGATGTGCTCCTCGACGCCGCGCTCCCGGGCCAGCAGCAGGGCGAAGGCGATGTCGAAGAGGTTGTGCCCGGCGACGCCGAGCTTGACGTACCGGGCGTTCTCCGGCCGCAGCGCGTAGTCCAGGATCCGCTTGTAGTTGGCGTCCGTCTCCTCCTTCGAGGAGCAGGTGGTCAGCGGCCAGCAGTGCAGGGCGGCCTCGACGAGCTCCATCGAGAGGTTGGCGCCCTTGACCAGGCGCACCTTGATCGGGGCCCCGCCGTCCTCCACGCGCCGCTGCGCCCAGTCGCGCAGCTCCTGCAGGACGCCGAGCGTGTCCGGCAGGTAGGCCTGGAGCACGATGCCGGCCTCGAGCCCCTTGAGCTGCGGCTGGTCGAGGATGCGGCGGAAGACCTCGGTGGTCATGTCGAGGTCCTTGTACTCCTCCATGTCCAGGTTGATGAACTTCGGCGTCGCCGAGCGCGCGGCGTACTCGTACAGGGGCGTCAGCCGCTCGACGGCGTGCTCGACCACCTCGTCGAAGGCCCAGGGGGCGTGCGGGCCGGTGACGGCGGAGACCTTGATGGAGACGTAGTCGACGTCGTCCCGGCGCAGCACGCGCTCGGTCTCGGCCAGCCGCCGCTCGGCCTCCTCGTCGCCGAGCACGGCCTCGCCCAGCAGGTTGATGTTCAGCCGGTTGCCGCCGGCGGTCAGGTGCTCGATGGCGCCACCGAGCTTGTCCTCGCGGGCGTCGACGATGAGGTGGCCGACCATCTGGCGCATCGCGGTCCGGGCGATCGGGATGACCGGCCACGGCAGCTTCGGCGCCACCCAGCCGCCGGCCCTGACGGCCCCGAGCAGGTGCGGGGGAAGGAACTTCGGGGCGATGGGGGCGAGCTCGCCGAGGTTGCGTCCGGCGGCGGCGTCGTCCTCGGGGCGGATGACGCCGTCGACGAATCCGACGGTGAACTCCAGCCCGTGCGGGTCCTTGAGTACGCCGGCCAGGTGCGCGGCGGCGGGGTCCTCGGGCACCGCGCGGGACTCCTCGACCCACCGCTGGACGAGGGAGACGGCCTCGTCCGCCATCGCCTGGTGCTTCTCGTCGGTGAACTGGTGCGTGGGCATGCGACCTCCTCGGGCGTCTCCGTACAGCTGCGGTCAGCGCCGTCCGGCCCGGACCCATCGCTGGTGATGCGGATCGCCGCGGCGCTCTTCCCAGTATGGTTCAGCCCATCCGGCGACGATAATCTCCCGGCGGGATTCGGTTAATGTTCACCGACGGCGCATGGGAAGGGCTTTCCCGGCCTCGGAGCGACGACGGGTGCTACCCGAGCGCGCGACGACGTGCCGAGCGGCCACCGCGGGGGAAGAGGGCCGGACGCCGAAGGCGATCGTCGGCAGCGCCGCCCCCGGGTGGTCCCGCCGCGGGAAGGAGCCGTCCTCGGCCCCTAGACCGGCTCGACCTTGTCCATCAGGAGCTTCGCCGTGAGCTCGTCCACCACCAGGTCGGTGACGGCGCGGGCCCGCAGGGCGCCCAGCAGGGCCGGGGTCCGGTGCGCGCCGGCGACCACGCACAGGCGGTGCTCGATCCGGGACAGCTCGTGCGGCGTCGGGCCCGTGGCCCTGCTGTTCATCTCGATGTCGGCCCAGGTGCCGTCCTCCCGCAGCAGCACGGTGCAGACGTCGCCCACCACGTGCTCGCGCGCGAGCAGGGCGTAGTCCTCCTCGTCGAAATAGCCGGAGCTGTACACGTGCGAGGGCACCGTCCCGTACAGCGCCCCGACGCCGAAGACGGCGACCGTGGCCTGCGCCTGCAGCGCGAGCACCCCGCGGATGCTCCGCTCCCGCCACATCGCCCGCTTGGTCTCCGCGTAGTCGAAGAAGGCGGGCACCGGGAAGTGCACGACCTGGGAGCCGAAGGCCTCCGCGGCGGAGTTCAGGATCGCGCCGGTGTAGGGGATGCCCGAGCGCCGCGCGCTGCCGGCCCCGTTGAGCTGGACGATGACCGACTCGGGGACCCGGCGGGGTGAGAGGTGCCTGGACAGCTCCGTGATGGTCGAGCCCCACGCCAGCCCCAGGATGGTCCCGGGCTCCATCAGGGTGTCGAGCACGGAGGCGGCGACCTTGGAGACCTGCTCCAGGCGCACGGCCTCGGTGGCCGCGCCCCTGACCTGGACCACGTGGGCGGTGATCCCGAAGGCCCGCTCCAGCTGGCGGGCGAGCACGTCGGTCCCCCGCGAGACGTCCGTGACGGTGATCCGCACCAGTCCCGTGTCCCGGGCGTGCTTGAGCAGGCGGGAGACTGTGGCCCGGGAGACCCCGAACTCGGTGGAGATGGCGTCCATGGTCTGGTCCTGGACGTAGTACATCACGGCCGCCGAGTGAGCCAGGTCATCACGTTTTTTCATGAGGCGACGCTCCTTTCTGCACGTTCGTGCACAGGTCGTGCTCATTCTTTCACGATTGGGTAGAACTGGATGTAGTCCCGCGCCCCGTGAGACCCCAGTCAGGCGGGGCGAGGAAAGCATCCGGCGTTCAGCACAGGAGGAACCATGAAGATCTCCGCCACCCATCTCACGGCCGAGAACCGGTCACGAGCCCTCGAGAGCATGTCCGACGAGGAGGGGGTGGACATCCTCGTCATCGGCGGCGGCATCACCGGCGCGGGCATCGCGCTCGACGCCGCGACGCGCGGGATGCGCACCGCCGTCGTGGAGGCCGGCGACTGGGCCTCCGGCACCTCCTCCTGGTCCTCCAAGCTGGTCCACGGCGGACTGCGCTACCTCTACAACCTCGACTTCAAGCTCGTCTCCGAGGCACTGGCCGAGCGCGGCCTGCTGCTCACCCGGATCGCGCCGCACCTGGTCAAGGCCCAGCCTTTCCTGTGGCCCCTGAAGATGCCGGTGATCGAGCGCAGCTACTCGGCGGTCGGCATCGGGATGTACGACACGCTCGCCCGGCTGGGCGCCCGCGGACGCAAGATCGTCCCGACCCAGCGGCACTACACCAAGAAGGGCGCGCGCCGGCTGTTCCCCGGCATCCGCCCGGACTCCCTGACCGGGGCCATCCGCTTCTACGACGCCCGGGTGGACGACGCCCGCCTCGTCGTCGACGTCGTGCGCACCGCGGCCGGCTACGGCGCCCTCGCCGCCAACCGCACCCAGGTCACGGAGCTGGTCAAGTCCTCCACCGGCCGCGTCGTCGGCGCCAAGGTCACGGACCTGGAGACCGGCGCCGAGCACGAGATCAAGGCCCGCCACGTGGTCAACGCGACCGGCGTGTGGACCGAGCAGACCGAGCGGCTCGGCGGCACCGAGGCCGGGCTGAAGGTGCTGGCCTCCAAGGGCATCCACATCGTGGTCCCGCGCGAGCGCATCGACGCCGAGACCGGGATCTTCCTGCGCACCGAGAAGTCGGTGCTGTTCATCATCCCCTGGCAGCGCTACTGGGTCATCGGCACCACGGACACCCCGTACGAGCAGAACTACTCCCGGCCGGTGGCCACCCGCGAGGACATCGACTACGTCCTCGAGCACGCCAACGCGATCCTCGACAAGCCGCTGACCCGGGACGACATCCTCAGCACCTACGCCGGCCTGCGCCCGCTGCTGCAGCCGGTGGTCAAGAAGGACGACGCCGCCCAGTCCACCAAGGTCTCCCGCGAGCACACCGTGACCGAGGCGGCCCCGGGCCTGTCGGTCATCGCCGGCGGCAAGCTGACCACCTACCGGGTGATGGCGCGCGACGCCGTCGACTTCGCCCTCGGCTCCGCCGCCAAGGCGCGCCCCTCCGTCACCCACGACATCCCGCTGGTCGGCGCCGAGGGCTACGAGGCGGCGCGGAACCGCGCCGACGCGATCGCCCAGCGGCACGGCTGGACGGCGGCCCGGGTGGACAGCCTGCTGGAGCGCTACGGCTCCGAGATCGACGACGTCCTGGAGCTGATCGAGGAGGACCCCGTCTGGGGCCGCCCCCTCCGGGACGCCCCCGCCTTCCTGCGGGCCGAGGTCCTGCTCGGCGTGCGCCACGAGGGCGCGCTGCACCTGGAGGACCTCCTGATCCGCCGCGTCCGCCTGGACCTCGAGCAGCGCGACCGCGGCCTGGCCGCCGCCGAGGAGATCGTCGAGATCGCCGGCGCGGAGCTGGGCTGGGACGCCGAGGCACGGAAGCGGGAGCTGGCGACCTACCGGCGCCGCGTCGAGAGCATGGCCGCGGCCGAGACCCACGAGGACGACGCGAGCGCCGCCGCCGAGGTCACGGCCGAGACCGAGATCGCGCCCAAGATCGCGCTCCACTCCTCCTGACCCCGCCGGTCCCCTGACCACCGACCACCCCTGACCCATCAATCACCTCCCGGTCCAGCGCTCGCGGGACCGGGGCACCTCTGAAGAGATGGCACAGTGCTGTGCCAGGAAAGTTGAGTGGCAATGTCGATTCCACTTCTCGCATCCGACGCGGTGGGGATCCTCGGACTCTCCCCCGCCTTCGTCCAGGACGGCGCCCCCACACCCCTGGGGATGTTCGCCTCGGAGTTCATCGGCACGGCGATCCTCATCCTGCTCGGCGCGGGCGTCGTGGCGGGGCAGCTGCTTCCCAAGACCAAGAGCCACGCCGGCGGCTGGCTGATGATCTCCTTCGGCTGGGGCCTCGGCGTCTACGCCGGCGTCCACGCCGCCTACCTCACCGGCGGGCACCTCAATCCGGCGGTGACGATCGGCATGGCCGCCGCGGGCGAGGACCTGGCCGATGGCGTCCCCGCCACCTTCGCCAACATCGCGATCTACATCGTCGCGCAGATGGT
This sequence comes from Rothia halotolerans, assembly GCF_004136635.1. Classification (GTDB taxonomy): domain Bacteria; phylum Actinomycetota; class Actinomycetes; order Actinomycetales; family Micrococcaceae; genus Rothia; species Rothia halotolerans. The sequence continues at coordinate 95,220 of NZ_NOIU01000002.1, read as the reverse complement.
CGGCGCCATCGTCGGCGCCGTGCTGTGCTGGCTGGCCTACAAGCAGCACTTCGACCAGGACGAGGAGCCGGCCCTGAAGCTCGGCGTCTTCTCGACCGGTCCCGAGATCCGCTCCTACGGGTGGAACCTGGTGACCGAGGTCCTGGCGACCTTCGTTCTCGTCGGCTTCGTCCTCTACTCGGGCATGACACCGGCCGAGGTCGGCCCGCTGCCGGTCGCCCTGGTCGTGCTGGCCATCGGCGTCTCGCTCGGCGGCCCCACCGGCTACGCGATCAACCCCGCCCGAGACCTCGGGCCCCGCATCGCGCACGCCGTGCTGCCGATCCGCGGCAAGGGCGGCTCCGACTGGTCCTACTCGTGGGTCCCCGTCCTGGGGCCCATCCTGGGCGGTCTGCTGGCGGCCCTGGTGATCCCGCTCCTCGTCGCCCTCTGATCCCGGCGGCGCAGCCCGCCGGAGAAGACCCCCGCCTCCCCCGCGGAGGCGCCACAGAAAGGAAGCCGCAATGACGCAGCAGGAAGATTCAGGTACCTCGACCTTGTTCTCACAGACTCTGGACACCGACAAGCAGTACGTGCTGGCGATCGATCAGGGGACCACGAGCTCCCGCGCGATCCTCTTCAACAAGAAGGGCGAGATCGTCTCGGTCTCCCAGTACGAGCACGAGCAGATCTTCCCCAAGGCGGGATGGGTCGAGCACGACCCGCAGGAGATCTGGCGCAACGTGCGCCGCGCCGTGGCGCAGTGCCTCACGGACGCGGACGTCAACCACCACCTGGTGGCCGCGGTGGGCATCACCAACCAGCGCGAGACGGCGGTGGTCTGGGACAAGAACACCGGCGAGCCGGTGTACAACGCCATCGTCTGGCAGGACACCCGGACCCAGAAGATCTGCGACGAGCTCGCCGGCGACGTCGGCTACGACAGGTACCACGACCGCGTGGGGCTGTCCCTGACCACGTACTTCGCCGGTCCCAAGGTCAAGTGGATCCTGGACAACGTGGAGGGCGCCCGCGAGCGCGCCGAGAAGGGCGACCTCCTGTTCGGCACCACCGACTCGTGGGTCATGTGGCACCTGACCGGCGGCACCAGCGGCGGCATCCACATCACCGACGTCACCAACGCCTCCCGGACGATGCTGATGAACATCCGCACGCTCGAGTGGGAGGAGGACATCGCCGAGGACTTCGGCATCCCGATGTCGATGCTGCCGGAGATCCGCTCCTCCTCCGAGGTGTACGGCCAGGGCCGCGTCGGCGGCATGCTGCGCGGGACCCCCATCGCGGGCATCCTGGGCGACCAGCAGGCGGCGACCTTCGGCCAGGCGTGCTTCGAGAAGGGCATGTCCAAGAACACCTACGGGACCGGCAACTTCATGCTGATGAACACCGGCGAGGAGCCGGTGTTCTCGGAGAACGGCCTGCTGACCACGGTGGCCTACCAGCTCGGGGACCAGAAGCCGGTCTACGCGCTGGAGGGCTCGGTCGCGGTCTCCGGCTCGCTGATCCAGTGGCTGCGGGACAACCTGGGCCTGATCGGCAGCGCGCAGGAGACGGAGGAGCTGGCGAAGTCGGTGGAGGACACCGGCGGGTGCTACTTCGTGCCCGCCTTCTCCGGCCTGTTCGCCCCCTACTGGCGCTCCGACGCCCGCGGCGCGCTGGTGGGCCTGACCCGCTACGCCCGCAAGGAGCACATCGTCCGGGCCGCGCTGGAGGCGACCGCGTTCCAGTCCCGCGAGGTCCTGGACGCGATGAACGCCGACTCCGGCGTCGACCTGACCGAGCTGCGCGTGGACGGCGGGATGACCGCCAACGAGTTCCTCATGCAGTTCCAGGCGGACGTGCTCCGGGTGGACGTCATCCGGCCCCACGTCATCGAGACGACGGCGCTGGGCGCGGCCTACGCGGCCGGCATCGCGGTGGGCTTCTGGTCCGGCGAGGACGACGTCACCGCCAACTGGCAGGAGGACAAGCGCTGGAGCCCGCAGGCGGACGAGGCCGACATCGAGCGGCAGTACCGTCTCTGGAAGAAGGCCGTGACGCGGACCTTCGACTGGGTCGACGACGACGTCCACGAGGGCTGATACCCTCGGACCCACGCATGCCGGGCCGCCGTCCGCTCCCCCGCCGCGGGGTGCGGACGGCGGCCCGCTCGCGTCAGGGCCCGCACCCCGCGACCCCCTGCACCGCGTTCCCGGAGGGAGCCTGAGATGGACGACGCGCTGTTCGGCGAGGAGCGCCTGGACCGCCGGGCGCGCGAGGTGCTGCCCGGCGCCGTGCACGTCCCCGCCTGGCTGAGCCTCCGGCGGCAGCGGTGGATCGCGGACCGCTTCGAGGAGTGGGGCCGGGGGCCGATCGCCCCGCACTCGCCCCTGGTGGGCGGGCACCCCATGTCGGTGCGGATGGTCCCGCTCGGCCTCGTGTGGGGGCCGGCGGGGTGGAGTGAGACGGCCGGCCCTGAGGGCGCCGCCCCGCTGCCGCTGCCCGAGTGGCTCGTCCGCCTCTCCCGCGCCGCCCTGCGCAGCGCCTTCGACCCCCGCACGGCCCCCTCCTGGCCGGGCCTCGACCCCGCCCGCCTCGACGCCTGGGCCGAGACCTACGAGCCCGACGTCGCCCTGGTCAACTACTATCCGCCCGGCGCCCGGATGGGCATGCACCAGGACCGGGACGAGAGCTCCTCGGCACCGGTGGTGAGCCTGAGCATCGGGGACACCGCCGTCTTCAGGGCCGGCAACACCCAGACCCGCTCCCGCCCCTACGAGGACCTGCGGCTCGCCTCGGGCGACCTGATCGTCTTCGGCGGTCCGAGCCGCTTCATGTTCCACGGGGTCCCCAGGGTCCTCGAGGGCAGCGCCCCGCAAGGGTGCGGGGTGCTCCGCGGGAGGATCAACATCACGGTGCGGGCCACCGGGCGGCAGGAGTGAGGGGGCTTAGGCGAGTGATGGGCGAGGCGGAACAGGTTCACCCGGATGCCGTGCTCTCCCCGGAGTCCCGGGGCGAGGACGAGGGCGGGGGCCTGGCGCGGCGCGCCGGAACGCCGCCGAGGAGGCCCCGGGCGGTGCCGCCGCCGGCCGCGCAATGAGACGGGCCGGGCGCCCGTCCCTGTGGAGGACGGGCACCCGGCCCGGCGGATGTCCTCAGCGCCTCGCGGTGCGAGCGCTCACGGCGCGGTCACTCGGAGCCGACGGCGATGGCCTCGGCCTCGCCCTCCGCGCTCTCGTGCGGACGGCGGGGAGCCGTCAGGTGCTTGCCGCCGAAGACCAGGAGCACGATGGCCACCGCGATGGTGACCACCGCCAGCCAGTAGGGGATCTCGGCGCCCAGGGCATCGGAGATCGGCCCCGCGATGGCCGGGGCGAGACCACCGCCGATGAAGCGCACGCCCGAGTACGTCGAGGAGGCGATCGAGCGGGGCAGGGAGGTGGCCTCCATGACGGTCTCGGTCAGGGCGGTGTTCATCACGCCCTGGAAGAGGCCGGAGAGGACGATCATGACGATCAGCGTCACGAGGGAGTCGATGGCCAACGCCGCGACCGCCATGCAGACGGCCAGGAGGCCGAGCATGGTGTACAGCACGGGGCGCAGGCCGAAGCGGCGGGTCAGCAGCGGGGCGATGAACACCGAGGCGATGGCCAGCGCCAGGCCCCAGCCGAAGAAGACCAGGCCGAGCTCGTGGGCGCCGAACTCCTTGCCCACCTGGGCGGCCGCGGCCTCCAGGGGGTAGGGGCTGTAGGCGAGCAGGGTGAAGAAGGCGAAGTTGTAGAACAGCGCGGTCAGGGCCAGGATGCGCAGCGCCGGGTCCTTCAGGGCGCTGAAGCCGGCGGTCAGGGAGATCTTCTGGCCGCTGGGCGCGGAGTTCTGGGGCCCGCGCAGCAGGGCCATGACGGCGATGAAGCCGATGGCCATCAGCGCGGCGGTGCCGAAGAACGGACCGCGCCAGGAGATGGATCCCAGCAGCCCGCCGAGCAGCGGGCCGACCGCCATGCCGACGCCCAGCGCCGCCTCGTAGAGCATCACGGCCTGGCCGCTGCCGCCGGCCGCGGCGCCGACGATCGCCGAGAGCGCGGTCGAGATGAACAGCGCGTTGCCCAGGCCCCAGCCGGCGCGGAAGCCGATGATCTCCCCGACGTTGCCGGAGGCGCCGGCGAGCGCGGCGAAGGCGACGATCAGGACGAGGCCGATGAGCAGCGTCTTCTTGACCCCGATGCGGCTGGAGACCCAGCCGGTGAAGAACATCGCGATGCCGGTGATGAAGAGGTAGCTGGTGAACAGCAGCATGGTCTGGCCGGGGGTCGCGTCCAGATCCTGGCTGATGGCGGGGAGGATCGGATCGACCAGGCCGATGCCCATGAAGGAGACCATGCACGCGAAGGCGATGGCCCATACGGCGATGGGCTGCTTCAGGATGGACGTCTTGGGCGGCGCGGCGTCGGCCGTCCCGTGCGTCTCCGTCGCGGTGGACGAGGTGCTGGATGACATCTGTGGGGGATTCCTTCGGATCGACGTGTGTACTTTGTCTTGCTATATATATGGCCGGAAAAATGCCGCCGTCCCGTCGGGTGAGAGCGGCGGCGCTTCGGGGTGCGGCTACTCGCTGTTGAGCTCGGCGGTGACCTTGCCCATGATGCGAGCCGCGCTCCACAGGATGGAGCGCTCCTCCTCGGTCAGGTGGGCGAGGGCGGGCTCCACCCGCTCGCCGGCCCGGACGCGGAAGCCCTCGAGGACCTCCTGGCCCGCCGGGGTGATCGCGACCAGCCAGGCGCGGCCGTCGTCGGGATCGCTCTCGCGGGCCACCAGGCCCTCGAGCTCCATCCGCTTGACCACCCCGGTCATGGTCGGCTGGGTGATGTGCTCGGCGACCGCGAGGTCCCCGATGCGCATGGGGCCGCTGGCCAGGAGGTTGGAGAGCGTGCGCAGCACGATCGGCGAGCGGTCCCTCCCCCGGTGCCGCGACGCCGCCCTGACGAAGCGGCTGGCGGCGACGATGAGCTCGCTCGCGCGGCGCTCGGTGGCGGCGTCGGCCTGGGGGGTCTCGCGCGATGACTGCATATCTGGAATCCTACCACCAATTACATAGCTTGGCTATCTTATTTAGGCTCATGTCCGCGTTCCCCGAGGGCGCCGCCCCTCGCTGACGCCCTGATGACACCATTCTACGCGGATTCGACAACCTCGAGCGATTGTTAAGCGCGCGCCGGAAGCCCCTCGTGACGCCCCGGATTGCTACGGTGGGGCGGGAGGAAGACCCGCCGATCCCCGAGGAGCCCCGTGCGCGAACGCGAGCAGCTGCAGCAGACCCTGAACCAGATGGACGGCTCCGGATACGGCGCCTACAAGCGGCTGGTCGGGCGCTACGACCTCGGCGCCTGCGACCTCGTGGTCGACCATGTCCAGAGCGACCCCTACGCGCCGCCGTCCTCGATCCGCGCGGTGGTCTCGCTCGCCGAGTCCTCCGTGCCGGCCGAGGCCACCGCCACCCGCGAGCAGCGCACCGCCGTGGCCGACTTCCTCGCCCGCGACCTCGCCGCCCGCCTCGCCGAGGCCTCCCGCGACCTGCGCATCACCCGGCCGGGCCAGGAGGTCCTCGAGCGCAGCAGCGTCGTGATCGACGGCGACGCCGTGGAGGTCCGCATGACGGCCTCGCTGCCGGCCGCGGGCCGCCGCGTCAAGGGCCGGGCCGCCGCCCGCCTGCTCACCGAGGAGCTGCCGCGGCTCATCGAGGACTCGGCCCTGCTGGAGGGGATGGACCGGGAGCGGCTGGACGAGCACGTGCGCCTGCACCTGGACCAGCTGGACCTGTACGGCCAGCTCGCCGAGCGGGGCCTGATCGCCTTCGTCGGCGACGGCGCGGTGCTGCCGCGGCGCTCCGGGGTCTCCGACCTGCCCCTCGAGGGCGGCGTCGCCTTCCGCTCCCCCGCTTCGCTGCGCACCAAGTTCACGCTGCGCAGCGGCCGCACCGTGACGGGCATGGGCATCCCGCGCGGGGTGACGGTCATCGTGGGCGGCGGGTACCACGGGAAGTCGACGCTGCTGCGCGCGGTGGAGCGCGGGGTGTACCCGCACCTGGGCGGCGACGGCCGGGAGTGGGTGCTCACGGTGCCCGACGCCGTCAGCATCCGGGCGGAGGACGGTCGGGCCGCGGCCGGCGTCGACATCTCGCCCTTCATCTCCGACCTGCCCTCCGGGGCGGACACCGCCGCCTTCACCACCGCCAACGCCTCCGGCTCGACCTCGCAGGCCACCAACCTCGCCGAGGCCCTGGAGGCGGGCGCCTCGGCCCTGCTCATCGACGAGGACACCTCGGCCACCAACTTCATGATCCGCGACCGGGCCATGCGGGAGCTGATCCCGGCCGGCTCGGAGCCGATCACCCCCTTCGTGGACCGGGTCCGCGCGCTCTTCGACGAGCGCGGCGTCTCCACCGTCCTGGTGGCCGGCGGGTCCGGGGCGTTCTTCCCGGTGGCCGACCACGTCGTCGCGATGGACACCTACGTCCCCGAGGAGGTCACGGAGCACGCCCGGCGGATCGCGGCCCGGCACGCGGCGCAGGACGACGCCGCGGAGGCCCCCGCCGCCGGCGCCTTCGCCCGCTCCGGCGAGCGGATCCCGGCGCGCGGCTGCCTCCGCTCCGAGGAGCGCAAGCCGCCGCGGGCCCGCGGGCGCGAGACGATCCAGGCCGGGAAGGAGGACATCGACCTCGCGTACCTGCCGCAGCTGGTGGACGGCGCGCAGACCGCCGCCATCGCACTGCTGCTGGAGAGGGTCGGAGCCTCCCTGGACGGGGAGACGAGCCTCGGCGAGGCCGTCCGGCGGGCGCTGGAGGCGCTCGAGGAGGAGGGCCTCGACTCCCTCACCGGCCCCCGCAGGATCCGCGGGGACCTCGCGCTGCCCCGGCGCCACGAGGTCCACGCCGCCGTGAGCCGGCACCGCCGGCTCCGCGTCCGCTGAGGCTCCACACCCGCCTGCCCCGCCCCATCCCGATGAGACCACGCCCCGGAGCCCTCCGGGGCACCGGCGCCTTCCGACGGAACGGCGCCTTCCGAGAAAGCAGGAAGACCCCCATGAAGCAGCCCCTCAGCGGCATCGGCCGCCTCTACGCGACGATCGCCTTCATCGAGGCGTTCACCTGGCTCGGTCTGCTGACCGGCATGTTCCTCAAGTACGTCACCCGCACCACGGAGGACGTCGTCACGGTCTTCGGCTACGCCCACGGCTTCGCGTTCCTGCTCTACGTGCTGGTCACGGTGATCGCCGCGGTCCGCCTCCGCTGGGGCGTGGTCGCCGGGGTCGTGGCGCTGGCGGCCTCGGTGCCCCCGCTGTGCACGATCCCGATGGAGATGTGGCTGCGCCGCCACGGCCGGCTCTCCCGGCGGGTACCCTCCTCGGGGGCGCCGGAGGAGGCCGCCGCGGCCCGCTAGGCCGGCCCGCCCTCCGCGGGCTCCAGGACCGTCACGACGCCGCCCCGGCACCGGCTCAGCTGTTGCGGCCCCGGGCGGCCACCCGCCAGGCCCGCAGCGAGGCGCCGTCGTCCACGAGCACCTCGTCCACCAGGTTGGGCACGAGGCAGACGTGGTTGGGGATCACCCGCAGCCGCGAGCCCAGCGGCGGCAGCTCCCGGTCCTCCGGCCAGACGACGGTGGCGTGGTGCTCGGACAGGGCCTCGATCCGGGCCTCCGGGTGGTCGGCGAGGCGCCCGTAGCCGCTCGCCCACCCCGGCCGGTCCCCGCCCAGCACCTTGCTCCCGGCGTCCAGCACCGTCCGGCGCGGGCCCTCCGGGCTCTCGTGCCGGCTCACCACCGTGGACCACACCGTCAGCGCGACGTCCTCCGCGGCGCAGCGCCCCAGCTCGAGCTGCTGCGCGTCGCCGAAGACGTAGACGCCCGGCCGGATCTCCGTGGCGCCGCCGGGCTCGGTGAGCAGGGCGCTCGGCGTCGAGCCGCCGCTGCGCCGCCTGACCTCGAAGCCGGCCTCCTCGAGGAGGGAGGCGGCCTCGGTGAGGGCCTCGTGCTCGCTGTGCGCGGCGCCTGCCGCGGCGCCGGGCCCGTAGCTGTGCCCCGGGAAGGTGAAGACCCCGGCGACCTCCAGCCCGCCGGCCCGCGCCGCCTCGGCCACGGCGAGCGCGTGCCCGGGGGCGACGCCGCTGCGATGGTGGCCGCTGTCCACCTCCACCAGCACCTCGGGCAGGGCTCCGCCTGCCCCGCCGGACGCGGCGGCCAGGCGGCGGGCGGCATGGGCGGCCCCCTCCGCCGAGTCGACGCCGAAGCTCAGGCGCACCCGTCCGGCGAGGTCGAGGAGCCGCCGCGCCATCCGCTCCGTCACCCACAGCGGGTAGGCGATGAACAGCACCTCGATCCCGTGCTCGGCGAAGACCTCCGCCTCCCCCACGGTGGCCACCGTCAGCCCGGCCGCGCCGGCCTCGACCTGCAGGCGGCCGATCTCGGGGATCTTGTGGGTCTTGGCGTGCGGGCGCAGGGCCAGGCCGGCCGAGGCGGCGGCGTCGGCCATCCGGCGGACGTTGCGCCGCAGGACCTCGAGGTCGACGACGACGGCGGGCGTCTCGGGGCCCTCGAGGGCCGGGCCCGGGGTGTGGTTCATGGTGTCTTCGTCCCTTCGGGGAGGATCGGCTGGACGCCCGTCTCGGGAACGCCCGTGCCGCGCAGGGAGGCGCCGGCGGTCTCCTTCATGAACAGGGTCGCCACGAGCCCCAGCACGGAGGCCGCGACCATGAAGAAGGCGGGGACGAGGGCGTTGCCCGTCTCACCGACCAGCCATTCGTTCAGCAGGGGCGCGGTGCCCCCGAAGACCGAGGTCGCCACGTTGTAGGTGATGGCGAACCCAGCGTACCGGACCGGTGCCGGGAACATGGCGGGGAAGGTCGCGGAGATGGTGCTCAGCTGCGGGATGAAGAGCAGGCCCAGCACCGCGAAGCCCAGCAGGGCGAGCCAGAACCCCTGGTCCATCAGCAGGTACATGGGCACGGAGAAGACGATGAGGCCGACGAGCGAGGCGTACCAGAGCGGCTTGCGCCCCAGCCGGTCGGACAGGGCCCCGCCCAGCGGCATCAGCAGCATCATCATGAGCTGGGCCAGGAACATCACGGTCAGGGCCGTCCTGTTCGCCATGCCGACCTGCCCCTCCAGGTAGGTGGGCATGTAGCTGATGAGGGTGTAGTTGACGACGTTCACGGAGATCACGAGCCCCGTCATGACGAGCATCCGGCGCCAGTGGTCGCGGAAGAGGACCTTCAGGCCCGCCAGCGCGCCCTGCCGCTCCTGCCGGCCCTCGAGCTCCTCGAAGACCGGGGAGTCCGAGAGCCTGGAGCGCAGATAGAGCCCGACGACGCCGAGCGGTCCCGCCACGAGGAAGGGGATGCGCCATCCCCACTCCATCATCGCCTCGCCGCCCAGGACGATCTCGCCCGTCAGGACGATGAGGGAGCCGAAGGCGTAGCCGGCGAGCGTCCCGAACTCAAGGAAGCTCCCGTAGAAGCCGCGACGCCGGTCCGGGGCGTACTCGGCCATGAACGTGGCGGCCCCGCCGTACTCGCCGCCGGAGGAGAAGCCCTGCACGGCCCTGAGGACGATCAGGGCCACCGGCGCCGCCGCCCCGATGCTCCCCGCGGTGGGCAGCAACCCGATCAGGAACGTCGCGCCGGCCATCAGGAGGATGGTCATCGCCAGCACCCGCTTGCGGCCGATCCGGTCGCCGAGGGGCCCCCAGAAGAGCCCGCCCAGGGGTCTCATGACGAAGGAGAAGGCGAACGTGGCCAGGGAGAGGAGCGTGCCCGTCGCGGCGTCGCCCGGGAAGAAGTGGTGGGTGATGTAGGTGATCGAGACGGCGAAGATGCCGTAGTCGAACCATTCGGTGCCGTTGCCGATCGCAGAGGCGGCGACCGCCTGGCGCACCGTCCTCCGCGAGGGGGCGACGTCGGCGTCCTCGGGGCGGGGGGCGTCGCCGGGGCAGGGTGAGGAGGCTCGCTGTGTCATGGGAACCTGCGCTCCTGTCGGGGTCTCTGGGCACGGGCCCGGCAGAGGCCGCCGCATCGGCTCCCGCGGCCGCGTGCCATGGTGCGGATGACGTCCGGGCGCTCCTCGCCGGATGACGCGATGGTGCTCGGCGAGCCGTCGCGCCCCCGGTGACCGTCCGGTGGACCATGCCGTACGCGGCGCCCAACGAGCAGCTGCTGTCCGAGAGGCCGACATGTCTTGTCATGATGCTGTCAGGAGCGGTTCGACGAGTCCACCACCCTGCCCCGATTGCTACTGTGACGGTGTGACCAGCAGAAAAGTAGGGCGGCCCTTCCAATCCGGCATCAGCGAGGCACTGATGCAGGCCGCCGAGCGCATCATGGCCGACGAGGGCTACTCGCACTTGTCGGTGGACCGGCTGGTCACCGAGATCGGCACCACCCGGCCGACCTTCTACCGCCGCTACGCGAACCTCGCCCACCTGGTCCTCGACGTGCTCAACAGCCACTACACCCGCCCGGCCTACCAGACCACGGGCTCGCTGCGCGGGGACCTCCTGCGCTTCCAGCGGGACGAGATCACCGCCCTGTCCTCGCCGCTGTTCCGCCACAACCTGGCCGGCCTCATGGAGCCCCTCCGGCTCGACCCGGCCGTCCGCGAGCTGTTCGCCGAGTACTTCACCGTGCCCCGCCGCACGCGCCTCGAGGCCATCCTGGAGGCCGCCGCCGAGCGGGACGAGATCGAGGCCGGGGCCGTCCCCGTGGAGACGGTCCGCGACCTGCTGATGGGCCCGGTCCTCGCCCGGCTGATGCTGCCCCTCGACTCGCCCGTGGACGACGCCCTCGCCAGGAGCACCGTCCAGGCCGTCTGCGAGCTCCTCGGCGCCGGCGCCGAGGGCGAACATCCGCTCTGCTAGCCCTGGGCGCTCCCTCTCCCCTGTGGGACGATGGGAGGACGCACCAGCCCGAGGGAGAGACCCCATCAATGCCACCACATCCGCCCGGCGGCGAGACCGCGGGTGTGAGATCGCAGCGGTGGTCCCCGCCCACGACGAGGCTCCGAGCATCGGCGCCGCCGTCGACGCGCTGCGCCGTGCCGCCCGCGTCGCGCGCACCCCGCTGCGCCTGATCGTGGTGGCGGACGCCTGCGGGGACCGGACCGCCGAGATCGCCCGCAGCCGGGACGCCGAGGTCCTCGAGATCGGGGCGCGCAGCGTGGGGGCGGCCCGACGGGCGGGATTCGAGCTCGCCCTGGCCGGCCACCGTTCCCCCGAGCGGCTCTGGCTGGCCACCACCGACGCCGACACCCTCGTCCCGCCCACCTGGTTCGCCCGGCAGCTGAGCCACCGGGCGCAGGGCGCGGACATGGTGCTGGGGACCGTCGGCGTCGGGCGGGCCTCGCTGGCGGAGCCCCGCCGCACGCGGTGGCGCACCGACTACGCCCTCGGCGTGCACCGCGGCTTCCACGAGCACGTCCACGGCGCGAACCTCTCGATGACGGCGCGCGCCTACCTGACCCTGGGCGGCTTCCGCCCGCTCCCGCGTGACGAGGACGTCGACCTGTACCTCCGGGCCACGGCCGCCGGGATGCGCGTGGTCCGCCCGCCCACCCTGACCGTGGTGACCTCGGGACGGCTGACGGGCCGCGCTCCCGGGGGCTTCGCCCACTTCCTGAAGGAGATCCCATGACCCCTCCCATCACCCCCGACGCCGCGGGCCTCTTCGCGGCCGCCCGCCGGCTCCCGCTGCCGGGACGGGGGCGGACCCTCCGGCGATGGCGGACGCTGGCCGGGTGGGCCCGCCGGGACCTGGTGGCCGCCCGCCTGGCCGAGGCGCACGCCGACGCCGCGGCCATCTCCGCCGACCTCGGCCTGCCGGACCTGGTGGAGCCGGGCAGCCGGTGGGGCGTGTGGGCCGCCGAGCCGCCGAGCCCGGTGCTGCGCGCCATCCCGGCCGCATCCGGCGGCGGGTGGACGCTGCGCGGCGTCAAGCCGTGGTGCTCGGGCGCCTCCGGCTCCACCCACGCGCTGGTGACCGCCCGGGAGGCCGGGCCGGAGGAGGGAACCGGGGACGGCACCGGGCCGGAGGGCGGCGACGCCGGCACCGGCCTGTTCGCCGTCGACCTATCGCACCCCGGCGTCGCGCCCGTGCCGGGCACCTGGAACGCGGTGGGGATGGCGGAGAGCGACTCGGGGCAGGTCGCCTTCGACGACGTCCCCGCCCGGCGCCTCGGCTCCCACGCGGACTACCTGGACCGCCCGGGCTTCTGGCACGGCGGCATCGGCGTGGCCGCGTGCTGGTTCGGCGGGGCCCGCGCCCTGGCCGGTCCCCTCCTGGACCGCGCCCTGCGCCCCGGCGCCCCCGAGCTGCTGCGCTCCCACGCGGGGGCGGCGGCGGGCGAGCTGGCCGCGGGGTGGTCGCTGCTGCTCCGGAGCGCCGAGCACGTGGACCGGCACCCGGAGGAGGCCGGGCCGGCCGCGGCCGCCCGCGCCCTGCTGGTCCGCACCCGGGTCGAGCGGCTCTGCGACGAGGTGGCCCTCCGCTCCGGCCGGGCCCTGGGCCCCGGCCCGCTGAGCGAGGACGCCGCGCACGCCCGGCTGGCCGTGGACCTCTCCGTCTACGTCCGGCAGTCGCACGCCGAGCGCGACGAGGCGGCGGTCGCGGCGGCCCTCGCCGAGGCCGCCTCCGAGGCGGGCGTGCCCTCTGAGGGCTCCGTCCGGGCATCGGTCGAGGCCGCCCGGACCTCGGCCGGGGCCCATACCGCCTCGGCCGACGAGCCGGGGGAAGCGGCGGCGGACCCGTGGGACACCCTGATCGGCCTCGGCCCGGAGCCCGGGGACGCCGCGGACCCGGAAGGGGGCCGGGCATGAGCGAGCCGGCCTTCCACGGCGACGCCGCCGCCGCCAGCACCCCGGCCGAGCTGCGCGCCTTCGATGCCGCCCTCCCGCCCTGGCCGGTTGGGAGCGAGGACCCTCTGACGGGCCGGTGGGCCCCCTGCAGCCTGCCCGCCCTGATCGTCCTCGCGCCGCACCCGGATGACGAGGTGCTCGGGGCCGCCCCGCTGATCGTCACGGCGCTGCGCGCCGGGGCGCCGGTCGTGGTCCTCGCCGCGACGGAGGGCGAGGGCTCCCACCCTCCCGAGGAGATCGCGGCGGCCGAGCTGGCCGCCGTGCGCCGCCGCGAGTCCCAGGAGGCCCTCGCCGTGCTCGAGTCGACCTTCCGCGCCGAGGGCGCGCCCGGCATCCGCCGCATCCCCCTGGACCTGCCCGACGGCTCGCTGGCCGGGCACGAGGAGGAGATCGCCGGGGCCGTCCTCGCCGCCGCGGAGCCCCTGCCCCGCGGGGCCTGGCTCGCGGCGACCCACCCCCGGGACGGCCATCCCGACCACGAGGCCGTCGGCCGCGCCGCCGTCAGGGCCGCGGAAGCCCGCCGGGACCTGGACCTCGTCCACGTGCCGGTGTGGCTCTGGCATCACGCGAAGGCCGGCGAGGATCCCTCGGTCGAGTGGGACCTCGCCCGCACGATCCCCGTGGACCCCGCGATGGCCCAGGCCCGGGTGGAGGCGATGCGCCGCTTCTCCACGCAGCTCGACGCCGGGCTCGGCCGCGCCGTCGACCGCCCGGCGGGCGCCCCGGTGATCACCGAGCACGCGCTCGAGACGATGTGGCGCGAGCGCTTCGTCCTGTTCCCCGCAGCGGCCATGGACTTCGCCTCCCTCTACCGGGAGTCGGAGGATCCGTGGGCGGTGGACGGACGCTGGTACGAGCAGCGGAAGTTCGAGCTCACGACGGCGATGCTGCCCCGGCGCCGCTTCCGCCGCGCCTACGAGCCGGGGTGTTCCTCCGGCTGGCTGACCGCCCGGCTCGCCGAGCGCTGCGAGGAGGTGCTGGCGAGCGACGTCGTGCCCTCCGCCGTGCGGACCGCCCGGCAGAGGGTGCCGGCGGCGAACGTGGAGTTCCGGGAGGGGGCGGCGAGCGAGGTGCCCGAGGGGCCCCTCGACCTCGTCGTGCTCAGCGAGCTGGGCTACTACCTCTCGGAGGCCGAGTTCGCCGCCTTCAGGGAACGGACGCGCGGGGCCCTGGCCCCGGACGGGTTCCTGATCGCCGTGCACTGGCGCCACCCGATCGAGGAGGCCCACCGGACGGCGGAGCAGGTGCACCGGGCCCTCGCGGAGACCCCGGGGTGGATCCGGCACGCCTCCTACCGCGACGAGGACGTCCTCATCGAGGTCTTCGGCCCTCCCGGGCCCAGCGTGGCGGAGGCCGAGTTCCTCGGGACCGCGGACGGCGAGCGGGAGGCTCCGGCGCGGGGCGGGTGAGATCCGCGGCGTCGGGCGCCGACGTCCTGTCCGCGGGCGCCGGCCGCGCCGACGTCGTGCCCGCGGGTACCGAGCGCCGGCCATGTGCCCGCGGATGCCGAGGGGCTCGTGCCGCGCAGTCCTCAGCCCGCAGGCGCCCACCCCTGGCCCTGCCCGTGGCGGCCCCGCCGGGTCACGACGTCCGGCGGCGCAGCGTCAGCGAGCCGACGGTCACGGCGCCGACGACCCAGCAGGCGATGAAGAACACCCGCAGCCAGACGTACCCGGCATCCTCGTCGCCGGTCGCGACCGCGGTGAGCGCGTCGATCGCGTGCGAGAGGGGCAGCCAGTCACCGATCACCTCGAGCACGCCGGGGAGCTGCCCGCGGGGCAGGAAGATGCCGCCGAGCAGGATCTGCGGGAACACCAGCCCGGGCATGAACTGCACGACCTGGAACTCGGTGCGGGCGAAGGCGCTGGCGAGCAGCCCCAGCGAGGTGCCGAGCAGCGCGTCGGCGACGGCGACGACGAAGAGCAGGCCGACGGAGCCCTCGATCTCGAGGCCGCAGACCAGCGTCGCGTAGGCGACGGCGACCGAGGTCTGGACGACGGCCAGCAGGCCGAAGGCGAGCGTGTACCCGAGGATGAAGTCGCCGCGCCCCATCGGCATCGACAGCAGCCGCTCCAGGGTGCCGCTGCGGCGCTCGCGCAGCGTGGAGATACTGGTGACGAGGAACATCACGATGAAGGGGAACAGCGCGAGCATCGCCGGGCCGATGCTCGCGAAGACCTCGGTCTCGTCGAAGATCCAGGCCACGAGGCCGATGAGCAGGCTGGGCACGACCAGCAGCAGGACGATCGTGCGCGGGTCGTTGCGGATCTGCAGCAGCACGCGCCCGGCGGTGGCCAGCGTCCGTCGCGGCGTCATGGCGTCTCCTCCCCCTGGACGTCCCCGTCCCGTCCGCCCTGTGAGCGCGAGCGGGGTACGGCGTCGCGTCGATGGCGCGGGCGGTACCCGGGCGGGGTCACCTCCGGCGACGTCGGCCTCCCCGCCGCCCGCACGGCAGGCGCGTCTGTGCCGGAGGTGCCAACAGCGTCGGTGGTGCTGGCGGTGCCCACGCCGATGTCGGCGGCGTCGGCGGCGTCGGCGGCGTCGGCGGCGTCGGCCTCGATGATGCTGAGGAACGCCTCCTCGGCGCTCTGCGCGCCGGTGGACTCCAGCAGCTCCTCCGGCGTGAGGTCGGAGATGACCTCGCCCTCACGCATGAGCAGCAGGCGGTCGCAGCGCGTCGCCTCGTCCATGACGTGGCTCGAGACCAGCAGGGTCGTGCCGGTCTCGGCGAGGCCGCGGAAGATGTCCCAGAGGTCGGCGCGCAGGACGGGGTCGAGGCCGACGGTGGGCTCGTCGAGCACGAGCAGGTCCGGGGAGCCGAGCATGGCCGCCGCCAGCGAGACCCGGTTGGCCTGGCCGCCCGAGAGCGTGCGGGCGAGCTGGTCCGCCTGGGCCGTGAGGTCGGTGCGCTCGAGGACGTGCTCGACCTCGGCAGCCGGCGCGCCCCGGACGCGGGCGAAGTAGCGCAGGTTCGCCCGCACGCTGAGGTCCTCGTAGATGCTGGCCTGCTGGGTCATGTAGCCGACGCGGCCGCGCAGCGGCGCGCTCCCCGCGGGCCGGCCGAGCACGGTCACCGTCCCGTCCGCGACGACCTGCACGCCGACGATCGCCCGCATGAGCGTCGTCTTCCCGCTGCCGCTGGGCCCGAGGAGGCCGACGACCGCCCCGCGGGGCACCGCGAGGTCGAGCCGGTCGATCACGGTCCTGCGGCCGCGGCGGACCGTGAGGCCCCGCGTCTCGACCACGTTATTCATCATGTGATGAATAATGGCACCGGCCGACGCCGGGGTCAAGGGCTCGGGAATACGTCCTGGGAGGGGGCGGGCCTGCGCTCTCCGGTCAGGGGCCAGGGGCTGGGCTCCCCGGACAGCGGGTGGGCAGAGTGCGCCGGAAACGGCCCCCGCGGCCGTTGTCCCAGCCTCCTACCCGGCGATCCCGTCGAGGTGCGCCTGCACCGCCGGGGCAAGGCGGGCGACCGCGTCCTCGACCGGCAGCGATGCCAGGGGCTCGAGCCCCAGGACGTGCCTCATGATGAGGGCGCCCGCCAGCTGGCTCAGCACCAGCGTCGCCCGCAGGTCCGCCTCCTCGGCGTCGGCTCCCCCGGCCCGCAGCCGCCGCGCGATGGATCCCTTGATCTCGCGCATCAGGAACTGCCGGATGAGGCGGCCGGCGGCGGAGTCGCTGACGACGGAGCGCAGCATGGTCACCCCGACCGACTTCACACTCGTCCGCTCCCACGCCGTGAGCACCGCGCGCGCGATCGACTCGCCGAGGCGGGCGTCCGGGGCCTCCAGGCTGGGCCTGATGACCTCGTCGGGGCGGACGGGAAGCCTGACCACCTCGGCGAACAGCCCGGCCTTGGACTCGAAGTAGTGGTGGACCAGCGCCGAGTCAACCTGGGCGCGGCGGGCGATGCCGCGGATCGAGGCGGCATCGTACCCCTTCTCGGCGAACTCGGCGGAGGCGGCGTCGGCGATCGCCGCCCGGGCGTCGCCGGTGCGCGCCTTGCGCGGGCGCCCCCGCCGGCGGGGCTGAGATTCCGATTCCACCACGCTTCTCAGGATAGCGCGGCCGGCGCGGAACCGGCGGGCACGTGCGAGGCCGTCAGGACTCCGGCTCCCCCTGCTCCGCGCGACGGCGGGCCCGCTCGGCGAGCCGTTTCTCGTCGGTGTTGACCAGCAGCAGGAAGAGGATGCCCAGGGCCACGCAGACCAGGATGAAGATGAACGCCTGGTCCCAGCCGAAGCGCTGGACGATGAACCCGACGCCGGAGGAGGCCAGCGTCGCCCCGAGGGCGTAGCCGAACAGGCCGGTGAAACCCGCGGCGGTGCCCGCCACGTGCTTGGGCGAGAGGTCCAGCGCCTGCAGGCCGATCAGCATGACCGGCCCGTAGATGAGTCCGCCGATCAGCACCAGGGCCGTGTAGGCCAGCCACAGCGGCTCGTCGCGCGCCGGGAGCCAGTACAGCAGCACCGCGAGCCCCACGCCGACCAGGAAGAGCACGCCCGCCGGCGAGCGCCGCCCCTTGAACACCTTGTCCGAGACCCAGCCGCACAGCAGCGTGCCAGGGATGCCCGCGAGCTCGAAGACCGAGAAGCCCGCGATGCCCGCCCCGAGGTCCGCCCCGCGCACCTGGACAAGGTAGATCGGCGCCCACACCAGCACGCCGTAGCGCAGGGTGTAGACGAACACGTTGGCCAGGGCGAGGTTGATCATGGTCCGGTTGGTCAGGACGTGCTTGCGCACCCGCTCCCACGTGGACTCGGAGTCCTCGGCCTCGGTGGTCTCCACCTTGTCCGGGTTGTCCCGGTACTCCGCGATCGGCGGCAGCCCCTGCGAGGGCGGGTTGTCCCTGATCAGCAGGAAGGCGACGCCGGCCAGCACCACGCAGACGATCGACGGCGCCCAGAAGGCGGCCTGCCACTGGCCGAACGCCGAGATCGACGCCGCCGCGAGCAGGCCCGCGCCCGCCCCGCCGACGTTGTGCGCCAGGTTCCAGATCGCCATCTTGGAGCCGCGCTCGTTGGTCGAGAACCAGTGGACCACGACCCGGCCCGAGGGCGGCCACCCCATGCCCTGGAAGAGGCCGTTGAAGATCATGATGACCGCGAACAGGGCGACCGTGACGCTCAGCGCCGAGGAGAAGGCCAGCACGATGTTGGCGATCGCCGAGAGCACCAGGCCGATGGGCAGGAACCAGCGGGCGTTGGAGCGGTCGGAGATGATCGCGGTGAGGAACTTGCTGAAGCCGTAGGAGAGCAGGGCCGCGTTGGTGATCAGGCCGAGGCCGAAGGTGCTGAAGCCGTACTCGGCCTCCAGGATGGAGGCCACCAGCGGGACGTTGTTGCGGATGAGGTAGTAGGCGGCGTAGCCGATGAAGATGCCGAGGAAGACCTGGGTCCTCAGCCGAGGATACCGGTGCCGGACGGTCTCGGGATCGAGCTGGGGGCGCGGGGCGGGGACGGAGAGCCAGCCGGAACGACGTCGCCCCCCGGCCTCTCCCGCCTCATGGTGCGAGTGCTGAGTCATGCCCGCAAGGTACCACGCCCCGCGTCGCGGGGCGCCGGATGACGCCGGGCGTGCGAGGGGGGGGGAAAGGCGCCGGATGATATCGGCCGCGCGAAGGCGGGCAAGGGGCGGGTGCCGGATGACGCCGCCTGCGGACGGGCACGGTGCAGGAGGGCTCCGGATGCAGGGGCGGAGCCGGAGAGGGCGCCCGTGGGGCGCCTCAGAGCAACAGGCGCAGCACCGGCACTCCCCCGGCCGTCAGCAGGCACATCGCCGCCACGCTGCCGATGAAGGGGTGGAAGTCCACCGGCAGCAGCCGCGCGATCCTCCGGGCCAGGCTCGGGCCGATCACCGCGCCCAGCGCGCTGGCGGCCAGGATGACAGGCCAGCCGCCCCCGAGGTCGAGCACGGCGGCCGGGACGAGGGAGACGATCGGCACGAAGGTCGGGTACCAGCCCTCCGCCGACCACCGGTCGGCGTAGAGCCACACCGCCAGGCAGGCGGTGAGCAGCTGGGCGGCGAGCACGTCCGGGATCAGGGCGGAGACGCCCGCTCCCGCCGGCAGCGTCCACCACCAGCCCACCAGCATCCCGCCGATGAGGCCCAGCGAGGCCCACTCTCTGCCGTAGAACTGCGCCTCGGTGAAGTCCGCGAGCGCGCGGCGGGGTAGCCAGAGCGCGTCGTGCATGCCGAAGCCGCGGACCCGGCGCCGGCCGCGGCGGCGCCACCAGCGACGCCCTCCCGAGCCGGCCGCGCCCTGCTCGGCGATGAGGTTGGCCTCCACCTGGACGTCGCGGCGCGGCGGGAGCGGGGCGGGGGCCCGCATCCACGGCAGCGCCCGGCAGATCAGGAAGGACGCCAGCGCGCCGAGGGCCATGGCCGCCACGCTCCCGGTCACGCGCGGCAGGCCCAGCGGGTCTGCCGCGGCGGAGACCAGCAGGAGGGCGAGCGGCGGCGTCGTGAGGGTTCCCAGCACGGCCCCGGTCACGGCGGTGCGCCAGCCGGGGCCGTAGATCAGCACGATCGCAGGCGCGGCGGAGACGAAGGCCGAGAAGGCCGCCCCCCACTGCCCCTCCAGCCGCACCCGGCCCCACAGCAGGTCGGACAGGATCAGCGCGAGGCCTGCCGCGGCGAGCACCCACGGCCACAGCCTGGTGCCGTAGGCGACGTCGAACCCCCGCCAGCGCGAGCGCCGCGAGGCCGCCAGGTGGGCCGCCCCGGCGCCCGCGATCATCCCCAGCCCCGCCAGCGCGGAGCCGTAGAACTGCGGTGCGGTGGTCTGGGCGAGCAGGCCGGCGACGGCGTCGAACCATCCGGAGCCCGACGACGCCGCCTCCGCCCCGGCCGGCACCCCGGCCTCCGCGCCGTCCAACCGCAGCCGCGCGATCCGCAGCAGGAGGGCGTGGAGGAGCACGATGCCCGCCACGCAGGACGCGAGCGCGGGCAGCAGGGCGACGCGTCTGCGGGCCGAGGGGACGAGGGGCACGGTCGGGTCGGTTCTTCCTTCTCGGCGTGCCGCGGGCACGAGGGAGCATCGGGGCGGGGAAGGCCGGCGCGATGCTCCGAACGGACGCCTGCGGCCGCTCCCTTGGACGAGGTTAGCACCGCCGGACCGGCGCGCCCGGGCCGGGACGGGGGCGGCCCAGAGAGGCAGACCGGAGCGACCGGGCCAAGACAGGAGCGAGCCGGGGCGGAGCGGAGAGCCCGGACCGGGACAGGGGCAACCCGGACCGGGCCGAGCGCTCAGCCCATCAGCCGGCTGCGGATCAGGAACCTCTTGCCCTCCGGCGCCTCCACGGAGAAGCCGGAGCCCCGCCCGTCCACGACGTCGACCGTCAGGTGCGTGTGCCGCCAGTACTCGAACTGCTCGCGGCTCATCCAGAACTCGAGCTCGCCGAGCCGGGACCCGGCGTCGTCGTCCAGGTCGAAGACGCCGAGCAGCACGTCCGCGTCCCCGGACCGGAAGTCCCCGGTCGGGTAGCACATAGGCGAGGAGCCGTCGCAGCAGCCGCCGGACTGATGGAACATCAGCGGTCCGTGGATGTCCCACAGGGTCCGCAGCAGCCGGACCGCGGCCGGGCTCAGGGCGACCCGGGAGTCCCGCTCCCCCTCGACGGCGGGGCGGGACTCCAGGGCCTGCGGTGCGGCGTCGCCCATCAGAAGAACCCCTGCGCGTCCTCGGAGTAGGAGACCAGCAGGTTCTTCGTCTGCTGGTAGTGGTCCAGCATCATCAGGTGGGTCTCCCGCCCGAAGCCGCTGGACTTGTACCCGCCGAAGGCCGCGTGCGCCGGGTAGGAGTGGTAGTTGTTCACCCACACGCGCCCGGCCTGGATCTCCCGACCCGCGCGGTAGGCGACGTTGCCGTCCCTGGACCACACGCCGGCGCCGAGCCCGTAGAGGGTGTCGTTGGCGATGCCCATCGCCTCGGCGTAGTCGCCGAAGGTCGCCACCGAGACCACGGGCCCGAAGATCTCCTCCTGGAAGACCCGCATCGAGTTGCCGCCCCGGAAGATGGTGGGCTGGACGTAATAGCCGCCGGCCAGGTCGCCCTCGAGCTCCAGGCGGCCTCCGCCGGTGAGGACCTCGGCGCCCTCCTGGCGGCCGATGTCCAGGTAGGACATGATCTTCTCCAGCTGGTCGTTGGAGGCCTGCGCGCCCATCATGGTCTCGGTGTCCAGCGGGTTGCCCTGCTTGATCCTCTTGGTCCTCTCGACGACGGCGTCGAGGAAGTCGTCCGCGATGGACTCCTGGATCAGCGCCCGCGAGGGGCAGGTGCAGACCTCGCCCTGGTTGAGCGCGAACATGGTGAAGCCCTCCTGGGCCTTGTCCCAGTACGCGTCGTCCTGGGCCATCACGTCCTCGAAGAAGATGTTGGGGCTCTTGCCGCCCAGCTCGAGGGTGATGGGGATGAGGTTCTCCGAGGCGTACTGCATGATCAGCCGCCCGGTGGTGGTCTCGCCCGTGAAGGCGATCTTGCTGATCCTCTTGTTGGAGGCCAGCGGCTTGCCGGCCTCGGCGCCGAAGCCGTTGACCACGTTGAGCACGCCGGCCGGCAGCAGATCGCCGACCAGCTGCATCAGCACCATGATCGAGGCGGGGGTCTGCTCGGCGGGCTTGAGGACCACGGCGTTGCCGCCCGCGAGCGCCGGGGCCAGCTTCCAGATCGCCATCAGCAGCGGGAAGTTCCAGGGGATGATCTGGCCGACGACGCCGAGCGGCTCGTGGAAGTGGTAGGCGACGGTATCCTCGTCGATCTGGGAGAGCCTGCCCTCCTGGGCCCTGATCGCCCCGGCGTAGTAGCGCAGGTGGTCCACGGCCAGCGGGAGGTCGGCGCCGAGGGTCTCGCGCACGGCCTTGCCGTTGTCCCAGGACTCGGCGACGGCGAGCCGCTCGAGGTTCTCCTCCATCCGCTCGGCGATGCGAAGCAGGACCGCGGCGCGCTCGGCGGGGGAGGTCTTGCCCCAGGCGGGGGCCGCGGCGTGGGCGGCGTCGAGGGCGGCCTCGATGTCCTCGGCGGTGCCGCGGGCGATCTCGCAGAACACCTGGCCGGTCACGGGAGTGATGTTCTCGAAGTACCGGCCCTTGGCCGGCGGGGTCCACTCGCCCCCGATGTAGTGGTCGTAGCGGGAGTCGAAGCTGAGCAGCGATCCGTCGGTACCGGGGTTTGCGTAGACGGTCATTCGGCGTTCCTCCTGGTGTCGCGCGTCATTGCACTGTCCTGTGATTCTAGTCACCGTGGAGGGCGGGCGGCCAGGGGTCCCCGGTGGGGTCCTCGGCCGGGAGAGCCTGCGAACGGCTCCCCCGGCCGGGTTTCGAGCGGAGGGCCCCTCGGCGGGATCCGGCGGGCGGCTCCTCGATCAGGGACCGGTGCCTGAGCTGCGGGAGAGCTCCCACAGCCGCCGGAGCAGGGCGTCGTCGATCTCCGTGTCCGCGGGGCCCTCGGCCTCGCTCGGGGCGGGGCCGTGCACCTCGGTGTGCAGCTGCTCCATGCGGCGGTCGAGCTGCTCGGCCGCGGCCGCCGCCTCGGCGAGGTCGCTGGCGATGTGGTCCGGCACCTCCCCGGCGTGCTTGTAGAAGATCTTGTGCTCCAGGCTGGCCCAGAAGTCCATCGCGATGGTGCGGATCTGCACCTCCACGATCACGGGCACGGTGCCCGTGGAGAGGAAGACCGGCACCTCGATGATGGCGTGGAGGCTCTTGTACCCGTTCGGCTTCGGATCCGCGATGTAGTCCTTGATCTCCAGCACCCGGACGTCGTCCTGGGAGGTCAGCGCCTCGAGCACCCGGTAGGTGTCGGCGATGAACGCGCAGGTGATGCGGATCCCGCCGATGTCGGTGATGTGCCTCCGGATGGTCGCCAGCTCGGGGGCGATGCCCCGGCGGACGACCTTGCCGAGGATGCTCTCCGGCGTCTTCACCCGGGAGGTGACGTGCTCGATCGGGTTGTAGCGGTGCAGGTGGAGGAACTCCTCGCGGAGGATGGTCACCTTGGTGAGCACCTCGTCCACGGCGAAGCGGTACTCCATGAGGAAGCGGGTGAACTCCCCGCGCATCCGCCGGGCGAAGGCGACCATCGAGGCGTCCGGCGCGGGCGGCGAGCCCGCCCAGGGGTCGCCCCGGCAGGCCGCCCCGGCCGCTTCCTCCGCGGCGACGCTAGCCGCCCCGGGCCCCGCATCCGCTCCGGACGCATCGGGCCTCGCCTCTGCAGAGGGCCTCCCGGACCCCGCATCCGCCGGAGCCGCCTCGCGCTCCGCCTCCGCCCGCTCCGGATGACGACGCCGCCCGCCCGCCTCTGCCATGCTCTGCCTCCGATACGACTGCGCCTCAGGGATCCGGCTCCAGGCTATCGACCCGACTCTGCCGACGAGGGCACGGCCCGGCCCGATTCCGCGACGGGCCGAACGCCCCTGGCTCCGGCCCGGGCGCGCACGGCCAGCAGCGCGCAGCCCACCACCGCGACCCCGCCCAGGACAGTAGGCCAGGTGAGCTCCTCGCGCAGGAGCAGCGCGGCCCACACGATGCTCATCACGGGCTGGGCGAGCTGGATCTGGCTGACCCGCGTCATCGGCCCGATGGCCAGCCCCCGGTACCAGGCGAAGAAGCCGAGGTACATGCTCACCACCGCGAGGTAGGCGAAGGCGAGCCACTGGACCGGGGTCCCGGCCGGGGGCTCCTCGACGGCCGAGAGGAGGGTGAGGACGAGCATCAGGGGCGAGGCGAGGACCAGGGCCCAGGAGACGGTCTGCCAGGCGCCCAGCTCGCGGGCCAGCAGCCCGCCCTCGGCGTAGCCGACCGCCGCGGCGAGCACCGCACCGAAGAGCAGGAGGTCAGCCCAGTGCAGGGTGCCGAGGCCGCCGCCCTGCAGCGCGGCGAAGCCGAGCGCGGCCGCCGCGCCCAGGGCCGTGAACCCCCAGAAGGCCCGCGGCGGGCGCTCCTTGCCCCTCAGGACGGCCACGAGCGCGGTGGCGGCGGGGAGCAGGCCGGTGACCACCGCGCCGTGGCTCGCGGGCGCCGTCGTCAGGGCGTAGGAGGTCAGCATCGGGAAGCCGAGCACGACGCCGCCGGCCACGAGCGCCAGCCGTCCCCACTGCCGCCGGTCCGGCCGGCGCTGACGGGTGATAGCCAGCACGAGGGCCGCGAGGACCGCCGCGACCACGGCGCGAGCCGAGCCGATGAACAGGGGCGGGATCCCCTCGACCGCGACCCGGGTGAAGGGGACCGTGAAGGAGAAGGCGGCGACGCCGAGCAGGCCCCACCAGAGCCCGGCCCGGGAGGATAACGCTGTGGGTAATGTTGAGATAACGTTACTATTGTCTTTCATGAACAACGATAGCACTGAGCGGATCGCCTCGGCGCTGAGGGCCTGGATCGCCGAGGCGCCGGCCGGCGCCAGGCTGCCCTCCAACCGGCGGCTGAGCGCGGACCACGGCGCGAGCCCGGTGACCGTCCAGAAGGCCATGCGGATGCTCGCGGCCCAGGGGCTCGTCGAGAGCCGCCCCGGCGTCGGCACCTTCGTCCGCGCGCGGCGCCCGGCCCGGCCCGCGGACTACGGCTGGCAGACCGCCGCCCTGGGGCCGCCGCCCGCCCAGGGCCGGCTGCTCTCCTCGACGCAGCGCACCCTCGCCCCCGACCTCATCGGGCTGCACTCCGGCTACCCGGCGCAGGAACTGCTGCCGGGGCGGCTGGTCCGCGCGGCGCTCGCCCGGGCGGCGCGCACCGAGGCGGCCGGGACCCGCTCCCCACCTGCCGGCCTGCCGGAGCTCCAGGCCTGGTTCGCCGCCGAGCTCGCCGAGACGGCCCCGGCGGGGGCCACCGCTCCCAGCGACCGCGACGTGCTCGTCCTCCCCGGGAGCCAGAGCGGGCTCAGCTCGCTCTTCCGCGCGCTCGTCGGCCCGGGCCGGCCGCTGCTGATCGAGTCCCCGAGCTACTGGGGCGCGATCCTCGCCGCCCGGCAGGCCGGCGTCGTCCTCGTGCCGGTCCCCTCGGGGCCACGCGGGCCGGAGCCGGCCGAGGTCGAGCGGGCCCTGGAGCTCTCCGGCGCCCGCGCGTTCTACGCCCAGCCGACGTACGCGAACCCCACGGGCGCGCAGTGGTCACCGCGGCGCGGAGAGGAGCTGCTCGACGTCGTGCGGCGGCACGGGGCGTTCCTCATCGAGGACGACTGGGCGCACGACCTGGCCATCGACAGCGACCCGCGGCCGCTGGCGGCCCAGGACGGGGACGGACACGTGATCTACCTGCGCTCGCTGACCAAGAGCGTCTCACCGGCGCTGCGCGTCGCGGCCGTCGTCGCCCGGGGGCCGGCCCGCGACAGGATCCTCGCCGACCACGCGGCGGGGTCGATGTACGTCAGCGGGCTCCTGCAGGCGGCGGCGCTCGACGTCGTCGCCCAGCCCGGGTGGGAGGCGCACCGGCGGGGGCTGCGGCGCCAGCTCCGGGAGCGGCGCGACCTCCTGGCCGGGAGCCTGCGGGAGCACGCGCCCGCCGCGACCCTCGAGCACCTGCCGCTCGGCGGGCTCAACCTCTGGGTCCGGTTGCCCGAGGGCGTCGAGGCCGAGGGCTTCGCCCGCGAGTGCGAGGGGCGCGGCGTGGTGATCGCGCCGGGCGGCGAGTGGTTCCCGGCGGAGCCCGCCGGGGCCTACGTCCGCCTCAACTACTCCGGCCCGCGCCCCGAGCGCTTCCCGGAGGCGGCGCGGGTGATCGGCGACGTGCTCGGGCCGGTCGTCGGCCAGGGCTAGGGCAGGGCCGCCACCAGGGGCAAAGCCGGCTCCGGGGTCACAGCCAGGTCCAGGTCCAGGTCCAGGTCCAGGTCCAGGTCCAGGTGGGAGGCTAGCGCAGCCGGTGCGCGTCGAAGCCCATCGCCCGGGGCACCACGGCGGCCCTCCCCATGCCGGCGAGCATCCACGGGACGAACTCCGCGGGCGTGGGGTGGCCGGGCAGATCGGCGAGATATGCCTCGTGGGCCTCGAGCGAGGCCACGGCCCGCGCCTCGGCGTCCTCGTCCAGCGGCACGTAGCGGGTGGGCTCGCGGCCGGTCAGCAGCAGCCAGGTCGCGCCCCACGGCTCCAGGTCCTCCTCGTCCGCGAGCTCCGGGAAGACCCAGCGGTTCTCGGCGTCGCGCACGGCGTCGACGGCCGCGAGCCCGGCGGCCCGGTGATCGGCGTGGTCGAGGCCCCAGCCCACGAAGAGGTCGCCGGAGCCGGTCACCACCGCGTCGGGGCGGTACGCCCTGATCTCGCGGGCGATCGCCCGCCGCAGGGGCAGGCCGTACTCCAGCGTGCCGTCGGGGAAGTCGAGGATGGTGAGTCGCTCGACCCCCACGGCCTCCCCGGCCCGGCGCTGCTCCCGGGCCCGCAGGGGGCCCGCCTCCTCCGGCGGCCGTTTCATCCCGGCCTCCCCCGCTGTCAGCAGCAGGTAGGCCACGCCGACGCCGCGTGAGGTCCAGCTCGCGACCGCCGCCGAGGTGCCGTACTCGGCGTCGTCGGGGTGGGCCACCACCACCAGGACCCGCTCGATGCCCGCCTCGTCCAGGGGTTCGGGACCGGGCTCGGCGCGGTCCGCGGCCCCGTCCTCTGCGTTATCACTCATACCCCGAGCGTAGACCTCGTGCCGCTCTCGGTTCAGTGCGGCTCGGCGAGCCTCCTCGGAGCGAGGGCTCCTGCTGGTCGCGACCCCACCGGCCTGCTCGGCCTCGGAGCGTCCATGACGTGAGATTTCGGCACCCGCAGCATCGGGCGCCCGCCGTCCCAGGGGCGGGATCGAGCCCACACGGGGCGGTCCGGTCGGCGCCGGGGGCATGGTCTAGGGTGGGGTGCGGGGCCACCATCCGTATTCACCACTTTCTAAGGATGGCAATGGCAGCCGAAGCACACGAGGGTCTCCGGACCCTGCTGGAAGACGAGGCCGAAGGAGTACGACGGGCCCTCACGAGCCGGGACAACGCCATCCGGAACGCCTACTCGGCCGGGATGAGCGCGGAGGAGATCGCGTCCTGCACGGGTCTCGACGCCGTCAGCGTGAAGATCATCGTCTACTGATCGAGGTCTCTCGACAGATCTGCTGAAGCACGCGGGAGGCCCCCACCGGATCGGTGGGGGCCTCCCGTCTTCGCTCTGTCCGTCCGCCGCGCGGCAGGCTCCCCTCAGGAGCCTGGATCCGAGCGGAGCCCGCAGCCGGGCTCACCGGGACGAGGCCTCTGCATGATGCGCGATCTGGATGAGGTTGCCGCAGGTGTCGTCGAAGACCGCCGTGGTGACCGGCCCCATCTCCACGGGCTCCTGGGTGAAGCGCACCCCGAGGGCCCGGAGCCGCTCGCACTCGGCGTGGACGTCGTCGACGGCGAACTGCGCCGCCGGGATCCCGTCCCCGACGAGCGCCTCCTTGAAGGGCCCCACGGCGGGATGCCCGCTCGGCTCGAGCAGCAGCTCGACGCCGTCCGGGTCCTGGGACGAGACGACGGTCAGCCACCGGTCCTCGCCCAGCGGGACGTCGTGCTTCTCCACGAAGCCCAGCACCTCGGTGTAGAACCGTGCGGCCTTCTCCTGGTCGTCGACGAAGACGCTCGTCAGGTTGATCCTCATGTCGTTTCCTTTCGCGACCCCGCGGCGTCGCCGCCCCTGAGCCACCGCTGGACGATCGGCCCGAGCGGGTCGGTGTTGATGTAGTGGAACTTGCAGCGTCCCTCGCGCCGGACCTCGACCAGTCCGGCGTCCTCGAGGAGCCCGAGGTGCTGTGAGACGGCCTGGCGGGAGGAGCCGAGCCCGTGCTGGGTGAGCAGACGGGCGCAGAGCTCGAAGAGCGTCTGGCCGTCCCGAGCCGTCAGCTCATCCAGGATGATCCGGCGCGTGGGGTCGGCGAGGGCTTTGAAGACGTCGGTCACGCGGTCCATAATAGGCAAGCGGACACTTGCGTGTCTATGACGGGGACCCCTCGGCCCTCGCCTCTCGAGGGGCCCCCGCCCTCGCCGTCGTCACGCACCCGGCTCCCGAGCCGACTCAGCCGGGGCCGGGGAAGATAGGATGAGCCCGCCGCCGAGAGCGCGGTGCCCCTTGGACGCGCGTCCGGAACGCCCGGCGCCCCTCAGGAGAGGGGCCGCAGAGCGACGCGCAGGCCACCCTCCTCCGGGACGATCTCGCAGGCCCGAAGGTCCTCGACCACGACGTCGGCCTCGACCAGCTGCCCCGGCTCGTGGGAGGTGGCGACGGCGAGCACCCGCGCGCCGGCGGCCCGCCCTGCCCCGATGCCGGCCGGCGCGTCCTCGACCACCAGGCAGCGGTGAAGGGTCCACCCCGAGCCGCGCGGCCGCGGCCAGGTAGCCCTCCGGGTCGGGCTTGCCCGCTCGCACGTCCTCGGCGCTGACGAGGACCTCCGGCACGGGGATCCCGGCAGCCCGCAGGCGGTCCCGCATCAGCGTGCGCGAGCCGGAGGTGACGGCGGCCCAGCGTCCGGCGGGCAGGAGCGCGAGCAGCTCCGCGGCGGCGGGCAGGGCGACTCGCCTAGGATGAGAGGGCCCGGCGGTGGTGCGCGGCGGGAGGCTAAGCGCCTCTGCGGGGGCGCGGGGGCACATCGGGGCTCACGGCCTCGACCACCCGGCCCAGCAGGGCGAGCAGCTGGTCCTGCTCCTCGGGGCTCAGGGCCGCCAGGAGCCGGAACTGGGCGGCGCGGACCGCCTCGTCGAAGCCCTCGGTGAGGCGGCTCCCCTCCTCGGTGACGGAGAGGAGCTTCACGCGCGAGTCGCCCGGCGAGGGCGTGCGCGTGATGAGGCCCCGGTCCTCGAGCCCCTGCAGGAGGCTCGCGACGGAGGCCGGCGTGGTCCCGGAGGCCTCAGAGATCTCGCGGGCGATCACTCCGCAGTCTTGATGCTCCTCGATGTACCCGATCGTGAAGCCCTGCTGGCGGGTGAGCCCGCTGGTGCGCACCCGCTCGTCGGCCGCCGCCCGCTGGGCGAAGGCGATGGAGCGGATGGCGACGGAGAACTGCTCGGCGCGATCGGTCATAGGTAGAAACCTAACTGCCAAGACGCGACGACGCCGGTGCCGCAGGAGATCCTCTCTCCCGCGGCACCGGCGTCGTCACCGCATCGTCTTCCGACCCGCCGACCGGCGGACTCCCGCGACGTCCGGCTGGCGGGTGCCGTGACGGCTGGCGGGCGGGCACCGTGACCTCCGGCTGACGGGCGGCCGTCGCCTCTGACTGGTGAGCACCCCGCGGCGTCGGACTAACGCACTGCTGCGGCGTCCTCCGCTCGCGCGCCCGCCACGTCGGTCACGGCCCCGCCGTGGATCACGTGCCGCAGGTGCCGCTCCGGCGTCGTGAGGACCTCGACGCCCTGCTCCGGGTCCCCGTCCAGCACCAGCAGGTCGGCGAGGGCGCCCGGCGCGAGGGTCCCGATCTCCCCCTCCATGCCGAGCAGGCGCGCCGCGGTGCTGGTGGCGCTGCGGAGCACGTCCATGATCGGCAGGACCCGCGCGCGGATGGCGAACTCGTCGAGCTGACGGGTCTGCAGGTCGCCGAGCAGGTCGCTGCCGTAGACCAGGTTCACCCCCGCCCGGTGGGCCTGCTCGAGCGCGGCGACGGCCGCCGTGCGCACCTCGGCGAGCTTCTCCAGGGAGCCGGCGGACAGGCCGGAGGCCTCCCCCGCCTCGTACATCGCCTCGTAGGTGATGATCGTGGGCACCAGGAAGGCGTCCCGCTCGACGAGCAGCCGGATCGACTCCGCGTCGACGAGGTTCCCGTGCTCGACGCAGCGCACCCCCGCCCGCAGCGCCTGGTTCACCGCCCGCGGGTGGTAGGCGTGCACCGTGACGTACCGGTTGTGGTTCTCCGCCTCGACGACGGCGGCCCGGATCTCCTCCGGGGTGTACTGGACCGCGGAGATCTCGTCGGTCGGGGACGCCACCCCGCCGGAGACGACCAGCTTGAGGTGGTGGGCGCCCTTGCGGAACTCGTCCCGGGCGGCCAGGCGCACGGCGTCGGCGCCGTCGGCGATGCGGCCGAAGTCCGGCTTGAGCTCGCAGCAGCGGTACGAGTCGTCGGTGAGGGGCCGGAAGTCGCCGTGACCGCCGGTCTGGGAGAGCGCCTTGCCGCCGAAGATCAGCCGCGGGCCGACGGCGAGCCCCTCCCCCAGCGCGCGGGCCATGCCGTAGTCGGCGCCGCCGACGTCGCGCACCGTGGTGAAGCCGCGCCGGAGCATGTCCCCGGCCGAGCGCAGGGCCCGGACCGTGGTGTAGCCCGGCGTCCAGCTGGCCCGGTCGGCGGCGTCCGTCGAGGTCACCATGATGTGCACGTGGGCGTCGACCAGGCCCGGCATCACGGTGCCGCCGGCGGCGTCGATCAGACGCAGGTCCTCGGCGGCCGCCGGGGGCTCGCCCGTGCCGCTGCCGGCGATCCGCCCGTCGGCGACGTCGATCCAGGCCCCCTCCCTGCGCTCCCCGGTGGAGGGCTCGAGGGTGTGGGCGTTGATGATGCGGATGCGCATTGGGTCTCCTTAGGAGGTCGGCGCGGCGGAGGGTCGGCCCCTCCGGCGCGGGGTGCGTCGAGCTGCGGGCCAGACCCCGGTGGGGCCGGACCCGGGTCGGGATCAGGCTCGGGCCGCCTCGTCCTCGGCGGGCACGTCCTCGTTGAGGCTGCGCCCGGAGGTGCGCTCGCCGAAGACGACCACCACGACGACGGCGAGCGCCAGGGCCCCGACGAGGACGAGGAAGACGTTGGTGAACCCGATGACGGCGTAGAGGTAGCCGATGGCGACCGGGGCGGCGATGGCCCCCACCCGCCCGATGGCCGAGGCCGCGCCCATCCCCGTGGCACGGACCGAGGTCGGGTAGAGCTCCGAGGTGTAGGCGTAGTAGACGGCGGCGACGCCGTTGGTGAAGGCGGCCAGCAGGGCGCAGCCGAGCAGGAGCACCCCGTTGGTCTGAGCCAGGGCGACGATGACCGCGGAGACGGTGCCCGCCGTCGCGTAGATCGCGATGAGCCACTTCCGCTCCATCCGCTCGATCAGGACGCTCGCGAGGTAGTAGCCGGGGATCTGGGCGAGGGCGGTCACCAGGGCGAAGAGGAAGGACCCGGTGAGCGTGAAGCCCTTGGCCGT
Organism: Rothia halotolerans; assembly: GCF_004136635.1. Classification (GTDB taxonomy): domain Bacteria; phylum Actinomycetota; class Actinomycetes; order Actinomycetales; family Micrococcaceae; genus Rothia; species Rothia halotolerans. The sequence continues at coordinate 64,250 of NZ_NOIU01000002.1, read as the reverse complement.
GACCAGCAGCGCCGGCAGCCAGGAGGCGAAGCCGTAGTTGACGCCGGTCAGGATGAACCAGAGCAGCCAGATCACCAGCGTCGTCCGGGCCAGACGGCCCTTCCACAGGGCGGCCAGCGGGGCGAGGGCGCCGCGCCGGGCGGGCTGGGGCTCGGCCGCGAGCGCCGCGCCGCCCACCGGGGCCGGGGCGGCCTGGATCTCCTCGCGAGGGCTGCGGGCGGCGGACTCCACTCCGCTGCGCCGCTCGAAGTCCTCGACGACCGTGAGGGCCTCCTCGTACCTCCCACGGGAGAGCAGGTACCGCGGCGACTCCGGCAGCGAGCGCCGCCACCACAGCAGCAGGACCACCGGCAGCGCGGTCACCACCGCGGCGATCCGCCAACCGACCTCCGGGTTGGGCGAGATGATCACCGGGGCGAGGACCCCGGCGAGGACGTACCCGAAGGCGAGGAAGCCGACGGTGCGGGCGACGAACCTGCCGCGCACGCGCGCCGGGAGGAACTCGGAGATGTAGGGGGTGATCAGCGCGGTCTCGGCGCCGATGCCGAGGCCGGCCAGAGCGCGCCAGACGAACAGCTCCGGCACGGAGTGCGCGGTGCCCATCAGCAGGCTGCAGGCGCAGAACACCAGCAGCGAGGTCATCATCAGCCGGCGGCGCCCGAAGCGGTCCGCCAGCACCCCGGCGACCACCGCGCCGACCAGGTAGCCGAAGAAGATCGAGGAGAGCAGCCACCCGGAGATCGAGGAGGGGATCGCCCAGATGACGATGAGCGCGGAGAGCGCGTACCCCATCAGCTGCCCGTCGAAGGAGTCGAAGGTGTAGCCGAGGCCGCCCATCACCATGAGGCGGCGGTGGGGCCTGCCGGGCTTCAGGTTGTCCAGTCTCGCGAGCAGCACGGCGTGCTGCGCAGCCGTCGGATCGGCCGATGTGGTCATGGTGGGCTCCGTTCAACAGGGATGTCGAATGCAACAGTAGATGCACATATAAGTGATGTGCAACACTTGGAACATGACAATTCTGACGATTCTCACCCTTCGGGTCCCCCGGGACCGCAGCGACGACGTCGTGCGCTACTACCGCAGCGCCCGCATCCTCGAGGAGTCCGGCGCCGCCTCTGCGCGTCTCTGCGTGGACGCCGAGGACTCCGGTAACGTGGTCGTCGTCGCGGAATGGCCCGACGCCGCCGCGTACGAGGCCTGGCAGGGCGCCCCCGAGCGCGAGGAGTTCTCGCGAGGGATCCTGGGCGCCGCGGGCGGCGCCGTGGATGCGGGCGGGCAGGTGCTCCAGGTCCTCGAGGAATGACGCACAGGTGAACGGAAGAGGGGCGCACCCGGGTGACGATCGATTCGATGCTCGCACAGCGGGCGGGACGGGCCCGCCTCGGCGCCCAGTCCGAGCGCGTCGTCCAGCTCCTGGCGCAGATGCCCCAGTTCGCCTCCTACGCCTCAGCGCGGGAGGTCGCCGAGCGCGCCGGGGTGAACGTCTCCACCGTGGTCCGCGCCGCCCAGCAGCTCGGCTTCGAGGGGTGGACGGATCTGCGCGGCACGCTCCGGGCGGAGTACCTCGGCTCGCTCGTGACCACCGGGGCCGAGCGTCCCGCCTCCTCCGACGCCGCGGCGCGGATGCTGCGCCAGGACGCGGCGAACCTCGCGGCCGCCGCCTCCCCCGCCAACGTCGAGGCCGTCCGCAGCGTCGCCGAGGCGATCCGCTCGGCGCGCCGCACCGTGGTGGTCACCACCGGCTCCGGCACCGGGCCCGGCCAGATCCTGTGCTACCTCGCCTCCATCTACGGGTACGACGTCCAGCTGGCCGCGGGGCCTGCCACGACCCAGGCGGTCTCCGTCTCCCAGATGGACGAGCGCGACTGCCTCGTGGTCCTCAACGTCTGGCGGCTCACCCGCGCCCTGCGCTCCCTGACCCGGCTCGGGCGGGAGAACGGGACCACGGTCGCCGTGCTGACGGACCTGCGCTCCTCGCCCCTGAGCGCGGACGCCGACCACGTGGTGCTCACCCCGATCGAGGGGATCGCCGCGAGCCCCTCGCTCACGGCCATGTCGGCGGTCGTGCAGGCCATCCTCGCGGAGCTGGAGAGCACCCCGACGCGGGCCTCCCTCGGCCGCGTCGAGCAGGCGTGGGAGGAGCTCGGCCTGATGGACGAGCAGGCCTAGCCCGGCGCCGCCCCGCCGTTCCAGGACCCCCCCCCCGCCGGGGGATCCGGCCCCGCCATCCCCCCGGCCTGTATCCGCCGCGGTCCATCTCATAGGATCGGCCCATGAGCACACGACGAGACCTCGTACACCGGCTGATGCGCGAGCACGGCCGTCCCTTCGCCGCCGACGCCTCGATCAGCCTGCGCGACAAGCCGGCTCCTCTCTGGCAGCTCCTGGTGCTCAGCCTGCTGCTGTCCACGCGGATCAGCTCTGACCTGGCCGTGGCCACCGCCCGCGAGCTGTTCTCCGCCGGCTGGCGAACCCCGCAGCGCCTCAGGGAGAGCACCTGGCAGCAGCGGGTCGACGCCCTGGGACGGGGCGGATACCGGCGCTACGACGAGAGCACCGCGACCCGCCTGGACGACGCCGCCGCGCTGCTGCTCGACCGCTGGAAGGGAGACCTCCGGCGCCTGCGCGAGGAGGCCGGGGGCGACGTCGGGCGCGTCTCCAAGCTCCTGCAGGAGTTCGACGGCATCGGCCCCACCGGGGCGAGCATCTTCCTGCGCGAGGTCCAGCAGGTCTGGCCCTCCGTGCGCCCCTACGCCGACGAGCTCGTGCTGAAAGGGGCCCGCGCCGCCGGGCTGCCGGACGACGCCGAGGAGCTGTCCCGCCTGGTCGACGAGGAGGACCTCGCGAGCCTGGCCGCCGCCCTCGTCCGGGTCGCGCGCGATCCGAGCCTGCTGGAGGACGACGCCGGCTGAGCCCGCACCGGCCTGCCGGCGGCCGTCGGCAGGCCCGGCCGCTCCTCAGGGAACGGCCGGATCCACCGCCGATTCCCCCTGCGCCCGCAAGCGTGGCGGAACCGACGTCCGACCCCCTACTCCGCCCAGGGATTGGAGCGGATGACCTCGACGAAGTCGTCCCGCTCGAAGCCGGGCATGAAGTGTGCCAGCACGTCGGCGTTGACGTTGCCGAAGGTCGTCTCGGGCCGGTGGTAGTTCCCCTCGGCGAAGGCCTGGAGGATCCGGTTCTTGAAGTCCGGGCGCGGGTGGGCGTCGGTGACGGCGCGCCGCTCCTCCTCGCTGAGGTCGTGGTAGCCGAACCCCAGCACGTCCGTCTCCACCCCGGCGGTGACCAGCTCGACCTCGCCGTCGAGGAACTCCGGGATCCCCGGCGTCGTGTGCAGGGCGACGCCGAGCCACACCCGGCGCGCGTCCCCTGGCGAGGCGCCGTGCTCGAGCATGAAGTCCCGGGCCGCGTTGGCGCTGTCCACCTCGAACCGGTTGTGCGAGTCCCGGTAGGCCTCGGTCAGGCCGATGTCGTGGAAGATCGCGCCGACGTAGAGCTCCTCCAGGTCCGCCTCGCGTCCACGCCTTCGCCCCTGCAGGGCGCCGAAGAAGAACACGCGGCGGGAGTGGTCGAAGAGCAGGTCGTCCTCCCTCTCGCGGATGAATTCGGTGGCGTCGGCGACCAGCGCCGTGTCGGGAACGGTGATGCCTGCGACCGTGGTCGTCATGGGAAGGGTCCTTTCCGTGGGCGATGCGTGCTGCCCCCAGCATCTCGTCCGCGACGCGGCGGGGCAATGGCTGGACGGTGCTGTGACGGGCAGGCCGAGGCGGCCTCGAGCCGCCCTCGGACGGAACCGGCGGGTCCCGCTACAATGGGAGCCGAACGACCCCGGCGGGACGACCCGACGGCGACGACACGAGCAGGGACGGCCCCGCAGAAAACGGATGCTCCCTTCCGTGCACCCTTCGTCCGCCCTCCGCTCCGTCCTCACGCCGCTCGTGATCCTCCGCCTCCTGCTGGGCTGGGGCGCCTTCGCCGCCCTGAAGATCTCCCAGCCGCTCCTGCCCGACCCCCTGCCGATGCCGGCGCTGCTCGCGGTCCTGGCCGGCATCGTCGCCGTGATCGTCGTGTGCGCCTTCGGCGTCGTCGGCCAGGCCGAGCACCTCGCCCGCCGCCTCGGCGACCCGTACGGCACCCTCGTGCTGACCCTCTCGATCGTGCTCATCGAGGTCGTCCTCATCTCGGCGGTGATGCTCGGGCCGGGCGAGCACGCCGTCATCGCCCGCGACTCCGTCATGGCGGTCTCGATGATCATCCTCAACCTGGTCGTCGGCGTCTGCCTGCTCGTCGGGGGCATGCGGCACCGCGAGCTGCGGCCGAACCGCGCAGGCGTCTCCGCCTACCTCTCGCTGCTGGTGGTCCTCCTCGCCGTCGCGTTCGCCCTGCCGGGGCTCATCGGCTCGGAGGGCTCGTACTCCGCGGGGCAGGAGGTGCCGATCATCGTGCTCACGGTGGTCCTCTACGCCTTCTTCCTCTACCGGCAGATGAGCGCCCAGCGCGAGGACTTCCAGGAGGTCGCCGCCGCGGAGGCCGCCGGTCCGGAGGGGCGGGGGGACGACGTCGAGCGCCCCTCGGTCCTCGGCGTCATCGCCCGGCACCGGGCCGAGGTCACGAGGCGAGCGGCGGTCCTCGTCGCGACGGTCGTGCCGATCGTACTGCTCTCGCACGACATGGCGGCGCTGCTCGACGACGTCCTCGGCCGCGCGGGCGCCCCCGCGGCGCTCTCGGGCATCCTCATCGCGATGATCGTCTTCCTGCCCGAGACCATCACCGCGGTCCGGGCCGCGCACGGCGGGGAGATCCAGCGCGTGAGCAACCTCTGCCACGGCGCCCTGGTCTCCACCGTGGGCCTGACCATCCCCGCCGTCCTCACCATCGGGCTCCTGACGGGGCAGGCCGTGGTCCTCGCCGAGACTCCCGCGAACCTGCTGCTGCTCGGGGTCACGATGCTGCTCACGGTGACCACCTTCACCGGGCGGAAGGTCACGGCCCTGCAGGGAGGCGCCCACGTCCTCCTGTTCGTGCTCTACGGACTGAGCGTGTTCTCCGCTCCGTGACCGGGAGCGTCTTCCTCCCCATCGCCGGCGGCGACGGGGAGGCGGCCCGGCGCTACTGCTCGGTGGCCTCCCCCACCCAGGCCTCCGCGTAGAACCGCGAGGACATGGAGTCCAGCAGCTCGGCGTAGGCGTCCGGATCCAGCGCCTGCGCGGAGTCCTCCGGGATCTCCGAGGTGAAGGCGGAGACGCCCAGGCCGGCCTCGTGGTCCTCCAGCTCCAGGCCGGCGGCCTCCAGCATGGTGGGGTACATGTTCAGCTGGTCCACGCGGGAGCGCAGCTTGGTGTTCTGCTCCTCGCCCGGGACCCACACGCGGTTGAAGATGGTGCGGTTCTCGTGGTCGTCCAGCTCCTCGTGGAAGGCGTCGCCGGCGCTCATGTGCTTGAGGTGGTCGCCCATGATCACCACGGAGGTGTCCTCCAGGTAGCCCTGGGCCTTCATGTAGTCCACGAACCCGGCCACCTGGTCCAGGGAGCAGGAGAAGACGGAGGTGACGTCGCTGTCGGTGTCCACGTCGCAGTAGTCGTAGACGTGCACCGGCTCGTGCGTGTCCAGCGTCAGCATGGAGAGGTTGAAGGGCTGGCCGGTCTGCTCGGACTCCGCGTGCAGCTCGTCGACCTTGTCCCGGGCGTGGGCCATCAGCCGCTCGTCGCTCAGGCCCCAGTCGCTGCGGAAGTTCTCCTCCGGCTCACCCGCGGCGCGCCAGTCGGAGAGGTCCAGGTCCTCGGTGTAGCCGTGGCTCTCCAGGAAGGTGTCCTTCCCGGCGAAGGAGCCGTTGGCCCCGCCCATGAAGACGTTCTTGTAGCCGTGGTCCGCCAGGACGTCACCCATGCAGCCGATCCCGCCCAGGTAGCTGGCGACGCCGCCGCCGAGCTCGTTGAAGGCGCCGCTGCCGGCCGCGGAGCCGGTGCCCTTCAGCGGCACCCCGCACTGCGTCGAGGTGAGGCCGGCCATGGTCCAGCCGCCGCCCTCGTACTGCTGGAAGTCCTCCACGCTCTGCCACCCGTCCGAGGCCTTGGTCGACTCCTGGAGGCCCTCGTAGGCGTTCTTCTCGAAGAGCTGGTCGTCCGCGAGGGTCGCCTCGCCGGACTCGAGGTAGATCACCACCATGTTGCGCTTGTTCGCATCATCGGTGATGTTCGGCTCAGCGTAGTAGTCCTCCACGTTGTAGTCGGAGTTCGCCGAGCGGATGTAGTCCTTCATGCCCACCGTGGTGCTGAAGGCGGTGGTGCCGCCGACGACCACCGCCGCGACCAGGACGGTGGAGAGGGCGCGCGCGGTCCAGCGGAAGCGGGGGGACCGCTGGTCCCCGGTGCGGCGCCGCTTGCGGCGCCGGGAGTACTGCCACAGGGCGATCCCGAGGGTGACGAGCACGGGCACGACGCCGAGCCCCAGGATGCCGGTCCAGACGATGGACCCTCCCCCGCCGTCGGTCTCCACCGAGACGAGGTTCAGGAGCATCTGCCCCACGGAGATCTTGCCCCAGTAGTAGCGGATGCCGAGCCCCGCGATCAGCATCACGAGCCCCGCCCAGATCAGGAGATAGACGACGACGCTCCCCAGGACGGCGCCGACTCGTCGAGTCGTGTGAAGATTCCGGCCAGACATGGCTAATACCTCGCGTTCCAGATGCCCGCAGGTTCGCCGAGCGCCCTTGACAATCAACCCGTTTTCGGGCCCATAGAAGCCTAATAAAGTTACGCTCTCGGTTCAACAGCGGTTTACCTGATCGTGGGGAGGCGTACACTCTGCTCGGCCTTGTCAGGCGCGTCACGTGCCGTGATGAGCAGCGTCATGAGCGCGCTGGTATCGGCCCGGCGTCTGGCCGACCAGCGCGGTGAACGCGTCGATGAAGGCGCTGGGATTGGCCCATCCGCAGGAGGTCGCGGTGTCGATGACGGAGGCGCCGTCGGCGAGCATCAGCAGGGCCCGGTGCACGCGCAGCTGGGTGCGCCACTGTCGGAAGCTCATCCCGGTTTCGGCCTGGAACAAGCGGCTCAGGGTGCGCTCGCTCGCCCCGACCCGGCGGCCCAGCTCCCCGAGGGCGGCGGGGCTGGCCATGTCCTCCTCGACCAGGTGCGTCACCGCCAGCAGCCGCTCGTCGTGCGGCTCGGGCAGGTGCAGGGGCTGCTCGGGCGCGGCGGCGAGCTCGTCGATGACCACCGTGCGGAGCCGGTCGCGCGCCGCCGCGGGCCGCTCGCTCCGCCCAGTGAGCGTCAGCATGGCCTCCCGTGCCAGGGGCGTCACGGCCAGCACCGCCGGGCGCTGCGGCAGGAGCTCGGCGAAGGAGCCGGCCATGAAGACGATGCGCATGTCCGTGGCCCCGTGGGCGCGGTGCTGGTGGGTGAAGCCGCGCGGTATCCACACGACCCGGTTGGACGGCGCGATCCACGAGCCGGCGTCGGTGACCATCGAGAGGACGCCGGCGGCGGGATAGACCAGGTGCCCCCCGCTCGTGACGGTGCGCTGGAGTGCGCTCGTCGTGGCCGAGGAGGTGGATCTGCTCGGGCGAGGGCGATTCGTGGCGGTTTTCAGGCATCGCAAGTCAGCCTACCGGTTGTACGCCCCCGCCCGCCCGGCCGAGCATGGAAGACGTCACGACGACGGGGCCGCACCCGCGCAGCACAGCACCCCGGCGGCCTCTCGCGCAGCACATCGACCCCTCGCACGCCCACAGGGAAGGACCCCATGGACCCGCGTCCCGCAGACATCCACCCGGCGGAGGCCTCCGCGCTGGAGGATTACCCCGTCCCCGGCGGAGAGCCGCCGGCCCCGGCGGAGATCGGCGAGCCCGCCGATCCCCCGCACGGCAGGCAGGCCCTGCTGCTGCTCGGCGTCGGGCTGATCCTGATCGGGCTGAACCTGCGCATCGGGGTCGCCTCCGTTGGGCCGGTCCTGGGCGAGGTCCGGGCCTCCCTCGGCCTGTCGGCGACCTCGGCGAGCCTGCTGACCACGATCCCGGTCTTCGCCTTCGGCGCCTTCGCGTTCCTCACCCCGGGGCTGACCCGGCGGATCGGCATGCACCGGCTGCTCGGGATCACGCTGCTCGTCCTGGCGGCGGGGATCCTGCTGCGCCTGCATCCGAGCCTGCTCGCCCTGTTCGCCGGCACCGTGCTCGTCGGGGCCGCGATCGCCGTGGGCAACGTGGTCATGCCGGCGGCGATCAAGCGGGACTTCGCCCACCGCGCCGGCCTGATGATGGGCCTGTACTCCACGGCCCTGTTCGTCGGGGCGGCCGTGGCCTCGGGCCTGACCGCACCGCTGCTGCCGGCCGTCGGCGGCAGCTGGCGGGCGGCCCTGGCCGTGTGGGCGGTCCCGGCCGTGCTGGCGCTGCTGGTGTGGATCCCGCAGCTGCGCCGTTCGCCGGGGCGCATGAAGACCAGCGACGCCGTCGCGGACGCCCCCACCGAGCGGGGCGAGCCGCCCTTCCGCGCGATCCTCGCCGATCCGGTCGCGATCGCGGTGACCGCGCTGATGGGCCTGCAGAGCATCAGCTACTACACCGCCCTGACCTGGGTGCCCACCATCCTGCAGGATGCGGGCATGGACGCCGGCGCGGCCGGCTGGATGCTGGCCTACTCGGCCTTCCCGGGCATCCTCGCCTCGCTGGTCACCCCGGCGCTGGCCGCCCGGATGCGCCCGGCCTGGCTGCCCGTGGCCCTGGCGGCCGTGCTCACCGGCGTCGCCTACCTCGGCCTGGCCGTCTTCGCCGCCGGTGGGGCCGTGGTGTGGATGACGCTGCTCGGGCTGGGCCAGGGCGCTTCGATCAGCCTCTCGCTGACCTACATCGTGTGGCGCTCCCCCGACACGCACTTCACCGGCCACCTCTCCACGATGTCGCAGGGCTTCGGCTACCTGCTGGCCGGGCTCGGCCCCATCGGGATCGGCGCCGTCCACGGCCTGACCGGCGGCTGGGCCGTGCCGATGATCGTCCTGGGCGTGCTCCTCATCGCCCAGCTGATCGCCGGGGTCCTCGCCAGCCGGCCCGTCCACGTGAGGGCGCGGGGCGCGGCCACCCGGAGCCGCGGGATCCCCGAGGCCGTGGACAGCGCACCCTGAATCGGCCATCCTGTGCGGGAGGTACCCCATCGCCCGGCCCCGCTCTGTCAGCCAACCCCACCCCCATCGACGATCAGGAGATCCCATCATGCGAGCACTCGTCATCGGCGCCACCGGCAACATCGGGAAGGTCGTCGCCGCGGCCCTCGAGGACCGCGGCCACGAGGTGGTCCGGGCCTCCCGGAGCTCCGGGCACGCCGTGGATGTCACCGACCCCGAGTCGATCCGCTTCCTCTTCGACGCCGTCGGGGAGGTCGACGCCGTCGTCGTCGCCCTCGGCTCCGTCCCCTTCAAACCGGTGACCGAGCTGACCCGGGGCGACTACGCGGCGGGGCTCACCGGGAAGACCCTGGCGCAGCTCGAGGTCGTCCGCCAGGCCCTCTCCCGGGTGCGGGACGGAGGGTCCGTCACCCTGACCACGGGCGTGCTCACCCGCGAGCCGATCGCCACCGGCGCGGCGGCAGCGGCGGCCAACGGCGCCCTGGAGGCCTTCGTCCCCACCGCCGCGGCCGAGGCCCCGCGCGGGGTGCGCGTCAACGCCGTCTCGCCGAACGTGCTGGAGAACTCGCCCCACTACCACCCGCTGTTCGTCGGCCAGCGACCGGTGGCGGACGAGGAGGTCGGCAGGGCCTACGTCCTCGCCGTCGAGGGGATCGTCAGCGGCAGGGTCATCGAGGTCTGAGGAGCACGAGCGGGGCCCCTCTCCTGCCGCGGGCGTTGCGCCGCGGCGGGAGAGGGGCCCTTCTGCCAGACGCTCTTCTCACCTCAGGCGCTGACCTGCTCCACCGGGCGCAGGGTGTCGGCGAACTCCGCGACGCGCCTGCCCTGCAGACGGGCGAGCGCCAGCACGTGCTCGTTCGGCGCCCCGTCCCCGGTGATGGCGCTGACACCGTAGGGGTTCCCGCCGGCGGCGTGGGAGAGCGGGTAGTCCACGTATCCGGTGGGGACGATGATCGAGCCCCAGTGGAAGAGGGTGTGGGCCAGCGCCAGCAGCGTCGCCTCCTGGCCGCCGTGCCGCTCCGTGGTGGAGGTGAAGACGGCGGCCGGCTTGCCCGCCAGCTGCCCGGCATCCTCGGGGCCCTCTCCGGATCCAGCGAGCTGGAGGAGCTGCGCCAGGACGCCGACGAGGCATTCAGCGCCCGCTGCCGCGCCGCGCTCACGCCGTTCTCCGCGAAGGGCCAGGTGCCCGACGCCGCCCTGCACGCGATCCTCGGCGCGGCGGACGGGCTCGCCCGCGTGATCGTGCTGGAGAAGATCGGCTTCGCCGAGGGGAAGGAAGCGCTGGGGGCGGTGGTGGCCGGCGTCGTCTGAGGCGAGGTCGCCGGCGCGCGCGGGTGCGCGCGGGGAGCGGACGCCCGGGCTACGGGGCCGCCCCGCTCACCGCCCCGCGACGATCCCGGCGATCTCCCCCGCCGCAGCCCTCAGCCTCTCGACGTAGGAGTCCACGCCCGCTGCCTTCATCCGCTGGTCGAGCCCCGAGACCGCGAGCCCGGCGAAGGCCTCCCCCGCTTCGTCGCGCACGGGCACCGCGATCACGAAGAGCCCCTGCTCGAGTTCGTTGTCGAGGGTCACGAAGCGCCGGGAGCGCGCTGCGCCGAGTTCGGCCAGCAGGGCGTCCGGGTCGGTGATCGTGGAGGCGGTGAACGCCTCGAGGCGCTCGGGGAGCAGGGCGCGGGCGCCGTCGTCGTCGAGCTCCGAGAGCAGGAGCTTGCCCGTCGCGCTCGCGTGCAGGGGGAAGCTCCGGCCGACGTACTGCTGCGAGGGGGCGAGCAGGCGGACGCCGGAGGACTGCGCGATCGTCTCCTGCGCTCCCGGCCCGGTGAAGACCGTGTACTCGACCGACTCGCCGACGTCCGCCGCCAGCCGGTCGAGGATCGCCTGGATGCGCGGCAGGAGGCCGCGGTACGGGTCCGCGAGGCGCCCCAGCCGGGCGGTGCGCCAGCCCAGCGAGAACTCCCCGCCCTCGCGCACGAGCAGCCCGGTGTGGGCGAGGCTGAGCAGCAGGCGGAAGGCGGTGGGACGCGGTATCCCCGTCTCCGCCGCCAGCTCGGCCGTGGTGGCGCCCTCGGGATGCTCCCCGGCGGCGATGAGCAGCAGCGCGGCGCGCAGCGCCGAGCGGTTCATCTGCTCCGGCGCGGCCTCCGCTCCGGCTCCGGCGCCCCGTGGCGCGCCCTCGGGTCCTGCGTTCTCGTCGATGGGTCCCCTCCTTGCTCGGCTCCATCCTATCCACGGCCGCCCCGGACCATTCGCGACCGTTCCGGACGTTGCCGCAGCCGTCTCAGACCATCCGCGTCCGTCCCGGATCTTGCCGCAGCCGCCCCGGGTCTTGCCGTGGCCGCGTCGCACTGGTAATTTTTCGGACAAGCTGTCCGGACAGTGGACAGATTGATTAACGGGAGCGACGGCGCCCCGGGACCGGTCCCGGCGTCGCGCATACGAGCAGAAGGGTGGCGGACGATGGACGCTCTGCCGAAGACGATGGCCGCGGTGCTGCTGACGGGCCACGGAGGCCCCGAGAAGCTGGAGTACCGCACCGACGTGCCGGTCCCCCAGCCCCGCGCCGACGAGGTGCTGATCCGGGTCGAGGCCGCGGGCATCAACAACACCGACATCAACACCCGCATCGGCTGGTACTCCAAGGCCGTGCGCGGCGACACCAACTCGACCGCGGCGGCGGGCACCGACCAGGCAGATGACGACGACGCCTCGTGGTCGGGCGCACCCCTGACCTTCCCCCGCATCCAGGGCGGCGACGTCTACGGCAGGATCGCGGCGGTGGGCGAGGACGTCGACGCCGGCCGCGTGGGCGAGGCCGTGGTGGTCCGCAACCTGATGCGCCACTACGTCGACCGCCGCCCCTACGAGTGCTGGACCTACGGAAGCGACTGCGACGGCGGCTTCGCCCAGTTCGCAGTGGCTCCCTCCAGCGAGACCTTCGCCGTCCGCTCCGACCTCTCGCCGGCCGCGCTCGGCACCATCTCGATCGCCTTCACCACCGCGGAGGGGATGCTCCACCGCGCCGGAGTGGGGGCCGAGCGGGTCGTGGTCACCGGCGCCTCGGGCGGCGTCGGCCTGGCCGCCGTGGAGCTGGCCAAGCTGCGCGGGGCGGAGGTCATCGCCGTCTGCTCGGCGGGCAAGTCCGAGGCGGTCCGCGCGGCGGGTGCGGATCGCGTCATCGACCGCGGGGCCGACCTCGTCGCCGAGCTCGGCGCCCGCTCGGTCGACGCCGTCGTGGACCTCGTCGGCGGGCAGGGCGTGGACGCCCTGCTCTCCCTGCTGCGCCGCGGCGGCCGCTACGCCATCGCCGGGGCCATCGCGGGCCCACTGGCCGAGATCGACCTGCGCACCGTCTACCTCAACGACCTCTCGCTGTTCGGCTGCACCTTCCAGGAGGACGAGGTCATGGAGAACGTGGTGGGCTACATCAACGAGGGCAGGCTGCACCCGCTGGTCTCGAAGACCTACCCGCTGAGCGAGATCCGCCGGGCGCAGGAGGACTTCGTCGCCAAACGGTACCCGGGCAAGCTCGTGCTGATCCCGCCGCACGAGGACTCCGAGACGACCCCCGCCGAGGGACGAGAGGACCCCGCATCATGAGGATCTCCAGAATCGACCTCTTCCAGGCCGCCCTGCCCTACTCGGGCGGCGTCTACCGCCTCTCGCGCGGACGCACCTACGAGACGTTCGACGCCTCGATCGTGCGCATCACCGCCGACGACGGCACGACCGGCTGGGGCGAGAGCACCCCCTTCGGCTCCACCTACGCCGCCGCCCACCCCGGCGGCACCCGGGCCGCGATCGAGCTGCTCGCCCCGGCGCTGCTGGGCAGGGACCCGCGCCAGGTCGACCGCGTCGGCGACCTGATGGACGAGACCCTGCTCGGCCACAACGACGCCAAGGCGGCGCTGGACATCGCCTGCTGGGACCTCTTCGGCAAGTCCGCGGGACTGCCGGTCAGCGAGCTGCTCGGCGGCGGGACGGGCGTGCCGATGCCGTTGATCTCCTCGATCCATGCCGGCGAGCCGGAGGAGATGCGCGCCCGCGTCGCAGACCACCGGGCCCGCGGGTACCGGGGCCACTCGATCAAGATCGGCACCCACGACCGCGACGGCGGCCCGGCGCTCGACGCCGCCCGCATCGTCGCCTGCCTCGCCGACCGGCGCCCCGGCGAGTGGTTCCTCGTCGACGCCAACGCCGGCCTCACCCCGGAGACCGCGCGCCGGCTCTTCAGCCTGCTCCCCGACGGGCTCGACTTCGTCCTCGAGTCGCCCTGCGCCACCTGGCGGGAGACCCTGGCGGTGCGCAGGGCCTCACCGTATCCGCTGCTCCTCGACGAGCTGGCGGTCGACGACGCCGACCTCGCCCACGCGATAGAGCTCGACGCCGCCGACGGCTTCGGGCTGAAGATCACCCCGGCGGGCGGCCTCACCCCCGCCCGCCGCCAGCGCGACATCGCCCGGGCCGCGGGCCTGGTGATGACGGTGCAGGACACGGTCGGCTCCGACATCTCCTACGCCGCGATCGTGCACCTCGGCGCGACGGTCCCGCCCGACCTGCTGCGGTGCGTGCTGAAGACCTCGGACATGGTCACGCTGACCACGGCCGCCTTCGAACCGGTCGAGGCCGAGGGCGGCGTGCTGCCGCCGGACCTGCCGGGGCTGGGCATCGAGGTCGACGAGGCGGTGCTCGGGGCGCCCGTCGCCAGCTGGTCGTAGACCCACCGGCACATCCTCGGCCCAGCTGTCCCCCGCCTCGTGAGCTTCGGCCCCTGCGCCGCTCTCCGGGGCGGGGATTGCCGCCCCGAGCGAACTACCTTAGTATCTAAGCATGAGTGAAGATACGAAGAAATGCACCTTCAGTCCCGAGAGCCAGTACGCGGACTTCGCCGCCGAGGTGTTCACCCTGCTCTCCGACGCCACCCGGGTCCGCATCGTCCTGGCGCTGCGCGAGTCCGAGAAGTCGGTCAACGACCTGGCCGAGGAGGTCGGGAAGTCGCCCACGGCGGTCTCCCAGCACCTGGCGAAGCTGCGCTGGGGCAAGATCGTCGCGGCGCGTCAGGAGGGCAACCGGGCATACTACGGCCTCATCGACGAGCACGCCCGCGAGCTGGTCACCCACGCGGTGTTCCAGGCCCAGCACGTCCTCGGCGGGGCGCCGGCCCACCACCGGACCGCGAACGGCTCCATCACGGCCGCGCCGGAGGCCCCGGCGGACAAGGGGTGAGCGGGGTGCCCGACGCCGTCGGCCCCTCGGCCTCGCCCGTCCCGGTAAATCAGACACCCTCGGCCGCCTCGGCGCGGAGCCTGTGGAGGCGCATCGACCGGGGCGACCTGGCGCGGACCCTGTTCGTCGCCGCCTGCGCGCTAGCGGTGACCCTCGGGGTGACCTGGCCGTGGCCGGCGGCGCCCGCCGCGGCCGTCGTCGGGCTCGTGGTGGGCTGCTGGCCCATCACGGTCGAGGCCTTCGAGGACGTCCGGCACCGGCGGATGAGCATGGAGCTGTCCATGCTCATCGCGATCGCCGCGGCGGCGGCCATCGGCGAGTGGGGCACCGCCCTGGTGATCACCGCCTTCGTCCTGGCCGCCGAGATCCTCGAGGACCTCTCCATGGACCGCGGCCGCGACGCGCTCACGGACCTGATGTCCTTCCTCCCCGAGACCGTGCTGGTCCGCCGGGGCGGGAGGATCGCGGAGACGGCGCTGGCCGAGGTGGCCGCCTCGGACACGGTCGTGGTCCCTCCGGGCGGTCTCGTGCCGGTCGACGGGACCGTCGTCGCCGGCGGGTCCGCGGTCGACCAGTCGCGGATCACCGGTGAGCCGCTGCCGGTCGACCTCGGCGTCGGGGACGAGGTGTTCGCCGGCTCGGTCAACCAGGTCGGGGCCCTGGAGGTCCGGGCGGAGCGGGTCGGGGCCGAGTCCTCCTACGGACGCATCGTCGCCGCCGTCGCGCGGGCGCAGTCCTCCGAGCCGCCGGTGCAGCGCTGGGCCGACCGCCTGGCCGCCGCCCTGGTCTACCTGGCCCTGATCGGTGCGGCCCTCACCTACGTGGTCACCCGCGACCTGACCGCGACGATCTCGGTGGTCGTCGTCGCCGGGGCCTGCGGGATCGCTGCGGGCACGCCGCTGGCCGCGCTGGCCTCGATCGCGCGGATCGCCCGCTCCGGCGCCTTCGTCAAGGACGGCGCGCACCTCGAGGCCCTGTCCACGGTGGACACGGTGGTCTTCGACAAGACCGGCACCCTGACCGCCGGCACGCCCGCCGTGGTCGGGATCCGGCCCGTGGCGGGCGTCGACGCGGAGGACCTCCTGGACCGGGCCGCCGCGGCGGAGGTCTACTCCGAGCACCCGCTCGGGCAGGCCGTCGTCGCGCACGCCCGCGGGCTAGGGCGCCAGGTGGAACCGGGGCGGGACTTCGCCTACCTGCCGGGCCGGGGCGTCACCGCCGAGGTCGACGGCCGCTGCATCGCGGCGGGCAGCCGTGCGCTGGTGCCGGGGGCGCCCGAGGCCGCAGCGGGCCCCGGTGCCACCACCGTGCGAGCTGACCCCGGCGCCACCACCGCCGTCCACGTGGGCGTCGACGGCGAGTACGCGGGCACGATCCTGCTCGCCGATCCCCTCCGCGATACGGCGAAGGCAGCCGTGGCCGCGCTGCACCGCAGCGGGCTGCGGACGATGATCATCACCGGCGACCAGGAGGCCGCCGCGCGCGCCGTCGCCGCCGAGCTCGGCATCGACGAGGTGCGGGCCGGGCTGCTGCCGGAGGAGAAGCTCGCCGCCATCGACGCCGAGCGCGCGGCCGGGCACCGCCTGGCGATGGTCGGCGACGGGGTCAACGACGCCCCGGCGCTGGCCCGCGCCCAGGTCGGCATCGCCATGGGGTCGGGCACCGAGATCGCCCGGGAGAGCTCCGACGTCGTGCTCATCAGCTCCGATTTGAACGACCTGGTGGGGACGGTGCGCGTCGCCCGGCGCGCCCGGCGGATCGTGATGTTCAACTTCGCCGGGACCATCGCCGTGGACCTCGTGGGCATCGGTCTGGCCGCCTGCGGGCTGCTCTCCCCGGTGACGGCGGCGCTCATCCACGTGGGCAGCGAGACGGCGTTCATCCTCAACTCCGCCCGCCTCATCCCGGGCAGGCGCGCGGGCGGCGGGGGCGGGGCGGGTGAGGGGTGGGAACGTTGATCTGGTCCGGTCCCGTCTTCTGCCCGTTGCCCGCCCGCGAGCGGTGTGTCCCGTTCCGTCTGTGACGGGGGATGTCCAGTCCGACCTCCGCACGTCTCTCCAGTCGACGGTTTCCACGAGGGCTTTCCATGTGAAGAGATCCAGAGCGCCATATACTCCCCTTTCCTCCTGATAAGCCGCAGCATGGTGGCCGGCATGGAGTTGGCCCGCGGGTTCCCTGCTGATTCTTCAGAATTCCGTTGATACACGGATAACATCCAGAGGATTTTGATAAGAAGACGCCAGGAGAGGAAAGGAGGACGTCCATGTCCCTGACCCGCGTCGAACGTGACAGGACCCGGCAAGAGCTCCACGCAGAACCTCGCCCTGACCGGGCTCACGTCCGAGGACCTTGCCGAGACCCTCGGCTGGGACGTCGCCCACGCCGACGCTACGCTGGCCGTCATGGGGACCGATCCGCGAGATATCTGGTTGGTCCGCGACTACCTCGAGAGGGAGATAACGAGCGCCGGCGGGATGCCGCGCCCATACTCCACTCCTCCCTGACGGAACGGATGCGCAGAGACACCGCGCGATGGTTCGGCCTATATGACGTCGAGGAGATCATCTCCGACACCAACCGGTGAACTCGAAGGCGTCTGACCCACATCGGATACGCCCCTCACCTCTTGTCAGCGAAAAGGGAAGCGCGCTCCGTCGCCGAGGGACCACCGTCGTCGGGCCTGGGTTTCAACCCTGCCTCTTTCCACGGGAAAACCCCTCAGCCTATTTTCTGATAGCCTTAAGGAGCGGCGAGGGAATGTTTTTTCGCATTCGTCGCTGGGGCCTGGCTCGTGTTCATGTAGCTATCTTCACGCCAGGCCCCTCAACATATTCCGAGTCCCGAAGAATACGGGGCCGACGTGCAGAAAGGCCGCCTCGCGGAATACCTTCCACCAGGCGGCCCTCTTTTCACGCGGTCGCTATACCGCTCCCCTCCCTCATCCGACGAGGGAGATCCCCGCGTAGGCGATGCCGGCGACCAGGAGGGTCGCGAGCGCGGCCAGGGCGAAGGGCCTCAGCCCCACCGCGAGGAGGCTCCGCACCTTGACCCCGCAGCCGAGGCCGAACATCGCCGCCGCAAGCAGCCCCGTCTGCAGCGCCCCGCCCGCCTCCAGCACCGCACCCGGCAGGGGTACGAAGGAGCGCAGCAGGACCATGGCGATGAACCCGACGACGAACAGCGGGATCACGGGCGGCAGCGTCGTTCGCGAGGCCTGCCCGCCGGAGGCCTCCGCAACCCGCCCGATCCGGCGCTGATGGAGGCTGAGGGCCGCCACCACGGGGGCGAGCAGCAGCACCCGCGCGAGCTTGACGACGACCGCGACCGTGAGCGCCCCGCCGCCGATGATCCCCCCTGCCGCGACGACCTGGGCGATCTCGTGGGTGGAGCCGCCCGCCCACATCCCCGCCGCGTCGGGCCCCATCCCCAGCAGGCTCGCGCCCAGGGGCACCAGCGGGATCATCAGGGTCCCGAAGATCACCACGAGGGCCACGGCGGTGACGGTGTCCTCCTCGGCCGCGTCGTCCGGGTCCACGACGCCGGCCGCCCCCGCCACGGCCGCCGCGCCGCAGATCGAGAACCCGCAGGCGATCAGCAGCGTGAGCCCCGGCCGGACCCCCAGCAGCCGCCCCAGCAGGAGGGTGCCCAGCAGCCCACCGGCGACGATGCACACGACGACCACCAGCATCGGCGCCCCCAGGTCGAGGATGTCCGAGAGCACGAGCTGGAGCCCGAGGAGGACGATCCCCGCTCGCAGGAGCTTCTTCGCGGAGAAGTCGATGCCGGCCGAGGCCGCGGCCGGCACCCGGACGAGGTTGGTCAGGAGCACGCCCAGCGCGATCGCGACGATGAGCGGGCTGGCCCCCGGCAGCAGCAGGCTGACCCCGTAGGAGACCCCGGCCGCGGCGAGGCAGAGCACGACGCCGGGCAGGAGCGCCCGGACACAGGAGAGCCGGGTGCCCTCCCGCTCGGGACGGGAGGAGCGCTCCGCTCCGGGACCTGGGAAGGCGCCCGTCGGGCCGTGAGCGGCCGAGGGCCCCTCCCGGGCGAGGGAGGGCCGGGGAGACTGCCCGCCGAGGGCGACGTCGTCGTCGTGCTGTGCGTGGGTCATGAGTCCATCGTGTCTCCGGATCCCCTGTACTAGTAGGGGCAGATGCCGCCCGGGGGACAAGCTATGCTTGTGGCCCGGAGGAGGATGCGGAGCATGAGCCATGAGCCCGACCTGGAGGCCCTGCGAGCGCTGGCGCTCGTCGCGGAGGAGAGCAGCATCTCGGCGGCGAGCGGGCGGCTGGGGGTGAGCCAGCAGGCGGTGTCCCTGCGCATCCGGAGCCTGGAGAGGGATCTGGGCGTGCGGCTGCTGGTGCGCTCCCCGCGGGGGTCCCGGCTGACGCCCGCCGGCGAGCTGGTGGTGGGCTGGGCGACCCCGCTGCTGGCCGCGGCCGACGAGTTCTCCAGCGCCGTCGGCTCGCTCGGGGCGGAGCGCGGGGAGACGATGCGCATCGCCGCGAGCCTCACCAACGCCGAGCACCTCCTGCCGGAGTGGATCGCGCGGTGGCACCTGCGCGTCGGGGACGCCGGTCCCCTCGTCCAGCTCACGGCGGAGAACAGCAGCGCGGTGGTCGAGACCGTGCGCGAGGGCGACGCCGACCTCGGGTTCATCGAGACGCCGAGCGTCCCCGCCGGCCTCGGCTCCCTCGCCGTCGCCCACGACGCCGTCGAGATCGTGGTGCCGTGCGGGCACCGCTGGGCGCAGAGCGGCAGGGTCTCCGCCCGGGAGCTCGCGGGGACCGGGCTGGTGCTCCGCGAGGCCGGCAGCGGCACCCGGCAGGCGCTCGAGGACGCGCTGGCCGAGGCGGGGCATCCCCTGCGTGCCGAGCCCGCGGCGGTCCTCTCGACGACACTCGGGGTGCGCAGCGCGATCATGGCCGGCGTCGCCCCGGGCGCGCTGAGCTCGCTGGCCGTCTCCGAGGACGTGCGCGCCGGCCGGCTCGTGCCCGTCCGGGTCCGGGACCTCCGAATCACCCGCTCGCTGACCGCGATCTGGGTCGGCGCGAGGCCGCCACGGCGGGTGCGGGAGTTCCTGGACGTCGTCGGCGGAGGGCGGGGCGCGGCCTGATACGGCGGGCTCTTCTGGGGGGCCGGAGGGCCTCAGCCCTCCCCCGCCCCCTCCCGCTCCCGCCTCTCCAGCTCCGCCGCGTAGTCGGGCACCAGCGCGCTCTGCTCCCGGGGCGGGCGCTCATAGCCGCCGGACTTCGGCCGGGCCGGGATGTCGATGGGATCCCGCTCGACCACCTCGTACGGGATGCGGGAGAGCAGGTGGGAGATCATGTTGATCCGGCCGCGGCGCTTGTCCTCGTTGTCCACCTCGAACCACCGCGCCTCGGGGATGTCGGTGTGGACGAACATCGTGTCCTTGGCCCGCGAGTAGTCCTCCCAGCGGGTGATCGAGAGGACGTCGTTGGGGCTGAGCTTCCAGCGCCTCATCGGGTCCTCGTTGCGGGAGCGGAAGCGCTTCTCCTGCTCGACGTCGGAGACGCTGAACCAGTACTTGAACAGCATGATCCCGTCCTCCACGAGCATCCGCTCGAACAGCGGGGCCTGGTGCAGGAAGCGGTGGTACTCGGCGTTGGTACAGTACCCCATGACGCGCTCGACGCCGGCCCGGTTGTACCAGGAGCGGTCCATCAGCACGATCTCCCCGGCGGTCGGCAGGTGCGCGACGTAGCGCTGGAAGTACCACTGGGTCTTCTCCCGCTCGGTCGGCGTCGGGAGCGCGACGACCTTGGTGACGCGCGGGTTGAGGTACTGCGAGACGCGGCTGATCGTGGAGCCCTTGCCGGCGGCGTCGCGCCCCTCGAAGATGACCACGATCCGCGCGCCGGTGGCCTGGACCCACGCCTGCATGTCCACGAGCTCGGCTTGGAGGACCTCGAGTTCCCTCTTGTAGAGCTTCTTCGACAGCCGTCCGGTCATGTCCCGCTCCCCTGCTGCGTCGTCGCGTCCTCGGTTGACGCCGAGCTTAGCAGGCGGCCGGTGAAGGCGAGGGGGAAACGTCCCGCACGGAATGCCCGGCGGGCTCGGGGAACGGACGGGCAAACTGCGCTGGGGGGACGGAAAAGCAGAGAGCGGTCTGCTCCCTGCATTTTCAGAATATAGCCGGGGAGGGGTCTTGCCGCAAGACCCCGGTGAGCGGGCAGAATGTCTCCGCCGAGCCGCTCTCGCCGCGATTCCGCGGCGCATTTCCCCCTTCGGGAAGCGCACGCGCCGGCCGGTCTCGATCTCATAGGGGGATATCCATGCTGGATGCGATCATCGTCGGTGCGGGGCCGACCGGGAGCATGCTCGCCGCCGAGCTGCGGCTGCACGGCCTCGAGGTGCTCGTGCTGGGGCGCGACGCCGTCCCGCCTCCCCACGTCCGCTCGCTCGGCCTGCACGTGCGCAGCATCGAGATCATGGACCAGCGGGGGCTGCTGGGACGGCTGCTGGAGCACGGCACCAGGTACCCAGAGGCCGCCCGGTTCGCCGGCCTGGAGGCCCCCTGGCCGCCCGCGGTGGACACCGCCCACGGCTACGTCCTGGGCATCCAGCAGCCGGTGACGGACCGGATCCTGGCCGAGCACGCGGTCGAGCTCGGAGCCGGGATCCGCCGCGGCACCGCCGTGACCGCCGTGTCCCAGGAGGACGACGCCGTCATCGCCGAGCTCGAGGACGGCACTCGCCTGCGCGCCCGCTTCCTCGTCGGGTGCGACGGCGGCCGCAGCACGGTCCGCCGGCTGCTCGGCATCGGCTTCCCGGGCGAGGCGGCGCGTACCGAGCACCTGCTCGGGGAGATGTCCGTGACCGCCGCCCCGGAGGAGGTCTCCGCGGCGATGGCGCGGGTGCGCGAGACCCAGCGGGGATTCGGCCTGGGCCCGGTGGGTGAGGGCGTCTACCGCGTGGTGGTGCCGGCGAAGGGCGTGGCCGCGGACCGCGCCGTCCCGCCGACGCTCGAGGACTTCAGGCGGCGGCTGAGGTTCTACGCCGGCACCGACTTCGGGGTCCACTCCCCGCGCTGGCTCTCGCGCTTCGGCGACGCCACCCGGCTGGCGGAGCGCTACCGCTCCGGCCGGGTGCTCCTGGCCGGCGACGCCGCCCACGTCCACCCGCCGGTGGGCGGCCAGGGCCTCAACCTCGGCATCCAGGACGCCTTCAACCTCGGCTGGAAGCTCGCCGCCGAGCTGCGCGGCTGGGCGCCGGAGGGCCTGCTGGACAGCTACGAGTCCGAGCGCCGGCCCGTCGCCGAGGACGTCCTGAACAGCACCCGCGTCCAGGCCGAGCTGCTCTCCACCGAGCCCGGTCCGCGGGCTGTGCGCCGCCTCCTCGCGGAGCTCTCCGGGTTCGATGACGTCAACCGGCTGCTGGTCGAGAAGATCACCGGGATCGGCGTCCGGTACGACGTCGGGCCGAGCGGGTCCCCGCTCCTCGGCCGGCGGCTGCGCGACGTCGGGCTGACTCCGCGACGCTGGGGCGGCGCTCCCCTGACCGCGACGGCGGTCCCGACACCGTCTCCCGACGCTCCCAGCACAGCCGTCGGCCTCCGGCAGGATCCTGACGCCGGCGGCGATCGGCAGAAGCCCTCCGCAGCTGGCCGACGTCGGCTCTACGAGTTCCTGCGCACGGGAAGGGGCCTGCTGATCGACCAGACCGGGGAGCTCTCGCTGGAGGGCTGGGCCGATCGGGTGGACCTCCTCGTCGCCGCGAGCGACGAGCTGGCGGCCCCGGCCGTGCTCCTGCGCCCCGACGGTCACGTCGTCTGGGCGGGCGACCCTCAGCCGGAGCTGGCCGAGAGCCTGGAGCGCTGGTTCGGGGAGCGCTCCGGGACGGCGGGCTGACCCGGACGGTCGGCGTCGCGGCTTCGCTGTCCGGCGACGCGCGTACTCGGGACATGGTCTTGTGGAAGCCGGGGTGAGGAGCCGAGGCGACTTCCTGCTCCGCAGCCCCGCGCAACATAGGGTCACCCATTTGCTTGACGAGTAAACTCAAGAGGTCTCCACTCACCACCCAGCAAAAGCACAGGATTTGTGTCCCTATGAGCAACTCTCCTCATGATCCCCATCAGTCCCCGCAGGGGCAGCAGCCGATGAACGGTCAGTACCCTCCGCAGGGCTATTACCAGGAACCGCCGAAGAAGAAGCGCAAGAAGTGGCCCTGGATCGTGGGGATCATCGCGGTCGTCGTCGTCCTCCTCTTCGCCGGATGCGGCGCGCTCGTCTACAGCGCCGGCAACGCGATCAGCGAAGCGTCGAAGGGCTCCCCCGCCTCCCAGACGGCGGAACCGACCGCAGACCCCACCGCCGAGCCGACCACAGAGCCCACCGCTGAACCGGCCGAGCCGAGCACGGGCCCCGCCTCGGAGCCGACGACGGCACCCACCGAGGACTCCGCCGCGGAGGAACTGCCCTCCGCCGGGGCGTCCGACCTCGAGCTGCCGACGTTCGCCTCCTCCGAAACGAGCGCCTCCACCCCCTCCGAGACGGAGAGCGCGGAGGCGGATGGCGGCACCTCCGCCGAGTTCAGCTCCGCCCTCCGCAAGGCGGGGACCTACTCCAGCACCATGCACATGTCCAAGGCCGGCCTCTACGATCAGCTGACCTCCGAGTACGGGGAGAAGTTCTCCGCCGAAGCGGCCCAGTACGCGGTGGACAACCTCGATGCGGACTGGAACGAGAACGCGCTGAAGTCGGCGGAAAGCTACTCCAAGACCATGCACATGTCCAAGGCCGGCCTCTACGATCAGCTCACGTCCGAATACGGCGAGCAGTTCACCCCGGATGAGGCCCAGTACGCAGTCGACACCATCGACGCGGACTGGAACGAGAACGCGCTGAAGTCGGCGGAGAGCTATCAGAAGAACATGTCGATGTCTCCCGACGCGATCTACGACCAGCTCATCTCCGAATACGGCGAGCAGTTCACCCCTGAGGAAGCCGACTACGCCATTCAGCATCTCAGCAAGTAGGCCGCCAGGCGCCGAGCATGTATGAGGGAGCTCCCCGGCCTGTAGAGGCCGGGGAGCTCCTCTGCTATGCGGGGGGACTCCAGGGAGACGCCCCCGGCATCGGCTCACAGCCCATCCATAGAGGCGCCCGGTGAACAGCATAGGCTGCTCCGGCATCCTCGGAGGCATGAACACCACGACGCAGACCCCGGCCCACCCCGACCTCCTCGAGGACCCCGCCCGCTTCGAGCGGGAGCTCCGCTCCCGATGGACCGCCCGCCTCCGGCATCGCACCCGGATGGCGGCGGCGGGCCTCGGCATGGTGGGGATCCTGATGACCAGCGCCTGCGCGGCCACCGCCTCCGAGACCACCGCGAGCACCACGACCGCGCAGAGCGCCTCCGCGCAGGACACCTCCGGGCAGAGCAGCACCGAGTCGGCCGCCGCCTCCGAGACCTCCGACTCGGACGGCAGCGCCGCCGAAGTCCTCGAACTCGCACAGGCCTTCGCCGACACCCTGGACGACGAGCAGCGCGAAGCCCTCTACCAGGACTACACGTACGAGAACGCGACCAACTGGTCCAACTTCCCCCAGGCCCTCCTGGAGGGCGGCATGGGCGCGGGCGGCGAGGGCGCTCCCCCGTCCGGCGCCGCCGGAGAGGCGCCCGGGGACGAGGCTTCCGCCGACGACGCGGCCCAGGCCGAGGGCGCGCCGCCCGCCGAGGGAGAGATGCCCGCCGACGACGCCGAAAGCGACGCGGCCGCCTCTGCCGGCGAGGGGTCCGAAGACGAGCAGACCGCCGCCGCCCCGGACTCCGGCACCTCGAGCGGCCGCGTCGGGCTGCAGATCTCCACCCTCTCCGAGGAGCAGCGCGCGGCCCTCGAGGCCCTCCTCGAGGCGGCCCTCGGGGACGGTGAGAACGAGGGCTACGACGAGGTCATGTCCGTCCTCGCCGCGGACGACTACCTCCTGCAGGAGACCGGTGGCTCCGACTACGGCTCGGACAACTACTACATCGCCTTCCTCGGCGATCCCAGCGAGGACGGCACCTGGGAGCTGCAGTTCGGCGGCCACCACCTGGCGGTCTCCAACACCTACAGCGACGGCGAGCTGGCCAGCGCCACCCCGTCCTTCCGCGGCACCGAGCCCACCGGCGAGTTCACCTACGACGGCGAGACCTACGACCCCATGACCCAGGAGACCACCGCGCTGACCGCCATGCTGGACTCGCTCTCCGAGGATGAGCTGGCCGCGGCGGAGATCGAGCAGAACGACCTGCTGCTCGGCCCCGGCGCGGACGGCGAGTTCCCCGAGGAGGCCGAGGGCGTCAAGGTCTCGGACCTCACGGAGGACCAGCAGCAACTGGTGCTCGCCGCCATCGAGACCTACGTCGACGACCTCCCCGAGGACGAGGCGGCCGCCTACATGGAACGCTACGAGGCCGAGCTCGAGGACACCTACGTCTCCTTCTCCGGCGGGACGGACCTCTCCGAGGCCGGGGACTACGTGCGCATCGACGGCCCCAGCGTGTGGATCGAGCTGTCCATGCAGAACGGGGTGGCGTTCAGCGAGCCGCACATCCACTCGGTCTGGCGAGACCGCGAGACCGATTACGCGGGGCTGACCGAGAGCACGGACGGGGAGGAGGCCTCCGGCACGGCGGGCGGCACGGCGGCGCCGGCCTGACGGAAGGGGCGGGCGCCGCGACGGCTCAGGGGGTGAGGGCCGCGAGGCCTCGGCAGGACCCCGAGCACGTCCGGCCCCGCACGCCCGCTTCCGTTTCCGTTTCCGTTTCCGTTTCCGTTTCCGTTTCCGTTTCCGTTTCCGTTTCCGTTTCCGTTTCCGTTTCCGCGGAGAGGATCCCACATCGCCGCCGCCCCGCTCCCCGTCGCCGAATAGTTGATGTGTCAACTATCCCCTCCTATGATGGACGCGTCGACGAAGGAGGCTCCGGAATGCTTCGAGCCGAGGGCGGCCGAGGGGCCAGCACCGCGCCCGCCGGGGAGGACGCGGTCCGGTTCGCGAGCGTCGTCGTCATCGGGGCGGGACAGGCGGGCCTCTCGGCCGGGCATCACCTGGCCCGGCACGGGTACGCGAGTGCGCTGACGGATCCGGGGGCGGAGCGCAGCTTCGTGATCCTCGACGCCGAGCGCTCGGCCGGCGGCGCGTGGCAGCACCGCTGGAGGTCGCTCACGATGGAGACGGTCAACGGCATCTTCGACCTGCCCGGCTTCCCCAAGCCTCCCATCGACGCCGCCGAGCCCAGCCGCGACGCCGTCCCCCGCTACTTCGCCGCCTTCGAGGAGCACGCCGGCCTGCCGATCCTGCGCCCGGTCGCCGTCACGGCCGTCCGGCGGGTGCCCGCCGAAGGTGGCGGGGCCGCGTCGGCTTCCCCAGCGGTCTCCCGGGAAAGCGGTGAGGACGCCTCCCCCGCCAACCCCCTCGACGTCGAGACCACAGCCGGCCGCTGGCGGACCCGGGCCGTCATCAACGCCACCGGCACGTGGGGCAACCCGGTCCTCCCCCGCTACCCGGGGCAGGAGACCTTCCGGGGGCGGCAGCTGCACACCCGCGACTACGTCTCGGCCGAGGAGTTCGCGGGGCTCCGGGTCGCCGTCGTCGGGGGCGGGATCTCGGCCCTGCAGCAGCTCGAGGAGATCTCCCGCGTCGCCACCGTCCTCTGGTACACCCGCCGCGAGCCGGTGTTCCGGGAGGGGAGCTTCCGCCCGGAGGCCGAGGGCCGCGAGGTCATCGAGAAGGTCGCCGACGACGCCGCGGCGGGGAACCCCACGGGCAGCGTCGTCTCCTACACCGGCCTGCTCTGGACCCCGTACGCCCTGGCCGCACGACGCCGGGGCGCCCTGGACCGCCGGCCGATGTTCGCCGCGATCGAGCCGCACGGCGTCCGCGAGGCGGACGGCTCCTTCACCTCCGTCGACGTCATCCTCTGGGCCACGGGGTTCAAGGCCGCGCTCTCCCATCTGGACCCGCTGGGGCTGCGCAACGAGCGCGGCGGGATCGCCCTGCGGGGCACGCAGGTCGCCGGGGAGCCCCGGGTGCACCTCATCGGCTACGGCCCCTCGCAGTCCACGGTGGGAGCCAATCGGGCGGGACGGGACGCGGTCCGGGCGGTGGACCGGCATCTCGGTGCGCAGCCTGCGCCTCAGCCGGCGGCGTCGCGGTAGGAGCTGCGTCCCGAAGGCGGGCCGGCCTCACGCCCGCGCGTCAGGAATCACTCGCGCGATGCCCTCAGCCTCGGCGGTGCTCAGCAGGATCTCGTCGAACCCGGTCTCGGCCCTGTCGACCTGCAGACGCAGCAGGGGCACGCCTCGCTTCATCGACACCAGCCGGCGCGTTCCCGAAGGGTGCGTGAAGGTGCCCAGCTTGCGATACCCCGAGACCGCCAGTCCCGAGCGCACGCCGAGGACCTCCGACGTCCACCCGGGCTCGGCACGCGCTGAGCGGATCGCGTCCCGCGGCAGGAAGAGGGCGCTCCGCCCGGCCATCAGGGCCTCCCAGGCGGGGAACCGTATGCTCAGGCCCTTCGGGTCTTCGTCGATCTGCGTCATCGCCCTCACCTCTGCTTGAATGGGAACGTCGTAGTAAGAATATTATCATGGTGATAACGATGAAAGGAAGACCGATGCCCGCAGATCGTCCGATCGCAGACGTCGTGCTGCACCCGGTCCGCATGAAGATCATCCAGCAGCTGGGCGGACGGAGCATGACGACGGCTCAGCTGCGCCAGGCGCTGCCGGAGGTCAAGCAGGCCACCTTGTACCGGCACGTCTCGGCACTCCTCGAGGCGGAGCTCCTGACCGTCGTCGAGGAACGGCAGGTGCGCGGCGCCGTCGAGCGGACCCTCGCCCTGGGCGAGCGGATGGCGCACGTGGATCAGGAGGAGCTGCGCGCGATGGACGAGGTCCAGCTCCGCTCGGCGTTCACGACCTTCCTCAGCGGGCTGTCGAACGACTTCGAGCGCTTCCTCGAGGAGGGGAACCTCGAGGCCCGCGATTTCCTCGGGTTCACACGCGCGCCGGTCTACCTGGACGAGCAGGACATCGCGGCCCTCCAGGCAGAATTCAACGAGATGCTCGCTCCCTATCTGCAGGAGCGCAGGGCGGGGCAGCGCCGCATCAGCCTGGCGACCGTGCTCATCCCCGAGGCGGACAGCTGAGCGCGGGGGCCGCCGCCTCCAGGGTCAGGCCCGTCCCACCCCGTTGTCGTTCAGGGCGTTCTCGAGCAGCTGGGGGATGTCGTAGGCGAGGTGGTCCCCGCTGATGGTGATGGTCCGGGTCTTCGTGAAGCCCGCCTTACGATAGGCCTGCACGCCTTCCGCCGCGGCGGCGGAGGCGGACCAGGTGGGAGGGCTGGTGGCCCCCACCTTGTCCTTGGTGCCGACGATCCATCGCATCGGGATCCGCTTGACCGCTGCGGGCGCGGCGGTCTCCAGGCCGTAGGAGCCGCCCCCGCCGATGATCACGGCACCGCCGCCCTTGATCCAGCTCTGCCGGTCCGAGAACACCTCGTAGCTGATGAACTCCGCCCCGCCGGAGTAGCCGCAGAACCAGAGGCGGGTGGCGTCCAGGCCGTGCTTGGCGATGAGGTTCTGCGCCAGCGCCCGAAACCAGTCGCCATTGCGGTCGATGTCTTCCCACCAGGTCATCCCCTCGCCGCTGGCGTCCTTGTCCGGGGAGACCACCGCCACCAGGATCATGTTGCGCCAGTTGGCGTGCTCCGCCATCTTCAGCATGTCCGGATGGGAGGGGTTGTGGATCCGCGAGTTCTTCTTGGTCCGGTGGTCGCCGTCGAAGTAGAAGACGACGCCGACCCGCTTGGTCCACACGACGCCCTTCGCATAGACGTGGTACTGGCTGGTCACGCTACGGCTGGTGAAGCTGAAGTAGGTGCCGTGGGCATGGGGCGTGGCCGCCGTGGCGGGCGCGCCGCCGATCGCTGCGAGCGCCACCCCGGCTGCGGTCGCGCTGAGGAGGCTGCGACGCCGGATCGTCATGAGGTGTTCCCTTCTCGGTGTTCTCGGTGGTGCGGAGGCGGCGACCGCATCCCGCTCCGCCGCGATGCCGACGCGGTCCGAGGAGGTTCGTCTCCCAGACCCGGTGTCTCCCCGGCTCGGCTTCCGCCCGGCCCGGTCCTGCATCTGCCCCGAGCCCGAGGGCGCCGGGGCCCGAGCGTGGGAAGATCAGATGCCCGCCACGTCGTGAGTAGGACGGCGCGGTAAAGATACGCCGTCCTGCGTATTGCATCGTACCGGCAGGTGTACTTGTGAGTACCGATCTCCCCCATGGCGCTCCCCACACTTCCCTCCCGCAGCGCACGTACGATGAGCACCATGTTGCGCACCGGTTGGTACGACCCCGTGGAGCCTCCCGAGGACTGCCTGCGCCTGCTGCTGTGCGCCTGGACGGCCGAGCCGACGGGGAAGCACCTCCTGGTGCCCGACGCCTGCTGCGATCTGCTGTGGCTCTCCTCGGGCCGCTTCCTCTTCTGCGGGCCGGAGACCACGGCCTGGTCCTTCGAGCTGCCGCCCGGTACCACGGCGGTCGGCGTCCGCTTCCGCCCGGGCGTCCCCTCCGCCCTGTTCGGGCTCGACCTCTCGCGGTTCCGCGAGGAGCGCGTCGACGCCGCGGAGATCCTGGGCGAGGAGACCGCGGCGAGCTGGGCCCGGCGGATCGAGGCCACGGATGGCCTCGCCCCTCGGCGGGACGCGCTGACCGCCCTCCTCCTCGATCATTGCGCCGCCGGCGAGCCCGATCCTTTCGCCGAAGCGGTCCTCTCCCGGCTGACCGCCGCACCACACGAGGACGTGCGCGAACTCGCCGCGGCTCTGGCCATCCACCCGCGCACCCTGCACCGACGCTGCCTGCGCCTGTTCGGCTACGCGCCCTCCACGCTGGGCCGCCTGGTGAGGCTGCAGCGTTTCCTCGCCCTCGCCGCGACCGAGAGCCGGCCGACGTTGGCGGGGCTCGCGGTGGGCGCGGGATACGTCGACCAGGCGCACCTGGGCCGCGAGTGCCGCCGCATCACCGGCAAGGCCCCCGCGGCGCTGCTCTCCGACTACTTCTCGACGTTCCCCGACATGTCCGATCCGTACAAGAGCGGCCGTCGGTTCGGTGCTTCGATGAAGCCATGAACACCACGGACACCCCCATCACCGACCGCTACCACCGCCTCTCCCGCCAGCTCTCGGCGGCCCTCGACGACGTCCCCGCCGACGCCTGGTCCGCACCCGCCCCGTGCGAGGGCTGGGACGCCCAGGGCGTGCTGCGGCACGTCGTGGAGACGAACCGCGACTTCCTGGGCCGGCACGTCGAGCTCGGACCCGCCTCCGGCGAGCTGCGCGCCGACTGGGAGGCCGTGCGCGCACTCACCCAGACGATCCTGGACGACGGCCGCGGCGAGGAGACCTTCCAGGGATTCTTCGGCCCCACGACCATCGCCGAGGTTATCGACCGCTTCTACGGCATGGACCTCCTCGTCCACCGCTGGGACATCGCCCGGGCCGCCGGCCTGACGGAGCACCAGGCTCTCGACGACGCCGACGCCGCCCACTACCTGGAGGTCGCGCGCTCCTTCGGCGACGCCCTGCGGATGGACGGGGTCTGCGGGCCGGAGCTTCCGGCCCCCGAGGACGCGACGGCGGGCGAGCGGCTCCTCGCCTTCCTCGGCCGGGAGCCGCGCTGAGCGTTCCGCTTCCTGCTGGACCCCGTATGCGGAAGCCGCTGCCCGGCGAGGACGTCGTCGTCCGCCACACGCCGCCGGCCGCGCTTCCCTCACATCATCCGTCATCCGCGTGGCCGAGGGTAGGGCCTCCGGTAGGCTCGTTCGCAGCGGAGCCGATCACCGCGACGCCGGGCGCGCAGACGGCGCCTGGCGCTTCCGAGCTCCGCCGGCGCTCCAGCGCCCGCGTCACGGAGCAAGAACGCACCAGGAGGCAGACCATGCGATTCTCAGACCGGTACCCCATCGTCGTCACCACGCAGAAGGACGCCTCCCGCGACTTCTGGTCCGGAGTCCTGGGCTTCATGGTGACCTTCGACAGCTCCTGGTTCAGCCTGCTCGTCGCGGAGGACGGCACCGCCTCGATCGCCTTCATGACCCCGGACCACCCCTCCTCCCCGCCCGGTGCGGAGACGTTCGGCGGGACCGGCCTGTGCTTCGAGCTGGAGGTCGAGGACGCCCAGGCCGCCCACGACCTGCTGTCCGAGAGCGGGCTGGCGGTGTCCTACCCGCTCACCGACGAGCCGTTCGGCCAGCGCCGATTCGGGTTCGCCGATCCCTCCGGCCTGTGGGTGGACGTCGTCGAGCAGATCGAGCCCCGGCAGGGCTTCTGGGACAGGTACATGAGATGATCGCGGGCCGGCCCCGCCGCACTGGGAAGAGGAGGGCAGCAGCGCCCATCTTCTCCGTCACAGACGCGCCGCAGACAGCTGATACGGGGAGAGCGCGACGAGCTCACCGGCGTCGCATTTGGCGGCGACGTAGGCGATCACTCCCTCGACGACTGCCGGGGAGACGAACCCGGTCTTGCCGATGTTCTGCGGATGCATCATCAGCACCAGGCCGGTCTTCCCCTTAATCGCGGCATCGACCTGGTCCTTCACACCGGCGAGAGTGGCTTTCTCCCACGAGTAGTGGCTGAGGCCCTGCCGGACCACGCCATCGAGCTGACGCTGCACCGTCCCCGGACGATACCCCGAGGAGACAGCGTGATTCGCCAGGATCAGCTGCCCGGCGACGGTCGCACTGAAGGACTTCAGGTTCCTGCCGGCGTTGAACCCATTGTATCCCGTCCCGCCCACGCCGGGGATCATGAACCCGTCGATGGTGGCGGCGGGAAGCTGAGCACGGAGCTCTTCCAGGCCACGGACGATCTCGTCGACCAGCTGCTCCTCGTTCGCAGCATCCTTGTGGGTGGCACCGTGGGCCCAGTACTCGATGCGGTCAGTGGTCACCCACGCATTGGCCTCGGTCTGGGTGACGCCGGCGTTGTTCGGGTTCGCCCAGGTCCGGGAGTTCATCGCGATCCCGGCCGGCAGCTGGTGCTGTCGCAGGAGCGGCAGGACGATCTCTTTGAAGTTGGTCAGCCCGTGGTCGAAGCGGAACGCTACAGCCCCCTTGCCGCCGGTGGAGACGTTGTACCGGCGAGTGAAGTCCTGGACGAGGATCTCGTTGCGGAGAGCCGCTGTCTCAGGACGGTCCGTGGTGGTCGACGTCGAGTTCTCCTCGCCGTCTCCGCCGGATGCTCCGTCGACTCGCTCCCAGGGCGTCCAGCGGGCGGCGGTGACCATGGTGCGCCGCCAGACAGCAGGATCATCAACATCCCGCTCATACACGAGCTGGGTGACGCCGGCGGACCCAGCCGCCCCTGAGAGAACCTCCACGACGGCGCTGCGCGCTGGCTGCGGATAGTTGATCAGGGATTCGGCCACGGCGATGGTGGGCACATAGTACAGTCCGGAATTGTCAGCATTCCGGAGAGTGTCCATGTCCGTACCTTCGGCCATGACCTGGCCGATGTTCTTTGTCTCCAACTGACTCTTGACCTCCGTGATGTCGCTGCCCAGCCCAGCGGAGTATCACCCATCCGGGTCGAGACAACCGCGTCCCCCGCTCATCGAAGATCTGGCATCCTCGTGGGTACAGATGTGAACCTCATTAATTTTACCCGTCTTCCCTGCAATTCCGAACAGGAACCGACCGTTTTTGCTGCCTTGTCATCGAGGAAATCCCGTGCAATCTCGTGCCCCTGAGGAGGGGGTGAACAACACCGCAAAAACCGCCGGATCCAGGGCGATCCGGGTCCCGGGAACCGCGGGGAAGCAGTCTCACTTCTCAGAGACGTTTGCAGTCGGGCAGAGCCAGGCATCAATTCGCAGGGTCGAGACCGACTCCTCGGGGAATGCCAGGATGGGTGCGGCCGCATTCGGCGATCTCCAACCATTCACCGTCGTGGAGGAGGTCGATCTGCGACCGTGCAGGGATGCACAGTCGCAGATCGATGCGCCCCGCGTCGCTTTCCCCCGCCTCTCAGAATCTGGAGGACGTGTGCGTCCCGACGTTGATCACGCTGCCCTGCGAGTCCCGGTAGAAGAAGCGGGTCACTCCCCACGGCTCGTCGGTGAGCGGGTGCACGATCTGCAGCCCCGCCGCGCGGACCCGCCGCAGGGCCTCCTCCACGTCGTCGACGAAGACCGAGACGGCGGGAGGGACCGGCGCCGAGGCGTCCGCCGTCATGAGGCTGAGCTGGTGGCCGGCGGCGTCGCCGAGCGTCACGATCCACCCGTGGTCCATGAGCACCTCGAAGCCCAGCACCTCCCGATGCTCGGACACCGCCCGCGGCAGATCGGCGACGACGAGGTTCGGCACGACACGTTGTACCTGCATAGCCTGCATCATAGTCTTCCCGTCTCGCGCTGACGGCCAGAACGAACCTTGTAACTTGTTTGTGCATCGCTGTTTCGACACGAAAAAGACCGGCTCCACTAAGCGTTTAACCTAGTCAGAGCCGGCCTGCTCGTCGGGTTGACAGGATTTGAACCTGCGACCCCCTGACCCCCAGTCAGGTGCGCTACCAAGCTGCGCCACAACCCGAAACCGTACCCCGGATCTCCCCCCGGGCACTCGATAGATATTACATCATCCCGCCGCTGTTCGCACATCCGGAGGAACGATCCCCTACCGCGCCGCACGTTGACAGTCCGGAGCCACATCGGAGAGCAGCGGAACCGGCTCGGACCGCGCCCGCCAGGACGCCGCCCCGAACCACGCCAGCCGCGTGGAAAGGACGACGCCGGGGCCGCACCAGCAGCAGCAGGCACGGCCCCGGCGTCGTCATCCATCGGCGGCGTCGCCGTCCCCCGTCGGCGTCAGCGCCGCTTGGAGGCCCCGCCGCGCCCGCCGCCCTCTCGGGTCAGGGAGCGCCGCTCGCGCACGCGCATGGTGACCTCGATCGGGGTGCCCTCGAAGTCGAAGGTCTCCCGGAGGCGGCGGGTGATGAAGCGGCGGTACCCCGGATCCAGGAATCCGGTGGTGAACAGCACGAACTTCGGCGGCCGCGAGGAGACCTGCGTGCCGAACAGGATGCGGGGCTGCTTGCCGCCGCGCACCGGGTGCGGGTGCGCGGCCACGATCTCGCCCAGGAACGCGTTGAGACGCCCGGTGGGGATGCGCGAGTCCCAGGACTCCAGGGACTTCAGCAGCGCCGGCACCAGCTTGTCCTTGTGCCAGCCGGTCTTCGCCGAGATGTTCACGCGCGGGGCCCAGGCCACGTGCGCGAGGTCCCGGTCGATCTCCCGCTCCAGCTCGTACCGGCGCTCCTCGTCCAGGGTGTCCCACTTGTTGAAGGCGAGCACCATGGCGCGGCCGGACTCGATGCCCAGCTGGAGGATCCGCACGTCCTGCTCGGACAGCGGCTCGGAGACGTCCAGCAGCACCACGGCCACCTCGGAGCGCTCCAACGCCGTCTGCGTCCGCAGCGAGGCGTAGAACTCCGCGCCCTTGGCCATGTGCTGACGACGCCGGATGCCGGCGGTGTCCACGAAGCGGAACGGCACGCCGCCGAGCTCCACGAGCTCGTCCACCGGGTCGCGGGTGGTCCCGGCGAGGTCGTTGACCACGGCCCGGTCCTCCCCCGCCAGCTTGTTCAGCAGCGAGGACTTGCCGGTGTTCGGGCGGCCGATCAGGGCCACCCGCCGCGGCCCCTCGTACTGCTCGGGCTCGGCGTACTGCGAGTGCTCGGGCATGACCTTCAGCATCTCGTCCAGCATGTCCGCGATGCCGCGGCCGTGCACGCCGGAGACCGGGTGCGGCTCACCCATGCCCAGGCCCCACAGCGCGGCGGCCTCGGGCTCCTGGTAGGCGTCGTCGATCTTGTTCGCGGCCAGGATCAGGGGCTTCCTCACCCGGCGTAGCATCTGCACGATCGCCTCGTCCATCGCGGTGATGCCCACCAGGGCGTCGACCACGAGGATCACGACGTCGGCGTGGGCCACCGCCAGCTCGGCCTGCGCGGCCACCTGGGCGTTGATGCCCTTGGCGTCCGACTCCCAGCCGCCGGTGTCCACCAGGGTGAAGGTCTTGTCGTTCCACTCGGCCGGGTAGAACACCCGGTCCCGGGTCACGCCGGGCTTGTCCTCCACGACCGCCTCGCGGCGGCCGAGGATCCGGTTGATGATGGTGGACTTGCCCACGTTCGGGCGGCCCACCACGGCCACCACCGGGTCGGGCTCGGCCGTGCGCTCGACGCCGGTCTCGAAGCCCCAGTCCAGCAGGAGCTCGCGGTCCTCCTCGTCGAGCTCGTACTCGTCCAGGCCGGCGCGCAGGGCCTCGGCGCGCTGCTCGGCGTCGTCCTCGTCCAGCTCGGCCATGTAGTCGGCGAGGCGATCCTCCTCGCCCTGGTTCCCGAGGTACTTCTCCTCGTACTCGTCGTGCATGGGGTTCATCCGTCCTCGCCGCTCTTCTCGTGGGCGCCGTCCTCGCCGGCGCCGGTGTCTTCCTGCTCGCCGGGCTTCGCCCCGGGCTCGTGCTCCTCGCCGGGCTCGGTGCCGGCCTCGTCCTCGCGCTCCGTCCGCTCCCCGGAGTCCTCGTTCCGCTCCTCCGAGTCCCCGGAGTCCTGCTCCGCGCGCTCGGCGGCGTCCGCCTCGGCCTGCACCTGCTCGGCGGACCGGCGGATCACGTCCATCACGGCGTCGACGGTCTCGTCGAAGTCCAGCTCGGTCGAGTCCACCAGGGTCACGCCCTCGGCGGCCTCGGTGAAGTTCACGACGCGGGAGTCGGCGGCGTCGCGCTCGGAGACCTGCGTGGTCATCTGCTCCTCGGAGCGGTCCCCGCCCAGCTGCTCGTTGCGGCGGGCCATCCGGGCCTCCTCGCTCGCGGTGAGCAGGATGCGGGCGGTGGCGTCGGGGGCGACGACGGTGGTGATGTCCCGCCCCTCGGCGACGATCCGGTTACCGCTGGACTCGATCTCCACCTGCTGGCGGGCCACCAGCACCGCCCGCGCCCGCTGGTTCTTCGCGACCGCGGAGACGCTCTCGGAGATCCGGTCCTCCCGGATGGCCTCCTCGACGTCGGTGCCGGCGACCATCAGCGAGGGACGACGCGGATCGGTCCCGATCTGCAGGTCCAGCTGGTCCGCGGCCGTCCCCACGGCCTCCTCGTCCTGAAGGTCGACGCCGGCCTCGAGGCACCACCAGGTCAGCGCCCGGTACATGGCCCCGGTGTCCAGGAAGGCCAGCCCGAGGCGCCGGGCCACCTCCCGGGAGACCGAGGACTTCCCCGACCCGGAGGGCCCGTCGATCGCGACGACCAGCTCCGAGCGCCGCTGCTCTGCCGCCTCGGCGTCCTGGAACTGCTCCCGCGCCGGGGCGGCGGGTGCCGCGGCCTCGGCCAGGATCGACTCGTTGTTATCGGTCACGGTGTCCTCCATCGTGTACGGGTGTAGCGGCCGCACGGGCGTGCGGCCGCTCGAGTTACTTGACGATCTTCCATCCGCGCGCGTCCAGCTCCTCCACGAGCCGGTCGTGGGCGGTGGGAACCACGGCTACCTCGACCATACCCACTGGCTGGCCCGGGGAGTGCTCCATCCGCAGGTCCTCGATGTTCACGCCGATCTCGCCGATCTCCGTGAGCAGCCGGGCGATCTGCCCGGGGGTGTCGTCCACGAGGATCGTCAGCTCGGAGAACGCCTTCGGCGCGCCGCCGTGCTTGCCCGGGATCCGGGCGACGCCGGCGTTGCCCTCGCTCATCAGCTGGGCGATGTCCAGCCGGGCGCCGTCGGCCGTGGGGGCCTCCAGCGTGCCGATCAGCCGGTCCAGGTCCTCCCGGACGCCGTAGAGGGTCTCGACGACGGGCCGGGCGTTGGCCGAGAGGATCTGCACCCACAGCCCGGGCTCCGAGCCGGCGATCCGCGTCGTGTCCCGCAGCCCCTGGCCCGCGAGCCCCAGCGCCTCGAGCGGGGTCTGGCGCAGGCGGGAGGCCAGCAGCGAGGACATCACCTGCGGCACGTGGGAGATCAGCGCGACCGTCGCGTCGTGCTCCTGCGCGTCGAGGTAGGTGACGATCGAGCCGAGGTCCGTGGCCAGCCCGTGGGCCAGGCGCACGGTCTCGGGCGCGACGGCGTCGTGCTCGCAGATGACCCACGGCCGGGAGGTGAACAGCTCGCCGCGCGCCGCGACCGGCCCCGACTTCTCGCGCCCGGACATCGGGTGCGTGCCGACGTAGCGGCTCACGTCCTCGCCGGAGGCCTCGACCTCGGCGAGGATCGGGACCTTGACCGAGGCGATGTCGATGACCCGCGCCGCCGGGTATTCCCGCAGGCAGCGGATGACGGTGGCGGCGGCGACGTCGGGCGGGGTCGCCACGACGATCAGCTGCGGGTCCACCCGCTCGCGCGCGGCCTCCTCGCCCTCCTCTCTGACGAGCCGGGAGAGGGAGCGGCCGGCGCCGATGTCGGCGGCGACCGCCTCGGTGGTCGGGGAGATGTCCCAGACCCAGGTCTCGACCCCCTGCACCGCGAGCCCCAGGCCCACGGAGGAGCCCAGCAGCCCGGCGCCGATGACCAGGACCGGTCCGGAGACGGTCGCCGCCTTGCGGGCCGGCACCCCGGTCACATCCCCACGGAGGTCAGCAGCTGGCTGATCTCGACCTTGGAGAGGTTCCGGACGGTGCCCTGCTTCTGCGAGCCGATGCGCAGCGGGCCCATCTCGGTGCGGACCAGCTTCTCCACGGGGTGGCCGACGGCCTCGAAGAGCCGCCGGACGATCCGGTTGCGCCCGGTGTGGAGGGTG
This sequence comes from Rothia halotolerans, assembly GCF_004136635.1. Taxonomy (GTDB): domain Bacteria; phylum Actinomycetota; class Actinomycetes; order Actinomycetales; family Micrococcaceae; genus Rothia; species Rothia halotolerans. Next base: position 27,130 of record NZ_NOIU01000002.1, on the reverse strand, counting down.
ACCTCGATCAGCAGGTGGCCCGGCGTGGAGTCCACCAGCTTGAAGTCGTCCACGCGCGCGACGCCGTCCTCCAGCCGGATCCCCTTCTTCATCTCGGCGCCGACGCCGTGCTCCATCGGCCCGCGCACCTGCACGAGGTACTTCTTGGGCACCTCGTAGGAGGGGTGGGTCAGCCGGTTGGCGAGCTCGCCGTCGTTGGTCAACAGCAGGAGCCCCTCGGTGGCGACGTCGAGCCGTCCCACGTGGAAGATCCGCTCGTGGCGCTGCGGGTTCAGGTAGTCCGAGATGCAGGGGCGCCCCTCGGGGTCCTCCATCGTGGCGAGCACGCCCTCGGGCTTGTTGAAGGCGTAGTAGACCTTCGACTCGTCGGTCTGGATGGTCACGCCGTCGACCTGGATCACGGCGTGGTCCGGGTCCACCCGCACGCCGAGCTCGACGACCAGCTCGCCGTCCACCGTGACCCGGCCCTCGGTGATCATCATCTCGCACACGCGCCGCGAGGCCACGCCGGCCTGGGCCATGAGCTTCTGCAGGCGGATGCCGTGCTCGTCGTGCACGTCCAGGCGATCCACCGGCGCCGCGCGGGGACGGCGGGGACGGTGCGGGCCGCTGTACTGCTCGCTGGTCCGGCGCTCCCCGCGCTCCCGGGCGAAGATCTTGCCGGACTGGCCCTTCCGGGCCTTGAACTTCTTCTTGTCGCTCTTGTTGGCGCCGGACTTGACCTCCGGCTGGGGTCCGCGCGCGCCCGGGCGTCCGGGCCGCTGCGGCTTCTGGTAGTCCTTGGACGTCCCACCCCGGGCGGAGGGCTTCCCCTGCCGGGAGCGCGGGCCCTTGCCCGCGCCGTTGCTGCCGGAGTTCTGACGTCCCGTCGATCTGTTGGCCATATTCGTTCAATCCTCGGAAATGAGTGGTGTGGGCGGGCGCGGCCCGGGTGGGGCCTACGTCCGCTGTTCGTACTCCCCGACGTCCTCGACGCCGGGCAGGTAGGGGGAGATCTTCGGCAGGTCCTCGAGGCCCTCCAGCCCGATCTTCTCCAGGAAGAGCGGCGTGGTCTCGAACAGGACGGCACCGGACTCCCCCGGCTCCTCGGCCTCCGTCACCAGCCCCCTCGTGCGGAGGGTCCTGATGACCCCGTCCACGTTCACCCCGCGGATCGAGGCGACCCGGGAGCGGGAGACGGGCTGCCGGTAGGCGATCACCGCGAGCGTCTCGAGCGCCGCCTGGGACAGACGCGATGTCTGCCCCTCCAGCACGAAGCGCGAGACCCACGCGGAGAACTCCGGCCTGGAGTAGAGCCTCCAGCCGCCGGCGACCCTGCGCAGCTCCATACCCCGCGGCTCGCGCGGAGGCACGACGCCGGAGGCCGACTTCCCAGTATAGCCCGCCGCGTCGCTCGGGTCACCGGTGATCCCGGTCGCTTCGCCGCCGAGGTCGCCGTAGCCGTCGTAGTCCCGGGCCAGCTCGTCGAGCGCGCGCTCCACGGTGGCCACGGAGACCAGCAGCGCCTCGGCGAACTGGTGCTCGGCGATGGGCGCGTCCGCGACCATGAGGATGGCCTCGATCGCCGCCTTCGGACCACCGGGGACGAGCTCGACACGGGCGGGGTCCTCGGCGGCGGGCGTCGAGGCGGCGGGGCCGTGGGACGCGGAGTCCGAAGTGGCGGGCCCGCCGATGGCGGAGGCGGCGGCCTCGGAGGCCGCCTCCGGGACGACATCGTCGGGGCTCTGGCCGGTCATGCGGGGCTCTCCTCCTGGTGATCGGTCGGGTCTGCCTGTCCGGAGCCGAGCGGGGTGGCGGCGTCCGGAGCGGTGCCGGATGCAGAGGCGCCGGACGGGGCGGCCGCATCCGGAACGGTATCGGGCGCAGCGGCTCCGGAGGGGACGGCGTCGGGCGCCGTCTCCGGGGTGCCGCGGTAGTCGTCGTGTGCCAGGCGCTCCGGGGTCCACTCCGGGTCCGTGCCCACCCACGTCACGGTCAGCTCGGCCAGCGGCGCCTCCTGAGCGAAGGCGACCACGCGGTCCCGGTACATCTCCAGCAGCGCGAGGAAGCGCACCACGATCACCAGGGGGCTCTCGGCGTCGGCGGCCAGGGCGGTGAAGGGCAGCGGGGCGCCGGGCATCAGCCGGGCCGCCAGGGTCTCGGCCTCATCGCGGATCGTCACCCGGAAGGAGTGGAGGTGGTCCGTGGAGACCTCGTCCGGGGCGTGGTCCTTGGGCGTCAGGGCCTTCTCGGCGATCTGGGCGAGGCGCTCCGGCGTCGTCGTGAAGACCAGCTCGGGCAGCAGCGCGGCGAACTCCGGCGGCAGCGTCGGCGAGCGCGGGACGCGGCTGCGCTCGGCCTCCATCCGCTCGGAGAGGACGCCGGAGACGTCCTTGAACGCCTTGTACTGGAGGAGGCGGGCGAAGAGGAGGTCGCGGGCCTCGAGCATCGCGATGTCCTCGTCGTCCTCGACCTCGCCGGCGGGCAGCAGCCGCGCGGCCTTCAGGTCCAGCAGGGTCGCGGCGACGACGATGAACTCGGTGGCCTCGTCCAGGGCGCGCTCGAGGCCGGTCTCGCGCAGCGCCCTGACGTAGGCGATGAACTCGTCCGTCACGGCCGCCAGCGCGACCTGCGTGATGTCCATCTGCCGCTGCGAGATGAGCGAGAGGAGGACGTCGAAGGGGCCGGCGAAGTTCTCCAAGGAGACCGAGAACCCGCCGCCGGAGTCCCCCTCCGGCCGCGGGTCTTCTGCGGCGTCAGGGGGCGCGGGTCCCGAGGCTTCGGTCTCCCCGGCTGCGGGCCCCGAGCCGGTAGCGCCGGAGACCGCGGATCCCGAGGCTGCGACTCCCGACGCTGCGGCCTCCTGAGCTGCCGCGTCGGAAGCGGCGACGGCATCCGGCGCCTCGGCGTCCGGGGCGGCGTCGCCCGGCGCCTCGGTCCCCGACGCCGTCGCGAGCACGTCCCTGATCAGCGGGCGCCCCCGCGCTCGATCAGCTCCTTCGCCAGCTCCCGGTAGGCGATCGAGCCGGTGTGGGTGGGCGCGTAGGAGAGGATCGGCTCGGCGGAGACGGTCGCGTCCGGGAACTTCACCGTGCGCTTGATGACCGTATCGAAGACCTTGTCCCCGAAGGCGTCCATGATGCGGGCGATGACCTCCTTGGAGTGCAGCGTCCGGGAGTCGAACATGGTGGCCAGGACGCCGTCGATCTGCAGGTCGGGGTTGAGCCGGTCCTGGACCTTCTCGATCGAGTCGACCAGCAGCGCGACGGCGCGCAGGGCGAAGAACTCGCAGATCAGCGGGATGATGACGCCGTCGGCCGCGGTCAGGGCGTTGACGGTCAGCAGGCCGAGGGAGGGCTGGCAGTCGATGAGGACGACGTCGTACTCCTCCTTGACCTTGCGCAGCGCCTGGGAAAGCACCTGCTCGCGGGCCACCTCGTTGACCAGCTGCACCTCGGCGGCGGAGAGGTCGATGTTGGCGGGCAGGAGGTCCATGTTCTCGAACTCGGTGGAGCGGATCGCGTCGTGCACGTCGACCTTGCGGTCCATCATGACGTTGTACACGGTGGTGTCCAGCTCGTGCGGGTTGACCCCGAAGCCGGCGGAGAGCGCGCCCTGGGGGTCGAAGTCGACCATCAGCACCTTGCGGCCGAGCTCGCCGAGCGCGGCGCCGAGGTTGATGGTCGAGGTGGTCTTGCCGACGCCGCCCTTCTGGTTGACCATGGCGATCACGCGGGCCGGGCCGTGGGAGTCCAGAGGGGCGGGCTCCGGGAACCGGCGCAGCGGCCGGCCGGTGGGTCCGACGTCCTGGCCCTGGGCGGATTCAGTCTTCTGTGTGCTCACGCGCAACTTTCCCTCGTCGTCCAATTCGAGTCGATTACTCCGCTTAACCCTACAACCAGCCCCTCGATCCTCGCCGCGCTCGGTGCGCGCTGTGGATCGAGGGGCTGGCTGGAAGGTCGGAACCGCAGGTCAGGTAGCAATGACGCCGATCCCGCGGGCCGAGACTTCCGTCAGGGGACGTCTGCGGGTCCCACGGTCACCGCCGCCCGGAGGAGGCCTCCCCATCCTGCGGAGCGCCCGCCGGGGCGAGGGGCTCGCTCCGCCGGGTCTCCGGCAGGGCCGCGGCCTGCTCGGCGCGCGCCTCGCTCTCCGGGGCGTGGACGCCGGTCTCGCCTCCCATCGTCGCCTCGTCGAACTTCAGCTTCCCGTCCAGGACCTGCCGGACCCGGTCCAGGTCGACCTCCCGGTTCCACTTGCCGACCAGCACCGTGGCCACGGCGTTGCCCGTGAAGTTGGTGAGCGCACGGGCCTCGGACATGAACCGGTCGATGCCCACGATCAGCCCGACGCCGTCCAGCAGCTCCGGCCGGTGCGACTGCAGGCCGGCGGCCAGCGTCGCGATCCCCGCCCCGGAGACCCCGGCGGCGCCCTTGGAAGCGATGATCATGAAGACCAGCAGCGAGACCTGCTCTCCCAGCCCCAGCGGGGTGCCCATCGCCTCGGCGACGAAGACCGACGCCATGGTCAGATAGATCGCGGTGCCGTCGAGGTTGAAGGAGTACCCGGTGGGCACCACGATGCCGACCACCGGCTTGGACACGCCCAGGTGCTCCATCTTGGCGATGAGACGGGGCAGGGCGGCCTCGGAGGACGACGTCGAGAAGATCAGCAGATACTCCCGGGCGAGGTACTTCATCAGCTTGAGGATGTTCACGCCGGTGACGATCTTCAGCAGCCCGCCGAGGACCAGCACGATGAACAGCACGCAGGTGATGTAGAAGCCGATCATCAGCACCGCCATGGAGGCGATCGCCTGCACCCCCGTGGAACCGACGACGGCGGCGATCGCGCCGAACGCGCCGAGCGGGGCGAGCCACATGATCATCTTGAGCAGCCGGAAGACGAGGGCCTGGAGGTAGCCGATGAAGGTGAGGATCGGCTTGCCGAGCTCGCCCATCTTCTGCAGGGCGAAGCCGACCAACAGGGCCACGAACAGCGTCTGCAGGATGTTCCCCTCGGTCAACGAGGAGAGCAGCGAGGTCGGGATGATGCCCAGCAGGAAGCCCGCGGTGCCGCCCTCTCCCTCACCCTCGCCGGTTCCCTCCGGGGTGTAGCCGGTGGCGTGGTAGTCGAGGTTGTGCCCCGGATGCAGGATGTTGCCGACCACCAGCCCGATGCCGAGCGCGAAGGTGGACATGACGACGAAGTAGATCAGCGCCATGCCGCCCACGCGGCCCACGGTGGCGGCCTTGGCGACCGAGCCGACGCCCAGGACGATCGTGCAGAAGATGACCGGGGAGATCATCATCGTGATGAGCGAGACGAACCCGGTGCCGAGGGGTTTGAGGGTCTGGGCCGCCTCCGGTGCGAGCAGGCCGAACGTGGCGCCGAGGACGACGGCGAGGATCACGAAGACGTACAACAGGTGCGTCCCGTCCTTGTACCACGGCTTCTTCGCGGTGGTCTGAGCCATGAGAGAGCTCCTCCGGTGAGTGTGATGTGCGATGGTCCCGCCCGGGCCACGACGTCGGGCGCTCGGCGGGGATGGTGTCGATCACAGCAGTATGGTGTCCTGCATCACTCGGCGGGGAGTTGTGGTCATTGAGTTCACGGGGCGGCGTGATCCGCACCTCGGCACAAGCGCACTCCAGCAGATGGCACTACCTTGCTCAAATGCCCCGAAAGAACCCCCATCAAGCCCCGATGATTGGCCGAGAGACATATCCCCCTTGGGATGACGGCGGGCAGAGGCAGACCATGCTGTCGGGATCGCTTCGCTGATACCCGTACCCGTGACCCCTCATCCGTATCCCGGAGGGCGTAGTGATGGGGGAACCTCTTCAGATCCTCCTGAGGGCCACTGCGGTTTGCGCTTGGCTCCCGGGCATACGCCTACCAGGTGCCGCGACTACGACATCCAGAAGTGAATGCGGAGTAATTTCCCTCGCTGGGGCACCTCAGCCCCTAGCATCAGGGGAGGAAGCACACGCCGCCTTCGGATACGTCCCCGATCCGAACGACATATCGTGCAGCCATTGCCTCCGCTGGAAGGGCCCGGACTCGTCGTCTTAGCGAAAGGCAACGATCCCGTTAATGCCCCCGAGCACCCCTACCCTGAGGGAATTTCCGCAGAAATGGAAGGTTGAACGTTGAGCGATTTCGCAAACATCTATGGCGGCCCCACCCCTGTGGAGAGGATAGAACCGACCAAGATCATGAGCCATTTCTCAGGTGGTGCCAAGAAGGTCTCGATGTGGCGGATGGCGGAAGAGATCTCGCGTCTCAACATGGAATTGGAACAGGTCAAGGCGAACCATCACCATCTGGAGTCCTTTCTCCACCATCACGGCGGCCCAGAGGTATGGACACAGGATGTGCTGCTCCACGAGCTGGGACTGAAGGTCTCAGCTGAGCAGGAAAATCTGGAGAACATCCATCAACAAGCAATCGCCGAGGCCCAAGCCGCCCGAGACGAGACCACCAGGCAGATGACGGCCCTCCGCCGTGAGGCCGACGAGTATGCGCACTCGACGAGACGGGACGCCGACGCATATGCCAGGGAGAGTCACCGCAAGGTTGACACGCAGACCTCTCAACGAAGGCAGGAAGCTGACGCATACGCGGCCGACGTCATCTCGAAGGCCGATGCCTACCTAGCCGAGACCATCAGCGACGCCGACGAGTATGCATTGGCCTCTCGCAATGAAGTAAAAGAGCTGCGTGCCAGTATGCCCCAGCTCCGCGTCGAATCGGCTCTTTCCGCGGCCGCGCTTGAGGACTTCGCGCACCCGGCCCGCACGTACATCGACCTCCAGAATGAGCTTCGGACCAATCGGTCCAAGATCAAGCAGACCATCGTCGACGACGAAGCGGTGGAATATGAGGAGTCCCTGCCTGAAAAACCGTCACAGCAGCAGAGATTCGCAAAGAACATCGCGAAGCTGGCCGTCAGGTGCTTTAACGCCGAGACGGAAAACATCATCAAATCCGCCACGGCAAGCAATATGGACGCTTCCCTCAACAAGATCAACCGGTCAGCAGACGCTATAGAGCGACTCACGAGTCCCATGGTGTGCCGGGTCGACTACGGATACCAGCACCTGAAGTCTGAGGAACTCGAACTAGCGGTGAAGGCCGAGGCTGCCCGTAAGATCGAGAGAGAGGCTGAGAGGGAGCGGCGAGCTGAACTGAAGGAGCAGGCCCGGATCGATGCCGAGCTTCAGGCGCAGCGCGATCGCCTGGAGAAGGAAAAGTCTCATTATGAGACCGTCCTCTCGAGGATCGAAACTGTCGGCGATGCTGATCGCGCCTCGGAGATCCAGCAGCAGATCATCGAGATCGAGGCGGGCATCGCAGACGTCGACTACCGCCAGGCGAACCAGAAGGCTGGATATGTCTACGTGATCTCGAATGTCGGCGCATTCGGAGAGCAGATGGTGAAGATCGGGATGACCCGGCGGCTCGATCCCATGGACCGAGTCAAAGAACTTGGGGACGCATCTGTCCCCTTCGGCTTCGATGTGCACGCTCTCTTCTTCTCCGAGAACGCAGTCGAGGTCGAATCGAACCTGCACCGTCACTTCGAGTCGAAGCGCGTCAATAGGATCAACACCCGCCGCGAGTTCTTTCACGCCACTCCCGCGCAGGTTCGCGATGCCCTCGCAACGATTCAGGGCGACCTCCTCGAATTCATCGAGGTCCCGGAGGCCGAGCAGTATCGGGCCAGCGTTGCCATGTCACACGGTGAATAGACCGAATCACGCAGTGTATGGAACGAAGAGGGCGGCCGCCCCCTCTCAGACCACCATCTTCCGGGGCAGGAGAGGTTACGAATTAAGGGCCCATCAAATCACCGCGGCTCACGAACCAAGCTCCGCTTGGATCTCCCGGATGACCTCGCCGAGGACGCCGGTTGCCAGCAGCCCCCGCCCCAGCGGCCCCGCCGCATCCTCGCCCAGCGGCGGCAGGAGCCGCAGCGCGGCACGCACCTCCGGCGACATCCTCCCGAGCTGCCAGGAGATCTCCTCGTGCCTCGCCCCGGGACGGTCTGGCGGGGCGAGGCCCGCAGCCTTCGCGGCGTAGGCAGCCGCCCCCAGCGCGTGGGCTCCCATATGCGCGACGCCGGAGGCCTGGGCCGCCGCCCTGGCCGCGGCCGCTCCCGCCGGGGTGTGCGCGGACCCGGCCGCGCGCCCGGCTACGAACCGCCTCTTGATCTCCTCCGCGGCACCGAGCTCGCCCCTGCCGAACGCCCGGGCACGGGCGATCGCATCGCGTGGCCGTCCGTCCGAGGGGCCCTCCGCCTCGAAGAGCGGCAGGACCCGCTCGGCGAGTCGGCAGCCCACCCGGCGACGAGACGCCGCTCGGCTTCGCTGAGTGCCTGGGGAGAGACCATGCCGCCATCCTCCCACGCCCGGACCTCGCCCACGGCCCTCAGATGCCGGGAGAGAAGTCCTAGGGCACGATCCGCTGCCCCTCCCACTCGTCCGCGCCCCGTCTGAACTCCCACCGCTCCTGTGGCGAGGCCGAGAGGTCGAGCCAGTCGAGGCGCTCGCACTCGATCCTGACCCAGGCGAAGCGCTCGAAGGCGGCGGCGTCGTCCGTTGCCGCCTCCGCGTGCGTCTCCGCCGGCCGGGGCTCGACGTCGTCGCCCGCCTCCGCCGGCAAGATCGTGCCGGGTGCCCACGGCGAGCGGTAGAGGTCCCTGCTGTGAGAGCCGAGCGAGACCCAGACGCGCTCACGCTCCGCGGAGTCGTCCAGCCGGGCCCTCCCCTCGATCCTCTGCTGCACCGAACGCTCCTCGTCGTACACGGTCAGCGCGACCCGCGGGTTCCCGGCGATCTCGGAGACCTTCGCCGAGCGCCGGTCGGTCGCCAAGGCGAGCTCGCCCCACTCCCGGTCGACGCGCCGGAGGATGACCGCACGCACACGGGGCGCGCCCTCCGCGTCGACCGTCCCCAGATAGCCCAGGGTGAACGGCGTGTGCCGTGCGGTCGCCGCGTGGAGCGAGCGCCAGATCTCCTCGAGGACTGCCTCCGATGCCTTCGTCATGCTCGCATTCTCCCACCGGCGCCCCACCGTGCCGGCCGCCGTATAGGGTTCTCGCATGCGCTCCCTGCTCCCCCGCTTCCACTGGAACATCGCCCGTTCCTTCCTCATCTCGCAGATGCTGGTCGTGCTCGTCGTCTGCGCCGTGGTGGCCGCCGCGTTTTACTGGCAGGCCCAGAACGCGGCGAGGGACCGGGCCGGGGAGGTCACCCGCACGCTGACCGCCTCGCTCGCCCGGGACCCGTACGTCGTCGAGCGCCTGATGGCGGATGACCCCAGCGACGGGCTGCAGGACTACGTGCACGGCATCACCGAGAACTCCACGGTCAGTTTCATCACGATCATGTCCCCCGACGGCGTGCGGTACACGCACGAGAACCCCTCCTCCATCGGCCTGCCGTACCAGGGCGAGATCGTCGGGGCGCAGGCCGGGGAGGCCGAGACCCTGGAGGAGCGCGGGACGCTGGGGCTCTCGATGCGTACCATCGCGCCGGTCTACAGCGCGGAAGGCGAGGTTCTAGGCCTGGTCTCCACGGGGGTGACGCTGGACGAGATCTCCACGGTGGTCCGCGCGCAGGTGCCGCTCGTGGCGCTGGTGGCGGGCACGCTGCTGGTCGCCAGCACCGCCTCGACCGTCCTGATCTTCCGCTACCTGAACCGTGCGACGCTCGGCTTCAGCCGCGAGGACATCCTGCAGGCCGAGGCCACCCGCTCCCTGACCGCCGCGCTGCGCTCCCAGAACCACGAGCACCGCAACCGGATGCACACCGTCCTGACCCTCCTGGAGCTGGGCCGCGTGGAGGAGGCCCGGGGCTTCGCCGAGGGGGACATCGCCACCGGACGCGAGTGGGAGGCGGAGCTCGCGGCGGGCGACCAGCTCCCCGCCCTGGCGGCCCTGCTGACCGGGAAGAAGGCGGAGGCGCGGGAGCGGGGCATCGCCGTCGACGTCGAGCTGCGCGGCTCCTGGGACGAAGTTCCGCTCAGCGACGTCGAGCTGGTCTCGGTGGTCGGGAACCTGGTGGACAACGCGATGGACGCCGTGGCGGAGAACCCGGAGGGCGCGCCCCGTCAGATCGAGGTGGACCTGAGCGAGACCGACGCCGGGTGGGAGATCGTCGTCGCCGACTCCGGCCCCGGCCTCCCGCCCGGTACGGAGTCCCTGATCTTCGAGTGGGGATACTCCTCCAAGACCGGCACCAGCGCCGGGCGCGGGGTGGGCCTGCACCTGCTCCGTGAGATGATCGAGCGGCACCGGGGCACGGTCACGGCCGCCAACGACGCCGGCGCGGTCTTCACCGTCAGCCTCCCCCGCCGCGCCACCGCCCCCGCCGCACCGCCTCCGCCCGAGACCCCAGGAGCACGCCGATGACGCCGCAGCCCCTCCCGCCTCCTGCCGGGACCGTGCGCGTGCTGGTCGTCGATGACGAGCAGATCACCGCCTCCTCCCACGCCGAGTACATCCGCTCCCTCGAGGGCTTCGAGGTGGCGGCGGTCGCCTACAACGCCCAGGCCGCGGTGGCCGCGCTGCGCGCCGAGGCCGCCGCGCAGCGCCCCCTCGACCTCGTGCTCCTCGACCTCACCCTGCCGGACCGCTCCGGATTCGAGGTCGCGCGCTTCATCCGCGGCGCGGACCTGCCCGTGGACATCATCGTGGTGACCGCCCGGCGGGACGCGGCCAGCCTGCGCTCGGCCTCCCTCCAGGGGGCCTTCGGCTACCTGGTCAAGCCCTTCAGCCTCACCCATCTCCACGCCAAGCTCGCCGCCTACGGATCCTTCCGCGAGCGGCTGAGCGGCGGTGCGAGCTTCGCCCAGGAGGACATCGACAGGCTGTGGGGCCGCGACGGCGAGGCCTCCTCCGCCGACCTGCCCCGCGGGCTCTCCCCGGAGACCCTCGAGGCCGTCTCGCGAGCGCTGCGGGAGGCCGAGCGGGCGCTCTCGGCGGGAGAGGTCGCCCGGATGCTCGACCTCTCCCGGGTGACCGCCCGCCGTTACCTCGAGCACCTGCACCGCGGCTCGCTCGTGGGCAGGCGGGGACGGCACGGCACGCCGGGGCGCCCGGAGATCGAGTACCCCTGGATCGGCTGACCCCGCCGCCCGCACCCCCTCCTTCCGTCCTTCCCCAGTTCCTCCCGTCCGTCCTGTTCCGCGTTCCGCCCCTTCCCTCGCTCCGCCCGCCCGCTCCGTTCCATGCCCCACGCCCTCTCTGTATACACTTCACCCGTTCACCCCGCTCGCACTCACCTCCGGAACGCGGATCTTTGAGCCTTGGCCCAAACCTGTGTATACATAGAGGAAGAAGCACGTGGTCCCCGTCACCGCACGGGAGACCCGGGAAGGGATGAGGACGAGGAGGTGGGACCAGCATGAGAGCAGGCGAGCGCGCCCACCGCCTCCTGCACGAGGACATCGTCGAATGGCGCTTGGCCCCGGGCACCGTGCTCAGCGAGGTCGAGCAGGCCGCCCGCCTCGGCGTCTCCCGGACGCCGGTCCGCGAGGCCTTCTCCCGCCTGCTCTCCGAGGGGCTCGTGGAGCCCCAGCCGGGCCGCGGCCTCGCCGTCTCCCCCGTCTCCGCGGAGTCCGTGCGGGCCATGTTCGAGCTGCGCATGGCCCTGGACGCCCAGGCCGCGGGACTGGCCGCCCAGCGCGGCGACGCCGGCCTCTTCGCCGAGCTCGCCCGCCGCCTCGAGGCCATGGCCGAGGACCCGGGCCAGGACGACGACGATCGCCACGCCTACTACGCCCTCGCGGACCGCCTGGACGCCGCCCTCGACGCCGCGGTGGCCAGCTCCTACCTCGTCCAGGCCCAGCGCAGCCTGCGCGTCCACCTGAGCCGCGTGCGCAGGCTGTCCAAGGGCGACGAGCGGCGCCTGCGCGGCGCGGCCGCCGAGCACGCCCAGATCGCCCGCGCCGTCGCGGCCGGCGACCCGGAGCTCGCCCGGGCCTGCACCCGAGTCCATCTGAGCAACTCGATGGCTGCCATCCTGGCCGCCATCTCCACCACCAGGGAGGAACACCCGTGACCGTCACCCACCCCGTCCGCGTCTACCGCAGCGACGAGAACCTGCCCCGCGAGGACCAGCTGGCCTTCAGGATCGCCCAGGTCGCCGCCGACCCCGTGGAGGTCCAGGCCGAGGTCCGCGAGATGATCGTCAACCGCATCCTCGACAACGCCTCGGTGGCCGTCGCCTCGCTGAACCGCGCGCCGATCGTCTCCGCCCGCGACCAGGCCCTGTGCCACGCCCCCGGCCCGAACGGTGCCGGCTCCGCCCTGTACGGGCTCGACGCCGCCGCGACCCGAGTCTCCCCCGAGTGGGCCGCGTGGGCCAACGGCGTCGCCGTCCGCGAGCTGGACTATCACGACACCTTCCTCGCCGCCGAGTACTCCCACCCCGGGGACAACATCCCGCCGATCCTCGCGGTGGCCCAGCACGCCGGCCGCTCGGGCGCGGAGCTGCTGCGCGGCATCGCGACCGGGTACGAGGTCCAGGTGGACCTGGTCAAGGCCATCAGCCTGCACGAGCACAAGATCGACCACGTCGCCCACCTCGGCCCCTCGGCCGCGGCCGGCATCGGCACCCTGCTGGGGCTGGACGCCGAGACGATCTTCCAGGCCATCGGGCAGGCCCTGCACACCACCACCGCCACCCGGCAGTCCCGCAAGGGCGAGATCTCCACGTGGAAGGCCTACGCCCCCGCCTTCGCCGGGAAGATGGCCGTGGAGTCCGTGGACCGAGCGATGCGGGGGCAGACCTCGCCGGTGCCGATCTACGAGGGCGAGGACGGCGTCGTCGCCTGGATGCTGGACGGGCCCGACGCCGTGTACCAGGTCCCGCTGCCCGCCCCCGGCGAGCCCAAGCGCGCGATCCTGGACACCTATACCAAGGAGCACTCCGCGGAGTACCAGGCGCAGGCCTGGATCGACCTCGCCCGCCGGTTGCACGCCGAGCACCCCGAGCTCGGCAACCCGGAGCGGGTCGAGTCCATCGTGCTGCACACCTCCCACCACACCCACTACGTGATCGGCTCCGGCGCCAACGACCCGCAGAAGTACGAGCCCACGGCCTCCCGGGAGACCCTGGACCACTCGATCCCCTACATCTTCACCGTCGCCCTGCAGGACGGGGCGTGGGACCACCGCGCCTCCTACGCCCCGGAGCGCGCCGGCCGCCCGGACACCGTGGCCCTGTGGCGCAGGGTCACCACCCGGGAGGACCCGGAGTGGACCCGCCGCTACCACGCGAGCGACCCGTCCGAGAAGGCCTTCGGCGGCCGCGCGGAGATCACGCTGACCGACGGGAGCACCATCGTCGAGGAGATCGCCGTGGCGGACGCCCACCCGCTCGGCGCGCGTCCCTTCGCCCGCGAGCAGTACGTGGCCAAGCTGCGCGGCCTCGCCGAGGGCTCGGTCGCCGACTCCGAGCTGGACCGCTTCATCGACGCCGCCGAGAACCTCGAGTCGCTGACCGCCGGGGAGCTGGGCGCGCTCAACCTCACCGCCGGGATCGACCTGGCCGCCGGACCGAAGGGAATCTTCTAGATGCTGTACCCGAGCACCACGCCCGAGCAGAAGCGCCGCGAGCTGCGCCGGCTCCTCTCCGAGGGCCCGATCAGGCAGTTCCCCGGCGCCTACACCCCGCTCTCCGCGCGGCTGATCCAGGAGAAGGGCTTCGACGGCGTCTACATCTCCGGCGCCGTGCTGGCCAACGAGCTCGGCTTCCCGGACATCGGGCTCACGACGCTGACCGAGGTGGCCCAGCGCGCCGGCCAGATCGCCCGGATGACGGACCTGCCGGCGATCGTCGACGCGGACACCGGCTTCGGCGAGCCGATGAACGTCGCGCGCACCGTCCAGGAGCTCGAGGCCGCCGGGCTGGCCGGCTGCCACATCGAGGACCAGTTCAACCCCAAGCGGTGCGGGCACCTCGAGAACAAGAACATCGTGGACGAGGAGACCGCCGTCCAGCGGGTCAAGGCCGCCGCGGAGGCCCGCCGGGACGAGAACTTCCTTGTCATGGCGCGGACCGACCTGCGCGGCGTCGAGGGCCTCGACGCCGCGATCGAGCGGATGCGGGCCCTGGTCGACGCCGGCGCCGACGCGATCTTCCCCGAGGCCATGAAGGACCTGGACGAGTTCCGGGCCGTGCGCGCCGCCGTCGACGTGCCGATCCTGGCCAACATGACCGAGTTCGGCAAGTCCCGGCTGTACACCGTCGAGGAGCTCGGCGAGGCCGGGGCCGACATGGTCATCTACCCCGTGACCCTGCTGCGCAGCGCGCTCGGGGCCATGGAGGGCGTCCTGGACACCATCCGGCGCGACGGCACGCAGGAGGCCGCGGTGGACGCGATGCTGACCCGCTCCCGCCTCTACGAGCTGGTGGACTACGAGGGGTACAACCGCTTCGACGAGGGGATCTTCAACTTCGAGGTCCCCCAGCGCTACGCGGATTGAGCGAGAATGGTTCCCACACCGTCTTCGAGGAGGATGACATGAGCACTGAGAGCGAGATCCGCAAGGGCCTGGCCGGCGTCGTCGCGGACACCACGGCGATCTCCAAGGTGAACCCCGACTCCAATTCGCTGCTGTACCGGGGCTACCCGGTCCAGGAGCTGGCCGAGCGCTGCTCCTTCGAGGAGGTGGCCCTGCTGATCTGGACGGGCGAGCTGCCCGGGGAGCGGGAGCTGGCCGAGTTCCTCGAGGCCGAGCGGTCCCACCGGGCGCTCTCCCCCGAGCTGAAGGCCGTGATCGACGCCCTGCCCCTGGACTGCCACCCCATGGACGTGTGCCGCACGGCGGTCTCCGTGCTGGGCGCCCAGGACCCGGCCTCGGAGGACTCCTCCCCGGAGGCCAACCTGGTCAAGTCGCAGCGCCTGTTCGCGGTCATGCCCGCGGTGGTCGCCTACGACCAGCGCCGCCGCCGCGGTCAGGAGCTCGTGGAGCCGCGGGAGGACCTCGGATACTGCGAGAACTTCCTGCACATGACCTTCGGAGAGGTCCCCGCCCCCGAGGTCGTCTCCGCGTTCTCGGTCTCGATGGTGCTCTACGCCGAGCACTCCTTCAACTGCTCGACCTTCACCGCCCGCACCATCGCCTCCTCCCTGTCCGACCTGCACTCGGCGGTCACCGGGGCCGTCGGGGCACTGAAGGGGGCGCTGCACGGCGGGGCCAACGAGGCGGTCATGGAGACCTTCGAGGAGATCGGCATCCGCGAGGACGAGTCCGAGGAGGACGCCGAGCGGCGCGCCAAGGAGTGGATGGACGCGGCCCTGGCCGAGAAGCGCAAGGTCATGGGCTTCGGCCACCGCGTGTACAAGCACGGCGACTCCCGGGTGCCGACCATGCAGGATTCCCTGCACGAGCTGATCGAGCACTACGGCCGGCCCGAGATGCTGGGGCTGTACAACGGCCTGGCGAAGTCGATGGACGAGGCCAAGGGCATCAAGCCCAACCTCGACTACCCGACCGGCCCGCTCTACCACCTCATGGGCTTCGACACCCGGACCTTCACGCCGCTGTTCGTCGCCTCCCGCATCACCGGGTGGACGGCGCACGTGATGGAGCAGCTGGCGGACAACTCGCTGATCCGCCCGCTCTCCGCCTACTCCGGTCCGGAGGAGCGGCACCTGCCGGAGCGGTCCGCCGAGGCGTAGGCACGACGACGACGTGGGCCGCCCCGTCCGCGGGCGGCGCGGCCCGGCCCCGGTGAGAGCCGCGCCGGACCCCGCGCGCCGACGCACCCGGCTGGGTGCTGGGCGGGCGGCCGGCCCGGCACAGCCGCCCCGCTCACCCCAGCGCCCGCGGGTGGCTGGTCAGGAAGACCTCGCGGAGGGTGTCGGCCGTGACCCGGGTGTAGATCTGGGTGGTGGTCAGCGAGGCGTGCCCCAGCAGCTCCTGCACCACCCGGATGTCGGCCCCGCCCTCCAGCAGGTGGGTCGCGAAGGAGTGGCGCAGGGTGTGCGGGGAGACCTCCTCGCTCACGTGCGCCCGCTCGGCGGCCTTCCGGAGGATCAGCCACGCCCCCTGCCGGGTCAGCCGCCCTCCGCGGGCGTTGAGGAACAGCGCGGGGTTCCCGCGCCCCTTGGCGGCGAACTGCGGCCTCCCCCGGACCAGGTACGCCCCGATGGCCTCCCCCGCGTAGGAGCCGACCGGCACGATCCGCTCCTTGCCGCCTTTGCCCAGCAGCCGGACGAATCCCTCCTCGCCCCCGGCCTCGGCCGTGACGGAGCCGGCCGCGGAGGACAGGTCGTCCCGGTCCACCCCCACCGCCTCGGAGATGCGGGCCCCGCTCGAGTAGAGGAACTCCAGCAGGGCGGCGTCGCGCACTCCCGCGGGCGTCTCCCGGTCCGGGGCGTCGAGGATCCGCGCGACCGTGTCCACCGGCAGCGCCTTGGGCAGCCGCTCGCCGGGCCGCGGCGGCGCGACGGGCTCCGCGGCGTCGACCTCGGCCAGGCCCTCGCGGACCCAGAACCGGTGCATCCCCCGCACGGCGACCACCGCCCGGGCCACGCTGCGGGTCGAGAGCCCGAGGCCTCCCTCCCCCGCCGGGCGGGCCAGCCGCCGCACGAAGGCCTGGACGTCGGAAGTGGCGACGTCGGCCGGCCCGCTGGCCACGCCCTCGGCCCTCAGGTGCTCCAGGTAGCGCTCGAGGTCGCGGCGGTAGGAGGAGAGCGTGTTGGCGGAGAGCCCGCGCTCCACGGTCAGGTGCTGCAGGTAGCGCCGCATCGCCCGGTCCAGGGCGGGCGGTGCCTCGGCGCGCGCGGTCATCGCCCGGCCGCCTCCCGCAGGAGCGGGTGGGCGGGCCATTCAGCGCGCGCGTCGGCGAGGTCGGCGTGACCGCGCTCGACGCTGGCCCGGGCGGCCAGGATCGCGATCACCGCGGAGGGAGAGTGCAGCCGGGAGGACAGCACGGCGCTCACCGCCACCTCGAGGGGGAACCAGCGGACGACGATCTCGGCCTCCTCCCCGGAGCGCTCGATCCGCTCGGCGGAGGGGACCTCGGAGATGCCCCGGGCCAGGAAGACCCGGTTGGCCTCCGTGGAGACCCCGGGAGAGTTGTGGAACTCGGCCAGGGTGTGCCAGGTCTCGGCCCGTAGGTCCGTCTCCTCGAGCAGCTCCCGCTGGGCGGCCGCGAGCGGCGACTCGCCCTCGACGTCGAGCATCCCCGCCGGGATCTCCCACAGGTTCATGCCGGTGGGCTGGCGGTACTGGTTGATCAGCAGGATCTCGTCGCGCTCGTTGAGGGCGGCGATGGCGACGGCGCCCGGGTGGCGCATGAAGTCCCGGGCCAGCGGCTCCTCGCCGGGGCTTAAGCGGAATCGTTCCCGCACGACGTCGAACACGTAGCCCTCGAACTGCGTCTCCCGGGAGAGGAGCTCGCGGGGGTTGATCCTGTCGGCCGGCTCCGGCCGGTCCTGTGCGCCGGAGGTCTGGTTCGTCTCGCTCATCCCTCCAGGCTACCGCGCCGGGGCGGCGCCCCCGCTCCCCCGCAGAGCAGATCTCCGGATGCGAAGACGCCCGGTGCCCGGCCGTGGGAGGCCGGGCACCGGGCGTCGGGGCGTGACGCGGGATCAGCCCGCGGCGCGCTCCAGGGCCGCCGCGACCAGCCCGCGGAACAGCGGGTGGGAGCGGGTCGGCCGGGAGAGGTACTCCGGGTGCGCCTGCGTCGAGACGTAGAACGGGTGCTCCGAGGCGGGCAGCTCCACGAACTCGACCAGGCGGCCGTCCGGGGAGGTGCCGGAGATGACCAGCCCGGCGTCGTCGAGCTGCTCGCGGTAGGCGTTGTTGACCTCGTAGCGGTGGCGGTGCCGCTCGTCGACCTCGGTGGTCCCGTAGGCCCGGGCCACGACCGAGCCCTCGACGAGCTTAGCGGGGTACAGCCCCAGTCGCATGGTGCCGCCGAGGTCCCCGGCGCCCTCCACGAACTGCTTCTGCTCCTCCATGGTCGCGATGACCGGGGCGGGGGTCTCGGGGTCGAACTCGGTCGAGGAGGCGCCCTCGAGGCCGGCCACGTTGCGGGCGTACTCCATGACCATGCACTGCAGGCCCAGGCACAGGCCCAGGGTCGGGATGCCGTTCTCGCGGGCGTAGCGCAGCGCGCCGATCTTGCCGTCCAGGCCGCGGATGCCGAAGCCGCCGGGGACGCAGACGGCGTCGACGTCGCCGAGCTGGTGGGCCGCGCTCTCCGGGTCCTGGCACAGGTCCGAGGCGATCCACTTGAGGTGGACCTTGGCGTCGTTGGCGAAGCCGCCGGCCCGCAGCGCCTCGGAGACGGAGAGGTAGGCGTCCGGCAGGTCCACGTACTTGCCGACCAGGCCGACCGTGACCTGGTGCGCCGGCTCGTGCACAGTCTTCAGGAGCTTGTCCCACTCCGTGAAGTCGGCCTCGGCGTAGTCCAGGCCCAGGTAGTCCAGCACGTAGGTGTCCAGGCCCTGGACGTGCAGGGTCTTGGGGATGTCGTAGATGCTGGGCGCGTCGGCGCAGGAGATGACGGCCTCGGTGTCGACGTCGCACGCGCTGCCGACCTTGGCCTTCAGCGGCTCGGAGACCTCGCTCGAGGAGCGCAGGACCAGCCCGTCGGGGATGATGCCCAGCCCGCGCAGCGCGGCGACCGAGTGCTGGGTGGGCTTGGTCTTCATCTCGCCCGAGGGACCGATGAAGGGGATCAGCGAGACGTGGAGGAAGAACACGTTCCGGCGCCCGACGTCGCGGCGCACCTGCCGCGCGGCCTCCATGAAGGGCTGCGACTCGATGTCGCCGACCGTCCCGCCGATCTCGGTGATGATGACGTCCGGGGCGTCGGCGCCGCCGGTGGCGCGCCGCCGCATGCGGTTCTTGATCTCGTCCGTGATGTGCGGGATGACCTGCACGGTGTCGCCGAGGTACTCGCCGCGGCGCTCCTTGGCGATCACGGTGGAGTAGACCTGGCCGGTGGTCACGTTGGCGGAGGCGTCGAGGGGCTCGTCCAGGAAGCGCTCGTAGTGCCCGATGTCCAGGTCGGTCTCGGCGCCGTCGTCGGTGACGAAGACCTCGCCGTGCTGGAAGGGGTTCATGGTGCCGGGGTCCACGTTGAGGTACGGGTCCAGCTTCTGCATCGTCACGGAGAGGCCGCGGGAGCGGAGCAGACGGCCGAGGCTCGAGGCCGTGAGCCCCTTGCCGAGGGACGACGCGACGCCGCCCGTCACGAAGATCTGCCGCGTGATCTTCTCGTCGGAATGGTCAGTTGCCGAAGCTGTCTTCTTATCATTCACCACGGAATTTGAGCCTATCACGAGTCCTCCTCCGGGGGACCTCGCCGGGGCCCGGATGAGTCCGCCGCCACCTCGCCCGCGGCGGGGAGGACGGCGGGCCTACTCGACCGCCTGCCCCGCGCCCTGCAGCAGCTCCTTGGCGTGCTGGCGGGCGGCCTCGGAGTCCTCGTGCCCGGCGAGCATCCGGGCCAGCTCCACGACCCGCTCGGAGCCGTCCAGGACGTCGACGCGGCTGACCGTCGAGTCGTCGCTCTTGAGCACCAGCACGTGCCGGTCCGCGTAGGCGGCCACCTGCGGGAGGTGGGTCACCACCAGCACCTGGACGTGGCGGGCCAGCATCGACAGCCGCTTGCCGATCTCCACCGCGGCCTTGCCGCCGACGCCGGCGTCGACCTCGTCGAAGATGAACGTCGGCACCGGGTCCACCTCCGCCAGCACCACCTCGAGGGCGAGCATCACGCGGGAGAGCTCGCCGCCGGAGGCGCCCTTGCCCAGCGGGCGGGGCGCGGCGCCGCGGTGCGGGGCGAGCATCAGGGAGACCGCGTCCTTGCCGTCCGGGCCGAACTTCTCGGTCTCCTCCACGCCCACCACCAAGGAGGCGTTGGGCATCGCGAGCGCGCTCAGCTCCTGCGAGACGGCCTCGGCGAGGCGCTCCCCCGCCTCCCGGCGCAGGCCGGCCAGGGCCTCGGCCTGCTCCTGCATGGTCGAGCGGAGGTGCCGCAGCCGGTCCTCGAGGCCCTCGGCGCGGGCGGGGTCGTCCGTGAGCTGCTCGAGCCGCTCCCGGTTGACCCGGGCCCACTCCAGGACCTCCGGGATGTCGGCGCCGTACTTGCGGGTGAGCTTCTTCAGCGCGGCGCGGCGGGACTCGACCTGGGCGAGCCGGCCCGGGCCCTCGGCGTCGAGGTCGGAGAGGTAGCCGCTGAGCTCCTCGCCGACGTCGGTCGCGAGGATCATCAGCTCCCGCACGCGCCGGGAGAGCTCGGCGAGCGCGGGGTCGTCCTCGGCCTCGGCCTCCAGGGCGCGGCGGGCGGCGTCCAGCAGGACGGAGACGGTGCCGGCGTCGGGGTCGGCGTCGTGCCCCCCGGTCAGGGCCGCCTGGGCGGTCTGGGCGGCGCCGCGCAGCTGCTCCACGTTGGTCAGGCGGGCGGACTCGGCGTCGAGGGACTCCTCCTCGCCCTCCTCGGGCTGGACGGAGTCGATCTCCTTCAGGGCGGCGGTCAGGCTCTGGGCCTCGAAGGCGCGGGCCCGAGAGTTCTCCCGGACCTCGCGCAGCTCCTGCGCCGCGGCCCGGTACTGCTCGTAGTTCTCCCGGTACTCCCCCAGGACCCCGGCCAGGCGCTCCCCGGCGTAGGCGTCGAGGGTCTCGCGCTGGGCCTGGGCGGACTTCAGCCGCAGCTGGTCGGCCTGGCCGTGCACCGCCACGAGGGTCTCCCCGAGCCGGGCCAGCGTGCCGATGGGCGCGGCGGCCCCGCCCACGGTCGCCCGGGAGCGCCCGGAGGCGTTGACGGTCCGGGAGAGGATGACCTCGTGCGGGTGGGTCTCGGCGAGATCCTCGCCGGTGATCTCCAGGACCTCGCCGCCGGCCTCCTCGACCATCGGCACGGCCCGGTGGCCAGGGGGGAGCCGCACCACGGCCTGGGCCAGGGCGGAGCCCGCGCCGCTGCGCACGGCGGCGGCGTCCGATCGGGCGCCGAGCAGCATCCCCAGCGCCGTGACGACCATGGTCTTGCCTGCGCCGGTCTCACCGGTCAGCACGGTGAGCCCGGGCCCCAGGGGCAGGGTCGCGTTGGTGATGACCCCGAGGTCGCGGATGTTGATCTCCTCGATCATGCCTGGTCCTCCTCGTGCTGCGACGTCGTGCGGTTTCCGGTGGTGTGCGGGGGCTCCTCCGGGGCGGAGGAGACGGCCGGGGCGGCGCCCGGGCCCGGCTTCCGGGCGGGCGCCGGGGCGCGGCCGTCTGCGGGAGCCGGCGCGCCCGGGGTCCCCGGTGCGGAGGACGCCGCGGCCGCTGCCGTCCCCGGCTCGGCAGCGGGGGCGCCCGGCTCGTGCCCGAGCCCCGCCTGCTGAGGCCCCCGCCAGCCGCGGGTGGGCAGCTCGAACTTGTTCACCAGCCGCTCCGAGAACGGCGCGGGGTGGATGCGGGCGAGCCGGACCGGCTTCGCGGAGCGCCACGCCTCGATCCGCGATCCCGGCGGCAGCTCCAGCATGCGGCGCCCGTCGCACCACAGTACGCCCGAGTTCGAGTTGGTGGGGAGGATCTCGATCGCCATGGTCGACTTCGGGGAGGTCACCATGGGCCGGGAGAACAGCGCGTGCGCGCTCAGCGGCACCAGCAGCATGGCCTCCACCTCGGGCCACACCACCGGTCCCCCGCCGGAGAAGGCGTAGGCGGTCGAGCCGGTGGGGGTGGCCATGACGACGCCGTCGCAGCCGAAGGTGCTCAGCGGCAGCTCGTCGACCTCGATGACCACCTCGATCATCTTCTCCCGGTTGCCCTTCTCCACCGAGGCCTCGTTGAGCGCCCAGGTGTGGTGGATCTTCCGGTCGGCGTTCCAGACCGCGACGTCGATGGCCATCCGCTCCTCGACCGTGTAGGTGCGGTTGACGATGTGGTCCACCGTCTCGTCGAGGTCAGTCCGCTCGGACTCCGCGAGGAAGCCCACGTGGCCGAGATTGACCCCGATCAGCGGAATGTCGGTGTGGCGCATCATCTCGGCCGCCCGCAGGATGGACCCGTCCCCGCCCAGCACGACGCCGAGCTCGATCTGGTCCAGCGCGACGTTCTCGTGCATGACCCGCACCCCGCAGGTGTCGGTCGAGTCGCCGAAGATGGTCTCCAGGTCGCCGCGGCTCATGACCGGCGTCAGCCCGGCCTGGCGCAGCCGCTCGCAGGCCTGGGTCGCGGCGGCGGTGGCCTCGGGGCGGCCGGTGTGGGCGAAGAGCAGGATCTTGCGGGACATGGCGGGTGACCTTTCGGCGCGGGGCGGGCGGCTCGTTCGAAGGACCGCACTCCCCCAGCCTAGGCGAGGCGGCCGGGGATTGACGCGGTCAGGACCGGCGCAGGTGCAGGAAGTGCTCGCGGTTGCCGTCCTGCCCGGGCAGGGGCGAGGCCTCCTCGCCCAGGACCTCCAGGCCCGCCTCGCCCGCGGCCCGGCGGACGCCCTCGACGGCCCGGCGCCGCGCGGCCTCGTCCCGCACCACGCCGCCCTTGCCGAGCGCGGCCCGGCCGACCTCGAACTGCGGCTTGACCATGAGGATCAGCTCCCCGCCGGGCACGACGACGCCCGCCAGCGGCCCCACCACCAGGCGCAGGGAGATGAAGGAGAGATCGCCCACGACCAGCTCCACCGGCCCGCCGACCGCCTCGGGGGCGAGGTCCCGGACGTTCATCCCCTCGTAGGCGGTGACCCGGGGGTCGGCGCGGATGCGCGGGTCCAGCTGGCCGTGGCCGACGTCGGCGGCCGCCACGTGCGCCGCACCCGCCTCGAGGAGGACCTGGGTGAACCCTCCGGTCGAGGCGCCGGCGTCGAGGCAGCGCCTCCCCTCGACGACGACGCCGGGGAACGCCTCGAGCGCCCCGGCGAGCTTGTGCCCGGCCCGGCTGACGTACTCGCGCCCCTCGGCGGGACGGACCTCCACGCGCGCCCCGTCGGGGACCTCGCGGGAGGCCTTGCCGACCACGACGCCGTCCACGCTGACCCGCCCGGCGGCGATCAGCTTGGCCGCGAGCGTCCGGGAGGCGACGCCGTGGGACTCGGCCAGGCGCCGGTCCAGCCTCACGGCCGGCCGGCCTCGGGGGCGGGGGACGTCTCGGAGGGCGCAGGCGTCTCGGAGGGCGAGGGCATCCCGGTATCCACGGCCGGCGCGGCGTCGGCGGCCAGGCCGGCTCCCGACGTCGGCCCCTCCGCCGTCCGTCCCTCCGCCGCGGGCTCCCGGACGCCCCGCAGCAGCCCTTCCGGGACCTCCGAGGGTTCGCGGTCGAGCAGGCGGCGCAGCTCGGCGTGCAGGCGCTCGTAGGCCGGGCCGTGCTCCTCCAGCGGCAGCTCGTCGAGCGCGGTCAGGGCCTCCTCGAGCCGGTCCGGCTCGCCGGTGCCCTCGAACCGCGCGACGGGGTCCGGGGCCTCTGCCTCCGCGGCCTCTGCCTCCGCCGCGGAGTCCCGGCCCCCGCTTCCCGCAGCGGGTTCCTGAGGTTCGCCCACCGCCGCGGGCTGCTGGGCCTCGCTCATCGCCACGGGGCCCTGGTCCTCGCTCGCCGAGGCGGAGCCCCGCTCCTCGCTCACCGATGCGGAGCCCGGCTCCTCGCTCACCGCCACCGGATCTCAGCCTCGGTCGCGGTCTCCGCCTCCGGGTGGGCCGCCCACCAGGCGCTCATGCCCGCGCGCCAGCCCTCGATCGACTCGTGGCCGGCGTCGATGGTCACGGTCTGCCCCTCGGCGACGGCCCGCGCGCGACCCGCCAGCCGGGCCTCCGCCGTCCCCTCGCCCCGGGACTCGACCTCGGGGGCCGCGTAGTCCCGGAAGAGCTGGCGGAGGTTCTCCAGCACGTAGGTGGGGCGCTCGGCGGTCCGGGCGTTGAGCAGGTCCTGGGGCGTCTGCACCCCGGTGAGCACGGCGATGCTCGGCAGACCGGCCTCGTGGGCGCCCAGGATGTCGGTGTCCAGCCGGTCCCCCAGCACGACCGGCCGCTCGGCCCCGAGCCGCTCGGTGATCGTGCGGAAGATCGCGGCCCCGGGCTTCCCGGCGACGAGCGGGTCCCGGCGGGTGGCCGCGGCCACCGCGGAGACCAGCGTCCCGTTGCCCGGCGCGATCCCGCGCTCCTTGGGGATCGTCATGTCGGTGTTGGACGCGATCCACAGGACGTCGGGGTCGGCCAGGAGGTACGAGGCCTCGGCCAGGTCCTGCCAGCCGAGCTCGGGGCTGAACCCCTGGAGGACGGCCCGGGGCCGCTCCCCCTCGCGGACGACCCGCAGCCCCGCGTCCTCGGCGCACCGCGTCAGTGCCGGGGACCCGCAGATGTGCACGGGCGCCCCCGGCCCGAGGCGCTCCGCGGCGAGCCTCGCCGCGGACTGCGCGGAGCTGACGACGTGCTCGCCGTCGGTGGACAGGCCGAGCTCGTTGAGGTGCTCGGCCACGGCGTCCACCGAGCGGGAGGCGTTGTTGGTCACGTAGGCGACCGCCGTCCCCTCCCGCTGGGCGCGGTTGAGCGACTCGACGGCGCCGTGGATGGGATCGGGGCCGGCGTAGACCACTCCGTCCAGGTCGGAGAGGATCGCGTCGAAGGAGTTCAGCAGCGCGCTCATGCGGTGGTGTCTTCGTCCTCCTCCTCGACGTCGAGCGCCTCGAGGTACTCCTCGGTCTCGCGGTCGATCTCCTGCACGGGCTCGGTCTCCGGGTCCTCGCCGGTGACGTCCTCGGGGACGACGTCGCCCTCGAGCTCCTGCGGGTCGGCCTCGCCGTCCGCGTCCGGGCCGTGGTCCGTGACGTCCTCGCTCACGACGTCGCCCTCGATCTCGGACTCGTCCGTGGACTCGGGGGAACCGGGGTCCTCCTCCTCCAGCAGCTGCTTGTCGGCGACGTCGCCGAGCTCGGTCTTCACCTCCTCCGAGGCCAGTTCCTCGGGCTCGAAGCCGTCCACGCTCACCTGGTCCTCCTCGGGCTGGATGTCCTCGGGCTGGATGTCGTCGGTGCTCATGCTCTCCTCCTCAGGGTCGGGCAGCGGCGTCCCCTCCGGCTCCTCGTCGGGAAGGACGTCGACCTCGTAGATCTCGGGTTCCTCGAACTGGCCCTGTCCCAGGGCCGCCTCGGCGATGACCGCCAGACGCGCCCACGAGCGGGCCTGGCGGGTCTCACCCAGCTCCTCCAGGATATCGGAGTACGTCTCGAAGAGCCGAGGGCTGTAGGAGAACGCGCGCTTGCGGTCCAGCTCGGGGATCTCCAGGGCGCGCCGGGCGCTCTGCAGGTCTCCCTGATCGCGGTGGATGCCGGCGACGACGAGCGCCACCTCGACCTTCTGCGCGGGCTCCAGGTTGTTGGCGGTGGGCTCCGCAGCGGTCTCCAGGGCCTTCTCCACGCGCCCCAGGGCGCGCTCGGAGTCGACGATCAGGGCGAGGTGCTCGCTCGAGCCGGACATGCGGCGGTGGGTGCGCAGCTCGCGGAGCGCGACGTCGAAGTGCTCGGCGACGTACGCGGCGACCGCGGCGGCCTCGCGCACGGCGGCCACACGGCCTCCGCGGCGCACCGCGGCCAGCGCGTGCTCCAGGGCGAACTCGGGGTCCACCTCCAGGTACTGGCTGGCCATCACGAGGTGCTTGGCGACCTGCGCCGCGTTGTCCGGCTCCAGGACGCTCAGCTCGCGCGCGACGCTCTTGTCCAGCTCGCGCCCGGTGACCTCCTCGTCGACCTCCGGGGCCTTGGGACGGGAGGGACGGTATCCCTCGCGGTCCTGGTGGGGACGCTGCCCCTCCCTGGCTCCCGGCCGATCGGGACGGCCGCCCCGATGTCCCTGGCGCTGCTCGCGGGGGTCGTGGCGGAAGCCGCTGCGGCCGTCCCGGCGCTCCTCGCGCGAGCCGCCGCGCTCGTCCCGGCGCTGCCGGGGCCCGCGGTCGTCCTCACGACGCCGGTCCCCCCGGAACCCGCCGCGGTCGTCCCGGCGATTGTCCCGCCGGTCATCACGACGGTTGTCCTGACGATCATCCCGCCGGCCATCACGACGGCTGTCCCGGCGGTCATCCCGGCGATCGCTGCGGAAGCTGCGGTTCTCCCGATCGTCGAAGCCGCGGGAGCCGCCCCGCCGATCCTCTCGATCATCGCGTCCGCCACGGTAGCCGTCGCGCTCCGGACGATCCTCGCGCCGGGGGCGGCGGTCCCGATCTCCGCCGAACCCGCCGCGGTCGCCGCGATCCGAACGGCGGGGACCGTCGTCACGCCGATCGCCCCGGTATCCGCCGCGGTCGTTCCCGCCCCGGCGATCCTCTCCGTATCCGCGGCCGTCGCGCTCGTTCCTGCCGCGGTACCCGTCCCGGGAGCCGCGATCCTCGCGATAGCCCCGGTCGCCGCGCGCCGACCGGTCGTCCCTGCCGCCGCGATCCTCGCGCCGGGGGGCCCCAGCCCCATAGCCGCGATCGCCACGGCCATCACGGTCACCGCCGTATCCGCCGCGCTGATCGTCACGCCGCCGGGATCCTGCGGAGAAGCCGCCGTCGCGACGATCGTTCGAGTATCCTCCGCGGCGCTCACCGCCGCCGTCATTGCGACGGCCCGAGCCGGACCCCCCGCGGTCGCTCGGCCCCCCGTCACGACGTCGCTGTCCTTCTCGGTCTCCCGGCCCGCGGCCCCGGTCCCTCGGATCGCGCCGTTCACCGTCGCGACGCTCGTGCTCAGCCAAGCTGATACTCCTCGATGTAGATGTGTGGCGTAGAGCCGCTGCCCGAAGGGGCGCCGGCCCGGCCCGCCAAGATGGCTTCTGGAATATTCTACGAAACCCGCCGGGAACGACCCAACACAGCGGTGCCCGCTCCTAGGCGATGTTCAGCATGTTCCCCTCCCTGAGCCAGGGAGAAGGACCGAAGAGTCCCTCCCCCTTCCCAGCGCACATGCCCACCCCAGGATCCGCACGACGCCGTCCACCGACAGCGGAAGGACCCGGCCGCAGTGCCCTCCAGCTCTGAGAAGCCTGCCCCGTCCCGCTGTACGAGGGGGTCAGCAGGAGAAAGAGGCCCCCTTAAACACAAAAAGAGGGAGGGCCCGTCACCACACGGTGACGGACCCTCCCTCTAACAAAAATATTTTCGGCGGTGTCCTACTCTCCCACACACCTCACGGGTGCAGTACCATCGGCGCACAGAGCCTTAACGACCGGG
>NZ_NOIU01000001.1 GCF_004136635.1 Rothia halotolerans | reverse complement strand
ATTCACCAATAAAATAAAATTTGGTATGAAGCATTCAGATGAACAAAGCACACTATTGAGTTCTCAAACAACAAACCGTTCGAACCCCGATCCGATCCATCATCGTTCGCCGGTCATCTTCATGACCTGCTGAGATATCTGTGAATCATCCGGAGAACCGGTTGCTACAAAATTTTTGTCTCCGCCTCGCGGCAACTTCTCAAGCCTACCAGACCCGATCCCGGCTTGCAAACCCGGAGGAGAACCTCTGGAGAATGTTTATTGCCGAAAGATCCAGGAAAACCCTGGTCGACCCGCTTCCGAAGCGTTTGCCCCGCGGCGACTCCCAGAACTCTACACACCCCCCACGGGAGCTGCAACTCGGGAACTCATGAAACAGGTCACACCCGTTTCCGGCCCGCGATTCCGGGGAACTACATCATTGTCTTTTGCGGGGATGGGGAGTTCTGTGCAGCAGGCCACAGGCTGCCGGGAGGGTGGCCACGTCGTCGTCCTGCGCGGAATATCTGCTCGCGCAGCGGAGGTTGTACGGAGGAGATCCTCTTCGAAAGGCAGGTACCGCCGTGCTCCCCCTCTCCCTCATCGACTTCGCGACCGTCTACCAGGGCGAGACGCCCCGCGAGAGCTTCATCCGCTCGGTGGCGATGGCCCAGCGGGCCGAGCGGCTCGGCTTCTCCCGCATCTGGTACGCCGAGCACCACAACATGCCCACCATCTCCTCCGCGGCGCCCGCCGTGCTCATCTCGCACATCGCGTCCCAGACGGAGAGCATCCGGCTCGGCTCGGGCGGCGTGATGCTGCCCAACCACTCCCCGCTCACGGTCGCCGAGCAGTTCGGCACCCTCGCGGAGCTCTACCCCGGTCGCATCGACCTGGGCCTGGGGCGCGCGCCGGGGACGGACATGAAGACGCTGCAGGCCCTGCGCCGGGAACCCCAGGACGCGGAGCGTTTCCCGAGCGACGTCGTCGAGCTCCAGGGGTATCTGCGCGGGGCCTCCCGCATCCAGGGGGTCGAGGCGATCCCGGGGAGGAACACCGACGTGCCCCTCTACATCCTGGGCTCCTCCCTCTTCGGGGCGCAGCTGGCGGCGCAGCTCGGCCTGCCCTACTCCTTCGCCTCGCACTTCGCCCCCGCGGCCCTCGAGCAGGCGGTCACCACCTACCGGGAGCACTTCGAGCCCTCGGAGCAGCTCTCGGAGCCCTACGTCATCGCCGCCGTCAACGTCACCGCCGCCGGCACCAAGGAGGAGGCGGAGGAGCAGTCCACCCAGGTGAGGAAGGCCCGGGTGGCCGCGATGATCGGGCGGGGACGCGAGCTGAGCGAGGCGGAGGTCGACATGCTGATGCACTCCCCGGCCGGCCAGCAGGTGCTGGAGATGCTCAGGTACAGCGCGGTCGGCACGGGAGACGAGGTGAGGGACTACCTGGAGCGCTTCGCGGAGAAGGCCAAGGCGGACGAGCTGATGATCTCCCTGCAGTCGCCCTCCACCGAGGAGTCGGCGCGGTCCATGGAGATCCTGGCCGACGCCTGGGGCCTGGAGGCGTCCGGCGAGCGCTCGGTGAGCTGACACACGATTCCCAGCAAGAAACACTTAACACCCGACCCTTAAAGTGCTTTACTGAAGGTGGTTGATCAACCAGCAGCGAATAGACCCAGAGACGGGAGAGAGTATGAAAGCTTGCCCCGCAGATAAGTATGTACAGACTTCGATCTGATACCGCATCTGACCACCGGCTAAGTTGCCCGTAGACGCCCGCAGTGGCGCAGGATAGCGGCGATGCAGAGCATCAGCGAGAAGCCTATATCTACTTGGCGCCGCGGTTCACGGCTCAGCGTTGTTCCCGAGACCCGCCCGCGCCTCAAAAGCTCACAGAATAGCTTTATAATCTTATCTGGCGCTATGCCGGCCCCATATATTCGTCGCGACTACAGGCTTCAAATAAGTCACAGTCACCGCTCAAAGGTAGACAATGCCGAGTCCGACCACGAATGGAGGGTCGGCATCAGTGCGTCCGGAGGACATCGGCGCGGCCGGCCCGTAGGCTCGACAGCATGACCGACAGCCGCGCCCGCCTTCACGAGATCCCCCACGCAGCCCCCTCCCGGAACCGCGCAGCCCGGCAGCAGGCCGGAGCGGACGCCCCCGCCGGGGACGCCGAGCGCGGACGGGCCGCCCCTCGGCACTGGAGCACCGTGCGCACCGGCGCCGGTGAGTTCATCACGACGGGGGACGAGGGCGTGGTGCGGGCCCTCGGCATCCGCTACGCCTCCGCCGAGCGATTCGGCGCACCTTCCCCCTACGCGTACGGGGAGGAGCCCTTCCTCGCCGACACGCCCTCCCCCGCCTGCCCCCAGGTCCACAAGCCGACCGACACGGAGCTCGTGGCGCTGGGCTTCGACGAGCACTGCCAGCGGCTCAGCGTCACCCGCCCGGACACGGAGGAGACCGGCCTGCCCGTCCTCGTCTGGATCCACGGCGGGTCCTACACCGCGGGGGCCGCGGACCTCCCCTACTACGATCCCCGGTGGCTCGTCGAGGAGCAGAACGTCGTCGTGGTCTCGGTGACCTACCGGCTCGGCCTCTTCGGCTATCTGGGCGACGGCGAGGCGCGCGAGGCGAATCCCGGCCTGCTCGACCAGGTCGAGGCCCTCAAGTGGGTCCACCGCAACATCGGGGGCTTCGGCGGGGACCCCGGGCGGATCACCATCGCCGGGCAGTCGGCGGGCGGCCACGCCTGCTGGGACCTGCTGTACGTCGAGGAACTGCGCGGGATGATCTCGCGGGCCATCGTCCAGAGCGCCCCGCTGGGGATCGTCTTCGGACGACATCGTGCGCTGAAGGCCCTGACGCCCTCCGCCGGGGCCACCGAGAGCATGCGGCGGGCCAGCGCCCGGGAGCTCGCCGACGGCCGGATCCGCATCGACCGCCTGGCCTTCCGCCAGGGACTGGCGAAGTTCATGCCCTTCACCACCCGCTACGGCGCCCGTCCGCTCCCCCCGGAGTCCGAGCTGCCCCGGCGGTGGCGGGAGCTGGCCGGCTCGGTCGAGGTCCTCATGGGGACCACCTCGCGGGAGGTCTCACTGTTCACCGGCGTCGTGCCCCCGCTCCAGCGGCTGGCGGCCGATCCGCGAGGTTCCCGCTGGGTGGTCGAGCCGCTGATCCGGGCGCTCACCCGGAAGGTCTACGGCCGTCAGTGCCGGCGGTGGGCGCGGCTCTTCCGGCGCGCCGGGGGCGCTGCGCGCACCTACACCTTCGTGTACGGGCGGCCCGGGCTGCTGCTGTCCTGCTGCCACCTCTCCGAGCTGCCCCTGCTGTTCCCCTCCCCCGCGTGGGGCCGGGGGGTCGAGGAGGCGGGCGCCGGCGTGACCGGCCCCGAGGTCGTGGCCACCTACGACCCGGAGACCGTCGAGGAGGCGGGCCGGGCGCTACGGGCCGCGTGGGGCGCGTTCATCCGCGAAGGGGCCGACGCCGTCGAGCCGATCCCCGGCGTGCTGGATCTCGACTGAGGTGTTCCGATGTGTCCTGACAAAGCATAGACTCTTTTTGTCAGGACAAACTAGACACCAGAGGTGAGACCATGCCCCTCGTCCGCATCGACGTCAACCGGACCCAGGACCCGCGCAGGACGCGAGCCGTCGCCGACGCCGTCCACGAGGCGATCGTGGAGGTCTACGGCATCCCCGCGCGGGACCGCTTCCAGATCATCACGCGCCACGAGCCGGGCGAGATCATCGCCCAGGACGCCGGCCTCGGCTTCGAACGCTCCGACGACGTCGTGATGATCCAGGTCTTCACCCAGGCCGGCCGCGACACCCCGGCCAAGCAGACGCTCTACTCCACGCTCGCGGCGAACCTCGCGGAACAGGGGGTGGCCGGGGAGGACGTCTTCTTGGGATACTTCGAGAACACCGCAGCGGACTGGACCTTCGGCTTCGGCAGGGCCCAGTACGTGACCGGGGAGCTGGACACCCCGCGGGCCTGAACCGCGGGCGGGCTCCCATCCGTCGAGGAGGAGGCATCATGCCCAAGACCGGAAAGAACGGACAGCCCAAGAAGAGCGAGCTGCCGGAGACCCTCAAGAAGTCCGACCGCAAGGCCCAGGACACGTTCGCCCAGACCTACGACTCCGCGATGGAGGAGTACGACGACGAGCAGCGCGCCCACCAGGTGGCCTACGCCGCCCTCAAGCACACCCACGAGAAGGTGGGGGACCACTGGCAGGAGAAGGAGGACTACGGCCCCTCGGACCAGCGGAGCGAGGAGGGCGGCAGGAACTCCTCCAAGCCCACCGCCGGCGGCGTCGACGCCAACGCGTCCAAGGAGCACCTCTACGAGCAGGCGCAGGAGCTGGGGATCGAGGGCCGGTCCGATATGACCAAGGACGAGCTCGTCGACGCCCTGCGGAAGGAGAGCCAGAAGCGGACCGGGAAGAAGGGGTGAGGCCTCCCGAGTCGGCTGCGGCCTCGGCCCCCGCTCCGACGCCGGTGACGGTGAGGCCGGCGCTCCCCTGGGCGTCCCGCTGTGGGCGGTGAGGGGATGATCCAGCTCATCGCCCACCGGGGCCGCTCGTCGGTCGCGCCCGAGAACACCGCGGCGGCCTTCGAGGCGGCGCTCGCCGCCGGCTTCGCGTGGATCGAGACCGACGTCGACCTCCTGGAGGACGGCGTCCCGGTGCTGCTCCACGACGACGCCCTCGAGCGGACCACCGACGGCGCCGGGCGGGTCGAGACCGTCGCGAGCCCCGCTCTGCGAGAGCGCGATGCGGGCTCCTGGTTCTCCGCCGACTTCGCCGGAGAGCGGGTCCCCCTGCTCTCCGATCTCACGGGGCTCATGGCCCGCACGGGGCTCTCGGCGAATCTGGAGCTCAAGCTCTCCCACCCCACCGCGGAGCGGGTGGAGCGCTACCTCGAGGCCGTGGCCGGTGAGGTGGAGGAGCTGGCCGCCGCGCCCCGGGACGACGGGGAGGGGGCCGGCGTCGTGGTCTCCTCCTTCGACCACGGACTGCTCGCCGCCTTCCGGGAGCGATCCGAGCGGACGAGG
Organism: Rothia halotolerans; assembly: GCF_004136635.1. Taxonomy (GTDB): domain Bacteria; phylum Actinomycetota; class Actinomycetes; order Actinomycetales; family Micrococcaceae; genus Rothia; species Rothia halotolerans. Next base: position 1,079,887 of record NZ_NOIU01000001.1, on the reverse strand, counting down.
CTCGCGCCGCTCTTCAGGCCGGGGGAGTTCGCGGCGGGCTGGCGGCGCGCGGTGCAGGACATCGGCGCCAGTCGGGTCCATCCCCACCACGGGGATCTGGGGCCGCGGACGGTGGAGGAGCTGCACGACGCCGGCCTCGACGTCGCCGCCTGGACCGTCAACGATCCGGCGCGCGCCCGTCAGCTCGCGGACTGGGGCGTCGAGGGCGTCTGCACCGACGGGCCGGCGGGGATGACGCCGGCGGACTGGGACCGCGGCGACTCGCCGTCCGAGTGACGAGTCGGCGCGGGATTGACGAATCGTCATGGTCGGGTGACGAGTCGTCACCCCGGAAGGCGACTCGTCGCCCGACGGCCGGCCCGGCGCCTCCCGCATCTCCCTCCGGCACCCAGAGGACCGAGCCCCGGTACCCGGCGCCCAGCGCCCGGCGCCCGGCGCCCGGCGCCCGGCGCCCAGGTGAGCATACGACGACGGGGCGGGCAGCCCACCGGCCGCCCGCCCCGTCCTCCTCACTGCGGCAGCCGTCCGGACGGGCCGGGTGCCGCGGGGGAGGCGCCTACTCCTTGGCGCCCGTGGGAACGGGTCCCTCGCCCTCCGCCGGCTCCCTGCGCACCAGGGGAACGGCCGCGGTGATCGGCTGGTAGAGCGTCGAGGCGTCATCGGGGACGGGACGGGCCATCTGGATCTGCTCGAAGTCCGTGACGTGGGGGCCGCCGCGGAACTTCGGCGAGGGCTCCTCGCCCGCCCGAGTACGGATCCGCTCCTGCCGGCGGTACTCCTCCTCCTTGCCCAGCAGGATCGCGGAGTCCTCGTTGGTGTACTCGCCCGCGAAGGCCCGGACCATCACGTCCCGGTCGAACTGCTTCTCCCACTTGGCCACCACGAAGGTCGCCACGCAGTTGCCCAGCAGGTTCACGACCACCCGCATGGAGTCCATGAGGCGATCCGCGCCCAGCAGCAGCGCGACGCCGGCGACGGGGAAGATCCCCAGCGCCGCGGCCGTGGCCGAGAGGGCGAGGAACGAGGAGCCCGGCACGCCGGCCATGCCCTTCGAGGTCAGCAGCAGCACGCCCAGGGCGGCCAGCTGCTGGCCCAGGCTCAGGTCGTGCCCGAAGGCCTGGGCCAGGAACAGCAGGGCGATCGAGAGGTAGATCGCCGCGCCGTCGAGGTTGAAGGAGTAGCCGGTGGGGATGACCAGGCCGGTGGTGGCCCGCGAGCAGCCCGCGTTGGAGAGCTTGCCCATGATGCGGGGCATCACGGCCTCGGTCGACGCCGTGCCCAGGGCCAGGAGGAACTCCTCGCGGCAGTATTTCAGGAAGCTCCAGAGCGGAACCCGCGCGAAGGACCAGGCCACGATGAACAGCACGCCGATGAAGATGAGCGCCGCGCCGTAGCAGGCGAGGATCAGCAGGGCGTAGGTGTTGAGCGTCCCGATCCCGTACTGGCCGATGATGAACGCCATGGCGCCGAAGGCCCCGAACGGTGCGAGCCGCATGATCCAGGACATGATCTTGAAGATCAGCTCCAGCAGGGTCTCCATGATGTTCATGATCGGCTTGCAGCGCTCCTGCCCGATCACGACGACGGCCGCGCCGAAGAACACGGAGAAGAACAGCACCTGCAGCAGCGTGTTGGAGGCGAAGGCGCCGATCACGCTCTCAGGGATGATCTCCAGGAGGAAGCCGCCGAACCCGTCGGGGGTCTCGCCGCCGGCGGTCTGCTCGTCCAGCGCCTCCTGGGAGAGCGAGTTCGGGTCGATGTTCAGGCCCGCGCCCGGCTGCACCAGGTTGGCCACGATGAGGCCGAAGACCAGCGCGAACATCGTGGCGGCGGTGAAGTAGAGCAGCGCCTTGATGCCGACCCGCCCGACCGCCTTGACGTCGCCCACCGCGGCGATGCCCGTGACGATCACGAGGAAGATCAGGGGGGCGATGATCATCTTGATGAGTCGAATGAATCCGTCGCCCAGAGGACGGAGGTCAGCACCGATGTCAGGCCAGAAGTGGCCGATCAGTACACCCGCCACTATGGCGATCAGGATCTGGAAGAAGAGCGATGTGTACCACCGCTTCTTCTTCGGGGACGACGCCGAACTCGCCTTCAGCGTCGTCGGATCTGACATCTTCATGAGTCTGAGCCTCTCGAAATAAAATGTGAACCAAAGCACACTCAATGTAACCCCGCGTTCATGTTTCCACAAGGAAATAAAAAGATTTCACATGTTGGAAACATGGGGGACGGCGTCTGGCACAATGGGTCGCATGGACGGCTCCATGGCCCACCCCCCTCTTTCACTGGGGGATATGCTCGACCATCGCCTCGCCCCGCGGATCCTGGGCGAGGAGACATGGTGGCGCGGTCCGCTCCCCGTCGAGACTCTCGCGCTGCGCTCCGCCTCCGCCGCCCTCACCGCCGCCCACGGCCTGCTCGGCGAGCGCCGCTTCGCCCTGGAGACGCGGCGGCTCGCGGCCGCCTTCGGCTCGATCGGGCACCTGCGCATCGAGGGGGAGGCGCCCGCGCCCTTCGGCGCGATGTCCGGGTTCTTCCGGTGCCGCGACGGCTGGCTCCGGACGCACGCCAACTACCCGCACCACCGCCTCGCGCTGCAGCGCGCGCTCGGCGTCGAGGACGCGGCCGGCCTGGCGGCGGCCCTCCTGGAGCGGGAGGCGGCGGAGACGGAGGAGCGGGTGTTCGACGCCGGAGGGCTCGCGGTGCGCGTCCGGGGGCGGGAGGAGTGGCTCGGGACCCTCCCTGCTGAAGGACGCGGGGGAGCGGACGGCGCAGGCTCCTCTCGGAGCGGAGGCCCCTCCCGTCCCGCCGGCTTCTCCCGCACCGCCGACCCCTCCCATCCCGCCGGTTCCTCGCGCACCGTCGGACCGGGTCCGGCCACGCCCCGCACGCCCTGGGTCGCCGTCCATCCCGCCGAGGAGGCGGAGGCGGGGCGGCGTCCCGCGACCGCCTCGCCGGAGGGCCTGCGCGTCCTCGACCTGACCCGCGTCATCGCCGGGCCCACCGGCACCAAGTTCCTCGCGGCCCTCGGGGCCGAGGTCCTGCGCATCGACCCGCCGCAGCATCCGGAGCTGCTCGCCCAGCACCTCGACACGGACGACGGCAAGAGGTCCGCGGCCGCCGACCTGCGGGAGGCGGGAACGCTGAACCGGGTGCGCGAGCTGGCGGGGGCGGCCGACGTCGTCGTCACCGGCTACCGTCCCGGGGCGCTCGCCCGCTTCGGTCTCGACGCCGAGACCCTGCTGGCCGAGCGTCCCGGTCTGAGCGTCGTGGAGCTCGACGCATGGGGAGGCTGCCCCGCGCCCTGGGCGGGCCGGCGCGGCTTCGACTCCCTGGTGCAGGCCGCGAGCGGCATCGCCGTGCTCTACGGGAGCCGCCGGGGCGCGAGGGAGGGCCGGGGACGCGGACCGCACAGCGGACGCGGATCCGCCGCGGAGCGCTGGCGCCCCGGCGCGCTGCCCGTCCAGGCCCTGGACCACGCCACCGGCTACTGCGCGGCGGCCGCGGCCCTCGCCCTGCTGAGGACCGGCGGGCGCGCACGGCTCTCGCTGGCCCGCACGGCCGAGGAGCTGTTCTCCCTGCCGGGGCTTCCCCCCGGGCTGCCCCGCCGGCAGGCGCCGGAGCTCGTCGAGATGGACTCGCCGCACGGGAGGCTCACCAAGGTGGCGCCGCTGATCGGGGAGCCGCTCGCGCCGGGCCGCTACGGCGCGAGCCCGTTGGCCTGGGACTGACCCGGCCGGGGCAGAGCCCCTCGGTTCCGGGCCCATCGGCTCCGGGCCCCTCGGCTCCGGAGAAGGTCGGGCCGGAGGCGCCCGGGGACCCGCCGGAACGGGAACGCCCCCGGCCGGTGGTACCGGCCGGGGGCGTCGTCGTCAGCGTGAGGGCGGCTCAGGCGAAGGGCTCGGAGGCCCGGTCCAGGGAGTCCACCTCGTCCTCGGTGAGGCTCAGCGAGGCGCCCTCGAGCAGCGCCGGCAGCTGCTCGGTGGTACGCGCCGAGGCGATGGGCGCCGTCACGCCCTTGGCCAGCAGCCAGGCGAGCGCCACCGAGGGGATGGCGACGTCGCGCGCCTCCGCGATCTCCCGCAGCCGCGAGACCACCGAGAGCCCGTCCTCGGAGAAGTAACCCTTGGCCATCTCGCCGCGCTCCGCTCCCTGCAGGTCCTCCTCGCTCTGGTACTTGCCGGTGAGGAAGCCGGCGGCGAGCGCGAAGTAGGGGAAGACCGCGGCGTCGAACTCGCGGGCGATGGGGGCGTACCCCTGCTCGTAGTCCTTGCGGGTTACCAGGTTGTACTGCGGCTGGATCGCGACGGGCAGGGCCAGCTGCTCCGCGTAGGCGTACTCGAACCAGCGGCGCATCCGCTCGGGGCTGTAGTTGGAGACGCCGATGTGGCGTGCCTTGCCCGAGCGGACGATCTCGTCGTAGGTGTGAGCCTGGTCCTCGACCGGGACGTCCTCGTCGTCGAAGTGCGCGTAGTACAGGTCCACGTAGTCGGTCTGGAGCCGGTTCAGCGAGGCGTCGATGGCCTGGTGCACCGTGTCCCGGGCCTGGCCCGAGTGCTCGGGGTGCTGCCCGGCCTTGGTGGCGATGACGACCTCGTCCCGGTTCCCCCGCGCGCTCAGCCACTGTCCCAGCACGGCCTCCGACTCGCCGCCGGAGTGGCCCTCGGCCCACGCGGAGTACACGTCGGCGGTGTCGATGAAGTTGCCGCCGGCCTCCACGAAGGCGTCGAGGACGGCGAAGGACGCCTCACGGTCCGAGGTCCACCCGAAGGTGTTGCCCCCGAGGTTCAGGGGGAACACGGAGAGGTTGGTCCTGGGGATGGGATTGCGGTGAGTCATGCTCGTACCTCCTGGATGTGTGGAGTCGGTCAGGTCCGTGGTTAACGACAACGGGGCCGGCGGAAGGTGTATTCCGCCGGCCCCGCGGGAACCGCTCCGGAAGGTGCCGCGCCGGAGCCCGGCGCGGCCCCGAGGCCGCCCGGAGCTCCTCGCACAGCCCGGCGGCGCGCCCGGTCAGCCCTTGACGCCCTCGCCCTCGGAGCTGGGGCCCTCGACGATGTCGATCGGCATGGTGGACAGGTCCAGCTTCTCGTTCTCGTGCTGGCCCTCGATCAGCGGGTCGATCTCCTCGTGGCGGTCCACGGCGGGCATGGAGCCGATGAGGTTGCGCCCGGAGCTCTCCTTCATCAGGTAGACGCCGACGCCGCCCACCAGGCAGGCGAACATGATGTAGTAGGCGCCGGCGAGATCGCTGCCCGTGATGCTCTCCAGCACGGTGATCACCCCGCCCGTGGTACCGCCGAACAGGGCGACCGCCACGTTGAACATGATGCCCATGGCCGCGTAGCGGTTGGCGGTGGGGAACAGGGCCGGCAGCGCCGAGGCCTGGATCGAGACCATGAACATCATGATGACGCCCATGATCATCAGGCCCAGCAGCGTCGACCAGACGTGGCCCATCATCATCAGCAGGAAGGCGGGGATGGAGAAGACGATGCCCACCCCGCAGCCGATGAGGATGACCGGGCGACGGCCGATGCGGTCCGAGACCATCCCGAACAGCGGCAGCGCGACGCTGACGACGATCAGCACGGGGATCAGCAGCGCGTTGCCGTGGATCGTGTCGTAGCCGAGGGTCCCGGTGAGGTAGGAGGGCATGAAGCTGGTGACCGCGTATCCGACCACCTGCGAGCACATCACCAGGCAGGCCCCGAGGAGCAGCTGGCGCCAGTACTTCCGGACGACCATCTTCAGGTCGCCCACGATGGTCTGGCTCTCGTCGTCGGCACCCTGGGACTCGGCCTCCATCTGGGCCTCGAAGGCCGCGGACTCCTTGATGCGGGACCGCATGATGATGCCGGCGATGCCGAGCGGGAGGGCGACCCAGAAGCAGATGCGCCAGCCGAAGGCCAGCATCTGGTCCTCCGTCAGGAAGATCTCGATCACGGTGGCCAGCGCGGCGGCCGCAGCGAAGCCGAGGTAGGAGCCCAGGTCCAGGAAGGATCCCCAGTACCCGCGGCGGCGGTCCGAGGAGTACTCGGCGATGAACGTGGCCGCGCCCGCGTACTCGCCTCCCGTGGAGAAGCCCTGCACGAACTTCAGCAGGATCAGCAGGATGGGCGCGATCATGCCCCACGAGCTGTAGCTGGGGATGCAGCCGATGAGGAAGGTGCCCAGCGCCATCATGAGGATGGTGAAGGCGAGCACCTTGCGGCGCCCGACCTTGTCGCCGATCGGGCCGAGGATCAGCCCGCCCAGCGGGCGGACCAGGAAGGTCACTGCGAAGGTCGCGAAGAACGCGAGCTGGTCCCACGGCTTGGGCAGGGGGAAGAAGACCGCCGTGATGGAGGCCGTCAGGTAGGCGTAGACGCCGATGTCGAACCACTCCATGAAGTTCCCGAGGAGGGTCGCGCGGAGGGCCTTCTTCATCTCCTTCTGATCCACGACGTGGATGTCGTCGGCGGACAGGGCAGGTTGCTGTTCGTGGTGTGAACCGTTCATCAGTGAGCTTTCTTTTAGGTGAACGTCGGATACTTTACTCACCTATGCGCCGGGCGCGAGCCCTCCGGGCGCGGCGAACCGGCGCGCGACGGACGGGCCGGAGGGCCCTCCGCCGGCCTGCGCCAGGGCGTGGGGCGTTCCGCCGCATCCCCCAGCAGCAGGGGCATCCGGCGGGTACCGGGCGACTATGGGAAGGTCCCTACCACGGCCGCCCTGCCGTGCATGACCATCCGGCGCTGGCTCATGGAAGCATTGTAACCGAAGTCACATAGCTTTGTGATGCATCACGCCGGATTCGATGGCCGGAGGGCAGGACGGTCGGCTCAGGAGCGGCGGGCGCTCACTGCCCGTGCTTCCGGCCCCGCCCTCTGCGGTATCTTTTGAGCTGATCCTCCGTGACCACCTCGAGGTCCCTGGTCAGCGGCTCGCCCGGCGTCCAGCCCTGCTGGCGCTGGGCCTGGCGGGAGCGTCGGCGCGGGGAGAGCCTCAGGCGCGGGCGCGGGACCACCAGGTTGACCGGGGCCGGCAGCTGCCAGTTGCGCCAGCGGGAGAGCACGCCGAGGACGCCGCAGGTCAGGATGGAGACCCCCATCCCCAGCGTGGGACGGTCCAGCACCTCCGAGAAGAACGCCATCTCGGCGGCGCCGAGGAGGGCGATCGTGGCGTAGAGGGGGTTGCCGCCGAAGATGGCGGGGATCCGGTTGACCAGGACGTCGCGCACGGCTCCCCCGCCCACGACGGTGGTGACGCCCAGGGCGATGGCCGGCAGCCAGTGCAGGCCCAGCGCGAGGCTCTTGACGGTCCCCGTGGCGGCCCAGCACCCCACACCGATGAAGTCGACCACGATCAGCGCCCGGTCGGCCCACTTGGAGCCGAGGTCGAGGGTGTAGGCCAGCGTGGCGGCGACCAGCGCCCCGACCCAATACCCGCTGTCGGTCACCGCCACGGGGAAGCCGGAGTCGAGCAGGACGTCGCGGATCAGCCCCCCGCCCATGCCGGAGACGATCGCGAGCATGACGAAGCCGACGACGTCGAACCTGAAGGCCCGCGCCACCGCCCCGCCGAGCAATCCGCTGGAGACCACCGCCGCGATGTCGACGACGCGGAACCAGGTGTCCGGATCCCATTGACTCACGCGAACTCCTCGGGGGTCGGGCGCGGTGGCGCACAGCGGACGACGGGCGGCTCCGCGCCGCTGCGGGACCGCGGACCGCGGCGCCGCCGGAGCCTCCGCCGGCTCGGGAGCTCCCGGCGCCGGGGCGGGGCCGGTCCCCGTGAGCATAGCGCAGGCGGCCCGCCGGGCAGAGCCCGCTTCCAGCCGACGGACACGGGCGTCACGGAAGGGCCCGGACCCGACGGCGAGGGGCAGATTCCCGCGTAACGGCGACGCGCGCCGAGGCAAGCGCCGGCCGCCATGTCGCCCGTGAGATCGCCGACATTTCCGCCGCCGAATGACACATAGCCAGGCAATGCGATGTAACGTCGTCTCCTGATCGAAAGTAAGCAGGGTGATTGAGTGCCTCGGATTCCTCGGGACCTCCGCTCACCCGGTGCATCGAACCCGCACTCGTCCAAGAGGAAGGCACAACGTGTTCGGTCCTGACAACGTCCGCCGGCGCTGGAGCGTCGACGAGGTCACCGTCACCCCGCCCGGGGTCATCAAGCGCGCCGTCGGCGCGGCCGCCATCGGCAACATCACCGAGTGGTACGACTTCGGCGTCTACGGCTACCTGCAGACCACCATCGAGGGGGTCTTCCTGCCGGAGTCGGCGGGGGTCGTCGGGGGGATCATCGTCGCCGGCCTGTTCGCGGTGGCGTTCCTCGTCCGTCCCTTCGGCGGCATGTTCTTCGGCCCGCTGGCCGACCGGATCGGCCGCAACAAGGTCCTGGCCATCACCATGGTCATGATGGCGCTGGGCACCTTCGCGATCGGCGTCCTGCCCGACTACGCCACCATCGGCCTGTGGGCGCCCTTCCTGCTGCTGGGCTGCCGGCTCCTGCAGGGCTTCTCCACGGGCGGCGAGTACGGCAACGCCATGACCTTCATCGCCGAGTACGCGCCCGACCGGCGCCGCGGCTTCCTCGGCTCCCTGCTGGAGGTCGGCACGCTCACCGGCTACCTGCTCGGCGCCGTCTTCGCCACGGTGATGGGCCTCCTCCTGAGCCCCGAGCAGATGCTCTCCTGGGGCTGGCGCATCCCGTTCTTCGTCGCCCTCCCCCTGGGCCTGGTCGGGGTGTACCTGCGCTCCAAGCTGGCCGACACCCCCGCCTACATGCAGCTGGAGGCGGAGTCGGAGCAGCGCGAGAAGGACGAGAAGGAGCCCGGCCAGTTCCGCAGGATCCTCACGCTCTGGCCGAGCCTGCTGACCTGCATCGGATTGGTCCTGGCCTGGAACGTCGCCAACTACATGCTCACCGCCTACATGCCCACCTACTTCCCGGCCATCGCCAGGATCCAGGGCAGCGGCGGGGTCTCCGAGCTGACCTCCCAGGTCCTGCAGATCGTCGTGATGGCGGTCCTCGTGGTGCTCATCCCCGTCATCGGCTGGATCTCCGACCGCGTCGGGCGCAAGTCCGTGGTCCGCACGGGCTCGCTGGCCCTGATCGTCCTCTCGATCCCCTCGATCCTGCTGATCCGCGGCCACGGCGACCTCACGGTCCTGCTGGGCCTGCTCATCATGGGCGTGACCCTGATCTGCTTCAGCGCGACCATGCCCTCGACGCTGCCCTCGCTGTTCCCGACGGCGATCCGCGCCGGGGCGCTGTCCATCGCGTTCAACGTCTCCATCTCGCTGTTCGGCGGCACCACCTCCACGGTCATGAGCGCGCTGGTGAACTCCACCGACAACCTCATGTGGCCCGCCTACTACCTGATGGGCTCGGGCGTGGTCGGCCTGATCGCCATCCACTTCGTCCGGGAGAGCAACGGCCGGCCGCTGTGGGGCTCCTCCCCCGCCGCGGGCTCCCGCGAGGAGGCCGAGGAGATGGTCGAGGACCTGAACAGGGAGCACGTCTCGGTGTAGCTCGCCGCCCCGGACGCCCGGCCCGGAACGCACCTACGAGGGCGCGCGTCACCCGCCGCGAAGGCTGGGACGCGCGCCCTCCGCGGTGTTAGATGGTCCCATGATGCGAATCCTGGGTTTCGAAGAGTACGGCGGCCCCGAGGTCGCCCGTCCGATGCTGGTGGAGGAGCCCGTCCCCGGCCGGGGTCAGCTGCTGGTGCGGATGACGGCGGCCGGGGTCAACCCGGCCGACGTCAAGGTCCGCTCGGGTCAGCGCCAGGGCGGCTTCCCGGTCCGCTTCCCCATGGCGATGGGGCGGGAGGCGGCCGGCGTGGTGGTCGGCGTCGGGCCCGGGGCGGAGCGCTTCACGCCGGGGCAGCCCGTCTTCGGCGCGGCGGCCGCCGGCACGGGCACGCTGGCGGAGACCGTGCTGCTCGACGCCGGCGCGGCCGCCCCGCTTCCCGAGGGCGTCACGGCGGCCCAGGCGGCCAGCATCCCCGTCTCCGTGGGTACCGCCTACGACGCGCTGGACGAGCTGGCCCTCCCCGAGGGCGCGGTCCTGCTGGTCCTGGGCGCGGGCGGCGGGGTGGGCACGGCGGCGTGCGGCCTCGGCGTCGCGCGCGGGCTGCGGGTCCTGGGGACGGCCTCCCCCGCCAAGCGGGAGGTCGTCGAGGGGCTCGGGGCCGAGCACCTGGTCTCCGGCGAGGGCTGGGAGGAGCGGGTGCGCGCGGCGGCGCCGGAGGGCGTGGACGCGGTGATCGACCTCGTCGGCGGGCAGACGCTGCGCGGGGCGGCGGGGCTGCTGCGCTCCCCGCACGCGATGCGCAGCCCGGCCGACCCCGCGCTGGCGGAGAGCCTGGGCGGGGGCGGGGTCTCCCGGCGTCGCACCGGGGAGGTCTTCGCGGAGATCGCCGGGCTGGTCGCCCGGGGCCGGTTCGCCCCGGTCATCGGCGCGACCCATCCGTTCGACGACGCCGCGGCGGCGGTGGCCGCCGTCGAGTCGGGCCACGCGGTGGGCAACATGGTGGTGCTCGGGGAGGCCTGAGCCCCGCCCCCTCACCCCCGCGGAGCCGGCCCCGTGGACTCCCGGACGGAGAGGTGCGTCGCCTGGCGGTCGATGCGATGCGTGCGGTCCCGCTGCGAGAACTGACTGATCAGCAGGTCGGCCGCTGCTCGCCCCGCCCGCTCGCCGAGGGCCGTCACGGTGGTCAGCGGCGGGTCGGAGAACGACGCCGCGAAGATGTCGTCGCATCCCACCACGCTCATCTCCTCCGGGACTCGGATGCCCCGCTGCTTGAAGCGGTCCAGGGCTCCGATGGCCAGGGTGTCGTTGAAGAAGATGCAGGCGGTGGCGCCGCTGAGGGCCACGGCGTCGGCCGCCGCCGCCCCCGAGGCCACCGAGGGCAGGAAGTTCCCCACCGGGCTCAGCTCCACCTCGTGGTGCGCGGCCCGGGCGCTCAGCGCCTCCAGCCTCGCCTGGTCGCTCCAGGAGCTCTCCGGCCCGCGGACGTAGGCGATGTGCCGGTGCCCCAGGGAGACCAGGTACTCGAGCGCCTGCGAGCATCCGGCCGGCGTGTCGATGAGCACGCCGGAGAGCCACGGGACCTCCCGGTTCAGGGTCACGATGGGCACGTTGTCGGCGATGCCGCTCAGCACGCTGTCCTCGGCCCGGGGCGAGGCCAGGACGATGCCGTCCACGGTCTGCGAGAGCTCCACCAACCACGTCGTCTCCACGTGGACTGACTCCTCCGTGGAGACCATCAGGAAGAGGAACTCGGCCGCCTGCGCCTGGGCCTGGCACCCACGGATCAGGTCCAGGTTGAACGGGTTGGAGAGGTTGGGCAGGACCAGCGCGATCGTCCCCGAGGAAAGCCGGTCGCGGCCCTCCGGGAGCATCGCGGACTCGTATCCCATCTCCCGCGCCTTGCGCGCGATCCGCTCGTACATCGCCGGGCTGACCCGGTTGGGATTCGCGAGCGCGCGGGAGACCGTCGAGGGCGCCACCCCGCAGGCCCTGGCGATCTCGCTGAGCGTCACCCGGCGCCTCACGCGCCGCTCCGGTATGACCACGGTGCCTCCTAGCCGGCAAAACTGTTGCCATCTTTTGCCATCCTATCCGCGTTATAGCAGGGATGTGGCACTGTTTTGGCACAGCTCTCGATATTCTATGCAAAGATGCGCTTCCCCTTTGTTAGCGTCATCACAGGCAACCACGCGGACGTGAGAGAAGGAGCCCGACCATGACGCAGCATGTCGACCTGGTGGCAGACCTCGGAGAGAGCTTCGGCCCCTGGACCATGGGAGACGACGACGCCCTCCTCGAGGTCCTGACCTCGGCGAACGTGGCGTGCGGCTTCCACGGGGGCGATCCGCGCGTGATGGACCGCACGGTCGCCGAGTGCGCGCGGCGCGGCGTCTCGGTGGGAGCCCACCCCAGCTTCCCGGACCTGGTGGGCTTCGGCCGCCGGGCCATGGACCTCACCCCGCACGAGGTGCGCACCGACGTCGTCTACCAGCTCGGCGCCCTGGCGGCCTTCGCGGCCTACCACGGCGTCCGGGTCGCCCACCTCGCCCCGCACGGCCGGCTCGGCAACCTCGTCGCCGTCCGCCGCGACTACGCCGAGGCGGTGGTCGACGCCGTGCTCCACGTCGACCCCGAGATCATCGTCCTCGCCCAGGACGGCGAGCTCGCCGACGCCGCCCGCGCAGCCGGCCTCCCGGTGGCCATCGTGGGCATCGCCGACCGCGCCTACCAGGACGACGGGACCCTGGTCCCCCGCTCCGAGGAGGGCGCCGTGATCCACGACGTCGACGAGATCGCCCGGCGCACCGTCCGCATGGTCCGGGACGGCGTCATCGACAGCCACAACGGCCGGGAGATCCCGGTCGCGGCGGACACGGTGCTGCTGCACGGGGACAGCCCCGAAGCGGTCGCCACGTCGAGGCGGATCCGCGAGGAGCTGACCCGCGCCGGCGTCGTCATCGCCCCGCTCGATGCGCAGCGGCTGCGCCGATGAGCCCGACGCTCCCCGCCGAGATCAGCACGGCCGGCGAGTCCGCCGTGCGGGTGACCGGCCGGACCGGGGACCGCGAGCGCGACTGGCGCCTGGTCCACCAGCTGGCCCGTCGCTTCACCCGTGCCGAGGTCCCCGGCTTCACCGTCGCCATCCCCACCTACGAGTCGGTCCTGCTGGAGTTCGACGCCGCCCTCACCGGCCACGAGGAGATCATCGCGTTGATCGCCGAGACGGTCCCCGCCCTCGACCTCGACGCGCCCCTGCACGAGGACCCCCGGCACTTCCGCGTCCCGGTCCTGTACGGCGGGGAGGGCGGCCCGGACCTCGAGCGCGTCGCCGAGATCACCGGCCTGTCCGCCGAGGAGGTGATCGCCGCGCACTGCGCGCCCACGTACACCGTGCGCTGCCTCGGCGCCCCCGGCGGCTCGCCGATGCTCGACGGCCCGGCCCTGCCCGTCGCGATCCCCCGCCTGGCGAGCCCCCGGACCCACGTCCCGCAGGGGGCGGTCTCGCTGGCCGGCCGGCAGGCCACGATCACGCCGGCGGCGGCCCCCGGCGGATGGTGCGTGATCGGGCGGACCCCGCTGACCGTGCTCGACCTCGACGCCGAGCCGCTGGTCCCCTACCGGCCCGGCGACACCCTGCGGTTCGAGCCTGCGAGCGCCCGCGAGGTCGAGCGCCTCGCCGGCGGCCGCCTGACCCCGGAGGAGGCGCGATGACCGGCCGGCTCACGATCCACGAGGCCTCCCTGGCCATGGTCACCGACCTCGGGCGCACCCGCGGCCCGCAGTTCGGCCTGCCGCTGAACGGCGCCCTGGACCAGTACTCGGCGCGCGCGGCCAACATCCTGGTCGGCAACGCGGAGGGCGACCCCCTGATCGAGCTCACGCTCTTCGACCTCGCCTTCACCCCGGACCGGGACGTCCTGATCGCCGCGACCGGCGCCGAGATGACCCTCGAGGTCGACGGCGCGCCCCTCCCGCAATGGGAGCCCGTGCCCGTGCGCGCCGGCCAGCGGGTCGAGCTGCGCGGCATGTCCGCCGGGATGCGGTGCTACGTGGCGGTCCACGGCTCGGTGGAGGTCCCGCACCTGCTCGGCAGCTGCGCGCCGGACACGGTGGTCGGCTTCGGCCACGCGCTGTCCGCGGACGAGCACCTCGAACTGGCCGGGACGACGCCGTCCCCCATGAGCCCCTACCTGGGGATCTCGCTGTTCAACCTCGGCATCTGCCCGCCCTGCCTGGACGGCACGGCGGTGGTCGACGTCGTGGACGGACCGGAGATCGAGGAGTTCGGGGGCACCGCCCACCGGCTCTTCAGGAGGCCCTTCGAGGTCTCCCCCCGCAGCAACCACATCGGGCTGCGGCTCGGCGGCCCGGAGGTCCCCGTGCGCACCAGCACGGAGGAGAAGATCTCGCGCGGCGTCCCGGTGGGCGCCGTCGAGGTCCCGCCGGGGGACGAGCTGCTGATCCTGCACCGGGGGCGCGGCGTGACGGCCGGCTACCCGGTGCTGGGCGTCGTGACGTCGACGTCGCTCGACACCCTCGGCCAGGTCAGGCCCGGCCAATCAGTGGTGTTCCGCCACGTCGACGCCACGCAGGCGCGCAGTGACGTGCGCGCCTGGCGAAAGGCTCTCGACGCCCTTCGCAATCGCGTGACGACCGCCTTCTCGAGTCTTGGCTTCGACGACGGCGTCACGCCCAATCAGAGAGGTTAGCATCATGAGTTCTCCCGTCTCCGCGCAGACGACGAAACCGCCGAGCAGGAACAAGGTCCTCGCGGCCGGCTGCGTCGGCATCTTCGTCGAGCTGTACGACAACGGCATCTTCGCGTTCATGGCGACGGCGCTCGCCATCGTCTTCTTCCCCGGCGACGGCGCCACCGGCGCCCTGACCTTCGTGTTCGCCGGCTACGCCGTCTCCTTCTTCGTCCGCCCGCTGGGCGCCGTCTTCTTCGGCGTCCTGGGCGACCGGATCGGGCGCCAGCGCATGCTCGTCGCGGTGATCATGCTGATCAGCGTCGCCACGGCCTGCCTCGGCTTCCTGCCCCCGTACTCGGCGATCGGCATCGCCGCGCCCATCCTGGTGATCCTGCTCCGCGTGGCCCAGGGCTTCTCGGTGGGCGGCGAGGCCGCCGGCGCCATGACCTTCCTCGCCGAGCACGCCCCCGAGGGCAAGCGCGGCCTGCACACCAGCTACGCGCAGGTCGCCTCCTTCGCTGCGCTGCTCACCGGCACCCTGGTGGCCTTCGCGATGTCCCCGTGGCTCTCCCTGGAGGCCATCGAGAGCGGCGGCTTCGGCGCCTGGGCCTGGCGCATCCCCTTCCTCGTGGCGGTGCCGCTCGGCCTGATCGGCTGGTACATCCGCCGCTCGCTGGAGGACACCCCCAACTTCCAGCGCCTGCAGAAGACGGGCGGGCTCTCCCGCAACCCGCTCAAGGAGGCCTTCAAGACCCCGGAGCACCGCCGGGCCATGCTCTACGCGCTGTTCATCCCCCTGATGAACGGCTCGGGCTACTACGTGCTCTTCAGCTTCATGCCCTCCTTCCTCCAGGGGGAGAAGGTCGGATTCGACATCGGGACCTCGCTGCTGGTCACCGGGAGCAGCCTGGTGGCGATCTGCATCGCGATCCCGTTCATGGGCGCGCTGTCGGACAAGATCGGGCGCAAGAAGGTGATCGCGGGAGCGGCGGTGGCCATGGCCGTCGTCGCCATCCCGAGCTACGCGATGATCGCCACCGGCATCCTGCCCCTGGCCGTCCTCGGCGCCTGCCTGATGGCCGTGGTCTTCGCCGGGCACACCGCGGTGCTGCACATCCTCATCGTGGAGCTGTTCCCCACCCGCATCCGCTACAGCGCCTACGGCCTGGGGTACAACATCTCCGCCGCCCTGTTCGGCGGGACCGCCCCGCTGCTGATGACCTGGCTCATCGGCCTGACCGGGAACATCTACGTCCCCGCCTTCTACGCGGTGATCACCGCGCTCGGCACGCTGCTGGCGGTGCTGAGCCTGAAGGACCGCGCCCACGTGCCGCTGCGCGACGACTAGCGTCCGCGCAGCACCGAAACGCCACTATCGAAAGGGATGGATCACATGCCATACAGCGACTACCGAACGGCCCTGGTGACCGGGGCCTCCACCGGGATGGGCGCCGCCACGGTCGAGAAGTTCACGGCCCAGGGGCTCACGGTGCACGCCGTGGCCAGGAACCGCTCCCGGCTGGAGGAGCTGGCCGAGCGCACCGGGGCGATCCCCCACGCGCTGGACCTCGCGGACACCGGCGCCCTGGAGGAGCTCGGCGGCCTCGAGGTGGACGTGCTGGTCAACAACGCCGGCGTCAGCCGCCAGGGCAACGTCCTGAGCTCCACCCGCGAGGACCTGGACGACATGGTGGACATCAACGTCCGCGCCGTCCTCCAGCTCGTGCGCATCTTCCTGCCGGGGATGGTGGAGCGGGACCTCGGGCACGTCGTCAACGTCTCCAGCATCGCCGGACTCTACAACTTCTTCGGCCACACCGCGTACCACGCCACCAAGGCGGCGGTGCACCAGATCTCCCGGCAGATCCGCAACGACACGGTGGGCAAGCGCATCCGCGTCACGGAGATCGCCCCCGGCCGGGTGGAGACCGAGATCTTCGGCCGGAACCTCGGGGGCACCCCCGAGGCCATGAAGGAGGCCTGGGAGACCTTCTACGAGGGCTACGAGTCCCTCACCACGGAGGACATCGTCAACGCGATCGACTTCGCCGTGTCCGCTCCCCGCCACGCCAACCTGGGGCTCATCGAGATCATGCCCACCTTCCAGGTCCCCGGCGGGCTCACGTTCGACAGGAGAGAAGCATGAGCGCCAACACGACGACGCAGCTCAGCAGCCCGCCCCACGTCACCACCAAGATCGAGCGCGCCGACCAGCGCGAGCTCGAGGCCCTCGGCGCCTTCGGCAGCGCCACGATCCACGAGGCGCAGGGACGGCGCGGCGCCGTCGACTCCCGCATCAAGCCCGTGGACCACGACATGCGCTTCTCCGGCTCGGCGTTCACCGTGGTGTGCGCCCCGCGGGACAACCTGATGCTGCAGGTCGCCATCCACTACGCGCAGCCCGGTGACGTCCTGATCGTCTCCGCGGCGGGCATGGGCCAGGCGGGCACCTTCGGCGACGTCCTCGGCAACGCGGCCAAGGCCAAGGGCATCGCCGCGGTGGTCACCGACAGCGGCGTGCGGGACACCCAGGCGCTGCGGGAGCTGGGGCTGCCGGTCTTCTCCGGGAGCATCTCCATCACGGGGACGGTCAAGGAGACCCTCGGGCCCATCAACCAGCCGGTGACCTTCGGCGGGCAGGTGATCAACCCCGGCGACGCCGTGGTGGGCGACGCGGACGGCGTCGTCGTGGTCCGCCGGGAGGAGGTCGGGACCGTCACCCGGCTCTCCCAGGAGCGGGAGGACAACGAGAACGTCCTGATCGACCAGTACAAGGCCGGGCGGACCACGATCGACCTGTGCAACCTGCACGACGTGCTGCGCGCCAAGGGCATCACCACCGACCTCGACGACGTGGACCCCGACCACGGTCTGGGGGCGCGCTCATGACCTCCGCCGGAACGAGCGCCTTCACGCCCTCCTCCCGGGTGCGGCGCATCAAGGTCTCCCCCAGCACCGCCGCGGCGGCCCGCGTCCGGGAGCTGAAGGCCCAGGGCCGGCCCATCCTGGACCTCACCGTGGGGGAGCCCGACTTCGACACCCCGCGGCACATCAAGGACGCCGCGATCGCGGCGATCGAGGCCGGGGAGACCAAGTACACCTCGGTCAACGGCACCCCGGAGCTGCGGGCGGCGATCCGCGAGCGGATGCTGCGCGCCTCCGGCGTCGAGTACCCCGACGCCGCGATCACCGTGGGCGGCGGCGGCAAGCAGATCATCTTCCTCGCCTTCACCGCCTCGCTGGACGAGGGCGACGAGGTGATCATCCCGGCCCCGTACTGGGTCTCCTACCCGGACATGGTGCGGGCCAACGACGGGACGCCGGTGATCGTGGAGACGGACCCGGCCGCCGGGTACCGGCTCACCCCCGAGCTGCTGCGGGAGGCCATCACGGAGCGGACGAAGTGGCTGGTGCTCAACACCCCCGGCAACCCCACCGGCGTCGCGTACTCCCGGAAGGAGCTGGAGGGGCTGGCCGAGGTGCTCCGGGAAGCACCGCACGTGCGGGTGCTGACCGATGAGATCTACGACGAGATCTACTTCGGCGAGGGCCGGATGGTCGGGCTCGCCGAGGCGGCGCCGGAGATCCGGGACCGGGTCTTCACCGTCAACGGCGTCTCCAAGAGCTACGCGATGACGGGCTGGCGGCTGGGCTACGGCGTCGGGGACCCGGAGCTGATCCGGGCCGTCAACCTGCTGCAGTCGCAGACCTCCTCCTGCCCCTCCTCCATCAGCCAGGCGGCGGCCGCCGCGGCGCTGACGGGGGATCAGGAGTGCGTGAGCCGCTGCGTGGAGGTCTACCGGCAGCGGCGGGACCGGGCGCTGGAGATGATCGCCGGGATCGAGGGCCTGGAGGCGGTGGTCCCGGACGGCGCCTTCTACCTGTTCGTGGGCTGCTCGGGGCTCATCGGGCGACGCACGCCGGAGGGCGGGACGCTGGAGAACGACCAGGACGTCACGCTGTACCTGCTGGAGAGCGCGAACGTGGCGGTCATCCAGGGCTCGGCGTACGGCACGGAGCCGTTCTTCCGGATGTCCTACGCGACCGGGCTGGAGACCATCGAGGCGGCCCTGGAGGCCGTGGGCGAGGCGGTCGGGCGGCTGGACTGACCGGCGCCGACGTCGGGAACGGTGGGGTCCGCGCGGCCCGCGGCACCGCGGTCCGGCACCTTCGAGAGGAACAGGAGACGAGGATGACGGGATTCACCAAGGTCCTGATCGCCAACCGCGGCGAGATCGCGGTGCGGGTGATCCGCACGGCCCGGGACGAGGGGCTGGCCACCGTGGCCGTCTACGCCGACCCGGACCGCGGCGCCCTCCACGTGGAGATGGCCGACGAGGCGGTCCCGCTGGGCGGCGCCACCGCCGCGGAGTCGTACCTGGCGATCGGGAAGATCCTCGAGGCGGCCCACCGGACGGGCGCCGACGCCGTGCACCCCGGCTACGGCTTCCTCTCCGAAAACGCCGAGTTCGCCCGCGCCGTGGCCGAGGCCGGGCTGACGTGGATCGGCCCGCCGCCGGCCGCGATCGAGGCGCTGGGGGACAAGGTCTCGGCCCGGCGCATCGCGGAGAGGGTCGGCGCGCCCCTCGCCCCGGGGACCGTGGACCCGGTGGGCGAGGCCCGGGAGGTCCTGGACTTCGCGGACGAGCACGGCCTGCCGGTCGCGATCAAGGCGGCCCACGGCGGGGGCGGGCGCGGCATCAAGGTCGCCCGCCGCCGCGAGGAGATCCCGGAGCTCTTCGACTCGGCGGTGCGGGAGGCGACCGCAGCCTTCGGCCGCGGCGAGTGCTTCGTGGAGCGGTTCCTGGACGCCCCGCGCCACGTCGAGACGCAGTGCCTGGCGGATACGCACGGGACCGTCGTCGTGGTCTCCACCCGCGACTGCTCGCTGCAGCGGCGCAACCAGAAGCTGGTCGAGGAGGCGCCCGCGCCGTTCCTGACCGAGGGCCAGGAGCGCGAGCTCTACCGTGCCTCGGAGGCCCTGCTGCGCGAGGCCGGGTATGTCGGGGCGGGGACCTGCGAGTTCCTGGTGGGCCGGGACGGCACCATCAGCTTCCTGGAGGTCAACACGCGCCTGCAGGTCGAGCACCCGGTCTCCGAGGAGGTCGCGGGGCTGGACCTGGTCGCCGAGCAGCTGCGCATCGCCCGCGGGGAGCGGCTCGCGCCCGGCCATCCGGAGATCCGCGGGCACTCCTTCGAGTTCCGCATCAACGGCGAGGACCCGGGCCGGGACTTCCTGCCCTCCCCCGGGATGATCACCCGCTTCGACCTCCCGCAGGGTCCGGGCGTGCGCGTCGACGCCGGGGTCCGGGCCGGCGACGCCGTCTCCGGCGCGTTCGACTCGCTGATCGCCAAGCTCGTGGTCACCGGTGCGACCCGCGAGCAGGCGCTGCGCCGCTCCCGCCGGGCGCTGGGGGAGCTGGTCGTCGAGGGCGTCCCCACCGTGCTGCCCTTCCACCGCGCGGTGCTCGAGGAGGCGGCCTTCGCACCCGAGCTCGCCGCCGGGCCGGGGGCGGCCGGAGGGTCGGAGGTCTCCGGGGCGCCGGAAGCCCCCGGGGCGTCGGGGGCTGCGTCGTCCGGAGGGGCCGGCGCCGACCTGCCGGGCCCCGGAGGAGCTGAGACGGAGCACGCCGACGCCGCGGGCGCCCCGGGATTCGCCGTGCACACCCGCTGGATCGAGACGGAGTTCGCGCGCGATCTCGCCCCGGCCACCCCGACCGCGGGGCCGCCCGAGCCCGGCGTCGTCGAGCTGGCGGGACGGCGGGTCCGCCTCCCGGTGCCTCCCGCCCTGAGGCCGGCGGCCCCCGGCGCCGTGCCCGACGCCGACCTGCCGGGCTCCCCGGCGGACCGGCTCACCGCCCCCGTGCAGGGGGTGGTGACCAGCGTGCTGGCCGAGGAGGGCGCACGGGTCGCGGCGGGGGACCGGCTGCTGGTGCTCGAGGCGATGAAGATGGAGCAGCCCGTGCTCGCCCACCGCTCCGGGACCCTCGTCCTCCTGCGGGGCGAGCCCGGTGCCACGGTCGCCTCCGGCGAGGTCCTCGCCGTCATCGAGGACTGAGTCCGGGGCCGCCGCATCCAGCCGGCGCCGCACGGCCGGGCCGGCGCGGCTGAGGCGGTGCGGCCGCGGCCGGTCCGGGCCACCGCGGGAGCGCCGCGGCCCCGGCCCGCCGCCGACGGTCACGCCG
Organism: Rothia halotolerans; assembly: GCF_004136635.1. Taxonomy (GTDB): domain Bacteria; phylum Actinomycetota; class Actinomycetes; order Actinomycetales; family Micrococcaceae; genus Rothia; species Rothia halotolerans. Next base: position 1,059,474 of record NZ_NOIU01000001.1, on the reverse strand, counting down.
GCCGCCGCCCCTTGCCCCGCGGCCCGCCGGGGACAAGGATGGGTTCATGGACAGTCAACACATCGGCGTGGTGATCAGGCGCTCCCCCGAAGAGGTCTACGAGTTCGCGGCGGAGCCGGCCAACATGCAGCGCTGGGCGGCCGGGCTGGCGCAGTCGGAGGTCCTCCGGGAGGGGAGTTCGCTGGTGACCGAGTCGCCCATGGGCCGCGTCACCGTCCGCTTCGTCGAGCGCAACGCCTACGGCGTCCTCGACCACGAGGTCCTCCTTCCCAGCGGGGAGACCGTCTACAACCCGCTCCGCGTGCTGCCCCACCCCGAGGGCGCGGAGGTCGTGTTCACCATCCGCCAGGACGGCGTCGACGACGAGACCTTCAGCCGCGACGCCGCGATGGTCCGCGACGACCTCGCCCGGCTGCGCGGCATCCTCGAAGAGGTCAGCCCCCTGCGAGGGGACGCCCCGTGATCGAGCACGTGAACCCGGACGCCCTGCACCGCTCGGAGTACTACGACCAGGCCACGATCCTCCAGGGCCCCCTGCTGGTGATCGGCGGCCAGAACGGCGTCACCGCCGCGGGCGAGCTCCTGGAGGGTGCGGAGGCCCAGGCCGTACAGGCCATGCGCAACGTCCTGGCCGTGCTCGACGACGTCGGGACGGACCGCGACCACGTCGGCCGCCTGGGGATCCGGATCGTCGAGAACGTCGACGTGCAGCGGGTCAGCGCCGCGGCCCTGCAGGTGTGGGGCGGGCACCGCACCGCCCTCGTCGTCAGCGTGGTGAGCGCGCTGGCCCGCCCGGGGGCGCTGGTGGAGATCGACGCGCTGGCGACCCTGCCCAACAGCTGAGGCGCTGGGGGCGGTCGCCGAGGGCCCGGTGCGGCCGCCGCGGGACCGGGCCGGCGGCCGGAGCAGACCGGCGGCCGAACCCCGGACCAGCGTCCGGACCCGCCTCCGGCCGGGACCCGCCTAGCCCTGGCCGGCGCTCTCCGGCTCGGGCAGGTCCGCCAGCCGGGTCAGCAGGTCCTCCATCACCGGCCCGCCGGTGACCGCGCCGTAGTCCCCGTCCTCCACGAAGACGCTCACGGCGAGGTCGCCCTGCACGGCCACCACCCAGGAGTGCGTGCGGGGCGGGGTCTCGTCGCCGTACTCGGCCGTGCCGGTCTTGCCACCGACCGGCTCGCCCGGCACATCCTGCAGCACGGTCAGATGGCCGTCGGTGACCACCGAGCGCATCATCTCGCGCAGCTGCCCGAACTGCTCCTCGCTCAGCGACGACGCGGCGGGCTCCCCCTCCGGCTCGTGCCCGGCCACCAGCTCGGGCTGCACCACGGAGCCGTTCTGGATGCTCGCGGCCATCACGGCCATGCCCAGCGGCGAGGTCAGCACCCGGCCCTGGCCGATCATCGACGCGGCGTGCTCGGCTCCGGAGTCCTCCTCACCGATGGAGCCGCCGAAGGCGTCGATCCCCAGGTCGAGGTCCTGCCCGAAGCCCAGCGAGCGCGCGGCGTCGGCCAGCTCGGCCTGGGAGAGCTCCTCGTGCTCGGCGATGAAGGCGGTGTTGCAGGACTGCGCCATCGCCTCCCGCAGGCTGATCTCGCCGGTGTGGTCCGGCAGGTAGGTGCTCGCGTTGCTGAACTCGCGGCCGTCGACCGTGATGTCCGGCGTGCACTGCACCGGCGAGTCGGGGTCCTTCCCCTGCTCCAGCAGGCCGGCGGCGGTGGCCAGCTTGAACACCGAGCCCGGCGCGTACTGGCCCAGCAGCGAGGTGCCGTACCCCTCGGAGTCGGGGCCGTCGGCCGCGGCCAGGACCTCCCCGGTGGAGGGCCTGACGACGACGGCCGCCGAGGGCGACTCGACGTCCTCCAGCACCTTCTGCGCGGCGGTCTGGTAGCGCTCGTCCAGGGTGGTGGTGAGGTCCTCCCCATCCTGCTGCTCCACCGTCTCGAGGGGCCGCGCCTGCCCGGTGGACTCGCCCTCGCCGTCCGGGCCGCCGTCGGGCACCGCGGAGACGACGTAGCCGTCGGTCCCGCTCAGCTCGTCCTGGTACGCCTCCTGCAGGCCGCCGCGGCCGAGCACGTCGCCTGCCGCGAGCTCGCCGTCGGAGGCCTCGATGTCCTCCGCGCTCGCCTCGCCGACGCTGCCCAGGACCCCCGTCGCGTAGCCGCGCTCCCGGGCCAGCGGCATGGTGTCGTCGACGACGTGCGCGCCGTCGACGTCGCCGATCCGCTGCGCGACCTCGCGGTAGTCGTCTTCGCGCAGCGCGAGCGCCTCCACGAAGGCCTCATCCCCGTAGCCGGCGACCTGCTGCGCGTACTGCCCGGCGTCGATGTCCAGCACGTCGGCGAGCGCGCGGGCGCTGCGCTCGGCCTCCTCCTCGCTCAGCCCCTCCTTGTCGACCCCCACGCGGTGCACCGGCCGGTCGTTCATGAGAGCGACGCCGTGGGCGTCGAGGATCCTCCCGCGCTCGGCGGAGGCGCGGGACAGCCCGAGGACCTCGTCCTGCCGCAACCCGGGGGCCAGCAGGTCCGGGGAGTAGTCCAGGGTCCAGCCGTCCTCGCCCTGCTCGAGCGTCGCCTCGGTCCGGTACGTCCAGGAGGCGTCCTCGGAGAGCTCCCAGGTCCAGTCCAGCCGTGCGGTCCCGCCGCCGTCGCCGGCGGAGTACTCGGCCAGGGATACCTCCGGGTCCCCGGGCATCTGCTCGAGGACGTCCGCGACCCTGCCGGAGGGGTCCTGCCCGCCGGCGTCGGAGGGCGCGACGTCGACGCCGTCCAGCGAGCGCCCGGAGAGGGCCTGGGCGAGCCGCTCGGCGGTCTCGCGCCCGTCATCGGGCGAGCAGCCGCTGAGCGCGGCGGTGACGCCGAGCACGGCGAGCGCCGAGAGCGCGATCGGGCGGGTGCGTGGGCGGTGCGGCGGGCGCGAGGTGATCATCCCTCCACCCTAGGGGGTGACGCGGAGGGGGTGGGCCGCCCGCTCTCTCCCCCGGCCCCAGCCTCTTCCCCGACCCCGGCCCCGGCTCACCGGCGGACCGCCCGCCCCCTGCGGGCCGTCCCGGGATCAGCGCTCCACGAGGATCCCGTCCGCGTCACTGTAGAGCCGCTTGCCGGGGGCGAAGACGACGTCGTCCACCGTCAGCGTCACGTCCTTCTCCCCCGCGCCGGTCTTGGTGCTCTTGCGGGGGTTGCTCCCGAGGGCCTTGACCCCGATCGCGGTCCGGGCGATCTCCTCCCGGTCCCGGATCGCGCCGAAGATGACGACGCCGGCCCAGCCGTTGCCCCGCGCGAGCTCGGCGATCATGTCCCCCATCACCGCCCGCTTCAGGGAGCCCCCGGCGTCGACGACGAGCACCCGCCCCTCCCCCGGCTCGGAGAGCACAGACTTCAGCAGGGCGTTGTCCTCGAAGCACCGGACCGTGCGGATGGGTCCCTCGAAGGCCTCGACGCCGCCGAGGTTCTGCATCTGCAGGGACAGCGACTGGATGTCCTCGCCCAGGTCGTCGTAGAGGTCGGCGGTCTTCACGGTCATGTCTCTCCTCGGCTTCGGTAGTGATTCCCGTCTCACTATAGTGGGGCGATCCCCGGGGAAGCCGGGCCCCGCCCCCGGCCGCCGAGCCGTGCAGCGGTCCTACCGCGTCCCGCCGATCCCCTGCTCCTTCGCCAGCCGGCGCACGTACATCGGCGCCGCCCACACCGCAGGGAGCATGAGGAAGCCCGCCGGGACGGCGGTGACCACGATGAAGGACTGCAGCGCGTTGATCCCGCCGTCGCCGATCGAGATCAGCACGGCGGCGGCGAGCCCCATGATCACCGCCCACAGGACGCGCTGCGAGGTGGACGGCTCGTCGACCGGCGAGCAGGCCTGGGCGATGCTGTAGGACATCGAATCCGCCGTCGTGGCGACGAAGACGATGGTGAGGAGGAGGAAGGCCCCTCCCACCAGCAGGGTCAGCGGCAGCTGGGAGGAGATCGCCATGACCGCCGCGGGCAGGCCGGACTCCTCCAGGGGACCGGAGATCGAGCCGGGCGAGCGCTGCTCGAACATGATCCCGGTGCCGCCCAGGACCGTGAACCAGAGGCAGCTGACCAGCGGCGGCAGCACCGTGGTGCTCACGATGAGGTCCCGCACGGTGCGCCCGCGGGAGATCCGCGCGATGAAGATCGCCATCAGCGGCGCGTAGCCCAGGAACCAGCCGAAGAAGAAGAGGGTCCACTGTGAGAGCCACGCGGCGTCGCCCTGGTAGAGCGTGGTGCCGAGGAAGTTCTGGGCATAGACGCCGAGCCCTCCCACGAAGGACCGCACGATGTACCAGGCCGAGCCGAGCACCAGGATGAGCGCCATCAGGGCCACGGCGAGCCAGATGTTGGCCCGGCTGAGGATCTGGATCCCCCGCCCGAGCCCGGAGATCACCGAGGCGCACGCGACCGCGACGAGCACGGCGATCACGAGCAGCTGCGTCAGGTAGACGTCGGGCACCCCGAAGAATGCGGAGAGCCCGTAGGAGACCTGAAGCCCCAGGAAGCCGATCGGCCCGACCGTGCCGGCCACCATGGCGATGATGGACACGATGTCCGCCGCGGCGCCGATCCAGTGCCGGGCCACCTTGGCCCCCATGATCGGGTAGAGCAGGGTGCGGGGACGCAGCGGCATGCCCTTCTGCACGCCGTACATCATCACGATCGTGCCCAGCGAGCCGATGATCGCCCAGGCGAGGAAGCCCCAGTGGACGAAGCTCTGCGCGAGCGCGGTGTACCCCGCCTGGACGGGGTCGGAGACCTCCCCCTCGAAGTGCGGCGGGGTGGTCACCAGGTGGTTCACCGGCTCGGCGGCGGCCCAGAAGACCCCGCCGCCGGCCAGCAGGGTGCTCATGACCATGGCGACCCACTTGAAGCGGCCGAACTCCGGCGTCGAGGTCCCGCCCAGCCGGGCGCGGGCCCAGGGCGTGAAGGCCAGCACGATGGCCACCAGGAAGGTGACCAGGAGGAGCACCTGCCAGTAGGGGCCGAACCAGCGGGCGGAGGCGCTCAGCCCGGCGTCGACCCAGGAGCTGACGGTCTCGGGGAAGATGATCGCGCCGAGGACGAAGGCGCCGAGGGCCCCGGCGCTGATGCCGGTGACCCAGCGGTCGGTCCGCGGCGGCGCGGGAACGGCGTCGTCTCCGTTCTCGAGATCTGGCTTGGACGTGGTCTGGACGGACACTCGTCACCCGTTTTCATGGTCGATGCGCCGCTGCGGAGATGGGAACGTGGGGTGCCGGCACGGGATCGATGGTCGAGCGGCGGACGAGGCCACCGGCGCCAGGCACATCGGACCAACCTATCAGCGGGGTCAAATCGGCCGGGCTCGCTCCTCCGGCCCCGTCTCCGCGTCCCGGGCGGCGATCCGGACGGAGGCCACGCGGTGCCCGTCCATGCTCAGCACCTCGATCGCGCGGCCGGCGAGGAGCACGACGTCGCCCTCCCGCGGCACCCGGTCCAGCTCGTCCTGGAGGAACCCGCCGATGGTCTCGTAGGGGCCCTCGGGAAGCTCCAACCCGGTGCCCTCGGCGACGTCCTCGAGCGTGAGCCCGCCGTCCATCTCGGCCTCGTCCTCCCCCGGATGGGCGGAGGGCCGGTCCCCCTCGGCGTCGTACTCGTCCTCGATCTCCCCGACGAGCTCCTCCACCAGGTCCTCCAGCGTCACGATGCCGTCCGTCCCGCCGTACTCGTCGATCACGACGGCGATGTGCGTGCGCTCCCGGCGCATCAGCGTGATCGAGCCGAGCACGCCGTTGGTGCCGGGCAGCACGACGATCCTGCGCGCCAGCTCCCGGACCCGGCGGGAGCCGTCGCGGGGCTCGGCCAGCAGGATGTCGCGGACGTGGACGAAGCCGCGGACGTCGTCGAAGTCCTCGCCCGTGACCGGATAGCGGGAGTAGGGGTGCTCGGCGATCTCCTCCACGGCCCGCGTCAGCGTCAGCTCGGCGGGGAGGAAGACCGCCTCGTGGCGCGGGCGCATGACCTCGCTGATCGTGCGCTCGTTGGTGCGGAAGACGTCGCGCAGGATCTGCCGCTCGTCCTCGGGCAGGCCCTCGTGGGCGACCACCAGGTCCCGCAGCTCCTCCTCGGACATCTGCTCGCCGGCCTGGCCGGGGTCCACCCGCAGGAGGCGGAGCAGCCCGTCGGTGGAGACCGAGAGCAGCCAGATGACCGGCCGCATCAGCGTGGAGAACGTGTCCAGCGGCGGTCCGACCACGAGCGCTATCCCCGAGGAGCGCTGCAGCGCGAGCCGCTTGGGCACGAGCTCGCCCAGCACGAGCGAGCAGAAGGCCACCACCAGGGTCATCGCGACCAGCGCCACCGTCTGCGCGGCCTGCTCCCGCAGGCCGAGGCCGGTCAGCGCCGGGGCGAGGTCCGGTGCGATCGTGGAGGCGCCGTAGGCCGCGGAGAAGAAGCCCGCCACGGTGACGCCGATCTGCACCGCGGCGAGGAAGCGGTTGGGGTCCCGGGCGATGCGGGCCACCCGCTGGCCGCGGCGGCCGCGCTTCTCCAGCTGGTCGATCTGCCCCTCCCGCAGCGAGACCAGCGCGATCTCCGTCGCGGCGAACACGCCGCCGATCAGGACGAAGAGGAGGACGAGCCCGATGTTTAGCCAGGTTCCCGCGTCCATCTAGAGCACCGCCTCGGCGGCGGACGGACGCGGGCCGGGACTTCGATGGCGATCCATGTGTTCCATGAAACGTCAGCCTCCCGGGGTGCGCAAGGGCTCCCCGGCCCGCGGAGGCGTCCGGCCGTGCCGGCTGACGGGCTCCCGGCGGCGTCCGGTCCGCCGATCTCGGTCGATGGTGGGACCCACGGCACAGCTTCGACGCGGCCCCGAGGTCTACCCTGGTCCCATGACCTCCGATGCCCCCTCCAGCCCCCTGCACGACTCCTCGGTCGAGGACGACGCCGTCAACTTCCGCACCCGCAAATGGGTCAAGCCGGAGGACCTCAACGCCAACGGCACCCTCTTCGGCGGCTCCCTGCTGCGCTGGATCGACGAGGAGGCGGCGATCTACGCGATGCTCCAGCTGGGCAGCTACCGCGCGGTGACCAAGCTGATCTCCGAGATCAACTTCGTCTCCTCGGCGGTCCAGGGGGACATGATCGAGATGGGGCTGAAGGCCGTCCGGTTCGGGAAGACCTCCCTGACCATGCGGGCCGAGGTGAGGAACATGATCACCCGCAAGCTGATCCTCTCCATCGACAGGATCGTCTTCGTCGCCCTCGACGAGGAGGGGAACCCCGTCCCGCACGGCTACTCCGAGATCACCTACCAGCGCGACAGGCTCCCCGGCCGCTCCTGAGCCCCGCGCGCCGTCGGGCGCCCGGTCCGGGCCCTCCGGGCGGTATCCGGTCCGGCGCCGTCTCCTCGGACCCGGCCCCGCGCGCTCACCGCGCCGGGCTGCCCCGGACCCAGTCCTCCAGCGTCACGGTGTCCACCACGCCGTCCTCCGGGATGAGCGCCCCGCCGGCGATGGCGCGCCCCAGGTAGGGGACGGGGAGGATGAAGCGGGGCAGGCGCTCCGGGAAGACCTCCCGGTACCTCAGGAGCGTCCGGAGCATCTCCTCCGCCGTCGCCTCCTCGGGGCCCCGGATCGCCAGGACGCGGTCCTCCTCCCCCGGCGCCTCGACCTCGCGCACCACCAGGGCCGCCACCCGGTCCACCGCCACCGGCGCCATCCGCATGGAGGGAGGCACGGCGAACGGCCCCAGACCCGTGCGCCCCGCGAGGGCGGGGAGCAGCTCGAACCACTGCGTCGAGCGGACGAGCGTGACGGGCACGCGCGCGGTGCCGTAGATCCTCTCCTGCGCCGCCTTGCCCCGGTAGTACCCCATGAGCCGGCTGACCTCCGGGTCGGCGGCCCCGTGGATCGAGACCACCACGATCCTGCCCGCCTCGGCGCGCTCGGCCGCGGCGGTCACCTGGGTCGCGGAGCGGGTGAAGAAGTCCACGGCCCTCCTGCCGCTCGCGGTCCCCACGTTGAGGCAGTCCACGACGACGTCGGCCCTGCGCATCGCCCTCTTCAGCTTCCGCCCCTCCACGGCGTCGACGCCGGTGGCACGGCTCGCGGCCACCACCTTGTGCCCCCGGGCCGCCAGCCGCTCCGCGACCCGGCCGCCCAGGGTCCCCGTCCCGCCCAGCACCGTCACCTTCATAGGATCAGGGTAAGCCCGCCCGCCGGTTACCGGGAGGTCCGCACACGGCCGCGGGCCCCAGCCGCCGCGAGCCCCCCCTCGACGCTGCGGAATCGATTCCGCAGCGTCGAGGACGCTTTTCCGGGCGTCCCGCTCAGTTGGCGCGCAGGTGCTGGTGCGTCGGCACCTGGAAGCTGCCCGCGTCCGCCCGGTCCCATTCGTGCAACCAATCCTCGGGAGCCGTGCCGTCGAGGATCGAGCCGTTCTCCAGCCACTCGAACATCTCCTTGTAGGAGGCCGAGCTGGTGGAGTCGATCCGGTGCATGACGTGCTCGGGGCCGAGGTCGTGGAAGGAGCGCACCCCCATCGAGGCGAGGATCCGCATGGCCGAGCGTATCGTCCCGACGTGGTAGTTGCGGACCCGCGAGCTCTTGTCCTCGACGTCGACGCCGTGCGCCAGCCACGGGTTCTGGGTGGCGACGCCGGAGGGGCACCTGTTCGTGTTGCACCGCTGCGCCTGGATGCATCCGGTGGCCATCATCATCCCGCGCGCGGAGTTCGTGAAGTCCGCGCCCAGCGCGATCCGGCGCACGATGTCCGCCCCGCCCACGACCTTCCCCGAGACCCCGATCGAGACCCGCTCGCGCAGCCCGGCGCCGATCAGCGCGTTGCTGACCGTGATCAGGCCGTCGGTCAGCGGCATCCCGACGGCGTCCTCGAACTCCACCGGCGCCGCGCCCGTGCCGCCCTCCGAGCCGTCGATGGTGATCCAGTCCGGAGTGATCCCCGTCTCCAGCATGGCCTTGCACAGGGCGAGGACCTCGATCCGCGAGCCCAGGCAGAACTTGAGACCCACCGGCTTCCCCTCGGCCAGCCGCCGCACCCGGGCGATGAAGCGCACCAGCTCGCGCGGCGTCGAGAACTCCGGGTGGGCCGCCGGGCTGATGCAGTCCTCGCCCTCGGGCACCTCGCGCGCCTCGGCGATCTCCCGGTTCACCTTCTCCCCCGGCAGGACGCCGCCGATGCCCGGCTTGGCCCCCTGGCTGATCTTGATGAGGACGCCCTTGATCTGCGGCGTCGCGGCCTTCTCGGCGAAGACCTCGTCGTTGAAGCGGCCCTCCTCGGTGCGGCAGCCGAAGTACCCCGAGCCGAACTCCCAGATGAGGTCCCCGCCGTGCTCCAGGTGGTACCGGCTGAGCCCGCCCTCGCCGGTCTCCTGCGAGAAGCCGCCGAGCGCCGCGCCCTTGTTCATCGCCATCACCGCCTGCGGAGAGAGGGCCCCGAAGCTCATGGAGGAGACGTTGAACAGCGAGATGTCGTAGGGCTGGGTGCAGTCCGGGCCGCCCAGGCGCTGCCGCGGCTCGGCCTCCATCATCTCCACCGGCGCCATCGTGTGCAGCAGGTAGTCGTGGCCCGGGCGCAGGACCTTCCGCTCGGTGCCGAAGGCCTGCTCCCCGGTGAGGCCCTTGGCCCGCTCGTAGATCATGGAGCGGGTGTCGCGGTCGAAGGGTCGGCCGTCGTAGTTGTTCTCCACGAAGTACTGCTGGATCTCCGGGCGTATGAACTCCATCGCATATCTCGCGTGGCCCAGGACGGGGAAGTTGCGCAGGATCGTATGCTTCTTCTGGAATCTGTCCCGGGCCGCCATGCCGATCAGGCCGGCGGCGCCGGTGATGCCGAGGGAGGCGACGATGCGCCCGGCTGTGGAGGTCATGGAGCCCGCCCTTTCCGTTCCCGTCAGTGGTGAGACCAGCGTAGTGAAATTCTGCCCGGCAAGCGGCATCGACGTCGCGGAAAGTCCTTCGGCGGCGGGGACGGCGGCCCTCAGCAGGGCTCCGCCGGCTCCTCTCAACTCGGCCCGGCAGGGCCCCGGCCGACGTTCCTCAGCGCGGCTCGGCGGGGTCCTCGCCGGCGGGGCTGAGCTCGAGCTGGAGGAGGGCGACGTCGTACCACCGCCCGTTCTTGTAGCCGATGCGGCGCAGCAGCCCGGCGCGCTCGAAGCCGAAGCGGGCGTGCAGCGCCTCGCTCGCGGCGTTCGGCTGGGCCACCCGCGCGATCGCCACCTGCATGCCCCGCTCGCGCAGGCGCTCAAGCAGCGCGGCATACAGGGAGCTGCCGACGCCGCTCCCCCGCGCCCCGTCCGCGAGGTAGACGCTGACCTCGGCGGACCACCGGTAGGCGGGCCGCTGGGCGAAGGGGACGCCGTAGGCGTAGCCGAGGACCTCGCCCTCCCGCTCGGCCACGAGCCAGGCGTGCGAGGCCCGGACGGCGGCGATCCGCTCCCCCATGGCGGCCGCGGCGGGAGGCTCGAGCTCGAAGGTCGCGTTGGTGTCCCGGACGTAGGGGGCGTAGATGCGCGCGCAGGGGGCGGCGTCGGCGGGGCCGGCGCTCCGGATGGTCGCGGACGAGTCGGGATGAGGTGCCATAGTGGGCACTGTAGCGGGCCGGGCGCGCCCCGACCGCGGTCGGCGGCGGTCGGCCGCGGCCGGCGGGGGTCGGCGGCGGCCGGCGGCGGGGGAATAGCCCCGCGGGCGGCATGGTTGTCATGTGACGCAGAGGACGCGCCGACCCTCGGGGCCGCATCGCGTCCGGGCCGCCCACCGCCCGAGCCCGAGCGCCGGACGGCCCCACCACGCCGAGGCCCCCGGAGGATGCCGCATGTCAGACGCCGTTTCCAAGACCCGGCGACCCGCCTCGGGGTGGTCCCTGGCGGCGGTCTCCTACGTGTTCGCCGTCGTCATGATGGGCACCACGATGCCGACGCCGCTGTACCCGCTCTACGAGGAGCGCTTCGGCTTCGGCAGCGCCACCACCACCGTCCTGTTCGCCGTCTACGCCGGCGGGGTGATCCTCTCCCTGGTCCTGTGCGGCAGGCTCTCGGACGCGCTGGGGCGCCGGCCGATGCTGCTGGCCGGCGTCGTGCTCTCGCTGCTCTCCGCCGCGCTCTTCGCCGTCGGGACCGCGGAGTGGCTGCTGTACACCGGCCGCGTCCTCTCCGGGCTGGCGGCGGGGATCTTCACCGCCACCGGGACCGTCTGCGTCATGGAGAACGCCCCGCGCGGCCGGGAGCGTCTGGCCGGGTCGCTCGCGACCTCGGCGAACATCGGCGGCCTCGGCCTGGGCATCCTGATGGCCGGGCTGATCGGGGCGTGGAGCGCCTCGCCGCTGCGCACCCCCTACCTGGTGCACGCCGTGCTGCTGCTCCTCGCCGGCCTCGCCCTGCTGGCCGTCCGCGAGCGCGTGGTCCCGGATCCCTCGAAGGCGGCCGTGCAGCTGCCGCGGGTGCCCGCCGAGTCCCGGCGGCTCTTCGCGGCCTCGGTGGTCGGGGCGGTCACCGGCTTCGCGGTGTGCGGCGTGTACTCCTCGGTGGGGCCGAACTTCATGGGCTCCGTGCTGGGCATCCACTCCTCCGCGGTCATCGGCGTCGTCGTGTTCCTGCTCTTCGGGTCATCGGCCGCGGGGCAGATCGCCTTCCGCTCGCTGGCGGACCGCACGCTGATCGTGGCGGGGTCGATCTGCCTGGTCTTCGCGATGGGCCTGCTGGCGGGCGCACTCGGCGCCGCCTCCCTGACGCTGCTGATCGTCTCCGCGGTGCTGGGCGGCATCGGACAGGGGCTGCTGTTCATGACCGGGATGCGGGCCGTCACCGGCGCCACCCGGCCGGAGAACAGGACGGAGGCGACGACGTCGTACTTCATCGTCGGCTACCTGGCGATCTCCCTGCCGGCCATCGGCACCGGCGTGCTCTCCGAGGCGCTCGGGCTGGTCCCGGCGAGCCTGGTCTTCGCGGCCGCCGTCGCCGTGGCGACGCTGCTGGGCCTGGTGAACGCGCGGCGGTTCTCCGCGAACGCGGGGTGATCCGCCGCGTCGAGCCAGCGGCGGCCGGGGTGTGCGCCCCGAGACGGCCCATCCGCCCACGCGCGTCCCGTCTCCCGGCGGAGACCGGCTGGGTCACCCGACGGGGACCGGCTGGCGCTTCCTCGAGCGGCCCGTGAGGTCCCGGATCGAGGGCGGCAGCGCGGCGAGCAGGATCAGCACGGCGCCCACCAGCAGCGTCTGGAACCCCATGACCCAGTACGCGGAGGCCCCGATCAGGCCGCCGACGAGGAACAGCCCGACCAGCGTCGAGAGCACCGTCAGCTTCTCCCGGTCCGCCCGCACCCGGCGGGCCTCCGGACCGCGGCTGAAGTAGAACAGCCGGCCCAGCTCCACCCTGAGGTCGGTGATCATGCCCGTGACGTGGGTGGTGCGCACCGGGAAGTCGCGGATCTTGGTGATCAGCGCGTTCTGGAGCCCCATGGTGAAGCACAGGGGGACCACCAGGAGCCGCTCGAAGTGCTGCTCGTCGGCGAACCCCGCCAGCAGTCCGATGACCAGCATCAGGAACCCCTCGATGACCAGCACGTTCGCGTACCGGCTGGAGAGGCGGTGACGGCTGCCCCAGGTGTAGAGCACCGTGGAGATCACCGCGCCCAGGACGAAGGAGCAGATCGCCATGACCCCCGCCAGCACCAGCCCGAGGTCGAGGACGACGGCGTGGGCGGCGAGGTCGGCGACCATGCCGGTCATGTGGGAGGTGTACATCCCGACGGCGACGAAGCCGACGGCGTTCAGTGCGCCCGCGATGAGCACCAGGAGGTAGGCGAGGTGCCGGTCGAACAGCGGGGTCCGCCGGGGTCCGGAGAGCAGGTGGGCGTAGCGGAGGAACCTCGTCATCAGCATGGGTGCCAACCTAGCCGACCCGCCCGTCCGGACCCAGGGACTGTGAGCCATCGCCCTGTTAACTCTGCGTGAACGACGCCGGGCGCGGGCACGCCCGGCGTCCGCTCACCCCTTCCGGAGGGTGATCTGCCAGCTGGCCTCGCCCTTCTCCCGGAAGTCGGTGACCTCGTGCCCGTCCTCGGCGGCCCAGTGCGGGATCGCCTCGGTGGCCTGGGTGCAGTCGAAGTCGATGACCAGGTGCTCGCCGGGGCTCAGCGTCTTCATCACGTCCTTGGCCTCGATCAGGGGGAACGGGCAGACCGCGCCCAGCGAGTCCAGCGCGTAGTAGCCATCCCCCAGGTCCCTGAGCTTGCCCGAGGGGGCCTCTTCCCGGGACTTCAGGGCCACGGACGCCGGGGCTGCGGCGAACCCGCCGAAGACGCCGGCGCCCTCGGGCCGGGACCGCTCGCCGTCCACCGCGTCCACGGTGTCGTCGACGGTCTCGTCGGTCGAGTACGTCTCGGGGTCGCCCGCGGTCCGCGCGGCCTCCGCCTTGGAGGGCTTGAGCCAGATCTTGGCGGCCAGGCCCACGCCGGCGGCGATGGAGGCCAGCGCGATCCAGCCCTGGAAGCTGAAGAGGCTGGTCTGGACCATGCCGTTGCCCACGGTGCAGCCGCCGGCGAGGGCGGCGCCCACGCCCATCAGGACGCCGCCGCCCACGGAGCGGGTCGCGGCCTTGGCGTCCGGCACGCGGACCCGGAACTCCCCGGTCGCCTTGGCGGCGATGAACGCGCCGGCGAACAGGCCGAGCACCAGCATCACGCCCCAGTCGATGCTCTCGCCGGAGCCGTTCACCACGAAGTTGGCGAAGTTGGAGCTCGGGGTGGTGATCCCCAGGCCGTCGTTGCGGCCGGAGGCCGCGGAGAGGGGCCAGGCGATGACGCCCAGGACGCCGATCAGCGCGCCGGCGGTGTAGAAGTGCAGGGGCCGCTTCCAGGCGGGCCTGCCGTCGAGCGCGGCCGGCTTCGGGATCCGCGCCTCCTTCCGCAGGAAGTGGCGGGCCAGGAAGACCGTGATCGCCGCTAGGACGACCACGAACAGCCACGGCGAGACGCCCAGCACCTCGGGGAGGGTGGTCAGGCCCGTGTCCCAGCCCTTCATCCACGCGGCGAAGCCGGTCAGCGGGCCCGTCTTCATGGCGGCGGCGGACAGGGCGTACATGATCAGAGCGATCCACGAGCCGACCAGGCCCTCGGCGGAGCGGTACCACGTGCCGGAGGCGCAGCCGCCGGCGAGGATGATGCCGACCCCGAACATCAGCCCGCCCAGGACCACCGCGACGGGGGCGAAGGTGGGGTACTCGGGGGCGATGACCCCGGCGGAGGTCAGCGCCGCGATGCCGACGGCGTGGACGGCGATCACGATGAGAAGGGCGACGAAGGTGCGCCAGGAGCGCTGCAGGAAGATGTCCCGCAGCATGCCGGTGACGCAGAACCGGCCGCGCTGCATGACAGCGCCCAGGAGAGCGCCGATGAGCAGCCCAGTGGCAATCATGGGGCGGATGTCCTCACTCGAGACGATCGATGGATACTCCCGGCAACATACAGAGGCCGGCGCACCGCGTCGAGGGTTCGTTAACCCTGCGTCATGTTGAGGCGGGGCGAGCGGGTCATCGGGAGGCGATCGTCGGGGGGGAAGGATGGTCATCGGGCCGAAGCGAGGGCACGGTCCTCGGGCCGCGACCAGGGCGTCTCATCCTTCGGCACCGCGGCCGTCCTGAGGACGCCCGGCCGTCCCGGGGAGGCCCGAACAGCACCCCCGGGGGCAGCCGTGGACCCCACTCACCGCCGGCTGCGAGGTTCCCGGAGCTCCGCCTCTCTCCTGCCGCGCCGCCTCAGGGCGGAGACCACCAGGATGCACGCCGCCCCGAAGAGGCACAGGAACAGCCCGACGACCGAGACCGTCCCCGACAGCAGGCCGCTGCCGGCATTCCAGAAGAGGAATACGGCGAACAGGGCGGCGAGGCCCAGGATGGTGGTCGGCCAGTCCGTGCGAGTCCTCGATGACATTGTCGTCCCCTTCCGCGGGCTCCCCGCCCACGGCCTCGGCCGGGACGGGCGGTCGCGTCCATCCTCTCATCGAACCTCACCGCCTTGTCAGCCCCCGACCATAGATGCCCTCCGGGGAATGCAGGCCCCGACGACGCCGTACGGGACTCAGCGGAGGCCTAGCCCCTGTTCAGCCCCTTAAGAAACCCGGACGTTACGGTCCCCACGTGCTTACTCGTGATCATCGGCTGGACCGCGCAAAGGGCGTCCTGATCTCCATGGTCGTCCTCGGCCACCTGCTGGAGGCGGTCTCCTACTGGGACTCCGGGACCCTGCGCTTCGTGGAGACGGCCATCTACTCCTTCCACATGCCCGCCTTCGTGTTCCTGGCGGGCATCACGGCCAAGTCCGACCGGCTGACCCAGCGGGTCCTGGTCTTCCTGGTCCTGCTCGGCACCTCCCTCCCCCTGTACTACGGGTGGACGGGCCTCTGGGGACCGGATCCGGAGGTCGACGCCCTGGCACCGTACTGGAGCACCTGGTTCCTGCTGGCGATGGCGTGGTGGATGCTCAGCGTGCCCCTGATCGAGCGCTTCCCCCGCGCCACGCTGGTCGCCTCGCTGACCGCCGGCCTGTTCGGCGGGGTGGTCCCCCTCCTCGACGACGAGCTCGCGGCGGCCCGCACCCTCGCCTTCTGGCCCTTCTTCGTGGTCGGGAAGCTCTACGGCGCGAGGATCCTGGCCTGGGCCGGGAAGCACCGACCCGCCACGATGGTCGGCCTGGTGATCGCGGCCGCCGGGCCCGTCCTGGCGTTCTACCTCAGCGACGTGGGCAGCCGGTGGTTCTACGGCAGCCGGAGCTTCGACTGGTTCGGCTCCACGCTCCTCGAGGGCTCGGCGATGCGACTGGCCATCGACCTGAGCGCGGCGCTGAGCACGGTGGCGCTGGTCTCCTGCCTCCCCTCGAAGGACGGGTACCTCGCCACGGTGGGCCGTCACTCCCTGGCCGTCTACCTGCTGCACGGATTCGTCGTGAAGCTGCTCGAGGTGCCCCTGAGCGAGAGCCTCGAGCACGTCTCCCCCGTCGCGATGCTGCTGGCCTGCCTGGCGCTGGCCGCGGTGACCACCTGGCTCTTCGCGCTGACTCCGTTCAACGCGGCGATCCGCGGCTACGGGACGACGCTGAGCCGGCTGATCGCGGCCCCCTTCGCCCGCCTCGGCACGCGGGAAGCCTCCCGAGGCTCCGGCGAGGGTCGTTCCCCTCGGACCCCCGAGCACTCGGCCGGCAGCAGATCGGACGGCAGCCGCCTCAACGCCACCTGACGATGCACGGAAGTCACCCCGAGTGCACCCGCGCGCTCAGCCGGGGACGTCCGCGTGCAGCGCCTCCACCAGGGAGGCGAGCTCGGGGAGCTCGCACGCTTCCGCCAGCGTCTGCTCGAGCACGCCGTCGTGCGTCGGGCGGGCCGCGGCGAGCAGCTCCTGGCCGGCGGGGGTGAGCTCGGTGTAGATGCCGCGGCGGTCGTCGTCACACAGGATGCGCGTGAGCAGGCCGCGGTCCTCCAGGCGGGTCACCAGCCGCGTCGTCGCGCTGCTGGACAGGGCGGCGGCCCGGGCCAGCTGGCGCATCCTCATGTGCCAGCCGTCCTGACGGCTCAGGGCGTCGAGCACCGTGAACTCCACCACGGAGAGCCGGTGCTCGCGCTGAAGGGCCCGCTCCAGCTCGGTCTCGATCATGCCGTGCAGGGCCGCGAGCGTCCGCCAGCCCCTGGCCCTGATCTCGACGGCGTCATCGGCGATTCCCATCCGGCACCTCCTCAAGGTCTGTGTCCCTCCAGGATACCTCACTTGCGCAGATAGAGCGCGTGTGCAAACATCTTATTCATTGCACATGCAACTAGTGTATACGCCTGATATTGCAGGTGCATCATCCTCTCATATTCTCGACCAGGAGAAGCTCATGCCTATCGCACTGCTCGCGCTCGCCCTCGGCGGGTTCGGCATCGGACTGACGGAATTCGTCATCATGGGGCTGCTGCCCGAGGTGGCCGCCGACTTCGGCGTCACCGAGGCCCAGGCGGGCCATCTGATCTCCGGCTACGCACTCGCCGTCGCGGTCGGCGCGATCGCGCTGACGGTCGCCATGACCCGGATGAACCGCAAGAGGGCGCTGATGGCGCTGATGGTGCTGTTCATCGCCGGCAACCTCCTCTCCGCCCTGGCGCCGACCTACTCGGCCATGATGACCGGGCGCATCGTGGCCGCCCTGTGCCACGGGGCGTTCTTCGGCATCGGCGCGGTGGTCGCGGCGGGCCTGGTTCCCGCGCACCGGAAGGCCGCGGCGATCTCACTGATGTTCGCGGGCCTGACCACGGCCAACGTGCTGGGCGTGCCGCTGGGCACCTTCCTCGGGCAGGCGGCCGGCTGGCGCTCCACGTTCTGGGCCATCACGGTCATCGGCGTGCTCGCCCTGATCGGCATCGCGCTGGCGATCCCCTCCGCCTCCCGCCGCGAGTCGGCGGGCCACGTGCTGGGCGAGTTCGCGATCTTCCGCTCGGGCCAGGTCTGGGCCTCGATGGCCATCACGATCCTCGGCTACGGCGGCATGTTCGGCGCGTTCAGCTACATCGCGTTCACCCTGACCGGCGTCTCGGGATTCTCCGCCGGGACGGTCCCGTGGCTGCTCGTGCTCTTCGGCGTCGGGCTGTTCGCGGGGAACATCCTCGGCGGGCGCTTCGCGGACAGGAGCCTCGGCATGACGCTGCTGGTCCTGCTCATCGGCCTCGTCGTCATCCTCGCGGTGTTCGCGCTGGTCGCGGAGAGCCGGGTCGCCACCGTCATCGTGCTGCCGCTGATGGGTGCCTTCGGCTTCGCGACCGTGCCGGGCCTGCAGATGCGCATCATGGACCACGCGGAGGCCGCGCCGACCCTCGCCTCGGGCGCCAACATCGCGGCGTTCAACATCGGCAACGCCTTCGGCGCCTGGATCGGCGGCCTGACGATCGCCGCCGGCCTCGGCTACACCTCGCCGCTGTGGGCTGGGGCGGCGGTCACCGTGGTCGGGCTCGCCGTGCTGATCGCGGCAGGACTGTCCCGCGGCGGGGAGCTGCGGCGCACGACGCCGGCAGGTCAGGATCCGGCCCCGCTCGCGAGCGCGGACGCCCGCTGACCCGGCGGGACGAGGCTGGGCGCGCCCCGGCCGTCCCACGTCCCACGTCCCACGTCCCACGTCCCACGTCCCACGTCCCACGAAGGAGCATCCCATGGATCCCGCATCCGTCCCCACCATCACCCTCAACGACTCGACCGAGATACCGCAGCTGGGCTTCGGCGTCTTCCAGGTCCCCGACGAGGAGACCACCCGCGCCGTCAACAGCGCCTTGGAAGCCGGCTACCGCAGCATCGACACGGCGGCCGTCTACGGCAACGAGGCCGGCGTCGGCCGGGCGCTCGCCTCCTCGGGCCTCGCCCGCGAGGACCTGTTCGTCACCACCAAGCTCTGGGTCGCCGACCTCGCCGACCCGGCCCGCGCCCTGCACACCAGCCTCGACCGCCTGGGCCTGGACCAGGTGGACCTCTACCTGATCCACTGGCCGGCCCCGGCCACGGAGGCCTACCTCGAGACCTGGGAGGCGCTGGAGCGGCTCCGCCAGGAGGGTCTCACCCGCTCGATCGGCGTCTCGAACTTCCTGCCCGAGCACCTGGACCGGATCGCCTCGCTCGGCGGCACGATCCCTGCGGTGAACCAGGTGGAGCTGCACCCGGCGCTGCAGAACCGCCAGACGCAGACCGCCGATGCCCGGCTCGGCATCGCCACCGAGGCGTGGAGTCCGCTGGCCCAAGGCGCGGTCCTGGCCGACGACGCCGTCCGGGCGGCCGCCGCGGCCCACGGCGTCGAGCCCGCCCAGGCCGTCCTGCGGTGGCACCTGCAGCAGGGGCGGATCGTGATCCCCAAGTCCGTGACGCCCGCCCGGATCGCCTCCAACCTGGACGTCTTCGGCTTCGACCTCACCTCCGAGGAGCTCGACGCCATCGACGCCCTGGATCGCGACGGCCGCACCGGCCCGCACCCGGCGGAGTTCAACGGCTGATTTCGGCAGAGTGCGCGGAGGGGCTCCCCACCAGCGTCGCCACAGAAATCATGAAGAGCTGCGCACTACTAGTGGTTTTCGGAGCTATCGTTCCGGAAATCTGAGGTCCCGGTCTCTAGCTGAGGCGGGAGCTGCTCAGGTTTCCGGAACGAAACCTCCGAATCTCCCTAGCGACGCACAACATACAGCGCCACCTCACTCAGCCAGAGGAAGCCACCGCAGCGGGCGTCCCCAGGTCAGCCTTCGGCAGCACCCGTCCTCGTGCCTTCCCGACCCGTCACCACCGCGCGTCGACGCCTGTCCCGAAACCAGATGAGATACATACCGAGCCAGCACAGCACAGCGAATACCGCGGTGACGAAGAGCGAGAGGACGATGACCCCCAGCGTCACCACCGTCTCCGGAGGATCCGTGATCAGACCGAAGATGATGAGCACAAGGTAGAGGATCCCGAACAGAGCCGAGGGGACCAGCACGATCCATCCGAAGATCCGGCGAAGCAGACGGGAGGCACCGCCACCAGGCTCGGCGGGGTTGTGGACAGTGCGGGCTTCGGAGCCTTCTCTGATGGCCGCCCCCTCAAGAGGCCGTTGACCCCCTTCTGATACGACTGACACCGTCGGCTCGGAGAACTCACTCGTTCTCGGCGAGGCCTCGGGGGCCGGCGTCGTCATGCGAATGGTCCCGGCGGGGGACTGGGGAGACTCGCTCGGCCCCGCCGGGTCGGGGCTCTCGACGGCAAGGTACGCTGGGGCAGAATCATCGAGTTGCTCGGTGCCTACCTTGTCCCCCAGCAGACCGGGACTCTCGAGAACCTGCCGCTCGTCAGCTCGGGGCTCCTCTTCCAGGCTGAGAACCCCGCTCTCCGCGATCCTCTCCGGCAGCATGAGATCCCCGCTCTCCGGGCGCACCTCCCGCGACGCGGGAGAAGCGGGGGTCGGCAACGCGACCGAAGCGACGCTCCCGACATCCTCCTGAGGGCGCTGAGGACTCCAGTCGAGGCACTCCTCGAATTCCAGTCGACCGATGAAGCGGATCGGCTTGCCCCGCTGCTGATACTCGTGGCCCTTCTTCTCCTTGGCGGAGCCGGACGCAGGATCGTAGCCTTCCGTCAGATCGGCGTGATCTGCCGCCACCAGAAGGGTGGTCTTGAGGGTCACGCTCTTCTGTGGCGTCCCGCCCGCGGCGGCGATCGCCTCGAAGAGCTCCCAGCGCGTCATGCCGGGAACGTCACCGGTGACGGCGACCATCTGACCGTGCAGAGGGTGTTCCGGATCGGCCTCGGGAGACGGCTGAGGCAGTTCGGAGACCTTGGCCTTCGCGGCCTTGTCGAACCAGCGGGCCGATGGCCCTCGGCCGGTGGAGACTCGGGGCGCAGGCCACAGGTCGTCAACGTGCGTCGCATCCACCAGGCGGGCGATGCCCATCGTCACCAGCGCGCAGGCCTGGGCGTCCGCCGCGGCGTCATGGTGCATGAACCGGGGCAGACGCAGATGCTCCGCCACCGTCGGCAGCTTGTGATTGGGCAGATCCAGATACTCGCGGGAGATCTTGAGGGTGTCCTCCCAGCGCCATGAGGGGGTTTCGACGCCGGTCATCCGGCAGGCGGCCTCGAAGACCCCTCGGTCGAACGCGGCGTTGTGGGCGATGAGCGGCAGGCCTGCGCACAGCTTCTCCAGGCGCTCCACGGATTCAGCCCACTCGATGCCGGCTTTGAGGACGTCCTTGGGCTTGATGCCGTGGATGCCGATGTTCTCGGGGTCGAACGAGGTCAGGCCCGTCGGAGGCCGCACGTACCAGGACTGGATCGAGGCCATCTCACCACCGAGGACCTTGACCACTCCGACCTGACAGACCGACGCCTTGTCGGCGTTGGCGGTTTCGAAGTCGATGGCAACAAAATCAAGAGGGGGCGACGCCAAGGGAACAGCTCTTCTCATACGGGGATCACCCACATAATATCCGGTCATTCGGAGAGGCGATGACACCGGCAGCGAGGATGGCTGACGCCCCTCAGCCCCGTGGAGCCTCTCCGCGTCCTCATCACCGGGGCGCACCGATGTCCGCCTTTTCCGGGCCCCGACGCATCGGACCACACAAGCCGCATCGCCCCTTCTCCCTATGCCGGGTCACCGCTCGAGCCCGATAGTCCCGGCGAGGCTGCGAAACAGCACCAGCGGAGAAACAATCGATGATCTGCGCATTACTAACGGATTTCGGAGCCATCCTGCCGAAAACTCGACCTCCCCGTGCCTCGTTGGACAAGGACCACTCAGATTTTCGGAACGAAACCTCCGAATATCCCTAGTTAAGGACATGATGCGGTTCTCTCTCGCTCAGATGCGTCTGTCCGTCTTCCACCCCCGCTCCTATCAAACCCGCTCTCCAAGGACCCTCACCTCGGTTGCGGCTTCCCCATAGCGGGACGGGAATCCGCGGAGCCACTACAGTGATTAACCAAGGGCAGGCCCCCGCCGCGCCGAACTCGACCCTGGAGGCGGATTCGATGGATCGCAGTCACATCACCAGCTGGCTCACCGACATGGACGGCGTGCTCGTCCAGGAGAACAAGGCCCTCCCCGGGGCCGCCGACCTCCTGCACCAGTGGCGCCGCGAGGACGCGCCCTACCTGGTCCTCACCAACAACTCGATCTTCACCGCCCGCGACCTCTCCGCCCGGCTGCGGGCCTCGGGCCTCGTGGTTCCCGAGGAGCGGATCTGGACGTCCGCCCTGGCCACCGCGGACTTCCTGGCCAAGCAGATGCCGGGTGGCTCCGTGTTCGTGATCGGCGAGGCGGGCATGACCACCGCCCTGCACGAGGCCGGCTTCATCATGACCGAGACCGACCCGGACTACGTCGTCGTCGGCGAGACGCGGAACTACTCGTTCGACGCGATCACCAAGGCCATCCGCCTCATCCTCGACGGCTCCCGCTTCATCGCCACCAACCCGGACGCGACCGGCCCCAGCGCGGACGGCGTCCTGCCCGCCACCGGCGCGATCACCGCGCTGATCACCAAGGCCACCGGGCGGGTGCCCTACGTGGTCGGCAAGCCGAATCCCATGATGTTCCGCTCCGCCCTCAACCGGATCGGCGCCCACTCGGAGACGACGGCGATGATCGGCGATCGGATGGACACCGACGTCGTCGCCGGCATCGAGGCGGGGCTGCACACGATCCTGACGCTCACCGGCATCTCGGACGAGACCGAGATCAAGCGGTACCCGTTCCGGCCCACCGAGGTGATCTCGGGGGTCCACGAGTTGGTGCACGAGCGGGACGCCGGCCGGGAGGCTCCTGCAGAGGAGCCTGCGGCCTCCGCGGAAGCGGATCCCTC
Source organism: Rothia halotolerans (assembly GCF_004136635.1). Classification (GTDB taxonomy): domain Bacteria; phylum Actinomycetota; class Actinomycetes; order Actinomycetales; family Micrococcaceae; genus Rothia; species Rothia halotolerans. Next base: position 1,037,146 of record NZ_NOIU01000001.1, on the reverse strand, counting down.
CGCGCCTTCCGCCTGAGGTCTCGGGCGGAGGGCCTCGGGCCTGGGGTCAATCCGGCATGAGCTCCCGATTGCTCCTGAAGACCGAGGCCCACCACTCGCCCGAGCGCTCGGCGAGCGCGAAGCCGATCATCCCGTCGGTGATGTCCACGGGCTCCATACGACGGTACGCGATGCCCCTGCCGGCCTGCCCCGTCTCGCCGAGGAGCTCTGACGGAAGGTGCGCCCATCGTCCCTCGAAAGCTCGGATGAGGCCTTCGCCGAGATACATCTGATATTCCTCGAAGACATCCGTTGCCATGCCATTAGCATGCGCGAAGCCTTTGAGGAATTCGGCCTCGGCAGCACGCAGCGACTCATCCATCCACGGATCCTCGAGATCGATCCCCGGGATCCTCGCAGTCATCTGCTCCTCGATGAAACGCGAGCTGCGATGTTCCCAGGCCTCCCTCCCGCGACTCATCACAGAGCGGCGGCAGTGGTCGATCTGAGCATTCTTCTCATCGTTCCCCCCAGGTCATCGCCTGATAGCCGCCCCAGCCGTTCAGGACCATGTGAGGTGATGATATCCGTCTTCCCTGAGGAGAAATCAATGATACTTTCGCATACTGTGAGGGGGGATATCCTGACCGGGGTTTACACAACCCCTCCGATACTTAAGACTCAGGGCGGGAGCCGGTCCCCTTCACGGACGGGCTGACCAGAGTTCCCTTCATCGGCCGATGTCGCCCCCTCGAACAACCCCTCAGCGGCCCCGCAGCTCACCGCCGACATCTCCCTCGTCGCACTCCTCGCGCACGACCGCATCCCACGGCGTCGGCGTCATGCCGTACTCACGCGCGAGGCGTCCCGGGCGCAGCACACTGGGGTGCCGCCACAGGTACGACTGGCGCCCCAGCTCCCGCATCATCGGCGAGAAGAGGCCGCCCACGGTGAAGACCCGGCGGGGGATCCGGCGGACCCTCGCCCTCCGGCGGCCGGAGACGCGCGCGGCGTCCGCGGCCATTCGCCGCTGGCTCAGCGGGCCCCCGCTCGGGGCCATCAGCACCGCGCTCCCTCCGGGCGCCAGGGCCTCGCACCTCTGGGCCGCCACGACCATCGCGGCGCTGAGATCGGGGATGTAGGTGAAGCTGCGCGGGGCGTCCGGATCGCCCATGACCCAGGCCGTGCGTCCTCGGCGCGCCGGCCCCAGCACCATCATCTTGTAGACGGAGGTCTGCGGGTTCGCGGTGGGACCGAGGAGGTCCGCGGCCACCACGGAGAGCGTGCGAGCCGGATGCGCCTCGCGCGCGGCCAGCAGACGCCTGCGCACCTCGCCGAGGGGCGAGGCCGGCTCCCAGGCGGCGTCCTCGCTCAGGTCGCGGGCACCCTCGCCGAAGGCGTAGACGGACTCCGGGAAGACCACGGGGATCCCGAGCTCTGCCGCCATGTCCATGACGGCCCGCTCCCGGCCGGGCAGGTCGCGCTCCCACGCTTCGGCGTCGTAGGAGGTGTGGACGCAGTGGAAGACGGCGCTCGCCCCGGCCGCAGCCGTCCGCAGCAGGTCCCGGTCCGCCGCATCCCCGCTCACCGTCCGGGCGCCGGGCACCGCGCCCTCCCCGCGACGCAGCACGACGACGTCGTGCCCCTCCGCGCCCAGATCCGCGACGAGCTGCCGCCCGATCTGCCCCGCTCCCGTGACGAGATACTTCATGACCCTCTCCATTCTGTGAGCAGTGCTCTCTATAAGTCGCTCCCAGCCTAGGATGACTGGCGAGACTTTTCAAGAGCACTGCTCTCCAAATTCCCTCGGACACTCTCTCCTGGCAGACTGTTCCCATGACAAAGGTCCGCAGATCCCATGCCGAGGCTCGCGAGGAGATGCGCCGCGGCATCATCCGGGCGGGCAGGGCCCAGCTCGCCGACCGGGGGGCCGCGGGGCTCTCGGTGCGGGAGATCGCCCGTCAGCTGGGGGTGGCGTCCTCGGCGATATACCGCCACGTCTCCACCCGGGACGAGCTCCTGACCCTCCTGGTGGTGGACGCCTACGAGGACCTCGCGGAATCGGTGCTCTCAGACCCCGCCACGGACCCCGTGAACCCCGCGGAGGCCTTCCCCGCCGTGGCGCGGGCGATGCGCTCGTGGGCCGTCGGGCATCCGGAGCGCTGGTCCCTCATCTACGGCACGCCGGTCCCCGGCTACGTCGCCCCCGCCCAGCGGACCACCGGGCCGGGGACCCGGGTGATGGCGCGATTCGTCGAGATACTCGGGCACGATCGCACGCCCGAGGAGGAGACGAGCTCCCTCAGCCCCGCCTATCGGGAGGAGCTGGCCGAGGGGATGCGCGACCTCGACGTGCAGGCCCCGACTGGCGCCGCGGCCGACGCCGTCGAGGTGTGGCTCTCCCTCATCGGCGTGATCAACGCCGAGGTCTTCGGTTATCTGGGGGCCGACCTCGCACGGCACGGCGAAGAGATCTTGGAGCGCTGGGTGAGGACGACCGCCCGGCGTCTGGACCTCGAGGGGGCCACGGAGGCGGAGGCCTGATCCTTCTGCGGCGTCAGTCCTTCATCTTCCGGAGAAGGCCACGGCGCTGTCATGTTCAGCCTCCTTGCCCTGGCCTGGCCTGGCCTGGCCTGGCCTGGCCTGGCCGCGATCGTAGCCACAGCCCCTGAACACACCAAACGACCCCGCTCGGAGCTCAACACTCCGGCGGGGCCGTTCGGGTTCTCAATCACTCGCACCTTTGAGGTAGTTCCTACTGTAGGGATCCGCCCTGCGCACGAACTGTGGCAGACCCTTCAGAACACCCAGCGATTCCTGGGGTTTCGCTGGGACGCCCGGCGCCCGGCATCTCATCCCTCGCGCATCTCGCCGGGTCCACCGTGGCGCCGCGTGCGCCCCATGACCACGCGCCGGGTGCCCGTGACCGCCGCGCCGATCCCCCGCTCCAGCGGTCCCTTCCCCAGCCACCTCTGCCAGACGAGGGCGAAGGCGACGGCCACCCCGATCTGGATGAGGAACCACAGGTAGGGCAGCTCGTAGTGCACCTCGGCGGAGAGGGCCAGCAGGTGCGCGGTGTAGAGCGTCAGCGTCATGGCCCCCATCGCGCTCAGGGGCCTCAGCCACTCCGCGATCCTGTTGCCCACCAGCAGGAAGGCGCCCAGCGCCGCGAGCGATATGCCCAGGCTCGAGGCGATCGCGAGCGGCATCTCGGTGTGGGGCGTGGCGATCGCGTACCACCACGCGGAGTTGGTCGGGATGAAGTCCGGGCCCCAGATCAGCGCGTCCCGCAGCTGTCCCCGGCCGAAGGGACTGGTCAGGTACAGCTGCTCGAAGCCGCCCATGCCGTAGAGCAGGATATGGGATCCGAGCCGGGCGAGGAGCGCGATGACCACGCCCGCCACCAGGATCCGGACCTGGTTGGTGGTCTCGCGCAGGTTCAGACGCCCCAGCCCCAGGCCGGCGAGCACGAAGACCAGGTACGCCAGGGCGGGGTAGGTCCCCGTCAGCAGGAGCTGGGAGAGCGTGGCGGCCGGCGCCTCGAAGACGTCGGAGAACGTCGGGTTGTAGACGGTCCAGTCCGGGAGCTCCTCCCGGAGGCTCTGCATCAGCACGGGCACGGCGACGCAGAGGATGCCGGCCCAGACGAAGAGCGTCAGGGGCCTCGCCTTCAGGAACGGGATGGCCAGCAGGAAGAACGCGCCGTAGTAGACCAGGATGCTGTAGGCCGGCGGGTCGGCCGGCATGACCGCGCTGACGCAGAGGCCGAGGAGGGCGATCAGCACCGCGCGCACCGCCAGCCCCACGCGGTCGGCCAGCATGCGCCGCCCCTTGTGCGGGCGGCGGCCGCCGGACATCAGGGCGAGCCCGACGCCGGCCAGCAGCGCGAACAGCGCCGCCGCGTTCCCGGAGAACAGCAGCCACGTCACCGTGGGCCGGCCGGTCTGGTCGCTCCACGAGGGGAGGATGTGGATGGCGACCATCCCGATCAGGGCCAGACCGCGGGCGGCGTCGATCCCCACGAGACGGTGGGATCTGGCAGGAGCGAGCGGAGCCTTTCCCGTCGCCTCTTCCTCCGTCGATGGCTTCTCACTCATCGGCTTCTTCTCCGTCGGTCTCTGGACCCGGGGGTCAGGTGATGGCCGGGTCCGCGGGCCCGGACGCGAGCCGCGGCCTCGCCCTGAACGCCGTGCGGCGCCTCGGGACGCTCGGCCGCCCTTTCTCGCTGAGAACTCTCCTGCCATTCAGTCAGATGCGGGTGGGTCTCCCGTATGGAGAACCTATGTTTCTCCTTTGTACGCCTTTCGGGGGACGGCGTCTGCCCCTTTCCTCCGATGGGAGTCGATGGGCTTCGGCTGCTTCGAGGACGAAGGCGGATCCATGCGCTGCGCCGGGCCTCCGCAGCCTGCAGATCTGGGCCGGCGGAGGACGGCGCATGCCCGGGCCGCACCGCGGGGCTGCCCGGGATCACTCCGGGGAAAGACGAACGTCCCAGCGGAGGCCTCCGCCCCGGCGCTCGCCTAGAACCCGCCGTCGCTCGCCATGTTCGCGAACCGAGAGTAGTGCCCCTGGAACGCCACCGTGATCGTCTTGGTGGGTCCGTTGCGGTGCTTGGCCACGATCACGTCGGCCTCGCCGGCGCGCGGTGACTCCTTGTCGTAGATGTCCTCGCGGTGCAGCAGGATGACCATGTCCGCGTCCTGCTCGATCGAGCCGGACTCGCGCAGGTCCGAGACCATCGGCTTCTTGTCCGTGCGCTGCTCGGAACCTCGGTTCAGCTGCGAGAGCGCGATGACAGGGACGTCGAGCTCCTTGGCCAGCAGTTTCAGCGAGCGCGAGAACTCCGAGACCTCCTGCTGACGCGACTCCACGCGCTTGCCCGAGGACATCAGCTGCAGGTAGTCCAGCACCACGAGCTGCAGGTTGTTCTTCTGCTTCAGCCGCCGGCACTTCGCGCGGATCTCCATCATCGACATGTTCGGCGAGTCGTCGATGAACAGGGGCGACTTGTCCATCCGGCCCATCACCTCGGCGATCTTGGACCACTGGCTGTCCTCCAGGGAGCCGCGGCGCAGGTCGGAGAGGTTCAGCGAGGCCTCGGCGGAGAGCAGGCGCATGGCGATCTCGTTGCGGGACATCTCGAGCGAGAAGATCACGCTGGCCTTGTTGTGGTGGATCGACGCCGAGCGGGCGATGTCCAGCGCGAGCGTCGACTTGCCGACCGCGGGGCGGGCGGCGACGACGATCATCTGGCCGCCCATCAGCCCGTGCGTGAGCTCGTCGAGCTCGTAGAAGCCGGTGGGCACGCCCTGCATGCCGTCGGTCTTGTCGCCGTTGGCCTCGATCTCCTCGACCGTCTCGCCGATGACCTCCTTGAGGACGACGTAGTCCTCGGCGGTGCGCCGCTCGGCCACCTGGTAGACCTCGGCCTGGGCCTCGTTGACGACGTCGTCGACCTCGCCGTCCTGGGAGTAGCCCAGCTGCACGATCTTGGTGCCGGCCTCGACGAGGCGACGCAGCACCGCCCGCTCGCGGACGATCTCCGCGTAGAAGCCGGCGTTGGCGGCCGTGGGCACCGAGGAGATGAGCGAGTGGAGGTACGCCGCGCCGCCGATGCGGCTCAGCTCGCCGCGCTTGGTCAGCTCGTCGGCGACCGTGATCGCGTCCGCGGGCTCGCCCTTGCCGTAGAGGTCCACGATGGCCTCGTAGATGGACTCGTGGGCGGGCTTGTAGAAGTCGACGCCGCGCAGGGCCTCGACGACGTCGGCGATCGCGTCCTTGGACAGCATCATCCCGCCGAGGACCGACTGCTCGGCCACGTTGTCCTGGGGCGGGGTGCGCCCGCGGTCCTGCTCCTGAACGATCTCAGACACGGCTGGAACTCCTCATTATCGACTGCGACGCGTCCGCCGGCAGCCGCACCGATCATCTCTTGTGGATAACTTGTGCAACACGCCCGTGCCGGTTGTGCACACTATGGGGATTAACCTGTGGAAAACTTCCCCCGTTGTTCCACAGATATGCTTTGACTAGGCGAAACTGCAATCCACATCTGTGCACAGCTCCGCCTGATCTCGGGTCCGGGAAGGTCTCCGGGCCCTCTCTCCAATCTATCCCACCCCGTCGGTCCGGCATGGGTCGAGGGATGCGACGAGCCCGGCCTGCCTCGTCCGGTCCGGCTCTGACACCGGCGCCCAGGCGTCCAAACTGCAGGACCTCCGAGCCTCCGAGCCTCCGAGCCTCCGAGCCTCCGAGCCTCCGAGCCTCCGAGCCTCCGAGCCAGGATCACCCCTCCGGTCAGGTGAGCACCGAGACCGCCAGTCCCAGCAGCACCATCGGGTTGGTGAGCACCGAGACGATCAGCAGCAGCAGGTTCACGATCTTGCGCCGGCGGTACTTGAACAGCCCGAACAGCGCGAGGAAGCTCGCCAGCGCCGAGGCGATCACCGAGACGATCATGCAGACGAGGAAGAACGCCAGCACGGCCTCGTTGCTGCCCGTGTTCCCGCCGAGGAAGCCGAGGGCCAGCAACACCACCGAGGCGACCCACAACCCCAGGGCGAGCACCAGCAGGCGGGTGCTGGGCAGCCAGGGCGCGCGGCGTCGTCGGGGGGCTTCCGTCTCCTCGTCCCACTCGGGTTCCCAGGTGTTGGCTTCTCGTCTCTGCGGCATGCTCATCATCCTGTCACGCGTTCCTCACAGGGACATGAAAGCGGCGCCCGGCCCCTGCTCCGAGGCAGGGGGCCGGGCGCCGCTGTCCAAGCGTCCCGAGGGAGTCGCGCAGCCTAGGCGGCGACGACGTCCAGCTCGACGCTCGCGACGACGTCCTCGTGCAGACGGACGGCGACCACGTGGCGGCCGGTCCGCTTGATGTTGGACTCGATGGTCACGGAGCGCTTGTCGACGGAGCCCAGGCCGGCCGCCTCGATCGCCTCGGCGACGGTGGCGGGCTTGACGGTGCCGAACAGGCGGCCCTCTGCCCCGGCGTGCACCGGGACGGAGACGACGGCGGCGGAGAGCTTCTCAGCCTGCGCCTGGGCGTCCTCGAGGTTGGCCTGCGCACGGGCGACCCGAGCCTGACGGATCGACTCGACCTGACGCTCGCCGCCCTTGCTCCACACCGTGGCGAAGCCGCGGGGCAGGAGGTAGTTGCGGGCGTAGCCGTTCTTGACCTCGACCACGTCGCCAGCGAAACCGAGTCCGCTGACTTCCTGAGTCAGAATGATCTTTGCCATGTTCTTCTACTCTCCTTCTCTTTAGCGGCCAGCGCCGGAGTAGGGCAGCAGGGCGACCTCGCGGGCGTTCTTGATCGCCTGGGCGATCTTGCGCTGTTCCTGAACGGTCACGCCGGTGACGCGACGCGCACGGATCTTGCCGCGGTCGGAGATGAACTTGCGCAGGAGAGCGACGTCCTTGTAGTCGATCTCGGTGACTTCAGCAGCCTTCAGGGGGTTCTGCTTTGGTTTGGGCTTACGGATGTCAGCCTTAGCCATCGTGGTGCTCCTTCATGGATATGGAGCCCGCGGTCTTGACACCGCGGGATGGGTGAATGGGAGTGGGGTTGAGCGTCGCGCCCCGGCTTAGAACGGCGGTTCGTCGTCCTGGCCAGCGCTCCAGTCGTAGTTGCCTCCGCCGGAGTTCTGGCCCCAGGGGTCCGCCGCGGGCGCCGCCTGCTGGCCGCCTCCGCGATTGGGGTCGCCCCCCTGGTTGAAGCCGTTTCCGCCGTAGCCATTGCCGCCGCCCTGGTTTCCACCAAAGCCGCCCTGGCCACCGCCGGGGTTGCCTCCACCGAAGCCGCCCTGGCCGCCACCGAAGTTGCCCCCTCCGGAGCGCTGGTTGCGGTTGACGGTGGCGGTGGCGAAGCGGAGCGAGGGGCCGATCTCGTCGACGTCCAGCTCCATGGAGGTGCGGCGCTCGCCCTCCTTGGTCTCATACGACCGAGCCTTGAGCCGGCCCTGGGCGACCACTCGCTGCCCCTTGGTCAGGGACTCCGCGACGTTCTCCGCGGCCTCGCGCCAGATCGAGCAGCGCAGGAACAGGGCCTCCTGGTCCTTCCACTCGCCGGACTGGCGGTCGTAGGTGCGGGGGGTCGAGGCGATCGTGAAGTTCGCAACCGCGGCACCCGAGGGGGTGAAGCGCAGTTCAGGGTCGGCGGTGAGGTTGCCGACAACCGTGATGATGGTTTCTCCGGCCATCATGACCTCCTTCAGTCGTATGGGTGATGCTTCCAGTCAAGCACCGGATCCGGCGGCGCGCGCCGATTCCGGGCGGGATGTGGAAACTAGGAGATCTTCTGCTCTTCCGGGCGGATGATCTTGGTGCGCATGATGGACTCGTTCAGGCTCAGAACGCGGTCCAGCTCCTTGGCGACGTCGGGCTCCGAGGAGAAGGTGACGACGGCGTAGATGCCCTCGGTCTTCTTCTGGATCTCGTAGGCGAGCCGACGGCGGCCCCAGATGTCGATGTTCTCCACCGTGCCGTTGCCCTTGCGGACGACGTCGAGGAACTTGTTGAGGGTCGGCTCGACGGCGCGGTCTTCAACCTCGGGGTTGATGATGGCCATGAGTTCGTAATCACGCATGTTTGAACCCACCTCCTTTGGTCTCTGGCGGCTACGGTCTTTCCGTAGCAGGAGGTTCGCATGTGCGTTGCGTGCCCTCGGCTCTTACGAGCCGAGACGGCACAGACTCTCCCCAGGGTACAGCACCGGGCCTCTCCGGCCCAGGCGCCTGGGACGCAGCTCACGACGCCGGCGGCCCGGCCGGCCGCGGTCAGTACGCCCGGCGGGTCATCCGCGCGTTGAGGCTGCCGACCCGCAGTGGGATCGCGACGATGTCGATCAGCAGGAGCAGCGCCAGGATGCCGAAGAAGAGGTAGCCGATGAAGATCGCCGCGAGCAGCCACCCCAGCCCGTGCAGGATGAGGTAGAAGACGAACTGGAACGGCTGGGCCAGGTACAGCTTGTGGATGCCGAAGACGCCCAGGAAGAGCCAGAGGAGGTAGGCGACCAGCATCGACTTGGGCCGGATGTAGACGGGGCGCGCGTAGGCCCCCGGATCCGTGGCGGCCGGCCGGCTCCGGCGGCTGCCGTCGAAGTAGCGCGGCGTGTAGTGCTCTGGTTCCTCGTAGCTCATGATTCGTCTCCGCTGCGGTCCATCAGGGGCGCCTGCGAGTCCTGCACGCTCGGCAGCCCTGCCGTGATGTGTGCTGTTCTCCCGTCCGAGACTACCCGCGCATCGATCGGGAAGCTCAGGGTTTCACTACGGGCCTGACCGCCGACGTCGTACGTCAGCTCCATCCGCGCCGGGGCGTGCCGGCTGGCCACCCAGGTCCGCCCCGTGGGGTCGCCCTCGGAGTCCTGCATCAGTGATAGGGCGGGGCGGCCCAGCAGCCGCCACTGCACGTTCTCCATGTCCTCCCGCTCGACCTCCCCCCGCTCGAGCGCCGTGCTGCCGGGGCAGCCCGCGGGATCGGGGGAGGTCGAGGCCTCGCAGGTGGCCAACCACTCCTGGATCCTCTCGTCGACCTCGGACCACATCCGCGGGGAGGGGCGCAGCGGGAGGTCGACGCGGTGGGCGGCGTCGTCGCGCATCCCGACGCCGGTCACGGGGGGCTCCGTGCGCAGCGAGTAGTACGGCAGGCCGGTCGCGTCGTAGCGGTAGTCCCCGGGCAGGGCCGGGAAGCGCCAGTGGACGGCGACCTCCCGCGGGCCCTCGGGCTCCACCCCCGGCGCGGCCGGGACCCGCCCGAGCGAGGCCTGGAGGGCCCCGTGCGGGAAGCCCGGCTCCGGGGAGCGCTCCAGCACGCCGTACCCGCTCTCGGAGAGGCCCGTCTCGCCGTGGCGGAGGTTGGCGACGACGCCGTTCACCCCCATGACAGGGACCATCACGTTGGAGCTCACCTCGATCGTGCCGTAGCGGGGGCCCTCCACCTCCCACGAGTCGTAGAAGGGGCCGGGCCGGTCGATCCGGCGCACCGGCAGGGTCTGCGCCGTCGTTCCCTCCGAGGTCTTGACCAGCGCGGTCACGTTCCTGCGGTCCTTCTGCCCGGCGCCGTCGATGCCCACCAGCGTGAACGCCTCGACCCGCCCGGAGGCGCCGGCGTAGGCGGCGTCGGAGAGGTAGCTCATCGCCGGCTCGCCGTAGGCCCCCTTGCCGATCCCGCTGAGGTACCGCCCGTCCCGCAGCTCGGCGAGGTAGTTCTCCACCGCCTGCTCGGGCGTGTGGTTCACCAGGAAGGTGTTGCCGATCGCGGCGACCAGCGCCGCGATGACCACGAGGGAGAACGCCGTCCAGACCAGGCGGCGCCGCACCGACCTGACCTCGCCGCGGGTGAGCAGCCCCAGCCGCACCCGGCGCGCGGCCTCGCGCGGCGACCTAAGGACCTGGGGCGTCATGGGCGGTGGACCTTTCCGGAGGGGGCTCGGCGCCGGGACTGCCGGGGAGTCACGACGCCGGGCGGATGCGCGCGAGGGCCCTCCCACAGGGAGGGCCCTCGCGTGCTGCGAGCTCTAGGGAGAGGTTACTTCGGATCGCGGGAGGTGAAGCTGAACAGCCCCGCCACCAGCGGCACGCCGCACCACACCGCGTACCAGAGTCCCGCTTCCACGTAGCCGGGAGCGTCCCCCTCGGTGGCCGTCTGCGTCGCGTCGGACGGCTCGACCGGGTTGCCGAGGATGCCCGCCAGCGACTGCGGCAGGTACTGCGTGAAGTCCTTGGCCCAGTCCCAGGGCAGCATCGAGAAGATGATGGCCGTGACGAACAGGAGCACCACGAGGATCACGATGGCGCCCGCATTGTTCCGCACCAGGGCGCCGAGCCCCATGCCCATCCAGGCGGTGAGGACGAAGATCACGACGACGCCCAGGATGTTGAACCACACGTCCTCGCGCCAGAGGCTGAAGGTCAGGTCCTCCTGGGACAGGATCGGCTGGGCCACCAGCCACGCGCCGAGCACGGAGATCACCGCGATCACGGCGGAGTAGACGCCGATGACGATAGCCTTGGCGATATATACCTCGGCGCGCTTAGGCGCGGCGGTGAAGGTCGAGGTGATCGACCGGGTGCCGAACTCCGAGGCGATGACGACGACGGCCAGCGCCCCCAGGATGAGGTAGGCCAGGGTCACGCCCGCGGCGGGTGACTGGAGGGCGAAGTCCATCGGGTCCGGCATCGCCGCCATCTCCCCGCCGAGCTGGGGGTCGCTCTCCATCTGCTGCTGGATGTCCTCGTTGAAGCCCACCTGGACCACCGCCACATAGGCGAAGAGGGCGCCCAGGCCGATCATGGCCACCACGGTGACGATCACCAGCACCCAGCTGGACACCAGGGTGCGGAACTTCAGGAACTCCGAGCGCAGCACGCCCAGGAAGGTCAGGCGGTAGGACGGGCGGGCACCGGAGGGGGCCGCCGGGTTGGCGGGGGTCGCTGTCTGGGTGCTCATCATCTACTTCTCCTCCTGGTTCCAGGGGGTCTGCTGCGAGGAGTGGGCGGGGGTGTAGTCGGCGTCGTCTCCCGCGGCGGGGGCGGCGGGGACGCTCCCCGTGGAGGCGGGGGCGTCCACCGGAGCGTCCGCGGCGTGCGCGCCCTGCCCGGCGTCGGTGTCCGGGGCCGGCTGGTGCGGAGCGAGGCCGGCGGCCGGGTCGGCGGAGCGGTACTCCACCGAGTCCTGGGTCATCGCCATGTAGACCTGCTCCAGCGAGGCGTGCTGGGGGCTGATCTCGTAGAGGAGGACGCCCTCGGCCTGCGCGCGCTCGGCGACCTGGCGGCCGTTGCCGTGGACCATGAGGCCGCCGTCGTGCGGATCCACCCGCAGGCCCTCGCGCTGGAGGACGCCGGCGAAGGCGTCGGCCTCGTCGGTGCGGACCAGCACGCGCTCGTCGCCGGCCTGGTTGAGGAACTCCTCGAGCGGCTGGTCGGCCAGGATCCTCCCCTGGCCGATGACGATCAGGTGGTCGGCCGTCTGCGCCATCTCCGACATGAGGTGGGAGGAGAGGAAGACGGTCTTGCCCTCGGAGGCGAGGAAGCGGGCCATCTGGCGGACCCAGATGACGCCCTCGGGATCCAGGCCGTTGACCGGCTCGTCCAGGATGACCACGGAGGGGTCCCCGAGGATCGCGGAGGCGATGCCCAGCCGCTGGCCCATGCCGAGGGAGTAGCCGCCGACCTTCTTCTTGGCGGCGGAGGAGAGGCCGGTGATGTCGATGACCTCGTCCACGCGGCTCTTGGGGAGGCCGTGCGTCGCCGCCATCGCCCGGAGGTGGTTCGCCCCGGTGCGACGCGGGTGCACGGCCTTGGCCTCCAGGAGGGAGCCGACGGTGGTCAGCGGGGAGGCAAGCTTGCGGTACGGTTTGCCCTCCACCAGGGCGGTGCCCGAGGTGGGGCGCTCCAGGCCGAGGATCATGCGCATGGTGGTGGACTTCCCCGCGCCGTTGGGGCCCAGGAAGCCCGTCACCTGTCCGGGCTGAACGGTGAAGCTGATGTCGTCCACCGCTCTTTTGGCACCGTAGGTCTTGGTGAGGCCCGAGACCTCGATCATGGTGTCTCCTTCCCTTCCCGGCGAACCGGGCTGACGTCTTCTCCCCAACCCTATAAGCCGATCCCCCGAGAACGTCGGGTTCTCGGGGGATCGTGCACGATTTCATACCGGGGTATGAGGAAGGGGTGGAGGCAGCTCTACCTCGGCCTCAGCCGTCCGCCTCCACGGACCCGCGGGCCTGCGCGCCCTCCGCCTCCGCGCGCCGGCGCCGGCGCGTCAGCCGCGGCGCCACGAAGCGGGCGAGGAGCTCGACGACGAAGCCCCATCCCAGCATGCAGGCCGGGGTCAGCCACGCCGGGGAGATCCCGTAGAAGCCCTGCATCACGAAGCCGCTGTCGGAGAAGCGCAGGGTCCCGAGCCACATCAGCAGCAGGCCGAGCAGGAGGAAGGCCAGCGGCATCGCGAACCACGAGGTCGGCGCCGCGGGCCGGGGCCGGCGCCGCGACCAGGCGAGGGAGAGCCACAGCAGACCCACCCCGATGGGGATCCAGACCAGCATGAGCCAGAAGTCGGCGTACTGCTGGACGGGGGCGGACCAGATGAAGGCAGTGTCCCGCTGGTAGCCCAGCTGCGCCGTCGTCTGCGCGGTGATGCCGGAGAGGTGGCCCAGGGCCATGATCTCCACGACCGCGACGAGGCCGAAGAAGAGGGTGCCGAGCCCCGCCGCCGGCGAGCCCTGCACGAAGGCGACGACGCTCAGCACGATCAGGGAGACCAGGGCGACGCCGCCCGCGTAGATCCCCGTCAGCCGCGCCGCGGTGCCCAGGCCGGGCGCCAGGGCGCGGACGGTCTCGCCGACGAGTCCCCGCCCGGGGGCCGCGACGGAGCTGCGCGCCCAGCCGGAGACGAGCGTGCCGCCGATCAGGGGGAGCAGCACCATCTGGGGGCTCATGGCGTCGAACCAGAACTCCAGGGAGAGGACGTAGACCGTGATCGAGCCCCTGCCCGCCAGGACGAGGGTGAGGGCCACGGTGAGCGCCGCCAGGATGAGCCCGGCGATCAGGGAGGTCAGCCAGAGGCGCGTCCCTCCCACCCGGGCGCCGCCGCGCCGCAGCTGCCGGCGAGCGTGCATCCGAGAGGCGTAGAACAGGACCACGAAGCCCACCAGGGTGATGAGCAGGGGGAAGGCGTGCAGCGAGGCCGTGATCGTGGCGCTCTGCCCCATCGCGTTCTGGAGGAGCTGGAGGGACAGGGTGCCGCCCATCGCCATCGCGACCAGCTGGAAGAGCAGCGCGACGAACGGATAGGCACCGAACTGGTCGGTGATCATGGACAGGCCCTGACCCGCGAGCGTCCCCGAGGCGTCCCCGGACTCGTCGCGCATCATCACCACGAGGATCACCGAGATGAGCGCCGCGGCCACCAGCATGGAGGCGTAGGCGACGACGGCGGTCAGGCCCGCCCCCAGCCAGTCGCCGACGGTGGTGCGCTGCGGCCTCCGGGACGGGGCCTCGGCGGGCTCCTCCGGCGCCGCGTTGGCGACCGGGATGGACGCCCCGGCAGCGGAGGAGCCGGGCGACGTTCCCCATGGGGTCCCGGTCTCCCGGGGCTCCGACGCGGCGGGGCCGTCGGAGGGAGAGCCCGCGCCCGGTCCCCCGGGGGCCCGGGCGCTGCCCGGTTCGGGCGAGCCGCCCGATGCGTTCCCCGGCGTGCGGGCGTCTTGGTTGTCTCCGGTATCGGACACGCGTACCTCATCGTGGACGGGAATACTGTCCCACGACGCTATCAATCCGCCGCTTCCTCTCCGAAACCCCGGCCCCGAAACACACGGGGCTCCGGGTCAACTGCCAGGCTCCGCTCGGGCGCGCTCGGCCCACCACGCCCGCAGGCGCTCCACGGCGACGTCGTGCCCCAGGGTCCCCTCGTCCAGGCGGAGGTTGAGGAGGTGGTTGTACGCCTCCCCCACCTCGGGGCCCGGCGGGATGCCGAGGATCTCCATGATCTCCCGGCCGTCCAGCTCGGGGCGGATGGCCTCCAGCTCCTCCTGGGCGGAGAGCTCCTCGATCCGGCGCTCCAGGTCGTCGTACGCGAACTCCAGCCGCTGCGCCTTGCGCTTGTTCCGCGTGGTCACGTCCGAGCGGGTCAGGCGGTGCAGCCGCTGCAGCTGGTCGCCGGCGTCGCGCACGTAGCGACGCACCGCGGAGTCGGTCCACCCGGCGTCGCCGTATCCGTAGAAGCGCATGTGCAGCTCGACCAGCCGCGCGACGTTCCTGATCGTCTCGTTGTCGAAGCGCAGCTCGCGCATCCGCTTCTTGACCTGCTTGGCGCCGACGACGTCGTGGTGGCGGAAGCTGACCGCGCCGCCCTGCTCCACCCGGCGGGTCGCGGGCTTGCCGACGTCGTGCATCAGGGCCGCGAAGCGCAGGGTGAAGTCGGGGCCGGGGACCGGGCCCTCGGCGTCGGTCTCCAGGTCCGCGGCCTGCATGAGCACCGTCAACGAGTGCTGGTAGACGTCCTTGTGACGGTGGTGCTCGTCCATCTCCATCTTCAGGGCGGGGATCTCGGGCAGCACGCGGTCGGCCAGCCCGGTGTCCACCATGAGGTCGACGCCGCGGCGCGGGTTCCTCCCGTTGATGAGCTTCACCAGCTCGTCCCGGACCCGCTCGGCGGAAATGATCCCGATGCGCTCCGCCATCTCCTCCATCGCCGCGACGACCTCGGGCGCCGGATCGATGTCCAGCCGGGAGGCGAAGCGGGCGGCGCGCATCATCCGCAGCGGGTCGTCGGAGAAGGAGTCCTCGGGGCGGCCGGGGGTCCTGAGGATGCCGGCGGAGAGGTCGCTGATGCCGCCGTAGGGGTCCACCAGCTCGAGGGAGGGCAGGCGCAGGGCCATGGAGTTGATGGTGAAGTCGCGCCGGAAGAGGTCGTCCTCCAGCTTCCTGCCGAAGGCCACCGAGGGCTTGCGGGAGTCGGGGTCGTAGGCCTCGGCGCGGTAGGTGGTCACCTCGATCATCGCGTCCCCCCGGCGCAGGCCGATGGTGCCGAAGTCGCGGCCGATCTCCCAGTGCGCGTCCGCCCAGCCGCGGGCCACCGCGAGGGTCTCGTCCGGCGTCGCGTTGGTGGTGAAGTCGAGGTCCAGCGCCTGCGAGCCGAGGAAGAGGTCCCGCACCGGTCCCCCCACGAGGGAGAGCTCGAAGCCCGCGGACTCGAAGAGGCGGCCCAGCTCGAGGGCCGCGGGGTGTATCGCTGAACTGTCAAAGAGGTTAACCATGGTCGTTCAATCGTGCCAGAAAACCGCCGGGGGCGAGGGCCCGGCCCCGCGCTGCCGGACGCCCGGCCGGAGGCGCCCGACCCCGCCGGGGGAGGGCGGAGCGCGACCGGCAGAGGAACTCTGTAAAATGGACGGTATGACTTTTCCAGTACCCAGGGCACCGAAGAAGCGGGCGTTCACGCCCGCTTCGTCTCTGCCCACGGTGGAAGAAGTCTCCGCCGGGGGCATCGTCGTCGATCTCGAGACCCCCGGGCACCCCGTCGCGATCATCGCCCGCATCAACCGGGGCGGACGGCTCGAGTGGTGCCTGCCCAAGGGCCATCCCGAGGGCGAGGAGGGGCACGAGGAGGCCGCCTGCCGGGAGATCGAGGAGGAGACCGGCATCGAGGGCCGGATGCTCGCCCCGCTGGGGTCGATCGACTACTGGTTCACCGTCTCGGGTCACCGGGTCCACAAGACGGTCCACCACTTCCTGCTCGAGGCGACCGGAGGGTACCTGACCACCGAGAAGGACCCCGACCACGAGGCCATAGACGTCGCGTGGGTCGACATCGACGACCTGGGCCGCAGGCTCTCCTTCCCCAACGAGCGCCGGATCGCGGACATCGCCCGGGAATACATCATTCATCAGATCTAGGACCGGGGAGGCCCGGCCCCCGGGGAAGACCACGGCTTATCACGGATAGGGCATATACGACATGGCATCAACCGGTGCGCGCTCCAGCGTCATCATGGCCGCGGGGACCCTGGTCTCCCGGGTGCTCGGGTTCGTCAAGGCCCTCCTGATCGCCACCGCCATCGGCGCGCAGACCACCGGTGACATCTTCCAGCTGGCCAACCAGCTGCCGAACCTCATCTACGTGCTCGTGGCCGGCGGCGTCTTCAACGCGGTGCTGGTCCCGCAGATCATCAAGGCCACCAAGAACCCCGACGGCGGCGCGGACTACATCTCCCGGCTGCTCTCGCTGGCGGTGATCGGCCTCGCCGTGCTCACCACGGCGGTCGTGCTGCTGGCCCGGCCCATCATCACGGTCGTCTCGACCAACTGGACCCAGGACCAGATCGACTTCGGCGTCACCTTCGCCCTGTGGTGCTTCCCGCAGCTCTTCTTCTACGGCCTCTACACCGTCGTCGGCCAGATCCTCAACGCCCGCGGAGCCTTCGGCGCGTATATGTGGGCACCGGCATTGAACAACGTCGTCGCCATCGCGGCCCTGCTGGTCTTCATCTGGATGTACGGCACCAACGCCAGCGCCGGCCACTCGATGGAGAACTGGACCGGCGGGCAGACCTTCTGGCTGGCCGGCATGGCGACGGTCGGGGTCGCGGCCCAGGCCCTCATCCTCTTCCTCCCCCTCAAGCGGCTCCGCCTGGGGCTGGGCGTGAAGCTCGGCTGGCGCGGCATCGGGCTCTCGACGGCGGCCAAGATCGCCAGCTGGACGCTGGCGACCGGCATCATCGCCAACCTCTCCTTCCTGTTCCTCACCAAGGTCGCCTCCTCCGCGACCGGCGCCCGCGAGGAGATCGTGGCCAGGACCGGCGAGGCGGTGGCCGGCCCCGCCCTGCTCGACTACTCGACGATGCTCTACCAGCTGCCCCACGGGGTGATCGGCCTGTCCATCGCGACGGTGCTGTTCAACCGGATGGCCTACTCCGCCGGGGACCGCGACCACTCCGGGATGATCTCCTCGCTCTCCCAGGGGCTGAGGATCGCCTCGGTCGCGACGATCTTCTGCGCCGTCGCCCTCATCGTCTACGCCGGCCCGGTGGGCATGATGTTCAGCGGCGGCGAGCCGGGGGCGGGTGCGGTGATGGGCCAGCTCGTCACCGTGATCGCGCTCGGCGGGCCGTTCCTGACCATCGCCTTCATGATGGGGCGCATGTTCTATGCCTCCGAGGACGCCCGGACCCCGCTGGTGGTCCAGGTCCTCTCGGCGCTGATCACGATCGCGCTGGGGGCGCTCGTCCTCGCCTTCGCGCCGGCGCAGTACGTCGCGTTCTACGTGGCCGCCCTGTACGTCTTCATGAACGTCTTCTCGACGCTGCTCTACCACCGGGCCCTGAAGAGGTGGCTCGGGGACTACGACGTCGCCAGCATCGTCAAGACGCATCTGAGGGTCTCGCTGGCGGCGATACTGGCCGGCGTCGTCGGCTACGTCGTCCTCCAGCTGGTGGGCGGCTCCTCGCCGGAGGGCTTCCCCTGGGGCGGCCCGATCAACGGCATGCTGACCGCGCTGCTGGGCCTGGCCGTGATGGGGGTCGTCTACCTCGGTGCCCTGAAGCTCTTCCGGGTGCGCGAGCTCTCCGGGCTGATGGCCCCGATCAGAGCGCGATTCGGGAGATGACTGACGGTACGCGCCGGTAGCATCCCGGTATCATCGGAACAGACATTGACCGAACATCAGGCGCGGGAGGACTCTTGACGCAGGCCATTCAGCTAGGTGCCGTCCTCGGTGGGCGCTACAAAGTGACCACCCAGGTCGTCGCCACGGCGGCCCAGGACCAGGTCCTGGAGGGTCGCGACCAGGTGCTGGGGCGCCGGGTCTCGATCCTGGTGGCGAGTCCGACGCACAGCGACATGCTGATCGAGCACGCGCGCGACGTCGCCGCCGGGCCCCGCGCCGGGACGCTCCAGATCCTGGACCTCGGCCAGTCCGAGGACGTCACCTACCTGATCACCTCGCACGCGCCGGCCAACGAGCTGCTGGACCTCCTGCTCACCGAGGACTTCGAGACCGAGGACCCGGAGGGGCTCGGCACGGAGATCTTCGGCTCGAGCACAGCGGCCACCGACGCCGACTACGAGCAGCTCGGCCCCGACACCTCCCCCCAGGACGCGGTCTCCGGCCGCTCGGGGGACACCGGGCCGATGCCGGCGGTCCAGCCGTGGACCGAGGCCGACTACGAGGAGTTCGGCGAGGAGCCGCCCGCCCAGCGCCAGCCCCGCGCGGGCTCGGGCGAGGGCACGCTCTTCGACCGCGCCGCATCCGACGCCTCGGGCGGCGCCGCGGGGACGGCGGCCGGTGCGGGAGCCGCCTTCCAGGGGCTGGACCAGGGCTACGACGGCGACAACCGCTACGAGCGCGAGGAGGACGAGTTCGTCCCCGGCGCGGCGTACGAGGACGAGGAGGAGCCGCCCCGGCGGCGTCGTCGTCCCGGCGGCGGGCTGTGGATCACCGCGGCCGTGGTGATCGTCCTGCTCGTGGCGCTGGTGATCTTCGGCTTCACCCGGCTCGGCTCGCTGGTCGCGGGCTTCGGCGGTGAGCCCTCCCCCAGCGGCACGGTCAGCTCTGCGGAGGGGAGCACGACGTCGAGCCCCTCCGCGTCCCCCTCCGCCACCGAGGACGAGCAGGGGGCGGATCCCGAGATCTCCGGCATCAGCCGCGTCGTGCCGGGCAACGCCGGCTTCATGGCCGACCAGGACGGGACCCTCGGCGAGGCGACCGACGGCGACCCGGCCACCTCCTGGAGCAGCTACGGCTTCGCCTCGGCCTCCTTCGGCAACCTGGTCCCCGGCGTCGGCCTCGCGGTTCAGCTGGACTCCCCGGCAGAGGTCTCGAGTGTCACCATCCAGCAGGACGGCGGCAGCGGCGGGCACTTCACCATCTACACGAACGACTCCCCGAGCATCGACGGCGCCACCGAGGCGGGCACGGGCTCCTTCCAGGGGGATTCGACCACGGTCGAGCTCTCCGAGGATGCCGGCTCCCAGGACGCCTCCTACGTGATCGTGTACTTCACCGAGGCGCCCCAGCTGAGCGAGCCCATCGCCGGGTACAGCTACGGGCTGCGGATCGCCGAGATCTCGGTGGACTAGGACGGGCCCGGCCCGCTCGGCCGCCCCGTCTGCTCCTCTTCTCCGGCTTCTTTCGTCCCGCTCCACGTCCCCGCCGGTCCTCCGGAGTCCCCGCGCACCGCTCGAGGGCTCTCTCGCGGTCTGCTCCACCGTTCGCGTGCCGCGCAGCCTGCTCTTCCGTCCCCGTTCGCCTCGTTCGAGCGTTCTCGTCCGGCCCACGTATCGGTGCTGGCGCAGCCCGCTCTGCCGCCCTCTGCCCCGTGAGACCACCGCGCACCCCAGAAGGCGCGAGGCCGCTCCCTCGCCCGTCCGCACACCGCTGGACCGCCGGAATATTATGATCCACGGGCAGGTTCTCACCCATAGACCCATAGACCCATAAAGCCCTCGGGCTCCGCACCGCAGCGGAGCCCGGCCCGCACCACCCCGGCCGTCGACGGCCACGACCGAAAGGCTCCCCTTGACCGACAGCGTGTTCTCCGCGGCATCCGCCCCGCTCCTCAACCTGCCGCAGGATGAGGCCGCACCCCGGACCGAGCAGGACGGCGATGCCACGATCCACGACGTCGTGATCGTCGGCTCCGGCCCCGCCGGCTACACCGCGGCCGTCTACACCGCGCGCGCCAACCTCCGCCCGGTGGTCTTCGCCAGCTCGGTGGCCGCCGGCGGCGATCTGATGACCACCACGGAGGTGGAGAACTACCCCGGGTTCATCGAGGGCATCCAGGGGCCGGAGCTCATGGCCAACATGCAGCAGCAGGCCGAGCGCTTCGGCGCCGACGTCCGGTACGAGGACGTCGCGGAGGTGGACCTGTCCGGCGAGGTCAAGAGGATCACGCTCGACGACGGTTCGGTCACCCTGGCCAAGTCCGTCATCCTCTCCACCGGTTCGGAGTACCGGAAGCTCGGCCTGGAGGACGAGACTCGGCTCTCCGGTCACGGCGTGAGCTGGTGCGCAACGTGTGACGGTTTCTTCTTCAAAGAGAAGCCGATCGCGGTCGTGGGTGGCGGGGACTCCGCCCTCGAGGAGGCCCTCTTCCTCACCACTTTCGCCTCCTCCGTCACGATCATCCATCGCCGGGACACCCTGCGCGCATCGGAGATCATGCAGGAGCGCGCCCTGAACCACCCGAAGATCACCTTCATCTGGGACTCCGCCGTGGTGGGCATCGAGGGCGAGCACAAGACCGAGGCGCTGCAGATCGAGAACCTGCGCTCGGGGCTGACCCAGCGCCTCGAGGTCGAGGGGCTCTTCGTCGCCATCGGCTCCGATCCGCGGACCGACCTCGTCAAGGGGCAGCTGGAGCTCACACCCGAGGGCACCATCGCCGTCCAGGGGCGCTCCTCCAAGACCGCCCTCCCCGGCGTCTTCGCCGCGGGCGATGTCATCGACCCCACCTACCGGCAGGCCATCACCGCGGCGGGATCCGGCTGCGTCGCCGCCATCGACGCGCAGCACTACCTCGAATCCCTCTGACTCCCAGGAAAGGAAAACATCATGAGCAACGCCAAAGCAGTGACCGACGCGTCCTTCGAGGAGGACGTGCTGAAGAGTGATCGTCCCGTCATCGTGGACTTCTGGGCTGAATGGTGCGGCCCGTGCCGCATGGTCGGCCCGATCCTCGACCAGATCGCCGAGGAGCACGCCGATTCGGTCGACGTCGTGAAGCTGAACGTCGACGAGAACGGCGGGACTGCCGCGAAGTACGGCATCACCTCGATCCCCGCCATCTACGTCTTCAAGGACGGGGAGGTCGCCAAGACATCTGTCGGCGCGAAGCCGAAGGCGGCGCTGGAGAAGGAGTTCGCCGAGTTCCTCGGCTAACCCCGGACACCGTGCTTCCTCAAGGAGAAGGGGCCGCTCGTTTCACGTGAAACGAGCGGCCCCTTCTTCGTTCCCTCCGAGGATGGAGGGAAGCGGCTTCAGTCCTTCTCGATCTCCGGGTCCAGCACGGAGATGATGCGGTTCAGATCGTCCACCGAGGCGAACTCGATGGTCATCTTGCCCTTCCGCGCTCCCAGATTGATCTTCACGCTGGTGTCGAGCTTATCCGCGAAGGCATCGGCGATATAGTCCAAACGCTCATGATGACGATTGGCAGGGGTTGCCTTCCGAGTCTTTTCCTTCTTCGGGGTCTCCCCTGCCTGTGCGATCTCCTCCACCGCGCGAACCGAGAGACCCTCGGCGACGATCCTCTGTGCGAGTCGCTCGATGGCCGCCGGGTCCTCCAGGACGAGGAGCGCCCGTGCGTGGCCCGCCGAGAGAATGCCCGCGGCCACACGCCGCTGGACCAGAGCCGGGAGCCTCAGCAAACGGATGGTATTGCTGATCTGAGGGCGAGAGCGCCCGATACGGCGTGCGAGCTCCTCCTGAGTCGTACCGAACTCATGAAGCAGCTGCTGGTAGGCCGCTGCCTCTTCCAGGGGATTCAGCTGACTGCGGTGGAGATTCTCGAGCAGGGCATCGCGCAGGAGGTCCACATCCTGCGTATCGCGGACGATAGCCGGGATGGTCGCCATCTCCGCTCGCTGCGAAGCACGCCAGCGTCGCTCGCCCATGACCAGCTCGTACTTGGTGTCCCCTTCCTCCCGGCTCCGGCGCACCACGATCGGCTGCAGAACTCCGATCTCCCGAATGGAGTGGACCAGCTCCTGCATCTCATCCTCGTCGAATTCCTGACGAGGCTGCTTTCTATTGGGGTGGATCTCATCCACGCCGATTTCACCGAAGTGAGCACCCGGCACGGCCACAAGTTGGTTCTCGTTGGAGAGATCGTCCGCCGGCTTCTCCGTTTCACGTGAAACGGAAGCGGCCTTATCAGAGGAAGTGCTTGCCTGAGAGGCGCTCTCCTTCGTTTTCTCCCCGATAGCAGGAGTCTTCGCGGTCTGCTCCCCAGCAGAACCCTGCCCGATCTCAGATGTGACGCTCTCTTGTGCTTCCTCAGCCGGCCCACTGGGCTCGAAGAAGAAATCGACGGGGCGGCGGCCGACTCCGCTCTTCCTCAGAGCTGCCCCCATATCGGCTCGCCTCTGGGTGCCGCCGTTCTTGGAGCTGGAACGGGAGGAAGTGGAAGTGGAACTCTTGACAGGCTCTCCCTCTGGAGTCGCCCGTGCCGACACCGAAGAAGCGGCGCCCTCCTGATCGTCACCTTTCCCCTTCGATGCTTTCTGCTTCGACGAAGAGGTCTTGGAGGAGGTCTTCCGCTGAACGGATGAAGAAGCGCTAGCGGTCTGAAGGCTGTCCGAGGATGAAGAGGCTCCTCCCTTTCCCTTCTTCGAGGAAGACTTCTTCTCCGTTTCACGTGAAACGCTGACCACGGCTTCCCCTTCACCCTGTTCAGTCGAGGTCTCCGCTTCAGCGTTCTGAGATTCGTCTTCCGTCGATGCCGGGATGAGGGCTCCAAGCCCTCGCCCCAAGCCGCGTCGTCGCTCCGCCATCATGTCTCCTACCCGTAGACGCACGATCTGTTCTTCTCAGTCTAGTGGGTGAACCTTTCAGCCCGGCTACAGAGAGGGAGATGACGCTCCTGGAGAGAGAAGACGGTCTGCTCCCAGCACTTCACCCAAGGACTCCTCGGCGAGAAGGGATCATTCATCGGTATGGCAGCCGCGTCACCCTGCTTCCCCGTGTTTCACGTGAAACGCTTCGTTGCCCAGGGGGTGTAACGACAGATCTAGGAGCTTTTAGGGGACGAAGACATGCTACTCCTGGGCATACAGGTTATCGAACTGCGCAATAGTATGCGAAAAACTGCGCCATAAGTTTGTTATAGCCATAATGCCTACCGTTTCACGTGAAACGGTAGGCATTATTGCCTTCTCGCGCCTGGCTCCACACGAGGGGTTCAGGACTCAGGGGCAGCCGGGAGGGCCAGGAGACAAAGAAGTGGGAGACCTTACCGATCCGGAAACCCGGAAGCATCGCTGACAGCCCCGTATTGACCTACTGTTCCCTTTTCCCGCCTGGGTCACCCAGAGGGCTCAGGAGGCCCCTCCAGAGCCTTTCTGTGCGATCTCCACGGCTGCCTCCAGGTATGCCAGCGATCCACTGGAGTGAGGATCGTAGCTCAGGACTGTCTGCTGATAGCTGGGGGCTTCGGAGATGCGGACCGAGCGGGGAATCAGTGCCTCGAGCACCTGCTGGGGGAAGTGCTGACGCACCTCATCGGCGACCTGCGAGGCGAGGTTGGTCCGCCCGTCGTACATGGTCAGCAGGATGGTGCTTACGTGCAGCGTCGAGTTCAGGTGCTTCTTGACCATATCGATGTTGTTGAGCAGCTGGCTCAACCCCTCAAGAGCGTAGTACTCGCACTGGATGGGAATGAGAACTTCCCTGGCTGCCACGAAGGCGTTGATGGTCAGGAGACCCAGCGAAGGCGGGCAGTCGATGAAGACGTAGTCCAGCCGGGGGAGTCCTGCCTGCTCACGGTGCTCGGTGTACTCCTGGAGAGCCCGATTGAGCCGCTGCTCCCGAGCGACCTGAGAGACCAGCTCGATCTCAGCCCCCGCCAGATCGATGTTGGCCGGCACGCAGGAGAGCCGGGAGATGTCCGGGCATTCCTTGACCACCTCGGCCATCGGGGTCCCCTCGATGAGCACGTCGTACGTGGAGGGCACGTCCAGCCCGTGGTCGATGTTGAGGGCGGTGGAGGCGTTCCCCTGGGGGTCGATGTCGATGACCAGGGTCTCCAGGCCGCGTTCGGCCATGGCAGCCGCCAGGTTGACTGCGGTGCTGGTCTTCCCGACGCCGCCCTTCTGGTTACTGATGGTGAAGATGCGCGTTTCACCGGGCGCGGCCACGTTCTGCTGGGCTAGCCTCTTCCACCGCTTCTTCTCGTTCATCAGCTCTCTCATCACAGGTGTTTCGGCCATGCCGGACGTCGTCTCCAGCACGGGGGTCATCAGCTCCAACGTTTCACGTGAAACAGGGGTGCAGATGTCCGGGACTACTCTCTCGGGTTGGTCAATGGGATTTGGGGGCATACCGACGTCCTGGGCACGTCTCATGGCAGGTTCCGATCCATCGCTCTCCAGTGAGGCAGGTGCAATTTCTTCACCCAGACTACCCGGTAGCCCTCCGCAAAACCCGGCCTCCCGGCGACGGAATCCGAGACGCGGAGGTGGGCGTGGATGCCGAGGGGAGTGTGGGGTGGCGCGAGTGAGGGGTTCTGCAACCCGTGGAAGTGGGGAAGCAGGAATGAATGCGCCCGGTGCCCTCGCGCTCTGCTGGAACTCGTCCTCGGAGGGGCACGTCCTCCGGAGGGGCCGGGCCCCCGATGGGCACCGGGCGTGCACGCGGAAAGAGGGCGGGGCTGCCGCGAACGGGGGGCAGCAGAAGGGCCCAGGGGCGCATGCTCCTGGGCCCTCGCTTCCTGGTCCGGCACAGCTCCGGTCACACTCCGCCGGAGTGAGGCCTCGGGAAGACCACGCGGAGGAAGCTGACGCGGCCGTTCCCGTAGACGCCCTCAGAGCTCGGCGCGAACCACCGTCGTCGGCTCCTCGAGGAGGTCCTCGCCGGTCAGGAGGATCTCCGTCTCGCGGACCCCGTAGCGGTCGAGCTTCTTCTGCGCCTTGCGCACCTCTTCCTCGGCCGTCCTGCCCTTGAGGGCCAGGAGCTGGCCCGTACCACGCAGCAGGGGCAGCGTGATGTCCAGGAGGCCCACCAGCGCGGACACCGCGCGGGCGGTCACGACGTCGACGTCGACCTGCCCCACGGCCTGCTCGCCTCGCGAACGCAGGATCGTGGCGTTCTCCAGCCCGAGGTCGTCGATGACCTCGTCCAGCCAGATGATCCGCCGCTCCAGCGGCTCGATCAAGGTGACCTCCAGGTCGGGGCGGGCGATCGCCAGGCAGAGGCCCGGCAGGCCGGCTCCCGAGCCGACGTCGGCCAGCCGCGCCCCCTGGGGGATCAGCTCCTGCACCACGGCGCAGTTGAGCACGTGCCGGGTCCAGAGACGGGGGATCTCGCGAGGCCCGATGAGCCCGCGTTCGATTCCGCTGGTGGCGAGGTGCTCCACGTACCTGCGGGCGAGGTCCAGGCGGTCTCCGAAGACGCCCTCGGCGGCCCTCAGATCGCCCCCTGAGAGTTCGGGAAGCTCCGGGACGGCTCCGGATGCATCCACAGCGACGTCGGCGCTCTCAGAGCCCTCCACGGCCTGGCGGCGGTCCTGCCCGCTCATGCCTGTGCCTCGTCGTTCCCGGCACCGGCCGCCGAGACCACGATGTGACGGCGCGCCCCCTCGCCCTCGGAGGCCGAGCGCATGCCGTGCTCGGCCACGATGTCGTGCACGATCTTCCGCTCGTAGGAGCCCAGCGGCTTCAGGTGATAGGGCTCCCCGGTGGCACGCACCGACTCCAGGGCCTGCTCGGCGAGCTGCTGCAGCTCGTGCTCGCGCCGTCCGCGGTGGCCGGCGACGTCCAGGATGAGGCGGGAGCGGTTCCCCGTCGAGGCGAGCACCGAGAGGCGCACGAGCTCCTGCAGGGCCTCGAGGACCTCGCCCTTGCGTCCGATCAGCAGACCGAGCTCGTCCTCGGCGTCGCCCTCCGCCACGACCGAGAGGTAGGTCCGGTTCTGGCGGACCTCGATGTCGATGTCCCCGTCCAGGTCCGCGATGTCGAGCAGCTCCTCGAGGTAGTCCGCGGCGATCTCGCTCTCGTCGTCCTCCGCGGAGGCGACCTCGCGTCCCTCGGAGGAGGGCGACGCGGTCCCGGCCGCGGGGGCGACGTCGTCCCCCGCGGGCCCTGACGCCTCGCCGGAGCCGGGGGCTGCGGCCTCCTCCGCCGGACGCTCGTCCTCGGCGCCGTTCGTCTCGTTCTGTTCTGACATGGGTGCTCTCCTCGCGCCCGCGCCGACCGCGCGGTGATTAGGGACGGGGATCCCGGCGAACCGGGCGGACCGGCGGCTCGCCGGGCGGGCGGCGGGTCCGGCCGGACCCGCCTAGCGCTTCTTCTTCTTGCTGCGCTGCTTGCTCACGGGCTGCTGGCGCTGACCGCTCTTGGCCCTCTCCCGCTGGGCCTCGAGCTCGGCCTCGTGCTCCTCCTTGCTCTTGCCCCGCGGGGGCAGGCCCTTGGCCGCGCGGCGCTCGTTGAGCTCCTTCTCCGCCTCGGAGCCCGGCGTCGGGTTGTTGCGGATGACCCACCACTGCTGGCCCATGGTCCAGAAGTTGGAGACCGTCCAGTACACGAGGACGCCGAGCGGGAAGTTGATGCCGCCGACGGCGAAGACGACGGGGAAGATGTAGACCAGCATCTGCTGCTGGCGGTACATCGGCGACTGCTTGGCCTGCTCGCTCATGTTCTTGGCCATGAGCTGCTTCTGGGTGAAGAACTGCGTGCCGGACATCAGGATGATCATGATGATCGCCATGGTCACGGTCGCCACGTGGTTGCCGTCGCCCGGCTTCATCAGGGTGGAGAACAGCGGCGCGCCGAGGACGTAGGCGTCGTTGAACTGGTGGACCATGTCCGGGGTCAGCAGGAGGATGCCCTCGTTGTTGGACGCCGCGCCGGGGACGCCGTTGAGCACGCGGAACAGGCCGAAGAAGATCGGCATCTGCACGATGATCGGCAGGCAGGAGGAGAACGGGTTGGCGCCGGTCCTCTTGTACAGCGCCATCTGCTCCTGCGCCTGGGCCTGGCGGGAGAGCTGGTCCTTCTTGCCCTTGTACTTGGCCTGGATCTTGGCCATCTCCGGCTGCAGCTCCTGCATGCCGCGCATGGACTTGATCTGCTTGACGAACAGCGGGATGGTCAGGGTCCTCATCACCAGCGTCAGGCCGATGATGGCCAGCACCCACGTCCAGCCGGACGTGGGATCCATGCCCACCGCCTCGAAGAGGCTGTGGAAGACCCAGAGGACCGCTGAGACGATCCACTTGAAGGGCCACAAGATGATGTCGAAGAAGTTCATGCGAAAATCGGCTCCTAGCCCCTGAGGCTCACGGGGCGTGTTCTAATCCGCAAGCGGCGGATGGTTCAACAGCAAAATTCTGGGTTCCGAGTGGGGCGCGAAGCGGCGCGAGCCGGCCGGCACCGGATCGACCCCGCCCGTGGCCCACGGGTGGCACTTCAGCAATCGTCTCACGGTCAGGGCCAGGCCCTTGACGGCTCCGTGGGTGGTGAAGGCCTCCAGCGCGTAGGCGGAGCAGGTGGGGAAGTGACGGCACACGTCCCCGTAGAGCGGCGAGATGAGCCGCCGGTAGAGCCTGAGGAAGGCGATCGCGAGATTCTGCGGGAGGGTCCACATGGCCTGCCCCGGTGTGAGGGGGCGGACGTACTCGGTGGGGGCCGCGTCCAGGGCTTCCTGGGACGTGCGGACGTCGTCGGCCTCGGCAGCGGGGCAGCCTGCGCCGCGGGGGTGCCGGGTCATCAGAGGCCTGCCTTCACGGTCGCCTTGCGCAGCGCGGCGCGCAGGGACCCCCGGTAGTCCTGGGAGAGCTCCTGCCAGCCGGCCTCCGAGGACGGCGGAAGGGCCCGCACCACGAGATTCAGGCCCGTGGGACGCTCCGCGAGGGTGCGGGCGGCCAGCTCCCGGAGACGTCGCTTGACGCGGTTGCGCACGACGGCGTTCCCCACCGCCTTCGAGACGATGAAGCCGCTGATGCTGGGGGTGTCCTCGGCCGTCAGGCGCGCATATAGAACTAAGTTCCGGCGCCCGCTGCGGGCGCCGGAACGTGTAGTTTCAGAGAATTGGACCGAGGTCCGCATCCGGTGCTGCTGTGCCAGCACGTGACGGCTCCTTCAGACGTCGGCCGGGCTCATCGGGCCCGGGCCGGCTCCATTCGCAGGGGCCGCGCGAGGACGTCGATCAGATCCCAGGCAGGAATGCTGCTCTAGGCCGAGACGGAAGCGCGGCCCTTGGACCGACGGTGAGCCAGGATGGCACGGCCGGCGCGGGTGCGCATACGAAGACGGAAGCCGTGCTTCTTGGCACGACGGCGGTTATTCGGCTGAAAAGTCCGCTTGCTCACTGGTTACTCCAAGACGATTAGTTCGGGCGCAACCCTTGGCCTAGTCCGCAGAGGAATCATGCAGGTTGACGCGTTGCCTGTACGACGTCCATGCGACGGACCGGCGGAGGCCGGGCCCACGCCCGCTTCACCGTGGGATGAACCCCGGGAGGGCGCAGTTCGCCGCATAAACGACTAACCAACTCTAAGAGAGGTCGGTTCGGCGGGTCAAGTCGCAGAGCGGGGGAGAAGCGGATTCGGACGCACGCCACATCGCGGGCCCGCCGCCCCCCTCCTGCACGGAGGGTGCAGCATCACCCCCGCACGAGGGGCCGCGCAAGGGTCGCAGGAGGGCGGCGGCAGGCCGGCGACGAGGCGGCTCCCGACGCCCGGAGGAGGGTTCCCGCTCCTCAACATCCTGTGGGCACAGCGCAACCCCCAACTGTGGATAATTTTAACGACATTTGGGCCGGCCCCCACGGCGGGATGACGGGGAACTACAGAACTGTGATTACAGGAACCCCCGAGATTCTGGGGCAGAGCGAGGGGTTCATGGCCTAAGCTGAACGGGTGCCGCGCGAGTTATCCACAGCGGGGAAGCCTGTGCACAACTATGTGGACAGGATGGGCACAACCGCTGGGAACGGCTCCGCACGACGTCGCGGAAGCCGACTCGTCAGACCGCAGACCGATCCCGATCAGCTAGGAGAGCCGTGACCGTACAGGGCAACGAAGAGATCCAGTCCCGATGGGACGCGTGCATCACGGATCTGCATGCCAACGAGAGCGTCTCGCGCCGCAACAAGGCGTTCCTCCGGATGGCTCAGCCCCAGGGCCTGTTCGGCAACACCCTGATCATCGCGGTGCCCAACGACCTCACCCGGGACGTCTTCCAGCGGGACATCACCGGCGCCTTCAAGGACGCCGTCTCCCGGTTCTTCTCGCCCGACACGATCGAGGCCTTCGTCATCGATCCCGACATGACCGCGCCGGGCGCTCCCGCACAGGCGCAGGCGCCGACCCAGGCGAGCCCGGCGGGAGGCGCCGGCGCGTCCGGCGCCGGACGCGCGTCGTCGAACCCCGCCCCCTCCGATCCGGCAGCCGCCGCCCAGCCGTCCCGGGCCGAGCCGGTCCCCGCGGACCCCGCCGCCTCGCGGTCCAGCGCCCCGGATACGCCCAGCTCCGGACTGCCGCCCATCGACGAGCTCGAGGCCGAACGGGGATACACCTCCTCCGCGCCCTCGGCCCTCCACGTCCCCTCCGAGCACGACGCCGAGGCGGCCCGCCCCCTGCCCGAGGTGCGCCTCCCGGCCCCCCGCACCACGCCGCCGCCGGCCGCCCGAGACATTCCCGAGGCGGCATCCTCCAGGACCGGCGGTGAGACCGAGTGGGAGAGCACCGCCCGGCTGAACAACAGCTACGTCTTCGACACCTTCGTCATCGGGCAGTCCAACCGCTTCGCCCACGCCGCGGCCTTCGCGGTCTCGGAGTCCCCCGCCAAGGCATATAACCCGCTGTTCATCTACGGCGACTCGGGGCTGGGCAAGACCCATCTGCTCCACGCCATCGGGCACTACACCAAGCGGATGTACCCGGACATGCGGGTGCGGTACGTGAACTCGGAGGAGTTCACCAACGACTTCATCAACTCCATCCGCGACGACGAGGGCTCGAGCTTCAAGCAGATCTACCGCAACGTGGACCTGCTGCTGATCGACGACATCCAGTTCCTCGCGGGCAAGGAGCACACGCAGGAGGAGTTCTTCCACACCTTCAACGCGCTGCACAACCACGAGAAGCAGGTGGTCATCACCTCCGACCTGCCGCCGAAGCAGCTGACCGGCTTCGCCGAGCGGATGCGCTCCCGCTTCGAGTGGGGTCTCATCACCGACGTGCAGCCGCCCGAGCTGGAGACCCGCATCGCGATCCTGCGGAAGAAGGCGCAGAGCGAGAACCTCGAGGCGCCGAGCGACGTCATGGAGTACATCGCCTCCCACATCACCACCAACATCCGGGAGCTCGAAGGGGCGCTGACCCGCGTCACCGCCTACGCCTCCCTGAACAAGCAGCGCATGGACCTGCCGCTCGCGGAGCTCGTCCTCAAGGACCTCATCACCGACGAGGGGATCTCCGAGATCACCGCCTCGACGATCCTGGGGCAGACCGCCAGCTACTTCGAGGTGACGCTCGAGGAGCTGCGGAGCAAGTCGCGCAACCGCACCCTGGTCACCGCCCGCCAGATCGCGATGTACCTGCTGCGGGAGCTGACAGACATGTCCCTGCCCAAGATCGGGCAGGAGCTGGGCGGCCGCGACCACACCACCGTGATGCACGCCGACCGGAAGATCCGGAAGCTGATGGCGGAGCGCCGCAACATCTTCAATCAGGTCACCGAGCTGACGAACCGGATCAAGCAGCAGCACCGGGACGCCTGAGCCGGGGATGGGAGCCGCCGTCGTGGACCTCTGAAGGGGGTCTGGGCGGGGTGTGGATCCGGCTGTGGAGAATCCGGGGATAACCCGGGCTCCTCGGGGGACGGAGCGCCGGCAACTGTGAATTACAGAAAATCGCCCCGATCCGGCTCCACATCCCGCCCACCGGGGCGGAGCTCTTAAGTCACAATCTGTCTACAGGGCGGATCCCCGCGCCGGCAGGGCAGATGGGGGTTATCCACAGTATCCACACGGGTTATTAACACTACTGTCCTTTAAAGAGATCATTCCGAATAACTATTCATCCGACCATCCAAGCCTGCCGGCAGGGTCCCGGGGGCCGCTCACGCGGCCTCTCGCTCCACGGAAGATCGGTAATTACAGAAAGCTGGGACGTCAGACGGCTCCGGTAAGCTGGCACCAGATCCGAAGCACTCGCCCACAGACCTGCAGAGAGGGACTTCGCAGACGTGAAATTCTCAGTTGACCGAGACGTACTGGCAGAGGCCGTCACCTGGACCGCGCGCTCCCTCTCCCCCCGTCCGCCGGTACCGGTGCTGTCCGGGCTGCTCATCAAGGCGGAGAACAACGAGGTCTCCATCGCGAGCTTCGACTACGAGACCTCCGCCAAGCTGAAGATCGCGGCCGAGGTCTTCGAGGAGGGGGAGACCCTGGTCTCCGGCCGTCTGCTCGCCGATATCTGCCGCTCCCTGCCCTCGGCCCCCGTGGACTTCCAGACGCACGACTCGAAGGTCTATCTCCACTGCGGCCCGGCGAAGTTCAACCTCGCGGCCATGCCGGTCTCCGACTACCCGGAGCTGCCCGGCCTGCCCGAGGTCTCCGGCACCGTGGACGGCGCGGCCTTCGCCCAGGCCGTCTCCCAGGTCATCATCGCGGCGAGCAAGGACGACACGCTGCCGATCCTGACCGGCGTCCGCGTCGAGATCGAGGGCCCCACGATGACCCTGCTCGCGACCGACCGCTACCGGCTGGCGATGCGCGAGCTCATCTGGGATCCGGCGGATCCCCAGATCTCCACCGCGGCCCTCGTCAAGGCCAAGACGCTCAACGAGGTCGCCAAGACGCTGGGCAACGCCGGCCAGCTGAAGATCGCCCTCTCCGACGCGCACGAACTCGTCGGCTTCGAGTCCGGCGGCCGCCGCACCACGAGCCTGCTGGTCGACGGCGACTACCCCAAGATCCGCTCGCTGTTCCCCGACCAGACCCCGATCCACGCCGTCGTGCGGACCTCGGAGCTGGTCGAGGCGGTCCGCCGCGTCTCGCTCGTAGCCGAGCGCAACACCCCGGTCCGCCTGGCCTTCTCCCAGGGCCAGCTGGCCCTGGACGCCGGCACCGGTGAGGACGCCCAGGCCAACGAGGTGCTCGACGCCCAGCTGACCGGCGAGGACATCACCGTGGCCTTCAATCCCGTCTACCTGAGCGAGGGGCTGCACGCCTTCGGCAGCGACTACGTCCGGTTCTCCTTCACGACTCCGCCCAAGCCCGCCGTGCTCTCCGCGCAGCAGGACCCGGACGGCGACGAGAACCGGGAGTACCGTTACCTGCTGATGCCCGTGCGCCTCCCGCAGCAGTAGGGGCCGCGGGGTGTACGTCGATCACCTCTCGCTCATGGGCTTCCGGACCTACGGGTTCCTGGACCTCCCGCTCACCCCGGGGCTGACCGTGCTGGTCGGCCCCAACGGGGTGGGCAAGACCAACATCGTCGAGGCCATCGACTACTGCGCGAACCTCTCCTCGCACCGCGTCAGCAACGACGCGCCGCTGGTCAAGGTCGGCAGCGACCGCGCCTACATCCGGACCCGGGTGGTGCGGGCGCACCAGCAGACCACCATGGAGCTGGAGGTCACCCCCGGCAAGGCCAACCGGGTGCGCATCAACCGGGCCGCGCCGGTGCGGGTCCGGGAGGCCTTGGGCATCTGCCGCACGGTGCTCTTCTCCCCCGAGGACCTCGGGCTGGTGAAGGGGGAGCCGGCGGCGCGGCGTCGCTTCCTGGACGACCTCGCGGTCTCGCTGCGGCCCGTCGTCGCCGGCTACCGCGCCGACTACGAGCGCGTGCTGCGCCAGCGCAACGCGCTGCTGAAGTCGATGCGCCGCTCCCGCGGCGCCGGCGAGGACGAGCGCGCCACCCTCGAGGTCTGGAACGGCCAGCTGGTGAACCTGGGCGCCCGCCTCCTGCAGGCTCGGTTCCAGGTGCTCGCCCGGCTGCTGCCGGAGGCCGACCGCGCCTACGGCCAGCTGACCGACGGTGGCAAGGAGCTGGGCTTCGCCTACGAGTCCTCCACGCTGGGCCGGCGCGAGGCCACGGACATGTCCGCGCTCGCCGCGCTGCCCCTCCAGGAGCTCGGGCAGATGCTGGCCAGCGCCCTCGAGGAGCGCGCCGAGGAGGAGATCGAGCGCGGGATGAGCCTGGTCGGCCCCCACCGGGACGAGCTGACGCTGATGCTCGGGGGCATCCCGGCCCGCGGCTACGCCTCGCACGGGGAGACCTGGTCCTACGCCCTGGCCCTGCGGCTGGGCTCCTGGTACGTCCACCGGGCCGACGCCGACGACGCCCCCGGCGCCTCCCCGATCCTGATCCTCGACGACGTCTTCGCCGAGCTCGACGCCGTCCGCCGCGCCCGCCTCGCCCGGATCGTCACCGAGGCCGAGCAGGTCCTGGTGACCTGCGCCGTCGAGGAGGATCTCCCGGACGAGCTCGACGTCGCCCGCCGGGTCGTGCGCGTCCGCCCCGGCGAGGCCGTGGCGGTGGAGGAGAGGACGGGCGCCCGCGATGGCTGAGCCCGGCGGGGACCCGTCACCGGGCGACGCCGAGCTCCGGCGGCGCCGGGAGCTGGAGCGCAACGAGGTCGACGCGCCGGCCTCGCTGCTGCAGCGCCTGCGCAACGCCGCCCTGGCCCGCGGCGAGGGACGGCTCACCGGCAACGCGGCCAAGAAGGTGATCCGCGAGTTCGGCGAGGTCGTCTCGGCGGAGCCCGGCAAGGCCAAGAGGAACCGGTGGCGCGAGGAGGGGTGGGACCCGAGGATCCTCGGCGGCTACAGCGGCCCGGGCAAGTCCTCGCGGGATCCCCAGGGCCTGGGCTCGGTGGTGGGGCACATGATCGCCTCCCGCGGGTGGAAGGAGCCGGTGGCCGTGGGCAGCGTGCTGGCCCGCTGGGGCGACCTCGTGGGCCCGGCGCTCGCGGCCCACACGGCCCCGGAGCACTTCGAGAATTCGGAGGTCACGATCCGCTGCGACTCGACCAACTACGCGACCGTGCTGCGGACCATGATCCCGCAGCTGATGCAGACCTTCGAGCGGGAGCTGGGGCACGGCATCGTCACCAAGATCACGGTGCTGGGGCCCTCGGTGCCCTCCTGGAAGAAGGGCCGGCGGGTGGCCCCGGGCGGCCGGGGCCCGCGCGACACCTACGGGTGAGGAAGCGCCCCGGTCCCGACCGCCTGTAATCCGATCTCTGGTGCTCGGTCCTCTTCGTGGATGGGACCCACACGGTCGAGGGTCACGGGAGCCTGAAGGGCCGTGACGGGCCTGTGAAGGCCATCCGCTCTCCGTCTGCACGCTCACAGCGAGCGATATCTGCCCCTTTTCGCCTCCGCGTCCGGTAGAATGGAGGGAGGTCAAACACCGCGCTCTCCTCTCCCTGCGGCTGCGGCACGCCCGCTCAGCGCGTCAGGGGAGTGCGCCCACTCGGACCGGGATCCCGCGGGGCCCGGAAGCAAGGAGCTGAAACCTCAAAGTGGCAGCGGAAGAGAAGCACGAATACGGCGCGAGCGACATCACGGTCCTCGAGGGCCTGGAAGCGGTGCGCAAGCGGCCCGGCATGTACATCGGTTCCACCGGTGAGCGCGGTCTGCACCACCTCGTCTACGAGGTCGTCGACAACTCGGTCGACGAGGCCCTGGCCGGCTACTGCGACCACATCGAGATCACCATCCAGGCCGACGGCGGGCTCAAGGTGGTGGACAACGGCCGCGGCATCCCCGTGGACCTGCACCCCACCGAGAACAAGCCCACCGTCGAGGTCGTCATGACCGTGCTGCACGCGGGCGGCAAGTTCGGCGGCGGGGGGTACGCGGTCTCCGGCGGCCTGCACGGCGTCGGCATCTCGGTGGTCAACGCGCTCTCCACTCGGGTGGAGACCACCGTGCGCCGGCAGGGCCACGAGTGGAGCATCTCCTTCCACGACGGCGGCTTCACCGATCACGAGCTGACCCAGGGCCGCGAGACCACCGCCACCGGCACCACCCAGGTCTTCTACCCGGATCCGTCGATCTTCGAGAGCACCGACTTCGACTACGAGACCCTGCGCGCCCGCTTCCAGCAGATGGCCTTCCTCAACAAGGGCCTGCGGATCACGCTGACCGACGAGCGGACCTCCGTGGACTTCGAGGACGAGGTGACCGAGGAGAAGAAGAAGCCCAAGGAGTTCAGCCTCAACCACGAGGGGACCACCGCCGAGGGCTTCCGCACGGTGGTCTACCAGTACGACGAGGGCCTGCTGGACTACGTGAAGTTCCTCAACTCCAGCCTCAAGACCACGGTGATCCACGAGGACGTCATCGCCTTCGAGACCGAGGACTCCGAGCGGATGCTCTCGCTGGAGCTGGCGATGCAGTGGACCGAGTCCTACCGGGAGTCGGTGCACACCTACGCCAACACCATCAACACCCACGAGGGCGGCACCCACGAGGAGGGGTTCCGCACGGCCCTGACCTCGCTGGTCAACCGCTACGCCCGGGACAACAAGCTGCTGCGCGAGAAGGACGAGAACCTGACCGGCGACGACGTCCGCGAGGGCCTCACCGCCGTCATCTCGGTCAAGATCTCCGAGCCGCAGTTCGAGGGCCAGACCAAGACCAAGCTCGGCAACTCCGAGGTCAAGACCTTCGTCCAGCGCGAGGTCTGGGACCAGCTGGGCGACTGGCTGGAGCGCAACCCCAACGAGGCCAAGGCGATCGTGCGCCGCTCGATCACCGCGGCCCAGGCGCGGATGGCGGCCCGGAAGGCCCGCGAGACCACCCGCCGCAAGGGCCTGCTGGAGTCCGGCGGCATGCCGGGCAAGCTCAAGGACTGCTCCTCCAAGAACCCGGAGATCTCCGAGATCTACCTCGTGGAGGGCGACTCCGCGGGCGGCTCGGCGGTCCAGGGACGCGACCCGGAGCGCCAGGCGATCCTGCCGCTGCGCGGGAAGATCCTGAACGTGGAGCGGGCGCGCCTGGACCGGGCGCTGTCCAACGCGGAGGTCCAGTCCATGATCACGGCCTTCGGCGCCGGGATCGGCGACGAGTTCCAGATCGAGAAGGCGCGGTACCACAAGATCGTGCTGATGGCCGACGCCGACGTGGACGGCCAGCACATCACCACGCTGCTGCTGACGCTGCTCTTCCGCTTCATGCGCCCGCTGATCGAGGCCGGCTACGTCTACCTCGCGCAGCCGCCGCTGTACCGGATCAAGTGGTCCAACGCCTCGCACGACTACGTCTACTCCGACGCCGAGCGCGACGAGGTCGTGGCCCGCGGCCTGGCCAACAACCAGCGCCTGCCCAAGGAGAACGGCATTCAGCGCTACAAGGGCCTGGGCGAGATGGACTACACCGAGCTGTGGGACACCACCATGGACCCCGAGCACCGCACGCTGCTCCAGGTGACCATGGACGACGCCGCCGCGGCCGACCAGGTCTTCTCGGTGCTCATGGGCGAGGACGTGGAGTCCCGCCGCGAGTTCATCCAGAGGAACGCCAAGGACATCCGCTTCCTCGACATCTGAGCGGACAGAATATATTCCGGGAACTGAATATTCCCGCTAGGGCACCCTGGACGGGCGCCGCACGATCTTCAGCAGGACGGGACAGGCAGACAGCATGAGTGACGACAACGGCTCGACCAACGAACCCCAGGACGGGCAGCCCCTCGAGGGGGAGGTGCTCGGCGGCGACCTCGAGGCGACGCCCTCGATGACGGACCGCGTGGAGCACGTGGACCTCCAGACGGAGATGCAGCGCTCCTATCTCGACTACGCGATGGCGGTCATCGTCGGCCGCGCCCTGCCGGACGTGCGCGACGGCCTCAAGCCGGTGCACCGCCGCGTCATCTACGCGATGCACGACGGCGGCTACCGGCCGGACCGCTCGTTCAACAAGTGCGCCCGCGTCGTCGGCGAGGTCATGGGCCAGTACCACCCCCACGGCGACTCCGCGATCTACGACACCCTGGTCCGGCTGATCCAGGACTGGATCATGCGCTACCCGCTGGCGCTGGGCCAGGGGAACTTCGGCTCCCCCGGCAACGACGGCGCCGCGGCCCCCCGGTACACCGAGTGCAAGATGGCGCCGCTGGCCATGGAGATGGTCCGGGACATCCACGAGGACACCGTGGACTTCCAGGACAACTACGACGGCAAGAACCAGGAGCCCGTGGTGCTGCCCGCGCGGTTCCCGAACCTGCTGGTCAACGGCTCCTCGGGCATCGCGGTGGGCATGGCCACCAACATCCCGCCGCACAACCTGCGCGAGGTCGCCGAGGGCGTCCAGTGGTACCTGCAGAATCCCGAGGCCGGCGACGAGGAGCTCCTGGAGGCGCTGATCGCGCGGGTCAAGGGCCCCGACTTCCCGACCGGCGCGCAGATCCTCGGCCACAAGGGCATCGAGGAGGCCTACCGGACCGGGCGCGGCTCGATCACCATGCGCGCCGTCGTCGACGTCGAGGAGATCCAGGGCCGCACCTGCCTGGTGGTCACCGAGCTGCCGTACCAGACCAACCCGGACAACCTGGCCATCAAGATCGCCGACCTGATCAAGGACGGCAAGGTCAGCGGCATCGCGGACATCCGCGACGAGACCTCGGGACGCACCGGCCAGCGCCTGGTGATCGTGCTCAAGCGCGACGCCGTGGCCAAGGTCGTGCTCAACAACCTCTACAAGCACACCCAGCTGCAGGAGAACTTCTCCGCCAACATGCTGGCGATCGTCGACGGCGTGCCCCGCACGCTCTCGCTCGACGCCTTCGTCCGGCACTGGGTCACCCACCAGATGGAAGTCATCGTCCGCCGCACCCGGTTCCGGCTGCGCCAGGCCGAGGAGGAGGCCCACATCCTGCGCGGCCTGCTCAAGGCCCTGGACGCCCTGGACGAGGTCATCCAGCTGATCCGCGCCTCCCCGACCGCCGACGAGGCGCGCACCGGGCTGATGGAGTTCCTCCAGATCGACGAGGCGCAGGCCCAGGCGATCCTGAACATGCAGCTGCGCCGCCTCGCGGCCCTGGAGCGCAAGAAGATCCAGGACCGGCATGACGAGCTCATGCGCCAGATCGAGGAGTACAAGACGATCATCGCCTCGGAGGAGCGCCAGCGTCAGCTGATCTCCGAGGAGCTCCGCGAGGTGGTGCACCGCTTCGGCGACGACCGCCGCACCCAGATCCTCATGGGCTACGACGGCGACATGTCCATCGAGGACCTCATCCCCGAGGAGGACATGGTCGTCACGATCACCCGCGGCGGCTACGTCAAGCGCACCCGGATCGACCAGTACCGCTCGCAGCACCGCGGCGGCAAGGGGATCCGCGGGGCGCAGCTGCGGGGCGACGACGTCGTCGAGCACCTGGTGGTCACGACCACGCACAACTGGATCCTGTTCTTCACCAACTTCGGGCGGGTCTACCGCACCAAGGCCTACGAGCTGATCGAGGCCGGCCGCGACGCCAAGGGCCAGCACGTGGCCAACCTCCTGGCCTTCCAGCCGGACGAGAAGATCGCCCGGGTGATGGCCCTGCGGACCTACGAGGACGCGCCGTACCTGGTGCTCGCCACCAAGCACGGACTGGTCAAGAAGTCCCGTCTGAGCGACTACGACACCAACCGCACGGCCGGGGTCATCGCGATCAACCTGCGCGACGGCGACGAGCTGATCTCCGCCCAGCTGGCCTCCTCCTCGGACGACCTGATGCTGATCTCCCGCAGCGGGATGTCGCTGCGCTTCACCGCGACCGACGAGGCCCTTCGCCCCATGGGCCGGGCCACCTCCGGGGTGACCGGCATGAAGTTCCGGAACGACGACGAGCTGCTGGCGGCCAGCGTGGTCACCGACGACTCCTACGTCTTCGTGGTGACCGAGGGTGGCTACGCCAAGCGCACCAAGGTCGAGGAGTACCGCGTGCAGGGCCGCGGCGGGCTGGGTATCAAGGTCGCCAAGCTCGTCGAGGACCGCGGGGAGCTGGTGGGCGGCCTGATCGTCGGCGGCGACGACGAGGTGCTCGTGGTCATGCAGTCCGGCAAGGTGGCCCGCTCCCACGTCTCCGAGGTCCCGGCCAAGGGCCGCGACACGATGGGCGTGATCTTCGTGAAGCCCGGCAAGAACGACCGCATCCTCTCGATCGCCCGCAACCAGGACAAGGGCGTCGACGAAGGGGAGGCGATCGCCGAGGGCGGCGCCGTTGAAGTCATCAATCCGGACGATGAAGTACCGTTGGGTGACGAGACTGATCGAACCGATGCACCGGAGGAGTCCGGCACGCGAGCACACGGAGGTAACGCGTGAGCAGCAATACACCGAGTTCTTCGGGAGGCAGGACCTCCGCGGGAGCCAAGGGCTCCGGCGCGGCGGGCAAGGCCTCCTCTCCGGGGACCAAGGGCTCCGGCACCGCGGCCAAGGCCCCGGCGTCGAAGGGGTCGGCCCCTCGCAAGACGACCGGCAACCGCCCGCTGGTCCGTCCGGCGCCCCGCTCCAAGGTGCGCCGCGCGCACCTGACCGTGGCGAGGATCGACCTCTGGTCGATCGCCAAGCTGGTCTTCCTGCTCTCGGTGGCCGTGGGCATCGTGACCGTGGTGGCCACCGTGATCCTCTGGCTGGTCTTCGAGGTCACCGGCGTGTTCAACGGGGTCAACGAGGTCCTGTCGATGCTCTCGAGCCAGGGCAGCGGCATCGAGATCACCGACTACCTCTCGCTGGGCCAGGTGGCCGTGTACGCGACCATCCTCTCGGTGCTCAACGTGGTGCTGATGACCCTGCTGGGGATCATCTCGGCGTTCCTGTACAACGTCGCCGCCAAGCTGGTCGGCGGCATCGGCGTGACGCTGACCGACGACTGATCGCCGGGTCCCGTGGAGCGCGGGCCGGCGCCTGAGAGGGCGACCGGCCCGCGCTTCGCGGGCGACGGGGGATGTGGGCCGCCTCACCGGATCGCCGGTTTGGTTCTCCCCGGGACGTCGTGTAGAGTCTAGTCTCGGTCCAAGGCCATGAGGGCGTATAGCTCAGACGGTTAGAGCGCTTCGCTGATAACGAAGAGGTCCCAGGTTCAATTCCTGGTACGCCCACCGAATCCCTCAAGGAGGACCCGATGAAGAAAGCGATCGCCGTCATCATCGCGGGAGCCCTCGCCTTCTCGGCGGCCAGGCGGCTGAGGGATGTCAGGGAGAACCGTTCCACGTGGGAGGCATCCACGGACCGGGTCGGCTGACTCCGCGGGGGCGTGGCGCAATTGGTAGCGCATCTGCTTTGCAAGCAGAGGGTTAGGGGTTCGAGTCCCCTCGCCTCCACCCGCATCACGGAAACCCCGTCAGACCTGATAGGTCTGGCGGGGTTTCGTGTTGCCCCCGGGCCCGGCTTCTAAGTCGTCCAGCGGAGCACCACGGCACGGCTCCCTCACCGGGTGGGAAGACGTATGACCACCTGTGCAGTCGGCTCTCCCCGCCAGGGGTATAGCTTTTTTCGCTATAATAGGGGCATGATGGCTGATCGCAGCGAGCTGCTTCGTCAGGTGATGCTCTCCACGGGCACCACCCAGTCCGAGCTGTCGAAGATCAGCGGGATCCACCAGCCCAGCATCAGCCAGTTCCTCGCCGGCAAGGTCGATTTCAGCGATCGTCGGGTCGACCGCCTGCTCGCTTGCATGGGGCTCCGGCTGGAGGTGGTGCGCCGAGCGGTGGAGCCGGAGCTGACCCGCGCCGAACACCGTTCGTGGCTGCTGCATCGTACGCTCTCGAGCCGCCTGACCAGGACGAGTCTTGACCAGTGGCAGCCGGTCATCGAAGGCAACCTGACTCGTCTGCACGAGGGAGTCACGGGCCAGCCGCATGAGCGGAACGTCGCCCGATGGGCGGCTCTCAACGGCGAACGAGACGTGCTCGGCCTGAAACGGGTGATGACGGGCCTCGACCGCGATTCGATGGAGATGCGCGAGGTCTCGCCGATGAGCGGCCTGCTCTCCGAGAGCGAGCGCCTCGACGCTCTGGTGGGGGCGGCCTGATGCGGCGCGACCAGCTGGAGCACGCGATCCGCGCGGCCTGTCAGATCATCGGGCACCCCGAGGTCATCGTCGTCGGTTCGCAGGCCATCCTCGGAACCTTCCGCGAGGACCGCCTTCCGCGAGACGCCACGATGTCGATCGAGGTCGATATCCTGCCGATCGCCGAGGACGCCGAGGAGACGAGCCGCTTGGCGGACATGATCGAGGGGGTCGCGGGCGAGTTCTCCTCCTTCGAGCAGACGCATGGTTTCAGCATCGACGGCGTGGATCTGGGGACCTCGGCGCTCCCCTCCGGCTGGCGCGATCGGCTCGTCAAGGTCCAGAACGCCAATACGGCCGCCCCATCGGGGGAGCCTCCGTTCACCGGGTGGTGCCTCGAGCGGCACGACCTCTGCGTGGCCAAGCTCTGCGCATTCCGTGAGAAGGACCGGAACTTCGTCATGGCCCTGCTGAACGCCGGGCTCGTCCGGCGGGAGGCCATCGCGGATCGACTGCCGGCGGTCGAGGAGCGCCACCGAGGTGCGGCGGCCCGGGCGCAGGAGTGGCTAGCTGCCCAGCCGTGAGGAGTGCGGCCTTTTCCCCACGCGGAGGGCGTCCCGGCCCCATGCCGTTCGGCGAGTCCATCGGCTCCCACCCTTGACCCCGCCCCCGTCCGGCAGTAGACCGAGGGAAAGGCCCCGCGCAGAGGCGGGCCCGCACGGGAGACGGAGGAGAGCGGCATGGTCCGGTTCCTTGATCGGCACGACGCCGGCCGGCTGCTGGGACAGGAGCTGGCCCGGACGCCCCTGCCCGCCCCCGTCATCCTGGGCCTGCCGCGCGGGGGAGTCCCGGTGGCCGCCGAGGTCGCCGTGCGGCTCGACGCGCCGCTGGACGTGCTGGTGGTGCGCAAGCTGGGACTGCCCGAGCACCCGGAGCTGGCGATGGGCGCCGTCGGCGAGGGCGGCGTCACGGTGCTGAACCCCGACGTCGTGCGCTCCTCCGGCGTCAGCCGGGAGCGGCTGGAGGAGGTCGCGCGGCGGGAGCGGGCCGAGGTCGAGAGCCGGTCCGAGCGGTTCCGGCGCGGGCGCCCCGGGCTGGAGCTGGCCGGGCGGACCGCGGTGATCGTCGACGACGGCGCCGCCACCGGCGCGACGGCACGGGCCGCGTGCCTGATCGCCCGGGCGCAGGGGGCGGAGCACGTGGTCCTCGCGGTGCCGGTGGCCCCGCCCCGCCTCGTCGACTCCCTCGCGGCCGCCGGCGACGCCGACGAGGTCGTCTGCCTGCACGCCCCGCGCGACTTCGGCGCCGTGGGCGCCTTCTACGAGGACTTCTCCCAGACCTCCGACGCAGAGGTGGTCAGGATCCTGGGCGCGGCGGGCTGACCCGCGGCGGCCGGACCCGCCGCGTCGCCCGCCTGCCCGGCAGCGTCGGCCGCCCGCGCCGTCGAGGTGCCGGGCAGCAGCTCCACCGGCAGCAGCGCGTGCTCGGCCCGCTGCGGTCCGGCGGAGGGGGAGCGCAGCTCGAGGCGCTCGAGCACCATCGAGGCCGCGCGGCGCCCGGCCTCGTGGGCCGGGATGTGCAGGGCCGTGAGGTGGGGGAAGGAGAGACCGGCGTCGGTCAGGTCGTCCGCGCAGGCGACGCTGAGGTCCTCGGGCATGCCGATGCCCATGGCCCGCAGCTGGTGGACCAGGCCGACCGTGACGACGCTGTTGTAGACGATGACCGCGGAGCAGCCGCTGCGCGCGACCCCGTCGGCGCTGACGGTCCCGGCCGCGAAGGTCGGCTCGGTGATCGGCAGCGCGGCGACCTCCCCCTCGGCCTCGTGCACGACCTCCTCCAGCGCGCCCAGGCGGTCCCGGTCCGTGCGCGAGCCCTCCGGGCCGCCCACGTAGGCGATGCGCCGGTGGCCCAGGCCGGTCAGGTGCCGTCCGAGGGCGCGCAGGCCCTCGTTCGTGTCGATCACCACCGAGCTCACCCCCGGGACCTTCCGGTTGACGGTGGCCACCGGCTGGGCGCGCGCCTGCTGGGACAGCAGCCCGGAGCGCCCGCGGGGGGCGACGGCGACCAGGCCCGCCACGCGCCC
Organism: Rothia halotolerans; assembly: GCF_004136635.1. Classification (GTDB taxonomy): domain Bacteria; phylum Actinomycetota; class Actinomycetes; order Actinomycetales; family Micrococcaceae; genus Rothia; species Rothia halotolerans. Next base: position 993,923 of record NZ_NOIU01000001.1, on the reverse strand, counting down.
CCGAAGCCGCGCCATGAGGGTCGCCTGGCGCTCCGGATCGGCGGCGTCGACGATGATCACCAGGTCGTAGCCGTTCTCCTCGGCCGCCTGCTGGGCGCCGGAGACGATCGGCGTCAGGAAGGGGTTGGTCAGGGAGGGGACGGTCAGTCCCAGCAGCTCGTTGCGGCCGGTCGCGAGCGCGCGGGCGGCCGGGTTGTGCATGTAGCCCACCTCGGAGACCGCCGCGAGCACCCGCCGCCGGGTGCGCTCCGAGACGATGTCGGGCTGCCGGATGGCGCGCGAGACCGTCGCGATCGAGACACCCGCCGCGCGGGCGACGTCGGTGATCGTCGCGGGTCTGGCCCCGCTGTCTTCCCCAAGTGCCATCCGACCTCCCTGCGACCACCGTACCGTGGGTCCCGCCCTCCCGGAAGTCCACATTCTGAAAGCGTTTACACGCCGTTAACACCGCGAATTGACAGGCCGTGATCGTGAGGTCGAGCATATGAGCGTACAAGCGCTTTCACCGGCGCCGCGAGGAAGGCCACCGCCGTGAACACACCCCCGACGACCACCGGGAAGACCAACCGCCTGGCGGCGACGACAGACCGCCTCTTCCGCATCTCGGAACGCGGGAGCAGCATCCGGACCGAGCTGCTCGCGGGGATCAGCATGTTCCTCGCCTCCGCCTACACGATCGTCGTCATCCCGGGCATGCTCGCCGACGCCGGCGTCCCCCGGGGCGCCGCGACCACCGCCCTGATCATCGTCGCCGTCCTCGGCACGTTCGCGATGGGGCTGTTCGCCAACCTGCCGCTGGTGCTCGCGCCGGGGCTGGGCGGCGTCGCGCTGGTCGCCTACACTCTCGTGCAGAACGAGTCGGTGCCCTTCGGCGTCGCGATGGGCATCGTGTTCTGGTCCGGGATCCTCTTCCTGCTCCTGACGGTGCTCGGCATCCGCAGCCTCGTCACCCGGATCATGCCGACCAACGTGCGGCTCGCGATCGGCTCCGGCATCGGGCTGTACATCGCGTTCATCGGCTTCCGCTCCACGGGGCTGGTGGTCGGCGACGGCGACGGCCTGGTCCTCGGCGACCTCGGCGCGCCCGCGGCCCTGCTCGCGCTCGCCGGCATCGTCCTGCTGGTGGCTCTGCAGGCCCGGAAGGTGCCCGGCGCCTTCGTGATCGTCATCGTCGCGATCACGCTGGTGGGCATCCCGCTGGGCGTCACCGAGCTGCCCGGCAGCTACCTCGCCCCGCCGGACAGCCCGGGCCCGGTGGCCTTCGACATCGACCTGATCGGCGCGCTGGCCCCGCACTACTTCCCCTACCTCTTCGCGTTCTTCGCCGCCGAGTTCTTCTCCACCACCGGCGTGGTCCTCGCCGTGACCGAGAAGATCGGCGAGGCCACCGGCAGGAAGGACGCCGACCTCAAGCGGCCCTTCCTGGTGGACTCGGCCGCGATCGCCGGCGGCTCCTTCATGGGCGCGCCCAGCGTGACCACCTACCTCGAGTCGGCGGCCGGCACCGAGGCCGGCGGCCGCACCGGGCTGACCTCGTGGACCACGGCCCTCCTGTACGCCGTGGTGCTCGCCTTCATCCCGGTCGCCGGCATGATCCCCTCGGCCGCGACGGCGCCCGTGCTGGTCGTGATCGGCCTCAACATGCTCGCGGGCTTCCGCAAGGTGGACACCTCCGACATCACCGAGGCCATCCCCGCCGCCCTGCTGGTCTCCTGCACCCTGCTCTGGGGCAACTTCGGCACCGGCATCGCCACCGGGCTGCTCAGCTACGTGCTGATCAAGGCCGCGACCGGGAAGTTCAGGGACATCCACCCCGGCATGTGGGTGCTCACGCCCTTCCTCGTCTACTTCTTCGTGGCGGCCGCCCACTGAGCGACGCCGGCGCGGGGCGGCGGAGCGCCCTGCCCACGACGGCGTGACTGCGTCCCGCGGCGGGACGCCGGCCGCGGCCTCCTCGCCGCACCCGACAGCATCACCTACGACGAACGGACTCCTCCATGAAGACCATCGACCTCCACGTCCACCTGCCCGGCACCGTGCGATCCGGGACCCTCGCCGACCTCGCGGCCGCCAACGGCGTCGAGCTCCCGCTGCCGGCGGCCGAGCTGTACCCGCGGATCAACTCCGACCCCACCGATCAGGAGCAGGGCCGCGGGCCGTGGTTCCCCCTGCTGCGGGTCTACGAGCTGATCTCGGCGAGCCTGCGCACCCGCGGCGACTTCGCCCGGACCGTCTACGAGGCGATGGAGGACGGCTACCGGGACAGCGGGACCGTCTACTCCGAGCTCGCGTTCAGCCCCTCGGTGCACCTGGCGGCCGGCGTCGACTACCGGGAGATGGCCGCCGGGATCTCCGAGGGGATCGAGGCGGCGCGCAGGGACCTCGGCGTCGACGCCCGGGCGCTGGCCGCGGTGAACCGCGAGGACACCCCCGAGGTCGCTGTGGCGATGGTCGAGGAGGTCATCGCGCATCCTTGCGACGCCGTCGTTGGCATCGGCCTGGACTTCGACGAGCGCAAGGGGCTGCCCGGGAAGTTCGCCGAGGCCTTCCAGCTGGCCGGCCGCCACGGCCTCAAGCGCACCGCGCACGCCGGCGAGCACGTCCCCACCGCCGCGACCATCCCGACCTGCCTGGACGATCTGGGCTGCGAGCGGATCGACCACGGCTACCACGTGCTGAAGGACAGCGACGTCGTGAAGCGCTGCGCCGACGAGGGGATCCACTTCAACGCCGCGTTCACCACCTCCCGGCGGGCGCTGCGGCCGTGGCGCCGCGAGTCGATCCAGGGGATGCTCGACGCCGGCCTGAAGCTGACCATCAACTCCGACGACCCGGCCCTCTTCCCGACCACGCTGAAGCACGAGCTGGAGCTCGCCGTGGATCTGCTGGGCGAGGACCGGCGCCGCGAGTTCGTGGCCAACGGCGTCGAGGCGTCCTTCCTGCCCGAGGCGGAGAAGGCGGCGCTGCGCGAGGCGGTCGCGCGGGAGGACTGAGCCCCGCGCCGCCCATCGTCACGCGATCTTCACGCCCCGGACACCGCTCACCGTTGATGTTCACCTAAAGTTCACCCCGAGAATTATCCGCATCCTCGCACGGTCGGCATAATGCCTATATGTGACTCCCGAACTCATCATCCTCGGCATCGTGGTCATCACCGCCCTCGTCTTCGACTTCACCAACGGATTCCACGACACCGGGAACGCGATGGCGACGTCCATCGCCACCGGCGCGCTGAAGCCCAAGGTCGCGGTGGGGCTCTCGGCGGTGCTCAACCTGGTGGGGGCGTTCCTCTCCATCGAGGTCGCCAAGACGGTGGGCCGGGAGGTCGTGAACCTGGAGATGGCGGACGGGCACTCGCTCATGCTCATCGTCTTCACGGGGCTGGTCGGGGGCATCGTCTGGAACCTGCTGACGTGGCTGCTGGGACTGCCCTCCAGCTCGTCCCACGCCCTGTTCGGCGGGCTCATCGGCGCGACCATCGCGGGACTGGGGGTCAGCGGGGTGCTGTGGGCCGGCGTCGTCGCCAAGGTCATCATCCCCGCCCTGGTGGCACCGGTGATCGCCGCCCTGGTCTCCACGGTGGGGACGATCCTCGTCTACCGCCTGACGGCGCGCGTGGGGGACCGGCAGAAGACCCGCGGCTTCCGCTGGGGGCAGGTCGGCACCGCCTCGCTGGTCTCCCTGGCCCACGGCACCAACGACGCCCAGAAGACCATGGGCGTGATCTTCCTGGGCCTGGTGGCCTCCTCCGCGATCGACCCCTCGGCCGACATCCCGTTCTGGGTCAAGCTCGCCTGCGCCTTCGCGATCGCCCTGGGCACCTACCTGGGCGGCTGGCGGATCATCCGCACGCTCGGCAAGGGGCTCGTGGAGATCGACTCGCCGCAGGGCATGGCCGCCGAGGGCGCCTCCGCGGCCATCATCCTCACCTCCTCCCACTTCGGCATGGCCCTGTCCACGACCCACGTGGCCACCGGATCCATCCTGGGCACCGGGCTGGGCCGCAAGGGCGCCGACGTGCGGTGGAGCGTGGCCGGGCGGATGGTCCTCGCCTGGGTCATCACCATCCCCGCCGCCGCCGTGGTGGGGGCGGTGTGCTGGCTGATCGGCCACTTCGTCGGGCTGGTGAGCAACGAGCTGACCGGCGTCCTCGTGGTCTTCGCGATCCTGGCGGCGCTCTCGGCGGTCATGTTCGTCCGCTCCCGCCGCCAGCCCGTCCACTCGGGCAACGTCAACGAGCAGTGGGAGCCCGAGGACCACGACATCGCCCCGATCACCGGCGTGCTCGCCCAGGTCCCCGTCGCCGCAGGCCAGGTGCCCACGGCCCACGTGACCGTCCCGCCCGACGACGCCCCCGACCACCGACGCGCCTCCGGAGCCTGAGCCATGAACGACCTCCTCTCCCTGATCTCCAACATCATCCCCGTGACGCTGGCCGGGCTGGTCCTGGGCGCCGGGATGCCGGCGCTGTTCGCCCTGGCGCTGCGGATCTCCGCGGGCCGGACCGAGCGCCGTCCCGACGGGGCGGTGGTGCAGGTGCACCGGGCCTCCGCGGCCGCCCGGATCCTCGCCGGGCTCCTCTTCGCGGTCATCGTGCTGGTGATCCTGGCCGGGGTGCTGTGGATCGCCCGCGAGTACCTGCACCAGCTGACCGGTCTCCCCATCCTCGACGCCGGCTGAGCGGGGAGGGCCAGCTCCGGGGGCGGGGCGCCCGCATTCCTTCCGTCGTCGGGGGACATCGGGACGCCGTCCTCAGCGCTGGGAGTCCCCGGGGCTGGACGAGCCGTCCTGAAGGCGCAGTCCCGCCCGAACGCGACGAAGCCCGCCGCGCAGATGCGCGACGGGCGTCGTCGTGAACCGGTTCGGGACGAGGATCAGGTGTTCTTGTCCTTGTTGGCCGGCTCCTCGCCGTCGTCCTTGCGACGGACCTCGGGCTTGACGGTGTCCTCGCCCTTGCGGTTCGCGGTGTCCGCGCTCGCGGGCTTGTTCATCGCCGAGCCGGGGGCGGGGTGGCCGGTGTTCTTGGGATCGGCGTGCTCGGTGACCTCCTCGTTGGAGGGCGCCGGGGCGTTCGCCGGCTTGGTCACCTTCTGCTCGGCCGGGTTCGCCTTGCCGGCCGCGCCGGACTCGTCGTCCTGGGCGGCGGGCTTGGCGGCCGGGGCCGGCTTGGGGTCGGCCGGGGTCTGCCACGGATCCTCCACGGGGCGGGAGGCGCGCCAGGCGGCGACGCCGGCGACGGTGGCCGCCGCCAGGATGCCGAAGACCAGGAGGCCCTTGTGGGACTTCTTGTTGGCCTTCTTCTGCTCCTTGGCGAAGTCCTTGGCGGCCTGGGAGGCCTGCTTCTGGGCCTTCTTGAGCGCCTTCTTGTCCCCGGTGAGCTTGGCGACCGCGGTCTTCACCTGCGGCGGAGCCTCCGCGGAGTCCAGCTTCTCGGCCAGGCCCGCGGCGGCCACGCTGGCCTTGGCGCGAGCGTTGCTCACCGCCTGCTCGACGGCCGGGGTGGCCTTGTCGATCTGCTCCTGCACGCGGGGGGCGACCTCCTTCTGAGCCCACTCGTTGGCCTGGCCGGCGCGCTCCTGGAGCCTGGCGGCCCACTCCCCGGCGAACTCGGACGCCCTGTCGGCGCCCTGGTGCAGCTTGTCACCGGCGTTCTTCTGAGCCTTCTGAGCGGCCTTGGATGCTTCTTTCCTGGCCTTCTTGGTCTTGCTTGCCATGAGTTGTACCTCCTCATTGACCGACGCGCCGCGGATCTCGTCCGCGGCGATGCCCCGCTCCCGTTCCGGGAGGGGCACGCACATCGAGTCGGTTGTCGTCCTCTCTCACCATATGATGGGCGGCACGGCCGGGTCTGTCTTTGCTCCGGTATCGCCCCCTTGTTTTCACTGAAGGCGGAACGGTCTTGGGACCGCGCGCGAGCCCGTGTGAAAATAGCGCCATGACTGCCATCCCCACTGCCAAAGCCACCATCCACACCAACCACGGAGACATCGCCGTCAACCTGTACGGCAACCACGCTCCCAAGACGGTGCAGAACTTCATCGGCCTCGCCGACGGTTCGCAGGAATGGGTCGACCCGAAGAGCGGCGAGAAGAAGACCGGCACCCCGCTGTACGACGGCGTGATCTTCCACCGCATCATCCGCGACTTCATGATCCAGGGCGGCGACCCGCTGGGCCAGGGGACCGGCGGCCCGGGCTACCAGTTCGACGACGAGATCAGCCCCGACCTGAACTTCAACGAGCCCTACAAGCTGGCCATGGCCAACGCCGGCACCCGCGGCGGCAAGGGGACCAACGGCTCGCAGTTCTTCATCACCACGATCCCGACCACCTGGCTGCAGGGCAAGCACACCATCTTCGGCGAGGTCGCCGACGACGAGTCCAAGAAGGTCGTCGACGCCATCGAGGGCGTCGCCACCGGCATGATGGACCGCCCGGTCGAGGACGTCGTGATCTCCTCGATCGACGTCGAGCAGGCCTGACCGGCAGTCTCGGACGCCTACACCCTCACCTGAGGCCCACTCGCCCCGCGCGAGTGGGCCTCAGGTGTATCGCGGGCCCGCACACCCCGCGCCACGAGCACACAGCACAGGAGAGACATGGATCAGGAACCTCCCCGCTACGGGCAGCGCGCCGACGAGGAGCAGGGCGGCGAACGGCCGGTCTGCCCCCGGCATCCGGACACGGTGGCCTACGTGAGCTGCTCCCGGTGCCACCGGCCGGCTTGCCCCCGCTGCCAGGTGCAGGCGCCGGTGGGCGTGCAGTGCGTCGACTGCGCCCGCCAGGCGCGCCTGGAGGCCGAGCGCCGGGGCGGGGGAGTCCGGGGCAGGAGCTCCCTCTTCCCGCGGGCCGGCGCCCTGCCCGTGACGTGGACGCTGATCGCGGTCAACCTCGTGGTCTTCGTCCTGCAGTGGCTGCTGCCGAACCAGCTGGTGACGCGGGAGCTGGCGTACATCCCGGTGCTCACGGCGTCGGAGCCCTGGCGCATGCTCACCAGCGGATTCGTCCACGCGGGGATCGCGCACATCCTGCTGAACATGTACTCGCTGTACATCTTCGGACAGGCTCTCGAGCCGCGGATGGGCAGATGGCGGTTCCTCGCCGTCTTCCTGCTCTCCGTCCTGGGAGGCTCGGCGGCGGTGCTGCTGCTCTCCCCGCCCTACACCCTGGTGCTGGGGGCCTCCGGCGGCGTCTTCGGGCTCTTCGGGGCGTTCTTCGCCTGGACCCGGTTCCGCGGCGGGGACACCCGCGCGCTGGTCATCCTCATCGCGGTGAACCTCGTCTTCGGCTTCGTGGTGCCGGGCATCGCGTGGCAGGCCCACATCGGCGGCCTCGTGGTGGGGGCGCTGGTCGCCTGGCTCTTCGAGCTCGCCGCGAGAGGGCGCCGTCGCAGCGGGCGGGGCGCCTCCCGGCGGTGAGATCGGCCCCGGCCGGCGGACGGCCGCTCCGGAAGGGAGCGGAACGGGCCCGGAGATTCTTGTGATTACAGGAATCTCCGGGCCCGTCCGCGTTATCCACAGGCTTAACCCACAGGTGTTCATAACTACAGGGCTGTAACTCCACAGCTGTTAATAAGGCTGTGGATACCGAACGGCCCCGGAATATCGGGGTTGCCGGCGTATGCGTCGCGAGTTATCCCCCGCTGTTACCCACACTTGTGGATAACTCTGTGCACGGGGTGGGGATCATCCCGTCGGGTGGAAGAGCGCGGTTCCTTGTCATTCACCCTTCGGGCATTCATCCCGGCTCTCACGCTCCGCGTCGTCGCGTGGCCTCCTCCGCCTCGTCCACGTCCTCGGGCGAGGGGCGGACCCCGGTGTAGAGCGCGAACTGCTCCGCGGCCTGCAGGGCCGCGACCTCGCTGCCGGTGATCGTCTCCTTCCCCGCCGCGCGGGCGCGGAGGACCAGCGGGGTCTCCGCGGGCATGGCGACGACGTCGAACACCACCTGCGCGGCGTCGATCGCCTCCGCGGAGAAGGAGAGCTCCTCCTGCTCGGGACCTCCCTCCATCCCCACGGGGGTGACGTTGACGAGCAGGTCGGCGCGCAGACCCTCGGCGCTCGCCGCCCACTCGAAGCCGTACCGGCGCGCGATCTCGGGGCCGGTGCGCTCGTTGCGCGCCACGACGGTGCCGCGGGTGAACCCGGCGTCGTGCAGCGCCCCGGCCACGGCCCGGGCCATCCCGCCCGAGCCGCGCAGCACGAAGCTCGACGCCGGGTCCACGCGGTGGGTGCGCAGCAGCGAGGCCACCGCGATCACGTCGGTGTTGTACGCGGTCAGCCGGCCGGCGTCGTTGACGATCGTGTTGACCGCGCCGATGACCCCTGCGGAGTGGTCCACCTCGTCCACCAGGGGGATCACCGCCTGCTTGAACGGCATGGAGACCGAGCAGCCCCGGATGCCCAGGGCGCGGACGCCGCGGACGGCGCCCTCGACGTCCTCGGTGGTCATCGACTTGTAGAGGTAGTCCAGGCCGTACTTCTCGTACAGGTGGTTGTGGAAGAACGTCCCGTGGTTGCTGGGGCGCCCCGCCAGCGAGATGCACACGCGGGTGTCGCGATTCAGGGCGGGGCGGCTGGGTGCTTCGGCGGAGGGCTGCTGGTTCATGGGTCTCCTGGGGTCTGGCGGTCGTGGGTTGAGGTCAGCCGTGGGCCGTGGGCCGTGGGCCGTGGGCCGCAGGTTTGGGCTTTGAGGATGCGGGCGCGGGCGGGCGGGGCGCTTAAAACACCCGTGGCGGGTCACCTGGAGGTGACCCGCCACGGGCACGTCGGGCGTCAGGCGCCTGCGGTACTACTTGGTGAACTTGTCACCGAGGTTCCGCGCGGCGTCCTTGACCTTCTCCGCTCCGTCCTTGACGGCGGAGCTGATCTGATCGGCCTTGCCCTCGTTCTTCAGATCGTCGTTGCCCACGGCCTCGCCGACCTTTTCCTTGGCGGTGCCGGAGGCATCCTGTGCCTTGTTCTCTGCCTTGTCTTCGATACCCATGGGCTCTCCTTTCCTCATCGGCAGCCCCTAGCCTGTGCTACCCGGATCCATGCCGGGAGGGGGCCGCCTCCTGACCCTCACATTATGCGAGACGCCGGGGCCTGTGAACCGCCTCGGGGCCGTACGCGGCGGTTGTTCACGGTTGGCTCAAAACGGCGGCGGAAATAGCCTCCCGGAAGGGGCCCTCTCCCCGGCGTCCGGGTGTATGTTCTCTATGGGCGCCCACCGGTGCCCCTTGGTCAGTGAAGGACACGTCACGATGGGCACCATCCTGTCTGGCGAGACCCGCTCCTCCGGGACGCAGAGCCCCGGGCCGCACGCCTCGCATCCGCGCTCGCAGCGCCTCCGCTCCTGGTTCCTCTCCGAGGAGTCCTCGGTGCACGGGGACCTCCAGGGCCCGCACGGCCGCCGACCGGCCGACCGGCGGGGCCACCCCTGGTGGAAGGTCATGTGCCTGTCCGGCGTCGACTACTTCTCCACCCTCGGCTACCAGCCGGCGCTCGCCGCGCTCGCCGCCGGGCTGCTCTCGCCGGTGGCGACCCTGGTGCTGGTCGCGGTGACCCTGGGCGCGGCGCTGCCGATCTACCTCCGGGTGGCCCGCGAGTCCCCACAGGGGGCGGGCTCCATCCGCATGCTGGAGCGCCTGCTCTCCCGGTGGTCGGCCAAGCTCTTCGTGCTGGTGCTGCTGGGCTTCACGGTCACCGACTTCATGATCACCATGACGCTGTCCACCGCCGACGCCGCCGCGCACATCGAGGCCAACCCCTTCGTCCCCGCCGGCCTCCACGGGCATCAGGTGCTCCTGACCCTCGGGCTGCTGGCGCTGCTCGGGGCGGTGTTCCTCCGCGGATTCAGGGAGACCATCAACCTGGCGGTGTGGCTGGTGGGGGCGTACCTGCTGCTCAACGTCGTCGTGCTCGCGGCGGCCGGGCTGCGGATCGCGGCGCAGCCGGGGCTGCTCGCGGGGTGGTCGAGCGCGGCCCTGTCCTCGCACGGCAGCCCGTGGCTCGCCGTCGCCTTGGTGCTGCTCGTGTTCCCCAAGCTGGCCCTGGGGCTCTCCGGGTTCGAGACCGGCGTCGTCGTGATGCCCCAGATCCGGGGTGCCGGCGGGACCCCGGTGGCGAGGACGCGCGCGCGGATCCGGGGTGCGGGCCGGCTGCTGAGCACGGCCGCCGTGACCATGTCCGTGCTGCTGGCCGGCTCCTCGCTGGTCACCACCGTGCTCATCCCGCAGGAGCAGTTCGGGCCCGGCGGGGAGGCGAACGGGAGGGCGCTGGCGTACCTGGCCCACGAGCTGCTGGGCGAGGCCTTCGGCAGCGTCTACGACGTCTCGACGATCCTGATCCTCTGGTTCGCCGGCGCCTCCGCGATGGCCGGGCTGCTCAACCTGGTGCCACGCTACCTGCCGCGCTACGGCATGGCGCCCGAGTGGGCACGGGCCTCCCGCCCGCTGGTGCTCGTGTTCCTCGCGGTGGCCGTGGCGGTCACGCTCGTCTTCGACGCCGACGTCGAGGCCCAGGGCGGCGCCTACGCCACCGGGGTGCTGGTGCTGATCACCAGCGCCGGCGTCGCGGTGACGCTGTCGGCCAGGATCGCCGGGCAGCGCGGCCGGTTCCTGTTCTACGGCGCGGTGGCCACCACCTTCGTGTACATCACGGTCGCCAACATGATCGAGCGGCCGGACGGCCTGCGGATCGCCCTGGTCTTCATCGCCGGCATCCTCACGGTCTCGCTGCTCTCTCGGTGGGCGCGCTCCTACGAGCTGCGGACGACGTCGGTGACCTTCGACGCCGCGGCCGAGGAGCTCGTCGCGGCGCATCCGGGCCGGCCCCTGCACCTGATCGCCCACAAGCCGGACAACTGCACCCTGGCGGACTACCTCGAGAAGCGGCGGCGGGAGGGGCGCTCCCACAAGATCGGCGCGGAGAGGAACATCCTGTTCGTGGAGGTGAGCATCGAGGACCCCTCCGAGTTCCGCAGCGAGCTGCGGGTGATGGGGCGCAGGGTCGGCCGGTACGGGGTGCTGGAGGTCAGCGGCGCCACGGTGCCCAACGACCTCGCGGCGCTCGCGCTGAGGATCCGGGACATGACGGGGCAGGTCCCGCACCTCTACCTGGACTGGAGCACCGGGGCGCCGCTGCGCAACATGCTGGACTTCCTGCTCTTCGGGCAGGGGCAGATCGCGCCGACCGCGCACGAGGTGCTGCGCCGGGCGGAGCCTGACGAGGCGCGGAGGCCCGTGGTCCACGTGTCCTGAGGGGGGCTGGGCGGAACGGGAGAACGACGACGCCGCCCGCCCCTCGGAGGGAGGGACGGGCGGCGTCGTGCCTCGGCTCGGGGCGCGCCGGTCAGCGGCGGGCGCGGGCGTACTGCCCGGGCCAGGCGGTCTCCTGGCCCAGGGTCAGCGCGGCGTTCAGGGCCCAGCGCGGGTCGCGGAGCGCCTCGCGGCCCACGCTCACGGCGTCGGCCTGCCCGGAGGAGAGGATGTGCTCGGCCTGCACGGCGTCGGTGATGATCCCGACGGCGCTGGTGGGCACGCCGGTCTCCCGGCGGACGTGCTCGGCGAAGGCGGTCTGGTAGCCGGGCCCGGGGCGCACCTGCGGCGCGGCGAGGTTGCCGCCCGAGGAGACGTCCACCATGTCCACCCCGAGGTCCCGCGCGCGGGCCACGAACTCGGTGATGTCCGCCAGGTCCTCGGCGTTGGCGGCCCGGCCCTGCTCGGTGTCCGCCGGCTCGCGCCAGTCCACGGCGGAGACGCGCAGCAGCAGCGGCATGTGCTCCGGCAGCGCGCCGCGCACCGCCTCGACCACGCGCAGCGGGAAGCGCATGCGGTCCTCGAGGCTCTCGCCGCCCCAGCGGTCGGAGCGGGTGTTGACGCGGCGCTGCAGGAACTCGTGCAGCAGGTAGCCGTGGGCCGCGTGGATCTGGACGGTGTCGACGCCGGCCTCCACGGCCCGGCGCGCGGAGGCTGCGAACGCCTCGACCGTCTCCTCGATCTCCTCCTCGGTCAGGGCGTGCGGGGCGGGGAAGCCGCCGAAGGGCTCCTCGGTCGGGGCGAGGGTCCGCCACGCGCCGTCGTCCTCGGTCAGCGGACCGCCGGACAGGCCCGGGAGGTCGCCGGTGGTCGAGCCCTTGCGGCCCGCGTGCGCCAGCTGGATGCCGAACTTCGCGCCCTCGCCGTGCTCGTGGACGAAGTCGGCGATCCGGGCGAAGGCCTCGGCCTGCTCGTCGTCCCACAGCCCCAGGTCGCGCGGGGAGATGCGGCCCTCGGGCACCACGGCGGTCGCCTCGGCGAGCACCAGGGAGAAGCCGCCGGTGGCGAAGGATCCCAGGTGCATGAGGTGCCAGTCGGTGGGGACGCCGTCGGCCGCGGCCGAGTACTGGCACATGGGGGCGACCAGGGCCCTGTTCTTCAGATCCAGCTTCCGCAGGGTCAGGGGGCGGAAGAGCTGCGAGTAGGACACCGAATTTTCCTTTCCACATCACGTATCTGTCGACAGGGAGAACCTAGCGGAGGACGGAAGTATTCCGGTGTCCGCCCGCAGCGGAGCGAGGGGATGGAGCGGCGGGGGTGCGATGTGCGCGCGGGCGGCCGCGCCCGGGCACCCGGCGCGGTCGCCGCGCCGGATACGGCTCGGGCTCAGGCGTCCCGGTCCGCCGGCCGGCCGGGGGCCAGGGGGAGGAAGACCGGGCTGGCGAAGCCGCGGTCGGCGAAGGCGTCGGCCACGGCCTGCGCCGTCGGCTCCAGGCGGTCCTCCTCGACCAGCGCGAGCACCGCTCCGCCGAAGCCGCCGCCCACCAGCCGCGCGCCCAGCGCGCCCTGCTCGAGGCAGGTCCGCACGGCGACGTCGAGCTCCTCGCGGGAGGCTCCCAGGTCGTCGCGCATCGAGGCGTGGGACTCGGTGAACAGCTCGCCGAGCTCGGTCCACGTGTCCGCGGTGACGGGCAGGCGGTCGGTGAACAGGGCGCGGGCCCGCTCGACCAGCACCATGTCCGTGAACACGTGCCGGATCCACGACCGCAGGGTCTCCTCGCCGACCGAGTCGCGGATGGCCGGCTCGGCCGCGCAGCGGTCCAGGGTCTCCTCGACGACGCGGTGCCGCGCGGTCCGGGCCGCGGCGGCGTCGAGCTCCGGGAAGGCGATGCGGGCGGGCAGCAGGGCGCGCAGGTTCTCCACGCCCGCGGCGCGCGTGACGTCCTCACAGGCCTGACGGCGCCGCGAGTACTGGCCGTCGGCGAGGTCGTGCGGCGCGCGGGTGTCGATGACCAGGAACTTCAGCCCGGCCCCGGAGGCGTCGATGTGCACCGCCTCGATCGAGAGGTCGCGGAAGTCGATGACCAGCGCCTCGCCCGGCAGCGAGCGCAGCGCGGCCGTGTGGTCGAGCCCCCCGGTGCGGGCGCCGGCGACGCGGTTCTCCGCGTCCATGCTGACGGCGGCGAGGCGGGCGCGCAGCGCGTCGTTGTCCGGGCCGCAGCCGCCCACCGGCAGCGGGACCAGCGCGGCGGCTGCCCGCAGGGGGCAGGAGAGCTCCAGGAGGGCGAGCGCCGTCGCCGAGAGCAGGGCCGCCGAGGAGGAGAGGCCGCCGCCCACGGGGACCGTGGAGTCGATGAGCAGGTCGGCGCCGAAGTCGGCGGGCAGGGCGATGTCCGCCCCGCCCTGCTGATTCATCGCCCAGGCCACGCCGCCCACGTAGGCGAACCACCCGGAGACCCCGTCCGGGGAGAGCTCGGGGACCCTGGCCTCGGCGGGGTCCTCCATCTGCAGCGACTCGGCGTGCAGCACCCCGTCGCGGCGCAGCCGGCCCGCGACGAGCGTCCGGTACGGCAGCGGCGTCGGCATGCAGGAACCGCCGTTGAAGTCGACGTACTCGCCCAGCAGGTTCAGCCTCCCGGGGGCCGACCAGACGCCGTCCGGCTCCTGCCCGTAGCGGGCCGCGAACTCTCGGCGGAGGGCCTCCACCTGGGCGGTGTGGTCCGGCAATGCGGCCCAGTGGGCTGCGACGTGGGCGTCGGACATGCTGGAGAGCTCTTTTCTGGCGGTGGCGGGATGCGTCCGCGCGCCGGCCGGCGTCAGCGGCGCGCCCCCGGCACGCGCTCGGACGGCGCACATCACCACAGTTTAGAGGAACAGGCCCCTCAGCACCGCGCGCACTCCGAAGGCACAGGCCTCGGCGGAGGCTCCCATGACCTGGGTGGAGGGGTTCCCGACCTCGGCCGGGGACGTCCCAGGGGCGGCCTGGGCCCGGCTCTGCTCCTCGCCCACGAAGCCGAGCACCGTGTACAGGACCGTCCGCGCCGCCCAGCCGGCGCGCTCGGCCGCGAGGCCGGCGGACTCCAGGGCCGCGGCGACGGCGCCCAGGGGCGGCACCGCCTCGGGGCGGAGGGCCATCGCGAGGGAGACGACGTCGGCGGCGTCGGGGATGCCCGCCAGGCTCGCGCGCACGGCCAGGGCGCGCTCCAGGGCCGCCTCGGCCGCGCGGCGGGCCGCGGGCGGGGAGCCAGGGGGGAGGACCGGCTCGGCGGCGGGGGAGGCGGGCTCCGGCTCGGCGGTGCGGGTGCCGGATGCCGGCGCAGCGGGCCGGGAGGCGGCCGCGGCGGCGCGGGGAGGCCGGCCCGGCCCGGTCTCCAGCAGGCGGTGGGCCAGCTGGGCCAGCAGCTCCTGCTTGTTCCTGACGTGGTAGTACAACGCACCGGGGGCGACGTCGAGCTCCGCGGCGAGCCGGCGCATGGAGAGGTCCCCGAGGCCGTAGGCGCTCAGGATCTCCAGGGCGGTCTCGAGGATGCGCTCGCGGGTCAGGGCCACCCCACGAGTCTAGCCATGCGAAGGCCCCCGCCGGCCCCTCCGGCGCCGTGGCGCGCGGGGAGCCGGCGGGGGCCGGGCGGGGACGGCGTCGAGCCCTAGCTCAGCGCCTTGATGATCTCGGTGCTGAAGGCCTCGAGGTCGCCGGGGTTGCGGCTGGTGATCAGGTTGTTGTCCACCACGACCTGCGAGTCCTGCCACTCGGCGCCCGCGTTCTGCAGGTCCACCCGGATGGACTGGAACGAGGTGAGGGAGCGGCCGCGCAGCGCGTCGGCCTCGGCGAGGATCCAGGGGCCGTGGCAGATGGCCGCCACGGTCTTGCCCTCGCGCAGGAACGCCTTGACGAAGTCGGTGGCGCCCTCGGCGATCCGGATGGTGTCCGCGTTGACGGTGCCGCCGGGCAGGACCAGGGCGTCGTAGTCGGACGGATCGGCGTCCGCCAGGGCGACGTCGACGTCGAAGGTGTCGGCGTGGTCCCAGTCGCCCTTCATGGCGGTGAGGGTCTCGCCGGCGGGGGAGACGATGCGCGTGGTCGCGCCCGCCTCGTCGAGGGCCTTGCGGGGCTCGGTCAGCTCGGCCTGCTCCACACCGTGGGTGAGGAGGAAGGCGACCTTCTTGGAGGACAGATCTGCCATGGTGATTCCTTCCGTTGTACGAGGGGACATGACTCGTCTTCCGACGCTACCCCTGCGTCACGGAGGGCTGAACCCCCGTACGCTGTCCGCGCAAGGGCTTCCTTCTGCGTAGCATGCCTAGTGTGGAATTCCTGATCGTACTCATCGCCATCCTGCTGGCCACCGTGATCCTGGTGGGCGTGGGCGATCGCTTCAACCTGCCCTGGCCGGTCCTGCTGACCATCGCCACGGGCGCTGTGATCTTCGTCCCCGGCGTCCCGGAGGTGACCCTCGACGCCGAGCTGATCCTGCCGATCTTCCTCCCGCCGCTGCTCTGGGCCCTGGGCCAGCGGGCGAGCTGGCAGATGTTCCGCACCAACTGGCGCGCCATCGTGGTCTACTCGGTGGTGCTCGTGGTGCTCACCATCCTCGCCGTGATCTGGACCTCCATGATCTTCATCCCCGGCATGACGATCGCCGCCGCGGTCGCCATCGGGGCCGCCGTCGCCCCGCCCGACCCGGTGGCGGTGGAGGCCGTCGCCGAGCCCGTGGGCATCCCGCGGCGCATCGTCGCGACCCTGCAGACGGAGGGCCTGTTCAACGACGCCGTCTCCCTCGTGGCGTTCCAGGCCGCGCTCGCGGCGATCACCAGCCACAGCCACCTCTCCCCCGGGGCCCTGGGACTCCAGTTCGTCTACACCGCCGTCGCCGCGGTCGGCGTCGGGCTGCTGATGGGCTGGCTCGGCGCGGTGGGGCGGCGCCGGCTCGCGCACGGCGTCGGGCGCTCGGCCCTGACGCTGGTCATCCCGTTCGCGGTGTACATCGTCGCCGAGGAGGTCCACGCCTCCGGCGTGATCGCCGTGGTGGTCGCGGCCGTGCAGATGTCCAGCTCCAAGGGCGACCTGGAGCCCGAGGACCGCCTGACCGGCGCGGCCTTCTGGGAGGTCGTCGAGATGCTGCTGACCGGCGTCGCCTTCGGCCTGATCGGGCTGCAGCTGCGCCAGGTGATCGACGACGCCGGGGACCGCATCGGGGAGATGGTGCTGCACGGCGTGATCATCTCCGCGGTGGTGATCCTCCTGCGGCTGGCCTGGACGCTGCTCATCGCCGCGCTGAGCAAGGTGGGCCGCTCCAAGACCTCGCTGACGCCGCGCACCTTCGGCGAGTCGCTGGTGATGACGTGGGCGGGGATGCGCGGGCTGGTCACGCTGGCGCTCGCGCTCTCGCTGCCGGTGGAGGACTTCCCGTTCCACGCCGAGGGACTGGTGATCGCCGCCGTCGTGCTGCTGTTCACGATGGTCTTCCCCGGCCTGACCCTCCCTCTGCTGGTGCGCATGCTGGGCCTGGGCCGGGAGGACTGGCAGGACCGCCAGGAGCGCCGGCTGCTCGAGCGGGCCCAGCGCGCGGCTCTCGTCTCCCTCAAGGACAAGGCGGACGAGGCCCCGCCCGAGATCGTCGCCACGGTGACCGAGATGTACCGGCGGATGGTGCCCAAGAAGCCCTCCGAGGTCGAGGACCAGGAGGCGTACCGGCGCCAGATGAAGGAGCGGAAGGAGCGCCGCGCCCTCTTCGCCCAGGTGCGCGACGACGCCCTGGCGGCCGCGCAGGACGAGGTGATCCGGGCCCGCTCGGACCGCGGCGTGGACCCCGCCGCGGTGGACCGGGTCCTGCACCAGCTGGACCAGATGGCGGCGGTCAACAACCCCGATATGTACTCCATGATCGCCCTGACCAGGCAGGGCGGAACCGGGAACAAGAACCCCCGGCCGGAGGCGCCGGGCCGCGGCGAAGCATGATGGAATAGGGCTATGAACTTCCGAGCCTTCCTCACCCCCGCCTACATCACCTCGCTCGTGCTGCTGCTGCTCGCGGCGATCTTCATCTCCACGGGCCTGGGCGTGCTGGGATGGCTGGTCCTGCTCATCGGACTGGCCCTGAACGTGGTGGCCTCGAGCGTGACCAGCAACCGGGAGGAGCTGCGCCGCGCCGAGCGCGAGGGCTAGTCCTCCTCCAGCAGAGCCTGGTGGATGCGGGAGAAGAGGATCTCCAGGGCGGTGACCTCCTCGGAGGAGAGGTGCCGGAAGAAGAGGTCGTGCACGTGCCGGCGGTGGACCCGCCGGGCGGCGGTGAACACCTCGACGCCGTGATCCGTCAGCTCCGCCAGGGTCGCCCGGCGGTCCTCCGGGTCCTCGACGCGGTGGATGATGCCCTTCCCGCACAGGGTGCTGACCATGTAGCTCAGCCGGGAGGGCGAGAAGACCATGCCGCGGGCCAGGTCCCCCAGGCGGAGCCGCCGGTCCGGGGCCGAGTGCAGCATGAGGCAGAGGTTGTAGTCGGCGAGCCGCAGCTCCGAGTGCTTTCGCAGTTGCGCCTCAAGCCTGTTCTGCAGCGCCTGCGAGGTCTCGAAGTACTGCCGCCAGGCGCGCACCTGCGCCGGGGCCAGGAGGGCCTCGGGGGCGGGGAGCGGGGTGTCCGGGGCAGGCCCCGGCGCGGCTTCGGCCACGCCTCCCGGCTCGACTCCGAGCGCGGGGTCCGGGTCGGATCCCTGCACGGCCCCCGCCTCGGCCGCAGGGCCGGAGGCCGGCTCGGGACCATCGACGTCGCCCGGCGCGCCGGCCGCGAGCGGGAGGGGCGGCATGTCCGCGGCCTCTCCGCCCGCTGCCTCCCACAGCCCGATCGGGTCGCCGAACGGATCCTCTGGCGTCTCCACGGTGTCCTCCCGGTGATGCGGTCGTGCGGCACGGCCCCGCACCCTCCGCGCGGCGGCGCTCCACAGGGTGCGGCGTCTCTTCAGCTCTCCATTTTACGGTCCTCGCCGGCGGGTTCACCCTCCCCTCTCTGGGCGTATTCCGTGAATGACATGTGTCGAGGATCGCGGGGCCCGAACCCGTGAGCGGTTGGTCCCACGGGGTTCGCATCTCTAGGCTGAGGTGCATGTCTGAAGAATTCAGGGCCCCTGCGGCCCCTCGCGCCGAGCGCTCCCGTCCCGGCGGCGAGCGGCTCCCCGCCGCGAGTCAGCGCACCCCGTCCGGAGCGTCGATGGGGCGCCGTCGCGCCCTGGGCCTCGGCGCCTCCGCGCTGCTGGCCGGCGCCGTGCTGAGCGCGTGCGGCGGGAAGGGGCAGGAGGACGCCGTGCCCAGCGTCGGCGCCGCGCCGGGAGACGAGGCGGGCGAGGAGATCAGTCCCGTCCTGGAGGGGATCGCCGAGGAGTACGGGGCCGCGATGAGCCTCGCGGTCTTCGACCACGACGCCGGGACCCTCTACCGCTTCGCACCCGAGGAGTCGAGCTTCGAGGCGAGCATCGTCAAGGTGCCCATCGCGCTGTCGACGATGCGCCGGGCAGCCGAGGAGGGCGGCCGGCTGAGCGATCTGCAGCACGACCTCATCGAGCGCTCGGTGGGCTACTCCGACAACCTCGCGACCGCCGAGCTGTTCCGCCTGCTGGGCGTGCAGGGCGAGTACCTCTCGGAGCAGGGGCCCGAGGAGCCAGGGGACCCGGCGATGGAGGAGGAGGACGCCCGGAAGTCCTCCGACTACCTGAACGAGACCTACGACCTGCTCGGGGTCACGGGCACGCACGCCGACGGCACCTGGGGGGACAACGAGACCCAGGCCGCGGACCAGGTGCAGATCATGCGGGGGATCGTGGACGGCGTCGACTGGGTGGACCCCGAGGACATGACCTTCCTCACCGGCGTCATGACCCCCGAGGACGAGTCGCAGAACTGGGGCGTGGGCGCGATGATCGGGGACTCCGTGGGGGGCGAGGCCGTCACGGACGTGGATGTGAAGAACGGCTGGATCCAGGACGACACCGGCGCCTGGCACATCAACTCGGTCGGCGTGGTCTTCGTGGACGATCGGGCATATTCCGCTGCGGTGATATCCCACGGCTTCGACGAGCAGATGGTGGGCCAGGAGGCGGCCAGCGAGATGGTGCGCGCCTACTTCGCCGAGAAGTTCGGCTGACCGGCCCGGCCCGGCGGGCCGCCGCTCACCGGCCCAGGAACGCCAGCACCGCGCGCACGCGGCGGTTGCCGGCGTTGGGGTCCAGCCCCAGCTTGTCGAAGATGTTGCCGATGTGCTTGGCGACCGTGGCGGAGGAGACGTACAGCTCCCGCTCGATCTCCGAGTTGGCGCGGCCCTGGGCCATCAGCTCCAGGATCTCCAGCTCCCGCGGGGTCAGGCTCTCCAGGGCGCTGGAGCGGCTGTCCGCGGCGGCGTTGCCCATCAGGTGCTTCACGACGTCGGGGTCGATCACGGTCCCGCCCTCCGCGACGGTCTCCAGGGCGCGGGCGAAGTCCTCGATCCTGCCCACCCGGTCCTTGAGGAGGTAGCCGAGCCCGGTCGAGTCCTCCGAGAAGAGCTCCCGGGCGTAGGCGGCGGCGATGTACTGGGAGAGGACCAGCACGGGCATCCCGGGGTGCCGCTCCCGGATCCGGTGGGCCGCCTGGAGGCCGTCGGAGGTGTTGGTCGGGGGCATGCGGACGTCGGTGATGACGACGTCGACCTCCCCCTCGGCGGCCTCCTCCTCGACCGTGCGGATGAGGGAGGGGGCGTCCGCCACCTGGCGCACCACCTCGTGTCCCAGCCGGTTGAGGACCATGACCAGCCCCTCCCGCAGGAGGGTGGAGTCTTCGGCGAGGACAATGCGCACGTGGAGCCGCCTTTCGTGGAGCCGTCGGGCGCCGCGTACGCTCGCGCCGAGCCCGCGGCGGGGCGGCGGGCTCCTGCGTCAGAAGCGCAGCGTGTTCACCCGCTCGTCCTGGTTCAAGGGTAGCCGCACGCGCAGCGTCGTCGGGCCTCCGGCGGGCGAGTCGACGACGACGGTCCCGCCCATGGCCTCCGCCCGCTCGTTCAGCCCCGCGATCCCGCTGCCGTGCGCCGGGTCCGCGCCGCCCTGGCCGTTGTCGGAGATCTCCAGGTGCAGCGTCCCCTCGGCCGAGTGCGCGGTGATCCCCAGCCGGCTGGCGGTCGAGTGCTTCAGGGCGTTGGCGATCCCCTCGTTCGCGGCGTAGTAGGCGGTCCTCTCGATGTTCTGCGGCAGCACGGTGGTGGCGCAGTAGCTGAGGTCCACCGGCAGGATGCAGTTGTTGGCCAGCTCCTCGAGCGCGGCGCGCAGGCCGTGGTCCTCCAGCACGGCGGGGTAGATGCCGCGGACGGTGTTGCGCAGCGTCTGCAGGGCGTGGCGGGCCTGCTCCTGGGCGAGGGTGAGCTGCTCGCGGGCCCCGGCGGCGTCGACCCCCTGCTGCTCGAGGCCCTTGATGTCCAGCTCGATCATCCCCAGGCGCAGGCTGAGGTTCACGAGCTCCTGCTGGACGCCGTCGTGCAGGTCCCGCTCGATGCGGCGGCGCTCCCCCTCGAAGGACTCCATGATGCGGGCGCGGGAGTTCGTCAGGCCCTCGATCTGGCGCTGGATCTCCTCGGGGCGCGGGGCGAGCAGCGCCTTGGAGGCCGAGGCGGAGATCGCCGCGAGCAGGCCGTTGAGGTAGCCGAAGACGATCAGCGCCAGGAGGAGCAGGAGGGCGAACTTCCACCACTCGTCGGGGGTGAAGCCGGCGACGTCGGGTGCGAGGGGTGCGAGGGGGCCGAGGTAGTTGGACTGGATCTCCTCGCGCACGAGCCCTAGGGTCACGAGGCTCGCCGCCAGTGCCGCGGCCGTCGCGGTCTCGAGGATCAGGATCACCGCGCTGACCAGGCCGAAGATCCCGCCGATCACCGTGGCCAGCACCTCGCGCCAGGTGGCGGGCTCCCGGTATCGCACCCTGATCCACGTCCAGAACGGGCGCAGCGGCAGGCGGACGTGGCCGCTCGCGACGCCGTCGAACCCCAGGACCCACAGACGGCCCCGCTCGATGTAGCCGTACCAGAGGCCGAACAGCGGGATCATCGCGACGCAGATGAACGGCAGGAGGAGGATCAGCGGGCTGGTGAGGGAGTAGGACCCCAGGCCGCCCACCACGGCGAGCAGGAGCATGAGCGCGGCGAAGGCGAGGAACGGCTGCATGGCCAGCGCGAACAGAGCGAGCCAGGGCCCCTCCGAGACGGCGTAGAGGGGGCGGGAGAGCTTGCGCCACATACTGGTCGTCATGCTCCTCATCTTCCCCGAATCCGGCCCCGCGCGCAGTGGAGGGAGCTCGACGCCGCGGGGTAGGGGTGGCTCTACCGTCCGGCGCGGCGAGGCCCACCTGGGCGGCCGGCTGAGTCTCAGAGCGCGAGCCGGCCGAGGCGGGTCCGTCCCCGCACTACCTGCCCCCGCGGCTCCACGAACTCCGCCCCCTCGCCCCGCCGGGTCAGCACCAGCGCGCAGACCGTGGGCAGGGCGGCGATGCGCAGGTACTCCAGGTCGGCCAGGCAGAGGGCCTGCCCCGCCTGTACCGCCTGCCCCTCGGAGACCAGCGGGAGGAAGCCCAGCCCGCGCAGGAGGTGGGCGTCCACGCCGATGTGCACGAGGACCTGGGTGCCGTCCGGTGCATCGAGGTAGAAGGCGTGGTGGGTGCCGGGGCACGTCCGGACGGTCCCGGTCAGCGGCGAGGCGAAGAGGCCGTCCCCGGGTTCGACGGCGATGCCGGGCCCCAGATGGCGCTCGGAGTAGAGCAGGTCGGGGACCTCCTCGAGGGCCAGCAGGCGCCCGGAGACCGGCGCGATCAGCTCCCTGGCGGCCACGCGGGGCGCCGGAGCGGTGGGGGTCGGCTCGAACATGCTCGCTTCCTTTCGTTTGAGCTCGAAACGAGCCTATGATGGAAGCAAACGAAAAACAAGGGAAGGGAACGGAAGCCAATCGAAAGTCCGGTGCCGGTGCGGCGCTCTTGGATATCCTGGAGAGCGATGAGCAATCACCTGGACTTCGCCGAGCAGCGTCGCCATAAGATCGCCGAACTCGTGCGCCGCGAGGGAAGCATCCGACTGGTGGACCTCACCGCGCCCTTCGGCGTGAGCGAGCCGACCCTGCGCAAGGACCTCTCCGCCCTGGAGCGCGACGGCGTGCTGCGGCGCACCCACGGCGGCGCGATCGCGGTGGAGTCCCGCCCGCTGTCGACCCTGGCGGCGCGCAAGGCCCACAACATCGACGCCAAGCGGGCCATCGCGCAGATCTGCGCCACGCTGGTGGAGGAGGGGCAGTCCGTGTTCCTCGACTCGGGGACCACCATCGAGGTCCTCTCCGGACTGCTCCACCAGACGACCATCAACGTCCTGACCAACTCACCCGGCGTCGCCATGGCGGTGGCGGAGAAGCCGGGGATCCGGCACACGCTGCTCGGCGGCGAGTACAACCCCGTCGGGGGCTCGGTGACCGGCGCTCTGACGATCGAGACGCTCGGGCGGTTCAGCGTGGACACGGCCTTCATCGGCGTCAGCGGGGTCTCGCCCCAGGGGATCTTCACGGTCGACGTCGCGGAGAGCCACGTGAAGCAGGCGGCCATCGCCGCGGCCCGGCGCGTCGTCGTGCCCCTGGACACCTCCAAGATCGGCTACCGCGACTACTACCTGCTCACGGACCTGGAGTACGTGGACGACGTGGTCGCGGAGCGGCACGACGCCGAGCTCTCGCGCTGGTGCGCCGACCACGGGGTGCGGCTGCACGTTCCGTAGGGGGAGGGGCGCGGATCAGGGCGGCTCGACGACGAGCCCGGCGGCGGGATCGGACCCGAGGGGAGGTCCGGGCGCGGCCCCGGGCAGCGGTCGTCAGCCGTCCCGGCCCGTGAGCCCGAAGAACCCGCCGATCGCCTCCGCCGCCACGAAGGCCCGGGTCCCCGGCCCGAGCGAGGCGGGGAGGTCGTGGGGCGCCGGGACGAGGTGCCCCATCCCGCGGACCGTCCACAGCTGGACCGGCGCCCGCCCCTCCTGGGCCCAGGAGCTCACGACGACGCCCTCGCCCCGCTCCTCGAGCCGGGGCGGCCCCTCGTGGCCGTTGCGGCGCGCGAAGTACGCGGCGGAGTCCGGCGCCGAGAGCACCCGGCCGCGCGACTGCTCGCCCCACAGGCTGGCCTCGCCGCCGTCGTAGGGTGCCAGGGGGTCGGCGGTGCCGTGGACGGCCAGCAGTGGCACGGGATGCGGCGAGGCGTGCGGGTGCGCCGGGGCGAAGTTCTCCGGGGCGGGCTGGGTGGCCGCGAGGGTGGCCGCGCCCGCGAGCAGCTTGGGCGCGTCGTGGAGCAGCCGGATGACCATCTGGCCGCCGTTGGAGTAGCCGGCGGCGTACACGCGCTCGCGGTCGATCCCGTGGGTCCGCGCGAGCCGGCGGATGATGCCCGCGGTGAAGGCGACGTCGTCGACCCCCAGGCGCCGGCACTCGAAGTCGGCCCCGCGCCGCGCGTCGTTGAAGTGCCGCCCGACGCCGTCCGGGTAGGCGAGCACGAGGCCGGCGCGTGCCGCCAGCTCGTCGAAGGTCCCCGCCGTGAACTTCCGGAAGACCCGCGAGGACTGCTGCGACCCGTGGAAGAGCAGGAGCAGCGGCGGGCTCGCGGGCGCGCTCTCCGGGACGAGGAGCGTGAAGGTCCGCTCGCGTCCTTGTAATTCCATGGTCTCGCGGGTCGCTGTCCAGGGGGTGCTCACGGGGTCATCCTAAGCGGCGGCGACGTCGGACGCTCGGCGAGGCCCCGGGGTTCAAGTGCGGTGCCGCGTGTGATCTGCTGGGAGGGCAAGCCGCACGCCGGATGCCGACTGAGAAGCGAGGCCGTCTCCATGTCAGAGTCCCCGAGCTCCACCGCCTACCGCACCCCTCCCCGGAGCGCCCTCCGGCGCGCGAGCCTCAGGCAGGCGTGGCGGAGCTTCTTCCAGCACTACTTCGAGTTCAAGGGCTTCGCCTCCAGGAGCGAGTTCTGGTGGGTCCAGGGGCCGTTCATGGTGCTCTCCGGTCTCTACGCGCTGCGGCGGGAGCGCATGGACGAGATCCTCATGAGCAACGCCTTCGTGGCGCTGCCGGTGCTGCTGATCAGCCTCTTCCTGTTCATCCCCTCCCTCTCCGTCCATTGGCGGCGTCTGCACGACGCCGGCCTGGCCGGTCCCTGGTGGTTCCTCAGTTGCATCCCCGTCCTGGGGCCCTTCGCCCTCATGGTGCTGACGCTGCTCCCTCCCCGGCCGGAGCGGCAGAAGCCCGAGTGGACGTGAGGGCACGGCCGGATCAGCGCAGGGCCATCGAGCGCGGGTGCCGCCGGGCCTTTCCGGTGTCCTCGGTGGTCCCGGGGGCCCGTTCGGCGCGGAACCACAGCGCGGCCCCGAGCAGGGGGAGGCCCACGATGGCCAGGGCCCACCGCGCCTTCGAGGCGGCGGGGTGATGCGGCGAGCGCGCCGCGGACCGCAGCGCCGCGAGGGTGACGATCAGGAGGGTCGCGGCCGCCGCCGTCGTCATCAGGGCCATCACCAGGTCCGGTCGCTGGCCCAGGATCCCCAGGAGCGCCGTCAATTTGCTGATCATCATGGAACCAGTCTGGGGCGGCGGACGGGCCGGGCGCAGTGGAGACGGCGCTACTGATCCTTATAGCTGGCTCTACCTCGGCGGGGCCGGCCTTCGGCGCGCCGTGCTCGTCACTGCTGCGGGCCCGCATTGGGCCTGACGAGGGAATCGATGAACGCATCTTGGAAGAGTTGTCGTTTCACGTGAAACACAGTCCCCGGGTGGTATAGCGTGAGGAGGTTCGCGGCGGATCGCGCCGCGAGGAGAGGGAGGCGAGTCCTTGACGCTACAGGTGGTCCTGCCGCTGATCGCGGCCTGGGTGGTGGCGATCGCCTCGCCGGGCCCCGACCTGCTGATGATCCTCCAGCAGTCTGCACCGCGCGGAGGCGGGGGACAGGGTCCGCGTCCGCGGGCCCTCGGCCTCTCCGCCGCCCAGGGCGTCATGACCGGGAACCTGCTGTGGATGACGGCGGCGGCCCTCGGCCTGGGTGCCGTGGTGGCCCTGGCCCCCGGCATCCTGCCGACGCTGAAGATCCTCGGCGGCGCCTTCCTGCTCTGGATGGGTGCCTCGGGGCTGTGGGCGCTGCGTCGCTCCCTCGGCGGCGAGGGGCCGAGCGTCACCGGGCACCGCTCCACGATCGGCCGTTCCTACCTGCGGGGACTGGGGACCAACCTCGCGAATCCCAAGGCGCTGATCTTCTTCACCGCCCTCTTCGCCCCCTTCTTCAGCCGGGGCTACCCGAGCTGGCAGACCGCGATCCTGCTGGCGGTCATCCTCGTCGTCGGGATCGCCTGGTTCTCGACCTTCGCGTGGCTCGCCTCCAGCGGCCCGGTGATCCGCCTGGTGCGGCGGTACTGGGTGACCCTCGAGGTGGTGACCTCGGCGCTGTTCGCGATCATCGGCATCGCCTTCGTCGTCAACGGGGTGGTGAGCCTCTAGCGTCCGGCGGGTGCTGCGGGCTCGTGGGGAAGGCACACCGGGCCCGGGCGCGCGTGCGCACGGGCCCGGCCGCGTCCGGCGGGGTTACTGGCGGAGCAGCTGCTCGAAGGGCGTGACGCGCAGCGGCGGGAGACCGCTCGCGCGGTGGGCGGTTCGATGGGACGCGGTGCCGGAGGCCGCTCGTGCCGGATCGGGGGACGACTCGTCACCACTGGGTGCGGTGAGAGCTGGATCGCCCGGTGCGGTCTCCTCGCTCCTCAAGGGCCGGGGAGCCGGAGAGAGCTCTTCCCCGGCGGCGGACCTCGTCTCAACGGCCCCGGGTTCGGCCGGACCGGCGGGTGCTGCGGCCGGGGCGACGTCGTGCGCCGGCTCCCCGGTGCGGCGGCGGATCCGCTCCGCGAGCTCGCCGGCCGCGCGGTCGATGCGGCGCTGCAGGGACTCGTCCGCGCCGAAGTCGTCGGTCGCGGCGAAGACGCCGGTGGGGACGGCGTCGGCCCTGAGGTAGGCGAAGAGCGGGCGCATCGCGACGTCGATCATCAGGGAGTGGCGGGCAGTGCCGCCGGTCGCCGCGAGCAGGGTGGGGACGCCGTCGAGCTCCCCGTCCTCCACCAGGTCCCAGAAGGACTTGAAGAGGCCGGTGTAGCTCGCCTTGAAGGTCGGGGTCACGGCGATGACCGCATCCGCTCCGCGCAGGGCGTCCAGGGCCGCGGCCAGCTTCCCGGAGGGGAAGCCCATGGTCAGGTGGTCGGCGATGCCGTGGGCGAGGCCGCGGAGGTCGATCCTGACGGCGCGGGCCTCCGCGCCCGTTGGGCGCAGGCGGGCCTGGACGGCCTCGAGCAGGCGGTCGGCGAGCAGGGCCGTGGAGGAGGGCTCGGAGAGGCCGGCGGTGACGACGGCGATGGTCGGCGCGCTCATCGGGTCTCCTCCGTCCGCGTCGCGGGGCGCTCCTGATCGGTTTCACGTGTCCGCGCGGCGGTCCCGCGCTCCCGTTCGGCTCCGGGCTCCTGGCCCGCCTGGTGATCCCGCTCGGCCCGGCGCGCTTCTCCGGCCGGCGAGTCCTCGCGCCCGCCGGGCACCGGGTCGGCGCCGGCGCGCCGCCGCTCGACGAGCGAGGCGTGGGTGGGGGCCTCGGGCACGTGCGCGGGGCGGGCGGCGTCGAACTCCCGCCGCAGCGTCGGCAGCACCTCCTCGCCGAACAGGTCCAGCTGCTCCAGCACGGTCTTCAGGGGCAGGCCCGCGTGGTCCACGAGGAACAGCTGGCGCTGGTAGTCCCCGGCGTACTCGCGGAAGGACAGCGTCTTCTCGATGACCTCCTGCGGGGAGCCGACCGTCAGCGGCGTCTGGTCCGTGAAGTCCTCCATGGTGGGGCCGTGGCCGTAGACCGGCGCGTTGTCGAAGTAGGGGCGGAACTCCCGGCGGGCCTCCTGCGCGTTGCGGCGCATGAAGAACTGGCCGCCCAGGCCCACGATCGCCTGGTCCGCCGCGCCGTGGCCGTAGTGCTCGTAGCGCTCGCGGTACAGGTCGATCATCTGGCCGGTGAACTCCTTGTTCCAGAAGATGTTGTTGTGGAAGAAGCCGTCGCCGTAGTACGCGGCCTGCTCGGCGATCTCCGGCGTGCGGATGGAGCCGTGCCAGACGAAGGGCGCGACGCCGTCCAGCGGCTGCGGGGAGAGCGTGAAGGACTGCAGCGGCGTGCGGAACCTGCCGCTCCAGTTCACGACCTCCTCGTGCCACAGCCGGTGCAGGAGGTTGTAGTTCTCGATCGCCAGCGGGACGCCCTGCCGGATGTCCTTGCCGAACCAGGGGTAGACCGGGCCGGTGTTGCCGCGGCCGAGCATGAGGTCCGTGCGGCCGTCCGCGAGGTGCTGGAGCATGCCGTAGTCCTCGGCGATCCGCACCGGGTCGGTGGTGGTGATCAGCGTCGTCGAGGTCGAGAGCATGATGCGCTCGGTCTGCGCGGCGATGTAGGCGAGCGTGGTGGTGGGCGAGGACGTCGCGAACGGCGGGTTGTGGTGCTGGCCGACGGCGAAGACGTCGAGGCCGATCTCCTCGGCCTTCCGGGCGATCGCGACCGTGGCCTTGATGCGCTCGTGCTCGGTGGGCGTGGTGCCGTCGGTGGGGTCCTGGGTGACGTCGCCGACGCTGAAGATGCCGATCTGCATGGTGTGCTCCCGATTCATTTCAAAACTGAACTAAACATGGAACGCCCTTGGTGTGGGCCTTATTCCCGGAGGTTTTTGGTTGAAGGGTAAAGCAAAGATGGTCTCATCGAGCGTGGCGTGAGCAAGTCGTCAGCCGGGTGGGCGGCGGCGCCCGTCGTTCCGGCGGCCCGACGCGCCGCCGTGCTGACGTGCCGCCGGGTGACGTTCCCATGGGGCGACGTTCCGACGGAGGCCGTCCGGCCCTCCTTCAGTGGCCGTAGCGCTCGCGGAAGTTCCGCAGGATCATGGCGGGCCGGTCCACGACCGCGGCCCGGGCGGCGGCGAACGTCTCCTCGGCGCGCTCGGGGTCGAAGTACCCCTGATCCGCGTAGATGTGCAGACGGTAGAGGAGGCTCTCCAGGTCGAGCTCGGGGTGGAACTGGGTCGCGTACATGTTCCGCTGCACCCGGAACATCTGCACCGGGCACGCTACGCCTGCGGCTAAGAGGGCGGCGTGCCCCGGCAGTCGGCGGATCGCCTCCTTGTGCCCCACGAAGGCCTGGAACGTACGCGGCATGCCCGCCAGCAGGGGGTCCCGCGCCCCCTCCTCGGTCAGGGTGATCTCCACCGGGCCGGCCTGCTCGGCGTAGAGGTCGTCGACGACGGCGCCCTGGTGCAGGCCCAGCGTGCCCACCCCGTAGCAGGCGCCCAGGAAGGGGTGGTCCCGCCGCGCGACCTCGTCGAGCAGGCGCCGCAACTCCGCCTCGACGCGCACCTGTAGGGCCGACTTCGACTCCTGCGGGTCCGTGGAGTTGAAGGGGCTGCCGCCCAGGATCACCCCGGCGTGGCCGTCCAGGATCGTGGGCCAGTCGATGGGCGCGGAGGGCGACGACTTGTTATGCCGCACCTTGTCCTCCCGTGCCTCGTCATGCCGCGTCCTGTCGCGTGACGACTCGTCGCCCGGTGCGTCGCTTCCGTCGCCGCTCTGCCGAGCCCGGGCGTCCAGGATCCGGTCCAGGCGCATCGAGAGCAGCTGTCCCTCTCCGAAACCGCCGAGCCGCGCGGTGGAGCGCAGCTCGTCCGCCACGACGTCGTCGTGGGAGCGGGTCTGGATGAGCAGGAACGGCAGCATAAGGCTCAGCGTAGCGGTGAAAGGGGGCGAGCGGGCGCGCTCTACTCCGGGGCCTCTGGGGACTCTGCGACGGGGGCGGTGCGACTGAGCAGCCGTTCGTAGCGCTGTTTGGCCGCCTGCGGGGTGCCGAGGCCCAGCCCGAAGGCGATGTCCTGCCATGTCAGGCCGCGACCTCGCGCCATCTGGAGGAGCCCGCTCTCCAGCTCGTCCATCTCCCTGCGGGCCAGGGGGAGGAGGGTCAGGGCGGCGGTGATGTCGACCTGGTCCACCTCCGGCTCCTCGTCGTCGAGCTGTGCGATCCCGCCGAGCAGGAACGAGACGAGCCGGACGGCCTCGTGCGCGCCGAGGACCGAAGGGTGGATCTGGCGGTCGCGCTGCTCGGGCGTCGTCGCATGCCGCTCGGCTATGCGCATCAGGGAGGCGTAGACGCGGTGGGCTCGTGCCTCCTCCGGCTGGGGAGGGGTGAAGAGGTCGCCGGGGTGTTCGGGAATCGAGGTCATGGGAAGAGAATAGGGTTCCCATGGAAAAACTTCAACACTTTATTTTAAACAACTAGTTTAATTACCTGTGCTGTCATCGCTCCTGCCCGGCTCCCCGGCGTCGTCGGGGTCCTCCTCGGAGCGGACCACCGGCATCGCCCCGGTCCTGACGCCCAGCACGGACTCGTCTTCCTCCGTGGGCTCGATGACGGGCAGCGCGCCGGTGCCGACGCCGACCACCGGCTCCTCCTCGGCTCCGGCCTTGCCCGCCGCGGCCTTCCGCGCCCGGGAGCTGGAGACGGTGATGCCCACGCTCGCGATGATGACCAGCGCGATCGCGGCCAGGCGTATCGGCCCGGTGGCCTGCGAGAGCAGCGCCCAGCCCGCCAGCGCCGCGATGGCCGGCTCCAGGCTGAGCAGGATGCTGAAGACGTTGCTCGGCAGCCGGCGCAGGGCCGCGAGCTCCAGGGTGTAGGGGATGACTGAGGCGAGCAGCCCGGTCACGGCCGCGAGCAGCAGGATCCGCCAGTCGGCGAAGGCCTGCACGGCGCTCGAGGCGCCGATCGGCAGGATCAGCACCGTGGCGACGCCCATCGCCGCTGCCAGCCCGCCGGTCCCCGGCACCGCCTGGCCCACGTGTGCGCTCGAGAGCACGTACCCGGCCCAGAACGCCCCCGCGATCAGGGCGAACAGCACCCCGAGGGGATCCAGCCCCACCGCCCCCAGGAAGCTCTCCAGCCCCAGCAGGCACATCCCCGCCAGCGCGACGCCGACCATCGCGAAGTCGGCCACCCGCCGCGAGAGCACCGCGGCCAGCACCAGGGGCCCGAGGAACTCGACCGCCACGGCCGCGCCCAGCGGGATCCTGTCGATCGAGGCGTAGAAGAAGCCGTTCATCCCCGCCAGCGCCGCGCCGAAGAGGATCACGGAGCGCCACTGCCGCCACGTCCAGCCGAACATGCGCGGGCGCACCGCGACCAGCAGGATCACGGCCGCCATGAGCATGCGCAGGGAGGTCACGCCCCACGCGCCGAGGATGGGGAAGAGGTGCGTGGCGATCGCGGCCCCGAACTGCAGCGAGAAGCAGGAGCCGACGACGAGCGCGACGCCGCCGCCGAGCCGCGGCGATGCATCGGTGCGGGTCATGAGGCGGCTCCTGGGCAGGGCTGGGTGCGAGGGGCGATGGGCATGCATCCAGCATGGAGGCCCGGAAACCAATAGTCTAGCGAATGTATCTAATGGAAAACCGTCACTGAGTCTTAATGATCGGAAGGGTGCGATGCTGAACCTCCAGCGACTGCGGATGCTCCGCGAGCTGTACCGGCTCGGGACCCTCGCCGAGGTCGCCCGCACGCTGTCCTACACGCCGTCGGCGGTCTCGCAGCAGCTGGGGCTGCTGGAGCGCGAGGCCGGCGTGCAGCTGCTGCAGCGGGTCGGGCGCGGGGTGCGGCTGACCGACGACGCCGTGACCCTGGTGGAGCACACCGAGGCGCTGCTGGCCCGGCTGGAGCTGGCCGAGGCGGAGCTGGCGACCTCGCAGGAGAAGGTCAGCGGCGTGCTGCGGATGGCCTCGTTCCAGAGCGCGCTGCTGACCATCGCCCCCACCGCCCTGACGCTGCTGGAGCAGCGCCACCCCGAGCTGCAGGTGCAGATCGCGGAGCGGGAGGTGGGCCCGGCGTACGAGGGGCTGCTCTCGCACGAGTTCGACGTCATCCTCGGCGAGGAGTACCCGGGCCTGCCCGACCCGATCCATCCCGGCGTCGACCGCGTGGACCTGGTCACCGACCCCCTCCACCTGGTGCTGCCGACCGAGGGGCGGCTGGCGGAGCCGCCGCGGTACCTCTCCGACCTCGCGGAGGCGCCGTGGGCGGTGGACCCGCCGGACGCGGCGAGCGGGCGGTGGGCGCGGGCGATGTGCCGCGGCGTCGGCTTCGAGCCCCGCGCCCACTTCGACACCCTCAACCCGCTGCTGCAGGCCCAACTGGTGCGCACGGGGCACGCCGTCGCCTTCATCCCCGCCCTGATCGCGGTCCAGCACCTGGAGGGGACGCGGCTGGTGGCGCTGCCGGGGGACCCGCGGCGGAAGCTGTTCACCGCGGTGCGCAGCGGGCGGGCCCAGCACCCGGCGGTGTTGGCGTGCCGGGCCGCCTTCGCCGAGTCGGCGGCCAGGGAGCGGGCGCCCCGGCCGGCGTGGCGGCTCGAGGGGCTGAAGGCCGGGGGATGACGACGGCGTCCGGTCCCTCGGGGCTCGGAGCTCGAACCGGGCGGCGCCGGCCGGGGAAGGATCGCGGGGACGAACTGAGGGCAGGCAGGATGCCTACGCAGCGCGACTGCTGGGCTCGTCGGGCCAGAGCGATCCGGAAAGAAGCGGCTCGGAAAGAAGCGGGCCAGGGGGAAACGGTCCGGGGAGAACTGGGCCAAAGGGAAGCGGGCTGGGGAGAAGAGGGCGAGAGAGAAACGGGCTGGGGAGAAGCAGATCAGGGGGAAGGGGATCGGGGAGAAGAAGGTCAGGGGAAACGGATCGGAGAGAAACAGGTCAGAAAGAACAGCAGAGCTTCACACAACTAGCGTTTTTCGGAGCTTTCCCTCCGAAAAATCGGGCTGTTCGCTGTGAGGGGGTGGGTCCTGGGCCATGGACGCAGATTTTCGGTGCGATAACTCCGAAAACGGCTAGTTGAGGTCAGCACATATATCGCTCGATCAAACGGCCGGCGCTTCCGCTCCGGCATGCACCGCCGGCCCGTCGACGGAGCTCCCACCGGGCCCCGCGCCGGTCCGGCAGCGGTGCCTCTCCGGCCGCCTTCGCCGCCCCGGCCACCGCTAGTCCCGACCGCCGTCAGCTTCAGCCGCGGTCAGTCCCAGCCGCGGTCAGTCCCGGCTGTCGTCACTCTCGGACGTCGGCCGTGGGCCGGCGTCACCCGGGCCGCCGTCAGCGCTCGACGTCGCTCCCCACGCCGTCGGGCGCCGGAACCACCGAGGCCGAACGCTCGACGCGTCGGTCCGCTAACTCCCGGCGGACCGCCCACACGATGCCGGCCGCCCAGGCGAGGGCAATGAGGGCGAGGACCGCGGGCCCGACGCCGGCCGGGATCGCCCCGCCCACGGCGTCGGTCCCCAGCAGCGTCCGGGCGTTGGTCAGAATGATCAGCCCGCCGGCGCCCACCGCCAGGATGCGGGGTGCGAGCCAGCGCACCAGGTACGCGGCGACCGGGGCCGCGATCACCCCGCCCACCAGCAGCGCCAGGACGAAGGGGAGGTCGATGCCCTGGTGCCCCAGCGCGAGCAGGAAGCCGACCGAGGCGCCCACGCTCACCACGAACTCCGAGGCGTCGATCGAGCCGATGACCTTGCGCGGATGGATCTTCCCCGAGGCCAGCAGCGTCGGCGTCCCCACGGGCCCCCAGCCGCCTCCGCCGATCGCGTCCATGAACCCGGCGACCCCGGCCAGGGGGACCAGGAGGAAGCCGGGGACCCTGCCCGTGAAGCTCGGGCGCCGGTCCGGCATCCGCAGGAAGCGCCAGACGACGTAGACCCCCAGCCCCAGCAGGATGAGCGACATGACCGGCGCCGCGGCGTCGCCCGAGGCCGTCAGGACGTTGGCCCCGAGGAAGGCGGCGATCCCGCCGGGGACCGCCATGAAGCCGACGATCCGCCAGTCGATGTTGCCGAAGCGCCAGTGCGCCGCCCCGGAGGCCAGCGTGGTCCCGATCTCGGCCAGGTGCACGGTCGCGGAGACGGCCGCCGGGGCGAGCCCCACGGTGAGCAGCAGCGTCGAGGAGGTGACCCCGTAGGCCATGCCCAGGGACCCGTCCACGAGCTGCGCGGCCAGGCCGATCAGGGCCAGGAGGATGAGTTTCCGCATCGGGGTGCTCCGCTTCTCGGGGTGAACAGTGGGTTCACTCTAGGAAGAGGCGGGCCCCGGGCCCAACGATGAGTCACACCGCGTCTCGGCGTGAATCCAGGTTGCGCAACGCGACGTCAAATTGCCGGCCCCGGCGGCTAGCTCCTCGCGGCGCGCAGCGCGATGTGCCGGCCCCGGCGGTCAGCTCCTCGCGGTCCGCAGCGTGCGCAGCGCGATCACCGCCGCCGCGAGCATCAGCACGACGCCGATCCCCGAGGTGATCGCCACGCCGGAGTCGAAGGCGTGCCGCGCGGACTCCATGAGCTGACCCGCCAGGTCGTCCGGCAGCCCGCCGGCCGCCTGGGCCGCGCCGCCGAGGGTCTCGCCCGCCCCCTCGGCCTGCCCGGCGGGCACCGCGGAGGGCACCTCCACGTGGGATCGGTAGGCGGCGTTCAGGATCGAGCCGAGCACTGCCGTGCCGAGCACCGCGCCCGTCTCGTACGCGGTCTCCGAGATCGCGGAGGCGGCGCCCGCCTGGTGCGCGGGCACGGCGCTGAGGATGAGGTCGTTGGAGATCGTCTCCGCCGCCCCGATGCCGGCGCCCAGGATCACGAAGGCGAGGACCAGCCCCAGGTCGGACCCCATCGGTCCCGCGATGCCGATCACGGCGAAGCCCACGGCGTTGAGCAGCAGCCCGGCGGCGACGACGTGCGAAGGTCGCACCCGCCGCACGATCGGCACCACCGCCAGCCCCGAGATGATGGTCACGGCCAGCCCCGGCACCAGGAAGAACCCGGCCTCCATGGGGGAGCGCCCGCTGACCAGCTGCAGGTGCTGGGAGACGAAGTACAGGAAGCCCACGAGGGAGAAGACGCTCAGCAGGTTGGCCGAGACCGCTCCGGAGAACACCGGGTTGGCGAACAGCCGGACGTCGAGCATCGGCTCCGGACGGCGCAGCTGGCGCCGGATGAAGGCCCAGCCCGCCGCCGCGCTGATCACCAGCGCCAGCACCGTCTCGACGCCGAAGCCGTGGGTGGAGAAGGTCTTGATCCCGTAGACCAGCGGCGTCATGGTCAGCATGACCAGGAGGATGCTCAGCGGGTCGATCGGGCCCGGCCGGGGGTCGCGGGACTCCGGCACCAGGATCGGCCCCAGGATCAGCAGGGGCACCATCACGGGCACGGCCAGCAGGAACACGGAGCCCCAGTAGAAGTGCTCGAGCAGGAAGCCGCCCACGATCGGCCCCAGCGCCGCGCCGCCGGAGAAGCCGGCGGCCCAGATCGCGATGGCGGTCCGGCGCTCGGTGGCGTCCTCGAAGATGTTGCGGATCAGCGAGAGGGTCGAGGGCATCAGCATCGCCCCGAACAGGCCCATGCCGGCGCGCGCGGCGATCAGCCAGGCGGCGTCGGGCACGAAGGCGGCCGCGGCCGAGAGGACGGTGAACCCCGTGCCGCCGATCAGCAGGAGCCGCCGCCGCCCGATCCGGTCGCCCAGGCTGCCCATGGGCACGAGCAGGCCGGCGAGAACGAGCGGGTAGACGTCCACGATCCACAGCATCTGGTTGCCGGAGGGCCCCAGCGCCTCGGAGATGGGGGGCAGCGCGAAGGACAGCACCGTGTTGTCGACGGCGACCAGCAGCACGGGCAGCATGAGCACGACGAGCGCGGCCCAGCGCCTGGAGTGATGGACGCTGCGCCGGGGGCGGGCGAGGGCGGTGGACAAGGCTTCTCCCAAACGGACGTGGTGATGCGGGCCGGGGTGTGGCCCGATGACTACTGTACCGTCTGGACGGTTCATCGCAAGGGCGATATGGTCGAGATCATGAGTGCTCGCAGCAAGATCCTCGACGCCTACGAATCCATCCTCATCGAGGAGGGGGAGCGCGCCGCCACGCTGGAGGCCGTGGCCGCCCGCGCGGAGGTCTCCAAGGGGGGTCTGCTCTACCACTTCAAGGACAAGGGCGCGCTCGCCGACGGCCTGCTCGAGCGCCTCGGCGAGCTCGCGGCGCAGGACATGGAGGAGATGAGGGCGGCCCCCGACGGCGCCTGCGCCTACTACGTGCGCAGCTCCGTGTACGAGGACTCGGGCCTGGACCGGGCGCTGGTGGCCACCCTGCAGCTCGGCCAGGAGGCGCACCCCCGGGCGCGCACCGCGATCGCAGAGATCCACCAGCGGTGGCTCGAGCTGATCGTCGAGGAGGTCGGCGACCGGGCCACCGCCCGCGCGATCCTGCTGATCGGCGACGGGCTGTACTACACGGCGGCCCTGAGCGCCGGTGCCGTGCTGGAGGAGCCGGCGGCCGACGTCGAGGAGCTGCTGGGCGTGGTGGAGCGGCTCAAGCGGGGGAGCTGACCGCCGCGGCGTCGCGCTCCGCCGATAGAGTGCAGGTATCCGAGGCAGCGAGCAGCAGGGATGGAGGCGCGGTGCGCGTGACCAACGTACGAGGCATCACGGAGCTGGCGATCGAGGCGGCGCGCGGCGCCGGGCGGATCGCGCTGGAGGGCTTCCGGGCGCCCGACCTGGAGATCGACCTCAAGCGGGACTTCCACGACCTGGTCACGGAGTTCGACCGGCGCAGCGAGGAGCACATCCGGGCGCGCATCCGGGAGGCCTTCCCCGGCTCGGCGATCATCGGCGAGGAGGGCGGACGCTCGGGGGCCGACGACGCCGCGGGCCCCGGCGAGGGCGTGCTGACCTGGCACGTGGACCCCATCGACGGGACCTCCAACTTCGCCCGCGGCATGGCGCTGTGGGCCGTGTGCATCGGCGTCGAGCTCGACGGCGAGATGGTCTCCGGCGTCGTCTACGACCCGGTCAACGACCAGCTGTTCTGGGCCGACGAGCGGGGCGCCTTCCTGAACGACGAGCTGCTGGTCAGCCGCGGTGCGGCGGAGCCGTCCCGGGCCACGGTGATCAGTGACTTCCCGCTGCCCCGCGACCTGGTGCACTTCCCCGACCTGGCGCTCTCCCAGCTCGCGGAGCTGAGCACCTCCTTCTCCCAGCGCCGCTCGATCGGCAGCAGCGCCGTCGCCCTGTGCTGGGTCGCGGCCGGGTGGGCGGACGCCACGTTCTGCTTCGGCGCGAGCTCGTGGGACGTCGCCGCGGCCGGGTTCATCGTGCGCCGGGCGGGCGGGGTCTACGAGACCTACCTCGGCGGCGAGCGCCGGCCCGAGGAGCGCGACTTCGAGAACCCGCACTACTACGCGCACGTCCCCGAGGCGCGCTTCGACCTGATCCGTCGCATCATGCGCGAGCAGAGCCGGAGGCCCTGAGGGCCTCCTCGCCCGGTGCCTCCAGGGCCGGGGAGAAGGTCCCCGGAGCAGGGTGACGGGGCTCCGCCGCCCCTTGGTATCCTGCTGGGGTAGGCATCGAGCGGCTGCGCCGGAGGGAGGGAGCCCCCATGGAGCGAGGCATGCTCGCACGGCGCGGCTCCGTCGTCGCGCGCGGCTGGGCCGTCGGCACGGTCGCCGTGCTGGGAGGGGCCTCCGCCCACGCCGTGGCCGAGGGGCACGCGCCCCAGCTCGCGGTCGTACTGGTCTGCTGGGCGCTCTCCGGCCTGCTGTGCACCGTGATCGCCCTGTGCCGGCTCCCCGCCCTCTCGGGCGCCCTGGGCGTCCTGGTCTCCCAGGGGCTCCTGCACTGGCTCTTCGCCCAGACCGGCCACGGCACGACGTCGTCCGCCTCCCCCGCCGCGGCGGCGCACGCGCACCACGGCGCCGCCGTCCTCCCCTCCTCCGCGATCCCCGAGCCCCACGACCTCTCCCCGGCGATGGTGCTGCTGCACGTCGCCGCGGCCGCGCTGACCTACCTCGCGCTCCGGCAGGGGGAGGGCGCCCTGGGGCTGCTGGGCGACGCCCTGGCCCTGGCGATGCGCGGCCTGTTCCGCCTTCCCGCCCGCCCCGTCCTGGTGACCGCGCGTCTGCGGGCGTGCGGGAGCCACACCGTCCGGGCGCTCGCGGCCGCGACGGTCCCGCGACCCGTGGCTCCTCGCGGCCCGCCGCTTCCTCTCCTCACCAGCTGACCGACGATTTCTCTGCCCCCGCCACGCCGGGGCGCAGAGCCATGCCAAGAAGAGAGAACACCATGAGGAACACCATCAGCGCGCGCCGTCTCGGCGCGGCCTCCATGGCCCTGATCGCCGCCCTGACCCTCGCCGCGTGCGGGAACGACGATCCCGAGAACACCGCCGAGCCCTCCTCGGCGCAGAGCGCCGACGCCCCGGACACGCACAGCAACGAGGAGGTCGGCCTGACCGTCACCGGCCAGTGGGCCAAGGCCGCCGACTCGGGGATGACCGCCGCCTTCGGCACCATCGCCAACGACTCCGACGAGCCCGTGACCATCACCGGCGTCGACTCCCCGGCCTCCGAGGACATGCAGCTGCACGAGACGGTCACGGGCGAGAACGGCACCTCGACCATGCAGGAGAAGGAGGGCGGCTTCACCATCCAGCCGGGGGAGGAGCTGAACCTCGAGCCCGGCGGGAACCACCTGATGTTCATGGACCTCTCCTGCTCGCTGCTGGCGGGGGACGACATCGACCTCACGCTGCAGACCGAGGACGGCCACGGCATGAGCTTCGAGGCGCCGATCCGCGACTACCAGGGCGCCCAGGAGAACTACGACCCCTCGGCCGAGGAGTCCGGATCCGTCGAGGACGGCGAGGACCACTCGGGCCACGGGACGGAGGGGACGGACCACTCCGAGGGCGACATGGAGGGGATGGACCACTCCGAGCACGGCGGCTCCTCCGAGTCGTCGATGGACATGGGCATGGGCGACCCCGCCCAGGACTCCCTGCCCTCCTGCAGCGAGTAGGGGCAGCCCATGACCGCTGACAGGAAAGGACCGGGCAGCGGGAGGAAGAACCTGCTGACCCGGCGCAATGCGCTGATCGGCGGGGCAACGGCCACGGCGGGCGCCGCGGCGGCGGTCGGCATCGACACCGTCCGCCGCGGCGGCCTCCCGGGCGGCGGGGGGAACCCGCAGGTCGAGGACGCCTCCTCGACGGCCCCGCTCGCCGAGGCGCGGGTCGGCTTCCACGGGGAGCGGCAGGCCGGCGTCGTGACCCCCGCGCCCGCCTACGGGAACTTCATCGCCGTCGACCTCCGCGAGGACGTCGGCCGGGCCGACCTCCGCCGGATGCTCAAGGTGCTGAGCGCCGACGCCGCCGACCTCGCCGAGGGCCTGCCGCCGATCGCCGACCAGGAGCCCGAGCTGACGGAGATCCCCGCCAACCTCACCGTCACGGTGGGGTTCGGGGAGCGGGTGTTCGACGTCGTCGACCCCTCCGCCAAGCCCGGGTGGCTCAAGCCCCTGCCCGCCTTCGAGCAGATCGACCGGCTGCGCGAGGAGTACAGCGACGGCGACCTGCTGCTGCAGATCTGCTCGGACGACAGGATGACCCTCGCGCACGCCCAGCGGCTCCTGCTGAAGGGGCTGCGCGGCTTCGGCACCGTCCGCTGGGTCCAGGAGGGGTTCCGCAACGCCTCCGGCTCGCTGAAGGAGGGGACCACCATGCGCAACCTCTTCGGCCAGGTGGACGGGACCATCAACCCCACCACGGAGGACTCCAGCATGGACGACGTCGTGTACGGGCTGATGGACGGCCTCGAGCCGTGGGCGCCGGGCGGGACCTCGCTGGTGATCCGGCGGATCCACATGAACCTGGACACGTGGGACGAGGCGGACGCGCCCGGGCGGGAGGACGCCGTCGGGCGGAAGCTCTCCAACGGCGCGCCGCTGACGGGCGAGCGCGAGGAGGACCCCGCGGACCTCTCCGCGACGACCCCCCTGGGCTTCCACGTGATCGCCGACTACGCCCACATCCGGCGCGCCACCGCGACGACGCCGCAGGAGCGGATCCTCCGCAGACCGTACAACTACGACCTGCCGGTCAGCGCGGCCGGCGGGCTGGCCGGGAAGGGGGCGGACTCCGGCGGCGTGAGCGAGTCGGGGCTGATCTTCGCCTCCTACCAGGCCGACCCGGTGAAGCAGTTCCTGCCGATCCAGCGGCGGCTCGCCGAGCTGGACATGCTGAACATGTGGACCGTGCCCATCGGCTCCTGCGTGTTCGCGATCCCGCCGGGGTGCTCCCCGGGCGGGTTCGTGGGGGACTTCCTCTTCGAGGGGTAGTCCGAAGCCCCGCGGCGGCGCGGTGCGACCCTCCGGGGAGGCGCCGCGCCGCCGCGTCAGCGGACCAGGCTCGCGTAGACCACGTAGTTGTCGTCGAACAGGCCGGTCGCGGGGTCGTAGCCGTCGCAGGTGATCAGGCGCAGCTCGGCGTCGTCGGTGTTGCCGTAGACCTGGAGCGTCGGGAAGTCGTCCTTGGCGTAGGCCTCGCCGCGGTCCACGGCGAACGTGGCGGTGGACCCGTCCTCCCTGGCCACTTCCACGGTGTCGCCGGGAGCCAGGGAGCGCAGGTCCGCGAAGACGCCGGGCCCGCCGTCGGTCGCGTTGACGTGGCCCAGGAAGACGGAGGGTCCGCGCTCGCCGGGGACGGGGGAGCCTTCGTACCAGCTCGCGGGTGCGCCGGGTCCGTCCGGGGGCACCTCGAGCGCGCCGTCCTCCTGCAGGCCCAGGTGCAGGGTGAGGGTCCCGACGCCGATCGAGGGGATCCTCAGGGCCGTCGGCGGCGAGGGGTCCATGACCGCCGGGGGATCGGGAGCATCCGGCGACGACGCCTCGGCGGAGGGTGCCGGCCCGGAGGGGCCAGCTTCGGGAGGACCCGTCTCGGAGGGCCCCGGCGCGGCGGCGGTCGGCCCCGCGCCGGGAGCGGCCGCAGCGGACTGCGAGGCCGCGGACGAGGCGGGAGCGTCCGCGCCGTCCTCGTCCCCTGCCCCCGCCGAGCATCCGGCCAGGAGCAGGACGGCGGCGGCCGCGGAGGCCATGAGGCCCCCGCGGCCGCCCGTCGATGACCGCGTCATGACGCCGTCCGCCCGTTCCGGCTAGTCCTGCGCCGCCGCGCGACGACGACGCAGGTACAGCGCGCCGCCGCCGAGGGCGACCAGGCCGGCGGCACCGGCGCTCACGCCCGCGATCGCGGCGGTGTCGTCCGTGCCCTGCGCGACGCCGGTCTCGGCGCCACCGGCCGGCATGCCGTCCATCTGCGTGGCCGTCAGCGTGCCGCACGCGGCCGGGAGGGTCGCGGCCAGCGGCAGCGACGGGTCCAGTTCGCTCATCTCGTTCTGGGCCTGCTCGCTGAGGTTCATCGGATCCACGCCGTGGACCACGACGACGGCGGTGCCGTCCTCGATGGCCTGCTTGGTGGCGTCGTCGACCTGGAGGGTCCGCTCGTAGGTGTACTCACTGCCGCCGGGGAAGCGGTCCACCGCGAGGCCCGAGTCGGCGCCGGTGTCGCCCTCGGTGGTCAGCGAGCTGGCGATCATGCCGTAGTAGTCGTGACCCTCGGCCACGTTCACGGCGCCGTCGCCGTTCATGTCGGCCTCGGGGGGAGGGCAGACGCCCTGGGCGCCGATGTGGATGTGCTGCGCGTGCGGGAAGGGCCCGTCCATGAAGGTCTCGGCCGCACCCTGCACGTGCATGGTCACGGTGGCCTCGTTGCC
Organism: Rothia halotolerans; assembly: GCF_004136635.1. GTDB lineage: Bacteria > Actinomycetota > Actinomycetes > Actinomycetales > Micrococcaceae > Rothia > Rothia halotolerans. The sequence goes on along the minus strand of NZ_NOIU01000001.1, from coordinate 953,033 downwards.
GTCGACCTGAACGGTCGCGTCACCGGTGGTGCCGCTGTTGTTCATGGAGTTCAGGGTCGCCATGGAGGTCCAGGACCCCTGGCTGCTGTAAGTGGAGGCCCCTTCGTGGCCTCCGTGGCCCTCGTGGGCGGCGGCGGGGGCCGCCGCCATGGCAAGGGCGCCGAGCGCCAGGGCGGGTGCTGCGAGGAACGTTGACGTGCGCATCGGAATCTCTCCTCAGGTATGTGCGGCGTACGTCCCGGTTCCGGAGCGTACGTGTGATGTTCGGCACCGCTGAGGGGGTGGATGGGTGGGCGTTGTGATTTTTCTGAGATTTCTCTGGGCCGCACTCTCCGTGGCGCGCCGGCGTCGACGGGAGCCGCGCACTCGTCGGCGCGATGCTGCCCTTCCCGGACCTCCCGGGACCTTCCGGGCAGAGCGGACCCATCTCCCTTTCCCCCGGTGCCGAACTATGGGCATGAGGCGGCGAGGCCCGTCGAAGGCCGAGGTGACATATGGCATAGTTCGATGGGCGCACCGCCTCCCGGCGGACACCCCACCACGCAGCGGAGAGCGAGAACACGTGAGCTCAGGCCCCGACGCCCCGGACGGCGGCGACGGACCCTCGGAGGGGTCCGCCGCGGTCGGTGAGGCGTCCCATGCCGAGCTGGTGCGTCGCAGCGCCACGAGTGACGAGGGAGCCTTCGCGCAGCTCTACGACGCGACGGCCTCGCTCGTGTACGGCGTCGTGCTCCGCATGCTGCGCTCGCGGGATCTCGCGGCGGAGGTCGTCCAGGAGGTGTACCTCATGGCCTGGCAGCAGTCGGCGCGCTTCGACCCCGAGCGGGGCAGCGTCAGGGCCTGGCTGTGCACGATGGCGCACCGGCGGGCGGTGGACAGGGTCCGCTCCAGCCAGCGGGAGCGCGACCGCGAGGAGCGGTACGAGGCGGACCGCGCGGAGCCCGGCCCCGGCGACTCCACCTGGGGTCAGGTGGAGAGGACGCTGGACGAGGGCGAGGTCCGCGCCGGCCTGGAGCACCTGAGCCGGATCCAGCGGGAGGCCGTCTGCCTGGTGTACTTCCGCGGCTACAGTCACCGTGAGGTGGCCGAGCGCTTAGACATACCGTTGGGCACGGCCAAGTCCCGCATCCGGGACGGGCTGGTCGGCCTGCGGGCGGCATTGGGGGAGAGATGGTGAACGAACGAGCTGATGGGAGCGGCCGGGCCGACGACGTCCACGCGGACGCCGTGCTCTACGCCGTCGACGCCCTCGACGCCGCCGAGGCCCGGGCCTTCGAGGAGCACCTCGCCGGCTGCACCCGGTGCCGCGAGGAGGTCGACTCCTTCCGGGAGACCGGCGCCGAGCTGGCGGGCGCCGCCGCGGTGGATCCGCCGCCCGAGCTGCGCGAGAGCGTCCTGGGGGCCATCCGTGCGACGCGGCCCGATGCCGGGGAGGTCGAGGGAGCCTCCGGCACCGTCGTCGCCTCTTCCTCCGCGGACCGCGAGGACGACACCGCCTCCGCCCGCGCGTCGACCGCGGCCGACCAGGACGCGGCGGGCACCGCATCCTCCCCCGCGACGTCCGCTCCGACGGGCCCGCGGCACGCGGACCCGCAGGCGACGGCCGCCGTGCACTCCCTGGACGCCCGACGCCGCCGCGGCCGCTGGGTCCTGGCGGCCGCGGCCGCGGTGGTCGTCCCCGGCGTGGCCCTGGGCGGCTGGGCGCTGGGCCAGCACTCGGGCCAGCAGGAGCAGCGGGTCGTCGCGCAGGAGCATGAGCAGGAGCGGCAGCGCCAGGAGCGCCTGCTCGCCGCGGCCGACGTCGCCGTGCGGCACGTCGAGATGGACGGCGGCGGGACGGCGACCGTGATCGCCTCCCGCGACCGCGACGCAGTCCTGCTCGTGGCCTCCGGCGTGGCCGACCCGGGCGAGGGCAGGCAGTACCAGCTGTGGCTCATGGAGGACGGCACTCCGGTGCCCGACGCGACCTTCGACGCCGGGGCGGCCGGCGTCTGGGTGGACGGCGACCTCGAGGGCGCCCAGGCGCTCGCCGTCACGGTCGAGCCCGAGGGGGGGTCCGAGAGCCCGACGTCGGATCCGCTGATGGTCGCGGAGATCTAGGGGCACATGAGGCGCGCTCCGGGATCTCCCCGGCCGGCGCGTGCCGCCCTCTCATCGCGGCTCGATCCGCCGGGCCCGACGCGGTCCGGCTCAGACGGCGTCGACGTCGTCCTTGGCGGCCCTGCTGACCATCCGCAGGTGTTCGCGCACCAGCTGCTCGGCACGCTCGGCGTCGCGCTCCAGAAAAGCGGCTGCGAGCCGCTCGTGTTCGCGGCGCATCTTGGCGATGTCGTCCCTCTTGAAGTTGACGACCTCCACGATCAGGGTCGAGTCGAGCATGAGGTCGTCCTCGCAGCGCATCAGGGCGGTGTTCCCGGTGGTCGCGACCAGGGCGACGTGGAGGTCGCGGTGGGCCCCCGAGGTCTCCATGACGTCGTCGCCGCCGACGACGTCCACGTAGGCCTCCAGCGCCTTCCGCAGGGCCTCCAGGGCTTCTCCCGAGGCCGAGGCGCAACCGCGGGCCGCGTGACCCTCCAGGAGTAGGCGCGCCTCGAAGATGTCCTCGATCTCCCGCCCGGTGAAGGAGCGCACCCGGGCGCTGCGGTAAGGGCGCAGCTCCACCAGCCGCTCCTTGGCCAGCAGCCGCAGCACGTCCCGGGCGGTGGTGCGCGAGGAGCCGTAGGTCTGCGTCAGCCACTTCTCCGTCAGCTCGGCCCCCGAGCCCAGGGTCCCCTCGACGATCGCGGCGCGGACCCTGCGGACGATCTCGGCGGTCACCGGGGAGGAGTCCGTCCCCGGGGCCGGGCGTTCCGGGGAGGAGCCCACCGGCGCGAGGGGAGCCGCGGGCGAGGCCGCGTCGTTCCGCGAATTCTGTTTCATCTGAGTAAACTCTCCCGATTGTCGTACAATCCTCTTGACATGAGTGACCTGTGCCACCAGACTGTACGAATAATTGTATGACAATTATGGATCGAGAGGCGAGACGGTGACGGACACACACGTACATGACGGTGGAGCCCACGCGGAGGGCAAGCTCTGGGGAGGCCGGTTCACCGGCGCCAGCGCACCCGCCCTGGAGCGCCTCTCCCGCTCCCCGGAGCAGTACTTCTCCCTGGTCCCCGAGGACGTCGCCGGCTCGCTGGCCCACGCGGGGGAGCTGGAGCGGGCCGGGATCATCACCGGCGAGGAGCGCGCGAGCATCGCCGCCGCCCTCGAGCAGCTGGTGGTCGACCACCGCGAGGGCGCCATCCGCCCTCTGCCGCAGGACGAGGACGTGCACGGCTACCTCGAGCGCGAGCTCATCGCCCGGCTCGGGCCCCTGGGCGGGAAGATCCGGGCTGGCCGCTCCCGCAACGACCAGACCGCCAACGACCTCCGCCTGCACCTGCGCCGCGTGATCCCCGAGATCGCCGAGGGCGTGCGGGAGCTGACCGAGACCCTGCTGGCCCGGTCCCGGGAGGTCGAGGGCGTCGTCGCGCCGGGGTTCACCCACCTGCAGAACGCGCAGCCCATCCTCTTCTCCCAGCAGCTGCTGGCCCACGCCTTCCCGCTGGCCCGGGACCTCACCCGCCTCGAGAACGCCCGGCTGGCCTGCATGGCCTCGCCGCTCGGGGCGGCCGCGATGGCAGGCTCCACCCTGGCCGGGGACCAGCGGGCCATGGCGGCGGACATGGGGTACGACGACGTCGTGCGCAACTCCATCGACGCCGTCTCCAGCCGCGACCACGTCGTCGACTTCCTCTACGCCGGCGCGATGCTGGGCGCCGACCTCTCCCGCCTGTGCGAGGAGATCTGCCTCTGGTCCTCTCAGCAGTTCGGCTGGGCGCGGCTGGACGACGCCTGGTCCACCGGCTCCTCGATCATGCCGCAGAAGAAGAACCCGGACATCGCCGAGCTCGCCCGCGGCAAGACCGGCCGGCTGATCGCCAACCTCTCCGGCATGCTCGCCACCCTGAAGTCCCTCCCCTTCGCCTACAACCGCGACCTCTCCGAGGACAAGCACTACGTCTTCGACACCGCCGGGACTCTCCGCACGATCCTCCCGGCCCTGACCGGGCTGGTCCGCACCGTGGGGTTCGACGCCGGGGCCATGCGTCGGCAGGCCGTCCAGGGCTTCACGCTCGCCACCGAGATCGCCGACTGGCTGGCCGAGCAGGGCCTGCCGTTCAGCGAGGCGCACGACGTCGCCGGCCGCTCCGTGGTGCACTGCGAGGCCCGCGACATCGGGCTGGAGGACCTCACCGCCGAGGACCTCCGGGCGATCGACGAGCGGCTGACCCCGGAGGTGCTGGAGCGCCTGACGCTGGAGTCCGCGGTCGCCCGGCGGACCGGGGCCAACGGCACCTCCCCGGAGCGGGTCCGCGAGCAGCAGGCCGCGCTCGCCGACCTCCTCGAAGCTTCCCGCAGCGCATCCCAGAACGGCAGGTCACCGCAATGAGCACCGTCCCCACCGGAACGAACGTCGAGTCCTACCGGGTCATCCGGAACAAGCACGTCGGCAGGTACGTGGCGGCCGTGGTCACCGTGCTCCTGCTGCTCTCGGTCGTCCTCGCCTTCGCCCGCGCGGACATCGACTGGGCCACGGTCGGGGAGTACCTGACCGCGAAGTCGATCCTCACCGGCTTCATGGTGACGATCTACCTGACGGTCATCTCGATGGCCATCGGCATCGTCCTCGGCATCCTCATCGCCGTGATGCGCCTGGCCCACAACCCCGTGGTCAGCTGGATCGCCTGGCTCTACGTCTGGTTCTTCCGCGGCACCCCGGTCTACCTGCAGCTGCTGCTGTGGTTCAACATCGCGATCGTCTTCCCGCGCTACGGCATCCCCGGTATCTACGAGGGCCGCACCGTGGACATCGTGACGCCGATCGTCGCGGCCATCCTGGGGCTCGGGCTCAACCAGGCGGCGTACACCTCCGAGGTGGTGCGCGGCGGCATCCTCTCCGTGGACCGCGGGCAGGACGAGGCGGCCAAGGCTCTGGGCCTGACCGGGCTGAGCTCGATGCGCACCGTGGTGCTCCCGCAGGCGATGCGCGTGATCCTGCCGCCCATCGGCAACGAGACCATCGGCATGCTCAAGACGACGTCGCTGGCCTCCGCGATCGGCGCCACCGAGATCCTCAACGAGGCCCAGCACATCTACCTCGTCAACAACCTCATCATCGAGCTGCTGATCGTCACGGCCATCTGGTACCTGCTGGCGGTCTCGGTCCTCTCGATCGTCCAGTACTACATCGAGAGGCACTTCGGCCGGGGGCACGCGGCGCAGACCGCCGGCGTCGGGCTGCTCAGCCGCATCCAGACCGTCCTCGGCACCTCCAGGAGGAACCCGTGAGCACCACCGATACCGCGACGAGCACGGACCCGCTGGTCAGGCTCGAGAAGATCCGCAAGTCGTACGGCTCCAACGAGGTGCTGCGCGGCATCGACCTGAAGATCGCCTCCGGCGAGGTGGTCTGCATCCTGGGCCCCTCCGGCTCGGGGAAGTCGACGCTGCTGCGGTGCATCAACCACATCGAGAAGCCGAGCTCCGGCTTCGTCATCGTGGACGAGGAGGTCATCGGCTTCCGCAAGGACGCGCGCTCGGCGGGCGCCCTCCGGGAGCTGAAGGAGGCCGAGCTCGCGCGGCAGCGCCGCACCATGGGCATGGTCTTCCAGCGCTTCAACCTCTTCCCGCACATGACGGTGCTGGAGAACATCACGCACGCCCCGCGCCTGGTCCGGCACGTCGCCTCCCGGAAGGCCCGGGAGCGGGCCCTGGAGCTGCTGGACACCGTGGGGCTGAAGGACCGCGCCTCGGCGTACCCCGGCCAGCTCTCCGGCGGTCAGCAGCAGCGGGTCGCGATCGCCCGGGCCCTGGCCATGGACCCGGCGCTCATGCTCTTCGACGAGCCCACCTCGGCCCTGGACCCCGAGCTGGTGGGCGACGTCCTGGAGGTCATGAAGAAGCTGGCCCAGCAGGGGCTGACCATGATCGTGGTGACCCACGAGATCGGCTTCGCCCGCGAGGTCGCCGACCGGGTGGTCTTCATGGACAACGGCGAGATCATCGAACAGGGCCCGCCCCATGCGGTGATCGACGACCCGCAGCACGAGCGCACCCGGGCCTTCCTCTCCCGAGTGCTGTGAGGAGAAGGCCATGACAACGCGTACCCGACGGGGCGGGATGCTCGCCGCGCTCGCCGCCGCCCTGGTGCTGGTCCTCACCGGCTGCATCCCGGCCGCCGACGTCGACCGCAGCGAGAAGACCGTCATCCCCGGCACCCTGATCGTCGGCATGTCCCCGGACTTCCCGCCCATGGAGTACCGGGACGACGACAACGAGCTGGTGGGCGCCGACGTCGAGCTGGTCCGCGAGGCCGGCCGCCGGATGGGCATGGAGGTGCAGTTCGAGGAGCAGAAGTTCGACCAGCTGATCACCTCCGTGCGGACCGATCGCGTGGACGTGGTGTTCTCCGGCATCTCGGACACCCCGGTCCGGCAGAAGACCGTGGACTTCGTGGACTACTACCAGTCGGTGGGCCAGTTCTACACCCTGCCCGAGAACGCCGGGAGGTTCCGGGAGGACGCCGACATCTGCGGGCAGCCGGTCTCGGTGAGCACCAAGACGGACTACTACACCTCGCTGCTGGACTACAACGACGAGGTCTGCAAGGCCAACGGGCTGCCCGAGATCAGCATCGTGGCCACCGACTCGGGCGCCGCGGCGCGCCTGCAGCTGGACCAGGGGCGCGCGGTGGCCGCCGTGCAGGGACGCGAGAACCTCGCGTACTTCGCCACCACCGAGCCCGGCAAGTACGAGGTGGTCCTCTCCGACCTCACGGCCCTGCCCTTCGGCGCGGCGGTGCGCAAGGACAACACCCAGCTCTCCGAGGCCATCCGGGACGCCTTCCAGGACATGTACGACGACGGCACGATGGTCCGGATCCTGGAGAAGTACGGCATCGAGTCCGGCGCCCGGGCGCCGGAGATCAACGGGGTGAAGGGTGAGGCGTGACGTGCGGGGCTCGGCCCGGGGCGACTCGTCGCTCGGCGTCGGCCGTGAGTCGGCGGCGGGGACCAACGGTTCTCCGTCGCTGATGACCAGCCACGAGGGTGCCCGCAGGGCGGCGTCGGCTGAGGCCGCCGGGACCTTCGTCCTGTGCTTCGACCTGGACGGCCCCTCCGGGGACGCCCTGGTCAGCGGGGAGCTGTGGGACAAGCCCGGCTTCTTCTGCCAGGGCGCCTACGGGCCGCACCGGGCCGTGCCGCGCATCCTCGGGATCCTGCGGGAGCTCGGCATCCGGGCCACCTTCTTCACCCCCGGCTGGGTGGTGCGGACCTGGCCCGAGCTGTGCCTCCGCATCCGGGAGGAGGGGCACGAGGTCTCCGGCCACGGGGACCTCCACGAGCAGTTCTTCGGCCGTCCGGCCGAAGAGCAGCGGGAGGTGCTGGAATCCGCCCAGGCGTCCTTCCTCTCGGTGCTGGGCGAGCGGGCGGAGGGCTTCCGGGCGCCGTCGGGCGACTACGACCCCGCCACGCCGGCCCTGCTCGCCGAGGCCGGGTACACCTACTCGAGCTCCCTGCGCAGCGGCGACCGGCCGTTCCTGCGCCGGGACGCGCCGCTGGTGGAGATCCCCGCCAAGTCGATGTTCGACGACTACGCCTACTTCGCCTACCACCGGGCGCCGGACTTCCCGCGCGGGCTGGACCGGGTGGCCTCCTACCGGACGACCTTCGCCACCTGGGCCCTGGAGGCCCGGGCCGCCGCGGCCGAGGGGCTGACCACGGCCAGCATCTGGCATCCCAAGGTCATCGGGACGCCGGGGCGGCTGATCGAGCTGGAGCGGTTCCTGGCCGGGCTGCTGGAGGAGGGGGCTGTGAGGTTCAGGACGGCGCGCGAGGTCGCCCGTGAGTGCGGGGAGGAACGAGCATGAGGTGGCCCGAAGGGAAGTCCTGCGGGGTCCTGGTGACGGTGGACCTCGACGGCGACGCGCCGTTCCGCTCCGCCGCCCCCGAGAACGCGGGCCGGGAGAAGTCCCGCTCGGTCGGGCGCTACGGCCTGGACGAGGGCGCGGCGCGGCTGCTGCGGGTGCTCGACGACGCCGGCCTCGCCGCCGACTGGTTCGTCCCGGGCCTGACCGCGCGCGAGAACCCCCGGCTGGTCCGCCAGATCGCCGCCCGGGGGCACGCGGTGAGCTCCCACGGGGACCTGCACCTGGACTTCAACGGGCTGAGCCTGGAGGAGCAGCTCGCGGAGATCGTCGACGGGCGGACCGCGCTGGAGGAGGTACTGGCCGGCGGGGATGCCGCGTTCGCATCGGGCGGTGAGGACGGCCACCGCGCATCCGACGGCGATGCAGTCGCCATCGGCCCTTCCGCCGGCAGCCCTTCTGCCGACGGTCCATCCATCGGCGGTGCGGCCACCGGCGTGTCGTCCGCCCTCGGCGCGGGCTTCCGCATCCCCGCCGGCGAGTGGGCCCACGGGTTCCCCGAGGCCGCCCGCGAGGCCGGGTTCCGGTGGAGCTCCTCCCTGCCCGCCGACGAGCGGCCGTTCCGCTGCGGCGTCGGCGGCCTGGTGGAGATCCCCTTCCGGTACGAGCTGGAGGACCACCAGTACTTCGGCTACAACCTGGACCCGCCCTTCCCGCCGGGCCAGTCGCGGATCTCCCCGATCGAGACGGTGCGGGAGAACTGGGAGCTGGAGTACCGCGGCGCGCTCCGCTACGGCACGCTGTTCCACCTGCGGCTCAATGCCGAGGTCATGGGGACGCCGGGGCGGGCGGCCTTCCTGCGCGAGTTCCTGGCGGAGATCCGAGAGGAAGGCGATGCCTGGTTCGGCACCTGTGAGACCGTCGCCGAGTGGTCGGGCAGGATGGAGCCCGAGCCGGGTCATCCGTATGAGATGTTCGTGCGGTTGAAGGACGAGCTCGACTCTTCACGGGCGTTGAAGGGGCAGATATCATAGTGATATGGCTTTTCTCCTCCGGCTCCCCGATGACCTCGACCAGGCCCTCGAAGCGCAGGCCGAGGCGGAGCACAGCACCAAGCACGCCTTGGCGCTCGAGAGCGTGCGGGCCATGCTCAAGGAGCGCGAGCACCAGCGCCTGGTCATGGAGGGCGCCGAGCACATCATGACCGATCACGCCGAGACCCTCAGGCGTCTGGCCGACTCCTGATGCAGCGGGTGGCGATCGAGGCGGCGCTGGCGGTCACCGGCCGCCTGGGATTCCACGTGCGCGACGCCGGCCTCCTGGAGTCGGCGTTGGACCGCCCGGTGACCAGGGTCTTCGGCGAGTACGCCTACCCTCGGCTCGAGCTCGCGGCCGCGGCGCAGACCGAGTCGATCACTCGCAATCACGCCATGATCGACGGCAACAAGAGGACCGCTCTGGTGCTGATGGGCGCGTTCCTGAGGGTCAACGGCCTGCGGCTGCAGATGGACTCGGACACCGCCTATGACCTCATCATGAGCGTCGCGCAGGGGCAGCGCACCTTGGAGGACAGCGGCCGGCTCATCGGAGAGCATATGCGGGCCTGGGCGTGAGTCGCGGGGCGGACGCGGCGGCGTCGCTCGTCATCGAGCGCACGTACTGGTGGAGACGGCCGCTGTTTCTTGTGTACTTCTTTATAGTTTTCATAGCCCGAGCCGAAACCCTCTGGTCCAGGCCCCTGCGCCGCCGCCCGCCGCGCGGCGCATAGACTGGTGCCGTACCGCGCGGCGCCTCAGGAGGGATCCATGAACCAGCAGTCCCACACGGTGCGGCGCGCCTCCGAGCGCCGGGCCGACCTGATGCGGACGCTGGCGGCCTCCGGGAAGATCGACGCCGCGGCCGCGGCGCGGGAGATGAACGTCACCACCGAGACCGTCCGCAAGGACCTCATCGCCCTCGAGAACCAGGGCAGGCTGCGCCGCGTCCACGGCGGTGCGGTCCCGATCGAGGCGCTCACCTTCGAGCCCGAGGTGGAGGCCCGCACCGACTATGCCGAGGAGAAGCGGCGCATCGCGGCCGCCGCCGTCGAGTTCCTGCCCCGCACGGGCTCGGCGCTGATGGACGCCGGGAGCACCGTCGCCGTCCTGGCGGGCCTGCTGCCGATGGACTCGGCCCTGCAGTTCTACGTCAACGCCCTGCCCACCGCCCAGGCCCTCCTGCGCCTCCCGGAGGCGCGCGTCGAGCTGCTGGGCGGGACGCTGCGGCGGCCGACCGTGGCCACCGTCGGGGACTCGGTGACGCGCGCGCTGGAGGAGATCAACGTCGACGTCGCCTTCCTGGGGACCAACGGCATCTCCTTCGAGCGCGGCCTCACCACGCCCCAGCCAGACGAGGCGGCCGTGAAGCGGCGGATGCTCGCGAGCGCCGAGCGGCGGATCCTGCTGGCGGACCGCTCCAAGATCGGCCTGGTGCGCGGGGCCCAGCACGCGACCCTCCGGGACATCGACGTGCTGATCACCGACGTCGGGCTGGACCGCGAGCAGCGGCGGCGCCTGGAGTCCTTCGGCATCACGGTGGTCATGGCCTGATGTCGCGGCGCTGATCCGGAAGGGACCGATCCCGCCCCGGACTGCCCTCGGGCCTCTCCTTCCCCTCCCTGGGGTACAGCCTTCCGGCGTCTTCTTCCCTCTCCAGGTGTGGGATGACTGCGCCCACTGTGTTGCGAAAGCAGATTTTTTCTTGCCTTCCTTCGTGAAGCTCTTGCGTTAGCACGTCCGGGGGCCAATAATGGGCAACTAAGAGCATTGGAAACCAACTATTTAAGTTGGATACGCAGTTTTTAGTTCTCAGGAGAGCCTCCATGAAGGTACGCATCGGACCGGTGCTGACGGTGACGCTGGCCCCGGCCGTGGACTGGACCGTCTCGGTCGAGGGATTCGAGCTGGGCGGCGTCAACCGGGCCGTCTCCTCGACCCGGGAGGCCAGCGGGAAGGGCGTCAACGTCGCCTGGGCGCTGAGCCGCGCCGGGGTCCCGGTGGACGTCCTGGTGCCCGGGGCGGGGACGGCGTCGGCCTTCATCGACGACGAGCTCGAGCGGGCGGGCATCCCGCACCGCACCGTCCCCACCCGCCGGGAGACCCGCACCAACATCACGCTGCGCGTCCCCGGCTCCTCGACCAAGATCAACGAGCCGGCCCCGGCGCTGTCCGAGGACGAGTTGGCGGAGGTGACCCGGGAGGTCCGGGCCCGGGCGGCATCGGCCGAGGTGGTCGCGCTGTGCGGCAGCCTCCCGGCGTCGGTCCCGGCCGCCACCTACGCGGGGCTCATCGAGGCCGCCCGGGCGGCGAACCCTGATCTGCGCGTCGTGCTGGACACCTCCGGAGAGCCGCTGGCCCTCGCGCTGGCGGCGCGACCGGACCTGGTCAAGCCCAACGTCGACGAGCTGGCCGAGCTCACCGGCCGGACCATCGGGACCCTCGGGGACGTCCGCTCCGCGGCCGAGCAGGCCATGGAGATGGGCGCTGGCGCCGTGCTGGCCAGCCTGGGCGCCGACGGCTCCCTGCTCGTCACTCCCGAGGGGGCCTTCCGCGCGGTCAGCCGGGACATCCCCGTCTCCAACTCCGTCGGCGCGGGGGACGCCCTGCTCGCCGGGTTCATCGCCGGCGGCGACTTCGGCCCCCGCAGCCTCGGGACCGCCGCCCTGTGGGCGGCCAGCGCGGTCTCGGCCGCGACCACCCTGTTCCCCGTGCGCGAGGAGTTCACGGAGCGCATCGCCGTTGCCGGGGACCCCGACCCGGCGATCGCGCTCACCGAGCCCTCGCGCCCCCTGTCCAAGACCCCCGGCCCCCTCACGGCCGGTTAGCCACCTCCGCATCCACACCCACTCGTCAAGGAGGACGGATCCATGTCGGAGCAGTTCATCATCGCGGCCACCGGCTGCCCCACCGGCGTCGCGCACACCTTCATGGCGGCCGAGGCGATCAGCCAGGCTGCGGAAGCCCGCGGCATCGAGATCAAGGTCGAGACGCACGGCCAGGTCGGCGTCGAGAACGCGCTGACCCCGGCGGACATCGAGCGCGCGACCGGCGTCATCGTCGCGGCGGACAAGGACGTCCAGGCGGAGCGGTTCCAGGGCAAGCCCCTGGTCGACGTCGGCGTCGCTGTCGCGATCCACGAGCCGGACCAGCTGATCGACCGCGTCCTGGCCGCCGCCGAGCGGGGCGCCCGAGCGGCCTCCTCCGCCGAGGGCGCGCAGGGCGAGGACGGCGGGGCCGACGCCGCGCTGGACCACGACCTGCTCGACGTCGACTCCATCGAGACCGGCGGCAGCGGCGCGCGCCGGGCGCTGCGGGCCATCTACAAGCACCTGATGAACGGCGTGTCCTACATGCTGCCCTTCGTGGTGGGCGGCGGCGTCCTGCTCGCCGTCTCCTTCCTCTGGGGCATCTACTCCGCCGACCCGGAGAGCTCCGAGTACAACTCCTTCGCGGCCGCGCTCAACGAGATCGGCGGCGTGGGCCTGGGGCTCATGGTCCCGATCCTCTCGGCCTTCATCGCCGAGTCCGTCTCCAAGCGGCCCGGCCTGGTGGTCGGCCTGGTCACCGGCATGATCGCGATGAACAACGGCACCGGGTTCCTGGGCGGCATCGTCACCGGGTTCCTCTCCGGCTACGGGATGCTCGGGCTGTCCAAGCTGCTGTCCCGCATGCCCTCCGCCCTCAACGGGCTGAAGGCGATCTTCATCTTCCCCGTGCTCGGCTCCCTGGTCTTCGGCCTCGTCACCGTCCTGATCTCTGCCCCGATGGCCGGGTTCTCCGGCTTCCTCGAGGACTTCCTGACCGGGTTCCAGGGCGCCAACCCCGTGATCCTGGGGCTGATCCTGGGCGTCATGTGCGCCTTCGACATGGGCGGGCCGCTCAACAAGGCGGCCTACGTCACCGGCGTCGCGCTGCTGAGCGACGGGAACATCACCTTCATGGCGGCGGTCTCCGCGGCGTGCATCGCCCCGCCGCTGATCACCGCGATCGCCTGCACGCTCTTCCCCCGCGGCTTCGAGCCCGCCGAGCGCCGGGCCGGGTACGTCAACTACATCCTCGGCTCGACCCACATCACCGAGGGCGCGATCCCCTTCGCGGCCCGCAACCCGCTGGTGGTCATCCCGATCCTCATGGTCGGCAGCTCGATCGCCTCGATCCTGAGCCTCCTGTGGGGAGCCGGGTCCCCTGCGCCCCACGGCGGCTTCCTCGTCCTGCCGATCGCCACGCACCCGTTCCTGTGGTTCGGCGCGATCCTCATCGGCGCCCTCGTCGGCGGCTTGCTTTTCGGCCTCTACCGGACCCGGGCCGCCCGCAGGCAGGCCCTCCGGGCCGAGGCGACCGCCTCCGACCCCGTCCCCTCCGCCTGACAAGATCAAGGAGAACACCATGAGCATCTTCACCCAGCAGTCCATCCGCCTGGGCGTCCCGGCCCGGGACCAGCGGCAGTTCCTCCAGGCGGTCGCCGAGCTCGGCGCGGAGCAGGGGATCCTCGAGGACGTCCCCGGCGTCGTCGCGGCCATGCTGGACCGCGAGAAGCAGTCGACCACGGCCCTGATGGACGGCGTCGCGATCCCCCACGCCAAGCACGAGGCCATCCGGCGCCCCGGCGTCCTGGTCCTGCGCAGCGCCGCCCCGGTGGAGTGGACCGCGGGGGAGAGCGTCGGCGTCGGCGTCGCCCTGCTGGTGCCCGGCGCCGAGGCGGGCACCACCCACTTGCAGATCCTCTCCCGGGTGGCTCGCGCCCTGATGAACAAGGGGCTCCGCGAGACCCTCAACGGCGGCACGGAGGCCGAGATCCACGAGGCCCTGGGAGCCCGCCTTGACGCCTGACGCCTCGCTCGGCGCCCCGTCCCGCCGCCGATCCCGCCGTTCCCACCGCCGACTCGTCACCGAGGGAGACCGATAATGCTCGCCCCGCTCACGCACCTCGCCCTGCACTGCCGCCGCAAGGGGACAGGCCTGGGTGCCTTCAACGTCATCCACCTCGAGAACGCCGAGTCCATCGTGGAGGCGGCCGAGCGGCTGGACGTCCCCGTGGTCCTGCAGATCTCGGAGAACGCCGTGAAGTTCCACGGCGGGCGCCTGGCGCCGCTGGCCCGCGGCGTCCTCGCCCTGGCCGAGCAGAGCTCCTCCCGCGCCTGCGTGCACCTGGACCACGCCAAGGACACCGGGCTGATCCGCGAGGCCATCGGCCTCGGGTTCACCTCCATCATGTACGACGGCTCGCACCTGCCCGACGAGCAGAACCGCGCCGAGACCGCCCGGGTGGCCGGCTGGTGCCTCGACGCCGGGGTGAGCCTGGAGGCCGAGCTGGGCGAGGTCGGCGGGAAGGACGGCGTCCACGCCCCGGGCGCCCGCACCGACCCCGACGACGCCGCCCGGTTCGTGGCCGAGACCGGCGTCGACCTGCTGGCCGTGGCCGTCGGCTCCTCCCACGCGATGACCGAGCGCACCGCCCAGCTGGACCTCGACCTGATCGGGCGCCTCGCCGAGACGGTCCCGGTCCCGCTGGTGCTCCACGGCTCCTCCGGGGTCAGCGACGAGAGCATGGTGGCCGCGATCCGGGCCGGCATGACCAAGATCAACGTCTCGACGCACCTCAACCACGTCTTCACCCGCACGGTGCGGCAGGTGCTGGACGAGCATCCCGAGATGGTGGACTCGCGCAAGTGGGCGGGCCCGGGGTACCGGGCGATGACCGACGAAGTGGCCCGGCTGCTGGAGTTGTACTCGACGGCGGGGTGAGCACGCGACAGCGTGCAGGGCGCGCAAGCGCCCGTAGGAGGAGCGCAGCGACGACCGAGGCCGCGCGACAGCGCGGCCTCGCCCCCCCCCCCGGGGGGGCTGACCACCTCCTACGGCTCGTTGCCGAGGCCGAAGTCAGTGCTAGGGCCGCATGTGACTCACTGGCCCTCAGCGAACCGGGGGATCCGCCCCCGCGCCCACGGGCCTAAGATCGCCTCATGGCCACTTCACATGATCAGGCCGCCCCTGCCGCGGGGCCGGGCCTGCGCCGGGAGGTATCCTTCCACCAGCTCGTCGCCTACGGGCTGGTGTTCATCGGCCCGGCTGCGGCCGTCGGCGTCTTCGGGACGCTGGATGCGAAGTCGGGCGGCGTCGTGCCCCTCGTCTACCTCGTGGCGACGCTGGCGATGGCGCTCACGGCGTCGAGCTACGCGGTGATGTCCCGGGCGGTGCCGCGGGCGGGCAGCGTGTTCGCCTATGCGAGCGAGGCGATCGGGCGGCGCACCGGGTACATGTCCGGCTGGATGGTGCTGCTGGACTACGTGCTGATCCCCTCCGTGGCCTACCTGTTCTCCGGCATCGCGCTGAACTCGCTGTTCCCGCAGGTGCCGGTGTGGGTCTTCGTGATCCTCGCGGTGGTGGTGACCACGGGCCTGAACCTCTCCGGCGTGAAGGTGACCTCGCGGGTCTCCACGGCGGTGGTGGTGATCGAGGTCGTGGTCCTGCTGATGGTGCTCGCGGCCGGCGCCTGGGTGCTGGCCACCAGCGGCCCGGTGCGCGGCTGGCTGGACCCCTTCACCGGGGGCGACGCCGGCCTCTCCTGGCACCTCATGCTCGGCGCGGTCTCCGCGGCGGTGCTCTCCTACCTCGGCTTCGACGCGCTGGCGACCTTCGCCGAGGAGACCAAGGGCGGGCACCGGGTGATCGGGCGCGCGACGCTGGTCTGCCTCGTCGTCGTCGGCGTCCTCTTCATGGCGCAGACCTACGTGGGCGCCCTGCTGAGCCCCTACTCCACCGAGCAGCTGCAGGCCGATCCCTCGCTGCAGGGCGGCGCGTACTACGACACCGTGGACTCGGCGATCTCGCCGTTCCTCTACTGGCTGCTCGCGCTGGCCAAGGCGGCGGGCGGGGCGTTCGCGGCGCTGGTCGGGCAGTCGGCGGCCTCCCGCATCCTCATGGACATGGGGCGCTCCGGGGCGATCCCGAAGGTCTTCTCCCGGGTCACCGGGAAGACCGGCGTGCCCCTGGTCGGGGTGCTCGTGGCGGCGGCCGGGAACGTCCTGGTGGCGGGATGGGCCGCCACGCGCTCCGACGGGCTGGACACGGTGGTCTCCATCGTCGACGTCGGCGCGCTGGTCGGGTTCATCATGGTCCACGTCTCGGTGCTGACGTACTTCATGATCAGGCGCCGCGGCGGGCGGCCCTCGGTCTTCCGGCACGTGGTGATCCCGGTGGTCGGTGCCGCGGTCCTGGCCCTGGTGCTGGCGAACTCCACGCCGCTGGCACTGCTGATCGGCGCGGGGTGGGCCGTGGTGGGCTTCGTGGTGCTGGGGATCTATGCGGGGCGCAGGAGCCGGGCCGAGGTCGGGGGAACCGAGGG
This sequence comes from Rothia halotolerans, assembly GCF_004136635.1. Lineage (GTDB taxonomy): Bacteria > Actinomycetota > Actinomycetes > Actinomycetales > Micrococcaceae > Rothia > Rothia halotolerans. Next base: position 936,697 of record NZ_NOIU01000001.1, on the reverse strand, counting down.
CTGAGGGCGAGGACGAGCGGTTGCAGCCTGCTTCCGCCGAAGCTCACCCATCCCTGGGGAAGGGGTATCCAGCCGCGGCGGCATGAGATACATTATGGCTCTCACTGTTATCCAGAGCGGAAGTCACCATGGGCCATTCTTACGGGGTCGATCCCGATCTCTCCGAGGAGGAGGCCGCGCGGCTGCGCACGGCGGTGGAGGGCCTGCGCGCCGAGCGCCGCCCGCTGACCGTTCTCCGGCGTTTCGCCGAGTACGACGCCGCGTTGCAGGCCAACCTCCTCGAGTCGCTCCGGCAGCGTCGGGACCGGTGGCGGGGCCTCTCCTGGTCGGCGAGGCTCGCGGGGCTGCTGTGCGTGGTCCTCGCCTGGCTGGCCTCCGGGGCAGGCAGCGGCGTCGGCGTCCTGGAGGGGCTCCTGCTGGCGGTGGGGGTTCTGCTCTTCCTCGCCGGCATCGTCGGCGGGTTCAGGGGCGGGGCCTACCGCAGGACCTTCTCCGCGGCGACCCTCGACGGCGTCGCGCCCGAGACCGTCGAGCTGATCCGGCGGAACGCCGAGCGGCGGGCGCGGGGCTAGCCGGCCGACGGCGTCGTGACGACGACTGCATCTGCGCAACCGCGGAGGGTTCACCCCAGCAGGCAGGCGTAGCGCTGGCGCTCCGGCCAGCGCGGGTCGGGCGCCTTCTCGGTGACCGTGAAGCCGAGGTGGCGGTAGAAGTCGACGGCGTCGTCATCGGTCTCCGCGTAGACGGCCCGGCCGGACCCCGCCTCGCGGGCGGCGTCCACCAGCGCGCTCCCGTGGCCGCTGCCTTGGGACGCCTCCTCGACCGCGATGTACTCGATCACCGTCGGCTCGGTGCGGGGATCGAGGGCCGCGAAGGCGACGACGCGGCCCTCCTCGATCACGCCGATGACCGAGAGCCCCGGCAGCTCCTCGCGCAGGATCCTGCCGAGCTCCTCCTCGCCGGTCTCGGTGGCCAGCCACATCAGGTGGGCGAACTCCGGCCGCGCCGTCTCATTCCTCCGCAGGGTGCGGATCATGCGTTCTTCCCTTCCGTGGATAATTCCCTCCGGATCGAGGAGGTCGTGCAGATCCGACTGCACGATTCTGACTTATACACTCGTTTCATGCTGGGGATTCGCCCCGATTGTGAGTGTTGCGACCGGGATCTTGTGGTCGATGATCCTCAGGTCTACATCTGCACGTTCGAGTGCACCTGGTGTGCGGACTGCGCCGAGCTGTTCGAGAACCGTGCGTGCCCGAATTGCGGAGGCAACCTCGTCCCACGGCCGATCCGACCGGAACGCCCACTTCGGAACACGCCGCCTTCAACGAAGCGCGTAGTGAATTCGGATTGCCTATCCCGGTACGCCCGGTTCTGAGGTCGTTCGGACCTCGCTCGACCGCGTCCCTCGACCGGCCCCACCGTGTTCGGCCGCCACCCGAGTGCGGGCGCGAGGTGCTCGGCGAACGTCTGCAAGACATGTGTACAAAAAACAACGCCGAGCTGTCTTGTGACGGTCTTGCACACGATTGTGAGATTCGGGTACGTCATCGATGTGGTCGAGCCCACAGCGGATCGCTCTCTGCTTGGCCTCCTCCGGGATGCTCTTCGGCGTGGTCGCTACCTTCCTTCCACTCTTGAAAGGAAGCGGCATCACACCGGAGACGGTTCAGCCCCCTGGATGGATGACCCTAACCATAAAATCCCGAGGCCAGGAAACCAAGAAAACGGCCTCTGCCAAACCGGGGTTTGACGCCCCACCAGGGCGCGATGCGACTTGATCTGTGTGTGCGAGCATGGAGCCATGTCGATGGATGTGGTGGCCGCTGCCTTGCTGGGCCTGCTCGTGGCGGCGGTGGGCACGGCCCTGCTCCTGCTGGCGGCGTGGTTCCGCTGGGGGCGATCGACGGCAGCTCGCCGCTGGGCGCGACGGAAGGACATCGACCAGGCTGCTGACTATGCCAACCTCGAGGCACTCGCCCTGGCGTGGACACCGATGCTCGGACAGACCCTGCTCCTCGCGGGGCCGGTCATCCCGTTGGTCACGCTGCTGGGCATCGGCACGTTAGCGGCGAACACGGTGACTGGACTGTTTATTGTCGTCGAGCTGGGTGCCTGGATCGCAATGCTCTTGATGACGGTCTACCGCTGGATCCTGCCGCTGTGGATGTACCCCGGCTGGCTGCGAGAAATCCGGCGGAGGGAAGTGGAGTATCTGCGGGACAGGCGGAGTCGTCCCCACTGAGCGATCAGCGTCCCGCCGGATCGATCCGCTTGCAGACCGCGCCGGGCCGGGGCGGACCCACGATGTTTCGGTCTCCTCGCACGAGTCATCCTACGATCTTCCGCCGATCGGGGAGCGCCCGGCGTCGCGTCATCGGCGTCCGCCCCGTTTCCCGCCTCCTCTCGCCGAGGGCCCGTCGACGATGGCGAAGAGTTCGGCCCACTGCGCGGCCGAGAGGTCGCGGGGCAGCGGCACGCCGCGGAACCCCTGGCCCGCGAGCCATCTCCTCGCCGCGGCCCTCTCCGGCCCGCTGACGACGCGTGCCAGGATCTGATGGAGGCCGTGCCCTCTGCCGGTGAACACGGCGTGGACGAAGTCCCTGTACCGAGAGCGCAGCCGGGGCTCCACGAGCGGGACGGGCCGCCGCGTGATGGTGAACAGCCCGCCGTCGACGCCGGGCGACGGGGTGAACGCCGATGCCGGGACGCGTGCGGCCAGTTCGAACTCGTACCAGGGCCACCATTGCGCGGTCATCATGGTCGCCCCGCCGACTGCCGCGCGACGTCGTGCCACTTCCCACTGCACCAGCAGGACCGCCGAGGTCCAGCGCTCGGCGTGGAGGATGCGGCGGAGCATCGCGGTGGTCTGGTCGAAGGGCAGGTTCCCCACCAGGGCGTGGGGCGTCGAGGGCAGCCTGTAGCACAGGAAGTCGGCGTGCACGACGGCGGTCTCCGGGGAGAGCCGGCGGCGGAGCCGGTGGACGTTCCGCAGACTCACCTCGACCGCGGTGAGAGGGCGGTCCAGCGACTGGAGGGGCAGGGTGAGCGCGCCGTCTCCGGCGCCGATCTCCAGGATGGGGCCCTCCGTGCGGGCGACGAGGTCGACGACCGCGGTGACGGTCCTGCGGTCGGTGAGGAAGTTCTGGCCGAGCTCGTGGCGGCCAGAATGATAGGTAGGCATGGGACAAGACTCCGGGCGAAGATGGGATGGCCCGGGCAGCATGAGACGCCGCCCAGCAACTGACGTGCTGAATGCGGCGGAGTGGTTATCGCGTGGTCTCCGCCGCTAGTGGCGGCGAATCTTTGTCACGGCGATGCTCGTAATTCCCATGCCTGGAATCTTATAGCACGGTCGCGAGGCGTCAAGGGCGTCGTATCCTACGTCCTGCGGGCCGGTGCGCCCGCGCGCACCGGCCCATCGTCATGCGATCGTGAAGACGATCGCGGAGAGGGCGAAGGCCACCAGCGAGATCGTCGTGCCGACCAGCGACCAGGTCTTGAAGGTGGTCATCGTGTCGAAGCCGCAGAAGCGGCCGATCAGCCAGAAGCCGGAGTCGTTGACGTGGGACCAGCCGATCGACGCCGCGCCGATCGCGACGACCACGGCGGCGACGGCTACCGAGCTGAAGCCGCCGTCCGTGATGGCCGGGGCCATGATGCTCGCACCGACGGTCGCGGCCACGGTGGCCGACCCCTGGGCGATGCGCATCGCCATCGTCACGAGATAGGCGGTCAGGATGACCGGCAGTCCCATCGCGTCGAGGCCGTCGGCGACCGAGTCTCCGATGCCGGTCTCGGTGAGCACGCTGCCGAAGGCGCCTCCCGCGCCCGTGATCAGGATGATCGAGCAGACCGGAGCGAGGGCGTCGTCGATCAGCTGCTCGAGCAGGCCCCCGGCTCTCTCCCCGCGTCGGCGGCGGGGGATCACGTACAGCAGCAGCATCGCGGCCAGGGCCGATAGGGCCAGCGCCACGGACGTGTCCCCGAGCAGCTGGGAGAGCTGGAAGAGGAAGTTCTCCTCGGCGACGGTGCCCTGGGCCTCGAGCGTCGCAAGACCGGTGTTGAAGAAGATCAGCACGAGGGGGAGCAGCAGCACCAGCAGGATCGTCCCGAAGGCTGGTCGTTCCTCTTCCGGCACGTCGCGCGGCTCACCGAGCAGGGTGGGCACCGGGGTGTCCGGGAAGCGCCTGGAGATGAGCCGGGCGACGCGGTAGCCGCCGAGGTACCAGGTGGGGAGCCCGACCAGCAGACCCACGAGGACCACCATGCCGACGTCGGCCCCCATCACGGTTGCGGCCGCGGTGGGGCCCGGATGCGGAGGCAGGAGGGCGTGCATGGTCATGAACGACGCGATCGACGGCAGCGCGTAGAGCATGAACGAGCCCCCGAGGCGGCGAGCCACGGTGTAGATGACGGGCAGCATCACGATGAAGCCCGCGTCGAGGAAGATCGGGAACGCGTAGAACAGCGAGGCCACCGAGAGCGCGAGCGGGGCCCGCCTCTCCCCGAATGTGCCGATCATCTTGTCGGCGAGCACCTGGGCTCCGCCGGTGATCTCGATCAGCCGTCCCATCACCGCACCGAAGCCCACCAGCAGCGCGACCGATCCGACGGTCGATCCGAAGCCTTCGATGACGACGTCGATCACGTCGCCGACGCCGGTCCCCGCCGCGAGACCCGTGGCCACCGCGATGATCAGCAGGGAGAAGAAGGCGTGCAGCCTCACCTTGATGATGAGGACCAGCAGCAGGGCGATCGCGACCACCGCGATCGTGAGGAGCAGCCAGATCGGCCGCTCTGCGAGGACGAGGTCTTCCACAGGTATCTCCGTTGACGTGTGTGGGACGGCCGGGTCGGCCTGGGTCAGTCGGCTCGCGGTGCCGGGCGGGGCGCCGGCCCGAGCTCGGCGAGGAGCTGCGCCATCTTCGCGTAGGCCCGGTTGCGGTAGGCGATGAGCTCATCGCGCGTGGCGTCGTCGTAGTCGCCGAGCAGTCCTTGGCCGTTCTTGACGCCCTTGCGGTCCTCGGCCACCGCCTCGGTGAGCATCGCCGGGGTCGCGAGGCGCTCGCCGAAGGCATCCTCGAAGGTGACGAAGCAGTTCGCGTAGACGTCGAGGCCGGCCTGGTCGGCGATCGCGAACGGGCCGAAGAAGCCGAGGCGGAAGCCGAAGGTCGAGCGCACGATCGTATCGACGTCGTCGGCCGTGGCCACGCCCTCCTCGACGATCGCGGTCGCCTCCTTCATCAGGACGTACTGCAGGCGGTTCAGGACCATGCCGGGGGTATCGGCCACCTGCGCTCCCTCGTTGCCGGAGCGGGCGAGCAGCTCCTTGACCGAGGTGACCGTCTCGGGGGACGTCGCCTCGCCTGCGACGAGCTCGACGCCGGGGATGAACGGAGCCGGGTTGGAGAAGTGCACCGTGAGGAAGCGCTCGGGGTTCCTCACGGCGCTCTCGAGCTCCTTGACCGGGATGGTCGAGGTGTTCGTGCCGATGATCGCGTCGGGGCGCGCGTGCTCGGAGATGCGACCGAGCACCTCGCGCTTCACGTCGAGGCGCTCGAACACGGCCTCCTCGATGAAGTCGACGTCCGCGACGGCCTCCTCGATGGTGCCCCCGGCGGAGATGTTCTCCTCCACGAGCGCGGTGCTGCCGGGGGCGAACAGGCCCTGGTCCTCGAAGTCGCGGGCCTCCTGGCGCAGGCGGGCGAGGGAGCGGTCAGCGGCCTCGACGTCGACGTCGGCGAGCCGGACGTCGAAGCCGGCGATGGCGAGGACCTGGGCGATCCCACCTCCCATATAGCCGGCGCCGACGATGGTTACGGTCGAGATGGGCATGCGAGAACTCCTTTGTCTTCGTCGTGCTGCGCGACTCTGCGAGCCGGCGCCTCTGTTCCGCGCACGTCATCCGGGGCTCCCCGTCCGGGTACGCGGATTCCCTCCAGACTACATATCCTATTGGATATTGGGTAGGGTCTTGGCTCTCCTCCGACTCGTTCCGGGTGTGATCGTTGCGGCCACCGCCGAGCCGGTGAGAGGCCTCCGTCTCCCACGAGGGGGCTGCTCAGCCTAGGGGAAGGTGGTGAAGGGCAGGCGGTGGTTGGGCATCCCTCCCCGTCCTCGACTCAGACATAGTCGCTCACCAGCGAAAACATGCGCGATCGCGAGCGGGTGAGGCTTGGCCGCTCCGCGGGATCGACAGGACTGCCGCTGAAGGCTTCGACACATCCGGGGAACTCGAGTTCGAAGCTCGCGCACGTTCTGGATTCCCGCGGCGGTAAGAGCCCTGTGAAGCGTTCCAATATGATCTGCCTTCTCGAGCAAGAGCCGTCGCTTCTCTGCGAGGAGTTTGCTGGCCGAGCGACGAGGCGCTTCTACCGCCACCCCAGGGCGGGCGCGACATACCGTATGAAGTTCTCCATCACCGACGCGCAGTAGGCGACCCCCAGCTGATTCGGCACCGTCAGCAGCAGCGTGTCCGCCGCCTGGATCGCCTCGTCCCCGCGGAGCTGCTCCACGAGCGCCTCGGGCTCGTCCGCGTAGGTGCGGCCGAAGACCGAGCGGGTGCTGTCGATGTAGCCGACCTGGTCGCTGCGTTCCCCGCTGCCGAGGAAGTAACGGTGGTCCAGGTCGCTGACGATCGGGAAGATCGAGCGGGAGACCGAGACCCGCGGCTCGAATCCGTGCTCGTGCCGCCCCCACTCCTCGCGGAACGCCTCGATCTGCCTGCGCTGCTGGACGTGGAAGGGCTCGCCGGACTCGTCGTCCTTCAGCGTCGAGGACATGAGGTTCATGCCCCGTTGCGCGGCCCAACGCGCCGTCGCGTCCGAGCCGGCTCCCCACCAGATGCGACGCCACAGCCCCTCCGAGTGCGGCTCGATGCGCAGCAGGCCGGGCGGGTTGGGGAACATCGGCCGCGGGTTCGGCCGCGCGAACTGGCGGCCGGAGATGGCCTCCAGCGCGGTCTCGGTGTGGCGGCGGGCCATGTCCGCGTCGGACTCTCCCTCGGCCGGCTCGAAGCCGAAGTGGCGCCAGCCGTCGATCACCTGCTCGGGCGAGCCGCGGGAGATCCCCAGCTGGAGCCTTCCCCCGGAGATCAGATCAGCGGCCCCGGCGTCCTCGGCGAAGGTCAGCGGATTCGAGTAGCGCATGTCCACGACGCCGGTGCCGATCTCGATGCGACTGGTCCGGGCTCCAGCCGCCGCGAGCAGCGGGAAGGGCGAGCCGAGCTGGCGTGCGAAGTGGTGGACGCGGAAGTAGGCGCCGTCGGCCCCGACCTCCTCGGCGGCCACGGCCAGGTCGATGCTCTGGAGCAGCGCGTCCGAGGCGCTCTGCGTGGACGAGGTGGGGTGTGGCGTCCAGTGCCCGAAGGAGAGGAAGCCGATCTTCTTGCTCACGTGCATCACAACCCCGCCGCGTGGGGTGCTATTCCGCACGACACCGACGCCGTGGGACCTCCCCTCCCGACGTCGTCCGCCAGCTGCTCGCCGGTCTCAGCCCGGCGAGGGGGAGGGTACGCCCACCTGATCCGCGGGCGCCTCCGAAGTCTGGACGATGAGGTCCAGGATCTCGGCGTGGTGCGCTCCCTGGGCGTCGAAGAGGGATCCGTGGGTCTCCCCCTTCAGCAGATGCAGGCCGCCGCGGCCGCCCCGCTCGCGGAGGGCCTCGATGTACCGCTGGGAGTTCTCCGGGGCGACCCTGGTGTCCGCCGTGCCGTGGACCGCCACGACCGGCACCGCCGGGTCGATGTTCTGGATGGGGTCGACGTCGGCATAGCGCTCCGGGACCTGCTCGGGGGAGCCGCCGAGGACGTCGACGATGCTCCCGTCGCCGTGCTTCGCCCCGTAGGTCATGTCGAGGGGCCCGGCGAGCGAGAGGACCCGGGTGGGGACGAAGCGCGGATGGGCGCCGAGCTCGTGCTCCTCCGCGGAGTCCCGGCTCCCGGCCCAGGCGGCCAGCTGCGCGCCGGCGCTGTAGCCCACCACCAGCTCGTCGTCGGTCGTGAACTCGGGATGCTCCTCGCTGAGCTCGGGGATGAAGTCCAGGGCATCGGCGACGTCGGTGAAGGTGATCGGCCAGCCGCCCCCGGAGCCGACGCGGCGGTACTCGATGTTGTACACCGCCATGCCGCGGCTCACCAGGTAGTCCGCGTAACCGTCGAAGGACGCGGCACCCGCCCCGGACCGCCAGGATCCTCCGTGGATCAGCACCACCAGCGGAACCGACTTCTCCGGGTGCCGCCCGGCCGGCAGATAGAGGTCTCCCCAGTTCTGGCTCGGGTCCGCCTCTCCCTGCACTGGGTAGCGGACCCGCTTGACCAGGGGTTCGTCCCGATCTGCGACGACGTCGCCGGAGAGCGTGGGACTGGAGGCGGGGGAGCCGGAGCCCGACGGCGTCACCCCGTCCCCCGTGCCTCCCGGGGAGCAGGAGGTCGCGAGGAGCAGCAGCGCGATGAGGGCCGCGCCGAGGCGCAGGCGAGCCGATCGGCTCCTCGTGCCCTGGGGGCTGACCCTCATGGTTCCCTCCGCTCGCCTCGGCGGTCGGTCACCGACCGGTGTCTTGCCTCGTCAGCGTAGCAGTGGGGCGGCCTGAGCGGCGGGGCGAGTTGCGGGGAGTGGCTTCCGACGACGCCGTAGCGCGAGGCGGCCGAAACATCCCCGCTCAACGACAATCCCCGGCCAGTCGTTCTATGGTCGCCTCACGGATTTCCTCGAGGAAGCCGCCCAGCCCCGGGTTGTGGATGAGCAGCCTGGCGTCCATCCTCCGGCGCAGCGCCGGTGCGAGCGGCAGGGGATTCAGGGGCTCCGGTGCCTCCGGGTCTCCCGGCAGGTCCATCACCGGCACGGCGTTCTTGAAGGTCAGCACGGGAGTCAGCCTCCCCGCCGAGGCCAGGCCGACGCCGAGCCAGAACGTCCACGGCATCGGCGAGAGGACGTACGCGATCGGCTCCGGGGCCTCCGCCGCCAGGGGGATGCCGGCCGGGTCCCCGTCGAGCCACCGGCGGTAGGCATGTGCCGAGTCGGGGGCGAGGAGGACGACGTCGAACTCACGCACGGACGGCTCCTTCCGCGATTCCGAGGGGACGCCCATACCCTAGCAAGTCACGTCTGGGCACCTCCTCACGGCTCAGAAGTCCCGTCCTCCTTGTGGCTTATCGGATGCGGATTCAGGAGGATCACGTTGGCCAGCTCCAGCACCCCCCCCCGCGTGACATGCGCGCGGGGCCACTGTGATCCTGCGACAGCAGATCTGCACACGGAACGGATGCGGGCTTGTGAGGATGAAGAGGGGCAGGCGCAGGGTGCTGTCAGTCCCAGCTGAGGGTCTCTGGCGACCATGTCTTGTCACTGGCTTCACCGGTGAGAGCGGGATCGATGAGGCGCGCCGCGAGTCGGCTTGCCAGCTCTACCGTGCTGTACCCGTCGCAGTGGGGCACCGGTTTGCTGAGCTTGATGTACCCGGGCCCCCACTGCGCTGGAACGGTGAACCGATCAAAGGGCTCCATCTTCCGTCGCCGCAGTTCGGCGTCGAGGGCGAGGGTCAGTGCGCCGCCGTCGATATGCTGCGTGACCGCGAAGACCACGATATCGACGAGATCCTTCTCCCGTCCCGAGGGGCGGCCATCGTGGCGCACACCTTGTCGGCGATCTGGTCGGCGACCGGATAGAGCCTGTACGGGTTGCTGATGAGTCGCGGCAGGTCGAGCGCGGTCACGGGTTCCGACGTCGTAGCCTCATCCGTCATGGCCACACCGACGGCGAGATCGACCTGAAGGCTGCCCTTCGCCGCGGTTCCGATGAAGACGTTGAACGTCACCCGGCATCCGTCCGCATAGGGCTGCGTATCGGTGGCGATGGACGCCGCGTGCCTCACGTACTCGAAGCGGAAGTGGTCATCGAGGCCGATCGAGGCGAGGCGTCTCAGATCTTTCAACGCCTGCTCGAGCGTATGCTCCTGCCGGTAGAGGTCGATGTCGCGGGTCGAGCGGGTGGACGTCACCCGCGCCAAGATGCCCGTTCCGCCCTTGAGAACCCAGCCCGATTCCTGACCTTCTGAGAACACCCGGCTGAGGAAACGGTTGAAGTACTCCAGCTCGATGCGTTTGTTCACGTTCAGGGAAGGATCCGCAGCTGTCGCCTTCCGGGCGGCGTCCTTGATGGCGGATTCGACGCCTCGGGCCGTGGGGTAGGGTTCAGGTCCGGTCGCCATGTGAGGTCTCCTGGTCTATGGGCGCGGCATCTCGCCGAGCAGCGGGAAGATCCTCGTGAGGCAGCGTCTTGGCTCTTTGCTCAGCAGCATTCCTCAGCGCAGGCGCGTTGACAGGCCTTTCGGTTATGCGCCCGGACTGGTCTGCCAAGCCACTGGAGAGCAGCCCCGCGAGGGCGGCGTCCGCGTTCGCCTGAGCGACAGCAAGTCGGGGCGTGACGGAGACCCGGAGCGTCCTGGCCAGGGACACCAGAACAGGACGGAGCGCCTGCTGGACCTCCGAGACAGCCGCAAGCTGCCTGAAGATGGCGGGGTCGATGCGCGGAAGATAGTTCGACATGATGAGAGCCCCCAGCGCAGGGTCGGCGGCAACACGGCGAGCGACGGCGTTCGCATCCAGCCCGGCTTCTTCCAGCAGCCTGTCTAGCACTGCCTGTCCAGCATGTCGTGTGAACCCATTCCGCTCGGCCAGCGGGGCCAGCAGATCACGGAGACGCTCAAGGTCCAGACTCTGCTTCTCGAGCGCGGCACCGAGAGCGTCCGCGACGAGACTGAGATCGCCCACGTCTTCGAGGAGGTCTGCGATCGTCCGCTCGAGTGTCATGGAGGGAAGACCGCGCACCATGGTCACGTCACGAGCATCGAGCGTGCGTCGCCGGTAGCGGAGCTCGGTTCGCTGCGTTTGGCGACGCGAAGACGAGACGAACTCGTGGCGCTCCGCCCACAGATCGCCGATTCCATGGAGCCGCGCTGCGGAGGCCCCCGCGACTACGACGTCGTCCGTGGGATCCTGCAGGCGACGCTCTCCGAGAGCCTTCGGCTCGGTGCTGAGCCAGGCGGCGTGAAGGTCCTCGAACTCGTCGCTCGGAGCACCTGCGTCTTTGTAGACACCATGCGCAAGACGTTCAAGGTGCCCGGCTTCCGCTAGGCGGGAGAGCATGAGCCGCGTGACCCCGAGCGCACCGGCCTGCGCCGCCGTCACCAGGCCCCATTGGGAGGCCGTGATGTCGGCGAGCACGCGGAGCGCGTCAGTGGATTTCATACTTGGATTGTATCCTTATGATGAAACTTTTCAAGGGTAAAATCACCAAGACCGGACTTTATGGGATGAGGCTCAGGGAACCGCCTCAGAAGTCCCAGTCCTCGTCACTAGTGTCCTCCGCCGTGCCGATGACGTAGGAGGAGCCCGAGCCGGAGAAGAAGTCGTGGTTCTCGTCCGCGCCGGGGGAGAGCGCGGCCAGGATCTCCGGGTTCACCTCGGTCTCCTCGGCGGGGAAGCGGGCCGGGTAGCCGAGGTTCATCAGCGCCTTGTTGGCGTTGTACCGGACGAAGACGGCGACGTCGTCCATCAGCCCCAGCGGCTCGTAGAGCGCGCCGGAGTACCTCAGCTCCAGTTCGTAGAGCTCCTCCAGCAGGGCGTAGGTGAACTCGCGCATCTCCTCCTGCTCGGCCGCGCTCCGCCGCTCCAGGCCGCGCTGGTACTTGTACCCGGAGTAGTAGCCGTGCACCGCCTTGTCCCGCAGGATCAGGCGGATCATGTCCGCGGTGTTGGTCAGCGTCGCGTGCACCGAGAAGTGCAGCGGCAGGTAGAAGCCCGCGTAGAGCAGCAGGGAGGAGAGCAGCGTCGAGGAGACCTTCCGCTTCAGCGGGTCCTCGCCGTAGTAGTGCCGCAGGACCTTCTTGCCACGCTCCTGCAGCAGGTCGTTGTCCACGGCCCAGCGGTAGGCGGCGTCGATCTCCGGGGTGCTGGTCAGCGTGGAGAACACGGAGGAGTAGGAGCGGGCGTGCACCGACTGCATGAAGGCGATATTGGTGTAGACGGCCTCCTCGTGCTCGGTCCGGGCGTCCTGGATCTGGCAGATCTCGCCGACCGTGGCCTGGATGGTGTCCAGCATGGTCAGGCCGGTGAACACCCGCATCGTCAGCGTGCGCTCCTCCCCGGACATGCGCTGCCAGGCCGGGATGTCGTTGGACAGCGGCACCTTCTCGGGAAGCCAGAAGTTGGCGGTCAGGCGGTTCCACACCTCCAGGTCCTTCTCGTCGTCCACCCGGTTCCAGTTGATGGGCCGCAGGCGGGCGGCGGGGTCGCGCCGGTACCCGGGCGGGGTGACGGAGGGGGCGGTCAGGGACGTCTCGCGGTCGGCGATGGTCATCGGGGTGTTCTCCTCGGGTCGTTGGTGTCTGGGGCCCACTCGTGTGGGGTGGAATGCGTCCCGCCTGCTGGCGGGCGGTCCGCTCGACGGTGGTTCCGTGGGTGCGGTGCGGCGTACCGGGGCCGGGCGACGGGTCCCGCCTGGTAGGCGGAGCCCATCGGCGCCGCGTCGGGCCGACGGCGCCGTCCGGGCGCGGTCAGAGCGCGCAGGAGACGCAGCCCTCCACCTCGGTGCCGGTCAGCGCCTGCTGCCGGAGCCGGATGTAGTAGAGGGTCTTGATGCCCCGGCGCCACGCGTAGATCTGCGCCCTGTTGATGTCCCGGGTGGTCGCCGTGTCCCGGAAGAACAGGGTGCAGCTCAGGCCCTGATCCACGTGCTGCGTCGCCGCGGCGTAGGTGTCGAGGATCCTCTCGTACCCCACCTCGTAGGCGTCCTCGAAGTACTCCAGATTGGACTGCTCCATGTGCGGCGCGGGGAAGTAGACGCGGCCCAGCCTGCCCTCCTTCCGGATCTCGATCTTCGCCGCGATCGGGTGGATCGAGGCCGTCGCGTGGTTGATGTAGGAGATTGATCCGGTGGGCGGGACGGCCTGCAGGTAGGCGTTGTAGATGCCGTCGCGCACGACGTCGTCCCTCAGCCTCGCCCAGTCCGCCCGGGTGGGCAGACGGATGCCGGCGTCGGCGAAGAGCGCGCGGACCCGCGGCGTCGCCGGCTCCCAGACGCGCTCGGTGTACTTCGCGAAGAAGCTGCCGTCGGCGTAGGCGGAGTCCTCGAACCCCTCGAAGGCGCGACCGCGCTCGCGGGCCAGCCGGTGGGAGGCACGCAGGGCGTGGTAGGCCACCGCGTAGAAGTACATGTTCGTGAAGTCCACGCCCTCCTCGCCGCCGTAGCGGATGCGCTGGGAGGCCAGGTAGCCGTGCAGGTTCATCTGGCCCAGCCCGATCGCGCGGCTCGCCCGGTTGCCGGCCGCGACGGAGGGCACGGCGTCGATCTCGGTCTGCTCCGAGACGCTGGTCAGCCCCCGCACGGCCGTCTCCACGGTGGCACCGAAGTCCGGCGAGGCCATCGCGCGGGCGATGTTCAGCGAGCCGAGGTTGCAGGAGACGTCCCGTCCGACCTCGCGGTAGCCGAGGGCGGCGTCGTACGTCGAGGCGGTGCCGACCTGCAGGATCTCCGAGCACAGGTTGGACATGGTGACCCTGCCCCGCAGCGGGTTCGCCCGGTTCACGGTGTCCTCGAACATCACGTACGGGTAGCCGGACTCGAACTGCAGCTCGGCGATGGTCTTGAAGAACTCCCGCGCGCTGATCTCGGTCTTCCGGATGCGCGGGTTCCGCACGAGTTCCTCGTAGCGCTCACCGACGGAGAGGTCGGAGAGCGGGACGCCGTACTCGCGCTCGACGTCGTAGGGGCTGAACAGCCGCATCGGCTCGTTCCGCTTGGCCAGCTCGAAGGTGATGTCCGGGATGACGACGCCGAGCGAGAGCGTCTTGATCCGCACCTTCTCGTCCGCGTTCTCCCGCTTGGTGTCCAGGAAGCGCAGGATGTCCGGGTGGTGCGCGTGCAGATAGACCGCGCCGGCTCCCTGGCGCGCGCCGAGCTGGTTGGCGTAGGAGAACGAGTCCTCCAAGATCTTCATCACCGGCACCACGCCGGATGCCTGCCCCTCGATCCTCTTGATCGGCGCCCCGGTCTCCCGGAGGTTGCTCAGCAGCAGTGCGACGCCGCCCCCGCGCTTGGACAGCTGCAGCGCCGAGTTCACCGCCCGACCGATCGACTCGAGGTTGTCCTCGATGCGCAGCAGGAAGCAGGAGACCAGCTCGCCGCGCTGCTTCTTGCCGGCGTTGAGGAAGGTGGGCGTGGCCGGCTGGAACCGGCCCGAGAGGATCTCCTCGGCCAGCGCCGCGGCGAGCCCCTCGTCACCGCGCCCCAGGTACAGGGCGGTGGCCACCGCCCTGTCTGTGAAGGTCTCGAGGTAGCGCTGCCCGTCGAAGGTCTTCAGGGCGTAGGAGGCGAAGAACTTGAAGGCCCCGAGGAAGGAGGCGAAGCGGTGCCCGGCGTCCTCGGAGCGGCGGTGGAGCTCCTCGACGAACTCCCAGCGGTAGGCCTCGATGAACTCCCGCTCGTAGTAGTCGTTCTCGATCAGGTGGTCGATCCTCTCCCGCAGGCTGCCGAAGCGCACCGTGCGGGGGATGACGTGCTGGCGGAAGTACTCCGCGGCGGCCTCGCGGTCGCGTTCGAACTGGATGGAGCCGTCCGGGGCGAAGAGGTTCAGCTGCGCGTTCAGCGCGTGGTAGTCCCTGCGGGTGCCGATGCCGGCGGGCGCCCGGTCCTGGGAGACGGCGGTGAGGGTCATGGTCAGTTCCTTCCTGCGAGGGCGGTCTCCGCCCAGAAGCGGCCCAGGCCGGCGTCGACCCGGTCGATGTCGCGCCGGGTGCCCAGCAGCTCGAAGCGGTACAGCTCCGGGACGCGGCACTTGGCGGCGATGACCGGCCCCGCCAGGCAGTAGTGCTCCCCGAAGTTGGTGTTCCCCGCGGCGATGACGCCGCGCAGCAGGCCGCGGTTGACGGGGTCGTTGAGGAACGCGCCGACCTGCTTGGGGACGGCGCCCGCGCGCTCGCCTCCCCCGTAGGTGGGGACCACGAGCACGTAGGGACGGGAGACCCGGATGCGTCCCTCGATCCGCGGCCGCAGCGGGATACGCGTCGCGGTACGCTCCAGGCGCTCGACGAAGCGGCGGGTGTTCTCCGAGGCGCTGGAGAAGTACACCAGGTCCGGGCAGCGCTCGGGAGGGATCTCCCGGACGCTCGCTTCCGGGCGTTCCATGACGGCTGTGGATCGGTTCACGTCGACCTTCCCCCGAGGATCTACTACATGTTGTGATCATGGCGCTCCGATGGCGCTAGATATGGTTCTACCATGGGTCGGCGATTTAATCTACGGCAATCCTGCGTTGCAAAGTACGCCTAGGCGAACTTATGATGTGAGCGGTGTGGGGGGCCTGGGCCCGCCGGCTTCGCGAGGGGATCCGCGAGGCCGGCGGCGCCGTCCCGGCGGACGGCTGCGATGAGCCCGCTGCCGCAGGGGGAGAGTCCGCCGCCGACCGAGACATCGAAGAAGAACCGAAGCGAGGAGCCCAGCCGTGGACGCCACCCTGACCGAAGAGATGAAGGACATGCTGAGGACGCAGCTGCCGATCCTCGCGACCGTCACCGACGCCGAGACCCCCAACATCGGGCCGAAGCGCACGCTGCGGGCGTATGACGAGTCGTCGCTGGTCTTCAACGAGAACACCGCGGGCCGGCACCTGGGGAACATCCGGGCGGGATCGAGGGTGGCCGTCGCCGTCGTCGACCGCGAGGCGCCGGACGGCTACCGATTCCTCGGCCGCGCCGAGGTGCACGAATCGGGCCCCGTGATGGACGACGCCGTCGCCTTCGCCCGGGAGCGCGGGATGGGCCTCCCGAAGGCCGCCGTGCTGATCCGGATCGAGGAGATCTTCTCCCTCAAGCCGGGGGCGACGGCGGGGAAGAGGGTCTGAGGCGAGGCGGCGTGCCTCGGGGTGCCTGCTCCGCCGCCGCCGGGCCTAGGCCCCCTCCTTCGCCGAGTTGGCCTCGGCGGACTCCTCGGGGCTCGTCTCCGCCTCATCGTTGGGGTCCACGTCGGCCTGGGCCTCGGAGCGGGAGCCCGGGTCCTGCGGCGACTCGTCGGCCCTGTCCTCGGGCTTCCCGGCGCCCTTCTCGTCGGTGCGGCGGCCGGAGTCCGCCTCCGAGCGGTCCTCCGGGGACTCGTCATCGCGTGCCGGCGACTCTTCACCCTCCGGGGACTCGCTGGCCTCTTCCCGGTCCGATCCGTCGTCCGGCCCGCGCCTGGACCCCGGCTCCGTGTCCTCGGAGCCGGAGTCGGTCGTCTGCTCGCTCGGGTCCCGGGTGTCGTCCTGCTTCCGTGCCTCCTTCTGCTCCTCGTCCTCGGTGAGGCGGCGCTGGCGCTCGCGCTGGCCGTGGGTGAGCTGGCGCAGGTCGGTCGCCGAGTCGAAGCTCGAGCCCAGCGCGCCGGCGACCACGCCCATGGCGGCGCTCAACCACGCGATGTCCAGGTAGTTGGAGAAGCGCGACTCGTGGCCGAGCTGATAGGCCATGAAGTCGGGGTCGATGACCACCAGGCCGCCCAGGAAGATCAGCAGGACCAGGGCCAGATAGAGCGCCAGGATGCAGATGAACAGGGTGACCACGGTGGAGAGGTTGTACAGCAGCACCACGCTGGCCAGGCTCTCCTTGACCGGCTTGTCCCAGAGCCTGTTGCTGGTGATCAGCCAGAGCACCATGAGCACGATCGCCATCAGGCCGATGGAGAGCAGGCGCGGCAGGCTGAGGGCGTCGGACATCTGCCAGATCGAGCTGTAGAAGATGCCGAAGGCGCCGACCGCCGCGGCCGCGGCGAGGGCGCTGGAGAGCCTCGGGGCGGTCCGCCACGGATCGTTGGAGAGCACCATCCCCGTGATCGTCCGCGGCGCGCCCGTTATGGTGTGCGCTCGCAGCGCGTACCTGCCCGTCGAGTCGTCCTTGTCCCACTGGCTCCAGTGGTGGTCCTTCAGGTCGATGCGCCCCCGCCGCTCCTCCGGCAGGGTCTGCTCTACGCAGTTCAGGATCAGGTCCCGCAGCCGCTTCTTGGGGAAGGCCGCACCCATCGTGGGGCAGGAGATGATGGCCAGCTTCTCGTCGGGGAACAGCTCGGCGACGAGCGGCTTGCCCTCGGCGTGGCGCGGCATCTCGGTGAGGAGGACGACGACGTCGACCCTGTCGTAGTCATCGGCGAGCTTCCTCGCCGCCGAGAAGTCGATGGTGTTGTCCGTGCGGATGCGGATCGGCTCGGTCTGGAGATGGAGGCCGTTAGGCGGAGCGAAGGCTTGGTCGAGGCGCTCGTTGAGCTCGTCCTCGATCTTCTTCATGCGGCGGGTGGGGAGACCCGGGTCGGCGATGACGAGCACGCTGACCCCGGCGATGGTCTTGTCAGTCACCGTTCTCACACTACGGGGGAGAGGTCCGCGGCGGCACCACTGCGCGGCGGCTTTCTGCTCAGGGACGTGCGGCGGGCGCCGGCGGGTTCTTGGGGGTATCCTGCTCCGCCCCTTCCGGCGCAACGGACCCCGGCGCGCCCCTCCCCGGCGCGGCCGGGCGCCTTCTCGGGCGCCGGGCCGCGTTATCCCGCCCCGCCGGCTGCCCTGCTGGTTGAATGGTGACATGTCAGCGCATCCCACCCACCTCACAGCGGCCACGGCCCGGTTGGCCGCGTTCGCCGAGGTCAGGGCGGGGGCCGCCCAGCATCTCAACACCGCCGCCGGAACGGTGTGGGATCTCATCCGGCGCATGGGCGAGGAGGGCAAGCACATCCGCTCCCGCCTCGTGCTGGCCGGCGCCCGTATGGACCCGGACGCGCCCGCCGTCGAGACGGGCCGCGCCGCCGAGGCCGCCCACCGCATCGCCGCCGCCTTCGACCTGCTGCACGTGGGCTTCTTGATCCACGACGACGTGATCGACGAGGACCCCCTCCGCCGCGGCGTCCCCACTCTCCACGCTAGCGCGCCCGGGGCGTTCCGGCGTCCTGGCGTGACCCTGGACCTCCCCACCGAGGGCGCGCGCCGCCGCTTCGGCGAGTCCGTGGCCATCGTCGCCGGCGACTCGGCCATCACCGGCGCTTACCGCATGATCATCGACGCCGGCGTCGACCCGCGGACGACGGTGCGGATCCTCGAGATCCTCGACGACGCGGTGGCCGCCACGGCCCTCGGCGAGATCCTGGACATCGAGTACTCGGCGCTCAGCGCCTCGGACGTCAGCTCGGAGGACATCGCGCGGGCCTCCGCGCTGAAGACCTCCGCCTACACCTTCGAGGCGCCCCTGGTGGCCGGCGCCCTGCTGGCGGGGGCCGACGACGCCGAGCTCGCCCTCCTCACCGCCATCGGCGAGCAGCTGGGCTCGGCCTACCAGATCCTCGACGACCTGGACGGCGTCTTCGGCTCCGCGGAGCACACCGGCAAGGCCGAGGGCGGGGACCTCCTCGAGGGGCGGCGCACCACGGTCCTCGAGTTCGCCCGGGACTCCGAGCTGTGGCCGCGGATCGTCGAGGCCTCCCGGGATGCGGCGCCGGACGTGCCGCTGCTGCGCGAGCTGATCGCCCGTTCCGGGGCGCCCGAGCGGGCGGGCGGCGTCGTGCTCGGCAAGGTCGCCCGGGTGCGCGAGCTGATGGCCGAGATCCCGCACGCGGTGACCGCCGCCGTGGTGGGGCGGGCGTGCGAGAGCTTCGAGCGCCGCGTCGAGCGGATCGGGGCGCTGGCGTGAGCGGGCTGGGTCGGTACCAGGAGATGTCCCGGGCCGCGGCGGCGAGCGTCATCGGCTGCTACTCGACGTCGTTCGGCGCCGCCACCCGGCTCCTCGCGCGCCCCGAGCGCGAGCGGATCCGGGACGTCTACGCGATGGTGCGGGTCGCCGACGAGATCGTGGACGGTCCCGCCGCCGCGGCCGGCCTGGACGCCGGCGAGGTGGCCGAGCGGCTGGACCGCTTCGAGCGGGAGGTCTTCGAGGGGATCGGGACCGGCTTCTCCGCCAACCCCGTGGTCCAGGCCTTCGCCCGCACCGCCCGCGAGTGCTCCCTGGACCCCGAGCACATCCGGGCCTTCTTCCGCTCCATGCGGGCCGACGTGGAGACCAGCGACTACAGCGGCGAGCGGCTCGAGGAGTACATCTACGGATCCGCCGAGGTGGTCGGGCTGATGTGCCTGGACGTGTTCCTCGCCGGCCCCTCCGGTCCCGACGCCGCCGCCTGCGGCCGTCCGGCTCCGGCGCGCACCGCGGTCCACCGCCAGGCGCTCGGCGACGGTGCCCGCCACCTGGGCGCCGCCTTCCAGAAGATCAACTTCCTGCGGGACCTCGCCGAGGACCGCGAGGATCTGGGCCGGGACTACACGGGCGTGCGCTCCGAGGAGGAGAAGGCGCGGGCCGTCGAGGATATCCGCCGCGACCTCTCGATCGCCGCCCACAGCCTGCCCGGGCTGCCGGTCTCGCCGCGCACCGGCGTCACGGCCGCCTACCTGCTCTTCAGCGAGCTGACGGACCGGATCGCCGCGACCCCCGCCGCGCGGCTGAGCACCGCCCGGGTCCGGGTGCCCGACGCCGTGAAGGTCAGGATCGTCGCCAGCGCCGTCCTCAAGGCCCGCCGGGGCGGTCCGGAGCGGGAGCTCCTCACCCGCCATCCGGCGCTGGCGGAGGATGCGTCGTGAGTCCCCGGCAGCGTGGGTCCCGCCCCGCCGCCGGCCCCGCCGTGGTGATCGGCGGCGGCGTCGCGGGCCTGGCCACCGCCGCGCTGATGGCGCGGGAGGGGTACGAGGTGACGCTCCTGGAGCGCCGCGAGGAGCTGGGAGGCCGCGCCGGGACCCTCCGTGCGGAGGGGTTCACCTGGGACGCCGGGCCCTCCTGGTACCTCATGCCCGAGGCCTTCGACCACTTCTACGAGCTGATGGGCACCTCCACCGCCGAGCAGCTCGAGCTGATCTCACTGGATCCCGCCTACCGCGTGTACTCGGGCGAGCGGGAGCCGCTGGAGGTCCGCAGCGGGGCCGAGGAGGTCGCGCGCCTCTTCGAGGGGATCGAGCCGGGGGCGGGCCGGGCCGTCCGGGAGTACCTCGACGACGCCGGGGAGACCTACCGCACGGCGGTCTCGGCGTTCCTCTACTCGACCTTCACCCGGCTCGGCCCCTACCTCGCGCCGGGAATCGCCGGGCAGGCGCCGAAGCTGGTGCGCATGCTGGCCCGCAGCCTCCACACGGAGGTGGCCTCCCGATTCTCGGACGGCCGGCTGCGCCAGATCCTCACCTACCCGGCCGTGTTCCTCTCCTCGCAGCCGCGCCGGACGCCGGCGATGTACGGGCTGATGAGCCACACCGACCTGGTCCAGGGCGTCCGGTACCCCCTCGGCGGGTTCGGGACCTTCGTGGACTCGCTGCGCCGCCTCGCGGAGGAGGCCGGCGTCGAGATCGTGACCGGCGCCGAGGTGACCGCGATCGAGACCGAGCCGCTGGCCGGGGGCGGTCGCGGTAGGGCGGCCGATGGCGGGAGGACCGGGCGCGAGGGGGCGCCCCGCCTCGGCGGCGTGGCCGGCCGGGCGCGCCGCCTGCTCGGGCGCCGGGCACGCGTCACCGGGGTGAGCTGGCGGGCCGGCGAGGGGGCGAGGCGGAGCCTGCCGGCCGGCGTCGTGGTCTCCGCCGCGGATCTCCACCACACCGAGACGGCGCTCCTCCCGCCGGGCCTGCGCACCCGCCCCGAGTGGACGTGGCGCCGGCGGAACCCGGGGATCGGGACGGTGCTGGCGTACCTGGGCGTGGAGGGCGAGCTGCCGCAGCTGGCGCACCACACCATGGTCTTCAGCGAGGACTGGGACCCCGACTTCCGCGCCATCTTCACGCGCGGCGACGTCGTCCCCGGGGCCTTCTCCGAGTCCGTGTACGTGTGCCGGCCCTCCGCGAGCGATCCCGGTGTCGCGCCGGAGGGCTCCGAGAACCTCTTCCTCCTGATCCCCGTGCCCGCCCGCGCCGGCGGGATCCGCGGCAGCGTCGACGGTCCCGGCGATGCGGAGACGGAGCGGATCGTCGACGCCGTGATAGCCACGATCGCCCGCCGCGCCGGCATCCCCGACCTCGCCGAGCGCGTCACCGTCCGCCGCACCGCGGGCCCCGGCGACTTCGAGGGCCGGTACCACGCGTGGCGCGGCAACGCCCTCGGGCTCGCCCACACGCTGGCGCAGTCGGCCTTCCTGAGGGGCTCCAACGCCTCCCGCCGTGTCGAGGGCCTGCTCTACGCCGGGTCCACGACGGCGCCCGGCGTCGGCCTGCCCATGTGCCTGATCTCCGCCGAGAACGTCATCAAGCGGCTGCGCGGCGACGTCTCCGTGGGGCCGCTGCCGGCGGGCTCCCTCGGCGGGGGGAGGCTCGGATGATCGGCTTCGCCTACCTCGCGGCCCTGGCCGTCAGCGCGGGGGGCATGGTGGTCCTCGACTGGAGGTACCGGCTGGCCTTCTTCCGCCGGCCGGGCTTCAGCGCGCTGGCGGTCCTCGGGATGCTGGTCTTCTTCCTGGCCTGGGACGTCGTCGGGATCTCCACTGGCATCTTCCTGCGCGGGGAGACCGAGTTCATGACCGGCGTGATGCTGGGGCCCGAGCTGCCGCTGGAGGAGCCGGTGTTCCTGGCCTTCCTCGCCTACCTGACGCTCGACGTCGCGGGGCTGCTGAACCGGCTGGGCCGGAGGGACGCCGCGTGACGTACTGGCTGATCAACCTTCCCTTCCTGCTCGTGGCGGCGGGGTTCACGGGATGGGGCGCGCTCCGGGCCGGGCGGCCCGGGCTGCCGAGCCGGAAGCGGTTCTGGGCGGTCTGGGGTGGGACGACGGCGGTCCTGCTGGCGCTCACGGCCGTCTTCGACAACATCATGATCGCGTCGGGGCTGTTCACATACAGCGAGGGGAATATCTCGGGGATCCGGCTGGGCCTCATGCCGGTCGAGGACTTCACCTACTCGCTGGCCGCTGCGTGGATCCTGGTGCCGTTGACGGTGGCGGGGCCGGGGCGCGCCGGGGCTGCGGGCGCGGAGGCCGGCCCGGCCTCGTGCGAGGAAGCGGGGCGCAGGCTTGGAATCTCTGAGGCGGGGACCGCCGCGACGGAACGCACGGAGAGGGGACGCACATGAGCAGCCGGAGCACGAGCGCGGGGAGGCTGGGTCCGGGGCGGATCCTGGGCGGCGTCGTCCTCTCCTCCCGCCCCCTGTCCTGGATCAACACCGCGTATCCCTTCGCGGCGGCATATCTGCTGGTCGGAGGCGGGTTCGACGCGCGGCTGGTGCTGGGGACGCTGTTCTTCCTCATCCCGTACAACATCGCGATGTACGGGATCAACGACGTCTTCGACTACGAGTCGGACCTGCGCAACCCCCGCAAGGGCGGCGTCGAGGGCGCCGTGCTCGCCAAGCCGCTGCACCCGTGGATCCTCGGCGCCTCGGCGGTCACGGTCATTCCCTTCGCGGCATATCTATGGACCGTGGGCACCGTGGTCTCAGGGATCTGGCTGGCGGTGAGCCTGTTCGCGGTGCTCGCCTACAGCGCCAAGGGGCTGCGGTTCAAGGAGCGGCCCTTCCTGGACTCGATGACCTCCTCGGCCCACTTCGTGACGCCCGCGATCGTCGGCGCGACGCTGACCGGCGTCGGGCTGGGATGGGGCTTCTGGACGCCGATCCTCGCGTTCTTGCTGTGGGGCATGGCCTCCCAGGCGCTCGGCGCCGTCCAGGACATCGCCGCCGACCGGGAGGCGGGCATCGGCTCCATCGCGACCGTGGTCGGCGCCGGCCGGACCGCCCTCTTCGCGACCCTGCTCTACGCCGCCTCTGCGGTGCTGCTGCTCTTCCGCGACGACGCCGGCCTCCTCGCCGCCCTCATCCCGCTCATGTACGCGGTCAACTCCGGTCGCTTCATCGGCCTGCCCGACGCGGAGTGCGAGCGGGCCCGCGCCGCCTGGCGGGTCTTCCTCCGGCTGAATTTCTTCGCGGGCTTCCTGCTGACGATGCTGCTGCTGTGGATGCGGGTGCTCTGAGGAAGGAGCCTCCGCGCGGCGTGCCCTGAGCGCGCGCCTCCTGCCGCCGGGACTGCTGTCGAGGTTCATCAGGACGTCCCGGCGTTCGCTCACAGGGGACAGACCCGCTGGGTCCGTCTTCCTCCGCCTGCGTGACGCTTCGCTAGTGTTGACGAACACATCGTCCCTGAGAGGAAAGACCATGCCCGCACTCTTCGCGCTCTCCGTGATCGGCGTGCTGTGCTGCGTCGGCATGGTCCTGAGGCGCTGGATCCCGTTCCTGAGGAACAACCTGGTCCCCGCCACCGTGATCGCCGGGTTCGTCGGCACGATCGCCATGAACGCCGGCCTCCCCCGCCTCCTCGAGGGAGTGGACGCCGAGCTGCTGGCGGGCATCACCACCCAGCTGTTCACCCTGGCCTTCATCTCGATCGGCCTCACCCAGACGCCGCGGGCGGGCGGCCCGAGGGGAGCCAGGGGCTCGGGCCTGCTGCGCGGATCCTGGTCCATGGGGCTGACGTGGACCCTCCTGTTCAGCCTCCAGGCGCTGCTGGGCTTCCTGGTGGTGTTCCTGGTGGGCGGCCGGTTCGACATGGACCCCATGTACGGGCTGCTGGCCGCCTTCGCCTTCGCGCAGGGACCCGGTCAGGCGGCCACGTTCGGCGCCATCTTCGAGCAGCAGGGCTGGGAGGGCGCGGTGCCCGTCGCCCTCGCCTTCGCCGCGGTCGGATTCGCCGCCTCCTTCCTGGTGGGGGTGCCGCTGGCGAAGTGGGGCATGCGCCTCGGGCTGGGCAAGCACAGCGTCCCGCTGAGCGACTCGGTCCGGAGGGGCTACTACCCCCGGGAGGAGCAGCGGGAGGCCATGGGGCGGGTCACCACCTTCCCCGGGAACTTCGAGACCCTCGGCTTCCACTTCGCCCTCATGGGCATCGCCTACCTGGGGGCGCACGGGATCTCCTGGTGCTTCGCCTTCCTGCCGGGGTTCCTGGGCACCACGATGTCCGGTCTCATGTTCTTCAACGGGCTGCTGGCGGCGCTGGTCGTTCGCTGGGTGCTCAACCGCGTCGGGCTGGGCCATCTGCTGGACAGCCAGCTGCAGGCGAAGATCACGGGCTTCACCTCGGACTACCTCGTGGTGGCCTCCTTCATGGCCGTGCAGCTGGCCGTCGTCGCGGCCTGGCTGGTGCCGATCCTTCTCGCGTGCGCGGTGCTGATCCTCGCGACGCTCGTGATCTGCTATCTGATCGGCCAGCGCTACGGCAGCGACCACGACTTCGAGCGCACCATGGGCCTGTACGGCACCGCGACCGGCACCACGCCCACCGGGCTGACCCTCGTCCGGATCATCGACCCCCGGCTCAGGACCGCCACCATGGCGGAGATGGGGCTGATGAACCTGCCGGAGATGCTCTACATCCCCGCGATGCTGACGATCGCCGCCGGGTTCGCCGGGACCCTCGCCGCGTGGCCGGTCGCGGGCATCCTGGCCGCCCTCACCCTCGCCTACTTCGTCCTGATGCTCGTCACCAGGTCGATCGGCCGGCGGACCTTCTCCTTCAGCAGGAGACGGAACGGCCGGCGCCGGGGGAGGGGCGGAGAGGCCGAGCGCCTGGAGGGCGAGCTGAACCAGTCGCCGTGAGCCGCCTTCCGGAGACGCCCCGCACCATCAGCCAGCCCCGGCGCCAGCGGCGGCCGGGATCATCGA
The DNA here is from genome assembly GCF_004136635.1 of Rothia halotolerans. Lineage (GTDB taxonomy): Bacteria > Actinomycetota > Actinomycetes > Actinomycetales > Micrococcaceae > Rothia > Rothia halotolerans. The sequence continues at coordinate 912,025 of NZ_NOIU01000001.1, read as the reverse complement.
GCAGCAAGGAGAACACGATGCGCACGCTCTTCCACTCAGGGACCATCCGCACCATGGTGGACATCGACGACGCCCCCGAGGCCGTCGTGGTCGAGGACGGCCGGATCCTCTTCGCCGGTCCCCGGGCGGAGGCGGTCGCGCTGATCGGCGAGGACCACGCCGAGGTGGACCTCGAGGGCAGGACGCTCATGCCCTCCTTCATCGACCCCCACGGCCACTTCCTCCTGTACGGCCAGTTCGCGGCCATGGTCGATCTGAGCGAGGCCTCGAGCGTGGACGAGATCGTCGGGGCCCTCTCCGAGCGCCTCTCCCGCCGTGAGGGCCCCGGCTCGGCGCCGCTGGTGGGCGTGAACTACGACCACAACTTCCTGCGCGAGGGCCGCCACCCGAACCGGGACGACCTGGACCGGGTGAGCGCGACCGTGCCGATCGTGGTGATGCACGCCTCCGTGCACCTGGGGGTGGGCAACAGCGCCGTGCTCGAGTTGGCGGGCGTCACCGAGGACACCCCCGACCCCGAGGGAGGCAGGTTCGGCCGGAGGCCCGGCGGGACGGAGCCCGACGGCTACGCGGAGGAGATGAGCGCCATCGCCGCCTTCACGACGGCGCTGGCCGACGGCGAGCAGTCCATGCAGCTGATCCCCGGCGCGGCGCAGAACCCCGCCGAGGCGATCCGGCGGGCCCAGGACGAGTACCTGCGCCACGGCATCACCACGGTGCAGGAGGGCGCGGCGGGCGCCCGCTCGGTGAACGACCTGATCGAGGCCGGGGGTGAGGGCCGGCTGGCGCTCGACGTCGTGGCGTACCCGGTCATCAACCACGGCGGCCCGGAATGCGTGGCCGAGCACCCGGAGCACGCGGCCGGATACCGCGACCACGTCCGGATCGGCGGCTACAAGATGATCCTCGACGGCTCGCCGCAGGGCCGCTCCGCGTGGCTGAGCACGCCCTACGAGGAGGACGACGCCGGCGGCGAGGCGGATGCGGCGGAGACCGGGCCCGGCGACGCCGCCGAGGACGTCCCGCACTGCGACTGCGGCTACCCCGCCCTGCCCGACCACGAGGTCGAGGACTGGGTGCGGCTCGCGGTCTCCCAGAGGCGCCAGCTCCTCGCCCACTGCAACGGCGACGCCGCCTCGGAGCAGTTCATCACGGCGATGGAGGCGGTGCAGCGGGACCACCCGGACCTCGCGGAGCTGCGGCCGGTGATGATCCACGCCCAGACGGTGCGCGCCGATCAGCTCGACCGCATGCCCGGCCTGGGGATGATCGCCTCGTTCTTCTGCGGGCACGTCTACTACTGGGGCGACGTGCACCTGCGGAACCTCGGGCCGCGGCGGGGGCGGTTCATCTCCCCCGCCCGGGCCGCGCTGGACCGCGGGGTGGGCATCACCCTCCACCAGGACGCCCCGGTGACGCCTCCGGACATGGCGCTCTCCCTGTGGGCGGCGGTCAACCGCGTGAGCCGCTCCGGCCGCCCGGTGGGGCTGGACCAGAGGATCACCACATGGGAGGCACTGCAGGCGGTGACCTCGGGGGCGGCCTACCAGTACGGGGAGGAGGCGGAGAAGGGCAGGATCCAGCCCGGGATGAGGGCCGACCTGATCGTCGTCTCGCAGGACCCGGTGGCGATGGACCCGGCCCGGCTGCGCGAGCTCGAGGTCGAGATGACCCTCAAGGACGGCGAGGTCGTCTACTCCGCCTGACGGGCCGGCCGGCCCCGACGGCGTCCACGGAAACGAAGCGAAAGGTCTCATCATGAAGCTCATCACCGCCGTCGTGCGCGACACCGCCGTCGTGCCCCTGCAGGTAGCGCTCGCCGAGGCCGGACACACCGGGATCTCGCGATGGAACGTCATCGGCCGGGGCCGGCAGCACGGGATCAGGGTCGGGGAGGTCGTGTACGACGAGCTCGCCAAGACCATGCTCTACATCGTCGTCGAGGACGGGGAGAAGGACGCGGTGGTCGACCTGGTCATCCGGACCGCGCAGTCGGAGGGCGGCCAGCCGGGGGACGGCCGCGTCTTCGTCAGCGACATCGCCGAGTCCTACACCATCTCCTCCCAGTCGAAGGACGGGGAGGAGTAGGGCGCCGGGGCGCCCGCCGGCCTCCTACGCCGTCTCGGCGGCCGGGGCAACGGCGTCGTCGGAGGCGGGGCCCGCACCGTCCGCGGCGCGCTCCTCCGCCTCCTCGGCGAGGACCTCGCGGATGTAGTCGGCGGCGCTGGTGGTCACGGTCTCCGTGGCCTCCTGGACCTCCAGGGGCGAGTGCTCGAACGACGCCGAGTGCTTCGCCCACGCGTGCATCGGCAGGTCGTTCCACGAGTCGCCGATCGAGTAGGGCAGGTAGCGTCCGCCCAGGTGCTGCTCGTCGAGCCAGACCAGCCCGCTGGCCTTGGTGCAGTTGGAGGGCACGATGTCCAGGAACATCTGGTTGCGGTGGCAGTCCACCACGTCGCCGTAGGTGGAGGTGATGAAGTCCTGCAGGCCGGCGATCTTGCGCTCGTCGTCCACCCAGATGGGGACGCCGACGAACTCGTGCTCGGGGATCTCGTCGGGGTCCATGGCCTGGAAATGCGGGAGGATCTCCGTGGTCTTGTCCGGGATGTTGGAGTAGAAGCGGACGTCGTCGGTGTCCAGGGTGGTGCCGTAGACGGCGACGTCGGGCTCGTCCGCGAACTTGCCCACCACGTCCTGGACCAGGCCGTTGGGCAGGGTGCTGCTGGTGAGCACGTGCTGCTCGGCGTCGGCCACCACGGCGCCGGTGTAGAGCACGTAGTAGTCGAAGCGGATCCCGTAGCCCTCGACCGCCTTGCGCGCGGAGGCGAGCGACTTTCCGGTCGCGCACACCGCCAGGTTCCCGGCCTCCTGCCACTCGCGGATCGCGTCAGCGCTCTCGCTGCTGATCTTCTGATCGAAGATCAGGGTTCCGTCCAGGTCGAAGGCCATCAATTTGCCGGGCATGCCTATGCTTTCCGTCCTCGTGGGGTAGGCGCACGGGACGGGGTCGCCCCGCCCGTTTCCCCATAGCTTAGGCTCCTGCGTCTCCGCAAGCATCCCGAGACGGCGAAATGAGCGATGAGCGAATATTCTCCGCCGGGCTCACAGCCCGTAGGCGCGCTTCACGTATGCGCCGTAGAGGGCCCGGTACAGGGCGGGCGAGGTCTTCAGCAGCACCCCCGCGGCGCCGAACACGGGACGGGCGCGCAGCGCGCGCAGCGTCTGGGACCACGTGATCCGGCTCCGGCACCGTCCGATCACCCCGCGGGCCTCCCGCTGCCCGGAGAACAGGGCCTGCTGGGCGTTGTTGAGGTAGGTGAGGACCCAGGAGACGTCGTAGGCGCGGCGGCCGGCCGGCGTCGTGACGGCCCCTCCCGCGGCCCGCCGCAGGTGGTCCATGAGCAGGTCGCTCTGCTCCACCGGGGTCACCCGACCCCAGGTCAGGCTGCCGGAGTCCACCGTGTACTCGTACAGCGACGTCGAGATCACGACGGCGCGGCGCGCCCCGGCGTAGACGCCCATCGAGAGGACGGCGTCCTCGGCGCGGTGGATGTCCTCCGGGAAGCGGAGGTCCTCGAAGAGGCTGGCGCGGACGAGCTTGTCCCACACGTAGGGGGTGAAGCGGTCCTCCAGCAAGCCCAGCACGGCCTGCTCGCCGGTGTAGACGCCGGCCGGGGTGCGGAAGCGGTCGCGGTTCTCGCCCGTGGCGTGGACCAGGGTGTGGCCGCAGGCAACGACGTCGGCCTCGTGCGCCTCGGCGAAGGCGTGCATCGTGGAGAGGAAGTTGGGGCGGTAGCGGTCGTCGGAGTCGATGAAGGAGACCCAGGAGCCCCGGGCGGCGTCGAGCGCCTGGTTGCGGACCGCGGAGACGCCCTGGTTCTCCGGGTTGTCGAAGACGCGGATGCGCTGGTCACCCGTCGCTTCGACGAAGTCGGCGACGACGCCGGAGGAGTCGTCCGGCGAGCCGTCGATCATCACCAGCAGCTCGAAGTCCGGGTCCGTCTGGGCCAGGACCGACTTGATAGAGCCGACGACGCGGGCGGCGGTGTTGTAGACGGGCATGATGATGGACGTGCGGGGGGCGCCGTGCGCCTCGCTCCGGGCATGGCGGGCCGACGTCCGGCTCCTCGGGTCGCTCACGGGCGGCTCCTCTGCTCCTCGGTGGTGCTCTCGCCCCACAGGTCCGCCGCCAGGCGGGCGATGTGGATGGTCAGGTAGGTGTGCTCGTCCTCGGAGAGGTCCTCGCCCACGTGCATCTCCAGCAGGAGCATGACCTTGTAGGCGCAGGCGTAGGCCTCCGGATACCCGGTCTTCACGGCCTCGTGGATCGCGGGAAGGGTCGGGTCGCTCTTCAGGGCGGGACGGCCCTGCTCGGCGCGGACGAAGAGGTAGCGCAGGTGCGTCACGAAGCGCGCGACCGAGAGGTTGGACTGGTCCAGCTCGTGGCCGTAGGCCGAGGAGATGATCTGGAAGATCTGCGCGAAGATCTGCGTCATCTTGAAGGTCTTGGCGAGGTCCTCGCTGGAGAACTGCGAGTTCACCAGGTGCAGGGCGAGGGGAGTGGCCTCCTCCTCGGGCAGGTCCGCGCCGAGCCGCTCGCGGGCCATCCGCACCGCGCGCTGCCCGAAGGCGAGCTCCTTCGGGTAGAGCTGGGAGACCTCGATGCTCAGCGGGTACTCGACCCCCATGCCCTTCCGGGCGCGGACCATCGCGAAGTTCAGGTGGTCGGCCAGCGGCAGCACGAAGGAGTGGGAGATCCTCATGCCCAGCTCCGTGCGGGCGATCTCCTCCAGCTCGGTGGCCAACGCCAGGATCTCGGCGGGGATCTCCGAGAGCAGCGCGCTCAGGTGCTCGTCGCCGCCGGCGGTCTCCGGGACGAAGGTCCGCTCGACGAGGGAGGGGTCCAGCGCCTCGTTCTTCTTCTTGCCGAAGGCGAGGCCCCGGCCGATCATGACGGCCTGCTCGCCGGCGTCGTCGGAGGCCAGCACGACGTTGTTGTTGAAGATGCGTAGGATCCGCACGCGCGCTGCTCCTTACTGTGCTGGAACTCTCGGTTCTCTCGATCAAGTCTACGGTCCCACCGTCCGGACGGTGGGGTGGGGCGGCTTCTGTGGATGGGGGCGGGGCGCGGGGAACGAGGGCGCGGCCTGGCGCCTGATGAGCTCGGAGGCTCGGAGGCTCCGGGGCGCGGGACGGCGTCGGAGCCCGGGGGCGGGGGGGGGGGGGGGGGGGGGGGGGGGGGGGGGGGACGCAGGGCCGTCAGGGCGGGCCGGCCTAGAGGGAGAGGATCAGCGCCAGCGGCACCGCGACCACCAGCACCGCCGCGACCACCCACGTCACGGCCCGCTGCCAGTTGATCGGACGGGGGTCCTCCTCATCGGGCTCATCCTCCGCGTACTTGAGCTCGTCCGGCAGTCCATCGGGGTAGTGGGCCATGGAATCCTCCTGGGGCGCTTGCGTGGAGCATCCAGCGTATCCGCTGGGGATTCCCGCTGGAACGGGTTCAGTGCGGAGCAGTGCGGACGTAGGGTTGGACCATGGATGCCATCGAGATTCTCAAGGACCTGGCCCGGCGCCCCCTCGAGGCCGCGGAGGGCCTCAGGGACTCGCTCACCCCCGAGCTGCTGAACGCGCACCCGGGCCACGACAACTCGATCGCGTGGCTGCTGTGGCATGCCGCCCGGGAGATCGACGAGCAGATCTCCGCCCTCTCCGGCGAGGAGCCGGTGTGGACGGCGCGCGGCTTCGACGAGCGCTTCGGCCTCGGCACCGAGCGCCACGAGCTGGGCTTCGGCCAGTCGGGCCAGCGGGCCCGGTCCATCGTGGTGGACGACGTCGAGCTCCTGTACTCCCACCTCGAGGCCGTGGTCGACGCCCAGCTGGCGTACCTCGGCACTCTCACCGCGGAGGACCTCGACGACGTGATCGACGAGGACTGGGACCCGCCGGTCACCCGGGCGGCCCGGCTGGTCAGCGTGTCCGAGGACGCGCTGCAGCACGTGGGCCAGGCGGCCTACGTCGCGGGGATGCGCGACGCGGCCTTCGTGGGCTGAGAAATCCCGAGAACCGGTCCCATCCCTCCGCCGGCCGCCCTTTCCGGACGACCGGCGGAGAAAAGGGCCGATCCGCGGAGCCGATTCCGCCTGAGAGGTCAGTAGCTCGGGCTCCAGTCCTCCGCGGGCAGCTCATTCTTCGCGATCAGCTCCTGGTACCAGTAGAAGGAGTCCTTGCGGTACCGGGCCAGGTCCTTGAGGTCGTCCTCGGTGCGGTCGACGTAGACGAAGCCGTAGCGTTTGGACACGCCCTGATGGGTCGATACCAGGTCGATCGCGGTCCAGGGGGAGTAGCCGAGGATCTCGACGCCGTCGGAGATCGCCTCCTGGGTCTGCTCGAGGTGGCGGCGCAGGTACTCGATCCGGTAGTCGTCGTGGACGCGGCCGTCATCGGTGAGCTCGTCGAAGGCGCCGAGGCCGTTCTCGGTCACGATCAGCGGCAGGTGGTACCGGTCCCAGATCGCGCGGTAGGTCATCCTCATGCCGACCGGGTCGATCTCCCAGCCGAACTGCGTCTTGACCAGGTGGGGGTTGTCCACGGCCTTGTAGAAGCCCTCCTCCCCGGCGGCGATCTGCTGGTCGGCGTCCGCGCCGCGGCCATCGGGATCCTCGCCGAAGGGCGCGTCCGCCACGGTGGAGGTGTTGTAGTAGTTGAAGGCGATGAAGTCGGGCTTGGCCGCGCGCAGGATCTCCATGTCGCCCTCGGCGATCTCCGGTGCGAGGCCCCTCTCCTCCATGTAGGCCCAGGCCACGGAGTTGTACTCGCCGCGAGCCGCCAGATCCAGGTAGAGCCAGTTCCGGAGGGCGTTGAAGTTGTCCGCCGCGATCACGTCCTCCGGCCTCGGGGAGGCCGGGTAGACGTAGGAGATGTTCGGGGCCGGGCCGATCTTGTTCTCGGGGAACTTCTCGTGGCTGGCGATCATGGCCTTGGCCTGGGCCAGGAACATGTTGTGGTTGGCCTGGAAGAGCTCCTTCTCCGGGGTGTCGGTCAGGGCGTCGATGATGCCCAGCTTCACGCCGAGCATGATCATCATGTTCTGCTCGTTGATGGTCAGCCAGTACTTGACCTTGTCGCCGTACTCGTCGAACAGGATCTCGGAGTAGCGGACGAAGGCGTCGGTGGTGGTCCGTGAGGCCCAGCCGCCCTTCTCGTTCAGCGCCGCCGGGGTGTCGAAGTGGAACATGGTCACGATCGGCTCGATGCCGTGGGCCAGCAGCTCGTCGATCAGGTCGTGGTAGAACTTCACGCCGGCCGGGTTCACCTCGCCGTCGCCGTCGGGGATGATGCGGGTCCAGGCGATGGAGAACCGGTAGGCCGTGAAGCCCATCTCGGCCATCAGCGCCACGTCCTCCTTGTACCGGTGGTAGTGGTCGGAGGCCACCGTGAAGTCGGAGGTGCCCGCCGGCAGATCGGTCTTGGTGTCGATGATCGAGGGGCCCTTGCCGTCCTCGTCCCAGGCTCCCTCGACCTGGTACGCGGAGGTGGAGGCGGACCACAGGAAGTCCTTCGGGAACGGCTTCAGAGTCTGGTGATGCACGGTATTCCTTTCCTTCGGATGCTGAACAGCTGGTGTGCGACGCCGCCGGCCCCGGGGAGCCCGGACAGCGGCGGCGCCGCGGGGATCAGGGCTCGACGACGACGGCCAGCTCGCCGGCCGCGAGGTCCTTGCCGATGCCGGGCTCCACGGCGGAGAAGTTCCCGGTGTTGGTGACGATCATGATGACCGAGGGGTCGTACCCGGCCTCCCTGATGGCGGCGATGTCGAAGTCCACCAGCGGCTGACCGGCGACCACGCGCTCGCCCTTGGCCACGTGGGCGGTGAACGGCGCGCCGTCGAGCTTCACGGTGTCGATGCCCACGTGGATCAGGACCTCGACGCCGGTCTCGGAGCGGATCCCGAAGGCGTGCCCGGAGTCGAGCGCGGTGACGACGACGCCGGAGATCGGCGCGATCGCCTGGCCGGCGCTCGGAACGACGGCCAGTCCCTTCCCCATGGCCCCGGAGGAGAAGACCGGATCGGACAAATCCTCCAGCGCCACGGTGTGGCCGGTCGCGGGGGAGACCAGGTCCGTGGTGTTCTCCTCGTCCACGGCCACCGGGACGATCGTGCCGGCGGGGACCACCTGGGCCTCGGCGGGGACGACCTTGGTGCCGATGGGGTTGGTGTCCGCCGGGACGCCGGAGTCGCCGCCCTGCGCGAGCTTGCGCTCCACGGGGGTGGCGGCGTCGTCCTCGGGGTCCTTCTTGGGCATCCCGAAGAAGAGGGTGAGCAGGAAGGTCACGACGACGGCGACGCCGATGCCGGTCAGGAGGGCGGTGAAGCTGCCCACGGTGAGGTAGGCCGGCAGCGCCAGGAGGGAGGGCAGCACGAAGGAGTCCGCGGCCGACCCTCCCGCCGCGGCGATGGCGCTGCCGATGGCGCCGCCGATGCAGCCGAAGATGAAGGGCTTCTTCAGCGGCAGGTTCACGCCGTAGACGGCCGGCTCGGTGACCCCGGCGAGGAAGCCGGAGAGCGAGGCGGGCCCGGCCAGCTGCTTGAGCTTGGCGTTCCTGGTGCGGATCATCACGGCCAGCGCCGCGGCGGCCTGAGCGATCACTGGCGCGAAGATGGCGCCGCTGAGCGGGGAGGACCCCTGCGTGATCAGGTCGTTCAGCATGATGGGGACGAATCCCCAGTGCAGGCCGAACATCACGAAGACCTGCCAGAAGCCGCCCAGCAGGGCGCCGCCGAGGATCGGGGAGAGGCTCCAGAACCAGCCGATGCCGGCGGAGATCGCCTCGGAGAGGAACACCGTGATCGGGCCGAGGGTCAGCAGCGTCAGGAGGCTGAGGACCAGGATGACGATCAGCGGCGTCGTGAAGTTCCGGATCGCGGCGGGCAGGACCTTCAGCAGCCACTTCTCCAGGTAGCTCTGCAGCCACACGGTCACGATGATCGGGATGACCGAGGAGACGTAGGAGACCGCGAAGACCGGGATGCCGAAGAAGCTCACGGGATCCGTGCCCTCGGAGAAGGCGACGATGCCGGGATAGAGCAGGAAGCCGGCCAGGGCCATCGAGGTGAACTGGTTGGTCTTGAACCGCTTGGCGGCGGTGACCGCGAGGATGAAGGGCAGGAAGTAGATGATCGCGTCCGAGGCCGCGTTCATGATCGCGTACTCCTGGGACTCGGCGTCGAATCCCAGGGTCACGGCCAGGGCGAGGAAGGCCTTGTAGAGGCCGGCGCCGGCCAGCGTCCACAGCATCGGCAGGAAAAGGCTGGAGATCAGCTCGATGAAGCGGTTGAGCAGGCTGCCCTTCGGCGCGTCGTCCTCCGCCGGGGCGTCGCCGCCGAGGCCGCTGGCGGCGATGATGGCGGCGTAGGCCTTGGGGACGTCGTTGCCCACGACCACCTGGTACTGGCCGCCGGCCTCCATCACGGTGACGACGCCGTCGAGGCCCTTGATCCTCCGGGTGTCCGCCTGGGAGGCGTCCTTGAGCTTGAAGCGGAGGCGGGTCGCGCAGTGCGTCAGGGAGCTGACGTTGTCCTCCCCGCCGACGGCGGCGAGGATCTCCTGGCCCGTCTGGGCGTAGTCGACCTTGGTCGATGCCATGGAAACTCCTTCGTCTATGGCATATGCGGTGCTGGGGCCTGTTTTCGGGCGCACTGAGTAGAGGTGCGTGCAATAGAGGCCTGCGGGCGGGTCCGGCGGCAGCCGGAGGGGGACCCGGGCACCCAGGCAATAAAAAAGACCCGAGCTCTCGACGCCGCCCAGTGGGGAACGTTCGATAGCTCAGGTCTTGCCTCAGATGATGGGGAGTGAACCCCGCCCCGAGTCACAATCCTAAGGACTGCCGGTCGGATGACCGTGATGCAGATTATATCCGAGAGATTCCGGAATTGTCCAGGGGCGGATGCGGCCGAGAGGGGAAGGGGCCCTTCCCCGAGAGCAGAGGGCCGGCATCGCCCTGGAATCCGTGCCGGGATCGTGGAAGCCGATTCGGTGCGCCCAGCGCACCGGTCCGCTGCGCCCGCGTCCTCCCTTCCTACCGTGGCTCGATGAGGAGGGCTCGAGGTCGGGGCCCGGCAGAGAGAGGGGGACGCATGGAACGGCGGGCGCTTTTCGCGGGCGGAGGGGCGAGGCGGGGGAGAGGAGGGCAGGGGACCGGGGCCGAGCGGGGAAGCCCACGCGGGGCCGGCCTCGTACTGGGCCTGTGCTGGACGGCCGTGTTCTTCGACGGCCTGGACATGTTCATGTTCGGGGCGACGATTCCGGCCATGCTGGCCGACGAATCGTTGGGGATGGAGGCCGGACAGGCGGGAGTCATCGGATCGCTGGCGACCTTCGGGATGCTCCTCGGGGCCCTCAGCGCGGGGCTCCTGACGGACGCGGTGGGCCGCCGCTGGGGCATCGCGGCGTGCTGCGCGGTCTTCTCGCTCGCCTCGGGGCTGTGCGCGGCCGCCCCCACCGCCGAGGTGTTCGGGGCGGGACGGCTCGTCGCGGGCCTCGGCCTCGGGGGCCTGCTCCCGACGGCGATCGCGATGGTCTCCGAGTCTGCCCCGGAGCGGCGGCGCAACCTCTCCATCGGGGTCCTCATGACGGGCCACCACGCCGGAGGCATCGCCGCGGCGCTGCTCGGCATCTCGCTCGTCTCCGCGCTGGGATGGCGCTCGATCTACTGGGTCGGCGTCGTCCCGGTGCTGGTGGTCGTCCCGCTGGCGCTCCTGGTGCTGCCGGAATCGCCCGGATTCCTGGCGGCACGAGGGCGTCGCGGGCAGAGGCGGGAGGCCGTGGGAACCGGCAAGGCGCGGCTCGGCATGATGGGACTGTTCCGCGGCCGCCGCGGGGTGACGACGCTGCTCTTCTGGTTCTCATCCTTCGCGGGTCTGCTCCTGGTCTACGGGGTGAGCACATGGCTTCCAGCCCTGATGCAGGCCGAGGGGCATCCCCTCGGCTCCTCCCTGGCGTTCCTGCTCACAGTCAACGCCGGCGGCATCGTGGGGATGCTCGTGGCCGGACGCATCTCCGACGCGTGGGGGCCGATGCGAGTCGCCACCCTGTGGTTCCTCGTCACCGCCCTGGGGACGTTCCTCCTGGGGTTCAAGGCCCCGCTGCCGCTGACGTACGCCCTGGTCTTCCTGGTGGGAGCGTTCCTCTTCAGCGCGCAGACCATGGTCTACGCGGCGGTCGCCCACGTCTTCCCCGCCCAGAGTCGCGCGACGGCGATCGGCTGGACCACCGGCATGGGCCGCTTCGGCGCGGTGTTCGGCCCCGGGATGGGCGGGTGGCTCTTCGCGACGGGTCATCAGTCCTGGGGGTTCGCGGCCTTCGCGCTCGCGGCGGTGCTCGGGACGGTGATGCTGCTGGGGGTGGCCTGGACGATGAGGCGGTGGGAGGGGCCGGCGTCGGCGCAGACCTGAGAGCCTGTGGACAGGGTGCGAGCGGGTCGTCCCTCCGGTCTATGGTGGGAGGAGGAGAGAGGTGCGGCCGGTGGGGCGCTCCTCGCGGAGGACCACCTGGCCGGCATCGTGCTCGCCGGAGTCCGCGGTCCGTCTCGCAAGCTGACAGGGAAGTAGGGATCCATGCACACGTACCCGAAGGCGGAGGCCGCGCGCCTCGCTGCAGGCTCCTCCGTTCAGCCGGCGGGAGGCCGCCGATGAGCGCCGGGATCCCGCCGCTCGAGGCCGAGGACATCGACCGCTACGACCCGGAGCACCGCGCCTGGCTCAACGCCGCGATCGCCACGGTGCAGTCGGAGGGCAACCGCACCTCGGACACGCATCTGCTCGCGGTGCCCCTGCCCGCCGAGTGGGGAGTGGACCTCTACCTGAAGGACGAGTCCACGCATCCGACCGGCTCGCTCAAGCACCGGCTGGCGCGCTCGCTGTTCCTGTACGGGCTGTGCAACGGCTGGATCCGCCGGGACGGCCCGGTGGTCGAGGCCTCCAGCGGCTCCACGGCCGTCTCGGAGGCCTACTTCGCCCGGCTGATCGGCGTCCCCTTCATCGCGGTGATGGCCCGCTCCACCAGCCGGGAGAAGGTCAAGCTCATCGAGCTGTACGGCGGGCGCTGCCACTTCGTCGAGGATCCGCGCGAGGTGTACGACGTCGCCGCCTCGCTGGCCCGGGAGTGCGGCGGCCACTACATGGACCAGTTCACCTACGCCGAGCGCGCGACCGACTGGCGGGGGAACAACAACATCGCCGAGTCGATCTTCGCCCAGATGGCGCGGGAGCCGCACCCGGAGCCGGCCTGGATCGTGGCGACGGCGGGCACCGGCGGGACCTCCGCGACGCTCGCCCGCTACGTCAACTACACCCAGCGGGCCACCGGCATCTGCGTCGCGGACCCGGAGAACTCCGCCTACTTCCCCGGCTGGCGCGACCACGACCCGGAGGCCGTCACCGCCGTCGGCTCGCGGATGGAGGGCATCGGGCGCCAGCGGGTGGAGGCGAGCTTCCTCCCCAGCAGCATCGACCGGATGATGCGGGTGCCCGACGCCGCCGCGATCGCCGCCGTCCACGTGCTGGACGAGCTGATCGGCCGGAAGGCCGGGGCCTCCACGGGAACGGGCCTGTGGGCTGCGCTGCGGCTGATCGGCGAGATGCGGGCCGGGGGACGGCGGGGCAGCGTCGTCGGGCTGATCTGCGACCCGGGGGAGCGCTACCTGGACCGGTACTACTCCGAGCGGTGGCTCGCGGAGCAGGGACTCGACGTCGCCCCGCACCGGGCGCGGCTGGAGGAGTTCCTGGGGATGCGGGGCTGAGGACGCTCGGCCCGGTGCGAGCCGACCTCACCCGAACAGCACGTAGGCGAAGATGCCGCCGAAGACCAGGATCGTCATGATCAGGGAGACGAGCTTGGCGCCTCCCATGGGCTCCCGCTCCGGGGTGTTGAGGCCGCCGTGGCCCATGTCCGCGTCGCCGGAGCCCGAGGAGTCGACGAAGTCGTAGTTGTTGTGGTCGTGTCTGTCCATGACGATGACCTCCTCTTCCGAGGCTATCAAGCGCCGTGCCGCGGTCGCCGGGAGCGACGGAGGCCGGGACGCCGAGGTGAGGCGGGACGCGGAGCCGATGCGGGAGGCCGGAGCCTTCCGCATCGTGCCGGTCGAGCCTAGAGTGAGCCTCACGGGCGCCTCGTCCGGGAGGCCTCCTCGGACGAGCAGACGGAGTCAGCAGATGGCACGGACCCGCATCCACAACCTCTCCGTATCGCTGGACGGCTTCGCGGCGGGTGAGGGACAGTCGCTCGAGACGCCTATGGGCCACGCCGGGCAGCGGCTGCACGAGTGGATGTTCGCCACTCGCTTCGGCGCGCCGATCCTGGGAGGCGAGGGCGGCTCCGCCGGAGTCGACGACGTCTTCGCCCAGCAGAACGAGCCCGGCATCGGCGCCGAGATCATGGGCGCGGGCAAGTTCGGCCCGCCGGGCTGGCAGGACGAGGCCGAGTGGACGGGCTGGTGGGGCCCGGAGCCCCCGTTCCGCACGCCGGTCTTCGTGCTGACCCACCGCCCGCGCCCGGCGATCGAGATGGAGGGCGGGACCGTCTTCCACTTCCTCGACGCGGAGCCGGCCGAGGCGCTGGAGGCCGCCCGCGCTGCCGCGGAGGGCCTGGACGTTCGCATCGGCGGAGGCGCCACCCTCGCGCGCGACTTCCTCGCCGCGGGCCTGGTCGACCACATGCACCTGGTCCAGGTCCCGATCGTGCTCGGCCGCGGCGTCAGGCTGTGGGACGGCCTGGAGGGCCTGGAGCGGGACTACGAGATCGAGGCCGTCTCGGCGCCCAGCGGGGTCACCCATCTGACCTTCGACCGGCGGGCTTCGTGACGGGGGCCTCCCGGGCCTTCCGTCGCTCCGCCGGCACCCCGAAGAGGTAGGTCAGGACGAAGGCCAGGGCCATCGCCGTTGCCATCCCGGTCAGGAACACCGCGAAGTTGCCGTAGTTCATGTACCCGGTGAGCGAGAGCAGGGAGGGCAGGCCGGTCACGTCGGCCGCGGAGCCCCCCGAGGTGGCGATCGCCCCGCCGATCGCTCCCGCGACGCACGCGATGACGAAGGGGCGCTTGAGCGGCAGGTTCACCCCGTAGACCGCCGGCTCGGTCACGCCGGCGACGAGGCCGGAGAGCCCCGCGGGCGCCGCGGCCTGGCGCAGCTTCCGCTCGCGGACGCGGAAGAACACGGCCAGCGCGGCGGCGCCCTGGGCGAGGACGGCGGCCGCCGTCGCGGTCTTCATGACGCTGTAGCCCAGCGTCGCGATGTCGTTGATGAGGATCGGCACGATGCCCCAGTGCAGGCCGAAGATCACCAGCACCTGCCACAGTCCGCCCAGGACGGCCCCGGCGACGACCGGCGAGAGGGCGAACAGCCACTCGATCCCGCCGGAGATCCCCTGCGCGAGGGCCACGGTCGCGGGGCCGATGGTCAGCAGCGTGACGACGGAGAGCAGCGCGAGCACGATCAGCGGCGTCGTGAAGTTCCGGAGCGAGGCCGGCAGCACCCGCAGGAGCCGGCGCTCCAGGTGGCCCTGCACCCAGACCACCACGATCATCGGGATCACCGAGGAGACGTAGGAGACCATGACCACCGGGATCCCGAAGAAGCTCACGGGTTCCCCGGCCGTGTTCAGGGCGATCACGCTGGGGTAGAGCAGGAAGCCGGCGAGGGCGAGGGAGGTGTACGCGTTGGCGCCGAAGCGCTTCGCCGCGGAGAGCGCGATGAGCGCCGGCAGGAAGTAGATCAGCGCGTCCGAGGCGGCGTACAGGATGGTGTGCTCCTGCGAGGCCTTGTCGAAGCCCAGTGCGACGGCGAGGGTCAGCAGCGCCTTGAACAGGCCGGCGCCGGCCAGCGGCCAGAGCATCGGGGTGAAGAGCTCGGCGATCAGCGCGATGAAGCGGTTGAAGAGGTTCCTCGAGGCTCCCTGAGGGGCCGGGGAGGACGCTCCCTCCGGGGTGGCACCCGGGGTGCCGGGAGCCGTCTCCGCTGCGTTCGGCGTCGGTCCCGCGCCGTCCGGCGTCGCGCCCGCGTCCGTCCCGTCCGGCCGCACCCCGAAGGAGGCGATCGCGTGGAGCGCGGCATAGACCCGGGGGACCTCGTCGCCGACCACCACCTGGTACTGCCCGCCGGCGGACCTCACGGCGACGACGCCGTCCAACCCCTCGATCCGCTCGGTCTGCGCTCGGGCGGGGTCCGCGAGGACGAAGCGGAGGCGGGTCGCGCAGTGGGTGAGCGAGCGGACGTTCCCCTGGCCGCCGACGGCGTCGAGCACCTCCCGCGCGAGCCGGGGTGCATCCATCCTGCTGGTCGCCATGACAACTCCTTCGTCTCCTGGCCCGGGATCGGGGCGGTGCTCGGCGCAGGAATGACGGCATGAAAAAAGACCCGGGTCCCGCGCGCCGGAGCGGCGCGGGACCCAGGTCTTGCCCCGGCGACGAGCCGCGCTCGGTCCGGGTCGCAATCCTGCGGTGCGGCTGTGTGGGGCCGCTGATTCCAGAGGTTAGGCGGGGCGGTCAGAGGAGCACAAGCGCAGAGGAGCGGTGCGGGACATATGCCGGATGCCCGGCATGACGCCGCGGAGGAGCCAAGGCGGACGGCCCCGCGACGTGCTCAGGATCCCGGAGATGCTCAGAACCTCGGAGGAGCTCAGAACCCCTGCGCCACCCGGTGGTAGACCGAGTTCCAGCGCAGCGCCTCCTCGAAGCCGTGCGCCGTGGTGCCCTCGTCGATGGCCGCCAGCTCGACACCCGCGATCGTCGCGAAGTCCCGCCACGCCTCCATCCCGAGGGCCGTGGTGAGCACGGTGTGGTGCGCTGCGCCGGAGGTCAGCCAGCACGTCGTCGAGGTCTGGAAGTCGGGTTCCGGACGCCATACGGCACGCGCCACGGGGAGCCGGGGAAGCGGCTCGTCCGGCTCGGTGACGGTCACGGCGTTGGCCGTCAGGCGGAAGCGGTCGCGCAGATCCGACATCGCGACGACGACGCCGCGGGAGGGGTCGGCGTCGAACACCAGGCGCACCGGGTCCTCGCGATCGCCGATGCCCAGGGGATGGATCTCGACCCTCGGCCGCCGCGTGGTCAGCGACGGGCACACCTCGAGCATGTGGGCGCCCAGGATCTTCTCCTGCCCGGGCCGCAGGTCGTAGGAGTAGTCCTCCATGAGGCTGGCGCCCCCGGGAAGGCCGTATCCCATGACCTTGGCGATGCGGATCAGGATACCGGTCTTCCAGTCGCCCTCGGCGCCGAAGCCGTATCCGTCGGCCATCAGGCGCTGCACGGCGAAGCCCGGCAGCTGGCGCAGCCCGTCCAGGTCCTCGAAGGTGTCGGTGAAGGCCCCGGCGCCCTCGCGCTCCAGGAAGCCCCGGATGGCGGCCTCCTGGCGGGCGGCGTAGCGCAGCGACTCGTGCCGTGAGCCGCCGGGACGCAGCTCGGCCTCGATCTCGTAGAGCCCGGCGTACTCCTCCACGAGCGCGTCCACGGTCTCCTCGCCGACGGCGTCGACCTCCTGCACCAGCTCACCGACCGACCACGTGTTGACCGAGGTCCCGAAGCGGATCTCGGCCTCCGTCTTGTCGCCCTCGGTCACCGCCACGTTGCGCATGTTGTCCCCGAAGCGGACCATCCGCAGGCTCTGGGCCTCGTGCCACCCCGCGGCGGCGCGCGCCCACGTCCCGATCCGCCGCGTGCACGCGGAATGGGTCACGTAGCCGACGACGGTGACGCGGGGGACGTTGAGGCGGGTGAGGATGTACCCGAACTCCCGGTCGCCGTGGGCCGCCTGGTTGAGGTTCATGAAGTCCATGTCGATGCTGGCCCACGGCAGCTCCTCATGGGCCTGGGTGTGCAGGTGCAGGAGCGGCTTGCGCAGCGCCTCGAGCCCCCGGATCCACATCTTGGCGGGGGAGAAGGTGTGCATCCAGGCGATCAGCCCGATCACCTGCGGCGCCGCCTCGGCCTCCCGGACGGTCTGCAGGATCCTCTCGGAATCGGTCAGGACGGGCTTCCACACGATCCGCACCGGGATGTCGGGCGAGTCCGCCAGGATCGAGGCGAGCCGCTGGGACTGCTCGGCGACCTCCCGCAGGGTCTCCTCGCCGTACAGGCCCTGGCTGCCGGTCAGGAACCAGATCTCGTGCTCGGTGAACGGGTTCTTCATCATCGGATTGCTGCTCCTTGGTTGGTGTCGGGGCCGGACGGGGGCGTGCTCCGGCGGCTCATCGTCCGTAGACGTTCTGGTATCGCTCATAGAGGCGGTCCACGACCTCCTCGGGGATCGGCAGCGGCTCGCCGTGCTGGCGCGCCAGGTGCACCGTCTTGGCGACCTCCTCCACCATCACGGCGGCCTTGACCGCCGCCTCCGCGCTCGGGCCGATGGTGAACGGCCCGTGGTTCCTCATGAGGACCGCGGGCGAGCGGTGGCCGCTCAGGGTCTCCACGATCCCCCGGCCGATCGAGTCGTCGCCGATGATCGCCAGGGGCCCCACGGGCACCTCGCCGCCGAACTCGTCGCCCATCATGGTCAGGGCGCAGGGGATCGGCTCGCCGCGGGCCGCCCAGGCGGTGGCGTACGAGGAGTGGGTGTGGACCACCCCGCCCACCTCGGGCATGCGGCGGTAGACGTAGGCGTGCGCCGCGGTGTCGGAGGAGGGGCTGCGCGTGCCGTCGAGGAGCCTCCCGCGGAGGTCGCACACGACCATCGCCTCGGCGGAGAGCTGGTCGTAGGAGACGCCGGAGGGCTTGATGACCAGCAGGTCCTCGGCGCTCGGCCGCCCGTCTCCCCTCACGACCACCCGTTCGGAGACGTTGCCGGCGGTCCAGACCACGAGGTTCCAGCGGGGGAGCTCCGCGTGGAGGCGGGCGACTCGTTCGCGGGCCTCCAGCAGGGAGCGCTGGATCGCGGGGGGAAGGTCGTGGATATCGGTCTCAGGCATGCTGCTCCTCGGGGTTCTGGGTCGGGCGCTCGGGTGCGTTCACGGTGGCCGCCGCGGTCCTCTGGAGCTCCAGGGCCTCCCGGTAGCGGGAGAGGTACCTCCGGAAGCCCTCGACGTCCCCGTCGCGGGGATCCACCACGTGGGTCTCGGCGTGGAGGAAGACGACGTCCTGGAGGTAGTCCTCGAGTGAGGAGCCGGCGTGGTCCAGGTAGGCGGCGAGCAGGGCGATTCCCCACGCCCCGCCCTCGGAGGCGCCCCGGGACACGGCGACCGGCGTCCCGGTGGCCGCGGCGAGGAACCGCTGCGCGACGCCGGCGGTCCGGAACAGGCCGCCGTGGGCGTGGAGGGCCTCGGGCGCGGTGCCCTCGCCGTCGAGCAGCTCCAGTCCGATGGCCAGGGCCGCGAAGGCCGAGTAGACCTGGGCCCGCATGAAGTTCGAGAGGGAGAGGGAGCTGCCAGGCGCCCGGACCGTCAGGGCCCGGCCGTCCTCCAGGCCGAGCACCGGCTCGCCGGAGGTGGTGTTGAAGGCGAGGAGGCCGCCGGCGTCGGCCTCTCCGCTGAGCGCCTCGGTGAGGATGGCCGCGTACGCCTCGTCGGGATCGACCGTGCGGCGCGTGCCGAAGGCCAGGGCGACCTCGGCGAACAGCTCCACCCAACGGCTCAGCTCATCGGCTCCGTTGTTGCAGTGCACCATGGCGACGGGCGCCCCCGCAGGGGTGGCGACCAGGTCGATCTCGGGAGGGCCGCCGTCCAGCCGGCGGTCCAGGACGACCATCGCGAAGATGCTGGTTCCGACGCTGACGTTGCCGCTCCGGGCGCGCACCGCGTTGGTCGCGACCATCCCGGTGCCGGCGTCCCCCTCGGGAGGGCACAGCGCGACACCGGGAGCCAGTCGCCCGGAGGGGTCGAGGAGCAGGGCGCCCTCGGCGGTGAGGGTGCCGGCGGGCTCGCCGGCCCGCAGGACCTCGGGGAACACCTCCGCGACGTCGACGGGCAGGCTGTCCCCGACCAGCTCGCGGAGCAGGTCCATGCGGCGGCGGTCGTAGCCGCGGCCGGCGTCGTCGACCGGGAACATGCCGGAGGCGTCGCCGACGCCGAGCACCCGCCGCCCGGTCAGCTTCCAGTGGACGTACCCCGCCAGCGTCGTCAGGTGCTCCAGGCGGGATACGTGAGGCTCCTCGTCCAGCATCGCCTGGCGCAGATGCGCCACGGACCAGCGGAGCGGGATGTTGGTCCCCAGCCGCTCGGACAGCTCCCGGGCGGCGGGACCGGTGGTCGTGTCCCGCCAGGTGCGGAACGGCACGAGCAGCTCGCCGGCGGAGTCGAAGGCCAGGTAGCCGTGCATCATCGCCGAGATCCCCAGGGCCGCGAAGCTGCCCGGCCTCGCCCCGAAGGCGTCCTCGGCCCGCTGCGCCATGTCCTCGTAGCAGGCGGCGAGGCCGGTCCACACCTCCTCCAGGGGGTACGTCCAGTGACCTTCCATCCAGTGGTTCTCCCACCTGTGCTCCCCCGTCGTCAGCACGACGCCGTCGGGGGAGACCAGGCAGGCCTTGATGCGGGTGGAGCCGAGCTCGATCCCCAGGACGGTCCGGCCGGCCTCGATGTCCTGCCGGTGCCCCGCCGTGTCCGAAGGGGCGCTCATGACCGTGCTCCTCGGGGTCCGCATGCTCTCGAGTCAGGGTTCCAGATCCGCATGGGCCGGTCTCCTCGCTGTTTGTTAACGCTAACATTTGTGGTGCGCCTCTCATCCTGCATCATCATCGGGTCCCTCGCAAGGGCATGACGGCGCCTTCAGCCGGGGGCCGCCTGGGGGAGGCGGCTGTGCTCGAGGGGCGGGGTGGGGCGCGTGCGGCCGAGCCGCCCTGGTGGCCGGGCGCCGTTCCGGCGCAGTCGCGCCGGGTGCTGAGATACCCTGAGGTGTTGCAGGGCGTGCACTCGGGCGCCGGCGAGCACAGGGGGCTGAACGGCATGGAGAAGCGGAATCGTCGTCCCAGCATGGCCGAGGTCGCCCAGCACGCCGGCGTCTCCCATCAGACCGTCTCGCGGGTCATCAACGGCTTCGCAGGGGTGCGCCCCCAGACCAAGGAGCGCATCGAGGCGGCCATCGCGGAGCTGGGGTACCGGCGGAACAACGCCGCCCGCACCCTCGTGACGCGCCGTTCCGGGCTGCTCGGCGTCATCGCCGCGGGCTCCTTCCTCTACGGCCCCACCAGCACGCTGGCCGGGATCGAGGAGGCGGCCCGGCATCGCAGCTACACCACCCTGCTCGCCACGATCAGGGAGGGGGCGCAGCAGGAGTTCGAGAACGCCATCGGCGTCTGCCTGGACCGGGCCGTGGAGGCGATCGTCGTGATCGCGGCGCAGGAGGACGTGATGCGCTACCTGTCCTCGTTGAGCGTCGACGTGCCGGTGATCGTCGTCGGGCCCGACCCTCATGAGCTGCCCTCCCTGGCGACGATGAGCGTCGACCAGAACGAGGGGGCCCGCCTCGCCGTGCGCCATCTGCTCGAGCTGGGGCACCGGCGCATCGTGCTGCTCTCGGGGCCGGAGCGCTGGGTGGATGCCGCCCAGCGGACCAAGGGGGCGGTCGAGGAGTGCGCCGCGGCGGGCGTCGACCCGGTGGTCGTGCACGGCGACTGGACGCCGGCCAGCGGCTACCGGCTGGGGCGGGAGATCGCGGAGCGGGCCGAGCCCGAAGGGGCCCTGGCGGTGTTCGCGGCCAACGACGCCATGGCGCTGGGCCTGCTCTCGGCCCTCCACGAGGCGCGAGTGGAAGTCCCCGGCCGGGTCTCCGTGGTCGGCTTCGACGACATCCCGGAGGCGGAGTTCTTCACCCCCTCGCTGACCACGGTGCGTCAGGACTTCACGGAGCTGGGCCACCGGGTCGTAGAGGCCGTGATGGCCGAGGTCGACGGCCAGGAGGCCGACCTGACGCCGGTGCCGCCCACCTTGTCGCGACGGGGGTCGACTGCCTCCGCCTGCGGCTGACCGCGCCGCCGCCGGGCCGCGGGATGCCCTGAGGCCGCCCCTCCCAGGGGCGCGGCGGGCCTTCGACGCCCCAAAATGTGAGCGTTGACATCCTGAAAAACTGTGGGCTAGGCTACATCACATCATAAATGTTAGCGCTAACTTCCTGCTTCTCCATCAGGGTTAGACGCTCGAGGCCCCACCCGGAAGAGGCAGCGTGTCAGCGAGGACGGCTGTTGTGAGACGAGGGACGACGTCGCACCGACGCCCGGCCCCTCGGCAGCGCACCGGCACAGAATCGCCGACCGCTCCGGCCGCGAGGCGGGCCGCACCGACAACTCGAAGGATCACGGCGATCCTCGGACCATGAGGGGCGAACTCCGGTTCCCCGCGAGGAGTGGAAAATGGAGCAAGAGAAGAAAGTCTCCAGCAGGTTCATATACTTCTTCGGATCCTTCGGAGGGATCCTCTTCGGCTACGACATCGGCGTCATGACCGGCGCCCTGCCGTTCCTCCAGAGCGACTGGGGCCTCTACGACGAGGCGGCCGTGATCGGCTGGGTGACCTCCGGCGTCATGTTCGGCGCGATCTTCGGCGGGGCCCTGGCCGGGCAGCTCTCGGACCGGTTCGGCCGGCGCAAGATGATCCTGGCCTCGGCGCTGGTCTTCGTGCTGGGCTCGATCCTCTGCGGCATGGCGCCGCACGACGGTGCCCTGTACCTGGTGCTGGTCAGGATCCTCCTGGGCCTGGCGGTCGGCGCGGCCTCCGCCCTGGTCCCCGCCTACATGTCCGAGCTGGCGCCCGCGCGGCTGCGGGGCAGGCTCTCCGGGCTGAACCAGACGATGATCGTCTCGGGGATGCTGCTCTCCTACATCGTGGACTTCCTCCTGAAGGACCTCCCCGAGACCTGGGCCTGGCGGACCATGCTCGCGATGGCGGCGCTGCCGGCCATCGTCCTGTACTTCGGCGTCCTGCGGCTGCCTGAGTCCCCCCGGTTCCTCATCAAGCACGGCCGCGAGCAGGAGGCGCTGAGGGTCCTCGGATACATCCGGAGCCCCCAGGAGGCCCAGCGCGAGGTCGCGACGATCAAGGACATGGCGCGGAGGGAGGAGCGGTCCGCCGCGAGGACCTCCTTCGCCTCACTCCTCGACGGCAAGTACCGCTATCTCGTGATCGCCGGCGTGGGGGTCGCGGCGTTCCAGCAGTTCCAGGGCGCCAACGCGATCTTCTACTACATCCCGCTGATCGTGGAGAACGCCACCGGGAACTCCGCCAGCTCGGCGCTGCTGTGGCCCATCATCCAGGGCGTCATCCTCGTGCTGGGCTCCCTGCTGTTCCTGCTCATCGCCGACAAGTTCAACCGGCGGCTGCTGCTGACCGTGGGAGGCACGGTCATGGGCCTGTCCTTCCTCCTCCCCGCTCTCCTCAACACGCTCATCGCGGATGCCGACCCCATGATGATCGTGATCTTCCTCAGCATCTACGTGGCGTTCTACTCCTTCACCTGGGCGCCGCTGACGTGGGTCATCGTGGGGGAGATCTTCCCGCTGGCCATCCGGGGGCGGGCGTCCGGCGTCGCCTCCTCCTTCAACTGGATCGGCTCCTTCGCCGTGGGGCTGCTCTTCCCGATCATGACCGCATCGATGCCCCAGGAGGCCGTGTTCGCGATCTTCGGCGTCATCTGCCTCCTCGGGGTCATCTTCGTCCGGGCCAGGGTGCCGGAGACCCGCGGGCGCTCGCTGGAGGACATCGAGACGAACAGCCTCCCGATCCGCGGCGCGGCCGCCACGGGGGCAGGGACCGTCAACCAGTTCGACGAGTCGCGCTAGCTCCCGGGCGGGGGCGGGAGCCGCCGGGGCGGGCCCCATGGGGTCTTCGCCCCGGCGGCTTTCCGCGTTGCTTCGGCGCTGATCCTGCGCCCGTCCCAGACCGGGACGGGTCGGTGGGCCGCGGGGAGGCGCTCTTCCCGGAGGCCGCGTCGCCGTTGCGCCCGTCCAGCCGGAGGGAAAGAATGAGCTATGCCCGCTGTCCTGAGATCCATCGAGATCGCCGTCCCGCCCGTCTCCCTCCGCCAGGAGGAGCTGCGCAATGTCTTCGCCGAGCAGCCGGGGATCAGCGCGCTCGCGAAACGCCTGATCAGGGCGGCATTCGACCACTCGGGGATCGAGCGGCGCCATACGGCGGTGGCGGAGCTGGGACTGGCCGCGGCCTCGGACGGCGGGACTTCGGGCGCCGCGGCGCCGGGCGGTGGAGCCTCGGCCGCCGCGGCCGCGGGGGCCGAGGCTGCCGGAGGGCCCGCGCCCGGCCCCGCCGGAGATCCCGCCCCCGACGCCGTCGAGCCCCTCTTCTTCGACGTCCGCACCCGCGAGGTCCTCGCCCCCAGCACCGGTGCCCGCAACGCCTTCTACGCCCGCGAGGCGCCCGGCCTCTTCGTCGGCGCCGCCCGGCGCGCCGTCGAGGCCTGCCCGGGCCTCGAGCCGGGCGCGGTCACGCACCTGGTCACCGCCTCCTGCACCGGATTCTACGCGCCCGGCCCGGATCTGGACGTGGTGCGCGGCCTCGGGCTGCCGGCGTCGGTGAAGCGCTCCCACCTCGGCTTCATGGGGTGCTGCGCGGCGTTCCCGGCCCTGCGCCAGGCCGCGGAGATCTGCGGCGCGGACCCCAGCGCCGTCGTGCTGGTGGTGTGCGCCGAGCTGTGCAGCATCCACCTGCGGACGGCGGAGGACCCGGACACCATCCGCGGTGCCTCGCTGTTCGCCGACGGCGCGGCGGCGGCGGTGGTCACGGGGCCCGACGCGGTCCTGGCCTCTGGCGCCGTGCCGGCTCCCGGCACGGCGCAGGCTCCCGCCGGCGAGGCCCCCGCCCCGGTCCTGCACCTGGACCGCTTCGAGACCACGGTGACCCCCACCGGCGGGGAGGAGATGGCCTGGAGCATCGGCGACCTCGGCTTCGAGATGGTGCTGGGCTCCTACGTCCCGCAGATCATCGGGACCCACATCGAGGAGGCGACGGCGCCGCTGGTGGGCGAGGACCGGACCGCCGTGCGCCACTGGGCGATCCACCCGGGCGGGCGCAGCATCCTCGACAAGGTCGAGGAGACCCTCGGCCTGAGCCCCGAGCAGCTCGAGCCCTCCCGCGCCGTGCTCCGGGACTACGGCAACATGAGCAGCGCGACCGTCCTCTTCGTGCTCCGCGAGATCCTCCGGGCGCCCATGGACGCGGACGAGGAGCTGGTCTGCGGCATGGCCTTCGGCCCCGGCCTCACCGTGGAGACCGCGCTGATGAGGAAGACCCGATGACCCCCGGCCGGGACCCGGCGGCCCTCCTCCTCTCCGACCTGCGGCACCGGGACGAGGATGCCGTGGAGCTCATGGACGACGCCGGGTGCGACCTCGCCGCGCTGAACCGCACCTACGCCGACTTCCGCTTCGTCAACGCGATGGTCGCGGGATGGCGCCGGACGTACGTGCGGCTGCTGCGCCCCCGCCTCCCCCGTGGGCGCACCGCCACGCTGCTGGACATCGGGTCGGGAGGGGGCGACGTCGCCCGCTCGCTCGCCCGCTGGGCCCGGCGGGACGGGCTGGACCTACGGGTGACCGGCATCGACCCCGACGAGCGCGCCCACGCGTGGGCCGCCGCGCGGCCGGGCCCGGACGGCGTCGAGTTCCTGCGGGCCGGCAGCGGCGAGCTGGTGTCCCAGGGGCGGAGATTCGACGCCGTGATCTCCAACCACGTGCTGCATCACCTGCGAGGACCCGCGTTCCGGCAGCTTCTGGAGGATTCCGCGCACCTGGCGAGGGGCGTCGTCGTGCACAGCGACATCCGGCGCAGCCCCTGGGCCTACCGCCTCTACGCCCTGGGGACGGCGCCCCTGCTCCTGCGGCCCCCGCGCCGCGCCTCCTTCGTCCGCGTGGACGGGATGATCTCGGTGCGGCGCAGCTTCACGGCCGCGGAGCTCCGCGAGGCCGCGCCCGCCGGCTGGAAGGTGGTGGAACAGGCCCCGTGGCGGAACCTCCTGTTCCGCGGTGGCTCCTCGGATGGGGGATGAGCCTGGAAGAGGGCGAGCGGCGCTGAGCCTGCGGAGATTCCGGGCCGAGCGCTGAGGTCGCGGAAGATTCCGGCCCGGGAGTGCTTCTGGGGACGCCGCACCGGCGAGTAACATCGCTCTCGGGGGCGCAGGCACCGGGGAGCGCCCCGGGCCGGGACGCTCGTCCGACGACCCGAGGAGATGGACCACGTGAAATCGGCTCTGCTGATCATCGATCTGCAGGAGGGCTTCTTCCAGGCGGAGGAGATGAAGGGGAGGAAGACGGACCTCGTGGACGCCGCGAACCGTCTCTCGGAGGCCGCCAAGGCGGTGGGAGTCCCCGTCTTCCTGATCACCACCGAGCACAGCCGCGACCGCTCGACGTGGACGCTCAGCATGCTCGACGACGGCCAGGGGTACCTCTTCCACGGCGACTCCTCCACCGAGCTGGTCGAGGGACTGAGCACCGAGGACGTGACGCGGGTGGAGAAGACCCGTGACAGCGCGTGGTTCGCCACCGACCTGGAGCTGCGGCTGAAGAACTTCGGCGTGGCGCACGTGTTCCTGGCCGGTGTCACCACGAGCGGATGCATCGCGCAGACGGCCCGCGATGCGTACGCCCGGAACGTCCGCACCACGATCGTCACCGACGCGATCGCCGACAGCAGACCCCACTACCAGGAGGCCGCGCTGAACCAGCTGGTCGAGGACCGGCAGGTGGACCTGACCACCCTCGATCAGGTCATCGATGAGTGGAGCGTCCCCTCGGGACCCTCCTTCTGAGAGGCTGCTCCGAACGGCTCTCCGCACCATAGGGCGCGGAGGGCCCGGCGCGGTCAGCCCCGGTTGTCGAGGCGGGTGAGGGCGCCCTCGGCGAAGGCGTAGGGGATCTCGTGCTCCTCGAAGATCTGGTTGGCCCCCGCCTCGAAGCGATCGCGCTGCCCGGGGTGGTCGGCGAGGGCCTCGCTGACCGCCGCGATGAGGTCGATGGCCTTGTCGTAGGACCGCGTCTGCCGCAGCTCGTGGGGGACCACGTGCTCCGGGACGTTCCAGCCGCCCTCGCAGCCGACGATGGCGCCGATCTTCCGCGCGAACTCCTTGTCGTGGTCGAACTCCTCCCAGAGGTTGGCGAGCTGGTTCCGAGCTCGTGGCGCCATCTCCTCCGTGGAGAAGCTCTCGTCCTGCCCGGAACCGGCTTCCGGGTCGTCCTGTTCGGTGGGCTGTGAAGAGATCATGGCTCTATCGTATGTCTCCTGCTCGTCGGTAGCTGGGGCGGGGCCGGGAAGTTCCTCAGGAGGGGCCGTGGGTGCGGGCCGCAGCCACCGCGTCCGCCGCTCCTCCGGCCCAGGGTTCGCCATGGCCCGGCAGGATGAAACGCGCGCCGGTCTCGGCGATGCCCTCCAGGGAGGCCAGGGCCTTCTCGCTGTCGGCAGTGGCGGCCCCCGCGACGATCCGGGGGCCGCGAGTGGCGGTGTAGGGGTCCAGCGTCACCAGGGCGTCACCGGTGATGACAGCGTCGCGCTCCGGTAGGTGCAGGCTGATATGGCCGTCGGTGTGGCCGGGCGTCGGGATGACGCGAGGGGCGCCGGGGCAGCTGAGGGTCTCGTAGGGCGCCACGGGGGTGATGCCCCGGACGCCGGGTGCCCATGCCGCGCCGTCGCGGACCATGGACGCCAGGAGGGGGATGGACCGGGGATAGCGGAACGGGTAGAGGACGGCCGGTCTCTCCCGGGAGTAGCGATAGGGATGGGCTGCCAGCGTCGCGTCCGCCGGATGGGCGTAGACGGGCAGCGACAGCCGCTTCTGCAGCCTGGCCGCGGTGCCCACGTGGTCGAAGTGGGCATGGGTGAGGATCAGGGCCCTCAGATCCTCCGGGCGCCGTCCGAGGCGTCTGATGGCGACGCCGATGTCCCGCCAGAAGGCGGGCAGGCCGGCATCGACCAGGGTCAGCCCGCCCTCGTCCGCTATCAGCCAGCAGTTGACGCCGCCCCGTCGGATCATGTGGATACCCTCGTGGACCTCCGAGAAGCTCATCGTCCTCCTTCGAGTGGTGGGAGAGTCCGCCTCGGCAGGGCGCATGCTCTCGACCGTCCGACCCCCGACGCGGGTTTGCCGGACTGATGAAGGAAAAATCTACCGTCAAAAGATATTTCCGGGAAGCCCCTTTTATACATACTCCATTGTTTATATCTTCTCCCGTGGAGTTCCGCAGGGCATTATGTGATGGTTGTCCCACGAGTCCAAGGGGCCAAACGGTTAAATTTAAAAAATGTAGACCCATGGACATGATGAGGATGGAGGAGTATCCTTCTCTGCCGCTCCAGCGGCCGCTTGTTACAGGGATGACAGGGCTACATCCGCATGATGGCGGGGGCTCCGCAAGAGTCGGTCAGAGGCCTGGGAGAATTCCCGAGGTTTTTCCTGATCCTGGTTGAAATACCTTCCCCGGGGTGCTTAGCGTGGTCGTGGAGCAACAAGCTCCGGTCAAAACCACGAAATTCTCGTCAAAGGAGTGGATGATGGCTGACAAGAACAACCCCGGACAGTTCGGCAACCGCAACGACACTGAGCAGCAGGCCCACAAGGGCGGCGAGGCCAGCAGCGGCAGCTTCGGCGAGTCCAACGCGGCTGACCCGCATCAGGCGGGCCAGGAGGGCGCCCAGGCCCAGTCCACGGAGGACAAGGCCAAGGGTGGCCGTCACAGCGGGGGCAATGGCAGCTGACCGGAGCCTACCGTGATCACCCGCCATCGGCGGGGTCGACCTGACCCGATGGTGCGGGATGGCGACCGGGGGCGGCGTACGCCGCCCCCGGTCGTCGTATCCGCGGACCCCGGCCACCGTGGGAACGGCCTTCCTAGGCCGACCTGCGAGACCATCCAGAACATCCCCCAGGAGGACCTCATGCTGACCAGCGACCTCATCGTGCGCCGCCTCTCCGCCTGGGGAGTCGAGCGCATCTTCGGCTACAGCGGCGACGGCAACAACGCGCTCATGGGCGCGCTCCAGCGCGCGGGATCCCCCGAGTTCGTCCAGGCGCGCCACGAGGAGGCGGCGGCCTTCATGGCGGTGGGGCACTCCAAGTACGGGGGCGGCGTCGGCGTCGTGACGGCCACCCAGGGGCCTGGCGCCATCCACCTGCTGAACGGCCTGTACGACGCCGCCTCGGACAGCGTGCCGGTGGTCGCGATCGTCGGGCAGCAGCAGACCGACACGCTGGGCTCCGGCTACCAGCAGGAGGTCGACCTGCACACGCTCTTTCAGGACGTCGCCGTCGGCTTCGCCCAGCAGCTCGCCTCGCCCGCCCAGGCGCCCATGGCGATCGACCGCGCCTTCCGTCAGGCCCTGAACCACCGCGGGCCCGCGGTGGTTATCGTGCCCCAGGACGTCCAGGAGGCCCCCGCCGTCGAGCCGGGGCAGGAGCACGGCCAGATCCCCACCTCATCCGTCAGCGCCGCCCCGGCGGTGCGCCCGTCCGCGGACTCCCTCGACCGGGCCGCCGAGGTCCTGGCCCCCTCGCGGAGGCTCACCCTCCTGGTGGGCCAGGGCGCCGCGGGGGCGTGGGAGCAGGTGGAGGCCTTCGCCGAGCACCGCGGGGCCGCCGTCGTGACGAGCCTGCTCGGCAAGCCCCACGTGGACGAGAGGGCGCCCTACGCGGCCGGGACCATGGGCCACCTCGGGACGCCGGAGAGCGCCGTCGTGCTCCAGGAGTGCGACGCCCTGCTGATCGTCGGCTCGGACGACCCCTGGACGGAGTACTACCCGCCTCCCGGCAGCGTGCCGGCGGTCCAGATCGACGTCGACCCCGTGAAGCTGGGCAACCGGCACCCGGTGGACGCGGGCATTGCCGGCGACGCCGCGGCCTCCCTGGAGGGCCTGCTCTCCCGGACGAGCCGGCTGGAGGAGACGGCGTGGCGGGAGCGGACCGTCCAGGCCGTCGACGCCGGCCGCCGCATCGCCCGGGAGCGCGCCGCCGTGGAGGTCGCCCCGGGGCGGGTCAACCCCGAGGCCGTCTTCCGCGAGTGGGACGAGCGCCTGACGGACGAGGCCATGGTGGCCGTCGACGTCGGATCGAGCGTCTACTGGTACGCCCGGCAGCTCAGGAGGGGCCCGGTGGGGCGCTCCCACCTCTCCAGCACCTTGGCCAGCATGGGGTGCGCGGTCCCGTACGGCCTGGCCGCGAAGCTCCTGCATCCCGAGCGCCTCCTCGTCGCCTTCGCCGGGGACGGGGCCCTGCAGATGCTCGGGGTCAACGAGCTCATCACCCTCGCCCGCGCCTGGCAGCGGTGGGAGGACCCCCGCTTCGTCCTCGTGGTCCTCAACAACGGGGACCTGGCCGAGGTGAGCTGGGAGCAGCGGGAGATGGAGGGCCAGCCGCGGTTCGAGCAGAGCCAGGCGCTGCCGGGGTTCGACGCCGCGGCCTACGCCCGCCAGCTCGGGCTCGAGGGCATCACCGTCACCGAGCCGGGGCAGCTGGGGGAGAGCATCGACCGCGCGCTCGCGGCGGACCGGCCGGTGGTCATCGACGTCGCGACCGATCCGCGGACCCCGATGCTCCCGCCGCTCTACCAGGACCGGGAGAAGCTCGAGGGCATCCGCGAGGCGATCTCCCACGAGCCCGAGGGCCGCGAGCACGCCCTGGACCTCCTGGACCGGTACGCCGGGATCGAGCTGCGGCTGCTCGGACTGGAGAAAGGCTGACTGGAGGAGGACTGAGGAGCCCGGCCGCCGCGGCGCCGGAGACGACCGAGACGACGACCCATCGCGCGAAAGGCCTGATGATCAGATGACACGACACCACGAGAGAGACTTCTTCCTCCGGGACTACGTGCAGCACCACTTGGTGGGCTCCAAGGGAGGGCTGGACCTGTTCCGGCGGGCCGCCCGAACCCAGCGGGACCCGCAGACGCGGGAGAGCCTGGGCGGGATCGCCCGGCAGGTCGAGCAGGAGCGCTCCGCGCTGGAGGGGTTCGCCGAGGCCCTCGGCGCCTCGAAGGGCCGCAGCTGGCAGGCGCTGGCCGGCCTCGGCGAGACGCTGGCGAGGCTGAAGCCCAACGGCCGGCTCCTGCGCCGCTCCCCGCTGAGCGACGTCTTCGAGCTGGAGATGCTGGCCCTCGGCGTCGAGGGCAAGAAGCGCGGGTGGATCACCATGCTCGCGGTGTCCCGACACGACGACCGCCTAGACCGGGGCCGGCTCGAGGAGCTGCTCGAGAGCGCCGACCGGCAGCTGGAGGAGCTCGAGCGCCTCCGGCGGACCACGGCCGCCGGATTGTTCGCGGGCGAGGCCGAGGAGGCGGCCTGAGCACCGCGGAGCGCCCCCGCCGCTGAGCACGGGGCGTGAGGAGAGACGGAGCCGTCGGACCCGGTCTCGGATGCATTCTCCGCCTCGACCCCCTCACACCGCACGCGATATGCGTCACACTGGAACTGGAGGGGAACCGCATCACCCTTCCCTTCGCATCACACACCATCCGAAAGGGCGCGCCATGCCGCACTCAGAAGCGAACCGTTCACGCACCAGCGCCGCCGACCAGGAGCTGACCCCGCCGCCGGGCAAGCCGGCGGGGCGGACGCCGTCGGAGGAGGAGCCCACGACGCCTCGGGAGCCCTGGGCCGCCAAGCCCGACCAGCACGAGGAGCCGCCCCGCACCCCCACCGGCGTCGAGCCCGGACCCGACCCCGACACCGTGGGCCAGCAGGGGTCCCGTCTCACCACCTCGCAGGGCGCCCGGCTGCGGGACACCGACCACTCGCTGAAGGCAGGCCCGCGGGGCCCGGTGCTCCTGCAGGACCACCACCTGCGGGAGAAGATCACCCACTTCGACCACGAGCGCGTGCCGGAGCGGGTGGTCCACGCCCGCGGCGCCGCGGCCCACGGCGTCTTCACCGGCTACGGCACCGCCAGCACGGTGACTTCCGCCGGATTCCTCGCCGAGGGGAAGCAGACGCCGGTCTTCACCCGCTTCTCCACCGTCCTGGGGTCCCGGGGATCCTCGGATACCGTGCGGGACACCCGCGGGTTCGCCACCAAGTTCTACACCGACGAGGGCACCTTCGACCTGGTGGGCAACAACATCCCCGTCTTCTTCATCCAGGACGCCATCAAGTTCCCGGACGTCATCCACGCGGGCAAGCCCCACCCCGACCGGGAGATCCCGCAGGCCCAGAGCGCGCACGACACGTTCTGGGACTTCGTCTCCCTGCACACCGAGGCGCAGCACCACGCGATGTGGAACATGTCCGACCGGGGCATCCCCCGCTCCTACCGGATGATGGAGGGCTTCGGCA
This sequence comes from Rothia halotolerans, assembly GCF_004136635.1. Lineage (GTDB taxonomy): Bacteria > Actinomycetota > Actinomycetes > Actinomycetales > Micrococcaceae > Rothia > Rothia halotolerans. Next base: position 880,787 of record NZ_NOIU01000001.1, on the reverse strand, counting down.
TCCACACCTTCCGCCTCTCCGACGAGGCGGGGGAGACCTCGCTGGTGAAGTTCCACTGGAAGCCGGCCCTCGGCGTCCACTCGCTGACGTGGGAGGAGGCCCAGCTGATCAACGGCAACGACCCCGACTTCCACCGGAGGGACCTCGCGGACGCGATCGAGAGCGGCGCCTACCCCGAGTGGGAGCTGGGCATCCAGGTCTTCCCCGACACCCCGGAGCAGACCTTCGAGGGCATCGACCTGCTGGACCCCACCAAGATCGTCCCGGAGGAGCTGGCGCCGGTGCAGCCCATCGGGCGGCTGACGCTGAACCGGAACCCCCGGAACTACTTCGCCGAGACCGAGCAGGTCGCGTTCCACCCGGGCCACCTCGTCCCGGGCATCGACGTCACGGACGACCCGCTGCTCCAGGGCCGGCTCTTCTCCTACGTGGACACCCAGCTGACCCGCCTCGGCGGCCCGAACTACGGGCAGCTCCCCATCAACCGGCCGCACGCCCCGGTCAACGACATGCTCCGCGACGGCTACGGCCAGCAGGCGGACCACGTCGGCACCGCGCCGTACCAGCCCAACTCGCTGGACGGCGGGTGCCCCTTCATGGCCGGCGGCGACGAGCGGGCTTTCACGGACATCCCGGTGACGGTCCCCGAGGCGAGCAAGCAGAGGGAGGCGCCGGCGAGCTTCGACGACCACTTCAGCCAGGTCCGCCTGTTCTGGGCCAGCATGACGCCGGTCGAGAAGGAGCACATCATCGGCGCGTACTCCTTCGAGCTCGGCAAGTGCTACGAGCCGGCCATCCGCCGGCGCCAGTTGCAGTGCCTGGCGGAGATCGACGCGACGCTGTGCGCCGAGGTCGCCACCGCCCTGGGGGAGCAGCCTCCGGCGCCGGAGGGGACCGTCGAGGGCCCCCTCGATCTGGAGTCGAGCCCGGCCCTCTCCCAGCTGGGGAGGACCTGGCCGCTGGACGGCCGCAGGATCGCGATCGTGGTCGACCCTGAGACCGCCGGGCCCGAGCTGGCCGAGCTGCACGAGGCGATCGTCTCCGCCTCGATGGTCCCCGCCGTCGTCGGGCCCACCGGTGGCGAGGTCGCGGGGGTGCCGGTGAGCCACACCTTCGCCGCCGCCCGGTCGGTGGAGTTCGACGCCGTCCTGCTCGCCGGCGCCCCGGCCCCGGCGGCCGACGCGCTCCCCGCCCGCGAGGCCAAGGCCGGGGCGGGCGGCTCCCGGCCGATCGACCCCCGCGTGCGGCTGCTGCTCGACGAGTCCTGGCGGCACGCCAAGGCGATCGGCGCCTGGGGCGAGGGACGCGCCGCGCTGGAGAGCGAGGGGTACGTCCTCGACGATGCCGGCGTCGTCGCCGCCGAGAGCTGGAGCAGCGCCCTCGAGAGGATCAAGGAGGTGATGGCCGGCCACCGGGTGTGGGACCGGTTCCCGACCCGGGTGTGACCCGCCGCCCGACGCCAGGGCGGGGGACAGCAGAGCGCAGAATCGACCGACGATGCGGCCGCGAGCCGCAGGAAAGCGAGTGAACCATGACGACAGCACGCGAGATCATGACCGCCGGCGCGCAGTGCGTCGGAGAGTCCGACAGCCTGGTGGAGGCGGCCCGCCTCCTGAGGGACCTGCAGGTCGGCGCCGTGCCGGTCTGCGGGGAGGACGACCGGCTCAAGGGCATGGTGACCGACCGCGACATCGTGGTGCGGTGCCTGGCCGAGGGCGGGGACCCCGGGTCGGTGACGGCGGGTGAGTTGGCCGACGGCAAGCCGGTCACCATCGGCGCCGACGACAGCGTCGAGGAGGCGATCGCCACCATGTCGAAGAACCAGGTGCGCCGCCTGCCCGTCATCGACGGGCACGACCTCGTGGGGATGCTCTCCCAGGCCGACGTCGCCCGGAACTATCCCGAGGACCGGGCGGGGGAGCTCCTCGAGTTCCTCTCCGGAGGGCCGGTGAGCTGATCCCGGCTCCCCGTTCACGGGAGGGAGGGCGCCGGGGCGCGGCCGTGGAGCCGTCCCCGGCGTCCTCCGCGCGCCGGCCTGCGCGGGTCGCCTCCGCGCGCCGGCCGGCCTCGCGCGCCGGACCCGCGGGCCGCCCACCTCGCCGTGGGCGGCCCGCCAGGGTTTAATGGAGGCAGCTCACTCCTCGCCCCGGCGTGCCGGGGGAGCGACGGAGCGGGGAACGTCGGGCCGGAGGAGGGCGCATGGGGTGGACGAGGCGGAAGACGACGACGCTGCTGGCGGTCGTGTCCGCGCTGGCCGTGCTGGCGGGATGCGGGACGACGATCCCGGCCGACCCCGACGGCACGCTGGACCGCGTCACCGGCGGCACGCTGCGGGTGGGGGTCTCGCACCAGCCGCCCTGGACCGACATCACCGGCGACGGCGAGCCGAGCGGAACCGAGGCCGGCCTCGTCCGCGATTTCGCCGACTCCCTCGACGCCGAGGTCGAGTGGGAGACCGGCGGCGAGGAGCACCTGATCCACCTGCTCGAGGAGGAGGAGCTCGACGTCGTGATCGGCGGGCTGACCAAGGACTCCCCCTGGGAGAGGCAGGTCGCGCTGACCACCTCCTACCGTGAGGCCACCGGCCCGGCGGGGGAGACCTCCCAGCACGTCATGGCGGTCCCGATGGGCGAGAACGCGTTCATGACCGCCCTGGAGCGGTTCCTGCTGGCGGAGGGGGAGGCATGAGCCCCGCTCCGCGGTTCGGCATCACCGAGCTCCCCGAGAAGCAGGCCCGGGTCCTGCGGCGGGCCATCCGGCTGGAGCGGATCGACCTGTGCTTCCGGGCGGTGACGGTGGTGCTCATGATCACCGTCGCCGGAAACTCCCAGGCCATGAAGGCGGCCTGGATCGAGGACGCGCTGTCCTTCCTGCCGCCGCTGTCCTTCCTGCTCGCGGTCCGCATCATCCGGCGTCGCCCCAGCCGGCGCCACCCCTACGGGTACCACCGCTCCGTCGGCGTCGCGCACCTGGTGGCCTCGGTCTGCCTCCTGACCATGGGGCTGTACCTGCTGATCGAGTCCGGGCTGGGACTGGTGGAGGCCGAGCACCCGGCGATCGGCGTCGTCAGCCTCCTCGGCCACCCCGTGTGGCTGGGATGGCTCATGATCCCCGCCGCGCTGCTGACGGGGATCCCGACCATGATCCTGGGGCGGATGAAGCTGAAGCTCGCGCCCGACCTGCACGACAAGGTGCTCTTCGCCGACGCGGACATGAACAAGGCCGACTGGATGACCTCGCTGACCACGGTCATCGGCATCCTGGGGATCGGGATCGGGTGGTGGTGGACCGACTCGGTGGCGGCCATCATCATCTCGGGCAGCATCATCAGGGACGGGTGGGGCAACCTGAGGAGCTGCATCGCCGACCTCATGGACGTGCGAGCCACCACCTACGACTCCTCCGAGCCCCACCCGATCATCGGCGAGATCAAGGAGGAGCTGCGGCGCCGGGACTGGGTGGAGGAGGCCGACTGCCGGGTGCGGGACCAGGGGCACGTCTTCCACGTCGAGGCGTTCGTGGTGCCCCGCGGGGGCCGCACGCCCTCTCTCGAGGAGCTGGCCGCCGCCCGCGAGGCCTGCGTGGAGCTCGACTGGAAGATGCAGGACATGGTCCTGGTGCCGGTCGAGAAGCTGCCCGAGGAGTTCCTGCCCCGCGGATGAGCCGCCGGGACCGCCCGCCTGCCCGGGCGGCCCCGGCGGCTTCTCAGCCCGAGCGGGCCCTCGGCTTCTCGGCAGCCTGGGCGGCCCCGGCGGCTTCTCGGCCCCAGCGGGTCCTCCGGCCGGCCCGGTCTGCTCTCAGCTCGCCTGCGGGTCCAGGACCACCTTGATGCAGCCTTCCGTCTTCTTCTGGAACATCTCGTACCCGTGCGGGGCCTCGTCCAGCGGCAGCCGGTGGGTCACGAGGTCGTCGATGCCCAGGGGATCGCTCGCGTCCTCCACGATCGGCATCAGCTCGTCGATCCACCTCTTGACGTTGCACTGGCCCATGCGCAGCTGGATCTGCTTGTCGAACAGCCTGAGCATGGGCATCGGATCGGCCTGCCCGCCGTAGACCCCGCTGAGGCTGATGGTCCCGCCGCGGCGAACCAGCCCGATCGCCGCGTGCAGGGCCGAGAGCCGGTCCAACCCGCCGACCTCCATCACCTTCTGCCCGGCGGCGTCGGGGAGCAGCCCCACGGCCTGGTGGGCCAGCTTGCCCAGCGGCGACTGGTGGCCCTCCATGCCGACGGCGTCCACCACGGCGTCGGGCCCCCGCCCCTCGGTGGCCTCCCGGATGGCCTCGTGGCTCTCCTCCGAGGTGTCGAAGACCTCGGCGCCGTGGCGCTTGGCCATCTCGCGCCGCTCCTCGACCGGGTCCAGGGCGAAGACCCTGGCCCCCAGGTGCACCCCGATCCGGGCCGCGAACTGCCCGACCGGGCCGAGGCCGTAGACCGCCAGGGTGTCCCCCTCGCCGACGCCGGCGTACTTCACGCCCTGCCAGGCGGTGGGGAGGATGTCGCTCAGGAAGAGGTAGCGATGGTCCGGGCGCTCCTCGCCGACCTTGATCGGGCCGAAGTCGGCGTGAGGCACGCGCAGGTACTGCGCCTGCCCGCCCGGGACCGAGCCGTAGAGCTTGGAGAAGCCGAACAGCGCCGCGCCGGAGCCGTACTCGGTGATCTGCGTCCTCTCGCACTGGGAGTACAGTCCGCGGGAGCACATCCAGCACGAGCCGCAGGAGATGGTGAAGGGGACGACGACGCGGTCGCCCTCCGAGAGCCCCGAGTCGGGTCCCGCCTCGACGACCTTCCCCATCGGCTCGTGGCCGAGGATGTCCCCCTGGTCCATGTAGGGTCCGAGGACCTCGTAGAGGTGCAGGTCGGACCCGCAGATCGCGCTCGAGGTCACCTCGATGATCGCGTCGTTGGGCATCTGCAGGCGCGGGTCCGGGACGGTCTCCACGCTGACGTTCCTCTTGCCTTGCCAGGTCAGAGCTTTCACGGCGTTTCCTCCTTATACTGGGCGTGCGCCGGGTCGGCGGTATCCCCCATCCTTCTCCGCCGCGGAAGGGGTGCACAAGACGGTGCGGACGGAGATTGTCGTGCTCTCGGCCCAGGGGGTGCAGGATGCTCCCCGCCGCCTCCGCGAGAATCGACAGGCGGCTCCCAGCAATGTGCCGGATGATGGGAGGAAATGAACCAGAAGCACAGCGGCGAGCAGCGCCCTCCTCGGAGCGTTCCGCACGGAGAAGACGCCCCTTCGGCCCGGGGCGACGGAGGAGCGCGTTTCCGCCGCATCGTCCTGATCTACAACCCCGATCCCGGGAAGGTCCCGCTGCATGCCGCCCGGCTGCTGGCGGACCGGTTGGAGCGGACCCTCCCCGGGGTCCCGCTCGAGCACCGCTGGACCGAGCGGGCGGGGCACGGGCGGCAGATCGCCCGGGCCGAGGCCGAGGGCGCTGCTCCCTCGGGGCCGCCCATCCTGCTGGTCTCGGTCAGCGGCGACGGCGGGTACAACGACGTCGTCAGCGGCGTGATGGACGTGCCCGCGGCCCATGTCGTCTGCGCGGTGCTCGCTGCCGGCAACGCCAACGACCACCGCCGCAGCACCCGCACGATGCCGCTGGCCGATGCGATCCTCCGCGGCCGGGTCCGTGAGGCCGATCTCCTGCGCTTGACGGTCCGGCCCAGCCACGAGGCCGTGGAGCACGACGGCCCCGAGCCGGTGACCCATGTAGCCCACTCTTACATCGGCTTCGGCCTGACCGCGGCCATGGCGGGCGGGATCGAGGACGCCGGCAAAGGCAGCTTCCGCGAGCTGCTCGGCGTCGTGAAGACGGCCCCGGCGCTGCGGCCGTTCGAGATCCGGCGCGCGGACGGGGAGCGCGCGCTCTACGACAGCCTGGTCTTCGCGAACGTCGGCAAGATGGCCAAGTACGGCAGGATCAGCCACGACGCCGAGCCCGACGACGGCCGCTTCGAGATCCTCGCCGTCCCGCACGCCAGCCGGTGGCGGATGCTCGGCACGACCCTGCAGGCGGTCACGATCGGCCTGTTCCCCCAGGCGACGCTGCCCCGCTACGCGTTCGAGACCTTCGAGGAGCTCCCTCTCCAGGTCGACGGCGAGATACTGCGCGTGCCGGCCCGCTCGCGGCTCCTGGTGGAGAGCGCGCACCGGGCGATCCGAGCCCTCGGCTAGGGGCGCGCTCCCGGGACGCCGCCCGGGAACTCGGGCCCGCCGACGCCGGGCCGGGGCGCCGCGGACCTCGTGAGGCCCCCGCCGGGCATCCCACATATCCGCCCTCCCGGTGCCAGAATGAGACGGAGACGCGGGTCACGTCCAGTGGTTCGCCCGGGCCGGTGGAAGGGGGAGTCTCATGGTCGGCACGGCAGCGCGGGTGCTCGTCGGCCTGAGGGCTGCCGCCGGCCCGCTGCTCTCCCCTCGGGCGCCCTGGGCCCCGGCGGCGTGTGCGGTCTACGCCGCGAACCTCCTGGTGGGCACCGCGAGCCTGCGCCGGCACCGGATGCCCCGCAGCCTCCACCACCGGCTCTTCGTCCTCACCTGCGCGACGACGTCGTGCGCCGCCGCCTGCTCCCTCCCGCGCGCCCGCTCCCGCGGCCTCGCCCTGGCCGGCGCCCTGCTGCCGCTCGCGGCCCTGCCGCGCTTCGGCGCCCACGCACGACGTCGCCCCCGGCGGCACGTCCTGCTCGCCGCGAGTGCGGCGCCCTTCTACCTCACGGCCCTCGCCCTCTGGGCGGCGGGCCTCCGCGACCACCAGGAGGCATGAGTGGAATTCCTCGACGCGCTCTTCAACCGCCGCACCACCAACGGCCCCTTCCTGCCGGACCCCGTCTCGGAGGAGCACCAGCGGCTGCTGATCAAGGCCGCGGCGTCGGCGCCCTCGCAGTTCAACAGCCAGCCGTGGCGCTTCCTGGTCATCGAGGACCGGGAGACCATCGAGACGATCGCCGGGATCAGCGGCGAGTCGATGACGGCCGTGCTCTCCGAGGGGTCGTTCTTCCAGCGGTACAAGCGCCACTTCCGCTTCAGCGCCCAGGAGATGGCCGAGCACCGCTCCGGCATGTACTTCGACAAGCTGCCCCGGCTGCTGCGGCCCTTCACCCGCACGGTCTTCACCTCGGCGGGGCAACGGACCATGAACGCGCTGCGGGTCCCGCAGACGCTGGGCGAGGAGAACCGGAAGCTGGTGGCGGGCTCGCCGCTGATCCTCGGCGTCATGCTCGATCGGAACGAGCGCTACGCCCACCCGCTGGCCGACTTCTACTGCCAGTTCAGCATGGGCGCGAGCATGGAGAACGTCTGGCTGACCACCGTGGAGCTGGGGATGGGCATCCAGTTCATCTCCTTCCCCATGGAGGTCCCCGAGCAGTGGGAGCGCATCACCGGGATGCTGGAGATCCCCGAGGACCTGGAGCTCATGGCCCTCTACCGGCTGGGCTACGTCCCGGAGCAGGCGGGGCGGCCGGTCATCGACTGGTCGAGCCGGGAGCGCCGCCCGCCCTCGCGCTTCGTGTTCCGGGAGACCTGCCGGACGCCGCAGGAGGGGTGGGACGAGGGCTAGTCCGTGATGACGGCCGGCAGCACCAGGAGCATGCCGAGCGTCCAGACCAGGTGCAGGGCGATGGGGGAGAGCAGCGCCCCCGTCCGCTTCGCCTCGTACTGGGCGGCCACGCCGATCACCAGCGCGGCGAAGACCAGCAGCGGGACGCCCATGCTGGCCGTGACCAGCATGTAGAGGACCACGGCCGCGATGCGGGAGGGCCTCTCCGCCCAGGGCAGCCGCCGCACCGCCACGTCCCGGAAGAACAGCTCCTCGCCGACGCCGTTGACCGCCGTGGTCAGCACCGTCAGCCACAGGATCCCCTGGCGGGCGTTGTCCAGCAGGCCGTCCACCGGCCCGGAGAGCGCCTCGACGTCCCGGACCACGAGCGCGCCCAGGAGGAAGACGACGATGAGCCCCGTCCCCAGCAGGGCGCCCCGCAGCACGTCCGGTCCGGGGGAGGTGCTCGCGAAGCTCCCCCGGCGGCCGCCGAAGACCAGCCAGGCCACGAGGTAGACGACGGCGGTGAAGAACGTGCCGAGATAGAAGACCGCGCCGCCGCGCTCGGAGACCGCCGAGGCGAACAGCCCCGCCGCGCCCAGCACCGCGGGCAGGACGACGGCCGCCAGCGCCGGCTTCACCGCCGACGTCGACGGCGTGGGGGACCTCCGTGACTCGTCCATGGGCACCAGTCTCGCACGGTGCGGCCACGGCCCGGGCCGCACCGGCCGCGGGACCGTCCCCGGCAGGGTCCGGGAAGTTCCCAGCCTCCGCAGAGCCGAAATCCCCGGCCCACCCCTCTTCCCGGCAAGACGGGAGCCATAGACTGAACATCCAGACCACGAGGAGGTTCGTCATGGCCCGAGAAGCCACCGAGACCCGCGGCGGCGCCCCCGCCCAGACCCTGTCCGGCATCCGGCAGCCCGAGGCCGGCGCATCCGCCGGCTCCCGGGAGGAGACGCGGAGGGCCCTGGTCACCGGCGCCACCGGCTACGTCGGCAGCCAGGTCACCGCCGAGCTGCTGAAGCGCGGCTGGGCCGTCAGGACCCTCTCCCGGAGCAGGGACAAGGCCCTGGACATGGAGTGGGGCGCCAAGATCGTCCAGGAGGGGCGGCAGGCCGGCCCCGGCCAGGTCGAGGTCCACGAGGGCGACGCGACCTCCGAGGACGACGTCGAGGCCGCGCTGGAGGGCGTCGACGTCGCCTGGTACCTCATGCACTCGATGTCCGGCGGCAGCGACTTCGTCGAGGCGGAGGCCCGGATGGCCCGTTCCTTCGGTACTGCGGCCAAGCGGCAGGAGGTCGGCCGCATCGTCTACCTCGGCGGCCTGCACCCCGAGGACGAGGAGCTCTCGGACCACCTGAGGTCGCGGGTGCGGGTCGGCGAGGAGCTCATGGACTCCGGGGTGCCGACGGCGGCGCTGCAGGCCGGCGTCGTGATCGGCGAGGGCTCGTCCTCCTTCCACATGCTGCGCCACCTCTCGGAGCGGCTGCCCGGCGCGATCGGGCCCTCCTGGATCGTCAACCGGATCACGCCGATCGGGGTGCGCGACGTCGTGCACTACCTCGTGGGCGCCGCCGACGTGCCGGGCAGCGTGAACCGGACCTTCGACGTCGGCGGCCCCGAGGCCATCCCCTACGCGGACATGATGAAGCGCTACGCCAAGGCGCTGGGGCTGATCCCGCGGGTGGTGCTCACGGCCCCGGTGACCACCAACTCGCTGGCCTCGCACTGGATCGCGCTGGTCACGCCGGTCCGGCGCGGGCTGGCGAAGCCGCTGATCGGCAGCCTGCTGCACGACACCGTGGTCCACGAGCGGGACCTCGAGTCCTACGCGGGCAAGCCCGAGGGCGGCAACCAGACCTTCGAGCAGGCGGTGCGGGCCGCCGTCGTGAACCTGGACACCCGGCGCTGGACCAGGGTCTTCTCCGTCACCGCGGTCTCGGTGGCGGCGTGCGCCGCCGTCGGCTCCGTGCTGGCCGACCCGCAGAACGCCTGGTACCGCTCGCTGCGCAAGCCCGCCTGGCAGCCGCCGGGCGCGGCGTTCCCGGTCGTGTGGACGGCGCTCTACGCCGACATCGCGGCGATCTCCTCGCTGATGATCGCCGACGAGCTGGAGGCCGGCCACGTGCGCAGGGCCCGCAGCCACATGGTGGCGCTGGGGACCAACCTCGTGCTGAACGCCGGGTGGTGCGGACTGTTCTTCCGCAGCCGCCGGCCGGGGCTGGCCGCCGTATGGGCGGGGGCGCTCGCGGTGAGCTCGGCGGATCTGGTGCGCCGAGCCGCGGAGTCGGCGCCGCAGCGCGGGGTGCTGCTGGCGCCCTACGCGGTGTGGAACGGGTTCGCGACGGTGCTCAGCGGGGCCATCGCGGGGATGAACCGGAAGGGTCGGCGGCGGCTCAAGCGGTGAGCGGGGCGCCGGCCCGCGGCATCCGGAGCGCGCTCCACGAGCGCGGGCTGATGCCGCGGGCTGGTCCCGCCCTGATCAGTGACCGGCCGCGCCCTGATCAGCGACCGGCGGCCGAGGATGCGTCGCCGTCGTCCTCGACGTCGATCTCCTCCTTGCGCACCTCGGCGCTCACCGACTTGCTGTCCTGCACGGTCCGCTTGCCGACGTTGACCTTCTCGGTCGCCACGGTCTCCTTCTCCACGACCGGGCGCTCCTTCCGCAGGGTGATGACCTCCTCGTCGTCGGCCGCCTCGCGGATGGGGGCGTCCGAGCGGGCCTCGGGGGAGCCTGGGTCGATGCGCTCGCGCTCGACGACGAGCTCCTCGTGCCGGACGGGGACCTCGATCTGCTCCGTCTGGGTGCGGACGCGCTTGCGCAGGTGAGCGCGTCCCGCCTCCTGCTGCCGGGTCCCGACGTTGAGGCGCTCCTCGTGGGCCACCATCTGGTCCCCGCCGCGGCCGGACCGCGGGCGGTCCTCGGCGCCGCCGTTCGCGTAGTACCGGACCACCTCGCGTTCCTCCTCCGGGGTGATGTGCTGGTCCGCGTCGATGGCGGGGGCGTCCTTGATGTACGCCTTGGAGAACGGAATGATCAGGCCCTCGTCGAGGCGCTGTGTGGCGTCGACCGGCACGAACGTCTCCCGGGTGCCGAAGAGCCCCATGTTGACGGTCACGAAGGTCGGCTCGCCGGTCTCGTCGTCGAGGTACACCTGGCCGACCGTGCCGATCTTGGAATGCTCGCTGTCAAACACGGTGGCATTCTCGAGCGCCTGGAAATCATATTCTTGATCAACCATTTCTGGATCACACCTTTTCATTCATGACCGCCCGTGAGATGCGCGGTCCGCCTGCCCGAGGATGACGGGTGGAACCACCGTAGTCCCGTAGCCTTACGTTGTAAACCAACCAGATCGAGCCGCGGAACCGGGGCGCCCTGCGGGCGAGGACCCCTCGTCAGGCCGGAGTCTGCAGGAGCCGGGAACACGAGGCCGGGCCCGCCCGGAAGAGGGTGACACCTCTCGAGCATACGTTGTAAGGTGGGCCGCATCACGCCATGGCGGATCCATGAAGGAGTACGTCCGCGACGGGATCCGAACCACCGATTCAGGTGGTCCGGTGCCGTGACGGGCCGGGAGCCGGCCCTCATCGGCCGCCCCGTCGTCTCCGGGTCCCCTCCGGCGCATCCGTCCCCGTCCCCACAGAAAGCGAGCGTCATGAGCCATCCAGCACCCCCGGAAGAGCCGAGCCCGGCACAGCTGATCACGCGCCTCTCCGAGCAGACCTCGCGCCTGGTGCGCGACGAGCTCAAGCTCGCCCGCGCGGAGCTGACCGCCACGGCCAAGCAGGGAGGCGTCGGCGCGGGCCTGCTCGGCGCCGGCGGCATCCTCGCCGCGTACGGCTTCGCGGCGCTCATCGCCACGGCGATCATCGCGCTGGCCCTGGTCCTCCCCGCCTGGCTCGCGGCGTTGATCGTGACCGTCGTGCTCTTCATCGCGGCGGGCATCGCGGCCCTGCTCGGCAAGAAGAAGGTCCAGGACCTCTCTCCGGCCCCCGAACGAACCATCGACAGCGTCTCCCAGGACGTCGACGAGCTGAAAGGACACATCCGCCATGACCGTTCCTGAATCCCCGAAGCCCTCGGACCGGACCGCGAGCAACCGGCCCGCGGCCGCCCCCGGCCGGGAGCCCGACGCCGAGGCCACCCCGGAGCAGATCGAGGCCGACATCGCCCGGACCCGTCAGGACCTCGGCGAGACCGTCGAGCAGCTGACCTCGGCCCTGGACGTGAAGGAGCAGGCCAGGCACCAGCTCGACGCCGCCAAGGACCGCGCCGCGGCGCAGCTGACCCGCGCCAGGGCCGGTGCCGAGGAGGGCCTGCGCACCGCCCGGGACTCGGTGACCGACGACGACGGCCGGCTCGCACGCAACGGCTGGGTCGCGGTGTGCGCCCTCGGGGTGTGCCTCGGCCTGGGCGTCGTCCTGCTGGTCCGCGCGACCCGCCGGTGAGCGCGAGTCCCACGACCACCCATCCCTCCCCGTGAAAGGAACCGACATGTCGAAGAACTCCTCCACCAGCACGTCCGCGAAGATCCTCTACCGCCCCCTCGGAATGGCCGGGAGCCTGGTCAGCGGCGCCGTGGCCGGCGTCGTGTTCAAGCAGGTGTGGAAGCTGGTCTCTCCGCAGAAGTCCGGCGACGACGCCCCCAAGGCGCTCGAGTCCGAGTTCAACCTCGGCGAGGTGCTCGCCGCGGCGGCGCTGCAGGGCGCGATCTTCGCGTTGGTCAAGGCGCTCGTCGACCGCGGCGGGGCGCGCGCGTTCCAGCGGGTCATGGGAGAGTGGCCGGGCGACTGAGTCGGCCGCCGACGCCGTTCCGCCGGCGCCCCCACCGGAAACCAGAAACGCTCCCGGGTCCCATCGGACCCGGGAGCGTTCCCCGTCGCGCGGAAGGGACTCAGTCCCGGCGGGCCGAGGACCCGCCACCGGCGCCGTCCTCCCCGCCGGGGGCGTTGGAACCGTCCTCAGCGTCCCGGGCGGTGCGATCCTCCTCGACAGCGTGCGCCTCGGCGTCGTCGGCGGTGGGGGAGTCGTCCTCCCCCGCGCTCATCCGCAGCGAGCGCGCCCGCTCCACGTCCTCCTCGTACTTCCGCTCGCGCTTGTCGCTGGCCTTGGTGTCGCGCGCCGGCAGCTGCAGCTCCTCCTCGGCCGGGATCCCGGCCTGCAGCTCACGCCCCCGCTCGACCTCGGCGTCGACCTCGGCGCCGAACAGCAGGATCACGTTGAGGATGTACAGCCACAGCAGCATGATGATCACGCCGGCCAGGGCGCCGTACGTGGCGTTGTAGCTGCCGAAGTTGGCGACGTAGAAGAAGAAGCCCAGGCTCGCCAGGACGGCGACGACGATGGCGATCAGCGCGCCGATGCTCATCCACCGGAACTTGGGCTGCTTCACGTTGGGCGTCGCGTAGTACATCAGGGCGACGACCAGCACGACGACGCCGGCCAGGATCACCCACTTGGCGATGCCCCACACGGTCAGCGCGACCTCTCCCAGCCCGATGGCGCTCCCCACCGCCTCGGCGACGGGCCCGGAGAGCACGAAGACCATGAGCGCCACGGCGCCCAGCACCAGGATCAGCGCCGTCAGCAGGTACTGCTGCAGGTTGAGCTTGATGGGCCCCCGGCCCTCGGGGACGTCGTGGATGGTGTTCATGGCCCGCCCGAAGGCCTTGACGTAGCTCGACGCCGACCACAGCGCCGTGAGCAGGCCGAGGACGAGTCCCAGCCCGGCGGCGGGCGCGGTCAGCACGGCCTCGAGCGCCGGCTTCACCGTGGACCAGGCGTCCGCCGGGACGATGCCCTCCGCCTCGTCCAGGATGCCGGTCACGGCCGAGCCGCTCTGGCCGAACAGGCTCAGGATGGACACGAGCGCGATGAGCGCGGGGAACATCGAGAAGACGGTGCGGTACGTGAGGCTGGCCGCGAGGTCTGAGCATTTGTCCGCCGAGAACTCCCGCACGGTGGTTCGCAGCACGTACTTCCAGGAGCGGGTCGTCAGCTCGGTCGGCGTGTCGGGTTTGCGGTCGTCCTCCGGGGCCGGCGCCTGGGCCGGATCCTCCGTTCCGCGGGTGGTGGATCGTGTCACGGGTCGTTCCTCTCCTCGGGTGCGCCCGCCGTGCGGCGCCGGGCGGGGGAGCGCCCGCGGCCCGGACCGGGCCGCTCCGGCTCGGCGCGAGGGGCCGAGCTCGGATGACGCTCCTCCTCAAGACTAACAACGTAAGGCTGAGCGTCCACTGGCGCTCGCCGGACGAAAATCGGAAACTGGGTGGCATGGACAGTGAGACGACGAAGCGGAAGGGCCACCGGACGAGCGCGCGCGGGCTGGATCGCGACCAGGTGATCGACGCCGCGCTGCAGATGATCGACGCCGAGGGCCCCCACCTGCTGACGATGCGCGGGCTCGGCAAGGAGCTCGGCGTCGAGGCCATGTCCCTCTACCGCTACGTCACCGGCCGCGAGGAGCTGCTCGAGGCCGTGGTGGTGCGGCTGCTGGAGGGGCTGATGGACCAGCTCGACGGCTCGATCACCGGCAGCTGGCAGGGGTATCTGCAGAACCTCGCGCACAGCGTGCGGGATCTCGCCCTCGCGCACCCCCGGGCCTTCCCCCTCATCGCGACCCGCCATCCGGCCGCGCCGTGGCTGCGCCCGCCCCTGCGCAGCCTGGAGGTGGTGGAGAACTTCCTGACGACGCTGGGGGACTTCGGCTTCACCGACGCGCAGAAGGTGGGCGCCTACCGCTCGTTCACCAGCTTCCTGCTGGGCCACCTCCTGCTCGACGCCGCCGCGCGCGGCGGGGGTACGGGCCCGGTGGAGGACCCCCTCGACGAAGGCGACGCGCAGATCCCCCACGGCGACGGCAACACCGATCTCAGCCGGGAGAGCGAGGTGTACCGGCTGCGGGACGCCCTGAGCGAGGACCACGGCGAGGAGGAGTTCGAGTCCTCGCTGGAGACCCTGCTGGACCGGATCGAGCTCGAGCTCTCGCAGTAGGCGACCTCGCGCCCTCCTCGAGCGGCGCGCCTCGTCGGATCAGGCGTGCCGGGCCCGGCCGGAGGGGCCGGACGGGCCCGGGCGAGAGCCGGCGGGACTTCACGCGGCGGCGCCCGACCTCGCGACGTCCGGCCGCGCGGGGCCCCACCCCGTGACGTTCAGCCTCGCGACCAGGCGTCGTAGCCTCCCGTCAGGCTCACGAGGCGGGCCTGCGGGTACCTCCCGCGCAGCACCTCCTGGGCGCGGCGGGAGCGGACGCCGGCCTTGCAGTACACGACGACGACGCCGTCGTCGTCGCGACCGAGCCTCAGCGGGTCCAGCGCGGGGAGCGCCCCCTCCGAGTCGACGATCCCGCCGAGCGGGACGTGCAGGGCGTCAGGGATCGCGCCGAGGCGATGCTCCCACTCCTCGCGGACGTCCAGGAGCCGCACCGGGCCGCCGTCGGGCCCTCCCGCCAGGAGCTCTCGCAGCTGCGCCGGGGAGATCTCCTCGGCGGTCCCGTCCTCGGCCGGCACGGCCGCACCGGCCGTCTCCCCGCCGACGGCGCACGCGCTCGCGGACTCCATCAGCGGCCCGAGATCCGCTCCGACCTCCTTCACGGGACGCCGCCCGGGGTCTGGCTCCAGCCTCAGCTCGCGGAACGAGGCCTTCAGGGCGTCGAAGAACAGGACCCTGCCGATCAGCGGCTCGCCCACGCCGGTGAGCACCTTGATCGCCTCGGTTGCCATCAGGGTGCCGACGACGCCCGGCAGCACCCCCAGCACGCCGGCCTCCGCGCAGGTCGGGATCTCGCTCGGGTCCGGCAGCTCGGGGTACATGTCCCGGTAGGTCGGCCCGCGGCCGGCCCAGAAGACGCTGACCTGCCCGGAGAACCGCAGGATCGCGCCGTGGACCACCGGCTTGCGGAGGATCTCCGCGGCGTCGGAGACCACGTAGCGGGTCAGGAAGTTGTCCGAGCCGTCGATCACCAGATCAGCCTCGCGCATCAGCTCCAGCGCGTTCCCGGGGGTGATGCGGCAGCGGTGCTCGACGACGTCGACCTCCGGGTGCAGCCCGCGCATGACGCCGGCCGCCGAGGCCGTCTTCGGCTCGCCGATCCGCTCCTCGGCGTGGATGACCTGCCGGTGGAGGTTCGAACGGTCGACGACGTCGTCGTCCACGATCTCGATGCGTCCCACCCCGGCCGCGGCCAGGTAGGTCAGCACCGGAGCGCCGAGCCCGCCCGCGCCGATCACGAGCACCCGGGAGTCGAGGAGGCGCTGCTGCGGCTCGGGGCCGAAGCCGCTCAGGGAGAGGTGCCGCTGGAAGCGCTCGAGCTGCGAGTCGCTGAGGCCGCTGAGGTCGCTCATCGGGGGTCCTCCGTGATGGTGGGGGCGGCGGACGGGTCCGGGGCGCCGTTCGAGGTCGGGGGATGCTCGGCATCGCCGGAGGCCACCCTCCCCTCCTGCGGGGAGGAGGCGAGGGCCTCGTTCCGGCGCGGGATGCGCCCGGCGCCGCCGGCGAACCAGCCCGCCTCGACCGCGAGGCTCATCGCGCGTCCCATCGCGCGGGGGTCGCGGGCGCGGGTCACGGCGCTGGCGACCAGCACGGCGTCGCACCCCAGCTCCATGGCCTGCGCGGCCTCCGAGGCGGTGCCGATCCCGGCGTCCACCACCACCGGCACGGAGGCGCGGGAGGCGATGAGCTCGATGTTGTAGGGGTTGAGGATGCCCAGGCCCGTGCCGATCGGAGAGCCCATGGGCATCACCGCCGCGGCCCCGGCCTGCTCCAGCCGGAGCGCCGCGGCGGGATCGTCGCTGGTGTAGACGAAGGGGACGAAGCCCTGCGCGGCGAGCCGCTCGGTGACCTCGAGGGTCTCGACGACGTCGGGCAGCAGCGTCCGCTCGTCGGCGATCACCTCGACCTTGATCAGGTCGGTCTCCAGCGCCTCGCGCGCCAGCTGGGCGGTGAGGATCGCGTCGCGGGCGGTGTAGCAGCCGGCGGTGTTGGGCAGGACGTCGATGCCGAGGCGGTCCAGCAGGGCGAAGACGCTGGTCTTCGTCTCGGGGCTGTACCGGCGCAGGGCCACCGTGGTCAGGGTGGTGCGCGAGGCGACGAGGGCGTGCTCCAGCGCGGCGAGGTCGCTCGCGCCGCCGGTGCCCATGATCAGCCGGTTCTCCAGGGTGTAGCCGCCGATGGTCAGCGGGGGCGGGGCAGCGGGCTGCGTCGCCGGGCCGGGCTGCGACGTCGGCTCGGTCTGCGGCGATGTCGGCTCGACCCACCTGGGAGAGGCGTCCGGATCGGTGGCGGGGCGCGCGGCGGTCTCTGGCGGGGCGGAGGTTCGAGGGTGCGCGGTCATGGTTCTCCTAGCGGGGCGATGGCGGTGGACGGCGGTGGGAGCCCGGTGGCGGTGGGGCCGGGGTGCGGCCAGGTGGTGGCGGCGAGCGGGCGGGCGGTGAGTGAGCCGGTGGCGGCGGTGCTGCAGGGGCGATCAGCCGCCCTGCACCGCCGTGACGAGCTCGAGCTCGGCGCCGGGCGCGAGCACGGTGCTCTGCCAGGCGCTGCGCGGCACCACGGCGTCGGCGAGGGAGACGGCTACGCCGAGCCGGCCGCCGTCGGCGGGCCTGCCCTCGGGCGTGAGCTCGCGCTCGAGGGTGCTGGCGACGGCGTCCACGATGGTCGCGTCTTCTTGTAATTCCACGGTTTTCCCGTTGACGGACACGGTGATCATGCGGGGGCTCCTTCCAGGGAGGGGGTCGAGGGTGCGGCCTGGGCCGAGGTGAAGCGGGCGGGGTCCATGCCGGCCAGCAGCGCGGCGTCGCGGTCCCCGAGGGGGTGGTCGGTGAGCAGCTCGGCGGCCAGGCGCGCGCCGAGCGGGGCGA
Organism: Rothia halotolerans; assembly: GCF_004136635.1. Taxonomy (GTDB): domain Bacteria; phylum Actinomycetota; class Actinomycetes; order Actinomycetales; family Micrococcaceae; genus Rothia; species Rothia halotolerans. Next base: position 863,390 of record NZ_NOIU01000001.1, on the reverse strand, counting down.
GGAGGATCCCGTGCCGGGAGTACCCGGTGGAGACCACCACGCCCTCGGCACCCGGAACGCGGCCGAGGCAGGGGACGTCGTCCGGCGTGCCGGGGCGGGCGCGGGCGGTCATTTCCACGAGCTCCATGTCCTTGACGGCGGGGAGGACGGCGACGGCGTCGTCCAGCAGCTCCTGGACCCCGCCGGCGCTGACGCCGGCCAGGCCGTCCTCCCGCACGCTCGCGCCGACGACCAGGCCGCCGTCCTCGCGCGGCACGAGGTAGACCTGGCGGCCGCGCACGGTCGCCCGGACGGTGGCGCCGATCAGGTGGGCCTCCCCGGGCAGCAGCTGGCCGGGGGTGAGCCGCAGGCGCAGGACGTCGCCGTGGACGGGGCGCAGGTCGAGGGGGAGCCGCTCGGTGACGCCGGCGATCTCGCCGTGGGAGAGGCCGGCCGCGACCAGGACGCGGTCGGCGGTGAGCGACGAGTCGTCGCCGGTGGGTGACGACTCGTCACCGGCCAGCGTCGACTCGTCACCTGGGGGTGACGACTCGTCGCCCCGAGGCGGCGGCTCGTCACCGCCGGCGGAGACCGTGAGCCTCCACCGCTCGCCCTCGGCGTCGATCCGGGTGACCTTCCCGCGCACCCACTCGGCGGGCGGTCCCGCCTCGGGGAACGCAGCCGGGTCGAGCTCGCGGCCGAGCGCGTCGGTCAGCGCCCCGATCAGCAGCCGAGGGTCCACCTGCTGGTCCTCCGGTGCCGCGTATCCGCCTGCCAGACGGGGGTTCAGGGCGGGCTCGGCGCGGCGCAGCCCGCGGCCGGTCAGCTCGCGGACCTCCATGCCGTGGCCGCGCTGGACCGCCGCGCGGTCGTCCAGGGCGCGCCGGTCCGCGGCGTCCCAGCCCAGCAGCACCATCCCGTTCTCCCGGTAGCCGTGCGGGCGCGTCGTCGCGCGCTCGAGGTCCTCGATCAGGGCGGGGTACTCCTCCCGCGCGCGCATCATCAAGGGGTAGAGGCGCTCCTGGCCGAACTGCACCTCGCTGACCGGGGCGAGCATCCCGGCCGCGGCCCAGCTGGCCCCCTCCCCGACGTCCGGGCTGACGACGACGACCCGGTGGCCGCGCCGGCGCAGCTGCCACGCGGTCTGCACGCCGACGATCCCGGCGCCCACCACGGCGATATGCACTGAATTCATCTCCTCACGGCGGCATGACCCGCATCGAGTTCTGATGGTCGGCGGCTTCGCCCTCTCAGCCCGGCCTGCCCGGACTCCCACGTGTGCTCCCCAGTGTACGGAAGAATGGGCGTGGGATGCATCACCCTCTTGAAGCGCGCGTGATCTACTGTGGGCACCATGACTCCATCATCCGGCCAGCAGCCGTACGACGAGCAGCCACTCGCCTCCAGCGCCGAACAGTCACTCGGAGCCCCGGAGGAGGCCTCCCCTCTCCCCGCCCGCGACGGGGCGTGGCGCCGTCGTCGGCTGCAGGAGGCGCGCCTGTACCTCTGCACCGACCTGCAGCGGTACCTCCTCGATCCCTCGGACGGGGAGACCGTGGAGGTGCTCGACGCCGAGGCGCTGGAACGGTTCTTCGAGGCCTGCTTCCGCGGCGGCGTCGACATCGTCCAGGTCCGGGACAAGAAGGTCTCGGTGCAGGCGGAGCTCGAGGCGCTGCGATTGCTGGGCGAGGCGGCGAGGCGCCACGGCGGGCTCTTCGCGGCCAACGACCGGGCCGACGTCGCGCTGCTGGCGGGAGCGGACGTGTTCCACGTCGGCCAGACCGACCTGACCTCCGCCCAGGCCAGGCAGCTGCTGGGACCCGACGTGGTGCTGGGCCGCTCCTGCCACGACCGCGACCAGGTCAGCGTCGCGGCGCAGGACCCGGAGACCGACTACTTCTGCACCGGGCCCGTCTGGGAGACCCCCACCAAGCCGGGCCGCGCGGCCGTCGGCCTGGACCTGCCCGCCTTCGCGGCGCAGGTGACCGCGCGCGGGGTCATGGTGCACGGCGAGGTCGGCGGCATGGGCCCCACCACGGACAAGGGCTCGACGACGACGGCCGGCAAGCCGTTCTTCGCGATCGGCGGGGTGGACGCCGAGACCGTCGGCCCGGTGGTCGACGCCGGGGCGGGCCGCGTCGTCGTCGTGCGGGCGATCACCGAGGCGGCGGACCCGGAGGGTGCCGTCCGTGCCCTGCGCGAGGTCCTGCCGATCATCTGACCGGCACGTCTCATGACCTCGATCGCGTGCTGCCCCTCTGCTTCGACATGCTGAGCAGTGTGGGGCCGCACCCAGCAGGCGCCGCTTCACTCCCGTTGATGACTGCCGGTAAGCGCTAGAGGCGCTCCGCCCACATTCGTCGTCCCGTTCCTCTCCTCAGCCTGCAAGCCCTCATATGACCCTGGTTTCAGACGACCCACATCCCCACTGGCCCGTTGACAATTTGCGTATCCAGTGATGCTAAGTCTGATAGGCTGTGACAACCTAAAAATAATTCTTCCCTCTCGAGGCTAGGTATTATCCTGTATCGCTGGCCTGAAAGATCTGAAAGGTGCGACATGGATGACCTGTTCCCGAATCTGACGGAGCAGACGGTTTCACCGTCGGTCGAGACGAGCCGCCATACAGGGCCCGTTGCCAAGAAAGCAATGGATGGTTTTATTATCCCGTTCCCCGGATACCCCCAAGTGGAGTTCGGCGAGTCATTCGATTGGGGGCACGAAGAGCCGGGTCTGACGACAACCTATCAACTATATTTGCAGAACCTGCGTGTTGTTAACGAGCTGCTGAACGAGTATCAGCGTTCAGGGGATGTTGAATTCGTGGATAAGGCGACTGAGCTTGTTTTCAGTTGGCTCGAATATGTTGATGACGGTAATTCAGTGGCGATGACTTGGTATGATCACGCCATTGCGTCGCGCGTGCGTACCTTGATCTACTATGCGTACGTGTGCCGGTTGGCGGAAGTGGCGATCGACGAAGAGCGAATTGCGCAGTCGATCCGCCAGCACGCCGAGTTGCTCATGCTCGATGAGAACCACCGCATGAATAACCATGGCATCATGGTTGACTGGGCCTTGATCTGCTCCGGATTCGTTTTGGGAAACGAGAGCTACGTGCTCAATGGTCTCGGGCGGGTTCGGTCGATTTTCTGGCAGACTTTCAGCCCACGTGGGGTTCACCAGGAGAACTCCCCCGAATATCATCGGATGGTCTCGGGGATGTTCCGGTCGCTAGAGGAGTATCTCGGCGAAAACGGGGCCACGCTCGGCGGCGATATAGTCGAGTCCTTGGACAATATCGATCGGTATCCGGCGATTATCGCGAAGCCCGATCGGAAGCTTCCAGCCCTGGGTGACAGCTCGAGCGGCATATCGTCACCTCGAATCCTCTGGGGCAACTTCCATGACGAGCTCTCGGGGACAAGCGTCATGAAGCACAAGGACAGCGGGTTTTACCTGGCCTTCATATCCGGATTTTCGCAGACTGCCCACAAGCATTCCGATGATTTGAGCGTCATCCTGTCAAGCGGCGGTGTCGACTTTTTTGTCGATGCCGGAAAATATAATTACGGGAACAACAAATTTCGGCGATACGTGGTCTCCAGCAAGGCGCACTCCTCCTTCTCCCTCAATCGTGGTTACATCAAGACGCCTGATAATAAAATAACCCGAAAGATAGCCACCGACCATTTCCTCGATTCGAAATCGTTCACCGTTGCCTCTGGTTATAACGCGGGTTATGAAGGTGCGATCCTGCGACGTACCGTGTACTATCTTCCCGCTGAAGGTTTGACTTTGATTCGAGATCATGGGCGATCCGACCGTTCGGATGAACGCTGGTTTGAAAGGTTCAACCTCCATCAGGACGTGGCGATCGAAGCGATGGGGTCGAATGAGTACATGCTCAGCCGAGCCGGGGCCTCCCTCAACTTGAAATATTTATATGACGCGGATGTGAAGATCATTCAGGGGAACACGAAATCGAAATGGCCGTCCGCCCTGAACTCTCCTGCGAGCGGGAAGGTTGTGCCGACGTCGCAGGTCGTCGCGAGCAGGGATGGCGGTCACGAATTCCGGGGTTCGATCGCCCTTTCGGCAGGACAGCCTCGTACCGTTGAGGAGCACTCTGAGATGGGAGTGCTGCATCTGCGGGTCGATGGCCAGGAGTACCACCTTCCAGAATTCGATCTCCATCCCAGTGAGATGTTCGCGGAGGATGTGGCGGGTCGATGAGGGTTCCGCATCTCGTGGCCTGAGCGTCCGTGAACGAATCCTCTGACGACCACATATCTCGCCGAGAGCCGAAGGCGTTCCCCTCCGCCGCGCCGTCGGGTTGACTGGCGTCACAGACAATCCCGACCACGAGGAGGAACCATGACGGAGCTGACACAGGAGAAGGTCGTCGAGATCATGCGGGGCGAGGGCCTCGCGATGCTCACGTGCATCTCCCACGACGGCAAGCTGCACTCCCACCCGATGGCGCCCCAGGAGGTCACCGACGACGCCGACGTGCGCTTCTTCATCGGCCTGCAGGGCGAGCAGGCGGACGAGCTGCGCACCAACCCGGAGGTCAACCTCGCCTTCACGGAGGCCGGCTCATGGCTCTCGGTCTCGGGGCGCGCGGTCTTCGAGGAGGACCGCTCCAAGATCGACGAGCTGTGGAACGACGGCGTCTCCAAGTGGTTCGACGGCGGCAAGGACGACCCGAACCTGGGCCTGATCCGCGTGATCGGCGACTCGGCGCAGTTCTGGGGCCAGCCGGGCGGCAAGGTCGCCTCGATCGCCGAGCTGGTCAAGTCCAAGGTCACCGGCCAGCGCCCCGAGGGCGGCAGCGGGACCACGGAGCTGTAGCCGGATGCCGAGGCGCCGGCCGGGGACCCGCAGAGTCCTCGCCGGCCGGCCTCGCCCCCTACGCCTTCGCCCGCTCCAGCAGCGCCGTGAGGAACTCCTCGCACGCCTCGATCTGGGACAGCTCGATCCACTCGTTGGCGGTGTGCGCCTGGGCGATGTCGCCGGGGCCGCACACGATCGTGTGCAGGTCGGCGCCCTGGAACTGGCCGCCCTCGGTGCCGTAGGGAACGCGCGAGGGCAGCGGGGCGCCGTCGGGACCGGGGCCGCCGCGGTGGCCGCCGAGCTCCTCGCCCAGTGCGATCGCCGGGTCGTCGTCGGAGGTGTTCAGGCCGGGGACGTCGGCCAGGATCTCCAGGGAGATGCCGACGGCGTCGAGCGCCTTCTCGTCCGCCCCGCCGAGGCCGCGCACCAGCTCGGCCTCCCGCTTCATGGCGGGCTCCAGCTCCTCGAAGAGGAACCGCTCGATCCGGGCGCGGATCTTGTGCGGCGGCGTCGCGGCGATCGCCCGGAAGTCGTACTCGAGCACGCACTCCTCGGCCACGATGTTGTAGGCGATCCCGCCGCGGACGAAGTTCACGCCGCCGGTGGTGTGGGGGATCGCGAAGCCCTCGTCGTAGGGGCCCTGATCGCGCCAATCGTCGGCGAGACCCTTGTAGAAGTGGATGAACTCCCCGGCGTAGTGCACCGCGTTGACGCCGTGCACGGCCATCGAGGAGTGCTTGGGGACGCCGCGGAAGGTCACGCGGCCGCGCTGTGGCGACTTGTGCGCCTGGATCACGTTCATGAGCGAGGGCTCGCCGACCACGCAGTGCTCGGGGCGGATCCCGCGGGCACCGAACTCCTCGATCATCCGCGGCGCGCCGAGGCAGCCGGGCTCCTCGTCGTAGGAGAAGGCGAAGTGGATGGGCTCGGCCAGCTCGGCCTCCGCGATCCGGGGCAGCAGCCACATCGCGGCCCCGATGTAGGCCTTCATGTCCGCGGATCCGCGCCCGTAGAGCCTGCCGTCCTTGACCACCGGTTCGAAGGGGTCGGTCTCCCACGGCTGGCCCTCCACGGGCACGACGTCGGTGTGCCCGGAGATCACCACGCCGCCGTCGGTACCGCCGTCAGCGGCCGGGACGGTGGCGAAGAGGTTGGCGCGCGTGCCGTCCTCGGAGTAGCTCCGGTGGCTCTCGACGCCGTGGCGGGAGAACTCGGCCTCGAGGACCTCGATCAGCTCCAGGTTGGACTCGTAGCTGACGGTGGGGATGCGGATCAGCTTCTCGGTCCAGGGGAGGGAAGCGGGCGTGTGCTGGGATGCGTTCGCGTTCTGAGCCATATGACTCAGCCTAATCCCCGTCGCCTGCCGCGCACCTGCGCGAGGGCATGAAAGAGCGGGTTGCCGTGCGGCCTATGCCTATTTGGGGGAAAGGTCAACAGGAGAGTCGGAAAAATGTGGTCACTATGGGGGGATCGACCATCATCTGCATCGAGCAAACCCGCAGGCCCTCACGACAACCCGCCACTCTCACGCTACTTCCAACCCCCATCCCACCAACCTTTATGAAGCTTTATGACGTGAGGGAAAATGGGACTTTCACCTCAGTTGTCCCGGCTCGGGACAGCGTGGGTAGCGGAAGAGGGTACGGAGTGCAAACGCCCTGGTCGGCATCTCACCCGGGTGAGCCCGCGGGGCGGCCCGGAGGCTTCAGATGACGTAGGTGTTCTCCCCGAGGGAGTGGAAGGTGCGGTGATGGTAGACCAGCGGCGTGCCGGAGAGGTCGTGACGGGTCGCCTCCAGGACCTCGGCCGTGAAGACCAGGGCCGGGCCGGCCTGCGCCTTGGTGAGCGGGCGGCAGCGCAGCACGCGGCGCACGTCGGTCAGCAGGGGCTCCCCGGTGGGCAGGGCCTCCCAGCCCATCGAGTCGTCGAAGCGCGAGGAGCCGTGGGTCGCGAAGGTCTTGGCGAGCTCCACGTTCTCCGCGTCGAGCAGGTGGACGAGGAAGGTCTCGGCCTCCGCCACGTGGGCGGCGGATCCGCGCTGCGCCGCCAGGGAGAAGCCCAGGATCGCGGGGGAGGCGGAGATCGAGGTGACCGACGACGCCGTCAGCCCCACCGGCCCCTCCTCGCTGTCCGCGGTGATGATGGCGACCCCGGCCGGATGGTGGCCGAAGGCCTCCTTGAAGATCTCGCTGATCGGCGAGCCTGGCTCGGGGGTGACGCTCATGCTGGTCCTTTGCGTCCGTGGCGGGTACATGCGTGAGGACGCCGGACGCGGTCCGGCGGCTCATGGCCAGGATAGGCCCGCCGGCGGGGACGGGGAAGACGGGGCGTCATCGTGACACCGGAAGAACGGGCGGTGTCACAATCTGGCATCGAAAGTCGGATGATGATAAATGGCGTGGCTAGGTAATCTGAGAAATACCTGCACGTGAGGCGCTTTTTGCTTAGACTGCGGAAGGCGGCGTCCCAGCCGGTCACCCATCAGCTCCCGCACAACTCGCACGGTTGCCGAGCCCCTGCAGCGCGGCACCTCGCCCCCATCGCATGAGGAATATTCGCAGTGGAACACACCATGGAGGCGCCGATCCCGGGTCGGCGACGGCCCGCGTGAGGATCCTCCTCATCTCCCACTACTACGCTCCCGAGATCGGAGCCCCGCAGCGGCGGTGGTCCTCTCTGGTGGGGGAGTGGCGTGCCCTCGGGCACGAGGTCACCGTGCTCACCTCCATGCCGCACTATCCGCATCCGGACCTCACCGCGGACATGCGGGCAGGGACGCGGCCCTACCGGCGGGAGACCGGCGAGTTCGGCGAGACCGTGATCCGCATGCCCTTCCTGCCCCACGGCAGGGACGTGCTCACCCGCACCCTCGACCACGCCTTCGTCAGCCTCCAGAGCCTCGTCGTCGGCATGCCGCGGGCGGGCAGCAGGTTCGACGTCGTCATCACCACCGTCCCGGCGCTGACCTCCCTGTTCGTGGGGCACGTGGCCGCTCGGATCCTGCGGGTGCCCCTGGTGGTGGAGATGCGCGACGCCTGGCCGGACTTGGTGACCTTCACCCCCGGCATCGCGCCCGGCAAGGGGATCACCGGCCTGCTCCGCGGGCTCACGCACCGGCTGGTGACCCGCCTCCAGCTGGGCTCCCACCAGGTGGTGACCACCAGCGCGCGCTTCGCCGGGGTGCTGACCGCCCGCGGCGTCGAGGCCGTGACGGTGATCCGCAACGGCGCGGACCTGACCAGGACGCCGGACCTCGGCGGAGACCGGGCGGCCGAGCGCCGGGGGCTCCGGCGGCAGCGGGAAGCCCCGGGCTGCCCTCCCGCCGCTTCCGGGCCGGACCGCGGCTCTGCGGCTCCCGTTCCGGGCGACGACGCCGCGGCGTCGGCCCCGGAGCGCTCTCCCGGCACGCTGCGGATCCTCTACCTGGGCACGCTGGGACGCAGCCAGGGGCTCGCGGCGGTGATCGACGCCGCCGGGATGGCCGCCGCGGGGGGCGTGCACGTCCAGCTCCGCTTCGTCGGCGCGGGCGCGGAGCGGGAGGCGCTCCAGGAGCGCGCCCGCGAGTCCCTGGCCACCATCACCTTCCTCGATCCGGTGCCCCACCGGGAGGTCGGCGAGCACTACCGGTGGGCGGACACCGTGGCGGTCTCCCTGCGCGACTGGGCGCCCTTCCGCTGGACCGTGCCCTCCAAGCTGTACGAGCTCCTCGCGACCAACCGGCACGTCTCCGCCCTGGTCGCCGGGGAGTCGGCGGAGATCATCCGGGACGCCCGGGCCGGCTTCGTCGCCGCGCCGGGGGATGCGAAGGCGCTGGCCAGACACTGGATGGAGGTGGCCGCGGACCGGTCCCTGCTGGACCACGGCGGCGCCGGCAGGCGCTGGGCGGCCGCCCACACCGACATCAAGGACCTGAGCTCCCTCTACCTCCGCCTGCTGGAGGCCGCGCACCGCGAGGGCCGGCGCGCCCGGGCCCTGCCGCCCGAGCTCCGCGGGAGCACCGAGGGCCCCCGGGCCTCGGAGCACCGCGCTGCCGGGCCGGATCCCGCCGAGGGGGAGGCCGGGCGCCCGGCCGCCACCGGAGGGCCCACCGGCGCAGGGAACGGTTCCAGGGAACCCGACGCCCGCGAGGAGGGCGAGTACCGCGATGCCTCGTAGTCTCCTCCGCAACCTGGTGCTGATGGGGCGGACCCTGACCCAGCACGCCGTCGACGACCCCGTCCACCTCGTGGTGCAGGGGTCCCGGCGGGTTCCGCGGCGCCTCTCGCGGGCCCTCGGCGCCGGGATCGGCGCTGTCCCTGTGGACGGCGCGCGGGCGCTGGCCGCGTACCTCGGCGGGCGGGAGGACCGGGCGCGCGAGCTGTGCCGCCGGGCCCTCGAGGGGCGTTCCGGCGGCGTCGGGCGCCGTTTGGCCGCCGAGGTCGCGCTGGTGGTCGGCGGCGTGGACCAGGACCTCTCCCTCCTCCCGGCCGCCACCCGCGCCCGCGCCCTGTGGAAGGCGGGGAGGATCTCTGAGGCGCTGGAGGCCCTCTCGGGAGACAGGGGAGAGGCCGGCGGCTCCGCATCGAGCCGGTCTGGCACTCGCGGCCTCCTGCGCCGGCTCGAGGGCGAGGCCGCCACGATGCGCGCCGACTTCGCGCTTCCCGCCACGGGCAACCCGCTGCCGTCGGCTGAGCCCGGCTCCCAACATCCGGCGATGCGCGCGCTCCACGTGCTCACCAACTCGCTGCCCCACACCCAGTCCGGCTACACGCTGCGCAGCCACCGCCTGCTGAGCGCGCTCGCCGCGCGCGGGGTCGGCGTCGACGTCGTGACCCGGCTGGGCTACCCCGTGCTGGTCGGCATCCCCTGGGGCGAGGACGTCCAGGAGATCGACGCCGTCCGCTACCGCCGCGCCCTCACCATTCGCCCCGGCCCCGACCTGCCCTCCCGCCTGGAGCAGCAGACCCGCATGATGGCCGCGCTCGCCGAGCGGATCCGGCCCCGGGTCCTGCACTGCACCACCAACTACACCAACGCCCTGATGACCGAGGCGCTGGCCCGCGGCCTGCGGCTGCCGTGGGTCTACGAGGTTCGCGGCCTGCTGGAGGAGACCTGGGCCTCCGGGCAGCCGGATCACGACGCCGCCCGGGCCAGCGAGCGCTTCCGCGCGCTGCGGGAGCAGGAGACCCGCATGATGGGCCTCGCCGACCACGTGGTCACGCTCTCCGGGGTCATGCGGGATGCGCTGGTGGGCCGCGGGATCCCCCGGGAGCGCATCACGGTGCTGCCCAACGCCGTCGCGGAGCGGTTCTTCGAGCGGGAGCCCGCCCCGGCGGCCGCGCGACGCGAGCTCGGTCTGGCGGAGGAGGGCCTCTGGATCGGCTCGGTCTCTTCGCTGGTGGGCTACGAGGGCTTCGACACCCTGCTGCGCGCCGTCGCCCTGCTGAGGGCCGAGGGCGAGGACGTCCGGGTCCTGCTGGTGGGCTCCGGCGCGGCCGAGCCCGCCCTCAGGGCGCTGGCGGTCGAGCTGGGAATTGCCCCCGCGGTCATCTTCACGGGCCGAGTCGCGGCGGACCAGGCGGTAAGCTATCACCGCGCCTTGGATGTCTTCTGCGTACCCCGCAGGGACACCGAGGTGTGCCGTTCCGTCACCCCGCTCAAGCCCATCGAGGCGATGGCGGCGGGAACGCCGGTTCTGCTCAGCGACCTTCCGCCGCTGCGCGAGCTGGTGGACGCCGGACCCGACGCCGCCCCGCGCGGGGCGCTGTTCCGTCCGGAGGACGCCGAAGATCTGGCCCGCGGGCTGAGGAGGCTGCGAGCGGCGGAGGATCGGGCGCGGCTGGGCCGTGCCGGAAGGGAGTTCGCGCGGACCAGGACCTGGGCCGCCAACGCCGAGATCCTCGAGAACCTCTACGCCCGGCTGGCGTCGGAGGCCGTGAACCGGTGAGGAATGATGAAGTGAGCACTGAGACCGAGCGCCGGGCGAGCCCGGCCGGTCCCTGGGACGACAGCGCCCTCGCGGAGCGGGAGCCGTTCCGGGATCTCATCGCGGCCGGAGAGCTCAAGGCGGTGGGCACCCGCCCCTCGATCGGGGCCTATATCCGGGATATCTGGCGACGTCGTCACTTCCTGTGGTTCGACGCGCGCTCGCGGGTGCTGACCAAGAACAGCAAGCATCGGCTCGGCACGTTCTGGCTGGTGGGCAAACCGATCCTGGATGCGGCGTTCTTCTACGTCATCTTCGGCCTGGTGCTTCAGGTCGACCGGGGCATCGATAACTATCCGGGTTACGTCATCGTCGGCGTGCTGATGTTCAGGCTCACGACCGGCGCCCTCGGGCAGTCGGCCAATCTGATCCATTCCAATCGCTCCATGATCCGGGCTTTCAGCTTCCCACGAGCGAGCCTCGCGATCTCGATGTCGCTACGCGAGCTGCTCACCGCCGGACCGATCATCGTGGCGGTCTTCGTGATGCTGATGATCATCCCGCCGCATGAGTTCCCGAGCCTTTCGTGGCTGCTCGTCTTCCCCCTCATCCTGCTCCAGTCGCTGATCAATCTGGGCGTGGTGTTCATCGTCTCGCGGCTGGCGGTGAGCCTGCCGGACATCTCCTTCGGCGTCGGCTTCTTCAGCAGGATCCTGATGTACGGATCCGGCGTGATCTTCCCGATCGAGCGAATCCTCGCGCATCACCCTGCCGCCTATGTCGTGATCACCAACAACCCGCTGTTCATTCTGCTGTCCATGTACCGGTCTCTGCTGCTGGACCACACCGTCCCCTCCTGGGACCAGTGGTTGACCGTTGCGCTGTGGGGTCTCGGCCTGACAGTCGTCGGGTTCCTATTCTTCTGGAGGTCGGAGGAACGCTATGGCCGGGAGTGAGCTTCTGGGCAAGGAGACGAGTGTGCTGGTGGACTCGGTCTCCTTGACCTATCAGTCGAAGACGAGCTCTCCCTCTGGCGGGCTGCTCTCGGGCCTCCGCAGAGGCTCGCGGACGCAGGTGCAGGCCGTCAAGGACGTCAGCTTCAGCGTCTCACGGGGCGAGTTCGTCGGATTGGTCGGCCGCAACGGCTCGGGCAAGAGCTCATTACTGCGGGTGATCGCGGGGGTCGAGCCCGCGACCTCCGGGACCGTCTACGCCCGTTCCACCCCGACGCTCATCGGGATCAGCGCTGCCCTCATCGGTGAGATGACCGGTGCCGAGAACATCACGCTCGGGTGCTTGGCGATGGGAATGTCACCTGAACAGGTGGAGGATGCCCGACCCGGCATCGAGGAGCTGGCCGGCTTGGGAGACGCTATACAGCGGCCGATGAACTCGTATTCGTCGGGGATGGGCGCCCGTCTCCGCTTCGCCATCTCCAGGGCCGCCCATCCGGAGATCCTGCTGGTCGATGAGGCCCTCTCGACCGGAGACGCCGCCTTCTCCGACAGATCCCGCCGGGCGATGAATGATGCCCTCGACGACGCCGGGACCATCTTCCTCGTCAGCCACGCCGCCCAGACCATCGAAGAACTGTGCAGTCGGGCCATCTGGCTCGAACAGGGCCGGCTGGTGATGGACGGGTCCGCCGAAGAAGTCGCCCGGAAGTACCGGTGGTTCGCCCACGTTCTGGCCGAAGGCGATGAGGAGAAGGCCTTAGGCCTCCTCAACGACGCCTACGCGGAGAACCGGCGTCAGTACGACTGACGCTCCCATAGATATTTGTTTCGCCTTCCAAGAGTCAGACGTTGATAGCGTCCGATACCGCAGAGTACCCCTCGAAGACACCCCAAGGAGCAGTCGATGTCCCCGAAGCGCATTATGACCATCTACGGCACTCGCCCCGAAGCCATCAAGGTGGCCCCCATCATCAAGGCGCTGGAGGAGTCGGACTCCTTCGAGAGCCTCCCGGTGGTCACGGGTCAGCACAAGGAGATGCTCGCCCAGGTCAACAACCTCTTCGGAATCGAACCGGTGCGTGACCTCGAGGTTATGACTGCCAACCAGACCCTGAACGGGATCGTGGCCAAGGTGGTGCAGGGCGTGGACGGCATCCTCGAGGAGTTCAAGCCCGACGCCGTTATCGTCCAAGGCGACACGTCGACAGTCATGGGTGCAGCCGTGGCGGCCTTCAACCGGGAGATCCCGGTGATCCATCTGGAGGCCGGTCTTCGGTCGGGGGACATCAACTCCCCCTTCCCCGAGGAAGCGAACCGCAAGCTGACCACCCAGATCACCAAGCTGCACCTGGCCCCCACCGCCGAGTCGAAGGGCAACCTCCTGCGTGAGAACGTCGCCGAAGAGGACATCGTGGTGACGGGCAACTCGGTGATCGACGCGCTGTTCACCACCGTGGAGAAGCAGGTCGCATTCTCGGACCCGAAGCTCGAGAGCTTCCTCAGTACCGATCAGCCGGTGGTGCTGGTGACGACGCACCGACGAGAGAACCTGGGCGAGAAGATGGTCAGCATCTCCCGGGCCATCCGGCATCTGGCCCTCGAACACCCGGAGTACCGCTTCGTGTTCCCGATGCACAAGAACCCGAAGGTTCGCTCCGCGGTGCTGCCGCAGCTGGAAGATCTCGAGAACGTGCTGACGATCGAACCCCTCGACTACGGCGAGTTCACCCGGCTCATCGGGGCTTCCCGGTTCGTCCTCACCGACTCCGGCGGCGTCCAGGAGGAAGCGCCCAGTCTGGGGAAACCGGTGCTGGTCCTGCGCGAGAACACCGAGCGTCCTGAAGCCGTGACTGCTGGAACCGTACGTCTGATCGGCACCGATTTCGACCGCATCGTCGAGGAGGCGACCGCACTCATCGACGATGAGGAGCACTTCGCGTCGATGGCCAACGCAGTCAATCCCTATGGGGATGGCCAGGCCGCCGAGAGGACGGCTGCAGCTCTGAAGGAATTCTTCGGAGTCGGTTCGCGTCTCACGGATTTCCGGCCGTAAGAAGTGCCCGTGTGGTGCGCTGAGGGCGTGGGAGACTTGACCTGCGCTCTCGGCGCTCATGCAATACATCCGAGCCTGATGAAAGAATGGAGTGGCCAGTGGGCATAGCGGAAGAGGCGCAGATCGTCCGAATGGGAGAAGTGCCGTTAGGGAGCCCGTTGGCTCCCGAGCCGGGAACTTTCCTTCGATTGGATGTCCTTGTGGGGCTCGTCGCCGTGCCCGCTTTGCTGTGGGTCAACCCGGAATGCTCGGACCGTCTGCTGGTCCTGACCAATGGTGCGGTGGCTCGCGAAGAATCCAAGTCCCCCTTGGAGGTCTTTCAGCGCCGCACTTGGGCCGACCAGTTTCACGCTCACGTCCTGTATCTCTCCGATCCCACGTTGAGGCCCGAGAACGACCTGAGGATCGGATGGGGGCAGGGAGAAGCCGACCGATACGCACTTCCGGCGATGGCGCAGGCGGTGCAGTACGTGAGCGAGTGTCTCGATGTGCCCTCTCATCAGCATCTTTATTACGGCAGCAGCGCAGGTGGCTTCCAAGCGCTGCAGCTTGCGGCTAGAGACGACGGCTCATACGCCTTGGTGAACAACCCACAGGTGGACTGGAGCAAATATGTCAGCTACTTCCCTCGGAAGGCGGCCGAATACGCCTACGGAACGTCTGATGTTGAGTCAGTCCGCCAGGAGTTCCCGGATCGGGTGTCAGCTGCGAAGGCCATCGAGGATCTTGGCTATATCCCGAAGATCCGATACCTGGTCAACGCCGCGAGCAAAAACGACATCGAAGCGCAGCTGTCTGAATTCATGAGAGGCGTGAAATCGTCCGGTAGCAGGCTTGCAGATACTAAGGTCGATATTTCCGTCTATTATGACAAAGCGCTGGGTCACTGGCCGCTGCCGAAGCCGAGGACGCTTGCAGCGATCAACCATAGTCTGGCGGAAGGGAACTCATAGATGCCTGAGCAGACGTCGCTCATCACTACACTCTGGAACCTGGCGGAGTACTTGGACAGCGGTGCCGAGACGAGTCTGGAAGGGCGCATGTCCCGCGTCTGCAACTCTCTTCGCCCGCATTCCGGCCCGCAGCTCGTGTCGCGGATCTACCTTCGAGCCGCGATGCTCTCGGGAAGTCCGAAGCAGGCTCGGTTCGTCACGGATGTGCTGACCGAGAGCGAGCAGCTCAGCATGGCTCGCGTTCTGGCGGAGGAAGCGGCTAGGTCCGCTACGAAGTCTTGGCATCGGACCAAGCTCAATGCGCTCAAAGAGCACGAGCCTCGGGTATCGGACTTCGACCATCGCCGGGTGCTCTCGGTGACGGTCGGTCCCCATGGAATCAATTCCATCGGCATGGCCGTTCAGGTCGGTGGGGAGATCGTGGAGAACCCCGAGGCGGTGGATCCGAAGAGGTGGTTCTCCGAACTCGTCTCCCTGATGGAGGGAGGCGGCCCGGGCTACTTCCCGGACGTCCTGAGAGTTCATCTCACCGGCGACGCCGACCTGCGATCCTTATCGCTGCTGCTCTCCGGGGCGCAGATGCTCCCCCTCGTCCCCCTTCTCATCGCAGACAACGCACGACAGGCGCATGAGGTCCAGCGGCTGTGCAGAGAACGTGGAGAAGCCTTGTCGCTCGATGTGCCCGTGGGCCTCGCCACGGCGATCTCGGGCTCAGCGGAGAACGGTCAGAAGAGCTACACGTTCATAGGCTTCATGGATCGGTGTCTGCTCTCCACGCTGGGCACCGCACGATTCGCCGGGCGTACGCTCCGTGAGCTTGACGCCCAGATGCTGGGCGGGGCCGCCGTATGGTTGGCACGTCAGCCGGCCTTCCGCGGCAGACGCACCCTTCTGTTCGACGGGCTGCGCCAGGAGGCATGTGAGATCCTTCCGCTGCTGTCCAGGAGTAGGAGCATATCGTCAGCGCTGGCCTACCACGTGGCGGGCCGTGAGCGCTCACGAGAGGCAGAGGAGATCGCGGCCTCTCTCCTCGAGGTCGGGTTCTACGAGGAGGCCCTCGGGCTGCTCGACGACGTTCCTGAGAGTCATTGGGGCGCCTATCATCTGCCACGTCTTGTCAGGGCCCTCTACGGCGCGGCGGACTTCGACAGGCTCTGCGACCCTGCATTCGACGCCATGAATTCAAAGCGTGACTCGCAGATGGTCCGAGAGGGACGGGCCGCGCAGCGGATGCTCTCAGAGCTCTCGGAAGTACAGGAGGCCGCCCCGAAGGCGCCCTTCGAACCGGTGCCGGGCAAGGTCGTATCGATCCTTCACGCGAGCCAACCCTCACAGAGCGGAGGGTACGCCAATCGTGCTCATCAGCTGCTCCGGTCGCTGGGGGAGCAGGGTCTCGAGGTGGCTGCCTACACACGTCCGGGGTTCCCTGAGGGCGAGAATCGTCTGGAGCCGGGAGAGATCGACGAGGCTGACTTCGACGGGGTCGCCTATCGGCGAATCGGCACGAGCTCTCTGAGGAAGGCCGGCGAATACACGTATATGGAGGAGTCGGTCTCGTACTACCGACAGATCCTCCTGCAGGAGAGGCCTTCAGTCGTCCATCTCCGCTCGACCTATGTCTCGGCGCTGCCCGGCTGCATAGCGGCGAAGTCCCTCGGCCTGCCGGTGGTCTATGAGGTCTCCGGCATGTGGGAGCTGGTCTACGAAGCCAAGAACGAGTCGCGGATGGAAGGCCGGAGGGCGCGAACGGTGGCCCTCGAGAACGCGGTGCTGTGCGCGGCGGACGCGGTATCCACGCTGACGGGGGCCATGCGGGACATCATCCGGGAAAGGGTATCCCTGGCGGCCCCGGTGGACGTCCTGCCCAACGCGGTGGACCCCCACCGGTTCGCTCCGCAGGCCAAGTCCGACGACGTGCTCGAGAAGCTGGGCTGGCTCTCGGAGCTGCCGGTCGTCGGCTACGCCGGAACGTTCGTGGATTATGAAGGCCTGGACGTTCTGATGCGGGCGTTGGCCATCCTCAAATCGCGAGGCGCCGCCTTCCAAGGGCTGATGGTCGGCGACGGCGCGGTGCACGCCCATATCACGCATCTCGCGGAGGAACTCGACCTCGGAGAAAGGGTGCGCTTCACCGGCAGAGTCCCCCATGAGGAGGTGGACGAGCTCTACAGTGTAGTGGACATCTGCGTATACCCGCGGAAGCGCACGCCGGCTACCGTCGCGGTCTCTCCCCTGAAGCCCTTCGAGGCGTTGGCCTCTGAGAAGACGGTGATCGTCTCCGATGTTCCGGCTCTGACGGAGATCGCCGGAGACAACGAGCGGGCGCTCATCGTCAGGCAGGATGATCCCGAGGATCTGGCGGATGCGATACAGGTGGCGATGGACGATCCTCTGCGCATGACAGCGATGAGGAAGAGAGCGCGCACCTGGGTCGAACAGGAGCGAAGCTGGTCGACGGTGGGCTCCGCCTTCGCTGGGCTTCTCACGGCACACACACTGAAAGCAGGCCCGGCATGACAAGAGTCGCAGTCTTCTATGGCCACGCAGCCTCCAACTGGGGGGACCTCGCCATCAACTCCGGACTCGTCGAGATGCTGCAGAGCCTCGACGTCGACGTCGAACAGTCCTTCGCGGTGAGGCTGAACCCATCGGACAAGTATTCTGAGCCCTCCAGGGAGAGCCTGCAGTCGATGGCCCTTCTCGATGCTCCGCTGGACGGGGCCTCGAAGAGCGCATCGCGTGAACTGATGCAGCTCAATGACTACGTCTCCGCCTTGGACGGCTTCATCCGAGATTTCAAGCTGCGGTCTCTCGACTTCATCATCATCAACTCCGGCGAACATTTCTTCGAATCCGCAACGCAGGAGAATTTCCGGGATCTCCTGTGGCGTGCTCTTCCCGTGATGGCATCGAACCGGGCACGAACCCCCGTCGTCGTCATGCCCTCCACCATGGGCCCGTTTCGAACGCCGTTCGGTGAGACGCTCATGAACCTTTTGAAGAGGCTTCCTGTCGGCATGGCCTTTCGGGAGACCACGTCGCCGGAGATCGTGGGCCAGGAACCCTCCGAGGACACGCCGGTGCTGTTGGACCCCGGTTTCTTCGCGAAGGGGCTGAAGCGCAAGGAGGACGATGACGGGGAACGGGACGTCACGCACTATGGGATGGTCCTGCGCCTGGAGGACTACGGGCTGAGAGCGGGGTCTCGGCGCAGCGCCTTCGTCCAGACCAAGAACCGGAACTCGAATTTCCGTGATTCCGCCGCGTACCAGACGTACGCTGAATTCGGGAGAAGGCAGCTGCGTGCGGGGCACCGCGTGACGATCGTGGTGCAGACCTTGGCAGATCGCGAGATATCGCTGGCGCTCTTCGAAGGCCTCCATGAAGAGTTCCCGGACAGCGGCATCCGCCTGGAGGATCCAGAGGATTTCTCGGCGTTCTTAGAATGCATGCGCGCTCCGGGTGTGCTGGTGACCTCCCGTTTCCACGCAGCGATACTCGCGAGCGCCCAAGGCGTTCCCGTCGTCGGCATCTATTCGCAGACCCACGGACATAAGATGCCCGGCCTCTTCGATCTTCTGGAGCTCGGAGAATGCTCTGTCCGTCTGGACGACAGAGCCGCGGCGCAGGTGGTGACGGAGATGGTCGATGCTTGCGGTGTCGCGGTACGTCAGAAGGCGCATACCGCGGCCCGCATCGATGCGCTGAAGGTCCGGACTCTCTCCTGGCTAGAGGCGGCGCTTCGAAAGGGGTTCGAGCGTCCCATCGATACATCCAAGACTCAGATCCAGGCATTGGCCACCATCAATCGCGTCTTGGCGGAGACGATGAGCAAAGAGCACGAAGGGTCTATCAAGGCATCGATCAAGGGGATCGAGAAGTCGCTCGATGAACTGATCGATAGGCAAGCCGCATCCCAGGAGGAGACTGTAGAAGATGATGACTGACCACGATGATCTTCGATGGAGAAGACCGTCTGTGTACTCCACCTACAAGTTAATGCGCGATGACTATCGGAACAACCGGAAGGGCGGTATTCCGGGGCATACGAGTTGGACCACGGAAAACGCGGCCGGAACGGTCCTGATGAAGCACGCCATCCTCAGGGAGCCGCAGGATATGCTGTGGCTTCCGCCGCAGCTCTGCGCACCTGGCGTCGTGAATGTGCAGAGGCGGAGGAACGGTTCCTTCCCGATGCGGATGAGGTTCCTGATCTCGACCGACGCGGCTGTGCGTGACCTCCCGCTCTCGCTGAGGGTGGGAGTGGACGGTGACCTCAGCGAAGCGACGCCTATAGCAGAGGCGGAGGGGCTCCACGCCATGGACATCCCGCTCATCGGGCCGGGACAGTCGGCCTGGGTAGGCCTGCGTGCGGAGGAAGAGATTCCCCACTCTGTAAGAAAATGGGCTCGAACAGCGATCTTCTCGATCGACTCCCAGCGGCTGTGATTCTGAAGGATTCCCATATGTATGATGTGACCCTGTATCCGAGAGGCTTTGTTTTCTATCCGGCGGATTACACCGTCCCGGAGACGGCCCCGACCGCTGCCTTCGAGAGAATGGATCTGCCGGGCGGCGCATCGGTGGACATCGAAGAACTGGCCGACCGCGATGTTGTCCGCGACTCTGCGGATTGGGTCGTACTCATAGGGCTTGGCCTGCTGTTCGATCCTGTGACGGGGACGGTGAGAACGGACGGCCTGGCCGAGTCACTCCTCACTGCTGCGCACGAGGACCCTCAGGAGATGACGAAGGTCGAGGATCTTCTCTATGAAATGGGTGGTCGCTACTGCGTGCTTCTCCATGTGCAGGGGAAGACTCGCATCTATCACGATGCCCACGGCGGCAGGACCGTGTACTGGCGGACGGACTCTGGAGTGGTCTCATCCCATTTCGACATCCTGGAACGCCTGCGAGAGGAAGTGCCGAACCCCCATCCGCTGAGCCGGCTGACGATCGGCGGTCGATGGGAGCACACTCGTGATGCCAATATTCGGGCCTTGCTCCCCAACCACCGTCTTGAACTCGAAGAACGGAACGAGAGACGCTTCTTCCCGTTTCGGAACAACCCTTTCATGGGGTGGACCGCTGAGGAGAAGGCGCGGGAGATCGGGAGGATCTGGCACGCCCAGCTCGACGCCGTCCTCGCCCTGGGCCGGCCCAACGTCATGTCTGTCACGGCGGGCATCGACTCCCGACTCCTGCTTTCATTCGTCAAAGGCCAGGAAGAGCAGTTCGATGCTTTCACCTATGGGCCGCTTCCGGGCAGCCCGCAGGAAAGCAAGTTCAAGAAGAGTCTGAAGCTCGATCTCGAGAGAGCGGACCGTATCGCGTCAGCGATGGGACTTCGTCATCGATCGCTTTACCTCGATTCCGAGAAGCTTAAGCATATTGACAGCGATGTCCTCGACAGGAATTCCATACATATTCACGGACGTTATATCCTTCCGCTCTACCTCGAGAGCTTTCCCGATCGTCGTACTCTCTTCTACCGAGGGAACCTCGTCGAGACCGTTCGAGCGCATCTCGGCCTTCCCCCGGGAAAGGACTGGCACCGGGCGGTAGAGAAATTCTTGCTGGCAACCTCGATACGCGACATGAAGAGCGACGAACTCGCGATCTGCGCCGAGGCGACTCGCGAAGAGATGAAACGATTCGAAGACCCGGTGATCTCCTCTGACTACCAGATCACCGACCTCGCGTACTGGGAGGTGCGCATGGGCCGTTTCATCAGCGAAGTGTCCAATGAAACGGACATCGCTTTCGATGTATGGATGCCCATCAACCAGCGTCGTCTCCTGGACCTCTTCCTGGCATTCCCCTTCTCTGAGAGGCAGGACGAGTCCAGCATGTTTCAGGTGATCGATCAGGAATACCCGCTGCTCAACAGCTTCGACCTGAACAGCTACCCGTCCATGGAGGCCAGAACCCGTCTGTATGAAGAAGAGAAATCTCTCATCGAACGGGCTGCAGGGCGTCCGACGGATCGACAGGTCTGGAGAAGCCCGGCCGGTGAGGAGACCGTGTATTCGCCGGAGGGGCCGATGGCCCTGGACGAGCACACCTACGTGGCGGGATCTGCTATGCGACGGGAGTGGGAATTCTCCCGCGAGAGAGGCGCTGCTCGTCTAGTGTTCCGCAATCGATGGGCAGCACGTAGGGGTGCCGGGTATATGAAAATCGAGGTCGGCGTGGGCGACCAGACCCTGCGCGCGGTAGATATGTCTGAATCTGCACTCGCTGAGGTCGTCGAGATCCCCGAGGCTGTCCTCGGCGACAGGATCTGGATCGAGTTGAAGCCACTCCGGACAATGGGCACCGAATCATGGTTCAGGGCCTCTGTCACGGATGTTCTCGCATATGAAGAAACCGGCCACGGGGACTGAGGCGCTTCAGGATCTGATGATCTGTTCGTCTATCGCTGGAGCACCGGTACGGTCCTGAACTGGTATCGAACGCGGATGTTTCGATGGAATGGCCTCCCTCTTCGGTACAGTGCCATCCTCATGCGAGGCGATACCAGCAGAACAGAAAAAGGGGCCTCCCCCATCCGATGCATCGGATGGGGGAGGCCCCTATGGTCTCTCAGGCGGGCCTCAGCCGTCCGCCAGGGAGAGGACCCCGTCCTGGTCCTCCAGGACCGTCAGATCGTACAGATCCGCTAGTCCTTCGATGAGCTCTTTGCACTCAGGCTTGTGCTCTTCGGAGACGTTCTTGTTGTACTTATGCAGGTACCAACCGGTGAAGTACGGACGCAGGCGTCGTTCACGGTACGCGCCCATGAGGTTCGTCCGCTCCAGCCAGTCGATGCGGGCACGCTCCAGCGGGAAGTACTTCCGGTAGAACTTCGGCTGCAGTGTATTGACGACGGAGTTGGAGACCGCCCCGTAGTACACGTGGATCACCGTGGCGGTGACGCCGATCAGCTCGCTGGCCTCCAGCATCTCCTGGAACATGAGCGAGTCCTGCCCGAGGGCCCCCTCGGGCTGACGGATGCCCGTCGAACGCAGCCAGTCGGTGCGTGCCACGAGCGCCTGGATGCTCATCGGCTGGAAATTGATGGAGGCGATGGAGCCGGGTCCGGTCCTGCGGAGAGTGGTGGACTTCGGCAGCGCCGCGGGAGCCCGCAGGCTCTTGCGGAGAGGCCCGGAGTTGCCCACCTTGCGCCGGCTGGTGGACCACTTGGACATGTTACCGATGGCGAAGTCCATGTCCTTGTGGCTCTGCATCATGCGCAGCAGCTTGGCGTAGCCGTCCTCGACGGCCTCGTTGTCAGGATCCAGGTAGGTCACGAACTCGCAGGTGGCGAGGTCGAGCCCCTGGTTGCGCGGACGCGAGGCGCTTCCGGAGCCGCCCGGCGCGTTGAAGTAGGCGCGCACCGAGTCGGGGAACTCTCGGGCGAGGTCCCGTGCGATGAACGGGGTGATGCCATCCGTGGACCCGTCGTCCACGAGGATGATCTCCATCTGGTCGAAGACCGAGGAGCGCCTCAGGGACCTGAAGCACTTGTCTCGAAGATGAAGCCCGTTGTTGAAGATCGGGACGATCACCGACAAGGACTTGGCGGGGAGCTCTCCCCTCACGGATTCGACGCCGTCCGCGTCCGTCTGCAGCTCGACCGTCTCGACGACCGGCCGGGCGCCGAACGGGTCGATCTGGTAGCCGCCTGCCATCTCCTTGCGGCCCAGGTAGGCCTCGGCGTCGTATGCAACGCACGCCCCCCGGGTCGGACGCTCGACCTGCTGATGGCCGGCGTCCGCGGAGAGGTCCAGGGACTTCTCGATGAAATCGACGTCCGCGTACTTGAAGCCGTTGACCAGGTCCTCGACGACGTAGGGATCGTAGGAGAGGTCCTTGGAGAGGGGGAGAACCAGGTCGAACTTCTCCATCTCGGCCGCATCGGCGTCCGCCCCGAGGAACTCGGTGTTCCGGTACGTCTGAGGCTGCAGGGCCAGCTCTTCCGGTGAGACGCCCTCCTGCGTGAGGAGAGCGACTCGCGGCTGGACCCGATCGACGGGGAACCCTGCGAGCGTGAGGATTTCCCCCATCCTGTCGCGTGCGAGGTAATGGGAGTACGCGGTGCGCAGGCCGCGCATCTGATCCGCATAGATCTGATGGGGGGTGCCCCGGGAGCTGACGATGGCCTCGACCTCTTTGCGGCTGTCCCCGAGGAGGACGCTCGGGAACTGGTCGTTGACGCCCATCGAGTAGTTGGACAGCACCGAGGCACCCATGGCCTGCAGCTCGACGACTCGGTTGGCGAACATCGTCGATGAGCCGTAGACGGAGTTCAGGTTGATCTGAAGGTCCGTGATGCGCTGGATCTTCATCAGCAGGCTGTGGTCGACCGCCGGCCCCAGCGAGGAGATGTACTCCTCCGGGTAGCAGTAGTCGGGGTTCCCGAGCTCCGAGTTGCGATCCAGGATGAGCAGGTCGCGGCCCGCGTCCTGGACGCCGTCGAAGATGTTGCGAGCGTGCGCGCGCCGCTGGGGGTACTTGTGGCCGAGCCAGGACCCCGCGAAGATCACCTCGTCGCGGCGGTTCTTCCTGGAGCCCACCGGATTGTGGTGCTTGGGGCTCACCCCGAAGGTGACGGCCCCGTACCCCTGTGCCTGAGGGCAGCTCGTCATGTAGTCGGGGATCTTCTCCTCGGCCGAGGTGACGATGAAGTCCGCGACTGCGGCGTACGGCAGGAACTTCCCGTAGTTGGGGGGATCCTCCTTGGAGTAGAAGATCACCGGGATGCCCTGCGCCTTGAAAAAGGGCATGACGTCGTTCTTCAGCAGGTTCTTGGCCGCCCCGCTCCGCCACTCTCCTCCTACGCCCGTCCAGGTGGAGGCCACGAGGAGGACGTCCACCCCGGACGCCGTCTCCCGGTAGTTCTCAGGCGTGATGTAGACGAGGTTGGCGGTGCCTTCGAACGTCTCGTAGAGGAATTGGTCCGCGACGATCCCCACGCGGTAGGGATGAGGGCGGAGGAGCCGCGAGCCGAGATGGTCGGGCAGCATCGCCGCTTCAGCTGCGATCTCCTGCACCAGATCACGACGCTGATACTTGTGCACCCGCTGGGTGTACTCGCTCAGGCTGCGCGAAGGACGGAGGTCGTCCGCAGGACTGTCGGAGTCGATCAGTCGAGCGAAGTGGGAGGACTTGAAGTAGCTCTCCTGCGACTGGAGCTGCAGCCTCCGGGCGTTCAGCTGGTCGATGCGCAGCTGAACGCGTTCTCGACGGAGCGGGGTGGAGGAGGGCTTCTGGGTGTTGGGGGACATCGTTAGCGCTTGCCCTTCCGGTTCAGCTGCCAGTATTTCCGCTGCAGGCGTCCGAGAGGGGAGTTCTGGAGAACGCGCAGGTGCTGACGGGCGCGGAGCGCCTCGGTCCTGGCCTCGTTCTCCCGCCTCTTCAGCTGTTCGAGAGCTTCCTCCTGAGCCTGGATCCTGGCGAGCTGATCCTGGATCTTGGCGAGGAGCTCCAGTTCCTTCTGGTAGCTCTTGATGAGCTCGGAGGACAGCTTGTCCAGTTCCGAGCCCTGCTCATTGAGTAAGTCGGCGATTCCTTCGTGCGCCATTACCGCCAGATGCCCTTGGTGTCGATCACGGTCTTGCCCTTGAGCGCGGTGGCCGGCAGGTCCTTGAACTCCTGGTGGTCCACCAGCAGCAGCACGACGTCGGCCCGCTCGATGGCCTCCGAGTACTCGGCGAGCTCCAGGTTGGGGGTGCCCGTCAGCTTGGCGGGGAGCTCCTCGACGTTCGGCTCGGCGGTCAGCACCGTGGCGTGGGGGAGGTCCGCCGCGAGCTTCTTGGTGATGT
This sequence comes from Rothia halotolerans, assembly GCF_004136635.1. GTDB lineage: Bacteria > Actinomycetota > Actinomycetes > Actinomycetales > Micrococcaceae > Rothia > Rothia halotolerans. The sequence goes on along the minus strand of NZ_NOIU01000001.1, from coordinate 838,902 downwards.
TCAGGGCGGGCGACTCGCGCAGGTCGTCGATGTCGGCCTTGAAGGCCAGGCCGAGGGCGGCGACCGTGGGGTCGGCGATGCCGCGCATGGCCTCCTCGACCTTGCCGATGACCCACTCGGGCTTGCCGTCGTTGACCTCGCGGGCGGTGCGGATCAGACGCGAGTTCTCCGGATCGGCGGAGACGATGAACCAGGGGTCCACGGCGATGCAGTGGCCGCCGACGCCGGGGCCGGGCTGCAGGATGTTCACCCGGGGGTGGTGGTTGGCGAGCTCGATGAGCTCCCAGACGTTGACGCCGAGGCGGTCGGCGATCAGGGAGAGCTCGTTCGCGAAGGCGATGTTGACGTCGCGGAAGGAGTTCTCCGTCAGCTTGGCCATCTCGGCGGTCACGGCGTTGGTGGGCAGTAGCTCGCCCTCGCAGAAGCTCGCGTAGACCTCGGTGGCCCGGCGGGTGGCCTCGGGGGTCTCGCCGCCGATGATGCGGTCGTTGGTGATCAGTTCCTCCATGGCCTTGCCGGGGAGGATGCGCTCGGGGCAGTGGGCGAAGTAGAGGACAGGCTTGCCCTCGGGGTTCTCGGCGCCGTCGGCGACCAGGTCCGGGCGGAGGGAGAGGATCCTCTCCGCCATCTTCTGGGTCGCGAGCGGCGGGGAGGTCGACTCGAGGATGACCAGCTCGTCGCCGGTCAGCTGGGGCGCCAGCGACTCCGCGGCGGCCAGGACATAGGAAAGGTCGCCCTCGTAGTTGTCCTTGAACGGGGTGGGGACGGCCAGGATGTAGGCGTCGGCGTGGACCATCTCCGTGGTCGCGGTGAGGTTGCCGGAGTCGACCGCCTGCCGCAGCTGCTCGTCCAGGCCGGGCTCCACGATGGTCACCTCGCCCCGGTTGATGCGCTCGACGTTGGCGGCATTGATGTCGACGCCGGTCACCTTGACGCCGTGGTTGGCCATGACGACGGCGGTGGGGAGGCCGATGTAGCCGAGCCCGACGAAGCACACTGACTGAGAAGTCATATTCAGGGGTTCCTCAAATGTTTGGGAGCGATGTGGTCACCGGGGAAAGGCCAGGCATAGCCCTCGCCGGACCGTAATTGTTGCGTTTTTAAACCGAGGTGGAGTATATCGGATACCCGCCTCTGGCAAGCCGCTATGTCATCATGTGAGCGGTATTGAGACCGTAATATTTGAGCTCTCCGGAGGCGAGGATCTCCCGATCCTCCACCGCCCACGCGTGCCCGCCCTCCGCGGCATGGCGCATCTGGCAGAAGTTGAAGCGGTCCGCGGAGTATATGCGCCCGCCGGCATCCAGGACGCTGACTAGGAAGTTCGAATCCTCCCCGCGGGATACCTCGGCGAACGGCGTGTTGCGGAACGTCTCGGCCGTCCCCGTGATGGTCGGTCCCATGACGAAGTCGGTCCAGCGGTGCTCGCGCTCCGCGAAGCGCAACAATGTCGCGTCCGTCTCCTTCAGGTGCATGTAGTGCGCCTGCTTGCCCACGACGTCGGCCCCGGAGAACCGCATGGCCCGGAGCAGGTCGGCGAGGTACTGCGGGCCGTAGAGGTCGTCGTCGTCGACCTTGGTCATGACCTCGCCGGCGGCGGCGTCCACGAGCCGGTTGAGGCACGCGCCCAGCGGCACCCCGGGCTCGGCGTGCAGGATGCGGACGTCGGCGATCCCTGCATCGCAGGCCAGCCGGGCCACCTCCCCCGGGGCGGGCTCGAAGCCGTGGGTCAGCAGCACCAGCTCCGTCTCCACGTCCTGGAAGGCGCCCACCGTGCGGATCACGTGCTCGAGTTGGTGCGGCCGGTTGGTGGAGACCAGGGCGCTCACGCTGGGCAGCCGCAGCCGCTCGGTGAAGGCGAGGCCGCCGGCGTCGTGCTCCAGGCCCGCCGCGCGCAGCACGTCCACGGCGCGGTGCGAGTAGGTGTGGTGCCGCCAGATGGTCCGCTGGGCCAGGTGGACGGTGCGGTCGTTGAGCTCGGGGGAGCGGACCAGGGAGCGCAGGACGTCGCGGGCCTGCTCCGGGGTGTCCACCACGGGAACCTGGTTCTCGGTGAAGAAGCGGGGGATCGCCTCCGAGCGGGTGGTGACCACGGGCGTTCCGGAGGCGGTGATCTCGAAGACCCGGCGCGCGCACATCGAGGGCGAGTCGGTCACCGAGTTGACGTTGAGGAACGCCTTGTAGCCCTTGTAGGCCGTGAGCATCTTCGCGTACGGCAGGCCGCCGACGACGCGGCGGTCATAGGGCTCGGGGAACTGGTACCGCTCGTCGTCGCCCAGGAAGCGGGAGAAGATCTCCAGGCCCGTGGGCATCCGGCGGGAGGCCTCCTCCGCGGCGCCGAGCAGTAGGTCCATCTGCTCGCGGCGCTCGGGGAACTTGTGGGCGAAGTACATGCCGGCGAAGGCGACGTCGCGCTCGTGGAACCCCCACTGCGGGCGGATGGGGTTGTGCATCGCGTCCTGGGCGGCGAAGGGCAGGGGAGCGACGCGGTCGTGGCCCAGGGCCTCGCGGTAGCGCTCGATCAGTCGCGAGTCGGAGGTGAACACGGCGTCGAAGAGCTCGGCGGTGCCCAGGAAGTCCTCGAAGTGCGGTGGGTCCTCCTTGTTCCAGAAGACGGTGGGGATGCCGAGCTCCCGGCAGCGGGACACCAGGGCCCGCAGCTGATCCGAGGGCGCCTTGGAGCCGGTGAGCTGGTACTGCCAGGCCTTGCCGCTGCCGGCCCACGCCGACTCCACGAGCAGCAGGTCGATCCGGTGCCGCTCCAGGTCCTGCCGCCAGCTCTGCGGGGTGAGGGCCACGGTGGTGAACTCGTAGCCCCAGGCCAGCTCGGAGAAGTCGTCCAGGATGGTGGCGACCGTGACGTCGGCGAAGCGGCGGGGCCGGTCGGTCGGCTCGGCCGGCAGGAAGTCGAGGGTGTAGCCGGCGGGGGAGCCCCCGGGGGAGACGCCGGCGCGGGCGCCGAAGGGGTTGGAGCGGCGGGAGGCGGGCGCGGCGGTCCCGGCCCCGGTGCCGGCCTCGAGCGCGCGGGGGGCCGGGCCGGCGTCGAGCCCCAGCCTCACCCGCCGCAGGTGCTTCCGCGCCTGCTGCACGCCGCCGTGCCGCAGATGCCACAGGGTCCGGCGGAGGGAGCGCAGGGTGCTGGGGCGGGGAGAGCTCATGGGGCCTTCCGAGTGAGAAGATGGGGGCGGGGACTAGTCTATATAGACTCGTCCTCTGTGAAGACCGACAGGAGTATGGTTCTGGGAACTGAAGTGCGGAACACGCCGCGTCGCGTGTTCATCTACGGCTCGTGCGTCTCCCGGGACGCCTACGAGGAGCTCCCGGGCCGCGGCGAGGACCACGAGCTGATCGCCTACGTCGCCCGCCAGTCGCTGCTCTCGGCGGACCAGGACGCGACCGCGCGCCTGCCGGAGGACCTCGGCCTGGAGCACGCCTTCCAGGAGCGCATGGTCCGCAGCGACTGGGCCGGAGACCTGTGGGAGCGCCTCGAGGACGCCGAGGGCCTGGACCTGCTCGTGTGGGACCTCGTGGACGAGCGCCACGGCGCCTACTGGTTCCTCGACGGCGGGGTGGTCACCCGCTCGGTGGACATCATGGGCACCGGGCTGATGGACCTGCTGCCCGAGGAGCAGCTCATCGGCTTCGGCACCGAGGACCACCTGGAGGCGTGGAGCGACGCCGCCGAGGACTTCGCCGAGCGGCTGAGGGCCGCCGGCCTGTTCGAGCGGACCGTGGTCCTGGAAGTCCCGTGGGCCGAGGCCTCGCTGGGCGGCGAGCCCGTCCCGGCGAGCATGGGGCTCGCGCCCCAGGACGCCAACCGCCTGTACGCGCCCTACTACGCCCGGCTGCGGGAGCTGGGGTTCGACGTGCTGAGCGTCGAGGGCCCCGTCTACGCCGACCCCGGCCACAAGTGGGGCCTCGCGCCCTTCCACTACGCGCCCGAGGTCTACGAGCGCATCGACGCGGGCATCTCCGCGCGGCTGGGCCTGGGGCACGACGCCGGCTGAGCGCGCCTACTGGAGCGCCAGGCTCCCCGCGATGCAGAGCATCAGCACCGCGATCCCGCCGTCCAGCAGCCGCCAGGTGAGGGGCCGGGCGAAGAGCGGGCGCAGCAGCCGCGCGCCGTATCCCAGGGCGAAGAACCACGCCGCCGAGCCCGTGCACGAGCCGAGGAAGAACCACCAGCGGCCGGCCTCTCCCTGCTGGTTGGCGACCGAGCCCACCAGCACCACCGTGTCCAGGTAGGTGTGCGGGTTCAGGAAGGTGATGGCGGCGCAGGTCAGCAGGACCTTGGTCAGCTCGCGGCCTCGTCCGCGGGAGGCACCGGCCGGCGCGGAGGCGGGCTGCTCCACCCGCGGCAGGACGCCCGTCGTGGCGCGGGCCCCCGTGGTGGCGTCGGGGGACACGCTCTCGCGAGCCGCCTCCCTGCCGCCGGGGGCCGGGGTCGTCGCGGGGCGGGCATCCGCGCCGTTCCCCTGGGGGTCGTGGTGCTGCCCCTCGACGTCGTGGCCGCGCCCCTCGGCGTCGTCGTCCTTGCCGGTCTCCCGCGGCGGCACCACCAGCGTCTCCCCGGAGGGCCGGATCGCGCGCCGCGCGGCCATCGCCCCGTACCCGAGGAGGAACGCGACGCCGCCCCACTTCAGCGCCGTCAGCACCCACGGAGCGCGCTCGACCAGGAAGCCCATGCCGGAGACCCCGAGGGCGTAGAGCAGCGCGTCGGAGAGGGTGCAGAACACGATCACCGGCAGGATGGCGCGCCCCATGATGCCCTGGCGGAGGATGAAGGCGTTCTGCGCGCCGATGGCGACGATCAGCGCGAGCGTGGTGCCCGCGCCCATGAGGATAAGGGGGAGTTCAACGACCATGCTCTCCACGGTAGGCAGAGCGCACGGAACAGTACAGCTAAACTCTTTCAGGATGCCTGAGAAAAACTTATGATGGCCGGATGAGGAGATTCACGGCCGAGCAGCTGCGCACCTTCGCCGCCGTCGTCGAGGAGCGGACCTTCGAGGAGGCCGCGCTGGTGCTGCACGTGACGGCGTCGGCGATCTCGCAGCGGATCAAGGCCATGGAGCAGGCGAGCGGTCAGATCCTGCTGCGGCGCAGCAACCCCGTGGAGCCCACCGACGCCGGCCGGACGGTCCTGCGCCTGGCTCAGCAGATCGAGCAGCTGACCCTTGAGGCCGAGCGGGAGCTCACCGGCCGCTCCACGGACCGGCGGCTCGCCGTCGCGGCGAACTCCGACTCGCTGGCCACCTGGTTCCTCGACGCCGTCGCCGCCCTGCCCCGCGCGGAGCGGATCTTCTGCGAGATCCACCGCGAGGACGAGATGCACTCCTCGGCCCTGCTGCGCTCGGGCACGGTGATGGCAGCCCTGACGGCCGACCCGCAGCCGGTGCAGGGCTGCTCGGTGGAGCGGCTCGGCAGTATGCGCTACTGGATCGTGGCCGAGGCCGGATTCGCCGCCGAGCTCTTCCCCGACCTGAGCACGACGCCGTCCGGCCGCATCAGCGGTGGCCTCACCGAGGAGCAGCTCGCCTCCGCCCCCTCGGTGCGCTTCGACCGCAAGGACACCGGCCTGGACTCCATGGCGGAGATGCTCGCCCGGCGGCACGGCCTGCGCCCCCAGCACCACGCCCCGCGCGTCTTCATCCCCTCCTCCACGGAGTACCACCGCGCCGTGGTGCTGGGCCTGGGCTGGGGCGGCATCCCCGAGCAGCAGTGCGCCGGGGAACTGGAGCGGGGCGAGCTGGTGCGGCTGGTGGAGCGGCCGATCGACGTGCCCATCTACTGGCAGCGCTGGACGATCGCCTCGCCTGCCCTGGAGACGCTCACGGCCTCGGTGCGGGGGACGGCCGCCCGGGCCCTGAGGGAGTGAGCGCGTCGAAGGCACCCGGACGCCTCATGACGCCCGCGCCGGAAGGGTGAGGCGCCCCGCCGTGAAGGGTGGCACAATCGGGGCATGATGCCTTCTCCCGCACAACCCGTCCACGTGATCGTCATGGGGGTCTCCGGCACCGGCAAGAGCTCGGTGGCCGAGGCCCTCTCCCGGGAGCTGGGCAGCCGCTTCATCGAGGGCGACGCCCTGCACCCGGAATCGAACGTGCAGAAGATGGCGGCCGGGACCCCCCTCACCGACGAGGACCGCTGGCCGTGGCTGGACCTCATCGTGGAGGCCATGCGCGAGGAGGCCGGGCGGGGCGGCTCGCTGGTGGTCACCTGCTCGGCGCTCAAGCGCAGCTACCGCGAGGTGTTGGCCGGCAACGGCGCCCGGACCGTCTTCGTGCACCTGGCCGGCTCCCGCGAGCTGATCGCCTCGCGGCTCGGCGGGCGGGAGGGCCACTTCTTCCCGCAGGCCCTGCTCGACTCGCAGTTCGACACCCTCGAGCCGCTGCGCCCGGAGGAGAACGGCTTCACCGTCGACGTCGCCGCCCCCCTGGACCGGGAGGTCGAGGAGGTCCTGGAGCAGCTGCCCCGGTACAGTGGCGACAGCTCGGCAGAGACCACCTCGCACAGTTAGGACCGTCATGGAGATCGAGGGCTGGACCCCCACACTCGGAGCGCTTCCGCTGCTCCTGGTCGCCGCGGCGGCCATCGCGCTGCTGCTGGTGCTGATCATGAAGCTCAGGCTGCACGCCTTCCCGGCGCTGATCCTCGTCAGCCTCCTGACCGCCGTCGTCACCATCCCGCTCGACTCGATCGCGGACGTGATGCTGGACGGCTTCGGCGGCACGCTGGCGAGCGTGGCGCTGCTGGTGGGGCTCGGGGCCATGCTCGGCGGCCTGCTGGAGGTCTCCGGCGGGGCCAAGGTGCTGGCCCACAAGCTGATCTCGGTCTTCGGCGAGCACCGGGCGCCGCTGGCGCTGGGCGTGGCCTCGCTGCTCTTCGGCTTCCCCATCTTCTTCGACGCCGGCCTGGTGGTCATGCTGCCGGTCGTCTTCTCCGTCGCCCGCTGGGTCGGCGGCTCGATGCTGTTCTACGGGATCCCCGCCGTCGGCGCGTTCTCCGTGATGCACGTCTTCGTCCCGCCGCATCCGGGGCCGGTCACGGCGGCGTCGTTCTTCGACGCCAACGTCGGCATGGTTCTGCTGGTGGGCCTCGTCGTCGCGATCCCGACCTGGTTGCTGGCCGTCTACGTCTACAGCAAGTACATCGGCCGCAAGGTCAACCTGCCGGTGCCTAGCCTCTTCAGCGACCAGGAGGTCCAGGACCGCTCGGATCCGCCGCGCTGGGGCACCGTGGTGGCGCTGCTGCTGCTGCCGATGATCCTGATCTTCGCCAACACCGGCCTGAGCACCCTGGACAGCGCCGGCGCCCTGGGCGAGGGCGCCGCGGACCAGCTCTGGTTCCAGATCTTCGGGCTGCTGGGCGAGACGCCGGTGGCGCTGCTGATCACCCTGCTGGTCGGCGTCGTCGTCCTCGGGAGGGGGCGCGGTCAGAGCAAGAACGCCGTGCAGTCGACGCTCGAGGGCGCGCTGCCCGCGGTCTGCTCGGTCATCCTCATCACCGGCGCCGGCGGGATGTTCGGCGGCGTGCTGCGGACCTCCGGGATCGGCGACGCCCTGACGGACTCGCTCGAGGGGATCGGCGTCCCGCTGATCTTCGCGGGCTTCCTCATCGCCGGCATTCTGCGGGTCGCGCAGGGCTCGGCCACGGTCGCGCTGACGACGGCGGCCGGGCTGATCTCCTCCGGCGTCCAGGCCGGCGGGTACAACGAGGTCCAGGTCGCCGCGATGGTGCTGGCCGTGGCCGCCGGCTCGGTGATCCTCTCCCACTTCAACGACTCCGGCTTCTGGCTGGTGGGCCGCTTCTTCCAGATGGACGAGAAGACCACCCTGAAGACCTGGACCGTGATGGAGACGCTGATCGGCGTGGTGGGCTTCGCCTTCGCCGCGATCATCTTCTACGCGGCGGCAGCCTTCGGCTGATTCGGCTGAGCCGAAGGCGCGCCGTCGCCGTCATCGGCAGCGCGATCTCCTACGTTCGGCGTCCGTGCCGGGTAGCATGGACAGTCACGGCGGCATCGCAGTCGCCGGCCGGTCCCGAGGGTCCGGTGGGCCTCTCCGGAAGGGGGACGCGTGGCACAGTTTCCGAAGCGCTCCAGGAGCCAGGTCACCCTGGCCTTCCTGGGCACTCTGATCGTCGGCTCCGCGGTGGTCGCCTGGATCACCATCCAGTCGGGCACCCCGCACCTGTGGGTGTACGCCGCGCTCGTCGTCTTCGTGATCCTCGTGGTCCTCGCCGTCGTGTGGCTGGCGAAGGACAAGCCGGAGCACGGGGAGCGCGGGCCCGGAAGCAGGCACTAGACGAGGACGACCCGCTCTCCGCCCACGTAGGTCGCCACGACCCTCGCCGCGGCCATCTCCTCCGGTGAGACCGCCAGCGGGTCGGCGTCGAGCACCGTGAGGTCGGCGAGCGCGCCGAGGACGATCCGCCCGCCGGCGGCCCCCGTGGACTCGTGGCCCCCGGCCGTGTACCCCTCCAGCGCCTCCAGGGCCGTCAGCCCCTGCGCGGGCAGGATCGGCTCGCTCCCCGGCACCGCCGTGCGGCGCCGGCTGCGGGCGTCGGCCATGATCTCGCGCGGGTCGTAGGGCGCGATCGGCCAGTCCGAGCCGAGGGCGAGGACGACGCCGGTGTCGTGCACGTCCCGCAGCCGGAAGGCGAAGTCCACCCGCTCGTCGCCCAGGCGGCGCGACCACGCGTCGGACCGGTCGGCCTCCAGGAAGTGCGTGCAGTGGGTCGGCTGCATGCTCGCGGCGGCGCCGGAGGCGCGCAGGGCGGCCAGCCCCTCGTCGTCGAGCTCCTCGAGGTGCTCGATGCGGTGCCGTGGGCCGCCGGCGGGCAGGGCGGCGATGGCGTCGATGACGAAGCGGATGCCGCGGTCGCCGATCGCGTGCGTCGTCGTCGTGACCCCTGCCTCGTGGAGGGCGCGCAGGGTGGAGAGGTACCGCTCCGGCTCGGAGTAGTGGCCGTGGGTGCCCTCGCCGTACGCGTCGGGCCGGTGCAGCCACGCGCTGCCGTTGTCGATGGTCCCGTCGATCATGAGCTTGGCGCCGCGGACGGCGAAGCGCCGCCCCTCCCGGCCCTGCAGGGCGAGCACCCGCTCCAGCTGCTCCGGGCCGTGCTTGGAGAGGATCCACGGCGCCACCCGGAGCCGGATCGGCAGCTCGCCGCGCTCCTCGATGGCCTCGAGGATCCCGATGGAGTCGGGGTCCTCCAGGTCGAGGACCTCCCCGCCGGTCAGCCCGGCGGCGGCCATGCCCTCGAAGGTCGCCAGCACGGCCTGCGTCTTCTCCTCGAAGGTCATCGCCGGGACGACGGCGAGCACCCGCTCCATTGCGGTGGTTTCGACGAGGAAGCCGGTGGGCTCCCCCTCGGCGTCGACGACGATCTCCCCGCCTCCCTCGACCGGGCCGCCCTCCCTCACCCCGGCCGCGGCCAGCGCGGCGGGGGAGGCGATGCTCGCGTGGCCGTCGAAGAACATCACGTGGACCCTGCAGCCCGGCAGGAAGCGCTCGAGGAAGCGGCCCTCGGGCGCGCGCTCGCCGAAGACCGTCTGCTTCAACCCCCAGCCCAGGACCCACTCGCCGGACGAGGCGGCCTCGCCGGCGTGCTCCGCCAGGGCCTCGCCGACCTCCTCCGGCGTCGCGGCGTCGCCGAGGAAGACCCCGCGGGCCACGCTCTGGCCGTGGACGGGGTGGATGTGGGCGTCCACCAGCCCCGGCACCAGCGTCGCGGCGCCGTGGTCGACGACGCGCCGGGCGCCCCAGCCCGCGGCCTCCTCCCGGGTGCCGAGGTGGGTGACGCGCCCGTCGGTGATGCCGAGGGCGGTGATCCCGCGCTCGTCGGATAGCGTGTGGATCGTGCCGGCGAGGATCGCGAGCTCGGGTCCTGCGTGGGTCATCGTGTGGGGCCTTTCCGGTCGGTTCGTGGGTTCGTCGGTTCGGGGGTTCCTGCGGTGGTTCGGGTCAGAGGCGGATGTCGGTCGAGGGGGCGCGGGGCTCGGTGCCCGTTGCCGGATCCTCGTCCAGGGCGATGGCCGGCGGCTGGCGGCGGAAGCCCCCGGTGCGCCAGGCGAGGATCGCCAGGCCGACGAGGATCCACGCCCCGCCGAGGATGAAGGTGAACGGCGCCAGCGAGCTCCAGAGGTAGGCGATGAAGGCGAAGCCGAGGGCGGGGAGGAGCAGGTGCCGCACGGCCTGCAGCGGGCCCCGGTCCTTCCGGTCCCACCAGAAGTGCTTGATCATCGCCAGGTTCACCACCGCGAAGGCGACCAGGGCCCCGAAGTTGATCATGTACACCGCCTGGTCCAGCGTGATGAACAGCGCGGTGAGGGAGACGATCGAGACGAGGATCGCCGCGACGTAGGGGGTTCGGAAGCGCGGGTGGAGGAAGGCCAGCGGCCGGGGCAGCATCCCGTCGCGGCCCATGGCGAAGATGACGCGGGAGACGCTCATCTGGGCGGCCGTGCCGCACAGGACGGTGCCGAGGAGGTAGGCGATCAGGAACGCCGTCGTCAGCACGCCTCCTCCGACCGCGGCCATCATCTCGGTGCCGGCGGCGTCGAGGTTGGTCAGCTGCGTCCAGTCCGGGTAGAGCACGTTGCCGGCCCACGCGACGAGGAAGAAGATCACGCCGATGAACAGGATCGAGAGCACGACGCCGCGCGGGATGGTCCGGCGCGGGTCCCGGGTCTCCTCGGCGAGGGTCGAGACGCCGTCGAAGCCGAGGAAGGCGAAGGACAGCACCGCCGCGGCGGCCATCACGGAGCCCAGCGACCCGTTCTCGGGCAGCAGCGGGGCCGTCAGGGACTCGACGGTGAGGTCCTCCGCATGGGTGAAGGCCAGGACGACGAAGGCGCCCGCCACCAGCAGCGCGACCACCGAGAGGGCGAGGTTGAGCCTGCCGATCCAGCTCACGCCGATGATGCTCAGGCAGAGCACCAGGACGATGGCGGTCAGCGTGAAGATCCACATCGGCACCGCGGCGAACACCGAGTTGAGGTAGATGCCGATCAGCAGGAAGTTGACCATGGGCAGGAACATGTAATCCAGGAGCATGACCCAGCCGGTGAGGAAGCCGACGAACGGCCCGAAGGACATCCGCGAGTACACGTACGCCGAGCCCGAGCGGGGGACCGCCCAGGCCATCCGGGCGTAGCTGTGGGCGGTGAGCAGCATGGCCACGATGGCCACGATGTAGGCCGCCGGCAGGTGCCCCTCGCTCAGCCGCGTCCCCGTGCCGTAGATCGTGAAGACGGCCAGCAGGCCCATGGAGGAGAGCCCGTAGGCGACGACCGCCGGCAGTCCGAGGACCTTCTTCATGGTGACCTGCGGCGGGGTGCCGAAGGTCGCCGTGATGGGACTCTGGTGCTCGCTCATGGTGTTCTCCGCATCGCCGGACGGGGCCGAGACCCTCGATAATTAATCCCCATAATTTTCAACAGTGTGACATGGGATACTGGAGGTGTCCAGAGGGAATTCCAGGAGGTCATTGCCCGATGCCGGTCCCCCCGCGCCCCAGAGGCCGCCCCACCCGCCCCCTCCTCAGCAGGGAGCGCATCCTCGAGGCGGCCTTCGAGGTGAGCCGGGAGCAGGGCGCGTCCGGGTTCAGCCTCGCCCGGGTGGCGAAGCACCTCGGCGTGCAGCCTCCCGCGCTCTACAACCACGTCAGGGGGCGCGAGGAGGTCGTGACCCTGATGCGGAACTCCTTCACCGCCGGCATCGACGGCTCCGCCTTCGCGCAGGCGGACTGGGACGCTGCGATCGTCCCGATGGCGTGGTCCTACCGCGAGGCCTTCGCCCGCGACCCGGAGGTCGCCACGCTGCTGGCCGTCAACCCCGTCGGCTCGGCCGAGTCCGCCCTGGCCGTCTACCGGCCGATGGCGGCGAGCCTGCGCGCGGGCGGGTGGCCGGACCGGGAGATCGTGCCCGTCATCGTCGCCCTGGAGTCGTTCATCATCGGCTCCGCCCTGGACGTCGTGGCCCAGGGGGAGATCGCCCTGCCGGAGGGCGAGGGCGGGGACGATGCCCTGGCTATGGCCGTCCGGGCGGCCCGCGAGGACGGCCGCGAGCGGGGCGTCAGCGCCGCCGACCAGGCCTTCACGCTGGGGCTGGAGGTCATGGTGGAGGGTCTGCGCGCCCGGCTGCGGCGGCTGGGCGGGTAGCCGCGTCGGCTCGTCGTGGCGGTCCGACTCCGCGGTGCCCTCCGGCGGGGCCGCTCCCCAACGACGGAAGCCCCCGCCTCACGGCGGGGGCTTCCAGCATCACACACACAGGAAACTTATCAGCAACCAGTAAGGTGAGCCTATCCTCAACAGTTCGCGCTTGCCAAGGGTCTGCGGAGAATTTCCTACGTCATTCGTCATCTAATTCGGAGGCTGGGCGGGGAACGGCTGGGACGAGCCCGTTTCCGCCGGGGCTGGCCCGGTGGTCCGGCGTGCGATGAGGGTGGGTTCGAGGAGGGCCTCCGGGGTCGCTCCTGGTGTCGATGTCGATGCTGGGGCCGACGTCGCGCCGCCCTCCCCGCGGATCAGCCGCACCAGCAGCCCGGCGGCCGCGCGGCCGACCTCGTCGTGATGCGGGTCCACCGTGGAGAGCCGCAGCAGCGGGGAGGCCGCCAGGGGAGTGGCGTCCTGCCCCATGACCGAGAGGTCCTCGGGCACGCGCAGCCCCAGCTCCCGCGCCGCGGCCAGGGCGCCCATCGCCATGACGTCGTTGGCGGCGAGGATCGCGGTGGTGTCCGGGTGCTCGCGCAGCAGGCGCAGCGCCGAGATGTAGCCCGCCTCCTCGGTGGGGGCGCCCTCCCCGTCCACCGCAAGGCTCGTCGCCGGGTCCTCGGCGGCTGCCGCCTCCGCGGCCTCGCGGCGCGCCCGCGCACTGCCTCCCGTGCCGGTCAGATGGGCGATGCGGCGATGCCCGAGTCCGCGCAGGTGCTCCAGCGCCAGGCGGGCCCCGGCGGCCTCGTCCGCGGCCACCGCCCAGGCGCCCGCCGGCCGCTGCGCCCGGGTGCCGGCGACGACGAGCGGGAGCTCCGCCGGCACGGCCCGGGGATCCAGGGCCTCGGCGGCCATGATCAGCCCGTCCACCCGGAGCGAGAGGGCGTCGTCGACGGGGTCGCTGCCCAGGTGCCGGTTCATCGCCGCGTCCGTCAGCGTCAGTCGCAGCCCGTGCGGGACCAGCGCCTCCCGGACGCCCTCCAGCAGGGGGAGGTACCAGGGGTTGCGCAGGTCGTCGACGATCACGCCGACGGTGTCCGTCCGGGTGCCGGCGAGGATCGACGCCGCCCGGTTGGGGCGGTGGCCGAGCTGCGCCGCGGCGTCGAGCACCGCGGTCCGCCGGGCCTCCGAGACGCCGGGGTCCCCGCGCAGCGCCATCGAGACCAGCGACTTGGAGACGCCCGCGCGCCGGGCGACGTCGATGATGGTGGGCTGCCGATGCGCCATGCCGCCTCCTTGACAGGACATATAGACATAGATCACACTTCAGGAGTGGAGAAGTCTGGAACGTTCCACATTCTTCCACGCGACCCTCGGAACAAGCCCCCGGAGAGGAGCCGCCCCGTGAAGCTGGGCCTCTACAACGCCATCCTGCACGACCGCCCGCTGGCCGAGGCCCTGAAGGCCGTCGCCGGCCAGGGCCTCACCGGGATCGAGCTGAACACCGGCGGCTTCCTCCCGCCCCTCCACGTCCCGGACATGGACGCCATCCTGACCAGCGATGCCGCCCGCGACGACTACCTGGCGCAGTTCGAGGGCACCGGCGTGAGCATCGCCGGGCTGAACTGCAACGGCAACCCGCTGCACCCGAACCCTCGGATCGGGCCCCGGCACGCCGAGGACCTCCGCCGCTCCATCCGGCTCGCTGCCCGCCTGGGCCAGGACCGCGTGGTCACCATGTCCGGCCTGCCCGCCGGCGAGGAGGGCGGTACGCGCCCCAACTGGATCGTCAACGCGTGGAACTCCGCCGCGCTGGACGCCCTGGAGCACCAGTGGGGGATCGCGACGCCGTTCTGGCGCGAGATCGACGAGCTGGCCGCCGAGCACGGCGTCAAGGTGGCCCTGGAGCTGCACCCGCAGAACCTCGTCTTCAACCCCGCCGGCGTCCGGGAGCTGCTGGAGCGGACCGGGGCCGGGAGCCTCGGCGTCGAGCTCGACGCCTCGCACCTGTTCTGGCAGCAGATGGACCCGGTGGCCGTGGCCCGCGACCTCGGCCCGCTCGTCCTCCACGCGGCGGCCAAGGACGTGCGGATCAACCCGCAGGCGGCGATCAACGGCGTGCTGGACAACTCCTTCCGCCGTCTCGGCCCGGACGAGGAGCGCACCAACCTCGGCGGCGACGAGTGGGCCAACGAGTGGCCCCAGCCCGCCGCCTGGGACTTCGTGGCGATCGGCAAGGGTCACCCCGTGGAGTACTGGACCCGGTTCCTCGAGGCGCTGCGCGAGATCGACCCGCAGATGTGGGTCAACATCGAGCACGAGGACACCGAGCTGGGCCGCGAGGAGGGCATCGCGCTCGCCGCGGAGGCGCTGCGCGAGGCCGAGGCGGCGATAAGCGCCCCGACGAACGCGGGGTGAGGCCTCCGTCGCCTGTGCGGGATCGATCCCGCACGGGCGCTCGGCATCGCAGGGCGGGGGCCCGTCCCTCGTCCTCCGCGGGTCCGGATCCGCCGGGCGGCGGTCTCCGCCCTCCCCCTTCGCAGGCGCCACCTCGAGTGCCGAGGCGCGTTCAGTGGGCCTCTTCTCCGGCGGGCCCGCGCCCGTCCCGGCGGTTCCGTACCATGGAGACCATGTCTGTCACCCAGCTGAGCAGCTCCGCCCAGAACTACCTCAAGACCATCTGGACGCTGGCCGAGTGGTCCGACGACGAGGTCACGGCGTCGGGCATCGCCGCGGCCACGGGACTGCGGCTCTCCTCCGTCTCGGACGCGATCCGCCGGCTGACCTCGCAGGGTCTCCTGGAGCACGCTCCCTACGGCAGCGTGGAGCTCACCGAGGCGGGTCGGCTGCACGCCGTCGCCATGGTGCGCCGCCACCGCCTGCTGGAGACCTTCCTGGTGGAGGTGCTCGGCTACACCTGGGACCAGGTGCACGACGAGGCCGAGGTGCTGGAGCACTCGGTCTCCGACTTCATGATCGAGCGGATCGACGAGCGCCTGGGCCATCCCTCGCGCGACCCGCACGGCGACCCCATCCCGGCCGCCGACGGCACCACCACCCTGCCCGCCGCTATCCCCCTCACGCAGGCGGGCGCGGACCAGGCGCTGAGCGTCGAGCGGATCTCCGACGCCGACCCCGAGCTGCTCCAGTTCTTCGCCGGCCACGGCATCCGGGTGGGCACCCGCCTGCTCAAGCGGGCCCGGGACCCGTACCTGGGCGGCGTCGAGGTCCAGATCGACGACGGCGCTGCCCTCCCGCTGGGTCCTGCCGCGACCGACGCGCTCTACGTCTCCCGCGCGCAGGCCTGAGGCGGGCCCCTCAGGCCTCCTGGCGCCCGCGGCGCGCCGGGCGGAGCCGCCGCCCGCCCGTGCTCCCAGACCGGCGCCGGAGCAGGCTGGCCCCGTAGACCGCCGCGAACCAGAGGCCCTGGCACAGCACCACGGTGCCGCCCATCGAAGTGTCCAGGTAGTAGCTCAGGTACACGCCCAGCAGCGAGAACCCCACCGAGCTGACCGAGGCGATGACGAGCATCCGGTCGAAGCGGTCGGTCAGCAGGTAGGCGGTGGCCCCCGGGATGATCAGCATGGCCACCACGAGCACCACCCCCACGGCCTGGAGCGCGACGACGCAGGTCAGCGCCAGGGTCCCCAGCAGCACCGCGCCGAGCACCCGCGGGCTGATCCCGATGGTCTGCGCGTGGCCGGGGTCGAAGGCGTAGAGGGTCAGGTCCCGGCGCTTGAACAGCAGGACGGCCAGGCACAGCGCGCTGAGCGCCAGCACCTGGATCAGGTCGGCGGTGGAGACGCCCAGCAGGTTCCCGAAGATGATGTGGTTGAGGTCCACCTGCGAGGGCGTCACCGAGACCAGCACCAGGCCCAGCGCGAAGAGCGTGGTGAACACGATGCCGGTGGAGGCGTCCTCCTTGACCTTGCTGGTGTGGTTGATCCCCCCGATCAGCCCCACCGCGAGGAAGCCGAAGAGCACCGCGCCGACCGCGAAGGGCAGCCCGAAGATGTAGGAGAGCACGACGCCGGGCAGCACCGCGTGGGAGACGGCGTCGCCGATGAGGGACCATCCGGTGAGCACCAGCCAGCAGGAGAGCACGGCGCAGACCAGCGCGGCCGCGACGGTGGCCGCCAGCGCCCGGACCATGAACTCGTAGGCCAGGGGCTCGGAGATGTATTCCAGGATGTTCATGTTCACTCCCCGTCCCGCGAGTCGTCGCCGAAGGCCAATGCCAGGTGCTCGGGCCGCAGCACGTCCTCGACGTCGCCGCGGTAGACCACGCTGTGGCGCAGCAGGATGGCCTCCTCGGCGAGCTCGGCGAGGTTGCCGATCTCGTGCACGGAGATCAGCACCGTGGCGCCCTCGGCCGCCAGCCCCTTCAGCAGGTCCGCGATGGTCCGGGTGGAGACGCGGTCCACCCCGGCCAGCGGCTCGTCCAGCAGCAGCAGGCGGGCGCCCTGGGCGATCGAGCGGGCGAGGAATGCCCGCTTCTTCTGCCCGCCGGAGAGCTGCCCGATCTGGCGATGCGCGAACTCGGTGAGGCCGACCCGCTCGAGGGCCGCCGCGACCGCCTCGCGGTCACGCCGCCGCGGGTGCCGCCCGGGCCCCATGTACCCGTAGCGGCCCATCATCACCACCTCCCGCACGGAGATCGGGAAGCCCCAGTCCACGGCCTCGCTCTGGGGCATGTAGCCCACGAGGTTCTCCCGGCGGGCCCGCGCTGCGCTCATGCCGAAGACGCGGACGTCCCCGGCCTCGGGCTTCAGGAAGCCCGAGACGGCGTTGAACAGCGATGACTTGCCCGACCCGTTCATGCCCAGCAGGGCGGTGACGCGGTGGGAGGGGAGGTCGAAGGTGACGTCGCGGACCGCCCTGACCTCGCCGTAGGAGACGCTGAGGCCGCGCACGGACAGGGCGGGCTCGGCGGAGGCCTCGGCGCCGGGACCCCCGGCCAGCCCGTCGCCGCGGCCTCGTCCGTTCCCCTCGCTCATCGACCCTCCTTCCCGGTCAGCGCCGAGGAGATGGTCTCGGCGTCGTGCCGGATCAGGTCGAGATAGGTGGGCACGGGGCCGTCCGCCTCGGAGAGGGAGTCCACGTAGAGGGTGCCGCCGTAGGAGGCGTCGGTGGAGCTCACGACCTGCTGCATCGACTGGTCGGAGACGGTGGACTCGCAGAACACGGCCGGGACCTCGTGCTCCTCGACGTAGTCGATGGCCTCGGTCATCTGCTGGGCGGTGCCCTGCTCGTCGGAGTTGACGGGCCACAGGTACTTCTCGGCCAGGCCGGCGTCGCGCGCGAGGTAGGAGAAGGCGCCCTCGCAGGTCAGCAGGACCCGCTGGGGCTCGGGCAGGTCGGCCAGCGAGGTCTCGAGCTCCTCGCCGACGCCGCGGATCTGCTCCTTGTACTCCCCGGCGTTGGCCTCGAAGTCCTCGGCGTGCCCGGGGTCCAGGGCGGAGAAGGCCTCGGCGATGTTGTCCACGTAGGTCTCCGCCGCGTCGGGGCTCATCCAGGCGTGGGGGTTGGGCTTGCCCTCGGAGGAGCCGGCGGCGATGTCGATGGGCTCGACGCCCTCGGAGACGGTCACGTGCTCGGCGTCGGCGTTCTGGACGAACTGCTGGATCCAGGTCTCCAGGTTCATGCCGTTCTCCAGGACGAGGTCCGCGCCGGCGGCCTTCTTGACGTCGTCGGGCGTGGGCTCGTACTCGTGGATCTCCGCGCCGGGCTTGGTAATGGACTCGACCCGCAGGTGCCCGCCGGCGACGTTCTCGGCCATGTCGGCCAGCACGGTGAAGGTGGTGAGGACCACCGGGCGCTCGTCCTCCGCCGCGCTCTCGCTCCCCGTCTCCTGGGGGCCGCAGGCGGCGAGGACGGGCAGCAGGGCGACGGCGCCCGCGAGGAGCCCGGCGAGGGCGCCCCGGCGGGCGCGAGGGGAGGGGGCCGCCGCGCGCGGGGCGCGGCGCCGGGCGGGTCCGAAGAGTCTCATGGTCCTCCTGACGAGATGACGAGCGGCGCGACGCCGAGGGGGCGCGCCGAGGTGCGTGACGCGGCCACCGGGACCGCCCGGCGCTGTGCGGATCTCTGAAAGGTTCGCGGGCGACCCCGGTGGCGCGTACAGAACAGCATATTGTTCGCCGTGCCGAACTTTCAACATCCGACGCTCCGAAGAGCATGGTGAACGCCATCTTCCGGAGGGCGCCGGGTCAAGGGGCGAATGGCCGGTCCCGGCGGGGTGAGTCCGCCGGGTGAGGAGCCGCGTTGTGATGCCCTCTTTAACTAGCTAGGCTAGTAACTAGGTAAGCTAGGAAAAGAGGCGAGCATGACGGAGAGCGCATCCGACGGGGCGTCCGCGGGTCCCCGGCCACCGGTCCCGCCGCGCGTCCTGGAGACCCTGGAGGGCATCCAGGGCCTGAGCGAGCGCATGGACCAGATGCACGGGGACCTCAAGGACTCGATGGGGATGAACGCGAGCGACCTCGCCACGCTGCGCATGCTCGTCATGCGCGAGCGGGCCGGGCAGGCCGTGACGGCGGGGGAGATCGCCCGGCAGCTCGGGATCTCCACCGCCTCCACCACGGCCCTGATCGACCGGCTCGTCGCCAGCGGGCACGCCGAGCGCGTCCCCCACCCGCAGGACCGGCGGGCCCGGATCGTGGTGCTGACCGAGAAGGCCCGGCGGGACTTCTTCACCCACTTCGGCCATCGGCTGGCGGCCATGCGCGCCGTCGCGGCCTCCTACGAGGACGAGCAGCTCGCCCTCATCAACGACTTCCTCGCCCGGCTCGGCGAGGCGCTGCGGGACTGAACCGCCGGACCCACCCGCCGGACCCATCCGCGGGCCCCTCCAACCGGCCCTCCCGCCGGGCCGGCCACCCCGCCCGGCCCCCATCCCTCCCCGCGACACCCCGCACAGAACGGACGGACCCCATGCCCCCACAGCACCTCGCCCGAGGCCGACGCCGCCGGGTCCACTGGCTGCGGATCCTGATCCCCGCGCTGCTGATCCTCGCGTGGTTCGGCGCAGCCGGCGTCGGCGGCCCGTACTTCGGGAAGATCTCCGAGGTCTCCACCGAGGCGGCCACGGACCGGCTCCCGGAGTCCGCCGAGTCGACGCGGGTCGCGGAGCTCAGCGCCGGGTTCTCCGACGCGGACGCGATCCCCGCGATCCTCGTCCTCGCCCGGGAGGACGGCCTGGAGGACGCGGACCGGGACTACGCCGCCGACGTCGTCCAGCGGCTCGGCGACCGATCGCTGCTGGAGGGCGAGGCGTCCCCGCCCATCGAGTCCGAGGACGGGCGTGCGATCCAGGTGGTCGCGCCGCTGTCCCCCGACGTCGACGCCGGGGAGGCGGTGGACCAGATCCGGGCCGACCTCGCCGGGACCGCCCCGGAGGGGCTCGAGGCCCACGTCACCGGTCCTGCCGGGTTCAGCGCCGACCTCGCGGAGGCGTTCTCCGGCATCGACGGGCTGCTGCTCGGCGTCGCGCTGGCGGTCGTCTTCGTGATCCTGCTGATCGTCTACCGCTCGCCGCTGCTGCCCGTGCTGGTGCTGCTGACCTCGATGGCCGCCCTCTCGGCGTCGATCCTGGTCATCTGGAACCTCGCGAACGCCGGGATCCTGACCGTCAACGGCCAGATCCAGGGCATCCTGTTCATCCTGGTCATCGGCGCCGCGACCGACTACTCGCTGCTGTACGTGGCACGGTACCGCGAGGCGCTCGTCCGGCACCGGGACCGGCAGAAGGCGACCTGGACCGCACTGAAGGGGACGATCGAGCCCGTCGCGGCCTCGGGCGGCACCGTGATCGCGGGGCTGCTGTGCCTGCTGTTCTCGGAGCTGAAGACCAACGCCGCGCTCGGGCCGGTGGCGGGGACCGGCATCGTCTTCTCGATGCTCGCGGCCCTGACCTTCCTGCCGGCCCTGCTGTTCGTGTTCGGGCGCAGCGCTTTCTGGCCCTTCCGTCCGCGGTTCTCCCGCTCCGACGTCGCGGCGGACTCCAAGCTGTGGAGCCGGGTCGCCGGCTTCGTGGAGCGCTCGCCCCGGCGGATCTGGCTGGGCAGCGCTGCCGTGCTGGGCATCCTCGCGGTGCTGGCCGTGCAGTTCCGGGCCGAGGGCGTCCAGCAGTCCGAGCTGGTCCTGGGCGCCTCCGACGCCCGCGACGGCCAGGAGGTCCAGGCGGAGCACTTCCCCGGCGGCTCCGGGACGCCCGCGCAGGTCCTCGCGCCCGAGGGGGAGGGGGACGACGTCGTGCGGGGGCTCGAGGCGCTGCCGGGCGTCTCCTCGATCGCGCTCGCCTCCGCCGACTCGCCCTCGGGCTCGATCCCTGTGGGGTCCGCGGCCGGCGAAGAGGCGGGCGGAACCGCGGCCGACGGCACCTCGGGGGCCGACGCCGAGATGGGTGCCCCCGGCTCCGACGCCGCCGGTGGTCCCGGCGCACCGCCCTTCGCGGACGCCGCCCCCACCGTCGTCGACGGTCGGGTGATGCTCCAGGTGACCCTCGCCGACTCGCCGGACACGGCAGCGGCCCAGCGGACCGTGGGCGAGATGCGGGATGCCGCCGCGGACTTCGACGACGTCCTGGTGGGCGGCACCACGGCCCAGGAGGTGGACACGCTCGACTCCTCGATCCACGACCGGGCGCTGATCATCCCCATCATCCTGGTGGTGATCACGGTGATCCTCATGCTCCTGCTCAGATCCCTGCTGGCTCCGCTGTTGCTAGTGGCCACCACGGTGGTCTCCTACCTCTCCGCGCTCGGCGTCGGGGCCCTGGTGTTCGACCACGTGCTGGGCTTCCCGAACGCCGACCCCACCGTGCCCCTCTACGCCTTCGTCTTCCTCGTGGCGCTGGGCATCGACTACAACATCTTCCTGATGACCCGGGTGCGGGAGGAGTCGCTGCGCCACGGCACGCGTCGCGGCGTGAGGCGGGGCGTGATCCTGACGGGCGGGGTGATCACCTCCGCCGGGGTGGTCCTGGCCGCGACCTTCGCCGCGCTGGGCGTCATCCCGCTGATGTTCCTCGCGCAGCTGGCCTTCCTCGTCGCCTTCGGGGTGCTGCTGGACGCGAGCCTGGTCCGCGCCCTGCTGGTCCCGGCCCTGGTGCACGACGTCGGCGACGCCGTCTGGTGGCCCTCGAAGCTCCGGCACGGACCGACCCGGCCGGAGCCCGCGCAGGTCTCTGCGAGCACGCGCTCCCGGGAGGGCGGCGGATGAGGGCAGTTCACCCCCTCATGCCGGGCTGTTATGGTGGGGGTGCTTCCTGCGGGGCAGGCTCACCGGGTGCGACCGGTGGACCCGCCGTCACTGAGGGGAGCTAGCGCCCGTCAAGAGCGCGTAGCAGATCAGCAAGGGCCCAGATCACTGGTGCGATACCTCCAAGGATTCCGCACCAGATCTGGGCCTTCTGCTTCCCATGACCATCTCGGTGTCGAGGGGCATGACCCATCAGCCCGCCACCCCCTTTCCGCTTCCTGCTCTCCACGAGGCAGATCTGTCGTTGGCTCGGGGAGCGGTCGCCGTGGAGGTGACCCGGTCAGCCTATCCAGCGGGACTGAGCGCCTCACCCTGCTCCGGATGGTTCGGCGGCCCGTCTTCATCGCATATGACCCCTGGTATATGAGAAGCGTTCTCATCTATGCTGGAAGGGCCCGATCACACGAGCCCGCCCAGACAGGAGTCACCCATGACGGACGCCCGGCAGCATCGCTTCGAGAACGACCCCGGATTCATCGCGGCACTGGACCAGAGCGGCGGCAGCACGCCCAAGGCGCTCGCCGCGTACGGCGTCGACGAGTCGCGGTACTCCACGGAGGAGGAGATGTTCGACCTCATCCACGCCGCCCGCTCGCGCATCATCACCAGTCCGGTCTTCACCGGGGAGCGCGTGCTCGGCGCGATCCTCTTCGAGGGCACCCTCGAGCGCGAGGTCGGGGGCCGCGACGCCGCTTCCTACCTGTGGGAGGAGAAGGGCATCCTCCCGTTCCTCAAGATCGACAGGGGTCTGGCCGAGCGGGAGCACGGGGTGCAGCTCATGAAGGAGATCCCGGACCTGGAGCGGACGCTGGCCCGGGCCGCCGAGCGGGGCGTCTTCGGCACCAAGGAGCGCTCGGTGGTCCACGAGGCCGACGCCGCCGGCGTCGCCCGGATCGTCGAGCAGCAGTTCGAGGTCGGCGAGCGGGTCCTGGCCGCCGGCCTCACCCCGATCCTCGAGCCCGAGGTGGACATCCACGCGCCCGCCAAGGCCGAGGCGGAGGCCCTGCTGAGGCGGGAGGTACTGGACCGGCTCGACGGCGTCACGGCCCCGGTGGCCCTCAAGGTCACCATCCCCACCGAGGACGGGTTCTACGCGGAGCTGATCGGCCATCCGAAGGTCGCGCGCGTCGTCGCCCTCTCCGGCGGATACGGGCGCGAGGACGCGAACGCCCGCCTGGCCCGCAACCCGGGGCTCATCGCGAGCTTCAGCCGGGCCCTGCTCGACGGCCTGACCGCCGGGCAGTCGCCCGAGGAGTTCGACCGGACGCTCGAGGCCTCGATCGAGTCGATCTACCGGGCCTCGACGGCCTGAGCCGCCCCTACTTCCCCAGGAACTCCGCCGCCGACTCCCCGGCGATGCGGCCCGAGTTGAAGGCGAAGGCCAGGGTCAGGCCGTCGATCTGGGGGTAGGTGCCGCCGTAGAACCCGGTGGCCTCGTTGCCGCCGGCGAAGACGCCGGGCACCGGGGCGCCGCGGGAGTCGAGCAGGCGCGCCCGCTCGTCGATCCGGAGTCCGCCCAGGGTGCCGCGCACCGTGTTGACGACCCGCACGGCGTAGAACGGCCCGTCGGTCACCGCGTAGGAGAGGACGGCGGAGGGGGTGAAGAACTCCTCGTCCTCGCCCGAGGCCACGGCCGCGTTGTAGGCCTCGACGGTCCGCGCGAACTCCTCCGCGTGGAAGCCCACGGCACCGGCGAGGTCCTCCACCGAGGCGCCCATGTGGGCGTGGCCGAAGTCGACCGCCTCGCCGAGCGCCTCCGCGATCTGCGGCTGCACCGGGGTGCCCTCGCTCCCGGCGGGCAGCGGCGCGCTGTGGTCCTCGGCCGGGGCCAGCGGCAGGCCCTCCTCGGCCAACGCGGCCACGGTGGCGGAGTCCAGGATCATCCAGAACTGACCGCCCTGCTGGTACACCGCCGGGCCGCGCTGGCCGAAGCGGTAGGTGACGGACTCGTTGACGAAGCGCTTGCCGGCGCCGTTGACCCACAGCAGCGGCAGGTTGGCGAGGATCGCCAGGGCGCGGGAGGAGTAGCGCCCCGGCACGGTGAAGCTGGGGATGTCCAGGGTCCGCTCGGCGTCGGCGACGCCGCCCGCGGCCTCGGCGATCTCCCGGCCGGTCCCCACGGACTTGCGCTCGCCGGTGAAGTGGAGGGAGCCGGCGTCGATGGGGCCGAGGTCGCGCTGCACGAGCTCCTGGTTGCCCACGTAGCCGCCGCTGCCGATCACCACGGCCCGGGCGGAGACGTCCACGTAGACCGGCCCGGTCTCCTCGTCGGAGGCGATGTCCTCGCTGGCGTCCTTGGAGATCGCGGTGGCCACGGACAGCGGCTTCCCGGCGTCGGTCTTCTCCGCGCGCACGCCCAGGACCTCGCCGTCCGGGCCGGTGACCAGCTCGGTCGCGGCGGTCTCGGTCAGCAGCGTGCCGCCCATCTCCTGGAAGGCCTTGAGCAGCTTCTTGAACCCGCCGAACTTGGAGACGTAGTGGTGGTACGTCCGGGCCGTGCGGTGGGAGGTGAGGATCCCGGCGTCGGGGGAGGCGGGTCCCTCCTTGGCGGAGCGCTCCGCCAGCGCCGTCTTCAGCCCGTACCCGCCCAGCCAGGACACGGTGTCCCCGGAGCGGCCGACGACGGCGCGCACCAGCCTCTCGTTGCAGCGGTGCCGGTTGTACTCGGTGATCGCGAGGAAGGCGTCCCGGGCGGTGAAGGTCTCGCCGGCCTCCTTCTGGGCCTCCGACTCGTAGGCGGCGAAGCCGGTGGCCCCGAACATGGCCGCCCCGCCGGGCCGGTTGCCCTTCTCCAGCAGGACGACGCCGACGCCGCGCTCGGCGGCGGCCAGCGCCGCGGCGATCCCGGTGCCGCCGGCGCCGATGACCAGCAGCTCGGCCTCGTAGTGCTCGGCGTCGTGACGGGGCTCGAACACGGGTGCGGTAGTCACATATCCTCCATGGGTTAGGTCCACCTCACAGGGTAGATGGAAATCGCCGGAGGAGACAGGCGCGCCCGCCGGGTGGGAGCCTCCGCTTCACCCGGCGCAAGATTCTGTCATCTGCCACGGCTCAGGCCTCCTCTTCGGCTCCCATCGCGGCCCCGCCTCGCCCGGACGGAGCCCGGACAGGAAATCCATTGCACGGTAAACGGTTTACATGTAAAGTTTTGAGCGACAGCAGACCACGCGAAAGGAACACGCCATGACCACCCTCCCCGGACTCGTCCCCGGCACCTGGGACTTTGACCCCGCCCACTCCGAGATCGGCTTCTCCGTGCGCCACGCCGGCATCTCCACGGTGCGCGGCACCTTCAACGAGGCCACCGCGACGCTGGAGGTGGCCGAGGACGTGGAGGACTCCCGCGTCGAGGCGAGCATCCAGACCGCCTCCGTGGACACCAACAGCCCCCAGCGGGACGGCCACGTAAAGTCCGCGGACTTCTTCGACGTCGAGAGCCACCCCGAGCTGACCTTCGCCTCCACGGCCGTCCGGGTCGACGGCGAGGACCTCGACATCGACGGCGAGCTCACCATCCGCGGCGAGACCCGGCCGGTCACGCTGAAGGGCGAGTTCGGCGGCGTCGCGGTCGACGCCTTCGGGCAGACCCGCGCCGGCTTCTCGGTGGAGACCTCGATCTCCCGCAAGGAGTTCGGCATCACCTGGAACGCCGCCCTCGAGGCCGGCGGGGTGCTGGTCTCGGACAAGGTCAAGATCACCCTGGACGTGGCCTTCACCGCTCCGGCGGCGTAGGGACGCGACGGTCCGGCGGTGATCCCGCCGGGCGGGCCGGCCGGGCCGGCCGCTGAACGGGCGCCCGCCGTCCCGCCGCGGGACCTTGCGGCGAGGGGGAGCAGGACGAGGGCCCCGGGCGAACGCCCGGGGCCCTCGGCGCGTGCGGAGGTATCGTGAGAGGACGGCAGTCCTCGGCCACGACGCTGGCCGCGGGCGCGGCGCGGCTCAGGCGCGGCGCCCCTGGAGGAGCCGGCGCGCACCGGAGGGAGACGACCCATGAGCACCCTGAAAGACTGGAGCATCGCCCACCGTCCCTGGGTGGAGCGCTTCGTCCTGAACCTGCGCTCGGCGGGCCTGCCGGAGCGGGAGATCGGCGAGGAGCTCACCGCCGCACACGCCCAGTGCGAGCAGGCCGGCGGCGTCCCCGAGGAGATCCTCGGCCACCCCGACGACTACGCCGAGGCCATCGGCTACCCGGTCCACCGCGCCGGCGCGGAGCAGCGCGGCATCCTCTCCTGGGTCAGCCCCGTGGCGATCCAGGCGGTCCTCGCGCTGGTGGGGACCTACGCGATCCGGGCCTGGATCGAGGGCATCGACCTGCGGCTGAACCTCGGCACCCTCATCTCGTGGCTCGTCATGGCCCTGGTGATCTCGGGGCTGGGCGCCCTGGTGGCCTGGAGCGGGCGGAGGGTCTACAGCATCTGGCTGCTGATCGTCTCCTACGTCGTCGCCCTCGGCGCCGGGATCGCCGGCGCGCTGCTCTCCCGGACCGGGCTGCCCGTCGTCGCCGCCGGGAACCCCGTGCCGCTCGGGATCCTGTGCGCCGCGATCATCGTGCTGATCGCCGTCACCAGCACGGTCCGCGAGGTCCGCGGCGGCTTCAAGGGGCTGGACCCGGTGGAGGTCGAGGACGGGGTCTCGGCGTCGGGGGAGCGGCGGCCCCGCCCGGCCCGCCTGCCGGTGCTGGCGGTGTTCTGGGTGGTCCCGCTCTACCTCGCCGTCGACGCCTGGCTCACCAGCGCCGCCGCCTGAGCCGCCGGGGGCGCCCCGCCCGACCCGCCGAGTGCCCCGTCTGACCCGCCGGGGCGCCGCGGGTCAGGAGAAGCGCTGGTAGAGGAAGTAGACCACCGGAACGAGGACCAGCAGGAGCAGCGCCCACCGGCGCAGGCGCGTCTCCGTCCGGGCGGCCCGGATGTCCGGGCGGGAGCGGCGGTCCTCCTCCTCGGAGGCCGACGGCGCGCCGGCGGCCGGGGCGGCTCCCTCCCGTCCGCTGCCGTCGGCGGCCTCGGGCCCGGGGGAGGCCGGCCCGGAGCCCGCCTCGCGGTGCTCGCTGTCCGCGGGGCCGCGGCTCCCGGCGCTCTCCCCGGGGTCTCCCTCCGCGGGGACGCCGTGTTCGCCGCGGTCCCCGGCCTCGGGGCCCTCCGCCGCCTCGCGGCGCTCGCCGGGCACTACTTCCACCTGGTCGTCATGATCAGCCCCACCATCATCAGGCCGATGCCGATGCCGATGTTGCCGTACCCGATCTGCGGGATCGGCAGGGCGCTCTGGGTGATGTACCAGACGATGATCCACAGCAGGCCGACGATCATGAGGCCGAGCATCAGCGCCTTGTACCAGGTGGGAGTGACCGAGCGGTCCCCGATGCTGGCGGTCATCTCCTCCGCGACCCGGCGCAGCCGCTCCTCGTGGATCTCGTCCTCGACGGCGACCCGGGAGGCCGCGGCGTCGTCCTCCGGGCCCTCGGCGGCGGGCTGGAAGCGGCCGGACTTGGCCGGGTTCCCCGAGCGGCGGGCGGCGCGGGTGCCGGCCTCCTCGGCGTCGGCCTCCGCGGCGGGGCCGGTCTCTGCGGCGGGGCCGGTCTCTGCGGCGGGGCCGGCCTCCGAGGCGGGCTCGGCGTCAGCGGCGTCGGGCTCGGCCGCCGGGGTCCTCCCCTTCGGCTCCGGATCGGACTCGCCCGCCTCAACGGCCTCCTGCTCGTCGGTCACCACGGCGAGGTCCGCCGCCTCCTCCGGGGGAAGCTCCTCCACGGGCGTGGTCTTGCCGCGGCTCCAGTTGGAGAGACGGAAGCGGCGCTTCTCCCGGGTCTCCGACCCGTCGCCCACGAGCTCCTCCGGATGCACCTCGGGCTGCTGCCTCTTTCTCTTGGCCATGTAGTTCCTCCTGTGCGGCCGGACCCGCGAGTGCGGGCGCCGCGCGCGGTAAAGATTCGGGCGGACGTCGCCGCGGTCCCCGCGACCGTCCACCGTCCGAGTGTAGCCAATCGCCCTGAGAGTTTCCGACCCGCCCGCGGCCCGGAACCTCATCCGGCCGCGGGCCCGGGCCCTCACGCTCGATCCGGGGCCGGGGCCTCAGACGGCCACGGTCAGGGACCCTACCGCCCGCCCCTGTGGCCGCCCGCCGTCCTCGCGGTACCCTTGATCATTGCGGTCCGTCTCCCCGCCGGAGCGCCTCGCCCCCGCAGGGCGGGCGCCGCCGCTGAACCCCGATGCGACGGACCGATCGACAAGGAGCGCTCATGACCGTCAAGATCCTCGTGGTGGACAACTACGACAGCTTCGTCTTCACCCTGGTCGGCTACGTCGAGCAGTTCGGCGCCGAGACCACGGTGATCCGCAACGACGCCCTGAGCGCCGAGGACGCCGTCGAGCTGGCCCGTCAGCACGACGGCGTGCTGCTCTCCCCCGGCCCCGGCGCCCCCGCCGACGCGGGCGTCTGCCTGGACCTCGTCCACTGGGCGGCGGAGGAGGGCAAGCCCCTGTTCGGGGTCTGCCTGGGCCACCAGGCGATCGCCGAGGCCTTCGGTGGCACCGTGGGGCACTCGCCCGAGCTCATGCACGGCAAGACCTCGGTGCTGACCCACGGGAGCACCAGCGTGTTCTCCGGGGTGCGCAACCCCTTCACCGCGACCCGCTACCACTCGCTGGCCATCGCCGAGGGCACCCTGCCCGAGGTCCTCGAGGCCACCGCGACCACCGAGTCCGGGATCATCATGGGGGTGAGGCACCGGAGCGCGCCGATCCACGGCGTGCAGTTCCACCCCGAGTCGGTCCTGACCGAGGACGGCTACCTCATGGTCGGCAACTGGCTGGAGACGACGGGGCTCAAGGGCGCGGCGGGCAGGGGCCGCGGCATGTCCCCGCTCATCAGCTCCTAGGCCGTGCGCCCGGCGGCGCCGGCCCGGTCAGGGCGGAGGCCGGCCCGGTGATCGCGGCGCTCCCCTCCGGCCCGGCCGGCCGAGTCGGCAGATCGGCCCGGTCAGCCCGGTCAGCCGGGGACGCTCAGTCCCGGCCGCTCGCCGAGGGCGAGGCGCTCGAGCGGGAGGGGCTCGGCGTCGAGCTCCGGCTGGGGCTCGGCGACGCGGAGGGCTCCGAGGAGGGCGTGGGCTCGGCCGATGGCGTGGGGGCGGCCGAGGAGGTCGCCCGCGGGCTCTCCGCCACGGTCATCGTCACCGTGGAGCCCTGGGCGATCGAGGAGCCGGGCGCCGCCGACTGCCGCAGGACGGTGCCGGGGGCCTCCTCGCTCGAGGGCTCGGTGACGATCTGCGTGGTCAGCTGGGTCTCCTCGGCCGTGAGCGCCGCGATCGCGGCGTCGCGGTCCATCCCGGTGATGTCCGGGACGGTCACCTTGCCGGTGGAGAGCACCAGGTTGACGGTCTCGCCGCTGGCCACCGGCTCGCCGATCGCGGGCTCGGTGCCGACCACCATGCCCGCCTGGATGCTCGGGCTGTCCACGGTGGTCACGGTGCCGGGCACCAGCCCCAGGTCCGTCAGCTGGGAGCGCACGTAGGCCTCCGACTGCCCCGCGAAGTCCTCCGGGAGGGTGACGCTGGCGGGACCGTCCGAGACCACCAGCGAGACGCTGGAGCCCTCCTCGAGCTCCTCGCCGGAGCCCGGGTCGGTCCGGATCGTCTGGCCGGCGGCGACGTCGTCGGAGAACTCCTCCTGGACCGAGACGCGGAAGCCCTCGTTGCGCAGCGACTGCTCGGCCTCTTCCTGCGAGAGGCTCTGCACCTGCGGCACGGAGGCGTAGACGGGCTTGTTCAGCTCGTACTGGTAGTAGATCCAGGCGCCGGCGGTGGCGGCCAGCAGCAGGAAGATGATGGTCCCCAGGATGGCGAAGATCCACGCGGTGCGGCGGCGCCGGCGGGCGGCCAGGGCCACGTTGCGCTCGCTCGCGTAGAGCTCCGCCTCGTCGTACTCGTCCTGGGCGGAGGGGAAGAAGCCCGCGACGTCGGCCTCCTCGGCCTCCGGGGAGCGGCGGGCCGAGGGGTCGTACTCCTCGTAGGTCAGGGGGCGGGTGCCCTCGTCCGAGGGCTGCACGGCCTCGCCCGGCTGCGCCGGCCGGTCCGCGGCGGGCACGGCGGCCATGCCGGCCGGCATCGTCGTGGGTCCCGCCGAGGTGATCGCGGGGCCGGCGGGGTCGGAGGCGACCGAGATGCCGTTCAGGGCGTTCCGCAGGGCCCCGCTGAACTCGCCCGCCGACTGGAAGCGGCTGTGGCGGTCCTTGCGCAGGGCGCGCAGCACCACCGAGTCGAGGGCGGGAGAGACGGCCTGCCGGTGGCGGCTCGGGGGCTCGGGGATCTCGCGCAGGTGCTGCTCGGCGACCTCGAGGCTGGTGGCGCCGTCGAAGGGCGGGCGGCCCGCGAGCATCTGGTACAGGATGCACCCGGCGGCGTAGAGGTCCGAGCGGGCGTCCACGGTCTCGCCGCGCGCCTGCTCGGGCGGGATGTACCGGGCCGTGCCCATGACGGTCTGCGCCTCGGTGAGCGGGGTGGCGGTCTCGGTCAGGGCCCGGGCGATGCCGAAGTCCATGACCTTCACCAGGGGCCCGGCCTCGGGGTCCTCCTCCCGGTCCGGCACCATGATGTTGGCCGGCTTGATGTCCCGGTGGACGACGCCGTGCTCGTGGCTGTACTCGAGCGCGTCGAGCAGGCCCTCGGCGTAGGCCGCGGCGGTCTCGATCGGCAGCTCGCCCTCGGCCAGGACGTCCTTCAGGGTGCGGCCGGTCAGCAGCTCCATGACGATGAAGGGGATCAGCTCCGCGCGCGGGGTCGTGGGCAGGGGGCGGGTGCTCTCGGCGTCGCCCTCCGGGGCCTCCAGGAGGCCGAGCGGGACCGTGGCCTCGGAGTCCGCCGCGTCCTCGTCCACGGGGGTGAACGTGCCGGTGTCGTAGACCGCGACGATCGAGGGGTGGTTCAGGGACGCGACCGCCTCGGCCTCGCGCTGGAACCGGGCCCGGAAGACGCTGTTCTGGGCGTGCTCGGGGCGCAGCACCTTGATGGCGACGCCGCGCCCGAGCCGCGTGTCCTGGGCCGCGTAGACGGTGGCCATCCCGCCGGAGCCGATGAGCTCGCCGAGCTCGTACCGGTTCTCCAGGATCCTGGGAATCCGCTGGTTCATCGTTCCCTGTTACCCGTCGGTGCCCGTCTGGCCCCGCGGGGCGGGGTCGGCCTGCTGCGGACCGTCAGCCTGCTGGCTGCCGGGCTGCTGGGCGCCCGACTGCCCGCCCTCGGCCTGCTGGGCGGCGTCGGAGTCCGAGGATCCGGACTCGGGGGAGCCGGACTCGGCCGGGGCGGGGTCGCCGCCGGCGTTGGTCGAGCCCTGGCCGGAGCCGCCGGAGTCCTGGGTCGGGGCGGGCGAGCTGCCGCCGCCGTTGCCGCCGGAGGACGAGGAGGGGGCGGAGGACGGCGTCGAGCCGCCGCCGGAGGAGGACGAGGGCGAGGGCGAGGAGCCGCCGCCGGACCCGGAGCCGGTGGAAACGTAGACGTCCACGTTGGAGCCCACCGAGACGCGGGTCCCGGAGTCGGGGGAGGTGCGGATGACCTGGCCGGCGGGGTACTCGTCCGAGGACTGCTGGTGGCGGGTCACGTTGACGCCGAGCTCGGTGATCTCGTCGATCACCGCGTCGGCGTCCCGGCCGACCATCGAGCCGGGCAGGGTGACGGACTCGGGACCGGTGGAGTAGGAGACCGTGACCTGCGAGCCCACGGCGATCTCGCCCGTGGGGGAGACGTCCAGCACGGTGTTCTCGTCCTGCTCCGAGTCCTCGCCCTCGGAGCTGACGCGCAGCCCCAGGTCCGAGAGCTCGGAGACCACCGCGTCCAGGGGACGGCCCTGGTAGGCCGCGGCGTCGACCGTGACGGTCTGCCCGGAGGCGCTGGGGTCGCTGCTCGGGGACTCCGAGGCACTGGGGCTCGCCGAGGTGACGGTCCCGGGCGAGGACTGCTCCTGCCCGCTGCCGAAGGCGTCCGAGGCGACGATCCACCAGATGCCGCCGCCGATGGCCAGCAGCAGCACGATCAGCGGGACGATCCAGCGCCACGCGCCGCCCTTGCGCCTGCCCTCGCCGTCCGAGTCCGAGGCATAGTCGCCCTGGTACTTCAGGGAACGGGGCTCCTCGTCCAGGGCGGGCAGGGTCGAGGTGGTGGGCTGGGTCTGCTGACCCGTCGCCGCGCCCGAGCCGAAGGACCTGGTGGCCGTCGCGTCGGAGCCGATGGCCTCGGTGGGCGCGGTGAGGGCCTGCGTCTGGTCCTCGTCGGCGCTGATCGGCAGGTAGGTCGAGAGGGCCGGGACGGCCTTGACCGCCGCCTTGAGGTCGTTGCGGCGCATCGCGTCGATCGCCGAGGCCAGCGTGGTGGCGTTGGCGGGGCGCTGCGCCGGGTCCTTGGACAGCAGGCACATGATCATCGCCTGCGCGGCCACCGGCACGGTCTTGGGCAGCGGCGGGGGCGGGTCGTTGACCTGCGCCAGGGCGATCGCGATCTGCGACTCCCCGGTGAAGGGCCGCTTGCCCGCGAGGCACTCGTAGCCGATGACGCCCAGCGAGTAGAGGTCCGAGGACGCGGTCGCGGTCTGCCCCGTGGCCTGCTCGGGCGCGAGGTACTGGGCGGTGCCCATCACCTGGCCGGTCGCGGTCAGCGGGACCTGGTCCGCGAGCCGGGCGATGCCGAAGTCGGTGACCTTCACCCGGTTGTCCGGGGTGATCATGATGTTGCCGGGCTTGACGTCGCGGTGGACCAGGCCCTGGGCGTGCGCGGCGGCCAGCGCCCGGGCGGTCTGGGCGATGATGTTCAGCGTCCTGTCGGCGGGCAGGGTCTTCTCCCGCTCGATGATGTTGGACAGCGGCTCGCCGGGCACCAGCTCCATGACCAGGTAGGCCGAGCCGTCCTCCTCGCCGTAGTCGAACACGTTGGCGACGCCCGGGTGGTTCAGCAGCGCGGTGTGGCGCGCCTCGGCACGGAAGCGCTCCAGGAACCCCGGGTCGCCCGTGTACTCCTCCTTGAGGATCTTCA
The DNA here is from genome assembly GCF_004136635.1 of Rothia halotolerans. Classification (GTDB taxonomy): domain Bacteria; phylum Actinomycetota; class Actinomycetes; order Actinomycetales; family Micrococcaceae; genus Rothia; species Rothia halotolerans. The sequence continues at coordinate 806,482 of NZ_NOIU01000001.1, read as the reverse complement.
CGGCGACGACGCGGCCCAGGACCTTGTCCTTCGCCTTCCAGACCTCGCCCATGCCGCCGACGGCGATGCGTTCGGTCAGCCCGTAGCGACCCCCGAGGGTCGTGGATGATGAGGGCCTCACTTGTTCAACACCGCCTCAAAAATCTGCCGGGCGCCGGGACTCGTCAGTTGAGCACCGGTAGCCGCATCTACATCTTCATAGACAATAGCAACTGCGACCTGCGGGTCGTCCGCCGGGGCGAATCCCGTGAACCACGCGTCGTTCAGGCCGTCGGAGCCCACCTCCGCCGTCCCCGTCTTCCCGGCCACCTGGGTCCCGCCGACGGCGGCGCCGGAGGCGATGCCGTTGTCCACGTCGTTGACCATCCAGTCCCTGACCTGGTGGGCCACGTCCTCGCTCGTGGAGCGCCGGGCCTGTTCGGCCGAGAACTCGTAGAGCGTGTTCAGGCTGTTCGAGCGGACCGTCCGGACCAGGTTCGGCTTCATCTGCACGCCGTCGTTGGCGATGGCGGACGACATCATGGCCACCTGCAGGGGGGTGGTCCGGACGTCGTACTGCCCGATCGAGGCCAGAGCCAGCTCCGACTGGTTCATGTCCTGGGGGAAGGACGAGGGGGTGACCGAGAGCGGGATGTCCATGTCCTGGCCGTAGCCGAAGTTGCTAGCTGTCTCTGAGATCTTATCCTGTCCGAGGTCCATCGCGATCTGTGCGAAGGGGGTGTTGCAGGACTGTTCCAGGGCCCACTCGATGGTGGCCGAGGTGCGGGACTGGCAGCTGCCCTCCACGTAGTTGGGCAGGGAGATGTCGGTGCCCGGCAGCGGCAGGTTCTGGGGGTTGTCCAGGGTGGAGTCGGCGTCGTACTTCCCGGACTCCAGGGCCGCGACGGCGTCGATGATCTTGAAGGTCGAGCCGGGGGAGTAGAGGTCCCCGGAGATCGCCCGGTTGGACAGCGGGCGGTCGGGGTTCGAGTTCAGCTGCGAGTACGCCTCGATCACCGACGTCGAGTCGTGGGAGGCCAGGGAGTTGGCGTCGTAGGAGGGGCTGGAGGCCATCGCGAGGACCTCGCCGGTCTTGGGGTCCATCGCCACGATGGAGCCCTTGTGGCCCTCCAGGAGGCCGGTGGCCAGCTGCTGGAGCTCGCCGTCGAGGGTCAGCTCCACGGAGGCGCCGTGGGCCTCGCCGTCGGAGAAGATCTGGGCGATCCTGTCGTAGAACTGCGCGTCGGAGTCGCCGGAGAGCTCGTCGTTCATCGCCTGCTCCAGGCCGGTGCCCCCGTAGACCATCGAGAAGTAGCCGGTCAGGCCCGCGTACTGCTCGGACTGGTCGTACATGCGCTGGTAGTTGAAGCCGTCGTTGGAGGGCTCGGAGTAGGCGATCTCGGTGCCGTCCACCAGGATCGAGCCGCGCGCGGAGCCGTACTTGTCGTAGAGCTGGCGGCTGTTCCAGGGGTTCTCGTCCAGCGCGTTCGCGCGGAAGAACTGCACGTAGGTCAGCGAGCCGATGAGGAGGATGAACACGCCCGCGGCGGCCAGCCAGGTGCGTCGGATGGCTTGGTTCACGAGCGACCTCCTTCAGAGGACGGGGAAGGGGCGGATTCCTCGCGCCGGCCGGCGCCCAGTCGCGAGATCGCTGCCGTGGCGCCGGGGTCGTCCGCGGCGGGCAGGGAGGACGGCGTGGGGGCGCTGCCGCCGCCGGCCCCCTCCTCCGGCGACTCCTCGCCGACGACCCGCGGCGAGCGGGCCGAGTGGGAGATGGCCAGCAGCAGGCCCACGATCACCCAGTTGGCCAGCAGCGAGGAGCCGCCGGCGGACATGAACGGCGTCGTCAGGCCGGTCAGCGGGATCAGCCGCGTGACGCCGCCGACCACCACGAACAGCTGCAGCACGAGCACGGCGGACAGCCCCGCCCCCAGCAGCTTGCCGAAGGCGTCCGGGGTGCCGAGCGCGGCCCGCAGCCCGCGGGAGACCAGCACCAGGAACAGCATCAGGATCGCGCCGAGGCCCAGCAGGCCCAGCTCCTCGCCGATCGAGGTGATGATCATGTCCGAGTTGGAGAAGGCCACCAGGTCCGGCCGGCCGGCGCCCAGGCCGCGGCCGAACAGCCCGCCCGAGGCGAGGCCGAAGAGCCCCTGGACGATCTGCCCCGAGCCGCCGAACTCCTGGTTGTAGACCTCCGGCTCGAAGGCCCCCAGCCAGGAGTCGATGCGCAGGGTCACGTGGCTCATGGTGGTGTAGGCGAAGATCCCGCCCACCAGCACCAGGAGCAGGCCGATGACGACCCAGGTGAGGTTGTTGGTCGCGAGGTAGATCATGGCCAGGAACAGGCCGAAGAACAGGATCGCGGAGCCGAGGTCGCGCTGCAGGACGAGCACGCCGATGCTCACCAGCCAGGCCACGAACATCGGGGCGAAGTCGCGGAAGCGCGGCAGGCGGATCCGGCCGATGCGGCGTCCGGCCAGCAGGATGAGGTCGCGGTTGGCCGAGAGGTAGCCGGCGAAGAAGACGGCCAGGGTGATCTTAGCGACCTCGCCGGGCTGGAAGGTGCGCCCGCCCAGGGAGATCCAGATCCGGGCGCCGTTGATCTCGGTCCCGAGTCCCGGTGTGAGGGGCAGCAGCAGGAGGAGGATCGACGCCGCGAGGCTGATGTAGGTGATCCGGCGCAGCACCCGGTGGTCCTTCAGGAACCAGACGCAGGCCGCGCAGGCGAGCATGGCGACGGCGGTCCAGGCCGTCTGCGAGGGTGCGACGCCGTTCTCGGTGGTCAGGTCGATCCGGTAGATCATGGCCAGCCCGATGCCGTTCAGGGCCACCGCCACGGGCAGGATGAACGGGTCGGCGTAGCGGGCCTTGACGTGCAGGATCACGTGGATGATCAGGGAGCCGACGATCAGGGAGGCGGCCGCCATGACGATCCGGGAGTCGAGCTCGGCGGCGAGCTCGACGTCGACCATGCACATGGCCCCGATGCCGATCACCCAGGCGATGACCAGCAGGAACAGCTCGATCAGGCGGCGGGCGCGCGGGACCGGCGCCGGCTCCTGGGCGGCCTGGTGCGCCCCGCCGGCCTCGGGGGGCTGCGGGCGGACGTCGTCGCGGGTCTTCGGCGTCATGAGCCGTCACCTCCCGGGGTGGTCTGGGGCGCCTCGGAGACGGTGCCCTGGGGCGCGGGCGAGGGGGATGCCTCGCCCTCCGCGCCGAGGTTCAGGTCCGAGACGATCCGCTGGGCGTCCTCCAGGGAGGAGGCGACGATGCCGTTGTCCACCCGGGTCTGGGAGAACTCGGGCAGCTCGGAGACCTCGGTGTCCGTCCGCTCCTCGACGCTGCTCAGGTGCACCGGGCCCACGGACTGGTTGACGCCGCGGTAGACGGCTACGTAGCCGTCGCTCTCCCCGACGTAGTACTGGGTGTTGATCCAGGCCAGCGAGGCCCAGACGACGCCGGCCAGCAGGACCACGATGAAGGTCCAGATGAACAGCGTCAGGCCGATGCGCTGCTTGCGCGGCGGGTCCTCGAGCTCCTCGAGCAGCTCCTCGGGGAGCTCGTCGTTGGCGCCGACCGTGACCTTGGTGGTCTCGGTCATCGTGGCGCGGCGCTGCAGGGTCGAGTCGGTCACGGTGGGGATGGCGCCGGTGTGGGTCGCCGCCTCCGCCGCCCCGACCAGGCGGTGGGGGCGGACGTCGAGCTCGTTGCGCAGCACGGCCGCCGAGCTCTGCTCCTGCTCCTCGGCGTCCTCGAGGTCGATGCCGGAGCGCTGGGTCATCGCGTTGAGCACGCCGTCGGAGAAGGAGTCGCCGCGCCAGGCGCCGTGATGGATCAGGTGGCGGGCGGCGTCCTCCTCGGTGCGGGGGAGGCGGCGGCGCCAGGGGGCCACGCGGCGGGGGGTGGCCAGTGCCGGGCCGTCCGGGGTCCCGCCGGGGGGCGGGGGCTCGGAGTCCTCGGCGCCGTCGTCGTCACCGGGGTCCGGTGCGGCGGCCTCGTCCGCCTCGGAACGCGCACCGGCCTGCGGGGCCTCCCCGGAGCGGGAGCCGGCCGGCGAGGCCTCCTCGCTCTCGGGGTCGGCGGCTGCCGGGCGGTCCTCCCCGGGGCCCTCCGCGCCCGCCTCCTCGGGGTACGGCGTCGCGTCGGCGGTGCGGCGCGAGGCCTCGGCGGCGTCCTGCGGGCGCGTGACGGCCCAGGGCTCGGCGTCGTCCGCCGTGCTCCCCGGACCCGGCGCGGCCCCCACGGCGGCGAGCTTGCTGGTGGGGGTGGCGATGACCTCGGCCTCGGGCGCGATCTCCACCACGGCGATGGTCACGTTGTCCGGCGCGCCGCGGTCCAGCGTCAGGTCGACCAGGGTCTCGCAGATCTCCTGGAGGTCCTCGGTGGACTTCATGACCGCCTCGATGGTGCGGTCATCCACCACGCCGGAGAGGCCGTCCGAGCACAGCAGCCAGCGGTCGCCGGCCTGGGCGTCCACGCGCCGGAGCTCGAGCTCGGGCGAGGCGTCGGTGTCCCCCAGGACCCGCATGATCACGTTCTTGTGGGGGTGGGTCTCCGCCTCCTCGGGGCGGATCCGGCCCTCCTCGACGAGGCGCTGCACGAAGGTGTGGTCCGTGCTCATCTGCTCGAAGGAGTCCCCCCGCAGCCGGTAGGCGCGGGAGTCGCCGATGTGCGCGAGCTCGAGCTCGTCGCCGTCGACCAGCAGCGCCGTGCAGGTGGTGCCCATGCCGGCCAGCAGGGGGTTGAGCCGCACCAGCTGGTTCAGGATGATGTTGGCCGTCTGGATCTCGTCGGCCAGGAAGGTGCCCGCGGTGCCTCCGTAGCCGGGGCGGTCCAGCGGCGTGAGGTCCAGGACCGTCGACGCCGAGGCGACGTTGCCCCCCACGTGGCCGCCCATCCCGTCGGCGACGACGGCGAGGTAGCGGCCCGTGTAGGCGGAGTCGTCGTTCTTGCTGCGCACGCGCCCGGTGTCCGAGCGGGCTGCGTAGCGAAAGGCGATGCTCATCGGATCAGGCCCTCAGCTCCATGACGGTGCGGCCGACGCTGAAGGGGGTGCCGGGCTCGACCAGGGTCGCCCGGCTCAGCCGCTCGCCGTGGACGAAGGTGCCGTTGGTGGAGCCGAGGTCCTCGAGGAACCAGCGCGAGCCCTGCGGGAAGAGCCGGGCGTGGTGCCCCGAGCAGTAGTCGTCGTGGAGGGTCAGCGTGCAGTCCTGGGCCCGTCCCAGCAGGACCGGCGTGTCGCCCAGGCGGATGGTGGTGCCGGACTCGGGCCCGTCGACGATGACCAGCTGGCCGGGGCGCTGGGGAGCGCTCGGGGCCTGCTTCTGCTGCCCGCTGGCGGTGCTCTGCGCCGCGCCCCGCCGGCCCCTGCCGGGCAGCGAGTTGAAGCGGAGGATCTGGTTGATGCCCAGATCGCGGCGCTGCGCCGCGAGGATCACGAATACGAAGACCCACAGCAGCGCGAGGAACCCGAAGCGCAACAGGGTCACCGTCAGTTCAGATGCCATCAGCTGCTACTCCTCGGGGCCAGAAGGCGGAAGGTGATCTTGGTGCGCCCCATTGTAATGACCGAACCGTCCACCAGCTCGCGCCGGCCGTTCAGGCGCGTCCCGTCCACCGTCGAGCCGTTGGTCGAGCCGAGGTCCACGGCGAGGTGCACGCCGTCCTGGGTGAGGATCTCCAGGTGGCGCCGGGAGACGCCGGTGTCCTCGATGGTGATGTCTGCCTCGGAGGAGCGGCCCAGGACGATCGAGGCGGCCTGCAGGGAGAACCGCTGGCCGTTGATGTCCAGGACGGGGCGCAGGTCCGCAGCCGGCTCGCGGCGGGCGCCGGAGCCGGGGCGGGCGCGCGGCGTCGTCAGGCGGGAGGAGCCGGTGGGCAGCGAGGTGCTGGAGGCGGCCGCCGCGGCGGCGGGTGCGGCGGAGGGGGCGACGCCGGCCTCGTACCCGGCGGGCTCCCGCAGCCCGCGGTCCTCGCCGCGGGTCCCGGAGCCGGGCGCGTGCGTGGCCTGGTGGGCGATGGGGGAGGAGACCGTCGACGGCGCGGGGGCCTCGGCGCCCTGCCCGGCGCGGCCCCGGGCGGGGTTGCGGGGGGTGCGCTCCTGCGTCGAGATGACCAGGAACTCGCCGGGCCGCAGGTCCTCGGTGCGGGAGCGGGTGAAGGTCACCCGGACCGCGCCGCGCAGGGTGTAGCCCTGGGAGCGGGCGTGCCGGATGGCGACGTCGCACAGCTCCTCGGCGAGGTTCTCCCCCCAGTCCTGGGCGCGCGGGAAGTCGGTCTCCGAGAACTCGATGGTGAAGACGTTGGGGGCCAGGGTGCGGCCCTCGGCGATGACGTAGGACTTGTTGTCCATCTCCGCCCGCAGGCGGCTCGCGAGGTCCACCGGCTCGATCCGGTTCCGGGAGCCCGCGGTGAAGACGCCGCGCACAGCCTTCTCGAGGCCGCGCTCGATGTTGTCCATGAGTCCCAAGGGCTGCCTCCTGTTCTGCGTGCGGGCGTGGACGTGCTCGATCCTAAGGATAGTAGAGGGGGTTTCTGGGAGAGGCATCAATGCGTGGCGGAGGACACGGAGCCGCCGATTAGACAGGCGCGCGACGACGTGGTTATGATTATCAGCGTTGCTTTCCGCGAGCATCGCCGAACGAGGCGGGCGAGCGGAGTCCACTTGCGCGAGTGGCGGAATAGGCAGACGCGCACGGTTCAGGTCCGTGTGCCCGAGAGGGCGTGGGGGTTCAACTCCCCCCTCGCGCACCAAGGAAACTCCCCGGCCAGGGTTCTGGCCGGGGAGTTTTTTCGTTGTATAGATCTTCCCGGAACTTCCCAGGAGCGCGCGCCGTTTTCCTGCGGTGGTAGTCGAAGGGGGCGCGGATCTCGATAAGCCTTCGAGGGGCGGTCGATCTTGCGTAGCGACGCTGAGGCGGGTGCCAAGGTGTCCGAGGGGACAAACTGTTATTCAAACTGATATTCACAGTGAGGTTTTCGCAGTTTCAGTAGTACTCTGACGGCATGAGCTGGGATGAGGAACATCTGCAGTCGGTCCTCGCCGATATGCGGGCCCGTCGAGGGGACACCACTTCCATCGAGGTGAAACGAGCGGCTGGGGGTCTTCCCCGGCTGGCTGACACGCTCTGCGCCTTCGCCAACATGCCCAATGGGGCACTGTCATTCTGGGCGTGGACGAAGCCTCGGGAAACTTCGAACCGATTGGCATCGAGGACTTCGCCGAGATGGAGGCGGGGCTCGTCGCCATGGCCAGGTCGTCCGTCTCGCCATCCCCACAGATCGAGTGCCAGCGCTTCGTCTTGGGGAAGGCTGACGTTCTGGTTGCTCATGTAACGCCGTTGCGCATGATGGACAGACCTGCGGCAGTGGGCGGTAAGTCGTACCTTCGACAGTCTGACGGCGACTATGTCATGCAGGAGCACGAGATCCGCATGATCGAAGTCGCCAAACTGCACGCGGATGAACAGGTTGACTATGATCTACAGCCGGCTCGCGGCCGATCTGAGGCGGATCTGGTGCCCGAGCTGGTCTCTTCGTACCTGGGGACCGCCCGAGATCGGGACGCCCGCCTGCGCCAATACGGTGATTCGGACATCCTCCGTATGACCAGTGTGCTCACCGCACAGGGCGAGCCGAGTCTTGCGGGTCTCTACGCCCTCGGAGCATACCCACAGGGACATTACCCGGGGCTGACTGTGACAGCGGCCGTGCAGCTGCAAGGTGGGGAAGGCCTCGCCCGTAGTAGAAATCTTGAGGATTTCACGGGGCCAGTGCCCGTCCTGCTTGAGGAGATCATGGACTGGGTTCGGCAGAACCTCGGAACCCTTCAGCGTTACCGCGATGATGGACACTTGGAGTCGCTGACCGAATTGCCCCTGCATGCTGTTCGAGAGCTCATCGCGAACGCGCTCGTTCACAGAGACCTCGGGCCGAATACCCTGGGCATGGGCAAGGGGATTCAGCTTCGTCTGACGCCCCGGAACCTGATGATCCTGAGTCCTGGTGGGTTGCGTGGAGTGTCGCTATCCCAGCTCGAAAGCGATGATCATGCACAGGCCGCGGTCAATCAGAGGTTGTACCAGATGGCGAAGAAGCTGAAGACGCCGGATGGGGCCTCGATCATCGAGGGAGAGGGCGGCGGTCTGAGGGAGGTGTTCAGGGCCGCGCAGGCTCACCAGCTGCCGCGACCGCAGCTGGTCGATACCGGCGTTCAGTTCAAAGCCCTGCTCTGGCGGCCCGTAGAGCCTGCGCTGTCCACTCCGGTGATGTCCGAACCTGGCCCCAGCGACACTGAGGATGAGATCGTCCCGAAGAGCTCTGCCCCGACGGTCCATGAAGAGCGGATACTGGCAACGCTCCGGGACCATGGCCCTATAGCTCTCAAGGATCTTGCTGCCCGGACAGGGCTGAACTCCGGTCAAGTTCGCTATGCTCTGGCGTTGCCCCTTGCCGAGGGCGTCGTGGCGATGAGCGGCGGCCAGGGCCACAGGAGCACTCTTTACCGTTTAGGCCTGTAACTCCGGGGACACACCTCAGAAGTGACAACGACAGCGTCAGTTTTAAGAGTATGAGTATGACTTTGGCGTGAGCCTGAAGAGCAAGATTCTTCTACCTCAGGGAGCTGGCCAGGAGCTTATCGCGTGTCGGTCCCCTCCGCTCGGGATGTCTACCCGCCTCGTCCGGCATCCGGACGAGGCATAGGCTGGACGGACGACATAACCAGACCCCCAGAGCCTCCCGGAAGGAGCGCGCCGTGAAGATCCGCGCAGCCGTCCTCACCACCATGGAAGCCGAGCGCCCTTTCGCCGACTCCGCGCCCCTGAGCATCGAGGAGCTCGAGCTGGACCCGCCGCAGGACGGCGAGGTCCTCCTCCGGATGACGGCGGCCGGCGTCTGCCACTCGGACCTGTCCGTGGTGGACGGGAACCGGCCCCGCCCGCTGCCGATGGCGCTCGGGCACGAGGGTGCCGGCGTCGTCGAGAAGGTGGGCCCCGGCGTCGAGGGGCTGGAGGTCGGCGACCACGTGGTGACCGTGTTCCTCCCGCGCTGCGGCGAGTGCGAGAACTGCAGGACCGACGGCAAGCTGCCCTGCTCGCGCGGCACCGAGTCCAACAACGCCGGGTACCTGCCGGGCGGCGGCGAGAGGATCCGCCTGCACCGGCCCGACGGCTCCGACGTGCTGCACCACCTGGGCGTCTCGGCCTTCGCGACCCACGCCGTGGTGAACCAGGCCAGCGTGGTCAGGATCGGCGAGGACGTTCCCCCGGAGGTGGCGGCTCCCCTGGGCTGCGCCGTGCTCACCGGTGGTGGCGCCGTCGTCAACGCCGGGCAGCCCGAGGAGGGCGACTCGATCATGGTGGTGGGGCTGGGCGGCGTCGGCATCGCGGCGCTGCTGACCGCCGTCGGACTCGGGAAGGGGAGGGTCATCGGCGTGGACGCGCAGGAGGAGAAGCTCTCCCGGGCCCGCGAGCTCGGGGCCGACGAGGCGTACACCCCCGCGCAGGTGGCCGAGCAGGGGAGCAGGGCGGACCTGGTGATCGAGGCCGCCGGGCACCCCAGGGCCTTCGAGACCGCCTTCGAGGCGACGGCGGTGGGCGGGAGGACCGTGACCGTCGGCCTGCCGAGCCCCGACGCCGAGTCCGTGATCCACCCGGTGGTCCTGACCTCCGAGGCGCGGACTGTGGTGGGGAGCTACCTGGGCTCGGCGGTGCCCTCGCGGGACATCCCCCGGTACGAGGACCTGTGGCGCAGGGGCGAGCTCGCGGTGGAGGAGCTGGTCTCCTCGACGATCACCCTGGACCAGATCAACGAGGCGATGGACGCGCTCGCGGACGCTCGGGTCGTGCGGCAGGTGATCGTCTTCGAGTGAGGGGCGGGTGTCTCGGCGAGGGCGCCTTCTCAAGGGATCCGCTGGATTCCCGCCCGTGCGGAAGCTCGTGCTCGCAGCCCCTCCGGGGGATGGGATCGAACAGTACTACAGCACCCTTCCAGGGCCTTCTATCGGGCGCCCGGGATCGCTCACCGCGCATACCGTGACGGCCTATTGCGCGTGATTCGCGGGCGGTGGCGCGGGCCTGACATGTCCTCTCGTAGAGTCTGACGGGAGCCGCTGAGCAGGGGGTCGAGTACGGGCCAGCCCTCCGGCCGCGCTCTCTGAGCCCCCCGGAGACGACTAAGAGAACGCCCGCAGGCCGCGGAGCCCCGCAGGACGTGGAGAGAGGTTCCCCATGAACACATCGACGACGCCGAGCAACGAACGCCCGCTGCGGGACTACGCGGCGATCGGGGACGGCCAGACCGTGGCGCTGATCAGCCGCGGCGGCGACATCGACTGGCTGCCGCTGCCGACGCTGGAGGGCAAGCCCGTCTTCGCCGGCATCCTGGACCCGGAGTACGGGGGAGAGCTCTCCCTGGCCCCGGCCGGCGAGCTCTCGGCCAGCCGGGAGTACGTCCCCGGCACCAACGTCCTGCAGACCACCTACACCACCTCCACCGGCACGGCGCGGGTCACCGACTCGATGAACCTGGACATCGGCGGGCAGCTGCCGTGGGTCGAGCTCGCCCGCCGGGTCGAGGGGCTCACCGGCGAGGTGGACTTCACCTGGACGGTGGCGCCCGGCACGGCGCTCGGCTCCTCCTCCCCGTGGGTGGACCTCGTCGGCGACCGGGAGGTCCTGCGCTGCGACGGCGTCAGCATCGCCCTCACCGGCCTCGAGCACGGCCCGCAGCCGGTGGACGAGAAGGCCCTGCACGACGTCGCCCTGCGCGGAGAGCTGCGCACCTCGCCCGGCTCGGAGCACCTGCTGGTCCTCACCGCCACGGAGCACGAGCCCCTCTACGTCGCCGACCCAGAGATCGTCCAGCGCCGCTGCATCGAGGGCACCCTCGGCACCTGGCGGGAGTGGTCCGAGGAGTTCACCTACCACGGGCCGTGGGCCGACGCCGTCAAGCGCAGCGCCCTGACCTTGAAGCTGCTCATCTACGGCCCCACCGGCGCCGTGGCCGCCGCCGCGACGACCTCCCTGCCCGAGAGCTCCGCCGGCGGCAAGAACTGGGACTACCGCTACGCCTGGGTGAGGGACCTGGCCTACACGGTCAAGGCCCTCGACGGCTTCGGCCTGCGCGGGGAGACGCACGCGGCGATCTCCTGGATCCTGCGGACCGTCCGGGAGCGCGGCCCCGAGGTCGAGGTCATGTACAGCCTCCACGGCGGCACGTGCCTGGACCAGGTGGAGCAGGACGCCCCGGGTTGGCGCGGCATCGGCCCGGTGGTCACCGGCAACCGGGCCCAGGGCCAGCTGCAGCTGGGGGTCTACGGCGATCTCCTCTCCATCGCCCGCACCTACGTCGAGGGCGGCCACGTGCTCGACATCGAGACCGGGCGCCTGCTCGCCTCGATCGCCGACCAGGTCTGCGACCTCTGGCACCGGCCCGACGCCGGGATGTGGGAGCTGCCGGAGGAGCATCACTACACCTCCTCCAAGATGGGCTGCTGGCAGGCCCTGCAGGACGCCTCCTACCTGGCGGAGAACGGCCACATCCCCGGTCCGGTCCACCGCTGGGACAGCGAGCGGGGCCGCATCCGCGCGTGGGTGGAGAGCAACTGCTGGTCCGAGCGGCGGCAGGCCTACGTGATGCACCCGGACACGGAGGCGCTGGACGTCTCGGTCCTCCTCCACGCCCGCAGCGGGTTCGACCGCTCGCAGCGGATGTCCTCGACGATCGACGCGATCACCGAGGAGCTCGGCGCCGGACCGCTCCTCTACCGCTACTCGGGGATGCAGGAGGAAGAGCACACCTTCGTGGCGTGCGCCTTCTGGCGGGTGGCGGCCCTGACCGAGGTCGGCCGGCTGAAGGAGGCGGAAGAGGCGATGGAGGAGCTGGTGGCGGCGACCAACGACGTCGGGCTCCTCGCGGAGATGATCTCGGCCGAGGACGGCGGCTTCTGGGGGAACCTGCCCCAGGGGCTGAGCCACCTCGCCCTCATCCAGGCGGCGCTGACGGTCCGGGCGGCGCGCGAGGCGGGAACGGAGGACGCCTCCTGATCAGCCCCTCCCAGGGGTTCAACCCCGGACTCTCCCCGCGTAGGGTGAGGTGATGGAACCAGTTGACTTCAGAAACTTCGGAACCGGTCTCGCCGTAGGGATCGGAGCGACGGCCGCGGCGCTTGTGGGGCGCACCGTGGCGAGGACCGCGCGGGCGAGCAGGGGCCACCCCTGGAAGCACCGGGTGCTGGACCTGGGCTCGACGCTGCTGCAGCGGAAGTACCCGCTGGGTGCCATGAGCACCTACCTCGACGGCCTGCACATGTACGCCGACGAGACGGGGCGGCAGGTCCAGGCCTCGCACTTCTGTATCCACCTGCGGCACGACCTCCACCAGTGCGTGATCTTCGACCGGAACGCGCCCGACGCCCGCCTGATCGGCATCGAGTACATCATCAGCGAGGAGCGGTTCCGCAGCCTTCCCGAGGAGGAGAAGCGGCTCTGGCACAGCCACCACTACGAGATCAAGTCCGGGCTCCTCACCGCCCCGGGCGTGCCGGAGATCGCCGAGCACGCGTACTTCGAGGACCTGGTGAAGACCTACGGCAAGACCTTCCACACCTGGCAGTACGACCTCGACGACTTCCCGTACGGCATCCCGCAGCTGATGATGGGCTTCACCGAGGACGGCCAGGCCCGCGAGGAGCTCGTGCGGGAGCGGGACCGCAGGGTCGGGGTCTCGACGCCGCGCAACCGCGAGCGGCGCGCCGACATCCCCACCCCCGACGTCGCGCCCGGGGCGAACTCCTGGGAGAGCGGCCGCGTCGTGCAGACCACGCTGCGGGAGACCGACGTCGAGCGGTAAGATCCGCCGGGAGCCTCCGACGCCGTGCTGCTTACGGCGGAGCCGGGCCTCGCGCGGTCCTCGCTCCGGACGGCGGCTGCGGTACGATCCCTTGGCTTGGCTTGGCTTGGCTTGGCTTGGCTTGGCTTGGCTTGGCTCGGCTTGGCTTGGCTCGGCAACGCCGTGAGCACTCCCAGTACCCCTGGCCTGGGCCTTCGCCTGAAAATGGGGTAGCGTCTTGAGGTGTACCGTCTGGACGGTACTCTTTTCAGGAGTCATGTCCGGATGGGACTGAAGCTCGAAGCCGTTTCTTGTGGTGGAAAGTGGAAAATCATGCGCGTCGTGGTGTTCGGTGATGCTCGGCATCTGCTGGGTCCGTGGGACCGTGAGATCGATGCGGTCGAGGAGGAGGGGACCTTCTCCCTCGCGGTGTACCGCATCCCGGATCGGGAGGGGATCCTCGCCTACTCCCGGTTCCGCAGGCGTCTGCTGGACGAGGTGAGGGAGGCGCTGCTCGAGCAGCGCACCGACGTCCTGATCCTCGTGGTGGACGCCGTGGGCTGCCGGCGCGAGGAGCGGCTGCGGGGCGTGCTGCGCGACGTCGTCAACCAGCTCTCCTACGACGTCGTGGTGCTGCCGGTGAACAGCGAGATGGTCATCAAGTCCACGGTCATCCTCCACGAGAACCAGCGGCAGGCCGTGCGGGACTCGGTGGCCAGGAGGCGCTCCCGCCGGGGCATGCGCACCGCCGAGCCCTTCCTGTGACGGCGTCCTCGCGGGGCGAGGAGATGCTGCTGCGGCGTCCTCGCGAGACGGCGAGGCCCCGGCGCGCCGGGGACGTGATGTGCACGACGTCGTTCCGGTCATAGACTGCATGCATGAGCAGCAATCCTGAGGTGAAGCCCGGAGTGGACATCAAGCCGCGGTCGCGCGACGTGACCGACGGCCTCGAGCGGGCGGCCGCGCGCGGCATGCTCCGCGCCGTCGGCATGGGGGACGAGGACTGGGGGAAGCCGCAGATCGGCGTCGCCTCCTCCTGGAACGAGATCACCCCCTGCAACCTCACCCTGGAGAAGCTCGCGGGCTTCGCCAAGGAGGGCGTGCACGCGGCCGGCGGCTACCCGCTGGAGTTCGGCACGATCTCCGTCTCCGACGGCATCTCGATGGGTCACGAGGGCATGCACTACTCGCTGGTCAGCCGCGAGGTCATCACCGACTCGGTGGAGACCGTCTTCGGCGCCGAGCGGCTGGACGGCTCGGTGCTCATGGCCGGCTGCGACAAGTCGATCCCGGGCATGCTCATGGCCGCCGCCCGCCTGGGCCTGTCCAGCGTGTTCCTCTACAACGGCTCGATCATGCCGGGCACCGCCAAGCTCTCCGACGGCAGCGAGCGCGAGGTGACCCTGATCGACGCCTTCGAGGCGGTCGGGGCCTGCCGCGCCGGGAAGATGACCGAGGCCGACGTCGACGCCATCGAGCGCGCCGTGTGCCCCGGCGAGGGCGCGTGCGGCGGCATGTACACCGCCAACACCATGGCCTCGGCGGCCGAGGCGATGGGCATGTCCCTGCCCGGCTCCGCCGCGCCGCCGGCGATCCACCGCAACCGCACGCTCTTCGCCCGGCAGTCCGGCGAGGCCGTGGTCAACTTGCTGCGCCGGGGGATCACCACCCGGGACATCATCACCTACGAGTCGCTGTGCAACGCGATCGCGGTGGTCATGGCCTTCGGCGGGTCCACCAACGCGGTGCTGCACCTGATGGCGATCGCACACGAGGCCGGCGTCGACCTTACCCTCGACGACTTCAACAAGATCGGGGACAAGGTCCCGCACCTGGGCAACGTCAAGCCCTTCGGGCAGTACGTCATGAACGACGTCTTCAAGATCGGCGGCGTGCCCGTGGTCATGAAGGCCCTGCTCGACGCCGGCCTCCTCGAGGGCGACTGCATGACCGTGACCGGCCGGACCGTCGCGGAGAACCTCGCCGACATCAACCCGCCGGACCCGGACGGGAAGATCCTCCGTGCCCTGAACGACCCGATCCACCCCACCGGCGGGCTCACGGTGCTGAAGGGGACGCTCGCCCCCGACGGCGCGGTGGTGAAGTCCGCGGGCTTCGACGCCGACGTCTTCGAGGGGACCGCCCGGGTCTTCGACCAGGAGCAGCCGGCGATGGACGCGGTGCTGAACGGGGAGCTGAAGAAGGGCGACGTCGTCGTCATCCGGTACGAGGGGCCCAAGGGCGGGCCGGGGATGCGGGAGATGCTCGCGATCACCGGCGCGATCAAGGGCGCCGGGATCGGCAAGGACGTCCTGCTCATCACCGACGGGCGGTTCTCCGGCGGCTCGACCGGGCTGTGCATCGGGCACGTGGCGCCCGAGGCCGTGGACGGCGGTCCCATCGCCTTCGTGAAGGACGGGGACCCCATCCGGGTGGACATCGCCGGGCGGACGATCGACGTCGAGATCCCCGAGGAGGAGATGGCCCGGCGGAAGGCGGAGTGGGCGATCCCGGAGAACCCGCGCCTGCACGGGGTGCTGGGCAAGTTCGCGAAGCTCGTGCGCTCGGCTGCGGTGGGGGCTGTGACCAACTACTGAGCGGCGGGCGCCTCGCCGGTGCCGTCCCGTCGATCCGTCTCCTGCTAGGTTGCAACCATGAAGCACGCTACGCCGGACGGCCCCACCCTGACGGAGATGACCACCGTCTTCGACCACCTGCGCTCCGAGGACCGCGAGCACGTGGGCTACATCGGCATGACCGAGGGCGGCGGCTTCGTCCCCTTCGACCGCCTGCACCGGCGCCGCGGCGAGCCCTCGGACCTCGACGCGGCCGAGCGGACTCTCGACGAGGTGGGGTTGGGCTTCCTGGCCCAGAGCTGGCGGCTCCGGCTCGAGGACGGGAGAGAGGTCGCCGTCGGCATCGTGGAGGTCCGCCGAGACGACGTCGTCGTCACGCGCGTCCTGGAGGATGCTGAGGCCGGCGTGGCCAAGGTCCTCGACCTCACCCGGCGGGTCGCCCTGCCGCTGCCGACGGACCGGCTCATCCCCGCCTGAGGTGCAGAAGCGTGCCGGCAGCCGTTCCCCTCCGATCCCGCGTCCCGGTCACATGGTGACGCAAGACACGCGCAGCGCCGTCCGATCCGGCAGAATGGGCAGCAACTCGTCCTGTCGAAAGGATCGCCATGACCCCCGCGCCCCTGCCGGTCCCCGGCCTCGACGAGACCCTCGGCCGATTCCTCCGCGCCGCCTCCGCGATCGTGGACGAGGAGACCCTGGAACGCTCCCGGCGGGCCGCCGAGGAATTCCGGCGCGGTCGCGGCGTCGAGCTCCAGGAGGCCCTCGAGGTCTTCGCCCGCCGGGAGGACGACGCCGGCCGCAGCTGGCTCTCGGAGGCGTGGCTCGCCGCGTACATGGAGGACCGCGGACCGCTCACGCTGGGCGGCAACGTCTCCTTCCAGCTCAACATCGGGAGCGAGACGTGCGGCGTCGAGCGCGCCGCCGAGATCGTGCACCGGGCCGCCGTCGTGCACCTGGAGCAGGCCGCCGGGCGGACCGTCCCGGAGGTCGACGCCCGCGGCACCGAGCTCTCCCGGGAGCAATGGGCGGCGCTCAACGGCGGGGTCCGGCACCCGCGGGCCGGCCGGGACGTCTTCCTGTCCTGCGAGCTCGGCGCCGCCCGCCGCGAGATCGGGGTCCTGCACCGCGGCCGCCTCCACGTCCTGGCGATCAGCGACGACGCCGGCCTGCCACCGGGCCCCCGGCTTCTGGCGGACGGGCTGCGGCGGGTCCTCGCGGTGGGGGCGGCTCCGGCCCCTTCTGAGCCGGACGCGGCCGGCGAGGGCCCGGGGGAGTCGGCGGCCGCTGCCGTGGATCCCGATCCGGTGGGCGTCACCGAGGAACCCGATCCGGCGGCCGCCACCGAGGAACCCGGGATGGGCTTCGCGGACCTCTCCTACCTGGGCAGCGGCGAGCTCGCCGCCCCGCTGGAGCGCATCCTCTCCGACCCCTCCAACGCCCGGACCTACCAGCGGCTCGCGGACCTGCTCTTCACGGTCTCCCTGGAGGACGGGGCCGCCGCGGCCTCGGAGCACCTGCGGGCGCTGGCCTTCGACCCCGGCCGGGTGTGGGCGGCCAAGCCGATCAGCTACGAGGTCGGCCTCCGGGACGACTGGGCCTGCCTGCACGCCGAGCACTCCACCATCGACGGCGCGACGCTGGTGGAGCTCGTCCGCCGCATGCAGGAGGTGGAGCTGCCGGGGCCGGACGACGACGCGGCCTCGTCCGCCGGCCTCGCCTCGCCCTCCGACGTGGTCCAACCCGTCGACGCCGACCTGCCTGACGGCGTCGTCCTGCTCCCCGGCGCCACCCAGCCCGCCGAGCCGGCGGAGCTCCTCTGGCGCCTGGACCCGGCCATCCGCCGGGAACTGCGGCGAAGCCTGGAGGAGTACCGACGACGCGCCCATCGGCTGCGCGTCGAGCTGGTCCGGGTGCCGCGCGTCCCGCAGGAGCGGCTGCCCTTCCCGATGAGCGCCGACGCGCTGCAGCAGCTCGTCATGGTCCTCGCCCAGCTGCTCGCCTTCGGACGGCTGCGTAGCGTGTACGAGTCGGTGGACATGCGCGCCTTCCAGGCCGGGCGGACCGAGTGCCTGCGCCCCGTCACGCCCGAGGCGGCCTCCTTCGCCCGGGCCCTGCTGGAGGGGCGGGCGGGGCGTGAGGATCTCGTCGCCGCGCTGGAGGCCCATCGGGGGTGGATCAAGGCGTGCAAGACCGGCCGCGGCGTCGACCGGCACCTCGGCGGCCTGGAGGCGACCTCGCGGCGGCTCGACGTCGAGGACCCCTTCTTCGACGACGAGGCCCTCGCCCTGCTGCGCGCCGACTTCCTCTCCACGACCTCGCTGGGCACCTGCGCCCAGATCATCCGCTACGCCTTCGCGCCCAGCGTCCCCGGCGGATTCGGCGTCAGCTACACGCAGTACCCCGAGTGCTTCGAGTACTGCGTGACCTACGACGCGGAGGAGGCCGAGCGGCCCGGCCCCTTCATGGAGGGCCTCGCGGAGGGGGGGCCGGCTGCTCCGGGAGTTCCTGGCGGGGCTGGGGGAGGGGGACGTTTCGGACCGTGGGTGACAAGGCCTGGGAGGAAGCCGGGAGCCGATGGGAGGGGCGGGCCGTGCCGCGGAAGCCGGAGTTCAGCTCCCCGCCGCCGTGATGTGCCGGACGAACTCGTTGACCCACTCCACGGCTTCCTCGAGGACGGGCAGCACGTCGAGGCCTTCTGAGGCCTCTGCATAGAGAGAGCCCCACCCCTCGCCGGCGCTGATCACCGGAGGCCATGCCTGCCGTCGTCGGTAGTCGAAGAGCCGCGAGCACGTCACCGCCACCTGCGCGGCGTCGAGGTCCTCGCCCTTCTCGAGGATCTGGAGATCGACGAGGTCGCGCGCGCGTTCGCTTCCCGTCTCCGAGAGGGCGTGGAGCTTCTGCGCGACTTGGTGGTCGGTGCGCATCACAGGCACGGGCTTCGGCGCTTCGAGCCCCACCTCGGTGAAGAGCCTGGTGAGATCGGCGGCGATGCGGTGCTCCGGCTCCGCCGCATCGTTGATCTCGTTGTGCCCCAGCTCGAACCTCACCGTGCACCATGCTCGACCTCGGTAGTCGAGCTTCACCTCGAACGGCCGCATCACGTACGCCGGCGGCACCGCCATCGGTCGTGGGGCCGCCTTCTCGACCAGTCTCCCGGTGAAACCCGCCCATCCGGCGGCGAGAGACTCCTCGAAGGCGCTGCGGAATCGGGTCAGCGGCTGGATCATCGCGGCGTCGAGATCCCGGGTGAACCGTGTTCCACGGCCGTAGCGCAGCGCCATCGCGCTGCCGCCTTTGACCGCGCCCTCGGGCAGCATCTGGCCCACCACGACCAGCGCCATCCCCACCCGACGACGCAGCGCGAGGCCGTCGCTGCCCTCCAGGTTCCGTATGCGCTGCTCCAGGGAGCGGACGTTCGGCGGCGCCCCGGCGTAGCTCATGGCCGAAGCTCCCTTCTCACCCGGTGCCATTCGGCCGTGGTCAGCAGTCCCTCGTCGCGGGCCTGCCGGGCGGCGTCCAGGAGGCGCTCCGCCTCGATGCGTCCACGGCACTCGAGGATGGCCTCGGCGACAGGCTGGGATTCCAGGCCTTCGTAGAACGTCGTGTGGGCCTCACCCTTCACCTGGGTCAGTTCGAGGAACGCCGGAAGCTTCGGGCGCGTACGGCGGCGCACGGCCACCGTGATCCGCCGCGGATTCACGTCGGCGAGCGCGAAGAGAGCGAGCACCGATTCACCGTGGAGGTACGCTCCCTCGCCGGCGCGCAGGAGCGCCTCGGCGAACTGGTCGTAAGCGCTCACGGGGACGTCCGGCACCCGGTACAGCCCGTATGCGACGTTCTCCAGGCCGCCGCGGGCCGCCAGCTTGGGCAGCTCGACCGCGGGCACCCCCGCTTCGGCCGCTTCCTTCGTCGTGACGTACCCGTAGTGATCGAGCGCGATCTCACGCACGAGCTGTCGATATCTCGTCTCAGCAGCCATGTCATAACTATACCGAAAACGGTAGCGTCGTGACTGGCGTGGCCCTGAAGCCCGCCCCACTGGGCGGGATCTATCGAGGGCGGGTGAATCGCGCCGAGTTCCCTTCCATAGCCTCATGATGTATACATAGATGCATGCATCAAGAAGACACGGGCCCTCTCATCGGCCTGCCCTGGTCCGGGGAGGAGCGGCCCCGCTCCATCGCGGACCGCCTCGCCCGCGCCGTCGCCCAGCGGATCGTCCGCGGCGAGCTGGAGGCCGGCGCCCTGCTCACCGAGGCCGAGGTCGCGGCGGCGCACGGCGTCAGCAGGACCCCCGCCCGGGAGGCGATGCTCCAGCTGGAGGGCTGGGGCCTGGTCTCCATCGCCCCCAAGAAGGGCGCCTCGGTCACCGTTCCCACGGCCCGCGAGCGCCGCGAGCTGCTGGACCTGCGCTCCATGCTGGAGACCCACGAGGTCCGCCGCGTGGCCGACGATGCCGCGGCCCGCGCCGCCCTGGCCTGCCGGCTGCGCGAGGTCCTCGCCCGCCAGCGGGAGGAGCTCGGCGACCCCGCCGCCTTCGCGATGCAGGACTACGCCTTCCACGCCGCCATCATGCACCACGGCGGGAGCCGTGCGGTCGAGGAGATCGCCGGCGTCTTCGGCCCGCGGCTGGTGCGCCTGACCAACCTCGCCGTCGCCTCCTCGGCCGGCCGGCTGCAGACCTTCGTGGACGAGCACGCGGCGCTGGCCGAGGCGGTGGAGGCCGGCGACGTCGTCCGCTTCGAGGCCCTCATCGACCCGCACATGGCCTCCGGGCACCGCGGGTACGAGGTCGCGCAGTGAGCGGCGCGCGCACCGACCGCAGCTGGCTCCTGGCGGTGCCCTCCGTCTTCCTGCTGGCCTGGGGCGGCAACCACTTCACCCCGCTGCTGCACCTGTACGAGACCGTCGGCGGGTACGAGCCGTGGCAGGCGAACCTGCTGCTCGGGATGTATGTGTTCGGCCTCATCCCCGGCCTGCTGGTCGCGGCGGCGCTGTCCGACCGGCACGGGCGGCGCTCGGTCACCCTCGCCGGGATGCTGATCGCGATGGCCGGCAGCGTGATCCTGGCGTGCAGCATGCACTCGTTCATCCTGCTGTGCGTGGGCCGGCTGATGGCCGGCGTCGGCGTCGGCGTGGGGATGTCGGTGGGCTCCAGCTGGATCAAGGAGCTCTCGCTCCCGCCCTGGGACCGGAAGGCGGGGATCACCGCGGGGGCGCGGCGGTCCTCGCTCACGCTGACCGTGGGGTTCGCGCTGGGCGCCGGGGTGACCGGGGCCGTGGCCCAGTGGGCGCCGTGGCCGGGGCAGTCGCCCTATGCGGTGCACCTTCTGCTGAGCCTGGTGGCGCTGGCGCTCCTGCTCAAGGCGCCCGAGGGGCTGCCGAGGGAGCGGCGGGCCCAGGGGGCGTGGTGGCGGGATCTGCGGGCGCCCTCGGTCGGCAAGCCCGCGTTCCGGTGGGTCATCGTGCCGGCCGCGCCGTGGATCTTCGCCGCGGCCGGCGTCGCGTACGCGGTGATGCCCGCCGTCGTCGAGTCGAGGATCGGCTCGTGGACGACGCTGTACGCCACCGCGCTGACGGTGGTGACGCTGGGCATCGGCGCCGTCGCCCAGACGACCGTGGGCTACCTGAACCGGCTGACGGGCGGGCGCGCGCTGTTCCTCGGCCTCGGCGGGATGGTGCTCGGCATGGGGCTGGCGGCGTGGGCCGCGCTGATCGCCAGCCCGGTGCTGGCCTTCGTGGTCGCCGTCGTGCTGGGGATCTCCTTCGGCGTGTGCCTGGTGGCGGGGCTGCTCATCGTCCAGGGCATGGCGGAGCCCGGGGAGCTCGCGGGGGTCACCGGGGTCTACTACTCGCTCGGGTACGCGGGGTTCCTGCTCCCGACGCTGCTGGCGGCGCTGACGCCCGGGGTCACCTACCCTGCCGCGCTCGTCGTCGTCGCGGGGGTGTGCGTGATCTCGCTGGCCGTCGTGGCGGTCTCCTTCCGGCGGGTCCGGGGCTGAGGGGCGCGGCCGGGTCCGCGAGCCGGTCGCCCGGATAGGCTCGTGCGAGGACCGCCCCGGCGCCGGCCCCTCGGGATGCGCCGCCCCATCGTCGCCTCTCGGCAGGAGCCCGCCGTGCCATCTCATCCCCACCCCCTGCCGGGCCGGACCGTCGTCCTGCCCCTCGACCCCGCCGAAGGGGAGCTGGAGCGGCTCGTCCCCGGGGAGGTGCTGCGACGCTGGCGGGAGCCGGACCGCTCGGCCCACGCCCCGCGGGTCCTCGCCGTGGCCGACGACGCCGGGCGGCGCTGGCTCGGCGTCGCCCTGACCAGCGCCCGCCCCGGCACCGCCTACGTCAAGATCGTGGACGCGGTGGGAGAGGTTCCGGCGGTCGTCGAGGCGGTGGTGGAGGACGCGCGGCGCTCGGGGCTGGTGCAGGTCAAGTGGGAGGGCTGGACGACGGATGCCGCCGAGGCCGCCGCCCTGGGGTTCGCTGCACTGCGCGCTCCCGCCGGGGCGGGCGCCGGGCCCGACCGCGGAGCGGAGACCGCCGGGCCGGCGTCGGGCTACGTGCGCTGGCTCGTGGACGCGGACGTGGAGGAGACCCGTTACCATCGCCAGAGCACCGACTTCACCTGCGGGGCCGCCGCGGCGATGATGGCGTGCGCCCAGGACGAGGCCCCGGCCTTCGGCGACCCAGGCTCCAGCGTGCCGGCCCCCGGTGTCTTCAGCCGGGAGGCGGAGCTCCGGCTGTGGCGGGAGGCCACCAACTTCCCCGCCTGCGAGCCGGTGGGCATGGGGCTCGCGGTCCGGAACGCCTGGCCCGCCCGGCGGATCGGGGTCCACCTCGACGCGGACGGCCCGGTGCTCCTGGACCACTGCTCCGGGGACGAGCGGGAGTGGCGCGCGGTCCTGCAGCGCGTCTCCCGCGCCGAGGCCGAGCGGACCGGGCTGCCGATCGACCGCTCGCGGCTCTCGACGGAGGAGGTCCGGGAGGCCCTCGGCCGGGGCGAGCGCCTCCTGCTGCTCCTCTCCCTCTCAGCTATGCAGGGGTTTGACGTCCCGCACTGGGTGCTGTGCCACGGCGCGGTGCCGGGCGCCCTCGTCGTCGAGGACTCCTGGACCCGCTCCGCGGCGGGGGAGACGTGGGTCGACGCGCACCTGCTGCCCATCGCGGACGCCTCGCTGGACGCGATGGCGGGGGTCGAGCAGGCCCGGGTCCGCGGGGCCGTGCGGGTCGGCGGCCGCTGAAGTCGGCGGAGCGACCTACACTGATCCCCATGACCACCACCACCGGCGGGAGCGCGGGCCTGGGGGCCTGGCGGCGCGAGCCCGCCACCCAGGTGCTGCGGGCCCGCCCGCTCCCGGACACCGCCGCCGCGCCCTTCGTGATCTTCGCCGAGTCCCACGTGACCGGCGTGCCGACGGAGTGGGAGCCCCACGCGCACCCCATGCACGAGCTGGTGTGGGTGCGCAACGGGACCCTGACGGCGCGGGTCGGGGGCCGGGTCTTCACCGTCTCGCAGGGCAGCGGCCTGTGGCTGCCCGCCGGAGAGCTGCACGCGGGGCGGCTGACGGCGAAGGTCGAGCTCTACGACGCGTTCTTCGCCCCCGAGCACACGCCCGCCGGCTTCGCGCGCCCGATGGCCATCGCCATGCACCCCGTGCTGGAGTCGCTGCTGATCCACCTCGGCCGGCGGGACCTCGACGCCGGGGCACGCGCCCGGGCGGAGGCCGTGGTCCTCGACGTCATGGAGCCCTCGCCGCAGCAGCTCTTCCTGCCCCTCCCCGGCGACCCGAGGATCGACGCGATCGCCGAGGCCCTCCTGGCGGACCCGGCGGATCGCCGTTCCCTCGAGGAGTGGGCGCGGGACCGGGGATCCAGCGTCCGCACCATCGCCCGGGCGTTCAGGACCTCCACGGGCCTCTCCTTCACCCAGTGGCGGCAGTCGCTGCGCATCCACCACGCGCTGACGCTGCTGGCCGAGGGGCGCGAGGTGCGGGAGACCTCCGACCTGCTGGGCTACGCGCAGCCCAGCACCTTCATCGACGCCTTCCGCCGCGTGATGGGTGCGACGCCGGGCGCCTACCTGGAGGGCCTCTCCGCCGCTGCTGACCGGTGATCCGTATCCCATGTCGCCAAAACCTGATTGCGGCCATGACCAGGCAAACTTATCCTAAGTGAGTGAAGGCAAACCTAACCTCCCCTCTCCGCTCGCGCGCCCGGCAGCTGCAGTCCGGGCCCCCGCTCCGTCTCCGTGCCGCATGCGGGAGCCGGCCGGCCGTCAGCGCCTCCTCGGCGCGCCCCGGGACCGATGACTGAGGAATTGCGCAACGTTTCGCTGCGTGAAAGCGCCATGAGCGGCGAGCGGCTGGTCCTGCGGTACGGGAGGTCCACCGTCGTCGACGGCGTCTCCCTGGCGCTGCGCGGCGGCCGGGTCACCGCGCTGGTGGGGCCCAACGGCAGCGGCAAGTCGACGCTGCTGCGCTCGCTGGCCCGCCTGCACCGCGTCGAGGACGGCCGGGTGCGGCTCGGCGGCGAGGGGGAGGGCGGCCGCGAGGCCTCCGCGCTCACCTCCCGCGAGTTCGCCCGGGAGGTCACCCTCTTCGCCCAGTCCCGGGACGCCCCGGAGGGGCTGACGGTCCGCGAGGTCGTGGCCTTCGGCCGGCACCCGTACCGGCGCCGCTTCGCGGGGCTCTCGGACGAGGACCGCCGGGCGGTCGAGCACGCCATGGACGTCACCGACGTGCGCTCCATGGCCGAGCGGGCCGCGGGCGAGCTCTCCGGCGGGGAGGTCCAGCGCGTCTGGCTGGCCGCCTGCCTGGCGCAGGACACCGGCGTCGTGCTCCTGGACGAGCCCACCAACCACCTGGACCTGCGCTACCAGGTGGAGACGCTCGACCTGGTCCGCGACCTCGCGGAGGACCACGGCGTCGCCGTCGGGGTGGTTCTGCACGACCTCGACCACGCCGCCCGGGTGGCCGACACGCTCCTGCTGATGCACGCCGGCCGCATCCACGCCTGGGGGGCGCCGGCCGAGGTCCTCACCGCGGAGAACATCGGCCACGTCTACGGCATCCGCGTGGAGGTCGACGCCGATCCCCGGACCGGCCGCCTCCGCATCGACCCCATCGGCCGCCACGCGGCCCGGGGCCGCCCCTCCGCCTCCTCCCACTCCACCGAAGAAACCAGCAGAAGGAACCCCTCATGATCCGACTCCCCCGACTCGCGGCCGTCGCCGCGACCACCCTCGCGGTCACCCTGGCCGTCGCGGGCTGCGGCACGACCGACGTCGAGAAGGAGGACTCCGGCACCGCCGCCTCCTCCTCGGAGGGCTGCTCCGACGACAGCACGAGCACCTCGACGGACCCGGTCTCCCTGACCGACGGCGTCGGACGCCAGGTCGAGCTGGACAAGCCGGCCGAGCGCATCGCCGTGATGGAGTGGCAGCAGGTCGAGGACGCGCTCACCCTGTGCGTCACGCCCGCCGCCGTCTCCGACGCGGAGGGCTACAGCACCTGGGTCAGCGCCGAGGAGCTCCCCGAGGGCGTGACCGACATCGGCACCCGCGAGGAGCCGGACCTGGACACCCTCTACGCCGCGGACCCGGACCTGGTCGTCGTCGAGGCCTTCAGCGCCGACGACGAGATGGTCACCCGCCTGGAGGAGCGCGGCGTCCCCGTGCTGGTCACCAAGGGCGCCGACCCCGAGGACCCGATCGGCAACATGAAGAGCGTCTTCGAGATGATCGGCGAGGCGACCGGGCGCAGCGAGCGGGCCGATCAGGTCGTCCAGGAGTTCGACGACCACCTGGCCGAGGCCAAGGACCAGGTCTCCGACGCCGACCTGCCGACCAAGGACTTCCTCTTCTTCGACGGCTGGGTCGAGGGCGGCAACCTCACCGTCCGCCCCTACGGCCAGGGCGCCCTGTTCACCTCCCTCGGCGAGGAGCTCGGGCTGACCCCCGCCTGGACCGACGAGATCAACGAGGCCTACGGCGACGGCGGGGTGGACCCCTCCTACGGGCTGGCCCAGACCGACGTCGAGGGCCTGACGGCCGTGGGCGACGCCAACCTCTTCTACGCCAACGACGAGGGCGCGGGCGGCTACGTGGAGGAGCTCGAGAAGAACTCGATCTGGACCTCCCTGCCCGCCGTGAAGGAGGGCCGCGCGCACTCCTTCCCGCCGCGGGTCTGGGGCGCCGGCGGGCCGCGCTCCACCGAGCAGGCCATCGACGCCTACGTCGACGTCCTGACCCAGGAGTGAGCCCGCAGCCCCGCGCCGCGACCGAGCGGGCGCCGCGGACAGGATCGGAGCCGACGCCGCTGCCCGGCACCGGTCCCGGGCCGCAGGCGGGCGCCGGCCCGAGGCGGCAGCCCGGAGCCGGACCGACGCCGCCCGGATCAGAGCCGAGGCCCGGATCCGGAGCGGCGTCCGGCCCCGGCCTGCGCGGCGGCGCCGCCGGGGCGGCGGTCGTAGCGCTGCTGATCGTGGCGATCCTCGCCGTCGGCGCGTGGCACCTGACCCAGGGCACCTCCGGCGCCGGGGTCGCGGACCTGATCCGCTACCTCGGCGGGGCCAGGGAGGACGTCGGGGGAGTGCCCATCGGCGACGTGCTGGCCGGCTCCCGGCTGCCCCGGCTCTCCGCCGGCGTCGCGGTGGGCTTCGCGCTCGGCGCGGCGGGGGCGCTGCTGCAGTCGGTCACCCGCAACGCGCTGGCCTCCCCGGACACCCTGGCCGTCACGGCGGGCTCCTACTTCGCGCTGACCTGCGTGGCGGCCTTCGGGCTCGCCGTCCCGCTCTGGGCCTCCGGCCTGGTGGCCTTCGCCGGCGGGCTGCTGGCCGCAGCCGTCGTGCTGGCGCTGGCCGGCCGCTCGGCCGGCGCCGGGACCACCCGGCTCATCCTCGCCGGCTCCGCCCTGGCGATGGCCCTGGACGCGGCGACCGGGATGCTGCTGATCCTGTTCAAGCAGAACACCACCGGCCTGTTCGCCT
Source organism: Rothia halotolerans (assembly GCF_004136635.1). Lineage (GTDB taxonomy): Bacteria > Actinomycetota > Actinomycetes > Actinomycetales > Micrococcaceae > Rothia > Rothia halotolerans. The sequence continues at coordinate 780,119 of NZ_NOIU01000001.1, read as the reverse complement.
GGGGGAGCGGATCGCTCGCCCAGCTGAACATCGACGCCTCGCTGCGGGTGATGCCGCTGCTCGTCGTCGTGCTCCTGGCGGCTCTGCTCCTCTCGCGCAGGCTCGACGTGCTCGGGCTGGGGGACGACGCCGCCTCCTCCCTGGGTGTGCCCATCCGCTCGACCCGCGTGGTCGCGGTGCTCTGCTCCGTGCTGCTCACCGCGGCCGCGGTGACGGTGGCCGGCCCCATCGGCTTCGTGGGCCTGGGCGCCCCCGTGGTGACCCGCATGCTCGCCGCCCGGATCCGGGTGCTGCGCCGGCACGCCTTCCTCGTCGCGGTCTCCGGGCTGCTCGGCGCGCTGCTGGTCCTGCTGGCCGACGCCGGGCTGCGCGGCCTGCTCGGCGCGGAGGGCGCCGCCTCGATCCCCACCGGGGTCCCGACGGCGCTGCTCGGCGGCGCGCTGATCGTCGTCCTCGCGCTGCGCCTGCGCGACTCCGGGCCGGTGCGCCGGCCGCCCGGGGCCAGGAACCGGCCCCGTTTGCGCCGGCGCTTCGCGACCGTGCTCGTCGTCGTCGTGCTCGTGCTGGCAGCGGCGATGCTCCTGGGCCTGCTGGCCGGCAGCCTGTGGCTGCGCACCGGGGACCTCGGGATCTGGCTCCAGGGGACCGCCCCGGAGCTGGTCGCCCGCGCGCTGGATGAACGCGCCCCGCGCGTTGCCGCCGCGGTGCTCGCCGGGGCGGCGCTGGGGCTCTCGGGCTGCGTCGTGCAGAGCACGGTGCGCAACCCGCTGGCGGAGCCGGGTCTGCTGGGCATCACCGCCGGGGCGGGGGTGGGCGCGGTGATCGTCGTGACCCTGATCCCCGGCGGCGGGCGGCCGCTGCTCATCGCGATGGCGATCCTCACGGGCCTGGCCACCTTCGCGGCGATCGCCGTCCTGGCGTGGCGGGGCGGGCTGCTGCCGGACCGGTTCGTCCTCATCGGCATCGGGTTCGGGTACGCGCTGAGCGCGGTCAGCACCTTCCTGCTCCTACGGGCCGACCCGTGGCAGACGCCCAGGATCTTCACCTGGCTCTCGGGCACCACCTACGGGCGCGAGTTCCCCGACGTCGCGTGGGTCGCACTGGCCCTGCTCCTGGCGGCGCCCCTGCTGTGGTCCCTCTGCCGGCACCTCGACCTGCTCGCGGTGGACGAGGACACGCCCCGCATCCTCGGCGTGCGGCTGGAGCGGACGCGGCTGGGGGTGCTGTGCGTCGCGGCGGTGCTGGCGGCCGTCAGCGTGGTCGCGATCGGCGTCGTCGGCTTCGTGGGGCTGATGGCCCCGCACCTGGCGCGCGCCATCGTCGGGGCGCGGCACGGGCGGATCATCCCGGTCTCGATGCTGCTGGGCGGGCTGCTGGTCTGCGTGGCGGACACCCTGGGGCGTTCGCTGATCGCACCCGCGCAACTGCCGGCGGGGCTGATGATCGCGTTGGTCGGGGCACCCTACTTCGTCTGGCTGCTGCGGCGCTCGCGGGTCTGAGGAGCGGGCTCGGGGGCGTCGGCGCGACTGCGTCCCGGTCCCGGGTCAGGCGGAGGGGGCGGGACTCAGGGAGGCCGGCCCGGGGGCGGCGTCGTCCTCGTCCTCGCTCAGGAAGTCCAGGATCAGGGCGTTGACGAAGGCCGGCTTCTCCGCGAGGAGGCCGTGTGAGGCGCCCGGGACGATGCACAGCTGCGCCGCCGGGATGGAGGAGGCGATCAGGAGGCTGTGGTCGGGGCGGATCGTGTCCCGGTCGCCCGAGACCACGAGCGTGCGCGCGGCGATCCCGGCGAGCTCGCCCGGGTCGATCGAGGGCTCCCGGGTCCAGAGCCGGAAGAGCTTGGCGAGGACCGCCTCCGCGTGGTCCGGACCGTCCGGGGAGAGCCGCCGGTGGACCTCGCGGTCGACGTCGGGGGTCGTCTCCGCGGCGGGGTCGGGCGGCAGCGGGGCGAGGACGGGCAGGCCCTCGGCCTCGGCGGAGCCGGTGAACGCGGTGGGGTCGAGGTTGCCGCTGACGGCCACGAGCGAGCGGACCCGCTCCGCGTGCCGGAGGGCGAGCAGCAGGCCGATGATCGCGCCGTCGCTGTACCCGATCACGTGCGCCGGCCCCGCTGCGTAAGCGTCCAGGAAGGCCAGGGCCTCGACGACGCCGCGCTCGTAGCCGAACTCGCCCTCGACGTCGGCCGAGCGGCCGTGCCCCGGCCGCTCGTAGGCGAGGACGCGGTAGCGCGGGGAGAGCGCCCCGATCTGCGGCCGCCACGACTCGATCGAGCCGAAGCCGCCATGCAGGAGCAGGACCGGATCGCCCGCGCCGTGGGCCTCCCAGTAGAGGTCCGTCCCCTCGATGCGCGCATAGGCCATCCGCTTCACCTGCTCTCCCTCGATGCCGGGGCCGACGCCGGGTCCCGGACGCGGGCCGTCCGTGCGGCGGCCCGCGTCACCCAAGGTACCCCAGGGGCGCGGTAGGGCGGTGCCCCGGGACGTCAAGGGGGCCTCAGGGCTGCTCGGGCGGCGTCGTTCCCACCCTCGGCCTCAGAACGTCAGGACGATGCGCCCGCGCTGCCCGCCCTCGGCCAGCAGCCGGTGGGCCTCCGGGGCCTGCTCGGCGGGGAGGCTCCGGCCGTAGTCGGGCGTCAGCGCGGAACTCTCCACGGCGTCGACGATCTGGTCCAGCTTCCCGCCGTGGTGGTAGTCGTCGAAGACCATGATCTTGTGGACGGTCACGTCCGAGTCCTCGGGGGCGGACCAGCCGCGCACGGTGGCGAAGCCGCCGCCGGCGCGGACCGCGGGGAGGGCGAGCTCGTTCTGCACGGCGGCGTCGAGCAGCCCGTCCACGCCGTCCGCGGCGATCTCGCGGATGCGCTCGGCGACGTCGTCGCCCCGGGGCACCACGTGGTCGGCGCCGGCCGCCAGGACGCGCTCCCGGTCCTTCTCGGCGGCCTCGGCGACGACCGTCAGGCCGCGCCGCTTGGCCAGGGCCACGGCGTAGACGCCCAGGGTGCCCGCCGCGCCGGTGACCGCGAAGGTGCCGCCCTCGCCGATGCCCAGCCGGTCCAGGGCCTGGAGCGCGGTCAGGCCGTTCATCGGCAGGGTGCTGGCCTCCTCGAGCGAGAGGCCTGTGGGGACGCGGGAGAGCGAGTCGGCGTCGGCGACGAGGAACTCGACGTACGCGCCGCCGTGCGGGCCCGAGGGCAGGGCGATGGCCATGACCTCCTGGCCGACCTCCCAGGCCGAGGTGTCGAGCTCGCCCGTGGGCTCCCCGACCTCGTCGATCACGCCGGCGGCGTCCATGCCGGGAGCCAGGGGCTCGGCGGGCTCGGAGCCGCCGTAGCCGCCGGTGCGCACGGCCGTGTCCGTGGGGCTCACGGCCGCCGCGCGCACGCGGATGCGCACCTGGCCGGGCCCGGCGTGGGGCTCGGCGACGTCGTGGGGAGCGAGGACCTCGGGTCCGCCGAATGCTGTCAGTCCGATGAGCTTCATAGTGGCGGTAACAGCTGCGGCGGGCGCGGTATTCCGCGGAATCGGGGGCCGGGCGGACGGCGTGGTCGCCGGTCTCCCGCGATCCAGCGCTCCTGCCGCCCGGCTCCACGGCGACGGTCTGCTACAGAATCAGCTCGAGCCCCGCCAGCAGGACGCAGCCCAGCAGCGTTACCACCGGCAGGACGGCGAACAGCATGCGCTCGGGAGCGTCCCGGGACGGCCCGGGATCCTCCGGGTCGACGAGGGGGTCTGCCCTCTCCCGCTGTGCGACGACGCGCCCCCACACGGCGCCCGCGGCGACCACCGCGAGGCCGGCGATCAGCACGGGCCAGGGCGGGAGCTCCAGCGCGGGCGCGTCCACGAGCGCCCCGAGCCCCCACGCCCCCAGGGCCACCAGCACGACGACGCCCGTGAACGCCAGGACGCTGAGGACCGGCCGGCGGGCGACGACGCGGAGCACGGCGTCGGCGGCGAAGGCCAGCAGGAGGTCCACGATCAGGAGCAGGGCGAGCGTCGCCGCCCACCCGGCGGTGACCTCGGCGGGCCTCCCTCCGGCGGACGCGCCGGCACCGAGGAACGCGACCATCATGCCCAGGGTCTGCACGCCCACGGGCGCGACCGTCCGCGCCTGGGAGCTCCGCTCGGGCGGGTTCAGCTCGGCGAGCGAGGCCGCGTACTCGGCCGGATCGCCGAAGGCCTCCCGCGCATCCTCACCACTGTCGACGCAGTGCCCGTCGACCTCGCGCAGCGCGTCGCCGATGCGCGGGCCGCTCAGCTCGAGCAGCCGCGCCTCCAGGATGAAGCGCTGAGCCCAGGCGGCGTCGACGTGCGGGGCGAGGCGTTGCTCTGCTGTCATCCGTGGCATCGGAGGTCCTCTCGTTGCGCTGAATCGGTGGTCCTCTCGGGCTCGCGGCCGGGAGTCGCCGAGGCGCCGGTCAGCACGCCGTCGACGACCTCGGCGAAGCGCCGCCAGCTCGCGGCCTGCTCCCCGAGGCTGCGCCGTCCCTCCTCGGTGATGGAGTAGTACTTGCGTCCCGGTCCGCCCTGGCCGGCGCGCCACTGGACCGTCAGGGACCCGGCGGCCTCGAGGCGGCCGAGCAGCGGGTAGAGCGTGCCGCCCTTGACCGTGCCGAATCCGGCCTCCTCCAGGCGGGCGGCGATCGCGTACCCGTAGGTGGGCCCGTCGTCGAGCATCCGCAGCACGGCGAATCCGAGGACGCCGCGCAGCCACTCGCCGGGCCACTCCGAGGTCTGCTTCATGGCTAGACAGTAACGCCATCTAGTCAGGCGCGCAATATAGTCATCCGAATGAGGAGTTTAGAGGCACCTGGGCACCGGGCTCATTCTGATTGCCCCGGCGCCGCCCCCAGCCCCTCCGCCGCCCGGTGCATCGCCTCCTCGGCGATCCCGACCGTGATCCTGTCGTTCCCCGCCACGATGTGCAGGCCGTACGCGTCCTCGAGGGCCACGAGGTTCATGGCGAAGGTCTCCAGCGGGATGAGGGGCGCGAACTCCCCGGCCGCGGCTCCCCGCTCAAGGATCGCCCGGTAGGTCCGCAGCTGCCTGTCGTACATGGTCCTGACCAGGTCCCGGTGCACCGTGGAGGTGCCCGAGAGGACGTCGAACTCGTAGAGCAGGCGCATCAGGGCGTCGTCGGGCCCAGAGGGAAGGCCCTCCCGGATGGCGACGGCGAGCTGGGCCCGCGGCGACCCGATCCCCTCGACGAGGGCGTCCCGGCGGTCGCAGAAGCGCTCGATGCCGGCCCGGTGCGCCTCGGTCAGCAGCGCGTCCATGTCGTCGTAGTAGTAGAGGATGGCGCCGCGGGTGAGCCCGGCCCGCCGGGCGATGTCCGTCATGGACAGGGACTGCAGCCCCTTGCTGCCGGCGGCCTCGAGGGCGGCGCTGACGAGGGCTTCTCGGCGCTGGGACTGGTTCTTGGGGCGGGCCATCCATTGACAGTACCGCGAGACCCATGTCACTCTGAACTTCATTCTTTGACATTGGTGTCAAAGAATCGAACTCCTCAGTCTCAGCCCCGGGAGGGCCCCATGCTCGATCTCCTCATCACCGGCGCCCGCGTGCGCACCTTCGACCCCCTGAGCCCCTGGGCCGAGGCCGTCGGGATCCGCGGCGGGCGCATCGACTACGTGGGCGGCGCCGCGGACGCGCCGGCCGCCCGCCGGGTACGGCACCTCGAGCGGGGGCTGGTCACCCCCGGCGTCATCGACAGCCACAACCACCTCCTGCTCGGCTTCGACCCCGACGCCGTGAGCCTCGAGGGCGCCGAGACGCTCGAGGAGGTGCGCCGCCGCATCCGGGACCTCGCGGACCGCCGCCCCGAGCTCGACTGGATCTGCGCGGAGAACGCGGTCTACTCCGTCGTCGAGGGCCGCCGCCCCGCCGCACGGGACCTCGCCGGCCTCACCGACCGCCCCGTCTTCGTCACCACCTACGACCAGCACTCCGTGTGGCTCAACGACGTCGCCCTGCGTGCCCTGGGCATCGCCGACGGCGCCAAGATCCCGTGGGGTCGCCCCGAGCGCGACGCGGACGGCGCCCCCACCGGCTGGGTCACCGACTTCTACACCAGCGCGATGACCACCGCCGGCCTGGCCGCGCTCCAGCGGGACATCCCCCTCTACTCGCCCGCCCGGCGCTACCGGAAGCTGACGGGCAGCATGGAGATGGCCACCCGCTTCGGCATCACCACGGTGGTGGAGCCCCAGGTCCCGCTCGCGGAGAAGGAGCTCTTCCACCGCGCCGAGGCCGAGGGGCGGCTGACCTCGCGGGTCATCGCCGCGCTGTTCCACCCCATCGACGCCGACGCCGCCTTCCGCCGGGAGCTGCGCGCCGCCGTCGACGCGACCCCGGAGACGGACCGGCTGCGCTTCGGCCCGGTCAAGCTCTACGCCGACGACGTCATCGAGCCCCACACCGCCTGGATGCTCGAGGACTACGCCAACCGCCCCGGCCACCGGGGCCACCCCTCCGCTCCGGTCGGCGAGCTCACCAAGATCGTCACCGAGCTGGACCGGCTGGGCTTCCAGACCCACACCCACGCGACCGGCGACGGCGGCGTCCGGCTGGCCCTCGACGCGATCGAGCACGCCGGGCGGGCCAACGGCAGCGCGGACCGGCGGCACGGCGTCGTGCACGTGGAGTGCCTGGACCCGGCGGACCTGCCCCGCTTCCAGCGCCTCGGCGTCACCGCCGCGATGCAGCCGCGGCACGCCTCCCCGGACCTCATCAAGGGGACCTGGATGGAGAACGTGGGGGAGCAGCGCTGGGGGCGCGCCTGGCGGACGCGCTCGCTCATGGAGTCCGGGGCCCACGTGGCGCTGTCCAGCGACTGGCAGGTGGGGGAGATGGACCCCCTGGTCGGGATGTACTCGGCCCTGACCCGCGCGGGCCTGGACGGCTCGGAGGACTGGACCCGGGGCGAGCGTATCGGGCTCGACGCAGCCCTGCGCGGTTACACCGCAGAGGGCGCCTGGGCCTGGCACGCGGAGGAGGACCTCGGCGTGATCCGCCGCGGCGCGAAGGCCGACCTGGTGGTCTGGTCCGATGACCTCTACTCCTTCGCCGAGGAGCCGGCGGGCCTGCTCGAGCAGCACGCCGCGCTCACGATCGTCGGCGGCCGGATCGTGCACGATGCCGGGGAGGCGGGCGCCCCGGCGCCCGAGCCGGCCCCGACGGCCCACTGCTCCGCCCACCAGCACGACGGAGCGACGGCATGAGCGAGAATCGCCTTCCCGCCGAGCCCGCGGTGAACGAGCCGGAGATCGTCACCACCGGCATCCGCGAGGCCTCCCCGCCGCGCCAGGGTGAGGGCCGCTCCCTGCGGCGGACCCTGTCCCTGCGCCACATCGTCTTCCTGGGCCTGGCCTACATGGCGCCGATGGCCATGTTCGACACCTTCGGGATCGTCTCCGAGACCACCGAGGGCCACGTCCCCCTGGCCTACCTGATCACTGTCGCGGCCGTGCTGGTCACCGCGCTCAGCTACGCCCGGATGGCGCGGCTGATCCCCAGCGCCGGCTCGGCGTACACCTACGCGCGGCGGGCCATCGGCCCCTCGGTCGGCTTCATGGTGGGCTGGTCCGCGACGCTGGGCTACCTGCTGCTGCCGATGCGCAACGCCCTGCTCGCGGCGATCTACATGGGCGCCCTGCTGCCCGAGGTCCCCGCCTGGGTGTGGGTGGTCTCCACCATCGTGATCTGCACCGGCTTCAACGTCCTCGGCGTGAAGCTCGCCGCGCAGGCGAACATCGCGATGGTCGTGGTACAGGTGGCGGTCGCCGCGGCCTTCCTGTTCTTCGCGATCCGCAGCGTCGTGACGCAGACCGAGGGGGCGGGCTTCACCGGGACGCCCTTCGACCCGACGTCGGTCCCTCCCGGCGCGATGATCGCCGGCGCCTCGCTGCTGGCCCTGTCCTTCCTGGGGTTCGACGCCGTGAGCACCATGTCCGAGGAGGCCGTCCACCCGCGGCGGGACATCCCGCGCGCGATCCTCATCATCGTGGCCAGCGCGGGCGTCTTCTTCATCGGCACCACCTACGTGATGCAGGTGCTCTTCCCCGACGTCGCGACGGTGGGTGACATCGTCGGCGCCTCGCCCACGATCGCCCGGTACGTCGGCGGCGCCGCCTTCCAGGCGTTCTTCGTGGGCGGGTACATGTTCGCGGTCCTCGGCTGCGGGCTGACCCAGCAGATGACGGCGGCCCGGCTGCTCTACGCGATGGGACGGGACGGGATGCTGCCCCGGCGGCTCTTCGGCCGGATCTCCTCGCAGACGGGCGTGCCCGTGGTCAACATCCTGATCATCGGCGTCCTCGCCTGCTCCGCCCTGTTCCTCGACCTGCAGGCCGCGGCCTCGCTGATCAACTTCGGGGCGTTCGTGGCGTTCGCCGCGGTCAACCTCTCGCTGATCTTCGCCTACGTGAGGTTCCTGCGGCCCACGGGGCGCAGGGGGCTGGTGGGGCACGTGCTGCTCCCCGCCGTCGGCGTGGCCGTCAACGTCGCCCTGTGGGTGGGGCTCGACGCCCCCGCGAAGATCGTGGGCTGCCTCTGGGTGCTCGTGGGCTTCGGCTACCTGCTGTGGTCGACCCGGGGCTTCCGGCGCAGCCCGCTGGACCTGGCGGATCCGGATCAGGCCTGAGGCGCGCGGGGCCCGTCTACCGCGAGGGGCGGGCCCCTAAGCCTCCCCGAGCAGGTTCGCGATCGCCTCGCGCATGTGCTGCCGCAGGGCGCTCGCGGCCTGGCCGGGGTCGCCTGACTCGATGCCGTCGACGACGGCGGCATGCCGCTGCGGACTCATGTTCCCCACGGCCTTGCCCAGTCCCGACCAGGCGATGGTCATGCGGATCGAGCCCTCCAGGGACTCCCAGGTGTGGATGAGCGTGGAGTTCTCGGAGAGGCGGCACAGATCGTGGTGGAAGTCGAGGTCCGCCTCGACCTCGTCCTCAAGGGATCCGTTGCCGCGGGCGGTCTCCATCCCGGCGAGCTTGGCGCGCAGCTCCCGGGCGATGGCGGCGCGGTCCTCGCGGGTGCTCAGCGTCTCGACCGCGAGCGCCTCCAGCGCCGCCCGGACGCTGAAGATGTCCTCGATCTCCTCCCGGTCGAGGGATCTGACGGACATGCCCCGGCTGGAGTCGAGCGTCACGAGGCCCTGCTGGTGGAGCTCGCGCAGGGCCTCGCGGAGGGTCCCGCGGCTGATTCCCAGCTGGCCGGAGAGCTCGGTCTCGATCAGCCGGGTCCCCGGCGCGATCTTCCCCGCGGTGATGGCGCTGCGGAGCGCGTCGAGCGCCTGCTCACGCAGGCTGGTGCGGCGCAGGTTCGTCAGTGCCGTTCCACGAGTGCCCATGTCCCCATCCCCAGTGCTCGCTCTCTCGGTCCGTCGCCCGCTTGCACGGGTCATCTCATCGTAACGCCCCGCCCGGCGGGGCAGGACGGGGCGTCACGGGGTGGTGTCGGGCCCGGGGTCAGCCGGCCGGGGCCTCGTGCTCCAGCTCGGCGATGTAGCGATCGGTCGCCTCCCGGTCCTTCCGGGTCCAGGTCTCCCGGGTGACCGCCGCAGCGATCAGGCCGATGAGGCCGTACAGCGAGAAGAGCAGGGCCGGTCCCACCCAGTTCAGCCAGATGTACAGCAGGGTGGTGAGGAACGGGGTGAACCCGGAGACCATCGCCGAGATCTGGTAGGCCAGCGAGGCGCCGGAGGAGCGGGTCTCGGCGTTGAAGAGCTCGGGGAACCAGGGGCCCTGGACTCCTGCCAGCGCGTTCTGGCTGATGTTGTACGCGAGGACCACGGTGATGACGATGACGGGGAAGAGCCCGGTGTTGGCCATCAGGAACATCGGGATGCCGAACAGGGCGGTGAAGGCGCAGACCCCGATGTAAACCGGCTTCCTCCCGATCCTGTCCGTCAGGCTGGCCCAGAGGAAGGTCGCGAGGATTCCGATCCCCGCCGCGATGCACAGCGCCGTCAGCGTCTCCTGGTTGGTGGCCAGGCCCTCGGTGTGCAGGTAGGAGATCATGTAGGTGACCGAGACCGCGTACGCGGCCGTCTCGGCGACGCGCAGGCCGATGCCGCGCAGGATCGTCCGCCAGTCGTCGCGGATCACCACCCGGATGGGGGAGGTGAGCAGCGCGTTGCTGCTCTTCGTCTCCTCGAAGACGGGCGACTCGGGGACCTTGGAGCGGATGATCAGCCCCACCGCCACCAGGATGATCGAGGCCAGGAACGGCAGCCGCCACGCCCAGGAGCCCGGCAGGTGCACGCTGAAGAGGAAGACCAGGTTGGCCAGGAGCAGCCCGATGGGGAACCCGGCCTGCACCATCCCCGTGTACTGGCCCTTCTTCTTCCACGGCGCGTGCTCGTAGCTCATCAGGATGGCCCCGCCCCACTCCGCACCGAAGGCGAGCCCCTGCACGATCCTCACGACCACCAGCAGGACGGGAGCGAGGAGGCCGACGGTCTGGTAGGTCGGCAGCAGGCCGATGGCGAAGGTCGCCAGCCCCATGATGATCAGCGACATCACCAGCACGGGCTTGCGCCCCACCTTGTCCCCGAGGTGCCCGCCGACGATGCCGCCCAGCGGCCGCGCGAGGAAGCCGACGCCCAGCGTCGCGAAGGAGGCGAGGGCCCCGATCACCGGATCCTCGCCGGGGAAGAACGCCGTCCCGAAGTACAGGGCGGCGGCCGTCCCGAATCCGATGAAGTCGTAGGTCTCGATGACGGCCCCGATGGACGAGCCGACGGCCACGCGTTTCGCCTCCGGCGTCCCGTCAGGGGCGCCGCGCTGGCGCAGAGCTTCGCTGCTCATGCTTGCCTCCGTACTGTTGACTGTTAACAAAAGCTCAGCATAGTATGACCTGGACCACAAAAACGTGTCAACAGTCAACGAACGAGAGGTGCTTCCATGCAGACGCGCAACGCCTCGCCCCGCATCGACGAGGAGCGGCTGACGAGGATCAGGGACTTCGCCCGGGGGGTGCGCACCAGCTCCCTCATCCAGGCGGAGGTCCAAGGACAGGGGTACATCGGCCAGGCCCTGGACCTGTCGGACATCATGGCGGTCCTGTACGGGGATCAGCTCGCCTACGACCCCGCCGATCCCGCCTGGGAGGACAGGGACAGGTGCCTGATGTCGATGGGCCACTATGCCCTGGTCCTCTACGCGGCGCTCGCGGAGGCGGGCATCTTGCCCAAGGACGAGCTGAAGACCTACGCGGGCGACGACTCGCGCCTGCCGATGTCCGCGATGGCCTCCTACACCCCCGGTGTCGAGATCTCCGGAGGGTCGCTGGGGCACGGGCTCGCGGTGGCCAACGGCGTCGCCCTCGGGCTGAGGCGGAAGAGCTCGGAGGCCTTCGTCTACAACCTGCTATCCGACGGCGAGCTCGACGAGGGGTCCACCTGGGAGGCGGCGGCCGTCGCCGCGCACCACCGGCTCGACCGCCTGATCGCGATCGTGGACTTCAACAACCAGCAGGCGGACGGGAAGAGCCAGCACATGCTCGGCACCGAGCCGGTAGACGCGAAGTTCGAGGCCTTCGGGTGGACCGCCCGGCGGGTCGACGGCAACGACGTCGAGGCCGTCCTGAACGCCCTGATCGAGCTGCGGAACGAGGAGTCGGAGCGACCCCGTGTGCTGATCGCGGACACCAAGCTGGGCAAGGGCGTCAGCTTCCTCGAGCAGCGGGAGAAGCTGCACTTCATGAAGGTCTCCGACGAGGAATGGGACCGGGCACACGACGAGCTGAGGGAGGGCCACACGGCATGAACGCGCAGAGACTGACCAGCGACGCGATGAGTGCATCGATCGCACGCGAGGGGCAGCGGACCATCTCGGCGCCCCTGGGGCACGCCCTGGTGGAGCTGGCGGAGCGGAACCCCGACGTCGTCGGGCTCTCGGCCGACCTCGCGAAGTACACCGACCTGCACGTCTTCCGCGACGCGATGCCCGATCGCTTCTACCAGATCGGGATGGCGGAGCAGGCGCTGATCGGCGCCGCAGCCGGACTCGCCCAGGAGGGCTTCGTGCCCTTCGCCTCGACGTACTCCGTCTTCGCGACCCGCCGCGCCTACGACTTCCTGGCCCTGGACGTGGCCGAGGCCGGCCTCAACGTGAACATGGTGTGCGCCCTGCCGGGCCTCACCACCGGCTATGGCCCCTCGCACCAGGCGACGGAGGACCTCGCGATCCTGCGGGCCATGCCGGACCTGACGATCGTGGACCCGTGCGACGCCGTCGAGATCCAGCAGGTGGTGCCGCAGGTGGCCGCCGTTCAGGGGCCGACCTACACCCGCATCCTGCGGGGAAGGGTGCCGGCGGTGCTGGACGAGTACGACTACGAGTTCGAGCTCGGCCGGGCCAAGATGCTGCGCGACGGGGCCGACGTCCTTCTGATCTCCAGCGGGCTGATGACCGAGCGCGCGCTCGAGGCGGCGAAGGAGCTGGAGGCCGACCGCGTGGACGTCGCGGTCCTGCACTCGTCCACGCTCAAGCCCTTCGACGCCGAGACGGTGCTGCGGGAGGTTGCCCGTGACCGGCTGGTGCTCACCCTGGAGAACCACTCCGTGGTCGGCGGGCTCTTCGACGCCACCGCGCACGTGCTGGTGGAGAACGGCCAGGCCCGGAAGGTGCACCCCGTCGGGCTGCCGGACGAGTTCCTCGACGCCGGCGCGCTGCCGACGCTGAACGACCGGTACGGCATCAGCACCGACATGGTGGTGCGCAAGATCAAGAGCCTGCTCTAGGGCGGAACGGAGAACGGAGCGAGATGGTGGAACAGGGGAACGGGAAGAACAGGACCGCGATCGTCACGGGGGCGGCCTCGCCCAACGGGATCGGGCTGAACACGGCGCAGCGGTTCGCGCGGGAGGGGTGGGGCGTCGTCGTGCTGGACCTCGACGGCACCGCGGCCGCTGAGCGGGCACAGGAGCTGATGCGGGACTTCGGGGTGCCGGCACACGGCGCGGGGGTCGACGTCGCCGACGAGTCGTCGGTGCATGGGGCACGCGACGCCGTCCTCGCCCGCGTCGCCGCCGGGGAGCTGCCGCCGCTGGGCGCGGTGGTCAACATCGCAGGGATCACCTCGCCGGCCCCCTTCCTCGAGACCGACCTGGCCCTGTGGAACCGCGTCATGGCGGTCAACGCCACGGGCACCTACCTGGTCACGCGGGCCTTCCTTCCCGCCCTGCTCGAGGCCGGGTGGGGGAGGATCGTGAACATGTCCTCCGTCTCGGCCCAGCGCGGCGGGGGAGTGTTCGGCAAGGTCCCGTACTCCTCGGCCAAAGCGGCGATCCTGGGGTTCACGAAGTCCCTGGCCCGCGAGCTCGAGGACTCGGGGGTCACCGTCAACGCGGTGGCACCCGGGGCGGTGGACACGGACATCCGGGTGGGGAGCACCGAGGAGATGGAGGCCTCGATCGCGACGGCGGTGCCGCTCGGGCGTACCGCGACCAAGGACGAGGTCTCCAACTGCATCTACTTCCTGGCCGGGGACGAGTCGTCGTACCTCACCGGGATCACCCTGGACATCAACGGGGGGAGCCACATGCACTGAGCCCGCCGGGCCGCTGCATGACGGACACGGGACCCGCTGGATCCTTCGAGGATTCGGTGGGTCCCGTCGAGGTGTGGGGGCGTGCGCCGGGCGAGTATGCATCCCGCCGCGCCGGAGCCGCATCCTTCATCCGGTTCCGTCCCGTCGTCCGCCCGGACCGGGGCCCGCCAGCCGGGCTCTCGTCACCGGCCTCGCCGTCCGTCCCGTCCTGCCGATGCCCGCCCGGTCGCCCCCGGCCCGCCTCGCCGCCGCTACTCCGGCGTCGGCAACCTGATCGTGCGGCCGCCGTCCAGGACGATGACCTCGCCGCTCAGGAACCGGGCGTGGTCCCCGGCCAGGTAGACCGCCAGGTCCCCCACGTCCCGCGGCTGCCCGAGCCGGCCCACGGGGTGCAGCGCGTGCAGCGCCTCGCGCGCCGCCGCCGGGTCCTTCTTGGAGTCCAGGTACGCCTCGCTGAGGTTGGAGGTGATCCAGCCCGGGGCGATCGCGTTGCAGCGGACGCCGTCGGCGCCGAGATCGATCGCCATGGCCCGCGTCATCCCGTGCACCCCGGCCTTGGTCGCCGCGTACGCGACGTGGGAGGGGTTGGTCAGCTCCCCCTCCACCGAGCCGATGTTGACGATGCTGCCGCCGCCGCGCTCGCGGAAGTGCGGGAGCGCGGCCTGAGCCAGGAAGACCGGGGCCCGCAGGTTGATGGCGGCCATGGTCTCCCACTCGTCGACGCCGAGCTCGGAGAGGTGCCGCTCGAACATGACGCCGGCGTTGTTCACCAGGACGTCGAGACCGCCGAAGTGCTCCACGGTCCGCTCGACCACCGCCGGGACGGAGGCGACGTCGGAGAGGTCCGCGGGCACGTGGAGGACGGCGTCGTCCTCCAGCAGCGCCTCGTCCGGGACCGAGCGCTGGGCGATCGCCACGCGGGCCCCCTCCTCGAGGAAGCGCTCCACGATCCCGCGGCCGATTCCCGCCCCGCCGCCGGTCACCAGGGCGACCTTGTCCTTCAACTGCATGTTCTCCACCTCAGCTTCCCACCGGCACGACGCCGGTGATCTCGATCGTGTTCCCCGCAACGTACCGCGCCTCCTCCGAGGCTCGGCGCAGGATGATGCCCGCGGGTGCCCTCGGGCGCGGTCTCAGAAGGTCCCCGGGTACGCCCCGCCGTCGATCAGGAGGTTCTGACCGGTGATGTATCCCGCCTGGGCGGAGCAGAGGAAGGCGCACGCCGCCCCGAACTCCTCGGGGGTCCCGAACCGTCCCGCCGGGATCTCCTGCCGGGCTTCCCGGGCCAGATCCTCCGTGCTCCGCCCGGAGTCGCGGGACTCGGCCTCCAGGCTGTCGGTGAGCCGGCGCGTGGCGAAGGAGCCGGGGAGCAGGTTGTTGATCGTGACGTTCCGCGAGGCGAGGCTCGGCTGGCGGGCGACCCCCGCCACGAATCCGGTGAGGCCCCCGCGGGCGCCGTTGGAGAGCCCGAGGGCCGCGATGGGCGCCTTGACCGCGGAGGAGGTGATGTTCACGATGCGGCCGAACCCGCGCTCGGCCATGGAGTCGGCGACGGCCTTGATCAGCTCGACGGGCGTGAGCATGTTCTGCCGCAGCGCGGAGTCCCACTGCTCCGCCTCCCAGTCCCGGAAGTCGCCGGCGGGCGGTCCGCCCGCGTTGGTGACCAGGATGTCCGTCTGCGGAGCGGCGTCGAGCACCTCCCGGCGGACCTCGGGGTCGCCGATGTCCCCGGCGACGGCCCGGACCTCGACGCCGAGCGCGCCCCGCCGCAGGAGATCCGCCGCCTCCTCCAGCGGCTCCGGGCTCCTGGCGTTGATCACCAGGTTCACGCCCTGGGCGGCGAGGGCCTCGGCGCATCCGAATCCCAGGCCGCGGCTCGCGGCGCATACCACGGCCCAGCGGTCGGTGATGTTGTACTCCATGGATATCCTTTTCGAGTATTTCGATCATGACGTGAGGCGGGTCCCTTGCAGGGCCCCGCCTCACACAGGAATAGGCCCTGTCCCCCCGGGGCGGTGCTGAGGCGCCTCTCCCCGGCTTCTCATGATGTCGGGGTATGGGCGGAAGGCCGGCTGCTGCCCTCCGGATCAGTGAGAGCCGGCGGGTTCCTTCCTCTCCTCGACGAGGCTCAGCCCCTGCCAGGGCGTGGCCTCGACCAGGCCGTAAGCGGTGAGCCTCACCAGGGTCTCGGCGGGCGGTGCGGTCCGGGGCTTCGGCCTGCGCAGGCGGCCGGCGGCTCCGAAGAGATCGATGACGGACATGGTTCCTCCTGAACGTTTCGTGGTCGCTGGTTGAAGGCGGTGCCTTCGCGAACGGGTGGGTAGCTACCTGTTGTTTGCGGTGAAGATGGGCATGGTGCTGGTGTCCACCCGGACGTCGGACTCCTGGTTCCGGACCAGATGGCGGGCCTCCTCCTCGGTCTCGACCACCGGCACCGATCCCACGAGCGGTCGCCCGGCGGTCTCCTTCATGAAGAACAGGGCGACCAGGGCCAGCAGCGAGAAGAACATCGCGTAGAACGCCGGGGAGTACGGGCTCCCGGTCAGCTGCATGATCGACTGGCTGAAGAAGGGGGCGGTGCCGCCGAAGGCGGAGAGGGCCACGTTGTGCGTCAGTCCCATGCCGCCGTAACGGGACGCCGTCGGGAACAGGGCCGGCAGGGCGCTCGCCGTGAGGGCGAGGAAGCAGGTGGCCGGGATGGCGATCATGAACATGGCGAGGTAGACCGACCACTCGGTGCCGATGTGGACCACCGCGAAGGCGGGGATCATCAGCAGCAGCGAGGAGGCGATCCCGATCCCGTAGACCGGCTTGCGCCCGATTTTGTCAGACAGATGGGCGGCGAAGGGGATGCCGATCGCCACGGCGATCAGGATGGGCACGGTCGCGACGGCGGCGCCCATGTTGGAGATCCCGATCTCGGTCTCCAGGTAGGTGGGCATGTAGCTGGTGAGGATGTAGGAGATCGAGCTGTCCGCGGCGGTCAGTGAGCAGCCGATCAGGACCGCGGGCCAGTAGTTCTTGATGATGCCGGCGATGCCGTACCGCTTGAACAGCGAGCCGTCCGGGATCTTGACGGCGATGGCCTTCTCATCTTCGAAGGCGGGGGTCTCCGGGGTCCTCGTGCGGAACCAGATGACGACGGCGCCCAGCGGGATGGCGATGAGGAAGGGGATGCGCCACCCGCCGTCGAGCATCGCGTTCTCCCCCCAGATGTTAGTGGTGATCGCCGACGTCGCCGCGACCGTCGCCGCCCCGGCGGCGAAGCCGAGCATGGACTGGCTGTTGAGGAACGACGTCGTGAGGCCGCGCTTCTTGTCGGAGGAGAACTCGGAGACGTAGGTCGCGACCCCGGAGAACTCGCCGCCGGTGGAGAACCCCTGGACCATCTTCAGCAGATAGAGGGGGAGCAGGGCCCACAGTCCGATGGTGTGGGATGTGGGGAGCAGGCCGATCAGGGCGGTGGCCAGCGCCATCATCGAGATGGTCAGGAACAGGATCTTCTGGCGGCCGATCTTGTCGCCCAGCGGGCCGAGGATGATCCCGCCCAGAGGTCTGACGAGGAACGACACCGCGAAGCCGGCGAGCGTCACCAGCAGGCCGACACTCTCGTCCATGCCGTGGGTGAAGACGGCGGTGATCGTCACGGCCAGGTACCCGTAGATGCCGAAGTCGTACCACTCCATGAAGTTGCCGACGCCGGCGCCGACCTGGGCCTTGCGCATCTCCTTCTTGTCGACGATCACGCAGTCGTCAACCTCGAGGGGACGCCCTTCCAGCGCGGACTCATCTGTCGCGGGGGCTTTCTTGATCATGGTCGAAAATCCTCTGGTCGTCTCGTTGCGAGAGGGGAACGGCGAACATCGAGCGGTCGATGTCGGGGTATCGGGACGGACTGCGAGGATGCTGCAGGCCTCCGCTCCACTCACCGGTGATTCGGAGAGCGCTGTTCACGCTCTGTGCTGATGGCCGAGCGAGCTGGCTGTGTCAGGGCGCGCTCGGCGAAGGTGCGGGGACATGCCCTTGAACTCTGAGGACGTCCTCGTCCGCCAGAGATCTGGAGCTTTGAGTTGATCACTGTATGAACGACTCGTTTGCTCAGTGACTACAGAGTAGAGTGCCCTGGATCACGCGTCAACGCATGACCGCCAATCCGCCCGCCTTCACGTCATGACGAGAAAAGGCGGATTCTTCGCTTGACCGCTCAATATGAGCTGGATTACGGTCTAACCACTAGATAGACACAGTGGTCACTAGATGAACAGATAGGAGTGAGATCATGACACAGCAGATGCGGGTCTTCGCCTTCGACTTCAGCGGTCCCGCGCACCTCTCCGCGGGCCTCTGGCGCCACCGGGACGACCGCGGACCGCAGTACACCTCGATCCGGTACTGGGTCGACTACGCCCGGATGCTCGAGCAGGCGTGCTTCGACGGGATCTTCTTCGCGGACAACGTCGGCTACCACGACGTCTACCGCGGCAGCGTGGCAGACGCCCTCAAGGACGCCGCCCAGATCCCGGCGAACGACCCCGCCTACGCGATCCCGGCCATGGCAGCCGCGACCACCCACCTGGGGTTCGGCGTCACGTCCTCCACCGCCTACGACCAGCCGTACGCCACGGCGCGGAAGTTCACGACGCTGGACCACCTGACCGACGGCCGCGTCGGCTGGAACGTGGTGACCTCCTACTCCGACAGCGCCGCCAAGAACCTCGGGACCGGCACCCAGCTCGCCCACGACGACCGCTACGGCCGCGCCGAGGAGTTCATCGACGTCGCGCTCAAGCTGTGGGAGGGGTCCTGGGAGGACGGCGCCGTGCGCGTCGACGCTGAGTCCTCCACCTACGTGGACCCCGAGCGGGTGCACGAGATCAACCACTCCGGCGAGCACTTCGACGTCCCCGGCATCTTCCTCTGCGAGCCCTCGCCGCAGCGGACGCCGGTGATCTTCCAGGCCGGCGGCTCCAGCCGCGGCGTCGCGGTGGCCGCCCGGACCGCCGAGGCCGTGTTCATGAACGCCACCTCCAAGGCGGGCCTGAAGAAGCAGGTGGACAACCTGCGCCAGCAGGCCGCCGAGGCCGGGCGGGATCCCGAGCACCTCGCCATCCTGCAGATGATCACGGTCATCAGCGCCCCCACCGACCGCGAGGCCCAGCAGAAGTACGAGGAGTACCTGAAGCTCGTCGCCTACGACGGCGCGATGGCGCGCTACAGCGGATGGGCCGGCCTCGACATGGACACCTTCGACCCGGACGTGCCGCTCAAGCACGTCAACACCAACGCGGGCCAGACCATGGTCGACATCTTCTCCAAGATGGACCCCACGAAGGAGTGGACCCCGCGCGACATCGCCGAGTACATCGGCCTCGGCGGCACCGCGCCGGTGATCGTCGGCGGCCCCGAGACCGTCGCGGACGAGCTGCAGTCCTGGATGGACGAGACCGGGATCGACGGCTTCAACGTGGTCCACGCGGTCAAGTACCAGGACATCAAGGACTTCACCGAGCACGTGGTCCCCGAGCTGCAGCACCGCGGCCTCATGCGCACCAGGTACGAGGGCCGGACGCTGCGCGAGAACCTCTTCGGCCAGGGCCAGTCCCGTCTGCCGCAGGACCACCCCGGGGCTGCGTACAGCCACCGGGCCGCCGTCGGAACCGCGTGAAGGAGGAGCATATGGACACCATCACCGATCCCCAGCCCCAGGAGATCACCAAGGAGGACTACCGGAAGGTCTTCGGCGCCCTCCCCACCGGCGTCACGGCCATCACGGGCCGGACGGAGGCGGGGAAGCCGATGGGCTTCGTCGTCGGGACCTTCGCCTCGCTGTCCCTGGCGCCGCCGCTGGTGACCTTCTGCGTGGACAAGTCCTCCAGCACGTGGCCCACGCTGCGCTCGCTGGGGCGCTTCACGGCCAACATCCTCTCCACCGAGCAGCTGCCGGTCAGCCGGGCCCTGTCCCGGAAGGGCGATGAGAAGTTCCAGGGCGTCGCCTACACGGAGAGCGCACTCGGCACCCCGCGGATCGACGACTCGGTCGCGTGGATCGACTGCGAGGTGCTCTCGGAAGTGGTCGCGGGCGACCACTACGTCATCGTCGGCGCCGTGCACGCCATGGAGTTCGGCCGGGGCGAGGCCCTGGTCTTCCGCGGCGGGAAGTTCGGCGAGTACAAGGAGTGGCCTCCGCCGGAGCCCGCCCCGGAAGGAGCAGCGAAATGAGCGACATGCTGACGCGCATCACCGACGCCTGGGTCCGCGCCTGGGGTCAGGGCGAGACGCAGGCCTTCGAGGACCTCGCGGGCGATAACTACAGCCGGCAGTCCAAGACCGGGCCGGAGGAGCTGGACGAGGTCGTCCGGCAGATCACCGAGTCCTACAACGCCTTCGCCGACTTCAACGTCGAAGTGCTGCACGCCATCGAGGACGACAACCTCGTCGCCATCCACTGGCGCAGCACGGGCAGGCACACCGGCGAGTTCATGGGCGTCCCGCCCACGGGCCGCACCGTCACGGTGATCGGGGCGTCCTTCCTCGAGCACGCCGGCGGGAAGATCGTCCAGGAGTCCACCGTGTGGGACCCCCGGGAGATGCTGTCCGCGATGCAGATCTGGCACCTGGGGGACTTCCTCCGCGGGAAGGCTTAAGGAGAACGCACATGAGCATCGACGTTGAGACCGTCGCCCAGCGGCTGATCGACGCCACGGAGGCGAAGCAGCCCCTGCAGGAGCTCTTCGGCAAGCGGCCGGCCATGAGCGTCGCCGACTCGTTCCGGGTCCAGCAGGAGGTCGTGCGCCGCAAGGTCGCCGGCGGGGACAAGGTGGTCGGGTTCAAGCTCGGCAACATCGCCAAGGCCATGCAGAACAAGTTCGGCGTGGACCAGCCCGACTACGGCTACCTGCTGGCCAGCCAGTTCGAGCCGGAGAACCTGGCGATCTCCGCCCAGCGGTACATCCAGCCCTACGTGGAGCTGGAGCCGGCCTTCATCCTCAAGGACGACCTCGGCGGCCCTCACACCACCGTCGCCGACGTCATCCGGGCCACCGACTACGTGGTCCCCTCCTTGGAGATCATCGACTCCCGGGTCAAGGACTGGGACATCGGCATCTTCGACACCCTGGCGGACTCGGGCTCCAGCGGCGGTGTGATCCTGGGCTCCCGTCCGCGGCGGCTCACCGAGGTGAACCTCGCGGACACGCCCGGGCACATCCTGGTCGACGGCGAGACCGTCGCCTCGGGGAACACTTCGGCCATCTACGGCAGCCCCATCTCGGCGCTCGTCTGGCTGTGCCGCCGCGTCGCCGAGTTCGGGGTGGAGTTCCGGGCCGGGGACGTGATCATCCCGGGCAGCTGCCTGGAGGCCGTGAGCCTCACCCCCGGCACCCAGGTGACCGGGACCTTCGAGGGATGGGGGGAGGTGAGCTTCGAATACAGCCGCTGACGGCTAGGCTGAAGGGACCGGTCCGATAGAAAGGTCTCTTAGCATCGTGACAGATACAGGCCATCAGCCGGCGACGGCGACCAGCGGCAACCGGTCCGTGGCACGGGCGGTGCACGTGCTGCGGGCCGTGGCGAGCAGCTCCGTCCCACTGAACGTCAGCGAGGTGTCCCGGGCGATCGGCCTTCCGCGGGCGACCACGTTCCGTCTCCTCCTCACCCTGGAGGAGGAGGGGTTCGTGGACCGCCTGGGCAACACCTACTCCCTGGGGTGGGATCTCGCCCGCATCGCCCGAGGCGTCGATCCGGCGATCGGCCTGGCGAATCGGGTGCGTCCCATCGTCGCGTCCCTCGCCGACGACCTCGGGGAGACCGTGACGCTGAGTCTGCGCCAAGGCCTCTACGAGCTGGATGTCATTCTGCAGGAGTCGCCTCGGATCGTCGCGGTGACCGTCTCCAACCAGAGCAGCGAAAGCATGACCGGGAAAAAATGGCCGCACCATGCATCGGCGACCGGCAAGCTGCTGCTGGCGGAGCTCGAGCCGCACCAGATCAGCGAGGTCATCGGGGAGAAGCCTGAGCGCCTCGCCTCCCGGACCATCGTCGACCAACAGGAGATCCAGCAGGAGATCCGACGGGTCGGGGAGCAGGGCTGGGGCGAGATCGACGACGAACTCGAGGACGGCATCTATTCGCTGGCCGTTCCGATCAAGGACAGTCTCGGGCACATGATCGCCGCCCTGGCGATGGTGGTCCCGAAGCATCGCATCGACGATGCGTACAACAGAGACGAAAAACTCACCGTATTGAGAAACGGCGCCGCAACACTGAGGGAACGGTTCTTCTCAGCGACGCCCGAGGAATAACGACCACCACGTCCCTGAAGGGTTCAGGCGCCGTGGCATGGTCCTCGGCGTCGACCGCTTCCCCCGCTGGAGAGAACCTCCGGCGCTGGGAGCAGCGGCGCCCCCGAAAGGAGATGGACATGGTGGAGACTACGGTCAAGACGCTCAACTCGCTGGTCAACGGCACCTCGCTGCCCGGCGAGGCCGGAACCGTTCGCGGGGTGGACCCCGCCCGCAACGCCGAGACCGGCCCCGAATTCACGCTTCTGGCGGAGTCGCAGGTCGAGGAGGCCACCCGGGCCGCCGCGGAGGCCTTCGAGAGCTACCGCAGGACGGATCCCGAGACCCGGTCCGCCTTCCTCCGCACCGCCGCGGACCGCCTTGAGGAGTCCGGGGAGGCCATCGTGGAGTCGGTCCAGATCGAGACCGGCCTCCCGGAGGGCCGGGCGCGCGGCGAGCTCGCCCGGACCGTGGGCCAGCTGCGGCTGTTCGCCCGGGTCGCCGAGGCGGGCGACTACCTCGGGGTCCGCATCGAGCCGGCTCTCCCCGAGCGCACGCCCCTGCCGCGCCCCGACCTGCGGCAGCGCAAGCTCCCGCTGGGCCCCGTCGCGGTCTTCGGCGCCTCGAACTTCCCGCTGGCCTTCTCTGTCGGCGGCGGCGACACCGCCTCGGCGCTGGCCGCGGGCTGCCCCGTGGTCTTCAAGGCACACAACGCCCACCCGGGCACCGCCCAGCTCGTCGGCCGGGCGATCACCCAGGCGGTGGAGGAGAACGGCCTGCACCCGGGCACGTTCTCCCTGCTCTACGGCCGGGGCTCCGCCGTGGGCCAGGCCCTCGTGCGGGATCCCCGCATCAAGGCCGTCGGCTTCACCGGCTCCCGCTCGGGCGGCACCTCCCTCATGGAGACCGCCGCCGCCCGCGAGGTCCCGATCCCGGTCTACGCCGAGATGAGCTCGATCAACCCCATCTTCCTGCTGCCCTCCGCGGTGCGGGGAGACCGGAAGAAGCTCGCGGCCGACTTCGTCGCCTCCCTCAACGGCTCGGCGGGCCAGCTGTGCACCGCCCCGGGGCTCTTGCTGGTGCCCTCGGGCGAGGACGGCGACGACTTCGTGCGGCAGGTCGTCGAGGAGCTGACCTCGACCTCCGGGCTGACCATGCTCACCAGCGGCATCTGCAACGCCCGCGTCGAGGGCGAGGAGCGCCTGCGCGGCGTCTCCGGCGTCGAGGCGGCGGCCCAGGGGCAGGCCGGCTCCACGGAGAACGCGCCGGCCCCGGCGGTGTACTCCACCGACGTCGAGACCTTCCTGAGCACGCCCGAGCTCTCGGACGAGATCTTCGGCGCCGTCTGCCTGATCATCCGGTACGACTCCGACGAGCGGCTGCTGGACTTCGTCGACGGCCTCGAGGGGCAGCTCACGGCGACCCTGCACCTGGACGCGGAGGACGGCGACGACGCCGCGGCCGCCGGGCGCCTGCTCGAGCGCCTGGAGCTCACCGTCGGCAGGATCCTGTTCAACGGGTGGCCGACCGGCGTCGACGTCGGAGACGCGATCGTCCACGGCGGGCCGTACCCCGCGACCTCGGACGGGCGCTCCACCTCGGTGGGGACGCTGGCGATCGAGCGCTTCCTGCGTCCGGTGGCCTACCAGAACGTCCCCGAGGGGCTGCGCCCCACGGAGCTGCGGGACGAGAACCCCTGGGACCTGGTGCGCCGGGTGGACGGGGAGTACCAGCTCCCCGAGAGCTGAGCGCGGGTCCGGGGCCCGCGCCGGGCCCCGGATCGATGACCGGAACAACTCCGGGGACGAGCTGCTGACGGCTCGTCCCCGGCACACTTCTCCAGAAAGAGGATCACTCATGGAAACCGCTGACGTCGTCATCGTCGGAGCCGGCATCGCGGGGCTGGTGGCCGCCCGCGAACTGTCCCACCAGGGGCGCAACGTCGTCGTCCTGGAGGCCCGGGACCGGATCGGGGGGCGCACCTGGACGGACCGCCGCCTGGGTTACGACCTCGAGATCGGCGGGACGTGGATCCACTGGACCCAGCCGCACTCGTGGGCGGAGGTCACCCGCTACGGGCTCGACGTCACGCGCGGCCCCGTCGCCGAGGAGACCTACTGGCTCGCCGGGGACGAGGTCCGCCGGGGCGGGCTCGAGGACCTGATGGGGCTCATCGACTCCGGGATGAGGCGGGTGCTGGAGTCCACGCGGACGTGGCTCCCCCGGCCGGACCAGCCGCTCGCCGTCGAGGGACTGGAGGAGGTGGACAACCGGAGTCTGCAGGATGCGCTGGACGAGCTGGACCTCTCGGTGGACGAGCGCAACGCCAACGAGTCCGCCTGGGTGGGCCACTTCAACGGGCCCCTGGATCAGTGCTCCTTCCTCAGCGCCATGCGGTGGACCACCGCCGCGGCGGGCTCGTGGCACCTGATGCACGAGGCCACGGCCATCTACCGCCTCGCCGGCGGCACCCGGGGCCTGGTGGACGCGATCGCCCGGGACGGGGGCGCGGACATCCGGCTGGACTCGCCGGTGCGGAACATCGCCCACGACGCCGACGGCGCCACGGTCAGCTACGGGGAGGGGAAGGAGATCCGCGCCGAGCACGTGATCGTGACCCTGCCCCAGAACATGATCGGCCAGCTGCCGGTGGACCCGCCGCTCGAGGAGGGGAAGACCGCCCCGAGCGCGGAGAAGACCGGCTCCCAGGGCGTGAAGGCGTGGATCAAGGTCAAGGGGCCGATCAAGCCCTTCTTCGCGTACTCCAGCCAGCAGCACCCGCTCTCGGTGGTGCGCACCGAGTACCTGGACGACGACGTCGCCGTCCTGGTGGGATTCGGCGCCGACGGCAGCCGGATCGACGTCAACGACGCCGAGCAGGTCAGCGCGGCCCTGCGCACCTGGCGCGACGACCTGGAGGTCCTGGAGACCACCGGCCACGACTGGATGGACGACGAGTTCTCCCAGGAGACGTGGCTGATCCAGCGGCCCGGCCAGTTCACGAAGTACCACGCGGCGCAGCAGCGGGCCGAGGGCCGGCTGCACTTCGCCAGCGGCGACCACGCGAACATCTGGGCCGGCTTCATCGACGGCGCGATCGAGAGCGGCCTGCGGGCCGTCCGCGAGGTCAGCTGAATCAGCTGACGTGAGAGCGGCCGCGTCCTGTGCGGCGCGGCCGCTCCGTACTCCGGGGCGGAGCGCCTCGGTGCGACGACTCGGCAGGAGAGACCCGGGACCTGCGTCCCGAGAGCAGGAAGAAGAGGTGGTCTCATGATCACGGTGACCGGAACGGTAGTCCCCGGGGACCAGCGCGGACGCGTCCTGGGCTTCCCCACGGCCAACATCGCGGTGAGCGAGCGGTCGGATCTCGACGGCGTATGGGCCGGCACAGTGGAGTTCTCCGACGGGTCCGTGAACCCGGCGGCGGTCTCGATCGGCCGGCGTCGCACGTTCTACGACGCGGACGGCGAGCTGCTGCTGGAAGCCTTCCTGATCGGGTACTCGGGGGACCTGTACGGGCTCACCCTCCGAGTGCATCTGCAGGAGTTCCTGCGGGGACAGGAGGGGTTCCCCAGCATCGAGGCGCTGACCGAGCAGATGCACCGCGACGTCGCGCGTACGCTGGGCGCTCTGGGATGGCCGCAGGAGAATGCTGGAGCGTTCGCTGAGACAGCCGCCGCAGTGTCCGCCGGGACGTCCGCTGCAGTCTCCACCGGAGGCGGTGCTCATCTCGCAGCGGCTCGTGAAGCCGGGAGCCTCCGGTGAGCGCGGTGAGCACGACCTCGGCGGGATCCGGGCTCGCGCTGCCGCGCTGGGCGGTCCAGCGCGTCTCCGCCGTGGTGCGGCAGGCGGGCGGAGCCTCGGGCGGCTCCTCGGCGCTCCCGCTCGGCGAGATCGCCCGGAAAGCAGGGATCAGCAAGAGCCTCACCCGGCGGTGCCTGCGCAGCATCGGCGCGTGAAAGGCGGACCCCACCCCTGTCCGGAGCCGTCCGGGGTCACTGCTGAAGGTAGGCGGTCCTCCAGTGATCGGCCAGCTCCTGGAACGCCTTCATGTGCTTGGAGGCGAGGGAGATGAACCGGCGCGTGGCGGGGGAGGGCGGGCCGTCCAGGGAGGTGGCGAAGACGAACTGCTCCTCGAAGACGGGCTCGAGGGGCGCCCACTTGATGCGGTGCGACTGCTCGTGGAAGTGGGTGACGAGGTAGGAGACCAGGGTGTCGCCGATGCCGTGGAGCGCCAGCGAGAGCGCCGCGTCCTGGAACTCCACCTCCACCAGGGGAGAGATCTTCACCCCGGCCGCCCGCGCCCGCTCCGTGAGCGAGCGGCGCAGCGGGTCGTCGCGCTGCCAGCGGGCCTCCGAGAGGACCAGCCGTGCTTCCGAGAGCATCTGGATGTCCACCGGCTCCCGGGTGTGCTCGGAGTCGTTGCTGACGTAGACGACGGTGTCCCTGAGCACCGGCTCGCTGAGCTTCACGCCGCGGGCGTCGACCGGCAGCTGGACCAGCCCGGCCTCGAGCCTCCCCTCGCGGATCGCCTGCACCACCTCGGAGGAGTTCAGCCCCACGTTGCGGATCCTCACGTGCGGGTAGAGGGCGTGGAACTCCGCGATCAGCGGTGTCAGGAGATAGCGGTGGGCACTGCTGAAGGTGCCGAAGGAGACCTCGCCCCCGGTCAGGGAAGTCATCGCGGAGGCGGCCTCGGAGACCGCCTCGGTGGAGCGCACCGCCTGCTGGACGAACGGGATGAGGGACCTGCCCACGTCCGTGAGCTTCAGGGACCGGTTGGTGCGGATGAACAGGGGAGCCCCCAGCTCCCGCTCGAGCCGCCGGATCTGCTCCGAGAGGCTCGGCTGGGCGACGTGCTCGTGCTCTGCCGCGGCGCTCAGCGACCCGTGCTCGACGGCGGAGAGGAAGTACCTGAGCTGCCGGATCGTCGGTCCCTCACCCATGGGGCCGCTCCTCGTCGTCGCGTGTCCTGAACAGAGATTGTCCCGTCGGGCCTGGCTCAAGGATGAGCCTTGCCCTGGTTGAGCAAAACAACTCTACACCGCGGCATATGACCCGGGACACAATGGGACACGTGGCATCGGATGCGAGTGGTCGATGGGAAGTTCCGGAGATCGGAAAGGCTCGGCATCAGAGCTCCGCCGGTCAGGGTGCAAGGGGCAAGGGCGCCCCGGCATCACCCGCCGCGGGTCGAAAGCCCCTGAGGCTCCTCGGCGCGAGGGCTCGCCGGCGTCATATGCGAAATATCAAGAAAGGGGGGATTGTGAGTCACCAGGCAGCTATCGTCAAACAATCTTTGGATCTCGTCCAGCGGGACAACCATGCTCTTTTGGACAAGATGTCATGGAAGGAGACGGGCTCCCTCACGCAGGCCTCGGAAGCGCTGGCCGGCGTAAGGCGGCTCTTCTTCTACGGCGCGGGCCGCTCGGGTCTGGCGCTGCGCATGACGGCCATGCGCATGATGCACCTCGGCTACGACAGCTACGTGGTGGGGGACGCGACGACGCCCTCCATCGGCCCGGGCGACGCGCTGGTGGTCGCCAGCGGGTCGGGAACCACGGCGAGCGTCCTGCAGGTCGCGGAGAAGGCGGAGAAGGCGGGCGCCGTGGTGGTCTCCCTGACGACCGACCCCGCCTCTCCCCTGGCCGCGCTGTCCACCGTGGCGATCACCGTGCCGGGCTCGACGAAGCAGGAGCGCCCGGACGGGTACCAGCAGCAGTACGCGGGCAGCCTCTTCGAGCAGGCCGCCGTGCTGATCGGCGACTCGCTCTTCCACGCCCTCTGGCGTCAGAGCGGGAAGTCCGCCGAGGACATCTGGCCTCGGCATTCGAACCTCGAATGACCTCCTCGGACCCCGAGTGACGTCGAAGACCCCGATGAAAGGAACAAATATGCAACTGCAGTTCGCCATGGACACGCTGACCACCGACGACGCCCTGCGCCTGGCACAGGCGGCCGCCCCGCACATCGACATCCTGGAGCTGGGCACCCCTCTGGTCAAGAGCGAGGGCTTCTCCGCCATCACGGCCGTGAAGGAGGCCCATCCGGACAAGACGGTCCTCGCCGACCTGAAGACGATGGACGCCGGCGAGCTGGAGGCCGACGAGGCCTTCAAGGCCGGCGCCGACCTGGTGACGGTGCTGGGCGTGGCCGGGGACAGCACCATCAGCGGCGCCGTGCAGGCCGCGCGCAAGCACGACAAGGGCGTCGTCGTGGACCTCATCGGGTCCCCGGACAAGGCCCGCCGGGCCAAGGAGGTCATCGACCTCGGCGTCGACTTCGTGGAGATGCACGCCGGGCTCGACGAGCAGGCCGAGGAGGGCTACGACTTCCGCAGCCTGCTCGAGGCCGGCAGGCAGTCCGGGGTGGCCTTCTCGGTCGCCGGCGGCATCAACGCGGGCTCGGTGCAGGAGGTGCAGGAGGCCGGGGCGCAGGTCGCCGTCGCCGGGAGCGCGATCTACAGCGCCGAGGACCCCGGTGCCGCCGCGGAGCGGATCAAGGCGAACATCACCGCCTAGGCGCCTCTCGGGAGGCGACGGCCCGGAGGGCGCTCAGCGCACCCTCCGGGCCGCTCTGCGTCCGGGGCCGGCTCTGGCCGGGGCGCGGGCCCGCTCACCGCCACGCCGTCAACCGCCCCCACAGGTCCCGGTCGAAGGACGTCGGGGACAGCGCCGTCATGTGGCGGACCGCGTTGTCCAGCTTGGCGCGCCAGCGGGCGACGGCGTCGTCGGGCGCGCCCTCGAGCAGGGCGGCGAGAATGCGGCGGTCGTCGGCGAGGATGCGCTCCACGGCCGGGCTGTAGTCCAGCTGCAGCACGGAGATGAACATCCGCACGCGCAGGGTCAGGGCGTGGAAGGTCCGGGCGGACTGGGTCAGCCCGCTCGCGTCCGCGAGCTCCTGCTGGAAGTGGAGGTCGGCCTGGTCGACGTCGGCGCTGGTCCCCTCGGCCGCGGCGGCCTCGAGCGAGCGCAGCGCCAGCCGCGGGGCGAGCAGCCGGTGCCGCGGCTGGGCGGCGCAGCCCCGCAGCAGCACCGAGCCCACGTGCAGCCGCGAGGCGTAGAGGTCGATGACGTCCTGGCCCGTCACCGCCGGCACCGCGAAGTGGCCGTCCGCGTAGGCGAGCAGGCCGTCGTCGACCATGCGGCGCATCGCGGCCCGCACCGTGGGCATGGTCAGTCCCATCCTGGCGGCGAGGCCGGCGGGGGAGAGGCGGTCGCCCGGGCGGAAGCCGGTGTTCATGACCTCCTTGCGCAGGGAGATGGCGATCTGCTCGGTGATGGACAGCCCCGCCTGGGGGAGCCAGCGGGGACCTCCCCTCGCCCGTCCCGGTGCCGGGAACTCCGGGACCGTGAGGGTGTTCGATTCAAAACTCTCCTCGATTTCCCGCCACGCCCGGCCCTGCGGCGGCGCGTCCCGACGGCGCCAGCGCACCCCCAGCAGGCCTCTGCCGACCCGCGCCGCCAGCTGGCCCAGCAGGTCCCCGGGGATGGCGTCGACGCCGGGCACGCACGCGTCCAGCGCCGCTGAGACCTGGCCGAGGAAGTCCTCCCACGGCTGGGCCCAGGGCTCCCAGACCAGGCGCAGGACGCCGGCGGGCAGGCTCTCGTCCTCCGCGGGAGGGGCCGCCTCGGAGGGCCAGTCGCGGGCGCCGGAGACCCGCAGCGCCGCCATAAGGGCCGCGGCGCGGCGCGCGGAGGACTGAGGCTCGGCGGGCGGGGAGGACGCGGCGTCGTCGAAGATGATCACGATGCGGGGGAACTCGATGCGGAACTCCGCCAGCTGCATCGTCCGCCCCTCCCCGGCGGACCCCGCGGACCAGGACGAGCTGCGGATCCTCGTCACCGAGCGGCTCACCACCGACTGGCTGAGCCCGGTCAGCAGGGCGATGCGGCGGGTCGAGAAGTCACGGGTTCCCACGCGCGGGCCGGCGGTCGCCAGGACGCTGGCCACGATGTCGTCCGCGGCCTCCTGGATCCGCGGCCTCCCCCGGCGCGGGGCCGCGGGCCCGGGCGCCGCCGGGAGGGGGCGGCGGGAGGGGACGGGAGAGGCCATGGCTCAATTCTGACTCAAAGCTGTCTCCAAGGCCATCCCGCCGCTTCCCCCGGCAGCGCGACGCGGCACACACTGGGATCCGTGAGCGGCCCGACGACGCGCCGCCCCACCGCACACCACCTTCGCCGCGCAGGATCCCCGCGCGGCCACCCCTCATCCCCGGGGCCCGCCCCGAAGACTCCCGAAGGAGGAACGCCTTGGACACCTCGACCATCCCCCGCGTCACCAAGACCCCGGAGATCCGCCTGGAGACCGCAGGCTCGCTGGACCGGCTCGCCGATGCCGCCGCCGCCAAGGTGACCCGCTGGCTGGAGACCGGCAGGGGCGCGGCCAAGCCCAACCCCTCCGCCGAGCGCCTCGCCGCGGTCCTCTCCGACCCCAAGGGCCTCGACTTCACGGTCGGCTTCGTCGACCGCGTGATCCGCACCGAGGACTCGAAGGCCGCCGCCGAGGCGCTCTCCGAGCTCGGCGCGATCGCCCCCGCCACGCTCTCCGCCCTGGACCGCGCGCAGATCAAGGCCGGCTCGGCGCTGGCCAAGCACCTGCCCTCCGTGGTGGTCCCCGCCGCCCGCTCCCGGATCCGCTCGATGGTCGGGCACATGATCGTGGACGCCCGGGACGAGCCGCTGGGCAAGGCCGTCGCGACCCTCACCCAGGACGGCCACCGGCTGAACATCAACCTGCTGGGCGAGGCCGTGCTCGGCGAGGGGGAGGCGGACCACCACCTGGCGGAGACCCGCCGGCTGCTCGCCCGCGAGGACGTCGACTACGTCTCCATCAAGGTCTCCTCGATCGCCTCGCAGATCTCCATGTGGGGCTTCGACGAGACGGTCGACTACGTCGTCGGGCGCCTCACCCCCCTCTACCTCGAGGCGGCCAAGGCCCCCGCCGGATCCAAGTTCATCAACCTCGACATGGAGGAGTACCGGGACCTCCGCCTGACCATCGAGGTGTTCACCCGGCTGCTCTCCCTGCCCGAGACCAAGGACCTCGAGGCCGGGATCGTGCTGCAGGCCTACCTCCCGGACGCGCTCGGGGCGATGCAGGAGCTCTCCGAGTTCGGCGCCCGCCGGGTCCGCGAGGGCGGCGCCGGCATCAAGGTGCGCCTGGTCAAGGGCGCCAACCTCGCCATGGAGCGGGTCCACGCGGAGATCGCCGGCTGGCCCGTGGCCACCTGCGAGTCCAAGCAGGCCAGCGACGCCAACTACAAGCGCGTGCTGCACTGGCTGTTCACCCCCGAGCGCATGGAGGGGCTGCGCATCGGCGTCGCCGGGCACAACCTCTTCGACATCGCCTTCGCCCACCTGCTCGGCGTCGAGCGCGGGGTCTCGGAGCGGATCGAGTTCGAGATGCTGCAG
The DNA here is from genome assembly GCF_004136635.1 of Rothia halotolerans. Lineage (GTDB taxonomy): Bacteria > Actinomycetota > Actinomycetes > Actinomycetales > Micrococcaceae > Rothia > Rothia halotolerans. The sequence continues at coordinate 748,883 of NZ_NOIU01000001.1, read as the reverse complement.
GGCATGGCCACGGAGCAGGCCGCCGCGGTGAGCGCCGACGTCGGGCAGCTGCTGCTCTACGTCCCGGCCGTGCGCCCTCAGGAGTTCGACGTCGCGATCTCCTACCTCGTGCGCCGCCTGGAGGAGAACGCCGCGAGCGAGAACTTCATGTCCGGGATCTTCGACCTGGAGCCGGGCAACGAGATCTTCCGCCGCGAGGAGGCCCGCTTCCGCGCCTCCCTGCGGGATCTCGAGGAGATCCTCGAGGCCGAGGGCGAGACCGCGCCGAAGCCCCAGCACCGGCAGGACCGCTCCGCCGAGACGCTGCCGGAGCCGCTCGCCGACGACGCCGCGCTGCCCCCCTTCGCCAACGAGCCGGACACCGACCCCTCGCTGCGCGCCAACCAGCAGTGGGCGCGCGATGCCGTGGAGACCTCCGCGCGCGAGGGCTGGCTCGAGGAGCAGCTCGCCCCCGAGACCGTGGGCACCGCGGACGTGGAGGGCCTCGTCGCCTCGGTCCGCGACGCCGCCGCCGAGTGGGCCGCCCGGCCCGCCGCCGAGCGCGCCCGCATCCTCTACCGCACCGCGGACATCCTCGCGACCCGCCGCGGCCACCTGGTCTCGATCGCCGCCGCCGAGGTCGGCAAGGCGGTCGCGCAGTCCGACCCGGAGGTCTCCGAGGCCATCGACTTCGCCCGCTACTACGCGCACTCCGCGCTGGAGCTGGAGGAGGTGGGCAACGCCGGGTTCACCCCGGACCGGGTGGTCCTGGTGACCCCGCCGTGGAACTTCCCGCTCGCGATCCCGGCCGGCTCGACCTTCGCCGCGCTCGCGGCCGGCGCCGGCGTCGTCCACAAGCCCTCGAAGCCGACCCCGCACTGTTCGATGGCCATCCTGGAGGCCCTGTGGGAGGCGGGCGTCCCGCGCGAGGTGCTGCGCGGGGTCTACCCGGCCGACCGCGACGCCGGCCGCGCGCTGGTCAGCCACCCCGGCGTGGACCGCGTGATCCTCACCGGCGCCTCGGAGACCGCCTCGATGTTCGCCTCCTGGCGCCCCGAGCTGAAGATCGCGGCGGAGACCTCGGGCAAGAACGCCCTGGTCGTGACCCCGGCCGCGGACCGCGACCTCGCCGTCGCGGACCTCGTCCACTCGGCCTTCGGCCACGCGGGCCAGAAGTGCTCCGCCGCCTCGCTCGGCATCCTGGTCGGCAGCGTCTACGACTCCGAGCGGTTCCGCCGCCAGCTGGTCGACGCCGCCGCCTCGATGGTCGTGGACTGGCCCGTCAACCTCTCCGCGACGATGGGCCCGCTGACAGAGCTGCCCAGCGACAAGCTCCGCCGCGCGCTGACCCAGCTCGAGGAGGGCGAGCGCTGGCTGCTCGAGCCGAGGCAGCTCGACGAGTCGGGCCGGCTCTGGTCCCCGGGCATCAAGGACGGCGTCAGGCCCGGGTCCTTCTTCCACCTCACCGAGGTCTTCGGCCCGGTGCTCGGCCTCATGCGGGCCAAGGACCTGGACGAGGGCATCGAGCTGCAGAACGCCACCGACTTCGGCCTGACCGGCGGCATCCACAGCCTGGACCCCGCCGAGGTGCGCCGCTGGGCCGAGGAGGTCCAGGTCGGCAACGCCTACGTCAACCGCGGCATCACCGGCGCGATCGTCCAGCGCCAGTCCTTCGGCGGCTGGAAGCAGTCCTCGGTGGGGCTGGGCTCCAAGGCCGGCGGCCCCAACTACGTCATGATGATGGGCTCCTGGCACGACGCCGCCCGGCCCGGTGCCGAGCGCCGCCCCTCCGGCGACGCCGCGGTGGACGCGCTGCTGAAGCGGATCGAGTCCGAGGGCCTGCTCGGCGCGGAGGGCACCGCCTGGCTGGGCGAGGCCGCCGCCGACGACGCCGCGGCCTGGGCCACCGAGTTCGGCGCGGCCCGGGATCTCACCGGCCTGCGCAGCGAGGCCAACATCTTCCGGTACCGCCCGGCGGAGCTGGTGCTGCGCGTGTCCGCCGACGCCGGCGCGGTCGAGGCGGTCCGCGCGCTGCTCGCCGCTCGGCGCGCCGGCGCGGGGGTGCGCATCGTGGCCGATCCCGACGTCGCCCCCGAGGTCTCCGCGCTGCTCGCGCTCGCCACCGGCCGGCTGGGCTTCGCCGCCCCCGAGACGCGCGACGACGCCGCCTTCACGGCCCGGCTCGCCGACGGCGCGTACGACGACTCGGTGGGGGCCCGCGTCCGCGTGGTCGGCACGCTGGCCCCGGCCGTCCGGGAGCGGCTGGCCGCCCGCCCGGAGGTCGCCCTGCTCGACGACGCCGTGACCGCCTCGGGCCGCGTCGAGCTGCGGTACTGGGTCAAGGAGCAGGCGCTCTCGATCACCCTGCACCGCTTCGGCAACCCCTCCTCGGCGTTCCACGCGCTGGCGGACGAGCTGAAGGGCTGAGGATGCGGGACGGCCGCCATCGTGAAGATGGCGGCCGGCCCAGCCTCCAGGCCATGCGGCCGGCCCAGCCTGTAGGTCATAATGTGAGGACGAGACCGGCAGGGGGCCGGTAGGCGCCGCCGAGCAAGGGCCTCGCCGATCATCACCCGGTGCGATGCTTCCGGCGGCGGATCCTCTTCTCGAGGAGGCGGCGCGAGCGATGCAGCTTCCAGAACCCCCACAGATGGCGCACCAATGTCCTGCCCCCATCCTGGAGGCGCGGAAGCCCCCGAACGGACAGCTCCCGTTGAATCTCCTCCCGGTCCTGACCTTTCATGGACTCGATGAGAGCCTGGCTCTCCGCATAGGTCGGAGCGTTGAAGGGGTGATCCCGAATTCTCTCATGAACCAGGCTGAGCTCTTTTTCAAGCTCCTGAACGCTCTTCCGACATGGGCGCCTCACGAGAGATTTCTGTATTCGTTGCACTGTGTTCAATCACCTTCTGCCGGTCACGATTTCCTGGGTTTCCCCGCAGTTGAACTGTGACGATGCCACTGCCCCATGGGTTTATGACATGCTGCCCCGACTGTGGAAGTCAAGGGGAATTTACTTTCTTGTATATGGCAGGGGCGCGGTTTCTGGGAGGGCGGGTTGGCGCCTTTCGTGATTCTGGGAAAGAACCCGCTGATGAGAGTGCTGATGCCTGGTTCGAACGTCTTGACCAGGCTTCCCCGGGCATCGACCGGTTCGAAAAAACACAGACTTTAGAGCTGCGACTTAAGTCCGCAAGGGCCGCCGGAGACGGGCGCCCAGACAAGGGGAGGGTGAGACCCGGGCTGCCGGGGCAGTTGCGTCCGTTCCGCAACCCCCGGCCGCCGTCCGAAGGGGGGATTCGATGCGGCGGACTGCGTCAAACCTCTGCGTGTGCGCCGAGCGGTCCCGGAACCCGCAACGGGAAGTCACGTGACGGCCCGCCCTGGGAGCGCCAGCTTAGGGCATGCTAACCTATCTTCGCGCGTCGTCATCGCGCGCCGAGATCACAGCGGCGGCCCCGCGAGAGCGGGGTCGGCCGCCGGTTCACCTTTGAGGAATGAAATATGTCTAAATTCTCCACCCTGTCCAAGCTGACAGTGTCGCTGCTGGTCGCATCGACGATCGGCCTGGCCGGATGCTCGCAGGGCGCCGACGAGGCCAGCTCCGACAGCAGCCAGTCCGCCGAGCAGTCGGCCGACCGCACGGTCTCCACCCCCAAGGGCGACGTGACGGTGCCGGGCGACCCGCAGAAGGTCGTCGTGCTGAATTACGCCCTGGCCGGCTACCTCTACGACCTGGACGTCCCCGTGACGAACGTGGTCCCCGAGGACGCGGACGGCGACGGCGAGTTCTCCGACATGTGGGGCGACAAGCCCGAGGAGGACGGCACGGAGTTCCTGCCCTGGAGCACCGAGGGCTTCGACCTGGAGTCCATCATGGCCGCCGAGCCGGACCTGATCATCGCCGGCGGCTGGGGCTTCCCCTACTTCCAGGCCGACGAGATCTACGACGACCTCTCGGACATCGCCCCGACCGTGATGGTGGACAAGGGCTTCGAGACCTGGCAGGACCAGCTGAAGTTCCTGGCCGTGGACACCTTCGGCAAGCAGGACAAGTACGACGAGATGCTGAGCGACTACGACGCCCGCATCGAGGACGTGCGCGGCAACATCGAGGTTCCCCCGCAGCCGACGTCGTTCATCTCCGTGGTGGCCGACGGCACCCCGTACCTGGCCTTCGACAACTCGGCCCTGCCGGAGCTCTTCTCCGACCTCGGCTTCGAGGTCAACCCGCTGACGGAGGAGAACAACCTGGAGCCCTACACCCAGGGCGGGGACATGGCGGAGCTGTCCACCGAGCAGCTCGGTCAGCTCGTAGACTCGGAGACGGTCTTCGTCAACGGGTTCAACGCCGACACGCTCTCGGTGGACGAGCTGAAGGATCGTCCCGTGTGGCAGGACCTGCCCGCGTTCCAGAACGGCCACGCCTACGACCTGCCGTACTGGGCCTCCCGCCACGACTACGACGAGGCGATGGCCCTGCTCGACCAGGTGGAGGAGAACTTCGGCAAATGAGCCACCACCAGCTGATCATCCACCCGCTGATCCTGCGGACCGTCGAGGTGCTCGACGTCGAGGACGTGACCCCGCGCATGCGCCGGGTCCGCCTCGGCGGCGAGCAGCTCCTGGCGGGCTCGCGGGACGGCGCGGAGGCCCCCGCCTTCGCGGCGCCGGGATTCGACGACCACGTCAAGCTCATCTTCGCCGAGAGCGGCCCGGTGAGCGACGTCCTCCCGCGCCAGCTGGAGAACGGGATCGAGTGGACGGACGCGCCCCTGCGCCTGACCCGGGACTACACCCCTCGGTGGGTGGATGCATCGGCCGGAGAGCTCGCGCTCGACTTCGTGATGCACGGAGACGGGCCCGCGGTCGCCTGGGCGGGCTCGGCCCGCCCGGGCGACGAGCTGACCTTCGTGGGCCCCAAGGGGTCCACGGTCTTCCCCGACGGCGTGAGTACTGTGATCATGTTCGGGGACGAGACCGCACTGCCCGCCATCGGCCGCTTCCTCGACGAGCGGCCGACGGCGGCGCCGGCGCACATCGTCGTCTCCCTCGACGACCCGCGGGGCCGCCAGGACCTGAACCTCGGCCCCCGAGACACGATCCACTGGCTCGAGGGGACGGGCGCCGACGGCGAGGGGATCCTTGCCGGGGTGCGCGCCCGCCTGGACGAGCTGGCCGGTGAGAGGGGCCTCGACCCCCTCCTCGGCGAGACCCCCTTCCTGTGGGCCGCGGGCGAGGCGAAGTCCTTGCTGCCGCTGCGCCGCTGGGGCTCCCGGGAGCTCGGCCTGCCCAAGAGCCGCACCAACATCACCGGATACTGGCACCTGCCCAAGGACGAGGGACGGGCCGGCGACGCCGGTGCCGAGCCCTCCCTGCCGGCCTCGCCGGTCGCCTGGTTCGCCCTGGCCGCCGCGGTCCAGACCGGCGCCCTGGAGCCCCTGGCCGAGGCTCCCGCGAGCACGGCCGCGATCGCCGGGGCCGCCGGCGTCGAGCCCGAGGGCCTCGAGGCGCTCCTGCACGTGCTGGGCCAGCACGGCGTCGTGGAGCACCGCCAGTCCGCCGGGCGGGCGGACTGGCGCCTGACCGAGCTCGGCCGGGAGCTGATGGAGGACGAGCACCTCCGCGAGGACTTCGAGCCCGCGGCCTTCGCCCACGTCGCCTCGCTGACCCGCCTGCCCGAGGCCCTGCGCGGTTCCGGCGCAGACGCGGCGGTCAACGCGGAGGGTTCCTCCCCGGATGCCGCCTCCGCGGGGCGCGCCTCGTCGGCTCCCTCGGAACCGGCGGCGCAGCCCTCCTCGGAATCGGCCGCGGGGCACCCCTCTGCGGAGCCTGCCGCCGGGAACGCTCCCGCGGAGGCCCGCCCCTCCGCCTGGACCCTGCACCACGGGCGCACCTTCGCCCGTTCGGCCGAGGAGGACCCGGAGCTGCTGGAGGAGGTCGCCGAGCACGCCGAGGCGCTCGACTACCTGCAGCACGCGGTCTTCGGCAGCCTGGACGCGCTCGGGGCCGGGCGCCTCGCGGTCACCGGCCCCGGAGCCCCCGCCCTGCACCGGCTGCTGGAGGAGCGCGAGGGCGCCCCCGCGGCCTGCCGGCTCGCGGAGTCGCCCTTCGACCGCCCGCTCGAGGCCGACGGCGGCGTCCCCGTCTCCGTCATGTGGCTGCACCTGCTGGACGACGACGCCGCCCTGGCCCACCTGCGCGCCCTCGGCGCCTCCGGGGACCGCGCCATCGTCATCGACTCTCCCCGCCCGGACGAGCTGAGCCCCTCCGCCGCGGAGAAGGCCCTGGTCTCGCTGGCGGTCACCGGCCGCGCCCACCGCACCGACGAGCAGCTCGCCGAGCTGGCCCGCGCGGCCGGCTGGGACGGCGTCGAGATCGACCGCATCGGCTGGGGATTCGTCTCCTGCCGGCTCTCCAGGAGCGCGGGGGCCCCGGCCCGATGACCGCGAGCACGACGACGGACGTGCAGCCGCGCACGCGGTCCCGGACCCTGCTGTGGGCCGGCGTGGTGGCCTCCCTGGCGCTGCTCCTGCTCGTGTGCCTGCTGAGCCTGTTCGTCGGCTCGGGGCAGATCGCCCCCGGCGTCGTCTGGCAGGCGCTGTGGAGCCCCGAGCGGCTGATCGACCACTCCACCATCCGCGACGTGCGGATGCCCCGGACCGTGCTGGCGGTGCTGGTCGGCGCCGCTCTCGGGGTCTCCGGGGCGCTGGCGCAGGCCGTGACCCGCAACCCCCTGGGCGATCCGGGCATCCTCGGCGTCAACGCCGGCGCCGGGCTGGCCATCGCGCTCGGCGTCGCGATCCTGGGCATCACGAGCATCGACCAGTACCTCTGGATCGGCTTCCTCGGGGCGCTGATCGCGGCGGTCATGGTCTACGCCATCGCCGCGCGCGCCCCCGGCGGGATCACGCCGGTGCGGCTGACCCTGGTGGGGGTGGCGCTGAGCGCCGTCTTCCTCGGGGCGAGCCAGTCGCTGGCCCTGCTGCGCCCGCACGTCTTCGACCAGATGCGGTTCTGGGGCGCGGGCAGCCTGGCCGACCGGCCGCCGGGGACCGTCACCACGATCCTGCCGTTCATCGCCGTCGCCCTGGTGATCGGCGTCCTGTGCGCCCGCTCGCTGAACGCGTTGGCGCTGGGGGACGACATCGCCCGCTCCGTGGGCGTGCACGTCGGCGCCCTGCGGGTCGTCGTCGTGGTGGTGGTGACCGTGCTGTGCGGCGCCGCGACCGCCGCCGCCGGGCCCATCTCCTTCATCGGGCTCATGGTCCCGCACGCCGTGAGGTTCCTGACCGGGCCCGACCAGCGCTGGATCCTGATCTTCTCCCTCATCCTGGCGCCGGTGCTGCTGCTCGCCGCCGACATCCTGGGGCGCGTCGTCGTGATCCCCGCCGAGCTGCAGGCCGGCGTCATGACCGCCTTCATCGGCGCGCCCGTGCTCATCGTCCTGGTGCGCCGGGCCGGAAGGAGGAGCCTGTGAGCGCCCCCGCCGTGCACCGCCGCTCCGAGAGCGCCGGAACCTCCCGCGAGCCCCGGTACCTGTCCCTGCGCCTGGGCCGCCTCAGCCGCCGGATCGCGCTGTCCCACCTGGTCACCGCCGCCATCCTCGGCGTCGTCGGGGTGGTCATCCTGTTCACCGCGCTCTCCCTGGGGGACACGATCCTGCCGCTGGACCGCGTCCTGGGGGCCTTCATGCCCGAGGCCAGCCGGCTGGACCACAAGGTCGTGGTCGAGTGGCGGGCGCCCCGGGCCCTGGCCGCGCTCGTCTTCGGGGCCTGCCTGGGCGTCAGCGGCGCCCTGTTCCAATCGCTGACCAGCAACGCGCTGGGCAGCCCCGACATCATCGGGCTGAACACCGGCGCGTACTCCGGGGTGCTGCTGGTGATCACCTTCGGCGGGACCGGGTACCTGGCCTACGCGGCAGGTGCGGTCGCAGGGGGCCTGGTGACCGCCGCGATCATCTACCTGCTCGCCTATTCGCGCGGGCTCCAGGGCTTCCGGCTGATCATCGTGGGCATCGCGGTCTCGGCGATGCTCTCCTCGGCCAACACGTGGTTCATCGTCAAGGCGGACCTCGACCTCGCCCTGCGCGCCGCGGTGTGGGGCGCGGGCACGCTCAACGGGCTGCGCTGGGAGCCGCTGCTGTGGGCCGGCGGGGTGGCGCTCGTCGTCGCACTGCTGCTGCCGTGGCTGAACCGGCGCGTGGGCGGTCTGGAGCTGGGCGACGACACCGCCACCATGCTCGGCGTCCGCGTGGAGAGCTCCAAGCTCGCGCTGGTGGTCATCGGCGTGATCATGACGGCGCTGGTCACGGCGGTCACCGGGCCCATCTCGTTCATCGCCCTCGCCGCTCCCCAGATCGCCCAGCGGATCCGCCCCAACGGCGGCTCGCTGGACCTGCTCGGCTCCGCGCTGATGGGGATGATCCTGCTCGCCGGCGCCGACCTGGTCGCCCAGCACCTGATCCCCGCCGCCTCCGTCCCGGTGGGCGCGGTGACCGTGTGCATCGGCGGCCTCTACCTCGTCTGGCTCCTGATCCGGGAGGGCCGGCGCGCATGAGCCACGCCACGCCCACCCCGCTCACCGGCCGGAACGCACAAGGAGGACCCATGATCGAATCCCCGTCGGAGCGCCTGGTCGGCGACCGGCTGAAGGTCGGCTACAAGGACACGTCCCTGGTGCTCGACGACGTCACGGTCAGCGTGCCCGAGGGCTCCTTCACCGTGATCCTCGGCCCCAACGCCTGCGGGAAGTCGACGATCCTGCGCACGCTGGGCCGGCTGCTCAAGCCGCGCGCCGGCGTCGTGACCCTGGACGGGCAGGACATCGCGCGGATGAAGACCCGCGAGCTCGCCAAGAGCCTCGCCCTGCTGCCGCAGAGCCCCTCCGTGCCGGAGGGTATCTCGGTCCAGAACCTGGTGGCCCGCGGGCGCTTCCCCCACCAGTCGCTCATGAGCCAGTGGAGCCCCGAGGACGAGGGCGCGATCACGGAGGCCATGCGGGTCACCGCGGTGGACCACCTCGCGCACCGCCCGGTGGACACCCTCTCCGGCGGGCAGCGGCAGCGGGTGTGGATCTCGCTGGTCCTGGCGCAGGAGACCGGCCTGCTGCTGCTGGACGAGCCCACCACGTACCTCGACGTCACGCACCAGGTCGAGATCCTGAAGCTGCTGGAGCGGCTGCGCGCCTCGGGGCGGACCGTGGTGGCCGTGCTGCACGAGCTGAACCAGGCGGCGCGCTTCGCGACCGACATGGTGACCATGAAGGACGGGAAGGTCGTGGCCGTGGGGACCCCGGAGGAGATCATTACCGAGGAGAACATGCGGGCGATCTACGGCCTGGAGTCCCGCGTCATCGAGGACCCCGACACCGGGAAACCCGTGGTCCTGCCGCGCTGAGGGCGTTCGCGCCCCGAGGGGCGCCTCACGCGCTCCCGTCCGCCGGGAGGATGCGGCCGGCGATCTCCCAGACCGCGCGGACCGCGGCTGAGTGGTCCTCCCGCCGGGAGACGAGGGCCGCCTCCAGGGGCGGGGGCGGGTCCTCGAGGGGCCGGTAGACGAGCCCCGGCGGCTCGATGTGCTGCACCGAGGAGACCGTGAGGGTGACGCCGACGCCGGCCGCGACGAGGCTCAGGATCGTGTACGAGTCCGGCGCCTCCTGGACGATCTGGGGAGTGAAGCCCGCCTCCACGGCCACCCGCAGCAGCGCCTCCCGGACGCTCGAGCCCTGGACGCCCGGGAAGGTCACGAACGGCTCCCCGGCGAGGTCGGCGACCGCGACCCTCTCCCGCTCCGCCAGGGGATGGTCGGAGGGCAGCGCGACCACCAGCTCCTCGCGGGCGAAGACGATGCTCTGCAGGCCCGGATCCGCGAGGGGGAGCCGGGCGAAGCCGATGTCGAGGCGTCCCGCCGCGATGTCGGCGACGGCGGTCCCGGCGTAGGTCTGCCCCACGAGCACCAACTCGATCCCCGGCTGCTCGGCGCGCACGGCCCGGGCCAGCTCGGGCAGCGCGCCGCGGCTGCTCGCCCCAGTGAAGCCGAGCGTGACCCTCCCGACGATCTCCGAGGGGCCCAGCCTCGCCGAGCGCTTGAGCAGCTCGACGTCGCGCAGTATCCCGCGGGCCGGCTCGAGCAGCGCCGCCCCCGCGTCGCTCAGGGAGACCGAGCGGGTGCTGCGGTGGAAGAGCCGGGTGCCGAGCTCGGTCTCCAGCTGCTTGATCTGCTGGCTGAGCGCGGGCTGGGCCAGGTGGAGCCGCCGCGCGGCCCGCCCGAAGTGGAGCTCCTCGGCGGTCGCCACGAAGCTCTCCAGGTGCCTCAACTCCACGGTTCCTCCTCGGCGCAGTAGCGGACAGGGCTCCCACGCGCCATCCGTCCTCCTCGGAAACGGCCTCTCCGCGACGATTGAAAGGCCCGGAAGAGCCGGCGGATGACGAGGCGAACGCCCATTGATACATCGATCTTATGACAGAGGTCGCTATTGACTATTGGACGCGATCAGCATCCCGTGACAAGTTGTGATGCAGAGGCCGAGGGATGGAGAAACACATGGAGCAGGCATTTCTGGTGGGAGGGGCGCGGACGCCCGTGGGCCGGTACGGGGGAGCGCTTTCCTCGGTGCGGCCGGACGATCTTGCGGCGCTGACCCTCCGCGCCGCCCTGGAGCGGGCCGGGATCGGGGACCCCGGGCTGGTGGAGGAGGTGATCCTCGGCAACGCCAACGGGGCGGGGGAGGAGAACCGCAACGTGGCCCGGATGGCCTGGCTGTTGGCCGGTTACCCCGACTCCGTGCCGGGCCTGACGGTCAACCGCCTGTGCGCCTCGGGCATGTCGGCGATCATGCTCGCCTCGCAGATGGTCCGGGCCGGGGACGCCGACGTCGTCGTGGCCGGCGGCGTCGAGTCGATGTCCCGCGCGCCGTGGGTCATGGAGAAGCCCTCGCGCGCCTTCGCCAAGCCCGGCGAGGTGGTGGACACCTCGATCGGCTGGCGCTTCCCCAACCCCGAGTTCGTCTCGGGGGAGCTCTCCCGGGACGGCAGGATGACGTACTCCATGCCGGAGACGGCCGAGGAGCTCGCGGCGGTGGACGGCATCGCGCGGGAGGACGCCGACGCCTTCGCCGTGCGGTCCCATGAGCGGGCCCTGGCCGCGATGGAGTCGGGGGCGTTCCGCGAGGAGATCGTCCCGGTCGAGGTGAAGGGGCGCAAGGGCGCGGTCCACACGGTGGACGCCGACGAGGGGCCGCGGGCAGGGACCACCGCCGAGGTGCTCGCCGGGCTCAAGCCCGTGGTGCGGCCGGGCGGCGTCGTCACCGCCGGGAACTCCTCCTCGCTGAACGACGGCGCCTCGGCCGTGGTCGTCGCCTCCGGGGCGGCGGTCGAGCGGCTGGGGCTCACGCCGCGGGCGAGGGTCGCGGGGCACGCCGCGGCTGGCGTCGCCCCCGAGATCATGGGCATCGGGCCGGTGCCCGCCACGCGCAGGGCCCTCGAGAAGGCGGGGTGGGGGTTGGACGACCTCGGCGCCGTCGAGCTCAACGAGGCCTTCGCGACGCAGTCGCTCGCCTGCATCCGGCGGCTGGGGCTGGATCCGGGGATCGTGAACCGCGACGGCGGCGCGATCGCGCTGGGGCATCCGCTCGGCTCCTCCGGCTCGCGCATCGCCATCACCCTGATGGGCCGGATGGAGCGCGAGGGGGCGGAGCGCGGGCTGGCCACGATGTGCGTCGGCGTCGGGCAGGGCACCGCGCTGCTGCTGGAGCGGGTCTCCTAGGCCTCACGGGTGGCGGGCGGAAGGGCCCGCGGGGTCCGGCGGGCGTCACGGGAGGACACGTCGGCCGCCCCTTTCGATCGGGCTGCTCCTGCGCGGATAACATCGTCCTGGCCGTCAGGAAGCGGGACGAGGGGAGATGCGGCGTGGGAGCTCGTGGACCGGCCCGGAGGAGCGTGCTCTTCGCGGCGGGCCTGATCGTGGTCGGCTCCGCCGGGATCCAGACCTCCTCGGCGCTCTCGGCCTCGCTGTTCGCCTCGTACGGGGCGCTCGGCACCAGCGCCCTGCGGATGGCGCTGGCCGCCGCGATCCTGCTGGTCGCCGTCCGGCCCTCGCTGCGGGGGCGGAGCCGCTCCGAGTGGGGCGGGATCGTGGTGTACGGCGTCGCGATGGCGGCGATGAACATCAGCCTGTACAACGCGATCCAGCGCCTGCCGCTGGGCATCGCCGTGACCCTGGAGTTCCTGGGGCCCTGCGCCGTCGCGCTCCTGGCCTCGCGGCGGATCAAGGAGGGGGCGTGCGCGGTGCTCTCGCTGGCCGGCGTCGCGCTGATCTCCGCCGGGCCGGGCGGCTACTTCGACCTGTGGGGCTACGTCGCCGCCCTGTGCGCCGCGGCCTTCTTCGGGCTCTACACCCTCTTCGCGGCCAAGGTCGGCAAGGCCGGCTCGGGGCTGGACGGGCTGGCGCTGTCCGTCGCGGCGGGCGGTCTCCTGACCCTGCCGTTCGCGGCGGTCCACGCGCCCCAGGTGTCCCTCCCGCACTGGGGGCTGCTGGCGCTGGCCGCCGTGGTGGGCGTGGCCATCCCGTACTCGGTGGACACCATCGCGGGGCGGATCACCTCGGCGCGGGTCATCGGGACGCTGTTCGCGATCGACCCGGCCATGGGGGCGCTCATCGGGTTCCTCCTCCTCGGCGAGATGATCAGCTGGACCGTGCTGGCCGGCATCGCGGTGGTCGCGCTCGCCGGGGCGCTGCTGGTGTGGGCCTCCGGCGACTCGGGGATCGAGGTCCCGGAGCCACCAGGGGAGGGCTGTGCCGGAACCGAGGGAACGATTCCCGCCGCGACCCCCGCTTCACATTCCACGCCGGCTGTTGACCCGTCGGAGGGATAGTGGAAGTGTCGTAGGACACATCGAGGTCAATGAGCCGGACGTCGAGAGCACGCGATCCGATTGATCGCGCGGCCCCGGCCAGGGAGGTGACCCATCATGGGAACCACGACCACGAAGCTGTCCGTCGCCGGCGCCGCGCTGGCCCTGGCGATCGTCCCCTTCGCGGGAGGCCCGGCGCTGGCCGGGAGCCCCGCGCCGGAGCAGTCGGCCTGCGGGCCCGCCGCCCCTGAGGCGGGGAACTCCCAGCTGCCGAGCATCCCCGACACCTGGACCGGCCAGGGCGTCTGGGAGCGCACGGGGACGCTGGAGGTCGACCACCCGGACTTCGGCCCGCTGGAAATCCGCACGTACTTCCACGTCACGAGCGCCCCCGGGGCCGCTCCGACCACCGGTGACGGCGCCTACGCCGTCTACCAGGACGGCCGCGCGGTGGGCTTCGCCTCCTCCGAGGGGGCCCAGGCCGTCGGCTTCGGCCCGGAGCCGTTGCTGCCCGTGCCCGAGATCGACCTGGGGGACGGCGGGAACGTGGACATCCACGGCAACGTCTACCTCGCCGGGGGCGGTCTGACGGTTCTCACCCCCACCGAGTCCGGCTACGACTCGCGAGGCACCCTGCCCTCCGCGGACGGCTCCTCGCCCTTCGCCACGGCCCAGTCCGTGACGGCGGACCCGGAGACCGGCGAGCCTCGCATCCGCGTGCAGGACGGCCCGGGCGAGACCACCGACTACGTCTGGGTGGACGGCGGCTTCCAGCCGGCCTGATCCACCGCCGCCGGACGAGGCGGGCCGAGCGCCCGTCGGCGTGCCGGCGAACTCCCACCATGACGTGCCGCCGCGCGCTCCCCACGGGCGCGCGGCGGCACGTCGTGGGACGGGCCCGGGGCGGGGCAGCCTAGCCGCGTGCGGCGTCGTCCCCGGACCGGGGCTCGCCGGACCGGGCTTCCCCGGGGCGGGCGTCGCTGGGCCGGGTCAGCTCCTGCTCCAGCGGACCGCCCAGCGCCCACATGCTGGTCGTGTCCGTGTCCCCCGAGGCGGGCGAGCCCGAGGGCGGGGTCTCGGGTGCGGAGAGCGCCCGGTTCTGCTGGACGATGATGCCGCCGGTGGTGGCCTTGAGCCCGAAGTCGTCCAGGATCGCCTCGCGGTCCCGCTCGTGCTGCCGGCCGCTGGCGCGCTGGGCGTCCTGCATCATCGTCGTCTTGCCCTGCAGCATCCGGCGCACCCGCTGCCACTCCCAGTAGCGCTTGCCCACCAGGGTCAGCAGGATCCCGACGACGGCGTAGCAGGCCAGCATGATCCACCCGCGCGAGTAGCCGGGCCCGACGTCGTACAGCAGCCGCTTGAGCATCTCCGTGATCCCCGAGCCCACCACCACGTGGTTGAGCGCCCGGAACGGCTCGGGCATGAACCACTCCGGGAACGCCGCGCCCGAGGCGGGGATCGAGAGGAAGATGAAGACCGTCATGGCCGGTGCGGCGATGAACCGGCCGCAGAAGTAGCTCAGCCCGTTCACGGCCAGCCCGATCGCCAGCGCCCACATCCAGCCCAGGCCCCACAACTGCCAGAAGTGCCCTTCGATCGCGCCCAGGACGGGGGAGGCCAGGAAGCAGGTGATGAAGGAGAGGATGAAGCTGACCACCACGATCACCGCGAGCCGGGTGCGCCGCCGCAGCGGCCCTCCCATCAGCCCGATGAACATGGCCGCGAGATAGCCCGAGATGCACCACGCCAGCATGAGGTACATGGGGGTCATGCCGACGTCTCCGGTCGGCAGCGGCGCGACGTCGGACTTCTGCGGCGGCTGGTCCGGGTTCAGCAGCGGCCCGAGGGCGGCCGGGATGAGGTTCGCGGCCTGCGCCTGGTGCGCCGAGGCCACGATCAGCGCGTTGCCCTCGACGTCGTAGGCGGCCGCGATCTCCCCGGAGCGCACCTGCTCCTGCGCCGCGTCCCCGTCCTTGACGGACACGAAGGACCACGCCCCGGGGGCGGCCTCGTCCGCCACGTCCTGGTACTGCTCGACGGCGTTCGCCTGGCCGACCACCCCGATGGGCACCTCGCGCGGCGCCGTGCTCTGGAACGCGCCCACGTAGCAGAGGACGAACATGACCGCCATGAACAGCGGCATCCAGAGCTGGAGGAACACCAGCTGCAGGGAGGGGTTCAGCGAGGAGAACCATCGCCGGTACGCGGACTTCTCCGGCGGGACCGCGTGGATGCGGCGGGGGTCCACGTTGGTGGCCCCGCGGCGGGACGAGTGCTGGGGGTGTGCGTTTTTTGCCATCGTTTCTCAGGGTACGCCTGTCCTCCCGAGCCGGGACTCCCACTCCCACGGCGGGAGCAGGACGACGTGGCGCCGCAGGCCAGAGTCCGCGTCGTACCCGCGTTGGGAGGCCCCGAGACGTATATCATCGGTATCGCCTACCGGCCGGTACACCGCTCGGTATCCGAGGTTTCCGAGCACGGCGGGCGGTACAGCGATGGCGATGACGGCGAGTCGCAGCACCGGCGCGGGCCGGCGCTGGTGGCGCACCGAGACGATCGCCCAGAACGCCCGCCTGCGCGTCGTCGTCCCCGAGTGCCTCTTCACGCTGCTGCTCATGATGGCGGTCATCGCGTACGTCGCGACCCTGGAGCTGGACATCCGGCACGGGTTCCTGTGGAGCGGCGTCGTGCTCTGCCTGGCGATCACCGCGCTCGCCGTCGCGCTGCCGTGGGACCGGGCGGCGCCCGGCTGGATCGCGCTGCTGCCGGTCGCGGACATGGTCTCCATCGCGCTGCTCCGGATCGGGCTGCTGCCCGACGGCGTCTCGCTCTCGCTCCTGCTCTTCGCCCCGGCCATCTGGCTCGTCCTGCTGCTGCAGCGGCGCGGGGTGGTCCTCGCGGCGGTGGTCTCGCTGCTGGCGGTCTCACTGCCCTCCCTGTTCTACATCCCGCCCTACCTCACGCTCGGCGGGGTCGTGCGGAACTCGCTGCTGCCGCTGGCCGTGCTCCTCATCTCCTGGCTCGCGCTGCTGCTGTACCAGCGCCTCGAGCAGAACCTGAACCGGCTGGTCACCGCGCAGCGGCAGAAGGAGCGGCTGCACCGGATCGCCCGGACTCAGGCCCGCCTGCTGACCGGCGTGGGGGAGAACCTCAACGTGGGGGTCCTCGTGCTCGACGTCGAGGGCAACGACGTCCTCTACAACCGGGCCCAGCGCAGCTTCCACTCGCTGGTCTCCCCGCCCTCGAACCCGGACAGGACCGAGGCGGGCCACTACGTCTACCGGGCCGACGGGCGGACGTCGATGCCGGTGGAGGAGCGTCCCGCGCACCGGGCCGCCCGGGGGGAGGTCTTCGAGAACGTGACCGTGGTGGCGGGGCCGCCCGACTCCCGGCAGCGGACGCTGTCCGTCTCGGCGCGGCACGTGCTCAACGGCCAGGGAGAGCACGAGGCCACGGTGCTGATCTTCCAGGACGTGACCGAGCTCCAGGAGGCCGTCCGCGAGCGGGACCGGTTCGTCGCCACGGTCTCCCACGAGCTGCGGACCCCGCTCACCTCGATCATCGGCTACACCGACCTGGCGCTGGACGAGGCCGAGGAGGATCCGCTGCTCGCCGAGTACCTCGACGTCGTGCTCCGGAACTCCCGGCACCTGCGCACCCTGGTGGAGGAGCTGCTGCTGGAGCAGCAGACGCGGGTCGGCCGCACCGAGCGGCACCTGGAGCCCACGGATCTGAGCGAGCTGGTCGAGCGGGCGGTGGAGTCCCAGCAGCCGCAGGCCGCGGAGAAGGGGCAGACGCTCAGCGCGGTGATCGAGGGACCGGCGCCGGCGATCCCGCTCGAGCGCTCCCGGATCATGCAGGTGCTCATCAACCTCATCGCCAACGCCGTGAAGTACACGCAGGAGGGCGGACGGATCACGGTGTCCACCTCCGTCACCCCCGGCTCGGTGGGCTTCACGGTCACCGACGACGGCCCCGGCATGGAGGCCGAGGACGGCGAGCGGATCTTCTCGCCGTTCTACCGCACGCGGGCGGCGACGGCGGGCGGCCTCCCCGGGGCGGGCATCGGCCTGGCCCTGAGCCGGAGCATCGTCGAGGCCCACGAGGGGCGCATCTCCGTGCGGACCGCCCCCGGCGAGGGCACCAGCATCTGCGTCAGCTTTCCGATCCCGGCAGCGGAGGGGACCCCATGAGAACGGCTCGTCACAGGCGACAGCCCCCACCCCGGGTAGGGCCCGCGGCCTTCGCGTGCGCGGTGCTCTACGGCGTCGCGGCGTCCTTCGTCTTCTGCTTCTCGGGCACCTTCGGCAGCTACGGCGAGCACCCGTGGCACGACGCGCTGCTGATCCTCGTGACGATCACGGCCGCCGTCGCGCTGACCTACATCACCCTCCTGCTGCGGGTCTACACGCTGCGGCCCTCCACGCGCGGCGGCGACCCCGAGTCCTTCAGCTGGCACCTGATGATCCCGTGCCGGGACGAGGAGAGCGTCATCGCCGCGACCGTCTCGGCGGCCCGTACCAGCTTCCCGAACTGCCACGTGTGGGTCATCGACGATGACAGCGAGGACTCCACCGCCCGGATCGTCCGGGACCTGATGGACTTCGACGATCGCATCCACCTGGTCTCCCGGGTCCGGCCGGACGCACGCACCGGCAAGGGCGACGCGCTGAACGCCGCCTTCCAGCGCGTGGCCGAGTACGTCGGGCCCGACCCCGAGGCACGACGCCGCGCCCTCGTCGGGGTCCTCGACGCGGACGGCTACCTCTCGGACAACACGCTGGAGCTGCTCTCTGGCCCCGACGCCTTCGGCGACGGAGGGATCGGCGCGGTGCAGATCGAGGTGTGGATGAAGAACCGGAACGACCGCAGGCCGCGGCCGCAGTCCGGGGCCTACCTCAACGCCCTGGGCCGGTACCTGGTCCGCATGCAGGACATGGAGTTCCGCACCTCCAACTCCGCGATGCAGCTGCTGCGCGTGCAGACCGGCACCGTCGGCATGGGCGGCAACGGCCAGTTCACCCGGCTCAGCGTCCTGGAGGACCTCGCCGAGGCGCACGAGCATCCCTGGGGCAGGAGCCTGAGCGAGGACTACGAGCTGGGGCTGAACATCCTCTCCCTCGGGCACGTCAACCACTACGTGCGGGAGGCCTACGTCTCGCAGGAGGCGCTGCCCTACTTCAAGCGCCTCATCACCCAGCGCACCCGGTGGGCCCAGGGGATCATGCAGTGCTCCGCCCTGCTGCCCTCGCTGCGGCGCAGCAGGGCGCTGAGGCCCTCCGGATCCGCGGAGATCCACTACTTCATGACGCTGCCGTGGATCATGATCATGAACCTCGCCTTCGTCCCGTGGCTGCTCTACCTGGCGGTCACCAGCGGCCAGGCGGGATTCCTGGGCGGGACGAGCACGATCCTGGTCGCGGCGGCCGGGATGGTCTTCCTGGTGCTGCCCTACGCGCTGTGGGGGCCGCTGTACCGGCGCTGGGGCCGCGAGCGGGTCGGCTGGGCGGCGTCGTGCCTGCTCGGCCTGGGATACCTGCTGTACGTCTACTTCACGTACCTGTACTACCCGCGCGCGATCGGCCGGATGCTCACCAAGCGCACCTCCTGGGCCAAGACCGCGCGGAACGCCGACGGCCTGCAGACGGTCCCGGCCCCCGGGCTGGCGCCGGCCCTGCGGGTCGAGCACCTGCTCGCGCTGGATCCGCGGGTCCTGGCGGAGCTCGCCGAGGACCTGGAGAGCGAGGCCTACGCCCGCGAGGTGGTCGCGGCCTTCGTCCTGCGCTGGCCGGCCCGCCTGGCCCACCTGCGCGAGGCCGTGGCGGCGGAGACCCGGGTGCGCGCCCTGGACGCGATCGCGAGTATCCGCGTCTCCTCGACCATGGTCGGCGCCCTTCAGCTGGAGGGCGCGGCCCGGACGGTCACGGAGCTGCTGCAGGCCGGGGACTACGACGCCGCGCGCTCACTCATGCCCGCCCTGGAGGGTGTCGGGGAGCGCACCATCGCCGCGATCCGCGCCGAGTATCTCGGCGATTGAGGCCCGCAGCTCGCGGGGCCGGAACGGCTTGGTCAGGTAGGCGTCCGCTCCCGCGGCCAGGCCCGCGGCCCGGTCCGCGTCGGTGGAGCGGGCGCTGATCATCACGATCAGGCCGCCGAACTCCGGGCGGATCCGCCGGACCACCTCGTAGCCGTCGATGTCCGGCAGTCCCACGTCCACGGTGATGATCGCGGTCCCGGCGCCGGCCTCACGCGCCGCCTCCAGTCCCGTCGCGCCGTCGACCGCGCTGCCGACCTCGAAGCCGCTCTGCTGGAGGACGATCTCCAGGAGGCGGCGGATGTCGTCGTCGTCCTCGATGATGAGGGCGGTGGGGGTCTCGGCGGCCATGGCTGTCCTTCGCGTCGTCGGTCTGGGTGCAGTCATCACATCGTAGGTGACGCCGTGCTTCCGACCGTGATGTTTCGCCGCCCGCTCGGGACCGCGGAAAACTGGCCTGACTAGGAGCGTCGGGGAAGGGCACTGGGTGCTGCCGCGGGTCCCGGAGCGCGCCGCGCAGCGCCCGCTTTTGGGCTCACAGCCGAAAGCCTCGACATCGGCCGGCGGTCCCTCACTAATCTGGCAGTACATCGGGCGGGGACCTCCCCCGCCCGCCCCTACCGGAGAGGACAGCGATATGAGTGACACTCTCAAGGACCCCCGCAGCAAGTACGAGAGCATCGAGCCGCCCGAGCAGACCCAGTCCGAGCCCGGCCTGGACCGGGACCTCGAGCCGCTGGCCGACCTCGGGACCAACAGCTACAGCGGCAGCGGCCGGCTGGCCGGCCGGAAGGCCCTGATCACCGGCGGCGACTCCGGGATCGGCGCGGCGGTGGCCATCGCCTTCGCCCGGGAGGGGGCCGACGTCGCCATCGCCTACCTCCCGGCCGAGCAGCCCGACGCCGACCGCGTCGCCGAGGAGATCGAGCGCGCGGGCGTGAAGTCCCTCCAGCTCCCCGGCGACCTGCAGGAGCTGGCGCAGTGCGAGGACGTCGTGGCGAAGACGGTGGAGGCCTTCGGCGGCCTGGACGTGCTGGTCAACAACGCCAGCCGCCAGGTGTGGCACGAGAAGCTCGAGGACATCGAGGACGAGCAGTTCGACACCACCATGAAGTCGAACATCTACTCCTCGTTCCGCGTGACCAAGGCGGCCCTGCCCCACCTGGAGCCGGGCTCCTCGATCATCTTCACGTCCTCGATCCAGGCCTACGAGCCCTCCGAGACGTTGCTGGACTACGCCATGACCAAGGCCGCGCTGAACAACCTCAGCAAGGGCCTGGCCCAGGCGCTGGCCCCGCGCGGCATCCGGGTCAACGCGGTGGCCCCCGGCCCGATCTGGACCCCGCTCCAGCCGAGCCACGGCCAGCCGCAGGAGAAGCTCACCCAGTTCGGCCAGGGCGGCCCGCTGGGCCGCGCCGGCCAGCCGGCGGAGCTCGCCGGGGCCTACGTGTTCCTGGCCTCCGAGGACGCCTCCTACGTCGCGGGGGAGACCCTCGGCGTGACCGGCGGCAGCCCGACGCCGTAGCCGCCCGCAGACCCACCACGACCACGAGGAGGTCGCCATGTCAGATCAGGACAAGCTCGAGAAGAACGCGTCCGAGGAGGAGCCCGGCCAGGGCGAGACCACCCAGGAGGCCGGCGCCAGCCGCAAGGACGACGGGAAGGACTCCGGTCAGGAGGGCTCCTCCGGCCGGAAGGGCTCCGGCTCCTCCGGGGACTGAGCCCGCCGTCCGCACGCAGGGGACCCGCCCTTCCCGAGGCTTCGGCCCGGGAGGGGCGGGTCCTTCCTGCATGCGGGCCCTCGGGGCCCGCGGGTGCCGGCCCGTGCCTCTGCCTCTTCGAAAGGTATAATGGTACCTACAGAGAGTAGATAGGTACCATCATGGCGCTCAACATCAAGGACGAACGGGTCCACGAGCAGGTCAGGGAGCTGGCCTCCGAGCTCTCCGTCTCGCAGGCGGAGATCGTGAGGAAGGCGGTGGCCGAGCTGTACCGCCGGGAGCATCGCGCCGATCAGCTGGAGCGCATCGAGCGCTTGGCATCCGCCATCGCCGCGAGCGTCCCCGCCGGCGAGGAGCTGAGCGATGAGGTGCTCTACGACGAGGACGGGCTCCCCGCATGATCGTGGACACTTCGGCCGTCATCGCGATCATCAGGGACGAGGGGGATCGGGAAGCCTACGTGCAGGCCCTCCTGGACGACTCTTCCCCCAAGATGGCCTCGCCGACCTACCTGGAATGCTGCATCGTGATCCAGCGGCTGGGGGACCCCGTCGCGGAGAGGAGGCTCGAGGAGCTGCTGCAGGCGCTCGGCGTCGAGGTCGTCCCGTTCACCCTCCCCGATGCGGAGACGGCGCGCCGGGCGTACCGGGACTTCGGCAAGGGGACGGGACACCCCGCTCAGCTCAACTACGGGGACTGCATCTCCTACGCAACGGCGGTCAACCGGCGTGAGCCGCTTCTGTGGAAGGGTGAGGACTTCGGGCACACGGGGGTCGCCGCGGCGCTGGGCTGAGGCCACGCGCCCAGGGGGTGCCGGCGCGGGAGCGCCCGGCCCTCCCGAGGGGGGAGCGCCGGGCGCCGAACGGCCGCCGACGGCGTCGAGACCTCCCGCAGGGGCCTCGCCGCCGTCTGCCGGTCACCTGCCGGGCCGCAGCGTCACGTCCCCGGCGGAGAGCTCGCCGGAGACCGTCGCGGCCGCCGTCGAGCCGCCGCTGTCCAGCTGATTGTCCAGGGAGCCGGCGGAGCGGCCCACGGCGACCCGGTAGGGCTCGTCCGGCAGGGTGAGGTCCAGGGCCCCCGCGCTCACGTCGAACTCGACGCTCGACGGCGCGTCCCCGGTCAGCTCGGCGTCGATGCGCCCCGCGGAGACGTCGAACCGGCCCTCCTCGACGCCGCTCAGGTCGAGGTCCGCCCGCCCGGCTTCGATCCCGGCATCGAGCGTGCGCGCCGAGCCGGTGACGGTCAGGACGCCGGCGTCGACGGAGGTCTCGAGACCGGCGAAGGAGCCGTCGGCCCGCAGCTCGCCGGAGTCGAGGGAGAGCTCGGCGTTGAGCGAGCCGTCGTCGAGCTCGCGGGGCAGGGTCAGCACGGCGTCCTCCTGCTCGCGGTGGCACCACATGATGCACCAGTCGCCGCGCTTGCCCACCGACAGCTCGCCGCCCTCGCGCTCCATCCACCAGCCGTTCCGGGCGCCGTTCCTGACCTCCAGGACCGCATGGTCGACGTCGCCGAAGGCCACGGTCATGGAGGCGGCCTCGGCGTCCACGTCCAGATCGGTGAGGCCGCCGGCGTCCGCCGTCTCCACGGTGTCCTCGCGGTTGACCGCGCCGAACGCGGCCCACGCCTCGGAGCCACCCGAGCCGATCAGCGCGATCCCGCCGACCACGGCCGTCAGCACGCCGATCACGACGCCGTACCCGGTGCGCCGCGGCAGCAGCGGGGAGCGGGGCTCCGGCGAGGGCCGCCGCGCCTGCGGCTGGTCCCACGGGACCTCCTCCCGGTGGCGTCCGGAGGGGGCGCCGGAGTCAGCGGGGCCGGATGCGCCGTCCGGGCCCGCGGCACCGCCGGCGGGGGCTCCGCCTCCGGGAGCGGCCCCCGTCCCGGAGCCGGGGACGTACCCGGCTCCGCGGCCGGCCTCGACCGCGCCCTCGGAGGCCTCCCCCGCCTCGTCCGGGCGCTGCGTCTCGCCAGGGTACTCGTATCCGTCCTGCCCCTCCGCGCCCTCGCGGCGCCCGGGGCGGCCCGGCTGGTTCTCGTGGTCCGGGGTGCTCATCGGATGGTCCCTCCTCGGCCGTGCTCGGCGGACTGCGAGCCGGTGGTGCTTTCGATGTGGGCGAGCGCGGCCAGGACGCGGCGGTTGCCGGATTCGTCCTGCTCGAGCCCGAGCTTCTGGAAGATGGCGGTGATGTGCTTCTCGATGCTCGCCTCGGAGAGGAAGAGCAGCGCGGCGATCGCGTGGTTGGACTTGCCCTCGGCCAGCGCGGCCAGCACGGTGCGCTCGCGCTCCGTGAGGCGCTTCAGCAGGTCGTCCTCGTCGCGGCGGGTCAGCAGCTGCGTCACGACCTCCGGATCCAGCACGGTGGTCCCCGCGGCGATCCGGTCGACGGCGTCGAGGAACTCGGAGACGTCCGCGACCCGGTCCTTCAGCAGGTAGCCGAGCGAGCCGCCGTGGGCGGTGATCAGCTCGGTCGCGTAGCGCTCCTCGACGTACTGGGAGAGCACCAGCAGCGGCAGGTCGGGGCGGCGGGACCGCAGCTCCAGTGCCGCCCGGACGCCCTCGTCGGTGTAGGTGGGCGGGAGGCGGACGTCGAGGACGCACAGCTCGGGGGCGGCCTCGGCGACGGAGCGGACGACGTCGGAGGCGTCCGGCAGCGCCGCGACCACCTCGTGGCCGGACTGCTCCAGCAGCCGCACGAGCCCCTCGCGCAGCAGGACCGAGTCCTCGCAGATCAGGATGCGCACGGCACGCTCACCTCCAGCGCGGTGGGACCGCCCTGCGGGCTGTCCAGGCGGACGATCCCGCGGGCTCCGCGGACGCGGTGGATGATGCCGTCCAGGCCGCCGCCGGGCAGCACCCGGGCGCCGCCGACGCCGTCGTCCTCGACCCGGGCCCACAGGGCCCCGTCGGGCCGCAGCCGCACGGTGACCCGGCAGGAGCCGGCCCGGGAGTGCTTGGCCGCGTTGGTCAGCGACTCGGCGATCGCGAAGTACACCGCCGACTCGGCCTCGCGCCCGCAGCGGCCGTCCATGCGCACGTCCAGGTGGACGGGGATGTGGGAGCGGCCTGCCAGGGCGGAGAGGGCGGCGTCGAGCCCGCGGTCGTCCAGCACGGAGGCGTGGATGCCGCGCGCCAGCTGGCGCAGCTCGGTGATCGCGGCCTTGGTGGAGGTGTGCGCCTCGCCGATGAGCTCCTTGGCGCCCTGAGGGTCCTCCTCGATCTTCCGCTGGGCCAGCCCCAGGGTCATGCCGACCGAGACGAGGCGGGGCTGCACGCCGTCGTGCAGGTCGCGCTCGATCCGGGTGCGCTCGACGTCGGCGGCCCGGACGGCGCCCTCCCGCTGCTCGGCGGAGGCCCTGGCCCGCTCGGTCAGCTCGATCTCGCGGACCGGCGCGAAGATCAGGGCGACCGCGACGACGCGGTGCAGCAGCGTCAGCCCGAGGATCCCCGCCAGCGCGAGGACCACGGTCAGCGCGCCGATCCACGGCGCCTGTGCGGCCGGGATCGTGATCTCGAAGGGGCCGGGGACGGTCTCGGCGGTGCCCAGCGGCGCGAAGGCGATGACGGCGGCGCCGACCAGCTGCTGGAAGAACCAGATGACCGCCATGCCCATGACGGAGGCGAGCGCGAAGTTCACCAGCGCGCGCCACATCCTGCCGTCGATGAACTGGTGCCAGAGCATCAGCAGGAAGCCGCCGAAGCCGGGGCGGACGCGTCGGCGCCGCTCCAGGGGCGGGGTCTCGAGGGCGTACAGCGAGTCGACGCGGGCCACCTCGAACCACCCGACGCCGAAGAGCACGTAGACCAGGCCGACCAGCAGCACCAGCCCGATCCCGAGCACCACGATCAGGCCGAGGCCCGCGGCCACGAGAGCGCTGACGACGCCGAAGACGACGGGGCCGATCGCGCCCAGGCCCGCCAGGTGCAGGAGGGTCAGGAGGATGCGGGGGCGCGGCTGGGGCGCGGGGCCCCCGGCGGGGGTGCCGGAGGCCGGCGAGGAGGGGCGGCCCGGGATGGGCGGCTGCGGTCCGGAGGGTGCCGGGCCCGCCGCTCCCCGTGGCGGTGCGGAGGGGTTCTCTGAGGTCATGCTTCTAAGCTAGAGGGCTCCGGGCCGCTCCGGAACGGAGGAACTCGTAGGAGGCGGTTCGGGAAAACCCGAAAAGCCGCTGGTCGGCGGGAGGAGGCAGCCCCGGCGTCGTCCTCGGGGGAGTCAGGTCAGGGTGAGGTAACCGGCCCCGATCGCCCCGCCGATGAGGGTCCCGACGACGAGCTCCGCCGTGGTGTGCCGCCGCTGGGCCCAGCGCGACCACCACACGGTCGCGTGCACGGGGATCGTGGCGAGCAGCCACCACGGCCCGAACAGGCCGGGGATCAGCACGGCGAAGAGCGCGCTCATGCCGGCGTGCGCGCTGGCCTTGAGCCGGAAGTTGACCAGCGCGATGGCGAGGATCGCCACGAGCATCGCCAGGATGAGGGCCTTCACCTCGGGTGCGCTCGGGGTGAGCAGCAGCACCGCGGCGCCGGCCGCGATCGAGAGCAGCGAGATGCCGTAGAAGCCGTACCGCTGCCGCCGGTGGTAGATGAACTTGTCCGTGGTGCGGCCGGTGCGCGCGAACCACAGCGAGAGCGCCAGCGGGATCCCGACGACGCTGACCAGCCCCACGGCCGCCTGCCAGAGCCAGTGCCCGGTGCTCGCCAGCGGCACGGCGAGCAGGAGGATCCCGGCGAGGACGAAGGGGGAGAATACCTCCTTCCCGCAGAAGCGGGCGAGGCGGTCGAGACGGCTGGGACGGTTCTGCACGGGGCTCTCCGGGGTGGGAGGGATGGGACGGCTCGGGGCGGAGGGGCGCTGGGACTCCATCGGCCCTACTCGGCGACCAGCAGGCCGAAGTGCTCGGCGAAGGCCGGCGTCAGCCGCATCGACTGCTCGGGGGTGATCACGGTGCCCTTCATGCCCTCCAGCCCGGAGACCGAGGCCATCTCCAACCCGCGCAGGTCCACGTGGCGCAGGACGGCGTCGCGGAACCGCACGGAGTCCGCGCTGCACTCCTCGAAGGCGACCCGCTCCGCCGCGAGCCCGACGAGGTCCAGCTCGCCGAAGCGGCAGCGGCGGAAGACGACGTCGTGCATCCGGCCGCCGCGCAGGTTCAGCCAGTCGATCCGGCTGTCCTCCACCACCAGCTGGCGGACCTCGGCGTCGTGCAGCTCGACGGCGCCCAGCCGGGAGCCGGTCAGCTCGACGTCGCGCAGGGTGCACCCCGGCGCGTCGAGGGCGGGGGCGAGCATCCGCTCGATCCGGGTCTCCGAGAAGCGGGCGCCCCGCAGGCGGGTCTCGTGGGCGGTCGGGCGCAGCAGCTCGCACTCGGAGAACTCGATGCCGGAGAGGTCCCGGCCCGAGACGTCGACGTCGGTGAAGCGCGCCCGTTCGCACCGGTCCTCCCCCTCGAGCGAGGCGGGGTCGCCCTCCTCCAGCTCGGGCAGGTTCAGGGGGGAGAGCGCGGGGCGCTTGAGCTGGGGGCGGCGGGGCATGGTGCCCTCCTCTCGGGGTCGGGGTCGGGGCCGGAACCGAATCGGAATCGGGGCGCGACCGGGATCGCGGGCCTGAAGGGTGAGCATATCCCGGCGGGCTGCCGGCAGGAGGATCCGGCGAGGGCAAGCCGCGTCCGATGGGACCGTCCGCCGGGGATGCGGCTGGGGGCGCCCGTCGGGGAGAGGCGGTTGAGGGGGAACCGCCCGCAGGGTGCTCGAAGGTGGCAGTCGCCCGCCTGACGCGGCGGGGCGGGATCTCGGCCCCGGCAAGGGCCCCGGACGAAGAACAGCCCCGTCACGGACCTGACGATCCGTGCGGGGCTGCTCTCCATCAATCACTCGCACCTATGAGGTAGTTCCTACTCTAGGAACCGATCCTGTCCGCGACGTTGAGTGGGCCCCGGCACGGCCTCGGAAAAGCCTGGGAGACATCGGGGAACGACGTCGCGCCCGGACCCGCGCGTCCGGCTTGCCGCGCCCACCCGCCCGGGGCATTCTGGATGGGGGCGCCGCCCGGCCCATGCGGGCGGCTCCGGCCTGCCCTGCCGCCCGTCATCTCTCCTCGAGGAAGGACACGCCGCGTCCTCGTCCGCCCACGACGTCGCGCCCGCCAGCCCATGCCCCTGACCCCGCCCCGCTCCTCCCGCATCCCCGTCCCCGGCCGCTCCGCCTGGATCCCCGTGGCCCTGACCATCCTGGCCGTGGCCTGGGGCGGCAACGAGTTCACGCCGCTGCTGATCATGTACCGCGAGATCAGCGACTTCTCGACGCTCACCGTGAACATCCTCCTGGGCGCCTACATCCTGGGGATCATCCCGGCGCTGCTGATCGGCGGGAGGCTCTCGGACCGCATCGGCCGCAAGCCGGTGCTGCTGCCCGCCGCCCCGATCAGCGCCCTCGGCTCGGCGATCATGGCGCTGCTGCCCGGCTCGGTGCTCGCCCTGGGCGCGGGGCGGATCCTGTGCGGCGCCGCACTCGGGCTGGTCATGGCGGTGGGCTCCACCTGGGTCAAGGAGCTCGGCGACGCCGCGGGGGAGCGCAGGCCCGGCGTCGCGGCGCGGCGCTCGGCCAACCCCCTGACCGGCGGCTTCCTGGCCGGCGCGACCGTGGCGGGCGCCCTGGCCCAGTGGAGCCCCTGGCCCACGACGGCGCCCTACCTGCTGCACATCCTGCTCGCCGTCCTCGCCGGGGTCTCGCTGCTGCGGGTCCCCGAGACCAGGCCGCGGCAGGAGAAGGCTCCGAAGGCGGCGTCCGCCCGGGTCCCCTCGGGGCTGTGGGCGCACTTCGCGCGGTCGGTGCTGCCGATCGCCCCCTGGGTCTTCGTCGCCGGCACCGTAGCCCAGGCGGTC
Source organism: Rothia halotolerans (assembly GCF_004136635.1). Lineage (GTDB taxonomy): Bacteria > Actinomycetota > Actinomycetes > Actinomycetales > Micrococcaceae > Rothia > Rothia halotolerans. The sequence continues at coordinate 721,420 of NZ_NOIU01000001.1, read as the reverse complement.
ATCCCGGTGGTGATGGCGCCGGCGGTGGGCAGCCTCCCCATCGCCTTCGCCGCGCTGCTGGCCGTCATCATGATGTCGACGGGGTTGCTCGGCCAGGCGTGGGCGCGCCAGCTGGTCGCCGCCTACCGGAACCCGATCGGGCTCGCGATGGGCTTCATCTGCGTGGGACTCGCCGCGGCGGCGTGGGCCGCCGCGAGCCTGCGGATCGAGCTCGCGCTCGCAGCCGGCGTCGTGCTGGGCACGGGCTACGGGATCGCGCTGGTCACCGGGCTCACCGAGGTCCAGCGGATCACCCCGGACGAGCACCTGGGCACCGTGACCGCGGCGTACTTCTCGCTGACCTACGTCGGCTTCCTGGCGCCCGCGCTGCTGAGCGCCCTCGCCCCCTGGGTCCCGTACCCGGTCTCCCTCCTGCTCGGGATCGTCCTGGCGGCCGCGTGCGCCGCGATCTCGCTCACGGCCCGGCCGCGGGGCGGAGGGCACGGGCGGGGCGGCGAGGCCTAGGCGGGAGGGCCCGGCGAGGCTCCCGGAGGCCGGGCCAAGCCGATCCTAGTCAGGCCAGGCCTAGTCGGTCCAGGCCGGCCCGCCCGGCGTCGCTGCGGCGCCCTACGCCTCCACGCGCGGCCGCACCCACACCTCGGCCAGCTGGGTGTCCGCCGGGGCGTCGACGACGTGGCGCACCGAGCGGGCGACCGTGCCCGGCTCGATCAGCCGCTCCGGCGCGGCCTTCGGGTAGTCGTCGTCCCACTGGACCATCGGGGTGTCGGTCGGGCCGGGGGAGACGGTGGAGACGCGGACGCCGTCGCCGGCCACCTGCTTGCGCAGCCCGTCCGCCACGGCCTGCAGCGCGTGCTTGGACGCGGCGTAGGTGACGTTGTACGGGGTCACCGCCCGGGAGGCGCCCGAGCCGATGAACACCACGATCCCCTCGGTCTCGCGCAGCCGGGGCAGCAGCACCCGCGTCAGCTCGGCCGGCGCGACGACGTTGGTGCTCAGCATCTCCTGCCAGTCCTCGACCGAGGCGTCCTCGACCGTCGAGCGGGGCGCGATCGCGGCGGCGTTGATCAGCGCGTCGACCCGCGGCAGCCGGGAGAAGACCTCCTCGATGGCCCCCAGCTCCCCGAGCTCGCAGGGCAGGACGACGACGCCGCCCTCCCCGGCCCGCTCGGCGGCCTCGGCGAGGCGCTCGCGGCTGCGGCCCACCGCCACGACCAGGCGGTCCTTCGAGAGGTCGGCGGCGATCTCGCGGCCCATCCCGCCGGAGGCGCCGGTCAGCACCGCGACGGGAAGGTCGGTGCCCTCGATCGCCGCGACGACGTCGTCGAGCGCGTGGGTGGTCTCTTCGCTGAGCTGGGTCTGCGTCATGCGTCCTCCTGTTGGGGATGGATCTGCGGATCGTTGTCGATGCCCTGTCGATTCTCCCAGCGCGCGGGCGCGGCGGAAGGGGCTCAGCGGTGGGTGAACGCGCGGCGGGGGGGGGGCTTAACCGCGGCCTTCTCTCCGCTCGCGACCGCGGCCCTCTCTCCGGTCGAGGCGGGTCATCGCGTAGAAGAGGAGGCTCACCAGGAGGAGGCCGGCGGCCGTCGCGAGGAGGTAGACGAAGAGGACGCTGAGCGCCATCCAGTCGGCGTCCTCGGAATCTGTCGCGCAGCGTGCCCAGACGGCGCCCGCGGCGGCCAGGCCTGAGGCCAGCAGCGTGAGACGGGCGATGAGGCGGTGCGTTCGCGAGGAGGACTGCTCTACGGGCAAGGAGCGGCCTCCTTCCGGCGGGGATGCGGCATGGGCGTCCTCGGGGTTCGGGCTGCCAGGGTAGGGGGCCGCGCCCACCCGGGTCAATGAGAAGGACGGGCGATCGGTCCCGCCGGCAGCCCTCCCGGTGGCCCCTCCCCGGCTCAGCGCTGACCCTCAGCCGCGCCCCTCGGCGGCGCCTCCTCCGGCGCGGGACGTCCGGCCCCGCCGCGGTGCCAGCCGCTCGTCGAGCCAGTCGAGGGTGCGCTGGGCGGTGAGCTCGCGCGCCATCGGCTGGCAGTGGAAGGAGGCGCCCTCGGCGTCGCTGAAGGGCATGAAGTCCGAGCCCTCGATCATCCCGGACAGCTCCTCGGACTGGCCGGGGAAGAATTGCTCCCGGTCAGGGGAGAGGATCAGGGTCGGAGTCCGCACCCGGCCGGCGACGTCGGCGGCGTCGTGTTGCGAGACCGCGTCCAGCGTCCCGGCGTACCCGTCGGCGCCGTAGGGCCGGGCCCGGAAGTTCCACACCGCCTCGGTCCGCCTGCCGCCGGGCAGCCGCATGCCCAGCTCCATCGCGCGCTCGAACTTCGCCCGCTCGCCGCGCTCGTAGAGTCGCAGGATCGGGGCCGGGATCTCCTTGCGCCAGGACGCGGAGACGTCGACGACGCCGCCGTCCAGGACGGCGGCCGCGAATCGGTGCTCGAAGGCCATCGCCCGCGTCGCCCAATAACCGCCCTGGCTGACGCCGTAGAGGGCGAGGCGCTCGGGGTCGACGTCGTCGCGCCCCTGCAGGTGCTCGACCACCGGCGTCAGCACCGCCTCCCAGTCCGGCCGGAAGGGGACGCCCCGCTCGAAGAGCATCGACTGCTGGCCGGGGCCGTCGAACAGGAGGACGCCGTAGCCCCGCTCCAGCGCGGCCTCGGCGATCTCGCACCACAGCCCGCTCAGCGTGCCGTCGCTGCCGTTGACGACGACGAGCGTCGGGGCGGGCGGCCGCGCCTCGTCGGGGTGGAAGTGCCAGCCCGGCATCGTGGAGTCCTCGTAGGGGATCTCGACCTCCTCGATGCTCCACCGACTCGTGGCGACGAAGGCCTCCCAGACCAGCCGGTGCGTGCGGAAGGTGGGGACCAGGGCCTCGGCGGAGGGGAGCTGGTCGATGCTCTCCAGGGCGGCGGCGAGGTAGTTGGCGGAGCGGAGGAAGGCGCGGGCGGCGCTGGTGCGATGCCCCCGGGCGGTCGCGGCGTCGCCGACCGTGGCGAGGTGGCAGCCGAGGTCGTGCCAGGCGGAGAACCAGCCGGCGTGGTCCCCCTCCTCGACCCGGGCGACCGTGGCCAGCACCTCCCCGGGCTCGCTCCCGCCCCGGCTCGCCCGGCCGAGCAGGCAGCGGACGGCGTAGTCCCAGGACTCGCTGCGGTAGAAGCCGTCGCGGTATACGGTGTGAGGTTTCACGGTGACCCCCGAGTTTGGTGATGTGGATCACTTTTCATTGTAGAGGGCGGGCGGTCAGGGCACCGACGCCGGGACCTGCCGGCCCGATGAACCCGGCACGGTTCGCCCGGCGGCATATCGTGGGAGGGCCCCGGCGTCAGGGGCGGGCGGACACCGAGGCGAAGGAGCTGGGATGACGGTACGGCTGATCGACCTTCCCGTGGGCACCGTGCGCGGCGAAGAGGGCGAGGGCGTGATGCGGAGCCGTGGTATTCGCTACGCCCTGGCCGATCCGCAGGGGGAGCCCCGGCCGTACACCGGGCCGGCGGAGGACGACGTCGGGCTCCAGACCGAGCATCCCCCGGCCTCCCCGCAGACGAGCTCCGCCATGCTGAAGACGCTGCTCGGCGGCTTCCCCGACCACATGGGCCAGGATCCCCAGTGCCAGTACCTCTCGGTGACCGCGCCCGCCTCGGCGCAGGAGGGGGATGGCCTGCCGGTGATGGTGTGGATCCACGGCGGCGGCAACGCCAACTCGAACCCCGAGTTCTCCGTCTACGACCCGCGGTGGCTGGTCGAGGAGCAGCAGGTCGTGGTGGTCAAGCCGACCTACCGGCTGGGCTACCTCGGCTTCGGCGGCCACCGCGCGGACCACCCGCCCAACCTGGGCGCGATGGACCTGCTCGAGGCGCTGCGCTGGATCCGGTCCCATATCGGCTCCTTCGGCGGCGATCCGGGCAACGTCACCCTCTTCGGCCAGTCCTCCGGCGGGGACATGGCGCTCTCGCTGATGGGGGCCCGGGAGGCCGAGGGGCTGTTCCACCGCGTGATCGCCCAGAGCCCGCCGCTGGGCATCCGCGGGATGAGCGCGAAGCTGCGGGCGAGGGTCACGGCGAAGGTCGACGGGGAGGCGGCCTCCCAGGCGGCCCCCACGCTCGTGCAGTACCAGCAGGCGATCGAGAAGGCGGCCTGGCTCTACGGCTCCGGATTCATGCCCTTCGGCATCCAGTGGGACGCCCCGCCGTTCGCCGGCCCCGGGACCAAGCGTTCCAAGATCCTCGCCGGGTCCCGGGGACGCGACGTGCTGATCGGGACCAACGACGCGGAGTCGGGCATGTACCTGCCGGTAGTCCCCGGCGTGCGGAGGGTCTACGACGATCCGCGATGGCGGCGATGGGTCCGCCTCCTGCTCGTCCGCCCCACCACCTACGGGATCTTCTCCGGCGCCTCCCGCCGGATGTCCAAGGCGCTGCGGAGGACGGCGCGCTCGAGCACGTACTACCGCTTCTCCTGGACGCCGACGCCGGGGACGGCGGCCATCCACCTGGCAGAGCTCCCGCTGCTCTTCGGCGGCCCCCGCAACCCGACCTGGAAGGGCTCGCCGCTGCTCCCCGTGCGGGGGAGGTCCGAGGTCTCCCGCGCGGACGACGCCAGCCGGGAGATGCGCGCCGTCTGGGGACGCTTCGCCCGATCCGGCCGGGTCGGGGACAGCACGGTGTTGGAAGGCGACCTCCGCTTCGAGGGGTGAGGAGACGGGCGCGCGGCCCCGCCGCCGCACGCCCTGCCGTCCCGGTCCCGCGCCGTCGTGCCGGCCGATCAGACCCCGATGCGCTCCGGCTCCCCGAGGGAGAGCATCAGGCGGTTGGCCCAGTTGAAGAAGGACGCGCCGTTGATCATGTCGATGATCTCGCCGTCCTCGAGGCCCGCCCGGTGGAGGGCGTCCACCTCCCGCGCCGAGAACTCCTGCGGCGTGCGGGTCAGCGCGGCCGAGGCCGCCGTGATGGCGGCCCAGCGGGCGTCGGCCTCGGGGGTGGGGAGGCCGGCCTCGTCGGGCCCGCGGCGCAGCTCGACCTCGACGCCGGCGTCGAGCAGCCGCTGCACGGCGTCGAGGTAGCCCTCGTCCTCCTGCACCGCGCGGTGGGAGTGGATCGAGGCGCAGAACAGGCACCCGTTGAGGCGGGAGGCGACCGTCGCGGCGACCTCGCGCTCGGCGCGGGAGAGGCCGCCCTCGGTGTTGTAGAAGATGTCGAAGTCGGTGAGGGTACGGGCCTCCAGGGCGTCGGGGTCGCGCACGAGCAGCCGGAAGTAGGGGCTCTTGGTCCGCGACTCCTCGACGAGGGCCTCGCGCTGCCGGTCCGTCAGCGCGGCCTCGGGGACGGGGCTGATCCACGGCAGCCAGCCGAGGCCGCCGCGCCGGAACCGCTCGGGGCGCTTCAGCGCCGGGTAGTCGGTGACGCGCTCGTGCAGACCGTCTTCCGCGTTCGACGACGACTCGTCGGTCTCGGGGGAAGCGGCGGTCACGTCGCCGCCCCTCGCATCGGGCCCGGCGGCGCCGTGCGCCGCGGCGTCGTCCGAGGGGCCGCCCTCCGAGGATTCGTCGCCCGGCTGCGAGCCGGCCGCCTCCGATGCGCCGTCTCCCGCCTCCGACGCGCCGCCGGACCGCCCATCCGACTTCCCGCGCCCGGCGTCGGCCCCGAGCGCCGCCAGCCCCTCCGCCGCGCGGATCTGGAAGCTCAGGAAGGAGACCAGCTGGGCCAGGGAGACGACGCCGTCCTCGTCCCAGCCCGCCTCGAGCAGCGCGCTGAGGTGCCGGGGCGCGGAGTCGCGCGGGTGGAGGACCAGCAGGTGGGCGTACTCCAGCGCGGAGGCGAGCTCCTCGCCCAGCACGCGGCGGGACGCAGCCGGGAGCAGGAACACGGGGCCGGGCACGTTCTCCGCCGCGAGCTCCGGGACGGGGTAGTCGCCGTAGGGGCCGACGACGCGGTCGCGGGCCGTCGGTCCGCCGACGCCGATCCCCGGCCCCGACTCGATCGCGGCCGCCCCGGCGGCGTCGACCGCCGCCACGACGTCCTGGGGCGCCTCGTCCTCCAGGACGTCCCCGTAGAAGTGCCGTGCCGCGTCCGAGCCGGTCACCTCGGCCACGAAGGTCGCGACGGCGTAGCGCTGCGGGATCGTGAAGGCGCCGGGCTCCTCCGGCTCCAGGAGCGCGGCGAAGCTGCGCTGGGCGTTCTCCTTGGCCTGCGGGCGCAGGTCGCGCAGGCGGTCCAACGGGTCACCGGGGGCGATCCCGGCCAGCAGGTTGACGATGTCGGCGGTGGGGACGGTGCGGTCCTGTGCGGTCATTCCGGGTGCTCCTCGGCGTCGTGGGCGTCTTCGCCCTGCGTGCTTGTCGTCGGTGGTCGGGGCGGGGGAGGCCCCCGATGGGCGGGCGAGTGGGTCCGATCCCAGGGCCCGGACCCGAGGCGGTCTATCCGCGGCTGGCGGCCAGTGCGTCGTCGGCGGTCGAGATGCCCAGGCGCGGGGCCACCTCGGTGGCCAGCAGCTCCAGTGAGCGCAGGGTCTCCTCGTGCGTCACCGGCGCCGAATGGACCTGGAAGGCGACCAGGGTCGCGTGGTCGGTGACGACCCGGTCCTCGGAGAGCCGCTCGACGATCTCCTCCGGCGTGCCCAGGAACGTGTCGGTGGCGACCAGCAGCTCCTCGTCGCCCAGCCCCGAGGTGTCCCGGCCGACCAGCCGGTCCGCCTCGCCCTGCCGCAGCTTCTCCGCCGTGCGGCGGACGAGTCCGGCGCGCTCGGATGCCTCGACGGCGATCGCGGTGCGCGAGGCCATGATGCGCGGCGCCGCGCCCTCCGGGAGCCGCTCGAGGTAGGCCTCGACCACCGGCACCTGGATCTCGCTCAGGGCGGCGTCGGGGGAGTCCCGGCGCGGCTGGGTGCGGGAGAGCATGAGGCCGTCCCCGCGGGAGCCGGCGATGCCCGCCCCGAAGGTCCCGAAGCTCGCCTGCCACAGCTTCCCCGGCAGCTGCGGTGCGGCCGGGTAGAGGCGGTTGCCGCCCGCGGTCTCCTCGCCGCGCCACAGGGTCTCGAGGGTCTCCAGCTTGGCGCCGAAGGAGGGACCGCGCTCGGCGAAGTCGGCGCCGAAGGCCGGGAAGGAGTTCGGGTTCCCGCCGGAGCCCAGGCCGACCTGCACGCGCCCTCCGGAGACCGCGTCCAGCACGGCGGCGTCCTCGGCGACCCGGACGGGGTCCTCCATGGGCAGCGTGATCACGCCCGTCGCGAGCCCGATCCGCCGGGTGCGCTGCGCCGCCGCGCCGAGCAGCACGAAGGGCGAGGGCAGCCCGCCCTCCGCCTCATGGAAGTGGTGCTGGGCCACCCAGGCGCTGGCGAAGCCCAGGCGCTCGGCGGCCTCGATCTGCTCGAGCGCGTAGCGGTAGCGCTCCGCCGCGCTCGCCTCCTCCAGCAGCCGGGTGAAGAATCCCAGGGTCTTGGTCTTCGCGTTCTCGGTCATCACGTGCCTTTCAGTTGCGTATCGCGCTCGACGAGGAGGCGCCCGACGCTGTCCGCGCCGGCCGTGGGATCGCGGCGAGCAGCCGCCGGGTGTAGGGGTCCCGCGGGTCCTCGAAGATCTGCCGGGCGGGCCCCGCCTCCACCTGGTGCCCGCGGGAGACCACGGACACAGTATCGGCGATCTGGCGGACCACCGCCAGGTCGTGGGAGATGAACAGGTAGGTCAGACCCAGCTCCCGCTGCAGCCGCTCCAGCAGGCGGAGGATCTGTGCCTGCACGGTGACGTCCAGGGCGGAGACGGCCTCGTCGAGGACCACCAGACGCGGTTCGATCACCAGCGCCCGCGCGATCGCGACCCGCTGCAGCTGCCCGCCGGAGAGCTCGCGCGGGCGCCGCGCCGCCAGCTCGGGCGGCAGCGCGACCTGCTCCATGACCTCGGCGACGCGCGCCCGGCGCTCCTCCCGCGTGCCGACCTTGAAGTTGGCCAGCGGCTCCGCGATCGCGGCCTCGATCGAGAACTTCGGGTCGATCGCGGTGTGCGGGTTCTGGTGCACCAGCTGCACGGTGCGGCGGAAGTCGCGCCGCTCGTGCCTGCCCAGGCGGGCGACGTCGTACCCGGCCACGAGCGCGGTGCCCGCGTCCGGGGCGATCAGCCCGGCCAGGGCCTTGCCCAGCGTCGTCTTCCCGGAGCCGGACTCGCCGACGACGCCGTGGGTGGTCCCCTCCGCGACGTCGAAGCTCACGTCCTCGACGCCGATGACGTCGTCCCGGCGCTCCGCGGTATCCGATGCCTCGGCGGAGGTCGAGGCCTCGTCCGGTCTCCGGTCGTCCTCTTCCCGGCTGTGGCGGGCGTAGACCTTCGAGAGTCCCTGAACCGACAGCAGCGGGGCCGCGTCAGGGCCGGCCGCGCCGGTCCCGCCCCACGGCAGGCCCGTGCGTCCCCCCGATGTCGCCGCTTCGCCGCCGGTGGGACGGTCGTCCTCGGCGGGCCGCCGCTCGCCGCCCGCCCCGCGTCCGCTCTCCTCCTCGGTCACCACGCGCAGCGAGGGCGCGTCCCGCAGCAGCCGGCGGGTGTAGTCGCACTGCGGGTCGGAGAAGATCCGGGAGGCGGGGGCGTCCTCGACCACGCGGCCGGACTGCATGACCGCGACCCGGTCGGCCCGCTCGCCCGCGACCGCGAGGTCGTGGGTGATGAACAGGATCGAGGTGCCCTCCTCGCGGCGCAGGTCGTCCAGGAGGTCCAGGATCTTCTGCTGGACGGTGACGTCCAGCGCCGAGGTCGGCTCGTCGGCGATGATCAGCTCGGGGCTCAGCGCGATCGCGGAGGCGATCAGCACGCGCTGCCGCATGCCGCCGGAGAGCTCGTGGGGGAACTGCCCGGCCCGCAGGCGGGGGCGGTCCAGACCCACCCGCTCGAGCAGCTCGAGCACCCGCTCCCGGGTCTCGGGCCGGCCCACGCGGCGGTGGATCCGCAGTGCCTCGGCCACGTTGGCCCCGACGGTCTTGAGCGGGTTCAGCGAGTTGCCCGGGTCCTGCGGGATGTAGCCGACGTGGGCGCCGCGGACCCGCTGCAGCTCGGCCTCGCCCGCGCCCAGCAGCTGCCGCTCGCCGAGCAGGACCGAGCCGGAGGCGACCGAGGCATTGCCGGCCAGCATGCCGATCACCGCGCTCGCCGTCGTGCTCTTGCCCGAGCCGGACTCGCCGACCACGGCCGTCATCCCGCCGTGCGCCACGCTCAGGGAGACCCCGTGCAGGGCCCGGCGCGACTCGCGGGAGCCCCGCAGCGAGTAGTCGACGCTGAGGTCCTCGACGCTGAGCACGGGCCGGGCGCCGGGGTCCCCGGCCTCCGCGGGCCGGTTCGCGGGACCGTCCTCGTACGGCGTCGTGCGCTCCGCAGGCTCGGCCGCGTGCCGTCCCGGGCGAGGGGCCGCGCTCGCTCCGGGCCCCGACGTCGTCGTGCGTTCCGTGGCGCTCATGCAGTGGCCTCCCGCAGGGTCGATCCGATCTTGTGCGTGGCCATCACCACGGCCATGATGACCGCGCCCGGCAGCACCGTGACCCACCAGGCGGTGGCCACGTAGTCGCGCCCCTCGGAGATGATCAGGCCCCACTCCGGCGTCGGCGGCGGGGTCCCGTAGCCCAGGAAGCCCAGCGTGGAGATCTGCAGGATCGCCGATCCGATCTGCAGCACCGCGAGCGAGAGCACCGGCGAGACGGCGTTGGGCAGGATGTGCCGGCGCAGCACGTTCCAGTAGGTGCCGCCCGAGCCGTAGGCCGCGGCCACGTAGTCGCTCTTGCCGATGCTCACGCTCTGCGAGCGGGCCAGCCGGGCGAACAGGGCGATCGAGGTGACCCCCACCGCGATCGCGGCGTTGATGGTCCCGAACCCCAGCAGGATCACGATCGTCAGCGAGAGCAGCAGCGCCGGGATGGAGAGCAGGACGTCGACGACGCGCATCAGGGCGTCGTCCAGCGGCCCGGGACGCGTCCCCGCGACCAGGCCCAGCACGGTGCCGACCACGAGCCCGACGCCCACCGCGACCAGCGCGGCGAGCAGCGAGTGGGAGGCGCCGTAGACGACCCGGGCGAAGACGTCGCGGCCGATCTGGTCGGTGCCGAACCAGTGCGTCGCGCTCGGGGAGAGCAGCGCCGGGGTCTCGCCGCCGTCGTTGGGGTCGAAGCCGGTGAACAGGCCGGGGAAGACGGCGGCGAGCACGGCGACCAGGGCGATGAGCGCGGCGATCACCGCCGTCGGGGAGAGCCGGAGATTCTTCACGAGGCGACCTCCTGACGGTTGCGGGGGGCGGCGTCGACGTCGCCGATCCGGCGCGAGGCCGGGATGGGCTTGGCGCGGCCGGAGCGCAGTCGCACGTCGATGACCGGGTAGAGCAGGTCCACCACGAGGTTGATGATCACGTAGCCCAGGGTCGCGAGCACCACCACGGCCAGTAGCACGGGGTTGTCCCGGCTCGAGACGGCCTGGGCGGTCAGCTGCCCGATCCCGGCGCGGCCGAACACGGTCTCGGTCACGACGGCGCCGCCCACCAGCTCGCCGAACACCAGCCCCGCGATGGTCAGCGCCGGCAGCGCGGCGTTGCGGGTCACCGAGTGGACCAGCAGCCAGCCGGGCCGGGCCCCCTTGGCCTGCGAGACGCGGACGAAGGGCTGTGCCCGGACCTCGTCGATCGAGCGGATCAGCACCTGGGCGATCGGCGCCGAGATCGGCAGCACCAGCGTCGCGGCCGGGAGGATCAGCGACTCCACGGGTCCGGGGTCCACCACCGAGACCCAGCCGAGCTGGAAGGAGAAGACCTGGGCCAGGATGATGCCGAACCAGAACACCGGCACCGAGATGAAGACCGAGGGCACGGAGTCGAAGACCCGGCGCAGCCAGCGGGCGCGGCCGTAGGTGGCCAGCACCGCGATGACGACGGCGGCCAACGCCGCCGCGATGAAGGCCGTGGCGGCCAGCGCCAGCGTCGAGGGCAGGGCCGTGCCGATGAGGTCGGAGACCGCGGCCCCCGACTGCACCGAGTAGCCGAAGTCCCCGCGCAGGAAGCCGGTCAGCGCGATCCAGTACTGGACGTACCAGGGCTCGTCCGCGCCGGAGTCGGCGCGGATCCCCTCGATCTCCGCGGAGGACAGCCCCAGCTCGGGGTTGGCGTAGCGGGCCATGACGCCGTCCCCCGGCAGGATCGCCAGCAGCAGGCTGGCGACGGTGAAGGCGATGAACAGGACCAGGGCCGCCTGGCCGATCCTCAGCGCGATGTATCGCATGGTGTGCTCTCCCGGGCCTCTCTACTCGGCCAGCCACGTGTCGTAGAACTGGGGACGCGCCACGGCCTCGGTCCGGAAGCCGCGGACGCGCTCGCGGAAGCCGAAGACCTGCGGCTCCTCGAAGAAGGGCAGCACGTAGGCGTTCTCCACCAGGTGGTCCTGGGCCGCCCAGCTGGCGGCCTCCCGCCGGTCCTCGGTGGGCTCCGCGGCGATCCGGCCGAGCAGCTCCTCCAGCTCGGGGTCGCCGTACTCCTGCGTCTCCTCGTCCAGGTTCAGCAGCACGTCGCGGTTCTCCCCGGAGTACTGGCTCTTCAGGACGTCGTAGTCCGCGCGGCCGACCATCGAGTGGTACAGCTGGATCCGGTCCAGGTACTCCGCGTCGAGGTTCTGGGTCGCGTAGTCGCCCTCGTTGATCTGCAGATCGACGCCGACCCGCAGCAGGTCCTGCTGGACCAGGCTCATGACCTCGCGGGAGCGGGGCTGGGGGATCGCGGTGTTGACCCGCAGGGACAGGCGCTCGCCGTCCTTGGAGCGGATGCCGGACCCGCCCTCGCGGGTCCAGCCGGCCTCGTCCAGCAGCCGCTCGGAGCGGTCCGGATCGTGCGGCCAGGCGTCGCCGAAGTCCTTGTACCCGGCGGCGCTCTCGGCCAGCACGCCGGTGGCCAGGGGGTAGTTCTCGGTGAACAGCTTGCGCATGATCGACTCGCGGTCGATCGCGGCGATGATCGCCCGGCGCACCCGGAGGTCCTGGAGCAGCTCGTGGCGGAAGCGCAGGTTCAGGCCGTTGTTGACGCCGTTGGTGCCCGCCGCGTGCAGCTGGACGCCGCGCTCGCGCAGGCGCGGCTCGTCCGGGGACTCGATCTCGCGGACGCCGTCGGCCTGGCCGGAGACCAGCGCGCCGATGCGCACGGAGTACTCGTTGTTGACCACGTAGTCGATGCCGTCCAGGTACGCCCGGCCCTGGTGCTCGAAGTGGGGCGGCGCCCAGTCGTAGTCCTCGCGGACGCGCAGGGTGAGGCGGGTGCCGATCTCCTCGGCGTCGATCACGAAGGGCCCGCTCGCGGCGATCCTGCCGGACTGTCCCGGCCCGTAGCCGGTGGAGTCGAGGTCCAGGCTCGCGTCGGAGAGCAGCCCGGCGTTCATGGTCGAGACCGCCTGGACGAAGCCGGGGGCCGGCGCGGAGAAGTGGAAGCGCACGGTCTCCTCGTCGAGCACCTCGCCGCGCTCGTAGTTGCTGATCTGCTCCGAGGGCGGCAGCTGGCGGGACTTGTCGCCCAGGCCGTAGAGGTCGAGGTTCTTGACCACGTTGGCCGCGGTCAGCGGCGAGCCGTCCGAGTAGGTGACGTCGCGGCGGATGCGGAAGGTGAACCGGGTGGCGTCGTCGTTGACCTCGGGCAGCTCGACGGCGATCCACGGGTGCAGCTCGAGGGTCTCGGCGTCCTGGTACAGCAGCCGGTCGGTGATGTTGTTGACGATCCCGCCGTTGGGGTAGAAGCCCGCCTGGGGCGGGAAGAGCGTGGTGAAGGTCTGCGGCTCGAAGTAGACGAGCGTCCCGCCGGTGCGCGGGGGCCCGCCGGTGGCGACGTCGGTCTCCTCCGCCGCGCACGCGGAGAGCGCGAGCAGGGAGCCCGCGCCGAGCCCCAGTCCCATGACCTGGCGGCGATTGAGCAAGCGGTCCGACGTCTTCACCGGATCAGCGTGGCCCCGGCGCGCACGGGGGGTCAAAGCTCCGTTCACAAACGTACCCGGGGCGTCACGCGAGGTAAGGGGGCTTGCGCGGAGGGCTGCGGGCCGTTCCGCATTGCCAGGCACCTCCCAGGCGGTGCTGGGCCCGGATTCAGGGCCGCCGAGTAACTTCGTCAGTACCTCATAAAGGTGCGAGTGATTGATGAGGGGCGGACCGCGAATCCGTCCCGAGCCGCCGGCCGGAGCGTCCGTCCTTCTGAACGGGCCTCCGGCCGGCGGTCTTTAACGAGGGGCCGGGTGCGCCGCTAAGGTGGGGGAGCATGAGCCCAGCGAACACCGACGCCGCCTCCCCGGACCGCCAGGCCCAGCCGGCCGGGCCCGCGAGCGTGCGCATCGACGCCTGGCTGTGGGCGGTGCGCATCTACAAGACCCGCTCCGCCGCGACCACCGGCTGCCGCGCCGGCCACGTCCGCCTCAACGACCAGCCCGTCAAGGCCTCCCAGGCGCTGCGGGCGGGCGACGTCGTCAAGGTGCGGACCCCCGGCTGGGAGCGCGTCTTCGAGGTCACCCGCCTGATCGTCAAGCGCGTGGGGGCCTCCGTGGCGCAGCAGTGCTACGTCGACCACTCCCCGCCGCGCCCCAGCGCCCTCTCCGCCCCGGTGCCGCGCCGCGAGCGCGGGGCGGGCCGCCCGACCAAGAAGGAGCGCCGGGAGATGGACCGGCTCCGGGGGCAGGGGTAGGCCGAGGCGGGGCTTCCTGCCGGGCCGGCGGAGGGGCCGCCGGGGTCAGCCCACGGACATCGCGCTGGTCTGCTCCTCGCCTCGCGGCGGGCCCTAGACTGGTCCGGTGGACTCCCAGCCTGATCAGCCTACCCAGACATCCCCGCGCCGCGGCGGCCGGCCGGCGCGCGAGACCTCGCTGAACCGCCAGATCCTCGCCCTCGCGGTCCCTGCCTTCGGGGCGCTGATCGCCGAGCCGCTGTTCATCCTCGCCGACTCCTCGATCGTGGGGCACCTCGGCACGCCCCAGCTGGCGGGCCTCTCGGTCGCCTCCACGGTGGTGCAGACCGTGATCGGGCTGATGGTCTTCCTCTCCTATTCGACGACGCCGGCCGTCGCCCGGTTCTTCGGCGCCCGGAACCTGCCCGCCGCCTACGAGAAGGGCCGGGACGGGCTGTGGGTCGGGCTGGGCCTCGGCGTCGTCATCGCCGTCGCCCTGTGGGCGCTCGCCGAGCCGCTGCTGCGGGCCCTCGGCGCGCGCGGGGAGGCCCTGGGGTACGCCGTGGACTACCTCAGTTGGTCCATGCTCGGGCTGCCCGGGATGCTGCTGGTGCTGGCCGCCGTCGGGATCCTGCGGGGGCTCCAGGACACGCGGACCCCGCTGTACGTGGCCGGGGCGGGGGCCGTGGTCAACGTGGGCCTGAACTACCTGCTGGTCTACCCGTTGGGCCTAGGGGTGGCGGGCTCGGCGATCGGGACCTCGCTGGTGCAGTGGGGGATGGCGGCCGTCTACCTGGTGCTGGTGGCGCGCGGGTGCCGCCGGCACGGCGTCGGGCTCTTCGCGACGACGCCGGCCCGGCTGGGCGCGATCCTGAAGGTCGGCTCGTGGCTCATGCTGCGCACGCTCTCGATGCGGGTTGCCCTGCTGGCCACGGTCTTCGTGGTGACCAGCCAGGGCTCGACCAACCTCGCGGCCTACCAGATCGTCATGGCCTTCTTCTCCTTCCTCGCCTTCGCGCTGGATGCGCTGGCGATCGCCGCCCAGGCGCTGCTGGGCAAGGAGATGGGCGCGCGGGACGTGCGCGCCGAGGAGGGGAAGCGGCACGTCCGGCGGCTGATGGGCCGGCTGGTGCGCTGGTCGCTGGGGTTCGGCGTGGTGACCGGGCTGCTCTGCCCGCTCGTCGGGTTCGGGCTGGGCTGGGTCTTCACCTCCGACCCGCAGGTCCAGCACCTCTTCGCCCTCGCGCTGCTGGTGGTGGCGGTGGGGCAGCCACTGGCCTCCTACGTGTTCATCCTCGACGGCGTCCTGATCGGCGCGCAGGACGTGCGCTACCTGGCGGTGGCCTCCTTCATCGCCCTGCTCGGCTACACCCCGATGCTGGCGGGCGTCTACGCGCTCGGCGGCGGCCCGGGGGAGATGGACCCGGCCGGCTTCGTCTGGCTGTGGATCGCCTACGCGATCGTCTACATGGGGCTGCGCGGGGTGACGCTGGGCCTGCGGGCGCGGAGGGACGTGTGGATCAGGCCCTGACCCCCGTCCGCCCCCGTCCTGGCGGGGGATCGAGAAAACGCGGCTGTGACTAGTAAGTACTGCGCCACTTCGATAATGTGAAACACATTACACACGCTGATCGAGGTGACGATATGACTTCCCGCCAGCCCGAGGACATGCCGGAGGACCACCGCCGGGACGACGCCGGGGGAGCCCGGCCGGTGGGCGAGGGGAGCGGCTCCGGATCATCGCAGGCCGGCCTCCCGCCGACGACGCAGTGGCCCGTCGCGGAGCCGAGCCCGGACGGAGGGAACCCAGACGGCGCGGGACCGGGCGGCGGAGGTCCCGGCGGACCCGGCGGCCGCGCCCCGTACGGCTACGATCCCGGCCCGGCGGGCCAGGGTCCCGCGGGCGGGGAGCGCTCGAAGATGAAGCGCATCGGCGCCATCCTGAGCATCGTCGGCGCGGCGGTGCTCGTGCTCAGCGTGGTCGCCGCCGTGATCATGGCGGTCTCGGGGATCGGAGGCGCCGTCTCCGAGGCGCAGAACGGGACCCGCATCGACGGCATGGGCTCCGTGGAGCTCGAGGCGGACGAGGACATGCAGGTCTACATCCGGGAGGGCGCGGGCGCGCCGATGTGCAACATCTCCGGCCCGGCCGGGGCCTCGATCGAGGAGGGCACGCCCCAGGAGAGCAGCTTCAGCCGCGACGGCACCACCTGGACCTCCTACACCTCCTTCACCGTCAGCGAGGCCGGGACCTATGACATGGCCTGCTCCGGCGGCGAGGTGATCGTGGGGCCGCCGGTCTCCGTGGGCGGCATCATGACCGGCGTCGGCGGCGTCCTGATCGGCGTCTTTGGCGGCGGGCTCGGCTTCATCCTGCTCGTGGTCGGGTTGGTGCTGTTCTTCGTGGGCCGCTCCCGCGAGCGCGCGGGAAGGGCCTAGCGGCGGATGAGGCGACGGCTCGCGGGGGCGCTGGCCCTCGGCGCGGGGATCCTGCTGGCCGGCTGCGGCGGCGGTGACGGGGACGGGCAGAGCTCGCTCCCGGACCCGCCCGCCCGGGGCAACGTCCTGGACGAGGCGGGGATCCTCAGCGACCAGGAGGAGCAGCGGCTCAGCGACCTGATCGACCGGCGCAACGGGGAGACCGACGCGGCGCGGGTCGCGGTGCTGACCGTGGACGGCGTCGAGGGCGACTGGGAGGACTGGACCCGCGACGTCGCGAACTCCTGGGGCCTCGGCGAGGGGGACGCCTCCACCGGCGTCCTGCTCGCGGTGGACATGGACGAGCGGAACCTGCGGATCGAGGTGGGCGACGACGCGCGCGAGGCGATCACCGACGACGACGCCGAGGAGATCGTCTCCGACGTCCTGGAGCCGCCCTTCCGCGACGATGAGTACGAGCGCGGCCTGACCGATGCGACCGACGCGCTGTACGACGAGGCGCAGGGGCTGCGCGCCGGGACGGAGTCCGACGGGAGCGGCAAGCTGATCGCGGGGATCGTGATCGGCGTCGTCGTCCTGTTCGTCGCCGGGGTGGTCCTGTGGGTCGTCCTGGACGTCCGGAAGTGGCGGCGCATCGCGGACGAGCAGATCGACGAGTACCTGCGGGAGAACCCGGGCAAGGAGGTCTCGGAGGAGACCCGCCGGGCCTTCCGCAAGTACCGGTACCACCACCGGAAGCCGCCCGAGGACCAGGAGGAGCGCGAGGAGCGGCGTCGCCGGGCCGAGGAGGAGGGAGAGCCCCTCGACGAGGCCGAGGACCCGCGGCAGTACACCCAGTACGCGTCGAGCTTCGGGGCGTGGCTGCCGCTCTACATGGTCGCACCCGCCCTCTACACCGGGGGCGGCACCCCGCCGCCCGGGGCCGAGGGGTCCCCGGGGGCGAGCGGGAGCTCCTTCGGCGGGACGCCCGGCGGCTTCTCGGGCGGGGGCGCGAGCGGGAGCTTCTGAGGGGCCCGGGGCTGGTTCAGCTGGTAGGGCGCGTGAGGTCGCAGAGATATCCGCTAGACATACGGCATCGGCCGTCTTCGGGAAGGACTCGACTGCCGGGGCTGCCTTGCTAGGGTGAGAGGTACGACACGGGGTGCCGCCGGGACAGAGCCGGCGGCTGAGATGAGACCCGTCGAACCTGACACAGCTAGCACTGGCGAAGGGAATGTCCGATCGGCGCGGTCCGCGCCGCACCTCCTTTCGCCTCAGAGATGAGGCACCACCATGACCGAGACCTCCGCAGCCGCCGCGACCTCCGCCCACGGCGCCGCCCTGCCCCTGGACGAGCAGGTGGTCCTCGTGACCGGCGGCGCCCGGGGGTTGGGCGCCTGCATCAGCCGTGCCTTCCTGCGGGAGGGGGCGCGCGTCGTCGTCGGCTACCGGAGCAGCCGCGAGGCCGCGCGGGCCCTGGAGGAGAAGCACCCCGGGCGGGTGCTCGCCGTCGAGCTGGACGTCCGGGACCGGGAGCAGGCGGCCCGGGCCGTCGACGCCGCCCGGGAGCGCTTCGGCGGCCCGGTCACCACGCTGGTGAACAACGCGCTCGTCGACTTCTCGTTCGACGGCGAGCAGCGGCCCAAGGCCCACGAGCTCACCGACGAGCACCTGCGCTCGCAGACCGAGGGCTCCCTGCACGGCCCGGTCCGGATGATCCAGGCGGTGCTGCCGGGCATGGCCGAGCAGGGATTCGGGCGAGTCGTCAACATCGGCACCAACCTCTTCCAGCACCCGGTGGTGCCTTACCACGACTACACGGCCGCGAAGGCGGCGCTTCTGTCCATCACGCGCACCTTCGCGCACGACCTCGGCCCGGACGGCGTCACGGTGAACATGGTCTCCGGCGGGCTGCTGCGCACCACCGACGCCAGCGCCGCGACCCCCGAGGAGGTGTTCGACGCGATCGCCTCCGGGACCCCGCTGCGGGAGGTCACCACCCCGGAGCAGCTGGCCGACGCCGTGCTGCTCTTCGTCTCCCCCTGGGCTCGGGCGGTCACGGGACAGAACCTCATCGTCGACGGCGGGCTGGTCAAGGGATGAGCCGGGAGAGCGACGAGTCGTCGCGGGCCGCGTCGCCCAGGAAGCAGGCCCACCTCAACCTCTTCGCCTACGGCTGCGGCCACCACAAGGCCGCGTGGCGCGCGCCGGGCTCGGCGGTCGAGCGCCTCGGGGAGATCGAGTACTACGAGGAGCTGGCCCGCACCGCCGAGCGGGGCCTGCTCGACGCCGTCTTCTTCGCCGACGGCCAGTCGCTCGACCCGCCCTCCCTGGCCGACTCCCCGGGATGGTTCCTGGAGCCGCTCACCGCGCTCTCCGCCATGGCGCGGGCCACCGAGCGGATCGGCCTGGTCAGCACCGTCTCGAGCACGTTCTACCCCCCGTACCACGCGGCCCGTCTGCTCGGCAGCCTGGACCACATCAGTCGGGGCCGGGTCGGCTGGAACGTGGTGACCTCCATGTCCGACGCCGAGGCCCGCAACCACGGCATGCCCGGCATGCCGCCGCACGAGCGCCGCTACGGCCGGGCCGCCGAGTTCATCGACGCCGTCCAGGCGCTGTGGTCCTCCTGGCCCCGCACCTCCCTGGAGGCGGACCGCGGCGGACGCTACGTCGACCCCGAGCGGATCCGCGGCGTCGCCCACGCCGGCGAGCACTTCAGCGTGGCGGGCCCGCTCAACGTCCCCGAGCCGCCGCAGGGCCGTCCGGTGCTCTTCCAGGCGGGCGCCTCCGAGCAGGGGAGGGACCTGGCGGCGCGCTACGCGGAGGGCGTCTACGCGGTGGCCTACGACCTCGAGCAGGGCGTGCGCTACCGGCAGGACGTGCGGCGCAGGGTCCGCGAGGCGGGCCGGGACCCGGACGACGTCGTGGTCATGCCCGGACTGGTCGCCTACGTGGCGAGCACGGAGACCGAGGCCCGGCGCCGGCAGGCGGAGCTCGACGCGCTGCTGCCGGCCGAGGCCTCCCTGCGCCAGCTGGGCAGGTTCACCGGCAGGGACTGCTCGGACTGGGAGCTGGACGCCCCCGTGCCCGAGCTGGCGCCGCTGGAGGAGTTCACCGGGCCCCAGGGGAGGTACGCGACGATCCTGCGCATCATCGCCTCCGAGCGGCCCACGGTGCGTCAGCTGCTCGGCCGGCTCGCGGCCGGCGGCGGGCACTGCACCATGGTGGGCACGCCCGAGTCCATCGCGGACCGGATCGAGCAGTGGCTGGACGGCGGCGCCGCCGACGGCTTCAACCTGATGCCGCCGACCCTGCCCGGCGGCATCGAGGACTTCGTGGAGCAGGTGGTCCCCGAGCTGCAGCGGCGCGGCAGGTTCCGGCGCGAGTACCGGGGCACGACGCTGCGGGAGCACCTCACGGGGTCCCCGCGCGGCGCGGCCTGAGCGCGGGCCCGGGCCGCCGGGGCCCGGGCCATGCCGGGATCAGCCCTGATCCGTCTCCTCGAGCGGGACGACGTCGAAGCCGAGGACCTCCACGCTCATGCCCCGGCGCTCGTCCTCGCCGTGGTTGCCGGCGGGCCGGGCCGCGGACCACTTCTCGTAGCTCTCCCGCGAGTCCCACCGGGTCGTCACGAAGTACCGGCTCTCGCCGATCCGGGGGCGCAGGAGCTCGAACCCCTGGAAGCCCTCGGCGGCGTCGACCCCCTTCTTGCGGGCGGCGAAGCGCTTCTCGATCTCGGCCTCGGCGCCCTCGGGGAACGTGAGCGCGGTGATGTTGACGAATGTCATCTTCTATCCTTCCTCTCGTAGAACTGGAGACCCCGGCGTTCGCCGCGAAGCCGCGGCGCGGGTGATCCGTGGTGATGGTTCCGCGGTCTCATATCGATCCCAGCAGCAGGAGCGCGCCGGCGACGAGGCAGACGACCTTGACCCCCTCGAACCCCACGTAGACCCAGTGCGCACGGGAGCGGCTCCGGGCGCCCTCCCCGGTGAGCACCCGCGCCGAGCGCCGGCGCAGCGCCGGCCGCACCGCGAGCAGCTGCACCGCCAGCAGGACGACGGCGGCCGCCAGCCAGAGCACCCCGGCGGACCGGGTCCCGTCCAGCAGCAGCCCGAGGGCGACGACGACGGCGAGGACCGCCTCGGCGACGTTCAGGGCCCCGAAGACGAGCCGCCCGATGCCGAGTCCCAGCTCGGTCGTGATGCCGGGGGCGCGGAACTTCAGCGGCGCCTCCAGGAAGGAGATCGCGGCCACCATGCCGAGCCAGACCAGGGCCGCCGCCGCGGCGATCGCGACGCCGCTCATGCTCCCGCGCCTTCCGAGAGCCGCGCCCGGCAGAGCCCGGGGGTCGCGAACGGCTCCAGCGACGTCACCTCCGCCTCGGCGCCCCAACCCGCCAGCGCTCCGCGCATCAACCCGGCGTGGACGGCGCAGATCAGCTCGCCGTGCTCCGCGACCGTCTGCCGGAAGGGGCAGTTCAGCAACTCCACCGTCCCGGCGTCGGCACGCCGCGGTGCGAAGCCGAGCTCGCCGAGCAGTCGGAACAGCTCCCCCACCGCGTCCCGTTCCCGCGGGGCGGCGCTCCGCGCATGCGTGAGGCCCCAGGCGTAGCCGGCCTCGGTGGCCCGGGTGCGTCCCTGCTCGGTGTGTCCCAGACCGGTGGCGAGGACTCCCGCCAGCATCTCGTAGTGGCGTTCACCTTCGTGGGCCCCGGCGCTCGGGCGGTACAGCGCTCGCGGGCGTCCCCGGCCCATCGACTGCGCGTCCCGGCGTTCGACGTCGCCGGAGCGCTCGAGTGCGGCGAGGTGAAACCGCACCGTGTTGGGATGGACCGAGAGGTCCGCGGCCAGCTCGTCCGCGCCGACCGCCCCCTCCGCGGCCCGCACGGCCTGCAGCACGCGCTCCCTGCGTCCGGTGCTCGGGTGGCTCTTCATGCCCTCGATTTTATCCAATGGATATTGGAATAAACAGTCGATGACGCGGAACCTCGCGTCATTCCGATACGCCGACGCAGCAGGGGAACGGCGGGGCACGACGCCGTCACAGGAGACTCCGGAGGCGTCTTTTGGCCCGAAGCACCCTGACACGAGCCGCTTCGGCGGAACATCCCGATCTGCGGGCGATCTCGGCGGCGGGGAGATCCTCCCAGAACGCGAGATGCAGGATCCGGCGGTCGGCGGAGGACAGCTCCCGCATCGCTCGGTGCATATCGAGCGCCTCGGCGATGGATTCCCCGACGTCGTCCTCCACGAGGTTCTCGCTCGTCGCGAGGAGCCTTCTCTGCAGATCCCGATGCCGCCGGATGCGACGATACTGCGCACCGATGAGATGGCGCACCACCTGATGCAGCCACGCGGTGGTGAGGTCTCCGCCGGAACGATGGTGCGCCCACGCGATGCCGAAGGCCTCGGCGGTCAGGTCATCGACCTGCTCCGATCGGCCCAGCCGCCGGCTGACGAGGGCACGGACACGCCCATGGTGGAGTCGGTAGAAGTCGACGAAGCTTTCTTGATGCACGAACCCCTCCCCCTGCCCGTCCGCGCCGACGGGATCATGCGGTCCATTCCGAGCAGTCCCCTAGCTGCTCTTCCCCGCGCTCAAGCGGTCCCCGACCATCACATCGGTCGCGCCATCTCGTGGACCCGCGAGCATCTGCGCACCAGCCGCTCGTCGTGGGTCGCGATGATCACCGCGGTCCCCTCCTCCGCCAGCTCCTCGAGCAGCTCCGTCACACGATCCCGGTTGCCCTGGTCCAGGGAGGCAGTGGGCTCGTCGGCGAAGACGACGTCGGCCTCCCGGTATAGCGCCCGGGCCGCGGCCAGACGCTGTTTCTCACCTCCGCTCAGGTGAGCCGCCGTCTCCGACTCCGGCCGTCGCAGGTCCACGCGGCGCAGCGCCTCCCCGACCGCGGGGAGGGGGCCGCGCGCGGGCCGGCCGAACAGGTCGGTCCGCAGCGCGACGTTGAAAGCGAGGCTGGCGTCGTCGATCACGCCGTAGTCCTGCTGGATGAAGGCCGCCCGCTCGCGCCAGAAGGCGCGACGCCGTCGCTCGCTCCACCTCGTCGCGTCCTCCCCATCCACCGCGACGCGCCCGTCGACCGGTCGCAGGAGCAGCCCCAGGCCGTGGAGCAGGGTCGTCTTCCCGCAGCCGCTCGGCCCGGTGAGGGCCGTGAGCTCCCCGGCGAGGCAGGCGAGGCTCGCGGATTCGACGACGAGTCGTCGGCCGATGCGGATGCTGAGATCGTGCGCTTCGATCATGTCGTTCCTCCAGTCGGTACGGTGTCGACGCCGGGGCCCGGGCCGGCGTTCGATTCCAGGGTTCACAGGGCGCGTTCGGCCGCCTGGCGGAACGCCCACCGGGTCGCCAGGAGGTGGCTGGCGCTCGCGATGACGAGCCCCAGCGCGGCGCCGGCCCAGACCCATCCGCGCTCCTCGACCCCGCTGCGGCCCATGACGACGTAGACGACGCCCGTCAGCACGGTGCCCGCCGCCCACTGCGGAACGAGCCGGGGCGCCACGATCCTCCACCGGGACTCGCCGGACAGTCCCAGGACCCGGTCGCGCGGCAGGGACACGATCGCGGCGATGGCGGCCCCCACCGCGGACGCGACGAGCAGCGCCGCGGTCAGGGCGACCAGCGAGAGCGCGGTGATCAGGGCGAGGTAGGAGGAGAGCTGGGCTCGGAGGAGACCGTCCTCGGCCACGAGCTGCACCCGGACGGCGTCGCCCAGCCCCGCCTCCCGGACCTCCCGCTCCGTCGCGGCCAGGCCGGTGAAGACGATGTTGGACGAGGAGATGGCCGCTCCCAGGGAATCGTCATTGAAAGAGTTCAAGTCCGGCACGACCACCAGGATGGGCTGCCGGGGGAAGATCATTCTGCCGGTGCCGCCCTCGATCAGGGGCGGTCCGGCTTCCCCGCGGTGAACGTAAAGCTCGAGACTCTCCGGAGCGCTACGTGTCCAGAGCGGCAGTTGCTCATCGAGGAATTCATGCGCCTCGACGGGGAGGCTCTCACGGGTCGCGGGAGCGAGGTCGGCATCATCGACGTCGGTGCGCTCCAACCACGCCCGGCTCACGAGGGCCAGGGGCGAACGGTTCGGGGAGGGCCCGTCACCGTCCGCGGAGGACGGGGCCGCTTCCCACGCGTAGGAGAACGCCGCTGCCCCTCGTCGATCCGCATTCCGGGACAACCGCCCCAAGGGCTCGCTGACGACGTCGAACTCCTCCTCGGTCGCGCCCGTCATCAGCGCGAGACTCACCTGATCGGTGAGCAGCCGCCACTGCGCCTGCTCCCGGGCGGTGGCCTCCGCGTCGCGCCAGACCGCAGCCGTCGGGGGGACCGTCGCGACCACCAGGAGGAACGACAGCGCCATCAGCCCCGTCGCGGTCACGCGGTGTCCCTGCGCGGCGTGGCGCAACCGGGACAGCACGGCCGAGGAGGGCCACGCGACGGCCGAGAGCAGGGCGAAGGTCCCGACCGCTCCCGCGACCATCAGCGCCTCGAGGGTTCCCAGAAGCAGGACCATCGGGAGGACGAAGACGCCTCCGCGCGTGGCGGCGAAACCGGTTGCCGCAGCGGCCACGAGCCCCGCGGACCCCGTCAGCGGCAGCGCGAGCCCCGCCAGATCCCGCCCCATGATCCTGCGGGGCGCCATGCCGGCCAGCACCAGGAGGGCGCGACGCCGGGCACGGACGGCCCACCAGTACAGGGCGAGGCACACCAGCAGGAGCAGCGCGGCGACGAGGCAGGCCGTGAAGGCGGGCTGGGCCGCGAGCAGGCCCGGCACGGAGGCGGCCGCCGAGGGGATGCGTGCCGCTCCCACCCTGTTCTCCTCCAGCCATGCGGTGAAGGCGGGCAGATCCGGGTGTTCGCCGGTGACGAGGTACCGGCCCTGTGGGGAGGAGTTCTCCAGGGTCTCCGAGCCGCTGACTTCTGCGTCGGGAACGGCCCCGAACCGGGGGAGTCGGTCTGGGAGCGAGCGTGAGGCGCTCAGCTCGACGAGCACCTGGTCCGAGCCCGCGCTGTTCCGCACGTTCCCGGCGAAGCGGACCAAGCCCAGCCCGAGGTCGTCGCTGGCCCGGCTGAGGGCGTCGAGAGCCGTCGCCTCGTCGAGCGCGGAACCGACGAAGTCGAGGTCGAACGCCGCGCTCGCGCCCGCGGTCCGCGGAACGGCCCGGTCCTGCAGGTCGAGGAAGACCGCGGACAGGACGGCCAGGAGCGCGAAGACGACGACGCCGGTCCCGGCGACGACCCGATGATGAACGGAGCCCACTCGATGCCTCCTGAGCTGTGCGATGGTCCGGCGGACTGGAGAAGAACATGGCGGGGGACTCCGGTCGCTCGCCTGATGCGAGCGGCCGAGCCCCCCCTGGGAATCGTCAGCAAACGCGGTAGTAGTACCGATCAACGTCCCACGGGTTCTGGAGCGCCCATCTCTCGGCGACACTGCGTTTACCCGCGGGGGTATCCATGCTGCGCGCGATGTGTCCGTTCTTAGAGACGGAGGAACCATGGCACCGGTTCACCGTGTAGTACGAGCGGATATTCGCGTTCCAGAAGCCGTATTCCCAGTGACCACCTTCGCGCGGAAATGCGATTTTCCGACCGGCGGAGAGCCAGAAGGGCTCGGTTTCCGGGATTCCGGAAGAAGCTTCCTCTGCTACGCGGATCTCCTCAGCGCTGCCGACGGTGGGATCGTCGATTGACGTGGGTGAGGCATAGGACAGGGTGGGCGTGATGGCGATAGCGGCCAGCGTCAACGTCACTGCGGTTACGAGTCTCCCGCCGAAGCGTCGCTGCTGAGGGTTGGAGGGGATGTTCATGATTGCTCCTTGACGGTGTATCAGGCCGCAACGCGATCAAGGCACCGGCATTGCTGAGGGGATCGCCAGTGATCCCCGGCCCGTACCTCTTCTATGTCAGGGGAGGCGAATACGTTACAGGTGGCTGCACGCCCGGTTGTGCCGAGACAGGCGCCGCACAGAGAACCTGGGGCAGGTCCGACCGCTGATTGTTGTTCGCCCCCTAGACAGACCCGTCAGAACTCGAAGACCTCCGGCGCGGGGAAGAGGTGAATTGCCCCTCGTCTTCTGGACGGATGAGCGGGCGGCGGAACAGCACCCGCCTCGCGGGCACGCAGCGTCATGGGAGGCCCGGCCGGTGCGCCAGGCGCTCCACGAGGTCCTCCAGGGTCATCTTCGGCGCTGACCACCCCTGGCTCCGGATGCGCTCGTCGTCGACGATGAAGTCGCGCTCGACCTGGTACATCATCTCCCGCTGCTCCGCGGCCCGGCGGCTGAGGAGCGCGGCGGCGGCGACGGCGGGCCTCCTCAGGACACGGAGGGGCAGCGGGCGGCCCCTGCGCTCGCCCAGTCGCCGGGCGAGCTCCCGCGCGGAGAAGGCGTGCAGCGTCGGCAGGTGGACGACGCCGGGCTCCCGGCGGACCGCCTCGCCCGTCGCCAGCTCCACCAGCGCCGCGGCGACCTCCTCGGTGAAGGAGAAGGAGTGCTGCGCTTCGGGGTCGCCGATCCAGGTGAGCGCCCTCCCACCGTGCTCGGCCGCAGCCGCGAGTGTGCTCCACGGCAGGAGGCAGACCTCCGCGCGGGGTCCGAGGAAGTCGGAGGCGCGGGCGACCAGGACGTCCTGGCCCCGGTCCAGTGCCTCCCGGACGGCCTCCCAGCCGGCGAGCCGGGCCCGGCCCTTGGCGCTGCACGGCGTGAGAGGGGAGTCCTCGTGGAGCGGGTTCCCGGCGTCGCCGTAGACGTACAGGTTGTCCAGCAGGGTCAGGGGAATGCCCTCGTCGGCGCAGGCCGCGAGGATCTCGCGGACCATCGGGGCCCAGTCGGCGAGCCAGAGCCGGGAGCGGTAGGGCAGGCCCACCGTCGCGATGACGGCGGAGCAGCCTCGGATGGCCGTGCGCACCTCTCGGCGGGAGTAGTCGGCGAGGGGATGCGGGACGCCCGGGACGTCCCGCGGATGCCGGGCGCAGGCGCGGACGGCGTGCCCGTGCTCCAGGGCGGCCCGAGCCGCCAGCTGGCCGATGGCGCCGGAGACGCCCAGCACCGCGATCTCCGCGCTGCCCGCCTTCATCGTCCGGCTCCGCAGGCTGCGCTGTGCTCTCCCTCGGGGAGGCCCGGCGTCGGGCTCGCCGTGGACGGCCGAAGCTCCGTCCCGGGGGCGGGGGCCCCGCCCCCGGGACGGGACAGGAGATCCGCCGTTGCGTCGAGCGCGGCGTCGAGCTGCTCCCGCGTGTGGTCCTGGGTGATGAAGAACCGCAGGCGGGAGAGGTTCTCCGCCACGGCGGGGAAGACGATCGGGTTGACGCTGATGCCGGCGTCGTGGAGGCCTCGGGAGACCTCGATCGTACGCCCGGAATCGCCGATGATGACGGGCACGACGGCCGCCCCGATCGCATCGCCCACCTCCAGCCCGCGGGCCCGGGCGCCGTCGAGGAAGTGCCGGGAGTTCTCCCGCAGGGTGCGGAGGCGGCCGGGCTCCTGTTCGATCATCTCGAGCGCGGCCAGGGCGGAGGCGGCGTTCGGCGGGGTGATCGCGGCGCTGAAGACCAATCCCGAGAGGGAGAACCTCAGGTGCTGCACGAGCGCGGAATGGCCCGCGATGTAGCCGCCGCAGCTCGCCAGGCTCTTGGACAGGGTGCCCATGAGGAGGTCGACGTCGTGCGGGTCCACCCCGAGCTCCTCGCAGATCCCGCCTCCGCGGGCCCCCAGCACGCCGATGCTGTGGGCCTCGTCGACCATGAGGTGCGCCCCGTGCTCCTTCGCGAGGCGGACCAGCTCCGGCAGGTCGGCGACATCGCCGTCCATGCTGAAGATGCCCTCGGTGACGATCAGGGCCCGTCGGAAGGAGCGGCGGCGGCTCCGCAGGGCCCTCTCGAGGAGATCCGTCCGGTTGTGGGGGAAGGAGTGCCGGGCGGCGCCCGAGGCCCTGATCCCCTGGAGGATGCTGTCATGCGCCAGGGCATCGTGGAAGACGATGTCCTGGGGGCCGTAGAGGTGCGGGATCACGCTCATGTTGGTCCCGTGGCCGCTGACCAGGACCGCGGCGTCCTCGGTGCCGACGAGGCGGGAGATCGACGTCTCGAGCTGCGTGTGCAGCGGACGGTTCCCGGAGAGGATGCGCGCCGCGGAGCACGAGGTCCCATACCGGGAGACCGCTTCCTGAGCGGCCCGTACCACGCTGGGGTGGCCGGTCAGCCCGAGGTAGTTGTACGAGCCGAAGCTGATGTACTCCTCACCGCCGATGCTGGTGGTGGCGTCGGCGACGCCCTCGTGCTCCAGGTAGTAGGGAAGCGGCGCGGTGCCCCGAGCGGCCTGCTCCAGTCGCCTCCCGGTCCGGCTGACCTCCTCGGTCTGCCACAGAGGTCGGGGATCGACCGCGACAGCGTCGTCGCGGGAAGCGGCGGTGTCTTTCCCTGGTGCGCCGGCCTCGGCCGGGGCTTCGGTGGGGTCCGGCGACGCCGTTCCGGCGGCCGGCTCCGGCGCCGCGCTGTGTGGATCCGGCGTCGTCGCGCTACCGTCCTTCCCCTCGCCGACCACCTTGACGAGGTCCTGCACCGTAGTGATGCGGGATGGATCCAGGCTCGTGGGGCGCCAGCCGGGGAAGCGTTCCGCGAGTGTTGCCAGGATGCCGGTGAGCATGAGGGAGTCCAGGCCGAGGTCGGCGCCGAGTTCGTCGGCGGGGAAGATCTGCTCGGGCGCATATCCGCCGACTTCCGCGACGATCCGGCGGATGGTCTCCCCGAGGTCCTCGGGGTCCGAGCCCGGGGCGGAGGCCGAGTCAGGGGTGGGTGGCACCGGTGCATCGGGCGGAGTCCGCATCGCCCCGGCGTCGGGCACCGAGTCGCTGTTCACCGCATCCTCGCGTTCCCGGCCCCCGTGCCCGGTGTTCCTCCCGCCGTCAGGTGCCGGATGTGACGCGTCGTCACGGCGCCTGGCGTCGTGGGGCAGGGCCGGCGTGGCCTCCTTCTCTGCGCCGAGGATCCAGCGCAGAGTCCTCATCTGGTCGTGCATGAGCGCCGCGGTGAGCGCCAGGGCGGTCGATCCGGCGGAAGCTGCTCCTTCCGGAGGGGCGCCGTGCTCGGGGAGGCTGCTTCTCCCCGCGGCCTCGGCGCCGGTCGCCGGGGCGGCCTGCCGGGAGGACGGTCGATTCGGCTGCGGTCGGTGCGTCATGGGTTCGCTCTCCGATTCTGCGGGACGATGCGGACGGTGTGCCGGTGCCGGCGCAGAGGCGTCGGCCGAGGCGCGGGCGAGGAGCACGCTCTCCGCCGTCGAGGCGGCGTGGGGTGCCCGGGAGGCGACTCCCAGACCGCCGATGAGGACGTGAGGCCGGAAGCTCCTGACCGACAGGAAGAGCGTCGCCACAGCTCTCGCATGCTCGGCGGCCTGCGGATCCGAGCCGCCGAATCCCGCGTGTGGACCCGTGAAGCCGGGATTGGTGCGGCGATACATCTCGATCAGGGAGGTTCCTCCGCTGACCTGCACGAGGAAGTCCGGCGAAGCCTCCTGGGCGGCCAGGCAGGCTTCGCGGAAGCGGACCGTCGTCGAGAGCTGGCGGCTCAGCAGGTCCAACGCCTCCCGCCGGCTGCGCACCCGGGACCCGGAGATCGAGGAGTAGAGGCGGATGCCCTCCGGCGTCGGCAGGTCTGCCGCGTCGAGCGAGGCGAGCGCGGCGCCGAAGGCCCTGTCCGCCTCCGCCATCACGGGGGTGTGGAAGGCGGAGGAGGTACGCAGAGGCGTGCAGGCGACGCCGCGCCGCGTCAGCTCGCGGGCCGCCTCCCCGACTGCGGCCGCCGGGCCGCCGAGGACTGTCTGGGAAGGGTCGTTGTCGCAGGCGAGGAAGAGGCCCTCCGGCGGCTCCGCGGAGGCGGGGAGTCCCTCCGTCCCGTTGCGCACCGCGAGCATCGAGGAGCCAGGGGCGAGGGAGCGCGTGCATTCGACCCGTCGCCTGACGAGGTCCAGAATCTCCGTCTCGCCGAGGACGCCGGCGGCCCGGAGCGCGCCGAACTCGCCGACGCTGTGGCCGAGGACGGCGTCGGCCGGTACCCCGGCCTCCTCCAGGGTGCGGACCATGGCAAGGGCCGTGACGGACAGGAGGGGCTGCGCGATCGAGGTCTCCCGGCACCCGGTCTCCAGACTTCTGCGATTGTCTTCCGATGCGGTCCAGGCCTCCGAGAGGCGCGTGCCGAGGGCGTCGTCGCCGAAGCGGCCCTCGAGCTCCCGCACGTGCTCCGCGTACGCCTCCGATCCCCGGGCGAGCCAGGCGTTCTCCCCCGGCCGCTGGCTGCCCTGGCCCGGGAAGAGGAGGAGCGGGGAGGAGTCGTGGTCGGCTCGGGCCATGCCGATGCCGGAAGGACCGAGAGTCCGGGGCATCGTTCCCTCCGCGTCCCGGATCGCCGCGAGCCGCTCCCGGAGCTCGCCGAAGGACGAGGCGATGAGGGCCGCCCGGTACTCCTGAGGCGGCGCGAGGGAGAGGGCGGTCGCCAGGTCCCGGAGGACCGCTGACGGAGAGCCCGCTGCCTCGACGGCCCCGGCCGGATCCTCGAGGGCGGAGAGATGACGGGCGGCCAGCCGACGCAGCTCCTCGGGCCCGCCGGCCGAGAGGAGGAAGGGGAGGTGCTCAGCCACGGGGCTCCACCTCCGGCCCCCTCAGGACGAGGTGGCTGTTGGTGCCCCCGAACCCGAAGGAGTTCACCGCCGCCCGGCGGATCGGGCGATGCCGCACGGCCCCCCGGCAGGCGGGGAGGAGAGGGCTCTCGACCAGCTGCGGGCTCCACCGGCCCCCGGGCACGCCGGGCTGCGGCGGCCAGGTCCCCCGGGCCAGCGCCTGCGCCGCCTTGACGAAGGACAGGGCGCCGGAGGCGGCCATCGTATGGCCGATGACGGCCTTGCAGGATCCCAGGAGGACCTGCGCGCTCGGGTCCACGACCCGGCGCAGGGTCTCGATCTCGGTCCGGTCCCCCACCTCCGTGCCCGTCCCGTGCCCCTCGACGGCATCCACCTCGAGGACGCGCTGGCCAGACGAGGCGAGCGCCTCTTCGACGGCGGCTCTCTGCCCCGCCGCGGTGGGCGTCATGATGCCGGGGGCGCGGCCGTCGCTGGAGCTCCCCCGGGCCTCCACCACCGCCCAGATCCGGTCGCCGTCCCGCCGGGCGTCCTCCAGCCGACGCAGCAGGACCAGGGCCCCGCCGTCGCCGATGACGAAGCCGTCCGCCATCGAGGTGAAAGGCCTGCACACCCCCGTGGGGGAGAGCGCACCCACCGCCGAGAACGCGATGTGGGCCTCGGGGGTCAGCGCCACGTACACGCCGCCCGCGATGCACGCGTCGGCGCGTCCGCTCGTCAGCAGCCCGCATGCCGTGTCGATCGCGATGAGCCCGGAGGCGCAGGCTGCGTCCATGGTGTATGCGGAGCCCCTCAGGTCGAAGGAGGACTGGACGACGGCGGCGACCATGTTCGCCAGCACGCCCGGCATGGTGTGCGCGCTGAGATCCCTGACGGACCTCTCGGAGACGCCGCGCAGGGCCTCCCGGAAGCCGGCGGAGCTCCGGCCCAGCGACCCATCTGTCAGCATGTCCGCGACCACCGCGGCCGAGCTCACCGAGCGGTAGTCGGTGGAGCTGACGCCGATGACGGTGGAGATCCGGCCCTCCGTGGCGGCGGAGACGTCGATGCGAGAGCCTGCCAGCAGCTCCTCCGTCAGCCCGAGGGCCATGCGCTGCTGAGGGTCCATGCGCAGGGCCCTGGCACGCGGGATCCTGCGGTGTCGGGCGTCGAGGGCGTAGGGGTCCCGGACAGGTGCCATGACGTGCGAGTAGCTGAGGTTCCCGCGGCCCGGACGCGAGGCGGCGGGCCGTTCCCGCCATCGTGACGGCGGCACCCCGCGGAACTGCGGCTGCGCGCTCTCCAGGAGGTTCCAGTACTCGTCTGCGCTGCTGGCGCCCGCGCACCGGGCGGCCACGCTCGTCACGGCGATCTCCGTCGTCTTCCCCATGATGTTCCCCTGCATCTCCACGGCGTTGTCGAAAGCTCCATACGTGCTGTATGGGTTGATGCGCAGTCTAGAGAAGGGGCCCTGGGGAATCGAGAAATCACCCTGGGACAGGAGGCGGACGATTTCGGAAAGGCTCTGGCGCCATTCCGGAAAGGGAAGGGGAAGCGGGGGATCAGAAAGGGGAATGCCCTCGAGGGAATACGAAGAAATCCCTGGTGGGAAACGTATGGCGACAGCGAGGGCGCTGCCGGGATCCAGCCCGCGGCGCCCGGAGCGGGGCACCCGGCGGGCCGGCTCAGACCTCCCGGCGGCGCCCTCCCCGCACGCCTCACGCGGAGGGGGAGGGTTAACTACCCGACCATCCCGAGCAGCTCCGCGTGGACCGAGGGCTCCCCGGTGAGCTCCGGGTGGAAGCTGATGCCCAGCGTCGAGCCGGAGCGCACCGCGACCACCCGCTCCTCGTGGCGCGCCAGGACCTCGACGCCGTGACCCACGCGGGTCACCGCCGGCGCGCGGATGAACGCGGCCCGGACGGCGTCGGCCTCCTCCCCGCCCCAGGCCAGGGTCGCCTCGGCCGAGGCGACCTGAGAGCCGAAGGCGTTGCGGGCCACGGCGACGTCGAGCACGCCGAGCGAGCGCTGGCCCGGCGCGGGGTCCTCGATCTCGGCGGCGAGCAGGATGAGCCCCGCGCAGGTCCCCAGCACCGGCAGCCCGCTCCCGATCGCCTCGAGGAGCGGCTCCCGGAGGCCGAAGAGCCGGGTCAGCCGGTCGATCGTGGAGGACTCGCCGCCGGGCAGCACCAGCGCGTCGAGTCCCGTGAGATCTTCCGGCCGCTTGACCAGGCGCGTCCCGGCGCCCAGCGACTCCAGCAGCCGGACGTGCTCGGCGACTCCTCCCTGGAGGCCGAGCACGCCCACGGTCGGCGGGGTCAAGCGCTCACCAGCCGCGCTCGGACAGGCGGTGCGGGGCGGGCAGGTCGCCCACGTTGATCCCGACCATGGCCTCGCCCAGTCCGCGGGAGGCGTCGGCGACGGCGGCCGGATCGTCGTAGTAGGCGGTGGCCTTGACGATCGCGGCCGCGCGCTGGGACGGGTTGCCGGACTTGAAGATGCCGGAGCCGACGAAGACGCCGTCGGCTCCGAGCTGCATCATCATCGCCGCGTCCGCCGGGGTCGCGACGCCGCCCGCGGTGAACAGCACCACCGGCAGCTTCCCGGTGCGGGCCACCTCGAGCACGATGTCGTACGGCGCGGCGAGCTCCTTCGCCTTCACGTACAGGGAGTCGGGGTCGGCGGCGTAGGCCGCCTGGATCTGCGCGATCTCGCCGCGGATGGTGCGGATGTGCTTGGTCGCCTCGGAGACGTCGCCGGTCCCGGCCTCGCCCTTGGAGCGGATCATCGCCGCGCCCTCGGCGATGCGGCGCAGGGCCTCGCCCAGGTTGGTCGCGCCGCAGACGAAGGGCACGGTGAACTTCTGCTTGTCGATGTGGTTGACGTAGTCGGCGGGGGAGAGGACCTCGGACTCGTCGATGTAGTCAACCTTGAGGGCCTGCAGCACCTGGGCCTCCACGAAGTGGCCGATGCGGGCCTTGGCCATCACCGGGATGGAGACGGCCTCGACGATCCCGTCGATCAGGTCCGGGTCGGACATGCGGGCGACGCCGCCCTGCGCGCGGATGTCGGCGGGCACGCGCTCCAGCGCCATGACGGCGACGGCGCCCGCGTCCTCGGCGATGCGCGCCTGCTCGGGCGTGACGACGTCCATGATGACGCCGCCCTTCAGCATGTCCGCGAGGCCGCGCTTGACGAGGGGGGAGCCGGTGAGGGTCCGGTCTGAGGTGAGGGTTTCAGTCATGGGGTCCATCCTGGCCCGGACGGGTGGCCTATTCAAAGATCCAGAATCGATATAGATTTTTGGTCCAGTCATGAATGGCGTCCTAGACTCGTCCCATGCCCCGCTACCCCGCCGACGCCGAGATACCGGTCCACGTGGACCGCTCGGCCGGGCCCATCCCCGGGCAGATCGTCGAGCAGATCCGCCGCCTGGTCACCACGGGCGCGCTGCGCCCCGGCGACCCGGTCCCCTCGACGCGGGGGCTCGCGGAGCGCCTGGGCATCTCCCGGGGCACGGTGACCACGGCTTACGACCAGCTCGCGGGGGAGGGGTACCTCGTCTCGGACCTGGGCAGCACGCGGGTCACCCCCGACCTGCCGCCGGGGGTGACGGACTCGGGGCGTCGAGGGACGACGTCGTCCCCGGACGGTCCCGGCGGCCCCGCGGCCTCCGCCTCCCGCCCGGCCCCGCCAGCCTCCGCAGTCCCGCTCGTGGACCTGCGCCCGGGCACCCCGGACATCTCCTCGCTCGCCAACACCGCGTGGCGCTCGGCCTGGCGCTCGGCGGCGGCGCACCCCGGCCTCGGCTACGGGGCGGAGGGCTCCGAGGAGCTGCGGCGCGAGCTGGCCGAGTACCTGCGGCTCATGCGCTCGGTGGTCGTCTCCCCGGGCGACCTGGTGGTCACCGCGGGCGCCCGTGACGGCCTGCGGCTGCTGCTGACCGTCCTGGGCCCGCCCTCCTCGGGGCCCCTCACCGTTGCGGTCGAGGACCCCGGATACCCCTCGCTGCACCGGGTCCCCCAGGCCCTGGGGCACACCGTGGTGCCGGTGCCGCTGGACGCGCAGGGGCTCGATCCGGCGGGCCTGCCGCGCGGGGCCGGACGGCCCGACGTCGTGCTCCTCACGCCCTCCCACCAGTACCCGCTGGGCACCTCGATGCCGGTCTCCCGCCGCCTGGAGCTGCTCCGCTGGGCCGAGGAGCACGACGCGCTGCTGGTGGAGGACGACTACGACTCCGAGCTCAGGTACGTCGGCGACCCGCTGCCCGCCCTCGCGGCCCTCGACTCCCGGGAGGCGGCCGCGCACGGGCGGGTGGTGACGCTCGGCTCCTTCGCCAAGACGCTGACGCCGGGCCTGGGGCTGGGGTTCGTGCTGCTGCCGGGATGGCTGAGGGGTGAGGTCCTGCGGCTGCGGCGCGACGCCGGCGCCCCGGTCTCCGCGGTGGTCCAGGACGCCGTGGCCGACTACATGCGCTCCGGGGGCTTCCGCCGCCACACCGCCCGGATGCGGCGGGACTACCGCCGACGCCGCGACCTGCTGGCCCGGACCCTCGACGCCGCCCTGCTGCCCGCCGGCGTGGAGGTGCTGCCCATGGACGGCGGCCTGCACGCGGTCCTGCGGATGCCCGGCCCGGCGGACGAGGCGAGGGTGCTGGAGGCGCTCGGGCGCGCCGGG
Source organism: Rothia halotolerans (assembly GCF_004136635.1). Lineage (GTDB taxonomy): Bacteria > Actinomycetota > Actinomycetes > Actinomycetales > Micrococcaceae > Rothia > Rothia halotolerans. The sequence continues at coordinate 687,078 of NZ_NOIU01000001.1, read as the reverse complement.
ATCGCGGTGGCGGCGCTCGGCGAGTACTGGAGCCGCGGGCGGCGCGCGGCCGGGGAGGCCGGGGACGGGTGGCCGCAGGCGGGCGTCGTCGTCGGCTTCGGCGGGCTGAGCGAGGCCGGGCTGGTGCGGGGGCTGACGCGGCTCCGCGGGGTGCTGCGGGAGGTGCTCGGGCCTCCGGGGCGGGGATGATCCGGCCTTCCGGCGGGCGCCGCGCGAGATCCGCGCCATTTCGGGGGCGGGGCGGGTGCCGATAGGCTGATGCGTGGCCCGTGGCGGTCCGCGACGCCCGGTGACCGCCCGCCCCCATCCCTTCCGGAAAGGCCCTCATGTCCGCCACCGATCCCCGAGAGACCGCCGTCGAGCTGCGTGCCCTGCAGGGCCCCGTGCTGCTCCGGGCCCTCCTGCTCCTGGCCTTCGGGCTGGTCACCGTGTTCTGGCAGCCCTCGGACCACTGGAGCTGGGGAGACCCCGGCATGACGGCCGTGACCTGGGTCAGCGGCATCTTCATGATGCTGCACGGGATCGTGCTGATCTACCTCCAGCGCAGCCTCAACGAGCACGTCAACCACCGCCCGGGCGCCGAGCGCACCGCGGTCCAGTCCTTCGGCCTGCTGTACCTGCTCGGCGGGGTCCTCGCGGTCTCCTTCGCCCGCGAGGGGGCGCAGCTGGTGCTGGTGGCCGGGCTGATCTACGGCATCGCCGGCCTGACCGAGCTGCTCATGGGCTTCCGCGGCACGGGCCGCTCCGCGATGGCCAGGGACTGGAAGATCGCCGGTGGGGTCACGCTGCTCACGGCCGTCGCGCTGTTCCTGGTGGGCGATATGGGGCCCAAGGCGATCTTCGGCGTGCTGGGCGGCGGCGCGCTCGTCACCGGCGTGTTCCAGCTGCTGGCGGCCCTGAGCTTCCGGCACGACGCCGCGGACCTCGAGCGGCGCTCCGAGGCCTAGCCCGCCGCGGGGCCGGTTTGCCCGGGCCGCGTAGAATCGAAGAAGCATCGATCCTTCAGGAGGAGACCCCGTGGCACACCGCCCCAAGCGTGGACTGAAAGCAGACATCAAGGGCCCGCTCATCATAGCGGCCGTCCTCGGTGTGATCGCTTTCGCGGGCGTGGCCATCTTCGGCGCCGGCGGCACCGACCACCAGGCGCCCCTGCGCCTGGCCCTCTCCGCCGGCGGCGGCGTCTTCGTCGTCACGCTGGTGGTGTGCGCCACCCTGATCATCGCCGAGAAGCCCAACGACGAGGAGCTCGGCCAGGGCACCGGCGTCAACCGCCGCTCGGCCGACCTCTACGCTCAGTCGCGCGCCCGCCGGCAGGCCCGCGAGCGCGCTGAGGAGCAGGGCGCCGGGTCGGCCTCCGCCTCCGCCTCCGGGGCCGACGCCGGCGGATCCGCTTCCGCTGATCCCAAGGGTTCGGGGGCTCAGGGCGACGATCCGAAATATGGCCAGCGAGCCCACCCGGAGGAGCACAACTAGCGCGACTCCGGCGAAGGGCCCCAGCCGTAGGCCTTCGGTCGTCTCTGAGGGAGGCGGGCCCGTCGGCAGGATGCTCTCGCGTGGGGCGCCGCGATGAACTCAGCGAGAATCCACGTCCTGGGGGCACGCCTCGAGCTGCCGGCTGACGTGCTCGACCAGGGCGTCGAACACCCCGGATTCCGTCACTTGACGGCTCCCCTTCCAGGTCAGGTGCCAGTCTCCATCGATGAGTCGGACCTTGAGGTGGATCGGCGTGTCGGATCGTTGTGAACGGGTCACGCCCTGCGGCTGGATCGCGGACATCCTGAACCCTCGGAACGACCACGCTCGCGGATCGTGCTTGCCGAAATAATTCAAGAGCGCGTGGCTGCCGTAGTTCCTGGGGTTCCCGGCGCCGAGTCTTTCCCGGACGGGGTAGAAGAGCTTCGGGAACCGCGCATCGTGCTGTCCCATGGCCTCCCGCGTGCAGTGCTCACGCATGAAGAACTGGGGAACGGCATGCGCCAGCCATCCTCCCGCAGACCGCGCGGCCGAGGTGGAGCGCCCCAAGCGCGTGGCGTCGATTCTGAAGACCGGCAGGTTCGTGAACTCACGCAGGCCCGTGTGGAGGGCTCTCACGATCGTGAACTCGTCCAGGTCCGATCCCGAGGAGCAGCGTCTGCGATGCGAGCGGACGCTGGTGAGCGGCGCATCGAATCCCGTGTGGGGGAGAGGGTCGATGGCATGGAGGAGATCCAGGTATCTCTCGACCTCGGCCGCGGCGGCACGGTGCGCGTGGAGGCTCCGAGCGTACTCGGCGTATCGGCAGCGTCTGCTCCGGATCGCATCCTCAGGATCCCGCAGTGAGCGGATATAGGTCCGGACATACTGGGAGAGCGAAAAATAGTCGGCGGTGAAGTGCGTGAAAACGAACAGGATGTGCCGTCGGGATCGGGTCTTTAAGAGGCACACCGACCAGGTCTTGCCGCCTCGCACGTCCGCACTGCTCACGAACTCATCGATATGACGGTTCATGGCGATCTGCAGGTCGGCCTCCTCGACGGGGACGGCGGTGAACCAGCAGGTGCGGGGCGGCGTCGTGGGGAGGTGCGGGCGCGCGGCGTCGTCCTTCACGATCTGGCGGCCTCCTGCGCCGGGGTCTGCCGCGAGATGGGTCCTCAGGGCGGCGTGGACTTGCGCTGTCGCTCGGCAGGCGGCCCGGGCGGCGTCGTCGTCGATCAGCGCGGAGGTTGTCACGGCGACCGCCATGACGTCCCGTTCCAGGGGAAGATGGCGGTTCGTCCCGTTCACCGAATCGAATTGGCCGATCGTCAGCGGGAGCGATGAGGAATCCTCGGGGCGCCCCTTACGGTGCTCATGGTCGCGGGCGCTGGGCAGCTGCACGATGCCTCCTCCAGTCCTCAGAAGAATGATGGGCCGTCGGCCCGCCCCTCGGCGGCCCTGCTGACGGCGGTGACATCTTCTATATGTCTGAGGCGTCGGATTCGTTACAGGTGCTACGGGGAATCTCGATGATTCGACGGGGGCTGCAGTTGGGGGAGGGTGCGGCGCAGCCGATATGGTGGTCCCGGTCCTAGCTGCGGACCAGGCGCGAGATGGCCGCGGTGGCCTCCGCGATCTTCTCCTGCAGGACCTCGCCGTCGCCGTCCTCCGCGGCGGCGGCCGCCACGCAGTGGCCGAGGTGCTCCTCGAGCAGCCCCACCGAGACCGCGTGCAGCGCCTTGTTGACCGCCGAGACCTGCGTCAGGATGTCGATGCAGTACTTGTCCTCCTCGACCATGCGGGCGATCCCGCGGACCTGGCCCTCGATGCGGCGCAGCCGTTTGAGGTAGGCGTCCTTCTGATGCGTGTAGCCGTGGGGCGGGGTGCTGGCGTCGGCGCGTGCGGTCTCATCCATATGCCGAGAATATACCCCGCTGGGGTATGCTACAAGTTCCTCTGCCCCCAGCGGACGAGGCGGGGCCCGGAAGCTGTGAGAAATCACCCTCACCGAGTCGAAAGGCACGGGTGCTGATGGATTCCCGATAGATTAACAGCATGGCTTCACATATCGAGGACTACGCCCTGCTCTCCGACATGAGCACGGCCGCGCTCGTCTCCCGCGAGGGGTCGGTGGACTGGTTCTGCGCCCCCCGCTTCGACTCCGAGGCGTCCTTCGCAGCGCTGCTGGGGGACGAGGACCACGGGCGCTGGCTCCTCGCGCCCAAGGCCTCCCTCGGGGCCGACGCCGCCCCCGCCGGCGAGGACTTCTCGCTCACCGGGGAGATCTCCGAGGGCGAGGAGCCGTACGCGCGCGTCGTCGAGCGCTTCTACGGCGAGAACTCCTTCGTCCTGCACACCGTGTGGACCACGCACGCCGGCTCGGTGCGCGTCACCGACTTCATGCCGCTGATGGGGCGCACCGAGATCGTCCGGCGCGTCGAGGGGCTGGCGGGCGAGGTCACCATGCACCAGGACCTGCGGATGCGCTTCAGCTACGGCCGCACCCGCCCCTGGTCCACCCGCTACGAGGGCGCCCCCGACCCCGCGACCGGGTACTCCGACCCGGCCGACGGCATGGTCGTGGCGCTGGCCGGACCCGACGCGCTGGTCTTCCGCGGCGACCCCCTGCCCGAGGCCACCCAGTCCCCCGAGGGCACGCTCACCTGGGAGTTCCCGATCTCCGCGGGCCAGGTGCGCGACTACACGCTCACCTACTTCGCCTCCCACCGCAACCCGCCGCCGGCGCTGGACATCCACGACGCCCTGAACCGCACGGTCGCCCACTGGAGCGAATGGTCCGACCAGTACCAGGACCCCTCGCTGCCGGCTCCGGCCAGCACCGGCTCCATCCCGGCGTCGACCTCGGCCTTCAGCGCGGTGGACGCCGCCGGCCCGGACTCCGGGGCCATCTCGCTCGGCTCGGTTCCGGCGGACGGCGCCGAGGGCGAGGACCCGCGCCTGGCCGGATATCGCGAGGCGCGCACCCGCTCCCTGCTGGTCATCCGCGCGCTGATGAACCGCGAGACGGGCGGCCTGGTGGCGGCGCCGACGACGTCGCTGCCCGAGGTCGTCGGCGGGGAGCGGAACTGGGACCACCGGTTCTGCTGGCTGCGCGACGTCGCGCACGCGGTGGAGATCGCCGTGGAGCACGGCCACGAGCGCGAGGCCGCGCAGCTGCGCAACTGGCTGCTGCGCGCCATCGCCAACGACCCCTCCGACCTGCACAACGTCTACGGGCTGGCGGGGGAGAGCGACGACTTCGAGCGGCACGTGGGCTTCCTGCCCGGCTACGAGGGCTCGCGGCCGGTGCGGCGCGGCATCGGGCCCGCCTCGCAGCTGCAGGGTGACGCGATGGGCCGGCTCATGTCGACCTTCGAGCGGCTGCGGCGCCTCGGGTTCGCCGAGGACCACCTCTCCTGGCCCATCCAGCAGGCGCTGCTGAACTCGGCGGTCGGGCACGTGGGCGAGGAGGACCAGGGCATCTGGGAGACGCACGGCGAGACCCAGGTCTACACCCACTCGCAGGCCATGCTGTGGGCGGCACTGGACGCCGGCGTGCGTGCGGTGCAGATCCACGGCATGCCGGGCGCCGCCGAGGCGTGGGCCGCGGCCCGGGACCGGCTCTCCGAGCAGATCTGGGCCCACGGGTACAGCGCCGAGCTGAACTCCTTCGTCCAGGTCTACGGCGGCGACACGGTCGACGCCTCGCTGCTGCACATCGCCCAGGTGGGCTTCGTGGCCTACGACGACCCCCGCATGCTCGGCACCGCGGAGCGGATCGAGCGGGAGCTCGGCGCCGGCCACGGGCTGATCTACCGCTACCGCAACGCGGACGGGCTGGACGGCATCGAGGGGCAGGACAACCCGCACCTGGGCTCCTCGCTGTGGCTCGCGGAGCAGAACATCCGGGCGGGCCGGGTGGAGCACGGCCGGGCGATCCTCGACGCCGTGCTGGAGCGGGCCAACGACGTCGGCCTCCTCTCCACCGAGTACTCGGTGCGCAACGAGCGGATGACCGGGAACTTCCCCCAGTCGCTGGCGCACATCGCGCTGGTCTCCGCGGTGGACGCGCTGCTGTAGGAACGACGCCGGTCCGCTCCGGGCGGAGGGGGCTCGGCCCGCGGGTCCGCGGAGAGGTCCGTGGATACGAGAAACCCCCTCGAGCCTCAGGCCCTCGGGGGTTTCATGGATCAGCGGGTTCCTCACCCGTATCCAAGGAACAGTAGGCTATGCAGTGTAAAAGGTCAAGGGCGCGTGCAGGCAGGGGGCGAGGCGTCATGACGCGAGAGCTGCACCATCTACGAACATATTTACACGACGTGCGCCTGGGCCTTATCTGGCGAGGGTCGGCTCTTCTTCTCTGCACGAAGTCATCGCGATGTATCAATGGAACACACATCTTTCCTCCTCGTTCCACGAGGTGTTGAGCTTCGTCGAAGTGGTGTTCAGGAATGCCGTGGACCCAGCCTTGCGCAGGTGGAACAGAACGGAGTCGGATGTGGAGGAATGGCTGCGCTCCCCAGCGGAGCCATTGAGCTCTATCATCGATGCGCACCGCATCCGCGAGATCGGCAACCAGGCTCACCGGGCTCGGAAGCGGCGGTCCCCGAATCATCCGCGGAAGAACGAGCCGATCTCTCACGACGATCTGCTGGCTAACACGACATTCGGTCTATGGGCTACCTTGCTCCCCCGGAAACGTGGGGGCGGCGATCCTGCTATCACGAGGAGGCTATGGGAAGATGCGCTGAAGGGCGCCTTCCCATATCTGCGCAATGACCCGCACGGGCACGCAACCGGTGACCGGATGCGGCGGCTCCATGCTCTACGGAACAGGGTCTCGCACATGGAGAATCTCCTGGAAGTGGATGTCAGCGCGCGTCTTCGAGATGCCCTGCAGCTCGTCAACAGCATCAATCCCGATGTGCATGACTGGTTGCGTGATTCCCAGCGCGTTCAGTCGGTGGCGTCCCTTCGACCGTTTCCGTGATCGGAAGGGAGGGATGATGGCGGAGAAGCGAATGAGCGCGCCCGGCGTCGTCCTGCGGGTTCCCGAGCCGCGGGACGCGGAGCCGCTCCACGCGCTCTTCGACGACACCGCGGTGATGCGCTACGTCGGCGATGGGACGGAGCGGAACCTTGACTATTATCGCGGCTTCGTCGAGGGTCAGCGGGAGGTCTTCGACGCCGAGGGCGTGTGCCTCTACGTGGTGGAGCACGACGGCGTCCCGGCGGGCTTCGTCGGCGCCCAGCGATGGCTCCACCCGTGGGGCCCGCAGGGGCGGCTGGAGATCGGTTGGCGCCTGGGCCGGGCCTTCTGGGGGAGGGGCATCGCCACCGTGGCCGGTCTGGAGGCGCTGGAGCGGGTCCGGGGGGCCGGGCATCGGGAGGCGGTGGCGATGATCGACGTCGCCAACGCCCCCTCGATCCGGCTCGCGGGCCGGCTGGGGATGACCTTCGGGTCCCGGCACGAGGTCTCCGGGCATGAGCTGACGGCGGGCGCCGACCCCGGGCATCCTGGGCGCAGCGTGCTGGAGTACCGGGTCGAACTGTAGGACCCGGGAGCCGCCGGCCCGCTGGTGCCTGTTCTCGCTGGTGTCTGCGTGGGGCCGCCGTTCCGCTGGCGCTTGCGCGGGGGCCGATGCCCGTGCGAGCGTGCGGGAGCCGGCCCCAGCTGAGGCTGCGCGGGAGCCGGTCCCCAGCCGAGGCCGCGCGGGGCCGGCGCCCGCTGAGGTCGCGCGGGTGGAACCGCACGGCTTCAGCGGGGCACCGGCGCCTCGCCGGGCCCGGGGAAGAGCCGCCTCGCTACGCCTTCAGCCACACGCTCGCCTCGCCGGGCAGCGTCCCCTCCTCCTCGAGCGCGACGCTGCCGACCAGCACCTCGCCGCGCAGCGGCTCGGGCAGCGGGAACGGCCCCTCGCCGAAGTTGGTGACGTTGACCCACCCGTTGGGCCGGCGGAAGGCCAGAACCTGCGGATCCCCCGTCTCGAGCCACTCCAGCCGCTCCTCGGTGCGCAGCTCGCCGCGCAGCGCCAGCGCGCGCCGGTAGAGGGACAGGGTGGAGTCCGGATCGCCGTCCTCGCGCTCGACCGAGTGCTCCGCGAACCATTCCGGCTGCGGAATATGCGCGGATCCGCCGAATCCGAGGGACTCGCCCCCGGCGCTCCACGGCAGCGGCACGCGGCATCCGTCCCGTCCCACGCTCACCCCGGGGCTGCGGAAGAACGTCGGGTCCTGCCGGTCCTCGTCCGCGATGTCCGCGACCTCGTGCAGCCCCAGCTCCTCGCCCTGGTAGATGTAGGCGCTGCCGGGCAGGGCGAGCTCGAACAGCGTCGCCGCCCGGGCCCGGCGCAGCCCCCGCTCCGCCTTCAGCTCGGGCTCCCGGCCGCGGTGGAGCAGCCAGGACGTGCCGGTCTTCTGCGTCGCGTCCGACTCGGCCGGCAGGCTGCCGTCCTCGCGGGGCTCGGCGGGCTCCGGGGGGAGGCCGTAGCGGGTGGCGTGGCGGACGACGTCGTGGTTGGACAGCACCCAGGTGCTCGAGGAGCCCGAGCGCGCCGCCAGCTCGAGGTTGAAGGCCACGATCTCCCGGAACTGCGCGGCGTCGAAGCGCGCGCCGAGCAGGTCGAAGTTGAAGGCCTGGCCCAGGCCCCTCGGGCTCGCGTAGGCCGGCCGGCGGTCCGAGGCCACCCAGGCCTCGGCGACGGCGATGCGCGGGGGGTCGTACTCGTCGAAGACCTGGCGCCACTCGGCGTAGATCTCGTGGACGTCGTCGCGGTCCCACACGGGGTGGTTGCCGTCCACGGGGATCGCGTCCAGCTCCGCCTGGGTGGGCAGCTCCTCCGGGAGGTCCTTGCTCAGGCCGTGGGCGACGTCGACCCGGAAGCCGTCCACACCGCGGTCCGACCAGAACCGGAGCGTCTTCAGGAAGTCCTCGCGGACCTCCGGGTTGCGCCAGTTCAGGTCAGGCTGCTCGCGGGCGAAGAAGTGGTGGTACCACTGGCCGTCGCCGACCGGCTCCCAGGCCGGGCCGCCGAAGCCGGAGGTCCAGTCCGAGGGCGGCTGGGCGCCGTCGGGTCCGAGGCCGTCGCGGAAGATGTAGCGGTCCCGCTCCGGGGATCCCTTCGGCGAGGCCAGCGCCTCCTTGAACCACTCGTGGCGGTCCGAGGTGTGGTTGGGGACGATGTCCACGATCAGCTTGATCCCCGCGGCGTGCAGGGCCTCGGCCATCGCGTCGAAGTCGGCCAGCGTGCCGATCTTGGGGTCGACGTCGCGGTAGTCGTCGACGTCGTACCCGCCGTCGGCCAGGGCCGAGGGGTAGAAGGGGCTCAGCCAGACGGCGTCGATCCCGAGCTCCCGCAGGTAGGGCACCCGGTCGGCGACGCCCTTGAGGTCGCCGATGCCGTTGCCGTCGGCGTCGGCGAAGGAGCGGGGGTAGATCTGGTAGACGGCCGCCTGGCGCCACCATTCGGCGTCCGTCCGGCGGGCGGCGGGGTGGGGGGAGGTCGCGAGCGCTGCTTCGGCAGTCATGCTGTCCTTTCGGTTCGTGGGGGGGGCTTGGCGGAAAACTGCGGGCCGGGCTGGGAAGGCTACTTCACGGCGCCCTGGGTCAGGCCCGACATGACCCACCGCTGGGAGATCACGTACGCGATGATCGCGGGGACGATCGCCAGCAGGTAGGAGGAGAAGGAGACGTGGTAGTTGTTGCTGAACTGGTCCTGGAAGATCTGCTGGATCACCGGCAGGGTCTGCAGGGCCGGGTCGCCGATGATCAGCGAGGGCATCATGAAGTCGTTCCAGCCCTTGAGGAGGGCGAAGATGCCGACGGTCGCCGCCATGGGCATCATCAGGGGGAAGACCACCTTCCAGAACGTCGTCCAGGTGGAGGCGCCGTCGATGTAGGCGCTCTCCTCCAGCTCACCGGGCAGCGAGCGCAGGAACGCGGTGAACAGCATGACGCTGAAGGACATCTGGAACATGATGTGCAGCAGGATCACCCCGGCCGGGTTGTCCAGCCCCACCATGCCGGTCAGCTTGACCTGCGAGAGGGCGAGCACCGGGAAGGGTAGGAACATCGCCGTCATCAGGTAGAGGAAGGAGTACCGGAACAGCCTTCGGTTCCAGTTCCGGGAGATGGCGTAGGAGGCCATCGCACTGAGGAGCACGGTGCCGAGGACGCTGACCACGGTGACCGTCAGGGAGATGCTGAAGGCCACGGGGAAGTTGGTGAGCGTCCACGCCTCCCTGAAGCCCTCGATGCTCCAGGGGGAGGGGAGGGCGAAGGCCTCGGCCTGCACCGCCTGCTGGCCCGTCTTGAATGCCATGGAGAGGGCGACGAAGAAGGGCAGCAGGACGAAGCAGGCTGCGACGATCATCAGGGCGGTGGTGACCCACACCCTGGTCCCGGAGCTCCGGCGCCGGGTGGGCCGGGTCTGGCTTCTGGACGGGGCGGGGGCGGTCGGGTCCTGCTCCACGGGGTCGAGAGTGGTCTGCATGGCCATCAGAACTGGGTCCTTCCTCGGGTGACGCGGAGCTGGATGAGGACGATCACCAGGGTGATCAGGAAGAAGATGGTCGAGTTGGCCATCTGGTAGGCGTAGTCGCCCTTCTGGAAGCCTCGGAAGATCGACATGGTCACGGAGACGGTGGAGGTCCCCGGGCCGCCGTCGGTGAGGCCGACGACCACCTCGTAGGTGCTCAGGAAGTCCTTGAACCCCAGGATGACGTTGATCAGCACGTACCCGGAGACCAGCGGCAGGGTGATGCTCCGGAACTGCTGCCACGGAGTGGCGCCGTCTATGGACGAGGCCTCGTAGACGTCCCTGGGGATGGTCATCAGTCCGGCGATGTAGATGAGTATCGCCTGCGGCGTGTACTGGAAGGCCGTGACCAGGACGATGGCGATCCATGCCAGGCTCGGATCGGAGAGGATCGACTCCTGGAGGGGCCCGACGCCCAGGGCTTCGGCCGCGGCGGGGACGGTGTTGTTGAAGATGAACTGGAAGACGAAGGCGATGATAATCCCGGAGACCATCATCGGCAGCACGAAGATGGTGCGCAGCGCCGTCTTGCCCTTGATCTTGCTGGTCAGGCCGAGCGCCAGGGTCAGAGCGATGATGTTGACCAGGACGACGGTGGTCAGGGCGACGAGGAAGGTGAAGCCGTAGGAGGAGAGGATCGCCGGGTCGCTGAACATCACGGCGTAGTTGGTGAAGCCCACGAAGTTGAACTCGCCGAACCCCACCGAGTCGGTGAAGCTGAAGAAGATCCCCATGACGGCGGGCAGCGTGATGCAGAGGGTGAAGAGCACCAGGACGGGGAGGAGGAAGAGGTAGTGGACGCGGTCCACGCGGCGCCGGCGCGCCGGCCTCGGGCGGGCTCGCCTCCGGCGTTCGCCGGGTGGGGGAGCGGTCGCCAGCTGTTCGGTGACGGTGGCCATGGATGCTTGTCCTTGCCTCGGGCGTCGTCGGCGTCGACGGCGCGTGGCGGGTCTGGAGGAGTGTCGGGGTCGGCGGCGGGCGGGTCTATTCTCGGGGCTTCTGGCGCCGGGCCAGGCGCACCCAGTCCTCGTCGAGGGTGCGCAGCGTGCCCTCGAGGCTCTGCCCGGTGGCGATGCCCTGGGCGTAGTTCTCGTAGGGGATGGTCCGCGGGATGGAGATCGAGACGCCCTGGTAGTATGCCGCGCGGTCGACGTAGCCCTGCAGGTCCTGGAGCCGGGAGTCGGAGGCGACGGGGGAGCCCTCGCGGACCCCGAAGCCCAGGTTCTTCGCGTTGTAGTCGTCCGCGATCTCCGGGGCGATCAGGTAGCGGACCAGCTCGCGGGCGGCGTCGGGGTTCGGGACGCCCTCCGGGATCCAGAGCGCCAGGTCCAGGTTGGCCCGGATCCTGCGGTCCTCGGGGTCCTCGGTCATGGGCAGCGGGAAGAAGCCGAGGTCGGTGTCCGGGTTGGCGGTGTCGATCTCGGTCAGTGCCCAGGGCCCCTGGAAGTACATGGCCGCCTCGCCGTTGGCGAAGGCGACGTTGCCGTTGCCGTACTTCCTGCTCGCGGCGTCGGCGTTGCGGAACTCGTTGATCTCCAGGGCTTTCTCCAGCGGCTCCCGGAAGGCGTGGGAGAAGGAGACCTCGGCGTCGGGCCCGCCGTCGGCGCCCTGGGCGCGGAGGTCCTCGAAGAAGCCGGCGACGTCGACCGAGCCGCCGATGGCGTAGTCCAGGAGCCCCTGGGAAGCGGTCCACGGATCTCCGTGGGTCATGTAGATCGGGGTGACGCCCGCCTCCTGGAGGATGCCGCAGGTCTCGATGAACGCGGAGTAGGTGGTGGGCACCTCCAGCCCGTGCCGGGCGAAGATCTCCCGGTTGTACAGCACCGCGGCGCCCATCATGGAGTAGGGGATCACGCTGGTGCGGCCGGGGTACGTGGGGTACTGGTCCACGAGATCCATGACGGCGGCCCGGATGTCCGCCTCGGCGAGGAGGTCGGAGACGTCGGAGAGCTCGCCGCGCTCCTGGTAGGCGGCCATCTCGTAGTTGTAGTTCAGCAGGCCGAGGGAGGGCGGGTCGCTGCGGGCGAACTTCGCGGCGAGGCTGTCCGGCACGGTGTCGTGGACCACCCGGATGCGGCCGTCCTGCTCGGCGTTGAACGTGCTGATCAGTTCGCGGAAGTAGGCGACGGCCTCCCGCTTGGACTGGTAGAGCGAGAGCTCGGTCCGGCCGGCGCTCCCGCACCCGGCGAGGCCGAGCGCGAGCGCTCCGAGGGCGGCGCCGCCCAGGACTGAGCGGCGCGAGGGCCCCGGCGGCCGATGGCGATCCGTGATGCCCACGTGGGACCTCCCTATGATCTGCGACACAATTTCTGTACGGAATAAATATAAGCACTAAATGTAGTCTGCGCAATAATGGATCCAGAAGTGACGTCATGAGGAGCGCCATGGAGGCAGAACACACGCGGAGCGGCCAGAGCTCCCCCCAGTACCTGCGCAGGATGAACGCCCGCAAGGTGCTGGACCACATGTGGCACGGGCGTCCCGCCACGGCCACGGAGCTGATGGCGGCGACCGGCCTGACCCGCTCCACCGTGCTGGCCCTGTGCCGGAACCTCGCCGAGCAGGGATGGCTGGAAGCGCTCGAGAACGCCCGGGAGGCGGGGACCTACACCAAGGGCCGGCCCGCCCTGAGGTACGCGTTCCGGGAGGGGGCGCTCTTCGTCGTCGGCGTCGACTCGGGGCCGCACCGCGTCACGGCCGGGGTCGCCGACCTGCGGGGGCGCGAGCTCGCCCGGGTGGAGCGGGAGTTCGGCCACGAGGAGGTGGGCGGGCAGGAGCGCCGGTCCGAGATCCTCGCCGCCGTCGACGCCGCGCTGGAGGACGCCGGGGTCCCCTCCTCCCGGGTCGGGGCCATGGTGATCGGGGTCCCGGCGCCGGTCGACGCCGAGGGCCGCTCGCCCGACGGGCTGAACGAGTTCTGGGCGCTGATGAACCCCGAGCTGCGCACGCTCGCCGCCGAGCGCGGCTGGGAGTGCCTCGTCGAGAACGACGCGAACCTGGCCGCGATGGCCGAGCTGCACCGCTACCCCGCCGCGCGGGACGCCTCCTTCGCCGCGCTGCTGTCCGGGGAGCGCTTCGGCGCGGGGCTGGTGCTGCGCGGCGAGCCGCTGCGGCAGCCTCGCGGAGGAGCCGGCGAGATGGGGCTGCTGGACATGGTGGAGGGGGTGGGCTCCGCCCGGGGCCTCGCCGCCCGCGCCCGCGAGCTGGCCTGCGAGGCGATCGAGCGGGGGGAGCGGACCTCCCTCGAGCGGAGGCCCCCGGGAGGGCCCAGCGCGAAGGAGGTCTTCGAGGCGGCCGATCGGGGCGACGCCGTCGCCGCCGGGGTCGTGGCGCGGCTGGCGGACGTCCTGGCGCGGGTCTGCGTGGTCCTGGCCGGGCCGCTGGACCTGGACCGCATCGTGGTCTCGGGCGGCATCGCACCGGCGCTCGAGGGCGTCGTGCGCGCGGCCCGGGAGCGGATCGCGGAGCACCTCTACGCGCCGTGGCTCGAGGTCGTGGTCTCCGAGCTGGGGGCCGACGCCGTCCGGGTGGGCGCGGTGCACAGCGCGGTGGAGCTGGTGCGCGCCAAGGCGCTGGACGAGGCACCCTAGGGTCCGGGGCGCCCGGTTCAGGGCCGCGCGTCGAGGTACTCCCCCACCACCGAGGAGCCCAGGTCCTCCGGCTCGGGTGCGACCACCCGGCCGTCCACCCGCCGGGCCATGGCGGCGAGGAACCGCTCGAGGCCGGCGTCGTCCCCCAGCCGGAAGAACGTGATGCGGGCGCCGAGCCGCCCGATCCTCTCCAGCTCCGCGACCGTGAGGTCCAGGGTGCGCGGGGAGGGGGGCCAGTCGAAGAACGCCTCGCCGTCGGGCATCAGGTGGGCGGTGGGCTCGCCGTCGGTGACCACCAGGAGCACCGGCTGCATCGACGGGTGCTCGCGGAAGAAGCGGGTCGCCAGCAGCAGCGCGTGGTGCAGGTTGGTGCCCTGCTCGTGCACCGGGGGCAGGGCCGTGAGCTCCTCGGCGGACAGCCCGTGCGCCCAGCGGCCGAAGGCGATCGTCTCCAGGGCGTCCCCGCGGAACCGCGTGGTGACCAGGTGGTGCAGTGCCAGGGAGGTCCGCTTCATCGGCAGCCAGCGGCCCTGGGCGGCCATCGAGAACGAGGTGTCCACCAGCAGCGCCACCGCCGCCTGGGTGCGCGCCTCGGTCTCCTGGACCTCGACGTCGTCCACCTGCAGCCGGACGCCGCCCGCCGCGGAGCCCCCCTCGGCGACGGTCCGCTGGACGGCGTTGGTGACGGTGCGGGTGACGTCCCAGGGCTCGACGTCGCCGAACCGCCACGCGCGCGTGGCCCCCGTGGGCTCCCCGGCGGCGCCGGCAGCCCGGGTCTCCCGCGCCCCGGCCCGCCCGCTCAGCTGCCGGGAGATGTCCTGCAGCAGCGACTTCCCCAGCCGGCGGATGGCCTGCGGGGAGAGCCGGAGGGAGCCGTCCGAGGCGCGGCGCAGCAGGCCCGAGTCCCGCAGGGCGCGCTCCAGCTCGGCCAGCGTCCGGGCGTCCACCGCGGCTTCCTCGCCCAGCTGCCGCGTCAGCGCCTCGAGGTCGACGTCGTCCAGCCCCGCGCCCTGGTGGTCCTGCGCGAGCTGCTCAGCCAGGGAGTCCAGGTCGGCGACGTCCTGCAGCAGGCCGGTGCCGTCCCCCAGCCCCACGCCCTCCTGGCCGCCGAACCGCTCCGAGCCGGACCAGTCCTCGCCCGGGCGCAGGGCCTGGAGCTGGGCGTCGAGCCGGCCCAGCTGCTTCATCAGCTCGGGGGAACCGAAGGCCTGGGAGGAGAGCCGCATCAGCTCATCCCGCTGCTCCGGCGTCATCGAGTTCATCATCCGCTGGGCGGCGGCCGCGCGGGCGGCCATCGCGTCGATCAGCTCCTCCACGGACTGCGGGTCCTCCGGGAAGAACTCCCCGTGCTGGTCCATGAACTCCCGGAAGGCGGCCTCGGTGTCCTCCCCGCGGGCGTGCTGGGCCAGGAGGTCGTTGAGGTCGGAGAGCATCTGGCCGATGCGCTCGCGGTCCTCGTCCGTGGCGTTCTCCAGGGCCTCCTTCATGCCGGCGAAGCGCTGGTCCAGCATCTCCCGGCCCAGCAGGTCCTTGATCCTCTCGTAGGACTCGCGGGCGCTCTGGGAGGCCCAGTCGTAGTCGGCGAGCTCGCTCACGGCGGCCGCGGTCGAGGACGGCAGGCCGTCCAGCCGCATCTCACGGAACTGCCGGTCCATGGGATCCATCCGGGCGTCGCGCAGGAACTGCTCCCGCTCGCGCCGCAGCGCCTCGTCCAGCAGGCCCTTGGCCTCCTCCAGGGTGCCGCCGAGCCGGTGGCGCTGGAGCAGCTCGCGGCGGCGCTGGTTGACGCGGCCCGCCAGGTCGTCGAGGCCGCGCTGGCCCCTGCCCCCGCGGCGCAGGAACTCGCGGACGGCCTCGCGCGGGGAGTAGCCCTCCATGACGTCGCGGCCCACGGCCTCCAGCGCCTCGGTCAGGTCGGCCGGGGGCGCCAGGGGGTCGGGGCCGCCGGTGTAGCGGCCGTATCGGCTGTAATGGCGGTGAGCGGGCATCTCGGGCCCTTCCTTCTGCTCGTGAGGCTGACGCCGGGGCCGGGCGCGGTCGGGATCGGCGCCCGCCCGCGCCCGGCCGGGGAGCCTCAGCCGTAGACGGTGCCCTCGGCGTCGGCGTCCTTGGAGATCTTCTGGGACAGGAACAGGGCCTCCAGGGCGAGCTCGATCGCGTTGGCCCGCTGGCCGGGCGTGCTCGCCCCCAGGCGCTCCGCGATCCGGTCGTAGAGCCCGGCGCCGGCCGAGCCGTCCCCGGCGGTCCCGGCGCCGTCCTCCACGGGGTCGGCGTCGTCATCCTCCAGCGCCGGGAGCTCGGCCAGCAGGTCCCGGGCGGGCACGTCGCCGCCGGTGCTGACGGTCACGGTGCCGTCCAGGGCCTCGATGAGCGGGCCGAGGTCGATGCCGCGCAGGCGGGACTGCACGGTCTCCATCGTCGCCCGGCGCAGCAGGTGCTCCAGGACGGCGATCTCCCGGCCTTCCTCGCCGGACTCGAACTCGATCTTGCCCGCCAGGACCTCCACGGCGGCCTCGACGTCCACCAGGCGCGCGACGGCGTGCTCCTCGCCGTGGATCGCGGCCCGGCGCAGCGCGGAGGCCGCGGTGGTCTCCGCGCCGGCGATCGAGAAGCGCGCCGAGACGCCCGAGCGCTGGTCCACGGCCGGGGACTGCCGGAGCAGGCGGGTGTACCGGGCGAGGATCTCCAGCAGGGCCTCCGGCACCTCGGCGACCAGCTCGGCCTCCTGCCGGGTCACCGCGATCTCGTCCGCCAGCTCCAGCGGGTAGTGGGTGCGGATCTCGGCGCCGAAGCGGTCCTTGAGCGGGGTGATGATCCGGCCGCGGTTGGTGTAGTCCTCCGGGTTGGCCGAGGCCACCACCAGCACGTCCAGCGGCAGCCGCAGCACGTAGCCGCGGATCTGGACGTCCCGCTCCTCCATCACGTTGAGCATGGAGACCTGGATGCGCTCGGCGAGGTCGGGCAGCTCGTTGATGGCCACGATCCCGCGGTGCGCGCGGGGGATGAGGCCGTAGTGGATGGTCTCCGGGTCGCCGAGCCGGCGGCCCTCCGCGACGCGGATGGGGTCGACGTCGCCGATCAGGTCCGCGACGGAGGTGTCCGGCGTCGCGAGCTTCTCCACGTAGCGCTCCTCGCGGTGCCGCCACGCGATGGGCAGGTCGTCCCCCTCGATCGCGATGCGCTCGCGGACCGCCTCGGTGAGGGGGTCCTCCGGGTGCTCGTGCAGCTCGGAGCCCCGCACCTCGGGGGACCACTCGTCCAGCAGGCCCGCCAGGGTGCGCAGGAGCCGGGTCTTGCCCTGGCCGCGCTCGCCCAGAAGGACGACGTCGTGCCCGGCGAGCAGCGCGCGCTCGAGCTGGGGCAGCACCGTGTCCTCCAGTCCGTGCAGGCCGGGCCAGGGGTTGCGGCCCTCCGCCAGGGTGGAGAGGAGGTTCTCGCGGATCTCCAGGCGCAGCGGGCGGTGCTCGTAGCCCGCCGCCCGCAGCTCGCCGAGGGTGTGGATGTCAGGGCGCTCAGTCACACCGTCAACGCTAGACCTCTCCCCGCGCGAGGGGAAGGCGTCCTTCCCGACCCGGTGCGCGGATCCGGCTCCGCGGGTAGCGTGAGGCGCGTGAGCAACGACGACGCCGCGCGCCCCACCATCATGATGCTCGTCCGCCACGGGCAGACCCCCACCACCGGCAGGGTGCTGCCCGGCCGCGCGCCGGGGCTGCACCTGTCCGAGCGGGGGCGGGAGCAGGCCGAGGCGGTGGCCGAGCGCCTGGCCGGCGTCCCCGTCAGCGCGATCTACACCTCCCCGCTGGAGCGCACCCGAGAGACGGCCGCGCCCGCCGAGCGCGCCGCGGGCCTGACCGCGCGGACGGAGGAGGGCCTGACCGAGTGCGACTTCGGCGACTGGACCGGCCGGGAACTGGCCGGGCTGGCGAAGCTACCGGAGTGGGGCACGGTGCAGCGCGCGCCCTCGTCCTTCCGGTTCCCGCACGGGGAGAGCTTCTCCCACATGCAGGCGCGGGCGGTCGACGCCGTGGACCGGCTGCGCGAGGCCCACCCCGGCGGCGTCGTGCTGTGCTTCTCCCACGCCGACCCGCTCAAGGCCGTGCTGGCCCACGCGCTCGGCACGCACCTGGACCTGTTCCAACGGATCGTGGTGGACCCGTGCTCGGTCTCGGTGATCGTCCACCGGCCGGGTCAGGCGCCCTCGGTGGCCCGGGTCAACTCCACGGACGGGCCGCTGGCGCCCCTGGTCCCCTCGTGACCGGGGCCGAGGAGGAGGCCCTGCTGGCCGGTGGGGAGATCGAGCTGGTGGGGCTGATCGAGTCGAGCAGCAACTCCGCGATGCTGATCCGGGTGGACGACGGCGCGCGCCGGGCCCTGGCGGTCTACAAGCCGGGGGAGGGCGAGCGGCCGCTGCGCGACTTCCCGCCCGGGATCTACCGCCGGGAGCGGGCCGCCTACGTGCTCTCCGAGGCGCTGGGCTGGGAGCTGGTGCCCGTCACGGTGCTGCGCGAGGACGGACCCTTCGGCCCGGGTTCCGTCCAGCGGTTCGTCCCGCACGACCCCCGCCAGCACTACTTCACCCTCCACGACTCCCACCCGGAGACCCACCCGGACCTGCTGAGGATGGCGGTGTTCGACGTCGTCGCCAACAACACCGACCGCAAGGGCGGGCACGTGCTGCGCGGCGAGGACGGCCACGTCTGGGGGATCGACCAGGGGCTGTGCTTCTCCGCGCTGTTCAAGCTGCGCACCGTGATCTGGGAATTCGCGGGGCGGCCCGTGCCGGGGCCGCTGCTGGAGGACCTGGCCTCCCTGGCGGACGAGCTGCCCGGCGAGCTGACGGAGCTGCTGCTGCCGGTGGAGCAGCTGGCCCTGCAGCGGCGGGTCGAGGACCTGCTGGAGCACCCGGCGCTCCCCTTCGACGAGACGGGCGGGTACCGGGTGCCCTGGCCGCCGCTGTAAGGCGACGGCGCCGCGGGCGCTCATGCCCCGGCGTCGGCCTCCGCCCCGGCCTCCTCGCGCCCCGCCTCCCGGATGCGGTCCAGGTCCACGGTGCGGTCGACGCCGATCCGCTCCAGGAAGTCCTCGTCGTGGCTGACCACCAGCAGCGCGCCCCGGTAGCCGTCCAGCGCGCCCACCAGCCAGTCCACGGTGGGGATGTCCAGGTTGTTGGTCGGCTCGTCCAGGATCAGCAGCTGCGGGGCCGGGGCACCGAGCAGGATCCTGGCCAGCGCGACCCGGAACCGCTCGCCGCCGGAGAGCGACTCGACGGCGCCGAAGACCTTCTCCCGGCGGAAGAGCAGCCGGGCGAGCCGGTCCCGTAGCTGCTGCTCCGAGGCCACGGGATTGGCCTCGGCCACCGCCTGGATCACCGTGCGGCCGGCGGGCAGCTCGATCCGCTGGGGGAGGTATCCGAGCCGCTCGATCCGGGAGCCGACCCGGTACGTCGGGCCGGGCAGCTCGGGCAGCGGGCTCCCCCGGTCGGGGTCGGCCTGCGCCCCCTCCTCGCCGGCGGCCACGATGCGCCGGAGCAGCGTCGTCTTGCCCGAGCCGTTGGACCCGGCCAGCCGCACGTGCTCGGGGCCCGTGACGATCAGGTGCTCGAGGTCCGTCCCGAGGGGAGCGGGGCCGCCCTCAGGGCGGGCGCCCGCATCCGGTTGGGCGTTCTCGTCCGGCCGGGCGTCCGCGTCGGACCCCTTCGCCTCGTCGGCGGAAGCCGCATCGGCTCCCGGCGCCGGGGAAAGATGTAATTCCACGATCCTGGTCCGGGCGCCGACGGCGGTCTCGGGCAGCTCCAGGTGGACCTCGTCCGTCTCCCGCAGTCCCGCCTCGGCGGCGGTGAGCGCCTCCTCCGCGGCGCGCTCGCGCCCGGCCATCAGGGCCCGGGCGCGGGCCGAGCTGCGCTCCGCGCTGTTCTTGTCGTTGCCCATCGCCATGCCGGGCTTGCGCTTGGTCTGCTCGAACTTCCTGCCGCGCCGCTCGTCGCGGCTCTGCTTGACCTGCTGGGCCATGCGGTCCCGCTTCTCACGCTCGGCGGTGGCGGAGGCGTCGCGCACGCGGCGGCGGGCGGTCTGCTGCTCGGCCTCGATCGCGGCCTCCCAGTCCGAGTAGCCGCCCTCGAAGCGGCGCAGCGTCGAGGCCTCCTCGCGCGGCCCGGCGGGTGCGAGCTCGCTGATCGAGTCGCAGGTCTCCAGCAGCCCGCGGTCGTGGCTGATCGCCAGGATCGGGATCCGGCCGCGCATCTCCTCCAGGAGGCCGCCCAGCCGCTCGCGGGCCGCGGCGTCGAGGTTGTTAGTCGGCTCGTCGAGGATGAGGGCATCGGGCCGGGTCAGGCGCAGCCCGGCCAGGGCGACGCGGACCGCCTGCCCGCCGGAGAGGGTCCCGACGCCGCGGCCCAGCGACTCCCCGGGCTCGCCGAGGACTCCCAGCCCCTCGCGCTGCAGCACGGCGGCCGCCCGCTCGGCGATGTCCCAGTCCTCCCCGATCGCGTCGAAGAGCGCCGGATCGATCTCCCCGGCGGTCACGGCGTCGATCGCGGAGAGGACCGGGGCGAGGCCCATGAGCTCGCCGACCGTCGCGGCGGTCCGCAGGCCGAGGTCCTGCCGCAGGATGCGGGTGCGCTCGGGAGCGACGAGGGATCCCGAGGTGGGGGAGAGCTCGCCGAGCAGCAGCCGGGCGAGCGTGGTCTTGCCCGAGCCGTTGGCGCCGATGACGCCGTGCAGGCCGGGGCCGTAGACGGCGTCGACCCCGTCCAGGCAGGGGGTGCCGTCCGGCCAGGTGAGGGCCAGGGAGTAGAAGGAGATGGTGTTCGTGGACGCAGGCATGCGGATGCCCCTCTCAGCTCGATGGGATGCTGAGCGGCACCGGCCTGATGCGGCGGGTGGGTGCGGATGCTCAGCGGGTCAGCGCAGAGGGGCACTCTTCACGGGATCGCCTTTGTGAGGGGACACGAACGTCGGAGACTCTAGCACGACGCCGGGGCGGAGGGAAGGGACTTCGGCGTCGGCCCCTTGACATCGGGGCTCCCGTCGTCCCTAATGAATACTGTTCATTTAGGTGAGGAAGGACACGTCCATGACCGAGTCAGCGCTTCCCGAGGCCCCCGCGGGGCAGCGGACCACGATGCCCCCGGAGTGGGCTCCCCACGAGCGTACGTGGATGGCCTTCCCCACCGCCAACGAGACCTTCGGGCCCGAGGGCTCGGACGGGCTCGCCGCGGCCCGCGCCGCGTGGTCCCGCGTGGCCGGCGCGATCGCCCGCCACGAGCCGGTCCGGATGCTCGTCTCCCCGGGCGACGAGGCGGCGGCCCGCGAGGCGCTCGCCGGCCACGACGTCGAGCTGCTCCCGGTCCCCCTCGACGACGCCTGGGCCCGGGACAGCGGCCTGACCTTCGTCCACGACGCCGAGGGCGGCGTCGCGGGCGTGGACTGGATCTTCAACGGGTGGGGCGCCCAGGACTGGGCCGCCTGGGAGAGCGACCAGCACGTCGGCGCGGCCATGGCCGAGGCCGCGGGGGTGCCGCGCCTGGCGAGCGAGCTCGTCAACGAGGGCGGCGGCTTCCACGTCGACGGCGCCGGCACCGTGCTGCTCACCCGCACGGTGCAGCTGGACGACGGCCGCAATCCCTCGCTCGACGCCGAGGACGTCGAGCGGGAGGTCCACGCCCGCCTCGGCACCCGCCACGCGATCTGGCTCCCGCGCGGCCTCGCCCGGGACTACGGCGAGTTCGGCACGCGCGGGCACGTGGACATCGTCGCGGCCCCCACCGAGTCCGGCGCGATCCTGCTGCACCGCCAGGACGACCCGGCGCACCCCGACTACTCCGTGACCCGCGAGCTCAGGGCCTTCCTCGAGGGCCAGCACGACGCCGAGGGCCGGCCGCTGCGGATCGTGGACGTCCCCGCACCGGAGACCATCGTCGAGGACGGCGAGTACGTCGACTGGTCCTACATCAACCACTACGTGGCCAACGGCGTCGTCGTGCTGTGCGGCTTCGGCGGCGAGCGGGACGAGCAGGCCGCGCGGATCCTGGGCGAGGCGTACCCGGGGCGGGAGGTCGAGGTGGTCGACGCCCGGGACATCTTCCGGTTCGGCGGCGGCATCCACTGCATCACGCAGCAGCAGCCGCTGCCGCGGACGGCGGGCACCGGGGCCGGGGCGGCCGGGACCGCGGCCGCCGGGTCCGAGTCCATCGGGGGCGCTGGCTCCGCCGAGAGCGGTTCCGCGGACGCCGCCGCCGCGGCCGCCGCCGGCACCTCCGCCTCCGCCGAGGGGAGGGCCTGAGATGGCGTACGACGTCGTCGAGGCGAGCATCCCGCAGCTGCGCGCGGCCCTGGAGGAGGGCCGGACCACGAGCGAGGAGCTGGTGGAGGCCTACCTCGCGCGCATCGAGGCCTACGACTCCTCGGGCATCCGCCTCAACGCCCTGGTGGTGATGAACCCCGAGGCGCTCGAGGAGGCCCGGGAGTCCGACCGGCGCCGGGCCCGGGGCGAGGCCCGCGGCCCGCTGGAGGGCATCCCCTACACGGCCAAGGACAGCTTCCAGGCGCGCGGGCTCACGGTCGCGGCCGGCTCGCCCGCCTTCGCGGAGCTCGTCGCGCAGTGGGACTCCTTCGCCGTCGAGCGGCTGCGCGGGGCCGGGGCGGTGCTGCTCGGCCTGACCAACATGCCGCCGATGGCCAACGGCGGGATGCAGCGCGGGGTCTACGGCCGGGCTGAGAGCCCGTACAACGCCGACTACCTCACCTCGGCCTTCGCCTCCGGGTCCTCCAACGGCTCGGGGACCGCGACAGCGGCGAGCTTCGCCGCCTTCGGCCTCGGCGAGGAGACGTGGTCCTCGGGCCGCGCGCCGGCGTCGAACAACGGGCTGTGCGCCTACACGCCCTCGCGCGGGGTCATCTCGATCCGCGGCAACTGGCCGCTGGTGCCCACCATGGACGTCGTCGTGCCCCACACCCGGACCATGGGCGACCTGCTGGAGCTGCTCGAGGTCCTGGTGGCCGACGATGCCCGGTCCCGCGGCGACTTCTGGCGCGCCCAGCCGTGGGTCGGGATCCCGCGGGCCTCCGAGGTCCGCCCGGCCTCCTACCGCGAGCTCGCCGCGCCGGACGCCGCCGCGGCCCGGAGCGCGCTCGACGGCGTGCGGATCGGCGCGCCGCGGATGTTCCTGGGCACCGACGAGGCCGCCGGCACCGCCGAGCGCCCCGGCATCGGCGGGCCCACCGGCCGGCGGATCGAGCCCCGGCCCAGCCTGCTGGACCTGTGGCGCGCGGGTGCGGCGGACCTGGAGGAGGCGGGCGCGGAGGTCCGCGAGACCGACCTGCCGGTGGTCTCCCGGTACGAGGGCGACCGCCCCGGCGCGCCGACGATCGCGACCCGCGGCTTCGTCACCCCCGAGTACCTGCACACGGAGATCATGGACCTCTCCGCGTGGTCCTGGGACGACTTCCTGCGCGCCAACGGCGACCCGGCGCTGAGCCGGCTGGCCGAGGTCGACGGCGCCCGCATCTTCCCGCACGAGGAGGGCACCCTGCCCGACCGCTACGAGGGCTTCGACGACGACATCGCCGAGTACCCCGAGCTGATGCGCCGGAAGGGCTACGCGGAGCTGACCGAGATCCCCGGCCTGGAGGAGGGCCTGCGCGGACTCGAGCGGACCCGCCGCGTGGACTTCGAGGAGTGGCTGGACGAGCAGGGGCTGGACGTCATCGCCTTCCCCGCCGTGGCCGACGTCGGCCCCGCCGACGCGGACGTGAACCCCGCTTCCGCGGACCTGACCTGGCGCAACGGCGTGTGGGTGGCCAACGGCAACCTCGTGTGGCGCCACCTGGGCATCCCGACCGTCACCGTGCCCCTGGGGGTCATGGAGGACATCGGCATGCCGGTGGGCATCACCTTCGCGGGCCGGGCGTACGACGACGCGCGCCTGTTGCGCCTCGCCGCGGCCTTCGAGGCCACCGGCGAGCGCCGGATCGCCCCGCCCCGCACGCCGCGGCTGGGCTAGCGGCAACGGCGCCCGGGGTCCGTGCTCAGCGCGGCCGGGCGCCGCTGCCGCTCTCGATCCTCTCGACCAGCGAGCGCACGTTGTCCAGCGTCCGCTCGGCCCGCTGCTCGACGCTGAGCGTCTCCTCCATCTGCCGGACCCCATCCGGCCGCTTCTTCCCCAGCGTGTAGTCGCTGCAGCGCAGGTCGGAGCAGATGTAGGTGGCCATGGAGTTGTAGCGGTCCTTCGCCGACTTCGAGCGCTGGATGGAGACCAGCGAGACGCCGCTGCCGGGGTGCAGCGTCATGCACAGCTGGCACATCTGCGCGGAGCCGCGGCCCTTGGGCGGGTTCTTCTGCAGGGCCAGCCCGCGCAGGCCCGCCTCGGTCTCGACGACGAGGTACCCGCTCTGCGGCGACTTCGGGTCGACCCAGCCGAGGAAGATCAGGGACTCCCAGTCGGCGTCGAGCAGGGTGCGGGGGATGGCGATCCTCTGGGCGGCGCCCTTGGAGCAGTTGACGAAGCTCTTGCGGATCTCGGATTCGGTGTGCGTGTTCACGATGTCTCCTCGCGGGGATGAGACGTCTGCGCGGAGCGGGGCACAGGAGCGCCGAGGGCTTCGGCATGACCCCTCGCCGATGGGGGAAGGACAGCCGGTGCGTGCTCGTGGAGACGTCGGGGGAATAGGGGTGCTTCGAGCGCGGGTCCGCGGGACTCATGCCGCGGAGAGGGGCCGGGAGGCCGGTCTCGGGGCGCGCTCGACGGCGCGGCCGGCGCCGGATGTCGGTGCCCGGCCGCTCGGAGCAGCTCTATTCAGTGCCGGCGTTGAACAAGCCGACGACCTCCTGACGCCCGTGGGCGGTCGATCGCGAGAAGATACGCGAGACAATATACACCCGGAGGGCGGCGGGCCTCCAGGAGCCCGGCGCGGGACCGAGCCGATCCCGCCTCGTGCCGGTCCCGCACCGTGCCGGACGTCCGCCTCAGCCGAACCGCCGGCGCAGCCCGTCGACGAGGGCGTCCAGGGCCAGCTCGAAGGCCCGGTCCGCGGCGGCCCGCGAGCCCGCCGGCCGCTGGGCCGCCGCGCGGGCGAAGACCGGTGCGATGTCGGCCCGGCCGCCGGGGTCGAAGATGTTCTGCGGCGCCGAGGCGTCGTAGGCGGCGCCGAAGACCAGCGCCTCGATGCCGACGATCACGTCCACGGCCTGGTCGCCGGGGATGCCGGCGTCGTCCAGGGCCCGGGCGACGCGCTCGTACATCTGCAGCGTGCGGGGCGAGTCGGCGACCGGGAGCACGGCCATGACCGGGATGAGCGCCGTGTGCCGGATGAAGCAGAGGCGATAGGAGACGGCCCAGTCCCGCAGCGCCTCGTGCCACGGCTTGGCCCCGAAGCTCGAGCAGTCGATCTCGCCGTTCAGGCTGTCCTGGATCATGACCAGCAGGTCCCGCTTGGAGGAGACGTGGTTGTACAGGGCCGACGTCGAGACCCCCAGCTCCCGGGCCAGGCTCGCCATCGTCAGGTGGCGGTAGTCCCTGGCCCTGACGATCTTGATCGCCGCGCGGGTGATCCGCTCGCGCGAGAGCACCGGCGCGGTCGGGCGGCCGCGCCGGCGGGAGGTGGTCTGGGGGCTCATGGGGTTCTTTCGTCAGGACGGGGACCGGCGGCCGGCCGGCGGGCTGCCCGCCCGTCGGCCGCACCGTTCCAGTCTACGGTCCGGCGCCTCTCCGGCCGGCTCATGCCTCCGGCGGATCCCAGGGGCGCCGCGGCCTCGGCTCCCCGGGGGATCCGGCATCGGGGGCCTGGCCGTTCGGGTCCCGTTCCGCCGGGGCGTCCGCCGGGGTGCCCTCACCCGTTGGGCCGTCGCCCGTCGGACCGGACGGCGTGAAGCCGTACGGCGCCGGGCCGTCCGATGACGGATCGTCCGGTGACGGACCGGTCGTTGCGGGGCCAGCCGGGGCGGGTCCTGCGGGGGCGGGCCCGTCCGGCGTCGGGCGCGGGCCGTCCTCGGGCGGGCCGCCCCGGCCCGGGCCGCCGGGGCCGTCCGGGAAGCGCCGGCCGGGTCCGGCCCAGCGGGTGTCCAGCAGGTCCGGGATGCGCCGGTCGCGCTGCTCGGCGGGCGCCTTGGCGTCGGTGACGTTGATGCCCCAGTGGCGATTGCCCGAGTGCTCCGGGTAGGAGGAGATGAAGCGCTCGCCCTGCTGGGGGTCGGCCCACAACTCGGCGGCCTCCGCGGCGGGGACCATCGACAGCGGCGTCGCGGGCGGGTTGAAGCGCGGGCGCCAGATCAGGCGCCCGGCGGCGGTGCGGTCCCGCAGCGCGTGCGCCCGCCAGGTCAGCGAGGGATGGGTGCCGCCGAGGTTGGCCATCCAGACGAAGGGCCCGCGCTCGTACACGGCGCGGTCGGCGAACTCGTCGAAGTTGACCTCGGAGTTGAGGTACTTGCCGGCCGCGAGGACCCGGATGCTGCCGCGGGCGCCGCGGGGCCAGAAGCGGAAGCCGAAGTTGTCCGCCGTGTACTCCTGCGCGCGGGAGAGCACCGAGTAGAACAGCGGGATCTGGGAGAAGAAGGAGAGCCCCAGGAGCCGGAAGTAGGAGACGTGCCCGGCCGCGATGTGCCCGACCTCGTGGCCGATGATGAAGCGCAGCGCATCCGGGTCGCGGGCCTCGCCTCCGATCTCGAAGAGGTCCGAGTAGACCGCCACGAAGCGCCGGTGCCCGTGGCCGGAGGCGAAGGCGTTGATCAGTCCGTTGCCGAGCACCACGTAGGCGTCCGGCACGCGGCGCAGGCCGGCCGCCGTCGCCGCCTCCACGAGCATCTGGTACGCCTCGGGGAACTGGGTCGGGGAGATGCGGACCCCCGCCAGGCGCAGCCGGGCGTACATCATGCCGCGGGCGAAGAAGATGACGAGCGGGAGCAGGAAGACGACGGCCAGGATCTGCTCGATGGTGCTGGAGGTCAGTCGCTCGGCCTGCTCCTGCAGGTACGGGTCGGCGCTGTCCCGCAGAGTGTCCGCCAGGATCACCTGGAAGAACAGGATCCACAGCGAGTAGGTGTAGCCGGCCAGCGTCACGCAGAATCCCACCACCAGCCACGGGATCTCGCCGGGGTGCCGCAGCGCCTTGCGCAGCGACTCCGCCAGCAGCGACTGGGTGGAGAACAGGGCGGGGGCGGGGAAGGGGCTGCGCGGCCGCTGCCGCGAATCCTCCGGCACCCAGCCGCTGCGCAGGTCGTCCGGCAGGGGGTCCCTGGGCAGGGTCGACTCGGCCGGTGAGGTCCCCGGCGCGCCGTAGCGGTGGGAGTCGCGCTCGAAGCTGGATTCAGGACCCTGCCCCGGAGGGTGGTTCGTCATGGGGCTCCTTCGGCTGGTTCCGACACGTAGACACCACGTTAGACCCGCGGGCCGCCGGGCCGCCGCTCGCCCCGCCGCGTCGCGTCATCCGCTCCGCGACCGTCCCCCATCCATCCGGTCGCACGACGTCGTCGCCGCCCCGGGCGCTGCCGAGGCCCGCCCGGAGCGGCCTCGGCAGCGCCCCTGCGGGACGCCCTGCTCAGCCCCGGTCTTCGAGCACCCCCACGGAGGCCTCGGCGATCGCGCGCTCCTCGTCGGTGGGGACCACGAGCACCGTGATCGCCGAGTCCGGCCCGGAGATCTCCCGGACCTCGTCCGAGCGGACCTCGTTGGCCTCCTCGTCCAGGGTCACGCCGAGGGCGCCCAGGCCCTCGAGGACCATGCGGCGGAAGGGGGCGGAGTTCTCGCCGATGCCGGCGGTGAAGATCAGGGTCTCCGCGCCGCCGACCACCACGTGGTACCCGCCGATGTACTTGGTCAGCCGGTAGGCGGCCATCCGCAGGGCGAGCAGGGCCTTCTCGTCGCCGTTCTCGGCCAGATCGACGAGCTCGCGCATGTCGTTGGTCCCGCCGATCGCCAGCAGGCCGGACTCGTTGTTGAGCACGCGGTCCATCCGCTCGGCGTCGTACCCGTCGGGGCCGTCCATCAGGGCGGTGAGCACGGAGGGGTCGACGTCGCCCGAGCGGGTCCCCATGACCAGCCCGGCCAGCGGCGTGTACCCCATCGAGGTGTCCACCGAGGCGCCGCCCTTGATCGCGGTGACCGAGGCGCCGTTGCCGAGGTGGGCGACGATGCCGTCGAAGTCCTCCCGCGGCACCCCGAGGTGCTCGGCCGCCCTGCCCGTGACGTAGTCGTGGCTCGTGCCGTGGAAGCCGTAGCGGCGGATGCCGTGCAGTCGGTAGAGCTCGTCCGGGATGGCGTAGCGCCAGGCGTGCTCGGGGAGGGTCCGGTGGAAGGCGGTGTCGAAGACCGCGACCTGCGGCATGTGCGGCCACTTCTTCTGGATCGCGCGGATGCCCAGCGCCGCGGCCGGGTTGTGCAGCGGGGCCAGGGGCGCCAGGCGCTCGATCGCGCGGACGATCTCGTTGTCGATCAGGACCGGCTCGGAGAAGCGCTCGCCGCCGTGGACCACGCGGTGCCCGACGACGTCGATCTCCCGTCCATCCAGCTCGCCGTCCAGCCGCCCGGCGAGCAGGTCCAGGGCCTCGGAGTGGTCCGCGACGGCGCCCTCCTGCCCGATGCTCTCGATCAGCCCCTTGGTGAGGATCTCCTCCCCCGCCCCGGCGTCCCGGGAGTCGGCGCCGGAGGGCACCTGGCGGACCTGGTACTTGATCGAGGAGGAGCCGGAGTTGATGACGAGGACGAGCATGCCGGGCCTTTCGGGAGGTGTGGCGGGGGGAGCGGAGCGGGTGGTCAGATCGACTGGGCCTGGATCGCGGTGATCGCGACCGTGTTGACGATGTCGTCCACCGTGCAGCCCCGGGAGAGGTCGTTGACCGGCTTGCGCAGCCCCTGCAGCACCGGGCCCACCGCCACGGCGCCGGAGGACTGCTGCACGGCCTTGTAGGTGTTGTTGCCGGTGTTCAGGTCGGGGAAGACGAACACGGTCGCCCGCCCGGCGACCTGCGACTCCGGCAGCTTGGAGGCCGCGATGGAGGTGTTGGTCGCGGCGTCGTACTGGATGGGCCCCTCGACCTCGAAGGAGGGGTCCGACTCGCGCACCAGCCGGGTGGCCTCGCGGACCTTGTCCACGTCGGCGCCGGCCCCGGAGCCGCCGGTCGAGTAGGAGAGCATCGCCACCCGGGGCTCGACGCCGAACTCCCGCGCGGTCTGCGCGCTGGCCCGGGCGATGTCCGCGAGCTGCTCGGCGTCGGGGTTGGGGTTGACCGCGCAGTCGCCGTAGACCAGAGCCCGGTCCTCCAGCAGCATGAAGAACACCGAGGAGACGATCTTGACGTCCTCTTTGGTCTTCACGAACTCCAGGGCCGGGCGGATGGTGTTGGCGGTGGTATGCGCCGCGCCCGAGACCATGCCGTCGACGTCGCCGCGCTGGACCATCATGGTCCCGAAATATGCTCCCTCGAGCATGCGCTCCCGCGCGTCCTCGAGGCTCACGCCCTTGTGGGAGCGCAGGCGCGCGTACTCCTCGGCGTAGGACTCCCGCAGCGGGGACTGCGCGGGGTCGATCAGCCGGACGCTGCCGTGGACGGGGGCGTCCTCGCCGGGGGAGAAGCTCAGGTCGATGCCCTCGGCCTGGGCGAGCTCGCGCACCGCCGCCTCGCGGCCCAGCAGGGTGACCTCGCAGAAGTCGCGGCGCTGGATGATCTCCGCGGCGCGCAGGACCCGGACGTCCTCGCCCTCGGGCAGGACGATCCCGCGGCGGTCCGAGCGCGCCTTCTCGATCAGCTGGTGCAGGAAGCGCAGCGGGGTCATGGTCGCGGGGCGGGGCAGCTCGAGGCGGCCGAGCAGCTCCTTGTCGTCCACGCGGCGGGACCACTGGCCCAGCGCCGCGGCGATCTTGCGCGGGGCCCCGGCGCGCAGCCGGCCGTGCACCGCCCCGACCGCCTGGGCCGCCGAGTAGGTGTCCACGGGGGAGCGCAGCACCGGGAAGGGCGCGGCGCCGACCAGGTCGCGGGTGGTCTGGTTGGTGTCCAGGTCTCCGGAGAGCAGGAGGCCGGAGGGGACGGGGAAGCTCGGCGAGAGCGCGGAGGCCAGGGTGGCCATGACGACGTCGGAGCGGTCCGCGGGGGTGATGACGAAGTCGCCGTCGGCCATCTGCTCCAGGAAGTTGCCCACGGTCATCGCCGCGACCTTGACCGCCTGGATGTCGCGGTCCAGGGACATCGGGAAGTCGCTGTCCAGCTCCAGCTCGTGGACGACGTCGTCCACCGTCGGATGGGAGATCGCGGTGTCCTCGGGGATCACGTAGACCTGGCCGCCGCGGCGGCCCACCGGGATGCGGCCGGCGACGTCGTCGGCGATCGCGGGGTCCACCCGGTTCACGACGATCCCGAGCAGGTCCGACTTGGCGGCGTGCAGCTCCGCGCGGGTGACCTCCACGGAGGACACGATGTCCTCGGGTGCCTCGGCCCCGGCGCCGTTGATCACGGCCAGCACCGAGCAGCCCATGTTGTTGGCCAGGCGGGCGTTGAGGTCGAACTCGGCGCTCGCGGCGTTGGGGCCCAGCATGTCGGCGCCGTCGACGATGATGACGTCGAACTGCTGGCTCATCTCGGAGTAGACGGCCAGAGCGGTGCTGACCAGCTCGTCCTGCTCGCCCGCGGCCAGCAGCTCCCGGCACCGACTCATCGAGACCCCTCCGCGGGCGGCGGCCTCGTCCAGTCCGAAGACCTCGCGCATGAGCCGGATGCCCGGGTCGTCCTCCGCGGCGTCGGTCAGGTGCACCGGGCGGAAGTACCCGACCTGGTCGGCGCGGCGGATCAGGGAGTCCGCGAGACCCAGGCAGACCAGGGCCTTGCCGGCCCGGGGAGTGAGCGCTTCGAGAAAGATGCCGGTGGTCATGCGGGCCGTCCTCGCGATCGGGATCGTGGTGTCAGCGGGGTTCCGGTCCCAAGTCTAGGCGGGCGGCGGGGTCCACGGGCTGAGAGATGCCTCTCGCCCCCGCCCGCGGATCGTGGATAGGCTGGGGGCATGTTGTTCGCATTCTCCGTCGCGCCCTCCGGGGGCGAGAACGCCGACGCCTCGGTCCACGAGGCGGTCGCCGCCGCCGTCCGGATCGTCCGCGAATCCGGCCTGCCCCACCGCACCGACTCCATGTTCACCACGCTCGAGGGCGAGTGGGACGAGTGCATGGACGTCATCAAACGCGCCACCGAGGCCGTGGGCGAGTACGGCACCCGCGTCTCCCTGGTCCTCAAGGCCGACATCCGCCCTGGCTACACCGGGGAGATGACCGGCAAGATCGAGCGGCTCGAGGAGGCGCTGGGCTCGGAGGGCTGAGGGCGCTCAGCCCAGCAGTCCCGCGGCGTCGACCCCCTCGAGGTCGACGCCGTCGCGCTCGGCCACCGCGTGCAGCACCAGCGCCATGGCCACCGCGCCCGGGTCCGGCGCGCCGAGCACCCTCTCGCCCAGGTAGCTGGCCCTGCCGCGGCGTCCGCGCAGGTCCTTGGTCGAGGCCGCGCCCTCGACGGCGGCTCGCACCGCCGCGGCGTCGAGCTCCTCGTGCTCCGCGGCCGGGGCGAGGGCGTCGAGCATCGTCCGGTCCCCCGGCTTCGCCCCGCCGACCCGCTGGACCGCCTCCAGCCCGGCGCGCACGCCCTCGCCCCTGCGCTCCGCCCGGGCGAGCTCGGAGAGGACCAGGCCGAACAGGGGTCCGCTGGAGCCGCCGACCTCGTCGAGGAACGCGCTCGCCAGGGCGTCCAGCTCCTCGTCGGGGCTCGCGGCGCCGCGCTCGGCGGCCCGTCGCACGCCGTGGGAGAGGTTGGTGCCCATGTCCCCGTCCCCGGAGCGCTGGTCCAGGGCGTTCAGCGGCTCGCGGTAGCCCTCGAAGCGCTCGGCCAGCGCGTCCAGCCACTGCGAGGACGCGCCCTTCCCGTCCTCGTGGCCGGTGTTCGCGGACCGGGGGCCGGTGTCCTCGGCGGCCTCCGCGATCCGCGGGTGCGGCAGGCCGGGGGCGGCGTGCGGGGCGATCCAGTAGCCGACCCAGGCGGCGTCGTCGGCGGCGGTGAGGGTCAGGGAGAAGCCGCGCATGTCCAGCGCGGAGATGTAGGTGCCGGCGACGAGGCTCGCGAGCTCGGCGCCGCGTCCGCGCAGGGCCGCGGCGGCCTGCGCCGCGATGTGGGAGAGCTCCAGGTTGCTCACGCCGCCGAGTCCGTTGACCATGACCACGTAGTCGGCGCCGGCGGGGGCGTCCTCGTGCCCGAGGGAGTCCAGCAGCTCGTCGACCATGCGGCCCACGAGCTGCTCCACGCCCGGGTCGGCGATGGTCTCCGCGGCGGTCTCCCCGTGGATGCCGACGCCGTACTCGAGGCTGCCCTGCTCCACCTCGAAGCCCTCGCCGCCGCCGGGCCGGGTGTGCGCCGCCCGGGCGACGGCGAGCGAGCGGGTCCGCGCCCCGACCCGGCGGCCCAGCTCCAGCAGCTCCCCGAGGCCCTGGCCGGCGTCGGCGGCGGCGCCGAGGATCTTCTCCAGCACCACGGTCGCTCCCGTCCCGCGGCGGCCGGCCTCGGCGCCCTCGCTGCCGAGGTCGTCGTCCACCACCAGGGTGCCGACGCTGTACCCCTTCGCCTCGAGGCGCTCCCGGGCGATCGCGAAGTTGATGACGTCGCCGGTGTAGTTCTTGACGATCAGCAGCACCTCGGCCCCGGGCTCGGCGACGTGCTCCACCGCCGCCACGACCTGGCCGTTGTGGGGAGAGGTGAAGACCTCCCCGGGCACAGCGACGTCGAGGCCGCCCTCGCCCAGGAACCCGGCGTGCATGGGCTCGTGGCCCGCCCCGCCGCCGCTGACCAGCCACACCCGGCGGCCCTCGGCCGGCCAACGGTTCCAGGCGAAGACCGGGTCCGTGCTGTACCCGATGCCTCCGCCCGCGGTCAGCGCGAGACCGTGGAGGGCCTCGGCGTGCGGGGCCTGGTCGGGGGAGAAAGGCGTGGTCATGGGTCGCTCCTTCAGAACGGGGGCGCCCGGGGGACGGGCGCCCGGAACCGGGCGGCGCCGCGGGCGGGCGGCTCGCGGCGTCCTTCCCCTCACTGTCTGCCACCGCGACCGCCCGCCGCAAGGCCTTCCGCCGGGAGCGTGGTGGTGGGGCCCCGCGGAGCATGACGGCGGACCGCTCCGAGCCGCCCCGCCGCGGAGGCGACTACGCTGGTGCCCATGGCCAAGAAGAGGAAGGGCGGGCAGACCGCGGGGGCGGCCGCCTCGTCCGCGCAGGGGGTCCCCGTCGCCGGCACCTACCCGATCGACACCGGCACCGCCGAGCTGATCCCCGACGACTCCCAGGCCGGCGCATGGCTGGTGCTGGTCAACGGCGTGCAGTCGAGCCACGTCGTCCTCGGCCGGCCGCGCGAGCTCGCCTTCGAGTACATGCGGTGGTTCGCGGCCGGCATCGAGTCCTTCGTCGGCGCGCACCTCGACCCGGCGCAGCTGCGGATCACGCACCTGGGCGGCGGGGCCTGCTCGATGGCCCGGTACCTCGCGGATGCGTACCCGGGAAGCCGCAACACCGTCGTCGAGCTGGACGGGCGGCTCGCCGAGCTGGTCCGCGAGCAGTTCGACATCCCGCGAGCCCCGCGGGTCAAGATCCGGACGGGGGAGGCGCGGGCCGTCACGGAAGGATTCGTGGACGGCAGCCGCGACGTCGTGATCCGGGACGTCTTCGCCGAGGCCGTGACGCCTGAGCCGCTGACCACCGTGGAGTTCTTCGCCCACGTCCGCCGCGTGCTCGCGCCGGGCGGGCTGTACGTGGCCAACTGCGGCGACGGCCGGGAGCTGGCCGGGGCCCGGGCTGAGATCGCGGGGCTACGGGAGGTCTTCGCGCACGTCGCCTGCATCGCCGACCCTCCCATGCTCAAGAGCCGTCGCTACGGCAACATCGTCCTGCTGGCCTCGGACTCCCCGCTCCCGCGGGCGGGGGACGACGACGCCGCAGCACTCGGCCGTGTCCTGCTCGGCGGCGCGGTCCCGGCCCACTACAAGGACGAGGAGTGGGCCCGCCGGCTGGCCCTGGGCGCCGCGCCCCGGAGGGACTAGATTCGGGGCATGGAGAACTCCCGGCGCCTCGGGCGCCTCCTCCGGCACCCGGCCCTGAGCCGCGGCGGCTCGTTCCTCTCGATCGGGTCGCGGAACAGCGCGCTCAGCCTGTGGTCCGCGAACTCGACGCTGAGCATCGGCTCGATCGGGTCCTTCGGCTCGGCGGGCTCCATCGGCTCCTCGTGCTCGATCCTGTCCATCGGAAGCTTCGCGTCCGCGGCGTCGATCCTCTCCGCGGCCTCGACCCTGGCGATCATGTCCTGGCGGTCGCGGCGGGCGATGCTGGCGGCGCTGAGACGCGCGGCACGGCCCCTCAGCCCACGACGCCGTCCACGTAGAGCCACCGGCCGTCCTCCCGGAGGAACCGGCTGTCCTCCCGCTGCACGCCCCTGACCCGCTCCTCGGGCGGGATGCCCGGGCGGGAGCGGTAGTGGGCGGCGAAGCGCACGCGGGCGGCGTCGTCGAAGGGGCCGCCCTGCGTGCCCAGGATCTCGAGACGCTGCCACAGGATCGTCCCGTCAAGCTCCAGTTCCTCCGGGCGGGTGGAGGGGTGCCAGGTGCGCAGGAGGTAGGCGGCGTCGTGCACGGCGAAGGCGCAGAAGCGCGAGCGCATCAGGGCCTCGGCCGTGGGGGCCTCGCGCGCGCCTGAGTGCAACGGCCCGCAGCAGGAGCCGTAGACCTCGCCGGTGCCGCAGGGGCAGCGGCTCTCCGGGCTCGGCGGGTGCGTCGCGGGGCTCGGCATCGGGATGCCCTAGCCCATCCAGCTCTCGATGACGCCCATGCCGAAGTACAGCAGGAACGCCGCCGAGACCACGTACATCAGCGGGTGCACCTCCTTGCCGCGCCCCTGGACGAGGCGGATGAAGGCGTAGGAGACGAAGCCGGCGCCGATGCCGTGGGCGATCGAGTAGCTGAACGGCATCATGGCGATGGTCAGGAAGGCCGGGATGCCCAGGCCCCAGTCGCTCCACTCCACGTTCACGGCCTGGCGCACCATGAGGAACCCGACGATCACCAGCGCGGGCGCCACGGCCTCGAAGGGCACGATGTTGACCAACGGCGAGATGAAGGTCGCGACCAGGAAGAGCGCCCCGGTGATGACCGGCGCCAGGCCGGTGCGCGCGCCCTCGCCGATGCCGGTGGCGGACTCCACGAAGATCTGGGAGGACGATGCCGAGGCCCCGCCGCCGGCGACCGAGCCCAGCGCATCCACCGCGAGCACGCGGTTGATGCCGGGGATCTTGCCGTCCTTGGTGATGTTCCCGGCCTCGGTGGCCAGGCCCACCGAGGTGCCCATCGCATCGAAGAAGACCGAGAGCAGAATCGCGAAGACCATGAGGGTTGCGGCCATCCCGCCGAGGGACTGGAAGGCGCCGAACCAGCTGAACTGACCGATCAGCGAGAGATCGGGCAGGCCGAACCAGGACTCGGGCACGCCGGGCACCACGAGCGACCAGCCGGCGGGGTTCTCGGTGGACGCCCCGGAGGGGGCCACGGACTCGATGACGATGGAGAGGATCGTGGAGATGATGACGCCGATCAGGATCGCGCCGCGCACGTTGCGGATCATCAGCGCGATGGTCACGAAGAGGCCGACCAGGAACACCAGGATCGGCCAGCCGAACAGCTCGCCGCCGACGCCGAAGGAGACGGGGACGGTGGTCCCGGCGTCGTCGGGCATGCGGCGGATGAAACCGGCGTTGACGAAGCCGATGAAGGAGATGAACAGTCCGATGCCGACCACGATCGCGGTCTTCAGCGAGGCCGGCACGGCGTTGAACACCGCCGTCCGGAAACCGGTGAGCACCAGCAGGAACATGACGATGCCGGCCCACACCACCAGGCCCATGAGCTCGGGCCAGGTGAGGCCCGGCGTGGTGGCGATGGTCGCGGCGAGGAAGGCGTTGATGCCGAGTCCGGCCGCCATCGCGAAGGGGTGGTTGGAGAGGACGCCCATGAGGATGGACATCAGGCCGGAGACCAGGGCGGTCGCCGCGGCGACCCGGTCGATGCCCAGGGCGTTGCCGGCCCCGTCGGCGCCGAGTCCCAGGATCAGCGGGTTGAGGACCACGATGTAGCTCATGGCGAAGAAGGTCGCCAGGCCGCCGCGCATCTCGGTGCCGATGGTCGAGCCGCGTTCGCTGATCTTGAAGAAGCGGTCCAGCCCGCCGCGGGGCCTCCCGTTCACGGGTCGCTGGGCGCGGCTCGGAGCCGCGGTGTTCTCAGAAGTCATTCGTTGAATCCGTAGATACTCTCAGGGGGTGGGATGCCGGGGTCCGCCGCGGCCGAGTCGATTCTAGTACGGATCGCCGGCCGGCCCGCGCGAGCGGCGGCCGCGAGGCGTGGGAGGGCCCTCCATCCCCTGAGAAGCCCTGGCCGGGCGTGTGACGCGGCTGACAGAATGGGAGGGCCGCGAACCCGCGGACGACTTCGACGCAAAGGAGCATCATGACCGCTCAGCTGACCCCGGGCGACGTCGCCCCCGACTTCTCCCTCCCCGACGCCGAGGGTGGCACCACCTCGCTCGCCGACCTCGCGGGCCGCAAGGTGGTCCTCTACTTCTACCCCGCCGCCTTCACCCCCGGCTGCACCACCGAGGCCTGCGACTTCCGGGACAACCTCGCCTCCCTCAAGGGCGCCGGCTACACCGTCCTGGGGATCTCCGGGGACCCGGTGGAGAAGCTCGCGGACTTCGCCAAGGAGTACGAGCTCACCTACGGCCTGCTCTCCGACGAGGGCTCCGAGGTCGCCCAGCGCTACGGCGCCTGGGGCGAGAAGACCATCAACGGCGAGCAGCGCACCGGCGTGCTCCGCTCGACCTTCGTGGTCGGCGAGGACGGCAAGCTCGTCCGGGCCGACTACCAGGTCGACGCCGAGGGCCACGTGGCGCAGCTGCGGCGGGACCTGGGCATCGACTCCTAGAGCCGCGCCGCCGGGCCGGGTCCCCGCCGGGACCGGTCCCGTCCTGAGGCTGGCCGGCGGGAGCCGCGGCCCTCAGGCCAGAGGGAGCCGCCCGTTCACCCTTTCCGGTGCGGGCGGCTCTTGCGCGCTCCGGGCGCGGCGGGAACGGGCCATTGTCCGGACCGGTTGGCCAGAGGGGCGAGCCGGACCGGGCGGCCTCATCAGCCGAGTCGGGCCAGCCAGGTTAAGGCTGGCCATAGAGGTGCTCTCAACTAGGGGTTTTCGGAGGAATCCGTCCGGAAAACGCGCGCTGAAGAGAGTGGGGAGCACGCCAGGGCTACATTTTTCGGAAGGAAAGCTCCGAAACAGCCCAGTTGCCGTCTGCCATCATCATGTCTGAGCCCTGAGCCCTGAGCCCTGAGCCCTGAGCCCTGAGCCCTAACTCCTGAGCCCTGACCCCTGACCCCTGAGCCCGAACGACAGAGAGCTCCCCTGGACGACGTCCATCGTCCGGGGGAGCTCTCATCGGGCCCTCCTCGCCTGCGGAGGAGACCCGGCCACTGACCCGTCGTACGGGCCCCGAGGAGGGCCCGCGCGCGGAAGGGACGCAAGGCCTCGGGCGGCGCCGGCGCCGTCCGAGGCCGCCGCTCAGCGGTTCAGGGTCAGCGGCATGTGCCGGTTGACGTCCTTGTACAGCAGGTAGCGGAACTTGCCGGGGCCGCCGGCGTAGCAGGCCTGGGGGCAGAAGGCGCGCAGCCACATGAAGTCGCCGGCCTCCACCTCGACCCAATCCTGGTTGAGCCGGTACACGGCCTTGCCCTCCAGCACGTAGAGGCCGTGCTCCATCACGTGGGTCTCGGCGAAGGGGATGGCCCCGCCCGGCTCGAAGGTCACGACCGTCACGTGCATGTCGTGGGAGAGGTCGGCCGGGTCGACGAAGCGCGTGGTGGACCAGGCGCCGTCGCAGTCGGGCATGGGCGTCGGGGCGACGTCCTTCTCGTTGGTCACCACGGGCTGGGGCTCGTCGATGCCGGGGGCGGGCTGGTACGCCTTGCGGATCCAGTGGAAGGTCGCGAGGTCGCCGGAGTCGTTGCGCAGGCTCCAGGTCGACGACGGCGGGATGAAGGCGTAGCCGCCCTCGGTCAGCGCGTGCGCCTCGCCGTCGATGGTCACCTTCACGGAGCCGCCGGTCACGAAGAGCACCGACTCGGTGCCCGGCTCGGTCTCGGGATCGTCGCTGCCACCGCCCGGGCCGACCTCGACGATGTACTGGGAGAAGGTCTCGGCGAAGCCGCTCAGTGGGCGCGCGATGACCCAGAGGCGGGTCGAGTCCCAGCCCGGCAGGAGGCTGGTGACGATGTCGCTGAAGACGCCCTTGGGGATGACCGCGTACGACTCGGTGAACATCGCACGGTCGGTGGTGATCTGGGTCTGCGGGGGCAACCCGCCGCGGGGGTTGTAGTAAGCCATGGTTCAACGTCCTTGGTGAATCGGGGCCCGCCCCGCTCCCGCCGGGGGAGGAGGACGTGCTGGGTGGTGGGGAAGAGAAGAGGGTGGGGGAGCCTGAGGCGGGGCGGCCGGCGGATGTCCGCCGGCCGCCCCGCACGATCAGCTCGTGGAGGCGGGGGGCTCGGGGGAGTCCCCGAGCGGCCGGGTCTCCGAGTGCGGCCGGGCGATCGCGGCCACCGTAGCGGGGTCCAGCCCGCAGGAGTCCGTGATCTCCTCCGCGGAGAGCGCCCCGCAGGCGTGCCCGCGCTGGATGAAGCGGGCGAGGGCGCGCGCCGTCGCCGGCTCGTCCAGGATCGCGCCGCCGGTGCCGTACACGTAGTTGCGCAGCCGCAGGGCGGCGGCGTCGAACCCGCGGCGGTAGAACGCGTAGGTCGCGATGTACCGGGTCGGCAGCTGGGCCCAGTGCAGGTCCCAGCCCTGGTAGTAGCCGCGCTCCAGGCTGCGGCCGACCAGCCGGGCGTGCAGCCGCCAGGCGGCGTGCACGTCCTCGTCCGAGCCGATCGGCAGGATGTTGGTGGATCCGTCCGAGAGGGTCACTCCCGTGCCGGCGACCGCCACCTGCATCACCGACTTGGCGAAGTCGGCGCCCGGGTGCTCCATCGACTGGTACTGGGCCGCGATCTGCAGCGAGGCGCTGTAGTCGTAGGTCCCGTAGTGCAGGGCCGTGATCCGGCGGTCCGCGCGGTGCAGCATCGCCGCCACCGGCACGGTGCCCTCGGCCCCCAGGATCAGCTGGGGGGTCTCGACCTGCACCTCGAAGCGCAGCCGGCCCGGCTCGAGGCCGTGCGCGCGCTCCAGGCGCTCGCAGACGGCCACCATGGCCTCGACCTGCTCCACGGTGCTGACCTTGGGCAGCGTGATGATCAGCCCCTCGGTCAGGCCGCCCGCGGCGATCAGCGCGCCGAGGAACAGGTCCAGGGAGCGCAGGCCGCGCCGTCGGGTGTCCTCCTCGAGGCACTTGAACCGCAGGCCCGCGAACGGGGTCGCGGAGCCCTCGGCGATCTCGCGGGCCAGCAGCCGCGCGGACTCGACGGCGAGGCGGTCCTCGACGTCGTCGGGCTGGGCCCCGAGGCCGTCCTCGAAGTCGATGCGCAGGTCCTCGATGGGCTCCTCGCGCAGCTTGGCCTCGACGAGCGGGGCGATCCGCTCGGCGAGCTCGTCCTCGACGCCGACGACGCGGCACAGCTCGCGCAGCCCGCCGTGCTCGGCCGCGAGGTCCAGGGCCTGCCGGCCCCAGTCGGCCGCGAGGCCCTCCTCGTAGCGGTCGGCCCGCACGTAGACGGTGTGCACGGGCTGGCGGTCCCCGGCCTCGCCGGGGTAGCGGTCCGTCAGCGCGGCGTCGGTCCCGGCCAGGCGGGAGTCCAGCTCGCCGTACAGCGCGTCGTCGAGGGCCGGGGCGACCGGGCTGGTCTCAGCGGCCATCGGCGACCACCCACTCGTAGGCGGGGGTGGTCAGGAAGTCCGCGTAGTCGTCCGAAAGCGCCAGGTCCGCCACGATGCCCGCGGCGGGCTCGTAGTAGCGGGTGTAGAGCTCGTCGCCGACCTCGCCGCGCAGCTTCTCCTTCTGGGTCTCCAGCGCCTCGGTCACCAGCTCCCGGGTCGCGGTGTTGCCGGTGTCGGTGTAGACCACGCCGTTCTGGATCTGCTGCCAGATCTGGGAGCGGGAGATCTCCGCGGTGGCGGCGTCCTCCATCAGGTTGTGGATGGCGACGGCGCCGTTGCCGGAGATCCAGACCGCGGTGTAGGCGATGGCCACGTACAGGTTGCTGTGCAGCTCGGCCTCGGTGCGCTGATCGCCGGCCGAGGGGACGTCGATCAGCTGCTCGGCGGTGACCTCGACCTCCTCGCGCAGGCGGTCCACCTGGTTGGGCTTCTCGCCCAGGACGCCGTCGAAGACCTCCTGGCAGACGGGCACGAGGTCGGGGTGGGCCACCCAGGAGCCGTCGAAGCCGTCGTTGGCCTCGCGGGTCTTGTCGTTGCGCACCTTCTCGAAGGCCGCCCGGTTGACCTCCTCGTCCTTGCGGGAGGGGATGAAGGCCGCCATGCCGCCCATCGCGTGCGCCCCGCGCCGGTGGCAGGTCTTGACCAGCAGCTCGGTGTAGGCGCGCATCAGCGGGGCCGTCATGGTCACCGAGGAGCGGTCGGCGAGCACGAAGCGGTCGCCGGAGTCGCGGAAGTACTTGATGATGCTGAACAGGTAGTCCCAGCGCCCGGCGTTGAGGCCGGCGGCGTACTCGCGCAGCTCGTAGAGGAACTCCTCCATCTGGAAGGCCGCGGGGATGGTCTCGATGAGCATCGTCGCGCGGATGGTCCCGTGCTCGATCCCCAGCGACTCCTCGGCGGCGGAGAAGACCTCGGCCCACAGGCGCGGCTCGAGGTAGCTCTCCATCTTCGGCAGGTAGTAGTAGGGCCCCTCGCCGTTGTCGATCAGCTGCTGCGCGAGGTGGAAGAAGTGCAGGCCGAAGTCGACCAGGGCGCCCACGGCGGGCGTGCCGTCGATGAGCAGGTGCTGCTCGTCCATGTGCCAGCCGCGGGGGCGGGCGACGACGGTCGCCAGCGGCACGTCGGTGCGCAGGCTGTAGCTCTTCCCCTCCGGCGAGGTGAAGGACAGCGTGCCGCGGGCGGCATCGCGCAGGTTCAGCACGGAGTCGATGACGTTGCCCCAGGTGGGGCAGCTGGCGTCCTCGAGGTCCGCGAGCCACACCTTGGCCCCGGAGTTCAGCGCGTTGATGGCCATCTTGGCCGGGGTCGCGGGGCCGGTCATCTCGACGCGGCGGTCCTGCAGGGCGGCGGGGACCGGGGCGACCTTCCAGTCGCCCTCGCGGACCTCGCGGGTCTCGGGGTCGAAGTCGAGCCGGCCCGAGTCGGCGACCCGCTGGCGCTGCTCGGCCCGCTTCTCCAGCAGCTCGGCGCGGCGGGGGGCGAAGCGCCGGTGCAGGTTCTCGACGAACGCGAGGGCGTCGTCGGTCAGGATCTCCCCGGCGCGCTCCACGGGGGTCCGGTCGGTGATCTCGATCG
The DNA here is from genome assembly GCF_004136635.1 of Rothia halotolerans. Taxonomy (GTDB): domain Bacteria; phylum Actinomycetota; class Actinomycetes; order Actinomycetales; family Micrococcaceae; genus Rothia; species Rothia halotolerans. The sequence continues at coordinate 646,030 of NZ_NOIU01000001.1, read as the reverse complement.
TCATGCGACTCTCCTTGGGTAGTTGTTCTGCGTTGTCCTAAGAGTGCGCCCGCGCCGAGGCCTCCACGGCCTCCGCCACGCGGTGCGCGACCTCGGGGTTGAAGACGCTGGGGACGATGTAGTTCGGGTTCAGCTCGTCCTCGCTCACGCTCTCGGCGATGGCCCGCGCGGCGGCGACCAGCATCGAGTCCTCGATGTCCCGGGCGCCGGCGTCGAGCAGGCCGCGGAACAGGCCGGGAAAGGCCAGGACGTTGTTGATCTGGTTCGGGAAGTCGCTGCGGCCGGTCGCGACGACGGCGGCGTGCTTGGCCGCCACGGAGGGCAGGATCTCCGGGTTCGGGTTGGCCATCGCGAAGACGATCGCGCCCTCGTTCATCGCCGCGACGTCCTCCTCGTCCAGCAGGTTCGGGGCGCTGACGCCGATGAAGACGTCCGAGCCGCGCACGGCCTCCTTGAGCGAGCCGGAGAAGCCCGAGGGGTTGGTGTTCTGGGCGATCCACTCGCGGTGGGCGTCGTCGTAGTGCTCCCCGCTGTGCAGGGCGCCGTTGCGGGCGCAGGCGACGATGTCCTTCGCGCCCTGGGCCTGCAGGAGGTTGATGATGGCGTGGCCGGCGGCGCCCACGCCCGAGAGCACGATGCGCACGTCCTCGATCCTCTTGCCCACGACCTTGAGGGCGTTGAGCAGCGCGGCGAGGGCGACGATCGCGGTGCCGTGCTGGTCGTCGTGGAAGACGGGGATGTCCAGCTCCTCGCGCAGGCGCTTCTCGATCTCGAAGCAGCGCGGGGCCGCGATGTCCTCGAGGTTCACCCCGCCGTAGACCGGCGCCATCGCCTTGACGATGTTGATGATCTCCTCGGTGTCCTGGGTGTCCAGGCAGACCGGCCAGGCGTCGACGTCGGCGAACTGCTTGAAGAGGGCGGCCTTGCCCTCCATCACCGGCAGCGCGGCGGCCGGGCCGATGTTGCCCAGGCCCAGCACGGCGGAGCCGTCGGTCACCACGGCCACGGTGTTGCGCTTGACCGTCAGGCGGCGGGCGTCCTCGGGGTTCTCCGCGATCGCCATGCACACCCGGGCGACGCCGGGGGTGTAAGCCCGGGAGAGGTCGTCGCGGTTGCGCAGAGGGACCTTGGGCTCGACGGAGAGCTTGCCGCCCAGGTGCATGAGGAAGGTGCGGTCGCTGCGCTTGTGCACGTGGGCGCCCTCGATGCCCTCGATGAGCTCGGCCACGCGCTTCGCGTGCGCCTCGTCGGCGGTGTTGCAGCTGAGGTCCACGGTCATGCTGTCGTGGGTCGACTCGACGACGTCGAGCGCGGTCAGGTCCGCGCCGGCCTCGCCGACCGCGGCGGTCAGGGCGCGGGTCGCGCCGCCGGTGGACGAGCACTCGATGCGCAGGGTGATGGCGTAACCCGGGCTGGTCGCGGCGGCGGGTGCCTTCTCGCCGGTCGGCTGTTCGGTCGTGGTCATGGCGTACCTCCTGGAGCAACGCGTTGGATAATGGGGAGGCGAGCCGTGTGACTCATGCCTCGTTTCCACAATACGGATATTATATTCTGATCAATGAAATTTCAAGGGTACCGGCGGACGTGACGCCGGAGGAGAGGACGGAACATGGAGCGAGTCGCCGTGGTGACGGGAGCCGGCAGCGGGATCGGGCGGGCGACGGCCCGCGCGCTGCTCGACGAGGGGTGGCGGGTCGCGCTGGCCGGACGGCGTCGCGAGCCCCTCGAGGAGAGCGCCGCGGGACGCGAGGGTGCGCTGGTGCTCCCCGCCGACGTCGCCGACGCGGAGCAGGTCGAGGCGCTGTTCGACGCCGCCGTCGGGCGCTGGGGCCGGGTGGACCTGCTGGTGAACAACGCCGGCACCTTCGGCCCCACCGTGCGGCCCGACGAGCTGGACCCCGATCAGTGGCGCGAGGTGCTCGAGGTCAACCTGACCGGCGCGATGCTGTGCGCGCGGGCCGCCTTCGCCCGCATGCGCGCCCAGGAGCCCCGCGGAGGGCGCATCATCAACAACGGCTCGATCTCCGCGCACAGCCCGCGCCCGCTCAGCGCCGCCTACACCGCGACCAAGCACGCCATGACGGGCCTGACCAAGAGCCTCTCCCTCGACGGGCGCGAGGCGGGCATCAGCGTGGGGCAGATCGACATCGGCAACACCGCCACCGAGATCACCGAGGGGCTGGGGACCTCCAGCGGTGCGCGGCAGGCGGACGGGAGTCTGCGCGTGGAGCCCACGTTCCCCGTCGCGGAGGCGGCCCGGGCCATCGTGTTCATGGCCTCGCTGCCGGCCGGGTGCACCGTCGACTCGATGGTGCTCACCGCCACGGGGATGCCCTTCCTGGGGCGGGGCTGAGGTCCTCGTGGCTGAAACATCTGAAACATCGCCGACACGTCCCTGAAACTCCCGTTCGATATCCTCTTGACAGCAGGCATGTGACTCACACTACAATCGGATCATGGAATTCGTTTTCCACATATCGGAAAACGTGACCCGGTTCGAGGGGTCAGGTTCCACCGGGGCCGGAAGCGGCCCGCCAGGACGATCCACATGACGATCCAGGAGGATTCATGCAGCTCGAGGAGTTCAACGGACTCGACGCCGGGGAGGCCGACGCCGTCGTGCGTCCCTGCGTCGACATCGACCGCTGGGTCGCGGGCGTCGTCGAGCGCCGCCCCTACGCCTCGGTCGAGCAGCTCCTCGAGACGGCCCGCGAGGCCGCGAGCCCGTTCACCGCGGACGAGGTCGACGCCGCCCTCGCCCACCACCCCCGCATCGGCCAGCGCGCCGAGGGGGGCAGCGCCGAGGCCTCCCTGTCCCGCTCCGAGCAGGCGGGCGTGGGGATCGACGACTCCGTCACCGAGCGCCTGCGCGCCGGCAACCTCACCTACGAGGAGAGGTTCGGCCGGGTCTTCCTGATCCGCGCCGCCGGGCGCGACGCGGAGGAGATCCTCGGGGAGCTGAACCGGCGCCTGGATCACACCGAAGAAGAAGAACTGCCGGTGATCGCGGACCAGCTGCGTCAGATCGCCGTGCTGCGCCTGGAAGGAATCGTGACGCCATGACCGTCAGTCACATCACCACCCACATTCTCGACACCGCCGCGGGGAAGCCCGCGGAGGGTGTGAGCGTCCGGCTCGAGGCCCGCGGGGCCGAGGGCTGGACGGAAATCGGCAGCGGAACGACGGATGCGGACGGCCGGGTCAAGAACCTCGGCCCCGAAAAGTCCGATGCGGGGGACTACCGCATCGAATTCGCCACGGGCGAGTACTTCGAACGGGAGGGCGTCGAATCGTTCTTCCCCTTCGTGACGCTCGCCTTTTCCCTGCGGAATCCTGAGCAGCACTACCACGTACCGCTGCTCATCAGTCCGTTCGCATATTCCACTTACCGAGGGAGCTAAACCCATGTCCATCGACACCAACCTCTCGAGCAGCAAGATCGTCCTGGGCCAGAACCAGTACGGCAAGGCCGAGGTCCGCGTCGTCCGTGTCAGCAGGGACACCGACCGCCACTCGATCGAGGACCTCAACGTCTCCTCCCAGCTGCACGGCGACTTCCTCACCGCGCACACGGAGGGCAACAACGAGCACGTCGTTCCCACCGATACGCAGAAGAACACCGTCTACGCCTTCGCCCGCGAGGGCGTCGGCTCGCCCGAGGACTTCCTCCTGCGGCTGGCCGACCACTTCACCAGCGAGTTCGACTGGGTCTCCGGCGGCCGCTGGGAGGCCGAGCAGTACGGCTGGGAGCGCATCAACGACCACGACCACTCCTTCGTGCGCAGCAACCGTGAGGTGCGCACGGCCGTCGTCGTTGCCGACGGGGACCGCCGCACCGTGGTCTCCGGCGTCCAGGAGCTGACGGTCCTCAAGACCACCCAGTCGGGCTTCGAGGGCTACCCCAAGGACAAGTACACCACCCTGGCCGAGACCGACGACCGGATCATGGCCACCGACGTCAAGGCCCGCTGGCGCTTCGCCGACACCTCCGGCGTCGACTTCAACGCCGTGTACGACGACGTCACCTCCATCCTGCTGGCGAAGTTCGGGGAGAAGTACTCCTCGGCCCTGCAGCAGACCATGTTCGAGATGGGCAAGGCGGTGCTGGAGGCGCACCCCGAGATCGCCGAGATCAAGCTGTCCCTGCCGAACAACCACCACTTCGTCATCGACCTGTCGTTCTGCGGGCTGGACAACCCCAATGTGGTCTTCCACGCCGACGATCGGCCGTACGGCTTCATCGAGGCGACCGTCCGCCGCGAGGACGCCGACGACGCCGCCGCCGTCTGGGAACTGATCCCGGGCTTCTGCTGACCCATTCGTAGGCCGGCGGGCGGGTGCCCACGTCACCCGCCCGCCGGCCGCTCAGGAGGTTCCCCATGAGCTCTGCTCGCACCACCAAGCATAAGAAGGGCGTCGCTGTGCCCGCCCGCCCCGAGGATGAGCGGCTTCCCATCGGCAAGTCTTTCGGCTACGGGATGCAGCACGTCCTCACCATGTACGGCGGGATCATCGCCCCGCCCATCATCGTCGGCAACGCCGCCGGCGCCTCCTCCGACCAGATCGCGCTGCTCATCGCGTGCTGCCTCTTCATCGGCGGCCTCGCGACGCTCCTGCAGACCGTCGGAGTCCCCTTCTTCGGATCCCAGCTCCCGCTCGTCCAGGGCACCTCCTTCGCCTCCGTGGCGACCCTGGTGTCGATCGTCAGCGGCGGTGAGGGTCTGCCGGCAGCCTTCGGGGCGGTGCTGATCGCCTCGGTGATCGGCCTGATCATCGCCCCCTTCTTCGCCAAGATCGTCCGCTTCTTCCCACCAGTGGTCAACGGCGTGGTGATCACCTCGATCGGCCTCTCGCTGCTCCCCGTGGCGGGCAACTGGATCATGGGGAACAACGCCGACTCGCCGGAGTACGGCAGCATGGCCAACGTCGGGCTGGCCGGCCTGACCCTGCTCATCGTGCTCGTGCTCTCCAAGGTGGGCAGCGCGGCGATCTCCCGACTGTCGATCCTGCTGGGCATCGTCCTCGGGACGATCCTCGCCGCGCTGATCGGGATGGCCGACTTCTCCGGGGTCGGCGAGGGCTCGGTCGTGGCCTTCCCCGAGCCCTTCGCGTTCGGCATGCCGACCCTCCACATCGCCGGCACCATCTCCATGATCATCGTGGTGCTGGTGATCATGACCGAGACGACCGCGGACATCCTGGCCGTGGGGGAGATCTCCAAGACCAAGGTGAACTCCCGCCGCGTGGCCGACGGCCTGCGGGCCGACATGCTGGCCTCGGTGGTCGCGCCGGTGTTCAACGGCTTCACGCAGAGCGCCTTCGCGCAGAACGTGGGGCTGGTGGCCATCACCGGCGTGCGCAGCCGCTTCGTGGTCGCCGCCGGCGGCGTGATCATGCTGGTGCTGGGCCTGTTCCCGATCATCGGCCGGGTGGTCGGCTCGATCCCCTACCCCGTCCTGGGTGGCGCGGGCATCGTCCTGTTCGGCACGGTCGCGGTCAGCGGCATCCGGACCCTGGCCAAGGTCAAGTACGAGAACAACCTGAACATGGTGATCGTCGCGGTCTCCCTCGGCTTCGGCCTGCTGCCGATCGTGACCCCCACGATCTGGGACAGCTTCCCGGAGTGGTTCGCCACGATCTTCCACTCGGGCATCAGCTCGGCCGCGATCATGGCGATCTTGCTGAACATCGTGTTCAACATCTTCAAGGTGGGCAACACCGAGGCTTCCTCGGTCTTCTCGGCCGGCCCGCCGCGGATGGTCTCGACCACCGAGCTCACGGCCCTGCAGGAGGGCGACTACATCGAGAACGGCAAGCTGCTGGACAAGGACGGCAACGAGATCCCCGTGGCGACCCCGGAGAAGGTCCAGGAGGCTCTCCACACCGGCCAGATCAAGCGGATCCCGCTGCGTGGGGAAGAAGGGGGAGGGCACTAGCCCCTCCGCCGCCTCCCCGCACGCGAGAAGCGCCGGGCCCCCGACCGGGGACTCGGCGCTTCGCCGTCGGCTCTGCGGCCGACGCCCGCTGCGAGGGGATCGCAGCGGGCGCCGGGCTCACTGCGGCTGCAGCTCCTCGGAGATGCGCCGCGCCGCGGCCTGCAGGGCGGGCACCGCGCGGTCCGCGAAGTCCTCCCGCACCCGGGTCGTCGGCCCCGAGACCGAGATCGCCATGGGTGTGGGGGCCTCGGGGACCGCGACCGCGAAGCAGCGGACGCCGAGCTCCTGCTCGCCGTCGTCGATCGAATAGCCCCGCCGGCGGATCTCGGAGAGGTCCGCGAGCAGGGACTCGGTGGTGCCGTGGCTGCGCTCGGTGGCCACCGGCATGCCGGCGCTGGAGACGATCCGCAGGACCTCCTGGTCGGGCAGCTGCGCCAGGATCGCCTTGCCGACGCCGGTGGCGTGCGTGTGCGCCCGGCGGCCCACCTCGGTGAACATGCGCATCGGGTGCGGGGAGGGGCGCTGGGCGACGTAGACGATCATGTCGCCGTCGAGCACCGCCATGTTGGCGGTCTCGCCCAGGTCGTCCACCAGCGCGGCGAGCTCGCCGCGCGCGGCGGAGCCGAGCTGGCGGCCGGCGGTCTCGCCGAGCTGGATCAGCCGGGCCCCCAGCGCGTAGCGCCGGGAGGGAAGCTGCCGCACGTACCCCAGCGAGACCAGGGTCCGCAGCAGGCGGTGGATCGTCGGCATGGGCAGTCCCGAGGCGGAGGCGAGGTCGCTCAGCGAGATCTCGCCCCCGGCGTTCGAGATGGTCTCCAGCAGCTCGAAGACGCGCTCGACCGACTGGACGCCGGCACCGCCTTTGCTCTTGGTCTCCACAGTCATCAATGGTCCTTTCCGTGTCCCGGCGGTGCCGCCTCGACGGCGGTCCTCCGGACCCCTCCCACGATACCGATTGGTCCGCTGGGAGGAGGGCTGGTCCTCGTCGATGGCTCGCAACGGCGAAGAGCTTGATCCTCATCACAATCTCGTCGTAGAGTATTCCGTATAGCAACATTGATATTCCATAAAGCGGAAAATCTCAATGGCCTCGGCGGGTGTTTCGCCGAGGGACCGAGAACCCATCCAGCGCGAACCCGGAAGTGAGCACTATGAACGCCTTCCCCTCCGTCCCGTACACGGTCAACGCCTCGATCCTCCTCACCGACCGCCCGATCCTCGAGCGCGCCCAGGCGGTGCGCGAGGCGGGCTTCGACGCGGCCGAGTACTGGTGGCCCTTCCAGGAGGCGGTCCCCTCCGACGCCGACGTCGCCGACTTCGAGCGCTCGGTGACCTCGGCGGGCATCTCCCTGACCGGCCTGAACTTCTTCGCCGGCGACATGCCGGGCGGCGAGCGCGGCCTGGTCTCCTGGGTCAGCCGCCGCAAGGAGTTCGAGGACAACATCGACGTCACCGTCGGCATCGGAGAGCGCCTGGGCTGCCGGGCCTTCAACGCCCTGTACGGCAACCGCACCGACGACGTCCCCGCCGAGCAGCAGGACGAGGTGGCGCTGGAGAACCTCGCCGCCGCCGCCCGCGCCGCGGCCCGCATCGACGGCGTCGTCCTCCTCGAGCCGGTCAGCGGCAGCGAGGCCTACCCGCTGAAGACCGCGGCCGACGCGCTCGCGGTGATCGGCAAGCTGCAGGCCGAGGGCATCCAGAACGTCAAGCTGCTCGCGGACTTCTACCACATGGCCGTCAACGGCGACGACGTCGACTCCGTGATCGCCCGGCACGCCGCCGAGTTCGGCCACATCCAGATCGCCGACGCCCCGGGCCGCGGCGAGCCGGGCACCGGCGACCTGCCGCTGGCCCAGTGGATCGAGGCCTCCCAGCGCGGCGGCTACTCCGGCCGGATCGGCCTGGAGTACAAGGCCACCGGCGAGGATCCCTTCGCCTGGCTCCCGGCCGAGCAGCGCGCCACCGCCACCAGCAACTAACCCACCACGTCTCCACGGATCTTAGGAAGAGGTCAGCAATGAGCAAGATCGCAGTCATCGGATTGGGCATCATGGGTCTCCCCATGGCCAAGAACCTCGTCGCCGCGGGCCACGAGGTCACCGGCTACAACCGCAGCCAGGACAAGGTCGACGCCTTCGTCGAGGCCGGCGGCAAGGGCGCCGGCAGCGTCAAGGAGGCGGTGGCCGGGGCCGACGTCGTCATCACCATGGTCCCCGACTCCCCGGACGTCGAGGCCGTGGTGACCGGCGAGGACGGCGTCTTCGCCAACGCCCCGCAGGGCGCGCTGTGGATCGACGCGAGCACCATCCGCCCCGACGTCGCCGGCCGCCTGGCCGAGGCCGCCCGCGAGGCCGGCATCCGCCCCCTCGACGCACCGGTCTCCGGCGGCGAGCAGGGCGCCATCGACGGCGTGCTGTCCATCATGGTCGGCGGCTCGGAGGAGGACTTCGCCGCAGCGGAGGAGGTCCTCAACGGCGTCGGCAAGACCATCGTGCGCGTGGGCCCCGCGGGCTCCGGGCAGACCGTCAAGGCCGCCAACCAGCTGATCGTGGCCTCCAACATCCAGGTGCTCGGCGAGGCCGTGGCGTTCCTGGAGGCCTACGGCGTGGACACCGACGCCGCGCTGAAGGTCCTGGGCGGCGGCCTGGCCGGCTCCAAGGTGCTGGACCAGAAGGGCCAGAAGATGCTCGACCGCAACTTCGACCCCGGCTTCCGCCTCGCCCTGCACCACAAGGACATGGGCATCGTGACCTCCGCGGCCCGCGAGGCCCAGGTCGCGATCCCGCTCGGGGCCCTCGTGGCCCAGCTCGTGGCGGCGACCGTCAACCAGGGCGACGGCGCCCTGGACCACTCGGGCCTGTTCAAGCAGGTCCTGCAGCTCTCCGGCCGCGAGGCCGAGGACAAGGCCTAAGGGGAGACCATGACCAGAATGCGCACCGTCGACGCCATCGTGCAGATCCTCGAGAAGGAGGGGGCCACCGAGGCCTTCGGCCTTCCCGGGGCGGCGATCAACCCCTTCTACTCCGCGATGCGCGCCCACGGCGGGATCCGGCACACGCTGGCCCGCCACGTGGAGGGCGCCTCGCACATGGCCGAGGGGTACACCCGCTCGGCCCCGGGCAACATCGGCATCTGCGTCGGCACCTCCGGCCCCGCCGGCACCGACATGGTCACCGGGCTCTACTCGGCCTCGGCCGACTCGATCCCGATCCTGTGCATCACCGGCCAGGCGCCGGTGGCCAAGCTGCACAAGGAGGACTTCCAGGCGATCAACATCGCGGACATCGCGGAGCCGGTGACCAAGATGGCGATGACCGTCCTGGAGCCCGGCCAGGTCCCCGGTGCCTTCCAGAAGGCCTTCGGCCTGATGCGCTCGGACCGCCCCGGCCCCGTGCTGCTCGACCTGCCCATGGACGTGCAGCTGGCCGAGATCGAGTTCGACATCGACGCCTACGAGCCGCTGCCGGTCAACCGCCCGGCCGCGAGCCGGACTCAGGCGGCCAAGGCCCTGGACATGATGTTCCGGGCCGAGCGCCCGCTGATCGTCGCCGGCGGCGGCGTCATCAACGCCAACGCCTCCGAGAAGCTGGTCGAGCTCGCCGAGCTGCTCAACGTGCCGGTCATCCCCACCCTGATGGGCTGGGGCGCGATGCCGGACGACCACCCGCTCATGGCGGGCATGGTGGGCCTGCAGACCTCCCACCGCTACGGCAACGCGACCTTCCTGGAGTCCGACTTCGTGATCGGCATCGGCAACCGGTGGGCCAACCGCCACACCGGCGGCCTGGAGCAGTACACCGAGGGCCGGACCTTCGTCCACGTCGACATCGAGCCGACCCAGATCGGCCGGGTGTTCTCCCCGGACCTCGGGATCGTCTCCGACGCGGGCGCGGCGCTGGACGCCCTGCTCGAGGTCGCCCGCGAGCGCAAGGACGACTTCTCGATCCCCGACTACGACGTCTGGGCCAAGGACTGCGCGCAGCGCAAGAGCACCATGCAGCGCAAGACCCACTTCGACCAGACGCCGATCAAGCCGCAGCGGGTGTACGAGGAGATGAACTCCGCCTTCGGCAAGGACGTCACCTACGTCTCCACGATCGGTCTCTCCCAGATCGCCGGCGGCCAGTTCCTGCACGTCTACGGGCCCCGCCAGTGGATCAACGCCGGCCAGGCCGGCCCGCTGGGCTGGACGGGCCCCGCGGCGCTGGGCGTGGTGCGCGGCAAGCCGGGCCAGACGGTCGTGGCGCTCTCCGGGGATTACGACTTCCAGTTCATGGTCGAGGAGCTCGCCGTCGGCGCGCAGTTCAACCTCCCGTACATCCACGTGGTGGTGAACAACTCGTACCTGGGCCTCATCCGGCAGTCGCAGCGCGGCTTCAAGATGGAGCAGAACGTGTCGCTGGCCTTCGAGAACATCAACTCCCCCGAGACCCAGGGGTATGGTGTGGATCATGTCAAGGTGGTCGAGGGCCTGGGCTGCAAGGCCCTGCGGGTGACCGATCCGGAGAAGATCCAGGAGGCCTTCGCGCAGGCGCGGTCGCTGGCCGAGGAGCACCAGGTGCCGGTGGTCGTCGAGGTCATCCTCGAGCGCGTCACCAACATCTCGATGAGCCCCTCCAACCTGGACAGCGTCGTGGAGTTCGAGGAGCTGGCCGAGCGCGGGGAGGACGCCCCCACGGCCATCTCGATGCTCGACTGAGCCGCGTCCCCCGCCCCTCCCCGCCGGATCGAAACGAGTGATCATGCCGCACAGCACCAGCCGGACCCCGCGCATCGTCGTGGCCTCCGACAAGTTCAAGGGATCTCTGACCGCCCACGAGGTGGGTCGGAGCCTGGCCGCCGGGATCCGCGCGGCCGTCCCCGAGGCGCAGGTCGAGACGATCCCGGTGGCGGACGGGGGCGAGGGCACGCTCGAGGCGGCGATCGCCGCCGGCTTCGAGCGCCGCTCGGCGCGGGTGCACGGGCCCACCATGGAGCCCGTGGACGCCGACTACGCCCTGCGGGGCGAGGAGGCCTTCGTCGAGATGGCCACCGCCTCGGGCCTGGACCTGCTGCCGGGCGGCGAGCGCGACGCCCTGGGGGCCACCAGCTACGGCACCGGCGAGCTGATCGCCGCGGCCCTCGACGCGGGGGCCGCCCGGGTGGTCCTCGGCGTCGGCGGCAGCGCCAGCACCGACGGCGGAGCCGGGCTGCTGAGCGCGCTGGGGCTGGAGCTGTACGACGCGGAGGGGGACCCGCTGCCGCCGGGCGGCGGCGCCCTGGAGCGCCTGGATCGAGTCGAGGCCGCGGGCCTGGACCCGCGCCTGGCCCGGACCGAGTTCGTGCTCGCCAGCGACGTCGACAACCCGCTGCTCGGCGAGCACGGCGCCGCCGCGGTCTTCGGACCGCAGAAGGGTGCCTCCGAGCAGGACGTGGCACGGCTCGACGCCGGGCTGGCCCGGTTCGCCCGCCTGCTCGGGGAGTCCCTCGGGATCGCCGAGCGGCGCCTGGAGGATAGCCACGGCGCCGGTGCCGCCGGAGGGGTCGGCTACGCCGCCCTCGCCGGCCTGGGCGCCCACCGCGAGGCGGGGATCGAGGTCGTCCTGGAGCTGGTGGGCCTGGCCCTCGGGATCGCCGGGGCCGACCTGGTGATCACCGGCGAGGGGAGCCTGGACGAGCAGTCGCTGCACGGCAAGACCCCGATGGGCGTCCTGGCCTGCGCGCGGGAGGCCGGCATCCCGGTGCTGGCCGTGTGCGGGCGGAGCCTGCTGGACGCGGAGCGGGTGCGGGAGGCCGGGTTCACCGGGCTCCACGCCCTCGCCGAGCTGGAGCCTGACCCGGCCCGGAGCATGTCCGAGGCCGGCCCGCTGCTGGAACGGGTGGGTGCGCGCATCGGCGAGCGGCTGCCCGAGCTGCTGGACGGCGCCGACGCCCGCTGAGCCGGGTCGACGCCGCCACTACTGGATGGAGAAGGAAGACATGACACAGAAGAACTCGTCCCGCAAGGGCCGCGAGGCCTCGTCCTCCGGCGGGGAGAAGCCCCAGGAGCAGGAGGCCGCCCAGGAGGTCGCCGAGAGCGCCGAGGCGCAGCAGGCCTCGGCCGCCGCCGAGACCCAGCACGACGGCGCCCCCGAGCCCGAGTCGCCCGAGACCGTGGCGCAGGAGGACTCCGCCCGCTCGGCCACCAAGCCGGCCTCGCTGGACGCCGCCTACCACGAGGAGCAGAGCCGCAAGCTCTCCGTCAGCGACCGGGTCAACGACCCGGACCGCATCCGCGGGCTCATCGAGGAGTACCGCAAGGAGCACGGCCTCCCGACGCAGCGCTCCGAGGACCGCCCCCACGCCGGCGCGACCGACGAGGGCACCTTCGCCGGGGACGATCGGAAGTTCGACCTCGTGGTCCGCGGCGAGCGGATCATGACCACCGCGGGCTTGGCCGCCCGCGAGGTCGGCGTGAGGGACGGCAAGATCGTGGCCCTCGAGCCGCTGGGCTCCGGCCTGGTGGGCGAGCGAAGCATCGACCTGGCCGAGGACGAGACCCTGCTCCCCGGACTCGTTGACACCCACGTGCACATCAACGAGCCCGGCCGCACCGACTGGGAGGGCTTCGCCACCGCGACCCGCGCGGCCGCGGCCGGCGGCGTCACCACCGTGCTGGACATGCCGCTGAACTCCATCCCGGCCACGGTCAACGTGCCGGCGCTGGAGTACAAGCGCCTCTTCGCGCAGAACCAGTCCTTCATCGACGTCGGCTTCTGGGGCGGGGCGATCCCCGGCAACAAGAAGCACCTGCGCTCCCTGCACGACGACGGCGTCTTCGGCTTCAAGTGCTTCCTCCTGCACTCCGGCGTGGACGAGTTCCCGCACCTCGAGGCCGACGAGCTCGAGGAGGACCTCGCCGAGCTCAAGACCTTCGACTCGCTGATGATCGTCCACGCCGAGGACTCCCGGGCCATCGACCGGGCCCCGCAGCCCGAGGGCGACGTCTACGACACCTTCCTGCGCTCCCGCCCCCGCGGCGCGGAGAACCTCGCGATCGCCGAGGTCATCGAGCGGGCCCGCTGGACCGGGGCGAAGGCGCACATCCTGCACCTCTCCTCCTCGGATGCGCTGCCGATGATCGCCTCGGCCAAGGAGGACGGGCTGGACCTCACGGTCGAGACCTGCCCGCACTACCTGACCCTGCTCTCGGAGGAGATCCCCAACGGGGCCACCGCCTTCAAGTGCTGCCCGCCGGTGCGCGAGGTCGGCAACCGGGAGCTGCTGTGGGAGGGGCTCATCGACGGGACGATCGACTTCATCGTCTCCGACCACTCGCCCTCCACCCTGGACCTGAAGGATCTGGACAACGGGGACTTCGGCGTGGCCTGGGGCGGGGTCTCCTCGCTCCAGCTGGGCCTGGCCCTGATCTGGACCGAGGCCCGGCGCCGCGGCGTCGAGCTGGAGCGGGTGGTGCAGTGGATGTCCACCAAGCCGGCCCAGCGCGCGGGTCTGCGATCCAAGGGCAAGCTGGCCCTGGGGTACGACGCCGACCTGGCGATCTTCGCCCCCGACGAGGGCTTCGTGGTCGACGCCGGCAAGCTCCACCACAAGAACCCCATCACGCCCTACCAGAACAAGGCCCTCTCGGGCCGGGTGCGGCGCACCTTCCTGCGCGGCGCGGAGGTGGACTTCCAGGAGCCCGCCGGCCGCCTCATCCGCCGCGGAGAGGCCTGACGGAAGGCCTGTCGGAGCGCGCGCAGCGGCCGCCGGGGAACGCATCCCCCGGTGGCCGCTGCGCGCTTCCGCGCGTCCAGGGCCGGCGGGGAAAAGACGGGGGCTCGACGCTTGACCACCTAGCGTGTGCTACGTAACATTTCTTATAGGAAAATTCCCTTTCCGCATCGCGGAAACATGAGGAGCCCGACGCCGGCCGATGAGCGCCCGCGAGGACCCCTTCCCCCATCTCCACCGGCGGCTGCATCAGCCCCGTGTCAGAGGAAGGTCCGTACCATGAGCCAGCAGCCCGGGGGCGTCCCCCCGCAGCACGAGCGGCACCAGGAGCACCACGTGCGGCTGAACGAGGCCGAGCCGTGGGGCACCGGAGACCCCGCCGTCGACGCCATCACCCACGTGCCCGGCACCACGGTGCCCATCCCCACGGGCGTGAGCCCCAACCTCTACAACGGGGACCTCGCCCCCACCACCCGGGCGGGCCGCACCTGGAACGCCTACAGCATCTTCACGCTGTGGGCCAACGACGTGCACTCGCTGGGCAACTACGCCTTCGCCATCGGGCTCTTCGCCCTGGGCCTCGGGGGCTGGCAGATCATGCTGGCCTTCCTGCTCGGCGCCGTCTTCCTCTTCCTCCTGCTGAACCTCTCGGGGTTCATGGGGGAGCGGGTCGGCGTGCCCTTCCCGGTCCTGAGCCGCATCGCCTTCGGCGTCCACGGCTCCAAGATCCCCGCCATCGTCCGAGGCGGCGTCGCGGTGATCTGGTTCGGCATCCAGACCTACCTCGCCTCGGTGGTGCTGAGGGTGCTGATCGTGGCGGTGGCACCGGGCCTGGGCTCGCTGGACGAGAACTCGATCCTCGGGCTCTCGACCCTCGGCTGGATCTCCTTCCTGGTCCTGTGGGTCGTGCAGATCGTCATCGTCAGCTTCGGCATGGAGATGATCCGCCGCTACGAGGCCTTCGCCGGGCCGGTCATCCTGGTCACCATGCTGGCGCTGGCCATCTGGATCCTCGTCCAGACCGGCGGCAGCATCTCCTGGTCCACGGAGAACTCCCTGACCGGGGGCGCGATGTGGGTGGAGATCTTCCAGTCCGCCGCCCTCTGGGTGGTCATCTACGGGACCTTCGTGCTGAACTTCTGCGACTTCACCCGCGGCGCCCCCTCCGAGAAGTCGGTGGTGCGCGGCAACTTCTTCGGCATCCCGATCAACATGCTGTTCTTCGCCGGCATCGTCGTGGTCCTCTCCGGCGGCACCTACACGATCAACGGCACCGTCATCGAGTCGCCGACCGACGTCGTCACCGCCATCCCCAACACCCTCCTCCTCGCGCTGGCCTGCCTGGCGCTGATCATCCTGACGATCGCCGTGAACCTCATGGCCAACTTCGTGGCGCCGGTCTACACGCTGACGGGGCTGTTCCCGAAGAGGCTGAACTTCCGCCGCGCGGCGGTGGTCTCCGCGATCATCGGCCTGGTCATCCTGCCGTGGAACCTGTACAACTCGCCGGTCGTCATCGTGTACTTCCTCGGCGGGCTGGGAGCGCTGCTCGGGCCCCTGTTCGGCGTCATCATGGCCGACTACTGGCTCGTGCGGAAGGGACGGGTGGACGTCCCGGCGCTCTACTCGGAGGATTCGAACGGGGAATACGCGTACACCCGCGGCTTCAACATGAAGGCCGTGGCGGCCTTCGCCCCGGCCGCGATCGTCGCCCTGGTCCTCGCGCTGGTCCCGCTCTTCGCGGTGGTCTCCGGCTTCTCGTGGTTCATCGGCGCCATCCTGGCCGCCGTGATCTACTTGATCATCGCGGACCGCTCCCGGGAGTTCCGGGCCGTGGACGGCGAGAGCATCGCCGTCACCCCGCATCACTGACACCCAGCGCCGCTGAGCGCGCGGCCCGCTGCGCCGGTCCTGGCCGCGGCGGGCCCGCCCGCAGCATCGAACCCGACCGCTGCATCGAACCCGGCTACCGGATCGAATCCGGCCGCCGGCCCGAACCGACGCCGAGCCGCCCGTCGCGGCCGACCCCACAAGCCCGCCGAACCGAAAGGCCCCAGAACGTGCGCATCCTCGTCGCTAACGTCAACACCACCGCCTCGATGACCGAGGCCATCGCGCAGGCCGCCCGCGCCGCCGCCGCGGAGGGGACGGAGATCGTCCCCATCACCCCCTCCTTCGGCGCGGAGTCGGTGGAGGGCAACTACGAGTCCTACCTCGCCGCCGTCGCCGTCCAGGAGGCCGTCCGGGACTACGACGGCCAGTACGACGCCGTGATCCAGGCCGGCTACGGCGAGCACGGCCGGGAGGGCCTGCAGGAGCTGCTGGAGGTGCCGGTCGTGGACATCACCGAGGCCGCGGCCTCCACCGCGATGTACCTCGGGCACAAGTACTCCGTGGTGACCACCCTGGACCGGACGCTGCCGCTGATCGAGGACCGGCTGCTGCTGGCCGGGCTCTCGGCCCGCTGCGCCTCGGTGCGGGCCTCCGGCCTGTCGGTCCTGGAGCTCGAGCAGGACCGGGATCGCACCGTCGAGGCGCTGGTCCGCGAGTCGGTGCGCGCCGTGGAGGAGGACCGCGCGGAGGTCATCTGCCTGGGCTGTGGCGGCATGGCCGGGCTGGACGAGGCGGTGCGCGAGGCCACCGGCGTCCCCGTGGTGGACGGCGTCGCGGCCGCGGTGACCGTCGCCCAGTCGCTGGTGGGCATGGGGCTCAAGACCTCCAAGGTGCGGACCTACGCCCCGCCGCGGCCCAAGGGGCTGATCCGGCCCGTCGCCGGGGCCTCCTGAGTCGCCGCCTCGTGGGCGGGGCTCTGCGGATCGGTGCGTCGGGAGGCGACCGGGCCGACTCTCCGGGGCGATTCGGCAGCCCTCGGTCTCGGAGGCGCCTGGACGCTGCGACGAGCGGCGGACATAGACGCCTCATCGTGTGCTGGGGGTTCTCGGAGCTATCTTTCCGGAAAACGGAGGCTCCGCTGGTGCCGGCTCGACGGTCCCGCGCCGTCATCGGCCCATCATCGTCCCTGGATTTTCGGAACGATAGCTCTGAAAACCGCTAGTCCACGGATACTATGGTCCCGACGTGACGTCGCGACGGGCCTCGGGCCGTCCCGGGTGCGGGCTTCTGGACGCCCGCCCCGCCCCGCCCGCTAGGGTGGAGCCATGAACGCACCGAAGAACGCCGCATCGCCCGCCTACCGTCCGCTCGGGGACTCCGGGCTGATCGTCTCCAGCGTCGGGCTGGGCTGCAACAACCTCGGCCGGGCGGGGACGCCCACCGAGGGGCAGGAGGGCGCCGACGCGGTGATCCGCACGGCCCTCGAGACCGGGATCACCCTGTTCGACGTCGCCGACGTCTACGGGAAGGAGCCCGGCACCTCGGAACGGATGTTCGGCCGCGCGCTGAGCCGGCTCGGCCGGGACGCGGAGGACGCCGTCGTGGTCTCCAAGTTCGGCATGGACATGAAGGGCGCCAACGGGGCGGACCACGGTGCCCGCGGATCCCGCCGGTACGTCACCCGGGCCCTGGAGGCCTCGCTGGAGCGCCTGGGCCGGGACCACATCGACCTGTACTTCTACCACACGCCCGACGGCGTCACCCCGCCCGAGGAGACCCTCGCCGCCCTGGACGACGCCGTGCGCGCCGGCAAGGTCCGCTACCTCGGCCACTCCAACCACTCCGGCTGGCAGATCGCCGACGCCGAGCACCTCGCCCGCTCCTCCGGCGGGGCGCGGTACATCGCGGCGGAGAACCACTACAACCTCCTGGACCGCCGCGCGGAGCTCGAAGTGCTGCCGGCCGCCGAGCGCTTCGGCGTCGGGGTGCTGCCGTACTTCCCGCTCGCCAACGGCCTGCTGACCGGCAAGTACCGGAAGGGGCGTGCGCCCGAGGGCTCGCGGCTCTCGCACTCCAAGCGGGAGCTGCTGGAGTCCACCGACTGGGACCAGATCGAGCGCTTCGTGGAGTTCGCGCGGGAGCGGGACCTGAGTCCCGTCGAGGTCGCCTTCTCGTGGCTGGCGAGCAGGCCGCAGGTCGCCAGCGTCATCGCCGGGGCGACCTCGCCCGAGCAGGTCCGCGCCAACGCCGCGGCGGCCTCGTGGACGCCGGGCGAGGAGGACCTGGCCGAGCTGGACCGGATCTTCCCCGCCCCCGCGCGGATCGCGCTGTACTGATCCCGGCCGCTCTTCGGTCCTCCCTGCCCTCTCCCCGCCCCGTCTGCTATAACTCGTCTCCATGACGTCAAAAGGCAGAGTCGGGCGGCCCTCGGACCCGGCGATCGGCGAGGCGCTGCGGGAGGCGGCGGAGGAGGTCCTCACCCATCACGGCTATCCGGAGCTGAAGGTGGACCGGCTCGTCCGGCAGGTCGGCACCACCCGCGCGGCCTTCCACCGGCGCTACTCGGGCACCGCGCAGCTGGCGCTGGACATCCTCCTGCGGCGCTTCGGCGACGCCCCGGTGGTGCCCACGGGCCGCCTCTTCGAGGACCTCCTGACCCTGGAGTCCCACGAGGTCCGCATGTTCGCGGATCCGCTGTTCCGCAACATCGTCTTCGGCCTGATCATGGCCAACGACCCGGTGGTCATGGAATCCTTCGGGCGGGAGTTCGACGTGCCGCGGCGGGAGAACCTGAGAGCGGTCCTCGACGCGGCGCTCGCCCACGGCGACCTGGCCGCCGGGCCGGAGGACTTCGACTACGTGTGCGAGCTGATGTTCGGGCCCCTGCTGGCGAAGATCATGGGACCCGGGCCGTCGCCGGACGAGGCGACGGCGCGGAGGATCGCCACGACCGTCCACCGGGAGCTGACGGCGGGCTGAGGTCGGCCCCGGCAGGGCGCAGGGTCTCCCCGGGGTCGCCCCTCGGCTGGGGCTCGCGCCGGTACCGCGTCCGCCCCCGCTCTCGCTCCCGGCCCCTCAGATCCCCAGGATCGCCTTGGCCACCAGGAAGTACACGATCAGCCCCGTAGCGTCCACGAAGGTGGCGATGAAGGGCGTGGACATGACGGCCGGGTCGATCCGCAGGGACTTGGCGATGCAGGGGATCGCCCCGCCGGCCGCGGCGGCCATGACGCAGATCGCGAGCATCGACAGCCCGACCGTCAGCCCGATGGGGGCGGTGTAGCTCTCGGAGAAGAACGAGACCCCCATGATGACCAGGAAGGCGACGGCGCCCAGCGTCAGGCCCAGCACGGCCCCCACCCTGACCTCGCGCAGCAGCACCCGGCCGATGTCCCGGGCCCGCACGTCGCCCACCGCCAGCGCCCGGGTGATGGTCACCGCCGCCTGGGAGCCGGTGTTGCCGCCGGTGCCGATCAGCAGCGGGATGAAGGAGGCCAGGGCGACCACCTGGGCGAGGTCCTCCTCGAAGTAGTCCAGCACCCCCACCGTCAGGGCCGCCGAGATGGCCAGGAAGAACAGCCAGACCACGCGCGTGCGGACGAGCCGGTTGATCGGGGTGCTCAGGTAGGGCCGGCGGATCGGCTCGGCCGCTCCCGCGCGGGAGGCGTCCTCGTCCTCGGCGCGCTGGACGATGCGGGCGGCGTCGTCGAAGGTCAGGATGCCGACGAGGCGCTCCTCGCGGTCCACGACCGGAACGGCGAGGACCTGCGCGTCCACGCAGCGCCGGGCGGCGTCCTCCTCCGCGTCCTCGGCGGTGACGGAGACGGGTTCGGTCATCAGCCCCGCCACCGGCGTCTGGGCCTCGGCCAGGAAGAGGTCGCGCAGGCTCACGACGCCGACCAGCACCCGCGCGTCGTCGACCACCGGCAGCACGTAGATGGTCTCCGCGCCCTCGCCGTACCGGCGGGCCAGGGTCAGCGCGTCGCCGACCGACTGGCCGGGGTGCAGCCGCAGGTACTCGGTGCTCATGCGGCGGCCGATGGTCCCGCGTCCGTAGCCGAGGATCGGGGCGGTCAGCTCGCGCTCGTCCTCGGAGAGCCGCTGCAGCAGGCGGTGGGCCACGCCCGCCGGGAGCTCGTCCATCAGGTGCACGCGGTCGTCCGGGTCCAGGCCGGCGAACAGGCCCACGACGTCGTCGTCCCGCAGGCTCGAGAACAGCTCCGCCCGCAGGCCCTCGTCGAACCGCTCGAAGACCTCGTGGGCCTTCTCCTTGGGCAGCAGCCGGAAGGCCACCGCGCGGTCGGTCACCGGCAGGCGCTCGAGGGTGCGGACCAGGTCCGGCAGGGAGAGCCCGGAGGCCTGCTCGGCGACGGCGTCGAGCCGCTGCCGGGCGATGAGCTCCGTCCAGATGCCCGCCGTGGCGGTCAGATCCAGCTGTTCCATGAATGGTCCCTCCTCGACGCGGCGCCCGGGCCTCCTGGAGTGCCCGACGGCGGCGGACGGCCCTGGAACAGACTAGCCGCCGGCGGGCGCCGCGGGGCGGGGGAGGCGGTGTGACCTGCGCGGAGGCGACACGCCGAGCACCCTTTGTCCATACAAACATTGACAGGACAAACTGCACCAGGCAGACTGAACTGTGTTGGCCGGGTCACTACCGGCCGGGCCACGGCGTCGCCCGCACCTTCCTCCGCGGGAGGCCGGCGCCGGGGCCGAGGCGACGAACGATCGGAAGGACCGAGCAGCCCATGAGCTACGACCTGTTGACGATGGGGCGCATCAGCGTCGACATCTATCCCAACGACATCGGGGTGGGGCTGGAGGACGTGACGTCGTTCGGCAAGTACCTCGGCGGCTCGCCCTCCAACGTCGCCGTCGCCGCCGCCAAGCACGGCAGGCGCAGCGCCGTCATCACCCGCACCGGCGACGACCCCTTCGGCGAGTACCTGCACCGCGAGCTGACCCGCTACGGCGTCGACGACGCCCACGTCAGCCCCGTCCAGGGCCTCCAGACCCCGGCGACCTTCTGCGCGATCAAGCCGCCGGAGGACTTCCCCCTCTACTTCTACGGCCGCTTCCCCACCGCCCCGGACCTGCAGATCAGGGCCGAGGAGGTGGACGTCGACGCCGTCCGCGAGGCCACCGTCTTCTGGTCCACCGTCACCGGCCTCTGCCAGGAGCCCGCCCGCTCGGCCCAGCTGCACGCCCACCGGGCGCGCCCCCGCCAGGAGCTGGGGGAGGGCCGGCACACCGTCCTGGACCTCGACTACCGCCCCATGTTCTGGGACTCCATCGAGGACGCGACCGCGCAGGTCCGCGAGAACCTCAAGCATGTGAGCATCGCCATCGGCAACCGCGAGGAGTGCGCCGTGGCGGTGGGCGACGGCTCTCCGGACGAGCAGGCCGACCGCCTGCTGGAGGCCGGCGTCAGCATCGCCGTCGTCAAGATGGGCGCCGCGGGCGTGCTGGCCAAGACCGCCGAGGACCGCGTGGTCTCCGAGCCGGTGGCCGTGGAGACCCAGAACGGCCTGGGCGCGGGCGACTCCTTTGGCGGGGCCTTCTGCCACGGCATCCTCTCCGGCTGGGAGCTGCAGCACGTGCTCGACTTCGCGAACGCCGCGGGCGCCATCGTCGCCTCCCGGATCGCCTGCTCCGAGGACATGCCCACCAGCGACGAGGTGCTCCAGCTCCTCGACGAGCGCGGCCGGGGGTTCCAGGCATGAGCACCGGGACGCACCGCTACGAGGACCTGACCCGCATCCGCCTCGAGGACCCCGACGCCGTCCAGCGCGCCGCGGACTCGCGGACTCGCCACCCCGGCGTCGTCTACGGCCGGCAGAACTTCATCGTCGCCGCCGACCACCCCGCCCGCGGCGCCCTGTCCGTGCGCGGCGAGGCCGGCATCATGGCCGACCGCGGCGACCTCCTGGACCGCCTGCAGACCGCCCTGAGCAACCCGGCGGTCGACGGCGTGCTGGCCTCCCCGGACATCCTCGACGACCTGCTCCTGCTGGGCGCCCTGGACGGCAAGCTGGTCTTCGGGTCGATGAACCGCGGGGGCCTGACCGGCCTGGTCAACGAGATCGACGACCGCTTCACCGGCCACACGGCCTCGGCGCTGAAGCGCATCGGCGCCGACGGCGGCAAGATGCTCACCCGCATCCACTACCGCGACCCCGCCACCGTCGCGACCCTGGAGTCCACCGCCCGCGCCGTGAGCGAGCTGGCCGCCGAGGGCCTGTACGCCATGGTCGAGCCGTTCATCTCCGAGACCGTGAACGGGAAGGTCGTCAACGACCTCAGCCCCGACGCCGTCATCAAGTCCGTCGGGATCGCCGCCGGCCTGGGGGAGAGCAGCGCCCGGACCTGGATGAAGCTGCCGGTGGTCGAGGAGATGGAGCGCGTCATGGCCGCCACGACCATGCCGACGGTCCTGCTCGGCGGGGACCCCACCGAGAGGCCCGACGAGATCTTCGCGACCTGGGAGGCCGCCCTGGCCCTGCCCGGCGTCCAGGGCCTCACCGTGGGCCGCACCCTGCTGTACCCCGAGGACGGCGACGTCGCCGCCGCCGTTTCCACCGCAGCCTCGCTGTTGCGGAAGTAGAGAGGACACCATGACCACCCAGACCCTGTCCGTCAGCCAGGCGCTCGTGAAGTTCCTGAGCAGCCAGTACACCGTGGACCGCATCGGGGCGCACGAGTACCGGGAGCGCACCATCCCCGGGATGTTCGGCATCTTCGGCCACGGCAACGTCGCCGGGGTGGGGCAGGCCCTGCGCCAGTACCAGGAGCAGGACCCGGCGCTGATGCCCTACTTCCAGGGCCGCAACGAGCAGGCCCAGGTGCACCAGTCGGTCGGCTACGCCCGGCACGTCCGCCGCCGCGCGACCTACGGCATCACCACCTCGATCGGCCCGGGCTCCACCAACCTGGTCACCGGCGCCGCGCTCGCGACCACCAACCGGCTCCCGACGCTGCTCTTCCCCTCGGACGTCTTCGCCACGCGCGCCACCGACCCGGTGCTGCAGCAGCTCGAGCGCCCCGACGCCTACGACGTCACCGTCAACGACTCCCTGCGTCCGATCTCCCGGTACTTCGACCGGGTCTGGCGCCCGGAGCAGCTGTTCTCCGCGCTGCTCAACGGCATGCGGGTGCTGACCGACCCGGTCGAGACCGGCGCGGTGACCATCGCCCTGCCGCAGGACGTCCAGGCCGAGACCGTGGAGGTCCCGGAGGAGTTCCTCGCCGAGCGGGAGTGGCGCATCCGCCGCCCCGACGCCGAGGACGAGGACGTCCGCGCCGCGATGGACCGGATCCGCTCGGCCAAGCGCCCGGTGATCATCGCCGGCGGCGGCGTGCACTACGCCTTCGCCGTCGAGGAGCTGCGGCGGTTCGCCGAGGCCACCGGCATCCCGGTCGCCTACACGCAGGCCGGCGTCGGCGTCATGGACTGGGACCACCCGCTGTGCCTGGGCGCGGTGGGATCCACCGGCTCCACCGCCTCCAACGCGCTGGTGGGCGAGGCGGACCTGGTCATCGGCATCGGCACCCGCTACGAGGACTTCACCACCGCCTCCCGCACCGCGTTCCAGAACCCGGACGTGGCCTTCGTGAACATCAACGTCGCCTCCTTCGACGCCTTCAAGCACGGCACCCGCGTGCCCGTGGTCGCCGACGCCCGCAAGGCGCTGCTGAAGCTCAACGACGCCGTGGGCGGCCACCGCGTGGGCGCCGAGCTCGGGGAGCGGGTCGCCGAGGAGAAGGAGCGGTGGGACGGCATCGCCGACGCCGCCTTCGCCGAGCGGTACCGCCCGATCCCCTCGCAGAACGAGATCATCGGCACGGTCAACTCCGCGATGGACGACCGCGACGTCGTGATCTGCGCCGCCGGCTCCCTCCCCGGGGACCTGCACAAGCTGTGGCGGGTCAAGGACCCGTACGGCTACCACGTGGAGTACGCGTACTCCTGCATGGGGTATGAGATCGCCGGCGGGCTGGGGGTCAAGCGCGCGAGCCTGCACGAGCGGGACGGGCGCGACGTCGTCGTCATGGTCGGCGACGGCTCCTACCTGATGATGCACACCGAGCTGGTCACCGCCGTCGCGGAGGGAATCAAGCTGATCGTGGTGCTCATCCAGAACCACGGCTACGCCTCGATCGGCGCGCTCTCGGAGTCGCTGGGGTCCCAGCGCTTCGGCACCAAGTACCGGTTCCACGACGACGAGCGCCAGAGCTTCGACTCGGGCGAGCGGCTGCCGATCGACCTGGCGGCCAACGCCGAGTCCCTCGGGGTCAGGGTCATCCGGGTCCAGCCCGGCGAGGCCGTGGCCGAGGACCTGGCCGCCGCCGTGGCCCGCGCCAAGGCGGAGCCCGAGGGCTCCGGGCCGGTCCTGATCCACGTCGACTCGGACCCGATGGTCGACGCGCCCTCCTCGGAGTCGTGGTGGGACGTCCCCGTCACCGGCACCGCGGAGCTCGCCTCCACCCGGGAGGCCTACCAGACCTACGCAGAGAAGAAGTCCACGCAGCGCCCGCTGCTCGGCTAAGGAGAGAACATTGAGCACTGACATCCTGCACTTCATCAACGGCGAGGAGACCGCCGGCTCCGGCGAGCGTCGCCAGGACGTGTACAACCCGGCGACCGGCCAGGTGACCGGCAACCTGCACCTGGGCGGCCAGGACGACCTGAACGCCGCCGTGGCCGCGGCCAAGGAGGCCGGCGAGCAGTGGGGCGACATGTCGCTGGCCAAGCGCTCCGCCGTCCTCTTCTCCTTCCGCGAGCTGGTCAACGCCCACGCCGACGAGCTGGCCGCGATCATCACCTCCGAGCACGGCAAGGTCCTCTCGGACGCCAAGGGCGAGGTCAAGCGCGGCCTCGAGGTCGTGGAGTTCGCCTGCGGGCTCTTCGAGCTGCTGAAGGGGGAGTACTCCGACCAGGTCTCGACCGGGATCGACGTCTACTCCTTCCGCCAGCCGCTCGGCGTCGTCGCCGGCATCACGCCGTTCAACTTCCCCGTCATGGTGCCGCTGTGGATGTCGCCCGTCGCGATCGCCACCGGCAACGCCTTCATCCTCAAGCCCTCCGAGCGGGACCCCTCCGCCTCGGGCCTGCTGGCCAAGCTGTGGAAGCAGGCCGGCCTGCCCGACGGCGTGTTCAACGTCCTGCACGGCGACAAGGAGATGGTGGACGGCCTGCTGGAGCACCCGGACGTGGACGGCATCTCCTTCGTGGGCTCGACGCCGATCGCCAAGCACATCCACGAGACCGGCACCCGCAACGGCAAGCGGGTCCAGGCCCTGGGCGGCGCCAAGAACCACGCCGTCATCATGCCCGACGCCGACATGACCATGGCCGCCGAGCACCTCAACGCCGCCGCCTTCGGCTCCGCGGGCGAGCGCTGCATGGCGATCTCCGTGGCGGTCGCCGTGGGCGACGCCGCCGACGAGATCGTCAGCCGGGTCAAGGACCTGGCGGCGGGCATCAAGGTCACCGACGGCACCGATCCCGACGCCGACATGGGCCCGGTCATCACCCCGGCCGCCAAGGAGCGGATCGAGCGGATCGTGGGCGAGGCGCAGCACGACGGCGCCGCCGTCGTCCTGGACGGCCGCGACCTGATCGTGAAGGACCACGAGGAGGGCTTCTTCGTCGGGCCGACGATCCTGGACAAGGTCAACCAGACGATGAGCGCCTACGAGGAGGAGATCTTCGGCCCCGTCCTGGTGGTCCTGCGCGCCGAGTCGCTCGAGGAGGCCATCGAGATCATCAACGCCAACCCCTACGGCAACGGCACCGCGGTGTTCACCTCCAACGGCGCCGTGGCGCGGACCTTCCAGCGCAAGGTCCAGGTCGGCATGATCGGCATCAACGTGCCGCTGCCGGTGCCGGTCGCCTGGCACTCCTTCGGCGGCTGGAAGAACTCGCTGTTCGGCGACCTGCACATGTACGGCCCGGACGGCGTCCGGTTCTACACCCGCGGCAAGGTCATCACCCAGCGCTGGCCCGAGCCGACCCACGTGTCCGGGGCGTCCTTCGCGATGCCCTCCAGCAGCGACCACTAGCGGACGACGCCGGCCCCGCCCGGCCTCCGCGCACCCCGGGCCCGCACCCGTCCTCGGACCCGTGCCCGTCCCGGGGCGCCGTCCGTGCCGGGTGGGGCCGGCGCGGACGGACCCAGGCCCTCAGGCCCCGCCCCTCCGGGCCGGCTCCCAGGGCTCTGGGCACGGGCGGGCGGCACCGCGACTCCCGCCTCCGCCGCCCGCCCGCGCCCCACCGCCCCATCCCAGACCTTTCGACGAGGAAAGCGAACAGCACATGACCGAGAACAAGCTCATCATCGGGACGGCCCCCGACTCCTGGGGAGTGTGGTTCCCCGAGGACGAGAAGCAGACCCCCTGGCAGCGCTTCCTCGACGAGGTCGCCGAGGCGGGGTACAAGTGGATCGAGCTGGGGCCCTACGGCTACCTGCCGAGCGATCCGCAGACCCTGGCGAAGGAGCTCAAGGAGCGCGACCTGAAGGTCAGCGCGGGCACGGTCTTCACCGCCTTCCACCGCGGCCACGAGCAGTGGGACCTGGCCTGGGAGCCGGCGCGGAGGGTCGCCGAGCTGACGGCGGCGATGGACGGCAAGCACGTCGTCGTCATCCCCGCCCAGTGGCGGGACGACAAGACCGGCAAGGAGATGGAGCCCCGCACGCTCGAGGAGCGCCAGTGGGAGGAGCTCGCCAGCGGCCACGACCGCCTGGGCCGGGTGCTGCAGGAGGAGTTCGGGCTGTACCAGCAGTTCCACTCCCACGCGGACACCCACGTGGAGACCATGGACCAGATCGAGAGGTTCCTGGCCATGACCGATCCGAAGTACACCACCCTGTGCCTGGACACCGGACACGCCGAGTTCGGCGGTGCCGACTCGGTCGCGCTGATCGAGCGGTACCCCGAGCGGATCGGCTACCTCCACCTCAAGCAGATCAACCCCGACGTGCTCGCCGAGGTGCGCAGGAACGACTGGGACTTCGGCCGCGCCACCGCCGAGGGCGTGACCATCGAGCCGCCGCACGGCCTGCCGGACCTGCGCCTGGTCATCGAGGCCGCCGAGAAGCTGGACCGTCCGCTGTTCGGCATCGTCGAGCAGGACATGTACCCGGTCGGCGACTTCGACGTCCCGCTGCCCATCGCGACCCGCACCCGCAAGCACCTGCTCAGCTGCGGCTCCCGCACCGTCCCCGCCTAACCGCCTCCCCAGGCCACCCGGAAGGAAACTCACCAATGACTCAGGAACTGCGCATCGCCGTCGTCGGCGCCGGCCGCATGGGATCCGACCACATCGAGCGGATCCGCCGCCGCATGGAGCGGGCCCGCATCACCGCGATCGTCGACATCGACGAGCCGAAGGCCCGGGCCGCCATCGACGGCATCGAGGGCGCGAAGGTCTACACCGACTTCACCGAGGCCATCGAATCGGGCGAGGTGGACGCGGTGCTGGTCGCCACGCCGGGCTTCCTCCACGAGCAGGTCCTCCTGCCCACCCTGACGGCGGGGCTGCCGATCCTGTGCGAGAAGCCGCTGACGCCCGACTCGGAGTCGGCGTGGCGGGTCGTGCAGGCGGAGGCCGCGGCCGGCCGCAGGCTCATCCAGGTGGGCTTCATGCGCCGCTTCGACGCCGGATACCGCGCCGTGCGCGCCGCCGTGGAGTCCGGGGAGCACGGCGAGCTGCTGGCCCTGGACTGCGAGCACATCAACCCGGAGGTCCCCGACGCCTACACGGGCAGGAACCTGATCGACGACACCGTGGTCCACGAGTTCGACGGCATGCGCTTCCTGAGCGGCGAGGAGATCGTCTCGGTGCGGGTGGCCGGCGGCCGGCGCTCGAAGCACGCCAAGAAGGGCCTGATGGACCCGGCCCAGATCCAGATGGAGACCGAGTCCGGGGTCCGGATCACGGTCAACACCCACGTCACCTCGCAGTTCGGCTACGCCGTGACCACCCGCGCCAGCTTCGAGGACGCCCACCTGCAGGAAGGGGTCGACGTCGTCACCCCCGGCTTCGAGGAGCGCTTCCTGGACGCCTACGACGCCGAGGTCCAGGAGTGGATCGACGCCTGCCTGGCCGGCGAGCTCGCCGGCCCCGACGCGTGGGACGGCTACGCCGCCGCCGCGTGCTGCGAGGCCGGGCTGAAGGCCGTGGAGGACCTCGGCCGGAGCTACCCGGTCTCCCTTCAGGAGAAGCCCGAGCTGTACCGGTAGGACCGGCGCCGCGCCGTCTCCCTCCCGCCCCGAACCTCTCGAGGAGCCACCATGAAAATCGCCTTGGACCCCACCCCCTTCCACCGCACCCACTCGCTGCTGGAGTTCCCGCGGCTGGTCAAGGACCTCGGGTACGACTACTTCCAGATGACCCCGCACCCGGACTTCATCCCGTTCTTCAACCACCCCAAGGCCGACGACGACCTCGTCGCGGACCTGGGGAAGGCCTGCAAGGACGCCGGCGTCGAGATCGCCTCGATCCTTCCCGTGCTGCGCTGGTCCTCGCCGGACCCCGACGCCCGCGAGGCAGCGGTCCGCAACTGGAAGCGCGCGATCCAGATCGCCGTGGACCTCGGCGTGCAGCAGATGAACACCGAGTTCTCCGGCCGCCCCGAGCTCGCCGAGGAGTCGGAGCGCGCCTTCTACCGCTCGATGGAGGAGCTGCTGCCGATCATCGAGCGCGAGGGCATCCACGTGGCGATCGACCCGCACCCGGACGACTTCGTGGAGAACGGCCTGGAGGCCTGGCGGGTCATCCGCGGGGCCAACTCCAAGAACCTCGGGTTCGTGTACGTCTCCTGCCACTCCTTCCACATGCAGGAGAAGCCGCTGGACATCATGCGGACCGTGGGCGACCGCATCCGCGTGGCGCACGTGGCCGACACGATGGACCACCACCGCTCCAACGGACTGCGGTACATCACCAACCCTCCCGGCAGCCCGGCGCGCGTGCACCAGCACCTGAAGGTGGGCGACGGCGACGTCGACTGGGACGAGTTCTTCGGCGGCCTCGCCGAGGTCGGCTTCCTCGACTCGCCCGACACGGTGCTGGTCTCCAGCGTCTTCGGCGAGAACGAGAACGCCGACGAGGTCTCCCGCTACCAGCTGCGCACCATGCAGGAGCGCGTGAGCGCGGCCCGCAAGGGCTGAGCGCGAGCCGGCTACCCGGCTGAGGGCGGCTCCCTGACGACGTGCGACGTCGTCGGGGAGCCGCCCTTTCGCGTACCCGAGGTCGGGCTTGCGCGTGCCCGCGGCTGTTCTTTCACGTTCCCGGGGACGGCCTCGCGCGTTCTCTGCGCCGTTCATTCGTGTCCCCGGGATCGGCTGGCCCGCCTGCCCGCACCGACTGGTGCCCCCCGTGGGTCTGGCGCGAGCGGCGGCGCCTGTGCTTGGCTGGAGGTTATCGATACGGCGTCGTCCGTGCCGCCCTCCCGGGCGGAGGCGGGGCGCCCCAGGAGGTGGAGACCGTGGCTGCGGACCAGCATGAGGACCGGAGGAACGCCGGCCGGCGCGAGCCGGACGAGGCGGAGTCGAGGATCGGCATGTCCGCCGAGGAGGAGCAGCGTGAGGCCCGGCGGCCGGACGCCACCGAGCCCGCCGACGAGGGCGTGGGCGCGCTGACCGACGAGAAGGGCCGGGAGCCGGACACCGAGAACTAGGCCGGGAGGTCGGGGGTGGGTGCCGCACCCCCGGCCGCAGGTGGGCGGGGGCGCGGCCCTCCGCACCGCTAGGGCCCCGCACGATGTCGTGCGCTCAGCGCAGCGGCTCGACGTTCTCCGGCTGTCCCGTCTCCGCGGAGCGCTGAGCCGCGAGCGCGATCTCGAAGGCGTGCAGGCCCGAGGAGGGCGGGCTCGCGTTGCGCCCCTGCCCCGTGACCAGCTCCACGAACTCCTGCATCTCGCGCACGAAGGCCGGCTCGAAGCGCTCCTGGTAGCCCTCGTACACCGTGCCGGGGGAGTGGATCCCGCCCTCCTGGTCGATGTGGGAGACGGCGAGGCCCTCGGTCTCGCCGACGGAGTAGGTGGCGCGGCTGCCGTGGACCACGGTGCGCACGTCCTGGCCACTGGCGTTGCCGCGGATCCCGACCAGCGTCGCCACCAGCCCGGAGCCGAAGTGCAGCACGGCGTGGGCGGTGTCGATCTGGCCGTGCTCGGCGTGCGCCCGGTCCTCCAGGGCGCCGCCGGCGGCGTAGACGCGCTCCACCCGCTCGGAGACCAGCCAGGGGACGGCGTCGAAGTCGTGCATCATCAGGTCCAGCCAGAGCCCGCCGGACTCGCCGAGTGCCTCCGGGCTGGCGATCCGGCGGTCGGCGTTGACGGCGTGGACGGAGCGCAGGGTGCCGGCCCGCTCGGCGTCGAGCAGGCCCTTGAGCGTGCGGTGCTCCTGGCTGTGGCGGCGGTGGAAGCCGACCATGACCCGCTCGTCGGCGCCCGCGGACTCGACCTCGCGGAGCAGGCGGAGGTAGTCGTCGGCGGTCAGGGCGAGGGGCTTCTCGACGAAGGCGGGCAGACCGCGGCGCACGGCCTCGACCACCAGACCCGGGTGCGCGCGGCCCGGAGTGGCGATGACGACGCCGTCGGTGACCTCGAGCGCGCCCTCCAGGTCGGTGGTGGTGCTCAGGTCCACCTCCGCGGCGGCCTCGGCCCCGGCCCGCTCCCGCACGGCCTCCGCGGAGTGCGCGAGCCGGTCCGGGTCCCGGCCCACGAGCTCGACGTGGGTCAGGCCGGGCGTGGACATCAGGTGGGCGGCGTGCATCCTGCCGATGCCGCCTGCCCCGATGACGGTGATCTTCATGGCGGGTCCTTCCTGCCGTGATGGGCCGGGACGGACGGCCCGGCCGCTGTGTCCGTGGGTCCCACGCTAGTCCACCCGGCCCTCGCGCGTCCGGGCCCCGGAGGATCTGTGGACGAGCGGCCGCGTCGGCGCAGGAAGATTCGCCGGGCGCGGAAGGCCCCCGGCGGAGAGCCTGGAGCAGGCGCCCTCCGCCGGGGTCGGAGCCGGTGCGAGAGCTCCCTCCCGCACCTGCCGGGCGCGGATCAGGCCACGCGGACCTCGGCGCCGTCGCGCTCAGCGGACTGGGCGATCGCCTCGATGACCTGCAGCGTATGCAGCCCGTCGGCGAACCCGGCGCACGGCTGCAGCCCGGTCTCGACGCCGGCGACCTGGCCGAGGAACGCCCGGGCCTGGATCGCGAAGTTGTCGTTGTAGTTGTAGCCGATGCCGGGGGCATCCATCGCGCAGGAGTTCGCGAACAGCGGCGTCTCCGGGTTGACGAGCACGCGGCGCTGGCCCCGGGTCTCGGCGCTGGCCTGGGCGTCGTCGTACATGAACTCGGCGGGCTTGGTGATGTCGAAGGCCGCCTGCGCCCTGGGGCCCACCACGTGGTAGGTCTGCGAGTTGGGCGTCCCGAAGGCCACCCGCGAGATCGTGTAGGTGCCCACCGCGCCGTTGGCGAAGCTGCAGGTGAAAGTCAGGAAGTCCTCGTTCTCGACCGGCTCTACCTCGTCCGAGACCTCGACGTGCTGATGCCCGACGACGGCGCCCAGCGGCAGCGGGCGCTCCTTGGTGATGGTGTCCATGAAGGCCCCGCGCACGGCCGTGACGGGGCCGTTGATCTGCTCGCCGGTGTCCAGGACGTGGGAGCCCAGATCGCCGAGCGCGCCCGAGCCGGGACCGCCCTTGTAGCGCCAGGACATCGGCGCGCGCTCGTCGCAGGAGTAGTCGCACAGGTAGGTCGAGATGAAGTTGGTGACGGGGCCGAACTCGCCGCTGTCCACCTTGGCCTTGATGGCGTTCAGGGCGGGCATGCGCCGCACGGTGTAGCCCACCGAGGTGATCAGCGGGCGGCCCTGCGCGTCGGTCCTCTGGCCGTACTCGCGCTCGAGCTCGACCATCGCCTGGGCGTCCTCGAGGGTCCCGGCCAGGGGCTTCTCGCACAGGATGTGCTTGCCGGCCTCGAGCAGGCCGCGGGCGATGGGCAGGTGCAGGGCGTTGCCGACGACGATGCTCACGGCGTCGATCTCCGGATCCTCCGCGACCTGGCGCCAGTCCGAGTAGGTGCGCTCGAAGCCGTAGCGGCGGGCCGTGTCCTCGCCCAGGGGGACGTTGGCGTCGGCCACGGCGGCCAGGCGGATCTGCGGGAAGTCCGACTCGTAGACCGAGCCGGCCTGGCGGTATCCGTACGCGTGCGCGCGCCCGGCCATTCCCGCTCCGATGACTGCTACGGACAGTGGGGTCTCGACCAACGTTCCTCCTTGAACTGAATGACAGTATGTAAGGACAATTATCCGGAGGTGGTGTGATCCGCGTCAACCCTGGGTCGGTGTCTCGCCAGATGGTTCCCCGGGTGCAGCGTGGCCGGGTCGCCGCCGTGACCCCCGTGGGGCGTCCTGCCGGCCCCGGCCCGCCCTCTCGGGGTCCCCGCCGACCCGTGGCCGGGCCGGGCGCGGGCTAGAGGAGCAGGTAGACGGCCCCCAGGAGCGTGAGCACGACGATCGCGCGGTCGAATACCTGCTGCCGGATGCGGTCGGCGAGCCAGCGGCCGGCGAGGGCGCCGATGATCACGGCGGGCACCAGCACCAGGTCGAGCACCAGGGTGTGGGCGCTGACCAGCCCCAGCCCGATGGATACCGGCAGCTTGAGTAGGTTCAGGGTCGCGAAGAACCACGCGGCCGTGCCGAGGAAGGCGTGGACGGGGAACCTCGCGGAGAGGAAGTACATGGACATGACCGGCCCGCCGGCATTGGCCACCATGGTGGTGAACCCGCCGAGCGAGCCGTAGCCCGTGGAGCTCAGTCGGGAGGCGGTGCGCACGCCGCCGCCCGGATCGGTCCCGTCCCCGGCGGCTCCCCGGCGCCGCGGGCGGCGCTGCCACAGCGTGAAGCCGACCAGCATCACCAGCAGGACGCCGATGACGCGGCGCACCCAGGCGTCGTCGGCCAGGGCCAGGAAGACCGCGCCCAGCGCGAGTCCGGCCAGCACGGAGGGCGCCAGGCGCAGCAGCGTCGGCCAGTGCGCGTGCCGGCGGTAGGACCACATCGCGAAGGCGTCCCCCACCAGCAGCAGGATCAGCAGCGCGCCGGTGGACTCCCGGGCGGGCAGGACCGCGGCGAAGGCGGCGATGGAGAGGGTGTTGACCCCCGGCAGGGCGGTCTTGGAGACCCCCACCAGCACCGCCGCCACCGCGAGCAGCGCCCACGCGGCGGGCGCGACGTCGGCCAGCATCCTCGCCCCTAGCCTCCGAAGGGCAGGCGGGAGTCGACGTCCTGGCCCTCCCACTGCTGGCGGACCCAGCCGTGGTGGGGGTCGTCGCTGATGAGCCACTTGCGGACGGGGCCCGGCCCCGCCATCACGTTGAGGTAGTACAGGTCGTAGCCGGGAGGGGCCATGGCCGGCCCGTGCCAGCCGTAGGGGACCAGCACGACGTCGCCCGTGCGCACCTCGGCGTTGACGTCGATCTCCCGCTCGTCGGAGGCGTAGACGCGCTGGTAGCCGATCGCGTCGACGGCCTCGGCGGGGGCGTCGGGAGTGGTCCGGGTCTCGAAGTAGTAGATCTCCTCAAGCCGGGTCTCGCCGTCCTTCTCCTCGTCGTGCTTGTGCGGCGGGTAGGAGGACCAGTTCCCGGCGGGGGTGAGGACCTCGCACACGATGAACCGGTCGGCCTCCAGGGCGTCCGGGGTGCCGAAGTTGCGGACCTCGCGCGAGCAGTTGCCCGCGCCGCGCAGCTCCAGCGGAGCCTCGTCCTTGCGGATCAGGCGGGTGGGGTGCTCCCGCCGGGCGGGGGCGCTCGCGACGGCGACCCGGACGCCCTCCTGGCCGGAGAGCTCCAGGGCGCGGCCGACGCCGGTGTAGAGGACGTCGGTGGGGCCGTGGAAGACCGAGGCGCGGCCCGCCAGCTCGTAGGCCTCGCCGTCGACGCTCGCGGTGACGTCGCCGGTCAGGGGGATCACG
The DNA here is from genome assembly GCF_004136635.1 of Rothia halotolerans. Classification (GTDB taxonomy): domain Bacteria; phylum Actinomycetota; class Actinomycetes; order Actinomycetales; family Micrococcaceae; genus Rothia; species Rothia halotolerans. The sequence goes on along the minus strand of NZ_NOIU01000001.1, from coordinate 612,599 downwards.
ATGCGCTCCTCCTCGGCCGCGTCGAGGCGCAGCGGCTCGCCGCCCAGCGTCGCGGTCCGCAGGCCGGTGTGCTCCCAGCCCTCGACCGTCAGCGATGAATCGTGCCCGCCCAGGGAGATGTCCCAGGGGCCGTCGGCGGCGCTGCCTGCGGGGTAGACCCAGTTGGTCATGGGGGTGTCCTTTCGTCGTCGGTTCCGAACGGAGGTATCAGAGGGGCGACGCCGTCGTGCGGCGGCTCCCGGCGGGGCCGGGCGCGCGGCAACCTTCCCCGAAGGGGACGCGCGGTGCGGCGCCGGCCCGGCTCTCAGGCGGAGAGCGTCAGCTCGAAGGAGTAGGAGTCGGCGCGGTAGACGTGGCGGCCGGTCTCGACGCGGCGCCCGACGTCGTCCGTCGCGGTGCGGGCCATGGTCACCAGGGCCGCGCCCTGGGTCGTGTGGAGCAGGTCCGCCTGGGCCTTGGTGGCCACCGCGGCGCCGATCTTCTGGTTCGCGAGGCGGAAGTTGACCCCCGCCTCGCGGAGCAGGGCGTAGAGGCCGCGCTCCCGGAGGATCTCGGCGCTGAGTTCGGCGATCGAGGTGGGGACCCAGTTCTCCATGATGGCCAGGGGCGTCTCGCCGCGGCTGCGCAGCCGCTTGAGGTAGTAGACGGGGGCGCCCGCCGCGATGCCCAGCCTCTCCGCGACCTCCGCGGCGGCGGCCTCCTCGCGGAAGGCGAGGACCTCCGTGCGCGGACGCGCGCTGTCCTCGGTGAGGTCGTCGTAGAGGGAGGTCAGCCTGACCGGGCGGCGCACCTCGGAGGCCACCACCTGGGTGCCGACGCCGCGTTTGCGGACCAGCAGCCCCGAGCGGACCAGCTCGTCCATCGCCTTGCGCACGGTCGGGCGGGAGAGGTGCAGCTCCTTGGCGAGCGCCAGCTCGTTGCTCAGCATCGTCCCCGGCGGCAGGCTGCCCGCGGAGATGGCCGACTCGATGCCGTGGACCAGCTGGTGGTAGAGCGGCACGGGGGAGGACCTGTCGATGGTGATGTCTAGAGGCGCTGCCATGGTCTGCTCCCGGATCTCGTCGAGGCCGTTTGTCTCATTGTTAGGACATTGAGCCCCACCCTAGCAGAGTGGCCCATCTCTCGGGATGCATAGCCTCGAAAAGTGCTTGAATGAAGGGAAGACCCCGGTGCGCGCTGGCAGCCAGCGCACATCGGGTTTATTGATGTATTGAGTTGTGAGGAGGAACGCCGGAGATGTCTCAACCATCCGGAGGACGCGGTGACGAGGCCGTGAAGGAAGCCACGAGCCGCGAGGCGGATGGGGGAGCGCCCGGGGGCGGTACCAAGCTCAACGGCAGGATGCGGTTCATCGCCGTCATCCTGACCTTCGGTGGGCTGCTCTTCGGCTACGACACCGGCGTCGTCAACGGCGCCCTGCCCTCCATGACCGCGGACTTCCAGATGAGCCAGCAGTACGAGGGCTTCATCACCTCGGCGCTGCAGTTCGGCGCGATCTTCGGCGCCGTGTTCGGCGGGCGGATCTCCGACCGCTACGGGCGGCACCGGACCATGGTGGTCGTGGCGATCCTGTTCACGCTGGGCTCCCTGGGCTCGGTGCTCTCGCCGGCGTGGTGGGTCCTCTCCGGGTTCCGCGTCATCCTGGGCCTCGCCGTCGGCGGCGCCTCGGTGACCATCCCCGTCTACCTCGCCGAGCTCGCACCCTCCCACCTGCGCGGGCGGATGGTCTCCCAGAACGAGTTCATGGTGGTCTTCGGCCAGTTCCTCGCCTTCGCCTTCAACGCCGGGATCACCGGCGTCATGGACGCCGAGCACGCCAACACCTGGCGCTGGATGCTCTCCGTGTGCCTGGTCCCGGCCATCGTGCTGTGGGCGGGCCTGACGGTGGTGCCGGAGTCGCCGCGCTGGCTGGCCCGCGGCGGCCGCATCGACGCGATGCTGAAGGTCCTGCGCGAGATCCGCGAGCAGGCGTACAGCAGCCGCGAGGGCGACGAGGTCAAGCGCCTCGCCCAGCGCGACGAGAAGGCCTCGCAGGGCACCCTGGCGGAGCTGTTCTCGGTGCGGTGGATGCGCCGGATCCTCTACATCGGCGTCGGCATGGCGATCATCAACCAGATCTCCGGGATCAACGTGGTGCAGTACTACGGGGTCTCGATCCTCACCGACGCCGGCTTCGAGGGCAACGCCGCCTTCGTGGTCAACCTGCTGATCGGGCTGGCCGGCGTGGTGGGCGTGGGCATCGCGCTGGGGATCATCTCGCGCGTGCGGCGCCGGACCATGCTCACCGTGGGTCTGTGCGCCACCATCGTCACCCTGGGCCTGCTGGCCTCGACCGCGGTGTTCATGCCGGACGAGAACCCGATGAAGAAGTGGATCATCCTCGGCTCGATCGTGGTCTTCGTGGGGTTCATGCAGTGCTGCATCGGCACCATGACGTGGCTGTTCATGTCCGAGATCTACCCGCTGAAGGTCCGCGGCGTCGCGATGGGCATCAGCACCGGCGTGCAGTGGACCATGAACTTCCTGGTGGCCCTGCTCTTCCCGATGCTCTCGGCCGCGCTGGGCCTGGGGGCGACGATCGGGCTCTTCGTGGCGCTGCAGGTCCTCGCCCTGATCTGGGTGCGGCTCAAGGTCCCCGAGACCAAGGGCAAGTCGCTCGAGGAGATCGAGGACTCCTTCAAGGAGGCGGAGCCCGCGACGTCGTGACCGGCGGGGCTCGCGGGTAGGCTGGGGATCAGACGGCCGCCCGGCGGCCCCCACGATCGGAGGGAGCGCTCCCGTGAGGCTCTGGTCCCTGCACCCCGACCACCTCGACGCCAAGGGCCTGGTGGCCGGCTGGCGCGAGGCGCTGCTGGCCCAGAAGGTGCTGGCCGGGGCCACCCACGGGTACCGCAACCACCCCCAGCTGGTGCGCTTCAAGAGCGCCCCCGACCCGCAGGCGGCGATGTCCGCCTTCCTGCGCCCCCTCGCGGAGGAGGCGGCGGCCCGCGGGTACAACTTCGACCGCGGGAAGATCATTCCGGGTCCCCTCATCGCCGCGGAGGCCGACGTCGCCGACCCCGGCCCCGACCTCACCGGCCTCGGCTTCGTCGACGCCCGCCATGCCCCGGCCGCCCCCGCAGCGGTCGACGGCCCGGCGCCGGCCTCCCGCTCCGACCCGGAGGCGCCCGCCGAGGCCCGGGTCCCCCGCATCCCCGTCACCGAGGGGCAGGTCCGCTACGAGGCGGAGCTGCTGCTGTTCAAGCTGCGCATGCGCTCGCCCAAGACGGTCGACGCCTTCGAGGCGCTGCTGCGCTCCGGCCTGCCCCGTCTGCACCCGCTGTTCCGCCTGGTGCCGGGCGAGGTGGAGCCCTGGGAGAAAGTGAGGAACGACCTATGAGCGTCTTCCGCTACTCGGCCACGATCCCGCGTCCCCGCCAGGAGGTGGCCGGCTGGTACGCCTCGCCGGGCGCCGTCGTGCGGCTCAGCCCGGACTGGAGCTCGAAGGTGCTGCAGGAGCCCACCGACGGGCTCGAGGTGGGCTCGGTGACCCGGCTCCTGATGGGCGTGCCCTGGGCCGACGGCGCCCTGCCCGCCGGGCTCCCGCTGCGGGGCGGGGTGCGCTGGCGCGCCGTCCACACCGAGTACGCCCCTGGCGAGGGCTTCACCGACGTCATGGACCGCGGCCCGCTGCGCTCCTGGCGGCACCGGCACGCCTTCACCGACGCGCCCGGCGGCGGCACCGAGGTCTCGGACCGGGTCGAGTACGAGCTCCCCGGCGGCCTGGACCGCAGGTTCCGGCTCGGCGCGCGGGCCTTCGAGGGCGAGCTGGAGCGGGTCTTCGGCTTCCGCACCCGGAACACCCGCGCCGACCTCGACTTCCACGCCCGGCTCCGCGAGCTGCGGCCCGAGCCGATGACGGTCGTGATCGCGGGCGCCTCGGGGCTGGTCGGCACCCAGCTGAGCGCGCTGCTGCGCTCGGGCGGGCACCGGGTGATCGCGCTGAGGCGGCGGAGCGGGCCCAGCCGGAGGCTCGGCGAGGACGCCATCGCCTGGGACCCGGCCCGCGGGGTGCTGGACGCGGAGCTCCTGCGGGGGACCGACGTCGTCGTCAACCTCTCCGGCGCCGGCATCGCGGGTCCCTTCACCCGGAAGCACCGCCAGGAGGTGCTGGACTCCCGCCTCGACGCGACCGGGACCATCGTCCGGGCCATGAGCGCGGTGGCCGGACGCGGCGGACCGCAGACCCTGGTCAGCGCCTCGGCCAGCGGCTACTACGGGCACGACGCCGGCGAGGTGGACGAGTCCGCCGCCCCCGGCGAGGACTTCCTCGCCGAGGTCTGCCGGCGCTGGGAGGCGGCGGCCGCGGAGGCGGAGACGGCCGGCATCCGGGTCGCGACGATCCGCACCGGGCTGGTGATGAGCGCCGGCGGCGGCCTGCTGGCGGCCCAGCTGCCGCTGTACCTCGCCGGTGGAGGGGGTCCGATGGGCGGCGGCCGGATGTGGCAGCCCTGGATCTCCCTGGACGACCTCGTGCAGATCTACGCCTGGACCGCCGCGAGCCCAGGGATCTCCGGGCCGGTCAACGCGGCGGCGCCCGGCGGCGTGAGGCAGGCGGAGTTCGCCAGGACCCTGGGCCGGGTGCTCCGGCGTCCGGCCGTGATCCCGACGCCGGCCGCCGCGCCCGCCGCCCTGCTCGGGAGGCAGGGAGCGCGGGAGCTCGCCCTGAGCAGCGCCCGGCTCGTGCCCGGCGTCCTCGCGGCCCACGGATACACGTTCCGGTTCACTCGGCTGGAGGAGGCGCTGAGGCATACCCTGGGGAGGTGACTCCTCCCAGCGAATCCTCAGCGAACGAACCCGCCGCAGTGACCGGGGCCCTGCACGCCGTCATCCCGCCGGGCGGCGATCCGCCGGCGGGGCAGCGGGCGGTCTCCGGGGAGGAGGGTGCCCCCGGCAAGGAGGGCTCGCGGCTGCGCGCGGGCGTCCTGCTGGCCCTGGGCGCCTACGGCATCTGGGGCTTCCTGCCGCTCTACTTCAACGCGCTGACGGGCATCCCGGCCCTGGAGATCCTCGGCTGGCGGATCGTGTTCTCGCTGGTGCTGTGCCTGGTCCTGGTGACCGCGACCCGCTCGTGGGGTCGGGTGGTCGCCGCCTTCCGCGCGCCGCGGATCAACCTGACCCTGGGACTGGCGGGGTTCATCGTCTCGGTCAACTGGCTCGTCTACATTATCGCCACCACCACGGGGCACGTCCTGGAGGCCTCGCTCGGCTACTTCTTCAACCCGCTGGTGACGATCGTGCTGGGCGTGGTCGTCCTGCGCGAGCGGCTGCGTCCGATGCAGTGGGTCTCCGTGGGGCTGAGCTTCGCGGCCGTCGTCGTGCTCAGCGTGGACTATGGGGCGCTGCCGTGGATCTCGCTCGTGCTGGCCGTCTCCTTCGCCCTCTACGGGCTGGTGAAGAAGAACGTGGGCTCGCGCGTGGACGCGCTGACGGGGCTGAGCTTCGAGACGGCGTGGCTGACGATCCCCGCCGGGATCTTCCTGATCGTCGTCGGGGCGGGCGGCGGCCTGGCCCTCACCGGGGCGGACACGCCGACGACGCTGCTGCTGGTCGCCTCCGGGATCATCACCGCGACGCCGCTGCTGTGCTTCGCCGGCGCCGCCTCGCGGCTGCCGCTCTCCGCGGTGGGCATGTTCCAGTACCTGACCCCGATCCTGCAGTTCCTCATCGGCTACCTCGTCTTCGGGGAGCACATGTCGACGGGTCGCTGGATCGGCTTCGCGATCGTGTGGCTCGCCGTGATCCTGCTGATCCTCGACGCCGCGCGCGCCGCCGGCGTCAACCGGCGGGCGGCGCGCCTGGCCCGGCGGTGCGGCTAGGGGCCGAGGCGGCTCACTCGAAGGCCAGGCTCCACTCGGTCTCGCCGTAGGTGCTCTCGACTTGGACCAGGACCGGGTCGTCCTCGCTGCTGGCGGGGAGCTTCACCTCCGTGTCCGAACCGGCCTCGATGCTCTCCGTGAAGAGGGTCTCGCCGTCCATGCTGTACCCGGTGACGGTGAGGCCCTCCTTGCCGCTGCGGTAGGCGAACGTCGCCGTGGTGCCGTCGCCGGTGTAGCCGAAGGCCACGCTGCCGCTGAGGACGGCCTCGTCCTGGTCCTCGGAGATGCCCAGGGCCTGGGTGTCGTAGACCTTGAGCTCCCAGACGCCCTCGTCGTCGGCGTCGATGCTGAACCCCTCCGTCGAGTAGAAGTCGTCGGGGTCCACCCAATGGGAGCCGGCGGTGGTGCCGATCTCGTTGGCCAGCAGGTCGCCCTCCTCGCCGGCGTCGAGGCCCCAGACGATGAAGTTGGAGTCGCCCTGGTACCAGTACTCGACGTAGTAGAGGGTGTTCGGGTCGAGGTCCGCCTCGACCCTCTGCTCACCCCGGCCGTTGAAGGAGTAGACCGGGTCCGCCGTGGTGGCCTCGATGCCCTGGTCCGGACGGGTGCCGCTGGGCCGGGCGCCGGGGTCGCCGGAGGCGGGCGCCTGCGAGCTCTCCGAGGGGGAGGACGAGCTCTCCGACGGGGAGGACGAGGACGACGCCGAGGCCGAGACGGAGGGGCCGACCTCGCGGTCGTCGTCGGCCACGGGGTCCCCCGCCGAGCGGAAGAAGCCCACGAGGACGATGACGAGGACGACGATCAGGATCAGCAGGACGGCTCCGATGATGGAGAGGATCCCGGCGGTGGAGGTGAAGAAGCTCTTCTTCCGCGGGGGCTCCTGAGGGGTCCCGCCCGGACCGCCGGCGTCCGCGCCGCCCCAGCCGCCTCCGCCCGCGCCGGTTGCACCGCCCGCGCCGGCCGCCGCGCCGGAGCCGGCGGGAGCGGCACCGGCCCATCCCTGTTCAGGGTCTCGGGCGGAGGCGGCCGAGGCCGCGGCCCATCCGTCATCCTGCCGTCCCCCGCCGGATGCCGCGTTCTCCGGGGCGTCGGGACCGGCTCCGTCGGCGGTCCCTAAGGGCGCGGGCTCACCGGGCGCGGGTTCTCCGGCCCCGGACGCTGTGGCCCTGGTCCCTCCGACCCCGGACCCTGCGGCCGCAGACCCGTCGGCGACGTCGGCCTCGCGGCTCCCGGGGGCCGGATCCACCGGGACGCCGTCCGGGCCCACAGGCCGGCCCTGCTCGTCCTTCCAGAAGACCCAGCCCTCCGGGGCCGGGCCCCAGGAGGGGTCGGGCTGCCAGCCGGGACCCGGGCGCCAGCCCTCCGGGGGCTGGGGCCAGTTGGGAGGGGCGTTGAACGTGTATGCCATGGCGTTTTTCCTCGAGAGGGTGCGGGCCCTCGGCTTCCATGCCGCCGGCCACCGGTGATGATGTGAAATAAGTTACGCGGTGACCTGGGGAAACGGAAATATCGGCGGCCGATCCGCTGGGCTGCGCCTTTCGTCGCACGACGTGCGGGTCGGAAAGGGGATGAGATGAATAGGCTGGGGGCATGACCGATCGCCACAGCCGAGCCTCGGAGCCGGCGTCCTCCTCCTCGCGGACATCCCCGACCCCGCCCGGCCCGGCACCGGCGGGGCCCGGCGGCGCCGGCCCGGCCGAGTCCCCGCGGGGCGCCCCGCCCCGCGCCGCGGAGCCCCTCTCCGCCCATCCCGTCCCGGCCGGCGCCGCCGCGGCCGCCGCTCCGGCGCCCCGCCCCGCGGAGCTCGCCTACCACCGGCTCAGCCGCGCCGACCCGCGCCACCGGTGGTGGAAGCCGCTGGTCGAGGTCGTCATCTCGGCCCCGCTCTTCTTCCTCGTCAGCATCGTGCTGGGCCTCCTCCTCGGCATGGTGGCCCTCCTGCCGGGCGGCCCCGACGTGTCCCTGGAGGTCACCTCCTCCGGCTACCCCACGGACATCTTCACCCAGCCGCTCGTCTTCTTCATCACCTTCTTCAGCATCGTGATCATGCTGCCCTGCGTGCTGCTGGCGCGGACGATCATGGGCCCGGCGCCGCTGGGCCTGATCTCCTCCGTCGCGGGGCGGCTGCGCTGGGGGTGGCTGGGCCTCTGCCTGCTCGCGGGCTTCGGGCTGTACGCCGTGGTGCAGGGGCTGCTCATCGGCGTGCCGCTCGCCGCGGGGGCCCCGGCGCCCGAGACCTCCTTCGACCCCGCCGTCGGCCTCTGGATCCTCGCGCTGACCCTGGTGCTGGTCCCCGTCCAGTGCGCGGCCGAGGAGTTCGCCTTCCGCGGCTACCTGATGCAGACCATCGGGCGCTGGCTGCGGCACCCGGCGTGGGCGATCGTGCTGCCCGTGCCGATCTTCGTCCTCGGGCACGGGTACGACCCGTGGGGCCAGGCGAGCGTGGGGGCCATGGCGCTGGTGGCCGGGTACCTCTGCTACCGCACCGGCGGCCTGGAGGCCGCGATCGGCCTGCACGTGTCCAACAACGTCATCGGGCTGCTGCTCGGCGCCATCGGCTGGGCGGACCCCTTCGCCTCGGAGGGCGGCAGTCCCTTCGACCTCGCGGTGGCGCTGGTCCTGGACCTCGGCTACGCCGCGCTCATCGTGCTGCTCGCCCGGCGCCGCGGCGTCCAGACCCGGCGCCGGGTGCTCCTGCCGCCCGGGGCCCGCCCCTAGGATGGGTGCATGACCAGCAGCACCGCGACCGCACCCGACCCCGCCGCCCACGCCGAGGACCTCGGCGCCTTCGTGGCCGCCTCCCCCTCCTCCTTCCACGCCGCGGCCGAGGCGGCCCGCCGCCTCGAGGCCGCGGGGTTCCGGCGCCTGGACGAGGCGGAGCCGTTCGGCGCGGAGCCCGGCGGGGCGTTCCTCGTCCGCGACGGCGCCCTGATCGCCTGGCACGTCCCGGAGGAGGCGAGGCCGGGCTTCCGCATCCTGGGCGCCCACACCGACTCGCCCTCCTTCAAGCTCAAGCCGCGCCCCTCCACGGGTCGCTTCGGGTGGCGGCAGGCCGGCGTCGAGGTCTACGGCGGGGCGCTGCTGAACTCCTGGCTCGACCGCGAGCTGCGCATGGCGGGCCGCCTCGTGGTCCGCGAGGCCGACGGCGGCACGGGGGAGCGGCTGGTCTCCACCGGGCCCGTGGCCCGCATCCCGCAGCTGGCGATCCACCTGGACCGCTCCGCCAACGAGGGCCTGACGCTGGACCGGCAGGCCCACACCCAGCCGATCTGGGACACCGGCGAGGACGAGGGCGACGTGCTCGCCTTCCTGGGCCGCCACGCCGAGGGCCCGGGCGGCCCCGTGGAGGCCTCCGCGATCCTGGGGCACGACGTCGTCCTCGCCGACGCCCAGCCCGCCCGCCTCTTCGGCGCCCAGGGTCAGTTCCTCGCCTCCGGCAGGCTGGACAACCTCTCCTCGGTCCACGCCGGGACGCAGGCCCTGATCCGCGCGGCCGAGGCCGGCGGCAGCGCCTCGGGCCGCACGCTCGTGCTGGCGGCCTTCGACCACGAGGAGATCGGCTCGGGCACCCGCTCCGGGGCCGCCGGACCGATCCTGGAGGACGTCCTGGTCCGGCTCGACGCCGCCCGCGGCGGCGCGGAGGAGCACCGCCGCGCGCTCGCGGCCTCGGTGTGCCTGTCCTCCGACGCCGGCCACCTCGTGCACCCGAACTACCCGGGCCACCACGACCCCGTGAACCGCCCGTCCCCGGGCCGGGGGCCGCTGCTGAAGATCAACGCGAACCAGCGCTACGCGACCGACGCCGTCGGCGCCGCCGAGTGGGCGCTGGCCTGCGAGGACGCCGGCGTGCCGTACCAGGAGTTCGTGTCCAACAACGACGTCCCCTGCGGCTCGACCATCGGCCCGATCACCGCGACCCGGCTGGGGATCCGGACCGTCGACGTCGGCCTGGGCCTGCTCTCGATGCACTCGGCCCGGGAGATGTGCCACATCGACGACGCCGCGGCGCTCGGCCGCGCGGTGGAGGCCTTCTACCGCCGCTGAGACCCGTTCCGCGCTCGCGCGCCCGGGGCCGCCCCGAGCGCCGCGCACCCGCCCGCCGGGACGACGAAGGGCCCGCACCGGGGAACCGGTGCGGGCCCTCTCACCCGGCGCGGGACCGGCGTCGTGCCCCGCCGGCTGCCTCCGCTAGCCGCGGGGGAAGCTGGCCGGGTGGGCGTCGGCCATCTCCTCGACCACGCGGATCACCTGGCAGGAGTATCCGAACTCGTTGTCGTACCAGACGTAGACCACCACGGAGTTCCCGGAGACGATCGTCGCCAGCCCGTCCACGATCCCCGCCCGGCGCGAGCCCACGAAGTCGGTGGAGACGACCTCGTGCGAGTCCGTGTAGTCGATCTGCTTGCGCAGCGAGGAGTTCAGGGACATGTCCCTGAGGTAGGTGTTCAGCGAGTCCTTGGACTCGGGCTCCTTCTCCAGCTGCAGGTTCAGGATCGCCATCGAGACGTCCGGGGTGGGGACGCGGATGGAGTTGCCCGTGAGCTTGCCCTTGAGCTGCGGCAGGGCCTTGGCCACGGCCTTCGCGGCCCCGGTCTCGGTCAGCACCATGTTCAGCGCGGCCGAGCGCCCGCGCCGGTCGCCCCGGTGGAAGTTGTCGATGAGGTTCTGGTCGTTGGTGAAGGAGTGCACCGTCTCGACGTGGCCGTGGCGCACGCCGTACTCGTCGTCGAGGACCTTCAGCACCGGGGTGATGGCGTTGGTCGTGCAGGAGGCGGCGGAGACGATCGTGTCCTCGGGGGAGATGATCGCGTCGTTGACGCCGCACACGATGTTCTTCAGCTCGCCCTTGCCCGGCGCGGTCAGCAGGACCTTCGCCGCGCCCTTGGCCTGCAGGTGCTGGGAGAGGCCCTCCTCGTCGCGCCAGCGGCCGGTGTTGTCGATGACCAGCGCGTCGCGGATGCCGTACTGCTCGTAGTCGACCGTGGCCGGGTCCGAGGAGTAGATGAACTGAATCGGCACGCCGTTGGCGGTGACGACGTCGTTCTCCGGATCCGCCTGGATGGTGCCCTGGAAGGCGCCGTGCACGGAGTCCCGGCGCAGCAGCGAGGCGCGCTTGTAGAGGTCGTCCTCGCCGTTCCTGCGCACGACGACGGCGCGCAGGTTCAGCCCCGAGCCCAGCCCGCGCTCGATCAGGATCCGGGCCAGCAGGCGCCCGATGCGGCCGAAGCCGTAGAGCACGATGTCCTGGTCGGTGTGGCCGTTCTCGTCCTGCTGCCCGACCACCTCTGAGAGCTGGCCACGCAGCCATCCGTCCAGGTCGGCGTCGTTGCCCTGGGACTTGTGGAGCTTGTTCAGGCGGGCCAGGTCCACCGAGGCGGGCCCGAGCTCGAGGCGGTCCAGGGCCTCGACGATCGGGTAGGTCTCCTCGAGGCTGAGCTCCACGGTGTCGATCTGGCGCGCCCAGCGGTGGGCCTTGATGATGTCCGTGACCGACTGGTTGATCAGGCTGCGGCCGTGGATGTTCACGACCACCCGGTTCTCCCGGTGCAGACGGCCGATCAGCGGGATCATCGCCTCGGCCAGCTCTTCGCGGCGGGACCATTCGGTGGGGGTTACAGATGTAGTCACTGGTGATTAACTCTTCCTCGCTCCGGGGCGTCGCTGACCCGGGCGTGCTGCTTGCACAAACATTGCAATGCGACCGTCTCCTAGGATAATCGATGGCGCGTGCCGCCACCGACCTCGCGGAGCCTGCCGCGATCGGTAAGCTGGGGGCATGTTGACCGTGATTGGCGAGGCCCTGATCGATATCGTCCGGAGCGGGGATCGAGGCTCGCGCGCCCACCCCGGCGGAAGCCCCATGAACGTCGCGGTCGGGCTCGCCCGGCTCGGGCACCGTACCCTGTTCGTCGGCCGCTACGGCCGGGACGAGAACGGCGCCCTGCTCGAGTCGCATCTGCGGGAGTCCGGCGTCGAGCTGCCGGTGGGGCCCGACGACGCTCCGACCTCGGTCGCCGAGGCCACGATGGACCAGCGCGGCTCGATGTCCTACGACTTCCAGCTCGACTGGAACCTCGACGCCGCCGCGGACCAGCTGGGCGAGATCCTCGCCGGCACGGAGATGCTGCACGTCGGGTCGATCGGCGCGATGCTCGAGCCCGGGGCCTCCACGGTCCTCGACGCCGTCCGCGCGGCCGCCTCGCACGCCCTGGTCTCCTACGATCCGAACTGCCGCCCGACCATCGTCCCGGACTCCTCCCAGGCCCGGGGATGGGCCGAGTCGGTGGTCGAGCACGCCGACGTCGTGAAGGCCTCGGACGAGGACCTGCTGTGGCTCTACCCGGGACGGACCGTCGAGGAGACCGCGCGGGCCTGGCTCGAGGCCGGGGCGAGCCTCGTCGTGGTGACCCGCGGCGAGCTGGGCCCCTGGGCGCTGAGCCGCGGCACCGGCCCGGAGGGCGTCCGGGTCCCCGCCCACCAGGTCGAGGTCGCGGACACCGTGGGGGCCGGGGACTCGCTCATGGCGGCCCTGATCTCCGCCCTGGTGGACCGGGGGATCTCCGGCGCCGGGGCCTCCGAGCGCGTGGCGGGGCTGGGCGACGCCGAGGTCTCCGGGATCCTCGCCTACGCGGCCAAGGCCGCCGGCATCACCGTCTCCCGGCCCGGCGCCAACCCTCCCACCCGGGAGGAGCTCGCCGCCTGAGCGGGAGGGGACGACGCCGGCCCGCTCCCTGATGCGGGCCCGGCGGCTCCCTCCGGGCGGGCAGCTCCGTCCCGCGGCGGACGCCGCCGGTCCCGGGCCGCGCAGCGCCCGTCCATCGACCAGACCGTACGAGACCGACCGAGAAGCGACACGAGAGAAGAGGCGATCATGCTGAACCGCTCCCCCTACGCCGACCTGCCCGAACTCCCCGAGTTCACCCTGACCTCCGAGGACGCCCGCGACGGCGAGCCCCTCGCGCTGCCCCACGCCTCCGCCGTGATGGGCATCGAGGGCGGCGAGGACCTCGCCCCGCAGCTGGCCTGGTCCGGCGCCCCCGAGGGCACCAAGTCCTACGTGGTGACCTGCTTCGACCCCGACGCGCCCACCCCGTCCGGCTTCTGGCACGCCTGCGTCTCCAACATCCCGGCCTCGGTCACCGAGCTGCCGACCGGCTGGGCCTCGCGGGAGATCGAGGGCGCCGTCAAGCACCTCAACGACGGCGGCAACCGCGAGTTCACCGGCGCCGCCCCGCCTCCCGGTCACGGCGCGCACCGCTACATCTTCTGCGTCACCGCGGTGGACGTGGAGGAGCTGGAGGTCGACGAGAGCGCGAGCCCAGCCGTGGTGAACTTCAACCTGTTCTTCCACGGCATCGGCCGGGCCTTCCTGACGCCCACCTACGAGGTCGCCGCGTGATCAAGCTGATCGCCACGGACATGGACGGGACCGTGCTCGGTCCCGACTTCCGTTTCCGGCCGCGGACCCTGGAGGCCTTCACGGCGGCCCAGGAGGCGGGGATCGAGGTCGTGTTCGTGACCGGCCGGCCGCACCGGTGGCTGGACCCGCTGCACGAGCAGCTGGAGTACGACTCGGTGGTCATCTGCTCCAACGGCGCCGTGGTCTACGACCTCGCGAAGGACGAGGTGCTGGAGTCGGAGCTGGTGGACGGCGGCGTCGTGCTGGACCTGATGCGCCGCCTCGGCCGCAGGCTGCCGCGGGCCAGGTTCTGCGCCGAGACCCTGGACGCGGTCCTGGAGGAGGAGAACTGGGGCCGGACCAACATCATCGAGACGGGCGATGTGGAGGTGGGGCCGATCGAGGCTCGCCTGGATCCCGCCACCGGCGTCATCAAGCTGCTCGTCAAGGACGACTCCCTGCAGCCCCGCGAGCTCTACGAGCAGGTCGTGGAGGAGGCGGGCGACGTCGTCTCCGTGACCCACGCGGTGGCCAACCTGCCGCTGGCGGAGGTCGGGCAGCCGGGGCTGTCCAAGGGGCGCACCCTCGCCCGCTGGTGCGCCGAGCGGGGCATCGCGGCCGATGAGGTGGCGGCCTTCGGGGACATGCCCAACGACACCGAGATGCTGCGCTGGGCGCGGCACGGCTACGCGATGGCCTGCGGATGGCCCGAGGTCATCGAGGCGGTCGGCAGGACCTGCCCGCCCTTCGAGGAGGACGGCGTGGCCCAGACCATCGAGCGGCTGATCGCCGAGCAGGCCTAGGGCGGCGGCCGTGCGGGAGAACGGACCAGAGGGAGCCCGCGGCGCCGGAGGCGATGAGCGCGGCGGGGACGGACGCGAGAGAGGTCGCGGGAGCGGCCGCACGGCCTGGCGCGAGGGCCGCGGCGGACCCTGGCGCGGTGAGCGTGGCGGGCCTCGGCGCGACGAGCGCAGCGGGCCCGGTGCGCCCGCAGGCCCCGCGGTCGAGGTCCTGGCCCACCGCGGCTTCGCGGCCGAGGCCGCCGAGAACACGCTGGAGGCCTTCCGCGCCGCGGCGGAGCTGGGCGTCCGCTGGATCGAGACGGACGTGAACACCACCGCCGACGGCGTCCCCGTCCTCATCCACGACCCCTCCCTGGAGCGCGTGGCCGGCATCCCCGGCGACGTCGCGGAGATGACCGCGGAGGACCTCCGCGAGGTCCGCCTGCCCGGCGGGGAACGCATCCCGACCCTCGCCGAGGCCCTGCGGACCTTCCCCGAGCTGCGCTTCAACATCGACCTCAAGGACGAGGGCGCCGTGGCCGCGGTCCCCGGCGTCGTGCTCGCGGCCGGCGCGCGGGACAGGATCCGGCTGGCCTCCTTCTCCGAGTCCCGGCGCCGCCGCGTCCAGCGGGAGCTGGAGGCGGGCCACGGCCGCCTCCTCGCCAGCCCCGGCTACGGCGGCATCTTCGCCTTCTGGTTGACGACGAGGCTGCTCGGCCCGCGCGGGACGGCCGCCCTCTGGCCCCGCGCCGCCCGCCTGCTGGGGCGGTGGATCGCGCCCTTCGACGCGCTCCAGGTGCCCGCCGCGCGCCGGGTGGGGCCGCTGACGGTCCGCGTCGTCAGCAGGCGCTTCGTCGCCGCGGCCCACGCCTGCGGCTACCGGGTGGAGGTCTGGACGGTGGACGAGCGCGAGGAGATGCGGCGGCTGGTGCGCCTGGGAGCGGACGGCATCATCACGGATCGCTCTGACGTCGCGGTGGAGGAGTTTCCCGCGGCCTCTTAATGGGGGAGCACGTCCCAGGTATGGTGTCTCTCGTCACTTTATAATATACTGGTCGAACGCCTTAGTTTCTCCTAGTGACAGGGCGGGGCATCTGATGTGATGCCTGGGGGACGCCAAGAGCCAGGCGGGGGCCTGGCGAGGGGGGGGTATTGGAGAATGCATCGGTATCTGCTGTTCGCCCGGACCTGTCACGGGGTGTGCAGGAGGATGTGGTGAAAGATCAGGAACGGTCCGGTCTGCATGGATTTCGTGCAGCCGTCGAACGGACGTTGAACTCCGGTCCTTATGGGGAACGGTTCGAGAACTGCGTGGAGACCGGCACGGGGTCGTTGCGGGTCGTGGTAGAAGGGTATGCGTATCCGCGACTGGTGACCTTCGCGCAGTCCGGCACGATGCATACTCCGGAGGGCGTCGAGAGCCTCCCGGAATCGAGGATGGTGGAAGGCGACCTGTATCAGCTGACGGGGGCGGACGAATGGATCCTGCTCCCGGGGGCGGGTCTGCGTCATTCACCGTTCGGACCGGTGGCGGCCTTGCTCGCAGCGGTTGATGGCGTGGAGGTCTCTCCCGGCCGCTGGCACGTCCGAGTTCCGGGGGGCCTGGGGGACCGGGAGCTCAGAGAGGCGAACGAGGCGGCCCGCGGGCTCTCAGGCGAAGACGGGGAAGGCACAGCCGTTCCTGCCGTCGAGCCTCTTCCCGAATGGGCCTCGGTCGTCATCGAGTCAGGGATCGTACGCGAGGTGCGATATCCCGTCGCGGAGTAGGGGATGGAGGGGGAGCCGCCCTTTTGGCTCGCACTGAGCCTCACCCCAGGCGTCGCCGTGCAGGAGGTGTCCAGGCCTCAGGTCGGCTGAGGAGAAGCCGGCCGGCCTCACCCCATCGGCGAGGGGTCCTGCGTGGAGTCGGGCTCCAGCGGGTCCGCGCCGATCGAGCCGCGCTTGCGGGCGATGAAGGCCATCAGGTGGTAGACCACCAGCGTCGCGCCCGTGCCCAGGGCGATGCCGGCGAACTGCAGCCCGCCGATGTCCCAGGTGTAGTCGGCGATGCCCACGATCAGGGCGACGGCGGCCGTGGTCAGGTTGACCTGGTTGGAGAAGTCCACCCGGTTCTGCACCCAGATGCGCACGCCCAGCATCCCGATCATGCCGTACAGCACCGTGGCGGCCCCGCCGAGGACCCCGGCCGGGACCGTGGCCACGGCGGCGCCGAAGACGGGGAGCACGGAGAGCAGCAGCGCGAAGATCGCCGCGACCCAGTAGGCCGCGGTCGAGTACACCTTGGTGGCGGCCATGACGCCGATGTTCTCGGCGTACGTGGTCGTCCCGGAGCCGCCGCCGGAGCCGGCGATCGTCGTCGCCAGCCCGTCGGCCATGATCGCCCGCCCGGCGTAGCGGTCCAGGTTCCTGCCGGTCATCAGTGCCACGGACTTCACGTGCCCGATGTTCTCGGCGACCAGCACCAGCACCACCGGGACGAACAGGCCCACCACGGCCAGGTGGAACTCGGGGGCGTGGAACTGCGGCAGGCCGAACAGCCCCTCGCTCTCCCAGGCGGCGCGGATGGCGGAGAAGTCGACCTCGCCGCGGATCACCGCGGTGATGTAGCCGATCACGACGCCGACCAGGATGGACAGGCGGCCCAGCATGCCCCGGAAGAGCACCGAGACCAGGATGATCGAGCCCAGGGTGACCAGGGCCGTCACCGGGGCCGCCATGAAGTTGTCCTTGGCGGAGGGTGCCAGGTTGAAGCCGATCAGCGCCACGATGCTGCCGGTGACCAGGGGCGGCATGAGCTTCTGCAGCCAGCCCGTCCCCGCCCGCTGGACGATCAGCCCGATCACGAACAGGGCGACGCCCGCCATGACCACCCCGCCCAGGGCCCCGCCCGGGCCGTACTGGTTGGTGGCCGCGCCGATGGGCGCGATGAAGGCGAAGGAGGACCCGAGGTAGGAGGGCACCCGCCCGGCGGTGAGCAGCAGGAACAGGACGGTGCCGATCCCGGAGAAGAACAGCGTCGTCGAGGGCGGGAAGCCGGTGATGAGGGGGACCAGGAAGGTCGAGCCGAACATCGCGACCACGTGCTGGGCCCCGATGCTCACGGTCCTGCCCCACCGCAGCCGCTCCTCGGGGGCGACGACGCGGCCCGGCGGCACGGTCCTGCCGTCGCCGTGCAGCTGCCACGCGATCCCGAGCCGGCGGGCGAGAGAGCCCCGCTCCCGCGGCGGCGCGCTGTTCTCGGTCGGGGGCTGGGCGGTGGGGCTCACGGGCACTCCTCGGAGGTGTCGGACGGACGAGCGCGGCGCCGGGCCGGGGCGCGCGTCGTCGCGGCCGGCGTCGTCGCTGGGGAAGGGGGGCGGGCCCGCAGCCGGGGCCTCACCGATTGTACGCACGAGGGCGCGCCGGCGAGGCCCGGCCCGTCAGCGCTCCGCGGCGGCCGTCTCCCGGTCCAGCCCGGTGGAGACCCGGCGGATCCAGCGGTACAGCGCGACGATGATGCCGATGAACACGACCGCGCCGATCCACTTCCCGGCGGTGAGGAAGGACTCGCCGACCACCGCGAGCGGCTCGTCCTTGCCGGTGCTCGCCACCACGGCCGCGAACAGGACGCCCCAGAGGCTCTCGCCGACGATCAGGCCGGTGGCCAGCAGCGTGCCCATCCGGCCGGCGCGCTCGGGGTTCTTCCGCCGGGCGGCCCAGCGGTTGTAGAACAGCCCGACGAAGGCGCCGATGGGGATGATCAGCGTGACGGTGATCGGCAGGTACATGCCCATGCCGACGCCGAGCGCCGGCAGGCTGGCCCGGCGGGTGGTCTTGCGCAGCACCTCGTCGAGCACGATCACGCCGATGCCGATCAGCGCGCCCAGGCCGATGAGGTTCCAGTTCAGCGAGCCGCCGAAGATCCCGTCGATCACCGAGGAGATCAGCGAGGCCTGGGGCGCGGCCAGGGCCTCGGGTCCGGCGCCGGGCGCCCCGGCGAAGCCGAAGCCGGTGTTCATCAGCTGCAGCACCGGCGGGATGATGAGGGATCCGAAGACGACGCCGATGACCAGCGCGACCTGCTGCTTCCACGGCGTCGCGCCCACCAGCTGGCCGGTCTTGAGGTCCTGGAGGTTGTCGTTGGAGATCGTCGCGACGCTGAAGACCACGGCGGCCGTGAACAGCGCATAGGCCACCATCGCCGAGGACTGGTCACCGTCGCCCTGGGAGCCGAAGATCAGGCGCAGGATCAGCGCGACCATGATGGCCACGAGGATCCCGACGCCGGAGATCGGGCTGTTGGAGGCGCCGATGAGGCCGGCCATGTAGCCGCACACCGCGGCGACGGCGAGCCCGACCAGCAGGATGTAGAGCAGGCTGACCAGGACGAGCCCGAGGGCGCTCTGGGTCAGCGGGGTGCCGTGGACGAAGAGCCACAGGATGAATCCGATGGGGACCATGGACACCAGGATCACCGTGATGACGACGTTCAGCGGCAGGTCCCGCTCGACGACGGGCACCTGCTGGCCGGTGTGCCGGGCCCGGGTGGAGGCCAGGGCATCCTTGATGCCCCGGACGATGGGCCCGATGATCTTGATGAGCGTCCAGACCGCGGCGATCGCGATCGCGCCGGCGCCGATGAACCGGACGTCGCCGGCGAAGACCGAGTCGACCGCCTCGGAGATGTCCCCGCCGGGCAGCTCGCCCGAGCTGAAGATCGGCAGCAGCACGCCGTAGGAGATCACCAGGCCGACGATCATGGCCAGGCCCACCGAGACGCCCACCAGGTGCCCGACGCCGATCAGCGCGAGCGAGAGGCTCCCGCCGACCATGGTCCCGCCCTGGCCGACGCGGAAGACGGACGAGATCGAGCTGGCGGCCACCTTGAGCGAGCTGAGCAGGGAGAACGCGGCGGCGGAGAGCGCGCCCACGAGGATGACCCGCAGACCGCGGCGGTTCTCCTCGTTGGCGCCGGCCTCCTCGCCGACCTTGAGCACCTCGGCCGCGGCCACGCCCTCGGGGTAGGGGAGGTCGGAGCCGGTGACCAGGGCGCGGCGCAGCGGGATGGAGTACATCACGCCGAGGATCCCGCCGAGGGCGCAGATCGCCGCGGTGGTCCAGTAGGGGAACCCGCTCCACCAGCCGATGAGCACCAGGCCGGGCAGGACGAAGATGATCGCCGAGAGCGTCCCCGCCGCCGAGGCGATGGTCTGGACGATGTTGTTCTCGACGATGGAGTGATGGGCGAACTTCCGCAGGATCGCCATGGAGATGACGGCCGCGGGGATCGAGGTGGCGAAGGTCAGGCCGACCTTGAGCCCCAGGTACACGTTGGCGGCGGTGAAGACCAGGGTGATGATCCCACCGATGATGATGCCGCGGACGGTCAGTTCCCGCACCGCTGACCGGGCGGGTGCGCTTGAAGCGGTCACAGCGATTCCCTTCTCGACGACCCCGGGCCTCGCCGGTGCGCGGCGGGAGTGCGGGGCGTGCCAGATCCTGATCGGATCGCCGGGCGGTCGCGCGGCAGGAACTGGGGCGGTGATGGTGTCGCGGGCCGTGCCGGAGACGGCCCGGAGGGGCTCCGAGAGGAGCCGAAGTTTAGCGTCCCCATCTTATGGCGCGCTCCGCCGCCCGACATATTCCCGGCCGGACATGGTCAACCGTCCTCTCCGCCGTCCCGCCCGTCCTGGCGGGCGGGACGGCTCATAGTCCCCTTCCCGTTCCGTGACTATGAGGCGACTATGTGACTAGGATCATGACTATGAGAAGCACCCGGCAGCTCATCGCGCGGCTGAGGGCCTCCGGATCGGAGTCCACGGAGGTCGAGGTCAAGGCCGCCCTGCACGGCTTCCCCCAGTCCGCGCTGGAGACCATGAGCGCCTTCGCCAACGGCTCCGGCGGCACCATCCTGTTCGGCCTCCGGGACAAGAGCTTCCTGCCGATCCCGGGCTTCAACGCCCAGCGGGTGCACGACGCCGTCTCCAACGCCGTGCGCTCCAAGCTCACCCCGCACCCCGCCGTCGAGCTCTCGATCGAGGAGTTCGAGGGGCACCGGCTGGTCCGGGCCGACGTCGAGGAGCTCCCCTACTTCGAGAAGCCGTGCTTCGTCTCCCACAAGGGGGCCTACGGGGGTTCCTACGTCCGGATCGGGGAGGGCGACCACAAGCTCTCCGAGTACGAGGTCTCCCAGCTGCGGGAGAACGGCATCCAGCCGGAGTACGACCGCGAGACCGTGGAGGGCGGCAGCCAGGAGCTCCTCAGCGCGACGGCGGTGAGCAACCTGCTGGAGAGCGCCGAGTACCGCACGCCCTCGGCGTTCATGGGGGTGGAGCGGCACGTCGCGCTCAAGCGGCTCAACGTCATCGCGGAGCCGCACAAGAGCGCCAGGCCGACCCTGGCGGGCCTGCTGGCCCTGGGCGTCTACCCGCAGGAGTTCTTCCCGCAGCTGACCATCACCTTCGTCGCGGTGCCGGGGGCCTCGCTGGGCGTGCTGGGGCCGGAGGGCATGGCGTTCACCGACAACCAGTCCTTCAACGGGAGCATCCCGGCCATGATCACGGCCGCGGTCGACGCCGTGCGCCGCAACTCCCACCGCGCGGCGGTCATCACCGGCCGCGGCCGCACCGACGTCTTCGACTACCCCGACGTCGCCGTGCGCGAGGCCATCACCAACGCCGTCATGCACCGGGACTACAGCCCCTACGCCCGGGGGATCCAGGTGCAGCTGGAGATGTACTCGGATCGCCTGGAGGTCCGCAGCCCCGGCGGCCTGTACGGCGGCATCCGGGCCGAGGAGCTGGGCCGCGCCGCCGTCTCCTCCTCCCGCAACGCCGCGCTGGCCAAGCTCCTGGAGGAAGTCAGGATGCCGCGGACGGGGGCCTCGGTGTGCGAGAACCGCGGCTCCGGACTGGCCAGGATGGCCTTCGCGATGGAGCGGGCCGGCAAGGACCCTCCCGAGTTCCGGGCGACGCCGACCTCGGTCACCGTCATCCTGCGCCGCGCCCCGTCCGAAGCGGCCGCCGACCCCGCGCCTCCGTCCTCCGGCGCCGCCGGCCCGGGCGATGGCGCAGCCGCCCGGCAGCGTGCCCTCGGCGCGGGCCCAGCTCCCGACCCCGCCCCGGGAGCACCGCGGCTCGCGGCGTCCGCGGGCCCCCGGAGGCTCCCCGCGGCGGGACGGGCTCCCGGCTACCCGCACGAGGAGGAGCTGCTGCGCCTGCTGCTCGAGAGCCGGGCGCCGGTCACCAGCCAGCGGGTGCAGGAGCGGCTGGGGCTCTCACAGTCGGCCGCGAACCGGCTGCTGCGGCGGATGATCGACGCCGGACGGCTGGCGGCCACGGCCCCGCCGCGCAGCCATCGACGCGCGTATCGCCTGGTCACCTCCGAGGATCGGCGCGGCGGGGGCTGATCCGGACGGGCGGATGTTGGGTACGCTGGAGCCATGAGCGAGCGCCCGAACCACGAGAACAGCGGATCCGACCCCCGGGACGGCTACGAGACCCCCGCCGGCGGCGCGTCCGCCGGGGACTCCCAGCAGTCCTCGAGCGGCTACGGCTACGAATCCCCGAGCTACGGGAGCTCCGGGTACGAGGCTCCCGGCTACGAGGCCCCCGGCTACCAGTCGGCGGGCTACGGAACGCAGGGCTACGCGGCGGGAGAACCCTACGGCCGCGAGCCGGCCGAGGTCTACGGCGCCCCGGGGCAAGCGGGCGACCCCTACGCCGCGCCGGCGCTGGCGCAGCGGGGACCCGCCACCGCGCAGGCCCAGACCCAGGCCCAGACCGCCATGATCCTGGGGATCGTGGGCGTCGTGGTGACCATCGTCGGCGTCATCCTGGGGCCGATCGCCCTCTCCCAGGCCGGCAAGGCCGAGCGCGGGGGAGCGGACGCCACGGCGGGCCGGGTCCTGGGCTGGATCTCCACGATCCTCGGCGGGCTGCTGGCCCTGTTCTTCGTCGCCTACATCGTGTTCGTGATCGTCATGATCACGGTGGTGGCGAACTCGGGCTACTGAGCCCGCCGGCCCGGCCTGGCCGGCGGGAAGAGCCGCCGGCTAGGCGATCACGGCGTCGACGATCTGCTTCGCCTCGTCCTGGACCCGCTTCAGGTGCTCGGGGCCGTTGAAGGACTCCGCGTAGATCTTGTAGACGTCCTCCGTGCCCGAGGGGCGGGCGGCGAACCACGCGTTCTCCGTCTGGACCTTCAGCCCGCCGATCGCGGCGCCGTTGCCCGGCGCCTCCGTCAGCTTGGCCGTGATGGACTCCCCGGCGAGCTCCGCGGCGGCGACGTCGGCGGGGGAGAGCCGCTTGAGCTTCGCCTTCTGCTCCCGGTCCGCGGGGGCGTCGATGCGCGCGTAGCTGGGCTCGCCGAACCGCTCGGTCAGCTCCGCGTACCGCTGGGACGGGGTCCTGCCGGTGACCGCGGTGATCTCCGAGGCGAGCAGGGCCATGATCATCCCGTCCTTGTCGGTGCTCCAGGCGCGGCCGTCGCGGCGCAGGAAGGACGCGCCGGCGGACTCCTCGCCCCCGAAGCCCAGGCTGCCGTCCAGCAGGCCCGCGACGAAGTACTTGAAGCCGACCGGGACCTCCACCAGGCGGCGCCCCAGCGACTCGGCGACCCGGTCGATGACCGAGGAGGAGACCAGGGTCTTGCCGACGCCGGCGCCCCCGGGCCACCCCGAGCGGTTCCGGTAGAGGTAGTCCACGGCCACCGCGAGGTAGTGGTTGGGGTTCATCAGCCCGGCGTCGGGGGTCACGATGCCGTGCCGGTCGGTGTCCGCGTCGTTGCCGGTCGCGATGTCGTACCGGTCCCGGGCGGAGATCAGCGAGGCCATCGCGTGCGGGGAGGAGCAGTCCATCCGGATCTTCTCGTCCCAGTCGAGGGTCATGAACCCCCACTGCGGGTCGACCTCGGGGTTCACCACGGTCATGTCCAGGCCGAAGCGCTCCGCGATCTCGATCCAGTACCCCACCGAGGCCGAGCCCATGGGATCCGCGCCGATGCGCAGCCCCGAGGCCCTGATCGCCTCGAGGTCCACGACGTCGGGGAGCTCCGCGACGTAGTGCTCCAGGTAGTCGTAGGTGCGGGTGGTCTCCGCCGCGCGGGCGCGCTCGTACGGGATGCGGGCGACGCCGGCGAGCCCGCTCTCCAGCAGCGCGTTGGCCCGGTCCGCGATCCACTCCGTCGCGTCGGCGTCCGCCGGTCCGCCGTGGGGCGGATTGTACTTGAACCCGCCGTCGGAGGGCGGGTTGTGGCTGGGGGTGATGACGATGCCATCGGCGCTCGGGGCCCCCGGCCGCGCGTTGTGCCGCAGGATCGCGTGCGAGAGGGCGGGGGTGGGGACGTAGCCGTCCCGCGCGTCCAGCATGACCAGGACGCCGTTGGCGGCCAGCACCTCCAGCGCGGTCTCCTGGGCGGGCCCGGAGAGCGCGTGGGTGTCCCGCCCCATGAACAGCGGGCCGGTGTACCCCTGGCCCGCGCGGTACTCGACGATCGCCTGGGTGATCGCGGCGATGTGCGCCTCGTTGAAGGAGCTCTTCAGCGCGCTGCCGCGGTGCCCGGAGGTGCCGAAGGCGACCCGCTGGCCGGGGTCGCCCGGAT
This sequence comes from Rothia halotolerans, assembly GCF_004136635.1. Classification (GTDB taxonomy): domain Bacteria; phylum Actinomycetota; class Actinomycetes; order Actinomycetales; family Micrococcaceae; genus Rothia; species Rothia halotolerans. The sequence continues at coordinate 588,981 of NZ_NOIU01000001.1, read as the reverse complement.
CGGGGGCGACGTCGTAGTACGCGTCCCGCAGTGCGGTGAGGTCGACGAGATCCCGAGGTTCGGCCGGGGTGCCTGCTCTGTTTCCCATGCCACCAATCTAGCCCTCGGAAGGGGCCGGTGGGGCGGATATCCACAAGAGAGCGGCTGGATGTCGGGGAGGGCCGGGGCGGGACGCCCGGCGCGCAGGGCGGGGATGGGCCCCGGCGCAACGCGAAGGGCCCGGCGTCGCGGGGACGCCGGGCCGCGGGAGGCCCCGGGCGGGGCCGTCCCGATCAGACCGAGGAGAGGCGGGAGGCCCCCATCGAGCGCTCCCGGGCGGAGAGCAGCTCGTCGTGGGCCTCGGAGGCGGGCGCGTCCGCGGCGGGGCGGTCGAAGCTGGTGATCGCGATCCAGTTGACCAGCCGCGCGGCGATCCGGGCGGTGCGGTCGTCGGTGTCGAAGCGGGGGTTCATCCCGACGACGTCGACCACCGCGACCTTGCCGCTGGCGGCCACGCGCTTGCAGATCTCCTCCACCACGATCGGCGGCACGCCGAGGGTCGCGGGGGCGCTGACGCCGGGGGCCACCCAGCCGGGCAGCACGTCGAGGTCCAGGCTCAGGTGCACCAGGTCCAGCGGCTCGAGCTGCTCGTCGACGAAGCGCAGCACCTCCTCCAGCCGGCTCTCGCAGCAGTCGGTGTCCTTGAGGTAGGCGGCCCCGTGCTTCTGCGCGTTCTCGAACTGCGCGCGGGTGTTGTCCGGCTCGCTGACACCGATCACCGAGTAGCGGAAGTCCCGGCCGGTGCCCTCCTCCTCCTGGTGCACCTGGCGGAAGGCGGTGACCGCGGTGGGGACGGGGTGCCGGCGCAGGCCGAAGTGGGTGTCCAGGCTGAGCACGCCCCAGGTCTTGACGCCGTCCAGGGCGCCGGACTCGCGGAGGCCGCGGTAGGTGGCGTAGGAGGTCTCATGGCCGCCACCGAGCACCACCGTGAGCCGGTGCTCGCTGATGACCTCGGAGAAGACCCGGCCGGCCTCCTGCTGGGCGGCCTCGAGTTCGTGTCCGTCCACGCGCACGTTGCCGCGGTCGTGCACCACGTTCGCGCCGTGGAAGGCGAGCTGGGCCAGGGCGTGGCGGATCTTGTCCGGGCCCTCGGCCGCGCCCGGGCGGCCCTGGTTGCGGACCGTCCCCTCGTCGGACTCGAAGCCGACGATCGCCATGCTCTGGGCCTCCTCGCCCGTCTGCTGCTGCCCCTCGTACACCATGTGGTGCCATCGGGTGTGGATCGCTCCGGGACCCTCGTCGCGTCCCTGCCAGGGGGTGAAGTCCATGGCCGCCATCTCCTTAGATGCCTGCGAGGCGAAAACGCCGATTCGTGATGAGCATAGCTAATACCCGCCTCCGGTGGGATGGCAAATGGGTCTTTGTGACCGGAACGCGGATTCTCCCGGACCGGTGGCGGCGGACGGCGTCGTGATAGCGGTCCCGGCGCGGTAGGTTGGTGGGAGGACAGCCGAGAGGCCGACGGCGCCGCCGCCGGCCGCGAGTATTTCAGGAGTGATGATGGACGCCACCGTTCCCACCGCCAGCGTCGAGCAGATCCCCGCCGACGCCAAGATCCTGGACGTGCGCGAGGACTACGAATGGGCCGAGGGGCACATCGACGGCGCGCAGCACATCCCGATGGACCAGATCCCCGCCCGCTACGGCGAGGTCCCGCTGGACGAGGACGTCTACGTGATCTGCCGCTCCGGCGGCCGCTCGATGCGGGTGACCGCCTACCTCAACCAGTACGGCTTCGACGCCCTCAACGTCGTCGGCGGCATGGGTGCCTGGCAGGACGCCGAGAAGCCGATGGTCAGCGACAACGGCCAGACTCCCCAGGTCCGCTGACGCGCATGAGGTACACGTTCCTGGGCCCGGAGGGCACGTTCTCCGAGGCCGCCCTCCTGTCCGTGCATGAGGCCTACGACGCCGAGCGGATCCCCTCCGCCTCGGTGGCCTCCGCGCTGGCCAAGGTCCGCTCCGGCGAGGTCGACGCCGCCATGGTGCCGATCGAGAACTCGGTCGAGGGCGGCGTCAGCGCCACCCTCGACGCCATCGCCGCCGACGGCGACCTCAGGATCGTCCGCGAGGCCCTGATCCCCATCCGGTTCATCCTGGTCGCCCCCGAGGGCACGCTCCTGGAGGACGTGCGCTCCGTCTCGACCCACTCGCACGCCTGGGCGCAGGTGCGCGGATGGATGGGGGAGCGCCTGCCCCACGTGGACTACATCCCGGGATCCTCCACCGCGGCCGCCGCGGTGGGTCTGCTGGCCGAGGGCTCGCCGGGCTACGAGGCGGCGGTCTGCTCCCCGATCGTGGCCGAGCAGCACCCGCAGCTGAGCGTGCTGGCCAGCGACATCGGCGACAAGGCGAACGCCGTCACCCGCTTCGTGCTCGTCACCGGCGAGCAGGCCCCGCTGCCCGAGCCCACCGGTGCCGACAAGACCACCGTGGTGATCCCCCTGCTCGAGGACCACGCGGGGGCGCTCATGGCCCTGCTGGAGCAGTTCGCCGCCCGCGGCGTGAACCTCTCCCGGATCGAGTCGCGGCCCACCGGCGAGGCGCTGGGCTCCTACTTCTTCTCGGTCGACGCCGAGGGGCACATCGCCAACGCCCGGATGGCCGACGCCCTGCGCGGGCTGCACCGGGTCTCCCCGGGGGTCAAGTTCCTGGGCTCGTACCCGCGGGCCGACGGCGTCGCCCCCAAGGTGAGCCCCCAGAACTCCGACGAGGCCTTCAACGAGGCGGGGGACTGGGTGCGGCGGCTCCAGGGGTAGGCCGCGGGGCAGCCCCTCCGGTCCGACCGCGTGTCGGAGCCGGAGGGGCTTTCCTCTGCCCGCATCCTCCCGCGGCGGCCGCCCCTCTTCGGCCGGCGGGCATCTTCTCACCCCCCTCTCCACGCGTCTGAGGCTGGTCATCCGAGTGATATCTCCGCCCTGCGCAGACTCCTTTCCGGCATGACGTGCGATGATCGCGCGCAGGACGAGACGCCCCCGAGGTCGTGACGGCACTCAGCGCTCTGCGCGAATCGTCTGAAATTCCCTTTCTTTGACGTTCCGATGCCGGAAAAGCTTCGATGGCAATAGAGAGATCCACTTCCCACGATCCGGATCTCTCGCAATCCGCCGACCGGATGCGTCGCGATGTTTCGGACGCCTTTCATCGTCGTGCGGGTCTTCTCACAGGGGGATGGGGAAAGGAGAGGTTATGAAACTGCTGGTCAGCAGAAAGCTGCCTGCGGGCTCCGCCGCCCGATGCAATAACCGATGCATGTGCACCTAGGCGTCTCGTTCGACGCGCTTTTCGAAGGATATCCGAACGGATGGTCGTGAGAGGACTCCGGCCGGTGCCGAGTGGGGGAGGTGAGAGATGAGGGTCGTCCATGAGAGCGAACTGCCCGTAGGCGCGGCAGCGCGCTGCACCCAGGACCGCTGCATGTGCACCTAGCGTGCCAGCCGAGCGGCGCGTGCTGGCGTCGGGAGGGAACCGGCGCCAGCACGCGACGTCGATCCATCGTCCCGTCCTCGATCTTCAGCAGGTGCACCGTGAACATGCCCCTTTTCAACTTCTTCGACATCTCACAGCGCTGGCAGCTCTATCAGGCATTGCGGGGACTCTGCCCGCGACGGTGCTGGGATATCATGTGCGACCTTTACCGGGCTGATCAGGCCCACTATCTTTCTCAGCCGGAGAATGCCCGGATTCATGACGAGCTCGCTCGGAACGCTCTGGGATATATGCGAGAGGCTCCCGCGCTGGCGGGGCGTGATCTGGAGGCCATGGCGGAGCGATTCAGCTCCTATGGCCCGCGCCTCCAATTCGAGTCGGTGTTCCTCATGCTCTGGCTCGAGGACCGACGCAGCCTGCTCGGGGAGGTCCTCGACGTCTCCGGGCGAGAGCACCTCGCGTCCGCGTTGAGCGCCGGGGCCGGCGTCCTCGCGCTGCCGGTCCACCTCGGGCCCTCCTACCTCATCGGCCCCCTGCTGGCGATGGAGCATCCTACGAGCATGGTCTTCAACCGGGTCAATTTCGAGGAGTGCAGGACGCTGGCGTTCCCGCACCTGCCGGCCGAGGCGTTCTCGATGCACGAGGTCGACGTCGTGCGCGCCGCGGTGAGGGCGCTCCGGGCGGGCCGGATCTTCTCCATCTTCCCCGAGGTCGATCCCCGAGGGGTGGGCCGGCACCATACGAGGGTGCCCTTCCTCGGCACGACCGTCATGGCTCCTCAGGGGCCGGTGATCATCAGCCGTATGACCGGGGCTCCGATGCTCCCCGTCACCCTTGAGTCGAAGCGCGACGGGACGTTCCTGCTGACCTGCCACGAGCCGCTGGAAGCACCTGCCGGCCGGGAGGACGCGGCGGAGTCGATGCGGATCCTCTGGCATCGCCTGCACGAGATCATCCTCAGCGGCCCGACCGAGGACTGGGAGATGTGGTGCGAATTCGACGCGATGCAGCCGAGCCGCCTCGGGACCGGGAGGGCGTCCATGCCCCGATGCCGGGAGGCATCCGCCTCCGGAGCGCGCGGCGAGGACGCTCCATGAGCCCCTCCAGCATCTCGGTGCGCGGCGCCAGGAAGGTCTATCGCACGGAGGGCGAGCATGAGCTGACGGCGGTGAACGGGATCGACCTGGAGGTCGCAGAGGGCGAGCTGATCGCGTTCATGGGGCCCTCCGGATCGGGCAAGAGCACCCTGCTGAACCTCCTCGGAGGCCTGGACTCCCCGACGAGGGGCAGCGTGCGGGTGGCGGGCCGGGAGATCAGCTCCATGGGAGAGAAGGAGCTGGCGAGGTTCCGCTTCGAGTCCATCGGCTTCGTCTTCCAGCACTTCCACCTGATGCCGAACTTCACCGTGGCCGAGAACATCGCGCTGACGGCGCTGATCGCCCATCGCCCCCGGTCCCAATGGCTCGAGAGGGTGGTCGAACTGCTCACCGCGGTGGGTCTCGTCGATCGCATCGACGCACTGCCCCACACCCTCTCCGGCGGACAGCAGCAGCGGGTCGCCGTCTGCCGGGCGATCTTCGCCCGGCCGCCGGTCCTGTTGGCGGACGAGCCGACGGGAAACCTCGACAGCAGGAGCTCCGCCGAGGTCCTCCGCCTGTTCCGCCGCGCGGTCACGACGGGGCCGGGCGCCACAGGCCTCCTCGTCACCCACGACCTCGAGGCGGCGGTCATCGCGGACCGCGTCCTGCTGCTGCGCGACGGCAGGATCGCCGGGGAGTTCGTGCCGGGCCGCGGCGAGGGAGCCGGACAGGACGAGAGGGAGGAGGGGGGACGTGCTGACCGGATTCGTGCATGGCTTGAGGCATCTTCGGGCTGACATCCGGAAGTACCTCCCCGCCTTCCTGGCGATGGCCGCTGCGGCCATCCTGCTGCTGGCCACCACTCTCACCACCGGCATCGCCGCTGAGCGGATGGGCGCCGGCGTCGAGTCCCTGGGCGGCATCGCAGACGTCGGCCTCGTCCCGGAAACGGCAGGGGGCCTCATCGCGGAGGGGCAGGCGGAGGAGATCGCGCGGATGCCCGACGTCGCCCTCGCGATCCCCACCTACAGCGAGTCCACCGTGCTGCGCGGACCGGACGGGCGGGAGCTGACGCCGATGCTCACCGGGTATCCGACCCGGCACAACGCGGGACTGGCCTTCGAGGGCCTCGAGGGGGATCTCCCCGGAAGGGGAGCGGCCGAGCTCCTGCTGCCGCGCGACATCGCCGGAGAGCTCGGGGCGGGAATCGGGGACCTCGTCGAGGTGCTGGGCAGCGGAGGGGTCGAAGAGCTCAGGACGGTCGGCATCGTCGATCCGGACGAACTGGGCATGATGGCCTACGAGAACGTCTTCACGGACCTGGGCACCGCCCAACGGCTCTTTCATCACGCGGGACAGGTCACTCGCGTGGACGTGCAGGTGACCTCGGATCCGGGGCAGTGGGCGCTGACGGCCCAACAGCGGCTGCCCGAGGGCGTCGTCGTCCAGGAGACCGGGGCGATCACCGCCTCGTTCGCCCCGGTCCTCCAAGCGGTCGGCATCATCCTGAAGGTCGTCTCCGGCGCTGCGCTGGCGATGTCCGTGCTGCTGACCGCCGTCGCGTTCAGCAGCGTCGTCCGGGCGCGTCGTCGCAGCTACTCGCTCCTGAGGACCATCGGCGCTCCCCGAGGCTGGGTCGGCCGGGGCGTGCTGACGGAGGCGGCGATCCTGGGCGTGCTCGCGGGGCTGGTGGGCGCCCTGATCGGCCCGGTCGTCACCCTCGGGCTGCTCCGCGTGCTGCCCGGTGAGGGCGGCTGGCCGTCCTTCCCCGGCGTGCTGCTCCACGCGTTCCTCTCCTGGGCCATCTGCGTGGGGGCCGCGCTGGCCGGATGCGCGGCGGCGCTCGGCCAGCTGTATGCGCGAGGAGCGCTGCACGGCCTCGCCTCTGCCGACCGGGGTATCTCGAGGCGCCGTCGGATGCTTCTGGGCGGAGGGGGTCTGGCGGCAGTCGCCGCCGCGGCGGCCCTGCTCCGGCCGGAGGGGACGACGTCGTCCTCCGCCGTGGCCTTCTTCCTCCTCCTGACGGGCGCGGCCCTCACCGCGCCGCTTCTGGTCGCGGGCTCCGCCCGGCTCCTGGCGCGCGGCCGGTGGACCCTGGCCTATGCGGCGCGGCGCCTCTCCGCCGAAGGGCAGATGACGGCGCCCGCCGTCATCATCGTGATCATGGTGGGCCTCTCGGCCTCGCTGCTGACGGTGGCCGGTTCGCTCGGGGGCGCCATGGAGCGGCAGATCGCGAGCCAGTTCGGGGCCGACGTCCAGATCTCCTCCCAGGTGCCGGTCCGGGAGGAGGACCCGGGAGGTCTACGCGACGTCGGGGGGATCCGCCGCGTCACGGCGATCGGAGCCCTGGACCTCGAGGTGCGCTCCGAGCGGCCCGAGGACGCCGGGCTCCGGACCTCGGCCCTCTCCATCGACCCGTCGGGCTTCTTCGACACCGCCGAGCTCGCCTTCACCGAGACAGGGAGCAAGGGCGACGTACGGCGGGCGCTCGACGCCGGTGCCGTGGCCCTGCCCGAATCGGTCGCCGGCGCGCTCGGCGTGGGCCCCGGGGACTCCGTCCTCCTCCGCGTCGAAGACCGCTCGGTCCGCGCCCCGGTGGCCGGGGTCTTCGTCTCCCTGTCCACCGGCACGCAGCTCGTGGTGCCGAGGGACGTCGCCGAGCAGCTGGGGGACGATCCAGGGTACGACGCCTGGCACCTGGCGGTGGCGGAGGGCTCCTCTGCCGGGGACGTCCGGGACCGCGTCGAGGCGGCGGTGCGCGAGGCGCTGCCGGGGGCCAGCGTCATCACGGGGGCCGAGATGCGGGACCGGGCAGCGGGCGAGATCGCGACTTACACCTTCTCCGTCCTCGGACTCGTCAGCATCACCGTCCTCGTCGGCTCGGCGGGGGTCGCCGGGATCCTCTCCCTCTCGGTCCTGCGTCGCAGCGCGGAGCTCTCCACGCTGCGGGCCATCGGCCTCTCGGCGGGAGCCGTCGGGAGGCTCCTCCTGGCCGAGGCGCTGATCCTCGCGGTGCCGACGATCCTCTCCGGGGCGCTGGCCGGCACGGCCGCCGGATGGGCGCTCTGCCGTGTCCTCGCGGACGCGATGGGGGTCTCCGCGGTCTTCCACGTGGACCTCCCCCTCACCTGCGTGCTCGCCGGCCTCACCCTGGGCGCCCTGACGATCACGGGCTGCTGGCCGGTGATCAGGGCACGCCGCACCGCCCCCGCAACCTCCCTGAAATCCGCATGAGAACCCCTCCAGAGGTGAAGAATGACGATCCCACTCGACAGCTATCCCGATTCCAGCCTCCGCCGCCCGAGGCTCCGACCCTCCGTCGTCGTGCAGCGCTCGGAGCACAGGATGCGCTTCCTCTCCTTCGCCGACCTGAAGGAGGTCGAGTTCGAGGTCAGGCCCTACGTGCATGCCCTGATCCGGCACCTCGACGGCGAGACCTCGTGCGAGGAGCTCCTGGCGACCCTGAGGAGGGACCACGGGGAGGACGTATCCGAGGAAGAGGTGCTCGACGTCGTGCGGTGCCTGGCGCAGCACGGCCTGCTGGTGCGCGGGACGGGCATCGAGGAGTCCGAGCCCTTCCTCGTCCGCCAGGCGCAGTTCCTCGCGGAGCTCGCTGCCTCCCGTCCCGAGCTCCCGGCCGACGTGGGGGTCCTGCAGGAGCGGCTCTCCGGGGCCGAGGCGCTGGTGCTGGGGGCCGGAGGGACCGGCAGCTGGGTGGTGCGGGCCCTGTGCGCCTCGGGAGTCGGGACGGTGGCCGTCCTGGACCCGGACGACGTCGAGCTCAGCAACCTGAACAGGCAGGCGCTGTACCTGCGAGAGGACGTCGGCTCGCCGAAGGTCGAGGCCCTGGTGCGGAGGTGCGCCGAATTCGCTCCGGCCACGAGGATCCGCGCGGTGCGACAGCGCGTGGGGGCCGCCGCGGATCTCGTCGCCCACCTGGGGCAGGCCGACGTGGTGGTGAGCTGCGCCGACGAACCCTCGGTGAACGCGGTCTCGGACCTCGTCGCCGAGGCCTGCGAGCCGCGGGGGATCCCGCACATCGTCGGCGGCGCCTACGGGGGACATCTCGGCATCCCCGGGACCACCGTCCTGCCGGGGCGGAGCGTGTGCTGGAAGTGCCTGCGCCACGAGGCGGAGCGGGAGCGGCTGGCCTCCGGATACGAGGACGTCCTCGGTCGCACCGGCTCGGCGGGGAGCATCGGCGCGATCACGGCCCTCGTCGCGAACATCACCGCGTGGGACGCCATCCGGGTGCTCGTGGGGATGCCCCCGGCCCTGGCGGATCGGGTGCGCGAGCTCGACGTCATCTCCCTGGACTGGAGATCGAGGCCCCTCAGGAGCCGTCCCGGCTGCCCCTGCCGCCCCGCCTAGCCCGCGCTGAGTCCCAGCCAGTTCCTCAGCAGCGTCGGGGTCCGCTCGGGGTAGGTGTGCACGTTCAGCACCGCGGGCCTGACGCGGGCGCTGAGGTCCAGCGCCGTGCCGAGCAGGTCGCCGTCGAGTTCCACGGGCTGCGGGGAGGACCCGAAGTCGATCTCCACGGAGGTCCCGTGCAGGTGCTCGAGCACGGGCAGGCCGCGCCGGTGCCGGGTCAGCACCTGCACGGCCAGGGCGCCCCAGCCCAGCAGGTTGCGGGGGGTGAGCAGGATGACCTCCAGCTGGCCGTCGTCGGCCCGGGAGTCGGAGGCGAGGTGGATGCCGGCGGTGATCTCCCCGCAGTTGGCGATCAGCACGGACTGCATCCGGCGCTTCAGCGGCGGGCCGCCGTCGATCCGCAGGGTCACCGGGCTCCGGGGGGAGACGAGGTTGCGCATGCCCGCCTCGAGGTAGGCCAGCCAGCCCCAGCGGGTCTTCAGCTCCTCCTTGGCGTCGGTCATGATCTGGGCGTCGAAGCCCGCCCCGCCCATGACCAGGTAGTTCATCTCGGAGGTGCGGCCGCCCTCGAAGTTCACGCGCAGCCCGACCATGTCGATCCGCCGGATCGCGCCGTGGAGGGCGATGTCGACGCAGGAGACCAGGTCGCTGAGCGGCAGCTCCAGGTTCCGGGCCAGCAGGTTCCCCGTGCCCAGCGGCAGGATGCCCAGCGCCGCCGTCGTGCCGGAGAGCGCCTCGGCGACCGAGCGCACGGTCCCGTCCCCGCCGGCGGCGATCACGATCTCGCAGCCGTCCTCGAGCGCCTTGTGGGCCATCCCCGTGCCGGGGTCCTCGGCCGCGGTTTCGTAGTAGCGGGCCTCCGGCCAGCCCGCCCGCTCCAGCTCCCTGGAGACCACGGTGCAGCCGATCTGCGCGGCCTCCTTGGTGGGGTTGAACACGACGCCGACCCGGCGCGCCGGCCCGGGGCTCAGCCGGGGCCGCCAGGGGAGGGGCTGGGGGGTAGATTCGCGGGCGCATGCGCCAGGCGGCGGCGACGCTCGCCACGGCCGCGCTGCCGATAGCGGCGGCGGCGGTGGCGATGGCGCGTCCCCTGAGTCTCATATTTCCAGGCTACCGGTCATGGTGGGGGTCCCCGCGCCACGGGGCCCCGCCGGGGCGGGAGGGCCAGCCGGGTCGGGGCCTCGGGCGGGCCACAGCCCCCCGGCCCGGGACCGCTCCGCCCGGCCCGGGACCGCTCCGCCCGGCCCGGGACCGCTCCGCCCGAGCGAGCCGCGGCCGTCCCGTCCGACCGAGTCGGAGTCGTCTGATGAGGCCTCCTGACGGGTCCCCGCGCGCGGTGGGGTAGATTAGCTCGGGTGATCGACATTAACCACTTGCGCGAAAACCCGGACCTCTTCCGTGCTTCCCAGCGAGCCCGTCAATCCGACGTGGGGCTGGTGGACCGGATCCTCGACGCCGACGCCTCCCGCAGGCAGTCGATCAGCGACTTCGAGTCCCTGCGAGCCGAGCAGAAGGCCTTCGGCAAGAAGGTCGCGCAGGCCAAGGGCGAGGAGAAGCAGGCCCTGCTGGCCGAGGTCAAGGAGCTCTCCGCCCGCGTCAAGGAGGCATCCGAGGCCGCCGACGCCGCCCAGGCCGCCCAGGACGAGCTGCTCTCCGCCCTGGAGAACCTCGTGATCGACGGCGTCCCCACCGGCGGCGAGGACGACTACGTGGTCCTGAAGACCGTCGGCGAGCCCCGCGACTTCGCCGCCGAGGGCTTCGAGCCCCGCGACCACCTCGAGCTGGGCGAGCTGCTGGACGGCATCGACATGGCCCGCGGGGCCAAGGTCTCCGGCGCCCGGTTCTACTTCCTCAAGGGTGCCGTCGCCCGCCTGGAGCAGGCCCTGCTGTGGATGGCCCTGGACCACGCGACTGCCAACGGCTTCACGATGCTGACCACCCCCACCCTGGTCCGCCCGGAGACCATGGCCGGCACCGGCTTCAACGTCAAGCACGACGACGAGATCTACCGCCTCGAGCGCGATGAGCTGTACCTGGTGGGCACCTCCGAGGTCGCCATCGCCGGATACCACGCGGACGAGATCCTCGACTTCGAGGACGGGCCGAAGAAGTACCTCGGCTGGTCCACCTGCTACCGCCGCGAGGCAGGCTCCGCGGGCAAGGACACCCGCGGCATCATCCGCGTGCACCAGTTCAACAAGGCCGAGATGTTCGTCTACAGCCCCGTGGAGCAGGCCGAGGAGATGCACGAGCGGATGCTCGCCTGGGAGGAGGAGATGCTGGCCAAGTGCGAGCTGACCTACCGGGTGATCGACACCGCCGCGGGCGACCTCGGCTCCTCGGCCGCGCGCAAGTTCGACTGCGAGGCCTGGGTCCCCACCCAGGGCACCTACCGCGAGCTGACCTCGACCTCCAACTGCACCACCTACCAGGCGCGCCGCCTGAACATCCGCGAGCGGCGCCCGGACACGGTGGACGCGCAGGGCAAGGCCAAGAAGGGCGGCACCCGCGCCGTCGCGACCCTCAACGGGACGCTGGGCACGACCCGCTGGCTGGTGGCGATCCTCGAGACCCACCAGCAGCCCGACGGCTCGGTGCGCATCCCGGAGGCCCTCCGCCCCTACATGGGCGGCCTGGAGGCCCTGCCGGTGGTAGCAGCCCGGAGCAAGTGAGTTCATCTCCCGTTCGCCGCCGGTTCGGCGGCGGGGAGGAACGCGTCCGCCTGGGGCGTGTTCGATGGAAGGCATGGTGACGATGACCAACGAGACAACCGTCCGGACCCCCGCCCGCACCGGCTGGCGGCGCGAGCCGGGAGTGAAGTACCTGGTGGCCCTCGACGTCGACGGGACCCTCGTGGACCACGACGGCCACATGACCGAGGCCGTCAAGGAGGTGCTGGGCGGCGTCGTCGCGGCCGGGCACCACGTGGTGGTCGCGACGGGCCGCTCCAAGGGCGCGACGCTGCCGATCGTCCAGCTGGCGGGACTTCAGACCGGCTACGCCGTGAGCTCCAACGGCGGGGTGACGCTGCGGCTGGATCCCTCGCTGCCGGGCGGCTACGAGATCTCCGAGGCCGTGACCTTCCGGGCCCACTCGGCCCTGACGGCGCTGCGGGACCGGCTGCCGGGCGCGATGTTCGCGCTCGAGGCGGCGGACGGCTCCTTCTACTCGACCGCCGAGTTCCAGGACCGCAGCTTCGGGATGGAGGCGCGGCAGGTCGGCTTCGAGGAGCTGGCCGGGATGGACGCGGTGCGCGTGGTGGTCTTCTCCGACGAGGTCGACCTCGGCTCCTTCTCCCGCCTGGTCGACGAGGTAGGCCTGCACGGGGTGACCTACGCGGTGGGCTGGACCCCGTGGCTGGACCTCTCCGCCAGCGGGGTCACCAAGGCCTCCGCGCTGGAGGAGGTGCGCCGCTCGCTCGGCGTCGAGCCCGAGCACACGGTGGCGATGGGCGACGGCAACAACGACATCGAGATGCTGCAGTGGGCGGCCCGGGCCGTGGCGATGGGCCAGGCGCCCGCCGACGTCGCCGCCGCGGCCTCGGAGGTCACCGGCACGGTGTACGAGGACGGGGCGGTGCCGATCCTCTCCGACCTCGTGGACTAGCGCTCCCGGCCCTCGCCGGTGCCGGCGCGTCCCGGATTCCCGCCGCCCGCGCCCGCCCCGTATGCTCGGGGCAGAGGCAGTCGAACGGGAGGAGCGGCGATGCGGATCGCCATCGCGCAGATCAACAGCGGCTCGGACGGCGGGGGGAACCTGGCCAAGGTCGCCGAGTACGTCGAGCGGGCGGCGGAGGCCGGCGCGGGGTGCGTGGTCTTCCCCGAGGCGACGATGCTCGCCTTCGGCTCGGACCTCGCCGCCGGGGTGCAGCGCCATGCCGAGTCCTGGCGGACCGAGCTGCAGTGGCTCGCCTCCGACCACGGGATCACGGTGGTCGTCGGGGAGTTCGGCGTCGGCAGCGAGGGCAGGGTGCGCAACCTGCTCGCGGTGTACACCGACCGGGGCGAGCGCCACGAGTACGCCAAGATCCACCTCTACGACGCCTTCGGCTACCAGGAGTCCCGCTCCGTGGAGCCGGGGGAGCGGCCCGTCACGGTCAACCTCGACGGGACCGGGGCCGGGCTGGCCGTCTGCTACGACATCCGCTTCCCCAAGCTCTTCGCCGAGCTCTCCCGGTCCGGCGCCGGCGTCGTGCTGCTCGGGGCCTCGTGGGGCGCCGGGGAGGGCAAGGCCGAGCAGTGGGAGACCCTGGCCCGGGCTCGCGCCCTGGACAGCAACAGCTACGTGGTCGCGGTGGACCAGGCCGACCCGGAGGCCTCCGGCGCGCAGGTGGACCCCTCGGCGCCCACGGGGGTGGGGCGCAGCGTCGTCGCCGACCCCTTCGGCCGGGTGGTGGCCCGCCTGGGCGGCGAGGAGGAGCTGCGCGTGGTGGACCTGGACCTCGACGTCGTGGACCGCGCCAGGCAGTCCATCCCGGTCCTGGAGAACGCCCGGCTGGGCTACTGAGGCAGCCCGCGGTGCCGCCGGCTCACCGCGCCGCCAGCACCGCCGCGATCTCCTCCAGAGCCTCCTCGTTCTGCAGCGAGGACCGGTCGCCCAGCGCGCGGCCCTGGTAGAGCTCCCCGAGCAGGCGCCGGGTGATCTTCCCCGAGCGGGTCTTGGGGATGTCCGCGACCGCGACGACGTCGCGCGGCTTGGCGATCGGCCCGATGTCCTTGGCCACGTGCGCCCTCAGCTGCTCGTACAGCTCCTCCCGGCTCAGCGCCTCGCCGGACGGGGTGACCTTCACGAAGGCGACCGCGGCGTGCCCGGTCAGCGGGTCCTCCACGGGGCACACCCCGGCCTCGACGACCGCGGGGTGGGTGACCAGCGAGGACTCGATCTCGATCGTGGAGAGCCGGTGCCCGGAGACGTTGATGACGTCGTCGATCCGGCCCAGGATGTAGATATCGCCCTCCTCGTCCCGCTTGGCGCCGTCCCCGGCCAGGAACCAGCCGCGCTCGCCGTAGTGCTTCCAGTACGAGTCGAGGTAGCGCTGCGGGTCGCCCCACACGGTGCGCGCCATCGAGGGCCCGATCCCGTCCACCACGATGAAGCCCTGCAGGCCGGGCCCGCTCTCCTCGCCGTGCTCGTCGACCACGCGCACGGACAGCCCCGGCAGGGCGCGGGTCGCGCAGCCGGGCTTGGGCGCCGGCCCCCCGCCCTCGGCCGGGGCGAAGCAGGGGTCGTGGGGCCGCGGGGAGCACACCGTGGAGCCGGTCTCCGACTGCCACCACGTGTCCACGAAGGGCGCGACGTCGCCGCCGACGTTGTGCCGCAGCCAGCGCCACGCCTCGGGGTTGATGGACTCGCCCACCGAGCCCAGCAGCCGCACCGAGGAGAGGTTGTAGCTGCCCGGAACGCCGTGGAGGAAGGCGCCCATCAGGGAGCGGATCAGGGTGGGCGCGGTGTAGTAGTTGGTGACGCCGTAGCGCTCGATGATCTCGAAGTGCCGGCCCGGGTGCGGCGTCGTCGGCGTGCCCTCGTAGATCACCTCGGTGACGCCGTTGAGCAGCGGGCCGTAGATCTCGTAGGTGTGGGCCGTGACCCAGGCGAGGTCGGCCGTGCACCAGTGCACCGTGGAGTCGACCTTGGCCGGGTCGTTGACCGCCGAGAGCTCGTCCGGGCGCGGGACGCCCTCGGCGTCGGGCACGTCCGGCAGCAGGTCGAACAGCAGGGCGTGGGTGTACGCCGTCTGGGTCAGGTAGCCGCCGGTGGTGTGGACCAGGCCCTTGGGGCGGCCGGTGGTCCCGGAGGTGTAGATGATGAACAGCGGGGTCTCGGCGTCGAAGGCCTCCGGCTCGTGGACCTCGGAGGCCTCCTCGAGCAGGTCGTGCCACCAGACGTCGCGCCCCCGGGTCCACGGCACGGAGCCCTCCTCCTTGGAGCGGTACCCGCGGTCGCCCGGGCGCAGCCCGACGCCGTGCGGGCTCCGCTTGGCCGGCCGCGAGGTCCGCCGCACCACCACGACGTGCTCGATGCTGTTCTCCCCGGCGCAGGCGAGGTCCGCCTCGGCCTTGACCGGCACGACGCTGCCGCGCCGGTTCTGCCCGTCCGCGGTGACCAGGACCTTGGCCCCGGTGTCCTCGACCCGGAACCGCAGCGCCTCCGCGGAGAAGCCGCCGAAGACCAGCGAGTGGACCGCGCCGATCCGGGCGCAGGCCAGGGTGATGATCACGGTCTCGGGGATCACGGGGAGGTAGACGACCACCCGGTCGCCCTTCCCCACGCCGAGTCCCAGCAGGGCGTTGGCGGCGCGGGAGACCTCGCGCTGCAGCTGGGCGTAGGTGTAGGTCAGCCGGTCCCCGGGCTCGCCCTCGAAGTGCAGGGCCACGTGGTTCCCGCGGCCGGCCTCCACGTGCCGGTCCACGGCGTTGTAGGCGGCGTTGAGCTTCCCGCCCTCGAACCAGGCGATCTCCGGGACGGTGTAGGCGGGCAGGCCGTCCTCGTCGGTCCCGGTGCGGCGCGGCTTCTCGAAGCGGTGCGCGGTGTGCCACGGCTCGGCCCAGTCGAGGCGGCCGGCCTGGCGCTCCCAGAAGGCGACGCGGGCGGCGTCGGACTCGTGGGCGGGGTTGGGGGCGGGACGGGCCGGGTCGGCGAAGGAGAAGTCGGCGGGCAGTGTCATGGGTGTGTCTCCTGGGTCGTCGCCCGGTGCCGGGCGGGGAGGTGTCGCGGAAGAGGTCGGGGCCGCCGGCTCAGGTCGAGGATACCGCGCCCCAGCGGCGCTGCGTCCAGCGCTCGAAGAGCCCGAGCAGGGCGTCGGTGAGCTTGCCGAGGATCGCCAGCAGCAGGATCGCCAGCAGGAGCCGGTCGGTGCGCCCGTTGTCCTGGGAGTCGGTCAGCAGGAAGCCCAGGCCCATCGAGGCGCCGAGCAGCTCGGCGGCGACGAGGAACAGCCAGCCCTGGGCCAGCGCCAGGCGCAGGCCCGAGACCACCGAGGGCAGGACCGCCGGCAGCTGCACGGTGGTGAACAGCCGCAGGCCGTTGATCCCGAAGGAGCGCGCGGCCTCGATCCACTGCCGGTCCACGTGCTGCAGGGCCGCCGAGACCGTGGTGTAGACGGGGAAGAACGCGCCGATGGCCACGAGCGTGACCTTGGAGTTCTCGCCGATCCCGATCCACAGCAGCAGCAGCGGGACCCAGGCCAGGGAGGGTACGGCCCGCAGGGCGCCGATGCTGGGGCCGGCGAGCATCGAGGCCCAGCGGGAGAGCCCAATCCACGCGCCCAGGGCCAGCCCCAGGCCGGCGCCGATCAGGAAGCCCCAGAACACGCGCTGGGTGGAGATCGCCACGTGGATCCACAGATCCCCGCGGCGGGCGAGCTCGACGCCGGCGGAGAGCACCTTCGCCGGCTCGGGCAGCTGCGCGGGGGTGAAGGTCCCGTTGGAGGACAGCGTGTGCCACAGCAGCAGGAGGATCACCGGGATGATCAGCCCGAGCCCCGCGGCGGCGGTGCCGCGGCCGCGGCGCGGACGGAACGGCGTCGGGTGCGGGGCGTCGGGAGCGGCGCCCTGGGCGTTCTCCAGGGCGCCGCCCGGCCGGACGCCGTCGGGGTCCGGCCCGCCGGTCCGGCCCTGCTCGGTGGTCTCGCTCTGATGCGTCATGGGTCAGTCCCCCTCGATCGCGCCGGCGACCGCGTCCGGTTCGGCGGCCTCTGCGTACTTCTTCTCGACGATGCGCTCCAGGGCGGCGTCGACGTCGTCCTGCGAGCTCACGTCGCCCGAGTCGACGAGGATCGGGCCGATCCCCTCGAGGACCTCGACCTGCTCCGCGCCGGGCACGGGGTCGATGTCCAGGTGCGTGCGCTCCCACACCGTGCGCGCCACGGGCGGCTCGATCCCGGCCTCGGCGGCGAAGATCTCGACCGCCTCCTCCGGGTGCTCGAGCGCCCAGCGGCGGGCGTAGGCGTAGGTGTTCACCACCAGCTGGGCGCCGGCGCCGTTCTGCTGGAGGAAGTCCTCCCGGGCGTTGAGGAACCCGTAGGTGTTGAAGGAGAGGTTCCGGTAGAACAGCACGTCCCCCGACTCCTCCTCGGCGGTGGCCATGATCGGGTCCAGGCCGGACCAGGCGTCCACCTGCCCGGTGTCCAGGGCGGTGCGGCCGTCCGAGTGCTGGAGGTTCTGCACGGTGACGTCCGAGGCGCTCAGGCCGGCCTCGCCGAGGGCCTGGAGCAGCAGGAAGTAGGGGTCCGTCCCCTTGGTCACGGCGACCGAGGCGCCGCGCAGGTCGGCGACCTCGCGCAGGGACGAGTCCGGCCGGCGCACCAGGGCGGCCCACTCCGGCTGGGAGAAGAGGTCGATGACCCGGATCGGGGAGCCGTTGGCGCGGGCCAGCAGGGCCGCGGAGCCGGCGGTGGAGCCGACGTCGACCGCCGCCGCCAGCAGCGCCTGGTTGGCGGTGTTGGAGCCGGTGGAGCGGATCCACTCGACCGACTGCTCGCTGCGCTCGGCGCCCTTCTCCAGCCAGCCCTTCTGGCGGATGATCAGGGAGAGCGGGTTGTAGGTGGCGTAGTCGATGCGGATCCGGCCGGCCGAGTCGCTGTTGGCGACGCCGCTGCCGGACCCCTCGCCCGCCATGCAGCCGGTCAGCGCCAGGCTCGCGGCGCCGGCCCCGGCTGCGCCGAGCAGGGCGCGGCGTGAGATGGAAGGCATGGTAGTCCTCGGAAGATGTGGGTGGGAGAGGGAGGAGGCGGGCCGTGCGGGCCCGGCGGCGCTGCCGGTGGGCTGGCCGGCCTGCGTTCGGGAGGCGGGGCGCACGTCCTCGCGGGCGCCGCGGGCCGGGAGGTCAGCGCTCGACGCCGAGCAGGCCCAGCAGGTGCCCGCGCATTCGCGCCAGGGCGGCGTCCTCCCGGGAGCGCGGGCGGGGAAGGTCGACGTCGAGGATCTCCGCGATCCCCGCCGGCCCGGTCCCCTCCGGGCGGCCCAGCACCACGACCCGGTCGGAGAGGTACAGCGCCTCCTCGACGTCGTGGGTCACCAGGAGCACGGTGGTGGGGTCCTGCACATGGATGTCCAGGAGAAGGTCCTGCATCCGCAGCCGGGTCAGGGCGTCGAGGGCGCCGAAGGGCTCGTCCAGCAGCAGGACCCGCGGATTGCGGGCCAGGGCGCGGGCGAGGGAGGCGCGCTGGGCCATGCCGCCGGAGATCTCGGCGGGCCGGTGCCCAGCGTGCCCGGCGAGCCCCACCAGCTCGAGCAGCTCGGAGACCCGCTGCCGCCCGGCGGCGCGGGGGAGGCCGCGGGGCAGCCCGAGGGAGACGTTGGCACTCACCGAGCGCCAGGGCAGCAGGCGCGGCTCCTGGAAGGCGACGGCACAGCGCGGGTCGATGCCGCGCACCGGGCTGCCGTCGATGCCGACGCCGCCGGTGGTGGCCCGGCCCAGCCCGGCGGCCGCGCGCAGCAGGGTGGACTTGCCGCAGCCGGAGGGCCCCACGACGGCGACGATCTCGCCCGGCCGGGCGGTGAACGTCACGTCCTCGAGGACGCGGACGGGCTCCGAGCCCCCTCCCCGGGCGGCGGGGAAGGCCTTGCCCACTCCGCGGAAGTCGACCTCCGCGGCGGTCGTCGACGTGGCCGCTGGCGCAGCTGACATCATCACTCCATCGCACCCTGGCGTTAGCACCGTGCCGGGCGCGGGCGAGGTCTCCTCGTCCGTGCCGGAGGTTGCTGCGACGTCCTCGAGCCAGGTCTCTCGGTCACTCTGGATGGCTTACCCCTCCAGTAAAGAGGGCGGCGGACGCATGCGACAAGTGTTGCGTCATACTCCGGGCGGCGCGTCATCTTCGCGTCACACAGCGGCGGGGACGCCGGAGCGGGGCCTTCGCGCGTCTTCCGGGGTAACGGGGAGGAGCCGGCGGTCATACTCGGCGGAACCGTGGCGCGGGGCGGGACCGGCTCCCTACGCTGATGCCGGGAACACCAGCGGCTCACCGAGAGGACCACGGATGACCGGCAAGAAGCGCATCGCCATCAACGCCTTCGACATGACCTGCGTCGGGCACCAGAGCTTCGGCCTCTGGCGCCACCCGCGCTCGCGGGCCACGGAGTACAACACCATCGAGTACTGGACCGACCTCGCGCGGACCCTTGAGAAGGGGCTGTTCGACGGGCTGTTCCTGGCCGACGTCGTCGGGATCTACGACGTCTACCGCAACTCCGCCGCCCCCGCCCTGCGGGACGGTGCGCAGGTGCCGGTCAACGACCCGTTCATGCAGATCTCGGCGATGGCGGCAGTGACGAGCCACCTGGGCTTCGGGATCACCAGCGCGGTGACCTATGAGCAGCCCTACACGCTGGCGCGGAAGTACGCGACGCTGGACCACCTGACTCGCGGCCGCGTCGGCTTCAACGTGGTGACCTCCTACCTGCCCTCCGCGGCGGAGAACCAGGGGCTGCCCCGCCAGATCGAGCACGACGAGCGCTATGAGATCGCCGAGGAGTTCCTCGACGTGACCTACAAGCTCTGGGAGGGCTCCTGGGAGGACGGCGCCGTCAGGGAGGACCGCGAGTCCGGGATCTACGCCGACCCCTCGCTGATCCACCCCATCGGGCATCGTGGACGGCACTTCACCGTGCCCGGGGCGGGCCTGACCGCCCCCTCGCCGCAGCGCACGCCGGTGATCTTCCAGGCGGGCGCCTCGAGCAGGGGCCAGGCCTTCGCGGGGAGGCACGCCGAGGCCGTGTTCATCGGCGCCCTGCGCCCCGACCTCACCCGCTTCATGACGGACGCGATCCGGGACCGGGCGGAGGCGGAGGGCCGCGGGCGCGAGGAGGTCAAGATCTTCGCGATGCTCTCGGTGGTCGTCGCGGAGACGGACGAGGCGGCCCGGGCGAAGTACGAGGACTACCTCTCCTACGCCGACCTGGAGTCCTCGCAGGCGATCATCGGCGGCTGGTCCGGGCTCGACCTCTCCCGGTTCGGGGAGGACGAGGTGCTGAACTACGTCAAGACCGACTCGATCCAGTCCTTCCTCACGCCGTTCACGCTCCAGTCCGAGGGCAAGGAGTGGACGCGGGCGGAGATCGCCCGGCACTGCGCGGTGGGCGGGATGGGCGACGTCGTCGTCGGCTCCCCGCAGACGGTCGCGGACCAGCTCGAGCGCTGGATCGACGAGGGCGGGCTGGACGGCATCAACCTGGCCTACCACGTCTCGCCCGGCTCCTTCGAGGACTTCGTGGAGTACGTCGTGCCCGAGCTGCAGCGGCGGGGACGCTACCGCACGGAGTACGAGGGCTCGACCTTCCGGGAGAACCTGTTCGGCGCGGGCCGGACCCAGGTGGCCGAGAGCCACCCGGCCGCGCGGTACCGTGGCGCCTTCGCGAACAGCCCCTCCTGCGAGGAGGCCCCGGCCCGCGAGCTGGAGGACGACGTCGTGGCCCCCTGATCCCGGCGCGACGCACCGCGGAAGGCCCCGTGCCCCCGCCCATTTCCGAGGGCGCGGAGCACGGGGCCTCTCGCGTCCTCGAGAGCCGCGGCGGCCGGCCTCCGAGGGCGGGGGAGAGGTACCCCACACTTCTTGCAGTTGTGCAAAGAGTGCACAACTGCATAACATATAGCCATGCAAACTTGTGAACCGTCGTTACGGGAGCGCCGTCGTGTGCGCACGTGGGACGCGATTCACGCGGCGGCCTCGGAGCTGGCTCGGAAGAACGGGATCAAGCAGACCACCGCGGAGCTGATCGCGGAGCGGGCAGGCGTCTCTCCGCGGACCTTCTTCAACTACTTCTCCGCCAAGGAGGACGCCATCATCGGGCTGCGCACGCCCATGATGAGCGAGGAGGTCCTCGAGTCCGTCCGGGAACGGGAGGACGGCAACCTGCTCGCCTACGCCGCCCACATCCTCATGCGCGTGCTGCGGGACTCGCTCTCCCACCACAGCTGGACGCTGGACGGGGAGGTCTTCCGGGAGCACCCGGAGCTGCGGCAGCGCATGAAGATCCACATGCTCCGGTGCGAGCACGAGCTCCAGGACTTCCTGCTGGCCATGGACTGGGGGGTCTACGAGTCCACCGGTCGCCTGGTCCGCCGCGAGGGCGAGGAGGGCGCCCCCGACGAGCATCAGACCGAGCGGGTCCGCGCCACCGTCCTCATGGCGGCGGCGGTCCTGCGTCACATCAGGTTCGGCGCCGAACTCTCCACGGCGGAGCTCGACTCCGCCATCGGCGACACCGTCACACTCTTCGCACACATCGTTAAGGAGGCTCGATGAGCACTCAATACACACCGCGCCATTCGCGGCGCGGCGGTTCCGCCACGGAACAACCCGGCGCCTCCGCGGCGCAGGCGCACTCCTCCTCGCACCACGCGGGCGAGGCATCGCACACCAACATCCTGCTGCTGTTCATCGGCCTGATGATCATCATGCTCATGTCCTCGCTGAACCAGACGGTGCTCTCGCCGTCGCTGCCCACCATCGTGGGCGAGCTCAACGGCGTCGAGCACATGAGCTGGGTGATGACCGCGTTCATCCTGGTCTCCACGATCATGATGCCGGTCTACGGCAAGCTCGGGGACCTCTGGGGGCGCAAGCCGCTGCTGATCTTCTCGATCGTGGCCTTCGCGGCGGGCTCCCTGACCGGCGCCATCGCCCAGGAC
Source organism: Rothia halotolerans (assembly GCF_004136635.1). Classification (GTDB taxonomy): domain Bacteria; phylum Actinomycetota; class Actinomycetes; order Actinomycetales; family Micrococcaceae; genus Rothia; species Rothia halotolerans. Next base: position 567,433 of record NZ_NOIU01000001.1, on the reverse strand, counting down.
ATGACGACGCTGATCATCTCCCGCGGCCTGCAGGGCCTCGGCGGCGGCGGCCTCATGATCCTCTCCCAGGCGGTCATCGCCGACGTCATCCCCGCGCGTGAGCGCGGCAAGTACATGGGCGCCCTGATGGGCGTCTTCGCGTTCTCCTCGGTCGCCGGCCCGCTGCTGGGCGGCTGGCTCACGGAGGGTCCCGGCTGGCGCTGGGGCTTCTGGATGAACCTCCCGCTGGCCGCGCTGGCCCTGTTCGCCGCGATCTTCCTGATCCCGCACACCAACCGGCCCGTGCGCCAGGAGCGCAGCAAGATCGACGTGATCGGCATGGCGCTGCTGGCCGCGGCCACCGCCTGCCTGGTGCTGGCCATGACCTGGGGAGGCAACCAGTACGACTGGGCCTCCCCGACCATCATCGGCCTGCTGATCGCGACCGTGGTCGCCGTCGCCGTCTTCATCCCGGTGGAGTCGAAGGTCGCGGAGCCGGTCATGCCGCTCAAGCTGTTCAAGGACCGCAACTTCAACCTGACCACCGTCGCCAGCCTGTGCATGGGCATCGCGATGTTCGGCGCCATCGGCTACATGCCGACCTACATGCAGATGGTCCTGGGCGTCACCGCGACCCAGGCCGGCCTGCTGATGATCCCGATGATGGGCACCATGCTCATCACCTCGGTCACCATCGGCGCCGTGGTCTCCAAGCGGGGGCGCTACAAGGTCTTCACCGTGGTGGGCTCGCTGTTCATCGCGGCCGGGCTGTTCTTCCTCTCCAGGATCCAGGTGGACACCCCGACCTGGGAGATCTGCCTCTGCCTGGCGCTGATCGGCCTGGGCCTGGGCATGTCGATGCAGCTGCTGACGCTGATCGTGCAGAACTCCTTCCCGATCAGCATGGTCGGGACGGCGACGGCGTCGAGCAACTTCTTCCGCCAGGTCGGCGCGACGATCGGCTCGGCCCTGGTCGGCGGTCTGTTCACCTCCCGGCTCACCACGTTCCTGCAGGACCGGCTGCCGGTGGAGGCGATGGCCGGCAGCGGCGGCGCCAACTCGCTGACGCCCGAGCTGGTCAACGGCCTCCCGGGCCCGATCCACGACATCATCGTGGACTCCTACAACGAGGCCCTCACGCCGATCTTCCTGTGGATCATGCCGCTGGGCGTGCTGGCCGCGCTGCTGCTGATGTTCATCGTCGAGAAGGCGCTGGCCACCAGCGTCGGCGAGTCCGGCAAGACCTCGGCCTCGGCCGGGGACCGCTCTCGGGAGGATCGCGACGGGGACCTCGAGGACCGCTCCCCGAACACCGGCGAGATCCCCCTTCCGGAGACCGGGACGATGATGCCGACCCGCTGAGTCTCCGTCCGGAGCCTCCTCCCCTCGCCCTGTGCGGATGCGACGGCGCCGGGGCCGATCCTCGAGGATCGGCCCCGGCGCCGTCGTGCTCCCTGCAGGATCGGCCGGGCTGGCCGTAGGATGGGGCCATGATCTTCAAGGCGGTGGGAGAGGCCCGACCTTATCCCGAGCACGGCTGCAGGACCCCCAGGGACTGGGGCGTGATCGCCCCGCAGCAGGTCCGGCTCGACCACCTGATCACGACGCAGCGCATGCTGGACCTCTCGACGCTGCTCCACGACGACTCGACCTTCTACGGGGACCTGTTCCCGCACGTGGTGCGCTGGAACGGCCAGCTGTACCTCGAGGAGGGGGTGCACCGGGCCCTGCGCAGCGCCCTGCAGCGCCGGCAGGTCATGTACGCCCGGGTGCTCGACATGGACGGCGCGGAGGTCGCTGACCGGGGGTGATGCGAGCCCCTCTTCTGTTTTGGTGACACCCGGGCGTATACTGTCGGCATGCCCCGTATCACCGCTTCCTCCAACGCCGCGCAGCGGGAGAACACCAAGAACGCGATCCTGCGCTCCTTCGGCGACCTCCTCTACACGCGCGGCCTGACCGGCCTGACCATGACCCACGTGGCCAAGAACGCCGGCATCGGCCGCACCGCCGTGTACAACTACTTCGCCGACATGGGCGAGCTCCTCGTCGCCTACGCCCTGGACGAGACGGAGCGGTTCATCGGCGACCTCCGCACCGAGCTCGCCGCCGTCACCAACCCCGTGGACCAGCTGGCCGTCTACGTGCGCCTGCAGATCGAGGACATGTCCCGCCGGCACCTGCCCCCGGGGCCGACCATGCGCTCCGTCCTCTCCCCGGAGTCCTTCGAGAAGCTGGGCCACCACGTGGGCGAGCTCCAGGCGGTCCTGGCGCAGATCCTGCGGTCCGCGATCGAGCAGGGTTACCTGCCGGAGGCGGAGATCGGCGAGCTGGCCCGCCTGGTGCACGGCTCCCTCAGCTCCGCGACCGACCGCGGGCGCCTCGAGGACGGGGACACCCGATCGGCCCGGATCGAGCAGATCGTCACGTTCATCCAGCGCGGGCTGGGGGCGCAGTTCGACCAGGAGGGCCACGCGGTGCCGGCGTACGCGCGCCCCCGGCTGGAGTCGGTCGCCTCGTAGCGGGACCGTTGCGGTCGCCCCCCCTGGGCCCGTTCCGGGAGCCCGGCTCGTCGCACCCGGGCTCTGGCTCGGGACGTCCGGCAGGTCCGGCTCGTCGCCGGGTGGGGCGGCGTCGTCGTGAGCCGTTCTGCCTCCGGCCGGATCGGGGGCGATGCGCCGCTGCGCGCCGGGAGTCAATATAGTGGAGCCGGTGCGGGGACGACGCGGCCCGGCGTCGGCCCTGCCGCCGAGCCCCCGATCCCGGAACAGTACGGAGAAAAGATTGACCACTCTCATCGACGAGCTGAACGACCAGGGCTGCCTCGTGGTCCAGGGCCCCGACCGGCCGGGCCTCGTGGCGACGGTGAGCGCCGCCATCGCCCGCAACGGCGGGAACATCATGCAGAACGACCAGTTCACGAGCATCGGCGAGGACGCCACGTTCTACCAGCGCACCGTCTTCCACAAGGAGGGCTTCTCCGGATCGATGGAGCAGATGCGGGAGGACCTGGCGACGACGCTGGACTCGGCGGGCCTGGAGTGGAAGCTCATCGACCGCTCGGCGCCCAAACGCATGGCGATCCTGGCCCCGAAGTCGGACCACTGCCTCCTGGAGCTGCTCTGGCTCCAGCAGCGCGGCGAGCTGCCGGTGGAGATCCCCATGGTCATCTCCAACCACCCGGACCTGCGCGAGGAGGTCGAGTACTTCGGCGTGCCGTTCCACCACGTCCCCTCGCAGGGCCCGGACAAGTCGGAGGCCGAGGCCCGGATCCTGGAGCTGGTCGACGGGGAGGCTGACTTCGTGGTGCTCGCGCGCTACATGCAGATCCTCTCCGAGGACTTCCTGCGGCGGATCGACGTCCCGGTCATCAACATCCACCACTCGTTCCTGCCGGCCTTCATCGGCGCCGGGCCGTACCGCAAGGCCTGGGAGCGCGGCGTCAAGCTCATCGGGGCCACCGCCCACTACGTGACGCCGGAGCTCGACGCCGGCCCGATCATCGAGCAGGACGTCACCCGCGTGAACCACACGTACTCGCCCGTGGACCTGCAGGAGCGGGGGGCCTACGTCGAGCGCGCGGTGCTCTCCCGGGCGGTCCAGGCCCACGCGGAGGACCGCGTCTTCCGGCACGGGAACCACGCGATCGTCTTCTGAGGCCCTGAGGCCCTGAGGCCCTGAGGCCCTGAGGCCCTGAGGTTCTGGGGACCAGGGGCACTGAGGCGCCGAACCCCGAGGGCCGGGCCTCGAGGTCCTGAAACGGCGAGACCCTGAGGCCGCCGACGCCCCGGGAGGGGGCGGCCGGCGGCCTCAGCCGTCCGTCACGGCCCGGCGGCGATCAGCCCCGGTTGACCTGGCGGAGCGAGTCGAAGGGCGCGTGCGAGGAGATCCGGGCCCGGATGCCCTCGGTGACGAAGTCCTTGGCGGTGCGGGCGGCCTCGAGCGGCGTCGCCCCCTTGGCGAGCTCGGCCGTGACCGCCGCGGCGAGCGAGCAGCCCGCCCCCGCGACCGCGACCTCGCCGATCTTGGGCGCGCTCAGCACCTCCAGCGTCTGGCCGTCGTAGAACACGTCGACGGCGTCCGGGCCGTCCAGGCGCACCCCGCCCTTGGCCAGCACCGCCGCGCCGGAGACCTCGTGGATCCGGCGCGCGGCCTGCTCCAGCTGCGCGACCGTGGAGATCTCCTCCATGCCGGACAGGGAGAGGGACTCGAAGTGGTTGGGGGTGATGAAGTCGGCGAGCGGCAGGATCCTGGCCTTCAGGGCCTCGTCGGTGTCCAGGGCGGCGCCCGGCTCCTGGCCCTTGCAGATCAGCACGGGGTCCAGCACCAGGTTCCTCGGCTTCTGCTCGGCGAGGACCCCGGCGACGGTCTCGATGGTCGCGGGGGAGCCGAGCATGCCGATCTTGACCGCGTCCAGGTCGTAGGCGGTGGTGTTGACCTCCAGCTGGTCGGCCAGGGTCTGCTGGTCGACGGGGGTGAGCCGGTGCGCCCAGCCGTTCTTCGGGTCGAAGGCGACGATGCAGGTCAGGGAGAGGCAGCCGTAGACGCCGAGGGCCTGGAAGGTCTTCAGGTCGGCCTGGGCGCCCGCTCCTCCGGTGGCCTCGGAGCCGGCGATGGTCATCGCGACGGGGGTGGATGTCGTAGTAGTCATACTCCCCATTATGGTCTCAGGCGGTACACTTTTCAGGGCCCGGATGGCAGGCGGGCCGCGCGGCGCCGTGCGCCGCGATCACTGAGAACCCCGGACCGGCGCAGCGTGCCCGGGACGGTCTCCCCGACGACGCGAAAATGAGTGAGAGCCTCGTGCAAGCCCACCCGGAACCCCGGTACGCCCGCCGCCCCAAGACCTACTTCGACCTGCTGGTCGCCGCGTACTGCGTGCTGCTGATCCTCTCCAACATCGGCGCGACCAAGGGCGTCTCCTTCGGCCCGGTCATCACCGACGGGGGCTTCTTCCTCTTCCCGCTGGCCTACGTGCTGGGCGACGTCGTCACCGAGGTCTACGGCTTCCGCGCCGCGCGGCGGGCGATCGTCACCAGCTTCTGCGCCGGCGCCTTCGCCAGCGTGTGCTTCTGGATCATCATCGCCCTGCCGGCGGCGGAGTTCTACGAGAACCAGTCGGCCTTCGAGACGGTGCTCGGGCCGGTGCCCCGGATCGTCGCCGGCTCGCTCGCGGGCTTCCTCGTGGGGCAGCTGCTCAACGCCTGGATCATGGGCCTGATCAAGCGGGCCACCCGGGAGAAGCACATGTGGGCGCGGCTGATCGGCTCCACCCTGGTGGGCGAGTTCGCGGACACGCTGATCTTCTGCGCCGTCGCCGCGCCGATCCTGGGCATCACCCAGGCCGGGGAGTTCGTCAACTACCTGCTGGTGGGCTACCTGTACAAGTGCCTGATCGAGGTCGTGCTGCTGCCCGTCACCTACCCGGCCATCCGCTGGTTCAAGCGGCACGAGCCGACCTACCCGCAGCCCGAGGAGGCGGTGGCCGTCAGCCGGTGACGCCACAGCGGGGCGGAGCCGACTCCGAGGGGCGCGACGCCGGCCGTTCGCGGACGGATCCGGCGGCGGTCAGTCGGTGAAGCCGGCGATCTCGCCGATGTCGACGAGGTAGGCCAGCTGGGCCTTGAGCGTCTTCAGGGCGGAATCCCGGACGGCGTCGGGCACGTCGCCGTAGACGCTCTCGGCCAGCGCGCCGGCGGAGGGGGCGATGTCGTCCTCGGTGGCCTTGAGCCGCTGCCGCAGCTCGTGGATGCGGGTGAGCCGGTGGTCCAGGAGCCGGTCGCAGGCCTCGTGCAGGCTCTCCCCGGCCGGTCCGTGGGCCGGCAGCACCACGAGGTCGCGGTGCTCCATGAGCTCGCGCAGGCTGTCCAGGTAGTCCTCCAGGTCGCCGTCCGGGTAGTCGAGCATCGTGGTGCCGCGGCCGGGCACGGTGTCGCCGGTGAGGATCACCGAGTCCTCGTCCACGCGCAGGCACACCGAGTCCGAGGTGTGCCCGGGGCAGTGCAGGGCGAAGATCTCCACCTCGGCGGCTGAGACGACCTCGCCGTCCTCGAGGGGCTCGGCGTCGATCGAGAGGTCGGCGGTCCAGGCCCGGACCGGTGCGCCGGTCAGCTCGCTCAGCCGGCCCGCGTTGCCCGTGTGGTCCCGGTGGCGGTGGGTCAGCAGGATGAGCACGACGTCGCCGGCCTGGGCCAGGGCGTCGGCGTGGGCGGCGTCGTCGGGCCCCGGATCCACCACGACGACGCGGGGCCGCTCCGCCCCCTCGGCGGGGGGCCAGTGCTCCCCGAGCGCGCCGACCACGTAGGTGTTGGTCCCCTCCAGGGTCATGGCGCCGGGGTTGTCCACGGTCAGGTAGGCGGTGTGCTGGCTCGTGCGCACCCAGGCGCGAGGTGCGGCGAGGTGAGCGTCGGAACTGGCGGATGCACTCATCCCACTAGTTCACCACACGGTGCGGGGCGTTCAGCGTTTAGAGTGGGTATCTGCGGCGAGTCCCGGTCCACCGGCGACCTCTGCCGTCACAACGCTTCAGCGCCGGCCCCGGAGGGCGCCGGGCTCCTCGATGAAAGGCATCGCCGCCTCATGGTTCAGCAACACAAGCCGGCGGGCGCGCTGGCCCGCTCGCTCTCGCACGAGCAGATGACGATGATCGCCCTCGGCTCGGCCCTCGGCACCGGCCTCTTCCTGGGCTCCGGGGCCGCGATCAGCGTGGCGGGGCCCGCCGTGATCGTCTGCTACGCGCTGGGCTCCCTGATCGCCGCCATCATCGCCTGCGCCGCCGGCGAGATGGCGGTCAAGTACCCCGTGCGGGGCGGGTTCGGGACCATGGCCGGGCGGTTCCTCGGCGCCTTCGGCGGATACATCACCCGCTGGGCATACTGGGCGACCACCGTGTGCGTCGCCGGGGCCGAGCTCGTCGCGGTCTCGACCTATCTGCGGTACTGGTGGCCCGAGCTGCCGATGTGGTGGGGCATCGCCGCCTTCGGCGTCGGGATCATCCTGCTCAACGCGTTCAGCGTGAAGTCCTTCGGCGTCGTCGAGTTCTTCCTCTCCGGGATCAAGGTCTTCGCGGTGATCGCGTTCATCCTCATCGGCCTGATCCTCATCTTCTTCGGACTGCCGAACCACCCCGCGGAGGGCGTGGGGCACCTGACCGAGCACGGCTTCATGCCCAACGGCGTCTCCTCGGTGTGGCTGGCGATGGCGCTGGTGATGTTCTCCTTCGGCGGCGTCGAGCTGATCTCCATCTCCGCGGCCGAGGCCAAGGACCCGGTCCGCTCGGTGCGCGCGGCGGGGAAGGCCACCATCTGGCGCCTGGCCACTTTCTACGTCCTGGCGCTGTTCGTGGTCATGTCGCTCATGCCGTGGTCGGCGGCGGCCGAGTCCGGCGAGCTGGCCACCAGCCCCTTCGTGCTGGTCTTCTCCGAGGCGGGCATCCCCGCGGCCGCGGCGATCCTGAACTTCATCGTCCTGGTGGCGGCGCTCTCGGCGGCCAACGCCAACGTCTATGCCGGCACCCGCCTGCTGCACTCGCTGTCCTACCAGGGCATGGCCCCGCGCGGGTTCCGCCGGACCAGCGCCACCGGCATCCCGGTGCGGGCGCTGGTCGGCTCCAGCGTCGGCATCCTGCTGGTCGTGATCCTGGCGGCCTCGGGGATCTCCAACGTGTTCGTCCTGATGGTCGCGCTGATCACCAGCTGCGTCCTGGTCGTCTGGTTCATGATCCTGCTGGCATACGTCTTCTACCGGCGGCGCGAGGGCGCCTCGAGCAGCTTCCGGCTGATCGGCGGCGTACCGATGGCGATCCTGGGCATGGCGGGGCTGGTCTCGGTGTTCTCCACCGTCTTCGTCCTCGACGACATGCGGATGGCCGGGCTGGTGGGCGTGGCGTACTTCGTGGTGCTCACGGTGCTGTACTTCGCGGTCGTGCGACGTCACGTGACGGGGGACCGGGAGGCCTTCGAGGAGGCGGACCGGGCGACGCGGGTCGAGGCCTGAGCCGCCCGGCCCTCGTCGGCGGCCGGTGGGTAGGGTGGTCCCATGAGCTCTGAGACCCTCGTCATCGACGTCCCCCTGCGCTGGGGCGACATGGACGCCTACGGGCACGTCAACAACGTCCAGGTCGTGCGGATCATGGAGGAGGCGCGCGTCGCGGCCTTCGGGCCCCCGGCGGGCACCGGCGAGGCCGGGTTCGAGGCACCCGTCCCGGTGTTCACCGAGCTTCCGGAGGGGACTCAAGCACTCGTCGCGGAGAACCACGTGAAGTACCGCTCGCCGCTCGCCTACCGGACGGTCCCGGCCCGCGTCGAGATCTGGGTCGAGAAGGTGGCCGCGGCCAGCCTGACCGTGGGGTACGCGATCCGCGACGGCGTCGACGGCCGGCTGTGCGCCGAGGCCAGCACGGTCCTGGCCTTCTTCCACGAGCCCAGCGGGCGCCTGCTGCGGATCTCGGCCGAGCAGCGGGAGCTGCTGCGCGGCTACGTCCGCGGCGCCTGAGGGCGCGTACGCGCACGGCCCCGGTCCCGACCCTGCGAGGGTCGGGACCGGGGCCGCGGCGTCTGTGCGGGGTGGTGCCGCCGGGAGCCCCGAGGAGGCCCGGGGGCGGGAGATCTCCGGACGGTGACCCGGGACGTCCTCGGACGGTGGAACCGGGAGGCCCTCGGACGGCGAGCCGGGGCGCCCCGTCCGCGGACGCCCCGGGACCCCCGTCACCGGCGGATCGAGATCACCTCGTCGCCCGGCTGCACGGCGTCGGCCGGCAGGCCCTCCACGGCGGCGAACTTGGGGGTGTTGGTGACCAGGACCGGCGTGATCGTCGGGTAGCCGGCCTCCCGGATCGCGGCGGCGTCGAAGGCCAGCAGCCTCTGCCCGGCCTCGACGCGGTCGCCCTTGGAGACCGCCACCTCGAACCCCTCGCCGCGCATGTTCACCGTGTCGATGCCGACGTGGATCAGCAGCTCGACGCCGGAGTCGAGCCGGAGCCCGATCGCGTGGCCCGAGGCCGGGGTCGCGATGACCTTGCCGGCGCCGGGGGCGCTCACGACGCCCTCGGAGGGCTCGATCGCCACGCCCTGCCCCAGCTTGCCCGCGGCGAAGATGGGATCGGGGACCTCGGAGAGGGGCACGGCCCGGCCGCTCAGCGGCGAGCCGACCGTGATCTCGGCGGCCTCGGAAGCCTCGGGGGAGCCCGAGGCGGCGGTGCCGCTCGCGGGGCCCTCAGCGGTGCCCGCGGGGCCCTCCCCGGCACCGGCGGCGTCGTCCCCCGACGCCGCCCAGGGCGCGGAGGGGGCGGAGGAGACCGGAGCGGCCGCCAGGCCGGTCCCGGACCCGCCCGAGGAGCCCGCCGGGGCGGCCTCACCGTCCGCCGCGGACCCGGCTCCGGCGCTCACTCCGGCACCCACCAGGTCCGGGGCGTTCTCCTCGGTCGGCACGGCGTCGGGGGCGAGGTTCTGCTTGGCCAGGTCGGCCTCCCGCTGCTCCCGCGAGCGGAAGCCGAAGACGAGCACGCCCACCAGGCCGCCGCCGAAGGCCACGGCCAGGCCGATCACGAACAGCGGGATCGGCTGCATCGCCGGGATGGACAGCAGCGAGGTGAAGGCGAAGGCGTAGGAGCGGACCCCCATCCAGGAGATCAGTCCGCCCGCGATCATCGCCGGCACCAGGATCAGCGGGAACACCCGCTTGTACCGGAGCACGACGCCGTACAGGGACGGCTCGGAGATGCCGCCCACCAGGCCCGAGATCGCGGCACCCGTGGCCACCTGCCGCAGCTCCTTGTCCCGCGCCGCGCGGATGGCCACGCCGGTCACCACGCCGAACACGGCGAAGTTGTACGCCGCCATGGGCGACTGGATGAAGTCGTAGCCCAGGGTGGAGAGGTTGGAGATCATCACGGCGTTCAGCGGCCAGTGCAGCCCCAGCGGGACCATGAACAGGTACGCGCCGGCGACGACGACGCCCACGATCGCCGGGTTGATGTCGTTGAGCCACTGGAAGATCTCGGAGATCCCCAGGCCGAGGTTCACGCCGATCGGCCCGATGACCAGCGCGGTCAGCGGCACCATGATGAGCAGCGAGATCATCGGCACGAAGACCATGTGCAGCATGTTCGGGATGATCCGCTTGAGCAACCGCTCGAGCGGGGCCAGCAGGGCGACGGCGAACAGCGGCGGGAAGATCTGCCCGGTGTAGTCGAACATGTACAGCGGGACGTCCCAGCCGCCGATCGAGAACAGCGGGATCATCCCGTTGCCGTCGGCGATCTCGTTGAGGCCGGTGAAGGCGCTGGTCATCAGCGCCGCCGGGATCGCGGCGCCGACCCACATGTTGGCGCCCAGCCGCTTGGCCGCCGTCGCGCCGATGAGAATCGGCATGAAGTTCAGGACGGACATCGCGGCGCCGAGGATGATGAACCAGAACGGGAACTGCGCGCGCCACTGGTTGAGCAGGTCGGAGCTCGCGGCGTCGTCGCTCAGGCTCGGGCCGTTGACGAGGTCGACGTTGACCGTCTCGCCCGCGAAGTTGGTGTACTGGCCGAAGACGCCCAGCTGCTGCAGCAGGACGATCAGCGTCAGGATCATGGAGGAGCCCAGCAGCGCCCAGAGGACGGGGCGGAACGAGTCCGAGAGGACGTCGAACATCCGGGTGATGACGCCGGCCTTCTTCTCATCGCCGCCGTCCCCGGCGTCGTCGGAGCGCTGGGCGCCCTCCCCGCGGGTCTCGGGGTCCATGCCGGGCAGCCTGGTCATCTCGTCGTAGACGCTGGCGACCTCGTTGCCGATCACCACCTGCGTCTGCCCGGACTGCTCGATCACCGAGAGGACGCCCTCGGTCTTCTCGATGGCGGGCTTGTCCACCTCGCCCTTGTCGTGGAGGGTGACCCTCAGGCGGGTCGCGCAATGGGTGAAGTAGTCGACGTTCTCGGCCCCACCCAGGCCCTCCAGGACGGACTCCGCCGTCTTCCGATAATCCACGTGCAACTCCTCGCTGCTCCGGCGGTCCGGTGGGACCGCCCGTTAAACGCGAAAGACCCGAGCCGCTCCCGGCTGCAGGCCCGACGGGCGCGTAGAGGCACCGGAAGCCTCCGCGTCGCCGGCGGGCGGCGGGTCGGAGTCCCGGGGGAGAGGCTCAGGTCTTGCCTGCTGATGCAGTAACAACCCTGTCAGGGGGCCCGACGTCGTCGCCGGACCGACGCCGACTCTACTCGCAGGTCATAACCTCTTCAAGAGAGGCGGGGAGGGTTACGCCTGGCCGGCGCGGGAAGCGGCCTCGTAGGCCTCCCGTTGGTGGGTCCGCAGCCATCGCTGATGGAGCCGGAAGTTCAGCTCGATCAGGGCGCTGCCCGCCGCGCTGACGACCAGGGCCGTCCAGAGCAGGTCCGCCTGGGGCGCCTGGAACTCGTGGTAGAGCAACGACCACGGGACGCTGAGCACCAGCACCAGCAGCACGTACATGGCCAGCAGCAGCCCCAGCCGGGCGCGCGTCAGGGGCCTGGACCCCACGCACAGGATCCAGAGGCCCAGCAACACCAGGACGATGAAGCTCGTGGTCTGGATCTGCTGCGTCGTGGCGGTGGTGGGGTCGAAGACGTGCGCGTAGAGGTTGATGCCGACGACGCCCAGCGTCACCACCACCGCGTTCGGCAGCGCGAAGTGCAGCGCCCGCCGGAGGAACCCGGAGACGTACCGCCGGCTGTTGGGCAGCATGGTCAGGATGAAGGAGGGCCCGCCGATGATGAGCAGGTCCGCGGTGGAGTACTGCCGGGGGAGGAAGGGGAAGGTCCAGGCCAGCAGGCCCAGCGTCACGCCCATCAGCACCGCGAAGCTGGTCTTGGTGAGGAACAGGTGCGTGACCCGCTCGATGTTGGCGATGATCTTGCGCCCCTCGGCCATCACCGAGGGCAGCCGGGAGAACCTCCCGTCCAGGAGCACCAGGCGCGAGACGGCCTTGGTCGCGGGGGCGGCGTTGCCCATGGCGATGCCGAGGTCGGCGTGCTTGAGCGCCAGCGCGTCGTTGATGCCGTCCCCGGTCATCGCGACCACGCGCCCGGCCTCCCGCAGCCCCAGCACCATGTTCTTCTTCTGGTGCGGTGAGACCCGGCCGAAGACGTTGTGCTCCAGGGCCGCCTCGACCAGCTCCGGGCCCTCCTCGGGCAGCACCGAGGCGTCGACGGCGCCGGACCGCGCCTCCATCCCGGCCCGGCGGGCGGCGGCGGCGACCGTGGCGGGGTTGTCCCCGGAGAAGACCTTCAGCTCGATGCCCTGCTCGGTGAAGAACGCGAGGGTCTCCTCCGCGTCCGCCCGGACCTGCTCGCTGAAGGTGATGAGCAGCCGCGGCTCGTGCTCGGCGGGCAGCCGCTGGGCGGCGCGCCCGTCCTCGCCGACGATCAGATGCGGCGCGTGGGCCAGGACCATGGTCCGGTGCCCCGCGGCGGCGAGCTCGCCCGCCCGCTCCAGCGCCTCGCCCCCGGACGGCAGCAGCACCTCGGGGGCGCCCAGCAGCCAGGCTCCGGTGCCGGGGAACTCGACGCCGGAGAAGCGGTTGGCCGAGGAGAAGGGAAGCACGCGCACCGGCTCCTCGTCCGGGGTCTGCCGGAAGCCCGCGGACAGCGCCGCCGCGGTGGGGTTCGCGTGCGGGTCCGCGCCGAACCAGGCCAGGGCGGCCGCGGCGTCGTCGTCCGCCGGCCGCTGCCGGGCGCCGGGGTCCAGGGGGTAGGTGCGGTCGAAGGCGACGCCGCCCTCGGTGAGCGTGCCGGTCTTGTCGAAGCACACGGTGTCCACCCGGGCGAGCACCTCCACGGCCGGCTGCTCCTGGATGAGCACCTCGTCCCGGGCGAGCTTCACCGCCGCGAGGGCGAAGGAGATGGTGGTCATCAGCGCGAGCCCCTGCGGCACCATCGAGGCGACCGAGGAGACGGCGACGACGAGCGCATCCTCCCACGCCCCGGTCTCCAGGGCCGCGCGCCACCCGCCGACCGCCTGCATCTGGCCGTTGAGGACCACGAGGATGATGGGGATCAGCGCGATGGAGATCCACCGGACCACCTTCTCCAGCGCGGCCCGCAGCTCGGAGGAGATCGGGCTGAACTGCCGGGCCTCCTGGGCCAGGCGGGAGGCGTGGGAGCGCTCGCCGACGGCGGTGACCCGGACCAGCCCGGAGCCGCCGGTCACGCTGGAGGCGGAGAGGACCCGGTCCCCCGGGTGCTTGACCACCGGGTCGTTCTCGCCGGTGAGCAGGGACTCGTCGAGGTCCAGGCCGTCGGCGGTGAGGACCCTCGCGTCGGCGGGGACCTGGTCGCCGCGGGAGAGGACCAGGACGTCGTCGAGCACGATCTCCTCGAGCCGCACCGCGGTGACGCGCCCGTCCCTCAGGACCCGGGCGGGGTCGCGGCGGAGCAGGGCGATGCGGTCCAGCTGCCGCTTGGCGGAGAATTCCTGGACGAAGCCGATGACGATGTTGCTCAGCGCGGCGAGCGAGAAGAGCAGGTCCAGCCAGCGCCCCAGCAGGACGATGACGACGGCGCACAGCCCCAGCACCAGGTTGAACAGGGTGAACAGGTGGGTCCTGACGATGGCCCACACGCTGCGCGAGGTGGTGTCGGGCTGCCGGTTGGCCAGCCCCAGCTCGCGGCGCTCGGCGACCTGGGCCTCGGTGAGGCCCGTGCGGGCGAGGGCTGCGACGTCGATCTCCTCCAGCTCCACGGCGGTCTCCCTGGTCCGTGCGGGCATGGGTCTCCTCCGGGAAGGGGGTGGTGGGCGGTCGGCTCGCCTCCATCTTAGGCGGGAGGCCGGGCGGGGTGGAGTAGCGCCAGCTGTAGTCTTCGCCTCGGGGTGGCCGGAGGGACGGGGCCCGGCCCCCCGGGGGCGGCGTGCAAGGTCTCGGACGACGAAGGGCCGCGCCGCCTCGACGAGACGACGCGGCCCTGGGTCGCCGGGGCGGCCCGCTACCCGAAGTGCCGCCGCAGGGTGCCCTCGTGGGCCTCGCGCAGCTCGGTCAGGTCCAGGGAGAACTCGCCCTGGACGTCCAGGGCGCCGTTCTCGGCGTCGACCACGCCGATCCGGGCGTACGGGAAGTTCCGCGCCGTGCACATGTCCTTGAAGCGGACCTCCTCCGAGCGCGGCACCGCGACGACGGCGCGGGCCTGGGACTCGGAGAAGAGCATCGCGAAGGTGTCCACGCCGTCGCGCTCGGCGACCTCGCCCAGCCCGATCCGGGCGCCGACGCCGAAGCGCAGGCAGGCCTCGGAGAGCGAGGCCGCGAGGCCGCCCTGGGCGACGTCGTGCGCCGAGTCGATCATCCCGTCCCGGGACATGTTGACCAGCATGTCGCCCAGCTGCCGCTCGGCGGCCAGGTCGACCTTCGGGGGCAGTCCGCCCAGGTGCCCGCGGAGGCGGGCCCACTCGGAGCCGTCGAGCTCCTCGGCGGTCTCGCCCAGCAGGTAGATCGCCTGGCCGTCCTGGTCCGCCTCCCAGCCGGAGGGGGTGCGGCGCCCGACGTCGTCCAGCACGCCCATCATCGCGACCACCGGGGTCGGGTTGATGGCCTGCCCGCCGGTCTGGTTGTACAGCGAGACGTTGCCGCCGGTCACCGGGACGCCCAGCTCCATGCAGCCGTCGGCCAGGCCTCGCACGGCCTCGGCGAACTGCCACATGATCGCCGGATCCTCGGGGGAGCCGAAGTTCAGGCAGTCGGAGACCGCGACCGGGCGGGCGCCGCTGGTGGCGACGTTGCGGTAGGCCTCGGCGAGCGAGGCCCGCGCGCCCTCGTAGGGGTCCAGGTAGGCGTAGCGCGGGTTGGCGTCGGTGCTCAGCGCGACGCCGAGCCCGGTCTGCTCGTCCACGCGCACGACGCCGGCGTCGTCGGGCTGCGCCAGGGCGGTGTTGCCCTGCACGTAGCGGTCGTACTGGTCGGTGACCCAGCCCTTGGAGCACAGGTTGGGGGAGGCCATGAGCTCCAGGACGGCGCCGCGCAGATCCGTCCCGGCGGGGCGGGCGGCGTCGGCCTCGGAGCCCGGGAAGCGGTCGGCCTGCACGGCGTCCTGCCACTCGGGGCGCTCGTAGGGGCGCTGGTAGGTGGGGCCCTCGTGGGCCACGGTGCGGGGGTCGACGTCGACGATGATCTCGCCGTCCCACTCGATGGTCAGCCGCCGGGAGTCGTTGACCTCGCCGAGCACCGAGTACTCGACGTCCCACTTCTCCATGATCCGCTCGAAGGACTCCATGTTGGCCGGCGAGACCACCGCCATCATCCGCTCCTGCGACTCCGACATCAGGATCTCGCCGGGCGTCAGGGTCGGGTCGCGCAGCAGGACCTGGGTGAGGTCCACGTGCATGCCGCCCTCGCCGTTGGAGGCCAGCTCCGAGGTGGCGCAGGAGATGCCCGCGGCACCCAGGTCCTGGATGCCCTCGACCACCGAGCCCTTGAACAGCTCGAGGCAGCACTCGATGAGCACCTTCTCCGCGAAGGGGTCGCCGACCTGCACGGCCGGGCGCTTGGAGGGCTTGGAGTCGTCGAAGGACTCCGAGGCGAGCACCGAGGCTCCGCCGATCCCGTCCCCGCCGGTGCGGGCGCCGAACAGGATCACCTGGTTGCCGACCCCGGAGGCGTTGGCCAGCCGGATGTCCTCATGCCGCATGACCCCCACCGCCAGCGCGTTGACCAGCGGGTTGGCCTGGTAGCAGGGGTCGAACTCGACCTCGCCGCCCACGTTGGGCAGGCCCAGGGAGTTGCCGTAGCCGCCCACGCCCGCGACGACGCCGTGCACCACGCGCGCGGTGTCCGGGTGGTCGATCGCGCCGAAGCGCAGCGGGTCCATCACGGCCACCGGCCGGGCGCCCATCGAGATGATGTCGCGGACGATGCCGCCGACGCCGGTCGCCGCGCCCTGGTAGGGCTCCACGTAGGAGGGGTGGTTGTGGGACTCGATCTTGAAGGTCACGGCCCAGCCGTCGCCGATGTCGGTCACCCCGGCGTTCTCGCCGATGCCGACCATCAGGTCCTTCCCCATCTCCTCGGTGACCTTCTGGCCGAACTGCTTGAGGTGGACCTTGGAGGACTTGTAGGAGCAGTGCTCGGACCACATGACCGAGTACATGGCGAGCTCGGCGGCGGTGGGCCGGCGGCCGAGGATCTTCTTGACGTCGTCGAACTCGTTCTCCTTCAGGCCCAGCTCGGCCCAGGGGAGTTCGGTGTCCGGGGTGTCCGCCGCGTGCTCGACGGTGTCCAGGTTGAACTGCTGTTCGGTCATGGGGTGGTGAGTCCTAAAGGGTTCGGTGCCGCGCTCAGGCGGAGACGAGCTGGTGGAGCAGGGAGGAGAAGATGCGCAGGCCGTCGGTCCCGGAGCGCATCGCGACGGGCCCGGAGCCGGAGGAGGAGGGGCCGAAGCCGGGCTCCACGGCGTGCTCGGGATGGGGCATGAGCCCGACGACGTTGCCGCGCGCGTTGGCCACGCCGGCGATGCCGTTGCGGGAGCCGTTGGGGTTCCCGCCCGCGTAGCGGAAGACGACGCGGCCCTCCGCCTCGAGCTCCGCCAGCGTCCCCTCGTCGGCCACGTACTGGCCGTCCTGGTTCTTCAGCGGCACGACGATCTCCTCGCCGGGCTCGAAGGCGGCGGTCCACGGCGTCGCGGTGCTCTCGACCGCCAGGCGCTGGTCGCGGCACAGGAACTTCAGGTGGTCGTTCTTGATCATCGAGCCGGGCAGCAGGTGCGTCTCGGTGAGCACCTGGAAGCCGTTGCAGATGCCGAGCACCGGCAGCGGCGAGGAGCCGGAGGTGCCCCGGGACTGCGCGGCGCGGGCCACCGCGGTCATCATGGGGGCCTTGGCGGCGATCGCGCCGGCGCGCAGGTAGTCGCCGTAGGAGAAGCCGCCGGGGACGACGACGGCGTCGACGTCCTGCAGGTCGGAGTCCTTGTACCAGAGGGGGACGGGGGTGCCGCCGGCCAGGCGCACGGCCCGGGCGGCGTCGCGCTCGTCGAGGGTCCCGGGGAAGGCCACGACGCCGACGCGCACCCGGGCGAGCCGGGAGTCGGCGGCCTCCTGGCCGAGGTCGGCGATCAGGGGCGTCTCGAGGGTCACGGAGGAGTCGGCCACGCTGATCAGTCCTCCGCCACGGAGACGCTGACGACGTCCTCGATCACCGGGTTGGAGAGCAGCTCCTGGCCGGCGCGGCGGGCCTCGGCCAGGTGGGCCTCGGTGACCTCGCCCTCGACCGTCAGCTCGAAGCGCTTGCCCTGGCGGACGCCGGCGAAGCCGTCGATCCCGATCTGCGGCAGCTCGCGGGCGATGGCCTTGCCCTGGGGGTCGAGGATCTCTGGCTTGGGCATGACGTCAACAATGATGCGGGGCATCCGGGCTCCTGTTACGCGGTGTGGGTATCCAGTGCGCGGAGGGGTACCGGTTGCCGTCTCACGTCGGGATGTTCGGATCCGGGACGCTCCGCGAGCTTGCCCGTCCAGTCTACCCGGACGCGGGGCCGGGCGCGGACCGGGGCCGGAAGGCGGCGCGGGGCGGGCTCGACGGGCCCTTCGCCGGCTGTTCAGGACCCGGCGATGCCGGCTGCTCAGGACCCGGCGATCGAGGCGGGCCGCGCCGGGTCCAGCACTGCGTGCGGGTCGAAGAACCCGTTCAGGACGTCGTTCTTCCCCTCGACGGCGGCCTTGAGGCTGATCCCGTCCACGTTGATCCGGGCCTGGCGCAGCGAGCGGCCGCCGTACTGGTTCCAGGCCGGCGAGCTGGCGTCGACGTTGAAGAAGGCGTTGAAGCCCTCGGCCTTGTAGAACGCGAACTTGGCGTTCGCCTCGGAGTAGGGCTCGGGCCCGGCGATGTCCGCGCCGAAGGGGTAGATCAGCAGGTCGGTCTTCCCGACGATCGGCTCGACCTCCGCCTTCCACTTGCCCATGTCCTCCTGCAGCGTCGCCAGCGGCATCTCGGTGCAGCTGAGGTGGCCCCAGGTGTGGGAGGCGAACTCCCAGCCCCGCTCCTTCATCGCGTCCGCGACCTCGGTGGCGGTCCTCTTGTCCTTCTCCAGGTCGGGGTTCTCGTCCTTGTACCCCAGGTCGGAGGTGCGGTAGCCCAGCACGCCGTTGTAGCCGGTCATGGCGATGACGCCCTTGCGGCCGTTCGGGGAGAAGTCCGGGTTCTCCTCGATGAAGCGCTCGAGGATCGGCACGTAGTCGTACTCGCCCTGCTGGGTCTTCCCCTGGGCGTCGGTGTAGGTCGTGGTGAGCCCGCCCTCGTCGTCGAGGGCCACGTCGTCGGCGAAGCCGTCGCCCTCCATGTACTCGTAGTAGGAGAGGTCGTCGAAGGACAGGACCAGCGGCTTCTTGCCGACAGGGACCTCCAGCTCCTTGGAGGAGACCGTTCCGTCGGGGGCGGTGGCGTAGATGTCGTGGGGGCTGATCAGCACGTAGCCGCGCTCGTGGGCTTGGCGCAGGAACGTCTCGAACTCCTCGATCGTGGCCATGTAGTCCAGGTAGCCGGCGGCGTCCTCGTCGCCGTCGAAGGCCCGGTCGGTGTCGGCCACCAGGGAGTGGAAGAACAGGTGCGGGACGGTGGTGTTGTCCTCCCAGACCTGCGTCTGAGGCGTCGGGGTGGGGGCGGGCTCGGGGGTCTGCGTCGGGCTCGGGGACTGCTCGGCGCTCGAGCTCGCGTCATCGGACCCCGAGGCGCACGCGCTCAGCAGCGCGAGCCCGAGCCCGGTGGAGGAGGAGAGGAGGACGGTACGGCGAGTGACGGCCACGGTGCTTGGCTCCTGGATAGGCGGCATGTGCTTCAACCCACACCAGGCTAGGGCAATCGTCCTCGGAAAAGGGGAGCGGACGGCGCGTCGGGCGGAAGGTTACGCCGTGTCCGGAAGCATGACGCCGACGCCGTCCGGCTCAGTCGGAGGCGGGGCCCGCGACCTCCCGCAGGCTGTTCAGCAGGCGCTGGCGCAGCTGCGTGGAACGGGCCGCGAAGTCACGCTGCATCGTGGCGTACTGCTTCTTCCCCGCGGCGGTCTCCACGGGGATCGGCTCGTAGCCCCAGGCCCGTAGGTCGTAGGGGGCCGCCCGCATGTCCATCTCCCGGATCTGCCAGGCCAGCTCGAAGGCGTCCATGACCAGGTCGGAGTCCACCAGGGGCAGCAGCTTGTAGGCCCACTTGTACACGTCCATGTTGGCGTGCAGGCAGCCGGGCTGCTCCAGGTGCCGCTGCCGCTCGCGCGTCGGCTGGACCTCGTTGCGCTCCACGGCCTGGGGCTGGAAGAACCTGAACGCGTCGAAGTGGGTGCAGTGGATGCGGTGGGACTCCACCACGCTGTCCGTCCCGTCCGGCCCGAGTCGCAGCTCGAGGTGCTCGTGCCGGATCTCGTTCTCCTCCGAGCGGTAGGCCATGGCCCACTCGTGCATCCCGAAGCAGCCGAAGTTCCCGGGCTTCGCAGTACTCAGGGAGAGGAGCTCGCGGGTGAAGTCCACGGCGCTGCCGCGGCGGGCGAAGAAGTCCTCGACGTCGACCGTCGCCGCGCTCCCGGCCTGCGCGGCGGCCTCCGCGGGAGGGAGCCCCGCGGCCTCCAGCTCCTCGGCGCCGACGGCCCGGTAGAACTTCCAGTCCAGGCGCTCCGCGGCGTCCAGCAGCACGACGCCGGCCCCCGGGTGCCAGCGCGTGAACTGCCCCGGCTTCAGCGTGTAGTAGGTGAAGAGGAAGTCCTCCACCGGATGCGTCGCGCCCCGGTTCCGGCGCTCCACGAAGGGCTCCGCGTAGACGGCGGCGCGCTCGCGGTGCTCCTCGGCGAGCGCGCGCCACTGCGGCCCGGCCGCCACGGCCGGGCCGCGGCGCTGCTCGCCCGGCGGAACGGTGCTCAAGCCCTCAGCGGCCGGTTCCGCCGTAGACGGTGGCCTCGCCGTCGTGGTCCAGGCCGAAGGCGGTGTGCACGGCGCGCACGGCGGCGTCGAGCAGGTCCGCCCGGGTGACCACGGAGATGCGGATCTCGGAGGTGGAGATCATGTCGATGTTGACCCCGGCCTCGGAGAGGGCGTCGAAGAACTGGAAGGAGACGCCGGGGTTGGACTTCATGCCCGCGCCCACCAGCGAGAGCTTGCCGATCGAGTCGTCGTACTCGATGTCCTCGAAGCCGACCTCCTGCTGCACCTTCCGCAGGACGGCGAGGGCGGTGTCGCCCTGGTCCTGGGGCAGGGTGAAGGAGATGTGGGTGCGCTCGGCGGACTTGGTGGACACGTTCTGCACGATCATGTCCAGGTTGACGTGGGCGTCGTTGAGCGAGCCGAAGATCTTGGCGGCGTAGCCGGGGACGTCGGGCACGCCGACGACCGTGATCTTCGCCTGGCTGCGGTCGTGGGCGACGCCCGAGATGAGCGGCTGTTCCAAGGGGATCTCCTTCGTCAGTTCGGCTGAGTCCGCGTCCGTGGCGCTCGGGATGACCCACGTGCCCTCCAGATCGCTGAAGGAGGAGCGGACATGAAGTTTCAGGTTGAAGCGGCGGGCGTACTCGACGCAGCGCAGGTGCAGGATCTTGGCCCCGTTGGCCGCCATCTCCAGCATCTCCTCGCTGGAGACCTGGTTGAGCTTGTGGGCGGCGCCCACGATGCGAGGGTCGGCGGTGAAGACGCCGTCGACGTCGGAGTAGATCTCGCAGACGTCCGCGTTCAGGGCGGCGGCCAGGGCCACGGCGGTGGTGTCGGATCCGCCGCGGCCCATGGTGGTGATGTCGCGGGTCTGGCGGTTCATGCCCTGGAACCCGGCGACGATGGCGATGTTGCCGGCGTCGACGGACTCGCGGATGCGGTGCGGCTGGACCTCGACCAGGCGGGCCGAGCCGTGGATCCCGTCGGTGATCATGCCGGCCTGCGAGCCGGTGAAGGACTGCGCGGGGGCGCCGAGCTCGTGCACCGCCATCGCGAGCACGGCCATGGAGATGCGCTCGCCGGCGGTCAGCAGCATGTCCAGCTCGCGGCTGGGGCCGCGGTAGGAGGAGACCTCGTGGGCGAGGTCGAGCAGGTCGTCGGTGGTGTCGCCCATCGCGGAGACGACCACGACGACGTCGTTGCCCTGCGCCTTCGTCTCCACGATGCGGCGGGCGACGCGCTTGACGCCCTCGGCGTCTGACACGGACGAACCGCCGAACTTCTGGACGATGAGGCTCATGCTTGTCTCCAACGGGTGTCTGTTTGCGGGGCCGTGACCCAGAATATCGGCTGCCACATGTACCGGCGCGTTTCTGTGAGTGTTTCCATACTATGAAATCCGGTGCGCTGGCAGGCGACATGATCGCTTCATGGATTCACGGAGCGGGGCTAGCGTGGGGAGCAGCGGCCGCGGTGGCCGCGGCGGGCCTCGGGCGGGGCGTCACGGAGGAGGCAGGGAGCGGTATGGGCGAGAAGAGCGCGGAGCGGGCCGATGCGGCGGGCGAGCGGGCTGCGCCCGTCGAGGGCCCCCGCCCCCTGGAGAAGGTCAAGTACCCCATGCGCTACCGCGTCCTGCGCGCGGTGCGGGTGGAGGACGCGAGCCCCAGCGTGCGGCGGGTCGTCTGCGCGGAGCAGGGCGAGAGGATCGACTCCCGCGGGCTGGTGGGGGAGTACGTGCGCGTGGTGATCCCCCCGGAGGGCAGTCGCGTCCTGCCCGAGCCGGAGCTCAAGGGGGAGAAGCCGGTGTGGCCCAAGCCGAGCCCGCCCACCCGCAAGTACACCGTCCGGCGGTACGACCCGGAGAGCGGGGAGCTGGAGATCAACGTGGTGCTGCACGAGCAGGGCCGCGGAGCGGCGTGGGCACGGGCGCTGGAGCCCGGCGACCCGGTCCACGTCCTGGGCCCCAAGGCCGGGTACCGGATCGACGACGGCTACGACTTCTATCTGCTGGCCGGCGACGAGACGGGGCTGCCGGGGATGGCGCGGTGGCTCGAGTCCATGCCCCGCGGGGCCCGGGGGCGGGCCGTCCTCGAGGTGCCCTCGCTGCGGTCGCGGCAGCCGATCGACGCCCCGGAGGGGGTCTCGGTGGAGTGGGTGGTGCGCGAGGGCGCCGCGTCGCCCCTGGCGGAGGCCGTCGTCGCCGGCGGGGTCCCCGAGGGCGAGGTGTTCATGTGGCTGGCGGGGGAGTCCGGGGCGATCAGGCCGCTGCGGGCCTGGATGCGCCAGGAGCTCGGGCTCGCCAAGGGGCACGGGTACTCCAGCGGCTACTGGAAGCTGAAGGAGAAGTAGGGCGACGCCGTCCGGCCGCCAGCGGGGCGGAGTGTCAGTCGGCCCAGGGGTTGGCGAACTTCTCCCCGCGCCGCGGCGTGGGATAGCGGCGGTAGGGGTCCGCCGGCTGGGACGCCGGCGCCTCCGTCGCCGCCTGCTCAGGGGCCGACGCCGCGGCCTCGCCCTCGGCGCTCGCGGGCCGGTCCTCGCCGCCGTCCGCGCCGGCGGCGTCCCCCGTGCTCGGGGCGGTCCCGGCGTCGTCTTCCTGAGTCGCCGCCCCCGCGTCCGCGACGCTCGCGGCCTGCTCCGCGGCCTTCGCCCGGCGCTGGCCGGGGGTGAGGATCCGGCGGCCCTCCATCGCGCGGCCGAGGGTGATCTCGTCCGCATACTCCAGGTCGCCGCCCACCGGCAGCCCGGAGGCGAGCCGGGAGACGGTGACGCCGATGGGATTGAGCATCCGGGAGAGGTACGTGGCGGTCGCCTCGCCCTCGAGGTTGGGGTCCATGGCCAGGATGATCTCCTGGACCTCCTCGTCGGCCAGGCGCGAGACCAGCTCGCGGACGCGCAGGCGCTCGGGGCCGATGCCCTGCATCGGGTCGATCGAGCCGCCGAGCACGTGGTACCGGCCGGAGAAGCTGCCCGTCCGCTCGATCGCCGAGACGTCCTTGGGCTCCTCGACCACGCAGATGATCGAGGAGTCGCGGCGGGCGTCGCGGCAGATCGAGCACTTCGGCGTCTCCGAGATGTTCCCGCAGATCTCGCAGAAGGAGACCTTGCTCTTGACCATCGTGATCGCCGAGGCGAGCTTCTCCATCTCCTCGGCGGGCGAGTTGAGGATGTGGAACGCGATGCGCTGGGCGGACTTGGGGCCCACGCCCGGAAGCCTGCCGAGCTCGTCGATCAGGTCCTGGACAGCTCCCTGGTACAAAGGTCCTCTTTCCCGGTCCCGCCGCGGCGGGGCCTGCTACGACTGATGGTGCGGGCGCTCGTCGATGACCCGCCCGCCGAGGATGGTCTCCACGGCAGCCTGGCCGTAGAGCGCCGAGTCCTCGATGTCCTCGTCCTCGGGCTCCGGGACGAAGTCGTCCCAGTCGTCCGGCGGCTCCGGGGCCTGGGGATCCACGACGGGCTCCCCGCGGCGGGGACCGCCCTGGGCTCCCGCCGCGATGGTCGCCGCGTGGCGCTCGCGGAAGGAGCGCTGGTCGCGCTGCTCGCCCGCGGCCGGGCCGGGGGAGGGCTCCTCCTCGGTCCGCACGGCGTGGAGGTGCCGTTGCCGCTCGTGGGACTCGGCGGGGGCGACGCCGCCCTGCGGAGGCGCCGCGGGGGCCCGGTCCTCGGGTTCTGGTGCGGCCTCAGGAGCCGGGCCCCCGGGGCCGGGGGAGGCCCCGGGGCCCTCGCCCTCACCGGTGTCGCCGACCTCGGTGAGGTGCTGCTTGCGCTGGAGCCACTTCGAGGGGTGGTCGGAGGCTCCCGCGGCGCCGTCGGGCCCCGAGTAGCCCCAGCCGCTGCGGCGCCCGTCCACGGGGCTGCCGGGGGCCCCGGCCCGCCGTGCCGCGACGGACCAGTCGTGGGCGGGGCGGGAGGGCTCCTCGGCCGCCGAGGACGCGTCCTCTCCGGAGGGCTCCCGGGCAGGGGCCTCCTCGGCGGTGGCGTCCTCCGGCGGGCTCGGGACCACGGAGAGGCTCGCCGTGGTGCTGGAGGGCTCCCCGGCCTCGGGGTCTCCGCCGGTCCAGGGGTCGTCCGCATCCCGCTCCGCCTCGCCGGGCACGACACGCAGGCGCGACGCCGGCTCCTCCTGTTCGCCCTGCTCGCCGCCGGGGATCGTCGCGACGGCCCAGTCGCTGAAGCCCTCGCCCGACTCGTCGTCGGACCAGTCGGGGGCCGCGTTGGACGAGGGCTCACCGTGGCGCTGCCACGCCTGGTCCCCGCCGCGGGGGCCGTCCGAGAGGGGCTGGGACCGGTCCGCACGATCCCCGGGACGGCCGGCCGAGGGCGCACGCGGGGGCTCCGGGGTCTGGCTGTTCTCCTGCTGGGCGGCGCGGCTCCACTGCTCGTCGCCGGGCCAGTCCTGCTGCTCGCGCTGGGCGCGCCCGGCCGGGGCCCCGGGCTCGGGGCCTGCGTTCCGTGCGTATTCGCCTGCGGGCGAGGCCGCGCCGGGGGCACCCAGCGGGGCGCCCCCGCCGGATCCCTCGGGGCTGCCAGGGCCGGAAGGGCCGCTGGCGCCGGAGGATCCGCCGGACCACGAGGGGCCGCCGGACGCACCGGGGCTCCCCGGTCCGCCGGGAGCGCCCGGTCCGCCGGAACCTTCCAGGCCCCCGGCCGCGGGGGCGCTGCCGTCCAGGGCCACGGTGCAGGCGAGGCCCAGGATCTCCTGGACCGCCTCGCTCAGGGCGCCGGCATAGCGCTCGACCCGGGACTGGATGCCCGGCCCGCTCGAGGCCACGTAGAGGACGCCGTTCTCGAACCGCGCCGGGCGGCACTCGCGGAAGGTGGCCTGGGCGACCTTGGACCGCTTGCCGACGGCGGCCACGACGTCGGCCCACGAGCGCTCCACGAGGTTGACCTGGCCGGCGTCGGCCGGGGAGGTCGGCTGGGCGCGGTAGGCCTGCTGGCCCTCATCGGGGGAGGACTGAGGGGCGTCGTCGCCGGACGCGGGGGACGAAGCCGAAGGGGCTCCGTCCTGCTCGGCCGGACGGGGAGGCTGTCCCTGACCGGCGGCCGGGGACGCGGCGGGCGAGTTCTGGCCGGTCTCCTCGGAGGGGGCGGCATCGGGAGCCGGGAAAGCGGACTCCACGGTCTCGTCGGGAGCCGTCCAGGAATCGGCGCCCGGGGCTGCGGCGCCCTGCTCTCCGGTGTCCGGCTCCTGGGCCTCCGCGTCCTCCTGCCCAGCGGGGACGGGACGATTGCGCCGCGCCATCGCCAGGGCCGCCTCGCGGCCGCCGGGGGAGGCTTCCTGACGCGAGGCGGTCATGCCGCCGTCGGCCATGGAGGCCGCGTGCTCGGCCGGGGTCTCCGGGGTGGTTGCCGCCGCCTGGTCCGCCTGCAGGGGGGCGGCCACGGCGCCGACGCTGCCCATGTTGATCCGGCGCTCCAGCCGGTCCACGCGCGCGTTGACCCCGCGCGATGAGTCCTCCGCGGTGGGCAGCAGGATCCGGGCGCACAGCAGCTCCAGGTGCAGCTGCGGGCTGGTGGCGCCGGTCATCTCGGTCAGGGCCGAGTTGGCGATGTCCGCGGCCCGCGAGAGCTCGGCGGCGCCCAGCTGGGTCGCCTGCCCCCGCATCCGGTCGATCTGGTCCTCCGGCATGCCGTGCAGGATGGACGCGGCCGACTCCGGGACCGCCTTGACGATGATCAGATCCCGGAACCGCTCCAGCAGGTCCTCGACGAAGCGGCGCGGATCCTGACCGGTCTGGATGACCCGGTCCACGGCCTGGAACACGGCGGAGGAGTCCCCCGCTGCGAAGGAGTCGACGACGCTGTCCAGCAGCTCCGCGTGGGTGAACCCGAGCAGCGCCACGGCGAGGTCGTAGGTGATCCCCTGCTCCCCGGCACCGGCCATGAGCTGGTCCAGCACCGAGAGGGAGTCGCGCACCGAGCCGGCGCCGGCGCGCACCACCAGCGGCAGCACCCCCTGCTCCACCTCGATGTCCTCGCGCTCGCACAGCTGCTTGAGGTAGCCGCGCAGCACCTCGGGCGCCACGAGCCGGAACGGGTAGTGGTGGGTGCGCGAGCGGATGGTGCTGAGCACCTTGTTGGGCTCGGTGGTCGCGAAGATGAACTTGATGTGCTCGGGCGGCTCCTCGACGATCTTGAGCAGCGCGTTGAACCCCTCGCGGGTCACCATGTGCGCCTCGTCGATGATGAAGATCTTGTAGCGGTCCCGGACGGGGGCGAAGGTCGCGCGCTCGCGCAGGTCGCGCGCGTGGTCCACGCCGCCGTGAGAGGCGGCGTCCATCTCGATGACGTCCAGGGAGCCCGAGCCGTCCCGGGACAGCTCGCGGCAGGACTCGCACTGCCCGCAGGGCGTGGGCGTGGGACCCTGCTCGCAGTTCAGGCAGCGCGCCAGGATCCGTGCCGAGGTGGTCTTGCCGCAGCCCCGGGGGCCGGAGAAGAGGTAGGCATGGTTGACGCGGTTCTTCTGCAGGGCCGTCATCAGAGGTTCCGTGACGTGCTCCTGCCCGATGACGTCGGCGAACGTCTCCGGGCGGTAACGGCGGTACAGTGCTGTGCTCACCCGTTAAACCCTAGCGGGTCGGACTGACAAGATAAGACCCGTTGCGGTTCTGGGGACGAGGGGTCGGCGCGGGGCGGGCCGTCGAGGGGCCGCTGCGAGGCGTCGTGCCGCGGATCCGCAGGGCGCGGGCGGTGCGGATCCCGGCGCCGGGAGGTTAAAGGATAAGACCCCTCGCGCACCCGTCAGAGCCCGGATACCCTTGCTACCTTCCGGTCCTGGGGGAGTTTTCCACGATGACGCCACGCGAGGGGCTTCCGACAGCTTAGCCCAGAGCGGGATCGGGTGTCACACCGGGGCGAGCGTGTTCTGCGCCACCTTCGGCGGGCACGAGTTGGCACGCCCCGGGCCCGTTGTGTAAGCTCGAATCCGTTCGCTTTCGTGAAATCGCCTTCGGGCGGTCGAGCGGATGCCTGGAGGATTCGCCTAGCGGCCTATGGCGCACGCCTGGAACGCGTGTTGGGTTCACGCCCTCGGGGGTTCAAATCCCCCATCCTCCGCCGCAAGCCCTGGTACCGCTCACGAGCGGGACCGGGGCTTTTTCGTGCGTCGAGTGTCCGCCGTCGGGAGGGTGGGCCCTCGGTCTCATGCGTCGATCCGATTCGCTCCCGCCGGCGCCTCCCGGAGAAGGCGGGGGTCTCGGGGGCGAGTGAATGCACCCCATTACCGCACCACGTTCCGTATATGAGCTTAATAAGCTGAGAATCACCCGTATCTGCGGATACCATGTGACCATGGCTACTCTCTCCGTGGCAGACGCGGCGCACTTCCTGGGCGTCAGCGACGACACCGTGCGTCGCTGGATCGTCTCGGGCAGGCTGACCGGCTCCAAGACCCCCTCCGGCCACACCACCGTGGACGGCCTCGAACTGGCCCGGCTGGTCAAGGACCAGTCCGTGCCTCCCGCCGACCCCACGCACGTCTCCAGCTCCGCGCGCAACCGCTTCGTGGGCCTGGTGACCGCCGTGACCTCGGATCAGGTGATGTCGCAGGTCGAGCTGCAGTGCGGACCGCATCGGGTGGTGTCCCTGATGAGCACGGAGGCCGTGCGGGACCTGGGCCTGGAGCCGGGAGCGGTGGCCACCGCCGTCATCAAGTCCACGAACGTCATGGTGGAGGTGCCGGAGGCATGAGCATCTTCAGCAGGAATCGAGGCTTCGGCAGGTCCACGCGCGGCACGGTCGCCGCGCTGACCGGCGCGGGGCTGCTGGCCTTCGCGGCGACCGGCTGCGGCTCCGGGGCCGGCGCCGCCTCCTCCGAGGCCGAGCACCGCACCCTCACCGTTTTCGCCGCGGCCTCCCTCACGGATTCCTTCGAGGACCTGGCCGAGGAGTTCGAGGCGGACCACGAGGGGGTCGACGTCGAGCTCAGCTTCGGTGGCTCCTCGACGCTGGTCACCCAGCTCGAGGACGGCGCCCCCGCCGACGTGTTCGCCTCGGCCGACGAGGCCAACATGGACCAGGCCGCCGAGGCCGACCTCCTCGACGGGGACCCCAGCACCTTCGCCACCAACGAGCTGACCATCGCGGTCCCGGCGGGCAACCCCGCGGGGATCTCCTCCTTCGACGACCTGGCGCGCGAGGACGTCGACACCGTGGTGTGCGAGCGCCGCGTCCCCTGCGGCGCCGCCACGGAGAGGGTCGAGGAGGCCACCGGCGTCGCCCTGACCCCGGTCAGCGAGGAGAGCGCGGTGACCGACGTGATGGGCAAGGTGACCTCCGGCCAGGCCGACGCGGGCGTGGTCTACAAGACCGACGTCACCGCCGCCGGCGACGCGGTGGAGGAGGTCGGGATCGCCCAGGCGGGCGAGGCGATCAACCGGTACCCGATCGCCTCCCTCAAGTCCTCGGAGGACGCGGAGCTGGCCGGCGAGTTCATCGACTTCGTCCAGGGTCCGCGCGGTCAGGAGCGGCTGGCGGAGGAGGGCTTCGGGTCCCCGTGACGAGCGCATCCTCAGCGGAACCCCGGGATCCGGCGGACGACGTCGTCCCCTCGGCGCCGGCCAGGCCCTCCCGGCGGGGGCGTCGCAGGCCCCGGTCCTACCTGGCGCTGCCGTGGTGGGTCGCCGCCCCGGCCGCCGTCGGAGCCCTGTTCGTCATCCTGCCCGTGTTGGGCATGGTCCTGCGGGTCGAGCCGGGCAGCTTCTGGGAGCTGATCACCTCCGAGTCCTCTCTCGCCGCCCTGTGGCTGAGCCTGCGCACGGCGGCCGCCAGCACGGTGCTGTGCGTCCTGCTGGGCGTCCCCCTGGCCCTGGTGCTGGCTCGCTCGAGCTTCCCGGGGCAGCGGCTCCTGCGCTCCCTGATCCTGCTCCCCCTCGTCCTCCCGCCGGTGGTGGGCGGCATCGCGCTGCTGCACGTCTACGGGCGGGCGGGCCTGCTGGGGCGGCACCTCGAGGCGATGGGCGTCTCGATCGCCTTCACCACCACCGCGGTCGTGATCGCCCAGACCTTTGTCTCCCTGCCCTTCCTCGTGGTCGGTCTGGAGGGCGCGCTGCGCAGCGCCGGCACCCAGTACGAGGGACTCGCGGCCACGCTGGGGGCGGGCCCCGGGACCGTGCTGCGCCGCATCACGGTGCCGCTGGTGCTGCCCGGGCTGGCCTCCGGCGCCGTGCTGGCCTTCGCCCGGAGCCTGGGGGAGTTCGGCGCGACCCTGACCTTCGCGGGCTCGCTGCAGGGGGTCACCCGCACGCTGCCGCTGGAGATCTACCTGCAGCGCGAGACGGATCCCGACGCCGCGGTGGCCCTTTCCCTGGTGCTGGTGGCGGTGGCGATCGCCGTCGTGGGGCTCTCGGCACCGAGGGTCCGCGCCTCGGCCAGGGGATCGCGATGAGTCTCTCCTTCCGCGCCAGCGTCCCCGAGCGCGGGGTCGAGGCCTCCTTCGAGCTCGGCCGGGGCCGCACCCTCGGCATCACCGGCGCCAACGGCGCCGGCAAGTCCACCGTGCTGGGCGTGCTGGCCGGGCTGCTGATCCCCGCCTCCGGCCGGGCCGCGGTGGGGGAGCACGTGCTCTTCGACCTCGACGGCGCCGGCCGCGGCCCCTGGGTGCCCCCGCACCGCCGGGGCGTGACGCTGATGGCCCAGCGCCCCCTGCTGTTCCCCCACCTGACGGTGCTGGAGAACGTGGCCTTCGCCCCGCGGGCGCGGGGGCTGGGGCGGCGCGCCGCGCGGGAGAGGGCCGGGCGGTGGCTCGAGGACCTCGCCGCGACCCGCTTCGCGGACCGGCGCCCCGACGCGCTCTCCGGCGGTCAGGCCCAGCGGGTGGCCCTGGCGCGCGCGCTCGCGGCGGAGCCGGAGGTCCTCCTGCTGGACGAGCCGCTGGCCCCCGTGGACGCCGAGGGCAAGGCTGAGCTGCGCGCCCTGCTGGCCCGGATCCTCGAGGGGCGGACCGCGGTGATGGTCAGCCACGACCCGCAGGACGTCGAGGAGCTGGCCCAGGACGTCCTGCGGCTGGGCGAGCAGAGGGCGCGCCTGCCCTCCGCCTAGGCCCCTCCTGCCCTCCGCTTTGGGCCGGCCGAGCCCGCGGCGTCGTACTCTCCCGGTCTCAGAGCGGGAAGGCCGGCGGCGAGCCCCGCGTGACGAACTCCGTGGGGTGGGTGACGGGTGCGGCCAGCAGCCCGACGGCGGCGTCGACGAGGAAGTAGCCCACGGAGAGCCAGGTGCCCCGGGCCTCGCCCTGCTCCAGCTGCCCCTCGTAGCTGGCGCAGATGCCCATGACCATGCCGCCCAGGATGCGGGCGCGACTGCTCAGCACGTTCGGGGAGACCTCCCGCAGCTCCGGCAGGTCTCCGGGGAGGATCTCCTCGAGGCGCATGGACTGCGCCGCGCTCTCCCGCAGGGCCTCGGCGCCGGAGGGGACGGAGGCGACCTGGTAGAGGAAGCGCGCGCGCCAGCTCGGCACCGGCAGCGAGGCCAGGTGCTCGGTCCACGGCAGGATGTGGCCGGTGACGATCTCCCGCAGCGTGGGCGGAGCGGAGCCCGCGTCCAGCAGCTCGGCGCGGCGCGCCGCCATCTCGGCCCGCCCGCGGGAGAGCAGCGCCCGCATGAGGCCTTCGCGCCCGCCGAAGTGGTAGGTGACGGCCGAGTGGTTCGCCGTCCCGGCGCGCTCGGCGATCGCGCGGTTGGAGACGGCGTCGATCCCGTGCAGGGCGAAGAGCTCCTCCGCGGAGTTCAGCAGGGTCTCGCGCGCCCGATCGCTGTGCCGCCCCATGTTCTCTCCCGTCCATTCCGAAGTGACCGGGGCGCGCCCGACGGCGCGGCCCCACCCCGACGATACCGCCCGGGAGGGCCGCGACGCCGGGCCGGTCGCCAAAAATAAGACACTTGGCGTAAACTCGTCGCGTTGCGCCGTGCGCGGGCCCTCGGGACCCGCCGCGCGGCGGCATGAGAACGCGACGGCGGCAGGAGCTCCACCCTTGACCCACACCACTTCGAGCCAGACGCGGCCCGCCGGCGCCGACGTCGAGACGACCCCCGACGACGACGCCGCGGCCGAGGCGGCGGCCCAGGCCGCCAAGCGCGCCCGCGCCGAGACGATCGGCCGGTACGTGGCGATGTTCGCCATGCCGCTGCTGATGATCGGCATGATGATCTGGGGCTACCTGTACGCGATGCACTCGCCCACCCCGCACCACATGCCGATCGCCGTGGCCGGGCAGGGCGCCGAGGACTTCGGGCAGTCCCTCGAGGACCCCGACCCGGACGCGGTGGACGCCGAGGTGGTCGACGACGCCGAGGACGCCCGCCAGCAGGTCCTGGACCGCGAGGTCCCCGGAGCCGTGGTCCTCGGCGACGGGGACGGGAGCGCCACGCTCTACACCGCGAGCTCCGCGGGAGCCTCGCAGGCCGGCGTCGTGAGCCAGCTCGTGGCCCCCGCGGCGGCCGGCCAGGGCCTCGCCCTCGACAGCGAGGACCTCGCCCCGCTGCCGGACAGCGACCCGGCCGGCCTGGGCGCCATGTTCATGGCCACCGCCCTGGTGATGGCCGGCTACCTGCCGCTGAGCATCACGCTCTCCAACGCCCCGCAGCTGCTGCTGCGCAAGAGCCGCTCCATCCCGCTGTTGGCCGGGTGGTCCGCGCTCATCGCGGGCCTGGTCTGGCTGGTCACCGGCCCCGTCCTCGGCGTCGTGGGCTCCGGCGAGGCCTGGCCGGTGCTGGGCATCGCCTGGCTCGGCGTCTTCGCGATCGGCGCCGTGCAGATGTTCTTCACCAGGATCTTCGGCCCCATGGCGGTGCTGGCCGCGATGTTCCTGCTGATGGTGCTCGGCGTCCCCTCCTCGAACATGAGCATCTCCATCTACACGGCCCCGCCGTTCTACACGGTGCTCCACTCCTTCCTCCCGACGCCGGCCATCGGCGAGGCCCTGCGCTCGGTCCTGTACTTCGGCGGCGACGGCGCGGGCCGCCACCTGCTGGTCCTGGCGATCGGCGCCGTGGCCGGCCTGGCCCTGACGTTCCTGGTGGACGCGCTGAAGCAGCGCAAGGGGGCGCGGCCCCGGACCGTGGTCCTCAACATGCCCTCGCTGCACGGCGGGCCCCGCCCCAAGTCCCGCTTCTGGCGCTACGCGACCCTGCTCTTCTTCCCCCTGACCATGGTCGCCATGATGATCTCCGCGATGCTCGGCGCCATGCACGAGCCGACCCCGCGGGACATGCCGGTGGCCGTCGTCGGCTCCACGACCGAGCAGGCGCGGCAGACCGCCGACGCCTTCGAGCAGAGCATGCCGGACATGTTCGACCTCAGCGTCGTCGACACGCTCCACGAGGCGCGGGCGCAGGTGGAGGACCGGGAGATCACCGGCGCCTTCGTCCTGCCCAGCGCCGAGCAGCCGGAGGCGACGGTCATCACCAACCAGGCGGCCGGAAGCAGCACGGCCCAGACGGTCAGCAGCGTCTTCACGCAGGTCGCGCAGGCCCAGCAGATGCAGGTGGCGGAGGACGACGTCGCGCCCCTGCCCGAGCGCGACAGCATGGGCACGGTGAGCATGTACGTGGCCATGGGCTGGCTTATGGCGGGGTTCATGATCATCGTGGTCGGGGCGAACGCGGCGCCGGCGAGCCGGCCGCTGCCCAAGCTGCTGCCGATCGTGGCCGGCTACTCCCTGTTCATGTCGGCCGTGATCCTGCTGATCGCGGGTCCGTTCACGGGCTCGGTGGAGGGCCACGGCTGGCAGCTGTTCGGCACGGGCGCCATCGCGATCTTCTGCGTGGCGATGTTCGCGACGGTGCTGGAGCGGCTCCTGGGGCTGCTGGCGATCCTGCCGGTGGTGGGGGTGCTGATGTTCCTCGGCATCCCCTCCTCCGGGGGCGCGCTCTCGATCTACATGGAGCCGATCCTCTTCCGGGGGCTGAACGGCGTGCTGCCCATGTCCGCCGGGGTCGAGGCGGTGCGGTCCATCCTCTACTTCGGCTCGGACACGCTGGGGGTCTCCATCCTGACCTTCGCGGCGTGGGGCGCGCTCTCGCTCGTGCTCGTGGTGGTCATCGACCGCTTCAAGCCGGTGCGCACCGAGACGGAGCGGGCCACGGTGGCGCTCTACGGCAAGCACCGGGCCTAGCTGCCGGGAGAGGGGAGCGACGCCGGCTCCTCCCTCTACCCCGGACCGCCGGCTCCTCCCTCTCCCGGACCGGCGGCCCGCCCGGCGGACGGGCGCCTCAGCCCTCCAGGAGCCGCTTGAGGTACGGCGCGTACCTCTCCGCCATGTAGTCGTGCCCCTCCGGGGCCCGGAAGTGCAGCCCGTCCCGCAGGTACGGCGCCGCGCCCCACTCGGTGACCTTCCCCTTCAGCGGGACGAAGAGCGTCCCCTGCTCGCGGGCGACCTGCTCCAGGACGTCGCTGACCCGGTCGCGGCTCGCGGCGCCGTGCTTGGAGATCAGGCCGGTCATGACGATCCGCGATTCGGGGTAGATCGTCCTGAGCCGCTGCACGGTCCGGGTCATCTTGTCCCTGACCTCGGCCGGCGAGGTCCCGTAGCTGTCGTTGCCGGAACCCTGGACGTAGACGATGCCCGGGTCCCCGCCGGGCAGGATCCACTGGCCCTCGACGACGCCCTGGTAGTAGGAGCCGAAACGGTCGCGGGAGGCGTCCGCCGCGACGCCGATGCCCGGCCGGGCCTCGTAGTGGGGCGCGTACCCGTTGCGGCGGATGGCCTGGGCGACCCAGCTCGCGCCGTGGTCCCCCTCGCCCAGCTGAGAGTCTCCGATCACCAGGGCGTCCCCCGCACCCAATCCGGAGCTCACGCGCAGCACGGCGTCTCCCCGCTCCGGGACCCGGGCGAGGTCGCCCTCGGAGAAGCGGGTGATCAGGCGGCCGTCCCGGTCCGCGGACATGCGAGGCGCGCCGGTCGCGTCCGGCCTCTCCCGCCACGTCCGGAACACGCTCTCGTCCATCGCCACGATCTCGCCGGAGGAGGTCAGGACCACGACGCCGTCCTCGTGCCGCTGGTACCGTCCCCCACCCTCCAGCCCCACGGCGCCGCCTCGGGCCGGCCCGAGGTCGTGCTGACGGGCCGCCCCCTCCATCAGCTCCTCAGGTGCCCCCGCGGGGGCCGCGCCGGGCGTGAAGCGGGAGAACCCGTCGTCGGAGACCTCGGCGGTCCCTCCCTCGAAGTCCTGGGCCCGCCCCTTCCCGAGCTCCCTCGTCCCGGAGACGGGGTAGCCCCAGGGCCCCTCCTCCGCGCCCTGGGCCTGCCATGCGAGGGCGGCGGTGCGGTCGGTGACGGCCGCCGCCCCGCTGTCCGGGCTCCAGTACGCGGTGCCGCCGGCGAAGCGCTGGCGGACGCCGCCGTCCCGGAGATCCGTCTCCTCCCCGCCGAGGGGAGGGCCCAGCTCGCCCCGCGCCCCGCCCGCCGCGGCGTAGAGGTCCGCGAGGGCGCCGCGGACGGTGTGGTGGGCGACGTCGTCATCCTCCGTCCGCGTCATCACCTCGATGGCGCCGTCGGCGGGGTCGGAGAACTCCTGGACGGTCGCTCCCTCCGGGCCGACATACTCCTCGCCCCTGGGCGCCCCCATCGAGTCCTCGTACCGGTCCCTGAAGGCCCCCGTGACCGCGTGGACCCCGGTCCGGGAGCTCCAGACCAGGGTTCCGCCGCGGAAGTCCTGGCGGCAGACGCCGTCGTCGGCGCAGCGCTCACCGGCCGTCCCCGGCTCGGGCGCGCCCAGCTCCTCGCGGTGCTCCTCCCAGTGCCTGCCGACGGCGCCCGAGGCGTCGACGGGCACGACGTCGTCCTCTCCGGCGGAGACCAGCCAGTACCACGTCTTCGAGGCGGGGTTGTAGGTCCTGAGGTACTCGAAGCCGCCCTGGGGGTCCTCGCTCATCACCTGTCCCACGGGGTGCCCGTAGAGGCCCTCGGGGCCGCCGGCATCGGTGTAGTGCTCGAGGATGCGGCCGTCCGCCACGTGGGTCGCGGTGCGCCCGGGCGCCCAGTAGACGGTCCCGCGCTCGAACTCCTGCAGGCATCCGCCCTCGGCGAGCCCGCATCTCTCGTTGGCCGCGGGCTCGCCCAGGGCCTCGCGATGGGACCCGTCCGCATAGTACTCCGCGATCTCGCCCCGGACGACGATCTCCTCGCGGGTCACCAGTGCCCAGGCGCCGAGGACCACCAGGCACGCGAGGGCGAGGACGACGGCGATCAGGAAGGGCCTGGAGCGGGCTATCGGATGGCGGCGGATCACGGAGGGGCCTCTCGGGTTGTCTGCGGCGGCACGAGGGGAGGCGGGGTCGGTGCCGGGTCGGGGCGGCTGCGCGGGCGGCGCCTGCCAGCCGGGCCGCCCTCCTGCATCGAATCCTGCCATCTCCTCGCGCTCCGTGGGCCTCTCCGGCGCGGGTTCGCCGGAGAGGCCTCCTGGGCCGAGGACATCAGGGCCCGTCGGAGCCGGGCGCAAGCCCCCGACGGCGTCCGCGCGAGGACGGAGGGGGTGAGGCACCGCCGCCTCGTCAAGGCGCTCCTGCTCGCCGTAGGGTGTGGGTATGGACCCCACCGCCTTCCCCCGCCCCGAGACCGGACGAGCCGCCCGCTTGGCGTGCCGCGAGGCGCGGGGCCGCGCATGCTGACCGCCGTCGCAGGGGTCGCCGGGCTGCTGATCATCGCCCTCGTCCTCGGCCTGCTGGCGGGGATGTCACGGCACGGGACGCTGCCGCCCAACGGGACCTTCGGCATCCGGACCCGGGCGACCAGAGCCTCCGAGGCCGCGTGGCGCGCGGGCCATCGGGCCGCCGCGAGGCGCATGAAGCTCGCGGTGTGGATCGCCCTGATCTGCGCCGCGCTGGTGATGACCACAGCGATCCTGCTGCCCACCACCAGCGAGGTCGGGGACCTGCCGGTCTTCGTGGTCCTGATGGTCTCCTACGGGCTCCTGATCGTGTGCATGATCTTCATCGGCCGGGCCGCCAACAAGGCCGCCCGGCGGGCCCAGCGGGAAGCCCTTGACACGGCCTGAAAGCGAGCGGGTACAGTGAAGGTGATGCAAAAGTGACGTAGGTCACTGGACCTCCCGGGTCCCGCCTCCCGCGTCGCGCCGCCGGACCGAGGAGGCCCACCCATGCGCATCGTCATCACCCAGAACATGACCCTCGACGGGCGGATCGAAATGCTCACCGGCTGGTTCGACCCCTCGTCCCAGGATCAGGACCTCGCCGAGGAGATCCGTGAGCAGAGCGCCGAGGAGGAGGTCCTCCTGCTCGGTCGCCGGACCTTCTGCGACTTCCGGGGTTACTGGCCGCACCAGACGGAGGATCCGACCGGCGTCGCCCGGCACCTCGACCGGGTGGACAAGCGGGTCGTATCCGGCACGCTGACGGATCCCGAGTGGGAGAACTCGAGCATCGTCGCGGGCGATCCGCTGCGGGCGGTCCGCGAGCTGCGGGAGCGGCCGGGCGGCGACGTCGTCGTGACCGGCAGCATCCGGCTCGCCCACGCGATCATCGAGGCCGACCTGGCGGATGAGTACCGGATCTTCACCTATCCCGCCTGGCAGGGGAGCGGGCGGGGGTTCTTCCCCGAGGGGTACGAGGTGCCGCCGCTGGGACTGCTGCGGGCGACGTCGTTCCTCGGCGGCGTCACCTACGCCGCCTACGAACCGGAGCCCCGGCCGTGAGCGCGCGTCGTCTCGGGGCCCCGCGTCCGGAAGCCGCTTCTGGGCGGGCCGCCCCTTGCCGTCCGGGCGGCGCCCGCCGACGGGCCGCCGCCCTGTCGGGTGCCGCCCGCCGGCCGGGCGCCGCCGCCTGGGCCACGATCCGCCGCCCGAGGCCGACGCCGCGTGCGGCCTCCTCCACGGGAAGGGACGCGTCATGGGCCGTCTGATCTACTCCGTCATCTCCTCGCTGGACGGTTTCATCTCCGACCGGCAGGGGAACTTCGACTGGGCGATGCCGGACGAGGAGGTCCACCGCTACGCCAACGCCGAGCTCCACCGGGTCTCCACCCATCTCTACGGCCGCCGCATGTACGAGCTGATGATCCCGTGGGAGACCGATCCCGACATCGCGGACTCCTCGGGAGCGGCGGCCGAGTTCGCGCAGATCTGGCAGGACGCGGACAAGGTGGTCTTCTCCACGACCCTCGAGCGGCCGCTCACCCGCCGCACGACGCTGGAGCGCAGCTTCGACCCCGCGCGGGTCCGCGAGATCGCCGACCGCGCCGAGGGCGACGTGACGATCGACGGCCCGACGCTGGCCGCCCACGCCCTGCGCGCCGGGATCGTGGACGAGGTGCACCAGGTGCTGTTCCCGATCGTCATCGGGGACGGCCTCGCGGTCTACCCCGCGGACCTCCGGCTGGACCTCGAGCTGATCGACCACCGGCGGTTCGCCGGCGGCGCGGTGGCGGTGCGCTACCGCACCCTCGTCGCCGAAGGAGCGCCGTCGTGACCGGATCCGACGAGTTCATCCGCACCACCCGCTTCATCCCCGTGCCGCCGGCCGCGATCTTCGAGATCCTCCGGGACCCGGAGCGGCACCCGGAGACCGAGCCCGGCCACTGGGTGCGCGAGGCCATCGACCCGGCCCCGCTCGCCGAGGTGGGGCAGGTCTTCGGCATGAACATGTACCTGGAGCAGGCCGGCGGCCCCTACGTGATGCACAACCGCGTCGCCGAGTTCGAGGAGGGCCGGCTGATCGCCTGGCAGCCGGGCCAGCTCGACGACGACGGCCGGCTCGAGCTGGGCGGCTGGCTCTGGCGCTACGAGCTCACCCCGGTCGAGGGCGGCACCGCGGTGGCGCTCACCTACGACTGGAGCCGGGTGCCCCGGCGGACGCGCGAGGAGTTCGGCGGCCGGATGCCCCCGTTCGACCCCGTGCTGTTCGACGAGTCCCTGGAGGCCCTGGCCCGCGCCGTGAGGGGGTGAGTTCAGCCCGCCCCGGCCCCCACCAGCGGCGGCGCGCTGCTCAGCGGCTTGCCGCGCAGCTCCGGCAGGGTGAAGGCGGCCACCGCGGCCACGGCGAAGGCCAGGGCGAAGATCGAGAAGAGCAGCACGGGCCCGCCGACGCCGAGCACGGGCGGGACCATCAGCGGCGCGATGATGGACGCGATCCGCCCGAACCCCGCGGCGGCCCCCGTCCCGGTCCCGCGCACGCTGGTGGGGTACAGCTCGGGCCCGATCGCGTAGAGCGCGCCCCACGCCCCGAGGTTGAAGAAGGAGAGCGTGCAGCCGGCGGCGATGATCGCCCACTCCACCGAGGCCAGGCCGTACAGCCCCGCGGCCGCGGCCGAGCCGATGAGGAAGAGCGCCAGGGTCGGGCGGCGGCCCCACCGCTCGATGAGGTACGCGGAGACCGCGTAGCCGGGCAGCTGGGCCAGGGTGATGATCAGGGTGAACGTGAACGACTTGACCAGGGTGAAGCCCTGCGCGTGGAGCAGCGAGGGGATCCAGATGAAGGCGCCGTAGTAGGAGAGGTTGATGCAGAACCAGATGGTCCACAGCGCGATGGTCCGGCGGCGCAGCGGATCCGACCAGATGGAGGGCTTGGCGGACGACGCCGCGGTCTCCGGCCCGGGGGCCGCGCGCCCGGAATCCGACGCCGCCGCTCTCGCCGTCGTATCGGCCGATGCCCGGGCGTCCGACTGCGCCGCGGCGCCCGCCGTCGCAGTCCCGGAAGCGCCGGGAGAGCGCCGGACGTCTCCGTCCTCAGCCTCCCGCCCCTCCTCGGCCGCGGCCTCCTCGAAGGAGCGCACCACCCGCTCCGCCTCGGCGTGCCGCCCCTTCGACTCCAGGTAGCGCACCGACTCGGGCAGGCCCAGGCGGATCACCAGGGCGTAGGCCGCCGGGATGCAGCCCAGGGCCAGCGCCCACCGCCACCCCTCGTCCGAGGCGGAGACCACGAAGGCGCCGATCGCCGCGGCGGCGACCCAGCCCACGGCCCAGAACGCCTCGAGGAAGACGACCATGCGCCCGCGGATGCGCCGCGGGGAGAACTCGGAGATCAGCGTCGAGGCGACCGGCAGCTCGGCGCCCAGACCCAGCCCGACGACGAAGCGCAGCGCCATCAGCACGGCCAGGCCGGTCGCGAGGGCGGAGGCGCCGGTGGCCAGTCCGTAGATCAGCAGCGTGAGCGCGAAGACCTGGCGGCGACCGATCCGGTCGGCCAGCAGGCCGCCCAGGGTGGCACCCAGGGCCATGCCGATGAAGCCGATGGAGCCCAGCCAGGAGGCCTCCGTGGCGGTGAGCCCCCAGTGTGCGGTGAGCGCGGCCATGATGAAGGAGATCAGCCCCACGTCCATGGCATCCAGGGCCCAGCCCACGCCAGAGCCGGTGAGGAGACGGAGGTGCTTGCGGGTGACGGGCAGCTCGTCCAGGCGTTCGTGGCGCGTCGTCTGGGGCACGGGAGGACCTTTCGCACGGCGGGGAGCGGATCTCCCCGTGAGTTCGTGTCAAAAGTACCTTAAGGCGTCCGGCGGTGCTGTGATCGTCCTCACTTCCCGGGATCGCGGTCGCGCCGCCGCTTCCACGCGACCAGTGCGATGGAGACCGGTACGGAGGCCACGGCGACCCCCGCGATCACCCAAGGACTCACCCCGGGGTCGTAATGGTTCAGCAGGACCTGGGCCCCGAAGGTCGCGACGAAGACGCACAGCAGGACCAGGAGTACGGAGGATCGATCCTTGAAGGGCACGGCGGTCTCCGGGGGTCGGGTGCGGTGGGCTCCACCCTAGCCCACCCCCGGCCTGCCAGGGAGCCCAGGGCGGGATGAAAAAAGCCTTGTGATCTGTGCCACTCTGACGACTAAGATGAGCTCATCACTCACACCGGTGCCCGCCAGATGACGGGGCTGCCCCGGACGTGTCCCTCGACATGGAGCAGGACGTACTCGATGAGCAATCGCGACAAATCAATGCACGAGCTGGTGGGGGAGCTGAGAACCTCCCTCAACCACCGCCCCTCCCCGCACCGGCGCAACGGCACCGACTACTGGGTCTTCGGGCTGGCCGGAACCATCGCCGTCGCCTTCATCGTGTGGGGCTTCGTATCGCCCACGGGGCTGGGCGGCGTGGCGGACAGCGCGCTCAGCTGGGTCATCACCAACACCGGCTGGCTGTTCATCATCGCCGCGACGGTCTTCGCGATCTTCGCCCTCACGGTGGCCGTGAGCCGCTTCGGCCGCATCCCGCTGGGTCAGGACGGGGAGGGGCCCCAGTTCAGCACGCCGTCGTGGATCTCGATGATGTTCGCGACCGGCATGGGCATCGGCCTGGTGTTCTACGGCGTCGGCGAGCCGCTGTTCTTCTACATGTCCCCTCCGCCCGGCACCGTGGACGGGCAGTCGGACGCCGCCGTGAGCACGGCGATGGGCACGACGCTGTTCCACTGGACCCTCTACCCGTGGGCCATGTACGCGATCGTGGGCCTGGGCATGGCCTACAGCACCTACCGGCTGGGTCGCTCGCAGCTGTTCTCCTCGATGTTCACCTCCCTCTTCGGCGAGCGCCTCGTCAACGGCTGGGGCGGGCGCGTCATCAACATCCTCGCGATCCTCGCGACGCTGTTCGGCTCCGCGTGCTCCCTGGGCCTGGGCGCCCTCCAGATCGGCGGCGGCCTGCAGTCCACCGGCATCACGGGGCAGGTCAGCTCCGGTCTGCTGGTGGTCGTCATCGCGATCCTGACGGCCCTGTTCGTCGCCTCGGCGGTCTCCGGCATCGAGCGCGGCATCCAGTGGCTGTCCAACATCAACATGGTCCTCGCCGTGATCCTGGCCGTCATCGTCTTCGTCGGCGGCCCGACGTTGTTCATCCTCAACGTCATCCCCAACGCGGTCGGCTCCTTCATCGGCGACCTGCCGCAGATGGCCTCCCGCACGGCGGCGGCCGGCGACGAGACCCTGGCGGAGTGGATGTCCACCTGGACCGTCTTCTACTGGGCCTGGTGGGTCTCCTGGACCCCCTTCGTGGGCCTGTTCATCGCCCGCATCTCCCGCGGCCGCACGATCCGCCAGTTCGTCACCGGCGTGCTGCTCGTCCCCTCGGGCGTGACGCTGCTGTGGTTCTCGATCTTCGGCGGCGGGGCGATCGGCATCCAGGAGCGGGCCGAGCGCTCGGGGGACATGGGCAGCGCCCTGGCCGACATCGTGGACGGCGCTCCGGACATCAACTTCGACCTGATCCTGTTCGACATGCTCAACCACCTGCCCGTCCCCGGCTGGGTGGTCACGATCCTCATGGTGGTCACCGTCATCCTCATCGCCATCTTCTTCGTCACGGGAGCCGACTCCGCCTCGATCGTGATGGGTGCGCTGAGCGAGCACGGCGCCGAGGAGCCGACTAAGAAGGCCGTGATCTTCTGGGGCGTCGCGACCGGATTCGTGGCGGCGGTGATGCTGCTCGCCGGCGGAGACGAGCCGGCGGCAGCCCTCAACGGGCTGAAGAACATCACGATCGTCTCGGCTCTGCCCTTCGTGGTCGTGATGCTGGTGCTCTGCGTGGCGATCTGGAAGGACCTCAGCCGGGACCCGCTGATCCTGCAGGGCAAGGTGGTCCGGGAGATGCTGAAGCAGTCCGTGGCGGCGGGCGTGGAGCAGCACGAGGGCGGGGAGTTCGGGCTGGTGACCCACCCGACGGGTCCCATCCCCACGGTGCGGGTGCCGGGCCGGCCGCCCGAGTCCGCGGAGACCACGGTGGAGGTGTCCGAACCGGTCGACGG
Source organism: Rothia halotolerans (assembly GCF_004136635.1). GTDB lineage: Bacteria > Actinomycetota > Actinomycetes > Actinomycetales > Micrococcaceae > Rothia > Rothia halotolerans. The sequence continues at coordinate 525,933 of NZ_NOIU01000001.1, read as the reverse complement.
GAAGGAATAGGGACGGTCCCGCTCCGCAGGACCCGCGGAGCGGGCCGCCTGCGGACGGTCGGGCCGGCGGAGAGGGGCGTCGCGGAGGCACCGCGGCGCTCCTCTGCGTCCTCTCGCTCCGAGGAGGCGGGCGCCCGGCGAGGCACGGCGGAAAGCTGGGAAAACGCCGTGAACTCGCCAGCAGGCCCCGGCGCCTGTTGCCCCGCTCTGCGCTCTCCCGCACAATATGGGGACCGGCCGCGAACGGTAGGAATCTCGCGGCCGAAGAAAGGAATGATGGAGATACCCGGGGACAGTCCCGAGCACAGTACGTACCCTCTGCCGAACCAGAGCGCGAGAGATCAGCGCAGCGGTAGGGGGTGCACACCTTGGAAGTGATCTCGCTCCTGATCGCCGCCGTCCTCATCGCGGCCTGCGGTCTGTTCGTCGCCGCCGAGTTCTCGCTCATCACGGTCAACCGCAACGCCGTCAAGGACGCCGCCGAGTCCGGTGACCGCAGGGCCCAGGGGGTCCTGAAGGGGATGAACACCCTCTCGACCCAGCTCTCCGGCGCCCAGCTCGGCATCACCCTGACCAACCTCAGCATCGGATTCCTCGCCGAGCCCGCCATCGCGGCGCTGGTCGCCGGGCCGCTCGAGTCGGCGGGGCTCTCCGCCGTGGCGGCGCGCAGCGTCTCCGTGGTCACCGCGCTGGCGCTGGCCACCTTCCTCACCATGATCTTCGGCGAGCTCGTGCCCAAGAACCTGGCCATCGCCAAGCCCATGGGCACCGCGCGGGCCGTCACCGGCTTCCAGCGGGGCTTCAGCTTCGCGACCATGCCGCTGCTGGCGTTCTTCAACGGCACCGCCAACCGGATCGTGCGGGCGCTCGGCGTCGAGCCCAAGGAGGAGCTCGCCTCGGCGCGCTCGCCCGAGGAGCTGGTGACGCTGGTGCGCCACTCCGCCCGTCAGGGCGTGCTCTCCGAGGACGTCGCGGACCTGCTGCAGCGCTCGGTGGCCTTCGGCAGCCGCCGCGGGCACGACGCGATGACCCCGCGCTCGCGGATGGTCGGCGTCGAGCCCGGGGACACCGTGGCCGAGGCCCTGGACCTCGCGGCGCGGACCGGGCACTCGCGCTTCCCCGTGATGGACCACGAGGGCCGCGGGGTCCTCGGCCTGGTCCACATCCGCCGGGCCCTGGCGGTGCCGTACTCGCAGCGCACCGAGGTGCGCGCCGAGGAGATCATGGAGGCCGCCACCGTGGTGCCGGACACCGCCGAGCTGGACGACCTCATGGACACCCTGCGCGAGGGCGGCCTGCAGATGGCCGTCCTGATCGACGAGACGGGCGACGTCGCCGGCATGCTCACGCTGGAGGACCTGGTGGAGGAGATCGTGGGCGACGTCGTCGACGAGCACGACCCGCAGGACCCGGCCGTCGAGAGGCTCGACGCCGCGGGCTGGAGGCTCGACGGCGCCCTGCGGCCCGACGAGGCCACCGAGGCCCTCGGCTGCCACGTGCCGGAGAGCCCCGAGTACGAGACGCTCGCGGGGTTCCTGACCCTGCACCTGGGCAGGATCGCGGAGGAGGGCGACGCGGTCTCCGTGGAGACCGAGCCGCGCAACGGCCTGCCCGCCACCCTGCTGACCCTCACGGTCGAGGCGATGGACGGGGCGCGCATCGCCTCGGTGATCGCCTCTACCTCCCCGGCCCCGATCGAGGAGGGCGCTCGCTGATGGACCTGTTCGGAATCATCGCCACCGTCGTGCTTCTGGTGGCCAACTTCTTCTTCGTCGGCGCCGAGTTCTCGCTCATCGCCGCGCGGCGCAGCGTCGTCGAGCCCAAGGCCCTGGAAGGCGGGCGCCCGGCGCGGATGACCTTGTGGGCCATCGAGAACGTCTCGCTCATGATGGCCGGCGCGCAGCTGGGCATCACCGTCTGCTCCCTGGCGCTGGGCTGGGTCACCAAGCCCATGGTCCAGTACGCGATCGAGGGGCCGCTGGAGTCGTGGGGCGTGCCCGCCGCGATGATCAGCGTGATCTCCTATGCGGTCGCGCTGGCGGTGGTCACCTACCTGCACGTGGTGCTGGGGGAGATGGTGCCCAAGAACATCGCCCTGGCCGGGCCGGAGCGGATGGCTTTGGTCCTCGGGCCGGTGCTGGTCGTCGTCGTGCGCGTGCTGCAGCCGGTGCTGTGGCTGATGAACGCGACCGGCAACGGCATCCTGCGGATGTTCGGGGTCCAGCCGAAGAACGAGGTGACCAGCACCTTCACCCGGGACGAGGTCGCCGGGCTGGTCGAGGAGTCACGCGAGGGCGGTCTGCTGGACCGCCGGGACGAGCGGCTCCTGCTGGGCGCGCTGACCTTCGAGAGCCGGGACATCAGCTCGGTGGTCATCCCGATCGGCCGGGTCACGATCCTGCCGGAGACGGCGACCCCGGCCCAGGTCGAGGACGCCGCGGTGGAGGGCTTCTCCCGCTACCCGCTGCGGGCCGAGACCGGGGAGCTGACCGGCTACGTCCACATCAAGGACGTCATCGCGATGCCCGGGCCGCAGCGGCACCTTCCGCTGGAGCGCGGCAAGGTCCGCGAGCTGCCGGTCTTCGCCCTCGACGAGTCGGTGGGGCCGGCCCTGCGCCTGATGCAGCGGGAGGGCGCCCACCTGGCCCTGGTCCGCGACGCCGGGACGGGGGAGATCGCGGGCATGGTGACGCTCGAGGACATGCTCGAGGAGCTGGTGGGCCAGATCCGGGACGACTCCCGGACGGCGGCCGTGTAGGCGGGAGCGGGGCGTGCGGGGCCGGTGCGCCGGCCCCGCCCCCATGCCGCGACGACGTCGTGCCCGGGGCCGGAGGATCGGCCCCGGGCACGACGCCGTCATGGGAGGCGGCCGCCCCGTTCTAGGCGGTCTCGGCGCCGGCCTCGTCCTGCCCGGCGGGGCGGCCCGCGCCCGGCGCGAAGTCCTCCACGTACTGCCGGATCATCCGGTCGATGCTCCGGTCCCGCACGAAGCCCAGCTCCAGCATCCGCTGGACCTCGAACTCCCCGGGCCACGAGCACACGATGTCCATGACGGACCGGTCCGGCGCGTCGTCGACCAGGGAGCGGGCCTGATCGCCGCCGATCCGCTCCAGCGCGTCGAGCATCTCCCCGACCGTCACGCAGATGCCGGGCACGTTCATCCCGCGCCACGGGCCGATCCGCTCGCCGTCGACCTCCAGCGCGTGCGCCAGGTTGGCCACCGCGGCGCGCGGGGAGGAGAGCCACATGCGGGTGGCGTGCGGGACGGGGCACACGGCCCGCTCACCGTTCAGGGGCTCCCGGATGATCCCGCTGGCGAAGGAGGACGCCGCGGAGTTCGGCCGCCCGGGCCGCACCGAGATCGTGGGCAGGCGGCAGATGCGCCCGTCCACGTGGCCCCGCCGCGAGTACTCGTTGACCAGCAGCTCGCCCACGGCCTTGGTCGCGCCGTAGGTCGAGTCGGGCTGCTCGGCCCACTCCTCGGGGACCACCTCGGGCGGGTCCCCGCCGAAGACGGCGAGCGAGCTGGTGAACACCAGCCGGGGCGCCGTCCCGAGGCGGCGCGCGGCCTCGAGCAGGGCGCGGGTGCCGTCCACGTTGACGCGCAGAGCCAGGTCGAAGTTCTCCTCCGAGCCGCCCGAGAGCACCGCCGCCAGATGGTAGATCCCGAGGACGTCCTCGTCCACCTCCCGGTCCAGCAGCTCCGGCGAGGCCACGTCCCCGACCACGGAGCTCACCCGCGGGTCCGCGACTGGGCACTCGGCCAGGTCCAGGGAGACGATCCGGTCGAAGGGGATCGGCGGCTCGCCGGCGTCGAGGCGCCGCAGCAGCAGCTCGATGAGCCGGCTGCCCAGGAAACCGGCCCCGCCGGTGACGATGATCTTCATGGAAGCTCCTATCTCGATGGTCTGCTGATGGTCGTCGCGGCTGGTTCAGAGGTCTGCGGCGTCGGGGTCTCGTCCGCCTCGGCGTCGGCATCGCCCGGGAACTCCCGCGCGGCGCGCTCGCTCTGCTCCAGGTGGGCGGTCATCGCGGCGGCGGCCCCGGCGGCGTCGTGCCTCTCCAGGGCCAGCAGGATCTCCCCGTGCCAGTGGACGGCGTCCGCGCGCACGCTGCGGTGGGAGGAGGTGCGCAGCCGGACGGCGCGCAGGACCTGCTCCAGCGGCTCGTAGGCCGCGGCGAGGAACTCGTTGCGGGCGGCGGCGATGACCGTGCGGTGGAAGTTGAGGTCCGCCTCCGCCGACGGCGCGGGGTCGGGGTCATCGAGGGACTCGCGCATCCGGTCGAGCAGCTCGCGCAGCCGCCGCAGCTCGCCCGAGCGGATCCGCTCGGCGGCCAGCGCCGCCGTGCCCGCCTCGATCACCCGCCGGGACTCCATGAGCGAGCGGGTCAGCTCCCCGGCGTCCCCGACCAGGCGTCCGCGCAGGGTCATCACGTCGGGGTCCAGCGCGGACCAGCGGGAGGGCGGCGCGACCCGGTTGCGCCGTCCCTGCCGCACCTCGACGACCCCGCGGGCGCTGAGGTCCTTGACGGCCTCGCGGATGGTCAGCCGGGAGACGTCGTAGCCCTGGGCGAGGGCGGCCTCGGCGGGCATCTCCTCGCCGATCCGGTAGCGGCCCGCGCCGATGTCGTCCAGGATCCGCCGGGTGACCTGCTCTGACATCGTCATGGGGACTCCTCGCCGGACCGTGCGCCGCATCGCGCACCTGTGTGCATTGACACACACCAGATTAGCAATACACTTATCAGATATCTGACAGGTGCGACCTCCGCGTCGCACTCCGGCCGAAATCAACGAGGATTTCCCATGACCACTACCACCCTGGTGCTGCTCGGCTTGGCCGCCGTCGCCGCCATCCTGGCCCTGATCATCAAAGCCAGGGCGCATCCCTTCCTGGCCCTGCTCATCGTCTCCGTGGGACTCGCCCTGGTGGCCGGGATCCCGCTCGAGGAGGTCGTACCGGTCCTGACCGAGGGGATGGGCAGCACCCTCGGCTCGGTCGCGCTGATCGTCACGCTGGGGGCGATGCTCGGCCGCATCATCGAGATGTCCGGCGGCGCCGACGTGCTGGCCAAGAAGATGCTCGAGGTCTTCGGCCCGCGGCGCGCGCCCTGGGCGCTCGGCGTCGCGAGCTTCCTGTTCGGCATCCCCGTGTTCGTCGACGTCGCGCTGATCGTGCTGATCCCCATCGTGATGTCCGTGGCGCGGCGGCTCGGCGGCAACATGCTGACCTACGCCCTCCCCACGGTCATGGCCCTGCTGACCGTCCACGTGATCCTCCCGCCGCACCCCGGCATCGTCGGAGGCGCGGAGGTCATGGGCGCCGACGTCGGGATGGTCCTCCTGCTCGGGCTGGTCCCGGCGGTCCTGATGTGGCTCTTCTCGCAGGTGGCCAGCGGGTTCGTGCAGAAGCGCGTGTTCTCCCGGGTCCCCGAGTTCCAGGCCGCGGGGACGGCCGCCGGCGGAGCCTCCGCGGAGGCCGAGGACCGGAAGGGCTCCTCCGGGGAGGACCGAGAAGGGCAGCCTGCCGCCACACACTCCTCGCCGATCGTGGAGAACCCGCCGAGCGTGGGCCTCGTCCTGGCCATGATCCTCACGCCCCTGGTGCTGATCATGGCCCAGACGATCACCGCCCTGGTGCTCCCGGAGGGCGACGCCGTCCGCAACTTCTTCGCGCTGGTGGGCGCGTCCCCCATGGCCCTGCTGATCGGCGTGGTTCTGGCCCTCGTCCTCCTGGGCTACCGCCGCGGCTGGGGCCTGGGCAAGGCCGAGGAGATCATCAACTCCTCCCTGCCCCCGATCGCCGCGGTCATCCTCATCACCGGCGCGGGCGGGACCTTCGGCCACGTGCTCTCCGAGACCGGCGTGGCCGGCGCCGTCGCGGACGTCCTGGCGGGCTCCGGGCTGCCGATCGTGGTCCTGGCCTACCTCATGGCGGCGCTGATCCGCGCGGCCCAGGGCTCGGCCACGGTCGCGGTGCTGACCGCCGCCCCGCTCATCGCCCCGCTCGCCGCGCAGACGGGGCTGGCCCCGCTGCAGATCGCGCTGGTCACGATCACGATCGGCATCGGATCGATGGCGCTGTCCCACGTCAACGACTCGCTGTTCTGGGTCTGGAGCCGATACTTCCAGGTCGGCACCGCGACGGCCCTGAAGTCGTACACCGTCCTCACGACCTCGACCTCCCTGGTGGGCTTCGTCGTCGTGTGCGCCCTCTGGCCGCTCGTGGCCCTCGCCGCCTGACCCTCCCCGCCCGCCGCCCCGCCCCGCTTCCGCAGAAAGGCCCTCCCATGCTCCGCTCCCCCCGCCGCCTCCTGGTCCTCGACGACGACCCCACCGGCTCCCAGTGCGTTCACGACGTCTCGGTGGCCTTCGAGGAGGACGCCGAGCTCCTCCGGAGGACCCTCGCCGAGCCGGGGAGCACCTGCTTCGTGCTGACCAACACCCGGGCGCTCGGGGAGGACCAGGCCGTCGCCGCCAACCGCCGCATCGTCGAGGGCATGCTGGGAGGGGCCGAGGGCGCCGCGCCGGAGGGTCTGCACGTCGTCTCCCGCTCGGACTCGACGCTGCGCGGGCACGTGATCGCCGAGCCGAACGCGATCGCCGACGTCCTGGAGGGTGCCGGCCGCCCCGTGGACGCCTTCCTGTTCTGCCCGGCCATGATCGAGGCCGGCCGCTACACCCGCGAGGACGTGCACTACGCCGTGGTCCAGGGGGAGGAGCTGCGCGTCGAGGAGACCGACTTCGCCCAGGACGCCACGTTCGGCTACTCCCACTCGGACCTGCGCGAGTTCCTCGAGGAGAAGTCCGGCGGCGAGGTCCCGGCCGGCGAGGTCCTCAGCGTCACCCTGGAGGACATCCGGGAGGGCGGCGTCGAGCGCGTCGCCGAGATCCTGGCCGGGGCCTCGGGGCGGCGCTGGGTCGTGGTGAACGCCTGCGAGTACTCGGACATGGAGGTCGTGGCCGACGCCGTGACCGAGCTCGAGGCGCGCGGCCGCGTCTTCGTGACCCGCTGCGGCCCCTCCTTCGTCCGGCCCCTCGCCGGGCAGGAGGGCGCCCGCGTGCTGGGCGCGGAGGAGATCCGCGCGGCGGAGGGCGCGCCGGGCGCCGACGCCGCCCCGAGCGCCGGGACCCGGGCGGAGCACGGCCTGGTGGTGGTCGGCTCGCACGTCGGCCTGACCACCCGGCAGCTGCGCGCGGTCCAGGAGCGGGGCACGCTGACCGAGTTCGAGCTCGACGTCGCCCGCCTCCTCGACGAGTCCTCGCGGGAGGCGCACATCGAGGAGACCGTCGCCGCCATCCGCGAGGAGCTGGGACGCAACGACTGCGTGGTCTACACCAGCCGGGAGCGGGTCAGCACCGACGACCCGGACGAGTCGCTCGCGATCGCCCGCAGCGTCTCCGACGCGGTGGTCCGCGTGGTGGCCGAGGTCCGGGGCGCGCTGCCGGCCTGGGTGGTCGCCAAGGGCGGCATCACCTCCCACGAGGTGGCACACCGCGGGTTGGGCATCCGGCTGGCCACGGTCGCCGGCCAGTTCTTCCCCGGCCAGATCTCGCTGTTCCGGCCCGACGCCGCCCCCGAGGAGACCCTCGGCTGCCCGTACGTGGTGTTCCCCGGCAACGTCGGCGGGGAGCAGGCGCTCGCCGACGTCGTGGACCGGCTTCGCAGCGTCGGGCGCTGAGCCCGCCCCGCCCCCCCCCACAGAATCGATGCCCGCCGGCCGCCGCCGGCCCGCACCACACCTCAACCCCTGGAGGAAGACACCATGACCAAGACACTCTCCGTCGGCTGGATCGGCCTGGGCGCGATGGGCGCCCCGATGGCGCTGGTGACCGCCCGCGCGGGCCACCGCGTGACCGCCTTCGACATGTCCCGCGAGGCGCTCGAGGCCGTCGCCCCCGAGGTGGGCTCCGCCGAGTCGGCGCGGGCCGCGGCGGAGGGGGTCGACGTCGTCGTCATCATGGTCGCGACCGGCCCGCAGCTCGACGCCGTGCTGTTCGGCGAGGCGGGCATCGCGGAGGTGCTCTCCCCGGAGAGCACCGTGCTGGTGATGTCCACGGTGGGCCCGCGGGCGATGGACGAGGCCTCGGCCCGGCTGCTGCCCGTCACCTCGCACGTGGTGGACGCGCCGGTCTCCGGCGGGGTCGCCCGGGCGGGGACCGGCGACCTGCTGGTGATGGTCTCCGGCGCCGACGACGACGTCGCCGCGGCCCGCCCCCTGCTGGACGCGATGGCCTCCAACGCCCCCGTGGTCGGGCCCCAGCCCGGCGACGGCCAGCGCTTCAAGGTGGTCAACCAGCTGCTGTGCGGCGTGCACATCGCGGCGGCCGGCGAGGCCCTCGCGCTCGCGGACTCCATGGGGCTCGACGTCGCCCAGTGCCACGAGGTGCTCAACACCGGCGCCGCCGCCTCCTTCATGTTCGGCGACCGCGGGCAGCGGATGGTGGACGAGCAGTTTGACGAGGCCCGCTCGGCCCTCAACATCTTCGTCAAGGACATGGGCCTGGTGACCGACGCCGCCCGCCTCGCCGAGCAGCCCGTCCCCCTGGCGGCCTCGGCGGAGCAGCTGTACCTGCGCGGCCGCCGCGAGGGCCTGGGCCGCAAGGACGACTCGGTGGTCTTCGACCTGCTGCGCCGCCGCTGAGCGCCCGCGGGTGGGGGCACGTCCGAGGGCCTGGGCCTGGGCCGGGGTCGGGCTGTCCGGGCCCGCCTATCCCGAGGGCGGCGACCGCCGCCTCCGCCGCTCTCGCTTACCCGACCCGGTCCGGACCTGCGGCCCGACTGGACCAGCTCCTCGGTCTCGGTGGTTCCTGAAGCATCGTCCCCATCCTTGGCGAATCATCGCGTTGCCGGGCGGCCTCGCGCACCATGGAAGCGTGAAGCGTGAAGCGTGAAGCGTGAAGCGTGGAGCGTGGAGCACGAGTTACGGAGCGCGGAGCGCCGGGGAAGAGCACGGAAAACTAGCCGGGGGACGATGTGATGAGTGAGGAACTAGCGGTTTTCGGAGCTTTCACGCCGAAAATCTCGAAGGCCGTGGCTGGGCGGGGCCTCGTCCAGCGGTCGGATGCGCAGGAGTCACGCCTCGACGGGGGCAGCTTTCCGGAGCGAAAGCTCCGAAAAGGCTTAGTACACGGAAGAGGTCATGACGCGGCCGTGCGGATTGCGGCAGATGCGGGCAGGAGGGCATCCGCTGCGCTTGTCGGAACCCGGGGCGTCCCCGGCCCCGGACCGAAGTCAGCAAGCGTCGAGGGCGCGGGACGGGCTCGAACATACATCGGCGGCACAGGCCGGGCCCGGGACGGCCGCGAACAGCGCCCGATCGTCCCGGTCTCCGCTCCGGAAAGCGATGGAGCGCTGCGGCGATGAGCTTCCTGCGGCAGCTCGGCCTCGCGATCCGGTCCGCGCGCCGGGTCTACCACCTGACGCAGGAGGAGCTCGCGGAGGTCACCGGCATCAGCGAGCGGACGATCCGCGCCGTCGAGCAGGGCAGGCCGGGCGTCGCCGTCGGCACGGTCCTGACGGTGGCGCATCACGTCGGGCTCGAGCTGCGGCTCCGGGATGCTCCGATCTGGCCCCATCACGCCCTCCATCCCATCCACACCCGGCAGGTCCGGGCGATGATCGAGAGGGGAAAGGCACGGGGCGGGCGGATCCCCCAGCGCGAGGGCGAGAAGGTCCAACGCGCCGCCGAGACCCTGATCCCTGCCCGGGAGGCCTCGGCTCGGCGCATGGCGAGCGACGGCTGGGACGAAGGTCCCGGCGACCGGCTCAGGCTCGGAGAGTGACGATGACCTCGGAAGCCGGAAGCCGGAAGCCGGAAGCGGATGCCAGCTGCCGGAAGGCGGGCTAGGCCCGGCCGGCGAGCTCGGTCGGGCGCTCGGGGTCGAAGCTGCCGAAGCCGCCCAGCAGCTCCCGCTGCTCGTCCGTGAGCTTCCGGGTGCCGCCGGTCTCCTCGTCGACGAGGACCATGACGTTGAGGCCGTCGAAGAGCACGACGTCGTTCTGCAGGCCCCGGAAGGTGATGGAGAACGACGTCGTGCCCACCCGTCCGATGCCCAGCTCGATCCGCAGCCGGCTGCCGTAGTGGACCGGGGCGCGGTAGTTGATCTCGGTCCTGGCCACCAGCGTGGGACGGATCGACTCGGCGCGCTCGGCGAGGGAGAGCATCCACTGGATCCGGGCGTCCTCGGTGAGGGTCAGGATGCGGGCGTTGTTGACGTGGCCCATCAGATCCTGGTCGGACCAGCGGATCTCGGGGGTGGCGACGAAGCCGGGGTAGGCGGGCATCGGGACTCGCTTTCATGCGGTGGATCGGAGCGGCGGATCGGAGGGTGCCCCGCAAGCCCGGGGACGTCCGGGGGCGGAACTCACCCTCTCACCGTAGTCCCCCGACGGCCCGCGGGCGGGAGGGCGGACCCGAACGCGAAGGACCCCCGCCGGGCCGGTCTGGCCCGCGGGGGTCGTTCACATCAATCACTCGCACCTATGAGGTAGTTCCTACTGTAGGAACCGTCCCTGGACGTATCCTTGGGATCCTCTGCGCGAAGACCCCCAGTCAGCTCGGATTTCACCCCGGATCCGGGCGAACGGGGCGGATATCGGCCCCGGAGGGGTCCGGGGGACCCGGCCTGCGGCTACGCTCGTATCCATGCAGATGACTTCCCTGGCTGCCGTGGCGGCCCGTCCCGCCGGACCGAGCGCAGCCGAAGGCGCGGGGCGCCCCGTCGCCCAGGAGCCGGGGGAGCTGACCGGCGTCGCCGGCTGGGTCGTGGAGGTGATGGAGGCCCTGGGCGCCGTGGGCGCCGGCCTGCTGATCGCGCTCGAGAACCTCTTCCCGCCGCTGCCCTCGGAGGCGATCCTGCCGCTGGCGGGATTCACCGCCAGCCAGGGCAGGCTCAGCCTGACGGCGGCGCTGCTCTTCACGACCCTCGGCTCCGTGGTGGGGGCGCTGGCCCTCTACGCGATCGGGCGCGCCATCGGTCTTGAGCGGATCCGGAAGGTCGCGCGCCGCATGCCGCTGGTCGACGTCGCGGACGTGGACAAGACGATGGCCTGGTTCCACCGTCACGGGTACAAGGCCATCTTCTTCGGGCGCATGATCCCGATCTTCCGCAGCCTGATCTCCATCCCGGCGGGCGTGGAGAGGATGCCGCTGCTGCCCTTCACGCTGCTGACCGCCCTCGGCAGCGCCCTCTGGAACACCATCTTCGTCCTCGCCGGCTACTACCTGGGGGAGAACTGGCATCTCGTCGAGGGGTACGCGGGCATCTTCCAGAAGGTCGTGATCGCCGCCGTCGTGCTCTTCCTCGCGTGGTGGGTGGTCAAGAGGGTCCGCTCGCGGCGGGGCGGAGAGGGCGCGGGCCCGGCGGAGGAAGGCGACGCGCGCGGCTGAGACCGGAGGGCTCCGGGCCCCGGGTCAGTCCTCTCAGGCCGACCGCCCTGGGTCAGCTCATCTCAGGATCAGTCCGCCGGCGAGGCAGGCGTCTCGGCCCCGCCGGCCAGGGGCTCCCGTCGCGCGGGTCCGGCCGGCGCCGCGAGCATGAACTCCGGCCGCTCGAACCCTTCTCGGGCGAAGGCCTCGATCACCCCGCGCGCGACCTCCTCCGCGCGGTCCGCGGCCACCAGCGCGATGGCCGACCCGCCGAAGCCCCCGCCGGTCATCCGCGCCCCGAGCGCGCCGGCCGCTCGGGCGGAGTCCGCGGCGACGTCGAGCTCCGGGCAGGAGACCCGGTAGTCGTCCCGCAGCGAGGCGTGCGAGGCGTCGAGCAGCGCGCCCAGCTCCTCCCACGCGGAGCGCCCGGCGGCCGCGGAGCCGGCGAACAGCTCGACGCACTCCTGCACGCGGACCATCTCGGTCCAGGCGTGCCTGATCAGCGAGCGCACGGAGGGCGACTCGGCAGATGCCGCCGACGACGCCAGCTCGTCCCAGCGCCGCAGCGCCCGCTCGGCGTCGGCGGCGTCCGGGCGGGGGCCCAGGGCGTCCCGCAGGGTTTCGACGCCGAGGGTGCGGGCGGCCTCGTCGCAGCCCTGACGGCGTCGCGCGTACTGTCCGTCCACGAGCCGGTGCGGCGCTCGGGTGTCGATGACCAGCAGGGCCAGGCCGGAGCCGGCCAGGTCGATGTCCACCGCCCGCGAGCCGAAGTCGCGGCAGTCGATCGCGAGCACCGAGCCCTCGCGGGCCCGCAGGGAGATCGACTGGTCCATGCCGCCGGTCCCCGCGCCCGCGATCTCGTTCTCGGCGCGGACGCACGCGGCGGCCAGGCGGGCCCGCCCCGCGTCGGTCGCGGCCAGCGGCTCGCGCCCGGGGGCCTCCGGGGCCGATGGCGCGGTCTCCATCCCGGGCCTGCCCGCCGGGGAGCCCGGAGGAGAGGGCCGGCCCTCCGGCACCGGTCCCGGGGTCGGCTCGGCGGCCAGCGCGTCGAAGGCCAGGGCCGCCGAGCATTCGAGGGCCGCGGAGGAGGAGAGGCCGGCGCCCAGGGGCACCGCCGAGTCCACGGCGAGGTCCGCGCCGGGCACGGGGCCCAGTCCCTCCGCCTCGAGGGCCCAGGGCACCCCGGCGACGTAGGCGAGCCACCCCTCCACCTCGCCGGGGGCGACGTCGGCGATCCGCACGGAGCGCGGTGCCCCGGGCTCCTGCGCGGAGACGGCACGGACGACGTCGTCCTCCCGCCGGCCCGCCGCCACGACCGTCCGGTGCGGCAGGGCCAGCGGCAGCACGGTCCCGCCGCTGTAGTCGATGTGCTCGCCGAGCAGGTTCACCCGGCCGGGCGCGGAGAAGACGGCCCAGGGCTCGTACCCGTAGGCGGCGCGGAACGCCGCGGTCACGCGGGCGGTCTGCTTCTCGGCCGGGGGCGCGGCGCGCCAGCGAACCTGCGCCGCGCTCACGGGGCCACCTCCCGCAGCCGCGCCGCGATCCGCTCGGGCGTGGTGTCGCTGACCCACGCGCCGACCCCCGACTCCGAGCCGGCCAGGTACTTCAGCTTCCCCGGCGAGCGCAGCAGCGAGAAGACCTGCAGCCGCATCCGGGAGATGTCCTCGCCGCCGCTGGTCGGGACCTGGTGCCACACGGAGATGTAGGGCAGCCGATCGACGCCGTCGAAGAAGCGGTCCAGCCGGCCGAGCAGGTCCAGGTACACCTCCGCCAGCTCCTCCTTCTCCGCCTCGGTCAGCGCGGTGAAGTCGGCGGCGGCCCGGCAGGGCATCACCGAGAGCTCCACGGGCCACTTGGCGGCGAAGGGGACGTAGGCGACCCAGTGCTCGGCCTCCAGGACCACGCGGACGCCCTCGGCCAGTTCGGCGGCCAGCACGTCGCCCAGCAGGTCGGCGCCCTCCCGCTCCCGGGACCACGCGGCGGCCCGCCGCTGCACGGCCGCGGTGTGCGGCGGCAGGTACGGATAGGCGTAGATCTGCCCGTGCGGATGGTGCAGGGTCACGCCGATCTCCTCGCCGCGGTTCTCGAAGGGCACCACCTGCACGACGCCGTCGAGCGCGTTGAGCTCCCGCGTCCGGTGGGTCCAGGCCTCGATCACGGTGCGCGCCCGCCGGTGCCCGAGCTCGGCGAAGGAGCCCCGGCGGTCGGAGGTGAAGCTCACCACCTCGCAGCGCCCGGCCGGGGTGGTCTCCACGAAGGGCGGCTCGTCCCGCAGGATCTCCAGCGGGCCCTGCAGCGAGGGGAAGCGGTTCTCGAAGACGACGACGTCGTACTCCTCCTCCGGGATCTCGCTCGGCACGCTGCCCCGACCGGCCGGGGCCAGCGGGTCCTCGTCGGCCGGCGGGAGGAAGGTGCGGTTCATGCGGTGCGCGGCGAGCGCCACCGGGTCCCCGGTGAGCGGGTCGACGCGGATGCTCGCGGCCTCGTGCGGGGGCAGCTGACGGGGCTCGAGCGGGCGGGGGTCCCGGATGCGTCGGACCTTCCGCCCGGAGACGTAGGGCTCCGAGTCGTCGAAGAAGATGATCTCCCGCCCGTCGGCGAGCCGGCCGCGGGTCTCCCGGACCTCGGCCGCGGTGCCGGTGCCGGCGTTCACGAGGCCACGACCACGTCCGGGACCGAGTCCCGCAGCATCCGGACGGCCTCCTCCGGCAGGCCGGGGTCGGTGATGACGGTGTCCACCTCGCCCCAGCGGGCGAAGCCGGAGAGGCCGGTGATGCCCCACTTGCTGTGGTCGAACACGGCCACGACCTGGCGCGCGGACCGCACCAGCGCCCGGTTGGTGCGGGCCTCGTTGAGGTTCGGCGTGGTCAGCCCCGCCTCGTCGGCTCCGTGGGCGCCGATGAACAGCAGGTCCACGTGCAGCTCGGCCAGGGCGGCGTCGGCCAGCGGCCCCACCAGGGCGTCCGAGGGGGTCCGCTCGCCGCCGGTCAGCAGCACGTGCGGCTCCCCGCCGTCGTGCCGGCTCCGGTTCCGGGAGCGGAAGAACTCGTCGGCCACCGGAAGCGAGTTAGTCACCACCGTCAGGTCCCCGACGCGGTGCGGGCCGGTGATCTCCTGGGCGATGCGGGTGCAGGTGGTCCCGGCGGAGAAGGCCACCGAGTGCCCGGGCCGCACCAGCTGTGCCGCGCGGCCGGCGATCGCGGCCTTCGACTCGGCGTGCAGGGACATCTTCTCCGCGTAGGCGGGCTCCAGGGTGGAGGCGGTCGACTCCGCTCCGCCGTGCACCCGGTTGAGCAGTCCCTGCTCGTCCAGCTCGGCGAGGTCCCGGCGCACGGTCATGGCCGAGACGTCGAGGAGCTCGGCCAGGTCGTGGACGTGGACCGTGCCCCGCGCCTGCACTTCGTGCAGGATCCGTGCGTGTCGTTGCTGCGCCAGCATGTCTGGTCCCCTTCTGCCGAACGATCCGGATCCGCGCTCCGGGGTCGCGTGAGACGATTATGGCACAAAAACGAACACATATGGTCCCCGCGGGCGACTGCCGGGCGGTGTCCGCCCGCCTGCGGGGAGCTGGAACGGAACGATCTATCAAAGAGAAAAAGTCCTGAAGGCTCCTTCGGGGAGAGCGCTACTCGCTGCTGGAGGGGGCAGGAGGTTCGGCTGAAACAAACATTTATGAACATTCGCCATTGCCGACCCCCGCGGAGGGTGGGGACTCACAGTGACGCAGGCTACACATTTCCCCGTTTCCCCTTTATTGTTGGTCTAAATAAAAGCATGGCGCGGGACCGACCTCGACGCCGAGGGCGGTCCCGCACCGCAGACCCCTGTCCCGAAAGGACCGAGACCGTGGCTGGAATTACCTTCAACGACGTCAGCTGCCGCTACGAGGGCGCCTCGCGCGCCTCCGTGGACCACCTGGACCTGGAGATCGCCGACGGCGAGTTCCTCGTCCTGGTCGGCCCCTCCGGCTGCGGGAAGTCCACGACCCTGCGCATGCTCGCCGGCCTCGAGGAGGTCACCGAGGGCGTGATCAGCATCGGCGAGAAGGACGTGACCCACACGGCTCCGAAGGACCGGGACATCGCCATGGTCTTCCAGAACTACGCGCTGTACCCGCACATGTCCGTGCGGGAGAACATCGGCTTCTCGTTGAAGATCGCCAAGCACCCCGCCGAGAAGCGCAACCGCCGCATCGAGGAGGCCGCCAAGCTGCTGGACCTGACCGAGTACCTGGACCGCAAGCCCAAGGCGCTGTCCGGCGGCCAGCGCCAGCGGGTCGCGATGGGCCGGGCGATCGTGCGTCAGCCCCGGGCGTTCCTCATGGACGAGCCGCTGTCCAACCTGGACGCCAAGCTGCGCGTGCAGACCCGCACCCAGATCTCCGAGCTGACCCGTCAGCTGGGCGTGACCACGGTGTACGTGACCCACGACCAGACCGAGGCGATGACCATGGGCGACCGGGTCGCGGTCCTCAAGGACGGGGTGCTCCAGCAGGTCGATACCCCGGGACGCCTGTACGACCGTCCTGCCAACGAGTTCGTGGCCGGGTTCATCGGCTCTCCCTCGATGAACATCTTCCGCTGCGGGATCACGGAGGAGGGCGCCCGCTTGGGCGGCGCCGTGGCCCCTCTGCCCGCCGAGCAGCGCGGCCGCCTGGGCGGCTCCGAGGCGAGCGTGGGCATCCGCCCGGAGGACCTGACCGTCGTCGGGGAAGGCGAGGGGATGGAGGTGCACGTGGAGCTGGTCGAGGAGCTCGGGGCCGACGCCTACGTCTACGCCTCGCTGCCCAAGAGCTCGCCGGTGCGACTGCAGACGACCAGCAGCGAGCGCCCGCCCCAGGTGATCATGCGCATCGAGGGCCGCAGCCCGATCCGCCGCTACGACCGTCTGTGGCTGGCCCCGCGCGGGCACTGCCACTTCTTCGACCCGGAGACCGGTGACAACCTCGCGGTCGAGCAGGAGGCGGTGGCGGCGGGCTAGGCCCCGCCGCCCGCGTACTCCTCCGCAGCCTCGGCCACGTCCCAGAGGTAGTCCACGGAGCGGTTGTAGCCGAAGACCATGCGGGTCCAGGAGTCGTCCTCCGCGGCCGCGCCGCCGCGCTCGCACAGATAGGCGGCCGCGGTGAGGGCGGCGTCGTCGATCTGGTGCGGGTCGGCGCGGCCGTCCCGGTCACCGTCGAGGCCCGCGGCGGCCCAGGTCTCGGGGAGGAACTGCATCGGGCCGACGGCGCGGTCCCACACGGCGTCGCCGTCGAGCTCGCCGCCGTCGGTGTCCGGGACCGCCATGACGCCCTCGCCCCCGTCCAGGGGGACGCCGGTGATCCTCGGGACGACGACGCCGTCCTCCCCCGCCTCGCCGCCGCTCAGCGTCCCGTGCTGGGACTCGATCCACCCGATCCCCGCCAGGGCGTTCCATCCCACCCCGCACTGCGGGTGGGTCTCGGCGGTGGCCAGGGCCGCGCCGGCGTAGGCGCGCACCGCCCGCAGAGGGATGCCGGTGGCCTCGGCCGTCTCCGCGGCCCAGCCGGGGTCGGGGAGCTCCGCGATGGGCGTCTCGGTCCGGGAGAGGGGCGATGGCCCGTCGCCGTTCCCGGCGTCGTCCTCGCCTTCCGGAGCCGAGGAGGCCAGGCCCGTCATGGGTGCGGTCGGGTCGCTGGGCCGCTCGACTCCCGCCCGGGCCGCCGGCTCGGCCTGCGTCGGCGCGGAGGGATAGCCCTCGCGGGGCTCGCGCTCCGCCCCGCCCTGCAGCCCGCCGCAGGAGGCGAGGAGGAGGGCGCCGCCGCAGAGGGCTGCGCTCAGCGTCGTGCGGCGCGCGGTGGGGCGTGCGGCCCGGAGCGAGCGGGCGGTCCGAGGCGGGCGGGAGAGGCGGGGCGGAGGGGTCATCCTCTCCAGCGTCTCATCGCGGGCTCGGGGCATGCGGACAGGAGGCTGGCAATGCGCTGGACGGGGAGGGCTCGCCTCGGAGGTTGCGGGTGGGGTGCATGCCGGCTTCGTGCGCGGGGCGTCCCAGGTCCGGAGCGTCCCGGGCCCGGGGCGTCCCGGGCCCGAGGCGCTCAGTCGGTCCGGTCGCCCACGCCCCGCCAGGCCGGGAAGGGGTCGGGGAGCTCCGCCCAGGACTCGACGCCGGCGAGCAGCTCCTCGTCGGTGAGCGCTGCCTCGTCGAGGGCGGCGCTCAGGGCCCCGGCGTCGAGGTCCAGGCCGATGATCCCGAGGTCCTGCCCCACCGCGAGCAGCTCCGTGCTCGGCTCCTCCGCGTCGGGATCCTCCCTCGCCCCGAACCCCTCCGCGCCGGGCACGACGTCGCGGGCCAGCGGCTCCAGGGAGATGGCGGGCCCCGCGTGCGTCCACTGCGCGGTGATCCCCGGCCGCGTCGCGAGACGGCAGAAGCCGCACGAGCGGATCACGGTCCCGAACTCGCCGGGCTCCACGCGCTCGTCGAGCAGGGAGGCGAGCCTGCCGGGGTGGAAGGGACGCACCTGCTCGTAGCGCAGGGCCGAGACCCTCGGGTCCCTCATGGCGGGGGAGTGGTCTCCGTTGAGCAGTGCCAGCCAGCCGGCTCCGGTCCGCCGGACCTCGTAGCCCTCACTGCCCTCGGCCGGCTCGAGCCCCGGGCGCTCCAGGCGCAGCCGGGCCCGCGGGTTGAGGTGGCTGACCAGCGCCATGACGGTCGAGAGGTCCGGCGTCGCCAGCCGGTCCCAGTCCGCGATCACCACGGTCGAGGCGAACTCGATCTGGGCCGCCACCAGCAGGGCGCGCGGCGTCGCGTCCCAGAACCTGCGGCCGTGACCGGTGCTGACGTGGCGGATCGTCGACTCGTCGGCGAGGTCGGCCAGGAGGTGGGCGGCATCGACCAGGCATACGACGCCGCCCAGGCGAGTGTGGACCCCCGGCTCGAGCAGCGCCCCGATGACCTCGTCCACCGGGGCGCGCAGCGGATACTCCACCACCGCGCCCTTCACCCCGGCCCACGGGGCCAGCGCCGCCCCCTCCTCCACGGGATCCGCGGCCATGCCCAGCCTCGCCGCGGGGAAGATCTCCCTCCCCGAGGCCCGGGCCAGCTCGGCCGCATAACGACGCCGCTCGGGCGCGCAGGCGCCCACCACGGCCACCACATCGACGGGATCCACGGGCTTCCTCCTTCGGGCGTCCTGCACGGGGTCCGTCTGTACTGTACCTTTAAAAGCATATGATTCTCATCTGCAACTAGGAGGCAGTCGTGAAGGTGCGAGCATCGATCCGTTCGCTGAAGAACCAGCCGGGAGCCCAGATCGTCAGGAGGCGCGGCAAGGTCTTCGTGATCAACAAGAAGAACCCCCGGATGAAGGGGCGCCAGAAGTAGGCGCGAAGACGGTGGTGCGGCCCGGGGATTCCCCGGGCCGCACCGCCGTTCGGATCTGCCGCCGGGCCTACCGGCTCGGCTGGGAGTCGTGATCCGGCTCCCGCTCGGCGGCCGAAGCCTCCGCGGCGGTCTCGAGGTCCCTCTTCCGCCGCGCCCTCTCCCGCAGGCTGCGGCTCAGGATCGGCGCGGCCGCGAGCACCACGGCCAGGATCAGGATGGTCATCGCCACCGGCGACTGCAGCAGGATCGAGAGATCCCCGCGGCCGAACGCCGAGGTCTGGACGAGGGCCTTCTCCGTCATCGGCCCCAGCACCAGGCCAAGGATGAGCGGGGCGCTGGGGTACCCGAACTTCTTGAGGCAGAACCCCAGGGCGCTCGCCACCAGCACCACGATCAGCCCGAAGGTGTTGCCCGCGACGGCGAACGCCCCGATAAGGCTGAAGAAGATGATGAACGGGTAGAGGTGGTTGTAGGGCAGCCGCAGGATCTGCGCGAAGGCCGGGGCCAGCGGCAGGTTCAGCACCAGCAGGATCACGTTGCCGATGAAGAACGAGGTGATCAGGCCCCACACCAGCGTCGGCTGCTCGGTGAAGAGCAGCGGGCCGGGCTGGACCCCGTACATGATGAACGCGCCCAGCAGCACCGCCGTCGTGGAGCCGCCCGGGATGCCCAGGCTCAGCGTCGGGATGAAGTTGGCGTTGGCCGCCGAGTTGTTGGCCGACTCCGGGGCGGCCACGCCCTGGATCGCGCCCTTGCCGAAGCGCTCCGGAGTCTTGGAGACCGACTTCTCGACGCCGTAGGCGAGGAAGGACGCCAGGGTCGAGCCGGCGCCCGGCAGCGAGCCGAAGACGAAGCCGATGCCGGTGCCTCGCGCGATCGCGGGCGAAGCCTGCCTGAGCTCCTTGCGGGTGATCAGCATGTCCCGGAACCGGGCGCGGATGGGCTCGGCGCCCCCGGCGGAGATCTGCGAGAGCACCTCGCCGATCGCGAAGATGCCGATCATGACGACGACGAAGTCCAGTCCGCCCAGCAGGTTCACCGACCCCCCGGTGAACCGCGCGGTGGTGAAGCCCATGGCGACGCCGACGGTCGACAGGGCGATGCCGAGTCCCGCCATCATCAGCCCCTTGCGGATGTCCGCCCCGGAGAAGGCGACGATGGTGGCCATCGCGAAGACCATGATCGCGAAGTTCTCGGCGGGCCCGAATCCGATCGCGAGGTCGGCGATGGGGCCGGCGAGGGTGGCCAGCAGCACCACCGAGACGATCGCGGCGACGAACGAGCCGATCGCCGAGATCGCCAGCGCGGCCCCGGCCCTGCCGTTGCGCGCCATCGCGTACCCGTCGATCACGGTCGAGACGGCGTTCGCGTCCCCTGGCGTCGCGATGAGCACCGCGGAGATGGTGGAGCCGTACTGACAGCCGTAGTAGATGCCCGCGAGCATGATCAGCGCCGTCAGCGGATCCATGCCGAGGGTCAGGGGGATCAGGATCGCGATGCCGGTCGTAGCGCCCAGGCCCGGCAGCATGCCGATCACGGTGCCGACGACGACGCCGATCAGGCACCAGAGCAGGTTCTCGGGGGAGAGCGATGCGGAGAATCCGACCGCGAGGTTCTCGATCATGGTTCTGTCACCTCAGAGCAGGTTGAGGAAGCCCCGCGGCAGGGGAACCTCCAGGAGGACTTCGAAGACGCCCCAGCCGAAGAGGGCCGCGACGACCGCCGCGACGGCGCCGACCCAGGGCTTGCGGGGGTTGTCGAGAATGAACAGCGCCCCGACCAGGAGGGACACCGAGATCAGCATCCCGATGACGTAGGTCAGCGCCACCGAGAGGGCGATCAGGAGGAAGAGGACGACGACGCGCCGGGTCTGCGGAGCGTCGGGGTCGACGTCGTCGTGCTCCCGCTCGCCGGAGCGCAGCGTCCGTAGCTCCCTGCGGACCTGGAGCAGGGCCGGGATCACGATCAGGACGCCCGCGGCCGCGGGCATCGCGCCCGGGCCGACCCGCTCCTCCTGCTCCAGGCCGTAGACGAGGCCGCCCACCAGGGCGACGACGCCGAGCAGCAGGATCAGGACGGCGAAGACCAGGTCGGAGGACCTCCTGGTGCGCCCCTTCGCGCTGGTGCGCGTGCTGGTGTCGGTGTGCGTGCTCATGAGAGGGCCTCCGCGAGGTCGTCGTGGTATCGGTCGAGGTACGGGCCGAAGTCCTCGCCGAACAGCGGCTCCTCGACCATGTAGTTCTCCTCCAGATAGGACCGATAGGCATCGGTGCGGGCGTATTCGCGCGCGGCCTCGATCCAGCGCTCCCGCTGCTGATCGGTGATGCCTCCCGGCGCGATCACGCCGCGGAACTGGGCGAAGGCGACGTCGATCCCCTGCTCCCTGCCCGTCGGGATGTCCCGCAGAGCCTCGGCCTCGAAGCGCTCGGGGGTCAGCGCGCACAGTGCGCGGAGATCGCCGCTGGCCAGCTGACCGATCACCTCGCTGGGGTTGAGGGAGGCCGCCTCGACGTGCCCGCCCAGCAGGGCGGCGAGGACCTCGCCGCCGGATTCGTAGGGCACCCGGTCGAAGCGCATGTCCTGGTCCTTCTCGATGAGGGAGAAGACGATCTCGTCGAGGCTCGTCGCACCGGAGACGCCCACCAGGACGCTGCGCTCGCGGGCCGCCCGGACCAGCTCGGCGGCGTCGGCGTAGGGCGCGTCGGGGCGGGTCACCACGAGGGTGTAGTCGTCCCCGGCCTTGAAGATCGGGGTGAAGTCGCGATAGCTGAAGCGCACGTCCTGGGTCAGCGGGAGGACCATCATGGCGGTCTCCGTGGCCAGCAGCTGGCTGGAGTCGCCGTGCATGCCCAGGAAGGTCGAGTAGCCGATGGCACCCGAGCCGCCCTGGACGTTCTCGACCGAGATCGAGTTGCCCAGGGCCTGCTCGAGGCCGTCGGCGAGGGCGCGGCCGGACTGGTCCGAGCCCCCGCCCGGGGCGAAGGGGACGATCATCGTCGCGTTGCCGCCGGAGTCCTCGCTCCGGGACGAGCATCCGGTGATCGCCGCGGCGAGCATCGCCGCTGCGCCGGAGCCCAGCAGGGTTCGTCGGGACAGGTGCATCCATGCCTCCTTGCACAGATCCGAAAGGGGCGGGCCGGGAGGGCCCGCGGGGGAGCGGCGCCGAGTCGTTCCCGGCGGCGGCAGGACAGTCCCGCCGCCGGACCGGGCCCGGCGCCGCCGGCTCAGGCCCGGCGTCGGCGCGCGGTCTGCGCGCCGAGGTCCACGGCGATCTCGAAGGCCCGCTGGCTGGGGCCGATATTGGCCTTTCCGGTGCCCACGATCTCGTAGGCGGTGCCGTGGGCGGGGGTCGCGATCGGTACCGAGAGGCCGCCCTGGACGGTCACGCCCTGGTCGAAGCCCATGAGCTTCATCGCGATCTGGCCCTGGTCGTGGTACATGGTGACGACGCCGTCGAACTCCCCGGCCCGGGCCTTGATGAACAGCGTGTCGGAGGGGAAGGGCCCGGCGACGTCGAGGCCGCCGGAGCGAGCCAGGGCCACGGCCGGGGCGATGTGGTCGATCTCCTCCCGGCCGAACTGGCCGTTCTCGCCCGCGTGCGGGTTGAGGGCGGCCACCGCGATCCGGGGGCTCTCCACGCCGGTGCCGCGGACGACGTCGTGCAGGAGCTCGATCGAGTCCAGCACGCTGCGGGCGCTGATGTGCTCGGCGACCTCGGCGAGCGGGATGTGGGAGGTCACCCGGGAGGTGGTCAGTCCGGGGATGAAGTTCAGCTCGCTCGTGAAGCCGGTGTCCCCGAGGGACTTGGCGAACCAGCGCAGCTCGTCCTCCTCGTGCATCCCGCCCAGCCGCAGCGCCGTCTTGTTGAGGGGGAGGAACATGATGGAGTCGGCCTGGCCCTCCTGGAAGAGCCGCAGCGCGGTGCTCAGGTCCTGCAGGACGCGGGAGCCGGCCTCCTGGGAGCACTCCCTCAGGGGGACCTCGCGGTCCTGCAGCGGCGTCTCGACCAGGTGGACGTGCCCGGTGCCGGGCTCCTCTCCGACCGGGACCTCGACGCCGGCCAGCTCGCTGGCCCGCGCGAGCTCCGCCGGGGAGACCAGGAGGGAGATCTGCGCGCGCTCGAGGTTCTCCGGGTCGGAGAGCAGCCGGGCGCCCAGCTCGGGTCCGATGCCGGAGAAGTCGCCGAAGGTGAGGGCGAGGCGAGGGGCGGAAGGGGACATGGAAGGCCTCCAGGCGGTTGGTCCACGCGGGCGACGACGTCGTCACCCCGATCTAAATCAAATAGGATCTTGGATCAAAAGTGTGACGCAGCCTACGAGGGTTGTCAATGCCTGAAAACGTGACGAGGCCGTGTTGGAGGAGGAAAAACCCCTAGATGCGGGGGTAAATGGGGAGAGATCGCTCAGGAGAGGGAGGTCGTGGAGCGGTCCCGGACATGGTCCAGATGGGCGCGGAGAGCGGCTAGGGCGGCGTCGTGATTGCGATTTGCTACATGATTCAGGATCTCAGCATGCTCCGCGAGAGCCTCCTGCGCATCGAGGCTCTCTGCCGGCGAGGCCCAGGTCTGGCGCATCCTGTGCACGTGGGTTCCCAGGGACTCGATGATCTCGGTGAGGTAGCGGTTGTCCGCGTGCTGGAAGAAGGTGCGGTGGAAGCCCCAGTCCACGCGGAAGTGCTCGCGGACCATCTCGTAGTCGGGGCTCCCCGACTCCGCGATGCGCTCGACGACGCCGCTGTGCTCCTCGTGCGCGCGGCGGAGATCCCGCTGGAAGGACTCCCAGTCGGCGAAGGAGCGGCTGAGCGCGGCCCCCTCGACGATCTGGCGCGTGTCGATCAGCTCGCGGATCTGGCGCTCGGACAGCGCCGGCGCGACGACGTACCCCCGCCGTGCGGCGTACTGGACAAGCCCGGAGTGCTCGAGCGAGACCAGCGCCTCCCGCACCGGGGTGGGGGAGATCTCGAACTGGCGGGCCAGCCCGTCGATGCTGAGCCGGGAGCCGGGAGGGCGCTGACCGCCCAGGAGCTCGGCGAGGATCAGCTCGTACACCTCGTCGCGCAGGGCTTGGCGCTTGATCGACATCTCGGCACTCCTTCGCATCCCGGCCCGGCGGGGCCGCGCATCGGGCCCCGCACGGCGTTCACCGGCACGGACGGCACATCCGCTCGTCAATATCCTATTTCACGCGATTGCCGTCGAGCCCCATCTCCCCGCGTGGTGCCGGCCTCACCCCTCCAGCCGCCGGTCCCGCCGCTCGAAGGCCTTGGTCCCGAAGATCAGGAGGGCCCCGAGGAACGGTGCGCCGGCCAGCAGGAGCAGGCCCGCCGACTCGGTGCCGGTGGCCTCCACGACCCAGGCCCGGAGGTTCGGCGCGAGGAAGCCGCCCAGGTTGCCCAGCCCGTTGATCAGGCCGACGCCGGAGGCCATGGCCGCTCCCGAGAGGTAGCTGGTCGGGAGGTTCCAGAAGATGGGCTGGGTGGAGACGAAGCCGATCGCCCCCAGGCACAGCGCGATCATGGCCAGGACCGGCTGCTGGACGTATGCGGAGAGCAGGAGGCCGACGCCGGAGATCACCAGCATCAGCGTCGAGATCTGCCGGTAGCGCGCGGAGCGGTCGGCGGCCCGCCCGATGAAGAACGTGGTGACCAGGCCCGCCATCCAGGGGATCGCGACCAGGAGGCCCACCGTGAACCCGACGTCCTGCCCCACGATCCCCGCCACCTGCCGGGGCAGGAAGAAGGTGAGGCCGTAGACCGCGGCCTGGATGGCCAGGTAGGCGACCGAGAAGTAGAGCACCCGTCCGTTGACCAGGGCGCGCCACCAGCTGAGCTTGGCCGTCTCCTGCTTGGCCCCGGCCTCGGCCCGCAGGGTCGCGGCCAGCTCGCCGCGCTCCTCCTCGCTGAGCCAACGGGCCTTCTCGGGCCGGTCGGTGAGATAGAAGAAGGCGATCACGCCCACCAGGACGGCGACGAGCCCCTCGATCATGAACATCCACTGGAAGCCGTGCAGGCCGAGGGTGCCGTCGAGCTCGAGGAGCCCGCCGGAGAGGGGGCCCCCGACGATGTTGGCGATGGGCAGCCCCAGGTAGAACAGGGCGGTCGCCTGGGCCCGCTTGCGGCGCGGGAACCAGTAGGTGAGGTACAGGATCACGCCCGGGAAGAACCCGGCCTCCGCGACGCCGAGCAGGAACCGCAGGACGTAGAACATCGTGGGGCCGCTGACGAACATGAACAGCGCGGCGATGATCCCCCAGGTCACCATGATCCTGGCCATCCACCAGCGCGCCCCCACCTTGTGCATGATGAGGTTGGAGGGCACCTCGAAGACGGCGTAGCCGATGAAGAAGAGGCCCGCGCCGAAGGCGTAGGCGCTCGCGGAGAGGCCGGCGTGGACCTCCAGGTCCTGCTCCGCGAAGCCGATGTTGGTGCGATCGATGAAGGCGATCACGAACATCAGCATGAGGAAGGGCAGCAGGCGCCAGCGCGCCTTCCGGGTGGCCGCCTCCACGGCGGGCGAGTATCGCTCCCGGTCCTTCTCGACGACGTTCCGGCGGGGCGCGGGCGTTTCTGCGGACATCTTCGTCCTCTGTTCGTGGTGGTGGGGTGCTGCGGGTGGAGGGGCCCGGCGCGGTCGCACGCACCGGGCCCCGGGGACGCGGATCAGACCATGTGCTTGCCGCCGTCCACGAAGACGGAGTCCCCGTTGACGAAGCTCGAGTCCTCGCTGACCAGGAAGCCGATGAGGCCTGCGACCTCGTCGGGCTGGCCCACGCGCTCCAGCGGGATGTCGGAGGACATCCCCGCCTTGCGGTCGTCCGTGAGCTTCCCGCCCATGATGTCGGTGTCGATCGGGCCGGGGACGATGGAGTTGCACGTGATGCCGTGCTTCCCGAGCTCGCGGGCGCCTCCCCGGGTCAGGCCGAGCACGGCCGCCTTCGCGGCGGCGTATCCGGTCTTCGAGAAGGTGCCGCCGCCGTCGTAGGCCGTCACGGACGAGGTGTTGACGATCCGCCCGCCGAAGCCGCCCTCGATCATCCGCTCGGCGGCGGCCTGCATCATGAACAGCGTGCCCTTCGCGTTGACGTCGACGACGCGCGTGAAGATCTCGTCGGTGATCTCGAAGAAGGAGTGCGGGCTGGCCACGCCGGCGAGGTTCACCTCGGCGAGCACGGGAGGCAGCTCCTCGTCGATGCGGGAGAAGGCGGCGTCGACCGATTCCTTGTCCGCGATGTCCACGCCGATGCCGACGACGGTCCGGCCGGTCTCGGCGGACAGCTCCGTCGCGAATCCGGCGACCGCGGCCTCGTCGATGTCCAGGGCGGCGATGTCCCACCCGTCGGCCGCGAGCCTGCGGGCGACGTGCCGGCCGATGCCGCGCGGGGCGCCGGCACCGGTGACGACGGCTGTGCGGGATGAGGGGAACGAGTTCTTGGTCATGGGTCTCCGTTCGAGGTTGAGGGGACGGTCAGCGGCCCGACGCCGCGGCGGGCGAGGAATCATCGGCCGGGTCGGCCAGCGCGGAGCCGAGGACCTGCCGGATGTAGTCGCGGTTCTCCGCGCAGACGCCCAGCGAGTCCGAGCCGTAGTGCTCGCAGCAGAAGGGGCCGGAGTAGCCGAGCTCGAGGGCGCGCCGGATCACCTGCCGGTAGTTCACGTAGCCGTACTTCAGGGGCAGGGGCGCGGTGCTGTAGGCGCCCGTGGCCGGGTCGAAGTCCCGCGAGTAGTTCTTGATGTGCCAGAAGTTCGCGTGGGGGAGGACCGCCTCGAACATCTCCATGACCGGCGGGAGCTCGCGGTGCAGGCGGATCAGGTTGCCGAGGTCCGGGTTCAGCCCCACCGCCTCGTGGCCGAGGTCCCGGATGAAGGCGACGGCGTCCTCCGGCGTGCCGATGTAGGTGTCCTCGTAGACCTCGAGGCTGATCTCGACGCCGCTGCGGCGGGCGTGGTCGCCGAGCTCGCCGATCCGCTCGAGGGCCAGGTCCCTCAGCTCGGGGGAGTCGACGTGCCCCTGGACCAGCCAGAACCAGACCTGCCGGCTCTGCTCCTCGGTCAGGGCCTGCATGAACCCGGTGTTCACGACTCCGGCCCCGAAGCTCGGGGCGAGGTCCACCAGACGGTGCGCGTCCGCCAGGTTCCGCTCCCCGTTCCGGGCGTCCGCCACGGAGTTGCGGGTCATCGAGATCGAGGAGATGGAGAGCCCCTCGCCGTCGAGCACGCGCCGGAACTCCTCGAGGCGCTCCTCGGAGAGGGCGGCCAGGGGGACCCAGGCGTCGGTGGGATCAATGTGGTCGAACCCCAGCTCCCTGACCTGGCGCAGCTGCTGCGCCCAGACGCCGGAGGGGGCGTCCTTGATGTGCCCTCCTCCCGGCGCCCGATCGCCGAACGAGAGCATGTTGGCCGCGATGGGCCAGTTCTCTGCCGTCAACATCGTTGTCCTTCCACTATGGGGGTCGTCACAATATAGGATATAGGTTCAAGTCGAGAGGTCGTCAAGAAGCCGCGCCGGGAGGTAGCGCCTGCGAGTCGCCGACCCTCCTCCGCCGACCTCGGTATGATCCGAAGGGGTCGGGTACCAAAGCCTCTCGTCAGCATGAGATTGATCCTATAGGATCAGAGGAGGCAAGCGCCGGCCCGAGCCCGGCGCCCGGCCGTCCCGCCCCACCCGAGAAGGAGGAAGGAACGATGACGTACCTCTTCAACAGCCCGTCCGACTTCGCGGAGGAGGCCGTGCGCGGCCTCGCCGCCGCCCACCCGGACCACGTGACGCCCGTCCGCGGCGGCGTCGTGCGCCCCACCGAGACGCCGGAGGGGCAGCCGGCGCTGGTCATCGGCGGCGGGTCCGGGCACTACCCGGCCTTCGCCGGCTGGGTTGGCCCCGGCATGGGCCACGGTGCGCCCTGCGGCAACGTCTTCGCCTCGCCCTCGGCCTCCCAGGTCTACTCGGTGGTCCGCAACGCGGAGAACGGCGGCGGGGTCCTGCTGGGCTTCGGCAACTACGCCGGGGACGTGCTGCACTTCGGGCTCGCCGCGGAGAAGCTGCGGCACGAGGGGATCGACGTGCGCATCGTGCCGGTCAGCGACGACGTCATGTCCAACGACGTCGAGCACTCCCGGGACCGCCGCGGCATCGCGGGCGACCTCCCCGTCTTCAAGATCGTCGGGGCCGCCATCGAGGCGGGCGCCGATCTGGACGAGGCCGAGCGCATCGCCTGGAAGGCCAACGACGCGACGCGCTCCTTCGGCGTCGCCTTCGACGGCTGCACGCTGCCGGGTGCGGAGGAGGCGCTCTTCCACGTCCCGGAGGCGAGCATGGGCGTCGGGCTCGGCATCCACGGCGAGCCCGGGGTGCGCGAGGAGCCGATCGCGGGCGCCTCCGAGATCGCCGACCTGCTCCTGGACGGGATCCTCGAGGAGGAGCCCGCCCGGCGGGACGGCGGCTACCGGGGGCGGGTGGCCGTGATCCTCAACGGGCTCGGGACCGTGAAGTACGAGGAGCTCTTCGTCGTCTACGGGCGCGTCGCCGAGCGCCTGGCCGAGAGGGGGCTCACCGCCGTGAGGCCCGAGGTCGGGGAGTTCGTGACGAGCCTGGACATGGCGGGCCTCTCCCTGACCCTGGTCTTCCTGGACGAGGAGCTCGAGGAGCACTGGCTCGCGCCGGTGGACACGCCGGCCTTCCACCGGGGCATGATGCCGGAGGTCGAGCGCGCGCCGCGCGGCCGGCTCTGGACTGCCGAGGACGCCCGGATCCCCGAGGCCTCCGATGACTCGCGCCGCTGCGCGGAGCGGATCGCCGGGGCCCTGGAGGGCTTCGAGCGGGTGTGCGCCGAGCGGGAGGAGGAGCTCGGGCGGCTCGACGCCGTCGCGGGCGACGGCGACCACGGCCAGGGCATGGCGTACGGCTCACGCGGCGCGGCCCGCGCCGCCCGCCGCGCCGTCGAGCAGGGCGCCGGCGCTCGCACCGCCCTCCTGCTGGCGGGCGAGGCCTGGTCCGAGGCGGCCGGGGGGACCTCCGGCGCGCTGTGGGGCGCCGCGCTCACCGCGGCCGGTGGGGCGCTCTCCGACGCGGAGGGCGCGGACGGGCGCCGGACGGTCGAGGCGCTGGGCGACGCCGTCGAGGCCGTCATGCGCCTGGGCGGCGCGAAGCCCGGCGACAAGACCATGGTGGACGCCGCCGTCCCCTTCCGCGACGCGCTCGCGGAGCGGTTCGACGGCGAGGACGCCGCGGCGGCCGTGGCGGCCGCGGCCCGGACGGCCCGCGAGGCCGCCGAGCGGACCTCGGAGATCAGGGCGAGCCTGGGCCGCTCGCGCGTGCTCGGGGAGAGGAGCGTCGGGACGCCGGACCCGGGCGCGCTCTCCTTCTCCCTGCTGATGGAGGAGCTCGGCAGGCAGCTGGGGGAATAACCGTCCCGGGGGCGGGGCGTTGGAACAGACAGGGCCGCGGACGCGGCCAGAGGCAGAGCCGGACATCGCACGGCAGAAGGAGCGGAGCATCATGGCACTGAGGATCGTGGTCGGCGGGGACAACGCCGGATTCAACTACAAGGAGGCCCTCAGGAAGGACCTCGAGGCCGACGAGCGCGTCGCCTCGGTCCTCGACGTCGGGGTCACCGGCACCGAGGACGGCACCTACTACCCGAACGTGGCCATCGCGGCCGCCGAGAAGATCGCCGCCGGCGAGGCGGACCGGGCCCTGCTGATCTGCGGCACCGGGCTCGGCGTCGCGATCTCGGCCAACAAGGTCGCCGGCGTCCGCGCCGTGACCGCGCACGACATCTACTCGGTCCAGCGCTCGGTGCTCTCCAACGACGCGCAGGTGCTGTGCATGGGCGAGCGCGTGGTCGGGCTGGAGCTGGCCCGGACCCTGGTGGGGGAGTGGCTCGGCCTCGAGTTCGACCCGGAGTCCTCCTCGGCGGCGAAGGTGGACGCCATCCGCGCCTACGAGGGCTGCTGAGATGTCCCTCCGCTGGATCGGCACCAGCTGGAAGATGAACAAGACCCTCGCCGAGTCCCGGGCCTACGCCCGCGGGCTGCGCGAGCGGCTCGGGGACGGGGCGCCGGAGGGCCTCCAGCCCTTCGTGATCCCCTCCTTCACCTCCCTCGCCGCGGTCGCGGAGGAGCTCGGCCCGGGCTCGCCGGTGCTGGTGGGCGCGCAGAACGCGCACTGGGAGGAGGCGGGCGCCTGGACCGGCGAGGTCTCCATGGGCCAGGCGGCCGACGCCGGGGCGAGCCTGGTCGAGATCGGCCACTCGGAGCGGCGCGAGCACTTCGGCGAGACCGTGGAGACGACCCGCTGGAAGGTCGCCGCCGCCCTGGAGCGCGGCCTGATGCCGCTGCTGTGCATCGGCGAGGACGCGCGGACCCAGCGGACCGGCGGCTCGGCCGAGTTCATCCTGGGGCAGGCGGCCGGGGCGCTGGAGGGCCTGGCCCAGGAGCAGCTGTCCCGGGTGCTCATCGCCTACGAGCCGATCTGGGCGATCGGCTCGGCCGGGCGGCCCGCCACGGCCGAGGAGCTGGCGACGCCGTTCGAGCGGCTGGGCGCCGAGTACGGCGGCCGGGTCGCGGGCCTGCTGTACGGCGGCTCGGTGACCCTCGGCAACGCCCGCGAGCTGCTGGGCATCGACGGCGTGGACGGCCTCTTCGTGGGCCGCACCGCCTGGGAGCTGGAGGGGTACCTGCGGCTGCTCGAGCTCGCCGCCGGGCACTGACGGGGACGGGCGCCCGCGCGCCGCGAGATGAGGAGCCCGCGCCGAGCCCTCGGGCCCGGCCGGCTGGGGCCTCGATCGGGGCGCGGTCACCCGACGTCAAGGATCGTGACCTCCACGGTTCCGGGCGTCCACCCGGCGTCGCGCAGGGCCGCCGCCACCGCGTCGCGCACCCCTTCGCCGGCGGACACCGCGGGGCGGGAGTCGTCGACGCTCACGTAGACGCTCACCGAGGCGCTCGAGCCGCTGACGGCGATCCGCGTGCCGTCGGCGGCGAGCCCGCCCCGGGACGCGGTGCTCGCCGGACGTCGCAGGCCCAGGAGGAAGTCGGACACGCTCGACTCGCGGTGCAGCACCCCGGGCGCGCCGTCCACCGCTTCGATGACGGCGCGGGTCAGGCGCTCGCGCCAGTTTCCGCTCCAGGGGACGGGCCCGGGGGCGGGACGGGCGCCGCGGTCGTCTGCTGCATCAGTCATGCGCGAGATCCTCCACCGTGAGATCGACGGACGTGACGATGGCCCCGAGCCGCTCTGAGACCGCATGGGCGATGTGGCGCCGCAGGCGGTCCTCGCCGGCGCCGAAGCGGGCGAGGGGGTCGATCACCAGCCCGACGTCGAGGCCCAGCGGCACCGAGCCCCCGGCCGCGGCCCCCAGGCCCCTCACCGCGCAGCGTCGGGCGGTGAGGCCCGGATGGGAGTCGACGACCTCGCGCACGGCGGCCGCGATCGCGTGCTCGCTGAGGGAGATCACGGTGCCGGGCACCACCTTGACCTGGATCCGCTCGCCGCGGCGCACGTGGGACCGGGCGAAGTCCATGATCCGGCGCCTCACGTCGGGCCGCGTGGCGAGCTCCGCGTCCTCGCGCTGGGCCTGAAGCGTCATGGCCTGGAGCCGGGTGAGGCGGCGTCGAGCATCGAGGCAGTGCGTGCACCGGCGCTGGTGATCGTCGGGCTCGCCGCCGATGCTCAGCCACACCGAATCGATCGTGCGACCGCAGGCCAGCTCCTCGTCCGAGCTCATCGCCAGTCACCCATCCCTTCAGCCAGCGCCTTTCGAGCCCGCGCGAGCCGACCGCGCACGGTGGCCCCCGTGACGTCGAGGGAGTCGGAGATCTCCTGGTACGAGAGTCCCTGCAGCTCCCGGAGGACCCAGCATAGTCGCTGCTCCTGGGGAAGCTCCTGCAAGAGCGCCGCCAGAGCATCCATGCTCGAGGCCGCTTCCACCTGGCGCGCCGGATCCTGCTGGCGCGCGTCCCCCAGCGTCTCCTCCATGTAGCCCGCGTCCACCGGCGCCGTCGCCTGGGCGGCGCGGCTACGCAGGGTGTCCTGGCAGTGGTTCGCCGCCTGCCGGTACAGCCACGTCGAGAAGGCCTCGGGATGCCGCAGGTCGCCGAGCTTCGACCAGACCTTGATGAACGTCTCCTGGACCGTGTCCTCGGCGTCGAGCCGGTTGCCCAGCATGCGGTAGGCCATGCCGAAGAGCCGGCCCTCGAAGCGCTCCACGAGCCCCTCGAAGGACGCGAGGTCGCCGTCCTGCGCACGGACGACCAGGGTCACCAGCTCGGTCGCCGAGCTGGGGGACTCCTGCTCATCGGTGCCGCTCACGCGTCTCCGTCCCGTTCGCGAGTGATGCCGGGTCCCACCCGGCGGGTTCCCCCATCGTACGGCGGGGACGGGACGGCGCGGCGAAAGATCTCGAAGATTTCTGGGGAGATCCCGTGACGTTCCGAGCGCGGGACCGTCTGTACCTGTACAAGCCATCCATCCGATCTCACGAGGAGTGATCACCATGGCAGAGCAGAACACCCAGACGGTCAAGGGCAGCACCCCGACACAGGCCCTCGGCGGTTCCCAGGGCTCGGGCCAGGCCTCCGGCCAGGACCTCGAACCGCACGGGCCGCTCCAGACTCCTCACGGCAACACCACGATCAACGAGACCGTGGTGCAGAAGCTCGCGGGCATCGCCGCCCGCGAGGTGCCCGGCGTCCACTCGATGGGCAACGCCGCCCGCCGCGCCTTCGACTCCCTCTCCGGCCGTATCCCCGGCTCGCAGACGAACGTCGCGGGCGGGGTGAGCGTGGAGAAGGGCGAAGAGCAGACCGCGATCGACCTGACCATCATCATCGAGTACGGCAGCGCCGTCGTCGACGTCGCCGACTCCATCCGCCGGAACGTCATCCGGAGCGTCGAGCAGGCCACCGGGCTGGAGGTCCTCGAGGTCAACATCAACGTCACCGACGTCCACCTGCCGGACGACGACCAGGGCGAGGACGACTCCTCGAACGAGCTGAAGTAACCCGCGCCCCGGGGCCGCGGCCGAAGCGGTCGCGGCCCCGGGCACCGCATCACCCACTCGGCAAAGGAAGCATCATGAGTTCAGCAAAATTCTGCGTCGTCGTCGGGCTGGTCCTCGGCATCGTCGCCGCATGGGGTGGCTTCGTCGACTTCGTCATCGTCGCCTTCTTCGCGGTCATCGGCCTGCTGGTCGGGCTCGCGCTCGACGGCCGCCTCGACGTGAAGGCCCTCTTCGGCCGTTCCTCCGATCGGAGGTGAGCGAGGTGTTCGACGCATCGACAGGCGGACCCGGGGGCGGGGAGCATCCCCCGCGGGAACCGGACGGTCCGGCGTCGTCCTCCCATCGGGGGCATCTGGTCCTCGCCGAGAAGGTGGTCGAGAAGATCGCCGCGCAGTGCGCCTCGGAGATCACCGAGGTCGGCGGGACCGGCGGCGGATTCCTCGGCATGGGCCGGCAGAACGACCCGGAGGCGCGCCCCAAGGTCTCGGTGGAGCTCACCGGGGCCATCGCCACGCTCAGCATCGAGCTGGGGGTGCGCTATCCGGCGTCCATCGCCCGCGTCACCCAGCAGGTCCGCGAGGAGCTGGGGCGCCGCGTGACGGAGCTGGCCGGGGTGCAGGTGCGCCAGATCGACATCCGGGTGGGGTACCTGCACGGCGGGTCTCCCGCGGAGGAAAGGACACTGCTGTGAAGGCTCTGAGACATCGTCCCGCTCGGGTGCTGCCCGCGGTGCTGGTCAGCATCGTGATGCTCGCCCTCGCCGCCGCGCTCCTATGGGCGGCGATCGCACGGCTCGCCACGGGCCAGTGGTGGTCCCAGCTGTCCCGCGCGGCGCAATCCGTCGAGCAGGCCCCCTGGGCCGCGCCGGGGGCGATGGTCGCCGCGGCGGTCGTGGCCATCATCGGGCTGCTCCTGATCATCTGGGCCCTCGCGCCCGGTGCGTTCACCACCGCGCGGGTCGCATCGCCGGAGCCCGAGGACGCCGTCGTCAGGGGTGGCGTGCACGCCGTCATCACCACCGGCGGCCTGGCGACTCTGGCCTCCGGGGCCGCCCACCAGATCGACGGCGTGAGCGGCGTCAGAAGCTCGGCCACCGCCAAGAGCGTCCTGGTCAGCCTCACGACGCCGCTGCGTTCGAGGGACTCCCTGGTCGCCGAGGTCCGGGCCGCCGTGGAGGAGCGGATGCGCCGCTCCGGCGTCTTCCCAGCCCCCAAGATCCGGGTCCGGGCGCACACGAAGGAGATGTCATGAGAATACTCGCGGGCGGCCTCAACCGGGCCTGGCTCACCGTCATCGGCCTCGTGCTGCTGGTCCTCGGCGTCGGGTGGCTTCTCGCCGCGTCGGGACTGCTGGCCTCCCTCCATCCGGCGCTCGACCAGGAGGCCGCTCCGATGCGGGGTGCCTCGGGCGTTCTGGACCAGCCGTGGATGCCGGCGGCGATGATCGTCGTCGCGGCCCTCCTGATCCTCGCGGGCCTCTCCTGGCTCGTCCGGCAGATCCCCCGCAAGCGGCAGGCGCCCACCCTCCGGTTCCACGAGGACGCCCGCCAGGGCGTGACCCTCATGGAGGCGCCGGTGTTCTCGGACGCCGTCGCGCACGACGTCGAGGAGCTGGAGCACGTCACGGCGGCGCGGGCGCTCCTGCGGGGAAGCCGCAGCGAGCCCGAGCTGGTCCTGCGGGTCGCCGTCAACGAGCGGGCCGACGCCCAGGAAGTGGTCGACGCCATCTCCGAGCGCATCCTGCCGCGGGCCGTGGAGGCCCTGGGCGTTCCCTTCACGGACGTGGGGATCGAAATCGTCGTGACCCGACAGAGCCGGAAGAGCGATCGGGTGCGGGTGCAGTGAGCAGTCCGGGGCCGGCGGGGAGGATCCCGCCCGCCGGGGGCTCGCCCGGAGGATCCGCGGCTGACATGGACGACGCGTCCCGCACCGGGGCGCGTCGTCCATGCTCGTGTAGGGCCTCGGCGGGCAACGGCGTGGTCTCGCCGCCGCACCGAACGCCGGCCCCGACGAAGCATCTGGCTGTCTCGTCCCGGGGCCTCGGTAGACTCGGAGCATGAGCCCCGTAGCCTTCGTCACCGGCGCCTCGGCGGGAATCGGCGCCGTCGTCACCCGCCTGCTGCTGGATCGCGGATGGACCGTGTACGCCGCGGCCCGCAGCGCCGCGCGACTCGAGGAGGCGACCTCCCTCGGCGCGCGCGGGGTCGTCGTCGACCTCTCCGACGAGCGCTCCCTCGAGGTCGCGGTCCGGCAGGTCCTGGAGGAGACCGGCGGCGTGGACGTGCTGGTCAACAACGCCGGCTACGGCGAGCAGGGCGCCGTCGAGGACCTCGGTGCCTCCGCCGCGCGACGGCAGCTCGAGGTGAACCTGGTCGGCGCCGCGCGGCTGATCCAGCTGGTGCTCCCGGCCATGCGCGAGCGCGGGCGGGGCCGCATCGTCAACGTCACCTCGGTGGTGGCCGACCTCCATCTCCCGCTCGGCGGCTGGTACGGCGCGAGCAAGGCCGCGCTCGGCGCCCTGACCGACAGCCTGCGCCAAGAGCTGCGCCCCGCGGGGATCCGCGTGATCGACGTCAGGCCCGGGCCGGTGAGCACCGGGTGGCAGGAGGACGAGTCGGAGACCGTCCGGCGGGTCAGCGGCGGCGGCCGGTACGCGGCCCTCGCCGAGCAGGTGGCGGCGAGGGCCCTGGAGCGGGGGAGCGTCTCCTCGACGCCGGAGCGGGTGGCCCGCGCCGTCCTCGACGCCGTGACCTCCCCGCGGCCCCGGCCCCGGTACTTCGTGGGCCGCGGCGTCGGGATCGCCCATCGAGCCCTCCGGCTCCTGCCCGCCGGGGTCCTCGACGTCGCGGTGCGGGCCTACCTCTCGGGGGCGCGCTCGAGAGGGTCGCGCCCCGGTGGGGACGGATCCGACGAGCCTCGGCCCGGCGGGCTTTGCTCCGACGGGCCCCATCCCCACATGCCCCATTCTGACGAGCCTCTCTGACGAACCGCGGCTCGGAGGGCGGCGGCCGGGCAGAGGCCGTCGCTGACAGACGCCGGCCCGGCGGCCTCGGCCTCGGGCGCATCGTCGCCGCGAGGGCGCGGCCCCGGCGCCGCGCAACATCCGCTCATCCGGGAGCGACGCCGATACGGTGGGGGGCATGCCCTCTCCCACCACCCCCGTTCAGCCCGCCCTCCTCACGGCCGAGGGCGTGGTGGCCGGGTACGCCGGCGAGCCGGTCTGCGGGCCGGTGGGCCTCGGCGTCGGGCCCGGCGACCGCCTCGCGCTGATCGGTCCCAACGGCACGGGCAAGTCGACGCTGCTCAAGGGACTGACCGGCCGGCAGCACCCGGTCGAGGGCGAGGTCCGCTTCGCGGGGGCGCCCCAGGACGAGGGCTCGCTCGAGTGGCGCCGTCGCGTCTGCGTCCTGCTCGACGACGAGTACTTCCTGCCCCACCTGACGGTCGGCGAGCACCTCGAGGCGGTGGCCCTCGCGCACGGTCTCGAGACCCCGTACGAGCGCGCGCTGGCCGAGCTGGAGCGCTGGGGCGTGGGCGCCAAGCAGGGCAGCGACCCCCAGACCCTCTCCTCCGGGCAGCGACGCCGCTTCCTGCTCGCCGCGGCCTTCCTGCGCCCCGCCGACCTGATGGTCCTGGACGAGCCGGAGCAGCGGCTCGACGCCGCGACCCGCTGTGACCTCGCCGAGGCGCTCGCGGCCCGGGCTGCGGAGGGCGTCGGGCTGATCTTCGCCACGCACGACGCCGCGTTCCTCGCCCGCCTCGCCGACCGCTGCGTCATCCTCGACGACGTCGCCCCACCCCGTCTGGCGACCCCCGCCGAGGGACTGGAGCTGCTGGCGGTGGAGCACTCGTGAGCGGCTCCTCCGCGGGTCCCGCCGCTTCCGTCCGCTCCGCCGAGGAAGCCCGCCCCGCCGAGGAGGTCCGCGGCTTCGTCGCCCGCAAGGCCCGGCAGAAGAGCCGCGGCAGGGGCCGGGCGGCCTTCGGCGACTGGTACATTCTGGTCTTCGCGCTGGTGGTCGCGGGCGCCGTCGTCGGCCGGCTGGTCATCGAGGCCGGGGCGCCGGGCGGGGGCGGGCCGCTGGCGGAGGGCGAGGCCGTCCGCCGGCTCGCCGCCCTCGCCCTCCCGGACTTCCGGTGGGCCGTCGCCGCGCTGACCCTCCTGGTCCCGGTGCTCTGGTACTGGGGCCTGCGCGCGGCCGGGCCGCTGTCCGTGTCGCGCGAGACGCTCCTCTGGATCTTCCAGGCCCCGGTGGACCGGCGGCCGTACCTGCACCGCCGGCTGGCCGCCCTGGCCTGGGCCTCGGCGCTGTTCGGCGCCCTCGGCGGGGCGCTGACGGTGATCCCCCTCGGGCTCGGCGGCGGCTGGGGTCCTGGCTCCCTCCTCCCGATGGCGGCCGGGGCCCTCCTGTGTCTGACGGCCCTGCGGCTCGCGGTGGGCCGGCAGACCCGCCCCGGCGGTAGGACGGGGCGGGTCTGCCGGCCTGCGCCACCCCGAGCTCGACGCCGCCGCGGGCACCGGCCAGTTGCTCGAGCTCTCCGTCTACGCCCTGGACCTCGGCTCGCTCTCCCGCGTCCTGTTCCGCGGGCGCGTCCCCTCCCGGGGCGTCCGCCCGCTGCCGCGCCGTCTCCGGGGGAGGCCCGCCCTGCTGATGGCCGCGGCGGAGTGGCGGCAGTGGCGCCGCTGCCGCGGCGTCGTGCCCGGCCTGGCGATCACGCTGCTCCTCGGGTTGCTCCTGGCGCTCTCGCCGCTGCTGCGCGCCCCCGTGCTCCTGGTGGTCGCGCTGGCGGCGGTGGCGCTGGCCGCCATGGAGTGCGCCGGGGCAGGCGTCGGGCACTCCCAGGGCAGCCCCCAGCGGCACGCGATGTGGCCGCTGGGGCGGCGGGGCGAGCGGCTCGCGCAGCTCGCCGTGCCCATCGGGCTGATGACGGCCTGGCAGGTGTTGCTGCTCGGCGGGCTGGGCGCGCTGGCCGGCCGTCCCGAAGCCGCCCTCGCCGCCGTTCTCGCGGGGATCGGCCTGGGCGCCATGGCGGTGCAGTCCTCCGACGCCGAGCCGCCGGACTGGGGCTCCGACGTCTACGTGCCGACGCCGTTCGGCATCGTCCCGATCAGGAGCGTCTACACGCTCCTGAAGTGCCACGCCGTGGCGACCGCCGCCGCGCTCCCGCCCGCGCTGGCTGTGGTGGGAGCGCTCGGCCCGCTCGCGGCCGCCGCCTGGAGCGCGGGGATCGCGGCGCTGGCGCTGACGATGTGCCTGCGGCGTCCCGCCGGATCCTGAGGGTCGAGAACTCCCGGCTGACACCGACAGGATGACTCGTTATGATGAGTTGTACTAGGTGACCAAGGGAGGTGCCTCGTGGGTCAGGTCGACTCATCCCCGCGGCCGGCGGACGCCGCCGGCGGTGACCAGCGCGTGCCCAAGTACGAACGCGTCCGCGAGGCCCTGCGCGAGCGGTTCTCCTCCGCGCCCCCGGGCACCCTCGTCCCCTCCGAGGCCGAGCTCTGCCAGATCCACGGGGTCAGCCGGATCACCGTGCGCCGCGCCGTCGAGGACCTCATCGCCGAGCGCATCCTGGACCGCCACCACGGCCGCGGCACCTTCGTCGCCGAGTCGGGCCAGCGGCTCCCCGCACCGCCGGAGAGCATCGACCTGACCGGCTTCCACCGGCAGAAGAGCTCCGAGGGACACCGGGTGACCAGCCGGGTCCTCGTCCTCGAGGCCTTCGCCGCCCCCTTCGACATCGCCGCCGCCCTCGGCCTGCCCGAGCGCGCCCGCGTGGTCCGCCTGGACCGGCTCCGCTCGGTGGACGGCTCCGTGGACCACCTGACCCGCGAGTGGCTCGACGCCGGGCGCTACGCCGACCTGCTCGGCCAGGACTTCACCGACCAGTCGCTCTACACCTACCTCTCCTCGCGCCACGGCCTGGTGCCCGCCCGCAACGAGGTCACGGTCTCCGTCCAGCGCGCCATCGGCGACGACGCCCGCCTGCTGGGCCTGCCCGAGGGCACCCTCCGGCTCGCGACCCGGACCACCACCTACGACGACCACGGCCGCCCGCAGATCCACGGCCGGAACATCTACGCCGACGAGGCGGCGCTGACCCGCTTCTCGGTCCTCGCCCGCAACCACCGGCCCTGACCCGGCCATGCATCCCGAAGGAGGCACGAGAGTGCTCGAACAACACCTCACCGAGGACCGCGTCCTCTTCGCGGACCCCGCCGACTGGCGCGAGGCCGTCCGCGAGGCCGCCCGCCCGCTCGTCGAGGACGGCTCCGTGGAGCCGCGCTACGTGGAGAAGGTCCTCGAGACCATCGCCGCGCCGGGTGGCACCTACATGGACCTCGGCTTCGGCATCACGCTGGCCCACTCCCGCCCCGAGGAGGGCGTGAACCGCACGGCCCTGAGCCTGCTCCTGCCCGAGCGCACGCTCCACCTGGCCGACGAGGAGTCCCACCCCGTCAACGCCGTCTTCGTCCTCGCCGCGACCGGGACCCAGGACCACCAGCAGACCATGGCCGAGCTGGCCCGCCTGCTGATGGACGCCGGGTCCCGCACGGCGCTGCTCGCGGTCCGCTCCTACCCGGAGCTCACCCGGATCCTTCAGCCCGCCGGCTGACGACCTCGCCGGATCCCCTCCGGCGGAACAACATCCCAACAGTTCAGGAGAGAACCAATGAAATTCATGGCAATGTGCAGCTCCGGCCTCGGCAGCTCCTTCATGGTCCACATGAACATCGAGACCGCGCTCAAGACCGTCGGCGCCCAGGGCGTCGAGGTGGACCACGCGGACCTCGGCTCGGTGGGCCCCGAGGCGGCCGACGTCTTCTTCGTGGGCCGGGACCTGGAGAACTCGGTCTCCGACTTCGACGACGTCGTCGTGCTCAACTCCATCATCGATCAGGAAGAGCTCGTGGAGAAGGTGCGCGAAGCGTGCCAGCGGCACGGGATCGCCACCACCGACTAGTCCCCCGCGGATAGGGTAAAGGACACGTGAAATGAACAGTTTCCTGGAGATTCTGGTCCAGATCTTCTCTCAGCCCGCCATCCTGGTGGCGCTGATCGCGCTCATCGGACTGCTCCTGCAGAAGAAGAGTGGCGCCGACGTCATGAAGGGCACCGTCAAGACCTTCGTCGGCTTCCTGGTGCTCTCCGCGGGCGCCGCCGTCGTCGTCGGGGCCCTGGATCCCTTCGGCACCATGTTCTCCGAGGTCTTCGGGGTGCAGGGCGTGGTGCCCAACAACGAGGCCATCGTGGGGCCCGTGCTGCAGGAGTACGGGACCGTCGCCGCGCTGATCTTCTTCTTCGGCATGATCATCAACGTGATCTTCGCCCGGCTGACGCGGTTCAAGTACATCTACCTCTCGGGCCACGTCGCGCTGTACCAGTCGGCGATGATCGCGGTGATCCTCATGGTCGCCGGGTTCAGCTCCTGGCAGGCCGTCCTGTGGGGCTCCATCGCGGAGGCCGTGATCACCACCGTCTCCCCGGCCGTGGTCCAGCCCTTCATGCGCAAGGTCACCGGCAACGACACCGTGGCGCTGGGGCACACCGGCGGGTTCGGCATCGCGCTGTCCGGCCTGGTGGCCAGCGTGACCGGCGGCGATCCCGAGAAGTCGACCGAGAAGCTGAAGGTGCCGAAGTCGCTGGGCTTCGTGCGCGACTCCACCGTCGTCGTTGCGCTCTCGATGGGCCTGATCTTCGTGATCGTGGCGCTCGTGGCGGGCCCCAGCTACGTCCAGACGGAGATCTCCGACGGGCAGAACTACCTGCTGTGGGCCGTGATGTCCGCGGGCCAGTTCGCCGCCGGCGTCTTCATCATCCTCGCCGGCGTGCGGGTGATCCTGGCCGAGATCGTCCCGGCCTTCAAGGGCATCTCGGAGAAGCTCGTCCCCAACGCCAAGCCGGCGCTGGACGTGCCGATCACCTTCACCTTCGCCCCGAACGCCGTGATGGTCGGGTTCTTCTCCTCGCTGGTGGCGGGCATCCTCGGGATGGCCGTCATGGGCGTGGCGGGCAGCGCCGTGATCATCCCCGGCATCGTCGCGCACTTCATGACCGGCGGCGCCTCCGGGGTCATCGGCAACGCGGTGGGCGGCCGCCGGGGCGCGGTCCTCGGCTCCTTCGCCAACGGCCTGGTGATCACGATCGTCCCGCTGCTGCTCCTGCCGGTGCTCGGCGAGATCGGGACCGCCAACTCCACCTTCGGCGACTCCGACTACGGCGTGATCGGGCTGTTCCTCGGCTGGCTGGGCATGGGCGGCGGACAGGCCCTGATCATCGTCGGCATCGTGGTGGCGACGCTGGCGCTGTTCGGCGCGAGCCTGCTGGCCGGCCGTCGCGCCAAGCGCCTGGAGCGCCGGGCCGCGGCCGAGCAGGAGAGCTCGGAGGTCGCGGGCTAACGGCCCCGCCGCGTCCCCGCGCCGAGGACCCCGCCGTCGTCACGACGGCGGGGTCCTTCGCGTCCGGGACGGGGTGAAGCAAACAAAATAAAACATCGCCCCGGTATGCGGAGAGGTTCCGCCCGGGAGAAGAGCCGAATGTTTGATGTTGACTGGATCACAGTCGGGAGTAGACTGACTCGCGAAACAATCAATCGCAAACAACAACGCACAAAACTGCGCTTGTTCCGGTCTGTCAGGAGGCAAGCGATGACGCTTGCGGACGCCAGCAGCCTTCGGCTCTCCCTCTCATGGGTCGACTACGCGCTGCTCATCATCTACTTCGCCACCGTCCTCGGCATCGGCATCATGGCCAAGCGCCGGGTGCGCACGAGCATGGACTTCTTCCTCTCGGGCCGCTCGATGCCGGCCTGGATCACCGGCCTGGCCTTCGTCTCCGCCAACCTCGGCGCCACCGAGATCCTGGGCATGGCCGCCAACGGCGCGCAGATCGGCATGTCCACGCTGCACTACTACATCGTCGGCGCGGTCCCGGCCATGGTCTTCCTCGGCCTGGTCATGATGCCCTTCTACTACGGCTCCAAGGTGCGCTCGGTGCCGCAGTTCATGCTCAAGCGCTTCGGCAAGCCCGCGCACGTGGTCAACTCCATCGCCTTCGCCGTCTCCAACGTC
The DNA here is from genome assembly GCF_004136635.1 of Rothia halotolerans. Lineage (GTDB taxonomy): Bacteria > Actinomycetota > Actinomycetes > Actinomycetales > Micrococcaceae > Rothia > Rothia halotolerans. The sequence continues at coordinate 484,159 of NZ_NOIU01000001.1, read as the reverse complement.
CTGATCGCCGGGATCAACCTGTACGCCATGTCCATCGTCATCGAGGCGATGCTCGGCTGGCCCGAATGGGTCGCCATCGTCGTCTCCGCCGGCTTCGTCCTGCTGTACATCACCATCGGCGGTCTCTCCTCGGCCATCTACAACGAGGTCATGCAGTTCTTCGTGATCGTCGCCGGGCTGGTGCCGCTCACCGTCGTCGGTCTCCACCGGGTGCACGGCTGGTCGGGGCTGAAGGAGGCCCTGCTGAACACGGAGGGCATCAGCCGGCTGCACCTCTCCGCCTGGCAGGGCACCGGGATCGGCGACGTCACCAATCCCATCGGCGCCAACTGGCTCGCGATCGTGCTGGGCCTGGGATTCGTGCTCTCCTTCGGGTACTGGACCACCAACTTCACGGAGGTCCAGCGCGCCTTCTCGGCCAAGAACATGTCCGCTGCCCGGCGCACCCCGCTGATCGGCGCCTTCCCCAAGCTGTTCATCCCCTTCATCGTGGTGATCCCCGGCCTGATCGCCGCGGCCACGGTGGGCAACCAGTTCGCCGACGGCACCCTGACCTACAACGACGCGATCCCCAAGCTCATCCAGATGTACCTGCCCTCCGGTGTGCTGGGGGTCGCCGTCACGGGCCTGATGGCCTCCTTCATGGCGGGCATGGCCGCCAACGTCTCGAGCTTCAACACGGTGTTCACCTACGACATCTGGCAGGAGTACATCAAGCCGAACATGCCGGACGCCCACTACCTCAGGACCGGGCGGTGGGTCACCGCGATCGGCGTGGTCGTGGGGATCGGCGCGGCCTTCCTCGCCGCGCAGTACGGCAACATCATGACCTACATGCAGACGCTGTTCTCCTTCTTCAACGCCCCGCTGTTCGGCGTCTTCATCCTCGGCCTGCTGTGGAAGCGGATGACACCTGCCGCGGGCCTGTGGGGCTATGTCGCCGGCATCATAGCCCCCACCGTGGTGTGGATCGCCTACCTGCGGGACGAGTCCCTGTTCGGCTCGGCCACGGCGGAGACCATGTACGGGGCCATCTACTCGTTCCTCGCCGTCATGGTGGTCTCGGTGGTCGTCACCCTCTTCACCACGCCCAAGCCGGTCTCGGAGCTCAAGGGCCTGGTCTACGGCGTCGGGAGCATCGACGTGAAGGGCGACGTCGTGGCCGGCGACGCCGCCTGGTACCGTTCCCCGGCCCTGCTGGGCACCGTGGCGCTCGCGCTGTGCGTGGCGCTGTACCTGCCCTTCCTCTGAAGCCCGCACCGAAGCCGCACCCGCCCCTCGCCGTCGTCGAGATCGATCATCACAGGAGGTCCGCCATGAGCCAGAACCCATCGGAGGTGCCGGAGCGCATCACCCTCGGCCCCGAGGAGAAGGAGGAGCTGATCCGGCACACCCGCCGCACCGACCTGCGGCGCATCATCGGCGCCCTCTTCCTCGTCTACGGCGTGGTGGTGACCCTCATGGGGATCCTCGACCCCGCCGCCGACGTCGCCAAGACCGGCGGCCTGCACATCAACCTGTGGTCGGGGCTCGGCATGCTCGTGGCCGCGGGCCTGTTCTTCCTCTGGGACCGGCTGGCCCCCGTCCCCGCCGAGGACATCGTGGCCAGCGCCGAGGCGGAGGAGATCAAGAAGGCGGAGGGCGAGGGTAAGCTCGAGTGATGGAAGCCACTCCAGTCCCCGTCCCCGCAGGCCCCGGCGTCCCCGATCCCCAGGGGACGCGCCACGAGATCAGCGCCGGCGGCTACACGGCCGTGGTCGCCGAGGTCGGGGCGAGCCTCGTCTCGCTGACCGGCCCCCACGGCCACCTCGTGCGCACGACGCCGCCCGGCCACCTGCGCGCCGGCTGCAGCGGGGCGATCCTCGCGCCGTGGCCCAACCGGATCCGCGACGGCCGCTACGCCTTCGGCGGCCAGACCCACCAGCTGCCGCTCACCGAGCCCGGACGCGGCAACGCCTCCCACGGGCTGGCGCTGTGGGAGCGGTGGCGGGTGACGGGGGAAGGTGCGGGGACGGACGCCGCCGGGACGAGCCCGGCCGAGGAGAACGGCGTCGAATCGGAGGCCGGGACCGCCGAGAGGAGCGATGCGCAGAGGGGCCCTGCCGAGGCCGCCGACGCCGAGGCCGACGCCGTCGAGCTCCTCCTCGACCTCGTCCCCCAGCCCGGCTACCCCTTCCCGCTGCGGCTCACGGCCCGGTACGAGGTCTCGGCGGCGGGCCTGAGCTGGTCGGTCACAGCCGAGAACACGGGCGCCGACTACGCGCCCTACGCCGTGGCGGGCCACCCCTACCTCGTCGCGGACGGCTCCGACGGCTCCGCGCCGGGCGGCATCCCCGGCTGGACCCTGCGCATCCCCGCCGGGACCTACCTCGAGGCGGATCCGGACCGCCTCCTCCCGGTGGCCGAGCACCCGGCCCGGGACGGCGTCTTCGACTTCCGGGAGGGGCGCATGCTGGGGGACACGGCCTACGACGTCGCCCTCGGGGAGATCGAGCGCGACGCGGCGGGCGGCTTCGAGTGCCTGCTCACCGGCCACGAGGGGCGCGGCGTCGTGCTCCGCTGCGGCCCCGAGGTCCGCTGGATCCAGGTCTACACGGACGACGAGCCGCATCCGGAGGACGGGCGCCGGGCGGTCGCCGTCGAGCCCATGACGGCGCCGGCGGACGCCTTCCGCTCCGGCCGGGACCTCACCGTCCTGGGACCGGGGGAGCGCCGCACCGCGAGCTGGCGGATCGCCGAGACCGGCTGGTGAGGGATGCCGGCTCCTCGCCGCCAGCGAAACCCGGATCCGGAATATCCGCCCCGCCCGAAGACTTATGCCGGTCATGAGCACGATGAAAGCGATGACGTACGAGACGTTCGGCGACCCCTCGGTCCTGTCCCTGACCGACCAGCCCCTGCCCAAGGTCGGGCCGGGGGAGGTCCTGGTCAAGGTCCACGCGGCCGGCGTGAACCCGGTGGACTGGAAGGCGATGTCCGGCGGGCTGGACTCGATGATCGAGGCCCAGTTCCCGGCGATCCCCGGCTGGGACGTCGCGGGCACCGTGGCTGCCAAGGGCATCGACTCCCCGGGCGTCGAGGAGGGCGACGAGGTGATCGCCTACGCCCGCAAGGACTGGATCCACGGCGGGACCTTCGCCGAGTACGTGAGCGTGCCGCTGCGCGCGCTCGCCCCCAAGCCGCAGAACCTCACCTGGGAGCAGGCCGCGGGACTGCCGCTGGCCGGCCTCACCGCCTACCAGGTGCTGACCCGCTCCGGCCTGGAGGAGGGGAAGACCGTGCTGATCCACGGCGCCTCGGGCGGCGTGGGGAGCATGGGCGTGCAGATCGCCGCCGCGGCCGGGGCCCGGGTGATCGGCACCGCCTCGGAGAAGAACCACGACTACCTGCGCCAGCTGGGCGCGGAGCCGGTGGAGTACGGCGAGGGCCTGGCCGGGCGCGTGCGCGAGCTGGCGCCCGACGGCGTGGACATCGTCGCCGACTTCGTCGGCGGCGTCCTGGACACCACCCTGGAGGTCCTGGCCGAGGACGGCGTCCACGCCTCGATCGCCGACCCCGAGGCCGAGAAGAACGGCGGGGCCTGGATGTGGGTCGTCCCCAGCGCGGAGGACCTGACCCGGCTCGGCGACCTCGTGGAGCGCGGGAAGCTCAGCGTGAAGGTCGACGCCGTCTACCCGCTGGACCGCCTGCCCGCGGCCTTCGAGAAGAGCCAGGAGGGGCGGACGGTCGGCAAGATCGTCCTGCAGGTCTCCGGCGACTAGGTGTACTGAGCCATCAGGCCGGTGCCGCTCGGACCGCGGGGGCCGTGGGCGGCCGGGGACTACTCCCCGGCCTCGGCGGTCCCCTCGGCGCGGGCCGAGCGGCGCCGCTCCCGGGCGACCTCGAACCCGATCGGCACCACCGAGAGCAGCACCAGCGCGACGGCGATCAGGTCCACGTGCTCCCGGATGAAGGCCACGTTGCCGAGCCACACGCCGGCCAGGGTGAGCAGCAGGCACCAGAGGAGGGCGCCGGTGATGTTCCACTTCGCGAAGTCACGGTAGCGGTACTGGGCCATCCCGGCGGCGAGCGGCACGAAGGTCCTCACGATGGGCACGAACCGGGCGAGCACCAGCGCCTTGCCGCCGTAGCGGGTGAAGAAGCGCTCGGCCTTGGCGAGGTTCTCGGTGCTGAGGATCCGCGCGCCGGGGGAGAAGAGCCGCCGGCCGAAGACCTTGCCCAGGGAGTAGCCGACCTGGTCGCCCAGCACGGCCGCGACGCCGACCACCACCAGCAGCACGGCCAGGTTGAGGCCGAGCTGGTGGTGCAGCAGGCCGGTGGTGAAGAGCAGCGAGTCGCCGGGGAGGAACGGGAAGAGCACACCCGACTCGATGAAGATCATCGCCGCGACGACGCCGAGGACCCAGGGGCCGGCGCCGTCGAGGATCGCCTCGATGTCGATGCCGAGCAGGGCGGGATGCGGCGCGAGCACGCCTCCCGCCGCCTGGAGGTCGGCGGTCAGGGCGTGGAGCGAGGCCAGAGTGGTCATGTGCAGCCGTTCGGGGAGGGAAGCGGGGGAACCGGGCCCATGCTACTCCCCGGAACTGGAGGCGGGCCGGCCCGGCTCCGGGGGGACGCGGCGCAGCGTGGCCCAGGTGATGGCGGCGCCGACCAGGCAGGAGAGGGTCGAGCCGAGGGCCGCGTAGGCGAAGCCGGAGGTGAACGCCGAGGAGGCGTTGTCCATGAGGGCCCGGCCCAGCTCGCCGCCGAGCGCCTGGGCGACGTCGACGGCTCCGCCCAGCGTCTGCCCGGCGGCCTCCGCCGCCCCGCCGGTCACTCCGTCCGGGATCTCCACGGCGCTCTGGTACCCGGCGGTGAGGACCGTGCCGAGCACGGCCGCGCCCATGACGTTGCCGAACTCGTAGGTGGTCTCGGAGATCGCCGAGGCGGCCCCGGCCTTGCCGGGCGGGACGGCGCTGAGGATCATGTCGTTGGCCAGCGTCTGCACCGCGCCGTTGCCGAAGCCGAAGACGAGGAAGCTGGCCATCAGCAGCACCAGCCCGGCCCCGAGGAACTCGGTGAAGGCGCACAGCAGGAAGCCCAGCGCGTTGGCGAGCAGGCCTCCGCTGACCACCACCCCGGGGCGGATCCGGCGGACCAGGGGGACGGCCACGAAGCCGCCGATGACGGTCATGATCATCCCCGGGATCATCAGGATCCCCGCGTGCATGGGCGAGTAGCCCTCGACCAGCTGCAGGTACTGGGAGAACGCCAGGATGAAGCCGACGAAGGCGATGGTCACGGTGAAGTTGCACGCCAGCGAGCCGGTGAAGACGGGGTTCCTGAAGAGCCTGACGTCGAGCATGGGCTCGCGGGCCGAGAGCTGGCGGCGGACGAAGAGCACGCCGCAGCCCAGCCCCACCAGCAGGGCGAGCACCGGGACGACGCCGAGGCCGGAGGTGGACAGCTCCTTGATGGCGTAGACCACCCCGACCATCGTCACCATGATCAGGGCGATGGACCACGGGTCCACCGGGCCCGGATCGGGGTCCTTGGAGTTGGGGACCAGCAGCGGCAGGAGCACCAGGGCCGGGATCAGCAGCGGGATCGCGATGAGGAAGATCGAGCCCCAGAAGAAGTGCTCCAGGAGGAACCCGCCGAGGATGGGTCCCAGCACTGCGCCCGCCGAGAAGCCGGAGGCCCACACCGCGATCGCCGTGCGCCGCTGGGCGGGGTCCAGGAAGATGTTGCGCAGCAGGGACAGCGTCGCGGGCATCAGCATCGCGCCGAAGCACCCCAGCCCCGCCCGGGCGGCGATCAGCCACTCCGGCGCCGGCGCCAGCGCCGCCAGCCCCGAGACCACCGCGAAGCCGCTGCAGCCGATCAGCAGGATCCGCTGCCGTCCGATCCGGTCGCCGATCGCGCCCATGGGCACCAGCAGCCCGGCCAGCACGAGCGGGTAGACGTCCACCATCCACAGCAGCTGCACGCCGCTGGGCTCCAGGCTCCGGGAGATCGAGGGCAGGGCGAAGGTCAGCACCGTGTTGTCGATGGAGATCAGCAGGACGGGGATCATGAGGATGACGAGGGCGAACCACTGGCGCTTGCCGGCGCGCAGGGGGATGGCGTTGGTCCAGGGCATGACCTCATCGTAACCAGCCCCCGTATCCACAGCAGACCCCTCCCGCCCCGTCGCGCCCCCGATCCCTGACACACTGGAGGGCATGGACACCGCAGCAGCCACCACCGACCTCCACGCCCAGGCCCGCGCCCACCTGCAGGCGCTCACGGGCCGTCCCGACGCCGACTTCCACCCCGGCCAGTTCGAGGCCATCCGGGCCCTGGTCGAGGACCGCGCCCGCGCGCTGGTGGTCCAGCGGACCGGCTGGGGGAAGTCCGCGGTCTACTTCATCTCCTCGCTGCTGACGCGGGAGCAGGGCGGCGGGCCGGCGCTGATCATCTCCCCGCTCCTGGCCCTCATGCGGGACCAGGTGGCCGCGGCCGAGCGGGCGGGGGTGCGGGCCGCCGCGGTCAACTCCGCCAACGCCACCGAGTGGGAGGACATCCGCGCCCGGATCGGCGCGGGGGAGCTGGACGTCCTGCTCATCAGCCCCGAGCGGCTGAACAACCCCCGCTTCCGGGAGCAATGGGCCCCGGAGCTGCTGCGCACCTGCTCGCTGCTGGTGATCGACGAGGCCCACTGCATCTCCGACTGGGGACACGACTTCCGCCCCGACTACCGCCGCATCCGCGACCTGATCGGCGAGCTCCCGGCCGGGGTCCCGGTGCTGGCCACCACCGCCACGGCCAACGAGCGCGTGGTCACCGACGTCCGCGAGCAGCTGGGGGTCGGCGGGGAGGGCGGCCGGGACGTCTTCACCCTGCGCGGGCCGCTCTCCCGCGCCTCGCTGCGCCTGGGCTGCCTCACCCTGCCGGACAACGCGGCCCGGATCGCGTGGCTGATCGAGCACCTGGGCGAGATGCCCGGCAGCGGCATCGTCTACGCGCTGACCATCTCCGCGGCGGAGGACACCGCGCGGATCCTCGCCGAGGCGGGGTACCACGTGCGCTCGTACACCGGCCGCACGGACGCGGGCGAGCGGGAGGAGGCCGAGCGGGAGCTGAAGGAGAACCGCGTCAAGGCGCTCGTGGCCACCAGCGCGCTCGGGATGGGCTTCGACAAGCCGGACCTGGGCTTCGTGGTGCACCTCGGCGCACCCTCCTCGCCGGTGGCGTACTACCAGCAGGTCGGGCGCGCGGGCCGCGCGACCGAGAACGCCGACGTCCTGCTGCTCCCCGGCCGCGAGGACCCGGAGATCTGGAAGTACTTCGCCACGGCCTCGATGCCCACCGAGGAGAACGCCCAGCAGGTCCTCTCCGCGCTGGCGGGGGCCGGCGGGCCGATGTCCGTCGCCGCCCTCGAGGCCGCCGTGAACATCAAGCGCACCTCCCTGGAGCTCCTGCTCAAGGTGCTGGCGGTGGAGGACGCCGTGGACCGGGTCTCCGGCGGCTGGGTCTCCACCGGCAAGCCCTGGACCTACGACGCCGAGCGCTACGGCCGGATCGCCGAGGCCCGGCGCCGCGAGCAGAACGCGATGCTGGACTACGAGGCCGGGCACACCTGCCGCATGCAGTTCCTGGCCCGGGAACTCGACGACGCCACCGCCGAGCCCTGCGGCCGCTGCGACGTCTGCGCGGGCCCCTGGTACCCCCGCGACGTCGACGAGGAGGCATCGCGCCGGGCCCGGCACGGCCTGGTCCGTGTGGGCGTCCCGGTGGAGCCGCGGGCCCAGTGGCCCACCGGCCTGCCCACCCTCGGCATCGAGAAGAAGGGCAGGATCCCCGAGGAGGAGCGGGCCGAGCGGGGTCGCGCCCTGGCCCGGCTGACCGACCTCGGCTGGGGCAACCGGCTGCGCGAGGTCTTCGTCAACGACGACGCCGGCCGCCCCCTCGACGCCGAGGTCCCCGCGGACCTGGGCCGGGCCTGCGTCGGGGTGCTCGCCGAGTGGGACTGGGCGCGGCGGCCGGCCGGCGTCGTCGCGATCCCCTCCGCCTCGCGTCCCCGCCTGGTCGACTCCCTGGCCCGCGGCCTGGCCGGGGCCGGCCGGTTGCCCTACCTCGGCGAGCTGGAGGGGGCTCAGGGCTTCCCCTCCGGCGCGGCCGGGCGCGGCGGCAACAGCGCCTACAGCCTGGCCTCGGTGTGGGGCCGCTTCCGGGTGGGCGAGGAGCTCGCCGGGAGGCTGGCCGAGGTGCGGGGGCCGGTGCTGCTGGTCGACGACCTCATCGACTCCCGCTGGACCATGACCGTGTGCGCGCGGGAGCTGCGGCTCGCCGGGGCGGAGGCGGTGCTGCCCTTCGCGCTCGCCCTGCAGGCCTAGGGGCGAGAGGGCAGGCCGGACTCCTCCCTCTGTCCCGGCGCCCGCTGTCCCCGCCTCGAGGAGGAGCCTGCAGGGACCGGCCTGTACGCATGTGCCGTGCCCTGCACGCGCCGTCCGCTCGTCCGGGGTCGTTCCGACTCGTCCAGGGTCCTCTCCCTTCCTCCCGCCCAGGGCCGTCCCGTCCCCGCCGCCGGCTCGCTAGCCGCCCCGCGCCTTGGTCCGGGCGGTGGCCGGGGCGCTCCAGGGGTCCTCGGGCCAGGGGTGCTTGATGTAGCGCCCGCGGTTCTCCGCCCGCACGCCGGGGTAGGCGTTGGTCCAGAAGGAGGCGAGGTCGGCGGTGACCGCCAGGGGCCGGCGGGCGGGGGAGAGCAGGTGCAGCAGGACGGGCACGCGGCCCTCGCACACGGCGGGGCCCTCCGCCCAGCCGAAGCATTCCTGTAATTTCACGGCCAGGACCGGCGGGGCGACGTCGTCCTCGTGGTCCTCCGGCGCGGGCCAGGCCAGGCGCACGGAGGAGCCGCTGGGCACCCTGACGCGCTCGGGCACGAGCTCGTCCAGGCGGGCGGCCTCCGGCCAGGGCAGGAGCCGCCGGAGAGCGCTCGCCGCGTCGACGCCCCGGCGCGAGGCGCCGCCGGCGATCCGCTCCAGCTCGGGGGCGAGCCAGTCCTCGGCGGAGGCCTCCAGGGCCGCCAGCCGGACGTCGGGCCACGGCTCGCCGTACACGGCCCGCAGCAGGCCCAGCCGGCCGCGCAGGGACTCGAAGTCCGGGCCCGGCCGCAGGAACGTCTCCAGCCCGTCCCGCTGCAGGGCCGCCGCGACGGCGTGCCGCCCCGCCGCGGGCGAGGGCCGGCGCGGCGTGGAGGACAGCTCGATCGCCCCGAGCCGCCGCACGTCGCGGGAGATGACCTTCCCGTCGAAGCGGGCGTCCTCCTCCTCGGCCAGCAGCTCGGATCCGGCCAGCTCGGCGGTGTCCTGGTCGACGACGGCGGCGCACCGGATCAGCGGCCGGCCGCCGCTGAGCCCGACCTCGGCCACCGCGAGCCACTCGTGGCCCTTCAGCGCGGACTCCCGCGGCAGGACGGCCCCCGACCCCGAGGCCAGCAGGTACTCGTCCTCGCTGCCCCGCCGGAGCCGGGCGATCCGCTCGGGGAAGGCCAGCGCCGTCACCAGCCCGGCCCCCGCCTCGGTGGCGGGGGCGCCCGGGAGCCGGTCGGATCCGGCCTGGGACGAGGAGGCGGCCGCGGGCCGGCCGTCCCCCGCAGCGGCGAGCTCCCGGCCGAAGCGGCGCACGTCCTGGTGCCACCGCTCGTCCCGACTCCGGCGCAGCTCGCGCAGCAGGGCCCAGGCGTCGGAGCCCGGCGCGCGCCGCTCCGAGGCGAGGGCCGCGACCGTCTCCGCCGCGGCCCGGGGATCGAGGAGCTCCGCGCCGTCGAAGAGGGCGCGGGCCAGGCGCGGGTCGGCCGGGACGGCGGCGAGTCGGCGGCCGAGCGGGGTGGCGCGGTCGGCGTCGTCGAGGGCGCCCAGCGCGCGGAGGACGGTGCGGGCGCCGGCGAGGGCGCGCTCGGGAGGGGCGTCGGGCAGCCGGAGCCCGGCGCCGCCGGGCGCGCCCCAGCAGGCGAGGTCGAGCATCGCCGCGGTGAGGTCGCTCGTGACGATCTCGGGCGGGGTCGCCGCGGGGCGCGCGGCGTGCTCGCTCTGGGCCAGGCACCGGATCACGGCGCCCGGGGCCTCGCGGGCGGCGCGTCCCGCGCGCTGGGCCATGGCCGCCTTGGAGGCGCCCACGGTGACCAGGCCGCTCATCCCGCGCACGGTGTCCAGGCGCTGCTGGCGGTCCAGCCCGGCATCGACCACCGTGCGCACGCCCGGCACGGTCAGCGCCGACTCGGCGACGTTGGTGGCCAGGATCACCCGCCGCGGTCCCGCCGCGGACCGCGGGGCCAGGATGCGCCGCTGCTCCTCGGGCGGGGTGCGGCCGCTGAGGGAATGGACCTCGAGGCCGGGACGGCCGGAGAGCCGGGTCGCCACGGCGTCGATCTCCCGGGCGCCGGGGAGGAAGACCAGCAGGTCGCCGGTCTCCGCGGGGGAGCGGCGCTCGACGTCCTCGAGCACCGTGGCGGCCACGTGGGCCAGGAAGTCCCGGGTGACGCCGCGGGCGTCGAGCGCGGCGCGGGCGGGCGGGGCCCAGCGCACCTCCAGCGGGTGCAGCGCGGCCTCCACGGCGGCGACCGGCGCCGGCTCCGCGTCGGTCCCGAGCAGCCGGGACCAGAGCGGGGCGTCCAGGGTCGCGGACATCGCGACCAGCGAGAGGTCCTCCCGCAGCTCCGCGAGCTGGCGCAGCATCCCGAAGGCGAGGTCGGCGTCGAGGTGCCGCTCGTGGACCTCGTCCATGACCACGCAGGAGACGCCGGCCAGCTCGGGATCCCGCACCAGCCGGCGCAGCAGCACGCCGGTGGTCACGAACTCGACCACGGTCCGGGGCCCGGCGCGGCGCTCGCCGCGCACGGTGTACCCGACCTCCTCGCCGAGCCGGAGCCCGCTCAGCTGGGCCAGCCGGTGGGCGGCGGAGCGCGCGGCGATCCGCCGGGGCTGGGTCACGACGACGCGGGTGGCGGGGGCGTGCACCGGGGGACGATCAGAGGCGCCGCGCGACGAGTCGTCGGCGCCTGCCGACGAGTCGTCAGGATGACCGGCTGACGAGTCGTCGGAAGGCCTGATGGACGAGTCGTCGAAGGAGCCGGCTGACGAGTCGTCGCTCGGAGCGCGACCCTCCGCCCCCTCCCGTCCGGCCAGCAGCTCCGCGAGCAGCGGCGGGACGACCGTCGTCTTGCCGGTGCCCGGAGGAGCGTCCACCACGGCGCGGACGGGCCCGCCGCCGGCGGCGAGGCGGCGCAGCCGCGGGATCAGCTCGGCCGCGGGCAGGCCCGCGGCGATGGCCTCCAGGGGGAAAGTGCTCACCCCTCCAGTCTGCCAGGGGCGGCCCGGGGCGCCGAGCCGGGCCTAGCCCGGCAGGTTCTCGAAGAGGGCCCGGGCCGTGACGAGGTCCTGCCAGCCCATGCCCACGGTCTTGACCAGGGCGGGCCCCGGCCGCCGAGGCTCGTTCAGCATCGTGGCGACGTCGAGCAGCTCATCGGCGGCGATCGCGCCGTGCTCCACCGCCAGCACGACGTCGCCCGCCTCCCGCAGGGCCGTCTCCCGGTCCTCGACGTACACGCTCGCGCGGGCCGCGAGGGCGTCGTCGGTCTCCCGGGCGCCCGGCTCGTGGGAGCCCATCGCGACGACCACCGCCTCCGGGCGGACCCGCGACCCGTCGAAGAGCGGCTCCCGGGCGCTGGTGCAGCACGCGATGACGTCCGCCTCGGCGACGCGCTCGGCGCTCGCGGCCTCGGCCGGGAAGCCCTCGTCCAGCAGGCGCTGCGCCAGCTCGCGCGCCTTCTCCTCCGAGCGCCCGACGACGCCCACCCGCCCCAGGTGCCGCACGGCCGCCGCGGCCCGGACGTGGTGCAGGGCCTGGGGGCCGGTGCCGAAGACCAGGAGGTCCGCGGCGTCGGGCGCGGCCAGGGCGTCGATGGCCAGAGCGGAGACCGCGGGCGTGCGGATCGAGGTGAGCGCGATCCCGTCGATGAGGGCCAGCGGCTGGAGGGTCTCGGCGTCGAAGAGCATGTAGCTGCCCTGGATCTTCGGCAGCCCCCGCGCCGGGTTGCCCGGCGCCACCGTCAGGATCTTGACCCCCGCGTAGCCCTCGAACTCGCTGGGCATGAGCAGGAACTCGCCGTTCGTCAGGGGCGAGGTGGTCCGCGCGGCCTGCCGAGCGGGATCCAGCCCCTCCTGGAGCGCCTGACGCAGGGCGTCGACGGCGGCCCGCAGCGGGAGATGGGCCATGACCTGGTCCGGGCCCACGGAGCGGATCTCGGGGCTGTGCGGTGAGGGCAACTCTCCTCCTCGGCCCCTCGAAAGCGTCGGAGGGCCTGATCGGGTGCGTGTGATGCGAGTCTAACGCCGTGGCGCCCCGTGTCGACTCGGGCCGGGACTGTGACCCCGCGGCGGCTCAGCCGGCTGGGCCTCCCCTCGCGGCGCATGGTGAGATGAGCGCATGAGGGATCCCCACCGCATCGAGAATCGGCGTCCCGCCGCCGCTACCGGAGCGCCCGCCTGGCGCGCCCGCCCCGAGACCCCGGCCGATCACGACGCCGTCCGGGCCGTCGAGGAGGCCGCCTTCCCCACCGCGGAGGAGGCGGACCTCGTGGACGCCCTGCGCGCCGATCCCGCCGCCTGGATCGAGGGCCTCTCCTACGTCGTCGAGGACAGGGAGGGTCCGGTAGCCGGGCACGCCCTGCTGACCCGCTGCACGGTGGGCGGCCGTCCGGCCCTCGCGCTCGCACCCTGCGCGGTGCTGCCGGAGCGGCAGCGCATGGGCGCGGGGAGCGCGGCGATCCGCGGAGCGCTGGAGGCCGCGAGGGAGCGCGGGGAGGGGCTCGTCGTCGTGCTGGGGCACGCCGGATACTATCCGCGCTTCGGCTTCGTCCCGGCCTCCGGGCTGGGGATCCGCGCGCCCTTCGAGGTGCCCGACGAGGCCTTCATGGCCCTGCCCCTGCGCCCCGCGGCGGGCCTCCCGCGGGGCGTCGTGGCGTACCCGGACGCGTTCGGCATGTGAGCCCGCGGGCCGAGCGCGCTCGGTTTGCTCCCCGGTCCACAAGATAGTTAGCCTCCTTATGGACTTTAGTAGCAGACGTCACGTTTCCAGGAGGCCGAGTGACCATTCCCCAGACGCTGTCCCTGGCGTTGCTGATCATCGTCCTGGTGCTGGCGATCTGGAAGAAGGTCAACATCGGCACGCTCTCGCTGGGCGCCGCCTTCATCCTCGTCCTGGTCTCCGGCTCGGACGCCGACGACATCTACGCCGCCTTCCCCGCGAGCCTGGTGGTGCTGATCATCGGCGTCTCCCTGATGTTCAGCCACCTGGAGCTCAGCGGCGCGATCCACTGGGTCATCGAGGGCGCGTTCCGCGTCGTCGGGCAGCGGAGGAAGCTCATCCCGTGGGTGGGGTTCGTGCTGGGCGGCTTCCTCTCCACGGTGGGGATCTTCGGGACGGGGCCGGTGGCCATCCTGGTGCCGCTGATCGCGTTCATCTCCGTGAAGTACCGGGGGACGTACCTGATCAACGCGCTGGGCGTGATCATGGGCTCGATCGGCCTGGGGATGTCCCCGCTGAACCCGACGGGCGCCACGATCCGCCAGCTCGCCGCCGACGCCGGGGTCACCTACCCGGTCTGGGGCCTGTGGCTGGTGGCCGTGGTGGTGACCGCCGCGGCGCTCGCCGTGCTCCAGGTGGTCTTCGGGGTCCTGGGCCGGCGCGGGAAGATGCTCGTCGAGCCCCAGGCGGCCCAGGTCGAGGCGGGGCGCGACTCCCGGAAGGGCGTCCAGACGCCGGCGTACGCGGTCGCCTCCCTCGTGGGGCTGGCGGTGTTCGTGGTGTGCGTGGTGGCCTTCAGGCTGGACGTGGGACTCACCTCCATGGCGGTGGCCGCGGTGCTCCAGCTGGCGTTCCGGCCCTCCCAGAAGGCGATGTTCGCCCAGGTGCCGTGGGGCGCGGTGCTGCTGATCGGCGGCCTGCTCACCTACCTGGGGCTGCTGCGCTCCGTGGGGACCATCGACTCGATCCAGGGCGCCATCGGGGGCGTGGCCTCGGGCGCGGTGCTGCTGTTCGCCCTGGCCTACCTCACGGCCCTGCTCTGCAACGTGGAGTCCTCGGCCCTGGGCGTGCTGAGCATGACGATGCCCCTGGTCTTCGGCTTCTTCGCCGACTCCCCGTCCGTCTTCTGGGTCGTGGCCGCCGTGGCGGTGCCCTCCGGTCTCATGGTCATGAACCCTATCCACATCGCCGGGACCCTGGTGGTGGGCAACGCCGAGGAGGAGCGCCAGAACGACGTGTTCCGCATCTTCATGGCCACCTCCCTGGGCCTGACGGCGGTGGTCCCGGGGCTGCTCGGCCTCATCCCGCTGGCCACCGGCCTGTGATCGAGGGAGGATGGGCGGCATGACGTGTGAGATCCCCGTGTCCGTGGTCCGCGGCGGCACCAGCCGAGGAGTGTTCCTCCGGGTCCGGGACCTGCCCCGCGATCCGCGGGCCCGCGACGCCCTGTGCGTCGGGCTGATCGGCGGCCCCAACCCGCTGGCCGTGGACGGCCTGGGCGGCGGGGCGTCGTCGAACTCCAAGGTCATGGCCGTGGGGCTGCCGGAGGACCTCGGGGGCCTTCCGTGGGAGGGTTCCTGTCCCGCCGGCGTCGACCTGGTCACGGTCTTCGCGCAGCCTGCCGTCGGCTCCGCGGCGGTGGACTGGAACGGCAACTGCGGGAACCTGAGCGCGGCGGCGAGCGCCTATGCCCTGGACGCGGGCCTGCTCGAGCGCGAAGGGGAGCGCGCCTCGGCGCGGGTCTGGAACGCCAACACCGGAGCGGTCTTCCTCCTGGAGCACCCGCTGGAGGGCGGCCGGCTCCCGCGCACCGGCGAGTACCTGATGTCCGGCGCCGGCGGGCCCGGCCCGCGCATCGACCTGAGGTTCCTGGAGCCCGGCGGGGAGAAGACGGGCTCGGTGTTCCCGCAGGGGCGCACCACGGAGCTCGGCGACGGCGTGCGCGCCAGCCTCGTGGACGTCTCGAACCCCCTGGTGATCCTCGACGCCGCCGCCGAGGCGGGCGTGGATCCCGCCCTGAGCCCCGCCGAGCTCAACGCCGACGCCGCCCTGCTGGCGCGGCTCGAGGCCCTGCGCCGCGAGGCCGGCGAGCGGATGGGCGTGCCCGGCAGCGCCGCCGTGCCGCGGGTGGCCTGCGTGGCCCCCGGCACCGAGGGCGCCGCCGTGGACGTGCGGGTGACCTCCATGGGGGTCTTTCACCACGCGGTGCCGGTGACCGTGGCGCTGGCTCTCGGCTCCGCGGCGGCGCTGGGAGGCACGGTGCTCGACGCCGTCCTGCCCGCCGAACCGCCGGGCGAGACCACGATCCGCCACCCGAAGGGCACGGTGACCGTCACGGCGGAGACCCGGGAGGACGGCTCGCTGGTGACGGCGGGGCTGGCCCGGACCGCGCGAATCGTCCTGACGGGCACGGCCTTCGTCCCGGGGGCGGGAGAGGACGCCTAGCCCCCGGGACGAGCAGCCCCGGCATCAGCCCCAGGGGGGAGGAGGGGGGCTGCGGCCCCGCGCCTCGGCACAGCAAAAAGCCCCTCCCACCCGGGATCCCGGGGGAAGGGGCTTCTCTCAAGAGCGGTGACGGAGGGATTTGAACCCTCGGTACGGGGTTACCGTACACAACATTTCGAGTGTTGCACCTTCGGCCGCTCGGACACGTCACCAACTTTGGATACTTTACCGGCTCGGCCGGATCGTCTCAACTCGGGCGTCCCCGGCGGCCGGGTGACCCTCCTCCCGGACCCGGACCCGGACCCGGACCCGGACCCGGACCCGGACCCGGCCCGGATCGGTCGGAGCCGGGCGGGGGCCTGAGCCGCGCGGCCGGTGAGGAAGGCACCGGCCCGGCGTCGTCACCTCAGCCCGGCGCGCCCCCGGGATCCGGCGCGATGCCCCGCCCCTCCGCCCGCGGTCCCAGGATGTACCCGTCCACCAGGGTCATCACGGTCCGGGCGGCCTGCTGGGTGGTGCGCTCGCTCCGCAGCATCTCCCGGTCCATGGCCAGCATGAACGTCGTCCCGAAGATGCCGACGGCGATCGAGCGGCCGTCCGGGTGCGGAGCCACCGCGTAGTACTCGCCCAGCTCCTCCACCATGGCCGTGATCCGCTCGATCACCACGGCGCGCTGCCGCACCAGCGCGTCGGAGGAGCTGTCCGGATCCCCCGGCCGCCAGATCTCGGCGACGACGAGCCGCGCGAACCCCGGGTTCCCGTCCAGGAAGCGCAGGGCCGCGATCGTGCCGCGCAGCAGCCGCTCCCGCGGGTCCTCGATCCCCTCCCCGGCCTCCTCGATGTGCTCCAGGACCAGCTGGACGCCGTAGCTCAGCAGCCCCTCGACCATCGACCTCTTGGAGCCGAAGTTGTAGTAGACCGTCCCCTTGGACACGCCCGCCCGCGCGGCGACCTCGTCCACGGTGGTGGCGGTCGGCCCCTTCTCGCTCATGATGACCATCGCGGCCTCGAAGAGCTTCAGCTGGGTCCGGGAGGAGCGGGCGGGACGCCGCCTCGGCGCCGGGTCGGCCATCATCTACAGTTCCACCTCCGGGTTGAGCTTCTTGAGGGTCCAGGTGCGGTCCTTCACCGCGCCCAGGAAGCCGAGCAGCAGGCCCAGCACGAGGAAGCCGGCCAGCAGCGCCACGGTCGGCCAGACCGCGGCCGTGTCGATCCCGTAGATCAGGCGCCGGAGCCCGGTGAGCGCGTGCGACATCGGCAGCGCGTGGTGCATCCACTCGAGCGGGGCGGGCAGCGTCTGATAGGGCATCATCCCTCCGGCCGTCACCAGCTGCAGGACCAGCAGGATCAGTACCACGAGCTTACCGGGCGCCTCCAGCAGAGCGATGAGCCCCTGGCAGATGGCGCTGAAGACGACGGATGTGAAGAGGAAGAACCAGAAGGCCAGCCACGGGTGCGCCATGTCGAACCCGAGGGCGAACTTGACCACGGCGAACAGCAGCACCCCCTGGGCGACGCCGACCAGCGCGAACGGCGTCCACGCGCCGAGGGCGATGCGCAGGCTCGAGGCGTTGGAGGCCAGCGCCCGGCTGTTGCCGGCCCGCAGGAACTGCCCGGCCATCAGCAGGCCGATCCACAGGGCGAGGACCATGAAGAACGGACCCATGCCCTCGCCGTAGCTGCCCGCGCCGGCCAGGGAGTCGTGCTCGTCGGAGACCGGATCGGACATCACCGAGGAGAGCGAGTCCTGGTCCGAGGAGCTCAGGTCGGGGACCTGGCCCACGCCGTCGCGCAGCTCGTCGGTCAGCTGCTGGGAGCCCGAGCGCAGGTCGCCGGAGCCGCCCTGCAGCTGCCCGGCGCCCTCGTCCAGCTGGGCGGAGCCGTCCACGGCCTGGCCGGTGCCGTCGGCCAGCTGCTGGGCGCCGTCGCGGGCGTCCTCCTGGCCGTCGAGCAGCTGCTGCGCGCCGGAGACCAGCGAGCCGGTGTTCTCGGACAGCTCGGAGGCGCCGGAGGAGAGGTCCTGGGCGCCCTGGTCGACCTGCTGCGCGCCGTCGGCGAGCTCGCCGGTCTTCTCGTCCAGCGTCCCCGCCCCGGTGGCGAGCTGCTGAGCGGCGGAGTCGGCGTCGCGGGCGCCCTGGGCCAGGTCGGAGGCCCCGCTGCCCAGCTGGGAGACGGCGCCGCTGAGCTCGTCGATCTGGGAAGCGATCCTGGAGGTGCCGTCGCTCGCGCAGCCCGAGTCGCGGAACTGCTGCAGGCCCGAGCCGAGCGGGGTCTGCTCGACCTGGTCCAGGCCCCGGGTCGCCGCATCGGTGATGCGCGAGCGGGCGTCCTCGTCGGAGAGGCTCTTGACCAGCGAGTCGGCCTGCTCCTGGGTGAGCGTGCCGTCGCTGACCAGACCCTGGACCCGCTGGGCGGCGACGCCGTCCACCTCGGAGAGCACGGCCTGGGAGGCGTCGGCGCCCAGTCGGCCGGAGGGGGCGGCGTCGTTGGCCTGCGAGAGGTCGGCGCACACGGCGTTCAGGTCGCCGGAGAGCGAGGAGAGGCCCGACTGCTCGATGGCGCCGTTCAGGGCCGTCGCGCCGTCGGAGAGCTGCCCGGCGCCGTCGGAGAGCGACGACGTCCCCTCGGCCAGCTGCGAGGCCCCGGAGGAGAGCTCCCCGGTGCCGCCGTGCAGCTCGCCCGCGCCCTGGGAGAGGGTCGAGGTGCCGCCGGCAAGGGTCGAGGCCCCGTCGGAGAGCTGGTGGGCGCCGTCGTCCAGCTGCCGGGCGCCGTCGAGCGCGGCACGATTGCCGTCCACCAGCTGGTTCTGCCCGTCGAGCAGGGCCAGGGCGCCGTCGTTGAGCTGGGTCGCGCCGGAGGCCAGGGAGGAGGTGCCGTCCTTGAGCTGGTCGACGGCGTCGGAGAGGCTCACCGCGCCGTCGGTCACCTGCTGGGAGCCGTCGGTGGCGTCGGAGAGCTGGCCGTGGATGGTGGTGAGGTTCGCCAGCATGGTGCCGGCCGTCTCGTCGCCGACCTGCCGGGCCACCGAGTCGCGGACGGTGCCGCCGGCCTGCTTGACGATGTTGGTCAGCAGGTAGTTGTTGGCGTCGTTGGTGATGACCTCCAGGCCGGCCTGCTCGGGGTCGACCTCGCCCGGGGTGCCGTCCTCGGCCGGGGCGAAGCGGGAGGTGGAGAGCAGCCTCTCCGAGAAGTCGTCCGGGATCACCAGCGCGAAGTCGATGTCGCCCGAGGAGACCTCCTGGACGGCGTCGTCCCGGCTGGTCACGTCGTGCCAGTCGAAGTCGGCGGAGGAGCGGAGGTCGTCCGCGACCTCCTCGCCGGTGTTGACCTGCTCGCCGTCGCTCGTCGTCGCGCCCGTATCCTCCATGACCAGGGCGCCGCTGACGTGGTCGACCTTGCCGTACGGATCCCAGTTGGAGTACAGGTACATGCCGCCGTAGAGCAGTGGGATGCAGATCAGGGCGATCATCACCAGTTTGGGGAGCACTCCTGGGGAGAAGCGCTTGAGCTCTGTCAGGGCGACCCTCAGGGACGTCATGATCCTCTCCTTGTCTCGGGTTCGGGGGCCGTCAGGACGGGTTGTCGATGCGGGATGCGGCGTGCCGCGGCGAGGCGGGGTCCGCGGGGGCGGTCGCGGCGCCGGCGTCGGCGGAGCCGGGGCCCGCGGAGTCGGCCGCTTCGGGTTCAGAGAATGCGGCCCCGGCCTCGTCCTCCTCGGGACCCGGTTCGGCGTCCGGCGGCGGGGCGGAGCCCACCTCCACGGCCGGGCCGGCCCAGTCCGCGGGGATGCCGGGGACGGTGGCGACGACGGCGCGCGGCCGCTCCTCGGCCTCCGCCAGCTCCAGGAGGCGTCCGAGCCACGCGTCCGGCGTCTCGGAGCCCTCACCGTGCCGGGAGGGGGTGTCGAAGACCAGCAGCTCGGCGGTGTCGTCGGCCTGCGCCAGGGCGCAGGCCAGGCGCAGGCGCTGCTCGCCGGTGAGCTCCTCGTCCCAGAGGTCGTCCAGGTCCTCGAGGCCGTGCTCGGAGAGCCAGGGCCCGATCCCGGTCCCGCGCAGCGGCGAGGGCCGGAGGTAGGAGAGCATCTCGGAGGCGTAGTCGCGGACGCGCATGTGGGGCTCCATGGCGTTGACGCCGGGGGAGTCGACGACGGCGGAGCGGCGGCGCAGCGACCGGCGGGAGCCGTCCCCGTCCCAGCTGATCGCGCCCTCGCCGGGCTTCATCCGGCCGGCGAGCATCAGGGCGAGGCCCGTGCGGGTCAGGGGGCTGGCCGCGCGCACGAGCAGCAGCTCGCCGCGGGCGGCGCGCAGCGACGTGGGGGGCACGAGGGGCGTGTGGCGTCCGGCGGCCCGGACGTTCTCGGCGACGAGCACGGTCGACTCCTGACGGCGATGAGGGGAGGGAGCGGACCGGTGCGGTCCGGAGACCAGCGTAATTAGACTGACCAGTCAGTTCAAGAACAACGTGGCGATGTGATGCACCCGTCAGGAGCGTCCCGGCTCACCCGCGGCGGGACCGGAAGAAGTCGAGCAACAGCTCGGCGCACTCCCGCTCGCGGACCTCGGGGAAGACCTCGATCCAGTGGTTGAGCCGCCGCTCGCGCACGACGTCGAGCACCGAGCCCGCGGCACCCGCCTTCTCGTCCCACGCGCCCATCACCAGGCGGGGGATGCGGGCGAGGACGGCGGCGCCGGCGCACATGGCGCAGGGCTCCAGGGTGACCACCAGCGTGCAGTCGTCGAGGCGCCAGCGGCCCAGGCGGCGGGCGGCCTCGCGGATCGCGAGGATCTCGGCGTGGCCGGTGGGGTCCGCGTCGGCCTCGCGGCGATTGCGGCCCCTGCCGAGCACCGCGCCGTCGGGTCCCACGACGACGGCGCCGATCGGCACGTCCCCGCTGCTGCGGGTCCGGCGGGCCTCCTCCAGGGCGAGGCCCATCCAGGTGTGGTGCCGGGGGTCGAGGTGGTCCATCCCTCCATTCTGGCCTCCGTGGAGGCCGGGTCCGCCCCGCGGCGCGGTGGTAGTTTGAGAGGCATGCGCGTGAAGATTCTGGAGCACCCCCTCGTCGACCACAAGATCACCGTCCTGCGGGATCGGGAGACCGCGTCCCCGCAGTTCCGTCAGCTGGTCGACGAGCTGGTGACCCTCCTGGCCTACGAGGCGACCCGGAACATCCGGGTGGAGCCCCGGACGGTCCGGACCCCGGTGGCGGAGACCGTGGGCTCCGCGATCGCCAGCCCCGGTCCGCTCGTGGTCCCCATCCTCCGCGCGGGCCTCGGCATGCTGGAGGGGATGACTCGGTTGGTCCCCACCGCGGAGGTCGGCTTCCTGGGCATGGCGCGCAACGAGGAGACCCTCGACATCGTGACCTACGCCGAGCGCCTCCCGGAGGACCTCACCGGCCGCCAGGTGTACGTGCTCGACCCGATGCTGGCGACCGGCGGCACCCTGATCGAGTCGATCAAGTTCCTGAGGGCCCGCGGGGCCGACCACATCACCTGCATCTGCATCCTGGCCGCGCCGGAGGGGATCGAGGCCCTGCAGCGCGGCGTCCAGGGCCTGGACAACGTGGACCTGTTCCTCGCCGCCCGGGATGAGCGGCTGAACGAGAAGGCCTACATCGTCCCGGGCCTCGGCGACGCGGGGGATCGCCTCTACGGGGTCGCGCAGTAGGGTCCCCCTCCTATAAGTGATTTAAATCACAAGTTATTCATTCACCTTCCTCCTCAACTCCGCCGGGTGGGTTTCCGAGCCGTGTTCCCCCTCGTCCGAGCGCGACGCCGGGGGTGATGTTCGGTGGGCGAACGGGATCTCCCCGATGATGCATATTCCCCGGCGGGAGCTGTTCTGCCGGATTTTTCATTTCGAACGGGCGGCGTCCGTTTTTATGTCGAAGTGTGACGATTCAACTCGCCCTCCGGGCCTCCGGTGCCAGGGCGGCGATCCTTCGATCACGCAGATGCCGGCACCCTGTCGAGCTGGAGATGACCAGTGATTTAATTTGACTTTAGGAAGTTTTTCTGCTCTCAGTTCTACCACTCCCTCCCTCGCTCCTTCGTGCACGTATTGACCCCGTCGTTTGGGGGCTGTCTAGCAACTTTGGTCTGATTCTTCACGAAGACCGGGAAGGTGGACCCGGCTGTATATTCGGGGCTTCGTCTCACGATGTGGAACGCACGAGCGATTGTTACTTGCAGCTATGAGTCTGACCCGTCACCATTGAGTGAAAGCGGTGCGTTCGCCTTGGAATGCTTTCACTCGTCGCGTCGACGCGCCGCCCGTTCTCCCGACGCCGTTCGAGGGGCGGGGGAACTTGGAATATGGGTGCAGGATCACGGTCCTCACCGCGAGTCGAAACAAGAGACGGGGACCCGATGTCAGGCGCACCTGGATACGTGCACATCTCCCAGCGGAACCGGAGCACGGCCGCGCGCGGAATGCGCTCTGCCGCCACGACCGGGCGGGGGACGGTGGGGGAGCCCACCAGCTACCGCTCGCTGCGGGCCATGACCCCGGTCGTCTCCTCGGAGGAGCCGCAGGCGCAGCTGCGGCCCGTGGCCGCCGAGAACGAGGCCCGCGGCTTCGTGCTCTACGTGGGGATCAACGAGGACGTCGCCGCGCAGAACGGCACCTCCCTGGTCCGCCTGGTCCAGGACATCCGGGCCTACGCGCAGTCCCTGGCGCCCCAGGCGGACTCCTATGCCGCCGTGGCCATCGCCCCGGCGGGTGCCGAGGGGAGCGACCTCGACGTCGTCCGCGATGCCCTGGGGGACCCGACCGCGCCCCGGAGCGTGCCGGACACCGCGGCCGTCCCGCAGGCCGCCGAGTCCAAGCCCTCGCAGCCGGCCGGCGTGCTCATCGACCTCTCCCGCCGCGAGGTCTTCCTGGACGGCGAGGTCCTCAACCTCACCTACAAGGAGTTCGAGCTGCTGAACTACCTGGTGGAGAACGCCGCCCGCACGGTCGGCCGCGAGGAGCTGCTCGACTCGCTCTGGCGCGACGCGGAGGAGACCCCCAACGAGCGGACCATCGACGTCCACATCCGCCGGCTGCGCTCCAAGCTCGGGCGCCTGTCCAACACCGTCCGCACGGTGCGCGGCCAGGGGTACCGCTTCTACGAGCACCCCGAGGTCGTCATCTGGGCCGCCCCCGAGTACTCCATCTGATCCGAGGCCGCTGACCCGGCCTCCGTGCGGGGGCCTCCGGGCCCCCGGCGCTGGGATTCCGTAAGCTGGGGTCATGAGCCCCTTGATCGACCCGCGCTCGCAGGACAAGACCCTCGTGATCATGCGCCACGCGGAGGCGGACGCCCCGTGGGGCGTGAGCGACTTCGACCGTCCCCTCACCGAGCGCGGCCACGCCCAGGCGCCCGACGCCGGCCGCCGCCTGCTCGAGATCGGCGCGGCCCCGGAGATGATCGTCTGCTCCGCCGCCCTGCGCACCCGCCAGACCTGCACCTGGGTCTGCGACGCGCTCGGGGAGAAGGCCCCCACGGCCAGCCTGGAGGAGCGCCTCTACAACGCGCCGCCCCGGGAGCTGATGCGCGCCATCGCCCGCGTCCCGGAGACCGTGCGCGCCCTGATGGTCATCGCCCACTACCCGGCGGTCCAGGAGGTCTCCATGCGGCTCGCCTCCCGGGACTCCGACTACGACGCCGTCATGGACGCCTCCTCCGGCTTCCCCGCCGGGGGCTTCGCGGTGCTCACCACGGACAGGCCCTGGGCGGCGCTGGACCAGGCCGACGCCGTGCTGCGGGCCTTCGTCGCACCGCAGCGCCAGCCCGGGGCGAGGAACGCCTGAGCCGGGCCCGAGGTCCGAGCCGGACTCAAGATATGGGCCGGGCACGGGAACGAGTCCGGGTCTGAGAGCCGGCCCCGAGAACGAGAGAACCCGGGCCGCGCCGTCGAAAGGACGATGGCGCGACCCGGGTCGCTGGGCGGAGACGGGGGGATTTGAACCCCCGGTCGAGTTTTATCCCGACCCTTCATTAGCAGTGAAGTCCATTCGGCCGCTCTGGCACGTCTCCATGCTGACTCCGGCGGACGGAAACGAACCCGTCCAACGGCACAGCCCTCACAGCTTATCGGGGAACACTCCGCGCGGTCAAAGCCGGGCTCCTGCGCGGACGGCGCCCCGCCCGGGGCTCTCCCCGGCGTCGGCCCGGCTACCCTGAGAGGCATGGGTAGAACGCAGCACATCGTGATCATCGGAGGCGGGCCCCGCGGCCTCTCCGTCCTGGAGCGGCTGGCCGCGCACGTGGCCGCCGAGCCCGGGGGGAGGGTGGACGCGCACGTCGTCGACCCCTTCCCTCCCGGGCCGGGGCACGTGTGGCGGACCGACCAGTCGCGGCACTTCCTGATGAACACCCCGAGCCTGTTCCCCACCGTGGTCCCGACGGCGGCCACCGTCGCCTCGGCGGCGGGCTTCCCCGAGCCGATCCCGATGCTGCGCGGCCTCTCCTTCGAGCGCTGGCGCGCGGAGACGGCCGCCGACCCTGACCACGCGCTGGTCGGCCTCTCCGACGAGGACCTGGCCGAGCTGCGCGCGCTCACCCGGACGGGCTTCCCCTCCCGCAAGATCTACGGCACCTACCTCGCGGACGTCTACGCCAGGATCCGCGCCGGGGCGCCTCGCGGGCTCGCCATCACCCACCACCCGCAGGAGGCCGTCCGGCTCTCCCCGGCGGATGCGGAGAGCTCGCGGCGGTACCGCGTGGAGCTGGGCGACGGCGTCGTGCTCTCCGCCGACGCCGTGGTGCTCGCCCTCGGCCACACGGACGCGACGCTGCACGACGACCAGCGGGATCTCATGGAGTTCGCCGCGGCCCGAGGCCTGGGCTACTGGCCGCCCGCCGTGCCCGCCGACGTCCACTGGGACGACCTGCCGGCGGGGAAGCGGGTGCTGATCCGGGGCATGGGCCTGAACTTCCACGACGTGCTGGCCCGGCTCACGGAGGGCCGGGGCGGCGGCTTCGAGCCGGACCCGGAGCGGCCGCACCGTCTGCTCTACCGGCCCAGCGGACTGGAGCCGCAGGTCTGGGTCGCGTCCCGGCGGGGCACCCCGTACCGGGCCAAGGCGGTGCTGGACTCCTACTACCCGCGCTCGGTGGAGAACCGGTTCTTCACTCGCGAGCTGGTGGACCGGACCCGGGCGGAGGCGGAGGCAGAGGGCCGGCGGATCGACTTCGAGACCGAGTACTGGCCGCTGATGCGCAGGGATGCCCAGTGGAACTACTACAGGACGATGGCGCGGGTGAGCCCGGAGGCCATCGCCGGCGACGCGGAGCAGTTCCTGCGCGAGGTGGACGAGATCATGCGGGACGCCGACCACGTCTCCTGGTGGACGCGGCTGGAGCGGCTCACCACCGAGCGGGTCGAGCCGCAGCTGATCCTGCGCCCCGAGCGCCTGACGCGCCCCTTCGGCGGCCAGAGCTTCCAGTCCCACGAGGAGTACGCCGCGGCCGTGGTGCACCTGCTGGACCGCGACGTCGAGGCCTCCTTCGCGGGGGAGGACAGTCCGCTGAAGATGGCGATAGGCTCCCTGAACCAGGCCCGCGCCCTGGCCAAGTACGCGGTGCAGGACCACGGGGTCAGCGGCGAGTCGTGGGTGCGCGGGCTCGAGCGGATGTTTGCCAGCCTCGTGGACGGGCTGGCCTCCGGGCCGCCGGTGCTGCGGATCCAGCAGATGGCGGCCCTCGCCCGGGCCGGGACGCTGCGCTTCCTCGGCCCCGACCCGGTCTTCGGCCCGGACGAGCGGGAGGGGACCTTCGTCGCCTCCTCCCCGTGGGTGCGCGACGAGCCGGTCCACGCCGAGTCTCTCGTCGAGGCGCTGGCCCCGGCCAACGACGTGCGGATCAGCACCTCGCCGATGATCCGCCGGCTCTTCGAGGACGGCTACGCCCGGCCCTGGCAGTGGTCCATGGACGACTCCGCCGCGCCGGTCCCCGGCCGCGGCTTCGAGGTCACCGTCTCCCCGTACCGCCTCATCGGCCCCTCCGGCGAGGCCGCGCAGCACGTGTACGTGCTGGGCCTCCAGCTCTCCTCCGCGCAGTGGGGCACGGCCATCGCGGCCGAGGCGGACGCGGACCTGCGCTTCAGCGCCCAGACGCTGGCCCACGCCGACGACGTCGTCGCGGACGTCCTGGGAGGCACGGCATGAGCGAGATCGTCCCGGCCGCCAGCGCGGTGATCCTCGACGCCGAGGGCCGCATCCTGCTCGTCCAGCGCGGCCGCGAGCCCGGCCGGGGCCTGTGGTCCGTGCCGGGCGGGAAGGCGGAGCCGGGGGAGACGCTGGCCGAGGCCGCCGCCCGCGAGGTGCTCGAGGAGACCGGCCTGCGGGTCGAGGTGGGCCGTGAGCTGTGGAGCTTGCGGATCCCCGCCGGCGACGGCCGGACGTACGACATCCACGACTTCGAGGCCCGCCTGCTGGGCGGCGAGCTCCGCCCGGACGACGACGCCGCCGACGCCCGCTGGGTCACGCCCGAGGAGCTGAGGCTCCTGCCGCTGACCGACGACCTGGACGTGTACCTCGCCGAGGCGGGGGTCCTGGGAGGCCCGTGACGAGAAGGCCCCCGGACCGCGCTCGCGGCGGTCCGGGGGCCCTCGTCCACGCGGAAGCTATGGGATTCGAACCCATGGTACGGGGTCGCCGCACACCGGTTTTCAAGACCGGCTCCTTCGGCCGCTCGGACAAGCTTCCTCGTCAGCGCTCGCCCGGCGTGCCTAGCATGGGACAGGGGCGGGGAGCGCAGTACGTCAGCTTACCGGCCCCCGCAACGGATTGTCTAAGGAAGGGAACCGCAGCGATCATGAGAGCCGTCGTCGAGCAGCAGCACGGAGCCCCCGAGGTCCTGGAGGTCACCGAGATCCCCGATCCCCGCCCTGGGCCGCAGGAGGTCCTCATCCGGGTGACCGCCGCGGGCCTCAACCGCGCCGACGCCGTCCAGCGCAAGGGCCACTACCCGCCGCCTCCCGGCGCCCCCTCCACCTACGGGCTGGAGGTCTCCGGCACCGTCCTGGAGGTCGGCGAGGAGGCCGCCCGGGCGACGTCGCTCGAGCCGGGCCGGCCCGTCGTCGCGCTGCTGGCAGGCGGCGGGTACGCGGAGCGGGTCGCGGTCCACCACGCGCAGGTGCTGCCCGCCCCGGACGGCGTCGAACTGGCGGCCGCCGCCGCCCTGCCGGAGGTCGCGGCGACGGTGTGGGCCAACCTGTTCATGGTCGCCGGCCTGGACCCGGCCGGCCCCTCCCGGCCCGGCGAGGCGGTCCTGGTCCACGGCGGCAGCGGGGGGATCGGGGCGCACGCGATCCAGCTCTGCCGCGCCCTCGGGTACCGCGTGTTCACCACCGTGGGCAGCGCGGAGAAGGCCCGCTGGGTCGAGGACCTGGTGCGGCGCCAGGACGAGCGGCTCGCCGGCGGCGGGCGGCGGGAGCCGGGCGAGGTCGTCGTCGTGCAGTACCGCGAGGAGGACTTCGCCGAGGTGGTCCGGGAACGGACCGAGGGCGAGGGCGTGCGGGCCATCCTGGACGTCGTCGGCGGCAGCTACCTCGAGCCCAACGTGAAGGCGCTGGGCACCGAGGGGCGCCTGGTCGTGATCGCGGTGCAGGGCGGGCGCGCCGGGGAGCTGGACCTCTCCCGGCTGATGGCCAAGCGGGCCTCCGTGGGAGGGACGACGCTGCGTTCCCGCTCCGCGGAGGAGAAGGGCGAGGTCCTCGCCGGGATGGCGGCGACGGTGTGGCCCCTGCTCCGCGACGGCGTGATCGACCCGCTGGTGGACCGGAGGTTCCCCCTCGATCAGGTGCGGCGGGCCCACGAGTACTTCGACTCCGGGGAGCACCGGGGGAAGGTGCTGCTGACGCTGTAGGTCCCGGAAGGCCGGGATGCGGTGCCCCTCCCGCTTCTACCGTGCGGTAGGCCATATGCCATGATGAGCTGTATCTCATCATCACCGCACCCCTGAGGCAATGGAGGCTCACCATGAGCACGGCTGCGTCCGAAGCACAGCAGCGAGGACCGGACGGCCCCGGTCCCGAAGAACCGCCCAACCACGTCGAGCCCGAGGTCCTGGAGGCCGAGCACGGCGGCTGGAACTGGCGCAAGATCCTGATCTGGACCGCCATCGCCGTGCTCGGCGGCGTCAGCTGGGTCATGGTCGCGCTGGTCCGAGGCGAGACCGTCAACGGCATCTGGTTCGTCTTCGCGGCCGTCTGCAGCTACTTCATCGGCTACCGCTTCTACTCGAAGTTCATCGAGAACAAGCTGATCCGCCCCGACGACCGGCGGGCCACCCCGGCGGAGTACATGGCCGACGGCAAGGACTACATGCCCACCGACCGCCGCGTGCTCTACGGGCACCACTTCGCGGCGATCGCCGGCGCGGGGCCCCTGGTCGGCCCGGTGCTCGCGGCGCAGATGGGGTACCTGCCGGGCACCATCTGGATCATCGTCGGCGTCATCCTGGCCGGCGCCGTGCAGGACTATCTGGTGCTGTTCTTTTCGATGCGCCGCGGCGGCCGCTCGCTGGGGCAGATGGCCAAGGACGAGCTCGGCGTCGTCGGCGGGTACGCCGCGATCATCGCGACGCTGGTCATCATGGTCATCATCACCGCGATCCTCGCCCTGGTGGTCGTCAATGCCCTGGGCGAGTCCCCGTGGGGCGTGTTCTCCGTGGGGATGACCATCCCGATCGCGCTGTTCATGGGCATCTACCTCCGCTACATCCGGCCCGGCAAGGTCATGGAGGTCTCCGTCATCGGATTCGTCCTGCTGCTGGCCGCGATCATCGCCGGCGGGTACGTGGGCTACTCCGACTGGGGCATCGAGTATCTGACGCTGGACCGGGTGACCCTGGCCTGGTGCGTGATCGTCTACGGCTTCATCGCCGCGATCCTGCCGGTCTGGCTGCTGCTGGCCCCGCGCGACTACCTCTCCACCTTCATGAAGATCGGCACCATCCTGCTGCTGGCGGTGGGCATCGTGATCGTGCGCCCGGAGATCTCCGTGCCGGCCTTCAGCGAGTTCGCCTCGCGCGACGACGGCCCGGTGTTCACCGGCTCCCTCTTCCCCTTCCTCTTCGTGACCATCGCCTGCGGGGCGCTCTCCGGGTTCCACGCCCTGATCGCCTCGGGCACCACCCCCAAGATGGTCGAGAAGGAGCGCCAGACCCGCTTCATCGGCTACGGCGGGATGTGCATGGAGTCCTTCGTGGCGATCATGGCCCTGGTCGCCGCGCTGACCGTGGACCGGGGCATCTACTTCGCGATGAACGCCGGCGCCGGCGCGACCGGGGGGACCATCGAGGGCGCCGCCGCCTTCGTCAACTCCCTCGGCCTGACCGGCGTCGACGTGACCCCCGGCCAGCTCGACGCGACGGCGCAGGGGGTCGGCGAGCACACGATCGTCTCCCGGACCGGCGGCGCCCCGACGCTGGCGGTCGGCATGGCCGGGATCATGCACTCGATGCTGCCCGGGCTGGACCTGATGAGCTTCTGGTACCACTTCGCCATCATGTTCGAGGCGCTGTTCATCCTGACCGCCGTCGACGCCGGCACCCGCGTCGCGCGCTTCATGCTGCAGGACACCCTCGGCAACTTCGTCCCGAAGTTCAAGGACCCCTCGTGGCGCGTGGGGGCCTGGCTGACGACGGCGATCATGGTGGCCGGGTGGGGGTCCATCCTCCTGCTCGGGGTCACCGACCCGCTCGGCGGGATCAACACCTTCTTCCCGCTGTTCGGCATCGCCAACCAGTTGCTGGCCGCCATCGCGCTGGCCGTGTGCCTGGCCATCGCGGCGCACCGGGGCGCGGTCAGGTACCTGTGGGTGGTCATCCTGCCGCTGGCCTTCGACGTCGTCGTCACCGTGACCGGCTCGTGGCAGAAGATCTTCTCCCCGGACCCGGGGATCGGCTACTGGGCCAACCACTTCGAGGCCAAGGAGGCGCTGGCCTCCGGCGCGGAGAGTTTCGGGACGGCGCAGACGCCGGAGGCGATCCAGGCGGTCATCCGGAACACCCTGGTGCAGGGCTCGCTGTCCATCCTGTTCGTGGTGCTGACCATCGTCGTCGTGCTCATCGCGGCGTACAAGGCGGCGCGCTCCGTAGCCGGGCGGCCGGGGAAGGACCACGAGGACCCGTTCGTCGAATCGCGCCTGTACGCCCCGGCGGGCATGATCGCCACGCCCGCCGAGCGGGAGCTGGAGAGGAAGTGGGAGAGCTATGACGCGCAGACCGGACGCGCGCCCCGATCGGGGCACTGAGGCCGGGCCCGGGCCCCTCGCCCGCTGGTGGCGCCGGCTGGGCGGACCGCGTGCGATGCGGTTCGCCAGCGGGGTGCTCGGCGCGGACAAGTACGAGCGCTACCTCGAGTACCATCGGCGCAGCGGCTGCTCCGGCGAGCCGCTGAGCGAGCGCGAGTACTGGCGCGAGCTGTCCGCGCACCAGGAGGCGAACCCGCAGGGGCGCTGCTGCTGAGGGACGACGTCGCTGAGGGGCGGGAGCCGCTGAGGGGGAGAGACCTCTGAGAAGCGGCATCACGCGGAACCGGCAGCGCTGAGGAGCCGAGGCGAGGGCGCCTTCCCGGGGAGATCCGGGGAGGCGCCCTTTAATATCCCCTGACAGGGTGTCACCAAACGTCGAGTCGTATATCCTGGTGAGGTACACCTAACCATCGCGCGACCACGGAGGGAGGCCGAGATGGGACTCAAGGACTTCGTGCAGACCCGGCGCGACAACGCTGAGCTGGGGCAGGGGGTGTGGCGCCGGGCCCACGACAGGTTCAGGCGCGGCCTGGACCGCTTCCACCAGATCCTCGAGCGAGTGGAGGAGGGACCCCTCCTGGAGGCCCTCGTGCCGGCGGCCAACCGGCTGGCCGACCTGCTGCCGCAGGTGCGGGAGGTAGCCGCCTCCGCTCAGCGGCTCGCGCCGAGCGAGTCGACCGACATCCCGGCCTCGCCCGACGGCCGCTACTCCGAGCTGCACCGCACGCTGTCCAAGGCGGGCAACGCGGTGGCCCAGTGCGCCGAGGCGCTCGCCATGCTGCGCTGCGGCGGGGCATGCCCCGCCGCCGGCTGCTCCACGGCAGAGTCCGTCGAGCGCCGCATCACCGCCGTCGAGGAGCAGATCCTCGAGGCGAAGCGGCTGCTGCGCATCGCGCAGGCCCCAGCGGCCGCCGCGCACGAGCCACCGCACCCGACCTCTCGGAGCCTCCACGGCGTCCGGCGCGGCTGAGGGCGGCACGGCCCGGATGCACGTCGGCCGACGTGGAAGGAGAAGGGGTTAGTTGCCCCACATCCCGTAGGTCTGCGCCAGCTCGGAGACCTTGCGGGCGCGGGCCAGGCGCGGCAGGTAGGAGCCGTCCTTGGGGACCTCCCCGCCCTTGCTCTTCTGCAGCATCTCGCGGGCCCAGCGGATCTCCTCCTCGGAGGGCGCCAGGGCGCTGTTGATGCCCTCGGTCTGGCCCGGCTGCAGGGTGAGCTTCCCCGTCATGCCCATCGAGGCGGTGACCTTGCAGGCCTCCCGCAGCCCCGTCTCGTCGACCCCGTTGGCCGGGCCGTCGATGGGTCCGGGCAGCTCGCCCACGCGGGAGGCGACTACCAGGGCCGAGCGCGCGTAGGCCAGGGCCATCGCGTCGTTGCTGACGCCGGTGTCCTTGCGGTAGTCGCCCAGGCCGAAGGCCAGGCGGAAGGTGCCCGGGGCGCGGGCGATGTCCACGGCGTTGACGATCCCCACCGCGGACTCGATCAGGGCGATGATCGGCGTGCCGGCGCGGGACATCATGGCCGTGCGGGTGACGTGGTCCGGGTGCTCGGTCTTGGCCAGCACGATGCCGCGCAGGCCCTTGGCCTCGGAGAGGGCGGCGAGGTCGTCCTCCCAGAACTCCGTGTGGATGTCGTTGATGCGGACCCAGGCCTTCATGCCGTCGTTCAGGGCCTCGACGACGCGCTGACGGGCGGCGGGCTTCTCCTCGGCCGGGCAGGCGTCCTCGATGTCCAGGATCACGGAGTCGGCCTCCGACTCGGAGGCGGGCCCGTACAGGGAGGCGTCGGAGGCATTGGTCAGCAGCCACGAGCGGGAGAGGCGGGCGGGCAGCTGAGCGGCGCGTTCATTGCGGTGATACGACATGTTCGAATTCATCCTCACTCGTTGGGGGGCGACTGGTCGGCGGCTGATCCGGCGGGGACGGGGCGCCCGGGGCCGCCGGTCCCAGCGAAAAGGCCCCGTCATCGATGCGATGACGGGGCCTTTGCTCGAGCCCCCTGCCGGAATCGAACCGGCGACCTTTTCGTTACGAAGGAAACGCTCTACCGACTGAGCTAAGGAGGCCTGCGTCTGGACACGATCATTCGCCGAGGTCATCGGGAAATCTCGATTTACGCGAGTGTCACTGTAGCAGGTTCCGAGCAGGCCCCACAAACGTCCCCAGCCCCTCCCCGCCCACAGCGAACGCCCGGGGTCTTCCGGCATACGCGGACTCGTGGAAGTGTTGTGGTGAGGGAACGGACCGAAAAGACCGACGAACGAGGAGGAGACTCATGGCGAACATCGGAATCATCGGAGGACACGGCAAGGTCGCCCGGTTGGCGACGCCCCTGCTGGTCGAGCGCGGCAACCGGGTCGTCTCGTTCATCCGGAAGCAGGAGCAGACCGCGGAGATCGAGGGACTCGGGGCCGAGGCCGTCGTGCGCGACGTCATGGAGCTCTCCCGCGAGGAGCTGACCGAGCTCTTCCGCGACGCCGGGCTCGACGCCGTCGTCTGGTCCGCCGGAGCCGGCGGCGGGGATCCCGAGCGCACCTGGAAGGTGGACCGCGACGCCGCGATCCGCACCATGGACGCCGCGGAGGCCGCCGGCGCCACGCGCTACGTGATGGTCTCCTACATGGGAGCCTCGCTGAACCACTCCGTGCCCGAGGACGACGACTTCTACGCCTACGCCCAGTCCAAGGCCGAGGCGGACGAGCACCTGCGCGGCTCGAACCTCGAGTGGACCCTGCTCGGCCCCAACCTCCTCTCGGAGGAGGATCCCTCGGGCGAGATCAGGGTGACCGCCGAGCCCGGCGAGAGCACCGCCTCGCGCGCCAACGTGGCCCGGGTGATCGACGCCGTCCTCGCGGACGCCTCCACCATCCGCAAGGCCATCCCGTTCACCGACGGCCAGACGCCCATCGCCGAGGCCATCGGCTCGGTCCCGGCCGCCGACCGGCTCGACCACGCCGTCTAGGAGGCGATCATGGGTCTCTGGGACGCGATGAAGGGGTCGCGCCGCGAGGGCTCGGACCGGGGCGGGGGCGCCGTGCCCGAGGCCCGGCTGGAGGCGAACGTCTCCGGCCGGGTCCAGGGCGTGGGCTTCCGCTACTGGACCATGGGCGTGGCCCGCGAGCACGGGCTCGTGGGCTACGCCGAGAACCTGCCGGACGGCAGCGTGGAGGTCGTGGCGGAGGGCAGCCGGGACGGCGTCGAGTCCCTGCTCTCGGCGCTGAGCTCGGGGGACACCGCAGGCTCGGTCAGCGGCCTCGACCACTCCTTCACCGATCCCACCGGCGAGTTCTCCGACTTC
Source organism: Rothia halotolerans (assembly GCF_004136635.1). Lineage (GTDB taxonomy): Bacteria > Actinomycetota > Actinomycetes > Actinomycetales > Micrococcaceae > Rothia > Rothia halotolerans. The sequence continues at coordinate 451,126 of NZ_NOIU01000001.1, read as the reverse complement.
GGGGTGCGCTAGGTGGGCCACCAGCATTCCCACGCCCCGGCCCCCGGCGGCTCGGGGCGTGGGCGGCTGACGGCCGCCTTGTGCATCACGCTCGGGATCTTCCTGGTCCAGGTGATCGGCGCCGTCGTCACCGGCTCGCTCGCGCTGCTCTTCGACACGGTCCACGTGCTGACCGACGCGGCCGGGCTCGCGATGGCGCTCTTCGCGGCCGTCCTCACGGAGCGGCCCGCCACGGAGCGCCGCACCTGGGGCTGGAAGCGGATGGAGGTCCTCGCCGCGGCGCTGCAGTCGGCGGTGCTGCTGGCGGTCGGCGTGTTCGTCGTCGTGCAGGCTATCGGGCGGCTGATCGACCCGGAGCCGGTCGCGGGCGCCGAGCTCGTCGTCTTCGGCGCGATCGGCCTCCTCGGCAACGTGGTGGCGCTGCTGGTGCTGTTCGGCGGAAGCAAGACCCTCAACATGAAGGCGGCCTTCCTGGAGGTGGTGAACGACGCGCTGGGCTCGGTCGCGGTGATCGTCTCGGCCGTGGTCATCATGCTCACCGGCTGGGTCCGGGCGGACGCGATCGTCGCGATGCTGATCGGCGTGCTGATCATGCCGCGGGCGGTGACGATCCTGCGCGAGTCCCTCGGCGTGCTGCTGGAGACCGTGCCCCCGGGACTGGACCTCACCGAGGTCAGGCGCCACATCGAGGCCCATCCCCACGTGGTCCGGGTCCACGACCTGCACGCGAGCCGGATCTCCACCGACCTGCCGATCCTCTCCGTGCACGTGGTGCTCGACGACGAGTGCTTCGGCGACGGCCACAGCGCGGAGCTGCTGGGGGAGATCCAGTCCTGCATCGCCGGGCACTTCGAGGTCTCGATCGAGCACTCGACCATCCAGCTTGAGCCCCTGAGCCACTACCGGCACGAGGCCGAGGGGTTCACCGTATGAGCGGCGCCTCGCGCAGCGTGCAGCTGAGCCTCTCGGGCCTGACCGCCCGCATCCTCCCGGACGGCTTCAGCGAGTCCGGGCGCGTCCTGGAGATCGGCGGCGCCGAGCAGTCGCACGTGGATCCGGCGCATCCGGAGCGGATCTTCTACGAGTACCTGCACCGGGTCGGCGCCGTCGCGGACGCGATGGCGCCCGCCGGGGAGCCGCTGAGTGCCGCCCACCTGGGGGCGGGCGGCCTCACCCTGCCCCGCTACCTCCAGGCCACCCGGCCGGGCTCGGCGCAGGTCGCCGTGGAGATCGAGCGCGAGCTGCCCTCGCTGGTGCTGGACGCGCTCCCGCTGCCCCCGGGCACCCGGCTGCGGATCCTGAACGACGATGCCCGGGCGGCCCTGCCCGGCCTGGCCGCCGCCGCGGGCCTGGCGCCGGGCGAGGGGCTCGACCTCCTCGTGGTGGACATCTTCTCCGGCCGGGACGCCCCGCCCCACCTCGCCTGCGAGGGCTTCTACCGCGAGGCGCTGGAGGTCCTGGGCCCCCGCGGGATCCTGCTGGTCAACGTCGGCGACGACGCCGGCCTCTCCTTCTTCGCCGCCCAGGCCACGGCGCTGACCGACGCCGTCGCCCACCGGGGCTCCGTGCGGGACGCCGCCCCGGCCTCCGGACCGTGGACGCTGACCGACGCCTCGCTGCTCTCCGGGCGTCGGGAGGGCAACCTCATCCTGGCCGCGGGGCCGGGCCTGGGCCCCGGTGCGCGGATCGACCCGCGGGAGCAGGCCGAGGCGTGGCGCCGGGCCGGTCCCCACCCGGCCGCGGTGCTGGACCCCCTCGAGACCGAGGGGTTCGTCCGCAGTCTGGAATGATGGGCCCGCCGGAGGATAGTCTCTGCGCTGTCAGCGCACCGCCTCCCGGCGCCCCCGGCCCGCGTGGTTAGATGACGTCATGGCATCGCATCGGTTCTTCAACTCGGCCCTGAAATCCGCGTTCGACCAGGAGGGGCGGCCCAAGCCCGGCCTGAACCGCGCCCTCGACACGGTGCTGCGGGTCCAGCGCCCGCTCGTGGTCGCCTGGGTCAGGAAGATGCGCGACAAGCATCCCGAGGACACCCCGCAGCAGATCGCCAAGCGCCTGGAGCGCGCCTACCTGCGGGACGTCACGGTCGGGGGCGGGGCGGTCGGCGCATCCGCCTTCGTGCCCGGCATCGGCACCGCGACCTCGGTCGGGCTCTCGTTCATCGCCGTCGGCGGCTACCTGGAGCGCACGGCGCTGTACTGCCAAGCCGTGGCCGAGCTGCACGGCGTCCACCTCCAGGACCCGGAGAAGGCCCGCACCATGGTCATGGCGCTCATGCTCGGCGAGGACGGGGCCTCCCTGATGGAGGGCCTGCTCGGGCAGTCCGGCAGAGCCTCCTCGCGCTGGGGGCTGATGCTCGGCGGCCCGGGCAAGGGCTCGGCGGTCTCCCGGAGCATCCGCAACATGTTCATCAAGAGGTTCATCGCCCGGCAGTCGGGGGCCACGCTCGGGCGCGCGCTGCCCTTCGGCATCGGCGCGGTCGTCGGCGGCGGGGCCAACCTCTCCCTCGGCCGTCACGTCATCCGCTCGGCCCACGAGGCGTTCGGAGAGGCCCCCGGGACCTTCCCGGCGAGCCTGGGGCTTCAGGAGAGGGCGCCGTCCTTCGAGGGCGATCCCGAGGCCGGCGTGCCGGTCGCGGAGCTGCCGCGGGGCACGACGCCGGAGGAGCCCGATCCCGAGCACGAGGGCCGGCGCGCCGGCAAGCGCGCGGGGCGCGCCGCGAGGAAGCGCTCGAAGGGCGACGAGGGGAAGTAGGCCCCGAGACGACGCGGGCGCCCCGGGACAGGATCCCGGGGCGCCCGCGCGCGGCGTCGTCGGCTACTTCACGTAGTCGACCAGCCGTTCCGCGATGCCGTGGTAGGTCGCCGGCGTCAGCTCGCTCAGGCGGGCCTCGGCCTCGGGGGAGAGGCCGAGCTCGGCCACGAACTCCTTGAGCCGGGCCTGGTCCACGCGGTGCCCGCGGGTCAGGTCCTTGAGCCGCTCGTAGGGGTTGTCCAGGCCCTCGACGCCGGCCACCGCCTCGGCGCGCATCACCATCTGGATGGCCTCGGCGAGCACCTCCCAGTTCTGGTCGAGGTCGGCGGCGAGCACCTCCTGGGCGACGTCGAGCCTGGCCAGGCCCTTGTCCACGTTGGAGATCGCGAGCACCGAGTGCCCGAAGGCGACGCCGATGTTGCGCTGCGAGGAGGAGTCGGTCAGGTCGCGCTGCCAGCGCGAGGTCACCAGGGTCTCGCCCAGGGTGTCCAGCAGCGAGCAGGAGATCTCGAGGTTCGCCTCGGCGTTCTCGAAGCGGATCGGGTTGATCTTGTGCGGCATCGTGGAGGAGCCGGTCGCGCCCGCCACCGGGATCTGGCGGAAGTAGCCGATCGAGATGTAGGACCAGATGTCGGTGCACAGGTTGTGCAGCACGCGGTTGAAGTGGGCCATCGAGGAGTACAGCTCGGCCTGCCAGTCGTGGGACTCGATCTGCGTGGTCAGCGGGTTCCAGGTCAGCCCGAGGTGCTCGACGAAGCCGCGGGAGACGTCCTGCCAGTCCGCCCCGGGCACCGAGGCCACGTGGGCGGCGTAGGTGCCGGTCGCGCCGTTGATCTTGCCCAGGAACTCCTGCCGCTCGACGGCGCGCACCTGGCGCCGCAGCCGGTGGGCGAGCACCGCCATCTCCTTGCCGAGCGTGGTCGGCGTCGCCGGCTGGCCGTGCGTGCGGGAGAGCATCGGCACCTCGCGGGAGGACTCGGCGAGCTCGACGACGCGCTCCACCAGGCCGCGCGCGGCCGGCAGCCAGACGTCGGCCACGGCGTCGCGGATCCCCACGGCGTAGGCCAGGTTGTTGACGTCCTCCGAGGTGCAGCCGAAGTGCACCAGCGGCTTGAGGCGGGCCAGCCCCAGGGCCTCCAGGCGGTCGCCGATGAAGTACTCCACGGCCTTGACGTCGTGCACGGTCACGGCCTCGTACTCGGCGAGCTGGCGGATCGACTCGGCGTCGAACCCGGTGACCAGCTCCCGCAGGCCCTCCTTCTGCCGGTCCTCGAGGGGGGAGAGGCCGGGCAGCACCGAGCGCTCGCACAGGTAGATGAACCACTCGACCTCCACGTGCACGCGGTCGCGGTTCAGCGCGGCCTCGGAGAGGTAGTCCACCAGCGGGGCCGTCTGGGCCTGGTAGCGCCCGTCCAGCGGGCCGAGGGCGATCGCCGGCGACGCGGAGGCGAGGCTCAGCCGGCCGTTGGGGAGGGTCTGAGGGGGCGCGGTGGTGCTCTGTGAAGTGTGGGCCATGGGAACATTGTGACACGTCGCACCGGCGGCCTCCGAGCACGGGGGCCGAGGCGGCCGGCGGGGGAGGAGCAGGAGCATGGTCCAGACGCTCGAGGGGTGGGGGCGCCCCCTCGCGGGAGTGGCGGCCGCCGGCGGGTCCGCCCTGCGGCAGCTGCGCGCGCGGGGCATCGGGACGGTGCGCCTCGTGGGATTCGGGCGCGTGCCGCTGGAGTCGGCCGAGGACCCGGAGGCGCCCTTCCCCGTCCGGGCGGAGCCCACGGTCCGGTTCCTGGCGGGCGGCATCGACGCCGTCGACCGGGCCGACGACCGGCTGGACGCCGCCGGCGCGCGAGCCGACTCCACGGCCCACCTCTCCGTGGCGATCGCGACGGCCCCGGACGGCGCGCGGAGCATGGTGGTCTCGATCCCGGGCACCGACTTCGCCAGCCTGGGGAACCTCGCCGAGCCGAACGGCCTGGCCACCGTCGTGGACAACTTCGCCGTGGCCCCGGAGGTCCCGCTCGCGCAGACCTCGGCGCTCATGCAGATGGTCGACGCCGCCCTCCTCGCGGCCGGCTCGGACGGGAGCGCCCCGGTGCTGCTGGCGGGATTCAGCCAGGGCGGGATGGCGGCGCTGGCGCTGGCGGGGAACCGGGAGTTCCTCGCGCGGCACCGGCTGGCCGGGGTCCTGACGCTGGGGGCGCCCTCGCGCCACTACTCCGGCACGCCGGAGGTCCTGCCGATCCTCGACGTGGCGGACCGAGAGGACCCGGTCGCGGGGCTGGACGCCCGCGGGCCGGCGGGGGATGCGCAGGCGATTCTGCTGCGCACCGACGTCGGCGCGGGGATCCTGCGGGCGCACTCGATCAGGACCTACCTCCGGGCCGCGGAGGAGGCCGACGAGCGGCTGGGCGGGGAGCGCGGAGGCCCCGAGTACATCGCGATGCTCAAGGCGCTGCTGCCCCGGGACGCGCCGCTGGAGGTCCGGGTCTACGGCTCGAGCTCGCAGATCCGGGTGGGCGAGGAGCCGGTGGGGGAGGCCCACCGGCACGCGCCGGGGGAGGCCCACTCCGAGGAGGAGTGAGCCCGGGGTCGGCGGGCGAGCCCGCCGCCAGGCGCCCGGCCTCGGGCGGAGGGGACGGCTGCGGGCGGGGCAGGGCGGAGCCGGAAGCGGACCCCGGCCGCTGGGCCGGTCAGCGCCCCGGGCGCCCTCCGCCGGTCAGGAGGTGACGGTCTCACCGGTGGAGGCGTCGACGCGCACCTTCTCGGCGTCCGCGCCCTGGGCGTCGTCGAGGTCGAGCGACCAGATCAGCGTGCCGTCGTGACGGTCCAGCTCGGCCTCGTCCAGCACGCGGTCCGTGCGGCCGTCCAGGGCCGTGGTGATCGCGTCGGAGGCGCTGACCTGGGCCTCCCGGGCCTCGGCGACGTCCTCGGCGTCGTCGTCGGTGTCGGTCTGGCGGACCTCGCCGCCCCCGCTGGAGGCCTCGAGCTCGAGGACGGCCTCGCCCTCCACCAGGTCGATGTCGTACGTCATCCCGGCGTCGTCCCGGTCCACGGAGATCACGGTGGCGTCGGGGTGCTCGGCCAGCGCGGCGTCGATCGAGGCGAAGGCGGGGTCGTTCTCACCCGTCCCGCTGGCCGAGGCCGAGGGCGAGCCGGAGGCGGATCCGGAGCCGGACGCCGAAGCGGAGGCAGAGCCGGAACCGGATGCAGAGGCCGAGCCGGAGGCCTCCTCCGAGGGCTCGGCACTCCCGCCACCCGCCTCCGGGCTGGCGCTCCCGCTGTCCTCGCTCGAGGCGGATTCGGAGGGCGCGGAGGACTCCTCGCCGCCCCCGCCCCCGTCCCCGCCCTGCGCGCAGCCGCCCAGAGCCAGCAGCGCCGCTGCCGCCGTCCCCAGGACCAGCCACTTGCCGTTCCTCAGCCTGTCAGAGCTCGTGATGTGTTCCATGTCACCACTCTTGCACACCTCGAGGGCCCCCGGGAGGGGCGAGGGGACGAATCTCGCCGTTAGGCTGGATCCATGACCGATCAGCAGCCTCACCACCCCGACGCCCCGGAGGCCGAGCCCGGGCGTCCCATCCCCGCCCGGCACGTGTTCGGAGGCCTGCCGACGTACGCGGCCGGAAAGCCCCCGCGCGTCGTGGAGGGGCTGCGCCAGTTCAAGCTCTCCTCGAACGAGAACCCGCTCGGTCCGGTTCCCTCCGTCCGCAGGGCGCTGGAGGAGTTCGACGCCGCGACGCACCTCTACCCGGACCCGCTCGCCACCCGCCTGCGCACGGCCCTGGCCGGATCGCTGGGGGTGCCGGCGGAGGACATCGTCGCCGGCGCCGGCAGCTACGGGGCCCTGACCCAGATCATCAGCACCTTCGCCGGGCAGGCGGAGTCGGGGGAGCCGGACGAGGTGGTCTACGCCTGGCGGTCCTTCGAGGCCTACCCCATCATCGTGGGCCTCGGCGGCGCCAGGAGCGTCCAGGTGCCGTTCACCCCGGAGGGTGAGCACGACCTGGACGCGATGGCGGCGGCCGTCACCGAGCGCACCCGGGTGATCCTGCTGTGCAGCCCCAACAACCCCACCGGACCCGCGCTGACCGCCGACCGCGTGGAGGCCTTCATGTCCCGGGTGCCGGACGACGTCGTCGTGGTGCTGGACGAGGCGTACCTGGAGTTCTGCGAGGCCTCCGAGCTCACCGAGCGGGAGCGCGCCGAGGGCGGGCTGGCCGAGGGCGTGGCCCTCTACCGCCGCCACCCCAACCTGGTGGTGCTGCGGACCTTCTCCAAGGCGGCGGGCCTGGCCGGTCTGCGCGTCGGGTACTCGATCTCCCACCCCGCCATCACCCGGACGCTGCGGGTCGCGGCGACGCCGTTCTCCGTCAGCTCCCTGGCGGAGGAGTGCGCCGTGGCCGCGGTCGAGCACCCCGGGGAGATCCGGGAGCAGGTCTCCTGGATCGTCGCCGAGCGGGAGCGGGTCGTGGCCGGCCTGCGGCGGATCGGCTGGGAGGTCCCGGTCACCCGCGCCAACTTCGTGTGGCTCGCCCTGGGGGAGCGCACGGCCGAGTTCGCCGCCTTCGCGGAGGAGAACGCGCTCTCGGTGCGGGCCTTCCATCCCGACGGCGTGCGGGCCAGCATCGGCGAGGAGGAGGCCAACACGCGCCTGCTGGAGCTGTGCGAGCGTTTCGCCTCCCGGGCTGGGGGACAGGGCCCGGCGGGCAGGTAATGTTGTAGTGCGCGCGCGGGGCCCCGCCCCGCGTGCGCCCCGATGACCATTCACACTGGAGGAACGATGGCTGAGCAGCCGGAAACTCAGCACCCTGGGGCGGGCGCCGGACGCCTGCGCCGGGTGAGCATCCTGGGCGAGGACGGACGGCGGGGCTCGGACCCCGACTTCGACGCCTACCTCGAGGACGTGACCCTCGAGGATCTCAAGGCGTCCTATCGCAGCATGCTCACGGTCCGCCGCTTCGACGACGAGGTCACGGCCCTCCAGCGCCAGGGGAAGCTCGCCCTGTGGGCTCCGGCCCGCGGCCAGGAGGCCGCGCAGGTCGGGGCCGCCCTGGCGATGCTGCCCCAGGACCAGGTGTTCCCCTCCTACCGGGAGCACGCCCTCGCCTACGAGCGCGGCGTGGACCTGAAGGAGATGCTGAGCGTCTTCCGCGGCTACTCCGGAGGCGGCTGGGACCCGACCGCCCACAACTTCCACCTCTACACCTTCGTCCTCGCCGCGCAGATCCCGCAGGCCGTCGGCTACGCCATGGGCCAGCGGTTGGACGCGCGCCTGGGCCTCGGCCAGGATCCCGCGGAGGGCTCGGAGCCCCCGGCGACGATCGTCTGCTTCGGCGACGGCTCCTCCACCCAGGGCGAGGCCCACGAGTCGATGGTCTTCGCGGCCTCCTATGACGCCCCGGTCCTGTTCTTCGTCCAGAACAACCAGTGGGCGATCTCGGTCCCGTTCTCCACCCAGTCCCGGCTGCCCCTGGCCGAGCGCGCGGCGGGCTACGGCTTCGAGGGGATCCGCGTGGACGGCAACGACCTGCTGGCGGTCCGCGCGGTCACCGCTTACGCGCTGGAGAAGATCCGGCGCGGCGAGGGCCCCGTCCTCATCGAGGCCGAGACCTACCGCCTCGGCGCCCACACCACCGCGGACGACCCCACCAAGTACCGCACCCGCGAGGAGGAGGATGGCTGGGCGGCCAAGGACCCGCTGGTCCGCCTCGAGCGGCACCTCCGCGCGGAAGAGGTCGAGGACGCGTTCTTCGAGGCGGCGTCGGAGGCGGCCCAGGAGTACGGCCGCGAGGTCCGCGACGCCGTGCTGGCCATGGAGCCGCCGGAGTTCGCCGAGTACTTCGACACCGTCTACGCCGAGGCCAACACGCTGGTCGAGCAGGACCGGGCGTGGTTCCAGCAGTACGAGGCGGGATTCGACGACGCCGCCCAGGAGGATCCCCGATGAGCACCCACGAGATCGAGAACCTGCCGATCGCCAAGGCCCTGAACGCTGCGATGGACGACGCATTGGCCGCGGACCCCACGGTGCTGATGATGGGCGAGGACATCGGCACCCTGGGAGGCGTCTTCCGCGTCACCCAGGGGCTGAAGGAGACCTACGGGGCGGACCGGGTGATGGACACCCCGCTCGGGGAGGCCGGCATCGTCGGCACCGCGATCGGGCTGGCGATGCGCGGGTACCGCCCGGTGTGCGAGATCCAGTTCGACGGCTTCGTGTATCCCTCCTTCAACCAGATCACCTCCCAGCTGGCGAAGATCCATTTCCGCTCGGACGGCCGGATCAGCCTGCCGGTGGTCATCCGCATCCCCTACGGCGGGAACATCGGCTCCATCGAGCACCACTCGGAGTCCCCGGAGGCCCTCTTCGCCCACACGGCCGGCCTGCGGGTCATGACCCCCTCCAACGCCCAGGACGCGTACTCGATGCTCCGCGAGGCCATCGCCTCGTCGGACCCGGTGATCTTCCTCGAGCCCAAGCGCCGCTACTGGCTCAAGGGCGAGGTGGACCGCTCCGCCTCCACGACCGACACGCAGCGGGCCCAGGTGGTCCGCGAGGGGCAGGACCTCACGCTCGCCGCCTACGGGGCCCTCGTCCCGGTCGCCCTGGCCGCGGCCGAGGCCGCCCAGGAGGACGGCCGCAGCGTCGAGGTCGTCGACCTGCGCTCGATCTCCCCGCTGGACGTCGCGACCGTCGAGGCCTCGGTCAGCAGGACCGGCCGCCTCGTGGTCACCCACGAGGCCCCCACCTTCGGGGGCATGGGCGGGGAGCTCGCCGCGGAGATCGGCACCCGGTGCTTCTACCGCCTCGAGGCGCCCGTGATCCGGGTGGGCGGCTACCACATGCCCTACCCCGTGGCTGCCGTCGAGGAGGACTACCTGCCCAACATCGACCGCCTCCTCGAGGCCATCGACCGTTCCCTCAGCCACTAGCCGGCCCGCCCAGCACGAGGAGAAGCCACATGTCATCGATTTTCAACCTCCCCGACGTCGGCGAAGGCCTGACCGAGGCGGAGATCCTGGCCTGGAAGGTCGGCCCCGGCAGCACGGTGGCGGTCAACGATGTCCTCCTGGAGATCGAGACCGCCAAGTCCGTGGTCGAGCTGCCCTCGCCCTTCGAGGGCACCGTCGAGCAGCTCCTCGCCGAGGAGGGCGCCACGGTCGAGGTGGGGCAGCCGCTCGTCGCCGTCGCGGTGGCGGGGGAGCCCTCCGGGACAGCTGAGGCCGCCCCGGCTGGTGAGGAGGGAGCGCCGCCCGAGGCGTCCCGCCCCGCCCCCGAGGGGGCCGCGCCGGAGATCTCCACCCCCGCCCCCGAGGAGCCGGAGGGCCAGGCGGCGCGCAGCGGCTCCGAGGGCGGGTCGGAGACCGCGGCCCTGGTGGGCAGCGGACCCAAGGCCGACCCGGTCAAGCGCCGGGCCCGCAGGCGCACGACGTCGTCCCCCGCAGCAGCTGCTCCCCCCGCCGCCCAGCCGGCCGCCACCGCCCCGGCAGGGCCCGCCGCCACCGGCCTGGCCGGCCGCCTCGGCGGCGGAGGGCTCGGGGCGAACCTCGCCGAGCGCGCCCGGCGCCTCGCCGAGGGCGGTCGCGACGCGCTGAATCGCCTGCCGGGCCGTGCGGCGGAGGAGCCGATGCCCACCGCCTCGGCCCACCGCACCGTGCCCTCCGAGCCGCCCCGGCGCCCCGCGCTGGCCAAGCCGCCGGTGCGCAAGGCCGCCAAGGAGATGGGAGTCGACCTCGCCCACGTCCCCGCCACGGGCGCCCAGGGCCAGGTCACGCACCGCGACCTGCTCAACTACACCGCCCACTCCCAGGACCTCGGCGAGGCCAAGCCCGGCGACTTCTGGGTCTCCGCCTCGCAGCAGGCCGGGGACCGAATCGAGCGGATCCCGGTCAAGGGGGTGCGGAAGGCCACCGCGAAGGCGGTGAGCAAGTCGGCCTTCGAGGCGCCGCACGTGTCGATCTTCGTCGACGTCGACGCCTCCCGGACCATGGAGTTCGTCAAGCGGCTCAAGGCCTCCCCGAGCTTCGAGGGCGTCAAGGTCACGCCGCTGCTGATCCTCGCCAAGGCGGTCATCTGGGCGACGGCCCGGAACCCCCAGGTGAACTCGGCGTGGACCGAGTCCGAGATCCTCATCAAGCGCTACATCAACCTCGGGATCGCGGCGGCCACCCCGCGCGGCCTGCTGGTGCCGAACATCAAGGACGCGCAGGACCTCTCCCTCAAGGAGCTGGCGATCGCCCTGGACTCGCTGACCAAGATCGCGCGGGAGGGCAAGACCCAGCCCGCCGACATGACCGGCGGGACGATGACGGTCACCAACATCGGCGCCCTGGGCATCGACACCGGCACGCCGATCATCAACGCCGGCGAGGCCGCGATCATCGCCTTCGGCACGATCAAGCAGAAGCCGTGGGTCGTGGACGGCGAGGTCATCCCGCGCTGGGTCACCACGCTCGGCGGGTCCTTCGACCACAGGATCCTCGACGGCGACCTCTCGGCCCGGTTCATGGCCGACGTCGCCGCCGTGATGGAGGAGCCGGCGCTGCTGCTGGACATGTAGCGGCTCCGGCCGCGCGGCCGGACAGGGCCGCCCCGCTGTGAGGGGCCGTCCCTTCCCCGTCGGGGCCCGTCCCTCCCCGCCGGGGAGGGGCGGCCGTCCCCGAGGCGGGTTGGAGAGGCCCGCCGCCCAAGCGGCCGGGACGACGGAAGGACGCCGCCCCAGGGGCGGCGTCCTTCTCGCGTCGAGGGTCCCGGCCGGGGCGGGGCCGCTAGCGGGCCTCGAAGCCCAGGCGGTCGGCGCGCTGATGGAAGCGCAGGCCCCACAGCCCGCCGAGCACGGCCGCGAGCAGCCCGATCGCCAGCACGCACAGGGCGGCCAGGACGTTCCAGAGCAGGGACTCGGCCCCCATCGCCTGGACCGTGGCGAGGGCGGGCAGGCCCGGGACCTGGTCGGCGAAGATCATCGCCAGGACGGTGCTCACGGCGGCCCCCATGAGCTGCCACAGCCACACCGCGACGCCCTGCTTGGCACCGGCGAAGCGCGCCGAGCGCCCCGCCGCGTACCCGCCGAACAGGAACGAGACCAGGTAGACCGCCGCGAAGCCGATCGAGCCGGCCAGCCCCGCCGCGGAGCCCTCGGCGAGGTCCTCCAGGGCCCCGCCGGGCGCGGCCGCGGGCGTCAGTCCCGTCAGAGCGGGCAGCAGCAGGGCCGCGGCCCAGCCGAGGAAGCCCGCCATCCCGACGGCGGCCAGCCATCCGATCAGGCCGGGCAGCAGCTGGATGCGGCCGTACTCGACCCGCTGCCGGCGGGTCACCGCAGCGCGCAGCTCGGAGCCGGGGATGCCTGCGCCGGGCTCCGCGGGATAGCCGTCGGGCGCAGCCGAGCTGCCCGGGCCGCGCTGGGCTGTGGCACCGGCGGAGGCCCCGGCAGTCGCCCCGCCCACGGTCGGCATCCCGGCGGTGGGAGGCATCCGCGCGTCGTCGTGCTCCCGGCCCCCGCCGGCGCCGTATCCGTGCTCCGGGCGCAGCGGCTGCGTCGGCGCGGTCTCCGCCGGGCCCCGGGAGAGGCTCTCCCGGCCGTCCCGGCCGATCACCGCGGTGGGGTCCTCCGAGCCGGGAGGGACGGTGCCCAGGGGCAGGGTGCGGTTGTCCTCGAGGACCTCCGTGGGCTCGTGGTCCAGGCGCCGTCCGTCCCAGGGCTCCTCGCGCGGCTCCCCGCGGGCGGCCCCGTCGGAGCCGTCGAGCGGCACCGTCGCATTGGGGTCGTCGGACCGCCACGAGCCGGCGGGGAGGGGGACGGTCGCGTCAGGGTCCTCGCCGCGCCGGGGCTCCCGGGGGAGGGGCTCGGTCGGGTCGTCTCGGTCGTAGGGACGCTCGCGGCTCATGCCGACGCCTCCTCGTGCCCGGCCGGGCGCACGACGGCGTCCGGGCCCTCGCCGCGGACCTGCTCGCGGTACGCGGCCGGGTAGTTCTCCAGCGCGAACTGCCCCGAGCGCTCCTCGGGGTCGATGGTCCTGACCACGCGCGCCGGCGACCCCACGGCGACCGAGAGCGGCGGGACGTCGCGGGTCACCACGGCCCCGGCGCCGATCACCGAGTCGCGGCCGATCCTGACGCCCGGCATCACGATCGCGCCGCCGCCCAGCCATACGTTGTCCTCGATCGTGATCGGCAGGCCGCCCTCCCATCCGCGGACGCGGTCGGCGGGGTTGAGAGGATGGGTGGGGGTGAGCAGCTGGACGTTGGGGCCGATCTGCACGTCGTCGCCGATGCGGATCTCGCACACGTCCAGCGCCATCAGGCCGAAGTTCGCGAAGAGGCGGTCGCCGACGTGGATGTTCCAGCCGTAGTCGACGTGGAACGGCGGGCGGATCCGCACCCCCTCGCCCATCGAGCCGAGCAGGCCGCGCAGCACCTGGCCGGCAGCCTCGCGGTCCTCGAGGTCGAGCTGCTGGAATCGGGCGGTGGCCCGGGCGGCGTCGGCCGAGTCGGTGCTGGTCTCGCCGGCGCCCCGGTACGGCAGGCCGGCGACCATGCGCTCGCGCATGGTCATCTGCTCCGCGGGATCGTCCATCGCTGTGCTCCTCCTGATGCGGCTGGGGTTCCAGGCGATCATACAGGCCGTGACAGAATCGCTGGTATGGCTGAACCGGACCCCTCAGGCGCCCCGCCCACCGCGGGCCGTCCCTGGCTCGCGAACTACTCGCCCGGCGTCGCGCACGCCCTCCAGCTCCCCGAGACCTCGCTGGTGCACGTCCTCGAGGCGGCCGTGCGGGAGGCCGGCGCCCGGACCGCGCTCGAGTTCTTCGGCGCGCGCACCACCTACGCCCGCCTGGGGGAGGAGGTGGAGCGGGTCGCCGAGGCTCTGCGGGCCATGGGCATCCGGGCGGGGGACCGCGTCGCGCTGGTGCTGCCGAACTGCCCGCAGCACGTCGTCGCCTTCTACGCGGTGCTGCGGGTGGGCGGCGTCGTCGTCGAGCACAATCCGCTGTACACCGCCGAGGAGCTGCGTCACCAGTTCGAGGACCACGGGGCGAAGACGGCGATCGTGTGGGACCGGGCCGCGGGGGCGATCACCGGGCTGCCCGAGACCGCCCGCCCCCGGCAGGTGGTCGCGGTGAGCCTCCTCGCGGCCATGCCGCTGCGCACGCGGCTGGCCCTGCGCCTGCCGGTGCCCGCCGCCCGCGCGGCCCGGGGCCGGCTGCAGGGCCCGGCGCCCGGCACGATCCCCTGGGCGCAGCTGCTCGCGCACCCGCGCATCGACGCGCACCATCCCCGCCCGGGCGCGCACGACCTCGCGCTGCTGCTCTACACCTCCGGAACCACGGGGCGTCCCAAGGGCGCCATGCTGACCCACCGGAACCTGGAGTCCAACGCCGAGATGGGGCGGGAGTGGGTCCAGCCCGGGCCTGAGGAGACGATCTACGCCGTGCTCCCGCTCTTCCACGCCTACGGCATGACGCTGGGGATGGGAGTCGCGACCGCGATCCGGGCGCGCCTGGTGCTCTTCCCGACCGTCGACGTCGACCTCATCGCGAAGGCCCTCCGGCGCTCCCGGCCCACGATCCTGCCGGCGGTGCCCCCGGTCTACCGGCGCCTGCTCGAGGCCGCCGAGCGGCGCGGCATCGACCTGGTCGGCATCCGCTACGCCGTCTCCGGGGCGATGAACCTCCCGCCGGACCTCGTCGCGGCGTGGGAGCAGCGCTCCGGCGGCTTCCTCGTCGAGGGCTACGGACTGACCGAGTGCGCCCCGCTGGTGGCCTGCAACCCGCTCAACTCCTCGCGGCGGGCCGGCTCCATCGGGGTCCCCTTCCCCTCCACCGAGATCCGCATCGTGGATCCCGAGGCGGGCGAGGACGTCGCGGCGGGCGCGGCGGGCGCGGCGGGCGAGCTGTGGGTCCGCGGCCCGCAGACCTTCCGCGGCTACTGGCGGGACGAGGAGGCGACCCGCGCGGCGTTCAGCGCGGACGGGTGGCTGCGCACCGGCGACGTCGTGCGCATGGACGCGGACGGCTTCCTCTCCGTGGTGGACCGCCTGAAGGAGCTCATCATCACCGGCGGCTTCAACGTCTCGCCCTCCGAGGTGGAGGAGGCGCTGCGGGCCGACGACGCCGTGGCCGACGCCGCCGTCGTCGGCCTCCCCGCGGAGGGCGGCGGGGAGGAGGTGGTCGCCGCGGTCATCACGGCCCCCGGAGCCGCCTTCGACGCCGAGGCGCTGCGGGCCCGCTGCTACGAGCGGGTGACCCGCTACAAGGTGCCGCGGCGGATCGTGGAGCTCGAGGACTTCCCGCGCTCGATGCTCGGCAAGACCCTCCGGCGGGAGGTCAGGGAGCTGCTGCGGGAGCGGGAGGGCTGAGCTCTTCCGGCCATGGCCGGAAGGCGTGGGGCGTCCATGACGACGGCCCCGCGCTCCCTCCCCGCGGCCGGGGGAAGAGGGGAGCGCGGGGCCGGGCTCGTGCCGTCCGGGGCCGGCTCAGCGCCGCATGACCTTGCGGGCCAGGACGTTGCCGAGCAGCTGGACGAACTGGACCAGGACGATGATGATGAGCACCGCGACCCAGGTGACCTCCCAGTTGAAGCGGCGGTAGCCCTCCTGCAGGGCGAAGTCGCCGAGCCCGCCGGCGCCGATGTACCCGGCCATCGCGGACATGTCGACCACGCCGATCACGAGGAAGGTGTACCCGAGGATCAGGGGCCCGAGCGCCTCGGGGAGCATCACGGAGAACATGATCTTGGTCTTGGAGGCGCCCATCGCGCGGGCCGCCTCGATCACGCCGGGGTCGATCGAGACCAGGTTCTGCTCCACGATGCGCGCCACGGCGAAGGTCGCGGTGAAGACCATCGCGAAGATGGCCGCCTCGATGCCGATGGTGACCTGGATGGTCGACATCATCAGCGGGCCCAGGGCCACGACCATGATGATGAACGGGATCGGCCGGATGAAGTTGACCACGAAGTTCAGGATCGCGTTGACCCAGCGGTTCTGCAGGATGTTGCCCTGCCGGGTGGTGTACAGCAGGGTCCCGATGATCAGCCCGGCAATGCCGGCGATGACCATCGTCGCGGAGACCATGATGAGGGTGTCCACGACGGCGTCGGAGAGCTTGGGCCGCAGCAGCGTCCAGTCGGTGGAGGCCGCCGAGAGGCTGCCGGCGGCGAGGGTGGTGCTGGCGAGCGTCATCAGGCGCGCACCTCCTTGACGGTGGTCACGGTCTTGAGCTGCTCGACCACGGCATCGATCGCGGTGATCTCGCCGGTCAGCTCGAGGGTCAGGGTTCCGTAGGTGCGGCCCTGGAGGGTCTCCAGGCCGCCCTGGACGATGTTGAAGCTCACGCCGCGCTGGCCGATGTGCGCGAGGACGCTGCCCACCGGGGTCTGGTCCTTGATCTCGACGTTGACCAGGTAGCCGGGGTGGCGCCTCTTCAACTTGGCCGCGGCGTCGCCGGTGGGCAGCGTCTTCACCGCGGTGGAGACGAAGCGCCGCGCGGGCTCGGTGCGGGGGTTGGAGAAGACGTCGTAGACGGGCCCCTGCTCCACGACCCTGCCCTTCTCCATGACGGCCACGCGGTCGGCGATCGTGGAGACCACGTCCATCTCGTGGGTGATCACCACCACCGTGATGCCGAGCTCCTGGTTGACCCGCTTGAGCAGCCGGAGCACCTCCTCGGTGGTCTCCGGGTCCAGCGCGGAGGTGGACTCGTCGGCCAGCAGCAGGTGGGGCTCGGTGGCCAGGGCGCGGGCGATGCCGACGCGCTGCTTCTGGCCGCCGGAGAGCTGGTCCGGGTAGCTCTTCGCCTTGGACTCGAGCCCCACGAACTCCAGCAGCTCCTTCACCCGCGCCGAGCGCCTCTCCCGCGACCAGCCGGCGACCCCGAGCGGGAAGGCGACGTTGGCGGCCACGGTCTTGGAGTTCATGAGGTTGAACTGCTGGAAGATCATGCCGATGTCGGTGCGGACCTTGCGCAGCTCGGACTCGGAGGCCCCGGAGATGGTCCGGCCGTCCACGGTCAGGGTCCCGGAGGTGGTCGGCTCGAGCCCGTTGATGAGGCGGACCAGGGTCGACTTCCCGGCCCCGGAGTAGCCGATGATCGCGAAGATCTCGCCGCGGTTCACGGTGAGGTCCACCGAGTCCACGGCGGTGACCTCGGTCTTGCCGGTCCTGAAGACCTTGGAGACGTCGCTGAGGACGACCATCTCCTCGCCGGGAGCGCCGGTCGTCTCGCTCGTATTCTCGCTCATGAATGCTTCCCTTGCTGTGGGTGGTGGCCCGTCCCAATGACGGGAGCGGCACGACGCCGGCCCCCGCGTGTAAGCGGCGGGCCGGCGTCGTCGCGGGCTCTCGAGGCTCCTCCTGGCGGAGGCGCGGGTCAGGAGTCGCCGCTGAGCTCGTCCTCGAGGCGGCTCTGGGTGTCGCGCAGCTCCTGCACGTCGACGTCCACGGTCACCGCGGTGCCCTTGGTGTCATCGTCCACGACCTCCTGGACGGCGTCGCTGTGGTAGATGTCCACGATCTTCTGGTAGGTCTCGTTGTCCTCGTCGCCGGCGCGGGAGGCGAAGAGGTTCACGTACGGCAGCGCCGCCTCCTGCGAGGCGTCGTCCTCGAACAGGGCGTCCTCGGGGTTCAGGTCGGCGTCGGCGATGAAGTCGTTGTTGATGACCGAGCCGTCCACGGAGGACATGGAGACCACGGTCTGGGCGGCGTCGACGGGGGTCAGGCGGACCTTCGAGGCGTCGGTGTCGACGTCGTCGAGGGTCGGCTGGGCCTTGTCCTCCGTGAGCTGGACGAGGCCGGCGGACTGCAGCACGAGGATCGCGCGGGTCTCGTTGACGGCGTCGTTGGGGATGGCGATCTCGCCGCCCTCGGGGATCTGGTCCACGGAGTCGTGCTTCTCGGAGTACAGGCCCAGCGGGTAGATCACGGTCGGGCCCACGATCTGCAGGTCGTCGTCGGAGTTGACGTTGTAGTCCGCGAGGTAGGCGATGTGCTGGAACCAGTTGAGATCGGTCTGGCCCTGGCTCAGCGCCGGGTTCGGCTGGTTGTAGTCGGAGAACTCCTGGAACTCGACGTTGATGCCCTGCTTCTCCGCCTCCTCCTTCAGCTTCTGGTTGGCGGGGTCGGGGCTCACGACGCCGATCGTCACGGTCTCTTCGTCGTCCCCGCCGCACGCGGCGAGTCCGAGGGACAGGGGCACGATCGCCAGGAGGGCGCCAAGTTTCTTCACGGCTGTGGGTCTCTCTTCAGATGGGGCGAGGATCGAGGACGTCCGCCGCGGCCGCCGATGGCGGGCCGCGTCGGATGTGGCTCAATTACATCACGCGCCGCCGCGACGCGAGAAAGGCTTCCAGGTATGTCAGCATGCCCTTCACGCTATGTCATAAAAGGTCACAGAAGGGCGTCCTCCGCGATGATCCCGGGCTTCAGCCGGTCTGAAAGAACGTTCTGAACGCTTGTGCATTGCGCGCATCCTGGTCTACGCTGACCAGACGCCTGTGGCCCGCCTCACCATCGAGATGAGGGGCCGCGGATCGCGAGCACCGCAGGGCTCGTCGACGAAGACGCACGCACCGCCCCGGGAGGAGCACTCATCATGTCCAACGCCGCATCGTCCCCGGCCCCGCCGGTCGAGGGGACGTTCTTCGACCGCATCGGCATCCCGTCCGTCCTGAAGTGGGGATTCCTCGGGGTCCTCCTGTTCATGACGGGCCTCGGCGTCGAGTCGAACTTCATCACCCCGCACCTCGTGGAGAGGATGGGCAGCGAGGAGGCCACGATCTCGCTGATCATCAGCTCGTACTCCTTCGCCGTGCTGATCGCCAGCTACCTCTCCGGCGCGCTGGCGGACCTCTGGGGGCCCAAGAAGGTCATGCTCCTGGGGTTCATCATCTGGATGGTCTTCCAGGTGGGCTTCCTGCTCTCGATCGAGACGGACTCCCTGCCGCTGGTCGGCGTCATGTACTTCCTGCGAGGGTTCGGCTTCCCGCTGTTCTCCTTCGCCTTCCTGGTGTGGATCAACATCACCGCGCTGCCCTCCAAGGCGGGCACCGCGATCGGCTGGTTCTACGTCATGTTCACCGGCGGCCTGCCCACGCTGGGCTCGCTGGTGGCCATCGGGTCCATCCCCGCCTTCGGCGGCGGGACCGTGGGCGAGACCTGGTCCATGTGGGGCTCGATCCTGCTGATCGTCGTCGGCTTCTGCTGCGCCTGGTTCGGCTGCCACGAGGAGCGCGGCAAGCGCCGCATCGCCCCGCCGGAGGAGTCCGCGTCGTCTGTCATCTTCGCCGGTCTCCGGCTGACCTTCAGCAACGCCAAGATCCTCCAGGGCTTCCTGGTGCGCCTGATCAACACCGCCCCGCAGTTCGGCATGTTCATCATCATGCCGGCCGTGGTCTCGACGACGCTGGGCTGGGGCCAGTCCCGCTGGCTGCTCATGACCGTCTGCGTCTACGCCGGGAACATCCTCTTCAACGCCTTCTTCGGCGCGGTGGGGGACCGGATCGGCTGGGTCAACACCGTGCGCTGGTGCGGCGTCTTCGCCTCCGCGCTGGGCCTGCTGGCCTGGTGGTACGTGCCGCACATGGTCCCCGCCGGCTCCACCTGGGGCTACATCGTCTCGGTGATCGCGGGCGTGACCTTCGGGATCTTCCTGGCCGGCTTCGTGCCGATGGGGGCGATCCTGCCGGAGAACGCCCCGCAGCACCGCGGCGCGGCCATGGCGATGTACACCACCGCCGCGGGCGGGGCGACCTTCCTGGGGTCCATCACGGTCGCCGTGGTGCTCAACGTGACCACCGCCCTGGGCTGGGAGGATCCCTTCATGCGCAACTCCGCGGTGATCTGGACCTTCGTGGCCCTCTACGCGGCGGCGTTCATCATGGTGGGGCACCTCCGCACCCGGCAGGACGACCCGGAGTATCGCCGGGAGATCCGCGAGGCGGACACGCAGGCCATCGAGGTGCAGCACGCGAAGGACCAGCAGTCCCAGGTCACGATCAAGGACTGAGGGGCCGCCCTCCCGAGGGCTTCGAGCGCCGCGGTCCGGGACGTCCCGGACCGCGGCGCTCGCGCGTCTCCAGAGGCCTCGTGCGCGTCGGAGGGATTGGGTGCTTCCGGCAGGTCCGTGCGCTCCCGGCGCCTGACCCCGCCGTCGCGCCGGGTCCTAGCCCTCCCCGCCGCGGGCCGCGAGCATGAGCCGCGCCGTCGCCTCGTCGGTGACCAGGCGGCGGAACATCCCCATCGAGGAGGCGGTGAGGATCGACCAGACCTTCTCCTCGCCCACGGCGATCGCGGTGGAGAAGGGGATCGAGGCCAGGTCCTCGCGGGGGATGCGCACCGTGCGGTCGCTGCCCGGGAACTCCAGCTCCTGCCCCGCGCGGTCGTAGAAGTGGAGGCAGACGTCGCCGATCGAGGCGTCCAGGCTGTCCTTGGGGATCGCCGAGGCCAGCGAGGTCCGTCCCGTGGTCGGCGAGCCGATGCCCATGATCGAGCCCTTGGCGCGCTTCCACAGCTTGCGGACCTCGCTGAACGCCTCGTCGGCCTGGAGCGCCTCGTACATGAGCGGGGAGGGGATGGCCCCGGCGAAGATCGGCACGTAGGCGCTGCCGGTCCGCAGCGCCATCGTGCGGACGATCTCGTTGGTCTGGTGCCAGGCCTCGGGTTCGGCGACCCCGCCCACGGCCGGGGCCAGCGAGACGCCCTCCATCCTCGGCAGCTCCATGTGGGCGACCCCGTAGACCGCCATCCCCGAGGAGACCACGAGCGCGTCCCCTTCCCCGAGTTGCATGTCCTCCACGGCGCGCAGCACCGCCGGCTGCATGCCTGGGCCCATGCGGGAGGACTGCATGCCGTCGGCCAGGTAGACGGCGTCGAGCCCCAGGGTCAGGCACAGCCGCTCGGCGAGCTCGGGGCTGCCGCCGGCCCGGGGGCGGAGGACCTTGATCTGCACCATCCCCGTCTCGCGGGCGTAGGAGAGCATGCGGCTGACGGTGGGACGGGAGACGCGCAGCTGCTCCGCGATGCTCGACTGCCCCAGCCCCTCCTCGTAGTACATCCGGGCCACGGCGTAGAGCATGTCGACGTCGTAGAGATCCGCCGGGCGGGCCGGAGACGGGCCGGAGCCGCCGCCGCTCGCGGGTCGTCTGGGTCGTTGGGTCATGACGCGCCCCTCTCGTCAGAACATATGTGCTTGACATATGTTCTCACGGCTTCAAGAATGATGTTATCCGCGACACATAAGGAGTCAGCCATGTCAGCCACCGCCATTCCCGATCAGATGCGAGCAGTCGTGTGCAACGGCCCCGAGGACTACACCCTCGAGACCCGACCCGTTCCCGCTCTCGGCGCCGACGACCTGCTCATCAGGGTCGAGGCCACCGGCGTGTGCGCGTCGGATCTTAAGTGTTACCACGGTGCCCCGAAGTTCTGGGGCGGCGAGGGCAGGGACCAGTGGGCCCAGGAGGGCGTCACGCCGGGCCACGAGCTGGTGGGCGTCGTCGTCGCGGGGTCCCCGGAGGCCTACGAGGCGCACGGCGTCTCCGAGGGGGACCGGATCGTGTGCGAGCAGATCGTCCCTTGCTGGGAGTGCCGCTTCTGCGTGCGCGGGCAGTACTGGATGTGCGCCCCGCACGACATGTTCGGCTTCCGCAACTTCGACGGCGGCATGGCCGAGTACATGCTGGTCCCGCGCCGGGCCCGGGTGCACCCGATCTCGCACGACGTCGCCCCGCAGCACGCCGCCTTCGCAGAGCCGCTGGCCTGCTCGCTGCACGCCGTCGAGCGGGCGGACATCAAGTTCGAGGACGTCGTGGTGGTGGCCGGCGCCGGCCCGATCGGCCTGGGGATCATCGCCGGGGCGCGGGCCAAGAACCCGCTGAAGCTCATCGCCCTGGACATGGACGACGACAAGCTCGCCCTGGCCCGCAAGTGCGGCGCCGACCTGACCATCAACATCAAGGACGAGGACGCCGTCGCCCGCATCAGGGAGATGACCGAGGGCTACGGCGCCGACGTCTACATCGAGGGCACCGGCCACCCCTCCGCGGTGAGCCAGGGCCTCAACCTGCTCCGCAAGCTCGGCACCTACGTCGAGTACTCGGTCTTCGGCTCCGACGTCACCGTCGACTGGTCGATCATCTCGGACGACAAGGAGCTCAACGTCCTGGGCGCGCACCTGGGGCCGTACACCTGGCCCACCGCGATCAAGATGATCGAGAGCGGCATCCTGCCCCTCGACGAGATCTGCACCGACCAGTTCGGCCTCGAGGACTTCCAGAAGGCCCTGGACACGGTGGGCGACTCGGCCGGGGCCTCCGTCAAGGTCTCGATCCTGCCGCAGTCCTGACCCTTCCCATCGGAGGCCTCCGGGCTTCCGGCAGCCGCTCAACGAGGAGGAGCCGCCCGCATGACCCGACTTCACAACGACCCGTCAGAGTTCTCCGAGGACCAGCTCGAGGGCTTCGCCGACCTGTACTCGGACCGCCTCGCCGCGGTCCCCGGGGGAGTGGTCTCCCACCCGCCGCGCGAGCCGCAGGTCGCGGTGGTCGTGCTCGGCGGCTCGGGGCACTACCCGGCCTTCGCGGGCCTGGTGGGCCCCGGCTTCGCCAGCGGGGCCGTGGTGGGCAACATCTTCACCTCGCCCTCGGCGGCGCACATCTACTCGGTGGCCAAGGCAGCGGACCAGGGCCGCGGGGTGGTGCTGAGCTTCGGCAACTACGCCGGGGACACGATGAACTCCGGGATCGCGGCGAAGATGCTGCGGGCCGAGGGCATCGATACCCGGATCGTGGTGGTGACCGACGACGTCGCCTCCGCCCCGGAGCACGAGGAGCGCCGCGGCATCGCCGGCGACTTCGTGGTCTTCAAGGCCATGGGGGCCGCGGCGGCCGCCGGCAAGGACCTCGACGACGTCGAGCGCCTGGGGAACCTGGCCAACCGGCGGACCCGGACGTTGGGCGTCGCGTTCGCCGGCTGCACCATGCCGGGCGCGGACTCGCCGCTGTTCGAGGTCGCCGAGGGCCAGATGGGCGTGGGCCTGGGCATCCACGGCGAGCCCGGCATCCGGGACGAGGAGCGGCCCTCGGCCGAGGAGCTCGGCAGGATGCTGGTCGAGAGCCTGCTCGAGCATCTCCCGGAGGAGCCCGGGAAGCGGGTGGGCGTGATCCTCAACGGCCTGGGCACCACCAAGTACGAGGAGCTGTTCCTCCTCTACCGCACCGTCGCCCCGCTGCTGCGGGAGGCGGGCTGCGAGATCGTGGACCCCGAGGTCGGCGAGATCGTCACGAGCCTGGACATGGGCGGCGTCTCGCTCACGCTGGCGTGGCTGGACGAGGAGCTGGAGCCGCTCTGGACCGCGGATGCCTACGCCGCGGCCTACCGCAAGCAGCGCGCCCCGCTGGAGAGCATCGAGGACGAGTACCGCGGTCCCGAGGGCTCGGCGGCGGAGGATGAGGTCGTCGAGGCGAGCACCCGGGCCCGCGAGCTCGCGGCCGAGGTGCGAGCCGCGGCGGAGGACGTCGCCGAGCTGATGCGCCGGGAGGAGACCCGCCTCGGCGAGATCGACGCCTTCGCCGGCGACGGCGACCACGGGCGCGGCATGGTCCGCGGCGCCGAGGCCGCCGTGGAGGTGATCCAGAGCCTGCCCGAGCACGCCGGCCCCGCGAGCCTGCTGAAGGCGGCGGGCCGCGCCTGGGCCGCCCGGGCCGGCGGCACCTCCGGCGTCCTGTGGGGCGCCTCCCTGGAGGCGGCCTCCGCGGCCTTCGACGACGCGTCGGAGGAGCTCGGCCAGGAGCAGCTGCGCGAGGCCGTGCGCCGCTTCGCCGAGTCCATGCAGACCCTCGGCGGGGCCTCGGCGGGGGACAAGACCCTGCTGGACGCCCTGCTCCCCTTCAGCGACGCGCTCGCCGAGGCCGAGGACGCCGCGGCCGCCTGGAATGACGCCGCCGTCAAGGCCCGCGAGGGCGCCGAGGCCAGCGCCGACCTGGTGCCGCGGACCGGCCGGGCCCGCCCGCTCGCCGAGAAGTCGGTGGGCCACCCGGACCCCGGCGCGGTCTCCATGAGCCTGATCATCGACAAGGTCGGCGAGCGCCTCTAGCGGCCGCCGGCATCCCAGCCGAGACGAAGCACCGAAGCACGACCGGAAGGAAAGCGACATGGCAGAGAGCAGCGGACTGCGACTGATCGTCGGCGGAGACGACGCCGGCTACGACTACAAGGAGGCCGTGAAGCGGCAGCTCGAGGAGGACCCCCGGGTCGCCTCGGTGGCCGACGTCGGCGTGAGCGCCGACGAGAACACCCCCTACCCCTCCGTCGCGATCGAGGCCGCCGAGCGGATCGCCCGCGGCGAGGCCGACCGGGCCGTGCTGATCTGCGGCACCGGCCTGGGCGTGGCCATCTCGGCGAACAAGGTCAAGGGCATCCGCGCGGTCACCGCGCACGACTCCTACTCCGTGGAGCGCTCGATCCTCTCCAACGACGCCCACATCCTGTGCATGGGCCAGCGCGTGGTCGGCGAGCAGCTCGCCCTGCGCCTGGTCGGCGAGTGGATCGGCTACACCTTCGATCCCGAGTCGCCCTCCCAGGACAAGGTCCGGGTCCTGACCGACTACGAGGGGTGCTGAGCATGGCGCAGCGACTGACGCAGGCCGCCCTGGGCGAGATCGCCGAGTCCGCCCGTGCCCGCCTGCCCGAGGGCAGCTCGTTCTCGGTCCCCGGGTACGAGCGGTCCGGGCTGACGCCGGGGATCGTGCACTTCGGCGTCGGCGGCTTCCACCGCGCGCACCAGGCGCGCTACCTGGACGAGCTGCTCTCCGAGGGCGAGGCTCGCGACTTCGCCATCTGCGGGATGGGCGTGCTGCCCGGCGACGAGCGGATGCGCGACGCCCTGGCCGCCCAGGACCACCTGTACACGCTGATCGCCCGCTTCCCGGACGGCCACGAGGACATCCGGGTCATCGGCTCGATCGTCGACTACGTCTGGGCTCCCGAGGACCCGGAGGCGGCCGTGGAGCGCCTGGCCGGGGAGAGCGTCCGGATCGTCTCCCTGACCGTGACCGAGGGCGGCTACAACGTCAACCAGGTCACCCACGAGTACGACCTGACCAACGACGACGTCGCCGCCGACCTGAAGGACCCGGAGCACCCCCGCACGGTCTTCGGCCTGGTGGTCCAGGCGCTGAGGCTGCGCCGCGAGCGGGGGATCGCCCCGTTCACCATCCGCAGCTGCGACAACATCCAGGCCAACGGCGAGATCGCCCGGGGCGTCTTCACGGCCCACGCGCGCGCCCTGGACCCGGAGCTCGCCGAGTGGATCGGGGAGCACGTGAGCTTCCCGAACTCCATGGTGGACCGGATCACCCCCGCGACCACCGACGAGGACCGCGCCTACGTCCGGGAGACCCTCGGCTACGAGGACGCCTGGCCCGTGGTCACCGAGGACTTCATCCAGTGGGTCATGGAGGACGAGTTCGTGGACGGCCGGCCGCCCTACGAGGACGTCGGCGTCCAGCTGGTCGACGACGTCGGGCCCTACGAGAAGCTCAAGCTGCGCATGCTCAACTCCTCCCACCAGGGGCTGTGCTACTTCGCGCACCTGGCCGGGTACCACCGGGTGGACGAGGCGGTCTCGGACGAGCGCATCGCCGACTTTCTGCTGGCCTACATGCGCCGCGAGGCGATGCCGACCCTGGACCCGGTGGAGGGGATCGACGTCGACGAGTACGCCGAGACCCTGATCCGCCGCTTCACCAACCAGTACGTCAAGGACACGGTGCCGCGCCTGTGCGCCGAGTCGTCGGACCGGATCCCCAAGTGGCTGGTGCCGGTGATCCGGGACAACCTCCGCGAGGGCGGCGAGGTGCGGCTGTCCGCCGCCATCGTGGCCAGCTGGGCCCGGTACGCCGAGGGCACGGACGAGCGGGGCGAGCCGATCGAGGTCGTCGACCACCTGGAGGAGCGGGTCCGCGCCGCGGCCGCCCGCCAGGGGGAGGACGAGCTGGCCTTCCTGCGGGACGAGGACCTCTTCGGGGACCTCGCCGAGCAGCCGCGCTTCACCGAGGCCTACGTCGAGGCGCTGAGGTCCCTGCACGAGGTCGGCAGCCTGAAGACCCTGGAGCGGCTGCTCGCCGCCTGATCCGGAACGGGGTGGGAGGGTCCCGGTCCGCCCGGTCTCTCCCGCCCCGCCGCGCAGAGGGCGCCGCGCCGGGCGCGATACGGTGGGCTCACCACACTCGACGACGAGGAGAGACGAGGACCATGCCAGAGAAGACCTACGTCCTGGGGGTCGACTCCTCCACGCAGTCCTGCAAGGCCCTGCTGGTCGAGGCGGAGACGGGCCGCGTGGTGGAGACCCGCCGCGCCGAGCACCCCGCCGGCACCGAGGTGGACCCCGCCGCGTGGGTCTCCGCCCTGGAGGAGACCACCGCCGACCTGCTCCCGCGGGCCGCGGCGGTCTCGGTGGCGGGCCAGCAGCACGGGATGGTCCTGCTGGACGGGGAGGGCGACGTCGTCCGCCCGGCCCTGCTCTGGAACGACACCCGGTCCGCCGGCGAGGCGGAGGAGCTGACCGAGCTGCTGGGCGGGCCGCGGGAGGCCGCGCGCCGGATCGGCAGCGTCCCCGTGGCCTCCTACACCGCCACCAAGGTGGCCTGGACGCGGAAGAACGAGCCCGAGAACGCGCGCAGGACTCACAGCATCGCGCTGCCCCACGACTACCTGACCCTCGCCCTCAACACCGAGGACGAGCTGGTCACCGACCACGGCGAGGCCTCCGGCACCGCCTACTACTCGCCAGCCCGGCGGGCCTGGCTGCCGGAGGTCGCGGAGGAGGCGCTGGGGCACGCCCCCGAGCTGCCCCGCCTCGCCGGCCCCGGCGAGGCGGTGGGCCGCACCCGCGGGGGCGCGGTCATCGCCCCGGGGACCGGGGACAACATGGGGGCCGCGCTGGGGCTGGGGCTCAGGCCGGGCGACGTCGCCCTCTCGATGGGCACGAGCGCGGTGGCGATGACCGTCTCGGAGACCCCCGCCGAGGACCCCTCGGGCAGCGTCTCCGGGTTCTGCGACGCCACCGGCCGGTACCTGCCGCTGGCCTGCACCCTCAACGGCGCCCCGGTCATGGACCTGGGCCGGCGACTGCTGGGCGTGGAGCACGAGGAGTTCAGCGAGCTGGCCCTGGCCGGGGAGCCCGGCGCCGGCGGCGCGGTCTTCCTGCCCTACCTCAACGGCGAGCGGACCCCCAACCTGCCGGACGCGACCGCGCAGCTGGGCGGCGTGGCCGGCGACCTCTCGCGGGAGAACCTGGCACGGGCGATCGTGGAGGGGCTCGCCTGCTCGGTGCGCGAGGCCCTGGACCGGGTGCTGGGGCACGCCGGCGGGGAGGCCGGGGGAGGAGCCGGGCGGATCCTCCTGATCGGCGGCGGGGCGCGCTCGCGGGCCTTCCAGCAGATCCTCGCCGGCATCCTGGGCCGGCCCGTGGCGCTGCCCGAGGCGCAGGAGTTCGTGGCCCTCGGCGCCGCCCGGCAGGCGGCCTGGGCGCTCGGCGGGGAGGAGGAGCCGCCGCGCTGGTCGGTGGCCGAGGGCGAGACCGTGGAGGCCCCGGCGCGCCCCGAGGCCTTCGAGGCCTACCTGCGGTTCCGGGAGTCGGTGCACCCGGGGGCCTGAGGCCGGCGCGGAGGGGGCGGGTCCGGCCGGGGCGCCCCGGCCTCACACGCTGGTGAACCCGCCGTCCAGCAGCATGTTGCTGCCGGTGACCATCGCGGCGTCGTCGGAGGCCAGGTAGGCGACCATCGCCGCGACCTCCTCCGGCTGGGCGAAGCGGCCCGCCGGGATCCCGGCCCGGGCCCGCTCGCCCTTCTCCCCGGCCCACGCCTTCTTCCCCAGCGGGGTCTCCACCACGGTGGGGGAGACGGCGTTGACCGTCACGCCCCGAGGGGCCCACTCGAGCGACATCGCCTTGGTCATGCCCACGATCGCGGCCTTGGAGGCGCAGTAGGCGACGTGCTGGTCCAGCCCGATCACCGAGGCCTGCGAGGCGAGGTTGACGATCCGCCCCCAGCCGGCGCGGGTCATGGCGCGGCCGGCAGCCTGCGCCATGAAGAACGAGGCGTCGAGGTTGATGTCCATGGTCCGGCGCCAGTCCGCGGCGGGCAGCTCCTCCGCCGGGCCGAGGATCGCGACGCCGGCCGAGTTCACCAGCACGTGGGGCTCGCCGAGCTCCCGCCGGACCTCCTCGACGATCTCATCCGCCGCGCCGGGCTCGGTCAGGTCCCGCCGCAGGGCCAGGTGCCCCTCGCCGGGCAGGCCCGCCACGGCCTCCTCGATCGACGCGGCGACGTCGACGCCGGCCACCCGGGCCCCGCGGGCCGCCAGATGCTCGGCGATGGCCAGGCCGATCCCGCTCGCGGCCCCGGTGATCAGGACGTTCCTGCCGGAGAACTCGGTGGAGGGCTGCTGCTGATTCATGTGCTCGGTCCTTTCCCGTTCTGCACCGCGCAGAGGCGGTGCTGGATGTCGGCGGTCGCCTCGTACAGGCGCCGGTAGTCCTCGTAGAGGTCGTCGTAGACGGGCGTCGGCTCGGGCTCGATCACCCGGTCCACGGGGTTCCACTCGTCCAGGTCGTCGACGACGCCGAGCGCCCGGGCGACCATGAACGCGTCGCCGTACGCCGCGCCCACCGTGTTGCGGCGCACCGTCTGGGGGCGCCCGGTGACGTCGGAGACGATCTGCGGCCACAGCGCGGAGCGCACCCCGCCGCCGGCGCAGGCCAGGCTCCGGATGCTCGCCCCGGCGTCCTCCATCACCTCGATGTTGTGCCGCACCGCGAAGGCCGTGGCCTCCAGCAGCGCCCGGTAGAGGTGGCCGCGGCCGTGCTGGAGGGTCAGCCCCGCCATCACCCCGCGCGCGTCCGGGTCCTGGATGGGGGTGCGCTCCCCGGCGAAGTAGGGGAGCACCAGCAGGCCCTCGGAGCCGGGGGCGACGCGGGCGGCGTCGTCGATCAGCTCAGCGTAGTCCCGCACGCCGGAGATCGAGCGGAACCAGTCGGTCAGGGCGCCGGAGGTCGCGAGGCCGCCGGCGAGGTTGAAGGTGCCGGGGCGGGTGCCGGTGGTGCCCCACATGGAGGGGTGCCGGACGCGCCGGGAGGAGTTGGCGATGAGGAACAGCGTCGTCCCGTACATCAGGAAGAGCTCGTCGGCCCCGGTGGCGCCGACCGACTCCTGCTCGGCCCATGCGTCGATGGTCCCGTGGATCACCGGGATGCCCCCGGGCAGCTCGGGCAGGTCGGCGCGGGGACGGGTCTCGCCGCAGACCTCGGCGCTCCAGCCCAGGCGGGGCAGGCGCAGGCCGGGGGCGACCCGCTCGGCCATGTCCGGGTCCCACCCCTGCCGCTCCGGGTCGTAGAGGGGGGTGCACTGGCTCGCGGAGTGGCGGTCGAGCACGTACTCGCCCGTCAGATGCCGGACGATCCAGCTCGAGGGCATGTAGAGGCGCACGCCGGCGGCGAAGGACTCCGGGTGCCGGGCGGCGAACCAGGCGAGCTTGGGGCCCGCGGCCTGGGAGGTGAGCACCGAGTCGCGCTCCCGCAGGATCCGGTCCTCGCCGAGCTCCTCGGTCAGCCGGGCCGCCTCCTGCCGGGCGCGGTGGTCGATCCCGTACAGGGCGGAGGGGGCGAGGGGGAGGTCGTCGAGGTCGGTCACGGCGGCGCAGGGGCCCATGCCGGAGACGCCGATGCCCGCGACGTCGACGTCGTGCTCGGTCACCAGCGAGGCGTAGAGCTCGCGGAACTCCCGCCACCAGACGGCCGGGTCCATCTCCACCAGGCCGCCCGGCCCGCGGTCCACGGAGTGCTCCCGGGCGCGGTCCCCGATCACGGTGCCGTCCTGCCGCACGAGCACCGCCTTGGTGCTCGAGGTTCCGACGTCGAGTCCGAGGAATGCCTTCTGTGCCATGCCCCTCATTCTCGCGCACGACGGCGCCCGTGCGGCGAGGCACGCCCGGCGGGTCCGCGCGGGATCAGGCGCCGCCCCGGAACCAGTCCGAGTCGTAGTGGTCCTCGCCGCCCCGCCGCTGGTCGCGGCGCCTCCGCGGGGGGTCGTCGGCGAAGTCCGGGCGGCGCAGGATCGAGTCGTCCTCGTCCGGCACCGTCCAGAGCGCGAGCGCGATGAGCCCGGCGATCAGGGCCGCGAGCAGCAGGAGCACCAGCCCGATCTCGACCCAGAGGACGACGTGGGTGCGCACGGCCCCCTGCTCGTCGCTGGAGACCAGGCCCGGGCCGAAGTAGCTCACGACCAGCGCGCCCACCCCCAGCATCGCGATCCCGGCCGGCACGAGGAACAGCCGGTTGGCGGTGCGGGGGACCCGGGGCCCCTCGGCGTCGCGCAGGGAGGGAGCCAGGCGCCAGTGCACCGCGATCAGTCCGCCGAGCCCGGCCAGCAGCGGCAGGGCCCCCACCAGGGACCAGAACGGCAGGCCCAGGGCCATGAGCCCGGAGATGACCAGCACGCCCAGCATGCACATCGCGAACGAGATCCCGGCGACCATGCGGCGCATGGCCCGCGGCGGGGCGCCGGGCTCGGGGCGGGCCGGCTGGGGC
Source organism: Rothia halotolerans (assembly GCF_004136635.1). Lineage (GTDB taxonomy): Bacteria > Actinomycetota > Actinomycetes > Actinomycetales > Micrococcaceae > Rothia > Rothia halotolerans. The sequence goes on along the minus strand of NZ_NOIU01000001.1, from coordinate 420,799 downwards.
GGACCGCGGCGTGGGTCGGGTCCGGGCGCGTCCGAGCCGTGCGGGAGCCGCTGGCCGAACCGAGGGCGCTCCTCCGGGAGGCCGGGACCTCCTCCGGGGTCCTCACCCGTGGCCATCGCCGCCTCCTCGCATCTCACGTGGACCAACTCAGGTCGCTCACTCCATCATATGCCCGTCGGCGGCGGAAGGCCCCCCTGTCATCGGGGTTTTCTCGAGGCGCTCCGCGGCCGCGGCGGTCCAGCGGCGCACCTGGGCGCGGAAGCCCGGATCGGTGAAGGAGGTGAGGGCGTAGTGCCCCCGCGGCGCCGTGGCGGGGTCCTCGGCGAGCACGACGACGCGCGTGCCGGCCGCCAGCGCCGCCGCGGAGCCGGGCGCCGAGTCCTCGACCGTCAGCGCCCGGCCGGGCGCGCCGCCGAGCCGGCGGACGGCCTCGAGGTACATGTCCGGGGCGGGCTTGCCCTCGGGGACGTCGTCGCAGGAGACCCAGGTGGTGAGGAAGGGCGTGTAGCCGGCGATCTCCAGCTTGGTGTCGAGGATCCCCCGGGCCGAGTTGGACGCCACGGCCACGGGCATCACGGCGGACAGCTCCTCGACGAGCTCCAGGGCGCCGGGGATCAGCTCCACACCGCGGGAGATCCGCTCGGCGTCGAGCTCGGAGAGCCGGCGCAGGATCTGGCGGGAGTGCGCGGCGAGCTCCCCCTCGGGGGCCTCGGCCGGCATCGACTCGCGGGCCAGGGCGTCGGCGATCTGACCGGCGGGCAGGGCCGTGAGCCTGTTCGCGATGTCGCGGGGACGCTCGATGCCCAGCTGGCCGCTGACGTGCTCGACGGTCTTGATCCACTGGCTCTCCGTGTCCATCAGGACGCCGTCGCAGTCGAAGACCGCGCACGTCGGGAACCATTCCCCGGCCGGGCCGGGGGCGTGCTGCTGGGAGGTGCTGTCCGTGAAGCTCATGCCCCCATCCTCCCTTAACCCCGGGCCCCTCCGCTCCTCGGGAGGCCGGGGGCGGTCGGGTAGTCTCGGGGGCACATCATCCGTCCCGAGGCCGAGCAGGAGGAACGCCGATGTCGGGAGCAGCGGAGCGCGAGGGGCAGCCGCGGGAGGGCGGCGGAGCCGGGGGCGGGGCGCAGAGCCGCCGCGCGCCCATCCGGTACGTCGCGCTGGGGGACTCCTTCACGGAGGGTGTCGGGGATCCCGACCCGGAGCGGCCCAACGGCGTGCGGGGGTGGGCCGACCGCGTCGCGGAGCAGCTCACGCTGCGCTTCCCGGAGACCACCTACGCCAACCTCGCGATCCGCGGGAGGCTGTTGAACCGGATCCTGGACGAGCAGATCGAGCCGGCGCTGGAGCTGGCCCCGACGCTGGTCAGCCTCTACGGCGGCGGGAACGACATCCTGCGGCCCAACGTCGACATCGACGAGCTGATGGCCGCCTACGACGACGCCTTCGCCCGTCTGCGCGCAGCCGGTGCGCAGGTGGTGACCTTCACGGGCTTCGACGTCCGGAACTTCTACGGCATCTTCCGCGGGACCCGCGGGCGGACCGCGATCTACAACGAGCTGCTGCGGGAGATCGCCGAGGACCGCGACGTCGTCCTGGTCGACTTGTGGCGCTTCTCGGACGAGTTCCAGGACGCCCGATACTGGGCACCGGACCGGCTGCACATGAGCACCCTCGGGCACGTGAAGATGGCGGGCAAGGTCCTCGAGGCGCTCCAGGTGGCCCCGGACGGCCTCGGGCTGGAGCCCCTGCCGCGGATGCGGGAGGTCTCCCGGGTGCAGACCACGCGGGCCAATGTGGAGTGGGTCAGGGAGTTCGCGCTGCCCTGGGTCGGCCGGCGGCTGCGGGGGACCTCCTCGGGGGACGCGCTCGCCCCGCGCTACCCGGAGGCGCAGTCGATGAGCGTCACCGAGGGAACCGGGGGATGAGCCCGGGATTCCGCGGTGATTAACGCCATGGGCCTTCGCGCCGGGTTGCGCTGCGGGGCTGAAATCACCTAGTGTTTAACGCTGTCGTAGTGGTGAGTCCACCTCTCGGCACCGAAGAAAGCTTCACCGTTATCCCGCGGCAGGGGCAGGGCCTGAACTCTCACGCAGGTTCCTTCTCCACACTAGGCCCGGCGAATAATCCGGTGCTCTAAGTAGGTGACGGAGCGCTCAAGACACGTTCCCGCGCGAGCGGGGCCGTCTGCTGCGCGTCGTCATTTTGTCAACATTTGGAGGAGAAACTATGGCAGCCGTCTGCCAGGTGACCGGAGCTGTTCCCGGCTTTGGACACAGCATTTCCCACTCGCACCGCCGCAACAAGCGCCGGTTCGACGTGAACGTTCAGAAGAAGCGCTACTGGGTCCCGTCCCTTCGCCGCAACGTCACGCTGACCGTTTCGGCCAAGGGCATCAAGGTCATCGACGCCCGCGGCATCGACGCCGTCGTGGCCGACATCCAGGCCCGTGGGGAGAAGATCTAATCATGGCATCGAAGAACGCCAAGGACGTCCGTCCGATCATCAAGCTCAAGTCCACCGCGGGCACCGGGTACACCTACGTGACCCGCAAGAACCGCCGCAACAACCCCGATCGTCTGGTCATGAAGAAGTACGATCCCGTGGTTCGCCAGCACGTCGATTTCCGTGAGGAGCGCTAAACGCTATGGCCAAGAAGTCCAAGATCGCTCGCAACGAGCAGCGTAAGGTCATCGTCGAGCGCTACGCCGAGAAGCGTGCCGCTCTGAAGAAGACCCTGGTCGACGAGAACGCGACCCCCGAGGAGCGCGAGGAGGCCCGCCTGGGCCTGCAGAAGCTGCCCCGCAACGCCTCGCCGATCCGGATCCGCAACCGCGACCAGATCGACGGTCGTCCCCGCGGCACCTTCCAGAAGTTCGGCATCTCCCGAGTGCGCTTCCGCCAGATGGCCCACCGCGGCGAATTGCCCGGTATTACCAAGTCCAGCTGGTAGTTTGACGCCCACGGTCAGCTAAGCTGATCTGAGCCGATACCGTTCAATGTCTCAGGAGGGACACAATAATGGCTAAGAACCGTAGCGAACTCGTAGCCGAGGTTGCCGAGAAGTCCGGCATGAGCCAGGCTGCCGTCAACGGCGTCCTGGACGCCGTCTTCCAGGTCTTCGAGTCCTCCGTCGCCGAGGGCGAGAAGATCACCATCCCGGGATGGCTCTCCGTCGAGCGCACCGATCGTGCCGCCCGCACCGGTCGCAACCCCCAGACCGGCGAGGCCATCGAGATCCCGGCAGGCCACGGCGTGAAGCTGAGCGCCGGTTCTAAGCTCAAGGCTGCCGCCTCCAAGTAGTCTCCAGACTGCACGGACCATCAGGGCCCCGCACCGGCGAACGGTGCGGGGCCCTGATGTCGTCCGGGGCCGGCCGCGTGGGTAGAATGGGCCTGCCCGCCGGGGGCGGATCCGCCGGCCGCCGGGCCTCTTTCCAACACCATCGCACCGAGCGGGACGGGGGTGACGCGGTGCGCCGTCACAGCGCCTCTCGCCGCGCCCGGACCCTTCTGCGGGGCTGGTCGATCGCGACCCTGTGCGTGGCCGCCGGCACGGCGTCGCACGCCGTGGTCTCAGGGCACGTCCCGGGGGCGGCCGCCGTCGCGGTCGCCTGGGCGCTGACCGGCCTGCTGTGCGTGCTCCTGGCCGGGCGGGGCCTCTCCCGCCTCCCGGTCGCCGCGGGGGTGCTCGCGGCCCAGGCCGCCCTGCACTGGCTGATGGACCGCAGCGCCCCCCTGCCGCAGACCGCCCCGACGGGCGGGCACGCCGGCCACGGCGTCGGGCTCGACTCCCTGGCCGGGGCCTCCCTGGAGGCCGCCCCCGCGCCGGTCCACGCGACGGACCCGGGCATGGTCGCCGGCCATCTCGCGGCGGGCCTGCTGACGTACGCCGCGATCCGGCGCGGCGAGGCCGCGCTGACTGCCCTCTCCCGCTCGCTGCGGCTGGCCGCGCGGTGGCTCTGCGTCCCCCGGCTGCGGCCCCTCCCGGCCCGGGCCCTCCGCCCGCTTCCCGTCCCCGCGGCCCTCCCCGCACCACGCAGGGTGCTGCTCCCCGGGACGGCCCCGGTGCGCGGCCCGCCCCTCGTCCTCGCCTAGCCACCGCGGCGGCCCGACCGGCCGCCCGCTCGACGACGACGAAAGAGAACCCATGAATCCCACCCCCTCCGCCGCGCCCGCGCGCGGCAGCCGACCCGCCGGATCCCTCCCCGGCACCGGCGCCCTCCTCGCCCTCCGGCCCGGCCCGCGCCAGGCAGGCCCCCTGCGCCGGCTCGGCACGGTCCTGGCGGCCGCGGCCCTGCTGCTCGCGGGCCTCTTCGCGACCGCCCCCGCGGCCCAGGCCCACGACGAGCTGATCGGCTCCGACCCCGCCGACGGCCAGGTGCTGGACGAGGCGCCCGAGGAGATCACGCTGACCTTCTCCGCCAACATCACGGAGGTCGGCAACGCCATCCGCGTCACCGACTCGCAGGGGGAGACCGTCAGCACCGGCGAGGTCCAGGTCGACGGCACGGACGCCGTCCAGCGGATCGACGCCGGCGCCGCGGACGAGACCTACCGCGTCGTCTGGCGCATCGTCTCCTCCGACGGGCACCCGATCGAGGGCAGCTACGACTTCTCGGTCGGGGCCGGCGGCTCCTCCTCGGAGGCCTCCGGCTCCTCCGCGGCGCCCTCCGCCGAGCCGAGCCTGTCGGGCTCGGCCGACGACGCCGCCCAGGACGCCCCCGACGACGGCCTGCCGACCTGGGTCGTGGCCCTGATCGGCGCCGTCGTGGCCCTGGTGGTGCTGGTGATGGTCTGGGTCGTCGTGGCCCGCGTCCGCGCCTCCCGCCGGGACTAGCGTCCTTCAGGGCCGGTGCCGGACGCCCCGACGAGGCGCCCGGCACCGGCCCGCCCAGCTCCGGCCCGCCCAACTCCGGCCCGCGCGGCCGGTCCCGCCCACCACATCGTCGAGGAACGCATGCCTTCATCCACCCAGCCGGCCGCCTCCCTCCGCGCCGCGGCGCCCGCCGGCCTCGCGCGCGGGCTGCATCGCCCGTGGCTGCTGGCCGTTCCCGCCCTGACCCTCGTGCTGACGGCGATCTCCCTCTGGATCACGGGGACCTCCGCCGGCACCGAGCTCAACGATCCCGGCGGCCTCGTCCGCTGGGGCCTGCCCCTGGCGGAGTCGATCCTGAACCTCTCGATGGCCGTGGCCATGGGCTCGCTGCTCTTCGCCACCTGCCTGCTCCCGCGCTTCGCCGCCGACGCCGCCGGGCGGCGCCGCGCCCCCCTCCAGTCCGAGGAGCCGGCGGGCAGGGAGGCCGCGGGGCGCCCCGAGTACCCGCCGTTCACCGCGGCCCTCAACCTCGGCGCCGTCGCCGCCCTGACCTGGACCGCCGCCTCCATCTGCACCCTGGTGCTGAGCTACGCGGACATCTCGGGGACGGCCCTGGCCGCCGACGAGACCTTCACGAGCCAGCTGCTCAACTACATGCAGAACATCCAGGCGGGGCAGATCCAGACGACGCTGGTGGTGGTGGGCGCCGTGGTGACCACCCTGATCTTCGGCGTGCGCAGCCTGACCGGGCTGCTGCTGACCCTGGGCCTGTCCTTCGTGGCGATCGTGGCGATGGCCCTGGGCGGCCACTCCTCGGGCGGCGACGACCACATGGGCGCCGTCAACTCGCTGGGACTGCACCTGCTGGGGGTCTGCCTGTGGTTCGGCGGGCTCGTGGTGCTGGCCTACCTCTCGCGCCAGCTGAGCGCCCCCGACGCCGGGACCGGCACCGTGCCGGAGAAGCGGCGCGGCACCGAGACGGCGCAGACCCGCCGGGTGCCGATGGCGGTCGCCGTGCTGCGCCGGTACTCCGCCGTGGCGCTGGCCGGCTTCATCCTGGTCTCCGTCTCGGGGATCCTCAACGCCGCCGTGCGCGTTCACGGCTGGCACGACCTCACCTCCACCTACGGCCTGCTGATCCTGTTCAAGGCATGCCTGACGGTGGTGCTGGGCCTGGCCGGCGCGGTGCACCGGCTGTGGCTGATCCCGCGCGTGGAGTCCGGCGCCACCAGCGCCTTCCGCGGCATCTGGCAGGTCATCGCGGCCGAGCTGATCATCTTCGCCGGGGTCTCCGCCGCCGCGGTCACGCTCTCGCGCTCGCCGCCGCCGGTCAACGAGGACCTGGCCCCGGACGCCTCGCCGGCCCGGATCATCACCTGGTACGAGGCCCCGCCGGAGCCCCAGGGCGAGCTGTGGCTCACCACGTGGCGCTTCGACTGGTTCTGGGTCGCGGTGGTGCTCTTCGCCGCCTGGGCCTACGTCTGGGCCTTCGTCAAGGTGCGCCGGGGCGGGGGCCGGTGGAACCCGCTGCGGCTCGCCTCCTGGCTGGTGGGGCTCGCGTGCCTGATGGGCGCGACGTCGGGCTCCCTCGCCGTCTACGCCCGGGTGCTGTTCTCGGTGCACATGATGGAGCACATGTCGCTGACGATGATCATCCCGATCTTCCTGGTCCTGGGCGCCCCGGTGACCCTGCTGCTGCAGGCGCTGGAGCCCCGCCAGGACGGCACGCGCGGGCCGCGCGAGTGGATCCTGAGGTTCCTCCACTCCACCTGGTCGAAGGTCGTCACCCACCCGATCTTCGTGGGCGTGAACTTCGCCGCCTCGCTGATCGTCTTCTACTTCACGCCGCTGTTCGGCGTCGCGCTGCGCTACCACGTGGGCCACGAGTTCATGATGGTCCACTTCCTCATCACCGGGTACCTGTTCGCGCTGGTGCTGATCGGGGCCGACCCGATCCCGCACCGGCCCACCTACCCGTTCCGGATCGTCATGCTCATCGCGACGCTGGGGTACCACGCGTTCGTCGGCATCGCCATCATGAGCTCGGACGCCCTGCTGCAGGCCTCCTGGTACGGCAACCTGGGGCTGGAATGGGCGGCCCCGGCCATCGAGGACCAGCAGAAGGGCGGCGCCTTCATGTGGGCGCTGGGCGAGATCCCGACCATGGTCCTCGCGGTCATCCTCGCCGTGCAGTGGTCCCGCGCGGACCGCCGGCTCGCGGCGCGGCTGGACCGCAAGGCGGACCGGGACGGCGACGCCGAGCTGGAGGCGTACAACGAGATGCTGGAGCGCATGCAGGAGCGCAGGGGACGGTGAGCGCGGGGGCGGCGTCGTGCCCCGGGCGAGCCGAGGGCCGTCCCGGCCGTGCCGAGAGCCGTCCCGGCCGTGCCGAGAGCCTATGCCGGCGTCGTCCCCCGGCTGACGCCGGCCCCTCGTCCACAGGACGCTCCGAGCCGGTTCCCGGCACGGCCGCCGTCCACAGTGCGAGGCCTCGGAAATACAACCCCGCGGGCGGTTGTTAGGCTCAAGGACGTAGCGATGCAGGTCTCCGTGCCCCTCGAGGAGGCCGCGCCGCCCCACGGACGAGTGAAAGAAGGCATCCATGGTTGACCGTTCCCCGCGCGTGCGCGCCTCCGAGCTGACGGGCCGCGCCTGGCTGAACACCGGCGGCAGGGAGCTGAGCTGGCCGGACCTGCGCGGCAAGATCGTGATCCTCGACTTCTGGTCCTTCTGCTGCATCAACTGCCTCCACGTCCTGGACGAGCTGCGCCCGCTCGAGGACGAGTACTCGGACATCCTCGTCACCGTCGGCGTCCACTCGCCCAAGTTCGAGCACGAGGCGGACCCGGACGCGCTCGCCGCCGCAGTGGACCGCTACGACATCCGCCACCCCGTGCTGGACGACCCCGAGCTGGGCACCTGGCAGGCCTACGCCGCCCGCGCCTGGCCGACGCTGGTGGTCGTGGATCCGGAGGGGTACATCGTCGCGCACCTCTCGGGGGAGGGGCACGTGCAGGGACTGGTCTCGCTGGTCCGGGAGCTCGCCGAGGAGCACGAGGCCAAGGGGACCCTGCACCGCGGGGACGGCCCCTACGTCCCGCGTCCGCGCCCCGAGGGCATCATGTCCTTCCCGGGCAAGATCACCGCGCTCCCGCCGGAGCTGCGGGCCCCCGGCGCCGAGGGTCCCACGCACCTGGTCACGGACACCGGGCGGCACCGCGTGCTGGAGCTCGACTCCACGCTGGAGCGCGTCCTGCGGACCTGGGGCGGGCCGGAGAAGGGCCACCGCGACGGCGTGGCCGATGAGGCGCTGTTCAACGAGCCCCAGGGCCTCGCCGTCCTCCCGGAGGCCGTGCGCGAGCGGGTGGGGTACGACGTCGTCGTCGCCGACTCGGTGAACCACCGCCTGCGCGGCATCCGCCTCGACACGGGGAAGGTGAGCACTGTGGCCGGCAACGGCGTGCAGCGGCTGCTCGACGCCGAGGGCGCCCGCACCGGGGACCCCAACGTGATCGACCCCGCCGCGGACCCCCTGACGGTCTCCCTGTCCTCCCCGTGGGACGTCGTGTGGTCCGAGCGCGCCGACGCCCTCATCGTGGCGATGGCGGGCACCCACCAGGTCTTCTCCTTCGAGCCGCGCACCGGCGCGCTCGCGGTGTTCGCGGGGACCGGCAACGAGGGCCTGCTGGACGGGCCCACCGGGGACGCCTGGTTCGCGCAGACCTCCGGCCTGGCCGTGGACGCCTCCGGCACCCTGTGGCTCGCCGACTCGGAGACCTCGGCGCTGCGCCGGATCGACTTCCGGGACGACGACGTCGTGGTGAGCACCGCCGTCGGCCAGGGCCTGTTCGACTTCGGCTTCCGGGACGGGGACGGCGAGCGCGCCCGGCTCCAGCACTGCCTGGGGGTGGCCGTGCTGCCCGACGGCTCCGTCGCCGTCGCGGACACCTACAACGGGGCGGTGCGCCGCTGGGATCCGGCCTCCGGCACGCTCAGCACGCTCGCCCAGGACCTCCGGGAGCCCTCCGACGTGCTGGTCGAGGAGCGCGGCGAGGGCGAGGACCCGTTGCTGCTCGTCGTGGAGGCCAACGCTCACCAGGTCGTGCGCCTGCCCATCCCGCGGGAGGCCCGGTTCGTGGACGAGGGCGCCTCGCAGACCCAGCGCCCGCCGTCGCTGATCGCCGGCGGCACGCTGGACCTCGTCTCGCGGTTCTCCGCGCCGACCGGCCAGAAGCTCGACGACCGCTGGGGCGACCCGACCCAGCTCAAGGTCTCCTCGACCCCGCCCGAGTTCATCGTCGAGGGGGCCGGCGCGGCCCAGGGCCTGCAGCGGACGCTGACCCTGAACCCGGAGATCAGCGACGCCGTCCTGCACATCACGGCCCGGGCGGCCGCGTGCGACGGCGAGCCCGGCGGCGAGATCCCGGACCACGCCGCCTGCCACCTCTACCAGCAGGACTGGGGCATCCCGGTCCGGGTCACCGGAGACCACGCCGATGAGTCGGAGATGGTCCTGGACCTGCGCGGCATCAACTAGGCCGCGCGGGGCGCGCGGTCAGCGGAAGGTGACGACGACGTCGTCGCCCTCCGGCCGCAGGTCCGCCCGGATCGTGAACTTCACGGTCTTGGAGACCTTGCTGACCTCGCCGGTGTAGAGGTCCATCTTCCGGAACTCCACGCGGGCGGAGCCGGAGGGGTTCACCAGCTCCCAGCTCCCGTCCGCCTTCACCTTGGCGCCGGCGTTGGGGTACTGGGTGATGCTCCAGGCGACGTCCCCGTCCACGCGCCCGTCGAAGTCGTACTCGAAGGGGCACCCGGCGGGGTAGAGGGAGTCCTGCTCCGCGCAGCGGGCCAGCTGCTCTCCCACCTGGGCCTTGACCGAGTCCTCGACGCGCTGGCTGGGCTCCACGGCGAGCTTGAGGGGGTCGGTCGGCTCCTCGGGATCGGTGACGGCGGTGCTCACCTCGGGCGCGGAGAGCAGGTCGGAGGCGTAGTCGGCTGCGTAGACGCCGGGGTAGAAGACGGGGAAGCTCTGCCCGCCTTCCGGGATGCCCACCTTCTGCTGGTTGAGCGTCGCGGCGCCGGTGGCCGGGGCGGTGACCTTGACGGTCGGGAGCTCTCCGGGGTCGATCTCCCAGGTCGGGAAGAGGCCGCCCCACGTGCCCGTGCGGTGCAGGGAGAAGTCGGTCGCGGCGTCGGCGTCGTTGATCCGGTAGCTCGCGCGGACGGTGGCCGTCTCCCCGCTCTTCTCGACGGTCTCGTAGCGGACGTCCTCGATGGTGCGAGAGGCCTGGCGCAGGGCTTTGCCGTTCATCACGGCGCCGTCGCCCTCGGGCACCTCGGCGTTGAGGAAGCTCAGGGCCCGGCCGCCCTGGCCGTCCTGCAGCGCCTCGAAGTAGGAGCGCACCGGCGCCACGGGCCCGTAGGCGAAGTGCGAGATCAGCGCCAGCGCGCCGCCGGCCGCGACGCACGCGACGAGCACGCCGGCGCAGAAGGCGGCGAGAACGCGGGATGGACGGGCGGCGGGGCTCATGGGACCACGATACCCACCAGGAGGCCCGCCCATCGCTTAGGCTGGACCCCATGGCTGAGCACCTGAAGGACGTCCCGGAGAAGTACGGCCGCCCGGTGGAGGGGTTCCACCCGCGGCTCCAGTCATACGGCCGCAGGTTCCTGGCGGTGGTGCCCGCGACGATCCTCTCGGTGGTGCTGGTGCTGCTGCTGGTCTACCGTCGCCCGGCGATCCCGTTCGTGGCCCTCTCCCTGGCGGTGATCGCCGTCTCGCTGGTGATCGCGTACTCCTATCTGCGGCCGGCCATCGCCGTGCTGACCGACACGCACGTGCTGCGCGGGCGGATGATCGGCTGGAGCGCGGCGCGTCGGGAGGACGTCGCGGACACCGTGTTCGTCGAGCGGCTGCAGCCGCGCGGGGCAGGGGCCGAGGGGCAGGGGGCCCTGGCGCGCTTCAGGAAGAGGGGCGTCCCGGCGCTGTGGTTCGTGGACGCCGAGGGGAAGCCGGCGCTGCGCTTCGACGGCCGCGTCTGGGACGCGAAGACCCTCCAGGCCCTCTCCTCCCGGGTCACGCCGCAGACCACGCGCTACTCCCGGATCGAGGTCGACGAACTCGCGCGTCGCCAGCCGGGCCTGATCGGATGGCAGGAGCTGCATCCGCGGCTGCGCTCCGGGCTGCTCACCGGCGCGCTGGTCCTCGTGCTGGCGCTGATCGCGGCCGTGAACCTCTGGCCCGAGTACTTCCGGCTCTGAAAGCGGGGCACGACGTCGGATGGCGGCTCGGGGCCAGGACCCCGGCCGCCCGGCCTCGGCGTCCTCATGCGGCCGCCCTCGGCGTCCCCGGCCGCCCGCGGGTAGAGTGGCCCCATGCGCGAACCCTCCCTCTGGGAACTCCAGGTCCAGAAGAACCCCGGCCACTCCCGCTGGTACATCCAGCGCTTCGAGACGATGCGGAGCAGCGGCGCGGACCTGCACGGCGAGGCTCGCTTCGTGGACGCCATGCTCTCCCGCGGGTCGCGCGTGCTGGACGCGGGGGCCGGGACGGGCCGGGTGGGCGGTGAGCTGGCCGCCCGCGGCCACGAGGTGACCGGCGTCGACGTGGACCCGGTGCTCGTGGAGCAGGCGCGCGCGGACCACCCGGCCTCCACCTGGATCGCCGGGGACCTCGCGGAGCTGCCCGACCCGCTGCCCCCGGAACGGCGCGGGACCTTCGACGCCGTGGTCTGCGCCGGCAACGTGATGACCTTCCTGGCCCCGGGCACCCGCCGCGCCGTGCTGCGGGGGTTCGCCGAGGCCCTGGCCCCGGGCGGCCGTGCCGCGGTGGGCTTCGGGGCCGGCCGCGGCTACCCGTTCGAGGAGTTCTTCGACGACGTCGCCGCCTCGCCGCTGGAGCTCGGCCTCGCCCTGTCCGCCTGGGACCTCCGCCCCTTCGCGGAGGACGCGGACTTCCTGGTCGCGATCCTGGAGAAGCCGGAGAACCCGGCGAACGCCTCGGGGACGCGCACCAGCCTCCTCTGAGGCCGGCGGGCCTGCCAGACCCTGCCCGCACGCGAAGAGCCCCGCCCGCCGGATGGCGGACGGGGCTCCCGTCGTGGAGCGGCTGACGGGAATCGAACCCGCGTATCAGGCTTGGGAAGCGTGCGCTCTACCATTGAGCTACAGCCGCGAGGCCTCCGTGCGGAGGCACTCGAATATCGTAGCGCATCCGCGGCCGGAGGTCGAAACCGCCGCCGGCCGCCGTGCCCTATGGTTAACACGTGCTGATTTCAGACCGAGACATCCGCGAGCAGATCGACAGGGGCCGCATCGGCCTGGACCCCTACGAGCCCTCGATGCTGCAGCCCGCCAGCATCGACGTGCGCCTTGACCGGTTCTTCCGCCTCTTCGACAACCACAAGTACCCGCACATCGACCCCGCCCAGGAGCAGCCGGAGCTCACCCGCCTGGTGGAGACCCGCGACGACGCCCCGTTCATCCTCCACCCGGGGGAGTTCGTGCTGGGCTCGACCTACGAGAAGGTCACCCTCCCCGAGGACGTCGCCGCCCGCCTGGAGGGCAAGTCCTCGCTGGGCCGGCTGGGCCTGCTGACCCACTCCACGGCCGGGTTCATCGACCCGGGCTTCTCGGGCCACGTGACCCTGGAGCTGTCCAACATGGCGACGCTGCCGATCATGCTGTGGCCGGGCTCCAAGATCGGCCAGCTCTGCTTCTTCCGGCTGAGCTCGCCCACCGACCAGCCCTACGGCAGCGGCTCCTACGGGAACCGCTACCAGGGCCAGCGGGGTCCCACCGCCTCCCGCGGCTTCCTCAACTTCCACCGCACGGAGATCCCCGAGTCCTCGCGGGACGAGGCGTGACGCTCCCGCTGCTGCCGTGATGCCCGCCGTCGCGGTCGCACCGGCGCTGATCCTCGCCGTCGTCCTGGCGGTCAGCGGGGCGGCCAAGACGCGCGCCCCGGAGGCGGTGCGGCGGGCCTTCTCCGACCTGCGCGTCCCGGCCCTCCTGGACCGACGCTGGATCCGGGTGGCCTTCCCCGCCGCGGAGGCGCTCCTGGCCCTCGCGCTCCTGGCCGCTCCGGGGGCCGCCGCACCTGCGGCCGCGACGCTCGCCGTGCTGCTCTTCGGGGCCTACTGGCTGCTGATCCGCCGGGCCCTCGGCTTCGAGGCGCCCGTGGCGTGCGCCTGCTTCGGAGAGGCCGACGCCGCCCCCGTCACCCGCCGCACCCTGGCCCGGAACACCGTCCTGCTGCTCCTCGCCGTCCTCTGGTGGGTCCTCTCCTGGATCGCGAGCGCGCCCGCCCTGCTGGCCCGGTTCGCCCTCGCCGACTGGCTGTGGCTCACGGTGGGCCTCACGGGGGCGACGGTGCTCCTGCTGGCGTGGCCGGGGGCGAGCGGCCGTTCGCGCCATGCGGCGGAGGGCGCTGACCGGCCCAGCGCGCCGGAGCGGGGGACGACGTCGCGCCCCGGCGCATCGTCCCCCCTCGACGGCGCCCGGGGCTTCCCCGAGTCGGTGCCGGAGGACGCCCGCCTGCTCCTCCACCTCGCCCCGGGCTGCGCCTCCTGCGCGCGGGTGCTGCGGCTGGCCCCCGGATGGGCCGGGCGGCTCGGGCCGGTGCGGCTGCAGCTGATCAGCATGGCCGCTCCCGAGGCGGTGCGGGTGGTCGCGCCCGAGGAGCTGTGGGAACGGATCCTGCCCGCCGCCGAGCAGCCGGAGCTGGCGGCCCTCGGGATCCCCTCGGCGCCCTCGGCCGTGCTGCTCGCCGGGAGCGGGGAGGCGCTCGCGGCGCCGGCCGAAGGAGCCGAGGCCGTCGAAGCGCTGGTGGGCCGGATCGCGGGCGCTCGGTCCTGACCGAGGCCCGCCGGGGTGGCAGCCTCCTACGCGCGGTCCGCCCGGTCCGCCCCCAGCCTCGGCAGCCGCAGGGTCAGCAGCAGGCCCGCCAGCAGCACGGCCATGATGCCCAGCACGCCCCAGATCTGCGCCCCGAAGATCCACACGGTCAGGGCGAACATCGCCGGGGCGAGGAAGCTCACCGCCCGGCCGGTGGTCGAGTAGAGGCCGAAGTACTCGCCCTCGCTGCCCGGCTCGGCGATCCGGACGAGGTAGGTCCTCGCCGCGGACTGGGCCGGTCCCACGAACGCGCAGAGGGCCAGCCCGCACACCCAGAACGCCAGCGGGTCCCGTAGGACGAGCAGGGGAGCGGCCGCGACGAGCAGCCCCGTCAGCGACGCGAGGATCACGGTCCGCGGCCCGAGGGCGTCGTCGAGCCGTCCACCGAGAACGGCGCCCAGCCCCGCGACGACGTTCCCGGCGATGGCGAAGACGAGCACCTGCTGGAAGGAGAAGCCGAAGCTGCCCGCGGCGAGCACCCCGCCGTAGGTGAAGACGCCGGCCAGGCCGTCCCGGAACACGGCCGAGGCCAGGAAGAACCTCAGCGTCGCCGGCTCTTCCCGGAACAGCCGGCGCAGGGTCCGCCACAGCCGGCGATAGGACTCGGCCAGGGAGTCACGGCGAGCGGCCTCCGGCGCCTCGGCGGGGCCGCGGGGGAAGCGCAGCAGCAGCGGCGCGGAGAGCAGGGCGGTCCACAGCGCGGCGAAGAGCGCGACGGCGCGGATGTTCAGGGCGTCGTCCTCCGGGATGCCCAGCACTCCCGGCGTGATGAACCCCAGGAGCACGATGAGCAGGGCCAGGATCCCGCCGAAGTAGCCCATCGACCAGCCGAGGCCGCTGATCCGGCCCAGGGTGCGCGGAGTGGAGATGGAGGGCAGCAGCGCGTTGTAGTGCACGGTGGCGATCTCGCTGAAGACGTTGCCGAGCGAGAGCAGCCCCACCCCGAGGAAGAGGTAGCCGGGCTCGGGGGCCACGAGGAAGCACGCCGCGCTGCACACCACGATGCCCCCGGTGTTCAGGGCCAGGGCGGAGCGGCGCGAGCCGGCGCGGTCCGCCCGCTGGCCGATGACGGGCGCCGTCAGGGCGATGACCAGCCCCGCGCAGACCAGCCCGGCCGAGAGGACCAGGGAGGTCCGGGTCTCGTCGCCGAAGTCCGAGCCGGTGAGGTAGACGGTGAAGACGAACGTGGTCATGACGGCGTTGAAGCTCGCGGCCCCCGCGTCCCACAGGGCCCAGGGGAGGACCGGGCGGCGCGTCTGCTCGCTCATGGCTCCACTGTACCCATTCGGGACAGCGGGTGTGGGTGATATCACCCCCGTTGCGTGTTCGCTCTGGAGGAGCGCCGACGTAAACCTCAGGGCGTTGACCATTCCCATTGGTAGCATTACGAAAGTACAGCACCTTCGAGGATCGAGGAGGCCGACCGATCACCGCCGTCATCCTTGTCCACTTGCTGGCTGCGATCGCGGCGCCGTTCTTCTTCCGCAGGTGGGGCCGCACCTGTTTCTACTATCTGTCCCTCGTCCCCGCCGCCAGCTTCGTCTGGCTGTGCACGCTCCTGCCGGGCGTGCTGCGCGGTGAGCACGTCCGGGAGAGCTACGAGTGGATCCCGCAGCTCGGAGTGGGCCTGACCTTCCGCATGGACCCGCTCTCGTGGATCCTGTCCGCCATGGTGCTGGGCCTGGGCGCCCTCATCGTCTTCTACTGCGGCAGCTACTTCAAGCACACCAACAAGTACTCCGGCGCCTTCGCAGCGCAGCTGATCGCCTTCGCGGGCGTCATGTTCGGCCTGGTCACCGCCGACGACATGATGGTCATGTTCGTCTTCTGGGAGATCACCAGCATCCTCTCCTACCTGCTCATCGGCTTCACCAACAACCGCCTCTCCTCGCGGCGCTCGGCCCTGCAGGCCCTGATCGTCACCACTGCCGGCGGGCTGGCCATGTTCATCGGCCTCATCATGCTGGGCGAGGCCAGCGGGAGCTACCTCTTCTCCGAGATCATCGCCCGCGCGCCCGAGACCATCGCCGACCCCGGC
The DNA here is from genome assembly GCF_004136635.1 of Rothia halotolerans. Taxonomy (GTDB): domain Bacteria; phylum Actinomycetota; class Actinomycetes; order Actinomycetales; family Micrococcaceae; genus Rothia; species Rothia halotolerans. The sequence continues at coordinate 405,045 of NZ_NOIU01000001.1, read as the reverse complement.
GCCTCGGTCTCCCTCCCGGCAGCGCTCGTGCTCATCCTCGTCGGGGCCCTGTCCAAGTCGGCGCTGTTCCCCCTGCACTTCTGGCTGCCCGGGGCGATGGCCGCCCCCACCCCCGTCAGCGCCTTCCTGCACGCCGCGGCGATGGTCAAAGCGGGCATCTACCTCGTAGCCCGACTCTCCCCGGCCTTCGCCGGCGTCACGCCGTGGACCGAGACGGTCGCCATCCTCGGCCTGTTCACCATGCTCTACGGCGGGTACGTCGCCCTGAAGCAGACCGACCTGAAGCTGATCCTCGCCTACGGCACGGTCAGCCAGCTCGGATTCATCTCCACCATCGTGGCCTTCGGGACCCCCAGCGCCCTCTACGCGGGACTGGCGATGATGGTCGCCCACGCCCTGTTCAAGTCGGTGCTCTTCCTGGTCACCGGCGTCATCGACCACCAGGCGGGCACGCGCGACATCCGGCGCCTCTCCGGCATCTACCGGCGCACGCCCCTGCTGTTCGTGATGAGCCTGATCTCGGCCGCCTCGATGGCGGGCCTGCCGCCGCTGCTGGGCTTCGTCTCCAAGGAGGCCGTGATCGAGCTGGTCTTCGACGGCGCCGCGGCGGGCGGCCTCGGCGCGCTCGGTGCGGGCGCCACCTGGACGGTGCTCGCCGCGGTCTGCGTCGGCTCGGTGCTCACGCTGGCCTACAGCGCCCGCTTCGTCTGGGGCGCCTTCGCCGTCAAGCCCACCAGCTTCGCCCACCCGGAGACCGTCACGGACGACCGGGTGCAGCCCACCAGCTTCCACCAGGTCACCGCGGCCTTCGGCCTCGCCCCGGCGATCGTGGCCGTGGCGACCGTGGTGCTGGGCCTCTGGCCGGAGCCCCTGCACCTGCTGGTCGGCGCCGCGGCCTCGGAGGCGGGGGAGACGGACAAGCACCTCGCGCTGTGGCACGGCCTCACCCCGGCCCTCGGCCTCTCCGCGGCGATCATCTGCCTCGGCTTCGCGCTGTTCGCGGTCCGGGCCGGCCTGGAGAGGGCGCAGAACGCCCTGCCCGCCCTGCCCGGGGGCGACGCCGCCTACCGCTACGTCATCGGCGCCCTGGACTACACCGCCGTCCGGGTCACCGGCGCGACCCAGCGCGGTTCGCTGAGCTTCTACCTCGCCGTCATCCTCGCCACCGCGGTGGTGATACCCACCGTGGGCCTGTTCATCGTGCAGACCCCGCCGCTGAACGCGATGCGCTGGTTCGACTCGCCCGCGCAGTGGGCCACGGCCCTGACCATGATCGCCGCGGCGCTGGTGGTCCTCACCGCCAACAAGCGATTCCTGGCCATCCTCATGGTCTCGGTGACCGGCTACGGCATGTCGCTGCTGTTCGCGCTGCGGGGCGCGCCGGACCTGGCGCTGACCCAGATGCTGGTCGAGACGATCTCGCTGATCGCCTTCGTCCTCGCCCTGCGGATGCTCCCGGCCCGCCTGTGGAACTTCCGCAAGCCGCGGCACAAGCCCATCCGGGCGCTGATCGCCATCGGCTTCGGCCTGTTCATGATGGCGCTCGCGGCCTTCTCGCTCTCCTCCCGCGTGGAGGCCCCGATCTCGCTGGATATGCCGCGTCTGGCATACGAGATCGGCCACGGCAAGAACGTCGTCAACGTGACCCTGGTCGACATCCGCGCCTGGGACACCTTCGGGGAGATCTCCGTGCTGGCCCTGGCCGCGACCGGCGTCGCCAGCCTGATCTTCATCGCCGGACGCCAGGACCGCGGGCCCCACCACAAGAGCCTGGACACCAGGAGCCTGCGGCAGGTGAGCCGACGCTACGCCGAGCGCACCGACCTCAGCACCGGCGCCCAGGTCGCGGGACGGTTCATGAACGTCCGGCGGGATCCGTTCCTCGTGGCGGGCCGCACCCTGGCCCCGGAGAACCGGTCGCTCATGCTGGAGGTCATCACCCGCCTGCTGTTCCACACCGTCATGCTGGTCTCGGTCTACCTCCTGCTGGCCGGCCACAACCTGCCCGGCGGCGGGTTCGCCGGCGGCCTGCTGGCGGGGCTCGCGCTGGCCATGCGCTACCTGGCCGGCGGCCGCTACGAGCTCGAGGAGGCGAGCCCGGTCAACGCCGGCGTCCTGCTGGGCTCGGGCCTGCTGGTCGCGGCGCTCTACGCCCTCTCCCCGCTGATGTGGGGCGGCGCGGTCTTCAGCTCCTACGCGATCGACGCCGACCTGCCGGTCTTCGGCGAGGTGCACTTCGTGACATCGGTGATCTTCGACGTCGGCGTCTACCTCGTGGTGATCGGGCTGATCCTGGACGTGCTCCGCAGCCTCGGCGGCAAGGTGGACGAGTCGCTGGAGAAGGAGCGCGGCAGCCGCCCCGCCGGCGGGCGCAAGCGCCGCCGCATCACGGTGCGCCGCACCGGCAACATGGCGACCCCCGCCGTCGCCTCGGGCCCGGTGACCGCGACCTCGGTCGAGGAGCCCTCCAACGGCTCCTCCGGTGACGACCGGTCCGCGGAGAGCACGCAACAGGAAGGGGACCGGGCATGATCGACGCCGCACTGCTGATCGTGATGGGCGTGCTCTACGCCGTCGGGGTCTACCTCCTGCTGGAGAAGTCCCTGACCAAGGTGCTGCTCGGCATCATGCTCATCACCAACGCGACCAACATCTTCATCCTGCACGCCGGCGGCATGCCGGGCCTCGCGGCGCTCTACGACCCGGACACCCCGGCGGAGGACTACCTCGACCCGCTGCCCCAGGCGCTGATCCTCACGGCGATCGTCATCTCCTTCTCCGTGACCGCGCTGATGCTCGGGATGATCTACCGCAGCTGGGTGCTGTCCAAGAAGGACGACATCCAGGACGACGCCGAGGACCGCCGCGTCGCCCAGCAGCCCGACTACGACCCCGAGGACGACGACGCCGCACCGGTCGAGCCCTCCGAGTTCGAGGGCAGCGAGGAGCAGCGCGAGGAGGCCTACCAGGAGCGCAAGCGCGCCGAGCGGGCCTCCGCGGAGGAGTCCCCCGGCTCCTACCGCATGCAGCACGAGCACCTTAACCGAGGCGACCGCGACCGAGGGGAGTGGGACTCATGAGCATCTTCGACCTGGCCCCGGCCGCCATCATCCTGCCGCTGCTGACCGCGGGGCTGAACTTCACCCTGTACCGCCGGCCCACCGTCCAGCGCCTGATCTCGCTGATCGCCATCATCGTGGTCCTGGCCCTGGAGTCCACCCTGCTCATCGCGAGCTGGGGCTCCGGCCCGGTCTCGATCAGCCTCGGCGGCTGGGCCGCGCCCTTCGGCATCGTGCTGGTGGTGGACCAGCTGTCCTCGCTGATGCTGGTCGTCTCCAGCGTCGTCTCCCTGGCGGTGCTGGTCTACGCGACCGGCCAGGGCCTGGCGGACGGCGACGACGACGCCCCCATCTCCGTCTTCTACCCCACCTACCTGGTCCTGCTCGCGGGCGTCTCCAACGCCTTCCTGGCCGGCGACCTGTTCAACCTGTACGTGGGCTTCGAGATCCTCTTGACGGCGAGCTACGTGCTGCTGACGATGTCCGGCACCGCCCCGCGCATCCGCGCCGGCGTCACCTACACGGTGGTCTCGGTGATCTCCTCGATGCTGTTCCTCATGTCCATCGGCATGATCTACGCGGCGGTGGGGACCGTGAACATGGCTGACATCGCGGCGAAGGTCCCGGACCTGCCGCCGGGCACCCAGCTCCAGCTGCACCTGATGCTGCTGGTCGCCTTCGGCATCAAGGCCGCGGTCTTCCCGCTGTCCCTGTGGCTGCCGGACTCCTATCCGACGGCGCCCGCGCCGGTCACCGCGGTGTTCGCGGGCCTGCTGACCAAGGTCGGCGTGTACGCGATCATCCGCACCGAGACCCTGCTCTTCCCCGACAGCCGGGTGGACGACCTGTTGACATGGGTCGCGATCCTGACGCTCGTCGTCGGGATCCTCGGGGCGCTCACGCAGGGCGACATCAAGAGAACGCTGTCCTTCATCCTCATCAGCCACATCGGCTACATGATCTGGGGGATCGCCCTGGCGACCCCGCAGGGGATGATGGCGGTGGTCTTCTACGTGGCCCACCACATCGTGATCCAGACCAGCCTGTTCATGGTCGTGGGCCTGATCGAGCGCCGGGGCGGGTCGGCGAACATGGACCGCCTCGCCGGGATGGCCAAGATCGCGCCGATCCTGGGCATCCTGTACTTCGTCCCGGCGATGAACCTGGGCGGCATCCCGCCGTTCTCGGGCTTCATCGGCAAGGTCGGGCTGATCGAGGCCAGCGTCGAGCTGGGGACCTGGCAGGCCTACGCGATGGCCGGCGTCGGGGTCTTCGTCTCGCTGCTGACGCTGATGACCCTGGCCCGGATCTGGAACAGGGTGTTCTGGCGCAAGCCCGAGCACGCCGAGTTCCCCGACCCGATCCTGCTGGCCACCGACGAGGACGGCAACTACGGGATCCGCACCTCCGGGGAGTCCGACGCCGAGTCCAGGCGCTACCGCGGCCGGGACGTCAAGCTGCTGCCGGCCTCGATGCTCGGCTCCACGATCGGGCTGGTCGCCGTGGGCGCCGCGCTGACGCTGGTGGCCGGGCCGCTGTTCGCCTTCTCCGAGCAGGCCGCGGAGAACCTGTCCGATCCGGACGTCTACATCCAGGAGGTCCTGGGGGACAACGCCCCCGGGGCCGCCGACGACGCGGAGAACGGAGGCCAGGAATGACCCTCTCGACCTCGGGCCGCCGGCCCCACGCCCGGCCCCGCAACAGCATCCGGACCGAGATCCCCCTGATCGTCTGGCTCGTCCTGGTGTGGGGGGCCATCTGGCAGGACTTCTCGATCGGCAACCTGGTCTTCGGCCTGATCCTGGCGCTGGTCATCGTCAACGTGTTCTACCTGCCCCCCGTGCGGCTCTCCGGCCGCCTGAACGTCCTCTGGGGCGCGTGGTTCCTGGTGAAGTTCCTGTGGCTGATCATGTTGGGCAGCCTCGAGGTGCTCTGGCTGGCGGTCCGGCCGGGGCCGCCGCCGCAGAGCGCGGTGATCTCGGTGCCGCTGCGGGTCGCGGACGACCTGCTGGTGACCAGCGTGGGACAGGTGGTCTCCCTGATCCCCGGCTCGCTCGTCATCGAGGTGGACCGCCGCAACGCCACGATCTACTTCCACGTGATCGACGTCGGCTCCGAGGAGGCCGCCGATCGGTTCCGCCGCAGCGTCCGCCGCATGGAGGAGCTGCTGATCCGCGTGATGGGCTACCGGGACGACTACCGTGCGGTGCGGGCCGGGACGCTCGACGAGAAGGCGGCCGAGGCCGCGCACGGGGTGATCGTCCACTACGACGGGGGCGACGAGGTACGCGACCAGAAGGAAGGTGGTTAGATGATCGGCGTCGTCATCGCCTGCGGTATCATCCTGTCCCTCGCGGTGGTGGGTACCATCTACCGCCTGGCCAAGGGCCCCTCGCTGCTGGACCGGGTCATCGCGACCGACGTCCTGCTGGCCATCGTGGGGGCCGCCATCAGCGTCGACATGGTCTACCGGGACAGCTACGAGAACCTGACCCTGCTGGTCGTGGTGGCGCTGGTGGGGTTCATGGGCTCGGTGACGGTCGCGCGCTTCGCCAACAACAAGCGCGACCCGGGCGAGGAGAGCCAGGACGCCGGGCGCGCCCGAGGAAGAGGAGGGGATGCGTGATGGAGCTGTTCCTCGAGATCCTGACCGGTTTCTGCCTGATCGTGGGCTGCCTCATGTCCCTCGGCGCGGCCTTCGGCATCGTCCGGTTCCCGGACGTGCTGGCCCGGCTGCACGCCGGCGCCAAGCCGCAGGTCTTCGGCCTGTTCATGCTGCTCGCCGGGATCGCCCTGGCGGCCCGCTCCTGGACCGTGCTCGCCCTGCTCTGCCTGATCTGGGTCCTGCAGATCCTGGCCATCCCCGTCTCCTCGCACATGGTGGGGCGCTCGGGCTTCCGGAACAAGCACTTCCAGCCGGGCTATCTCTCCCAGAACGACCTCGCGGAGCTGGTCGAGCGGATGAACGAGGAGAACGCGGAGGAGGACCCCGACGCCGTGCCGCAGCCGGGCCGCGGCGCGGAGGCCGCGGACGACTACAGCGACGGCGAGACCGGCGAGGCCGGGAGCAGCGAGGCCGCTCCGGCCCCCGAGCGGGGCGGCGAGGGCCGCCGGTAGCGGAGCGAGGGCGGCCGGAGCGTCCCGGACGCGGAAGGGGCCCGGGAACCGTACGGTTCCCGGGCCCCTTCCGCGCGTCCGCGCAGGCTCAGACCTCGGCCTGGCCCCCGGTCTCGACCTCCTGCTTGTCCTGGAAGCGCATCGCGGCGCGGGCGACGCCGACCTTGATCAGCGTGCCCACCAGGCCGGTCACGAGCGACCAGATGATGATGTCGCGGATCTGCTCGTCCGGATCGTCGTTGACCGTCGGGGGCTCGTCCCCGGTGACCTTCTTCCAGCCGGCGGTGAGGATCTTGTTGGCCAGCGCGACGCCGGCGAGCGAGGCGACCGTGGAGCCGATCTTGATGATGGGGTTGCTCATTGCGTGTTTCCTCCGTGGTGATCCCGGCGCGGGGGCCGGGCTTGGATGCGCGGTGTCATTCACCACCCTAGCGGCAGCGTCCGCACATCCGGGAGGGAAGCGGGCGGATTCACCTCGCGCGAACCATGGCGTAGACTGGTGGGCGTTCATCACGACAGGGGAGCCCCGCACGGGGCTGAGAGTGCGCAAGCAGACCCTCGAACCTGAATCCGGCTAGCACCGGCGTAGGAAGTCGAGCATCTCGGGGCAGCACCCGCGACCGCGGGCGGCGCCCACCCCTCCTGAAATCTGTCTGGGAGGATCACATGAACACCACCGCACATCAGCGCCGTCCCGCGCCCCGCCGCCGGATGTCCTGGCGCGTCGTCGACATCGTCACCGCCTCGGTCCTGGCCGTGGTCTGCGGCGTCGTCTTCTGGATCTGGTCCAACGCCGTGCACCCGGTGGTGGAGCTGGCCACGGTCGGCTTCCCGCCCGCCGTGGGCCTGATGGCGGGCGGCTGGCTGTTCGCCGGGGTCCTCGGCGGGCTCGTCATCCGCAAGCCCGGGGCGGCGCTGTACTGCGAGATCGTCGCGGCGGCCGTCTCGGCGCTGCTGGTCACCCAGTTCGGGGCCACCGTGCTGCTCTCGGGCCTCATCCAGGGGATCGGCGCCGAGCTGGTCTTCCTGCTGTTCGCCTACCGCCGCTTCGGCCTCGCCGTGACGATGCTCGCCGGGGCGTGCGCCGGCGTCTTCCTCTCGGTGAGCGAGAACGTCATGTACAACTTCGCCTGGTCGACGCCGTTCCAGGCGGTCTACGCGGTGCTGGCCGTGGTCTCGGGGACGGTGCTGGCCGGCGTCGTGCCCTGGGCGATGACGCGCGGGCTGGTGCGCACCGGCGTGCTCAACGGGGTCGCGGCGGGCCGCGACGCGCGCTCGCGCCGCCCGGCGGGCCCGCGGGTCGCGGCGTGAGCGGGGCCGGCGCGCGGGTCCGGGCCGAGGGCTTCGGCTGGCGGCACCCCGGCCGGGAGGAGCCGGCCTTCTCCGGGCTGGACCTGGAGATCCCGCCGGGGCAGAAGGTCCTGCTGCTGGGGCCCTCCGGCGCGGGGAAGTCGACCCTGCTGCACGCCCTGGCCGGGCTGCTGTACGAGGACGACGGCGACGAGCAGGCCGGCCTTGTGGAGGTCGACGGCGTGCCGCCCCGCGAGGCCCGGGGCCGGATCGGCCTGATGCAGCAGGACCCCGAGGCGTCCATCGTCATGGGCCGGGTCCTGGAGGACCTCGCCTTCGGCCCGGAGAACCTCGGCGTGGACCCGGCGCTGATCCCCGGCCGGGCCCGGGAGGCGCTGGCCGCGGTGGGCCTGGGGCTAGACGACGACCACCCCACCTCGGCGCTGTCCGGCGGCCAGAAGCAGCGCCTGGGCCTGGCCGGGATCCTGGCCATGCGCCCGGGCCTGCTGCTGCTGGACGAGCCGACCGCCAACCTCGACCCGGAGGGGGTCGAGGAGGTGCGCGACGCCGTCGTCGCCGCGGCCGAGGCCCGCGGCTCGACCCTGGTGATCGTGGAGCACCGCGTGCAGGTCTGGGTCGATCACGTGGACCGGGTGATCGTGCTGCGTCCGGGCGGGGGCATCAGCCACGACAGCGCCCCGGCGGAGGTGCTCTCCCGGGCCCGTGAGGAGCTGGTGGCCGCCGGCGTCTGGGTCCCCGGGCACATTCCGAGGGGTCCGGCGCCGGACGCGCGGACGGCGTCAGCGACGACGGCGGCGGGACCGGCCCCGGACGCACGGGCGGGGGAGACGGCGGGCTCCGGCGCCCTGCGGAGCGGCGCCCGCCTGCTCTCCGCCGCATCGCTGTCCGTGTCCCGTCAGCCGCCGGATCGGCGCTGGACCCGGGCCCGGCGCCGGGCCGTCCGGCGCTCGGGCGAGGCTGCTCCGGCCTTCGCGCCGGCACGGGGCGAGGCAGCGGCGGCGCTCCCGTGGGGCCGTCCCGCCCGCCTCGCGGCCGGCCCCGTGGACCTGCGCGTCGCGGCGGGCGAGCACCTGGCGATCACCGGCGCCAACGGCGCGGGCAAGTCCACGCTGGCCCTGACCCTGGCGGGCCTGCTCGCGCCCGCCGGCGGGATCGTCGCCGCCTCGGGGGAGCTGCGCTCCGGGGGCGGCGGCGCCGGGCGAGAGGTCGGCTGGGATCCCCTGTCCTGGGGCCCCGAGGAGCTGATCACCCGCGTCGGGGCGGTCTTCCAGGAGCCCGAGCACCAGTTCGTCCGGCCCACGGTGCGGGCAGAGCTCGAGCTCGGCCCGCGCCTGGCGGCCCGGGCCCGGCGGGAGGACCCGGGGGAGGGGCCGGCGCGGATCGCCGAGTCCCTGCTGCGGCGGCTGCGGCTGGACCACGTCGCCGAGGCGAACCCCTTCACGCTCTCCGGCGGGGAGAAGCGCCGGCTCTCGGTGGGCACGGCGATCGCCGCGCGCCCGCGGGTGCTGCTGCTGGACGAGCCGACCTTCGGCCAGGACGCCCACACGTGGGGCGAGCTGGTCGACCTGCTGCGCGAGCTGATGGCGGAGGGCACGGCGGTGGTCTCCGTGACCCACGACCTGGCCTTCGTCTCCGCCCTCGGCGGGAGCCGGCTCCGCCTCCCCGGCCCCGCGGGGCGGGCCGCCGCTCTCCCCGCGGACGAGGACCCGGCATCCGACGCCGCCCGCCGCGCCTCGGCGGGGGAGCGGGCCGCCGACGCCGGCCTCCGCCCCGCGGCCGGGCCTCGGTCCGCGGACCCCCGGGTCCCGGCGAGGGGAGGGCGGTAGGGATGGACGTCCTCTCCGAAGCCCCCGGCGCGCACTCGGCCCTGGGCCGGGTCGGCGCCGGCACCAAGCTCGTCCTGCTCGCCGTGCTCAGCGTCGTCTTCCTGCTGAGCGCCGACTGGGTCACCTCCGGCACGGGGTTGCTCCTGCTCGTCGTCCTGACGTCCGCGACCGGCCTGAACCCGGCGCGCATCGCGGTGCGTCTGTGGCCGGTCCTCACCGCCGCGCTGCTCGGCGGCTGGGCCACCGCCCTGCTCGCCGAGAAGGCCGGTGAGACGGTGGCGGACCTCGGCGTGACGGTGCTGACCACCGGATCCCTGGAGGCGGGCGCCGCCATCGCCCTGCGCAGCGGGGCGCTGGCCCTGGCGTCGGTCCTGCTGCTGCTCACCACCGACGCCTCGGAGATCGGCCAGGCGCTGGCCCAGACCTTCCGGTTGCCCGCCCGCTTCGTGCTCGCGGCCGTGGCGGCTCTGCGCCTGGTCGGGGTCATGGTCGTCGAGTGGGGCACGCTCGCCTCCGCCCGGCGCGCCCGGGGGCTCGGCGGCGCCGGCGGGTCCTCCGGTCTGCGGGGGCTCGCGGGCGCCTGCGCGGACTTCGGCCCGCGGACCTTCGCGCTGGTGGTCCAGGCGCTGCGGCGCGCCTCCCGGCTCTCGACGACCATGGAGGCCCGCGGGTTCGGGTCCGGCCCGCGGACCTGGCTCGTCCGGCCCCGCTACGGGCGGGCGGACCTCGTCGCGCTCGTGGTCGGGCTCGCGGTGCCCGCCGTCGCCGTCGCCGCCTCCGTGCTGAGCGGGCAGCACCGCCTGATCTTCGGGGGGTGAGGCGCGGGGCCGGGGCCCTGAGCCCGGCATCCGCAGATCCTCCCTAGTGGAGGCTGGAATGCCGGGTAGACCTGGCTCTACGGTCCGGATCATCCCCCGCCCCACTGACTCCTCCCCGCCGCAGCGGCAGACTCGAAAGCGTCATCATCCTTCCGAGCCTGTCAGGAGGCCCCCATGAGCCCCGAAGACCGCCAGCCGCCCGTACCGCGTCCCTCGGCGACGCCGCCAGGGGGCACCGACGTCGCCCCGCGCACGGTGGCCCGCGTGGAGGGGGTCGGGATGACCTACGGCACCGGCGAGGGCGCCGTCCACGCCGTCCGCTCGGTGGACCTGAGGATCCCCGAGGGAAGCTTCACCGCCGTTATGGGCCCCTCGGGCTCGGGGAAGTCGACCCTGATGCACATCATGGCGGGCCTGGAGGTCCCCACCCACGGCCGGGTGTGGATCGGGGGCCGGGAGATCACCGGGCTCGACGACGAGGCGCTCACGGTGGTGCGCCGCCGCCACGTCGGCTTCGTCTTCCAGGCCTTCAACCTGATGCCCGCCATGGACGTCATGGAGAATATCGTCCTGCCCTTCGAGCTGGACGGGCGCCGCCCCGACGGGGAGGAGTCGGCCTGGATCGAGGAGCTCGTGGGCCGGCTGGGGCTGGCCGGGAGGATGCGGCACCGCCCCGGCGAGCTCTCGGGCGGGCAGCAGCAGCGCGTGGCGATCGCCCGCGCGCTGGCCGGCCGCCCCGAGCTGATCCTCGCCGACGAGCCCACCGGCAACCTCGACTCGCGCTCGGCGCGGGAGGTCCTGGACCTGCTGCGGATGGCCTCGCGGGACCTGGGGCAGTCGATCGCGATGGTCACCCACGACCCCCGCGCGGCCGCCCACGCCGACCGCGTCGTCTACCTCGCCGACGGCGGCCTGGTCCGGGAGGACCGCGGCCCCCTCGGCGCCGACGCGATCGCCTCGGCCATGATCTCGCTGGAGGAGGGCCCCCATGCGTGACGCCCTCCGGGAACTGATCCGCTCCCCGCGCCAGCACGCCGCGACGCTGCTGGTGGTCGTCGTCGCGGCGATGTTCGGCACGCTGCTGATCGGCGGGACCGTGATCCTCAGCAACGTCGTGCTCGGCAACGAGGCCTTCTCCGGCTCGGGCACCGTCATCGTGATGCTCGCCCTCGTGGCGATCGTCTTCTTCGGCATCGCGCTGTTCGTCGCGTCGCTGACCGTCAGCAACACCTTCTCGATCGTCGTCGCCGGCAGGACGGGGCGGCTCGCCCTGCTGAGGCTCATCGGCGCGAGCGCCCGCCGGCTGCGCCGCTCGATCGCCTCCGAGGGCCTGCTGGTGGGCCTGCTGGGCGCCGTGCTCGGCACCGCGGCGGGTGCGGCGCTGTGCCTGGCGGGCGCGGCCTGGGCGGAGAGCGCGGGCGCCGGGGAGGACCTCTCGGCCGGCGTGGTCACCGGCTGGCTCGCCTGGCCCGGCCTGCTGACGGCCCTCACCGCCTGGTGGGCGGCCCACGTCGGGGCCCGGCCGGTCCTCACGGTCTCCCCGCTGGAGGCCACCCGGCGCAGCGCGGAGCCGGCTCTGAAGGCCGTCCGCTCGCGCCGCGGCATGCTGGTGCTCTCCGTCGCCGCGACCGTCCTCGGGGCGGTGCTGCTGGTGGCCGGGACGCTGCTGGGCTCCCTCAACCCGGTGGGGGTCCTCCCGGCCTTCCTGGGCGGGGTCCTCTCCTTCACGGGCCTGGCCCTGGGCGCCGGCTGGGTCATGCCGGCGGTGTTCCGGGCGACCTCGCTCCTCCTCGGCCGCGGGACCGCGGGCCGGCTCGCCGCCGCGGGCATCCGCCGGCACCCCCTGCGCTCGGCGCGGACCTCGATGGGGCTGGTCATCGGCGTGACGCTGGTGGTCATGTTCGCCACGGCGGGGGAGACCTTCCGCACGGTGATGCAGGAGATGCTCGACGCCGCCGGGGCGGACGCCTCCGCCGCCGTCGAGTTCAACCGCGGGGTGGACAGCGTCCTGCTGTTCCTCTACGCGATGCTGCTGTTCTCCGTGGTCATCGCCGCCATCGGCGTCGCCAACTCGATGAAGGCCACGATCATGCAGCGGGCGCGGGAGCTGGCCCTGCTGCGGGTCACCGGGCTGTCCCGGGGGCAGCTGTGGCGGATGATCGGCAGCGAGGCCGCGCACCTGACCGTGGCGGCCGCCCTGCTGGCCATCCCGCTGGGGGTCTTCTACGGCTGGTGCGGCGTGCTGAGCATGCTCTGGAGCGTCCAGGGCATCGGCTTCTTCCCGCCGGCGGTGCCCTGGGCGACGTTGGCCGTGGTGGTCGCCGGCTGCGTGCTCATCACGCTCGCCGCGACGGTGCTGCCGGCCCGCCGGGCGGCGGCGGCCCCGCCGGTCCGGGCGCTCGCCGTGGCCTGAGCGCCGCCGCGTCCGTCTCGCGCATCCGCCCCGCGCGGCCCCTCCGGGAGCTCCCGGAGGGGCCGCGCGGTCTGCGGCGCTCGACACGGCACTTCCGTCCCCGCCGCGAGCCGTGGCGGCCGCCGATGCCGCGCGTCCGAGCCCGGGCGGGCTCTGAGTGGCGAACGCCGCCGCCGGCCCTCAGCGGGACAGCAGGAAGCCCAGCAGCCGGTCGGTCAGCCCCCGGTCCACGGGCAGCGCCTGGTTGTTCAGTCGGACGACCGGGGCCAGCAGGCGCACGGAGGAGGAGAGCCAGACGCCGTCGGACTCCAGCAGGTCCGCGGGGTGCAGCGGGCCGAAGCCGAGATCCCATCCCGCGGCGCGGGCGCCGTCGAAGATCGCGCCCTGGGTGGTCCCGGGCAGGATCCCGTGGCTGGGCTCCGGGGTGAGGAGGGTGAGGGAGTCGCCCTCCCGGCGGGCGACGATGACCGAGCTCGTGGCGCCCTCCAGGACCCGGCGGTCCGAGGCCGTGAAGATCGCCTCCTGCGCGCCGAGCGAGCGGACGTGGCGCAGCACCGCCATGTTGACCGCATAGGAGAGCGTCTTCGCCCCCGCCAGCAGCCAGGGGTAGGCGGCGTCCTCGGCCGGGTCGTGGCCGCGGGGCAGGAGCATCGCCCGGACCCCCTCGCGGCGCTGGGCGATGGTCGCCTCGGGCACCGCGGTCACGATGACCATCCCGTACGGCCCCTCGGCGGGCGTGCCGCGGCTGACCAGCAGCTTCACCGTGTGCTCGGCGCCCAGCTCGCTCGGGGTCCCGGCGGGGGCGGCGCTCAGGGCGAGCCGGATCGCGGCCTCCCAGGCGGCGTCGTCGTACTGCGGCAGGTGCAGCAGGCGCGAGGACTGGGCGAGGCGGAGCAGGTGGAGGTCGAGCTTCCGGACGGTGAGGTCGAGGGCGAGCATGGTCTCGAAGGCGCCGTCGCCTCGGGTGTACCCCTCGTCCTCGATGCTGATGAGCGGGCCGGCGGCGTCGAGGAGACGGGGCTCGGGGGAGGACCGGTCGATGCGGACTGCGGTGGGTGTCATAGCCTCATTGTTCCCTCTGGCGCGGGGTCAGGGCGAGCGCGCCGACCGAGAGCGTGGCGCAGACCAGCATCGTGACGGCCATCGGCAGCACGGCGGTCTCCCCGCCGAGTCCCACCAGCGGCGAGACCAGAGAGCCGGTGCCGAACTGCAGCGAGCCCAGCAGCGCCGAGGCGGAGCCGGCGACGTCGCGCCCCTCGGTCACCGCCATCGAGGTGATGTTGCCGAAGATCAGCCCCTGCGCCGCCACGCACAGGAAGAGCATGATCAGCGTGGGGACCAGGCTCGGCCCGGCCAGGGCGAGCAGCACGATCCCGATGGCGCCCGCCAGCGAGATCAGCTGCCCCACCGTGGCCAGCCGCCGCGGATGCACCCGCCTGACCAGGACGCTGGAGACGATCGTGTTGCCCAGCAGCCCCAGCGAGTTCATCCCGAAGACGAGCGCGAACTGCGTCGGGCTCAGCCCCAGCACGTTCTGCAGCACGTAGGTGGAGCCCGAGACGTAGGCGAAGAGGGTCCCGAAGGAGAGGATGAACGCCAGGACGAAGCCGACGTATCGGGGCCTGCGCAGCAGCGCGAGGATGCCGCGCCCGGCCGAGAGCAGCCCGCCGGGGCGGCGCCGCTCGCGGGGGAGGGTCTCCGGGGCGAGGAGGAGCACCGCCAGCGCCAGCAGCAGCGTCAGGACGGTGAGGAACCAGAAGATCGCGCGCCAGTGGGCGAAGCTGAGCACGAGGCCGCCCAGGGTCGGCGCGAGGATCGGCGCGAGCCCGTTGATCATCATCATGAAGTTCATGTACCGCGCGGTCTGCGGCCCCGCCGTGAGGTCGGTGATCATGGAGCGGGCCAGCACCACGCCCGCCGCGCCGGAGAAGCCCATCACGAAGCGGCCGCCGATCAGCAGCTCGGCGCTCGGGGCCAGCGCGCACCAGACGGCGCTGAGGCAGCAGATGACGGACCCCGCCACCAGGGGCCGCCGCCGTCCCCATTGGTCGGAGAGCGCCCCGATGACGAACTGCCCCACGGCCAGCCCGAGCATGAAGGCGGAGAGGGTCAGCTGGATGGAGGAGGCCGGCGCCCGGAGGTCCTCGGACATGGCGGGGAAGGCGGCCAGGTACATGTCGGTGGCCAGGGGCGAGACGCCGCACAGGGAGCCCAGCAGGATCAGCAGGGGCAGGGACACGCGGGAGGACTGGTGGGACACGGCGGGACGGACTCCAAGGGTGGTGCGAGCGGGTGGCGGGGGACCTTCAGAGGGAGAAGAGGCGCTCCTCCTGCCCGGCCCACAGGTCCCAGTAGGGGCGGTACATCTCCCCGTCCCGGCGCAGCGCGCGGCGCCGGCGCAGGGGCTCCTCAAGGTGGAGCCACACGCCGAAGTCGGGGCGGGCCTCGGGATGGCCGGGCGCTGTCGAGCCGACGCCCTCCGTGATGAGCAGGGGGACGTCGGCGGAGAGCGTGCGGGGCCGCGGGTCGGTCCGGTCGTTCTCCCAGTCCCAGGCGTTCCAGTCGGCGTCCCGGCCCCGGTGCAGCTGGGCGAGCATCCCGGCGTAGAGGTCGACGCCGGCCGCCAACCCCTCCCAGCCGGGGTAGAGGACCTCCAGGTGGAAGACCCGGACCGAGTCCGCGCCGTCGCGCTGCTGGAGGCGGTCGCGCAGCAGCAGGGCGAGGCCGGACTTGCCGGCCCCGGAGCGCCCGTCGATCGAGACGATGAACGGCCCCGGCCCCGCGTGCCGGGCCCGGGCCCGGTCGATGCCGCGCAGGAGGTCGGAGACGTCCGCCTCGGAGATGCGCTGGGAGGGGATGACCCACACGACCGGGTGGCCCCCGGGCTCGCCCGGGCGGTCCAGGTGCTCGGGGATCACGCCGTCCCGCTCCGGGAGCCGGACTGCTGGGCGGCATGCTCGATCACGCCGGGCACGGCGTCGCGGATCATCGCGTAGGTGGCCTCGAAGTCGCCGGCGTCGCCGTACCAGGGGTCGTAGATGCCGAGGTCCTCGTGCTCGCGGTGGGCCGCGGCGGGGTCGAACTCGCGCAGGAGGCGGACCTTCCCGGCCTGGCGTCCGTCCGCGGCCATGCGCTTCAGGGCGCGCTCGTGGTCCACGTCCAGCGCCAGCACCAGGTCGGCGTCGGCGAGCTGGGCGGCTTCGAAGGGGCGGGCGGAGTGCTCGCTCGGGTCGATCCCCTCCCGCAGGAGGACGGTGCGGGCCCGGGGATCCACCGGATTGCCCTGCTCCTCGTCGCTGATGCCGGCCGACTCGACGACGACGCCGTCCAGCCCCGCCTCGGCGGCGGCCCGGCGGATCAGGTAGGCGGCCATGGGAGAGCGGCAGATGTTGCCGGTGCAGACGGTGATGATTCGGTACATGCCTCCAGGCTACTCATCCGCGCCGCCCGGCGCCCGGGGCGTCCGCCGCAGCGGGGCTTTGTCATCGGCCGGGGGTGGCGCCGCGGCGGGATGGGGCGGAGGATCGTGAGGTGAGGGCTCGTCCCGCGGCAGCGAGGCGGGCGCTCGGCGAGCCGTCCCCGGCCGCCGCCGACCGATCGAGAGGCAGGAACCGCCATGGGAGATTCCCCGCAGCAGCCGTCGCAGGAGCCGCCGGTCCCCGGTGGGCCGGAGGATCCGGAGACGCCGGCCAGTCCCGGCCCCGCTCCGTCACCCGGCGCCCCGGGGCGTCCGGAGGAGCCAGGAGGTCCGGAGGAGCCGGGCGGCCCTGAGACGCCGGGCCCGCCCGAGACGCCAGGCGCCCCGGAGACGCCGAGGGCCCCCGATGCCCCCGACGCACCCGCGACCCCGGGGGTCGACCCCGGCGGCCCGCAGGTCCCCGCCCGCCCGGCCGCTCCGGACGATCCGGCGGCCCCCGAGGACCCCTCAGAGCCCGCCAGCCCCGGCCGGGAGGAGGATCCCGCGGAGGAGGATCCCGGGAACCCCCGGCGGCCGGGAGGCCCGGGGGAGGAGGGCCGGGAGCGGCCTCCCGGTCCGGGGCCGGCGCCGGGCTCGTGGTAATTTGTCAGTTTGTCACCCGCCCGGTGCTCGGGAAGGGTGGCACCGACATCCACTGAACCGGCGCCGCGCCAGCGAGCGCGAGTGAGGAGAAGCCCTTGGCACAGAAGGTCAACGTCATCCTGGAGGACGACCTGGACGGCGGCGCGGCGGCCGAGACGGTGCGCTTCGCCCTGGACGGCAAGCAGTACGAGATGGACCTCTCCGCGGAGAACGCGGAGCGGCTGCGCGCCGAGCTGCGCCCCTTCGCCGAGAAGGCCCGCCGCTTCAAGGGCCGCTCCGGCCGGGCGGCGTCGGGCCGGGCCGAGTCCCGGTCCAGCTCCTCCGACACCGCCGAGATCCGCCGCTGGGCCCGGGAGAACGGCTACGAGATCTCGGACCGCGGCCGCATCCACAAGGACATCCGCGAGGCCTACTACGCGGCCCAGAAGGAGTCCTGAGCGCTCGCTTCCCGATGCACCCGCATCTCCTCCGGAGGGCGGGCGGGGCGACCACGTGCTGGTCGCCCCGCCCGCCCTCTGCCCGTTCGGGAGGGGGCGACGTCGTCCTCGCCCTCCCGCAGGGATGTGGCCTGGGGCGTCGTCGCCAGGGGCGGAGGGGTCATGCCGAGGCCCCAGGGCCAACAAGGCGCCGATGGCGGCCGAGGCAGGAAACTTGAGCGGATCTAACTCAGGTCTCTTGACATCTCCCCGGAACGTGGCAGACTTGAGTCAGGACAACTCAAGAAGTGAGACCTCCGGGTGCGCCGATCCGGATCGGACGGATCGGCCCCGGCCTTCGGACAACATGTAAGGAGCCAGAACATATGTCACGTGCAGTAGGCATCGACCTCGGTACCACCAACTCCGTGGTGTCCGTGCTCGAGGGCGGCGAGCCCTCGGTCATCGCCAACGCCGAGGGCGCCCGCACCACCCCGTCGGTCGTCGCGTTCGGCAAGGACGGCGAGACCCTGGTCGGCGACATCGCCAAGCGCCAGGCCGTCACCAACGTGGACCGCACCATCGCCTCCGTCAAGCGCCACATGGGCACCGACTGGAGCACCGAGATCGACGGCAAGAAGTACACCGCCCAGGAGATCTCGGCCCGCACCCTGCAGAAGCTCAAGGGCGACGCCGAGTCCTTCCTCAACGACCAGGTCACCGACGCGGTCATCACCGTCCCGGCCTACTTCAACGACGCCGAGCGCCAGGCCACCAAGGAGGCCGGCGAGATCGCGGGCCTGAACGTCCTGCGCATCGTCAACGAGCCCACCGCCGCGGCGCTCGCCTACGGCCTGGACAAGGGCAACGAGGACGAGCTCATCCTGGTCTTCGACCTCGGCGGCGGCACCTTCGACGTCTCCCTCCTGGAGGTCGGCAAGGACGAGGACGGCTTCTCCACCATCCAGGTCCGCTCGACCGCCGGCGACAACCGCCTCGGCGGCGACGACTGGGACCAGCGCGTCGTCGACTGGCTGCTGGAGCAGGTCAAGTCCAAGACCGGCGCCGACCTGTCCAAGGACAAGATCGCCCTGCAGCGTCTGCGCGAGGCCGCCGAGCAGGCCAAGAAGGAGCTCTCCTCGGCCTCCTCGACCAACATCTCGCTGCAGTACCTCTCGGTGACCTCCGAGGGCCCCGTCCACCTGGACGAGAAGCTGACCCGGGCCAAGTTCCAGGACCTGACCAAGGACCTGCTGGAGCGGACCAAGAAGCCCTTCCAGGACGTCATCAAGGAGGCCGGCATCAAGGTCTCCGACATCGCGCACATCGTGCTGGTCGGCGGCTCGACCCGCATGCCCGCCGTGGTGGAGCAGGTCAAGGAGCTGGCCGGCGGCCGCGAGCCCAACAAGGGCGTGAATCCGGACGAGGTCGTGGCCATGGGCGCGGCCCTGCAGGCCGGCGTCCTCAAGGGCGACCGCAAGGACGTCCTGCTGATCGACGTGACCCCGCTGTCGCTGGGCATCGAGACCAAGGGCGGCGTGATGACCAAGCTCATCGAGCGCAACACCGCGATCCCGACCCGCCGGTCCGAGACCTTCACGACCGCCGAGGA
This sequence comes from Rothia halotolerans, assembly GCF_004136635.1. Lineage (GTDB taxonomy): Bacteria > Actinomycetota > Actinomycetes > Actinomycetales > Micrococcaceae > Rothia > Rothia halotolerans. The sequence continues at coordinate 386,413 of NZ_NOIU01000001.1, read as the reverse complement.
CAACCAGCCCTCCGTGTCGATCCAGGTCTTCCAGGGCGAGCGCGAGTTCACCCGGGACAACAAGTCGCTGGGCACCTTCGAGCTGACCGGCATCGCCCCGGCCCCCCGCGGCGTGCCGCAGATCGAGGTCACCTTCGACATCGACGCCAACGGCATCGTCCAGGTCTCCGCGACCGACAAGGGCACCGGCACCGAGCAGTCGATGACCATCACCGGCGGCACCTCGCTGTCGAAGGACGACATCGACCGCATGGTCAAGGACGCCGAGGCCAACGCTGAGGCGGACAAGGCCCGCCGCGAGGCGGCCGACCTGCGCAACAACGCCGAGACCACCGCGTACCAGATCGAGAAGCTCCTCAAGGACAACGAGGACAAGCTCCCCGAGGACGTCAAGTCCGAGGTGCAGGGCGACGTCGACGAGGTCAAGAAGGCCCTGGAGGGCGAGGACGACGACGCCGTGAAGGCCGCGTTCGAGAAGCTCCAGGCCTCCCAGACCAAGCTCGGCGAGGCGATCTACTCGCAGGCCCAGGCCGCAGGCGCCGAGGGCGAATCCGCCGAGGCGAGCGCCGAGGACGACGACGTCGTGGATGCCGAGGTCATCGACGACGAGGACGAGAAGAAGAAGTAATCATGGCTGACAGCGAGAACACCAACAACCCCGAGAGCAGCGACCCGCTGGAGGACGCCTTCAACGCCCCCGACGCAGAAGGTGCTCCCGAGGCCGAAGGTGCGGAAGCTGGCGCCACCGCGGGGCAGGCGCCGGAGGCCGAGCAGGCCTCCGACGCCGCCGAGGCGGAGTTCATCGAGAACCCCGACTCCGAGGCCGAGAGGCTGGCCAACGAGCGGCTCGAGGACCTGCGCCGGCTGCAGGCCGAGTTCCTGAACTACAGGAACCGGACGCAGCGGGAGAAGGACCAGCTCCGCGAGTTCGTGGTCGCGGACGTCCTGAACACCCTGCTCCCGGTCATCGACGACATCGATGCCGCCCGGAAGCACGGGGACCTCGAGGACGGCCCGTTCGCCTCGATCGCCAACAAGCTCCAGGAGGCGCTGACCAAGCAGGGCCTCGAGGCGTACGGCGAGGTGGGCGAGGCCTTCGACCCCAAGGTCCACGAAGCGGTGATGCAGCAGCCCACCAGCGAGGTCTCGCCGGACCAGGTCTCCCTGGTCCTGCGCAGCGGCTACAAGGTCAAGGACCGCGTGCTGCGCCCCGCGCAGGTGGCGGTGGCCGTCGAGGAGTCCTGACCGGGCTCCCGCCGGGCATGGGCTGAACCGAACGACGACGCCGGGGTGACCCCGCTCCCGCCGCCCATCTGCGCGGCGGGTGCGGCCCCCGGCGTCGTCGTTTAATCGGGCGGTCGGCGCATCCGCGTCAGAAGAAGCGAAGAATGTCCGACACAGTGAAAGGAGGCGTCGATGGCTAGCGAAAACTGGCTGGAGAAAGACTTCTACAAGGTTCTGGGCGTCTCCAAGGAGGCCAGCCAGGACGACATCAAGAAGGCGTACCGCAAGCTGGCGCGCAAGTACCACCCGGATCAGAATCCCGGGGACCAGGCCGCGGAGCGGCGGTTCAAGGAGATCTCCGAGGCCAACACGGTGCTCGGCGACCCCGAGCAGCGCAAGCAGTACGACGCGATTCATGCGATGGGCTCCGGCGCGCGCTTCAGCGCGGGCGCCGGGGGCCAGGGCGGCGGGCCCACCGGGGCCGGCGGCTTCGAGGACCTGTTCGGCGACATCTTCGGCGGCGGGGGCCGCTCCTCGCGCGGCTTCGGCGGCGCCGGGGGGCCGCGGGTCCAGTACGGCTCCGCCGGCGGCGGGGACCCCTTCGCGGACCTGTTCGGCGGGGGCGGCGGCAGGAGCTACGGGGGCAGCCCCTTCGGCGCCCCGCGGCCCGAGCCCGCCCCCGACGCCGAGGCGCAGGTGAGCATCGACCTCGGCCAGGCGCTCGAGGGCGCCAAGGTCCGCGTGCACCGTCCCGACGGCACCAGCACCACCGTGCGCCTGCCCCAGGGCGTGCGCGACGGCCAGCGGGTGCGCCTGCGCGGCAAGGGCAACATCGGGCCGGGCGGGAAGTCCGACCTGATCGTGACGGTCCACGTGCGCCCGCACGAGGTCTTCGCCCGCGACGGCGACGACCTCACCATCCATGTCCCGGTGACCGTGGAGGAGGCGACGCTGGGCACCGTGCTGAGCGTGCCCGCCCCGGACGGATCCGTGGTCAAGCTCCGGCTGGCCCCGGGCCAGGAGGCCGGGAAGCGGATGCGCGTGAAGGGCCGCGGCGTGAAGACCAAGAAGCATACGGGCAACCTCTACGTGATCCCCGAGGTCACGGTGCCCACCGGGCTCAGCCCCGAGGCCGAGGAGGCGCTGCGGCGGTTCACCGAGCTCGCGGAGCAGCCCGACCCGAGGAAGAGCCTGTTCGACAAGGCGAAGGTGTGACCAGCCATGCAATTCAGTGATGCCAACCAGCCGCTCTTCGTGATCTCGGTGGCCGCTGAACTCGCGGAGATGCACCCGCAGACCCTGCGTCAGTACGACAGGATGGGACTGGTGACGCCCTCGCGCCTGCCGGGCCGTGCCCGCCGTTACTCGCAGCGCGACGTCGAGCGGCTGCAGCAGATCCAGCAGCTCTCCCAGGAGGGCGTGTCCCTCGAGGGCATCAAGCGGGTCCTGCAGCTGGAGAACCAGGTGGACGCCCTGCAGTCGCGGGTGCGGGAGCTGACCTCGGAGCTGCAGGAGGCCCGGGACCAGCTCAAGGAGTCCAGCCGCATCTTCGCGGCGGGGCTGGGGGGCGACGTCGTGCGGCTGGGCCGCGGGCAGCGTCCCGCCCCGCGCAGGTACTCCCGCGCGCTGATGCTCTACGATCCGTCCCGCGGCCGGGACGCCGCCCCCTGACCTGCTCCGGGCCCTCCTCCTCGTGTAACGCTCTCGTGAAAAGATCCGCCGGCCGCCGCGTCGAATTGCCGGTTGTTTCCTCGTCCCCCTAATGTGATCTAGATAATCACCGAATTTGACGAGGCGAGGCAGGCCTATGCTGGAGAATCTTGAATCCGTGCTGGGGGAGATCAGCGCCGTGGTGTGGGGCCCCTACCTCCTGATCCCGCTGCTGCTGGGCACGGGGGCGTACCTGACCATCCGGCTCGGGGGGCTGCAGTTCACCAAGCTGTTCGCCGCCCTGCGGCTGGCCTTCTTCCAGCGTAAGGACGCGGGGGCGAAGGGCGGGGACATCTCCCAGTTCCAGGCGCTCACGACCGCCCTGGCGGCCACCGTGGGGACGGGTAACATCGTGGGCGTCGCGACGGCGATCGCGGTCGGCGGCCCCGGCGCCCTGTTCTGGATGTGGGTCACCGCCCTGCTGGGCATGGCCTCCAAGTACTCGGAGGCCTTCCTGGGGGTCAGGTTCCGGTCGAAGGACGCCAAGGGCGAGGTCTCCGGCGGGCCGCAGTACTATCTCCAGCGGGGGATCCGCGGCGGCTTCGGCAAGTTCCTGGCGCTGTTCTTCGCGATCGCGGCGGTGATCGCCTCCTTCGGCATCGGGAACATGACGCAGGGCAACTCCATCGCCACCAACGTCGAGGGCTCCTTCGGCGTCCCCGTGTGGATCACGGGCGGGGTGCTCGCCGTCATGACCCTCCTGGTGCTGGTCGGCGGCATCAAGTCCATCGGCAGGGTCACCTCGGCCCTCGTGCCGGTCATGATCCTGCTCTACGTCCTCGGCGCCCTCTACATCCTGCTGGTCAACGTCGTCGACATCCCGGAGGCCTTCGGCCTGATCTTCACCAGCGCCTTCACCGGGCACGCCGCGGCGGGCGGCTTCCTCGGCTCGACGCTGATCCTGGCGGTGCAGATGGGCGTGGCCCGCGGCATCTTCTCCAACGAGTCGGGAATGGGCTCGGCCGCGATCGCGGCGGCAGCGGCGAACACCACGCACCCGGTCCGCCAGGGTCTGGTCTCGATGACCCAGACCTTCATCGACACGATCATCGTGGTCAGCTGCACGGGCCTGGTCATCATCACCACCGGCGTGTGGGACCGGGGGGAGGAGACGGCCGGGGTGATGACCAACCTCGCCTTCGGCCACGGCCTGCCCGGCGAGTACGGCGGCATGATCGTGACCGTGGGCCTGGTGCTCTTCGCCTACTCGACGATCCTCGGCTGGGCCTACTACGGCGAGCGCAACGTCGAGCGCCTGTTCGGCCGGCGGGGGGTCATGCCCTACCGGGTCTTCTTCTCCGCGGTCGTCTTCATCGGGGCCACCGTGCCGCTGAGCCTCGTCTGGACCTTCTCGGACCTGGCCAACGGGCTGATGGCGCTGCCCAACCTCGTCGGGCTGCTGATCCTCTCCGGCCTGATCGCCCGGGAGACCAGGCACTACCTCCGCAACGACCCGCAGCTGAGGGCCGACAAGGCCCAGGTGGACGCCTTCATGGAGGGGCGGCCGGGGGCCATCGACTCCTACGAGCTCGAGGTCGCGGACCGAAGGTAGCGGGAGGCCCCGCCCGTCGGAACGGGCGGGGCCAGGAGGTGAGAGCGGGGGCGCGTACATCGTCGCCCTCGCCGTTCCGCTGCCACCGCCGGGCCGAGGCTCGCTGGGGCCTGCTGGTCCCGGCGGAGGATCTCAGACCCTGCGGTAGGTCAGGTCGTGGGCGCGGCGCCCGGCCTCCCCGGCCTTCCGCTCGAAGCTGGTGAGGACGCGGCCCTCCCAGCGGGGGGCCCATCCGCCCTGCGGGTCCTCCTCGCTGGCTCCCGCTCCCGGGTGGACGTTCTCGAAGCGCTCCGAGGCCTCCAGGACGTCGCGCATCACCAGAGCGTACTCCTGCCAGTCGGTGGCCAGCCGCCACAGCCCGCCGGGCTTGAGCGCCCGGGCCGCCTTCTCCGCGAAGTCCGGTGAGACCAGGCGGCGCTTGTGGTGGCGGGTCTTGTGCCAGGGGTCCGGAAAGAAGACCCACAGCTCGTCCGCCGTCGCCTCCGGCAGGAGGTGGTCCAGCACCTCGGGGGCGTTGGCCTGGACGCATCGCACGTTCTCCACCCCGGCCTGGCCCATCTTCAGCAGCAGGTCGGCGATGCCGGGCTTGTACACCTCCACGGCGAGGTAGTCGTTCTCCGGGTGCTCGGAGGCGGCGTGGACCACGGCCTCGCCGAGGCCGGAGCCGATCTCCACGACCAGCGGCGCCCTGCGTCCGTAGATCCCCTCCTGGTCGAAGCGGGCCTCCGGCGCCACCGAGGTGTCGGTGAGCTCGCGGGGGACCTGCAGCACGTGGGTCGGGGAGTACTCGTCCCACGCGGCCTGCCGGCGGGCCGTCAGCCGGTCCCCGCGCCGGACGAAGGAGTACGGCTGGCGGTGGAACTTCTGCGGTACCTCGTTCATGGTCTCCCTCCGGGCGGTTCGGCGACGTCGCGCGGGCCTTCGGACGCCCATCGCGGCCGGTTCAGCTTACCGCACGCGTCCTCCTCCGGCCGGAGCGGCAGGGGAGTGAGCCGGTCTCAGCCTCGCGGCCCGTCCGTGCCTCCGTCGGCGGGGAGCGAGGCGGCTCCCTGCCCGGCCGGCTCCTCCCCGGCGGGGAGCTCGAGCGAGGGGTGGTCGGGGGAGAGGACGACCACGTGGTCGATCTGGGCGTCCAGGGCCCCGGGGTCGTCCCCCATGAAGCGCTCGATCTCCTCTGCCGAGGCCTCGAAGCGCGGGTCGTGGACCAGGTACTTCCTGGTCTCGCGGACCACCAGGCCCGAGAGGATGATCAGGCCGATGAGGTTGGGGATCGCCATCAGCCCGTTCATGATGTCGGAGAACGTCCACACGAGCGCCAGCGGGGCGACGGCGCCCAGCCCGCACGCCACCGAGAAGACCAGCCGGTAGACCGCGATGCCGCGCCGGGCGCCGCCGAGCCGCGCGACGCAGCGCTCGCCGTAGTAGGCCCAGCCGAGCACGGTCGAGTAGCCCAGCAGCACGAGGCAGATCGTCACGACGATCCCGCCCCATTGGCCGGGCAGCCCCGTGGCGAAGGCGACGGAGGTCATGGTGCCGGGATCCTCGCCGCGCCAGGCGCCGGTGGTGAGCAGCACGAAGCCGGTGATGGAGATGACCACGAGGGTGTCGACGAAGGTCTGCGTCATGGACACCAGCCCCTGGCGCACCGGGTGGCTGGTGCGCGCGATCGAGGAGGGGATCGAGGCGGTGCCCATGCCCGACTCATTGGAGAACAGCGAGCGGGCGACGCCGATCTGCGCCGTCATCAGCAGCGAGCCGAAGATGCCCCCGCCGACCCCGTGCGGGGTGAAGGCGTTGCCGAAGATCAGCCCGATCGCCTCGGGGAGGCCCTGGAGGTTGAGGAGGATGATGTACAGCCCGCCCACCAGGTAGAGCGCGATCATGAGGGGGACGCAGAGCACCGTGACCTTGGAGATCGACTTGATCCCGCCGATCAGGGCGAGCATCGTCAGGACGCCGACGACCACGGCGGTGACGACCGGCGCGACGCCGAAGGTGTCCTCGAGGTTCACCGCCATCGCGTTGGACTGCGTCATGTTCCCGATGCCGAAGGTCGCGACCACCGCACACGCGGCGAACATCACGGAGAGGAACCAGCCGAAGCGGTTGGGGATGCCGCGGACCAGGTAGGTCTGGGGGCCGCCGGTCATCTCCCCGTTCTTGTCCCTCGTCCTGAACCGCACGCCGAGGAAGCACTCGGCGTACTTCGAGGCCATCCCGATCAGGGCCGTGACCCACATCCAGAACAGCGCGCCCGGCCCGCCCATCTGGATGGACAGGGCCACGCCCACGATGTTCCCGGTCCCCACGGTGGCCCCGAGCGCGGTGGACATGGCCTGGTAGGAGGAGATCTCCCCCTTCTCCCCGTCCTGCCGGCGACGCCGCCCGAAGGCCAGGGACATCGCCTTGCCGAAGAGCCGCAGCTGGATCCCGCCCAGCCGGACGGTCAGGAAGAGCCCCGTGCCCAGCAGGAGGGGCAGGAGGAGCCACGGACCCCAGATGAAGCTGTCGAGGGCATCAAGGGCGGCGTTGAGGGTGTCCACAGGGGGTCCTTAGAGCGTGGGAGGGGGAAGCGGAGCCGGAAAACGCACGACGCCGCCCGCGAGACCACCATCCGCGTGGTGCGGGCGGCGCGTCTTGCGGGCGGCGTCGGGCGCACGGCGGGCGCCGTGCCCGCCGGGATGCAGCGGGGCCTACTTCCTCTTGGCCTTCTTGGCCTTCTTCTTGCCCTTCCCCTGGATCAGCAGAGCCAGCGCGATGGCGGCCAGCCAGGAGTCCTTGGCCAGGGGGGTGCCGGACTGGGAGGGGCGGACGCCGTCGTCGAGGGTCATCCCCTCGGTGCGGAAGTACATGGTGAGCATGCCCGCGGAGAAGGCGCCGAGGGCGAGGCCGGCCAGGCGGTTGGGGAGGATCGGGAGCAGCAGGGTCGATCCCACGGCGATCTCCGCTCCGGCGAGCAGCTTGCCGAAGGTCTCGGCGTCGAGGTCCTTCACGGCGGGGAAGGCGTTGGCCGCCATGGACTGCAGGCCTCCCGCGGACTCGGCGTCGAGCTCGAGCTTGCCGATGCCCGAGTTGAGGATGAAGGCGCCCGGTACGGCGCGCAGGGCGGCGTTGGCGAGATTGAAGGCCATGGTCGAATCCTTACTCTTACGGTGGTCCTGTGCTCATCGTCCGGGCGCTGGCGCGCTCCGCACTTAATGATTCAGCCTATACAACCTCCGGGCCCTGCGCGCTGCGGGGCGGCTGCGTGTTCTCCGTGCGGGGAACTCGTGGACGCAGGCGGGACACGCGAGGAGCCCGGCGGTCGCGCTGCGATCCGCCGGGCTCCACGCCGGTGTGTGCGATGTTCCGGCTCCCCGCGGAGCCGGAAGAATAGGGGGCTTACTTGTCCAGGACGCCCTCGTTGTTCTCCAGGTGGGCCCGGATGAACCACTGGAACTTCTCGAGCTCCGCGGTCTGGCCGATGAGGATGTCCTCGGTGATCGGGTCGATGTCCCGGCTCTTGGCCATGGCGACGCGGTGGTCCTCGATGACGCCGGTGTAGACGTCGTCCAGGGCGCGCAGGTGCTCGCTCACCAGGGCGCGGCCGAGCTTGTAGTCATCCCAGTTGCGGGTGGCGACGAGGTCGCCCGGGGTCCCGTTGGGGGAGACGCCGAGGGTGGCCATGCGCTCGGCCAGCTCGTCGGCGTAGCCGCGGACCAGGTCGATCTGGGGGTCCAGCATCTCGTGCACGCCGATGAAGTTGGGGCCCACCACGTTCCAGTGGGCGTGCTTGAGGGTGAGGTGGAGGTCGTTCAGCGCGTGCAGACGCAGCTGGAGGACCTCGCCGACCTGGTGGCCGGCGTCGGCGGAGAGGCCCGGGACGGTGTACGGTGCGTTCTTCTCAGACATGATCTTCCTTCCTGTATGACGCGGCGGCCGGGCGGGGGTGTGATGCGGGCCCCGGGCCGGACGCCTACTGTTATGAATGATTCATAACAACGTTATTATGAGTACATCATAATAGAGGGTCCCCGTCAAGCATTCGCCGCGAGGTTCTCCGGCCTCGGGGCGAGGCGGACGGGCGGCCTGCACGGCGGCTCAGAGCCCGGCGGGGACGGTCTCCTCGCGCACGGGGAACAGCGAGCGGATCCCCTGCAGGGTGAGCTCGGCGTGGGGGATGCGCAGATCCCCCAGCTCGGCGGGGACCTCGAGCATGCCCGGCACCACGACCACCTTCATGCCGGCCGCCGCGGCGCTCGCGGCGCCCGCGGGGGAGTCCTCCACCGCGACGCAGCACTCCGGCTCGACGCCGAGCCGCTGCGCCGCCATGAGGTACGGCTGGGGGTCGGGCTTCGGCCGGGTCACGTCCTCGTTGCCGATCACCGCGCGGATCAGCCCGGCGGGGGCGCGGCCGGCGGTCACGGAGGCGATCTCCGCCGTCGCGTTGGTGACGATGGCGGCGGGCACCTCCGCCTCCGCCAGCTCCTCCAGCAGCGGGGCGATGCCGGGCAGGAAGTCGATCCGGGTGCGGGCGACGACGTCCTGCGCCGCCGCGGAGAGCCGCTCCAGCAGCTCGTCCCAGGGGAGGTCCACGCCGATCTCCTGCAGCCTGTCGATCGTCTCCGACATGGGCCTGCCGAGGCAGTCGAGGGTGTCCTGCTGGGTCCAGACGGCGTCGTGCCGCGCTGACAGCTCGACCTTCGCCTCCTCCCACAGGGGCTCGGTGTCGACGAGGGTGCCGTCGTGGTCGAAGAGGACTGCGCTGAGGATGGGGTGGCTCATGGGTCCAGCCTATCCGGTGGGGGCGCCGCGCGCCGGGGGTCTCCGCCTCGGCGGTGGATCCGCCGGGAAGACGACGGGGCGGTGCCGGTGCGCGCGGACGGTGCGGAGGGTGGAGCCGGCGGCGTCCTCTGCACGGCCGGCGACGTGCCGCAGTGCCGCGGATCACACGATGCGAACACCCGTTTGCGCAGCGCACGTGCGCCATGCTGTTATGACGAGGCTCATAGGGCCTTCACGGCACGTGCGACGAGGGGAACGATCATGGCACAGGCGACGACGGCGGCTGCCGGCTTCGACCAGCGGCAGGCGCGGCGCGCGGCCGCCTCGAGCTTCGTCGGGGCGGTGGTCGAGTGGTACGACTTCCTGCTCTACGGCCTCGTCGCGGCGACCGTGTTCAACCGCCAGTTCTTCGCCTTCGAGAGCCCCTCGATGGACCTGCTCGCCTCGTTCGCCGTGCTCGGCGTCGGGTTCCTGTTCCGTCCGCTGGGCGGGCTGTTCTTCGGGCACATGGGGGACCGGCTGGGGCGCAAGCGCGTGCTCTACCTGACCATGACCATCATGGGCGTGGCCACGGTGGCCATCGGGCTGCTACCCGCCTTCGACGCCGTCGGCTGGTGGGCTCCGGTCTTCCTGGTCCTCCTGCGGGCCGTCCAGGGCTTCGCGGTCGGCGGGGAGTGGGGCGGCGCGGCGCTGCTGGCGGTGGAGAACGCCCCGCGGCACCGGCGCGCCCTCTACTCCTCCGGCGTGCAGGTGGGGTACGCCGTCGGCCTGGTCATGGCCACCGGCGCGGTGAGCATCATGCAGCGCGTCGCGGGCGAGGGGTACGAGCAGTGGGGCTGGCGGATCCCGTTCTTCGCGGCGGGCCTGCTGATCGCCGTCGGGCTGTGGGTCCGCTCCTCGGTCTACGAGGAGCCGCCCGCCCCCGCGGACAAGACCGCCGAGCTGCCGATCGTCACCGCGATCCGGAAGCACCCGCGCGCCTTCTTCGAGATCATCGGCCTGCGCTGCGTCGAGCTGTTCTCGATGTACATCGTGACCACCTTCGCCGTCAGCTACGCCAGCGGCGTGCTCGGGCTGGACCGCTCGTTCATGGTGGACATCGGGCTGCTGGTCGGCGTGCTGGGCATCTTCTTCATCCCCTTCTTCGCCTACATCTCGGACCGGATCGGCCGGCGCCGGGTGTACGTGGCGGCCTCGCTGGTCGCCGCGGCCGCGGCGGTCCCCTTCTTCCTCACCCTGGAGGCCGGCAGCGCGTGGGGAGTGGCCCTGACCGCCGTCATCCTCATCAACATCGGGCACGACGCCGTGGTCTCGACGCAGCAGCCCCTGATCACCGAGATGTTCGGCAGGGAGCACCGGAACTCGGGGGCCTCGGTCGGCTATCAGGTGGCCGCGGCGCTGGCGGGCGGCTTCACGCCGTTCATCGCGACCTGGCTGGCGGAGGTCGGCGGCGGGTGGCACCTGGTCGCCGCCTACCTGATCGCCGGCTCGCTCGTCTCGGCGGCCGTGGCCGCGTGGGTCACCCGTGAGAGGACCCTGCCGGAGGACCTAGAATCGGAAGGGTGAGCGAGCGACCCCAGAACCCCAGCCCCGGCCACCCGACGCGGGACGGCGCGCCCCCGGAGGAGCCGCCCCTGCTGGAGGGCCGCCGCGACAGCGCCTGGCTGAGGGCCTCGCTCTGGCTCTCGGCCCCCATGACCGTGCTGGCCGCGCTGTGGGTGACCGCCGGGCGCAGCCTCTTCGGGGCCGGCGGCGAGCTGCTGGGCATCTTCGCGATCAGCCTGGGCCCGCTCATGCTCGTGGTCATGGGCGCGGCCTCCGTGCTGATGCACCGGGACGCCCGCCGGTACACCCGCCGCGTGACGACGCCGCTGCTCTCCTTCACCCAGGCCGCGACCTGGGTCCTGGCCCTCTTCTTCGGGCTGCTGATCCCGGACCGGGTGGACGGGCGCACCGTCTCCGCCGTCTCCGAGATCGCGGGAGACCACCTCGTGGGGCTCTCGGCCGGCTTCGGGAACACCGTGGGGATCCTGACCTACGTCGCGGCCTTCGCGACCCTCATCATCGCCTCGACCGAGCAGCGTCGCAGCCGGCGCGCCATCGCGGGGGAGCCCGCCACGGAGGACGAGATGCTGGACCGCGCGCAGTACGACGGCGGCCCCTACAGCCCCCAGCGCCCCTTCTGACCTCCGGCCGGTCGGGTCGCGTCCTGCTTCCCGGCTCGGTCGGGCCGCTCAGCCCCAGGGTCGCCGATCCCCCTCCGGTCCCGGTCAGCTCGTTCGTCCTCCCGTCCCCAGCCGGCTCGCCCCTGATCCCGGGTGGCTCCCCGGCCTTTGCGGGCTCCGGACGGTCCGCGGAGGCCTCCTGCGCCGCCTCCGCCCCGCTGGTCCTCCGGCGCCGGCGGTTCCGCGGCAGCACGGGCGAAAACCTGTGGAAAACTTCTTCGCCCCTCTGTACTCACGAGCTTGAGCGTAGTAGACTCAAGTTAGCTGAACAGCGCAGAAGCAAGACCTTGCCCGCCGGATCGCGGCGCGGCGGGAGCCACCGACACGAAGGAGCCGGCATTGGACACCAAGTTCACCACCAAGAGCCAAGAGGCTCTGAACGCAGCCAACATGAACGCCCAGACCGCGGGCAACCCCCAGATCGAGCCCGCGCACCTGCTGAAGGCGCTGCTGGACCAGCGCGACGGCGTCGCGGTCGCCGTGCTGAAGTCGCTCGGCGTGGAGATCGACGCGCTCTCCGCGCGCGCCAGCGCCGCCATCAAGGCGCTGCCCGCCTCCTCGGGCTCCTCCGTGGCCCAGGCCCAGTTCTCTCGGCAGGCCCTGCGCGTGGTGCAGAGCGCCCAGGAGGCCGCGGCCAGCCTCGGCGACGAGTACGTCTCCACCGAGGTGCTGCTGCTCGGCCTCGCCCGGGCCGGCGAGGGCGAGGCCGCCCGCGCGCTCGCCGAGGCGGGCGCCACCGCCGAGGCCATCGAGGGCGCCATCCCCGCCGTGCGCGGGGACCGCACCGTGACCTCCCCGGATCCCGAGGGCAGCTTCCAGTCGCTGGAGAAGTACGGGACCGACCTGACCGCCGTCGCGCGCTCGGGCAAGCTGGACCCGGTCATCGGCCGCGACTCCGAGATCCGCCGCGTCATCCAGGTCCTCTCCCGGCGCACCAAGAACAACCCGGTGCTGATCGGCGAGCCCGGCGTCGGCAAGACCTCCGTGGTCGAGGGCCTGGCGCAGCGCATGGTCTCCGGCGACGTCCCGGAGACGCTGCGCGGCAAGACCCTCATCAGCCTGGACCTCGGCTCGATGATCGCCGGCGCCAAGTACCGCGGCGAGTTCGAGGAGCGGCTCAAGGCCGTGCTGGACGAGATCAAGCGCTCCGAGGGGCAGATCGTCACCTTCATCGACGAGCTGCACACCCTCGTCGGCGCCGGCGCCTCCGAGGGCTCGATGGACGCGGGCAACATGCTCAAGCCCATGCTGGCCCGCGGCGAGCTGCGCCTGATCGGCGCGACGACCCTCAACGAGTACCGCGAGAACATCGAGAAGGACGCCGCGCTGGAGCGCCGCTTCCAGCAGGTCTACGTGGGCGAGCCCTCGGTGGACGACACCGTGGGCATCCTGCGCGGGCTCAAGGAGCGCTACGAGGCGCACCACAAGGTGCAGATCGCGGACTCCGCGCTGGTCGCCGCCGCCAACCTCTCCAACCGCTACATCCAGGGCCGGCAGCTGCCGGACAAGGCGATCGACCTGGTCGACGAGGCGGCCTCGCGGCTGCGCATGGAGATCGACTCCGCGCCGGAGGAGATCGACCAGCTGCGCCGCGTCGTCGACCGGATGACCATGGAGGAGCTGGCGCTGAAGAACGAGACCGACCCGGCCTCGGTGGAGCGCCTCGAGTCCTTGCGGGCGGACCTCGCGGACAAGAGGGAGCAGCTGGACGCGCTCAACGCGCGCTGGGAGGCCGAGAAGGCCGGCCTGAACCGCGTGGGCGAGATCAAGACGCAGATCGATCAGATGCGCTCGCGGGCCGAGGTGGCCCAGCGCGAGGGCAACCTCGCCGAGGCCTCCCGCCTGCTCTACGGGGAGATCCCCGCGAAGCAGGAGGAGCTCGAGGCCGCCCAGCAGGCGGAGGAGGACATCGAGTCACAGGACACGATGGTCTCCGAGGAGGTCTCCGCGGACGACATCGCCGAGGTCATCTCGGCCTGGACCGGCATCCCGGCGGGCAAGATGCTCCAGGGCGAGTCGGAGAAGCTGCTCCACATGGAGGAGGAGCTCGGGCACCGGCTGATCGGGCAGAAGGCGGCCGTGCAGGCGGTCTCCGACGCCGTGCGGCGCTCCCGCGCCGGGATCTCGGATCCGGACCGGCCCATCGGCTCGTTCCTGTTCCTCGGGCCCACCGGCGTCGGCAAGACCGAGCTGGCCAAGGCGCTGGCGGAGTTCCAGTTCGACGACGAGCGGTCGATGATCCGGATCGACATGAGCGAGTACGGCGAGAAGCACTCCGTCTCGCGGCTGGTCGGGGCGCCTCCGGGCTACGTCGGCTACGAGGAGGGCGGCCAGCTGACCGAGGCGGTGCGGCGTCGTCCCTACTCCGTGGTGCTGCTGGACGAGGTGGAGAAGGCCCACGTGGAGGTCTTCGACATCCTGCTCCAGGTGCTCGACGACGGCCGGCTCACCGACGGCCAGGGCCGCACGGTCGACTTCCGGAACGTGATCCTGATCCTGACCTCCAACCTGGGCAGCCAGTTCCTGGTGGATCAGAGCCTCGACGCCGAGGCCAAGCGGGACGCGGTGATGAACGTGGTCAACGCCTCCTTCAAGCCGGAGTTCCTGAACCGCCTGGACGAGGTCATCATGTTCGACGCCCTCTCCGGCGACGACCTGACCCGGATCGTGACCCTGCAGGTCCAGGCGCTCGCGCAGCGGCTGGCGGCCCGCCGGCTCACGCTGGAGGTCAGCGACGCCGCGACCGAGTGGCTCGGGATCACCGGCTACGACCCGGCCTACGGCGCCCGCCCGCTGCGCCGGCTGGTGCAGAAGGAGATCGGCGACCGCCTGGCCAAGGGCATCCTGGCCGGGGAGATCCACGACGGCGACACGGTCCGCGTGGACGTGGACCCGGACCTCGCCGCGGACGGCCTGACCGTCACGGCGGAGCGGTAGCGCTCCGCCGGGCCCCGGACCGCCCGCCCAGCGCCTGACGCGCCGGGCGGACGGTCCGGGGCCCTTCGCCGCGCAGGCGGCACCGGGCCCGCGGCCTCCCGAGCCGCGGGCCGTACGAGAGGAAGAGGGGAACGCGATGGAATCCACGGCGCTCGACGACGCGCGGATCGGCGCCGCGCACCGGGCCGCCCTGCGCTCGATCGGCAGGGTGGTCGAGGAGACGGCCGAGCCGACCCCGCCCGGGGAGGCGCTGGAGGGGATCGCCGGCATGCTCGAGGCCGGCCCCGCTCTGGCGCTGACCGGCGCCGGCGTCTCGACCGACTCGGGGATCCCCGACTACCGGGGGCCGCGGGGGTCGCTGCGGAACCACCGCCCCATGACCTACCAGGAGTTCCGGCACGACGAGGCGGCATCGCACCGCTACTGGGCCCGCTCCTTCGTCGGCTGGCGGCTGATGAACCGGGCCCTGCCCAACCGCGTGCACTACGCGCTGGCCGAGCTCGAGCAGGAGGGGCGGCTGAGCGGCGTCGTGACCCAGAACGTCGACGGCCTGCACGCCCGCGCAGGCAGCCGACGCCTGGTGACGCTGCACGGGGACCTGGAGACCATCGTGTGCCTGCACTGCGGTGCGGTGGAGGATCGCACGCACCTGGACCTCCGGCTGCGCGAGCTCAACCCCGGCTACCTCGAGTCGGTCGAGCTGGACCCGAGCCAGGTCAACCCCGACGGCGACGTCGAGCTCACCGAGGACCGGGTGGAGCGGTTCCGGATGGCCGGATGCCTCGCGTGCGGCTCCCGCCTGCTCAAGCCCGACGTCGTCTACTTCGGCGAGCCGGTGCCGCCCGCCCGGAAGGCCGCCGGCTCCCGGATGCTCGCGGACTCGGCGTCGGTCCTGGTGGCGGGGTCCTCGCTGGCGGTGATGAGCGGGCTGAGGATCGTGCTGGACGCGCTGCGGCAGGGCAAGCCCGTGGCGGTGGTCAACGGCGGCCCGGGCCGGGCCGATGCCAGGGTCTCCTACCTCTGGCGCACGCCCGTGGCCCCGGCCTTCGACGCGCTGCTGGACCGGCTGGACCTGTGAGGCCGGAGGCGCCGGGCGGCGGGGCTGCCGGACTGGCTGGGCCCTGCAGGTCCGGAGCCGCGGGCGGAGGGGACTCGGGACGTCCTCGACTGTGATGCCCGACACTTCCGCAGGGATGTGGGGCTGGGATTTCATCACCGGCTGAATGCGGGCCCGTGTTACCGTGACCCGGCGGTGGGCAGAGGCGAGCCAAAACATGTAACCTTAAGGAACGAAAGATTGACAGATTTTCCGGGGCCTCGCTGTGTGCCCAATCAGCGTGTCCGGAAGCGAGCGATAAGAGGGGGTCACGCCATGGGGCGCGGCCGTCAAAAGGCTAAGGCAACGAGGCAAGCGCGGGAGATGAAGTACTACAGCCCGCAGACCGACTACTCGGCGCTCGAGCGCGAGCTGACCGGGTCGAAGTCCGGTCAGGGCTTCGAGCGCGAGCGTGAGAGCGCGGAGCGCGAGGAGTACTCGGACTACGAGGACCCCTATGACGAGGAGTACTCGGACGAGCGGTAGCCCTCACTCCCCCTGTGTCTGAGAAGGCCCCGGAACACATCCCATGTTCCGGGGCCTTCTGCTGTCTCGTGAAGCGGGGGGGGGCGGCACCGCAGCTGGGACGCCGTTCCGGGCGGGCATCGGACGCGCCCGCCCGGAACGGGTCAGGCGTAGGAGCCCAGCAGGCGCACGGCGCCGCCGTCGACGCCCTTGGCCCCCTGCACGTAGTCCACGTCCTGCTCGGCGGGCGGCTCGGCCGCGGCCACGGTGCCCATGGTCCACGCGGGCACGCCGCGGGCCGTCAGGTGGGCCACCGCGGCGTCGGCCGCCGAGGCGTCCACGATCGCGACCATGCCCACGCCCAGGTTCAGGGTGCGCTCCAGGTCGGCCTGGGGCACCTTGCCGAGCTCGCCGATGACGCGGAAGATCGCCGGGACCTCCCAGGTCGAGCGGTCGATCCGCGCCTCGAGGCCGCGCGGCAGCACGCGGGCGAGGTTCGCGGCGAGCCCGCCGCCGGTGACGTGGCTGAAGCCGCGCACGCCGGCGCCCTGCTCGCCGTCGGCGCCCAGGACCGGGAAGGCCCGGGCCAGGTCGAGCACGTCCGAGGCGTAGACCCGGGTGGGCTCCAGGAGCTCCTCGCCCAGGGTGCGGCCGAACTCGGAGACCTCGCGGTCCAGCGACCAGCCGGCCACGTTCACGACCTTGCGCACCAGCGAGTAGCCGTTGGAGTGGATGCCGGAGGAGGCCATGCCGATCACGACATCGCCCTGGCGCACCCGGTCCGGGCCGAGCAGCTCGTCGGCCTCGACGACGCCGGTGGCCGCGCCCGCGACGTCGTACTCGTGCTCGCCCAGCAGGCCCGGGTGCTCGGCGGTCTCGCCGCCCACCAGGGCCGTCCCGGCCGCCTCGCAGGCGCCGGCGATGCCGCGCACGATGTCCGAGATCCGCTCCGGCACGACCCGGCCGCAGGCGATGTAGTCGGTCATGTACAGCGGCTTCGCGCCGACCACCACGATGTCGTCCACGACCATGCCGACGAGGTCGTAGCCGATGGTGTCGTGCACGTCCATCGCCTGGGCGATCGCGACCTTGGTGCCGACGCCGTCGGTCGAGGTCGCGAGGTAGGGACGCCGGTAGGAGGTGAGCTCCGAGACGTCGAACAGCCCGGCGAAGCCGCCGACCCCGCCCACCACGCCGGGCGTGTGGGTGGCCTTGACGGCGTCCTTCATGAGCTCGACGGCGCGGTCTCCGGCCTCGACGTCGACGCCGGCGCTGGCGTAGGTCAGGCCGCTGCCGGGGTGCTGGGGATCAGCCATGTTTCGGGTCCTTCGGGGTATGGGTCAGGGGCGGGTGCTGGAAGGGCGGATATCGGGGGCCGGGACGACGACGCCGGGGCGGACGGGAGCGGGGCGGCGAGGCCCCGCGGCAGGGCTCAGTCCCGCGCGTCCCTCCGGTCCTTGGGCAGGACCAGGGACTCGAGGTCGGAGTCGGGGCCCGGCTCGCAGGCGCTGCCGGTCGCGGCGAGGTCGGCGGCCTCCTCGGCCGCGGCGGCTTCGGAGGTCCGCTCGCCCGCGGCGGGCGCGGACGGGGCGGCAGGAGCAGGCGCGGAGGCCCCCGGGGCGACGGCTTCGGCTTCCCCGCTGGAGGCGGCGGACACGCCAGCGGCGGCCCGTCCCGCGGCGCCGCCGGCGGACCGGCCGCCCGGCACCGAGGCCGCGGGCCGCGGCGCCTGCCGGATGCGGTGGACGTCGAAGAGGTTCTTGCCCAGGCGGGCGGCGTCGGGCAGCTCGATGGGGTACTCGCCGGTGAAGCACGCGGTGCACAGGCGGGAGCGCGGCTGCCCGGTGGACTCGATCATGCCGTCCTCGGAGATGTAGCCGAGCGAGTCGGCGCCGAGGGACTGGCAGATCTCCTCC
This sequence comes from Rothia halotolerans, assembly GCF_004136635.1. GTDB lineage: Bacteria > Actinomycetota > Actinomycetes > Actinomycetales > Micrococcaceae > Rothia > Rothia halotolerans. The sequence goes on along the minus strand of NZ_NOIU01000001.1, from coordinate 368,524 downwards.
GTGGACATCCCGTTGGCGATCAGCTCCGCCCGGGAGGCGAAGTCGATGCCGTAGAAGCAGGGCCACTTGACCGGGGGAGAGGAGATGCGCACGTGCACCTCGCGCGCGCCGGCCTCGCGCAGCATGCGTACCAGCGCGCGCTGGGTGTTGCCTCGTACGATCGAGTCGTCGATGACGATCAGGCGCTTGCCCTCCACCACGCTGCGCAGCGGGTTGAGCTTGAGCTTGATGCCCATCCGGCGCATCGTCTGGGTCGGCTGGATGAAGGTCCGGCCCACGTAGGCGTTCTTGACCAGGCCGTTGCCGTAGGGGATTCCGGACTCCTCGGCGTAGCCGATCGCGGCGGGGACGCCCGACTCCGGCGTCGGCATGACGAGATCCGCCTCGACGCGGTGCTCGCGGGCGAGCTGGCGGCCCATCTCGACGCGGGACTCGTAGACCACGCGGCCGTCGATGATCGCGTCCGGGCGGGAGAGGTAGACGTGCTCGAAGACGCAGCCGGCCGGCGTCGCCTCCGCGAAGCGCTGCGAGCGCAGGCCGTCCTCGTCCACGGCGATGAACTCGCCGGGCTCGACCTCGCGGACGAAGCTCGCGCCGACGATGTCCAGCGCCGCGGACTCCGAGGCCACGACCCAGCCGCGCTCCAGGCGGCCCAGCACCAGCGGGCGCACCCCGTAGGGGTCGCGGGCCGCGTAGAGGGTGTTCTCGTCCATGAAGGTCAGGCAGAACGCGCCCTTGAGCGTGGGCAGCAGCTCCAGGGCGGCCTGCTCCAGGGAGTCGTGCGGGTGCTCGGCGAGCAGTGCGGTGACCAGGGCGGTGTCCGTGGTGTTGCCCTGGGCGACCTCGCCGGCGGAGGGGAAGCCGGACTTGTCGATCAGCCGGTCGTAGAGGTCGGCCGAGTTGGTCAGGTTGCCGTTGTGGGCCAGGGAGACGGTGCCGTGCGGCGTGGAGCCGAGGGTCGGCTGGGCGTTGGCCCACGTCGTCGCGCCCGTGGTGGCGTAGCGGCAGTGCCCGACGGCGATGTGGCCGCGCAGGGTGCTGAGGATGGTCTCGTCGAAGATCTGCGAGACCAGGCCCAGGTCCTTGTAGACCGAGATGCGCTCGCCGTTGCTGGCGGCGATGCCCGCCGACTCCTGGCCGCGGTGCTGCAGCGCGTAGAGGGCGAAGTAGGTCAGCGTCGCGACGTCCTCGCCGGGCGCCCAGACTCCGAAGACGCCGCATTCATCCTGCGGGCCCTTCTCTCCGGGGAGCAGATCGTGTGACAGTTTTCCGTCCGGACGAACCACGAATACTTCTTCCTGAAGGTGTGCGGAAAGGGAAGAGGCGGCCGCGTGGGGCGGCCACGCACCAGTCTAGCGGCTTCCGCCATCCTCGGGATCCCTCGCGGGGCGCTCGGGAGCCGGGCCGGCCGGGGGCTCGGGGGCGGTGGCGGGGCCGCCGGCGGCGGGGTCCTCCGGCGTCCTCGGCTCCTCGTCCCCGCGCACGGCCCGGAAGCGCTGCGCCCGGCGCCGGGAGCGCCAGTCCAGCAGCAGGGCCACCAGCGCCCCCAGCAGGACGCCGGCGGTCCCGAAGATCACGGCGAGGATGCCGAAGATCGCGGGGCCGGTGTAGGCCTCGTCGGGCGGGCCGAACAGCGTCGAGAACAGGGCGACGAGCAGGCCCAGCACCAGCCCCAGGACCATGAAGGCGACGATGGAGGGGGCGCTGCGCACCGTCACCTCGCGCTCCCGCGGGGCGGTCTGGGGGGCCTCGCGCTCCTCGGGGGCGGGGGAGGGGCGCTCGCCGTTCGCTCCGGGGGCCTGCTCGGGGCGGTCGGACGGGGTCTCGGTCATCTCTGCTGGGTATCCTTCGTCGATGTCTCGGTCCTCCTCCGGGCCGCCGTCCGCGTCGCGAACAGGGGCAGGAGGGAGGAGATGTCGCTGCGGTTGCCGGAGGCGTCCAGCGCCCCGGCCTCGTGGGCCTCGGCCCACGTCGACGCGCCGGTCACCAGGCCGAGCCAGGTCCGCGCGTCGGTCTCCACCACGCTGGGCGGGGTGCCGCGGGTGTGCCGGGGGCCCTCGACGGCCTGGGTCACCCCGAAGGGCGGGACCCTCACCTCGACCGAGTTGCCCGGCGCCCGGTGCGCCAGCTCCTCCAGAGCGTAGCGCACCGCCAGCGCGAGGGTCCTGCGGTCGGTGCCGTCCGGGTCGGCCTCCCAGGCGCGGACGGCGGCCAGGCCGGCGTCGTCGGGGATCCTGCGCTTGGCCATCACGCCTCCCGGCCCGGGGCGTCGGCCCCCTCGGCGTCGCCGGCGGTCCGGCCGGCCAGCGCCGCCCCGAGCTCGATGCCCCCCACCGGCTCCTCACCGCCGAGGACCGGGCGGACCACCCGCTCCAGCACGGCCTCGACGCGGTCCCCCGGCAGGAAGCCGCTGCGGGCCAGGAGCGTCAGGGCCACCAGCGTCGTGGCGCGGGCGGAGCCGTCCAGGACCTTCACGGCGACGCCGGCGCCCTCCCGGGTGCCGACCGCGAGGATCCCCTCGGCGCCGAGCTTGGCGACGACGTCGAGCTCCTCCGAGACCACGGTGTCGGGCCGTCCCGGCCCCTCGACCATCTCGGGGTAGTCCACCATCGCGGTGGCCAGGGTCGCGGTGCGGGCCTCCGCGCCGATGTTGCGGATCGCACTGCCCAGGCGGCCGTAGCCGCGGGCCAGGGCCTCGAGCGGGAGCGCCGCGACCGGCGCGCCGCAGCCGTCGACGCCGACGTGGGCGGGCGCGGCGCCGGTCGTCTCCTCGATCACCTCCATGACCAGCCGCTGCAGCGGGTGCCCGGGGTCCAGGTAGCCGGCGGTGTCCCAGCCGTTCTCCACGCACGCGCGCAGGAACGCCGCGTGCTTGCCGGAGCAGTTCATGGCGATGCGCTGCTTCGGCTTCTCCCGGCCCAGCAGGTAGGCGCGGGCCCGGGGGTCGCTCGGGTAGGCGGGCGGGCAGGCGAGGTCCTCGGGGGTCAGCCCCGCCTCCTCGAGCATGCCCGCGACCACCGTCATGTGCTCGAAGGAGCCGGCGTGCGAGCCGGCCGCGATGGCGACCTGCGCCCCGCGCAGGGGCGCGCCGGCGGTGAGCGAGGCGATCGCCTGGAAGGGCTTGAGCGCCGAGCGGGCGTACACCGGGGCGCCCGGATCCCCGACGGCGTGCACGAGCCCGCCGTCCGGACCGGTGACGGCGGCCGAGCCGATGTGCCTCGACTCGGTGAAGCCGCTCCTGACGACCACGGCCAGCTCCGCCGCGGCATCCCAGCTGAAAGTCTGCATGGGGCCATTCTTCCACGGCGGGCTCCGCGGACCCTCCACGGCGGCGTCCTCGGCCTCCGCGGCGGGATCTCTCGGCCTGCCCCCGCGGGCCCTGACGGGCGGATGCGGGGCGGGCGCCGGGCCCTCGAGGCGGTGGGGGCCTGGCCGATTCGTTATGGTTGCTCCATGAAGGTTTTGGTGCTGGGCCCCGGGGGCCGTGAACACGCAATCATCAGCGCGCTGCTCAGGGACCCCGCCGTGACGGAGGTGCACTCCGCGCCGGGCAACGCCGGCATCGCCGCCCTGGTGCGGACCCACGCCGTCGACGCCGACAGCCCCGAGGAGGTCACCGCCCTGGCCGAGCGCCTGGCCGCGGACCTCGTGGTGGTGGGCCCCGAGGCGCCCCTGGTGGCCGGCGTCTCCGACGCGCTGCGCGAGGCCGGCTTCCCGGTCTTCGGCCCCAGCGCCGAGGCCGCCCGGCTCGAGGGCTCCAAGGCCTTCGCCAAGGAGGTCATGGCCGAGGCGGACGTGCCCACCGCCATGGCGCGCGTGGCCCACGACGAGGCGGGCGCCGCCCGGGCCCTCGACGCCTTCGGGCCGCCCTACGTGGTCAAGGACGACGGGCTGGCCGCCGGCAAGGGCGTCGTCGTCACCGAGGACCGGGAGGAGGCCCTGGCCCACGCCCGCTCCTGCTTCGAGTCCGGCTCGACCGTGGTGATCGAGGAGTTCCTGGACGGCCCCGAGGTCTCCCTGTTCGTGATCTGCGACGGCGCCCACACGGTCCCGCTCTCCCCGGCCCAGGACTTCAAGCGCATCTTCGACGCCGACCAGGGCCCCAACACCGGCGGGATGGGCGCCTACACGCCGCTGCCCTGGCTGCCCGAGGGCTTCACCGACGAGGTGGTCCGCCGGGTCGCCCAGCCGACCGTGGACGCGATGGCCCGGCGCGGCACGCCCTTCGTCGGCGTCCTCTACTGCGGGCTCGCGGTGACCAGCCGGGGCCTGCGCGTCATCGAGTTCAACGCCCGCTTCGGGGATCCGGAGACCCAGGCCGTGCTGGCCCGGCTCGCGACGCCGCTCGGGCAGCTGCTGCTCGCCGCGGCGGCCGGGGAGCTGGACGGGCAGGAGAGGCTCCGCTGGGACGTGCGGCCGGCGGTCGGCGTCGTCATGGCAGCCCAGAACTACCCGGACTCGCCCCGGAAGGGGGACGCGATCAGCGGGATCGCCGAGGCCGAGGCGCTCGAGGGGGTCTCGGTGCTGCACGCCGGCACCCGCTCCGAACGCGACGCCGAGGGGCGCGAGACCGTCCTGACCGCCGGGGGCCGGGTGCTCGCCGTCGTCGCGCTCGCCGAGGACCTGGAGCAGGCCCGGGCCCGGGCCTACGAGGGGGTCGGGCGCATCGCGTGGCCCGGCGCCCAGCACCGCACCGACATCGCCGCCCGCGCCGCCGCGGGCGAGATCAGCATTCCCACCGCCTAAGCGACGCAGCAGAGCAGGAGCCACGTCTATGTCCCACGAACCGGTCGAGATCCCGGGCTGGCAGCACATCTACTCCGGGAAGGTGCGGGACCTGTACGTGCCCGCCCAGGGGTGGGACGTCTCCGGCTCCTCGCTGGCCGACAACGCGGAGGTCCGGGCCGGCTCCGTGATGGTGGTCGCCTCCGACCGCATCAGCGCCTTCGACCACGTCCTGCCGTCCCTGATCCCCGACAAGGGCAAGATCCTGACCCAGCTGAGCCTGTGGTGGTTCCGCCAGCTCGAGGGCATCCCGAACCACGTGCTCTCCACCGAGGTCCCCGACGCCGTGCGCGGGCGGGCGATGATCTGCAAGTCGCTGTCGATGTTCCCGGTCGAGTGCATCGCCCGCGGGTACCTGACCGGATCCGGGCTCGCCGAGTACCGGCGCTCCGGGAGCGTGTGCGGCGTGGAGCTGCCGGACGGCCTGGTGGACGGCTCGCGGCTCGCCGAGCCCATCTTCACCCCCACCGGCAAGGCCGAGGTGGGCGAGCACGACGAGGCCATCACGTTCCAGGAGATGACCGAGGCCGTGGGGCGCTCGATGGGCGAGCGGCTGCGCGAGCTGACGCTGCAGATCTACTCCACCGCCGAGGCCGTGGCCCGGGAGCGCGGGATCGTCCTGGCGGACACGAAGGTCGAGTTCGGCCTCGACTCCTACCGGGGCGAGGTGACCCTCGGCGACGAGGTGCTGACCCCCGACTCCTCCCGGTTCTGGGACGGCGCGACCTGGGAGCCGGGAAGGGCCCAGGCGAGCTTCGACAAGCAGTACGTGCGGGACTGGCTCACCTCGGACGCCTCCGGCTGGGACCGGGCGACGACGCCGCCGGAGCTGCCGGGCGACGTCGTGGAGAAGACCCGACAGCGCTACGTCGAGGCCTACGAGCGGCTGACGGGCACCGAGTTCACCGCCTGAGCGGCGCCGCGCCCGAGGACGGGCCGGACACGCACTAGCGGCGGGCCCCGGCGCGGACGGAGGGGTGCGACATCGGCCGCCCACCCGGCGTCGTGCAGCAGGCGGGTCCCGGCGCGGATGAAGGAGCCCGGGTCAGCCCTCCGGGAAGGCCCGGGCGTGGAACCAGCGGATGTGCTCGGTCACGGCGCGGGCCGCGGCCTCGGCGTCGTGCCCCGCCACCGCGGCCAGGATCTCGCGGTGCTGGACCTGCAGACGGCGCCGCACCTCGGCCCAGTCGGTCAGCCGCAGGACGCCCTCCTGGACGTAGCCCACGGTCGCCTGGCGCAGCGACTCCAGGATCGTGCCGACCACGACGTTGCCGCCCAGCTCGCTGAGCATCACGTGGAAGCGGGCGTCGAGCTCGTGGAAGCGGGCGTCGGGCAGGTCCGGGTCGTCGAGCTCGTCCAGGACGCGGCCGGCGCGGGCCAGGACCTCCTCGGCGCGCTCCCCGGACCAGGCGGCGGCGGCCTTCGCGGCGGCGTCGGACTCCAGCAGCACGCGGGTGGAGACCATGTCCGCCACCGGCAGGAAGCGGGAGGCCAGGTGCATCCGCAGGCCCCAGCCCAGCGCGGCCGAGGGCTCGGAGATCACGACGGCGCCCGCCGATGGCCCCGAGCCGACCCCCGAGCGGACCAGCCCCATCGCGTCCAGCACCCGGATCGCCTCCCGCACCGAGGTGCGGGAGATCCCGAACTCCTCGGACATCGCCCGCTCGGAGGGGAGCCGGTCCCCCACGCTCAGCTCGCCCGAGCGGAGCCGCTCCTCGATGGCGCCCAGCACCACCTCGTACGTCTTGTTGCCGATGACGGCGCTCTTTCCCACATTAGGGAATCATCCACGCCAGGACCGTGGACTGCAAGAAGACGAGGACGCAGATGATGAGCAGCAGGGCGAAGCTCCACGGCAGGACCCGCTTGAAGATCTCCGACTCCTTTCCCTCCATCCGCACCGCCGTGGCGGCGATCGCGAGCGACTGCGGCGAGATCATCTTGCCGACGACGCCGCCCGAGGTGTTGGCCGCGAGCAGCAGGTTGGGGTCGATCCCCGCGTTGGTCGCCGCGGTGTGCTGCAGGTTGGAGAACAGCGCGTTGGCCGAGGTGTCCGAGCCGGTCACGGCCGTGCCGAGCCAGCCCAGCAGCGGGGAGAGGAATGCGAAGGCGCCGCCGAGGGAGGCCAGGTAGAAGCCGACGCTGACGGTCTGCCCGGAGAAGTTCATGACGTAGGCCAGGGCCAGCACGGCGACGATGGTGAGCGCGGCCCAGCGCATCCGGTGCGCGCACACCCAGATCTGCGCGAGCGCCGTCCCCATCCCGAGCCGGTACCGCCCGCCCTCGCTGAAGAGCGTGTAGACCACCGCCACGATGAGCCCGGCGATCAGCAGCATGGTGCCCGGGCTGGAGAGCCACCCGAAGGTGAAGGTCGCCCCGGAGATCGGGGTACCGTCCGCGGTGACGATGCGCTCCGAGATCACCGGCCAGGGGATCTTGACGTCGGTCGCCTCCAGCGCCTTCGGGACGTCCACGCCCAGCGTCCAGAGCTTGCCGACGGCGAAGACCCCGACGACGACCAGGTACGGCACCAGCGCCATCCACACCCGCACGGCCGGCAGGGCCTCGGCGGCCGGCGCCTCGCGGATGCCGAGGCGCTCCTTGAACTGCCGGGCCCCGCGGGGCCTCCAGACCTTGAGCAGCAGCACCGCGACGCCGAGGGAGACCAGGCAGGCCACGATGTCGGTGAGCTCGTAGGAGAAGTGCGTGGCCGACCACCACTGGGCGAGCGCGAAGGAGACGCCGATGACCAGGGCGGCGAGCCAGGCGTCCCGCAGGCCCCGGACGCCGTCGAGGATCCAGAGCAGGATGAAGGGGACGAGGACCGCCACGAACGGCGCCTGGTGACCGACGATGGCCCCGATGTGCGCGGGGTCCTCGCCGGTCAGGGTGCCGGCGGTGGTGATGGGGATCGCCAGCGCCCCGAAGGCCACCGGGGCGGTGTTGGCCAGCAGCACCGTCACCGCCGCGCGCAGCGGCTTCACCCCGAGCGCCATGATCATGGTCGCGGTGATCGCCACCGGGGCGCCGAATCCGGCCAGCGCCTCCAGCAGGCCTCCGAAGCAGAAGGCGATGAGGATCGCCTGGATGCGCAGGTCCCCTCCGCCGATCCGGTCGAAGGTCCGGCGGAGGTCCTCGAAGCGGCCCGAGCGCACGGTCAGCTCGTAGAACCACAGGGCCATGACGATGATCCAGACGATCGGGAAGACGCCGAAGGCGGCCCCCTGCGTCCCGGAGATCAGCGCCAGGTCCAGCGGCATCCCGAAGCCCAACCAGGCGACGAGCAGCGCGGCCGCCAGCGCGGCCAGCGCCGAGGTGTGGGCCCGCGCCTTGGCGCCCAGCAGCATCGCGAAGAAGGTCAGCAGGGGGATCAGGGCCACCAGGGCGGAGAGGCCGGCGGATCCGCCGACGGCGTCGGTGGTCGCGGTGAAGAGCTCCACGCGCACTCCTTACGTGTACGACCGTGCGCCTCCAGGCGGCATCGGCATTGATGCGGAAGTTCTGTTCCGACCACTGCGGATCGCAGTGATGTGAGATACGATACACACTGTGGTCGGACCACACGATACAGCACCTGAGGGAGGAGGTTAAGCCGGGTTTCCGGGCAGCCGGTGCCTCACGGCGTCGTGCCGCGGCAGGACGGAGCGGAATCGGATTAGAAAAGAAAAACATGATCTAAAAAGAGGCGCGTCATATTCGCGGACTTCCGGGATATCCTCGGGAATGACGCGCGGAGATATGTCTGAACGGCGCCCGCCGGTCACTATGGTGGAAGGAGGGCGCACCGGCCATCCCCGTGGAGAGGGGCCGGACCGGGCCACGCACGCCACCGGAATCGAACAACGGAGAACCATGCGGATCGCACTCTTCTCAACCTGCATCGTCGACGCCATGTACCCGCGCGTCGCCCGCGCCACGGTGGACATCCTGGAGCGCCTCGGCCACGAGGTGATCTTCCCGCCCGGCCAGACCTGCTGCTCGCAGATGCACGTCAACAGCGGGTACTTCGACGACGCGTACCCGATCGTGAAGAACCACGTGCAGGCCTTCTCCGAGTGGGACTACGACGTCGCCGTCGCCCCCTCGGGATCCTGCGTCGCCTCCCTGGGACACCAGCAGCCGATGATCGCCCGCCACGCCGGCGACGAGGCCACCGCGGAGGCCGCCGAGGACGTGGCCGGCCGGACCTTCGAGCTCTCCCGGCTGCTCGTCGACGTCCTCGGGATCACCGACGCCGCCCGCCAGCTGGGCTCGTACTTCCCGCACCGGGTCACCTACCACGCCAGCTGCCACGGGATGCGGCTGCTGCACCTGGGCACCCGGCAGTCGGACCTGGTCCGCACGGTCGAGGGCCTCGAGCTGGCGGAGCTGCCGGACATCGACCAGTGCTGCGGCTTCGGCGGCACGTTCTCCTTCAAGAACGCGGACACCTCGGGCGCGATGGTCGCGGACAAGGTCGCGAACATCGAGTCGACCGGAGCCTCCCTGTGCACCGGCGGCGACGTCTCCTGCCTCATGAACATCGGCGGGGCCCTGAGTCGCAAGGGCTCGGACGTGGCCACCCTGCACTACGCGGAGATCCTGGCCAGCACCCGCGAGAACCCGCTCGAGGTCCCGGCCTCGGCGCCCGTCAGCATCACAGAAGGGAAGTGACCATGTCCGTCACCCAGCTGGGAATGCCCAAGGTCTTCCACGGCAGCGGGAACATCGTCGCGGACGAGCCGTTCCCGGACTTCGCCCGCAGGGAGCTGAAGAACGAGCAGCTGCGGGCCAACCTCGGCTTCGCGACCCACACGATCCGCTCCAAGCGGGCCAGCGTGGTCGGGGAGCTGCCCGACTGGCAGGAGCTGCGCACCGCCGGCTCGGAGATCAAGCAGCGGGTCATGGCCCGGCTGCCGGAGCTGCTGGAGCAGTTCGAGGAGAACGTCACCGCCCGCGGCGGGCAGGTGCACTGGGCGCGCGACGCCGAGGAGGCCAACCGCATCGCCCTGGACCTGATCCGGGCCGAGGGCGCCGAGGAGATCATCAAGATCAAGTCCATGGCGACCCAGGAGACCGGGCTCAACGAGTACCTCGCCGAGCACGGCGTCGGCGCCGTGGAGACCGACCTGGCCGAGGAGATCGTCCAGATGGGCGAGGACAAGCCCTCGCACATCCTGGTGCCCGCCATCCACCGCAACCGCACGGAGATCCGCGACATCTTCCTGAAGCGGATGCCCGGCGTCGACCCCGGGCTCACGGACAACCCGCCCGAGCTGGCGGACGCCTCGCGCAGGCACCTGCGGGAGAAGTTCTTCCGCACCGGCGTGGCGGTCTCCGGAGCCAACTTCGGCGTGGCCGACACGGGGACGCTGGCCGTGGTGGAGTCGGAAGGCAACGGGCGGATGTGCCTGACCCTGCCCGACACCCTGATCACCTTCATGGGGATCGAGAAGCTGGTGCCGACCTTCGAGGACCTCGAGGTCTTCTTCCAGCTGCTGCCGCGCTCCTCCACCGGGGAGCGGATGAACCCGTACACCTCGCTGTGGTCGGGCAGGACCGAGGGCGACGGGCCGCAGAACCTCCACGTCATCCTGCTGGACAACGGGCGCACCGCCGCGCTCGCGGACGAGGTGGGGCGGCAGGCGCTGCACTGCATCCGCTGCTCGGCGTGCATGAACGTGTGCCCGGTGTACGAGCGCGCGGGCGGGCACGCCTACGGGTCGACCTACCCCGGGCCCATCGGCGCGATCCTCTCGCCGCTGCTGACCGGCGTCGAGGACCGCTCGAACAACTCCCTGCCCTACGCCTCCTCGCTCTGCGGGGCCTGCTACGAGGCGTGCCCGGTGAAGATCAACATCCCGGACGTGCTGGTCCACCTGCGCGGCAAGGACGTGGACGCCCGGCACGGCAAGGGCGAGGGCGGCAGGAAGCGGCGGATGCCGGATCAGATGGACGCGATGATGGCCGGGGCCAAGGCCGCGTTCAGCAACGCGAGCCTGCTGAGCCTGGCCGAGCGCGGGCTGCCCGCGGGCAAGCTCGCGGCGGGCCGGAAGCACCGGATCTCCAAGCTGCCCGGCGTGGTGAGCGGATGGACCCAGTACCGGGACGTGCCCGAGCCGCCCGCCCAGTCCTTCCGGCACTGGTGGAAGAAGAACCGGCAGAACGGGACCAGGCAGCGGCCGGCGGGCGAGCGCGCCGACGTCGAGGCGATGATCGAGGCCAACGCCGGGCTGGCGGATGAGCTGCACGAGCGGTTCGCCGCGGAGGCCGAGGAGCAGCAGCGCGCCGCGGACCGCGCGGCGTTGGAGGCGAAGGTCGAGGAGAAGGAGGAGGTCCAGGCGGGGGTCTCCCGGGAGCTCGACGCCGGCGGGGACGGCCCGCGGGACACCGAGGCCGGCAGCACCGAGCCCGAGCGCCCGAAGCCCGCCGCGGAGAAGATCGCGCGGGCGGCCTCCGAGGAGGCGGGGCCGGGCTCGGACCTGAGCGACAAGGGCCCCGGCCGGGCCGATCCGGAGCCGAAGGGCAACGCCCCGATGGAGAGCGAAGAGGAGCGCTGAGCGATGACGGAAGCGAAGGCAGAGATCCTGCGCAGGGTGCGCGCCGCGCTCGCCGACGGGCCCAGCGCCCCCGAGCCCGCGCGCGAGTACCGGCGGTCCTCGGACAAGCCGCTCGACGCGGTCCTGGAGATGCTGGTGGACCGCCTGGAGGACTACAAGGCCGCGGTGCACCGCGAGGACCTCGGCAGCGTCGCGGGACGGATCGAGCAGCTGCTGGGCCGCTCGAGCCGCTACGTGATCCCGAACGGGCTGGACCAGTCGTGGCTGCCGCGGGACAGCGCGGCACGGGTGCGCATGGTCGACTCGGGGCACGCCCGCAAGGCGGGCTCCCTGACCGTGCGCGAGCTCGACGCCGTGGACGCCGTGGTGACCGCATCCAGCGTCTCCTGCGCTGAGACCGGCACGATCTTCCTCAACGCCCGACCGGACGAGGGACGCCGCGCGATCACCCTGGTGCCCGACCACCACATCTGCGTGGTGCCGGTCTCCACGGTCGTGGAGCTCGTCCCCGAGGCCATGCGACGGGTGGGCCCCGAGCGGCCGATCACGATGATCTCGGGCCCCTCGGCGACGTCGGACATCGAGCTGCAGCGGGTCGAGGGCGTGCACGGGCCGCGGCGGCTGGACGTCATCATCCTGGACGACGGCGACGAGGCCCCCGGCGGCGACGGCGCCGGCGGGGCTTCCGGGGACCGCTAACCGGGGCGGCGCCGGCCAGGACGGGGTTCCCGGGGCGTTACGAGGCGGGGAGAGAACCGGCCCGGAGAGCCCGGTGGAACCGGAAGCGTCGATCCGCTGCCGTCCCCAGCCGTCTCCGAACCCTGGCTCGCCCGGCCTCGTCCACAGATCCGGTCTCCGAGGCCCCTGCCCACGGTGGGCGGGGGCCTCGCCGTGCCAGCATGCGGTCATGGGGGAGAGGACGACGCCGCTCGGGCGGCCGGGAGCAGGAGGTCGGCGGGTGCCCGCGCCCGGCCGGCGGACGCGGGGGAGCCGTGTGCCGGGGCTCCTTGCCGGTGCGGCCCGGCCGGCGCCGTGGGTCGTGCTCGCGCTGCTTCTCCTGGCGGCCGCGCTCGCCTGGCGGGTCTGCGGCGGATGGGGGCCGCAGGGGCCGGGCGGCGTCGTGCTGTCCCAGCAGTCCGCGGAGAGGATCGCCGGGCTGCCGGTCCGGGAGAAGGGCGGGCCGGAGTACAGCCGGGAGGAGTTCGGTCCCGCGTGGGCCGACGTCGACCGCAACGGGTGCGACACCCGCAACGACATCCTCGCCCGGGACCTCTCGGAGGCGGAGCGCGGCCCCGGCGAGCGGTGCGAGGTGGCCCGGGGCGTCCTGGAGGACCCCTACACCGGCAGGCGCATCGACTTCGAGCGGGGGAGGACCTCGCGGGACGTTCACATCGACCACGTGGTGGCCCTCTCCGACGCCTGGGCCTCCGGCGCGCACGCCTGGGACCGGCCGGCGCGGCAGAGCATGGCCAACGACCCGGCGAACCTCCTGGCGGTCGAGGGCCGGGCCAACACGGACAAGGGGGCCTCCGACGCCGCGGGCTGGCTGCCGCCGCGTCGCGAGTACCGATGCGCCTACGTCGGCCGGCAGATCCTGGTGAAGTCCGTCTACGGGCTCAGCGTGACCGAGGCGGAGCGCGAGGCGATGCTGGGAGCCCTGGCGGACTGCCCGGGCTACGAGCTGGGCGAATGAGGGGGCGATGTCCTGCTCCTCCTCGTCGCTCCGGCCGAACGGGCCGGGATGCAGAAGGGGCGCGGCCCGCGTGCGCGGGCCGCGCCCCTTCCAACAGGTGCGGTGTTGTCAGCAAGTATACAGGTCCGGAGGGCGAATGCTCAGGTTCGCCCTCCGGATCCGGAGCTGGCGATGGGTCACGGGCTCGGGGTCAACCCCCGAGGACCCCCACCACGGCATCCCACACCTGGTAGATGCCGAGGATGCCGAAGAGGACGGCGCACACCGCGAGGCAGAGGTTGGTGAACCAGCCGTTGCGCCATCGCACCGGCACGCGGCGGGTGTTGAGGATCCACAGCAGCGTCACCGCCAGGAACGGCATGAAGAGGGCGCCCAGGACGCCGTAGAGAAGGATCAGGAAGATCGGCCGGTCCAGCAGGAGCAGCAGCATCGGCGGGAAGGTGATCCACAGCAGGAAGAACTTGAAGTACTTGCCGCCGGTCACGGTGTCCGGGTGCCCCGCGGGCTTCTTGCGGACGTTGCCCCAGAAGTCGGCGAACATGAGCGAGACGCCGGACCACACGCCGATCACGGAGGAGAACGACGCCGCCCAGAACCCGATCAGGAAGGTGTGGCCGATGATCGTGCCGTACCGCTCGTCGAGCACCGCGGAGAGGTCCAGCAGCCCGCGGTCGCTCGCGGAGACGGCAAGCCCGGCGGAGTAGAGCACCTCGACGCCGAGGATCAGGGTCGCGATGACGAAGATGCCGGACATGATGTACGCGACGGTGTTGTCCAGCTGCATCACCCGCATGAACCTCGGCCGGTCCCAGCCCTTCTCCCGGAGCCAGTAGCCGTATGCGGCCAGGGTGATGGTGCCGCCGACGCCGCCGGCCAGCGCCAGCGTGTAGGTGAGCCCGCCGCTGGGGATCAGCGGGACGAGGCCCTTCAGCGCCTCCGGGACGTTGGGCACGGTGTAGATCGCCAGGCCGACGATGACCAGGAACATCAGCCCGATCATGATCGCGGAGACCTTCTCGATGACGTGGTACCGGCCCAGCCAGACCAGGGTGAAGCCGATCAGGCCCATGATGATGGCCCACGCCCACAGCGGCAGGAAGGGGAAGAGGACGGCGAGCGGCATCGCGGAGGCGCTCATCGCCGTCGCGCCGTACACGAAGCCCCAGATCATGATGTACGGGCCGAAGTAGACGCTGGTCCAGCGCCCCAGCGAGCGCCAGCCCTCGAAGATGGTGCGGCCGGTGGCCAGGGTGTAGCGCCCCGCGCCCTCGACCAGGACGATCTTCATGACGACGCCGACGAACACGGCCCACAGCAGGGCGTAGCCGTAGCGCGAGCCGGCCACGAGCGTGGCGACCAGGTCGGCGGCGCCGATGCCGGTGGCCGCGACCACGAGCCCGGGGCCGACGATCTTGTACCGCTTCGGCGACTCGACGGCCTCGTCGGGGTCGACCAGCGGCGGAGGGAAACGGGTCTCTCGGGCGAGTGGCATGGGCGGGCACCTCGTGGGGTCGGCCGGTGCGAGGGAGGTCGGGGACGACGTCGGGATCCTCGGGCGCAGGACGGCGGGCGGATGATCTGGCTCAGCCTACCCGAGGTGATCTCGACCACGGAAAGTCGGGGGTGGAGCAGCGCGGCTCGCCGTCCGCCCCCGCGCTGGGCATCCCAGGCTCCCTTCCCGGCTCCGGGGCCTCGAGGCTCCTCCTCGTCTTCCCCGGCTCTGGGGTTTCCCGCTTCCCTAGCCCTCGGCCCCCGAGACCGTCCGCGTCGACCCTTCCTCCAGGGCCCCGTCGAGCTGCCGCTGGATCCTGTGGATCAGCATGTCCAGGGCGACGAGGTTGCCGCCGCCCTCCGGGATGATCAGGTCCGACCGCCGCTTGGAGGGCTCCACGTGCAGCTCGTGCATCGGCTTGACGGTGCCGAGGTACTGGCTCTCGACGGACTCGACCGAGCGGCCGCGCTCCAGGACGTCGCGCTTGATCCGGCGCAGGATCCTCACGTCGGCGTCGGTGTCCACGAAGAGCTTGATGTCGCAGCGCGAGCAGATCTCCTCCTCGGCGAAGATCAGGATGCCCTCGACGACGACGATCGGCTGCGGCTGGATCCGCGCGGTGGCCTCGGAGCGGTTGTGGATGCTGTAGTCGTAGACCGGTCCCTCGACGGCGGCGCCGGCGATGAGCCGGTCCAGCTGGTCCACCAGCAGGTCGTTGTCGAAGGCCTCGGGGGCGTCGTAGTTGAGCTCGCAGCGCTGGGCGTAGGTCAGGTCGTCCCGGCGCCGGTAGTAGTTGTCGTGGAAGACGACGGCGACGCGGCCGTGGAAGGCTGCGATCAGCTCGCGCGTGAGCGTCGTCTTGCCCGAGCCCGTTCCGCCGGCGATTCCGATGACGAGCGGCTTCATGGCGGGGTCCTCCTGGGCGGTGACGAGCTTCGGGTACATTCTGCCGCACGGCTCGGCACCGCCCAAGACGAGCGGGCCGGGGCGGGGATCCGACCCGGCCCGTCTGCCGGCCCCGGTCCGCCTGCCGGTCCTCAGAGTCGCAGGCTGGTCCTCAGGCCCGCCAGCCGGTCCTCAGGACCACCGCGGCTCGGCGTCGAGCAGCCGGAGCCAGATCTCGCTGGCCGTCGGGTAGCTCGGCACGGCGTGGCGCAGGGTCTCCAGCGTCATCCGCCCGACGACGGCCACGGTCGCCGAGTGCAGCAGCTCGGCGGTCCCCGGCCCGACGAAGCTCGCGCCGATCAGCTCGCCGGTCCCGGCCTCGACCACCAGCCGGGCCCGGCCGGAGGCGTCGTCGCGCAGCAGGGCGGCTCCGGCGGCGGAGGCGTAGTCGGCGTCGTGGACCACGACGTCGACGCCGGCCTCCCGGGCCGCCGCGGCGGTCCGCCCCACCCAGCTGACCTGCGGATCGGTGAAGACGACCTGCGGGACGGGCTCGGCTGCGTCGCCGGGGTCGAAGGCCGCGACGGGATCCTCCCCGGCGGCGGCCGAGGCGATCGCGAGCCCGACCTGACGGGCACGGTACTTCCCCCAGTGGGTCAGAGGCGCCTCGCCGGCGGCGTCGCCGACCAGGTAGAGCCACTCCGGCAGGGGAGAGGCGCCGCCGGCGTGCGTCCAGCCGCGCAGCTCGCGGGCGGAGAGGCCGATGCCGTCCAGGCCGAGGCCCTCCAGGACAGGACGGCGTCCGGTCGCGATCAGGACCTCGTCCACGGTCAGCAGCGAGTCCTCGCCCTCGGCGCTCGGCGGAGCGTCCTCGGCTGACGAGCCGTCACGTCCCTTGGACGAGCCGTCACGGTTCCTCGGCGACTCGTCATGGGCCACTGGCGAGTCGTCACGCAGCGCTGACGAGTCGTCGCTTCCAGAGGCTGACGGGGCGCCGCCTCCACCCGGCGCGGAGGACGCCCTCGAGGTCAGGAACAGCCTCGCGGGACCGCCGTGCGGCACGCCCGTCCCCGCTTCGGGGTCCGCAGCCGGCCGTTCGGCGCGTTCGGCCTCCACTCCGAACAGGATCCGCACGCCCTGCTCCCGCAGCGAGGCGGCGACCGCCTCCCCGGCGAAGGGCTCCGCGGAGCCGAGGAGGGAGCCGCCCCGGACCAGCATCGTCACCCGGGAGCCGAGCGCGCTCATCCAGCGCGCGGCCTCGCAGGCCACGACGCCGCCACCGACGATCGCGAGCCGCTCCGGCACCTCGCGGACCCCGGTGGCGTCCCGGGAGCCCCACGCCGCGATCCCGCGCAGCGCCTCCGGGACCACGGGGGCGGAGCCGGTCGCCAGGACCACGGCCTCCCGGGCCTCGATCCGCCGCGTCGACCCGTCCTGCCCCTCGACCTCGACGAGGCGCGGCCCGGCGATCCGTCCGCGCCCTCGCACCGGGACGATCCCGGCCGAGCGCGTCCACTCCTCCTGACCGGCGTCGTCGTAGTGCGAGACCCACTCGTCGCGGCGGGCGAGCAGGGCCTCGGGGGAGACGCGGACCGGTTGCTCGACGCCGCTCAGGTGGTTCGCCTCGGCGATGACGTCGAGCGGGTGCAGCAGCGCCTTGGAGGGCATGCACGCCCAGTAGGAGCACTCGCCTCCGTACCGCTCCGCCTCGACCAGCGCCGCGGTGCGGTCGGTGCCGCGGATCGCGTAGTCGGCCGCGTTCTCTCCCACTGGCCCGCCGCCGATCACCACGACGTCGTAGACCTCGGCAGGGGCATCCGCCCGCGCGGCCTCCGCGCGCCGGGCGTCCGGCCGCTCCGCCTGCGGCCGCCGTTCCTCGCCTCCTCCGTCCTGCTCGGTGTCCCGCTCGGTGCCCTGCTGCTCGTTCATGGTTCCTCCTGATGATCCGCGTGCCTGGAAGGCTCTGGAATGCAGGAGGGCCCCGCCCGGACGGCTGCCCGGGCGGGGCCCTCCCCCTAGGGTCGGGGTCTCATCGCCGGCTCACGCCTCGACCTCGGCGTCGGCGAACGCGGTGGTGTCGATGACGCAGCGGAAGTGCACGTCGCCGGCCACCACCCGGTCGTAGGCGGCGTCGACCTCGTCCAGGCCGACCTTCTCGATCCGCGCGGCGAGGCCGTGCTCGGCGCAGAAGTCGAGCATCTCCTGGGTCTGGGCGATGCCGCCGATGTTGGATCCCGAGAGCACCTTGCCGCCGCGGATCACGGAGCCGAAGTGCAGCGGCTGGGCGGCCGGCGGCAGGCCGACCACCGTCATGACGCCGCGGGGTTTGAGCAGCCCCATGTAGGCGTCCACCGGGATGTCGGCGCTGATGGTGTTGAGGATCAGGTCGAACTCGCCGCGGTGCTCCTCGAAGAAGCCCTCCTCGGTGGTGGACAGCACGCGGCTCGCACCGAGCTCCTTGGCGACCTGCTCCTTGCGCAGCGAGCGGGAGAGCACGGTGACCTCGGCGCCCTTGGCGGCGGCGATCTGCACGCCCATGTGGCCGAGCCCGCCGAGCCCCAGGATCGCGACCTTCTGGCCCTCGGAGACGTTCCACGTGGCCAGCGGGGAGTATGTGGTGATGCCGGCGCAGAGCAGGGGAGCGGCGACGTCGAAGTCGAGCGCGTCCGGGATGCGCAGCACGAAGCCCTGGTTCACCACGACCTTCTCCGCGTAGCCGCCCTGGGTGATGCTGCCGTCCACGTCCTCGGAGTCGTAGGTGCCGACGTTGCCGCGCAGGCAGTTCTGCTCCTGGTCCGCCCGGCACTCCTCGCACTCGCCGCAGGAGTCGACCAGGCAACCGACGCCGACGCGGTCCCCGACCGAGAAGCCGGTGACCTCGGAGCCCACGGCCTCCACGACGCCGGCGATCTCGTGCCCCACGGTCAGCGGGAAGTGGGCCTCGCCCCACTCGTTGCGGATGGTGTGGATGTCGCTGTGGCAGATGCCCGCGGCCTTGATGTCGATGACGACGTCGTCCGGGCGGGGATCGCGCCGTTCGATCTGCGCCACCCGGAACGGCTGGTCCGGGCCCGTCTTCTGGAGCGCCTTGACGGTGATGGGCATGCGTTTCCTCCTGATGCCTGGCGAATTGGTATCCATATATATACCTACGCTTATACGACGTCGATGTCAGCGGGGTTCGCGGAGGGGAAAGCCTGGAGAAGGCTGGGAGGAAGGAGGCGAGGACGACGAAGGCCCCGGACCGCCTGAGCGATCCGGGGCCTTCCGAGTGGTCGGGATGACAGGATTTGAACCTGCGACCTCGTCGTCCCGAACGACGCGCGCTACCAAGCTGCGCCACATCCCGATGTTGAACCTGTCCGCTGTCCGCGCCAAGCAACTTCTCAATGGTAACGGACCAGCGCGGCGGCGGCAAACCGAGGGCGCTGCAGCTCCGTGAGCGCGCCCGGCCCGCTCTCCCGGGTCGCGCTCCGGCCCGCCTCCGGGGGTGCGCTCCGGCTCGGACCCCGGACCCATCGAGCAGTCCGTCCCCGCACCTCGGCCACCGACCCGGCCCACGGCCGGGCCGGGCGGATCAGCCCTGCGACTCCTCCCAGGTCCGGTGCAGGCCCGCGAACCGCCCGCCCGCGGCGATCAGCTCGGCCGGGCTGCCGTCCTCGACCACGGAGCCCTCCTCGACCACCAGCACCCGGTCCGCGTCGAGCACCGTGGAGAGGCGGTGGGCGATGACGATCGCGGTGCGCCCGGACAGCAGCTCCCTCAGGCCGCGCTGGACCCGGCGCTCGGAGGGCAGGTCCAGGGAGGCGGTGGCCTCGTCGAGGATCAGCACGGCGGGGTCGGCGAGGAAGGCCCGGGCGAAGGAGATGAGCTGCCGCTGGCCGGAGGAGACCCGGCCGCCGCGCTTCTGCAGGTCGGTCTCGTACCCCTCCGGCAGGGCCCGGATGAACTCGTCGGCGCCGATGCGCCGCGCCGCCTCCTCGACCTCGGCCCGCGTGGCGTCCGGCCGGCCCAGCGTGATGTTCTCCGCCACCGTCCCCGAGAACAGGAAGGCCTCCTGGGTGATCATGGTGACCTCGCGCCGCAGGTCCTCGTCGCGCAGCTCGCGCAGGTCGACGCCGTCCAGGCGGATGGCGCCCCGGTCGACGTCGTAGAAGCGCGCCAGCAGCTTGGCCACCGTCGACTTCCCGGCCCCGGTCCGGCCCACCAGCGCGACCTTCTGCCCCGGCGGGATGCTCAGCGAGAGGGGGCGCAGGGCCTGCTGCCCGGCCTCGCCGCCGTAGCCGAAGGCGACGTCGTCGAACTCGATCCCGCCCCGGCTGCCGGGCCGCCCGCCGGGAGCGCGCGGGTGCTCGGGCTCGGCGACGTCGGGCTCCTCCTCCAGCAGGCCCGAGACCTTCTCCAGCGCCGCGGCCGCCGACTGGAGCGTGTTGTAGAAGTTCGACAGCTCCATCACCGGTCCGAAGATCCGCTGGGTGTAGAGCACCAGTGAGAGCAGCGTCCCGACGGCGAGGGTCCCGTCCAGGACGTTGAAGCCGCCGAGGAGCAGCACCGCGGCCACGGTGAGGTTGGACAGCAGCATGACGCCGGGCATGTAGATCCCGAAGATCCGGACGACCTTGAGGTTCTCGACGCGGTACTCGTCCGCGCTGCCCAGGTAGGCCCGACGGACCCGGGGCTGGTTCCGGAAGGCCGAGACCGCGCGGATCCCCGTCACGGTCTCCATGAACCTGCCGACCAGCCGGGCCGAGGAGACGCGCTGGGCCCGGTACTGGACCTCGGAGGCGCTGCGGAACCACAGCGTCATCGCGACCATGGGGACCATCGCCACCAGCAGCACGAGGCCGGTGCGCCAGTCCAGGAGGACTACCAGCACGCTCATCGCGACCATCGAGACCAGGGCCGAGGCGATCTGGGAGAGCCCCGAGTCGAGGAACTGCCGCATGGCCTCCAGGTCCGAGGTCAGGCGGGAGATGACGCGTCCGGAGGTGTAGGTCTCGTGGAACCGCAGGCTCAGCCGCTGGACGTGGCGGTAGGTGCGGCGCCGCAGCCGCAGGAGGATCGCCTGGGAGATCCTGGCCGTCACCGTCTCGTTGAGGTAGACGCACAACGCCGAGACCGCCGAGGAGGCGACGAAGAAGCCCGCGATCCACAGCAGCGGGGCGGGATCGCCCGCGGCCATGGCGGGGAAGCCGTGGTCGATGCCCCACCCGGTCAGGGCCGGGCCGAGCGCGCCCAGCACCTGGGCGAGGACCACGAGCAGCAGCGTCCCCAGGGCGGGCCAGATCACCGGCCGCAGCATCGAGCGCAGCAGGCGGAAGGTGCGCCGCCGGATCGCGCGGCGCTCGGCGGGGGTCAGGCGGACGGCGTCCTCTCGGCTCACCCCGCCTGCGGAGATGACGGGCCTAGGCACGGGAGCCTCCTCGGCGGGCGGCGGGGCAGTCCGGGGACGAGGCCGGCGCCTCCGCCGCGGGAGCCCCGGCGGACATGAGGTGCCGGTACTCAGGCAGCCGCATCAGCTCGGCGTGGGTCCCCGCCGCCACGAGCCGGCCCTCCTGCAGCAGCGCGACCCGGTCGGCTAGGGCCACCGTGGAGGCGCGGTGGGCGGTGATGATCGTGGTGGTCCCGCGCAGGGTGCTCCGCAGGTTCTGGACCACCGCGGCCTCCGTCTGGGTGTCGAGGGCGGAGAGGGGGTCGTCCAGCAGGAGCAGCCGGGGGTGCGGGGCGATGGCCCGGGCCAGCGCGATCCGCTGCCGCTGCCCGCCGGAGAGGCTCAGCCCCTCCTCGCCGATCCGGGTCTCGACGCCCTCGGGCAGCGCCAGCGCGAACTCGGCGGCCGCGGTCCGGAGCGCCTCGGCGAGGGCCCGCTCGCGGCGCACGGCGTCGTGCGGGGAGGAGGGCTGCGGCTCCGGCAGGCCCATGAGGACGTTCTCGCGGACCGAGGCGGAGAAGAGCGTGGGCTCCTCGAAGGCCACGGAGATCCGGGCCCGCAGCTCGTCGAGCCCCATCGCGACGACGTCGCGGCCGTCGAGCAGGATGGTGCCCGAGGTCGCCTCCCGCAGCCGCGGGATGAGGGAGAGCAGGACGGACTTGCCGGAGCCGGTCCCGCCCACCAGCGCGAGGGTCTGGCCGGGCTCGACGACGAGGTCGACGTCGCGCAGCAGCGTCGCCCCGGACGCGGACGCGGACCCGGACGCGGACCCGGACCCGGACCCGGACCCGGGCCCGGCTCCGGCCCCGCGTCCGGCCTCGGCGGCCCGCGGGGAGGCCCGGTCCTCTCCACTGCGCTCGCCGCGGTCGATGGAGGCATAGGAGCCCTCGGCGGGCAGCTCCAAGCCGACGCCGCGCAGCTCCAGCCGGGCGCCGTGTCCGGTGGTCGTGTGCCCGGTGGTCATGTGTTCGTGGGTCGTGTGCTCAACGGTCGTGGGCTCGGCGGTCGGCGTCCGCTCGCCGTCGGACGCCTCCGCGGGGTCCTCGAGCGGCACGTCCTCGGCCCCCTCGGCCCGGAGCACCTGGTAGTGGCGGTCCCGGGCCACGCGCGCGCCGAGGTACATGGTCATGATCCCCGAGGCGTCGCGCACGCGCGTGGTCACGATGACCGCGGTCGCGAAGAAGGCGACCACCGCGCCCGTGCTGATGGTGCCGCGGGCCACGAGCCAGCCGGCCAGCGCGAGGCAGACGGCCATCGCCAGCTCGGGCAGCAGCCATGTCCGGGCCGAGAGCGCCGCGAGGGTCCGGGCCCGGTCCACCTCGGTCCGGCGCAGCGCCTCGGCGCGGACGGAGAAGCGCTCCAGCGAATGCCGCCCCCGCCCCAGCGCCTTGAGCACGCGGATGCCGCGCACGCCCTCCTCGACGCCGGTGGCCAGGTCGCCTGCCTGCTGCTGGGTCCTGCGCGTCAGCGAGCGGGCGCGCGGCACGGTGCGCGCCACGACCCACACCACCGGCAGCACGGCGAGCAGGTAGATCAGCGAGAGCTGCCACGAGCTGGTGAGCATCAGGACGAGGCCGAGCGCGATGGTGGCGATCGTCGTGACGGTCTGGGCCAGGCCGAAGGAGATCCAGTGGCGGGTCAGCGAGAGGTCGGACATCGAGCGCTGGAGCAGCTGGCCGGAGGGCCACTGGTCGTGGAAGGAGCTGGGCAGGCGGAGGAGCCGGTCGAACAGCGCCATGCGCATCTGCAGCTCCACGCGGGTGGAGGGGACCAGGAGGAGGAAGCGGCGGAGCCACTGGAAGAAGACCTGCAGCAGGCCGAGGCCCGCGATGACGCCGGCGCTCAGCCAGACAGAGGCCGGGCCGGCGTCGGCCCCCAGCACCTCGTCGACGAGGTAGCGCAGGGCCTGCGGGATCGCGAGCGCCATGACGGCCCCCGCGAGGGCGCAGGCCATCCCGCCCAGGAGCTTGGCGCGGATGGGCGCCATGTACTCCGACATCAGACGATCGGCAGGGGTCGTCCTGCCCGGACGGGGTGAACGCACCCGACCAGGCTACTCCGTCACGCCGAGGCGGCGTCCCCCGCCCCGGCGGATTCATCTGAGGGCCGAGCCGTCAGGGTCACCAGGACCGCCTCGGGCGGGCAGAACAGCCGCACGGGGGCGAAGCGGGAGGTCCCCAGCCCGGCGGAGACCTGGACCGGGATGCCCTCGTCGTGGGAGACGCCCTTGGCGCGGGAGGGCGGGAGGTCGCAGTTGGAGACCAGGGCCCGCCCGCCGGGCAGGCAGATCTGGCCGCCGTGGGTGTGCCCGGCGAACACCGCCTCGGCGCCGTCCCGGGCGAAGCGCTCGAGGGTGCGCAGGTACGGGGCGTGGGCGACGCCGAGCCGCACCGACGGCGCCCCGGCCGCCTGGACCGAACCGTCCCCATCCCGCCCGGGCCGCGGGGCGAAGCCGGGATGGCGGTCGTAGCCCAGGTGGGGGTCGTCCACGCCGGAGAAGTCGATCCGCACGCCGTTGACCACGAGCTCGCCGGTGGTGTTGACCAGCCCCAGCCAGCCGCGGGCGTCGAAGGCCTCGTGCATCTCGCGGAACGGCAGCAGCGCGGCGGGGTCCTCGCGGCGCCGTCCGACGCCGGTCCCCAGGCTGGTGTGCAGCCACAGGTAGCGCGCGGGGTTCTTCGGCTGAGGGGCGAAGTAGCAGTTCGACCCCGGCACGTAGGCCCCCGGCAGGTCCAGCAGCGGATCCAGCGCCTCGAGGAGCCAGGGGAGGGCATCCAGGTGGCTGAAGTTGTCCCCGGTGTCCAGCACCAGGTCGGGCTCCAGCTCGGCGAGGCCGCGCACGAAGTCGACCTTGCGCCGCTGCCCCGGGATCATGTGCAGGTCCGACAGGTGCAGGACGCGGACGTCGCGGGCCCCCGGGGGCAGCACGGCCAGGGTCTCGCGGCGCACATGGAAGCGGTTCAGCTCCACGAAGCGCCCGTAGGCCAGGGTCGCGCCCGCGGCCGCGGCGCCCGCGCCCAGCAGGGTCATGGCGCCGCGGAGGGCCTGCCCCCCACCGGTGCGGACGCTGCGCCCGCGATCGTCGGACATCGTGGGCTAGGCCTTATCCGACTCGATGTCGTCCCCGCGGACCTTCTCGGAGGGGTCCGTGAACCGGTCGGTGTTGTGGTCGCCCTTGACGGCGTTCATGTAGCGCTGCCACTGCATGCCGGCGAAGGAGGAGCCGTCCACGTACTCGCGGGACTGGCCGCCGATGTTGAGGCCGTTCAGGGAGCGGCTCTGCTCGTTGACGTTGCCGACCCACGAGGCGGTGGAGATGCCGCGGGTGTACCCGACCATCCAGGTCTGGGTCGAGTTGTCGGTGGTGCCGGTCTTGGCGGCGGAGGCGTCGTCGAGGTCGATGTCCCGCTCGTAGCCGGAGCCGCGCTTCAGGACCTCCTTGAGGACGTAGTTGACGCCCCGGGCGACGTCCTGGTCCAGCGCCTGGTTGCACTGGCTCGCGGGCATCTCGATGTTCTGGCCGCGGCGGTCGGTCACGCTCTGGATCGCGCGCGGCTGGCAGTACTTGCCCTCGGCGGAGAAGGTCGCGAAGGCGTTGGCCATGGACATCGGGGTGACCTGCGAGGTGCCGATCAGCGAGGCGAGCGACTGCTCGGTCGCGATGCGGGTCCGCTGGGCCGGGTTGTCCTCGGAGGGGGTGGTCACGCCGAGGTCCTCGGCGGTGTCTCCGATGCCGCACAGGTCCAGGTACTCGGCCGTGGCGTACAGGGCCGAGTTGATGGAGTTGTAGATGCCCTCGTTGACGGTCATCTGCCGCTCGTACCCGGAGGTGGCGTTCTGGAAGGACCAGGCCCCGTTGGCGCCGGGGTTGATGACCCTGCCGCCGTCCACGCAGGAGGCGTTCCAGGCGGTACCGGCGGGATAGCTCAGGCGCCTGGCGTCGATCTGTGCGTTGACGCCGTTGCCCTCCTTGATCCACTGGGCGAGCGTGAAGGGCTTGAAGGTCGATCCCGGCTGGAAGCCGGGGGTGCCGCCCACGGCGGTGTCCACGTTGTAGTTGTACAGGGTGTTGCTGGCCCCCTCCTCGCCGGCGTAGTTGGAGTTCTGCGCCATGGCCAGGACGTTGCCGGTGCCCGGCTCGACCGAGACCAGCGAGGTGTTCACGCCGTCGGTGTTGGAGTCCAGCGGCTGGGTCTGCTCGACCTGCCGCTGCGCCTCGCGCTGGGCCTTCATGTCCAGGGTGGTCTTGATCGTCAGGCCGCCGCGGGTGAGCTGGACCTGGCGGTCCTCGGGCGTGTCGCCGAAGGAGTCGTCCTGGAGCACGAGGTTCTGGACGTAGTCGCAGAAGTACGGGGCGTCATCGGCCGCGGTGCAGCCGGAGCGGGTCTCGTGGATGTCGAGGTCGAGGCCGGAGTCGACGGCGGCGTCGTACTCGGCCTGGGTGATGCGGTCGTTCTGCAGCATCGTGTACAGCACGGTGTTGCGGCGCTCGGTCGCGGCGTCGGGGTTGACCGTGGGGTCGTAGTAGGTGGGGGACTGCACCATGCCGGCCAGCAGCGCCGACTGCTGGATGCTCAGCTGCGAGGCGTCGACGCCCCAGTAGTACTGGGCCGCGGCCTGCACCCCGTAGTTGCTGCCGCCGTAGTTCACGATGTTCAGGTAGCCGTTGAGGATCTCGTCCTTCGACTTGTTCTGCTCCATCGAGATGGCGAGCTTCATCTCCTTGATCTTGTCCATCAGCCCCTTGTTGGAGCCCATCGTCTCGTACGGGTCCCCGCCGTTCTGGGTGGCCGAGTCGATCAGCAGGTTATTGACGTACTGCTGGGTGATCGTCGAGGCGCCCTGGCGGCTGTTGGGGTTGACGATGTTGTTCAGGAAGGCGCGGCCGATGCCCATGGCGTCGACGCCGCCGTGCTCGTAGAAGTCGTCGTCCTCGATGGACAGCTGCGCATCGACCATGTTCTCCGAGATCTCGTCCAGCGGGACCTCGTCGCGGTTCTCCGAGTAGAACGTGGCGATCTGCTCGCCGTCTCCGGCGAGCACCACGGAGGGCTGGGAGAGCGGGCCCTCCGAGAGGTCGTCCGGCAGACCCTTGAACCAGTTGATCGAGGCGTTGGCGGTCAGCCCGAGCGCGGCGGTCGGCGGGATCAGCAGACCAGCGGTCACGAAGCCGGCCACGATGCTCAGCGCGATGAACTGGGTGAGGTCGCTCAGCGGGCGCCGGCCGCGCTTGCCGGGAGGTGTGGTCGATGAAGCCATGCGCACCAGGATACAAGTCAATCCTGAGAGCCCCTATCGAGGAGGCCGCCCGCGTCGCGTGTGACATCCGGCGCCCCGCCCGCCTCCCCTGCCCGCGGCCCGGGGGAATAGCGCGCGCCGGGGCCCGCGGATAGGCTGGGGCACATGGAGAAATGGGAATACGCAACCGTGCCGCTGATGATCCACGCGACCAAGCAGATCCTGGACAACTGGGGCGAGGACGGCTGGGAGCTCGTGACCGTGCTGCCCGGCTCTGCTCCCGCCGGGGAGACGCCGTCGGGCAACATGGTGGCGCCGACGCAGTCCAACCCGATCGCGTACTTCAAGCGCCGGAAGGAGGCCTGAGATGGGCGCGTCGCAGGTGGAGGCCCGCCTCGCCGAGGCCGGCCTGACGGTCCCCGACGTCGCGACGCCGGTCGCGGCCTACGTCCCGGCGGTCACCTCGGGACACTACGTCTACACCTCCGGCCAGATCCCCGTCCGGGACGGGAAGGTCGAGGTGACCGGGAAGGTCTCGGCGACGGGGGAGCCGGGCACCGTCAGCCTCGAGGAGGCGCAGCGCCAGGCCCAGACCTGCGCGCTGAACACCCTCGCCGCCGTCAAGTCCGCGATCGGGGACCTCGACCGCGTCCGGCGGGTGGTGAAGGTCACGGGGTTCGTCAGCTCGGATCCCGGCTTCACCGACCAGGCGCTGGTGCTCAACGGCGCCTCGGAGCTGTACCGGGAGGCCTTCGGGGAGGCGGGGGTGCACTCCCGCTCAGCGGTCGGCGTCGCCGTGCTGCCGCTGGACGTGCCCGTGGAAGTGGAACTGATCGTTGAATACGCATGACGCATCCCTCGGGCCTGTGACCGGCCCGGTGGACGGCGGCGCGGGGCGCCCGACCTGTTCGGGCGCCCCGCGCCGGTTCGCGTTGTCCTCCCGTGAGACGGCCGCGGCCCGGGCCTGGCTCGAGGAGGGCGAGCAGGTTCCCAGCTGCCCCCTGCGGACCGCCGCCTCGGTGGTCTACACCCGCGAGGGCGAGGACGGGCTGGAGACCTTCCTGACCTATCGTCCGACGCCGGCCTCGCCGCTGGGCAGGGTCGGGTTCCCGGGCGGCGTCGTCGAGCCCCGGGACGGCGAGCCGATCGGCTGGTACGGTCCCACGCCCGAGCAGTGGGCGCAGAAGTTCGGCGGGGAGGACCTGAGCCTCGCCCGCGGGGCGGTGGTGGCCGCCATCCGGGAGAGCTTCGAGGAGATCGGGATCCTGCTGGCCGGGCCGGATCAGCTCGCCACCGTGGAGCACAACGAGGCCAGCGAGACCATGGCCAGCCGCGAGGCGGTGGCCGGGCAGGAGCTCAGCTTCGCGGACCACCTCCGGCGGGGCGGGCTCAAGCTGCGCACGGACCTGCTCAAGCCGCTGGGCCGCTGGCAGTCGCCGGACTTCAGCCACCGGCGCTTCGACACGCACTACTTCGCCGCGGCGGTGCCCGTGGGGCAGCGGGCGCGGCTGCTCGGCTCCAAGGGGGTGTGGGGCCGCTGGGTCAGCGCCCGAGCCCTGATGCGGGATCCGGAGTCGACGGCCCTCGGCGAGGAGATCGAGACGCCGGAGACCCGGGGGCAGCGGGTCGCGGACCTCGTCACGCCCGGCTGCCTGTGCCTCCTGGAGTCGCTGAGCCGGTGCGAGACCACGGTCGCGTTCCTGACTCGCAAGCGTCCCGTGCGGGTGAAGAAGGCGGAGCTGGTCCGGGCCGAGGGCGGGCTGTTCCTGGAGTTCACCCCGCCGCCCGATTTCAGCCGGGCCCGGGAGAAGGGCGCCTGAGCGGTGCCGCCGGGGACGGCGGATCCGCGGGCGGGGCGGATCTCCTCATCTACGACTGAGGGGCCGGGGGATGATCCCCCGGCCCCTCGTGCGTGCTCCCGTGAGGAACGGGTCAGCGGCTGCGCTGGCGCAGGCGCTGCAGGTCCAGGATCACCACGGCGCGGGCCTCCAGGCGGATCCAGCCGCGCTGGACGAACTCCGCCAGGGCCTTGTTGACGGTCTCGCGCGAGGCGCCGACGAGCTGCGCGAGCTCCTCCTGCGTGAGCTCGTGCGCGACCAGGATGCCGTCGGTGGCGGGGCGGCCGAAGCGGTCCGCGAGGTCCAGGAGCGCCTTGGCGACGCGGCCCGGGACGTCCGAGAAGACCAGGTCTGCGAGGTTCTCGTTGGAGCGGCGCAGACGCCGCGCGAGCGCCTGAAGCACCTGGGCGGAGATCGAGGGGCTGCGCTCCATGGCCTTCTTCAGGCTCGAGTGCTTGACCCCGGCCAGGCGCGCCTCGGAGACCGCGGTCGCCGAGGTGGAGCGGGGGCCCGGGTCGAAGAGGGCCATCTCGCCGAAGATCTCGCCCGGCCCCATGATGGCCACGAGGTTCTCACGGCCGTCGGAGGCGGTGCGGCCCAGCTTGATCTTCCCCGAGATGACGAAGTACAGCTGGTCGCCGGGATCGCCCTCGTAGAAGAGCGAGGCGCCGCGGGAGAGGTCCACCTCGGTGAGCTCGTCGGTCAGGGCCGCGAAGGCCTCGTCGTCCAGGGAGGCGAAGAGGGGCGCTCGGCGCAGAACCTCAATATCCATAATTCTCCTTGTGCAGGCATGCGATGAGACGGCGAATCGGCAGGGGCCGCGATTTCCCGAAGGGGCCGCGAGGCCTAAAACCGCCGAGTCGTCGACCGGGATTTCCTTACCACTGTATAAGTTGAAGGTTGAATATGCCACATGCGGGCGGGAATCGGGTGAAACCGGGATCCGCCGCTCAGCACGGTTCAAGCTCGCTGTCAGGAATCCCGCCTACACTAGGGGCTCACCGTTCCGTCGTCCCGCCTCCGCGCGGGCGGGGGAGACCCCGTGCCCCGGAGGCCTCTCCCCACACCCAGATAGGCGCCGATGCTCCAGAACCTCACCGTGCTCGACTGGATCCTGCTCGTGGTCCTGCTGCTCTATCTCGTCGGCGGGTACGCGCGGGGATTCTTCATGACCCTGGGCTCGGTCATCGGATTCGCGGCGGGCGCCGTCGCGGCCTTCTATCTCACGCCGATGCTGGTGGAGATGGCGAGCGGGTGGTGGCGCCTGCTGGTGGCGGTGATCAGCATCCTGGTGCTGATCGCGGTCGGGCAGGTGCTCGGGGCCATGATCGCCCGGCCGTTCCGCAGGCTCTCGGACCGCACCGGCCTGGGCTTCATCGAGCGAATCGCCGGAGCTATTCTCAACGTGCTCGCCTGCGCATTGGTGATCGTCATTCTGAGTTTCTCCGCAGGACAGCTCGGAGTTGCGTCCATCACCATGGCAATTAACAATTCCCGGGTGATTTCGACGCTCGAATCCTGGACGCCGGCGGGCGTGCAGCAGGCCATCGCCCAGGCCCGGGCCGCCGTCCTCGCGCAGTCGGGCATCCCGGAGGTCTCCGAGCGGCTGTTCCCCGAGCAGCAGGCGCCCTCCGAGACGGTCCGGAACGATGCGCTCACGGCCGCCTCCGACTCCGTCATGCGGGTCAACGGCACGGCGGAGGCCTGCCGCCAGAACCAGTCGGGCTCGGGCTTCGTCGCGGCCGAGGGCCTCGTGGTCACCAACGCGCACGTCGTCTCGGGCGTCGACGAGCCCCTGGTGGAGGCCCCGGGCGGGCGGACCTACCGGGGCGACGTCGTGTACTTCGACCCGGACACCGACCTCGCCGTGATCTCCGCCCCGGACCTCCCCACGGAGCCCCTGGAGACCGGCGGCTACGCCGCGGAGGGCGACCTCACGACCTTCATGGGCTACCCGCTCGGCGGGCCCTTCAAGTCCTCCTCCGCGACCGTCCAGGGGCTGGGGTACACCTCGACGGTCTCGGAGGGGCAGCCGAGCGTGCCCCGCGAGGTCTATCAGCTGGCCGCGGACGTCCAGCAGGGCAACTCCGGCGGCCCGCTGCTGGACCAGGACGGACGCGTGATCGGCGTGATCTTCGCGAAGGCCTCCGGCGGGGAGACGGGCTACGCGCTCTCCCTCACCGAGCTGGACCCCGTGCTGGACCAGCTGGGCTCGCTCACCGCCCCCGTCAGCACCGGCGCGTGCACGCGGGGCTGACCGGTGGCGCGGGGCCTCGGCGCCGGGAGGCGGGCGACGTCGTCGGGTCCAGGGTCCTTCAGCGGCGGGCGAGGTGGTCCAGGGCCATCAGGTAGCCCTGCGGCCCGGCGCCGGCGATCACGACCTCCGCCTGGGGCGAGATGAACGAGCGGTGGCGGAACCCCTCCCGGCGGTGCACGTTGGAGAGGTGGACCTCGACGACCGGCAGCTCGGCGGCCTCCAGCGCGTCGTGCAGCGCGACCGAGGTGTGGGTGTAGGCGGCGGCGTTGATGACGATGCCGGCGGCCTCGGTGCGAGCGCGCTGGATCTCGTCGACCAGGGCGCCCTCGTGGTTGGACTGCATGAACTCGACCTCGAGGCCCAGCCGCCCGGCGTGCTCCCGGACCGAGCGCTCGAGATCGGCGAGCGTGGCGTGCCCGTAGACCTCCGGCCTGCGGGTGCCGAGCAGGTTCAGGTTGGGGCCGTTGAGGACGAAGATCGGTTTGCTCATGGTCCCATTGTGCCCTCCGCTCGCCTTCTCGCGCTCAGGGCGGGGCCGCCCGGACGGCGCACCGCCCGCCCCGGCGCGCGTGCGGCCGGGACGGGCGGTGCGCTGCCTCGTCAGCTCTGGGGCGGGCGGTGCCCTCCCGCGTCAGCTCTGGAGCGATCGGGTGATCTGGTCCATGACCGTCTGGTCGGCCAGGGTCGAGACGTCGCCCACCGGGCGCTCCTCGGCCACGTCCTTGAGCAGGCGGCGCATGATCTTCCCCGAGCGGGTCTTGGGCAGCTCGGGCACGATCAGCACCTTCTTGGGCTTGGCGATCGGGGAGATCTCCTCGCCGACGTGGGCCCGGATCTCCTGGCTCAACTCCTCCTTGTCGCGGCCCTCCTCGACGGCGGCGTCGGAGAGGATCACGAAGGCGAAGACGGCCTGGCCGGTGGTCTCGTCCGCCGCGCCGACCACGGCCGCCTCCGCGACCGCGGGGTGGGAGACCAGCGCGGACTCGATCTCCGGCGTCGAGAGCCGGTGCCCGGAGACGTTCATGACGTCGTCCACGCGGCCCAGGACCCAGATGTCGCCGTCCTCGTCGCGCTTGGCGCCGTCGCCGGCGAAGTAGGTGCCCCGGTCGAAGCGGGACCAGTAGGTGTCGATGAACCGCTGGTCGTCGCCCCAGATGGTGCGCAGCATCGAGGGCCAGGGCCGGGTCAGCACCAGCAGCCCCTGCTTCTCCTGCTCCAGCTCCCCGCCCATCTCGTCCACGACGTCGGCGTGGATGCCCGGCAGCGGGCGCTGGGCGGATCCCGGCTTGGCCTCGGTGACGCCGGGCAGCTGGGAGATCATGATCGCGCCGGTCTCGGTCTGCCACCAGGTGTCCACGATCGGGCAGCGGCCGTGGCCGATCACCCGGTGGAACCACATCCAGGCCTCGGGGTTGATGGCCTCGCCGACGGTGCCGAGCAGGCGCAGCGAGCCGAGGTCGTACTCGTCCGGGATCTCCTCGCCCCACTTCATCATGGTGCGGATCGCGGTGGGGGAGGTGTAGAGGATGCTGACGCCGTAGCGGTCCACGATCTCCCAGAAGCGCCCGCGGTGCGGGGAGTCGGGGGTGCCCTCGTAGATCACCTGGGTGGCGCCATTGAGCAGCGGGCCGTAGACGATGTAGGTGTGCCCGGTGACCCAGCCGACGTCGGCGGTGCACCAGTAGACGTCCGTCTCGGGCTTGAGGTCGAAGACGTTGCGGTGGGTGAACGCCGCCTGGGTGAGGTAGCCGCCGGTGGTGTGCAGGATGCCCTTGGGCTTGCCGGTGGTGCCGGAGGTGTACAGGATGAACAGCGGGTCCTCGGCGCCCTGCGGGACCGGCGTGTGCTGGCTGGAGGCCTGCCCGACCGTCTCGTGCCACCAGAGGTCGCGGCCGTTGGCCCACTCGACGTCCTCGCCGTTGCGCTGCACGACCAGGACGTGCTCCACGCTCGAGGCGCCGTCGCCCAGCGCGCGGTCCACGGCGGGCTTGAGCGTGGTGGGCTTGCCGCGGCGGTAGGAGCCGTCGGCGGTGACCACGAGCTTGGCCTGTCCGTCGTCGATCCGGGAGCGCAGGGCCTCGGCGGAGAAGCCGCCGAAGACCACCGAGTGGATGGCCCCGATCCTGGCGCAGGCGAGCATGGTGATCACGGCCTCGGGGATCATCGGCAGATAGACCGCGACCCGGTCGCCCTTGGTCACCCCGAGGTGCTCGAAGGTGTTCGCGGCCCGGGAGACCGCGTCCTTGAGGTCGGCGTAGGTGTACTCGGCGCGGTCGCCCGGCTCGCCCTCGAAGTGGAGGGCGACACGGTCGCCGTGCCCGGCCTCGACGTGGCGGTCCACGGCGTTGTAGGCCGCGTTGAGGGTGCCGTCCCGGAACCACTTCGCGAACGGCGGGTTCGACCAGTCAAGCGTCTCGGTGAAGTCGGTGTCCCAGTCCAGCAGCGCGCGCGACTGCTCGGCCCAGAACTCGGGGCCCTTCTCCTCGGCCTCGTCGTACATCGCCGCGGTGGCGTTGGCCTGCGCCGCGAACTCCTCGGTGGGCGGGAAGGTCTGCCGGGTCTCGCTCATGATTCCCCTTTCCTGTCGGTGCGGATGAGGCGTGCCAGCGCACCGGCAGCCCCGGGCCGGTGATGCGGCCCACGTCTTCACGGATTCAACTCTATCCGAGGCTCGTGACGGCGATCACCCGGCGGGACCGTGTTTCACGGGACGAGAAACCGCGCCCGAGCCGGGGCCCGGGGCGCGGGTACGCTGGGGGACCATGAGCGCATCGCACCAGGAGAGCAGCACGGACGTGAGCTTGGAGATCCGCCACGTCCCCGAGGCGAAGGCCCGCGCCGGGGCCGCGCGGCGGCGTCGGAGCGGCGTGGCGGAGACCCGGCTGGGCCTGGTCCGCCGCGCCCGGCGGATCGACCGGATCCTGGGCGAGACCTACCCGTACGCCGTCGCGGAGCTCGACTTCGAGAACCCCTATCAGCTGCTGGTCGCGACCGTGCTCTCGGCGCAGACCACGGACGTCAAGGTGAACTCGGTGACGCCCGCGCTGTTCGCCGCGTACCCGGACGCTGAGGCGCTGGCGAACGCCTCGCACGAGGCGGTGGAGGAGATCGTGCGCCCGCTCGGCTTCTACCGGGCCAAGACCCGCTCCATCGTGAAGCTCGCGAACCAGCTGGTGGACGAGCACGACGGCGAGGTGCCCGGCGAGCTCGAGGCGCTGACGGGACTGGCCGGCGTCGGGCGCAAGACGGCCTTCGTGGTGCTGGGCAACGCCTTCGGCCGGCCCGGCATCACCGTGGACACCCACTTCGGGCGGCTGGCGCGCAGGTTCGGCTTCACCGAGCAGACCGACCCGGTGAAGGTCGAGGCCGACGTCGTCGCCCTCTTCGAGCCCCGCGACTGGACGGACCTCTCCCACCACCTGATCTACCACGGGCGGCGCATCTGCCACGCGCGGGTCCCCGCCTGCGGGGTCTGCCCGGTGGCGGACCTGTGCCCCTCCTACGGGGTGGGGGAGACCGACGAGACGGCCGCCGCGGCGCTGCAGCAGTACGAGTTCGCCCCCGGCCGCGAGGAGCTGCACCGCCGCTTCCTCGAGGGCGCGACGCGGCGGGAGCTCCGGGCCGAGGGGTACGGCCTTGGCGCCTGAGCGGAGAGGGCCGGGGGACCCCGGCGGCGCGGAGCGGGACGTCGGGCGGGACGCCGGACGAGCGGACCAGGCCCCCGGGCGGGATGTCGAAGGAACGGACCGGGCCGCCGGATGGGAGCCGGGGGACGGCGCGGGTCGGCGGGAGCGCGATGCGGCGGCGACTCCGCCCGTCGAGCGGGCCCGCAGGACCCTGGAGCGCCTGGCCGAGCGCGGGCCCGAGGTGCTCATGGAGGACCGCGAGCCCTGGCGGATCGGCGGCCTGGACCCGGCGTCGGCCCGCGAGGCCGCGGTCCTGATCCTCTTCGGCGTCCTGGACAGCGACGACGCCCGCGCCCGCCCCGAGTCCCTCGCGGGCGCCGCGGAGCGGATCGGGGCGGAGCTGGACGTGCTGATCGTGGTGCGCGCCGGATCCCTGCGCCAGCACGCCGGCCAGCCGGCCTTCCCCGGCGGGAAGCTGGACCCGGAGGACGCCGACGCGCCGGACCCCTACGTCGAGGCCGCCCTGCGCGAGGCGGTGGAGGAGACCGGGCTGGACCGGGACGGCGTCGAGGTCCTGGGCAAGCTCGCGCCGGTGCCGCTGCCGGTCAGCAACTTCATGGTGATGCCGGTGCTCGGCTGGTGGACCCGGCCCACCCCCGTCCAGGCGGTGGACCGGGGCGAGTCCTCCCTGGTCTTCAGGGTCCCGGTGCTGGATCTCGTCGACCCCGGGCGGCGCCATTCCGCGACCGTGACCCGCGGCGGCATGACCTACCGCTCCCCGGCCTTCACGGCGCCTTCGGAGGAGGGCGACGTCGTCATCTGGGGGTTCACCGGCATCCTGCTGGACCGCATCCTGGACGAGACCGGGTGGGCCCTTCCGTGGGACGCCTCGCGGAGGATCCCGGCGCCGCTGTGAGCGGGGAGGCCGAGACGTGCTCAGCGGCCGGGGGTCACTTGGCCTCGGCGTAGGAGCCCACGGCCGCGACCGTGAGGGGGAAGTCGACGGGGGCTTCGCCGAAGAGCAGCCGGCCGGCCGCCGCGGCGGCCTCGCCCACGATGCCGTGGGCCTCCTCGGCCTCCTCCTCGGGGCCGTGCAGGACCACCTCGTCGTGGACGAAGAAGACCATCCGGGTCCGCAGCCCCGAGCCCCCGGGCCCGCCGGCTCGCAGCCGGCGCCGGATCTCGCCCATCCAGCACAGCGCCCACTCGGCGGCCGTCCCCTGCACCACGAAGTTCCGGGTGAAGCGCCCGTGGGAGCGGGAGAGCGTGCGGGACCTGGACTCGGCCTGGGCGGTGCCGACGTCGCGGACCGCGGCGAACCACGCCTCGTCGGGGGCGGGGGAGGTCCTGCCGAGCCAGGTGGCGACCTGGCCGCCGCGCTCGCCGGCCTCCGCGGCCCGCTCCACCAGCTCGATCGCGGCCGGGAACAGCCGCCGCAGGTGCGGCATCATCGCCGCGGAGTCGCCCGAGGTGGCGCCGTACATGGCTCCCAGCAGCGCGATCTTCGCCGCCTGCCGGTCCTTCAGAGCGGAGCCGGTGCGCTGCCCGATCTCCGCGATGCCGAGGTAGAGGTCGTGGTCCCGGCCGGCGACGGCGAGCGCCCGGTCCCCGGACATCGCGGCGAGGATGCGCGGCTCGACCTGGGAGGCGTCGGCCACGGTCAGGACGTGCCCGGGCTCGGCGCGCACGGCGTCGCGCACGGTCCGGGGGATCTGCATCGCGCCGCCGCCGTGGGCCGCCCAGCGCCCGGTGACGACGCCGCCCACCACGTAGGCGGCGTGGAACCGGTCCTCCCGGACCCACTCGTCCAGCCAGTGCCACCCGTTGGCGGTCCACAGCCGGTACAGCTGCTTGTACTCCAGGACCGGACGGATGAGCTCCCGCCGCTCCTCGACGTGCGCGCCGCCCTCCGCGGCCCAGGCCATGAGATCCCACTTCCGGGTGCTGCCCACCCGGACGCCCGCGGCGTTCAGGGCCCGCAGCAGGTCCTGCGGCGAGTCGGGGTTGAGGCGCTCGGAGCCCAGCACCCGCCCGACGTGCTCGGCCAGGCTCTGCATCCGGGCGGGCCGGCTGCCCTCCTCGGGGCGCGGTCCGAGCCGCTCTTCCAGGAGCCGCTCGTGGATGCCGCGGTTCCAGGGGAGGCCCTCGTGGTGCATCTCCTCCGCGATCAGGCCGCCCTGCGACTCGGCGGCCAGCAGGAGGTTCAGCCGATGCGGCTCGGGGCTCGAGGAGACCGCCCGCCGCTGGGCCTCGAGCTCGCGGATCAGCTGGTCGCAGGCGGGCCCCCGGGGCTGCGGCTGGGCTGCGGGGGCCTCGAAGAGCGATGCCTGCCGGGGATCGACGCGGGGCGGGGGGACGCGTCCCGCCGGCTCCTCCCGCTCCTCCGAGAGGTCGGCGGCCGGCGCGTACTCGACGCCGCGGGAGGACGCTGAGGCGGCGGTGCGCAGGATCCGCTGGCAGAGGCGGAGATCCCAGACCCGGGCGAGCTCGATGCCCGCCGCGAGCAGCTCGGGGTACACCTCGCGGGTGTCGGCCCAGACCCAGCGGATGCGGTCCGGGCGCTCGGATCCTTCCTGCACGGCCCGGACGACGGCGGCGAGCTGTCCGCGCGGGAAGTCCCGGGCGGAGACCTCGCGGCCGGCGTCGAGCGACACGGCGCGCCAGGGCGGCTGCGCCGTGTCCCCGTCGGGGCCTCGCGGCTCCGGGGAAGGGCCGAGGACGATGTGCATTCCTCTATTGTCCCAGAGGATGTGTCAGGCTGTCTCGCGTCGGGACGGCATCGTGCCGTCTTCGTCCTCAACTCGGCCGGCATCGCCGTGGCGGACTCCTCGATCTTCCGAGGGCGCGGGGCGCTGGAGTCTCCCGGTGTCCGGTGTCCGGTGCCCGGTGCCCGGGGCCCGGGGCCCGGGGCCGCGGCCGGGGCGCGGCGGGTGCGGCCGTCGGCCGGCCCGGTCCGGAGGAGGGGTCGAGGCGTCCGCGTCGGACCGTAGAGTGGTCCCGGGGCGGCAGCGGCCGTCCCGGACGGCGACGTCGTGGTGAGGAGGGGCGTTATGGGCGAGGGAACGGTCCGGCGGGCTGAGGAGATCGCCCGGCGCGCCCACGCCGGGCAGACGGACAAGGGCGGCGGGGACTACGTCGAGCACCCGCGGCGGGTCGCCGGCTACGCCGCGGAAGCGGCTCCCGACGCAGGGCTGAGGGAGGACGCGCAGGTCGTGGGGTGGCTGCACGACGTCGTCGAGGACACCGGCACGAGCCTCGCCGAGCTGCGCGGGATCTTCCCCGAGCGGATCTGCGCGGCCGTCGACGCGATGACCAAGCGGGCGGGCGAGTCGCCGGAGCGGTACTGCGCGCGGGTGCAGGGCGACGTCGTCGCGGCGATCGTCAAGCGGGCGGATCTGCGGGACAACACGGATCCCGCCCGGCTCGCGCTTCTGCCCTCCGAGGTGCGGGAATGGCTGCGGGAGAAGTACGCGCGCACGGAGCTGCTGCTCGAGCGCGCTGCGGCCTCGGCCGAGGACGGGGTCGTGGGGGAGCCCGCTCTCAGGGGCCCGCGCGTGCTGGGCCTCACCGTCGACGAGCAGACCCGGTGCGTGCACTACCGGCGCGAGGTCGACGTCGTCGCCATCCGCTTCGCCTGCTGCGGCGAGTACTACCCCTGCCACGCCTGTCACGAGGAGACCGCGGGACATCCTGCGCGCACCTGGCCGGCCGAGAGCTTCGGGGAGAAGGCGATCCTGTGCGGCGTGTGCCGCTCGGAGCTGCCGATCTCGGAGTATCTGGGAGCGGCCTCGTGCCCGCGCTGCGGGACGGGATTCAACGAACGGTGCTCGCTGCATCGGCATCTGTACTTCGCGGGGTGACCGGCGCGGGGCCTCGGGACGGGGCTCCCGGGACCGGGCCGTCCGGGACCGGACTGGCCGGCTCCGGAGCGGTGGAGGACGGGCCGTTGGACCCGGCGTCCCCAAGCGACTTCCTCGGGCCTCGGACGGGCCTGGATCCACAGAAGGAGCAGAACGGCGGGGCATGGGGGCCCGGGCCTTCCCCGGCACCGGCATGCTGGCCCCATGACGAGCGAATCGGCGGGTCTCCGCAGCACGAAGGAACGGGAAGCACACGGTTCCGTGGCCGGGATCGGAGCAGGGAGGACGGAGCCGGCCGGGCCGGGGCTGTCCTCGGCCCGGAATCCCGGGTGGGGGCCCGGCCCCGTGGTCGCCTGGGGACGGGACCGGGATTTCCTGCGCGTCGTCGCCGATGTCGCGGCCGCGGCGGACCGCCCCCTGAGGGTCCACTCGGGCGGGGGAGCCCCGCTGTGGGGTCCGCTGGACACCGTGATCGTCGAGGCCGAGAGCGTGCCGGACCTTATGAGCCACCTGGAAGGGGAAGCCGCCCGGCCCGCCGCGGGCCCGGTGGTGGTGGCCGGCCGTGACGGCGGGAGTGACCCATGGGCGGCCGCGAGCGAGCTGTCCAGGCGCTGGGGGCCGCCCGCCGTCGTCGTGCTGCCGCAGGGACGGGCCTGGCTGGCCGACCGGCTGGCCCTCCGGGAGGAGGCGCCGGCTGCTCGGCCGCGGATCGGGGTGGTGGGGGCCAGCGGCGGCATCGGAACCTCCGCGCTCGCCCTCTGGCTGGGCGGCCGGCTCCGGGGGCGCGGGAATGAGGTGGTGGTGGTCGACGCCGTCCCGGCCAGCGTCGGCCTGGATGCCTGCATCGCGCCCCGGCCGCTGCCCGGGCTGCGCTGGGAGGACCTCGTAGGGCTCCCGGGCCTGCCGGAGGGGGCGGCCCTCCTGGGAACTCTGCCCGCGGCGCACGGTCTGCCGGTGCTCACCTCCGGGAGCTCTTCCACGGCGGCCGAGCCCGGGAAAGACGGGACACAGGCGCCCGAGGTCACGGGCGGAGACCTTCCCCCATCGGCATCCGGTGCGCTCGCCCCTGCTCCCTCCCTCCCCGGAGCGGCGGGGACGAGGCCGTGGGACATCGCGACGGCGTTCGGCGGCGAGGCCATGACCGTCATCGACCTCGGGACCGCGGCCGGGATGCTGGCCCCCGGCGACGCGGAGGGCCGCTGGCTCTCCCGGTGCTCCGCGGTGGTGCTCCTGGTCCCCTTCACCCGGCGGGGCCTCTCCCAGGCGCGCGAGGTCCGGAGGCGCTGGGCGCCGCTGATGCCCCTCGTGCCGGTCGGGGTCGGCCCGCGATTCTGCGACGTGACGGACGCCGAGGCCGCGCGCATCCTCGGCGAGCGGCTGCACGCGGTCATCCCGCACCTTCCCTCGGTCTACGCGGCCTACGAAGCGGGCCATCTGCTGGAGGAGGGGCAGCATCGGGCCCTGCGTCGTCCGCTGGAGGATCTCGCCGACGCCGTCCTGGCCGCCCTCGGGAGGAACCCCGAGGAACGGTCGCCGGCCGCTTCCGGCACGGCGCCTCCCCGGCACCGGAACGGCCGGCGGGGGACCTCCTCCGCGCGGGGTGAGCGCACATGACCGCCCGGGTCACCGCGGCGGACCGACTCGCCGCAAGGGAGTCCGAGCGGGCCCGGAGCCGGGGGCTGGGCATCCTCCACCCGTTGCTGGAGGAGCCCGGTCTGACGGACATCTACGTGAACTCGCCCGACGAGGTCTGGACGGACGGGGCGGACGGTCCCCGACGCAGGGACGTCGTCTTCGCCGGAGAGGACGCCGTGCGCGAGCTGGCCACGCGGCTCATCACCGCCGCGGGGAGACGGCTGGACTCCGGCCATCCGTGCGCGGACGTCCAGAGCGCCGCCGGGTACAGGGTCCACGCCGTCATCCCGCCCATCTCCCCGGAGACGACCTGCCTCTCGATCCGCGTCCAGCCCCGCTCCCTGCCGACCTTCGAGGGGCTGTGCGCGGCGGGGATGCTGACGGAGAGCATGGAGGAGGCCCTGCGGGGGATGATCTCACGACGTCGCTCCTTCATCATCAGCGGCCCCGCAGGGACGGGGAAGACGACGCTGCTGAACGCCCTGCTCGGCCTGTGCGGGGCCTCCGAGCGGCTCGTGCTCATCGAGGACTCGGCCGAGCTGCGGCCGGCCCACCCCCATGCGATCAGGCTCCAGACCCGGGAGGCGAACGCGGAGGGCAGGGGAGCGGTGGGCCTGGCGGATCTGATCCGGCAGTCGCTGCGGATGGGCCCGGACCGGATCGTGCTGGGCGAATGCCGGGGCGCGGAGGTCAAGGAGCTCTTCCTCGCCATGAACACCGGACACGAGGGCGGGGGCGGGACGCTGCACGCCAATTCGGCGGAGGCGGTGCCGGCCCGGCTCGTGGCGCTGGGAGCCCTGACCGGGCTCACCGCGGAGGCCGTGACTCTCCAGGCGGTCAGCGCGATCAGCGTGGTGGTCCACCTGCAGCGTGGGCCGCGAGGGCGCTTCGTCCAGCAGGTAGGGGTGCTCTCCGTCGGAGAGGCAGGGCTGGAGGTCCTGCCCGCCCTGAGCACCACGCCGGAGGGGTGGACCGTCGCCGGCCCGGCCTTCGCAGCGTTGGAGAGCCTGACAGGTCAGGGACTTCCCCGGAGAGGGAGACGGCCTGAGAGGGCTCCGACGTCGTCGGCGACGGGACGAGGGGGTGAACGGACATGACGGCGGGTCTCCTGGCGGGGTGCGCGGCCGTCCTGATCCTCGGCGCGGTCCGCTGGAGGGAAGCCGCGCGTCGAAGGGGCCTCGTCCGCAGCAGCGGGGGCAGGGAACGACTCCTGCCCGTCTCCCTGCGGCCTCTCTCAGCGCTCCGGCGGCTCCTGGGAAGCGGTGCTCGGAACAGGGACGCGCTGGACCTCTGGCCCGGGGCCGTCCATCGGATGGTGGCCCTGCTCCACGCCGGTGCCGACCCCCTCACCGTCTGGCGGGCCCTCGGCTCCTGGACGGAGGAGGCCCATGCGGACGGATCACGGGGTACGTGGTCCGCGGCTCCGGGACGGGACCTCAAGAAGGCTTTGGAGCATGCCGGGTCCGCGGCACGCGCGGGAGGCGACCCCCTCGCCGCGCTGAGAGCGGCCTCCCTCGAGCATCCGCGCTCGAGG
Organism: Rothia halotolerans; assembly: GCF_004136635.1. Taxonomy (GTDB): domain Bacteria; phylum Actinomycetota; class Actinomycetes; order Actinomycetales; family Micrococcaceae; genus Rothia; species Rothia halotolerans. The sequence goes on along the minus strand of NZ_NOIU01000001.1, from coordinate 327,711 downwards.
GAGGCCAGGAACATCCTGACCGCGGCGTGGCAGGTCTCGGGAGCCACCGGGGCACCGTTGGTCGGCGTGCTCACCCGGGTGGCCGGGGGCATCGAGGACGCGCTCGACGCCGCCGACGCCCGGGAGGCGGCGATCGCCGGGCCGCGGTCCACCGGACGGCTGCTCGCGGCCCTGCCCTTCCTCGGAGTGGGACTGGGGGTGCTCATGGGCACCGATCCCCTCGGAACCCTCCTCGGCACCGGGTGGGGACGCGTGGTCCTGGTGATCGGAACAGCCCTCTCCGTGGCGGGAGTCGCGTGGAGCCGGCGCCTCATCCGCATCGCCGAAGGAGGAGAGGTATGACGGCCTGGTGGCTCGTCCCGTTGCTGGCGGGTGCTGTCCTCCTCCTGGGGGGCGGCCGCCTGCCGCGATGGAGGGCTGGCACTGTCCGGCCCAGCTCCGCCGTGCGGACCCGCTCGGTCCCCGCTCCCTTCAGGATGGAGCTGGTCGGGGCGGCGCTGGACGCCGGGCTGCCGATTCCCAGGGCACTGGCGGCCGTCGCGGAAGCGGAGGGCTCACGGCGGCTGGCGGAGGTGGCGGCCCGGCTCGAACTCGGCCTGACGTGGGAGAGCAGCTGGGGCCCCGGTGCGGCGGACGCCGATGCTTCGGGAGCGGAGGATCGGGTGAGGGCGGGGGCACTCAGCGGAAGACGCCCGCTTTCCCTGCTTGCTCCGTGGCGCCGGCCTTCCTCCGGGAGGGGCAGGGAGAACCCGGAGCTGGAGCACCTGGGGCGGGCTCTGGGCTTCGCCTCCCGGACGGGGACGCCGGCCGCCCGCATGCTCCGCGCGGAGGCCCTCGCGACGCGGCGTCGCGCCCGCCGGGAGGCTGAGAAGCGGGCTTCCTCGCTGGGTGTTCGGCTGGTCCTGCCGCTGGGGCTGTGCTCCCTGCCGGCTCTGATCTGTCTGGGGGTTCTGCCGGTCGTCATCGGCCTGTTCTCCTCCTTGGCCTCATGATCGCTGCGGGGAGCGTGGGGAAGGGAACGGGGGATCGACAGGGGGAAGGAGCATCGGACGCGCAGCCTCGGGAGACCGAGTCGATGGAGGAAGGACCGCGTGGAGCAGAGCAGGAGGCGCGGGCGCGGCTCGCTGATCCACGACACAGACCACCGGGCCGCTGGGGCCCGGCTATCAAGGGGAAGGAGGGTGCATCGCATGAGGCATCCGGGAGAAGACACGGGGAAGACGAGGACGACGGGGCTCCGGGAGGAAGGCCCGAAGAGGTCCGCCGGCAGCGGGCCAGCATCGCGGCTGGTCCTCGCCGACGATGATCCCGACCTGGGCGCGACCACCGCCGAATACGGGATCGTGATGTTGGCGGCGGTCGGCTTCGCAGGTCTGCTGGTGGTCATCCTGCGCAGCTCGGAGGTGCGGGAGATGCTGCTGGGCATGATCCGCACCGCCCTCTCGGCAGGGTGATGGAGGCATCCGGTGGGCATCGCGGGGCGGGGCGGCGGGCGTCTCCCGGACGTGCGGCCGCCCCGCGCCGGCCCGGCGCCGGGGACGGGGAGCTGGGAGCGGCCACCGCCGAGTTCGCGATCCTGCTGCCCAGCATCGTGCTGCTGCTGGCGGTGGTCCTGGGAGCGGGGGCGTACGGTGTCGCCGCGGTCAAGGTGGAGGAGGCGGCCCGGCTCGCCGCCCGCTCCGCCGCGCGCGGGGACTCGGCGGAGTCCTCACGCAGCGTGGCCCAGGAGATCGCCGGGGAGGACGCCGTCGTCGTGGTGGAGATGCGCGGGGCCCGGACCGCGGTGGAGGTTCGCTCGCCCGCTCCGGGGATCATCGGGACATGGGGAGGCGCGGAGGTCTACGCCGACGCCGTGGTGGAGGAGGAGCCGGAGAGCGGCGGGGGATTCACGGAGGAGGACGGGGAATGACGACGCGACGGACGGGGGAGTCGGAGGATCACGCGGAGCGGGGCTCCTCGACGGCCGCGGCGCTCGGGATCGCGGCGGCCGCCGTCGTCCTGCTGGGCGCGGTGGGAGGGGCGGGTCACCTGGCGCTGATGGGTCACCGGGCGGCCACCGCCGCGGACCTCGCTGCCCTGGCCGCCGCCGACGCGAAGCGGGGGATCCGGGCGGGCGTGCCGTGCGAGGAGGCGGAGCGCAGCGCCGAGGCGAACGGTGCGCGGGTCACCACCTGCGAGGCCGCGCCGGGCGTGAGGGGCGGTATGGACGTGAGCGTCCGCGTCGAGCTCGCGGCACCGCTGCGCCTCCTGGGCCCCGCACGCGCGGTGGCGAGGGCAGGACCGCCGGGAGGAGAGGAGGAATGAAGCCCGAGGAAGGCGAGACCGGGTCGGGAGGGGAGCACAGGGGTGGGGAGGAGCATGCGGAGGCCTCATACTGGCCGGCACACGGCATGGGGTGGGCCGGGGAGGGCGTCCGCTGCAGTGCGGACGCCCTCCCCGGAGCACCCCGCCCCGGCTACGCGAAGAGGGACAGCAGCAGGGCGAAGCAGAGGCCGAAGACGCTGACCAGGGTCTGGACGGTCATGTGCGTCTTGGTGGCCTGGCCCAGCGTCATGCCGAAGGACTCCTTGACGAACCAGAAGCCGGCGTGGTTCACCCAGTTGAGCCCGATGGATCCCGAGCCGATGGCGATCACGATCAGCGAGACGAACATCGAGGACTCGTCGGTGATCAGGGGCGCCACGATCCCGGTCGCCGAGACGATGCCGACCGTGGCGGAGCCGGTCGCGAAGGAGAGGATGATGCCGATCAGCCAGCCCAGCACGATCAGGTTCATGTGCAGGTGCGAGGTGGCCGAGACCATGGCGTCGCCGATGCCCGAGTCCTTGAGGACCTCGTTGAAGGCGCCGCCGCCGGCGATGATCAGGATGACGCCGGCCACCGAGCCCAGGCTGCTGCCGAAGCTCGTGCGGATCTGCTCGCCGTTCATGCGCGCCGCCGTGCCCAGCGTGATCGCCGCGAAGATCACGCCGATGAGCATCGCCACCACCGGGTTGCCGATCGCCTCGGCGACGGACTCGGCGGGGGAGTCGGGGGCGATGATGACGACGACGGCGTGCACCAGCATCAGGGCCACCGGCACCAGGACGCAGACGAAGGCCATCCAGGTCGGCACCTTCCGGGCCTTCCTCTCCTCCTCGTCCCGGACCGCGACGGCGCCCTGCTCGGCACTCGCCTGGGAGTCTGGGGCCTGCCCGCCGGACCGGCCGGAGCCCGCCTCCCCGGCGGGCCTCTCGGAGCGCGCGCCCCCGCCGGAGCCCCCGCCGGATCCCGCGTCCCCGGAGGCCCCCGCCTCGGGCGCGTCCGGGGAGGTCCCCGTGTACTGCTCCACCAGCGTGCTCGAGGGCTCCAGGCGCACCAGCGGGGCGATGAAGCGGGCGTAGACGGGACCCGCGAGGATCACGGTGGGGACGGCGCAGACCAGGCCCAGCAGGATGGTCAGCCCGGTATCGGCGTTGAGGCCGTCGACGGCGATGAGCGGGCCGGGGTGCGGGGGCACCATGCCGTGCAGGCAGGACAGCGCCGCGATCGCCGGGATGAGGATCCGCAGGTACCACATCTTCGGCCGGTCGTGGAGTTTCTCGAGCCGGACCGCGACCGAGTAGATGACCGGCATCAGCACGACCAGGCCCACCTCGAAGAACATGGGGATGCCGACGACGAAGGCCACGGCCGTCATGATCCAGGGAGCGGTCTTCGGCGAGCTGTGCTCGACCACGAGGTCCGCGATGCGGCGGACGGCTCCGCTGTCCGCGAGGAGCCGGCCGAGCATGGCGCCCAGCGCCACCACCACTCCGGTCTCGCCGAGCGTGCCGCCGGCACCCTCGATCAGGGTCTCGGGGATGTCCACGAGGTGCTCGCCCGCGGCCAGGGCGGTGAGCAGGGAGACGACGAGCAGCGCCAGGAAGGGATGCAGCTTCGTGCGCCAGTTGATCAGGAAGATCAGGAGGGCGATCGAGGCGAAGAGGAGCCCGACCAGGTACACAGGATTGCCAAACACGGCGGGAGAGCCTTTCCGATGCGGCACGTCGCCGCGGGGACCAGGAGGCTGCACGAAGCGCCCGGCGTCCACGCTGAGCCGGCCGAGGATGAGAGGGACCGCCGTCACGTTACTCTTAGCGACGCTATTTATCGAATTGCCGACCTCCGGCCTCTCGCCCCGCCGGACCCCGCTCCGTGCGCCGGGCCCCCGCCTCGGGAAGGCCCCCGAGTTCCTCGGTCCCGCTCGGGAAGGTCCCCTGCGTCCCTCGGTCCCGGGGGCCTTCCGAGGCCTTTGGCATCGTAGGAAGCGTCGGTGCCCCGGCTCGCAGAACCGCCTCCGGGCCCTGGGTCCCCGCCTCAGGCCCCGGAGGCCCGCCGGTCCCCCTCCCGGTCCGCGTCGGCCGTCTCGAGCAGCCCGGTCAGCAGGCGGATCGCGCCGTCCTTGCTCAGCGGGTTGTTCTTGTTCCCGCACTTGGGCGACTGGACGCAGGAGGGGCAGCCGGCCTCGCACTCGCAGGCGCGGATCGCGGCGAGGGTCGCCTCGAGCCAGGCGCGGGCGACGTCGAACCCCCGCTCCGCGAAGCCCGCCCCGCCGGGGTAGCCGTCGTAGACGAAGATCGTGGGCAGCTCGGTGTCCACGTGCAGCGCCGTGGAGAGCCCGCCGATGTCCCAGCGGTCGCACGTCGCGACCAGCGGCAGCAGCCCGATCGCCGCGTGCTCGGCCGCGTGCAGCGCCCCGGGGAACTCGGGCTCGACGACGCCCTGGCCGGTCATGACCGTCGTCGGGATCGTCCACCAGGCGGCCCGGGTGACCAGCTCCTGCGCCGGCAGCTCCAGCGGCTCCTCGTCGATCACCCGGTTGCTCGCGATCTCCTTGCGCTGGAAGGAGACCACCTGGGTGCGCACCCGCACCAGCCCGCGGTGCAGGGTGACCGGCCCCCACCCGCGGGTGTCCTCGACCTCCAGGACCGTCACCTCGGTGATGTCCCGCGACTGGGTGTAGAAGGCCGGCTCGGCGGCGGTGACGACGACGGCGCGCCCCTCCTCGTCGAGCTCCTCGACGTGCCAGTTGGCGCCCTGGTGGACGTAGATCGCGCCGGGGTGCGCCTGGTGGTGCGCCTGCCCCGACTCCATGGTGCCGATGATCCCTCCGGTCTCCGCGTCGATGATCTGCAGCCGGTGGCCCCCGCCGCCGCGGATGTCCACCAGCTCCGCGGCCGACTCCGGATGGGTCCAGAACCAGCCGGTGGGGCGGCGTCGCAGGTAACCGTCCCGCTCCAGCCCGGTCAGGACCCCGGGCGCGGATGAGCCGAACAGACCCAGCTCCTCGGGCCGCAGCGGGCGCTCGGCGGCGGCCGCGCAGAGGTGCGGGGCGAGGACGTAGGGGTTCTGCGGGTCGAAGACGGTGGCCTCCACGGCCCGGTCGAAGACGTCCGCCGGATGGTGCACCAGGTAGGTGTCCAGCGGGTCGTCACTGGCGATGAAGACCGCCAGCGATTCCTGCCCGGCCCGCCCGGCGCGTCCGATCTGCTGGTAGAACGAGGCGCGGGTGCCCGGCCAGCCGGCGACGAGGACGGCGTCGAGCCCGGCGACGTCGATCCCCAGCTCCAGCGCGGGCGTGGAGGCGACGCCGAGCATCTCGCCGCTGCGCACCTGCCGCTCCAGCTCGCGACGCTCCTCGGGCAGGTAGCCGGAGCGGTAGGCGCATACCCGGTCCGCGACCTCGGGGGCGACGTCGTGCAGGTAGCTCTGCGCCTGGGCCGCCATGGTCTCGGCGCCGCGGCGGGACTTGATGAACGCGATGGTGCGGACCCGCTCGGCCACGAGGTCGGTGAGCATCTCCGCCGCCTCGGACAGCGCCGAGCGCCGGCGGGGCGCCCCGTTCTCGCCCGGTCCCGCGCCGGCGCCGTTGGGTCCGCGGCCGCTGGGCATCGGGGGCGCGGCGGGGTCGGAAGACGCGTCGGAGCCCTCGAGTCCGTCGGATCCGTGGATGCCGCCGGGCACCCCCGCCGCCAGCCCGTCCCGCTCCACCCGGTCCTCCAGCAGGGGCTCCCAGAGCAGCACGGTGACCGCGCCGTGCGGCGAGTCGTCGGCCTCGAAGGCCGTCACGTCCTCGCGTCCGGCGCCGAGCAGCCGCGCGAAGGAGGCGCCCGGATCCGCCGAGGTGGCCGAGGCCCCGATGAACACCGGCGCCGCGCCGTGCAGCGCGCACACCCGGCGCAGCCGGCGCATGATCATCGAGACGTGCGCCCCGAAGACCCCGCGGTACCCGTGCGACTCGTCGACGACGACGTAGCGCAGCCGCCGCAGGAACCGCGCCCACCGCGGGTGGTTCGGCAGCACCCCGGCGTGCAGCATGTCCGGATTGCACAGCACCAGGTTGGCGTGGTCGCGGATCCAGGCGCGCTGGCCGAGCTCGGTGTCGCCGTCGTAGGTCTCGGCGCGCACCGAGCCCAGGCCGAGCGCCCGCAGCGAGGACAGCTGGTCGGCCGCCAGCGCCTTGGTGGGGGAGAGGTAGAGGACCGTGGCCTCCCGGCTGTGCAGGCCCACGCCGGGGTCCTCCGCCCCGCGCACGATCGCGTCGAGGGCCGGCAGCTGGTAGGCCAGCGACTTTCCCGACGCGGTCCCGGTGGCGAGGATGACGTGGCGGGCCGCCGCCGGGCTCACGGTCCTCCCCGCGGCCCGCGCGGCCACGACCTCCTCCCAGGCGCTCGCCTGGGCGCGGTGGGCGGCCTCGGCGGCCAGGGCCTGGTGCCGGTACGGCTCCGGGACGCCGAGCCCGCGGAAGGCGTCCACCACCTCCGGGTGCGCCCACTCCGGCCATGGGGCGGTCACGGCCTCGCGCTCCGGCAGCACCCGGGCGTGCACGACCTCCGGGGGCTCCGGCCCCCGGTTCAACGACGCCAGCAGGTGCTCACGATGATCCACCCCACCATTGTGGCATCGCCGCCGGCCGCCGGGCCCGCGTAGAATACCGGCCGTGGCCATCTCGCGAATCCTCCTGTACTACGCCTTCGTCCCCCTCGCCGACCCCGAGGCGGTGCGGCTGTGGCAGCGCGCCCTGTGCGAGGGGCTGGGGCTGCGCGGGCGCATCATCGTCTCCCCGCACGGGATCAACGGGACCGTGGGCGGGGAGGTCGGCGCCCTGAAGCAGTACGCCAAGGCCACCCGCGAGCACCCCGCGCTCTCCGGCCTGGAGGTGAAGTGGTCCGACGGCGGGGCGGAGGACTTCCCGCGCCTGTCCGTCAGGGCCCGCGAGGAGATCGTCGCCTTCGGGGCGGCCGATCAGCTGCGGGTGGACGAGGACGGCGTCGTCGGCGGCGGGGAGCATCTGAGCCCTGAGGAGGTGCACCGGCTGGTCGAGGAGCGCGGGGACGACGTCGTGTTCTTCGACGGACGCAACTCCTTCGAGGCCCGCATCGGCCGGTTCCGCGACGCCGTGGTCCCCGAGACCGGGACTACCCGCGACTTCCTCGCCGAGCTGGACTCGGGCCGCTACGACCACCTGAAGTCCCGCCCCGTGGTCACCTACTGCACCGGCGGCGTCCGGTGCGAGGTGCTCTCGGCGCTGATGCGCGGCCGCGGCTTCGAGGAGGTCTACCAGATCGACGGCGGGATCGTCCGCTACGGCGAGACCTACGGGGATGCGGGCCTGTGGGAGGGCTCGCTCTACGTCTTCGACCGGCGGATGCACCTGGAGTTCACGCCGCAGGCGCTCACGATCGGCCGCTGCGAGGCCTGCGGGGAGCCCGCCCGCGCCTTCGCCAACTGCGCCGATCCGGCCTGCCGCCGCCTGGTGCTGCTCTGCCCGGAGTGCTCGACGCCGGGCGCGCGCTGCCCCGCCGGATGCGCCACGGGAGCCCCCGCGGCCTGACCGCCCCGGTCTGTCCCGGCCCGCGGCCCTCAGACCGAGCTGCCCGAACCCAGGTCCACCGGGTACAGCGGATTGTGCCCCGCCGCGACCCGCTCGTCCTCGCGCACCGGCCCCGGCGCGGACGCCCCGGCGGCCTCGTCGAAGGGCGAGCCGCCGAGCTCCTGGCGCCCGTGCGGCTCGAGCCACCCGGAGACGTCCGGCCCCACGGGGACGATCCCGGTCGGGTTGATGTCGCTCTGCACGCGGTAGTAGTGCTGCTTGATCTGCTCGAAGTCGACGGTGTCGCCGAACCCGGGGGTCTGGAAGAGGTCGCGGGCGTAGGCCCACAGGTGCGGCATGGTGGCCAGCGGCTGCCGGTTGCACTTGAAGTGCGAGTAGTAGACGACGTCGAACCGGGCCAGCGTGGTGAACAGCCGCACGTCGGCCTCGGTGATGTGCTCGCCCATCAGGTAGCGCCGGTTGCCCAGCCGCTGCTCGAGCCAGTCCAGGGCGCGCCACAGCCGGTCGTAGGCCTTCTCGTACGCCTCCTGCGAGCCGGCGAAGCCGCAGCGGTACACCCCGTTGTTGACCTCGGTGAAGACCCGCTGCATGACCTCGCGCATCTCCTCCTCGAGCTCCTCGGGCCACAGCTGGGGCGCGCCCTCGCGGTGGAAGCCGCGCCACTGCTTGGAGAGGTCCTCGGTGATCTGCGGGAAGGCGTTGGTCACGACCTTCCCGCTGGGCACGTCCACGATCGCCGGGACCGTGATGCCCCGCGGGTAGTCCGGGAACCGGGCGAGGAACGCCTGCTGCAGGCGCTCGATCCCCAGCACCGGGTCCCTGCCGTCCGGGTCCAGGTCGAAGGTCCACGAGCGGGCGTCGTGGACCGGGCCGGGCAGGCCGAGCGAGAGGGCGTCCTCGAGCCCGAGAAGGCGGCGGACGATGATCGTGCGGTTCGCCCACGGGCAGGCCCGGGCCGCGACCAGGCGGTAGCGCCCGGCCTCGACCGGCCACACGCCCCGCCCGGCGTCCTCGCCGCCGGACGCCAGGCCCGTGTCCGCGAGGATGCGGTCCTCGATGTAGTTGGTGTCCCGGGTGAACTCGCCGGAGTTCTTGATGTACGCCCCGGACGTCGAATGGCCGCTGCTCTCGCTCATGGCCTCATCCTGCCCGCCTCCGCCGGCGATGTACAGGACCCCGCCCCCACGCCCTAGACTGGATCCCCGTGATGAGCATCCCAGAATTCTCCCGCGTGCCGGACTCCCCCTACAGCGACGACGTCAAGGCGGTGGAGGCGCTGGCCCAGGCCCTGGCCGCCGTCGACTTCTCCTACGAGGGCATCCGCGGGCTGCTCGGCGAGGGCCCGTTCGCGGCCCTGGCGCGGGACCATGTGGTGCCCGCCCGGCACCGCATCCGGCAGGTGCTCGGCGGCGAGGTCGCCGCGCGCCCGGGACAGCGCCGGCTGGCGGGGGCGGTCGAGCTGTTCATGCTCGGCGGCGGCACCTCGCAGGAGGGGCTCGACGCCGTCCTCGGCGAGGGCGCCTTCGAGACCCTCCGCGCCCTGAACCTGATCGAGGAGGCGGACGGCCGGTGGGTCAGCGCCGTCGACCTCACCCCCCACGCCGCCGACGACGGCACGGAGCTGTGGGTCGCCTCGGACCTGGGCGCGCACCAGCGCCCCGGGGCCCTGAAGCGGGACCACGTCCTGGGCATCGGGCAGGCATCCCTCACCCTCGCCCAGTTCACCGAGCGGCGCCCGGTCCGCTCCGCGCTGGACCTCGGCACCGGCTGCGGGATCCAGGTCTTCCACCTCCTGGCGCACGCCGAGCGGGTCACGGCCACCGACCTCTCGGAGCGGGCGCTCGCCTTCACCCGCTTCAACCTGATCCTCAACGCCGGCGCCCTGGGGCTGGACCCCTCCCGGCTGGGGGACCGGGTCGAGCTGCTGCGGGGCAGCCTGCTGGAGCCTGTCGCGGGGCGCGAGTTCGACCTGGTGGTCTCCAATCCGCCGTTCGTCATCACCCCGCGGCGCGAGGACGAGGACGAGCTCTACACGTACCGCGACGGCGGCCTGCCCGGGGACCAGCTGGTCTCGGAGCTGCTGGGCGCGCTGCCCGGTATCCTGGCGCCGGGCGGGCGCGCCCAGCTGCTGGGCAACTGGGAGATCCACGAGATCGACGCCGAGGCCCCGCAGACCGGCCCCCGGCAGGACCAGCGGGACGACTCCCAGGAGCCCCGCCCGGCCTGGGACGCCCGTCCCCGCCGGTGGATCCCCGCCACGGCCGATGCCTGGATCATCCAGCGCGAGGAGCTCAGCCCGGAGGAGTACGCCGAGACCTGGCTGCGGGACGCGAGCCAGCAGCGGGACCCGGAGGCCTTCGAGGCGGCGTCGCTGGACTATTCGAGGGACTTCGCCTCCCGCGGGGTGGCCGCCGTCGGCTTCGGCATGATCTGGCTGCGCCGTCCCGAGGGGGAGGCCGCGCTGCGCCGCTTCGAGGAGATCGGACACCCGATCCAGCAGCCCGTGGCCCCCGCGATCACGGCCGCCGTCGAGGCCCACGACGCGCTGGAGCGGATGGACGACGAGCGGCTGCGCGCCGCGCACCTGACCGTGGCCGGGGACGTGACCGAGGAGCGGCACCAGCGCCCCGGTGCCGAGCACCCGGGCGTGATCCTGCTGCGCCAGGGCGCGGGGCTGCGGCGCACCGAGCTGCTGTCCACCGAGGCCGCCGGATTCGTCTCGGCGTGTGACGGCGAGCTCTCCGCCGGCCAGATCCTCGACGCGCTGGGCGCGCTGCTGGAGTGGGAGGACGAGGGACCGGCGTCGGACCTCCTCCTTCACATCCGGCGGCTCGTGGGCCACGGTTTCCTGGAGCTTACGGCGCGGTCCTAGACTCGGGACATGACGTCACCGAACCCCCATGACCTGCCCCGGATCGACGAGCAGCGCTGCTGGGACCTGCTGAGGTCCCACGCCTACGGCCGGCTGGCCGTGGCCGCCGCCGGGGTCATCGACATCTACCCCGTCAACCACGGCGTGCTCGAGGGGAGCCTGTGCTTCCGGACCGCGGAGGGCACCAAGCTCGCCAGCGTGGTGGTCGGCCGGGACGTCGCGTTCGAGATCGACGAGGTCGCCGACGGCGTCGCCCGCTCGGTGGTCGTCCACGGCCGGGCGGAAGTGGTCGAGGACGCCGAGCTGCTCGGGCGTTTGGACGGGGCGGGCGTGGAGAGCTACGCTCCCACGGTCAAGACCGTCTGGGTCCGGGTCACCCCCGAGCGCATCGACGGTCGCGAGTTCGAGGTGGGCCCCGAGCCGCCGCGCGAGTGATCGCCGCGGGCCGGGCGGGACGGCCTGGAGGCCCGGCCGACGCCCCCGGGGCGCTCGGGTCCGCCGCTCGCCGGCGTTGACCGGCCCCCTCGGAACCTCCGCTATTGTGGGGGCGTATCCACCCGTGAAGTCTCAAGGAGTGACGTGCCAGCACAGGCCAAGGGCAAGACCACCGGCAAGAGCCTACTGATCGTGGAGTCGCCGTCGAAGGTCAAGACCATCGGCGGCTACCTCGGCGACGCCTACGTCGTCGAGTCCTCGATGGGCCACATCCGGGATCTGCCCCAGCCCAAGGAGCTGCCGGCCGAGCTCAAGAAGACCCCGGTGGGGAAGTTCGCGGTGGACATCGAGAACCACTTCGAGCCGTACTACGTGGTGAACCCGGACAAGAAGAAGAAGGTCACGGAGCTCAAGCGGCTGCTCAAGGAGTCCGACGCCCTGTACCTCGCCACGGATGGCGATCGCGAGGGCGAGGCCATCGCGTGGCACCTGCTCCAGGTCCTCAAGCCCACCGTCCCCGTCTACCGGGTCACCTTCCCCGAGATCACCCGCGAGGCCATCGAGCGCGGCTTCGAGAACCTCCGTGAGATCGACGACGACCTGGTCGACGCCCAGGAGACCCGCCGCGTCCTGGACCGCATCTACGGCTACGAGATCTCACCGGTGCTGTGGCGCAAGGTCTCCCAGGGCCTGTCCGCCGGCCGCGTCCAGTCGGTCGCGACCCGCCTGGTGGTCGAGCGGGAGCGGGAGCGCATGGCCTTCCGCTCCGCCGAGTACTGGGACCTCTCCGGGACCTTCGTGACCGGCTCCGACGAGTCCTTCAACGCCAAGCTCTCCGCGCTCGACGGCGCCCGGGTCGCCTCCGGCAAGGACTTCGCCGACTCCGGCGAGCTCAAGGACTCGGCCCGCGCCAAGGTCGCCCACCTCGACGAGGAGACCGCCCGCGGGCTGGTCGCCGCCCTGGAGGGCTCGGAGTTCTCCGTCACCTCGGTCGAGACCAAGCCGTATACCCGCCGCCCCGCGGCCCCCTTCACGACTTCGACGCTGCAGCAGGAGGCGGCCCGCAAGCTGCGGTTCTCCTCCCGCTCCACGATGCAGGTCGCGCAGCGGCTCTACGAGTCCGGCTACATCACCTACATGCGCACCGACTCGGTCGCGCTGTCCGACCAGGCGATCAACGCCGCCCGGCAGCAGGCCAAGGAGCTGTACGGCGGCGACTTCGTCCCGGACAAGCCGCGCCTGTACGCCTCGAAGTCCAAGAACGCCCAGGAGGCGCACGAGGCGATCCGTCCCTCCGGCGACTCCTTCCGGACGCCGTCGGACGTGAAGTCGCGGCTCTCCGCCGACGAGTTCCGCCTGTACGAGCTGATCTGGAAGCGCACCGTCGCCTCCCAGATGGCCGACGCCAAGGGCCAGACCGCCTCGGTCCGCCTCGCGGCCTCCACCAGCGACGGCCGCACCGCCGAGTTCGGCGCCTCCGGCACGGTCATCACCTTCCGCGGCTTCCTCGCCGCCTACGAGGAGGGCCGCGATGCCTCCCGCGAGGACGAGAAGGACGGCAAGGACAAGCGCCTCCCCGAGCTCGCCGAGGGCGACGCGCTGACCGGGCGCGACGTCGAGGCCAACGGCCACGAGACCTCCCCGCCCCCGCGCTACACCGAGGCCTCGCTGGTCAAGGCGATGGACGAGCTCGGCATCGGCCGCCCCTCGACCTACGCCGCCGTGATCTCCACGATCATGGACCGCGGCTACGTGGACAACCGCTCCGGCTCGCTGGTGCCCTCCTGGGTCGCGTTCTCCGTGGTGCGCCTGCTCGAGGAGCACTTCGCCGAGTACGTGGACTACGAGTTCACCGCCGAGATGGAGGAGGACCTGGACCGCATCTCCCGCGGGGAGGAGAACAAGGAGCGCTGGCTCTCCTCGTTCTACTTCGGCAGCGACTCCCGGCACGGGCTGAAGCCGATCGTCGAGGACCTCGGCGAGATCGACGCTCGGGCCGTGAACTCCGTGGCGATCGCGGACGGGATCACCCTGCGTGTGGGCCGCTTCGGCCCCTACCTCGAGACCGAGGGTGCGGTGGACCCGGAGACCGGCGAGATCGGGGACCCGATCCGCGCGAACATCCCCGAGGGCCTGGCCCCGGACGAGCTCACCGCGGAGAAGGCCCGGGAGCTCATCGAGCAGGGCAAGGCGGACGGCCGCGAGCTGGGCGAGGACCCGGAGACCGGCCGCACGATCGTGGCCAAGGACGGCCGCTTCGGCCCCTACGTGACCGAGGTGATCCCCGAGCCCACCGAGGAGGAGCTGGCCAACCGGCCGGTCGAGTACTACAAGAACGGCAAGCCCAAGCCGCCCAAGAAGCCGCAGAAGCCCAAGCCGCGCACGGCGTCGCTGTTCAAGTCCATGTCCCTGCAGACCGTCACGCTCGAGGACGCCCTGAAGCTGCTCTCGCTGCCGCGGGTGGTCGGCCAGGACGAGGAGGGCACGGACATCACGGTCCAGAACGGCCGCTTCGGCCCGTACCTGAAGAAGGGCACGGACTCCCGCTCGCTGACCTCCGAGGACCAGATCTTCTCGATCACCCTCCAGGAGGCCCTGGACATCTACGCCCAGCCCAAGCAGCGCGGGCGGGCCGCGGCCAAGCCCCCGCTGGCGGAGCTGGGCAAGGATCCCAGCAACGACAAGCCGATCGTCGTCAAGGACGGCCGCTTCGGCCCGTACGTCACCGACGGCGAGACCAACGTGACGGTCCCGCGCTCGGAGACCGTGGAGTCGATGACCCACGCCCGCGCCGTCGAGCTGCTGGCGGAGAAGCGCGCCAAGGGCCCGGCCAAGAAGCCGGCGGCGAAGAAGCCCGCCGCGAAGAAGCCGGCGGCGAAGAAGACGAGCACGGCCAAGAAGACGACGGCGAAGAGCTCGGCCGCCAAGAGCTCGTCGACCAAGAGCACCGCGGCGAAGAAGACGACCGCCAAGGGCTCCGCCGGCACGGCGAAGTCCTCGGCGACGAAGGAAACGAGCTGACCATGCGCCTGTCCGTCCTCGACGTCGGGTCCAACACCGTCCACCTCCTCCTGCTGGACGTCCACCCGGGCTCCCGCCCGGAGCCGTACGCCTCGCACAAGTTCCCCCTGCAGCTGGTGCGCTACCTGGACGCCGAGAACAACATCAGCGACGAGGGCCGGGACGCGCTGACCCACTTCGTCGCCGAGGCGCGGGACTTCGCGGCGGAGCACGAGGCCGAGGACATCCTCGCCTTCGCGACCTCCGCGATCCGGGAGTCGGACAACGGCGCCGAGGTGCTCGACCACGTCCAGACGCAGACCGGGGTGACCCTGACGGAGATCGCCGGGGACCAGGAGGCCGCGATCACCTACTTCGCGGTGCGCCGCTGGCAGGGCTGGGGCGCGGGGACGATCCTCGACCTGGACATCGGCGGCGGCTCCTTCGAGATGGCGCTGGGCAAGGACGCGCTGCCCGACGTCGCCGTCTCGGTCCCGCTCGGCGCGGGCCGGCTGACCCGCCAGTTCATCGGCGAGGACCTCCCCAAGCCCAAGGAGGTCAAGGCCCTGCGCAAGCACGTGAAGTCCACCCTCAAGCCCGCCGTGGCCCGGGTGAAGGAGGCCGGCACCCCGAACATGGTGGTCGGGACCTCCAAGACCTTCCGCTCGCTGGCCCGCATCTGCGGAGCGGCGCCCTATGCGGCGGGCCCCTACGTCAAGCGCGAGTTCCACCTCCAGGACCTGCGGCTGTGGACCCGCCGGATGGAGGCCATGACGCCGAAGGACCGGGCCGACCTGCCCGGCGTCTCCGCCAAGCGGGCCCGCCAGATCCTGGCCGGCGGCATCGTCGCCGAGACCGCGCTGGAGCTCTACGGGATCGAGACGATGCGCGCCGTCCCGTGGGCGCTGCGCGAGGGACTGATCCTGCGCCGGATGGACCGCCTCAACTCGCAGGGGTCCGCCGCGCTGGTGGACCCCAAGACCCTGTCTCCCACCCTTTAGGACTTCCCCGTGGACCCCACACCCCGTCTGCCCGATCCGGAGCGGAAGCGCCCCGTGGCGCTGTCCTCCTCCTCGGTCTATCCGCTCAAGATCGCCGACACCTTCGCCATCGCGGAGGACCTGGGGTACGACGCCGTCGAGGTCATGATCACCGGCGACCCGCTCTCCCGCGACCCGGACGAGCTGCTGGACTACGTGCAGTACTACCAGCTGCCGATCAGCGCCATCCACGCCCCGACCCTCCTGCTGACCCAGCACGTGTGGGGCGACGCGTGGAACAAGATCCACCTGGCGGCCAAGATGGTCAAGCGGGTCGGGGCCGACGTCATGGTCGCCCACCCGCCCTTCGCCTGGCAGCGCCGCTACGCCGCCGGCTTCCCCGAGGGGGTCCGCCGGGTCTCCGACGCGGAGGGCGTGAAGATCGGCGTGGAGAACATGTACCCGTGGCAGGTCGCCCGGCGGGACGTCATGATGTACGCCCCGCACTGGTCCCCGCTCGGGCAGAACTACGAGTGGGTGACCTGGGACTTCTCCCACGCGGCGGCCTCCGGCATGGACTCCCTGGAGGCGATGCGGCAGCTGGGGCCCCGGCTGGGGCACGTGCACCTGACGGACGGCTCCGGCAACTCCGTCATGGACGAGCACCTGCGGCCCGGGCACGGCACCCAGCCGGTCGCGGAGTGCCTGGAGTACCTGGTGGAGACGGACTGGGACGGCGTCGTGGCGGCCGAGGTCTCGACCCGCAAGGCCAAGAGCGCCGACCAGCGGGACGAGTGGCTCTCCGAGACCCTCGAGTTCGCGCGGAGGCACCTGGGGCAGTTGTAGCCCCGCGCCGATTGCCCGTCCCGCCGCATCGGATACTGTGGGGAGCGTACCGACCCGCGACACGGCAGGAGTATCCAGTGGCTCAGACGACCATCGCCTTCCTCGGCACCGGCTCGATGAACGGCTCCATCATGGCGGGGCTGCTCGCCGGCGGCACCGATCCCTCGAGCGTGCGCGCCACGACCCGCTCGCAGGCCAGCGCCGAGCGCCTGCGCGACTCGCTGCCCGAGGACCAGCGCGGGGTGAGGATCTTCTCCGGCGAGTCCGACGCGGAGGCGAACCGGCACGCGGTGGAGGGGGCCGACGTCGTGCTCCTGGGGGTCAAGCCCAAGGGCATCCTGGACCTGGCCGAAGAGATCGCCGGCTCGCTCGAGCCCGGGGCGCTGGTGATCTCGGTGGCCGCCGGCATCGACCTGGCGATGCTCGAGGGCGCGCTCGCCGGGGGCCAGCCGGTGATCCGCTCGATGCCCAACACCCCCTCCCGGGTGGGCCGCGGCGTCATCGCCCTGGCCCCGGGGACGCACTGCACGCAGGACCAGCTGGCGCTGGCCCACGAGGTGCTGAAGAACTCCGGCACCGTGATCGACGTCCGCGAGGACCAGCTCGACGCCGTCACCGGCATCTCCGGCTCCGGCCCCGCCTATGCCTTCTTCCTCGCCGAGGCCATGCAGAAGGCGGGGGAGTCCATGGGGCTCGACGCCGAGACCGCCCGCCTGCTGGCCAAGGAGACCGTCTCCGGCGCGGGGGAGCTGCTGCACGCGGACGACGCCGACCCCGAGGCGCTGCGCGTGGCCGTGTGCAGCCCCAACGGCACCACCGAGCGGGCCATCAACGCCTTCGCCGAGGGCGGGCTGGTCGAGCTGACCGAGCGCGCGGCGCGGGCCTCGGCCGAGCGCAACGCCGAGATGGTGGAGGAATTCCGCCGCTGAGCGGGAAGGATCCCGCGGACCGGCGGGGCGGAGCGGCGCCGCACGCGCTGACCGGGCAGGATCCCGCGGGGCGGAGCGGCGCACGCGCTGACCGCTCCGCCGGCCCTCTCCGCGCTGCTAGGCCGCCCGGCCCAGGCAGGGCTCGCTGCGGCCCCGGTCCCGCCGTCCCACTCCGCAGGGCTCACGACCGACGCCCGTCCCGCTCAGGGCCGGGCGGCGAACCGCTCGATGAGGTCGACCTGCCCGGAGACGATCAGCACGTCCCGGGAGGTCACCTTGGTGCGCGCCGTCGCGTAGGTGAAGTCCTCGCCCGGCGACTTCACACCCACCACCGTGACCCCGTACTTGTTGCGCACGTCCGACTCCTCGAGCGTGAAGCCGTGCGTCTCCCGCGGGGGGTACATCTTGACGATGGCGAAGTCGTCGTCGAACTCGATGTAGTCCAGCAGCCGGCCCGAGACCAGGTGCGCGGCGCGGCGCCCGGCGTCGGCCTCCGGGTAGATCACGTGGTGCGCGCCGATCCGGGAGAGGATCTTGCCGTGCGCCGGGGTGATCGCCTTGGCCCAGATCCGGTCGATCCCCAGGTCCACCAGGTTCGCGGTGATGAGCACGCTGGACTCGATCGAGGTGCCCACGCCGACGACGGCGGAGGTGAAGTCCCCGGCGCCCACCTGCCGCAGGGCGTCGAGGTCCGCGGCGTCGGCCTCGACGACGTGGGTCAGCAGGCCGGACCACTTCTGCACGGTCGCGGCGTCCCGCTCGACGGCCAGGACCTCCTTGTTCTGACGGCGCAGCTGCTGGGCGGTCGAGGCGCCGAAGCGGCCCAGCCCGATCACCAGGACGGGAGCGTTGTGCGGTGAGCGATCAGCCAATGAGGGGCCTTTCTTCCGGATACTTGTAGAGCCTGCTGCGGGAGCGCAGCGCGAGGCCGGTGGCCACGGTGACCGTGCCCAGCCGGCCGATGAACATCAGGACGGAGAGGATGTAGAGCCCGGCCGGCGGCACCTCGGAGGAGATCCCCATGGACAGCCCGCAGGTCGCGTAGGCGGAGATCACCTCGAAGAGGATCTGGTCGAAGGGCCGGTCCGAGATCACCATCAGCGCAGCTGTGCCGACGACGATGCAGGTGGCGCTGAGCATCACGACCGAGATCGCGATCCGCAGCACGCCGTCGGGGATGGTCCGGTTGGAGGCGATGACGTGCTGGTCCCCGCGGGCCTCGGCGATGATGGCCAGGAAGATCACGGCCATGGTGGTGATCTTGACCCCGCCGGCCGTGGAGGCGGAGCCGCCGCCGACGAACATCAGCATGTTGGTGATCAGGACCGTGATCGGGTTCAGATCCGTCATCTCCACCAGGTTGAAGCCGCCGGAGCGGGTCATGACCGAGGCGAAGAAGGCGTGCAGGATCCTCTCCACCATGGACTCGGAGCCGATGGTCTCGGCGTTGCCCCACTCGGCGGCCCCCCACAGCAGGGTGCCGGCCAGCACGAGGATCGCCGAGCCCAGCACCGTGATCCGGGTGTGGAGGTTCCAGGAGCGTAGCCGGAAGCCGACCATCCGCAGCATCAGGATCACGGGGAAGCCCAGGGACCCGATCCAGACGCCGATGCACAGGGGGATCAGGATCCACCAGTCGTTGCCGTAGGGCACGAGGCCGTCGGAGTGCGGGGTGAAGCCGGCGTTGTTGAACGAGGAGATCGCGTAGAAGACCCCGTGCCACACGGCGGTGAGCAGATTCTCGCCGAGGAGCATGAACCGGGGCGCCAGGACCAGCGCGATCGCGGCCTCGATGCTCACCGAGGTCAGCACCACCACGAGCAGCAGCGACTTGACCTCGCCGAGCCTGCCGAGCTTGGGGGTGATGCTCAGCCCCTCCTGGGCGAAGAGCTTGGTCCGCAGCCCCAGCTTGCGCCCCAGCGCCATGGCCAGCAGGGAGGTCATGGTCAGCGTGCCCAGGCCGCCGATCTGGATCCCGAGGAGGATGACGAGCTGGCCGAACAGGCTCCACTGGGTGGCGGTCGAGACCGTGGTCAGGCCGGTCACGGTCACCGCCGAGGTGGAGGTGAAGAAGGCCTGGGCGAAGGTCGGCGGGTCCTCGGCGTCGTGGGAGATCGGCAGCATGAGCAGCAGCGAGCAGACCACGATCACCACGAGGAAGAGGGTGATGGAGATCCGGGCGGGCGAGGTGCCGAAGAGCCGGGTGACGACGCCGCGGAACCGCGGCGCCCGCACGCGGCGGGGCGCAGGCTCGACGATGGCGTCCTGGGCGCGCACGCGACCTCCTGGCGGCTGTTGGGCTGACGGTCTTCAGCGTAGTCCCTCCCGGAGGCTCCGGAGGGGCCGGTTCCGCGCTGGGGACGGGAACGTGCCACAATGAAAAGTGTGACGACACTTACAGAGCAGCTCCGCGAGGGAGGCCGCGGGGGGCCGCGCACCGCCGTGCTGTGGGACCCCAGCATGACCGCGTACTCCTTCGGGGACTACCACCCCATGCACCCGAGCCGGCTGGACGCGACCGCCCGGCTGGCGAAGGACCTCGGGCTCTTCGACCTGCCCGGCGTCATGATCGAGAAGCCGGAGGTCGCCGAGGACTCCGTGCTGCTGGGCGTGCACACCC
Source organism: Rothia halotolerans (assembly GCF_004136635.1). Classification (GTDB taxonomy): domain Bacteria; phylum Actinomycetota; class Actinomycetes; order Actinomycetales; family Micrococcaceae; genus Rothia; species Rothia halotolerans. The sequence continues at coordinate 308,174 of NZ_NOIU01000001.1, read as the reverse complement.
GGCCGTACCTGGAGGCGGTCAAGGCCTTCAGCGAGGACCCCGCGGTGGGGCTGGAGGGCTACGGGCTCGACGGCGAGGACACCCCGGGCTTCGCCGGCGTGCACGAGGCCGCGGGGCGCCTGGCGGGCGGGAGCCGGCAGGCCGCCGCCGCGATCGCGGAGGGTCGGGTCCAGCACGCGGTGAACTTCGGCGGCGGGATGCACCACGCCCACAGCGACCATGCGAGCGGCTTCTGCGTGTACAACGACTGCGCCGTCGGCATCACCTACCTGCTGGAGCACGGCTTCGAGCGGATCGCCTACATCGACGTCGACGCCCACCACGGCGACGGCACCCAGAGCATCTTCTGGGACGACCCGCGGGTGATGACCCTCTCGCTGCACGAGACGGGGATGTCGCTGTTCCCCGGCACCGGATTCTCCTCCGAGACCGGGGGAGCGGGCGGGGCCGAGGGGACGGCGGTGAACGTCGCGCTGCCCACCGCGGCCGGCGACGCCGCGTGGCTGCGCGCCTTCCACGCCGTCGTGCCGCCGCTGGTCCGGGCCTTCCAGCCGCAGATCATCGTCTCCCAGCACGGCTGCGACTCCCACTTCCGGGACGAGCTGACCCACCTGCGGATCAGCGTGGACGCCCACCGCGAGGTCGCCGGCGCGATCGCGGACCTCGCCGCGGAGGTGTGCGAGGACCGCTGGCTGGCGACCGGGGGCGGCGGGTACAACGTGCTCGACGTCGTGCCCCGCTCCTGGGCCCACCTGATCGGCGTCGCGGCGGGGAGCCCCGTGCGGCTGAGCGATCCGACGCCGGCCAGCTGGCGGGAGCACATCCGGGAGAAGTACGGGATCGAGGCCCCGGAGCGGATGGGCGACGGCTCCGACCTGTGGTGGCGGCCCTGGGAGGTCGGCTACGACCCGGAGGACGAGCTGGACCGCGCGGTGATCTCCACCCGCCGGGAGGTCTTCCCCCTCTGGGGGCTGGACCCGTGGTTCGACTGATTCGTGACGTGGTCTTCGTCATTTCCGACCCGAGCTGGCGTGGGTGCATTCTGGGACCGGCATACGCCGCTAACCTAGTGGAATGACCATTGACGTCTTCGCCGTGATCGCCGACCAGACCCGCCGCAGAATCCTTGGTGCCGTCAAGGACAGCCCCCGGCCCGTCAACGACATCGTGACGGAGCTGGGGGTCAGCCAGCCCACCGTCTCGAAGCACCTGAAGGTGCTGCGGGAGGCCGGACTCGTCTCCATGCGCGCCGCGGGGCAGCGGCGCCTCTACAGCATCGACGCGGAGCCGCTGAGCGAGGTCGTCTTGTGGGCGGCCTCCCTCGGCGTGCCGGCCGAGGAGGCCGCAGGGCGCGGGGAAGCCGCGGACCGGGGGGAGTCTGCGGGGCCCGCAGGCGCGCTCGAGACGCGGGAGACTTCCTCCCCGACGACGGCCGCCGGCACGCAGGCATCCGACGACACGGAGTCGGGTGCCGGGGCGGAGACGAGTGCCGGGCGGGAGGACGCCGACGCTGCCCCTCCGCGTCCCGCCACCTTTCCCTCCACGGCCGCCGAGCCCCCGGCGCCGCTTGCGGTCCCGCCGAACGATCCGGTGCCCTCGGACGAACGGGGAGGAGCCTCGGAGCCCTCCTTCGCCTCGCGACACGCCCGCGTCATCTTCCAGCCGCTCGCTCCCCTCGCGCCGGAGGCCGCGCCCGCCTCCTCCCGCCTGGACGACCCCGCCGACGGGACGGACGTCCCCGCCTCCGCGGGCGCGGGGAGTGCGGCCGCAGGGCCCGCCACGGGCGCAGGGGAGCCGTCCACGACGACCACGTCGTCCGAGGGCGAGCCCGCTCCCGCGGAGCCCGCCGCCCCGGTGGAGCCCGCGGCGGGCCAGGCCGCTCCCGCGGACGAGCCGGAGGCCGCGCCGGGCGAGCCGGCGGATGATGAGCCGGTCGCGTCGCCCCAGCATGCCCCGGCGTCCTCGGAGCCCCTGATCCCTCAGGAGACCCCGCATGCCGCGGAGCCTGCCGAGGAGTCGGAGGCGGCAGCCGAAGGAGCCTCCGGCCCCGAGGACGAGGCCGACGCGCCCGGCGGCGCGGAGCCCGCCGAGGCCGCGATCCGCCCGACGCCGGGGATGCCCGGCCCGGCGCCCGCCGCCCCCGGCCCCGCCTCGGACGCGCCCGATGAGGCTCCGGATGCGGCCCCCTCCCTGGACCCCCTCGCCCACCGTCAGCGTGATGCCGACCACGAGGCGGAGAGCAAACCCACAGGTTTCCTGGCTAACCTGTTTGGCAAGCGGCGCGCTCGGTAGCGGCTCCCGGCTGCCTCCCCCGCGTCCCCGACCACCGCACGAAAGACTCATCACCGCATGGCTACCGACCGAAAAATACTTCAGTGGCTGGAGAACCAACTGTTCGACGGCGCCCTGGTCCTCGGCCAGGAGCTGCCCGACGAGAGGCACATCGCCGCGGCGATCGGGGCGACCCGCAACGCCACCCACCAGGCGCTCAAGGATCTCGAGACGCTGGGGGTCGTGCGCCTGTTCGAGGGCAAGCGCCGGCAGGTGATCGCGCAGCTGGTCAGGGATCCCGCCGCGAGCGCGGCGCCGGCGCTCAAGCTGCATATGGCGACCGCGGAATATCCGCTGCGGGACATCGTGCACACCCGGGTGCTCCTGGAGACCTGGGCCGTGCGGCGCGCCGACGCCGAGCATCCGGCCATGAAGGAGCTCACGGCGATCATGGACCAGATGGACCGCGAGGACGTGGGCCTGAAGGACTTCCACCGCCTGGAGGTCGCCTTTCACGTCGCGCTCACCCGCCTGGCCGGCAACAGCCTCGTCACCGGGCTGACCACCTCGCTGCGGGACTCGATCTACGAGTACACGATGTCCCTGGTGGGCTACGTCCCGCTGTGGTCCGCCACCGCGACCCGGCTGCGGGCGGAGCACCGGGCGATCTACGCGGCGGTGGAGTCCGGCGACAACGAGCTGGCCGCGCGCATGGTGGCCGAGCACATCGAGGGCCACTACCTGGAGGCCGGGGTGGACCCGGACCGGAAGCAGCGCTCCTCGGCCAGCGTCTTCGTCGAGCCGGAGACCGACGAGGAGGGGGAGGTCCGGCCCCTCACCGCCTCCTCGCCTCTCTCGACCACCGTCGCCGACTCCCGGGCCTCCGACGCGGACCTCCCGGACAGCGCCCCCGCCCCCCGCGAGGGGCTGGGCACGTTCAGCGAGCCCGCGGACGACGTCGAGGACGCCCCGGCGGAGGCCGTGGGCGAGGGCCGCGCCGAGGACTCCGAGGAGACGGCCGGTGAGGACCCGGACACCCGGGCCGGGGAGCGGGCGGCGGCGGATTCGAAGAAGTTTGACTCCACCTTGTAAGGTGTGTGAGGAACGTTTTCGGGCCCGTGGGCCGGGCATGCCCTTCTGGGTCCTCAGCCCGCCGAGGCCCGAGCAGAGCGTTTTGACCACAGGCCTCGTCCGGTCCCGGACCAAGGGGGCCGGCCCCATGCCGGAGCCGCGGCGCAGCAGTGCGCCGCTTTCCGGTGAACGACATACAAGGTAGGGATCCTATGGGTTCAGTCATCAAGAAGCGCCGCAAGCGCATGGCCAAGAAGAAGCACCGCAAGCTGCTTCGCAAGACCCGCCACCAGCGCCGCAACAAGAAGTAGACGCCCCCGCGTCGAGCGCCCTTCGGCCGCACACCTCGTCAGACGGTGCGCGGCCGAAGCCGTATCCGGAGGCCTGAGGGGCGCGCGGCGCCCGATCGCGGATACGCTGGGGGTATGAGCCACACCGCCCCCAGCATCGAGCTGCTCACCAGTCCCGGCTGCCATCTGTGCGAGGCCGCGCGGAAGGACCTGGACGACGTCGTCGCCCCCCTGGGCCTGACCTGGACCGAGGTCGACGTCACCCGCGACCCGGAGCTGCTGAGGCGCTTCGCGGAGGAGATCCCGGTGGTCGTGATCGAGGGCCGGCCGCGCGACTTCTGGCGCGTGGACCGCCCCCGGATCGACAGGATCCTCCGCGGCCTGCTCGAGGGCCGCGACCCCGAGGCCTGAGCGCCGGGCTCGCCGCTCCCACCCACTTCCGTCAGATTCGAGGACCATGAGCCACTCCGCCACCGTCCACCTGCTGCGCCACGGCGAGGTGCACAATCCCGAGCGCATCGTCTACGGCCGCCTGCCCGGGTACCACCTCTCCGAGCGAGGCCGCGCGATGGCCCGGCTCTCCGCCGCCGAGCTGCGCCGCCGGTCCGACGACGGCGCCCGGCTCGTCCACCTCGCCATCTCCCCGCTGACCCGCACCCGGGAGACCGCCGAGCCGATCGAGGAGCTCCTGGGCCTGAGGGCCCTGCCGGACGAGCGCCTCCTGGAGGCCGGGAACCACTTCGAGGGCCTGCACGTGACCAAGGACGAGCTGCTGCGCAGCCCCCGGCACTGGCCCCGCCTGCTCAACCCGCTGCGGCCCTCCTGGGGGGAGCCCTACCGGGAGCAGGTGCGACGGATGGCCGAGGCCGTGAAGGACGCCGCCGCGCAGGCCGTGCGGATCGGCGGGGACGGCGCCGAGGCGGTGCTCGTCTCCCACCAGCTGCCGATCTGGATGGCGCGCAGCAGCGTCGAGGGCAGGCCCCTCCCGCACGACCCCCGCACCCGCCAGTGCAACCTCGCCTCCCTCACCTCGCTGAGGTTCGACGACGTGCGCTCCGGCGGCCGTCCCGAGGTCGCCTACTGCGAGCCCGCCGCGGAGCTCTATTCAGGGGTCATTCAGCTTCCCGGATCATAATGGATACCGCATTCAGACGTCCGGGCGCGCCCCGGGAGCGTCCTCGTGCCCGGGGCATTCCCCGGCCGCGGCGGGGCTCCTCCAGGCGCCCGGCATTCTCCACGTCGAAAAGTGTCATCAACGCACCGAGAAAGACTTATGCCCGCCTCCTCCCCCCGCCGCCTGACCCGCAGAGGACTGCTCACCGCCGCCGGCGTCGCCGGACTCGCCGCCCTGACCGCGTGCTCGAGCGACGACAGCGGCCTGGCGGAGCAGGCGGACTCCGCCGATGACAAGGGCTACATCTCCGGCGACGGCACGGTCACGGAGTACGGCGAGGAGGAGCGCGGCGAGCCCGTGGAGTTCAGCGGCACGCTCTTCACCGGCGAGGAGATGACCGGGGAGTCCCTGCGCGGGCAGCCCGCCGTCGTCAACTTCTGGTACGCCGGCTGCGCCCCCTGCCGGGCCGAGGCCCCGCACCTGCGCGCCCTGCACGAGGAGTACGCGGACCGCGTCGGCTTCCTGGGCGTCAACCTGCGGGACGAGCGCGGCACCGCGGAGGCCTTCGAGCGCACCTTCGGCATCGACTACCCCTCGATCGAGGACCGGGACGGGGGAGTGCTCATGGACCTCTCGAACTTCGTCCCGGCCCAGGCGGTGCCCACCACCCTGGTCCTCGACGTCGAGGGCCGGGTCTCCGCCCGGGTGCTGGGGCAGATCGACGAGTCGGTGCTGCGGACCCTGATCGACGACGCGCTGCCCGGGGAGGGATAGGGTCTCGATGGACTTCTCCTTCGGCTCCGTGGTCATGGACGGCTCGCTGTGGGCGGCCGTCCCGCTGGCGGCGCTGGCGGGCCTCATCTCCTTCGCCTCCCCCTGCGTCCTGCCGCTGGTCCCCGGCTACCTGGGGTACGTCACCGGCCTCACCGGCTCGGACCTGCAGCGCAGCCGCCGAGGCCGCATGGTCCTCGGCACGGGCCTGTTCATCCTGGGCTTCTCCGTGGTCTTCGTGCTGATGTCGGTGGTGCTGGCCCAGATCGGCGCGGCCCCCTGGATCCGCAGCCACACCTGGATCAACGTGGTCCTCGGGCTGCTGGTGATCCTGCTGGGCGTGGTGTTCATGGGCGGCTTCTCCTGGTTCCAGCGCGAGCGGAAGATCCACGCGCGCCCGCCCTCGGGGCTGTGGGGCGCCCCCGTCCTGGGCATCACCTTCGGGCTGGGCTGGGCCCCCTGCATCGGCCCGACCTTCGCCGCGGTGCAGACCCTCGTGTACGTCGAGGGCCCCAACAGCGCCAAGGCAATCGTCCTGACCCTGATCTACTGCCTCGGCCTCGGCATCCCGTTCCTGCTCATCGCCCTCGGGTTCCGCCGCTCCGCCGAGATGTTCTCATTCCTCAAGCGGCACCGCCGGGGGCTGCAGATCACCGGCGGGGCGATCCTGGTGCTGATCGGCGTGCTGATCGCCACGGGACTCTGGAACTCCATGATGTCCTGGATCCAGGCCTCGCTGCCGGGATACGAGCTGCCCGTATGAGCGCGGCCGACGCCCGCCGGGCGAGAGGGCCGAGAACCACCGCGATCCGACCGGAAGAGTGCGCATGAGTAAAGAGAAGAAGGCAGCCGCGGACGCCCCGGCGCTCGGCCCCATCGGCATGCTGCGGTGGGCCTGGCGCCAGCTGACCAAGATGAACACGGCGCTGTTCCTGCTCCTGCTCCTGGCCGTGGCCGCGGTGCCGGGCTCGATCTTCCCGCAGAACATCCAGGACCCCGCCCGGGTCCAGGATTACCTGGACCAACACCCCACCTGGGGCCCGATCGCCGAGAAGATCCAGCTGTTCGATGTCTTCTCCTCGGTGTGGTTCTCCGCGATCTACATCCTGCTGTTCGTCTCGCTGGTGGGCTGCGTCGTGCCGCGGGCGATCAAGCACGCCAAGGAGTACCGCTCCAAGCCGCCGCGCACGCCGCGCAACCTCAGCCGGATGCCGCAGCACCGGGTGCTGACCATCCCTGCGGGATCCCTGGAGGGCCGGGAGCTCACCGCCGCCTCGGCCGCCGCGGAGGCCCGGGACATCCTCAAGCGGCGCCGCTACCGGACCGAGCTGCGCGGGGAGGACACCGGCACCCCGCACGTGGCGGCCGAGCGCGGGATGTTCCGCGAGCTCGGGAACCTGGTGTTCCACACGGCCATGATCGGGGTCCTGATCGGCATGGCGATCGGCTCCCTGTTCGGCTACAGCGGGCAGAAGATCGTCGTGCAGGACGAGTCCTTCGTCAACACGCTGGTCAGCTACGACTCCTTCACGCCGGGCACCAACTTCAACCCCGACTGGCTGCACAACTTCTCCCTGACGATGGACAGCTTCGACATCGAGTTCGACCGCCAGCCGGGCTCGCCAACCTACGCCCAGCCGCTGGACTTCGAGGCCGGCGTCACCGTGCGCGAGGACAGCGACTCCGAGCCCACCGAGGAGACGCTGAAGGTCAACGAGCCGCTGACGGTGGACGGCAACCGCGTCTACCTGGCGGGCAACGGCTACGCGCCGATCGTCAAGGTCAACGACGGCGAGGGCAACCTCGCCTACGAGGGCCCCATCGTGACCCTGACCACCGACGAGAACTACACCTCCTCCGTGGTCCTCAAGGTCCCGGACGCCGCCCCGGACCAGCTCGGCTTCGTCGGCATGTTCCTCCCCACGGCCGTGCTCGACGATGGCCAGGTCCCCTACTCGGCCGACCCGGTGCTGGCCAACCCGGCCCTGGTCCTCGCCTCCTACGCGGGCGACCTCGGCCTGGACGGCGGCGCCCCCCAGAACGTCTACGTCCTGGACACCGAGGGCCTGGAGGAGCTGAACTCGATGCAGTCGGACGACGGCGGCATCGTGCTGACCCAGGAGGACAGCTCCTACCAGCTGCCGGACGGCAAGGGCAGCATCGAGTTCGAGGGGGTCACCCGCTACATCGGCCTGGACATCCACTACGACCCGGGCAAGCCCGTGGTCTTGGTGTCCTTCCTCCTGGCCTTCGCCGGGCTGCTGGTCTCGCTGTTCGTGGCCCGCCGCCGGGCATGGGTCAAGGCCACCGAGACGGTCGACGAGGCGGGCCGCCGCGCCGTCGTCGTCGAGTACGGGCTCCTGGCCCGCGGCGAGGACCCGAGGCTGGCCCACGAGGCGGACCGGCTCACCGAGCTCTTCGCCCAGAAATGGGGACTAGAATTCAGCGAGGCCGCACCGCCGACCTCGGCAGCCGCGCCCGCGGCACAGAAAGGTGAATCATGACCATCAATGAAAGCCTGGCGCAGTGGAGCGAGCTCTTCATGCTCCTGGCCGCCGTGACCTACCTGGTGGCGTTCGTGGCCTTCGCGTGGGACATCGCGGCCCACTCCAAGGCGACCCACCGGGCCGACGCCGCGAGCCTGCGCCACCAGGAGGCCAAGCGGCCCGCGATGGCCGGTGGGGCCGGTGCCGCGGATCCGGCGGAGGAGGCAGAGGCGGACGCCGAGACCTCGGCCGAGGCGGGAGCGTACGGCGGCTCCGCGCCCTCGGACTTCGACCGGACCTCCGGCCGCCGCACCGCCGACGACTCGATGGCCTACTCGGGCGCCCGCCGCCCCGCGGCCAACGTCGGCGTCGCCGTCATGGTCATCGGCGTCCTGATCCACGCCGCGGGCGTGCTGACCCGAGGCCTCGCCGCCTCGCGCGTGCCGTGGGGCAACATGTACGAGTTCTGCACCACCGGCGCGCTGGTGGTCGCCGTGGTCTTCCTGATCGCCCTGATCTTCCGGGACCTGCGGTTCGTGGGGACGATGGTCTCCGGCCTGGCCCTGGTGATGATGGTCGCGGCGACCATCGGGTTCCCGACGCCGGTCGGCCACCTCCAGCCGGCCCTGCAGTCCTACTGGCTCGTCATCCACGTCTCCGTGGCCGTGATGGCCAGCGGCGTCTTCACCATCACCTTCGCCCTGGCGGTGCTCCAGCTGATCCAGAACGGGCGGGAGCGCCGGCTCGCGGCGGACGGGACGGACCGGATCCCGTTCATGCGGATGGTGCCCTCGGCCCGGGCCCTGGAGAACTTCGCCTTCCGCCTCAACGCGGTGGGCTTCGTGATGTGGACCTTCACGCTCGCGATGGGCGCGATCTGGGCCGAGCAGGCCTGGGGGCGCTACTGGGGCTGGGACACCAAGGAGGTCTGGACCTTCGTCATCTGGGTCGTCTACGCGGCGTACCTGCACGCCCGGGCCACCCGCGGCTGGACCGGAACCCGCTCGGCCTGGCTGTCGATCATCGGGTACCTGTGCATCATCTTCAACTTCACAGTCGTTAACGTCTTCTTCTCCGGGCTGCACTCCTACTCGGGGCTGTAGGCGGGAGGAGGTTCCCTCGGCGCAGCGCCGAGGGGACGGCGAAGGCCCCGGATCCGTGCGCGGATCCGGGGCCTTTCTCTGTGGCCGGGTGGCCGGGGGCGGGGACAATGCGCTCGGCTGGCGGGGACAGATGCGCTCTCGGGGGAGAGGGGCCTCTTCCGGGGAGAGGCGATGTCCCGGCGGGCAGCGCGGGCAGAGCTCCGCGCTAGCGGCCGCGGTCCTCCCGCGGGCCGTCGTCGTCATGGTCGCTCGGGGCGGGGTCCCCCGGCGGGCGGCCGGGGGAGTCCCCGTCGTCGTCGGGGTTCTTGCCGGGGTCGGGGGAGGCGCCGCCCTGCTCGCGCCGGCGCCGCTTCTCCTCCTCGCGCTTGGCGCGCTCCTCGTCGGCGCGGCGGCGCTGGGCCTGCTTGGCGAGGAACTCCAGGTACGCGGCGTCGTCGTCGGGCGCGGGGGCGTGGGAGGGGCCGACGGCGGCCCCGGCGGTCCCCCGGGCGGAGGCCCGTTCCGTGCCGAAGAACAGCCACAGGCCGGGCCCGATCACCGGGAACAGCAGAGCGATGATCACCCAGAGCGGTTTGGAGACGGCCTTGGTCCGCTCCCGGGAGGTGCGGGAGATGTCCAGGACGGCGTAGATGGTGAGCCCCACGATGAGGGCCCCCGCGGCGATGATCAGAACTGCGCGCATACTGCCATTCTACCGGTACGAACCTGGGGCTGACCTGTACTGAGCGGGCGTTCAGGCAAGCCGGGTACCATGTGTTCCCGTGAACTTCTTGTACTACACCCTCGTGCGCTTCGGCATCATGGCGGTGGTGTTCTGCGCCTGCGTATGGTTCGGCACCGGCCTGGTCCTCGGCGGCCTCTTCGCCGTGATCATCGGCTTCGCCGTCTCCTACCTGGCCTTCCCCCGGCTGCACGCCGCCGCGGGCCGGGACTTCGCCCGCCTGTGGCACCGCGTCGTGCCCCGGCGGCGCCGCCGGACGGCGGCCGAGGCCGACGCGGAGGTCGAGGACTCCTACGTGGACGAGAGGCTGCGCCGCGAGGGCCGCGAGGTCTGAGCCCGCGGAGGCCTGAGCCGCCGTCCTCGCGCGTCCGCCGCCCCGACGGCCCGGCCCTAAGAGGCGGGCTCGCCGATCTTGCGGTTGCGCCCGGCGAGCGCGCCGGCGACGAACTGGATGCTCACCAGCACCAGCAGGCCCCACAGCACGGTCGCCCAGGTGCCGGTCGTCTCGGCGATCCACCCGGTCAGCAGCGGGCCGGCCGCCGCCATGAGGTAGCCCAGGCACTGAGCCATCCCGGACAGGCGCATGGTCTGCGCCGGGTGGGAGGTGCGCAGCCCGATCATCGCCAGCGAGAGGGAGAAGCTCCCGCCGCAGCCGATGCCGGCCAGCCCGACCCAGACGATGGCCGCCTGCGGCGCGGCCAGCGCCCCGGCGGTCCCCACGATCAGGCAGCCGGCCAGGACCATCGCGAGCCAGCTCTGGGAGCGCCACCGCTCGGCCAGCAGGCTGACGCTGAGGTTCCCGGCGATGCCGACGATCTGCATCGTGAACATGTGCCAGCCGGCGAGCGCGGGGTCGTTGCCGATCTCCGCCTCCATGCCGGGCAGCCAGGTGCTCATCGTGTAGAAGATGATGGACTGGATGCCCATGAACACCGTCACCTGCCAGGCGATGGGGGAGCGCAGCAGCGAGACCTTGCGGCTGGCCAGCGGCTCCGCCGAGGAGGCCACGGCGGGCATCGCGCCGGTGACCGCCTCGGCCACCGACATGCGCTTCGACCCGGTCCCACCGCGTCCGGAGCGGGGGCCGCGGATGAGGAGGGCCCACCAGATGGCGCAGGCGAGCGGGATGATCGCCCACAGGGCGAGCGCTGCGCGCCAGGAGCCGGGCAGGGTCGCGGCGAGCGGGGCGGTCAGCCCCGCGGAGAGCCCCGCGCTGACCGAGACCACGGCGGTGTACAGGCCGGTCATCACGGAGATGTACCGGGAGAAGTCGCGCTTGACGATCACCGGCACCAGGACGTTGGCGGTCGCGATGCCGGCGCCGATGCACAGGGTGCCGACCCAGAGCAGGGCGATCCCCGGCGTCGAGCGCGCGAGGATGCCGAGGCCCAGGACCACCAGGGCGACCAGGAGCACCCGCTCGATCCCCAGCCGCTGGGCGGGGACCGAGACGAGCGGGGAGAGCAGGGCGAAGGCGAACAGGGGCAGCGCGCCGAGCATGCCGAGCCCGGCGGCGTTGAGGCCGGTGTCCGAGCCCATCCGGTCCAGCACCGGGCCGATCGAGGTCAGGGCCGGGCGGAGGCAGGAGGCGATCAGCAGGATCACGATGAACCAGGCGACCGTGACCTTGCGCGATCCGGCGGGGCGGGCGGCGTCGTCCTCGCGGGGGCTCATGCGGACCACGCCCCGATCGCGCCGGCGACCAGCAGGAGCACCGCGAAGAGCAGGCTGAGCAGGCCGGTCTGCTTGAGCACGGGGATCAGGGCCCGGGCCTCGCGGGTCACCAGCACCGTCCGGGCGGCGGCCCAGGCCAGCGGCAGCGCGAGGAAGACCAGCAGGTTCCACGGGTTCTGCGGCACGGCGAAGAGCATGAGGGCGAAGGCGAGGCCGAGCTCGACGGCGTAGGCCAGCCGGGCGGCCGGGGCTCCGATCCGCACCGCCAGGGTGAGCTTGCCGGACTCCGCGTCCGTGGGGACGTCGCGGAGGTTGTTGGCCATGAGCAGGGCGCAGGCGATCAGGCCCATCGCGAGCGAGGCCATCACCGCGGTCAGGGAGAGCCGGTCGGCCTGCACGTAGACCGTGCCGAGGGTCGCGACCAGGCCGAAGTAGACGAAGACGAAGAGGTCGCCCAGGCCCATGTACCCGTAGGGCCGCTTGCCGCCGGTGTACCCCCAGGCGGCCAGCACGGCCGAGGCGCCGATGACCAGGAACCACCACTGGCGGGTCTGCACGATCAGCACCAGCCCGGCGATCAGGGCGGCGGCGAAGCACGCGAAGGCGGCGAACTTCACCTGGCCGGGGCGGGCCGCCCCGGAGCCGGTGAGCCGCAGCGGGCCGACCCGCTGCTCGTCGGTGCCCTTGATGCCGTCCGAGTAGTCGTTGGCGTAGTTGACCCCGATCTGGAGGAAGAGCGCCACCAGCAGGGCGAGGACCGCCCGGCCGGGGTGGAAGGCCTCCAGGGACACCGCCGCCGCGGTGCCCGCGACCACCGGCGCCACCGCCAGCGGCAGGGTCCTCAGCCGCGCCCCCTCGATCCACTCTCCCACTGAGGCCACGTGAGCCCTCCCGTCTTCTCTCTGCGATTGATCAGCTCTCATTGTCTCACCTCGCACGAGGCGTCCCGCCTCGCCGGTGCTCGGCGGCCAGCAGCCGGGCCGCGGCGGCCCGGTCCGGCTTGCCGGTGCTCGCGGCGGGCAGCGCGTCGAGGACCAGCAGGGTCTTCGGCGCGGCGGCCCGCCCGAGGCGCTGCGCGACGCGCTCCCTCAGCGCCGGGGTGTTCACCGCGGCGCCGGGGGCCCGCGAGAGGAGGGCGGCGACGGCCGTGCCCCAGCGCTCGTCCGGCACGCCGACCACCAGGGCCTCGCGCACCCCCGGGTCCTCCTCGAGGGCCGCGGCCACGGCGCGCGCCGAGACCTTGACGCCGCCGGTGATGACGACGTCGTCCGCCCGCCCGGAGACGGCCAGCCGCGCTCCGCGTCCCTCGCCGTCCTCGCGCAGGAGGCCGAGGTCGTCGGTGCCGTACCAGCGGGTCCCCGCCGCGTCGCGGAGGAAGTGGCCCGCGGTGCGGGCGGGGTCGCCGAGGTAGCCGTGGGCGATCGTGGGGCCGCCCAGCCAGATGCGGCCCGGGCGGCCGGTGCCGGCGGGAGCGAGAACGTCGGGCGTGGGGCCGGCGGGCGCGCCGGACCGGCCGGATGCGGGGTCGCCGGGGAGCGGGACGTCGGACGGGCCGGCGTCGTCGTGCTCGATGCGGACCTCGACGCCGGGCAGGGGGACGCCGTCGTACACGCATCCCCCGGCGGTCTCGGCGCTGCCGTAGGTGAGCACGAGCGGCACCTCCAGCTCCTCGCAGCGGCGCAGCAGCCGGCGGGAGGCGGGGGCGCCGCCGAGCAGGATCGCGGTGAAGGAGCGCAGGGCCTCCAGCAGCTCGCCGGCGGGGACCTCGCCGGACTCCGCGGCCTCCAGCAGCGTGTGCACCTGGGTGGGCACGAGCGAGGTCATCCGCGGCCCGGCGGGGAGGGCCTCGACGCCGGCCAGGAAGTCGGCGGCGGTGAAGCCGGGCGTGCCGGAGCCCGGCGCCGAGGGCAGCACGACCGGCTCGGTCCCGGCCAGCACCGACCGGGCGATCACCTGCGCGCCCGCGACGTAGTGCACCGGCAGCGCGAGCAGCCACGAGGCGCCGGCGGAGGAGGTCGCGGCGGCCGTGGCGGTCCCCGAGGCCCGCAGCGCGCCGGCCGAGAGGACGGTGCGCTTGGGCGCGCCCGTGGACCCGGAGGTCGCGACCACCAGGGCGGGGCGCTCGTCCTGCGCCGCGTCGCCGAGGCCGGGGGTGCCGGACCCGGGGGAAGCGGCGGAACCCGCCCCGAGCAGCGGCTCGAGGGCCGTCAGCAGGCCCGAGGGCGTCACGGACCCGGGCCCGTCCAGCACGGGGACCTCCGCCGCCACGGGCCCGGGGGCCTGCAGCGGCTCGGCGTCGTGCGCCGCCATCAGAAGTAGTAGGGGTAGGCCGACCAGTCGGGGTCGCGCTTGCCGAGGAACGCGTCGCGCCCCTCCACGGCCTCGTCGGTCATGTAGGCCATGCGGGTCGCCTCGCCGGCGAAGACCTGCTGGCCGACCATGCCGTCGTCGGGCAGGTTGAACGCGAACTTCAGCATGCGCACGGCCTGCGGGGACTGGCGGGCGACGTCGGCCGCGCACTCCAGCGCCGTCTCCTCCAGCTCGGCGTGGTCGGCCACGATGTTGACCGCTCCCAGCTCGCGCATGCGCTCGGCGTCGTACTCGCGGGCGAGGAAGAAGATCTCCCGGGCCGCCTTCTGGCCCACCTGGCGGGCCAGCAGGGCCGAGCCGTAGCCGGCGTCGAAGGAGCCCACGGTCGCGTCGGTCTGCTTGAACATGCCGTGCTCGCGCGAGGCGATGGTCAGGTCGCAGACCACGTGCAGCGAGTGCCCGCCGCCCGCGGCCCAGCCGGAGACCACCGCTATGACGACCTTGGGCATGGTGCGGATCAGGCGCTGGACCTCCAGGATGTGCAGCCGCCCGGCGCGGGCCGGGTCGATGCTCTCCGCCGTCTCGCCCTCGGCGTAGCGGTATCCGTCGCGGCCGCGGATGCGCTGGTCGCCGCCGGAGCAGAAGGCCCAGCCGCCGTCCTTGGGGGAGGGGCCGTTGCCGGTCAGCAGCACGGTCCCGACGTCGCCGGTCATCCGGGCGTGGTCCAGGACGCGGTACAGCTCGTCCACGGTGCCGGGGCGGAAGGCGTTGCGGACCTCGGGGCGGTCGAAGGCGATGCGCACGCAGGGGAGGTCGCGGACCACGACGCCCTCGGCGTCGCGCTCCACCTGGCGGTGATAGGTCACGTCCGTCAGCTCCTCGAAGCCCTCGACGAGCCGCCAGCGGCGCGGGTCGAAGGTCTCGGAGACGGACGGGGGGAGCGGGGCGGGGGAGGCGGCTGAAGTAGTCATCGGTGCCGAGTCTAGTCCCGGGCGAGGGAGCGGCGCCCCGGGGTCGGACACGGCGCGGGGCCGGCGTCGTCGATGATGACGACGCCGGCCCCGTCGGTCCGGCGGGTGAGCCGGCCCTCAGTCGCGGCTGCCCACGGACTCGGGCTCGCGAGCCTCGGGGGCGGGGAAATCGCCGGTCCTCGCGAAGACGCGAGCGGCCGCGAACTCCCGCTCGACCCGCTCGGACGGCCGGTAGGTGGCCAGCGAGGCCACGATGCCGACGATGAGGCCCGCCGCGAAGCCGGGCACCATCTCGTAGAGGCCGAGGATGCCGGTGGACTCGGGATCGCCGATCACGTAGGCCCACAAGATGGTCACGATGGCGCCGCTCAGCATGGACAGCAGCCCGCCCGTGGCGGTGAGCTTCCTCCAGAACAGGGAGAGCAGCATCAGCGGGCCGAAGGCGGCGCCGAAGCCGGCCCAGGCGAAGGAGACGAGGTCCAAGACGGCGGCCTGGTCGTCGAGGGCGATCAGCGCCGCGATGATCGCGACGATCAGCACGGAGCTGCGGCTCATCCAGAGCTGGGTCCGCGGAGTGGGCTTGCGCTTGATGAGGAGCATCGCGAGGTCCTCGACGGCGGCCGAGGAGGAGACGATCAGCTGGGAGGAGACGGTGGACATGATCGCGGCCAGCACGGCGGCCAGGACGAACCCGGCGACCAGCGGGTGGAACAGGATCTGTGAGAGGTCCAGGAACACGGTCTCGGCGCTCTGGGTGTCCGTCAGGCTCGCCTCGGGGTGGGTCGAGAAGTAGGCGATGCCGGTCAGCGCCGTCGAGATGGTGCCCAGCACCACGAGGATCATCCAGGAGATGCCGACGCGGCGCCCGGTGGGCGCGTCGGTGGGCTTGCGCAGCGCCATGAAGCGGACCACGATGTGCGGCTGCCCGAAGTAGCCGAGGCCCCAGGCCAGCGACGATATGACGGCGACCGCCGTGGCGCCGGCCGTGAGGGAGAGCGCGTCCGGGTTGGCGGCCCGGACGGCGTCGAACACCTCGGTGGGGCCGCCGAACTCGAACAGCGCCACGACCGGCACGGCGATCAGGGCGACGAGGATGAGCAGGCCCTGGGCGACGTCGGTGAAGGTCGCGCCGAGGAACCCGCCGAAGAAGGTGTAGAAGACGGTCACGGCGGCGATGATGAGCATGCCGAAGAGGTAGTCCCCGCCGAAGGCGGTCTGGTAGAACTTGCCGCCGGCTACCATGCCCGAGGAGACGTAGAAGATGAAGAAGAGCAGGATGATGATCCCGCAGGAGACGCGGAGGATGCGGCTGGAGAGGCCGTGGGCCTTGAGTCGGTTGTCGAAGAAGGAGGGGAGCGTGATCGCGTTGCCCGCGATCTCGGAGTAGGCGCGCAGCCGCGGCGCCACGATCTTCCAGTTGACCCACGCGCCGATCGTCAGGCCGATGGCCATCCAGGCGTCGAGGAGTCCGGCGATGTAGATCGCTCCGGGCAGGCCCATCACGAGCCAGCCGGACATGTCGGAGGCGCCCGCGGAGAGGGCGGCCACGGAGGGCCGCAGGGAGCGCCCTCCGAGCATGTAGTCCTCGGCGTCCTTGTTCTTGGTGCTGGCCCAGAGGCCGATGGCGATCATGCCCAGGAAGTAGATCCCGATGGCGATGTACTGATACGTCTGATCAGTCATGATGGTGAGTCTCCAGTAGGTCTCAATCGGTGCGAGGCGCGCGAGGCATGGCCTCGCCGCTCAAGTAGCTCAGTGAAACACGGTAAGGGTACTTATGTAAAAATGGCCGTGAGCCCTGGGTCACAGATGGTCGCTGAGAAACCTACGGCATGGCGGTGGTCAGGTCAACGCGACGCGGCCCGGGAGGCGGGAACGGGCACGCCGTGTCAGCCCCGCGGAGGCTCCGTGTGCTCCACGGCCCGCAGCGAAGCGGTGTGCGCCGCGAGCTGCACGGCGCTGCGGTTGGCCCGCCAGGTCACGGCGGCCCCGGAGAGAACGATCAGCGCGATGCCGACGTAGGCCAGGGGCGGCAGCACCTGCCCGAGCAGCAGCACGCCGACCAGCGAGGAGACCACCGGGTCCAGGCTGAAGAAGACCCCGGCCGCGGCGGGGCTGGTCAGGGTCACCGCCAGCGCGTCGCAGCTGAACGCGAGCGCCAGCCCGACGACGCCGATGCACGCCGCCAGCACCCAGTCGGCCGGCACCATGCTCGGGATCGCCCCGACCGTCGCGGGGGAGAGCAGGATCGCGCCGATCGCGATCGAGACCGAGAGCCCCTTGATGCCCGAGGACGCCGGCGTCCCGGTCCCGATCTTCCCCGCCAGCATGGTGTACCCGGCCAGCGAGGCCGCCGCGCACGCCGCGAAGAGGTACCCCAGCAGGTCTGCCGCACCGAAGGTGGGCCCGGCGATCATGACGACGCCGCCCAGCGCGCCGACCGCGAAGAGCCCGTCCCGCAGCCGCCGCACCCCGATCAGCGCCACGGCGAAGGCGCCCAGGTACTCGATCGTCACCGCGACCCCGAGCGGGATCCGGTCCACGGCCAGGTAGAAGAAGACGTTCATCAGCGAGGCCACCACGCCGTAGGAGACCACCGAGACCCAGTCCCGGCGGGTGAAGCGCCAGAAGGCCGGCCGCGCGATCACCAGCAGGAACACGGCCCCGGTGAGCATCCGCAGCCCGGAGACCCCGATGGGTCCCAGGCGGTCGAAGAGCGTGGTGGCCAGCGCGGCCGTGCTCTGCAGCGCGGTCGAGCCGAGCAGGACGGCGAGCACCGCGACGGTGCCGCGGTGCCGGTGGGGGATGCGCTCGGTCAGCGTCACGAATCGCCTCCTCGGGCGGGGGTCGTCTGCCCGGAGGGATGGTCCGGGGAAGGGGCCTGCGGCGTCCCGGGCACTGTGCCGCCGGGTTCCGCCCGGAGCCGGGCGGCCTCCTCGACCGGGTCGCGCAGGACCCACGGCTCGCGGGAGAGCCCCGCCGGGTCGAAGACCTCCAGCATCTGCCCCGCGCTTCCCGGCAGGAACGGGGCCCCGGGCCCGGGACGGGGCGGCAGCGGGAGGGAGGAGGCGATCAGCCGCGCTACCTCATCGGTCCCGACGCCGGCCTCGCGCAGCTGCCTCAGCGTCACCGCGCCGTCGCGCTTGGCCAGTCGGCGGCCCTTGGCGTTCAGGGCCAGGGGGACGTGGACGTAGGAGGGTTGTGGCAGGCCGAGCAGGTGCGCGAGGTAGGCCTGGCGCGGGGCGGAGGAGAGCAGGTCGTCGCCGCGGACCACCTGGTCGATCCCCTGGTGCGCGTCGTCCACCACGACCGCCAGGTTGTAGGCCGCGCGCCCGTCGTTGCGGACCAGCACGACGTCGTCCACCGCGCCGGTGCACCTGCCGGCGTAGCGGTCGGTCACGGTCCACTGGGCCTCCTGCGCGGCCAGGCGCAGGGCCGCCGGCCGGTGCCGGGCGCGCTCGCGGCGCTGGGCCTCCGTCAGCCGGCGGCACGTGCCGGGGTAGGCGCCCGGCGCGCCGTGCGGGGCGGAGCCGGCCTCCTGGATCTCCCGCCGCGTGCAGTAGCACTCGTAGACGAGTCCGCGGTCCCGCAGCTGTTCGACGGCGCCGGCGTAGGCCTCCGAGCGCGCGGACTGGACCAGCGGCTCGGCGTCCCAGTCGATGCCGAGGGCGGCCAGGTCCTCGACCTGCCGCTCGGCGACCCCCTCCTGCACGCGGTCGAGGTCCTCGATCCGCAGCAGGAAGCGGCGCCCCGTGCCGCGGGCGAACAGCCACGCCAGCAGCGCCGTGCGCAGGTTGCCCAGGTGCAGGTCCCCGGAGGGCGAGGGGGCGTAGCGCCCGGCCCCGGGCGGCGTCGGCGCGGGATGAGGGGCGGGGGAGGTCGGGGCGGGCATAGCCCCCATGGTAGCCAGCTACCGGACGGTCATCGTCCTACCGCCGCGCGGCGTGCCGCCGGGCGCCCATGACACGCGTTATCCCTCGGCAACGCCAGGATAAAGTACCGTAGGGCTATGGCTCGTACACATGAGATCGCCGATGGCATCTACGTCATCGCCACGGATAACTACCGCCTCAACACCGGGTTGATCGTGGGCGGGGACAAGGCCATGGTCGTCGACACCGGGGCCGGGCCCCGGCAGGGCGCCGAGATCTTCCGCGCCGCGCGGCGCATCACGGACCTCCCCTTCGTGGTCACCAACACCCACGCGCACTTCGACCACTTCTTCGGCAACGCGGTGTTCGAGGCCGACGGGGTCACCGACTTCTGGGCGCATCCCAAGGCCCTGCGCGCCATGACGCGCTACGCCGACCAGCAGCGCGGGTACGTCGAGACCCTGGAGCCGGAGATGGCCCACCAGCAGGGCCCCAACACCGGGATCGTGCTGCCCACCCGGCTGCTGCCGGGCGACGGCGGCCGTGCCTCCTTCACGCGGGTGGACCTGGGGGACCGGGCCGTGACGCTGTTCTACCTCGGGCTCGGGCACACCGACAACGACGTCTTCGTCGGCGTCGACGAGGTCCTGTTCACCGGCGACGTCGTCGAGCAGGGGGCGGACCCCGCCTTCGACGACTCCTTCCCCGAGATGTGGGTCCAGACTCTCCTGACGGTCGCGGGACTGGACCGCTACCGGGTCTTCGTGCCCGGGCACGGGACGCCGGTCGAGCGGGCCTTCGTCCAGCGCCAGTCGGAGACCATGCGCGAGGCGATCGACAGGATCTCCGCCTCCGCGGCGAACCCCCAGGCCGGTCCCACCACGGCGGCGATGTACAAGCTGCCCTACGAGGCCGGGGTGACCAGGATCCTGCTGGACCGCCTCGAATGGCTCAAGTCCCGCGGCCTGGCCAGCGACGACATGGTCGCGGAGGAGACCCCCGAGGGCCTGACCGGGCCGATCACCCGCGGCGAGGCGCTCTAGCGGCTCTGCCGGGCCGACGCCGGGGGCCCAAGGACCCGTGCGTCCGGCCGCCGCGTCCGCCTTCTGCGGGTCCCGTCCGCCGAGCGGCTCAGTAGGTCCAGACCTTGGTGTAGGCCCTCTCCGAAGCCGGCCTGCCCATCCTCAGCAGGCCCACGAGCACGGCGTTGGTGAGCAGCCCCACGGCGCCGATCAGGCACAGGCTCCCCAGCAGGGCGGCCCCGGCGAAGTGCTGGTTCGCCGCGACCACGTAGGTGGCCCCGGCGCAGAACGCCATGAACAGCCCCACGATCACGAACAGCGGGATCAGCAGCATGCCCGAGTGCCGCGTGCTGGCCGTGTCGCGGGCCTCGGCGGGGAGGAAGCGGAGGATCAGCAGGCCCAGGACGGTCCAGGCGCCGACGACGAACAGCGCCGCGACGACGTCGGCCGGCCGGTGCCAAGCGTTGATCACGGTCGCGACGCCGGTGATGATGGCCAGCGCGGCCATGAGCACCGCCATTGCCGGGCGCCAGCGCTTCGGCGCCGCCAGGAACAGGGCGGCGCCCGCGGCCGCTGCGAAGGTGGTGTGCCCCGAGGGCAGGGAGTTCATGGTCGCGTCCTGGATGCCCAGGTCGGGCTTCTCCAGGATGGAGTGCTTGAGCAGCTGGGTGGTCGCGTTGGCTCCTCCGGCCATCAGCAGGCCCACCAGGGCGGGGACGAAGCGGTGGCGCCGGACGAGCACCAGCGCGATCCCCAGCACCGCCAGGATGCCTGAGATCAGGGGGAGGGCGTCCAGGAGATCCGTCGAGGGGGAGCTGTAGCGGATCAGGGCCCCGCTGACCTCGGAGAGCGCGGTCTCGTCGATCCACTGGCCCGTCGAGGTGAACAGGAAGGCCCAGACGGTGAGGACGAGCCCCGCGACCATCAGGCCCATCGCGGCGAGGTGCTTCAGCACGGCGCCGACGCCCGGGCGGGGGGCGGGCTGTCCCGACGCTCCGTACTGCGGATCGGTGCTCATCGGCCCGGAGCTCACCACCTTCCCGTCCATGGGTCTCCCCCCACAGTGTATCGACGCATGACCTGCTCAAATATCCATCCCGACGATGCCAGGAGAACCTGCCCGTATCGCGCGATTTGGCTGGACGTTGCCTGGGCGCTCGCCGTCGGCGAGGGGCCCGGTGCACCATGGTAACCATGACGCCTCAACACCTGCCTCCGCTTCCCGCCCTCCTCGAGACCGCCAGGGTGGTCTCGGTGCCGCTGCGGGTGCGGTTCCGCGGCGTCGAGCACCGGGAGGCGCTGCTGTTCCGGGGGCCGGCCGGCTGGGGCGAGTTCTGCCCCTTCCTGGAGTACGGGCCCGCAGAGTCCTCCCGCTGGCTCGCCTGCGCGATCGAGGCGGCCTTCGCAGGCTTCCCCGCGCCGCTGCGCGAGGAGGTGCCGGTCAACGCGACCGTGCCCGCCGTCGCCCCGGAGCGGGTCGCGGAGGTGCTGGAGCGCTTCCCGGGCGAGGTCCGGGAGGTCAAGGTCAAGGTGGCGGAGCGCGGGCAGGGCCTGGAGGACGACGTCGCCCGCGTGCGCGCCGTGCGCCGGGCCGCCCCCCGCGCGGTCCTGAAGATGGACGCCAACGGCGGCTGGGACCACGGGGAGGCGCTGCGGGCCGCGCGGGCGCTGGCGGAGTTCGAGCCGGCGTACCTCGAGCAGCCGGTGGCCGGCATCGAGGGCCTGGCCCGGCTGCGCGAGGCGCTGTGCCGGGACGGGATCGAGGTGCCCATCGCCGCCGACGAGTCGGTGCGCAAGGAGGAGGACCCCGTGCGGGTGGCGCGGGCCGGGGCGGCGGACCTGATCGTGGTCAAGGCGCCGCCGCTGGGCGGGGTCCGGGCGGCGCTGGAGGTGATCGAGCGGGCCGGGCTGCCCGCCGTCGTCAGCTCCGCGCTGGAGACCTCCGTGGGGATGAGCGCGGGGCTCGCGCTCGCGGCGGCCCTGCCCGAGCTGCCCCACGCCTGCGGTCTGGGCACCGCCTCCCTGCTGACCGCGGACCTGGTCGCCGAGCCCCTGACCCCGCGGGACGGCCGGCTGCCGGTAGTGCGGGCCGAGCCCGAGCCGGAGCTGCTGGAGCGCCACGCGGCCTCCCCCGAGCGCCATGAGTGGTGGCTGCGGCGCCTGACGGCGGCGTACGGCGAGCTGGCCGGCCAACAGCCCGACAGCCCGCGTTAACCGGGGCGTTCCCCTTCGGCAAGGCCGGACGGCTTGGATGGTGGGCGGCGGGCCGATCCCCCGCCCCACGCACCAGCCGCAGGAGGAACACCGTGAACTCACCCCTGGACCCGGGGACCGCCCAGACCGCGCAGCCGCTGGCCCGGCGCCTGCCGCTGGCCATGGCCGAGCACGTGCGGGGCAAGCGCTCCGCCGTCACCTGCCTGCTGAAGTGCGGCAACGCCTGCGCGGAGCCGGTCGCCAACTCCAGCGGTAACGGGTACTTCCGGGACGTCGCGGAGGCCAGCCTCTCCCGTCGCGGGGCGCTGGGGCTCGGTGCGGCGGCGGCGCTGGTGATCGGCGGCGCGGAGGCGGCCCGGGCCTCGGCGCCGGGGGCGGCGGGCGCCGCGGGGAGCCCCGGCGGCGCAGGCCTCCCGTTCTCCTTCGGCCCGATCGCGCCGGTCCCGGCCGACGTCGACGAGCTGACCGTCCCGGCCGGCTGGTCCTGGGACCCGATCATCCGCTGGGGCGACCCCCTCTTCCCGGGAGCTCCCGCCCTCGACACCGAGCAGCAGACCGCCGAGTCCCAGGCCCTCCAGTTCGGCTACAACAACGACTTCCTGGCGATCCTCCCGGACGCCGAGGATCCGCTGACCGGCGTGCTGGTGTGCAACCACGAGTACACCAACGAGGAGGTCATGTTCCCCGCGGCCCAGTGGTCCACCCGGGGCCGGGAGCTGCGCCGGGCGGCGATGGCGGCCCACGGGATGTCGGTGGTGGAGCTGGTCCGCGAGCGGGTCGGGGCGCCGTGGCGATACGTCGTCGGCGGCGCGCGGAACCGCCGCATCCACCTGGACACGCCCTTCCGGCTCACCGGCCCCGCCGCCGGCTCGGAGCTGCTGCGCACCGCGGAGGACCCGGCCGGGACCACCGTGCTGGGGACCCTCAACAACTGCTCGGGCGGCGTCACCCCGTGGGGCACCGTGCTGTCGGGGGAGGAGAACGTCAACACCTACTTCGTCGGCTCCCCCACCGAGGCGGAGGAGCGGTACGAGATCACCGCCTCGCCCACGCCCCACGGCTGGGAGAGCGTGCAGCTGCGCTGGAACCTGGGCGTGGAGGGGTACCGCAACGAGGCCAACCGCTTCGGCTGGATCGTGGAGATGGACCCGCAGGACCCGGGCTCGGCGCCGCTCAAGCGCACCGCCCTGGGCCGCTTCAAGCACGAGGGCGCGAACGTGCGCGTCGACCCCGCCAGCGGCCGCGTCGTCGCCTACATGGGGGACGACAGCCGCTTCGAGTACCTCTACAAGTTCGTCTCCCGGGACGCCTTCGTCGAGGGCGACGCGGCCCGCAACCGGACCCTGCTGGACCACGGAGACCTGTTCGTCGCCCGCTTCTCGGGGAACTCCCCGGCGGAGGAGATCGACGGCGAGGGCCGGCTGCCCTCCGACGGCGCCTTCGACGGCGTCGGCGAGTGGATCCCGCTGACCCGCGGCGGCGCCTCGGCGGTCCCCGGCATGGCGGTCGACGAGGTGCTGGTCAACACCCGCGCCGCCGCCGACGCCGTGGGCGCGACCGCGATGGACCGTCCCGAGGACGTCGAGCCCTCGCCCGCCAGCGGCCTGGTCTACGTCGCGCTGACCAACAACACCGACCGCGGCGCGAAGGACCGGGGCCTGTCCGAGGAGCTGCCGGCCGACGAGGCGAACCCCCGGGCCAAGAACCGGGACGGCCACGTCCTGGAGATCGCGGAGGACCGCGGAGCGGCCACGGCGGAGCGCTTCCGCTGGAGCATCCTGCTGGTCTGCGGGGACCCGGAGGAGGACGAGTCGGCGTACTTCTCGGGCTTCGACCGCTCGAAGGTCTCGCCGATCTCGTGTCCGGACAACCTGGCCTTCGACTCCGAGGGGCGGCTGTGGATCTCCACCGACGGGGCGCCGTCGAACATCGGGTACAACGACGGGCTGTTCCGCGTCGGCCTGGAGGGGAGCGAGCGGGGGAGGGTCGAGCAGTTCCTCTCGGTCCCGGTCGAGGCGGAGACCTGCGGCCCGGTGGTCCACGACGCGGAAGGAATGGTCTACGTCTCGGTCCAGCACCCGGGCGAGGAGGGCTCGCACGCCGTGCCCACCTCGCGCTTCCCGGACTACGTGGCCGAGGGCGCCCGTCCCGGCCCCGGCGAGAGCGCAGGACCCCGCCCCGCGGTGGTCCAGGTGTATCGGCCCTAGCGAACGCGCGACGCGGCGCGCCCCGGGGCGGAGTATCCTTTCGGCGGACCCTGAAACTCTCCCCGACCGGAAGGACGCGCCGTGGCCGTCATCGACAAGCTCGCGTGGATCTGCGTGCTCGACGGGCGCCTGCTGGTCGCCCGCTCGCGGGGCCGCGAGGCCTTCTACCTCCCCGGTGGCAAGCGCGAGGAGGGGGAGTCCGACGCCGAGGCGCTGACCCGCGAGGTGCGCGAGGAGGTGGGCGCGCAGCTGGAGGCTGGGACCTTGCGCCACGTGCTGACCCACGAGGCGCCGGCCCACGGCAAGCCCGGCCTGACGGTCCGGATGACCTGCTACGAGGCCGCCCACCGGGGCGCGCTGGCCCCGCACAGCGAGATCGAGGAGCTGGCCTGGGTGACGCTCGCCGAGGCGGATTCCCTGTCCGACGGCGCCCGCGGCGTCCTCGAGCAGCTGGCCGGGCAGGGGCTGGTCCGCTCGCAGGCGCCGCGCCCGCGGGCCGTGCTGTTCGACCTGGACGACACGCTGGTGGACACCCGCGAGGTCAAATGGGAGCACGCCCGCCAGGTGACCCGGCAGTTCTACGGCTTCGAGCTGACCGACGCCGAGCTCGAGGCCTCCTGGGGCAAGCCCTTCGACGTGATGATCACCGAGCTGTACCGCAACTCCGCCTCCCTGGAGCAGATGCGCGCGGACAACGAAGCGCTCGAGCCGCACTATCCCAAGGCGGAGATCCCGGGCGCCATCGAGACCGTCCGGCGGCTGGCCGGGGCCGGGCTGCTGCTCGGCGTCGTGACCTCGACCAACACCGCCCGGGCCCGCGCGCAGATGCGCACCATCGGCTTCCCGCTGGGCAGCTTCGAGATCATCCAGGGCGCGGACCGGACCCAGCGGCACAAGCCCGATCCCCGGGTCTTCGAGCCGGCCCTGGAGCGGCTGGCGGAGTCCGGGATCGGGCCGGCGTCCACGGTCTACGTGGGGGACTCGGCGGCGGACCGGGCCGCGGCCATCGGGGCGGGCATGGACCTGATCGCGATCGCCTCGTCCCTGCCGCGCGACGCCGCCCCGGAGGGCCACCGCCCCGCCGTGCTCGGCTCGGTCGTGGAGCTGCCCGGGCATCTGCTCGGCTGAGGCCGTCCCGTCCCCCGGCGACCTCCGGAGGAGCCTCGCTGCAGACGTCCGGAGTAGCCCGCCTCACCGCCTGAGGAGGCGCCGCCGCCCGCGGGACCGGCGTAGAGTAGCTTGGGTGACCACCCCCAGCTCGAGCCCCGACCCAGCCCTGCCCCGCGACCCCCGGCCGGGGCCGGACTCCTTCCTGACGGCGGTCTCGGTGCTGGACACCCTGATCCGCTCCGGCATGGACCACGTGGTGCTGGCCCCCGGCTCGCGCTCAGCCCCGCTGGCCTACGCCCTGGCGGCCGCGGCGGAGAGCGGCGTCGTGACCGTGCACGTGCGCATCGACGAGCGGAGCGCGGGCTTCACGGCCCTCGGGCTGGCCGAGGCGCTGGGACGCCCGGTCGGCGTCGTCACCACCTCCGGCACCGCGGTGGGGGAGCTGATGCCCGCCGTGATGGAGGCGAGCCACTCCGAGGCCCCGCTCGCGATCCTCTCCGCGGACCGCCCGCCCCGTCTGCGCGGCACCGGGGCCAACCAGACCACCCGGCAGCCCGGCCTCTTCGCCCAGCACGCGCGCGCCTCGGTGGACCTCGTCTCCTATCCCGAGGAGGAGCCCGGCGCGCAGACGGCCGGCTTTAACGCCTGCCTCGCCGCCCTGACCGGCCGCGACGCCCGGCACTGGGAGAGCCCCTCGCAGCTGCCGCGGGGTCCGGTCCAGATCAACGTCGCCTTCGACGACCCCCTGACCCCGGAGCCGCGGATGCGCGAGACGCTGCGCGCGTGGGCCTCCTCGCTCGCCGGATACCAGGCGCCTGACGCCCCGAGGGCCGTGGACCCCACCGCGGCCCGCGCGCTCGCCTTCGCGGCGGCCGAGGACGCCGTCGCCCGCCGCACCGTGGTCATCGCCGGCGACGGCGCCGGCCCGGTCGCGCGGCTCTTCGCCGAGTCCCGGGGCCTGCCCCTGCTCGCCGAGCCCTCCTCCAACGCCCGTTCCGGGTCCTCGGCGGTCACGGCCTACCGGCTGCTGCTGGGCGGGGGCCTCGGCGAGAGGATCGAGCGCATCGTGCTCTTCGGCCGTCCGACGCTCTCCCGCCCGGTCGCGCGGCTGCTGGACTCCGAGGACGTCGAGTCCGTGATCTACCTGCCGCGGCCGATGGCCTGGGCCGACCCGGCGCTGCGCCGCGAGCGGCCCGTGCGGACCCTCGCCGAGGCGGCGGAGTTCGCCGGCCTCGGCGCCCCGGGATGGCTCGAGGAGTGGCATGCGGCGGACCGCCGGGCGGACGAGCTCGTGCGGCTCGCCAGCGGGGCGAGCGGGGAACGGGCGGGCGTGCCCGGCGGTCTCGAGGTGGCCCGGGCCGTCTGGCAGGCCTCGATGGCCGACGGCGCCACGCTGATCACCGGCTCCTCCAACGCGGTCCGGGACCTCGACCTCGCGGCGGAGCCAGGCGACGTCGACCCGGCCGCGGCCCCCCGCGTCTACGCCAACCGCGGCCTCGCGGGGATCGACGGGACCATCGCCACCGCCAGCGGGATCGCCCTCGCCGAGGGGGCGCCCGTCCGGCTCCTGGTGGGGGACCTGACCTTCCTGCACGACGTCGGCTCCCTGCTCTTCGGCCCCGGCGAGCGCATCCCGCGCCTGCAGATCGTGGTCTTCAACGACGCCGGCGGCGGCATCTTCTCGACCCTGGAGCACGGCCGCGTGGGGGAGCAGGAGGACTGGACGAGCGCCGTCGAGCGCTTCTTCGGCACCCCGCACGAGGCGGACATCGAGCGGCTCGTGACCGGATACGGCCACCGCTATACCCGGGCCCTCGACGTCGCCCGCCTCCGCGAGCTGCTCGCCGAGCCGGCCGAGGGCATCCGCGTGATCGAGGTCCGCGGGACCCGCTCGATGCTCGGCGCCCTGCACCAGGAGCTCAACGGCCTGCACTAAGCGGCCGGACCGTTCAGGGGCCGCCACGCCGGTCCTCGGGGACGCCGTGCCGCCTGAGCACTGCGATGCCGTACAGGAGAGCGCAGGCGACGACGAGGCTTCCCCCGACCGGACTGCGGGCGACGACGACGTCACCGACGTCGAGCGGGCCGGAGGCGATGGCCATGCCGAGGCAGAGGGCGGCCAGCGCCGTCGTGAGGCGCTGAGCCGTGTCCCAGCGCGGTGGGCGTCTCTTCTCCGCCATCTCGTCTCCTGCCCTCCAGAAGGTCCCCTCAGCTCGAGGTATACCAGAGGGCCGGGGAGGGTGAGACGAGGGAAAGAGCCGAAGGCACGAGCTGACGGAGCCGGTGCCGGCCGGCAGAGCGGCCCAGAGCCGCGCCCGCACCGCTGAGACGACGGAAGCCCCCGTCCCCTGCCGTATCGGCACGGGACGGGGGCTTCCGTCATCTCCTGGGGCCGGGCGCAGCCGCCCGGACCGTCAGCGGGCCTCCGCGGGCGTCTCCCGGGAGGTCTCGGACGCCTTCTCGGCCTCCTCGGAGTCGTGGCCGCCGTGCACGCGGTTCTCCAGCGAGGAGCCCTCCACGTCCACGTTCGGCAGGATGCGGTCCAGCCAGCGCGGGATCCACCAGGCCTTCTCGCCCAGCAGGTGCATCACGGCCGGGATCAGCGTCATGCGGATGATGAACGCGTCCAGGAACACGCCCAGCGCCAGGCCGAAGCCGATGGGCCGGATCATCGTCAGCTCGGAGAAGATGAAGCCGCCGAACACGCTCATCATGATGATCGCCGCGGCGATCACCACGCGCGCCGACTGGTTGTAACCGGAGACCACGGCGCGGCGGGCCGGCTGGCCGTGCGCGTAGCTCTCCCGCATCCCCGTGACCAGGAAGATCTGGTAGTCCATCGCCAGCCCGAAGAGGATGCCGACCGTCAGGATGGGCAGGAAGGAGAGCACCACCGAGGGGTCGTGCACCTGGAAGACCGGCCCCAGCCAGCCCCACTGGTAGATCGCGACGACGCCGCCGAACACCGCCAGCAGGGAGAACAGGAAGCCCAGCGTAGCGAAGAGCGGCACCAGGATCGAGCGGAACACCAGCACCATGACGATGAAGGAGAGCCCCAGGACGATCCCGACGTACACCGGCAGCGCCTTCGCGAGGATCTGCGAGATGTCGATGTTCCCACCGGTCATGCCGGTCACGCCCAGGCTCGCGCCGAAGCGGTCCTCCGTCTCGTCGGAGAGGTCGCGCAGGTTGTTGACCAGGTCCTCCGTGGAGTCGGCCGCCGGGCCGTCCTGCGGGGTGATCTGGAAGACCAGGGTCGAGCGGTCGTCGGACATGCCCGAGGGCAGCACGGAGACGACGTCGTCGTCCTCGAGGATGCGCTGGGCGATGTCGATCTGGAGGTCCTGCGCCTGCTCCTCGTCGAGATCCTCGTCCGTCTGGGCGACGCCCACGATGGGGCCGTTGGCGCCCGCCCCGAACTTGTCCGCGATGGTCTGGTAGGCCTGGTACTGCGTGGAGTCCTCCGGCTCGGTGGAGGCGTCGGGCAGGCCCAGGCGCATCGAGGCCGCCGGGATGGCGATGACGCCGAGCACCACCACGGTCGCCACGATCACGACCACGGGGTTCCGGGTGACCATCTTGATCCAGCCGCGTGCCTCGGTGAGGTTGCGCCGGCGGACATGCTTGCCCGCATCGCCGCGGTAGGCCGCCCGCTGCCCCTTGGAGAGCACGCGCTGGCCGACCAGGCCCAGCAGGGCCGGGGTCAGGGTGACCGAGATCAGCACGGCGATCAGCACGCACATCGCGGCCGTGGTGCCCATCAGCCCCAGGAACGGGATCCCGACGACGTTCAGGGCCAGCAGCGCGATCATCACGGTCGAGCCCGCGAAGACCACGGCGTTGCCGCTGGTCCCGTTGGCCAGGCCGATCGACTCCCTGATCTCCATGCCGTGGCGCAGGTTGGTGCGGTGCCGGTTGATGATGAACAGCGAGTAGTCGATGCCGACCGCGAGCCCCAGCATGAGGCCCAGGATCGGGGTGATCTGCTGGACCTCGAAGACCGCCGAGAGCGCCAGCGTGATGAGGCTGCCGATGCCGACGCCGATCAGCGCGGTCAGGATCGGCAGGCCCGCGGCGATCAGCGTGCCCAGCATGACCAGCAGGACGACCAGGGCGACCACGACGCCGATGATCTCGGCGGGACCGGCCAGGCTGTTGATGTCCTGGGTGATGGTCATGCTGAAGTCGACGTCGACCCCGGTGAGCCCGGCGTCGTCGAACGCGTCCATGACGGCGTCCTTGGTCTCCTGGCTGATGTTCTGCTCGGACTCCGAGAAGGAGATGTTCACCAGGGCGGTGGTGTCGTCATCGGAGACCATGTCGCTGGCGGAGGAGAGCTCGAACAGCGCGAGGCTGCGGTTGTAGCTCTCCTGCTGGGAGGAGAGCTCCTCGCGGCTGGACTCGAGCTGGTCCGCGGTGGAGTCCAGCTCGCGCTGCTGCTCGTCGAGCCGCTGGCCGGCTGCGCCGTCCGCCTCCGCCCGGGCGCTCTCGAGCTGGTCGCGGCCCTGCTGCAGCTGGTCCTCGGCCGAGCCCAGCTGGGACCAGCCGCCCTCGATCTGGCGGGCGGCATCGTCGAGCTGGGTCTTGCTCTCGGCGACGGTCTCCTCGGACTGGAACGGGTCGATCGCCTGCTCCACGCCGTCGACGTCGGACAGGGTGCCGAGGAAGTCGGAGATCTCGGCGCGCTGGTCCTCGGTGAAGGGCTGGTCGTCGTCGGTGCTCAGCACGACCTGCCCGATGCCGTTGCTCGCGGAGGGCAGCTCGTCCTCGAGGACGTCCTGGAGCCGCTCGGTCTCCGAGCCGGGGATACTGAAGCTGCTGCTGAGCTGCCCGCCGAAGGCCGCGAAGCTGCCGCCGGCCGCGGCCAGCACGACCACCCAGAGGGCGATGAACAGCCAGGAGGTGCGCGCGGCGAACCGCCCGAGCCTGTAGAGAAGTGATGCCACGATCAGTTCCTATTCGATGAGTGCTGGAAGGAGAAGTGCGAGGAGGAGAGGAAGGTCAGCGCGTCGACGACGCGGGCGCGCAGGTCCTCGAGGGAATGCGGCCGCTCGGCGCACGCCTCGAGCGCGATCGCCGCGGACTCCACGAGCACGGTGCACAGGATGCGCACGCGGACCGGGTCGGCCTCGGGGTAGGCCTCGGAGACGAGCTCGGCGAAGGAGCCGATGATGTGCTCCATGGCCTGCCATCCCCAGGTGTCGAGCGACTGGTGCTGGCCCAGCTGCACAGCCGTCTCGAGGATCCCCTGGACGATCCGCAGGGGCTCGGCCTCGAGGATGAAGTCCCCGAAGGCCTGGGTGACCTCGGCCGTCATGTCCTCCTGGCGGCCGCCGACCTCGAGGCGGAAGCCCTCGATCAGGGAGTCGAAGTCGTCGTGCAGCTGAGCGTATGCCGCCTCCTCGATCGAGGAGAAGTGGTTGAACACGGTGCGGCGGGAGACGCCCGCCTGCTCGGCGATCTCGTCGACCCTCAGCTGGTCCGCGCCCTTGGCGCGGATCAGCTCGGCCGCCGCGGCCGCGATGGCCCGGCGGTTCTGGGTGCGGACGAGGGCGCGGCGGTCGGGGCGCGCGCCGTCGTCGGCGGGAGGGGGAGGGGTCTGGGGAACGCTCACTCCATTACACTAAGTGCAAGGATGCACCGAGTGCAAAGACCTTCGGGTGAGATCTGCGTCGCACTTTCCCGCCCCGTCCGGCGCCGGTCCTCAGTCCTCGGGGGCCTCGACGCCGGTCGGGTTCAGCACCCGGGAGAGGAAGCGCCTGGTCCGCTCGTGCTGGGGGTCGCCGATGACCTCGGCGGCCGGTCCCTCCTCGACGATGACCCCGCCGTCCATGAAGGCGACCCGGTCGGCGACGTCGCGGGCGAAGGCCATCTCATGGGTGACCACCAGCATGGTCATGCCGCGCTCGGCCAGCGAGCGCATGACGGCCAGGACGTCTCCCACCGTCTCCGGGTCCAGGGCCGAGGTCGGCTCGTCGAAGAGCATCAGCTGGGGGTCCATGGACAGCGCGCGGGCGATCGCGACGCGCTGCTGCTGGCCGCCGGAGAGCTGGTCGGGGTAGCGGTCGGCCTTGTCGGTCAGGCCCACCAGCTCGAGGTTGCGCCGCGCGGCCTCGGCGGCCTCCCGCTTGGAGCGCCTGAGCACCTTCGTCTGGGCCACGGTGCAGTTCTCGAGCACCGTGAGGTGCGGGAAGAGGTTGAACTGCTGGAAGACCATGCCCACGGAGCGGCGGGCGAGGTCGAGGTCGGCCTCGGGGTCGGTGACCTCGTGGCCGGCGACCTCGATCGTGCCGCGCTGGGGCGTCTCCAGGAGGTTGACGCAGCGCAGCAGCGTGGACTTGCCGGAGCCGGAGGGGCCGATGAGGCAGACGACCTCGCCGGCGTCGATCTCCAGGTCGATCCCCTTCAGGACATCGACGGGGCCGTAGGACTTGTGCAGCCCCCGGATGGAGGCCGAGGCGTGGGAGGCGGTCTGGGAAGCGTCGGACATGGTGGGTACCTCTCGGGCGGTGGCTAGCGGGACGCCTTGTCGGCGCGGTTCTCGAAGCGGCGGGCCAGGATGCCCAGGGGGACGGTGATGACCAGGTAGCAGGCGCCGGCGACCACCAGCGGGGTCAGCCCGGCGCCGGTCGCGGAGATGCCCTCGCGCCCGAACTTCGTGAGCTCGTACTGCGAGACGGTCATGCCGAGCAGGTACACCAGGGAGGAGTCCTTGGTGAGCAGGATGATCTCGTTGGTCATCGGCGGCAGGACGATCCGCAGGGCCTGCGGGATGACGATCGTGACCATCGCCCGGGTCCGGGACATGCCCAGCGAGCGGGCGGCCTCCATCTGGCCCTTCGGCACGGCCTGGAGGCCGGCGCGCAGCACCTCGCCGATGTAGGCGGCCGAGACCAGCCCGAGGGCGAGCATCACGGTGACGTAGCTGTTGAAGCGGAAGCCGAAGGCCAGCGGGATGCCGTAGCCGAAGGCCAGGAAGACCAGCAGGGCCGGCAGGCCGCGGAAGACCTCGATGTACAGTGTCGCCAGCCAGCGGTAGGGGGCCACCGAGGAGAGCTTCATCAGCGCCAGCACCACGCCGCCGACGACGCCGACGACGAAGCCGAGCAGCGTGTAGATGATCGTGTTCTTCAGCGCGGTGACGATGATCCCGGGGAACTGCTGCGCGATGATCTCGGGGTTGAAGGCCGCGCCGAGCAGGGTGGGCCAGTCGGCGAGGAGCGCGACGGCGAGCACCGCCGCCACCAGGACCGCGTACTGCACGGTGCGGCTGACGCGCTGCCGCTGACGCATTGACATTGCCATCGAAAGTTCGGTTCCTCAGTTGCTCGTAGTGGTCGGACCGGGCAGGGGCGGGGTGCCCCGGTGCGGCGGCTAGGGCCGGACGTGCTCGGGGCGGGCCGCCTCGGCGGCCTCCGGGCCGAGCCAGGCGGAGCGGATGGCGTCCAGGCGCCCGTCCCCCTCCATCTGCTCGAGCACGGAGTCGACGTGGCGCAGCAGGCTCTCGTTGCCCTGCCGCACGCCGACCACCAGGGGCTCGCCGGTGCCGATCTCGTCGACCACGGTGGCCCGCTCGTTGGCCTGCAGCTCGTCGGCGAAGATCGAGACGTTGCCCACCACGGCGTCGATCTGCCCGGTGGACAGGGCCTGCAGCAGCAGCCCGCTGTCCTCGAACTGGATCTTGTCCAGCCCCGCCTCGTCGGCGTAGTCGTCGCCCGAGGTGCCCTGCTGGACCCCGACCCGGTGGCCGGGCAGGTCCTCGGCGGAGGAGACCCCGGTGCCGTCCATGCTCAGCACCGCCAGCGAGTCGTCGACGTAGGGCTGCGAGAGATCCATCACGGACTCGCGCTCCTCGGTCGCGCCCATGCCGGAGATCACGACGTCGCACTGCAGCGAGGACAGCGCCGAGCCGGACTCGAGGGACTCGAAGCTGGTGTTCAGCACGCTGAGCTCCACGTCCATGCTGTGCGCGATCTCCGTGGCGATGTCCGGGTCCAGGCCGACGATCTCGCCGTCCCGGTCGAACTCGAAGGGCTTGTAGGGGGAGTTGGCGCACATCGTCATGCTGCCCTCGTTGACGAGCTGGACCTCGCCGGACTCGGTGGAGACCGTCTGCATGGGGGTGCATCCGGACAGGGCGAGCGCCGCGGCGGCGGCGAGCCCCGCGCTGGCGAGCGATCTGCGCATGTGGGTCCTCATCGAAGGGGAAGGGGACGGCGTCGTGCCGGAGGGCCGGCGCCGGGAGCGGATGGAGCGCACGTCCGGCGCGGGCCCGGGGAGGGCCGGCCGGCCATGGACGCCGGCGGGCGCCCTCGACCCCGGCAGCTCCAGGTTATCGGGACCGGGCCGTTCTGACACAATGGGGGATGTGAATCGCGCAGATCTGACAAAAGTGAGCCACGAGGTCGCCGAGATGTTCGACGGCGTCGCCCCGCGCTACGACCTCATGAACGCCCTCCTGTCCCTGGGCCAGGACCGCGGCTGGCGCCGGGCCACCGTGGAGGCGGTCCAGCCGCGCCCCGGCCAGCGGCTGCTGGACATCGCGGCGGGCACCGGCACCTCCTCGGTGCCGTACGCGGAGGCCGGCCTCGACGTCGTCGCCGCGGACCTCTCCGAGGGGATGCTCGCTGAGGGGCGCCGCCGCCACCCGCGCATGGAGTTCGTCCGCGCGGACGTCACGGACCTCCCCTTCGCCGACGCCGAGTTCGACGTCGTGACCATGTCCTTCGGCCTGCGCAACGTCGCCGACTACCCCCGCGCCCTCTCCGAGCTGCACCGGGTGACCAAGCCCGGCGGCCGGATCGTGGTGTGCGAGTTCTCGACGCCGGTCCTCAAGCCCTTCCGGGTGCTCTACCAGGAGTACCTCATGCGCGCCTTCCCGCCGGTGGCGAGGCTGTTCTCCTCCAACCCGGAGTCCTACGAGTACCTGGCCGAGACCATCCGCGACTGGCCGGCCCAGGAGGAGCTCGCCGCGGCCTTCTCCCGCGCGGGCTGGACGGGAGTGCAGTACCGGAACCTGACGGGCGGCATCGTCGCCCTGCACCGCGGATTCAAGGGCTGATCCGATGCGCGTACTGATCGTCGGGGCGGGCCCCGCGGGATCCACCGCCGCCTTCTGGCTGGCGCGCGCCGGACACGAGGTGACCGTGTTGGAGAAGACCCGCTTCCCGCGGGAGAAGGTGTGCGGCGACGGCCTGACGCCGCGGGCCGTGCGCGAGATGCGGCTGATGGGCCTGGCGCACGGGACCGCGGAGGGATACCACCGCCAGCGCGGCCTGCGGCTGCGCGCCGCGGGCACCAGCATCGACCTCCCCTTCGAGGCGGCCGGCGACTTCCCCGGCTACGGTCTGACCCGCACCCGCTTCGGCTTCGACGAGGACCTGGCCCGGCACGCCCGCGCCGCCGGCGCCCGCATCCTGGAGGGCCACGGCGCCCACGAGGTGATCCGCGCCGGCGAGCTCGCGCAGGCGCCGGAGGGGCTCTCCCGCGCGCTGCTGCGGGACGCGGACCGCATCGTCGGCGTCCGGGCGCGGCTGCACGACGCCGCGGGCCATCGGACGGGGGAGACCGCCGACTTCCACGCCGACGTCGTGCTGGCCGCCGACGGCAACTCCACCCGGGTCGCCGTGGCCGCCGGCCTGGAGAAGCGCGACGACCGTCCCATGGGCGTGGCCGTACGCGCCTACTACGACTCCCCGCGCTCCGAGCTGGAGTGGATGGAGGGCTGGCTCGAGCTGCGCGGGGACGACTCCTCGCGCTCGGGCTCCGCCGGGACGGACGGGCCCGCCGGCTCCTCCGGCCCCGGCGGGCTGCTGCCCGGCTACGGCTGGATCTTCGGCGTCGGGGACGGCACCGCCAACGTCGGCCTGGGGATCCTCAACACCTCGCGCGAGTTCGGGACCCTGGACTACCGGAAGGTGCTGGCCTCCTGGACCGCGACGATGCCGCAGGAGTGGCGCCTGGACACGGAGCACCGCACCGGCCGGGTGCTGGGGGCGGCGCTGCCGATGGGCTTCAACCGCACGCCGCACTACGTGCCGGGGCTGATGCTGCTCGGCGACTCGGGCGGGATGGTCTCCCCGTTCAACGGCGAGGGCATCTCCTACGCCATGGAGTCGGGACGCTACGCCGCGGACCTGATCGACGAGGCCGCGCGCGCCAACGGCCCCGCCCAGCGCGAGCTGGCGCTGGCCCGGTACCCCGACGCCATCGGCGGCGCGTGGGGCTCGCACTTCACCCTGGGGCGGGTCTGCGCACGGCTGATCGGCAAGCCCGCCGTGATGCGCGCGGCGCTCGCGGCCGGGATGAGCGTCCCCTCGCTGATGCGCCTGGCGGTCTCCGTCATGGCCAATATGAGCCCCGACCGGCCGGAGACCCTCACGGACCGCGTGGTGGGCGTGATCGAAGCTCTCACGCCCGCGACGTCCACCCGATAGGATTGCGTCCGACCCCCTTTTCAGCGTGCCCCGTGCCGACCGCGAACTTGCTCGTCAGACAGATAGTGTGATCCCGTGACCGATACAAACCCCGCTCAGCCGGCGGATCAGCCGGACGCCCGCCTCGCCGAGGACCTCTTCGCGCCCTTCGAGGGCATGACCCTGCCCGCGGGGTTCGAGCTGATCGCCCGCGACGAGGAGCTCGGCCCGAAGATCCTGGAGGGGCTGACCGAGGTCGAGGAGCGGCTGGACCGGGCCATGCGCTACACGGACGCGCTGGCCGACGTCGCCGCCCGCCACCTCCTGGAGGCCGGAGGCAAGCGCGTGCGCCCCCTGCTGGCGCTGCTGGCCGCCGAGGCCTCCGGCGGGATCAACGACGACGTCCTGCAGGCGGGCGTGGTCACCGAGCTGACCCACCTCGCCACCCTCTACCACGACGACGTCATGGACGACGCGACCAAGCGCCGCGGCACCGACGCCGCCCACACCATCTGGGGCAACTCGGTCGCGATCCTGACCGGGGACCTCATCTTCTCCCGCGCCTCGCTGATCGTCTCCGAGCTGGGCGCCCGGCCGCTGGCCATCCAGGCCCGGACCTTCGAGCGCCTGGTCCTGGGTCAGCTGCACGAGACCTCCGGGCCCGGCACGGGCGAGGACCAGCTGGCCCACTACATCAAGGTCATCGAGGGCAAGACCGGCTCGCTCATCGCGGCCGCCTGCGAGTACGGCTCGCACCTGGCGGGCGCGCCGGAGGAGACCGTGCAGACCCTGATCCGGTACGGGGAGCTGGTCGGCGTCGCCTTCCAGCTGGCCGACGACGTCATCGACGTCACCGCCGACGACGCCGTCTCCGGCAAGACCCCGGGCACCGACCTGCGCGAGGGCGTCCCGACGCTGCCGACGATCCTGGTGCGCCAGGCGGCCCTCGACGGCGACGAGGCGGCCCAGCGCGTCGTCGAGCTCATGGACGCGGACCTCGCATCGGACGAGGCCCTGGACCGGGCCGTCCGCGCGCTGGCGGCCCACCCCGCCACCAGCACCGCCTGGAACATCGCCTACCGCTGGGCCGACGACGCGATCGAGGCGATCTCGCCGCTGCCGGACTCGACCGTCAAGCGCGCGCTGGAGAGCTTCGCGCACGCCGTCGTGCACCGGGACGCCTGAGGCCCCGTCCACCTCCCACCGCAACCGTCCACCACCGAGTTCACCGCATCGTCACCTGAATGTTGAGGCACCTATGAGCCGCACCTCATCGACTCCCGCGGCCCCCGAGAAGCGCGAGGGCTTCTCGAGCCGCAGAGTCTTCATCTTCGCAGCGATCGGGTCCGCCATCGGGCTCGGCAACATCTGGCGCTTCCCCTACGTCGCGTACGACAACGGGGGAGGGGCCTTCATCATCCCCTACCTGGTGGCGCTGCTGACGGCGGGCATCCCCCTGCTGTTCTTCGACTACGCGGTCGGGCACCGGCACCGCGCCTCCGCGCCGCTGTCCTTCCGCAGGATCCACCCCAAGCTGGAGTTCCTGGGCTGGTGGCAGCTGGCGATCTGCTTCGTGATCGCCGCCTACTACGCGGTGATCCTGGCGTGGGCCGTGATGTACACGGGCTTCTCCTTCACCCGGGCCTGGGGCTCCGACCCCGCCGCCTACTTCCAGGAGACCTTCACGCAGTCCACCGGGGGCTCGGGCGTCGGCTTCGACTTCGTGCCGCAGGTGCTGATCCCCCTCCTGCTGGTGTGGGTGGTCCTGCTGATCGTGATGGCCTTCGGCGTGCAGAAGGGCATCGGGGCCTCGAACATCGTCTTCCTGCCGCTGCTGGTGGTCATGTTCATCGTCATGGTGATCATGGCGCTGACCCTGCCGGGCGCGAGCACCGGCCTCGACGCGCTGTTCACCCCGAACTGGGCCGCGCTGGGCGACTCGGGGGTGTGGGTGGCCGCCTACGGGCAGATCTTCTTCTCGCTCTCGGTCGGCTTCGGCATCATGATCACCTACTCCTCGTACCTCAAGCGCAAGACGGATCTGACCAGCTCCGGCCTGGTCGTCGGCTTCTCCAACTCGAGCTTCGAGATCCTCGCCGGCATCGGCGTCTTCGCGGCGCTGGGCTTCATGGCCCAGGCGTCGGGGACGCAGGTCTCGGAGGTCGCCGAGTCGGGCATCGGGCTGGCGTTCATCGCCTTCCCCGCGGTGATCAACGAGGCGCCCTTCGGCACGGTGATCGGGGTGCTCTTCTTCGGGGCGCTCTCCTTCGCCGCCTTCACCTCCCTGATCTCGATCGTCGAGGTGGTGATCGCCGGCGCCCAGGACAAGCTCGGGCTGCGCCGCGTGCCGGCCACGCTCGGCGTCGGCGGCCTGATCGCGCTGGCCTCGCTGCTGCTGTTCCCGACCACGACCGGGCTGAACCTGCTCGACGTCGTGGACAACTTCGTGAACAACTTCGGCATCGTGGTCGTGGCGCTGATCGCGGTGACCCTGCTGACGGCCGGCTTCAACGCCCTGCCGCGGCTGAGGGACCACCTGAACGAGGTCTCGACCTTCAAGGTGGGGCGGACGTGGCAGATCTTCGTCGGCGTCGTGACCCCGCTGCTGCTGGGGTACATCCTCATCGACCAGATCAGCGCCGTGATCGCCGAGGGCTACGGGGACCTGCCGCGCGAGTTCGTCAACGTCTACGGCTGGGGCATGTCCATCGGCCTGATCGTGGTCGCCGTGCTGCTCTCGCTGATCCCCTGGTCCTCCCGTTCCCGGGCCGCCGAGCCGAGCCCCGCCTACGCGGTGCTCGACCCGGTCATGGACGCCAAGCTGATGCGCCGCAACGGCGCCCGCGGCGAGGCGGGGCACGTGGAGGCCGAGCCGGGCGTCGAGCGGGAAGCACTGGAGGGAGCCGCCGCGGCCCCCTGGAGCACCGAGTCAGGAGAGGGGGAGCGGGCATGAGCGCATCCGCCATCGTCATGATGGTCGTGGCCATGGTCACCGTGTGGGGCGGTCTGATCGCCTCGGCGGTGAATCTCAGCCGGTCCAAGGACGAATCGGCCGAGTAGGCCGGCCGCCCGCCCGAGGCGCGGAGCGACCGGGAACGCCGCGGGCCGGGCACCTTCCCAGGTGCCCGGCCCGCGGCGTTCTCGCAGGCGGGGCGCGACCCCGCCGAGGCCCTCTACAGGCCGAAGAAGCGGTTGAAGAAGCCCTTCTTGCGGGGCTTCTCCTCCTTGGCCGGCCGCTTCTCGGCCTCCTCGGCGGGCTGCTCGAACTCCTCGTACTCGACCTCGTCCCGCCGCTCCGCGGCGTCCTGCTGCGGGGCATCGCCGCCGGCCCGGAGGCGGTCCAGGGCGGAGGGCTCCCCGCCCGGCTCCGGGGTCTCGGCGCTGGTCTCGGGGAGCTCCTGGCGCGCGGCCGGCGCCTCCGCCGGCTCCACGACCGGGTGGGCGTCGGTGGCGGCCTCGTCCGGCTCCTCGGCCCGCGCGGGCTCCTCCTCCACCACGTGGGTGGAGACCAGGCCCGGCTCGACGTCGGCGCGGGGATCCTGGTCGAAGGGGAGGTCGCTGCCGGAGCTGTCGGTGCGGACGACCCCCGCCGGCTCGGCCGCGGGCTCCCGTTCGGCGCTGGGCTCCGGCTCGGCGACGGGCTCCGGTTCCTCGGCGGCCTCGGGCTCGGCGAGGGCCGCCTGCGTCGCGGCGAAGCGCTCCGCCTCGGACCGCTCGCGCAGGACCCGCTGCTCCTCGGACTCGCGGGCGGCGAGGTCGAGGGCGCGGTGGCCCTCCTCGCGCAGCACCTCGCGGTGTTCCCGCGCCTCCTGGGCCGCGCGAGCCAGCTCGCGCTCGCCCACCACCGGCTCGGCGGGCTCGATCCCGGAGATCCTCCGCTCGTCGAACCACAGGCGCAGGGCGCCGTCGGATGCGGTCACCACGGCGCAGGCCTCGGTGTCCCAGGAGATGTGGGCGCCGCGCAGGCGGGCGTAGGAGTCGACGGCGCGCTGATGGTGCTCTGCGGTGCCGGTCTGCAGGGCCTGGGCCATGACGCGGCCCATCCGCTGGACCGTGGGCGCAGGGAGCTCGAGTTCCGGACCGTCGAGCAGGAGCCACGCCCGCACCCCGCCGCCGGCGACGGCGGGGTAGTGCGCGTAGACGCCGGTGACGGCCTTGGCGGCGAGGGTCAGGCGGCGGGCCAGCCCCTCGCTGGTGAGCAGCTCGTCGGTGGTCAGCTCGGGGATCTCGAGCCGCTCACCGGCCTCGCGGGCCTGCACGGCCGCGGAGACCACGCTCTCGGGGAAGTGTCCCAGCTCCTGCCAGGCCCAGATCCAGGAGCCCCGCTGCTCGGACTCGGTGCCCAGGAGATAGGGCGTCAGAGAGCGCGAAGGGTCGGCCTGGAGGGTGAAAGACGGTGCCGAGAAGTCCACCGACCAGTCAGAATCCCCGGTGATCTCGGCCAACCGGGCCTGGTACTCGGTGGAGATGAAGATCGATTCGTCGATCAAGTCCTGCAGAGATTTCGTCATGCCATCAGGCTAGCAAGTAAAACCCGCCTCCCGGGCGTCCGACGGGAGGGGCGAATGTGTAGGCTCGACAGAGCAAGATGCCCACGGACCGGAGGAAGCGCGCATGGCCAGCAACGATCAGTCGGGAGCGACCCCGGTGGAGCCAGAGGGCGGGCCGGGCGGGGTCGACGCGGCCGTCAACCGGCTGGCCCACTGGCTCCTCGGATCGACCGTCACCGAGCCGGGCTGGGAGCGGATGGTGGCCGACTTCAAGCCCTCGCGCCGCACCCCCGGCGCCTATCTCGCCCGCATCGTGGAGATCCGCGACGGACGGGAGGTCCCCGGCTCGAGCGGGATCCTTGGCCCCCAGACGCGGGCGGCCCCGCTGCTGGACGATCTGCGTGAGGCGAGCTACACCCCCGAGGAGGGGGCGTGGCTCTCCGCGACCATGATCCTGCGGGCCCACGGCTGGCCGGAGCCCGAGTACGAGGTCGGCGTGGACATGAACCACCACGAGCAGCCCGAGGTGTGGGCCGAGGAGGCCCCGCTGGACGCGGAGGACCTCCACGCGGACCTCGCGCGCTTCCCGCGCCGGGGCCGCCTGCCGGAGTGGATGAGGGAGCTGCTGAGCGACCCGGGCGCGGAACCGGCGCCCGACGCCGGCCGGTCGCCTCAGTCGGATCCCTCCGCCTCCTCCGCGCCGGCATCGGAGACGCCCTCCGACGCCGGCCAGGACCCCGCCGCGACCCCGGCGCCCCCTGCGCCGGGATCGGCCGCCCCGGAGGTCCCGGCCGACGACGCCGAGGCCTCCCCGGGGGAGGAGACGGTCAACGAGGAGGTCCTCAGGGCCCTGGACCACTACGGGCGGCTGCCGGGCGAGAAGACCACGGTCAACGTCCTGCGCGCCCTCATGGGCGGGGAGATGCTGCTCGAGGTCTCGGGCCCCGGCGGTGCCGAGACCCCCGCCGGGGAGAGGGGCACCTACCTGCAGACGGTCCGGGCCTCCGACGGCGCCACGCTGCTGGCGGTCTACGCCTCCGCCGCCACCGCCCGGACGATGTTCGAGGCCTCCGGCCTGCCCGGCCCCATGCGCCTGGAGCGCCGCCGCGGCGTCCGCATCCTGGAGGGGTTCCTCGCCGACCAGAGCTGCCAGGACGTCGTCGTGGAGCCCAACGGGGAGGTCAGCTGCCGGATCGAGCGACAGCTGGTCGAGTGGGCCCTGCGGACCCCGCGCAACGACGCCGCCAAGCGCGCGCTGCTGGCGGGCAGCATGCAGCAGCTGCTGGGCAGCTTCATGGCCCCCACGGCGACGCTGCTCATGGGCGTCCGCGCCGACGATCCCCAGGGCCGCCCCGTCTTCCGCGGGGCGGACGGCTCGGAGGAGCCCGAGACGATCGTCCTGTTCACCTCGGGGCCCGAGGTGGCGGCCATGGACCCGGCCCTGCAGATCCGCTCCGCCCCGGCCGTGGCCGCCCTGCGCTACGCCCTCGAGATCGGCGCGCGCTCGGTGGCGATCAACGCGCTCGGTCCCACCGCGACCCTGGAGCTGGGGCAGATCAGGGAGCTGATCGAGATCGCCGAGGCCAGGAACGCGCAGCAGCCCCCGCAGGGCTGAGACCGTGCCGCCTGGCCGGGTCCTGGCCGGGCAGACGAAAGGGCCCCTCCCGTTCCGGGCAGGAACGGGAGGGGCCCTTCACTCGCTCGGGGAGCGGGCCGGGCCCCCCGAGGAGGCCCTGCGGCGGATCAGGCGCCGGGGACGTCGTCGCCCCGGCCCTCCATGGCCGCCTTCTGGATGCGGTCGCCGACCTCCTGGTCGATGTTCTTCCAGTACTGGAAGACGCGGGAGAGCACCGGCTCCTCGACGTCGGCCATCATGCCGGAGACGGTCGCGATGAGACGCTCGCGGGCGCCCTCGTCGTAGACGTCGCGGACCAGCGTGTGGGCCTGGCCGAAGTCGTCGTCCTCGGGATGCAGGGTGTAGGCGGCGCGCACGAGCTCGCCATCGGACTCCCAGCCGTTGTCCACCGGGCCCTGCTCGTCCTGGTAGGAGCGGCCGTACGAGTTGGGGGCGTAGACCGGAGCGTCACCGCTGTGGTGGTACTCCATCTGCCCCTCCTTGTCGTAGGAGTTCATGGGCACGATCGGCGCGTTGACCGGCAGCTGGTTGTAGTTGGTGCCGATGCGGTTGCGCTGCGCGTCCGGGTAGGAGAACACGCGGCCCAGCAGCATCTTGTCCGGGGATACGCCGGTGCCGGGGACGGTGTTCGAGGGGCTGAAGGCCGCCTGCTCGATCTGCGAGAAGTGGTTGACCGGGTTCTGGTTCAGGGTGAACCGGCCGATCTTGAACCGCGGGTAGTCCTTCTTCGACCAGATCTTGGTCAGGTCGAAGGGGTTGAAGCGGTAGTCCTTCGCCTCGTCGTAGGGCATGACCTGCACCTCGACGCTCCAGGAGGGGTAATCGCCCTTCTTGATGGAGTTGAAGAGGTCGCGGCGGTGGTAGTCCCCGTCGGTGCCGGCCAGCTGGTCGGCCTCCTCGTTGGTCAGGTAGTCCATGCCCTGCTCGGTGATGAAGTGGTACTTCACCCAGAAGCGCTCGCCGTCCTCGTTGACCCACATGTAGGTGTGCGAGGAGTAGCCGTTCATGTGGCGCCAGGTCTTCGGCAGGCCGCGGTCGCCCATGAGGTAGCTGACCTGGTGGGCCGACTCCGGGGAGAGGGTCCAGAAGTCCCACTGCATGTTGGCGCTGCGCAGGCCGGAGTCCGGGGTGCGCTTCTGCGAGTGGATGAAGTCGGCGAACTTCATGGGGTCCCGCACGAAGAAGATGGGGGTGTTGTTGCCGACGATGTCGAAGTTGCCGTCCTGGGTGTAGAACTTCAGCGAGAAGCCGCGGACGTCGCGCCAGGTGTCGGGGGAGCCGAGCTCGCCCGCCACCGTGGAGAAGCGGGCCAGCATCGGGGTCTTGGTGCCCTGCTGGAACAGCTTCGCCTTGGTGTACTTGCTGACGTCCTCGGTGATCTCCAGCTCGCCGAAGGCGCCGGAGCCCTTGGCGTGCGGGGAGCGCTCGGGGACGCGCTCGCGGTCGAAGCGGGCGAGCTTCTGGACCAGGGCGACGTCGTG
The DNA here is from genome assembly GCF_004136635.1 of Rothia halotolerans. GTDB lineage: Bacteria > Actinomycetota > Actinomycetes > Actinomycetales > Micrococcaceae > Rothia > Rothia halotolerans. The sequence continues at coordinate 264,945 of NZ_NOIU01000001.1, read as the reverse complement.
CAGCATCAGCGGGCCGTTATGGCCCACGGACAGCGAGTGGGCGTCGGATTCGCGAGGGGCGCCGACCTCCGTGGTCGACGGGCGCTTCGGATCGAATTCGGTCATGTGTGTCTCCTGAGTCGTGTGATGTGTGACTGGGGATAACCCGGGACCAGGGGAAGGCCCGGGAAACTGGTGGCGGAGGGTGCCGCTAGGGTGCGACGGCAGCCGTGGGGCCGGAGCTGCTCTCCTGCTCGGCGGCCTCCCGGGCCGCGCAGTCGGCGCAGATGGCCCGGTAGACGATGTCCGCGCTGAGGACGGTCATCCCATGGGACTCGCTCGGGGTCAGGCACGGGGCCTCGCCCACCGAGCAGTCGACGTCCTCGACCCGCCCGCAGCGGATGCAGAAGGCGTGGTGATGGTTGTCGTCCGTGCGCGTCTCGTAGAGGCCCGGGGTGCCGGGGGGCTGGAACTTGCGCAGCATCTCGATGGCGGTCAGGTCGGCGAGCACCACGTAGATGGACTGCACCGTGATGGTGGGCAGGTCCTCGCGCACGTGCTGGACGATCTCCTCCGCGGTCGAGTGCGGGTGGCCGTGCACGGCGGCCAGGACCGCGAGGCGCTGCTTGGTGACCCGCCGGCCGTGCGAGCGGAGCTCTCCGGACCAGAGGGCCGACATCGCCTCGAGGGTGTGGCCCCCGTGCGGATTCGTCGTCTCCGGTGTCAGGGAAGTCATACCTAACATCGTACAGTTATTCTGAGGTATTCACAATAACGCTACGTCGGAGCCCGGGGATCGAGCCCTCCGGAGGCGCCGCCGGGCGCCGGGGAGGGGGTCGCGGGCGCGAGGAAATGGTAAGCTTTTGCTTCCCTATCCGGCGTGTCCGACGTCGCGGGGGACGCCGCGCCGCGGGTGGGCCGCGCTCCGCCCGGGGCGGCGTCCGGAGGTCCCGGCGCCCACGATCTTCGGAGCCTCCTCACAGCCGGGTGAGAGGGCATCGAGATCATCCCGTGATCCTGTTACTTTACAGTGGAGGCAAACCTGCCGGAGCCTCCGGCGGCCCGTGAAACCTGTAGCGCCCGCTAAGGCGCCCGAGGAGAGATGCAGCGACTATGCACAACCACTACAACGGGCTCAAGACCGTGTTGTTATTCGGTGGCATGTGGGCCGTCCTGCTCGCGATCGGCGGGGTGCTCTCCGCCGGCAGCGGCAGCAGCGCCTTCCTCTGGATCTTCGCGGTCGTCGGCCTGGTCTCCACCGCCTACGGCTACTGGAACAGCGACAAGCTCGCGATCCGGGCGATGAACGCCCAGCCGGTCTCCCGCGAGCAGGCCCCCGGCATGTACCGCATCGTCGAGGAGCTCTCCGCCAAGGCCGGCAAGCCCATGCCGCGCCTCTACATCGCCCCCACGATGTCGCCCAACGCCTTCGCCACCGGCCGCAACCCGCAGAACGCCGCGGTCTGCTGCACCGAGGGGATCCTCCAGCTGCTCAACGAGCGCGAGCTGCGCGGCGTCCTCGGCCACGAGCTCATGCACGTCTACAACCGCGACATCCTGACCTCATCGGTCTCCTCGGCGATCGCGGGCGTCATCACCTCCGTCGCGCAGTTCGCCGTGTTCTTCGGCGGCTCGCGCGACCGCGGGGGGAACCCCATCGCCGCGATCCTCGTCTCGCTGCTGGCCCCCTTCGCGGCCATGACCATCCAGTTCGCGATCAGCCGGACCCGGGAGTACGACGCCGACCAGGACGGCGCTCAGCTCACCGACGACCCGCTCGCGCTCGCCTCGGCCCTGCGGAAACTGCAGATGGGCACTCAGCAGGCCCCGATGGACGCCGAGAACCAGCGCGTGGTCAACGCCTCGCACATGATGATCGCCAGCCCCTTCCGCGCCGGCCAGATCAAAAACCTGTTCTCGACCCACCCGCCGATGGACAAGCGGATCGCCCGCCTGGAGGGCATGGCCGGCTACGGCGGCAACGTCCCGGAGCCCGGCCGCTACTGACCGGGGCGCGGCGGCTTCCCCGAATGATCGGAGCGCGGCGCGGGCTCCGAGCGCCGGGTGCCCGCCCGGGGTCGTCCTCCGGCTCTACCGGTAGTTGACGAACTGCAGGTCCACCTCGAGGTCGGCGCCCTTGAGCAGGGCGATGACGTCCTGGAGGTCGTCGCGGGACTTCGAGGAGACTCGGAGCTCGTCGCCCTGGATCGTGGCCTTGACCCCCTTGCCGGCCTCGTCGCGGATCAGCTTGGAGATCTTCTTCGCCTGGTCCTGCTCGATGCCCTCCTTGACGGAGGACTCGATGCGATACTCCTTGCCGGAGGCGTAGGGCTCACCGGCGTCGAGCGACTTCAGCGAGATGCCCCGCTTGACCAGCTTGGACTCGAAGACGTCCAACACGGCCCGGGCCCTCTCCTCGGTGTTGGCCTTGATGAGGATCTTCTCCCCGGAGAAGTCGATCGAGGCGCCGACGCCGCGGAAGTCGTAACGCTGCTCCACCTCCTTGGACGCCTGGTTCAGCGCGTTCGAGACCTCCTGCTTGTCCACCTTGCTCACGATGTCGAATGACGATTCGCTGGCCATGTTGCCGTCCCTTCGCGGTCGATGCGGTTCTGGTTCCTCACCCTTCAGCTTATGGCACTGTGACGCCGTTCGACGGGGAGTGACGGCGGGGCGTCGTGCGGGGAAATCTTAATAGAAATGTGATCCCTTTCCCTCCCGCTTCACAGGTGGGCTGAGCAGAATGGGAGACATGAAGACCAACACCACTCTTCCCGCTGGTGACTTCCTCGCCGACGTCGACCTGATGATGCTGCAGTCCTCAACGCTTCCCTCCCCGCCCACCGCGGACGGGGAGGCGGGGGAGCTGGTGCGCCCGGATCTGGTGGCGCGCCGGGACGGCGTCCTCGGCGACCTGCGGGGGGCTCTGGAGCGGGGCGAGATCAGCGAGGAGCAGCTCGAGCGCTTCCTCGAGAGGATCGAGGCCCGGCTGCTCGCCGAGCAGGCCGGCTGAACCCGGCGTCGTCACACACCTCCTCCCCGGCCGTCCGGAGCGTTCTCTCGGCGGGGTCCGGGGGCGGAGCGACGTCGGCCCGGGGCGCGGTGAGCCGGCTCGCGGAGGCCGGTTTGTACTTTCGGCCGGGTGTTCGGTACTGTTGAACCCGCTCCCGTTCGCGGGGGCGATGTTCTGCCGGCGCTCTCCTCTCACGGGAGCCCGGCGGGATGCTCGGCAGATTACCCGAGCGGCCAAAGGGGGCTGACTGTAAATCAGCTGGCACTGCCTACGGGGGTTCGAATCCCTCATCTGCCACCGAGCACATGCCGCGGGACCGATCCGGTCCCGCGGCATTTTTCTGTCTGCCCTGACGGCCTGACGGCCCCGATTCCCCAGGAAGGGACCATCCCGTGACGCACGAGAACACCCCGCCCGCCGCCGTGGCCCGGCCCGCCGAGCAGGAGCGGCCGACGAAGGGCCGGCTGACCGCCATCATCGGCTCCCTGGCCTTCGCCGGGCTGATCATGATCCTCAACGAGACGGTGCTCTCCGTGGCGCTGCCCTCCATCCTGGAGGACTTCCGGATCAGCGAGACCACCGGGGGATGGCTGACCACCGGCTTCCTCCTCACCATGGCCGTGGTCATCCCCACCACCGGCTACCTGCTGCGGCGCTTCAGCACCCGGGCGCTCTTCGTCGCGGCCCTGCTGCTCTTCATCGTCGGGACGGCTCTGGCCGCCCTCGCGCCCGGCTTCCTGGTGCTGCTGCTCGCCCGGGTGGTGCAGGCCAGCGGGACGGCGATCGTGCTGCCGCTGCTGATGACCACCACGCTGAACCTCGTGCCGATCACCCACCGCGGGTCGGTCATGGGGCTGATCGGCGTCGTCATCTCGGTCGCTCCGGCGATCGGGCCGACCGTCTCCGGCGTCGTCATGCACGCCTTCAGCTGGCGGATGGTCTTCGGGGTGGTCCTGCCGCTGGCGCTGCTGACCCTGGTGGTGGGCTTCATCGGACTCGGGCGCTCCGAGGCGCCGGGCAGCGGGAAGCTCGACGTCGTGAGCATCCCGCTCTCGGTCATCGGCTTCGGCGCCCTGGTCTACGGGCTCTCCAGCGCCTCCCAGCTGGCCGAGGGGAACCTCGTGCCGGCGGTGGGCCTCGTGGTGGGGGCTGCCTCCCTCGTCCTGTTCATCCGCCGCCAGAACCGGCTCGACCGTCAGGGGCGCGGGCCGCTGCTGAGCCTCGAGCCGCTGGGCATCCCGGTGTTCCGCCGCGGCGTCCTCGTGCTGGCGATCGGCATGGCCACGGCGCTGGGCTCGATCGTGGTGCTGCCGCTCTACCTGCAGAACGGCCGTGGCTTCGACCCGCTGGCCATCGGCCTGGCCCTGCTGCCGGGCGGGCTGCTGCAGGCGGCGCTGTCCTCGATCTTCGGGCGCGTCTACGACCGCTTCGGTCCCCGTCCGCTGGTGATCCCCGGCGCGATCCTGCTGCCCACGGCGCTGTTCGGCTTCGCCACGATGTCCGGGCAGACCCCGCTGGGCGCCATGATCGGGTGGCACATGCTCTTCTGCACCGGCATGGCGATGCTGATGACGGCGCTGATGACGCACTCCCTCGGGGCCCTGCCGCAGCGGCTGTACCCGCACGGCTCGGCGATCGTGAACACCGTGATGCAGCTGGCCGGGGCCACGGGCACGGCCCTGCTGCTGACCGCGTTCTCGATCGGCATCGCCGTGACGGGCACGGCGGGGACCGGCGCGCGCTTCGCCTTCCTGTTCGCCGGCGCGCTCGCGCTGCTGCCGATCTTCATCGTCCCCAGGCTGCGCAAGCACTCCGCCGAGGAGCCGGCCGCCGCCTGATCGGTGAGCTGAGCGTGAAAGCCCCTTGGGCGGCCCGCCCGCGGTCTGTAGGCTCGGGACCATGTCAACTCTGGAACTGACCCAAGAGAACCTGAACGAAACGATCGAGAAGAACGACGTCGTGCTCGTCGACTTCTGGGCCGAGTGGTGCGGACCCTGCAAGCAGTTCGCCCCGGTCTTCGAGGACGCCTCCGAGAAGCACGACGGCGTCGTCTTCGGCAAGGTCGACACCGAGGACCAGCAGCAGCTGGCCGCCGCCGCCGGCATCTCCTCGATCCCGACCCTGATGGCCTTCCGCGAGCAGACCCTCGTCTTCGCCCAGCCGGGCGCGCTCAACGGCGCCCAGCTGGACCAGGTGATCGACGCCGTCAAGGCGCTCGACATGGACGAGGTCCGCGAGCAGATCGCCCAGGCCGAGGCGGAGGCCAAGGCCAAGGAGGAGAACGAGGCGGCGGCCGACCCCGGCCAGGCCTAACCCCTCCGGACCCAGCGCGGACCAGCGGGCCGCGGCCGGCCCTCCGGGGCGCATCGCTCAGACGAGCCGGTGCGCCCCGGGGGCCAGCCGCGGCCCGCGTCGTTGGTCCCGGGCCCCCGCGAGCAACAGGATCCGGACCACGCGCTGACGGTTGCCCCGCCACGGGGCCAGCAGCTCGAGCATCCTGTCGTCGTCGCCCCGCCGGCCCTCCAGCGCCACGCAGATCCGGTGCGCGAGGTGGTAGTCCCCGACGCTGACGGCGTCGGGCAGTCCGTGCGAGCGCTGCATGGCCTCCGCGATGGTCCAGGGGCCGACGCCGGACACCCCCGCCAGCGCGCGGGCCAGCTCGCCGGGGGAGGCGCCCTCGCCGAACCGGCTGAGCGAGGGGGCGAGCTCGGCCATCCGCCGGACCGCCCGCGCCCGGTGGACGTCCACGCCGTGCCGGTGCCACTCCCACGAGGGGACGGCCAGCCAGTCGGCGGGGCGCGGGAAGACCCGCATGCCCTCCGGCAGGCCGGGCAGGCCCGCGGGCGGCGGGGGAGGAGCCTCGCCGTACCGCCGCACCAGGCGCTGCCAGGCGCCGATGGCCTCGCCGGAGGTGACGCGCTGCTCGAAGATCGCGGTGATGGTCTGCTTGACCACCTGGCCGGTGGCGGGCAGCCGCAGCCCGGGGCGCCGCCGGAAGCCGGCCCGCGCGCCCTCCGGGATGAGCCGGTAGGCCTCCGAGGCGGTGAAGGGCTCCCAGTCGTCCCCGAGGCCGACCAAGGCCGGGGCGCCCCGGAGGAAGGCCTCCACGTCCTCGGGCTCGGGGCCCCACGCGCGGACCCGGATCGGCGCCCGGACGCGGGACCCGGCCGGGCCGGCCGGGCCGGAGGCGCCGCGCTGCTCGAGGACCGCGGAGACCCCGCCCCCGGAGACCTCGCCGACGCGCGCGGCCACGTGCACGCGCGTCGCGCCGTCGGCCGCCTCGATGCGTAGGGTGGGGTCGGACGCGCCGCGCTGCACGACCGAGAGGGTCAGCGCGAGGTCCAGGGGTCGCCGCGGCTCCAGGACGCGTTCCGCCAGATAGGTCGGGGGCATGGGCCCATCGTCTCACGCCTCACGAGCCCTCCACGAGACCAGCGAAAGGCCCCTCATGCCAGCCCACGGCCCCTCGGACCGCCCGGCTCCCCGCGCAGGCGCTCCCGTCTCCGGCCGGCGGCTGGCGGCCCTGACGGCCGTCGCGGTGGGGCTCGCGGCCACGGCCGCCTACCTCTGGATGTCCGCGGAGCAGCTCCGCCGGATGGAGACCCCCTCCTGGGACCTGGCGATCTTCACCCAGCTGGCGAAGGCGTACGCCGGGGCCTCCGCCCCGATCGTGGACGTCAAGGGATACGGCTTCAACCTGCTGGGCGACCACTTCCACCCCATCCTGGTGCTGCTGGGGCCGGTCTACGCGGCATGGCCCTCGCCGATGGCGGTGATGGCGGTCCAGGACGTGCTGCTGGGGGCGGGCGCCGGGATCCTGGCGTGGTTCGGCTGCCGCTGGATCGGCCCGGTGCGCGGGGCCGCGCTGGGGCTGGGGTTCGCCCTGAGCTTCGGCGTCCTCGAGGCGGTGCGGGTCCAGTTCCACGAGGTGGCCTTCGCGGTGCCGCTGCTGGCGGCCTCGCTGTGCCTGCTCGCCCTGCGGCGTTTCCTGCCAGCGGCGCTGTGGGCCGCGCCGCTGGTGTTCGTCAAGGAGGACCTAGGGATCACGGCGGCTCTCATCGGGGCCCTGATCGCCGTTATCGCCGCGGCTCAGCGGGATCCCGAGGGCGCGTGGACCCCGCGGGGGCGGGCTGTCCGCGCTCCCGGGCCCGCCCGGTGGGGAAGGGCCGGGGGAGCCCCGCGGATCGGCGGGTCCGGGAGGCCTCGCGAGAGCGGCGGACGCCGCTGGGACGTGCGCCGGCCCGGCGTCGTCCCCGGGGCGCTGCTCTGCCTGTGGGGCGTGGGATGGACGCTGCTGGCGATCCTCGTGGTGCTCCCCGCCCTGAACCCGGAGGGAGCCTTCGACTACGGGGACCGGGTGGACCTCGGGGCGGCGCTGGCGGATCCGCTGCGCTCGCTGGCCCTCATGCTCTACCCCTGGCAGAAGGCCGAGACGCTGGCGCTGATCCTCGCGACCGGGGCCGTGGTCTTCCTGCGCTCGCCGCTGGCGCTCGTCGCGCTGCCGACCGTGGCCTGGCGCTTCCTCTCCGAGGAGCCCGGGTACTGGGAGCCGACCTGGCACTACAGCCTCGTGATCATGCCGGTGCTCTTCGCCGCCCTGCTCGACGCCGTCCTGCGGGGCAGGCGCTCCGGAGCGCGCCGGCTGGGCGCCGGGCCCGGAGCGGTCCTCTCCCGGGCGTGGAACGGCTGGGCCGCGGGCGGGCCCCTCCTCGCGCTGGCCTTGGGCCTCCTCCTGCTGCCGGCCTCCCCGCTGGCGGCGACGGCGCAGGAGACCGGGCGGCCGGTGTCCCCGGCCGTCGAGGCTCAGCGGCGCGCCGTCGACCGGGTGCCCGCCGGCTCGCTCGTGGCCAGCGACCTCTCGGCCCTCACCTTCCTGGTGCCGGATCACCGCGTGCTGTGGATCGGCAACGAGGGCGATCCGGCGCCCGACTACGTCGTCCTGGACACCGACGGGAGCACCTGGGGCGGCAGCGGCCCCGGCGACCCGGTCGGCTACGCGGAGCGGAAGTACGACGCCGGCTACTCGCTCCGCTCCCAGGAGGGCGGGATGACGGTGCTCGAGCGCACGGACTGAGCCGATCCCGCCCCGGAGCCGTCGCGGGATCGGCGGGGCGTCGGCCCCGGGCCGGTGCCCCGCCGTCGCGGGGCCGGTGCAGCGCGGGAGGCCCCGGCGCCGGAGGACGCGAGGGCGCCCGTGCCCCGGCTGAGGATTGCGTCACGTCTTCCCGGCGGGAGAGCGCCGATGCGGTAGGATGGACACTTACCGGGATTCCCCGTTGTGTGCCGTGTCAGTCCCGCGTATGGGACCCGGCCGTTACATCAGAAGTGTCGAGCTCGCCGCAGCGCGCATCATCAGTTTTCCATCTCCCACCGGATCGTCCGTGGGAGGGGTGCGCCCACAGAGGATATGAAGGTCCGTCCGCCGGACCGCATTGCGGGCAGTTCACAAGGGGATACACCGGCGTCCGCCGTCGAGACGACTCGGCGCGTGATCACCCCGATGTGCAAAGGATATGTGGTGACCGAAACCAACTCCGCCCTGCCCGAAAACTCCTCCTCCGCCGAGAGCGAGGAGACCGTCCTGTTCACCGATCTCGGGATCGACGGCCGCGTGCTGTCCTCCCTCCAGGAGATCGGCTACGAGAAGCCGTCCCCCATCCAGGCCGAGACCATCCCGCTGCTGCTGCAGGGGCGCGACGTCGTCGGCCTCGCCCAGACCGGCACCGGCAAGACCGCGGCCTTCGCGGTCCCCGCCCTGTCCCACCTGGCCGAGCTCGCCGACGTCCACGGCCCGTCCCAGACCACCCAGGTCCTGGTGCTGGCCCCGACCCGCGAGCTGGCCCTGCAGGTCGGCGAGGCGTTCTCCTCCTACGCCAAGCACCTGGAGAACTTCACCGTGCTGCCGATCTACGGCGGCTCGCCCTACGGCCCCCAGCTGGCCGGCCTGCGCCGCGGCGCCCAGGTCGTCGTCGGCACCCCGGGGCGCGTCATCGACCACCTCAAGCGCGGCTCGCTGGACCTCTCGCAGCTCAAGCACCTCGTGCTCGACGAGGCCGACGAGATGCTGCGCATGGGCTTCGCCGAGGACGTCGAGCAGATCCTCGCCGAGACCCCGGCCGAGAAGCAGGTCGCGCTGTTCTCCGCGACCATGCCCAAGTCCATCCGCCACCTGGCGGAGCGCTACCTCAACGACCCGGTCGAGGTGCGCGTGAAGTCCAAGACCACCACCGCGGCCAACATCCGCCAGCGCTACATGCAGGTCATGCACTCCCACAAGCTGGAGGCCATGACGCGCGTGCTCGAGGTCGAGGAGTACGATGGCGTCATCGCCTTCGTGCGCACCAAGAAGGAGACCGAGGAGATCGCCGAGAAGCTGCGCGCCCGCGGGTTCACCGCGGCCGCGATCAACGGCGACATCCCGCAGAACCTGCGCGAGCGCACGGTCGAGTCGCTGCGCGAGGGGCGCATCGACATCCTCGTGGCCACCGACGTCGCCGCCCGCGGCCTCGACGTCGAGCGCATCTCGCTGGTCGTCAACTTCGACATCCCGCACGACACCGAGTCCTACGTGCACCGCATCGGCCGCACCGGCCGCGCCGGGCGCGAGGGCGAGGCGATCCTGTTCATGACGCCGCGCGAGAAGTACATGCTGCGCCAGATCGAGAAGGCCACGCGCCAGCAGGTCGAGCAGATGCACATGCCCACCGCCGACGCCGTCAACTCGACCCGCCTGCAGAAGTTCGCGGACGAGATCACCGAGACGATCGAGAGCAGCGACCTCTCCATGTTCAAGGGCCTGGTCGAGGAGTACCAGACCGAGCACAACGTGCCGGCCGAGGACATCGCGGCGGCCATCGCCGTGATCGCCCAGGCCGGGCGCTCGTTCCTGGTCGAGGAGCTGCCGGAGAAGCCCAAGCGCGCCCGCGAGGACCGCGGCGAGCGGGGCCGGGACGACCGCGGCCGCGGCGAGCGGGACGACCGCGGCGGGCGCAAGCGCCGCGACGAGGGCCTGAAGACCTACAAGATCCAGGTGGGGCACGACCAGCGGGTCTCCCCGGGCTCGATCGTCGGCGCGCTGACCAACGAGGGTGGCCTGAACGGCTCCCAGGTCGGCAACATCGACATCCGCGGGGGCTTCTCCCTCGTCGACCTCCCGGAGACCGTGGACCTCGGCGCGCTGCGCGACATCGAGATCAACGGCTCGCCGCTGCGCATCGAGGCCGACCGCGGCGGGCGCGGCGGCGGTCAGGGCGGCCGCGGCCACCAGGGCGGTCGTGGCGGCTTCCGGGGCGGCCGTGAAGACCGCGACGGCCGGGACGACCGCGGGGGCTACCGCGGCGGCCGCCAGGACCGCGGAGGCTACCGCGGCGGGCGCGAGGACCGCGGCGATCGCGGGGGCTACCGCGAGGACCGCGGCGGCTACCGCGGAGGCCGTGACGACCGCGGTCCCCGCGGCGGCCGCGGCGGCGGATTCCGGAAGTTCTAGGGTCCGCCACCCCCTCCGATCACTGATGTGATCAGCGACATGCTGTGCGGATTTGTCGGTTCCGGCAAGGGTCTGTATAGTTTTATGTCGTTGCCCCGATAGCTCAGTGGTAGAGCGCCATCTTGGTAAGATGGAGGTCCCGGGATCGATTCCCGGTCGGGGCTCTCATGCTGAGGGCCTGCATCAGGTTCATTCCTGGTGCGGGCCTTCCATGTCACGGCGGTGTAGCTCAGCTGGTTAGAGCGCACGACTCATAATCGTGAGGTCGACGGATCGAGCCCGTCCACCGCTACAGAACCGGGATCCCCGGCATTCCAGGCCACAGGCTGCGGATGCCGGGGATTTTTCGCGTCCGGGGCCGCGGGGGATGCACACCACCCCGCACGTCGACGCACGTTCCGCTCCCGGAACCGCGCAGGAACGCCCCGAAAGCCCCGCCCACCCCGATTGATAGGATGCGCAGATGGAATCTTACGAGACGATCACCGACCGCGGGGACCCCGGCGTGCAGCGCATCGTGGACGTCGCGAAGCCCTCGCGGACGGTCCTGCGCACCATCCTCGTCGAGGACGAGGAGCCGGTCCTGCAGAGCCTGCGCGGCGGCGTCGACTTCATCGAGGTCTACGCCCTGGAGACGGCGCCCGTCCCGGCCGAGGTGGCGGAGATCTGCCGTGAGCGGGAGATCCCGATCCGCCTGCTGGGCACCTCGCTGGCCACCGAGGTCTTCAAGAGCGAGAAGCGGCCCAAGCTCTTCGGCATCGCCCGCGCGCCGCGGGCCCTGCGGCCCGGCGGGGTCTACGGGAGGACGGGCGACGTCGTCGTGCTGGACGGCGTGACGATCGTGGGCAACATCGGGGCGGTCGTGCGCAGCGCCTACGCCTTCGGCGCCGCCGGGGTGGTGCTGGTGGACAGCGGCCTGGCGAGCATCGCCGACCGCCGGCTCATCCGGGCCAGCCGCGGCTACGTCTTCTCCCTGCCCGTCGCGCTGGCTACCCGGGAGCAGGCCAGGAACATGCTCGCCGAGGGCGAGCGCCGCGTGGTGGCCCTGGACGGCGGCGCCCGCCGGCGGGTGCGGGAGATCTCCGGGGACGCCGGGGACCTCGCGCTGGTGTTCGGCGCGGAGAAGACCGGCCTGTCCGAGGAGGTCGCCTCGGCGGTGGACTGGACCGCCGCGATCCCGATGGCGGCCGGCACCGAGTCGCTGAACGTCTCGGTCGCGGCCGGCATCGCGCTCTACGACCGCTCCGAGCGGGCCCTGGGGCGCTCGGACGCGGGGGAGGCCGCCGCCTCCGCCTGAGCGCCGCGTGCGCGCCGGTAGGCTGGGGTACGACGTCGTCGGGCCCCGCCGGGCGGAGCCGCGACCGACCACTCCACCAGAACCCCACCCGCCAAGGAGAGCCATGCCAGCATCCCCGAGCCTCGCGGAGGACCTGGCCGGGCGCGTCTACGCCGACGCCCCGGTCTACTCCGTCTCCCGCGAGAAGATCCGCGAGTTCGCCCGCGCCGTGAAGGCCCAGGCCCCGGCGCACCACGACGTCGACGCCGCCCGCGCGCTCGGGCACGCCGACCTGGTGGCCCCGCCCACCTTCGCGATCGTCGTGGCCCAGGCCGCGGACGCGCAGCTGATCCAGGACCCCACCGCCGGGATCGACTTCTCCCGGGTGGTCCACGCGGACCAGCGCTTCACCCACCACCGCCCGATCGTGGCCGGCGACGAGCTCAGCGCCACCGTCCACGTCGACGCCGTCCGCTCCCTGGGGGCCGGCGCCATGATCACCACGCGCGAGGAGATCGCGGACGCCGCCGGCGAGCCCGTCGCCACCGCCGTGTCCTCCCTGCTGGTGCGGGGAGGGGAAGAGGAGTGAACGTGAACCTCGCAGAGCTCGAGAAGGGCCAGAGCATCGGCACCCGCGAGATCCCGGTGACGCGCGCCGACCTGGTGCGCTACGCCGGCGCGAGCGGCGACCTCAACCCCATCCACTGGAACGAGCGGTTCGCCCGCGCCGTCGGGCTGCCGGGCGTCATCGCCCACGGCATGTTCACGATGGGCGCCGCCGTGCAGCTGGTCGTCGACTGGGCCGGGGACCCCGGTGCGATCCTCGACTACCAGACGCGCTTCACCAAGCCCGTCCCCGTGCCCGACGCCGAGGGCGCCGGCTCCCCGGAGACCGGTGGCAGCGTCGTCACGGTCTCCGGCAAGATCGCCGCGCTCGACGCCGAGGCCTCCACCGTCCGCGTGGACCTGGCGGTGACCGCCCCGGACGAGGCCGGGAAGGACCAGAAGGTCCTGGTGAAGGCCCAGGCCGTGGTGCGCCTCTGAGCGACATGAGGACCCCGCGCCCCACCGACCGCGCCTGGCTGTACGCCGTCCTGGGCGTCTACCTGGCCAGCGGCCTGTCCATCTCCGCATGGCTGGTGCGCGTGCCCGCCATCGCCGGCGAGCTCGGGCTGAGCGCCGGCCCGCTCGGGATGCTGCTGCTCGCCCAGACGGTCGGCGCCTTCCTCTCCGTCTCCGCCTCCGGGCCGGTGGTGATGAGGCTCGGCGCGCAGCGCACGCTCTGGCTGACCTTCGCGCTGATGATGGTCGGCGGCTTCGGCCTCGCCGCGGGGGTGACGCTGCTGCACTCGGTGGCGGTCGCCGGGATCGGGCTGGGTCTGTTCGGCCTGGGCCAGGCCACGTACTCGGTGGCCGCCAACGTCCAGGGAGCCGCCGTCGAGCGGGCGCTGAGGAAGCAGCGCATGCCGCTGATGCACGGCTGCTTCTCCGTGGGTACCGTGCTCGGCTCGATCGTGGGCACCGCGATGACGGCGCTCGGGGTCTCGGTCTTCGCCCACATGGCCGGGGTCTACGTCGTGGTGATCGCGCTGGTCATCGTCTCGATGCGCTTCACCCGGCACGAGGGCGGCGACATCCAGCCCACCACCACGGGACTGATGGCGATCGTCGACCAGCGGGGCGGTCCGTACACCGTGCGCCACGCGTGGCAGGAGCGGCGGACCGTGCTGCTGGGCCTGTTCGTGCTCGGCATGGCGCTCGCGGAGGGGGCCGCCAACGACTGGGTCGCGCTGGCGCTGACCGACGGCTACGACGCCTCCGCCTCGGTCGGCGCGATCGGCTACGGCCTGTTCGTCACGGCGATGACCACCGGCCGGCTGCTCGGCACCGGGGTGCTCAACGTCTACGGCCGCGTCGCCGTCATGCGGGTCGCCTGCGGCCTGGCGATCGTGGGGCTCGCGGGCTTCGTGCTCTCGCCGTGGCTGTGGCTCGGCCTGATCGCGGTCTTCGTGTGGGGCGTCGGGGCGGCCCTGGGCTTCCCGGTCGGGATGTCCGCCGCGGCCGACGACCCGGTCCGCGCCTCGGCCCGCGTCTCGGTGGTCTCCACCATCGGCTACGGCGCCTTCCTGGGCGGTCCGCCGTTGCTGGGCGTGCTCGGCGAGGCGCTGGGGGTCCGCAACGGGCTGGCCGTGGTCCTGGTGCTGGTGGTCTGCTCGCTGTTCCTGGTGCCGCAGCTGGCGACGCCGAAGCGCGAGCCGCGTGCCCCGGACGGGGATTCCGAGCCGCACCTGCGCGGTCCCCTGCCGGGCGAGGACGAGCGTTAGAGGCCCCGGCCACACCCGGCTCGGTGCGCCCTCCGGCTAGACTGGATGCCGTGACTGAGACCCTCCTGAGCGACCTGACCACTCTCGGCGTGGGCGGACCCGCCGCCTCCTACGCAGCCGCGACGAGCACCGAACGGCTCGTGGACGCCGTCGCCCGCGCCGACGCCGCGGGAGAGCCCCTCCTGGTGCTCGGCGGCGGCTCCAACCTGCTGATCGGCGACGCGGGCTTCGCCGGGACCGTGGTGCACGTGCGGACCCGCGGCGTCGAGATCTCCGAGCGCGCCGGGAGCGAGGGCGTGCTGCTGCGGGCCGCGGCGGGCGAGCCGTGGGACGAGCTGGTGGCCCGCGCCGTCGACTCCGGGCTCTCCGGGCTCGAGACGCTCTCCGGCATCCCCGGCACCACGGGTGCGACGCCGGTGCAGAACGTCGGCGCGTACGGCACCGAGATCTCCCAGCTGCTGACCCGCGCGTTCGTCTACGACCGGCGGGAGCGCCGGCGGCTCGAGCTGAGCCGGGACGAGCTGGCCTTCTCCTACCGGGACTCGCGCCTGAAGCGCGAGACCATGGGGCACTCGCCCCGCTACGTCGTGCTCGAGGTCGAGTTCGCGCTGCCGCGCAGCGCCGCCTCGGCGCCGATCCGCTACGCCGAGCTGGCCCGCGTCCTGGGGGTCGAGGTCGGCGAGAGCGCCCCGGCGGCCGAGGTGCGGCGCGCGGTCCTCGGCCTGCGGGCCGGCAAGGGGATGGTTCTGGACGCCGGGGACCGGGACACCTTCAGCACCGGCTCGTTCTTCACCAACCCCATCGTCCCGGCGGGGGAGGCCGGGGCGGTTCCCGACGACGCCCCCCGCTATCCCGTCCTGGACCCGGCCGGCGAGGTCGACGCCTCCAGGATCAAGCTCTCCGCCGCCTGGCTGATCCAGCACGCGGGTTTCACCAGGGGCTTCGGGCTCGACGGCGAGGCGGCGGGGATCGCGGGCGGGCGCTCCTCGCTCTCGACCAAGCACACCCTCGCCGTGACCAACCGCGGGGGCGCGAGCGCGGGGGACGTGCTCGCGATCGCCCGGACGGTGCGCGACGGCGTGCAGGAGGCCTTCGGCGTGCGGCTGGAGGCCGAGCCGGTGCTGCTCGGCGTCGAGCTGTAGCTGGCAGTTTCCTGCGCATCGGCCGTTCCGTGGGGCGTACCATATACCGGAGGGCCGCCAGCACCTAGACTGGGGAGCACGTTTGTCACCCGAGCGCGCCAGGAGGTGCCGGTGAGCCTAGAGGCCGAGATCGAACAGGGGCAGCGCGAAGGGCGCCTGCACCACCTGCTGGGACGGTTCAAGGCGTTCACGCACCGGCACCCCGTGCTGCGGCTGGTCTACAAGGGGCTCGTGACGCTGGTCGGAGGAGCGATCGCGCTGGCCGGCGTCGTCATGCTGGTGACGCCGGGGCCGGGCTGGCTCGCGATCTTCCTCGGGCTCGGGGTCCTGGCCACGGAGTACCCGCTGGTCCATCGGTTCAACCAGTGGGCCAAGGGCAAGGTCGTGGCCGTGTGGCGCGCGTACCGGCGGCGCCGGGAGCAGCGCCGCGAGCGGACGGAGAGGGTCCGCGCGGAGCGGGCGGGGGCCCGGGTCGCCCGCCGCCAGCGGCACGACCTCCTCATGGCCCGGATGCACAGGCGGCACAGCTGCGCACCGCATCGCCGGCGCGGTGCGCACCCCCTGGTCCTGCCGCGGACCGGGCGGATCATGAGCCACTCCTGACGGGCCGACGCCCGCCGGGGCGGACGGAAACTCGAAGGGAAGAGAGGGCAGGCCCGTGCGTCTCACCGCGTTCTCCGACGTGAGCCTGAGGACCATGATGCTGCTCGTCGGCGTCGAGAGCGGCAGCCGGCTGACCACCCAGCAGATCGCCGAGGCCATCGACTCCCCGTACCACCACGTGACCAAGGCCGTGGCGCGGCTGAGGTCGCTGGGGCTCGTCGACGCCGCGCGGGGCCGCTCGGGCGGCGTCGCCATCACCCCCGCCGGCGGCCGGGAGACCGTGGGACGCCTGCTGAGGGAGCTCGAGGGGGACCAACCGATGGTCGAGTGCGAGGCCGCGGACGGCGCCTGCCCGCTCGACTCCTCGTGCCGGCTGCGAGCCGCGCTGGGGAAGGCCAGGGAGGCCTTCTACGCGGCGCTGGACGACATCGTGGTCTCGGACCTGCCGCACGCGCGGCAGATGGGCCCCGTGATGCTCAGCCTGGGCCTCACCGTCTCCCAGGGCGAGACCACGCCGCAGCTTCCCTGACGGGGCCTCACCCTCCTGGCCGTGCGCGGCCCCCGCGTCCACCGGAAGCGGGCCCCTCAGGCCCGCGGCGAGCACTGACGGAACGGCGCGACCCTCACCGATGCGGCCCCGGGATCCCCCGATTCAATAATTGGTATTCAAAATGCTAGTTTTAAGGGGCACACAGATCCCGACCGCCGGAGGCATCCCATGCTGTCTGCCAAGTCCCGTCCCCTCATCGAGGCCACCCTTCCCGTCATCGCCGAGCGGATACCCCACATCACCCCCGTCTTCTACCGGGAGATGTTCCAGGCGCGCCCCGACCTGATGGACGGGATGTTCTCCCGCTCCTCCCAGCTGGAGGGCTCGCAGCCGCGGGCGCTCGCCGGCTCCATCACCCTCTTCGCCCAGTGGCTCGTCGAGAACCCGGACGCCTACCCGGAGAAGATGCTCTCGCGCATCGCCCACAAGCACGCCTCGCTCGGGCTGGATGAGGGGGAGTACCCCACCGTCTACCGCTACCTGTTCGGCGCGATCGCCGCCGACCTGGGCGAGGCGGCGACGCCGGAGATCGTGGACGCCTGGACCGAGGTGTACTGGCTCATGGCCGACGCCCTGATCTCGCTCGAGAAGGACCTCTACGCCCGGCAGGCCAACGACGAGGTGCGTTCGCCCTTCCGGCTCGTCCGCCGGGAGGAGACGGGGGAGGACGTCGTCGTGCTCACCTTCGAGCCGGCCGACGAGACCCCGATGACGCCCGCGCTGGCCGGGCAGTACGTCTCCCTCTTCGCCCGCGCGCAGGACGGCCTGCTGCAGCCGCGGCAGTTCACCCTCCTGCCCGCCGGGCCGGGGCAGCGGCGGGTCTCGGTCCGGCGCGATCCGGAGGGGGAGATGACGCCGATCATCCACGCGCGGCTGCGGGAGGGCGACGTCGTGGAGCTGTCCAACCCCTACGGCGACCTCACGCTCGACGTCGTGGCGGACGGGGGAGAGGAGCCGCTGTACCTCTTCGGCGCCGGCATCGGGCTGACGCCGGTGGTCTCCCTCGTCGACGAGCTGGCGCGCCGGGGGAGCGAGCGGGAGGTCGTGGTCGTCGCGGCGGTGCGCTCCCGGGACGCCTGGCCCCTGCGCGAGGAGCTGGCCGCGGGCGTGCGCTCGCTGGCGAACGGCCGGCTGCTGTCCTTCACGGAGGAGACCGACGAGGGCACCTACCGGGGCCGGGCGGACGTGGGCCTGCTGGAGGTGCCCGCCGAGGCGAGCGCCTTCCTCTGCGGGCCGCTGCCCTTCATGCAGGGCGTCCGGTCGCAGCTGATCGACGCCGGCGTGGCGGCCACCGCCATCCGCTACGAGGTCTTCGGCCCCGACGAGTGGCTCCCGCGGAGCTGAGCCGCGCCCGCGGGGCCGGGGTCAGGCGCCCTCCTCCTCCGGGGCGAGCGGGCGCTCCTCGAGGACGCGGTCCAGCAGGGAGCGGCCCTCCCGGGCGGTGAGGCCGAGGTCGCGCAGCGCCGCGAGGTAGTCGCGGGTCAGCGTCAGCGCGCGCTCCTCGGCGTCGGAGGCGGCCCGGACGAAGCTGCCGGAGCGCCCCCGGGTCTCGATCACGCCGGCCGCCTCGAGCTCTCGGTAGGCCTTCGCGACGGTGTTGGGGGCCAGGTCCAGCCAGCTCGCCAGCCGGCGCACGGGCGGCAGCCGGGTGCCGGGCGCGAGCGTGCCGCGGGCGCGGGCGTCGATCACCCGGCGGCGCAGCTGCGAGTAGGGCGGCACGTCCGAGCCCTGCTCGACGGCGAAGAACCCCCGCGCCGCCTCCTCGTCGCCGAGGTCGAGGGGAAGCGGACGGGGGTCCGGACCGGTCACGGCGGGCGCCCTAGAGGGTTCCGGTCGCGATCTTGAGCATGCGGCGCACCGGCTCGGCGGCGCCCCACAGCAGCTGGTCGCCCACGGTGAAGGCCGAGATGTACTCCGGGCCCATCGCGAGCTTGCGGATCCGGCCCACCGGGATCTGCAGGGTCCCCGAGGCCGCCACGGGGGTCAGGTCCCGCGCGGTGGCCTCCTTGGTGTTGGGCACCACGGCGGCCCACTCGTTGTCCTCCGCGATGATCCGCTCGATCTCCTCGACCGGCAGGTCCTCGGTGAGCTTCATGGTCAGCGCCTGCGCGTGCGAGCGCATGGTCGCGATGCGCACGCACAGCCCGTCCATGATCACCCGGTCGGAGCCGGAGAGGCCGAGGATCTTGTTGGTCTCGGCGTCGGCCTTCCATTCCTCGCGGGACTGGCCGTTGCCGAGGTCGGAGTCGATCCAGGGGATCAGGGAGCCTGCCAGGGGCACCTCGAACTGCTCGGTGTCCAGCTCGTCGGAGCGCTGCTTCTCCAGCACCTTGCGGTCCACCTCCAGGATGGCCGAGGCCGGGTCCTCCAGCTCCGCGGCGACGCCGCCGGAGATGTCCCTGAACCCCTTGAGGACCTCGCGCATGTGCCGGGCCCCGCCGCCGGAGGCGGCCTGGTAGGTCATGGCCGTGGTCCACTCGACGAGCCCGCGGCGGAACAGCCCGCCCAGGCCCATCAGCAGGCAGGAGACGGTGCAGTTGCCGCCGACGAAGTCCCGGATCCCCGACTCGAGTCCGCGGTCGATGACGTCGCGGTTGACGGGGTCCAGCACGATCAGGGCGTCCTCGGACTGGCGCAGGGTCGAGGCGGCGTCGATCCAGAGGCCGTCCCAGCCGCGGCGGCGCAGCTCGGGGTGCACGGCCTTGGTGTAGTCGCCGCCCTGCGTGGTCACGATGATCGGCAGCTCGGCGAGGGCGTCGATGTCGTGGGCGTCCTGCAGCGTCCCGGTCTCGGAGGCGCCCGCGAAGCGCGGTGCCTCGCCGCCGGCGTTGGAGGTGGAGAAGAACACGGGGGCGATCCCGGAGAAGTCGCCCTCCTCTTCGAGGCGCTTCATGAGCACGGAGCCCACCATGCCGCGCCACCCGACAAAACCCACTGCATCTGAACGGCTGAAAGTCATGGGGCACAGTCTACCGGTCGAGAGGCGGACGGCCGAGTCCGCGTCGCAGGGGCGGAGCACGACGCCGTCCCGCCGCGGGCGGCTCAGCCCGCCCGGCGCCGCTCCAGGAAGCGGTAGGGGACGGGGCGGGGAGCCAGGGCGCCGTCGGGGCCGGCGACCCGGGCCCGCTCGTCCACGCCCTGGCCGAGCGTCTCCTCGGTCCACTCCGGGCCCAGCGCGGGCGCCCGGCGGTCCCCGGGCACCTCGACGTCCAGGCGGGTGACCAGGACGCGGGAGAGCCTGCCGCCGAGGACCTCGGGCAGGCCGGCGGCGTCGAGGACGCGATCGTACAGGCTCGCCCCGCCGATGATCCAGATCCGCTCCTCCCCGCCGGGGGCGCGGGCCGCCAGCGTCAGGGCGCGCTCGAGGTCCGGGACCCACCGGGCGCCGTCGCGCTCCTCTCCCTCCCGCGGGGCGCGGCGGCTGAGCACGATGTTGGCGCGGCCCGGCAGCGGCCGGAACCGCTCCGGGAAGGACTCCCAGGTGGAGCGCCCCATGATCACGGGGAAGCCGGTGGTCGCCCGGCGGAAGAACGCCATGTCCTCCGGCACGTGCCACGGCATCGAGCCCCGCGCGCCGATGACGCGGCCGCGGGCCTCGGCCCAGACCGCGGCGAGCTCGGGGCCGGCGGGGCCCGCCGCACCGGCGTCCGTCCCGGCCTGCGCGGCGTCGTCCCTCTCCGGGCCGGGGCCGGCCGCCCCGCCCGCCGGCGTCCCCTTCCCCACGGCGTCGCTCATACGGCGATCGGCGCCTTGATCGTGGGGTGCGGGTCGTAGCCGAGGACCTCGAAGTCCTCGTACTCGTAGGCGTCGATGGACTCGCGGTGCCCGATGCGCAGCTCGGGGTAGGGGCGGGGCTCGCGGCTGAGCTGCAGCCGCACCTGGTCCATGTGGTTCTCGTAGATGTGGCAGTCCCCGCCGGTCCACACGAACTCGCCGGGGGCCATCCCCACCTGGTCCGCGACCAGCCGGGTCAGCAGGGCGTAGGAGGCGATGTTGAACGGCACTCCCAGGAACATGTCCGCCGAGCGCTGGTAGAGCTGGCAGGAGAGCCGGTCGGGACTGTCCTGCACGGGCTCGACGTGGAACTGGAACAGCGCGTGGCACGGCGGGAGCGCCATCTGGTCGACCTCCGCCGGGTTCCAGGCGGTCACGATGTGCCGGCGGGAGTCGGGGCGCCGGCGCAGCGAGTCGATGACGCGCGCGAGCTGGTCGATGCTGCCGCCCTCGGGCCGGGGCCAGGAGCGCCACTGCACGCCGTAGACGGGCCCCAGGTCACCGTTCTCGTCCGCCCACTCGTCCCAGATGGTGACGCCGCGCTCCTGCAGCCAGCGCACGTTCGAGCCGCCGCGCAGGAACCACAGCAGCTCGATCGCGACCGACTTGAAGTGCACGCGCTTGGTCGTGAGCAGGGGGAACGAGGAGGAGAGGTCGAAGCGCATCTGGCGCCCGAACACGCCGAGCGTGCCGGTGCCGGTCCGGTCGGTGCGCCGGTGGCCGGTGGCCAGGATGTCGCGCAGGAGGTCCTCGTAGGGGGTGGGGACGGGTTCAGTCGTCAAAGGGCTTGACCTGTTCTATCGAGATGACGCGGTCGCGGTGCCTGAGGCTGACGTTCAGGACGATCATCTCGCCCGGCGTCAGGTACGGGTCCTTGGCCGGCAGCTGCGAGCGCAGCTGCTTGGGGCAGTGCTTCCCCAGGGCCTCCAGGACGGTGGGGAGCACGGGACGGTGGGTGCACAGCACCACCGACTGGCTCGAGTCGAAGAGCGTGTGGACCAGCCGGGTGACCTTCTCCGGCTTGCGGCTGTGCGCGGCCTCCGTGAGCCGGTTCTTCTCCTTCACCGGGACGGAGAAGCGCTGGGCGTAGCCCGCGACGGTCTGCATGCACCGCATCCACGGGCTGGAGATGACACGCGCGGGCCGCCAGCAGGCCAGCAGGTTCCCGACGGCGACGGCCTGCCGCCTGCCCGTCGCGGCCAGGGGACGCTCCCCCTCGGCGCGGGACCACGAGGAGCGCGGCTTGGCCTTCGCATGCCGCACGACGACGATCTGCCGGGTCTTCAGGTCCTTGGCCTCCCGCAGCTCCAGGAGGCGGTCCAGCGGTGCGGTGTCGGTGGGGTTGGTGAGCATCTTGCGGGCCTTGGCGGGCGAGACCCACTCGAGGCGGTCCACCTCGCCGTCGTCGGGCTCGGCGTGCGCCGCCGGGTCGGTCTGGGCCGCCCAGTAGTACACGTCCTTGCGGCGCTTCGAGACCGTGTACGTGGTGGTGGCCAGGGGCGGGCCGAGGGTGACCTCGAGCCCCACCTCCTCGCCGAGCTCGCGCACCGCGGTCTCCGGGATGGACTCGCCCCGGTCCTGCTTGCCCTTGGGCCAGGACCAGTCGTCGTACTTGGGGCGGTGGATGATCAGCACCTCGAACCCGCCGTCGCGCTCGCGCCAGCAGATCGCGCCCGCGGCCACGATCGGCGGCCGGGCGTCGGGTGAATGGGACATAGGCGTGGGTTCCTTCGGGGCGGAGAGGGACGAGGGGAGGGGCGGCGAGGCCCCGCGGCGGACGGCTGCGCGCCCTGCGGGGCCTCAGGAGCGCGAGGAGGAGCTGGTCTCGGCCCGGGAGGCCAGGTAGTGGGACTGGACGTCGCGCAGCCGCGAGCCGTCCGCGGCCCGGGAGTGCCGCGTCCACTCGCCGTCGCCGCTCAGGTGCCAGTTGGAGGACTCGTCGGAGACGTAGACGTCGAACATGTTCAGCAGGTACTCCACGTGCACGGGGTCCTTGATCCGCACCAGCGCCTCGACCCGGCGGTCCAGGTTGCGGTGCATCATGTCCGCCGAGCCGATGAAGGCCACCGGCTTCCCGCCGTTCTCGAAGGTGAAGACCCGCGAGTGCTCCAGGAACCGGCCCAGCACGGAGCGGACCGTGATGTTCTCGGAGAGGCCGGGGACCCCGGGACGCAGCGCGCAGATGCCGCGGACGACCACGTTGACCTCCACCCCCGCCTGCGAGGCGCGGTACAGGGAGTCGATCACCGCCTCGTCCACCATCGAGTTGCACTTGATCTGCACGCGGGCGACCATCCCGGCGCGCTGGTGGGCGATCTCGCGGTTGATCCGCCCGATCAGCCCCGAGCGCAGCGAGCGGGGCGCCACCAGCAGGGACTCGTAGGAGGTCTTCGGCGCGTAGCCGGAGAGCTGGTTGAACAGCCGGGTGACGTCCTCGGCGATGCCGGGATCGCAGGTCAGCAGGCCGAGGTCCTCGTAGAACCGGGCGGTGGAGGGGTGGTAGTTGCCGGTGCCGATGTGGCAGTAGCGCCGCAGCCCGTCGGCCTCGCGCCGGACGACCAGGGAGATCTTGCAGTGGGTCTTCAGCCCGACGATCCCGTAGACCACGTGCACCCCGGCCTGCTCGAGCTTGCGCGCCCAGGAGATGTTGGCCTGCTCGTCGAAGCGGGCCTTGATCTCGACGACGGCGAGCACCTGCTTGCCCGACTCGGCGGCCTCGATGAGGGCGTCCACGATGGGGGAGTCCCCCGAGGTGCGGTAGAGCGTCTGCTTGATGGCCTGCACCGAGGGGTCGGCCGCCGCCTGCTCGAGGAAGGCCAGCACGCTGGTCGCGAAGGAGTCGTAGGGGTGGTGGAGCAGGACGTCGCGCTCCCGGGTGGCGCCGAAGACGTCGGCGGCGTTGGCGGTCTCCGCGGAATTCAGGAAGCGGGAGGTGTGCGCGACGAACTTGGGGAAGTGCAGCCGCGGCCGGTTGGCCCGGACGATGTTGGACAGGCCGCGCAGATCCAGCGGGGCGGGGAGCCGGTAGACCTCGTCCTCGTGGATGCGCAGCTCGGAGACCAACAGGTCCAGGATCGCCGGGTTGATGGAGTCCTCGACCTCGAGGCGGACCGGCGGGCCGAAGCGGCGGCGCAGCAGCTCCTTCTCCAGCGCCTGGAGGAGGTTCTCGGCGTCGTCCTCCTCCACCTCCAGGTCCTCGTTGCGGGTGACCCGGAAGACGTGGTGCTCCACCACCTCCATGCCCGGGAACAGCAGGTTCAGGTGCTGGGAGATGATCTCCTCGAGCGGAATGAACCGGGCCGTGCGGGCGGGGGAGTTGGCGGCGCGCTGGCCGTCCACCGAGACCATCCGGTCCAGCTGGTCCGGGACCTTGATGCGGGCGAAGAGCTCCTTGCCGGACTGGGGGTTGCGGACGATCACGGCGAGGTTCAGGGAGAGCCCCGAGATGTAGGGGAACGGGTGCGCCGGATCCACCGCGAGCGGGGTCAGCACCGGGAAGAGCTCCCGGGTGAACTGCTCGGAGAGCCGCTCCCGGGCCTCGGCATCCAGGTCGTCCCACTCGACGATCCTCAGGCCCTCCTCGGCCAGGTCGGGCCGGAGCATCTCGTGGAAGACGCGGGCGTGGCGCTCCTGCAGCCGGTGGGCCGAGGCGCTGATGAGGTCCATCTGCTCCTCCGGCGTCAGGCCGGAGGCGGAGGGGACGGCGATGCCGGTGGCGATGCGCCGCTTGAGCCCGGCCACCCGCACCATGAAGAACTCGTCGAGGTTGGAGGCCACGATCGAGAGGAAGTTCAGGCGCTCCAGCAGGTACTGGGCGGGGTCCTCGGCCAGCTCGAGGACGCGGGTGTTGAAGTCCAGCCAGGAGGACTCCCGGTCCAGGAACCGCTCGGGGCCGAAATCGCCCTGCAGCAGGGGCGCCTGGACCTTCTCCGGGGCCTCGATGCGGTCACCGCGGGTCTCGGCCCGCTCGATCTTGCCGATGCTGGTCGAGGTGGCCGGCTGGGTCAGGTTGTGCTGCTGCCGGGAGCGCTCCGCCCCGCCCGCGGCACCGTCCTCACCCTCGGGCGCGTACATGGTGTCGATGTCCCAGGGCTTGAAGCCGAGGGAGCGGTACAGGCCCACCGCGGCGGAGTTGTCCGAGTCCACGTAGAGCACGATGGCCTTCAGCGGCTCCTCCGAGCCGTCGAGGCCGAGGGAGGCGAGGTAGTCCATCCCCGTGAGCGTCAGCGCCCGGCCGAGCCCGGTGCCCTGGGCGTCGGGGGAGACCCCGACGGCGTAGACCTCGCCCTCGCGCTCCCCGGCGGGCTGGTCGGCCTCGATCTTGGTCCAGTGGAAGCCCAGCAGGGCGGGCCTGCCGGTGGCGTCCCGCTCGGACTCGGCCAGGAAGAAGCCCTCGGGGCGGAACCAGCTCTCCTCGCGGCGGGCCTTCAGGTCCTCCAGGGACAGCTGCCCCTGCTCGGGGTGGTCCGCGAAGGCCTCGGCGTTCAGGGTGAGCCAGGCCTCGGCGTCGGCGTCCTGGAAGGTGCGCAGGTGCACGGGGCCGCTGGGGGCGTGCCGGGCCGCCTGGCGGGAGATCTCCTCGCGGGCCTGGTCGGTGAGCTCGAGCCGCATCTTCCACAGCTCGCGGACCGAGGTGAAGCGGAAGTCCCGGGCCAGCGCGACGGCGGCGAGCGGCGCGGAGTACTCCGCATTGTCCCCAACGACGCCGGTGCCGTGCACCCACGCCCGGTAGCGGCGCAGCTCCGAGCCCAGCCCCCGCTCGCCCAGGGCGTAGCCGAGCAGCGCCCGCCCGACCCCGCGTCCCCGGGCCTCGGGGGCGACGACGGCCTCGAGCGTCCCCGTGGCGTCCTCGGACACCGGCGGGGTCGCCACCGCGGCGGCCACGAGCTCGCCCTCCTCGCAGGCGGTCACCAGCAGCAGCCCGGTCCCCTCCTCGCCGGCGGCCCGGCGCAGCTCCACGAGGCTCTGCTCCGAGAGCGGGGCCGCGCCGTCGTGCGCCTGGGCGGCCTGAGCGATCCGCTCCACGCGCTCCACGAGGCCGGGGGTCGGGCGGGACCCCTCCACGTGGAAGCTGGTCGAGGATCCGTGCTGCGCCTGCTCCACCGTCATGTCCGTCTCCTCTCGCGAAGGCAGGGGCCGGAAGTGCCCCACGAGCCTCTCCATACTCTAACAATCCGCACCTCGGAGGCCCTCGCTCAGGAGGAGCCGGCGGCGAAGCTGTAGCCGACGTTGCGCACCGTGGTGATCAGCTGCTCGTGGTCGTTGCCGAGCTTGGCCCGCAGCCGCCTGATGTGCACGTCCACGGTTCGGGTGCCGCCGTAGTAGTCGTACCCCCACACCTCGGAGAGCAGCTGGACGCGGGTGAAGACCCGGCCGGAGTTCTGGGCCAGGAACTTCAGCAGCTCGAACTCCTTGAAGGTCAGGTTCAGCGGCTGCCCGTTGACCCGGGCGACGTAGGAGGCCTCGTCGATGGTCACGGCCCCGGAGCGGATCACCGTCTCCCGGACGGGCTCCTCCTCGGTGCGCTCACCGGCGAAGCGCAGGCGCGCGTCGAGCTCGGCGGGGCCCGCGGCCGCCAGGACGAAGTCGTCGATGGACCAGTTGGCGGAGACCGCCGCCAGCCCTCCCTCTCCCATCACCGCCAGCACGGGCGCCTGGGCCCCCGCCGCGCGCAGCAGCTGGGCGGTGTTCTTGGCGGTCACGAGCGCCTGGCGAGCGTCGATGAGGACGACCTCGGCCCCCGTCTCCGCCAGCGCGGCGGCTCCCGCGCCGGTCGGCCGCGTGCTGGTCCGGTGCGTCAGCAGCTCCAGCGACGGCAGCACCTCGGCGGCCTCGCCGGCGGTGTCGCTGAGCATCAGGATGTGGACCACGTAGTACCTCCGGGATGTGGCGTGCCGCCCGGGCCGGTGAGGGGCGATCGGGCGCGTGCGATTCGTGCGGCGCCGGTGCCTGAAGGTCAGTATATGGCGTGGCGCACCCGCCGCCGCGGAGATCGGGGCACGCCGTGGGGCCGGCCCGGACCCGGGGCCCCGCCCCGGTTAGACTGGCCAGGTCAGGCCCGGGGCCCGAGGGCCGCCCCAGCGCGGGTGCCGGCGGGGCCCGCAGATCGCACGGAGGAACATGGAAGCCAGTCCAGCGCAGGAGGGGGGCGGCGCGGGTGCTCGCGCCGGGACCCACGGCAGGGGGCGCTACGCGCTCGTGGCGGGCGCGGCCGTCGTCGCGCTCGTGCTGGCCCTGACCGGGGCCGTGCTCTCGCCGACGGTCTCGCTGCTCGTCACGGTCGCCATGGTCCTCACCATCGCGTGGGGGTGGCCGGCCGCGACGGGCGTCGCCGCGATGCGGGGGCGCAAGCGGCTGCTCTCCCACAGCGCCCTCATCGCCGGGTGCGGGCTGCTCAGCTGCCTCGTGGTCTACCTCTTCTCGATCGAGGAGCTGCTGTACCTGCTGCCGGCGGTGGTCGCCGTCGGGGTGCTGCTGTGCTTCATCGTGGAGCTGGTGCGCGGCGAGGGGGCGCGCGGGCGGCTGGAGTCGGTCATCTCCGCGGCCGCCGGGGTCCTCGCCGCGGTGAGCTCCTCGGGATGGATCGGCATGGCCACCGTGCACTCGGAGACCAGCGCCGACGCCGTGGTGTGGGGCACCGGCGTCGTCATCGCGGCTTGCATCGGCCTGGTGGGCGGGCGGATGATCTGGGCGGGCCCGCGGGACGGCCCCCGCCGCGGCGCGATCACCCTCGGGGTGACCCCCGTGGCGTTCTTCGGCACCCTCGGCTACGCGGGGACGTTCTTCCTCCTGGCCGTGTTAGGTTAAGGGCATGATCATCGCTCTGGAAATCTTCTACCTGACCCTGCTGGGCGTCGCCAGCCTGTCCATCGCCGGGTGCGCGGCCCTGGTGATCGCGCGGCTGTTCAAGGGCCAGCGCTAAGCTCACGACGTACGCGAGGGCCCGGGCATGGATGCCCGGGCCCTGCGCGTTTAAGATGGGGGCATGCCTATTGAAATCCCCTCGAACCTGACTCCCGAACTCGTCCCCTTCGCCTGGCTGCTCGGCGAGTGGGAGGGCGTGGGCGTGCTCGGCTACGGCGAGGACGAGGAGCGCCAGTTCGGCCAGATCGTCTCCTTCTCCCAGAACGGCCTCCCCTACCTCGAGTACCGCGCCGAGTCCTACCTGCTGGACGAGGAGGGGAACCAGACGCGTCCCCTCTCCGTCGAGACCGGGTTCTGGCAGCTGGACCGGAAGCTCGTGGACGGCGACCCGGGGCCGGGGCTGCTGCCCGCCGACGTCGTCCCCGTCATGTCCTCGGCCGAGGACGTCGAGAGGCTGCGCCGCGAGGAGGGCGGCTTCGAGATGATCGCGACCATCAACCATCCCGGCGGCATCAGCGAGATGTACGTCGGCGTCATCGAGGGACCGCGGATCCAGATGGCCACCGACGCCGTCATGCGCAGCTCCGGATCCAAGGAGTACGCCTCGGCCTCGCGGATGTACGGGCTGGTCAACGGCGAGCTCATGTGGGCCTGGGACATGTCCGCCCTCGGCCGGGAGCTGGCCACCCACGCCTCGGCGCGACTGCGCAAGGTGGAGGGACGATGAGCCGCCGCTCCCCGCTGCTGGACCTGCACGGCGCCGTGGAGGCCTCCGCGCCCGACGCCGGCGTCGCCGCCCACTACGGCGACCCGGTGCGCGAGCAGCGCGCCCTGGTGCGCGAGGACGGCGGGGCCCCGGCCGCCGTGGACCTCTCCCACCACGAGATCGTGACCATCGCGGGGGAGGATCGCGCCTCCTGGCTCACCACCCTCTCCTCGCAGGTGATCACCGGCCTGCCCGCCGGCGCCTCGGCCGAGACCCTGCTGCTGAGCGTGCAGGGCAGGATCGAGTTCGCCCCGCACGTGATCGTGGGGGAGGACCGGCTGTGGCTGATCGTCGAGCCCGGCCAGGGAGATTCGCTCGCCGCGTTCCTCGACTCCATGCGCTTCATGCTGCGGGTCGAGGTGGCCCGGGCCGACGAGGAGCTCGCGGTCATCGGGTCCAGCCGGGACCTGACGGAGGCGCTGGGCGAGGACCTCGCGTGCCCGGTGTGGCGGGACCCGTGGCCGGGCGTCGTCGAGGGCGGCATCGGCTACTCCGCCGGGCCGCACCCGGGGGAGGACTACGCGTGGTTCGAGGCGATCGTGCCGCGGGACCGGCTGCCGGAGCTGGGGCTGCGGTGGTCGGGCGTGTGGGCCGCCGAGGCCCTGCGCGTGGAGGCCTGGCGGCCCCGCATCGCGACCGAGGCGGACGAGCGCACCATCCCCCACGAGCTGGACCTGCTGCGCACCGCCGTCCACCTGGCCAAGGGCTGCTACAAGGGGCAGGAGACGGTGGCCCGCGTGCACAACCTCGGCCATCCCCCGCGCCGGCTGGTCTTCCTGGACCTGGACGGCTCCGAGCACACGCTCCCCGCCCGGGGCTCGGCCGTGCGGCTCGGCGAGCGCACCGTGGGCCGGGTGACCAGCGTCGTCCAGCACCACGAGGCGGGGCCGATCGCGCTCGCGGTCCTCAAGCGCTCGGCGGACCCGTCCGCGGCGCTGACGGTGCTCGACGAGGGCGGCGACTCGGAGCAGGGCGAGACCCGCGACGCCGAGGGTGCCCCGGCCGCCGTGGAGTACGCCGCGGCCCAGACCGTGATCGTGGACCCCGAGGCGGGGCAGGTGGTGGGCCGCCGGAACCGGGCGGACTTCCTCCGCTGAGCCCGGCGGCGGGCGGCTCCGCTGCCGTCGCCGACGACGGGAAACGCAGAGGGGCGGCGTCCGGAAGGTCGTTCCGGACGCCGCCCCTCCCGCGTCGTCGTACCCCTCGGGCGGCTCAGCGGCCGAAGAGCACCTTCGCCTCGTCCCAGCGGGCCTGCGGGACGGACTTGAGGTTGTTCAGCGCCTCCGCGAACTCCACCCGCACGACGTCGGTCCCCTTGAGCGCGACCATCCGGCCCCACTCCTTGTCGTGGATCATGTCCACCACGGCCATGCCGAAGCGGGTGGCCAGCACGCGGTCGAAGCCGGTGGGGGCGCCGCCGCGCTGGATGTGGCCCAGCGTGGTGTTGCGGGTCTCGATGCCGGTGAGGCGCTCGATCTCCTCCGTCACGTACTCGCCGATCCCGCCCAGGCGCGGCCGGCCGTCCTTCTCCGTGCCCTTCTCGTGCAGCACCTCGTCGAAGCCCTCCGGGATGAAGCCCTCGGCGACGACGACCAGCGGCGCCCGGCCGCGGTCGTGGACCTCCTTGACCCACTCGGCGACCTGGCTCATCGGGACCTGCTGCTCGGGGATCAGCACGGCGTGCGCGCCGGCGGACATCCCGGAGTGCAGCGCGATCCAGCCGACGTGGCGGCCCATGACCTCGGCGACCATGCAGCGGTGGTGGGACTCGCCGGTGGTGCGCAGCCGGTCCATGGCGTCGGTCGCGATGGAGACGGCGGTGTCGAAGCCGAAGGTGTAGTCGGTGGCCTGGAGGTCGTTGTCGATGGTCTTGGGCACGCCCACCACCGGCAGGCCCGCGTCCGCGAGGCGCTTGGCGCCCGCCAGGGTCCCCTCGCCGCCGATCGCCACGATGGCGTCGACCTGGTGGCGCTCCAGCACGATCGAGATGTTCTCGGGGCCGCCGTGGGGGCCGTCGAAGGGGTTGGTCCGGGAGGTGCCCAGGATGGTGCCGCCGGTGCGGGCCAGCCCGCGCACCTTGGTGCGGGGGAGGTCCATGATGTCGCCCTCGACGACGCCGCGCCATCCGTCCCGGAAGCCCACGAACTCGTCGTCGTAGGTCTTGACGCCGTTGAGCACGGCGCCTCGGATCACGGCATTGAGTCCGGGGCAGTCGCCCCCGCTGGTCAGCAGTCCGATCTTCATCTCGGCGCTCTCCTCGCTTGGTCGCGGTGTGTGGTCGGGCGGGATCCTTCGATCACCAGTCTACCCGGTGGGAGGTTGCGATCGTGTGTGTTCCCGAGGGTTTCCCTCAGCGCTCGGCCCCAGCCAGCAGGCGCTGGATCCGGCCGAGGCCCTCCTCCAGATCCTCGTCGGCCAGCGCGTAGGAGAGCCGGAGGTATCCCGAGGGGCCGAAGGCCTCGCCGGGCACGACGGCGACCTCGGCCTCCTCGAGGATGACCTCCGCGAGGTCCTGCGAGCTCTCGACGCGGCGCCCGGCCACGCTGCTGCCGAGCAGGCCGGTCACGTCCGGGTAGGCGTAGAAGGCGCCCTCGGGCACCGGGCAGCGCACGCCCTCGATCGCGTTGAGCCCCTCGACGATGGCGCGGCGGCGGCGGTCGAAGGCGACCTTCATCTCCTCCACGGCGTCCATCGGGCCGGAGATCGCCGCGAGCGCGGCGCGCTGGGCGATGTTGTTGACGTTGGAGCTCAGGTGCGACTGGAGGTTCGCGGCGGCCTTGACGACGTCGTCGGCGGCGATCATCCAGCCCACCCGCCAGCCGGTCATGGCGTAGGTCTTGGCGACGCCGTTGAGGATCACGACGCGGTCGCCGAGCTCGGGCGCGGCGGCCGCGATGGAGGTGAAGGGGACGCCGTCGTAGGTCAGGTGCTCGTAGATCTCGTCGGTGATGACGAAGATGCCCTTCTCCGCGGCCCACCGGCCGATGGCGGCGGTCTCCTCGGGGGAGTAGACCGCGCCCGTGGGGTTGGAGGGGGAGACGAAGATCAGGGCCTTGGTGCGCTCGGTGACGGCCTCCTCCAGCAGGTCGACGGTCACCTTGTACTCCAGCTCCGAGCCGGCGAAGACCTCCACCGGGACGCCGCCGGCCAGGCGGATCGCCTCGGGGTAGGTGGTCCAGTAGGGGGCGGGCAGCAGGACCTCGTCGCCCTCGTCGATGACGGTCGCGAACGCCTCGTAGACCGCCTGCTTGCCGCCGTTGGTCACCAGGACCTGCGAGGGCTCGACGTCGCAGCCGGAGTCCCTGCGGGTCTTCTCGGCGACGGCCGCGCGCAGGTCGGGCAGGCCGGCGGCGGGGGTGTAGCGGAAGTTGGCGGGGTCCTCCAGGGCCTCGCGGGCGGCGTCGACGATGTAGCCGGGGGTGGGGAAGTCGGGCTCGCCCGCGCCGAAGCCGATCACGGGGCGCCCGGCCGCCTTGAGGGCCTTGGCCTTCGAGTCCACGGCCAGGGTGGCAGAGGGGGCGATGGCGGCGATGCGGGCGGAGATGCGCTCGTGGGAGGTCATGGTCTCTCTTCTTCTGAGGCGTCGCGGACAAAGGGCGGTGGGGGCTGCCCCCTCGGACAATCCTAGGCGGCGGGGGCCTCGGAATCCTAGGGCGGGACGCCGGGAGGACGGGCCGCGAGGGGCCGGGTCCCCGGCTCCGGGGCGCGGGGGCGTCGGGGCTCGGGGCGCCGGCGGGCGGGGCGTCGCGTTGCGCTCCGTCCGCGGAGCCGTTACAGTTGTTCCCGGTGCTCACACCCCAGTGATCGAGTGCGCCTTGAATCGCCTCGGGAACGAATGTGGGACGGCGGCATCGTGCCGCCGAAGGGCAGTGGCGCAATTGGTAGCGCAGCGGTCTCCAAAACCGCAGGTTGCAGGTTCGAGTCCTGTCTGCCCTGCAGTATCCCCTCACGGATGACAGTTCGTGATCAGCAGTCGAGGTGCTTTCGATCGTCTAGGAAAGGGGCGGAACCCAGATGGCAAGAGCCGCAGTACCGGGAGCCGCCGGCGAGCAGGAGGCGCGTGAGAAGGGCTTCTTCGGCCGCTTCTTCACCTTCCTGCGCGAGGTCATCGGCGAGCTCAAGAAGGTCGTCACCCCGACCCGCCGCGAACTCTTCAACTACGTGGTCATCGTCCTGGTCTTCGTGGCCTTCATGCTCCTGCTGATCTCGGGCCTCGACTTCGTGTTCGGCCAGGGGGCCTTCTGGCTCTTCGGCAACGGCACGGCGGGACCGCAGTAGCGCCCCGACCACCTCATCCAACCGATCTCCGCGTGATCAAGACGCCGACCATCCGGTGGCGGTACCACGAGAAAGCAGGGAACCCAGTGTCCGAGCAGGAACTCGAGAACTCCAGCGCGCAGCTGCCTTCCGACGACTCCGAGCAGGTCGAGCAGGCCCAGGCCGCGGAGCAGGCCAGCGGCTCGGCCTTCGAGCAGACCGAGTCGGCGCTGGTCTCCTCCGCTCAGGAGGACGCCGAGGAGTCCGACGCCGGTGCCGACGCCGACTTCGAGGACACCGTGGCCGAGGCCGTGGAGTCCGCCGAGCAGGCTGAGGATCCCGCAGAGGAGGGCGAGCAGCAGCCCGAGAGCTCCGACGAGGAGCCCGCGGAGCAGGGCGAGGCCCAGGCCGAGCAGCCCGAGGAGGAGGTGGACCCCCTCCAGGAGTTCCGCTCCAAGCTGCGCCGCCAGGAGGGTGACTGGTACGTCATCCACACCTACGCCGGCTACGAGAACCGCGTGAAGACCAACCTCCAGACCAGGGCCCAGTCCATGAACATGGAGGACGACCTCTTCGAGATCCAGGTCCCCATGGAGGAGGTCGTGGAGATCAAGAACGCCCAGCGCAAGACCGTGCGCCGCGTGCGCATCCCCGGCTACGTGCTGGTCCGGATGAACCTCACCGACGAGTCCTGGGGCGTCGTCCGCCACACCCCGGGCGTCACCGGCTTCGTGGGGCAGGACGCCTACAACCCGGTCCCGCTGCGCCTGGACGAGGTCGTGGACATGCTGGCCCCGGTCTTCGAGGCCGAGCAGGTCGAGGCGGCCAAGGAGGCCGGCGAGCCCATCCCGGAGGCCGTGGCCCCGCAGCTGAACGTCGGCTTCGAGATCGGCGAGTCCGTGATCGTCAAGGAGGGTCCGTTCGAGACCCTCCCGGCGACCATCTCCGAGATCAAGCCCGAGGCCCAGCAGCTGGTCGTGCTCGTCTCGCTCTTCGAGCGCGAGACCCCCGTGACCCTGAGCTTCAACCAGGTCACCAAGATCTAGAGGGGCCGGGCGGATGCCCGGACCCTCCTCGCCGGACGGCGCGCCGAGTCCTCGCGGACCGGCGCGCCGTCCGCCGTCCATCCCCTCCCGCGGCTCTTCCGCCGGCGTGAGCTTGCTCCCCTCAGGTGGCGGTCCGCGCCCGGGGAGGACTATGATGGATGTCGCGTGTGCTCGCTCAGCTTTGGCGAGTCTCCGCGCGGCCACCGCGCCACGGTGGCCACCCGCCGTCGTACGCTCCTGTGCGGCGGTCAGCACCGTCACGAAAAGGACCAGCGAATTGGCTCCCAAGAAGAAGAAGGTCGCAGGCCTCATCAAGCTGCAGATCCAGGCGGGCGCCGCCAACCCGGCGCCTCCGGTGGGTCCGGCGCTCGGCCAGCACGGCGTCAACATCATGGAGTTCTGCAAGGCGTACAACGCCGCCACCGAGTCGATGCGCGGCAACGTGGTGCCCGTGGAGATCACGGTCTACGAGGACCGTTCCTTCACCTTCATCACCAAGACCCCGCCCGCCGCCGAGCTGATCAAGAAGGCGGCCGGCGTCGCCAAGGGCTCGGGCGTCCCCCACACCCAGAAGGTCGGCTCCATCACCCCGGATCAGATCCGCGAGATCGCCGAGACGAAGATGCCGGACCTCAACGCCAACAGCGTCGAGTCCGCCTCCAAGATCGTCTCCGGCACCGTCCGGTCGATGGGCATCACCATCAGCGAGTAGGCTCCGGCCCCTCGCACCTCAACCCCTTTCCATGAAGTCCCGCGCGACAGCGGGCCTCCCGTACCCCGCGGGAGCGTGGCAGGATCCAGCGCGATCCGATGGACCACAACTGCACAAGGAGAATTCAGCAGATGGCACAGCGCAGCAAAGCGTACCGGGCGGCCGCAGCCAAGATCGACGAGAACCGGCTGTACGGCGCCTCCGAGGCGATCGCCCTCGCGAAGGAGATCAACTCCTCCAAGGCCGACGCCACCGTCGAGGTCGCCATGCGGCTCTCGGTGGACCCCCGCAAGGCCGACCAGATGGTTCGCGGCACCGTGAACCTCCCCAACGGCACCGGCAAGACCGCCCGCGTGGTCGTCTTCGCCCAGGGTGAGAAGGCCGTCGCGGCCGAGGAGGCCGGGGCGGACTACGTCGGCTCCGACGAGCTCATCGCCAAGGTCGCCGACGGCTGGGTCGACTTCGACGCCGCCGTGGCCACCCCGGACATGATGGGCAAGGTCGGCCGCCTGGGCAAGGTCCTCGGCCCCCGCAACCTCATGCCGAACCCGAAGACCGGCACCGTGACCATGGACGTCACCAAGGCCGTGGGCGACATCAAGGGCGGCAAGATCGACTTCCGCGTCGACCGCAACGCCAACCTCCACTTCATCATCGGCAAGTCCTCGTTCGACGCCGAGAAGCTGGAGGAGAACTTCCGCGCCGCCGTGGAGGAGATCGTCCGCCTCAAGCCCTCCTCCTCGAAGGGCCGCTACATCTCGCGGCTCACCGTGGCCACCACCTTCGGCCCCGGCATCCCCGTGGACCCCGCCGCGGCCGAGTAGTCGCGAGGCGCCTCCCGCGGGAGGCGTCGGGGGAAGGGGCCCGTCGAGCGTTCGCGCTCGGCGGGCCCCTTTCGCGTCTCCCGGTAGGAGGGAGCACGCTGGACCGCATGCGGGCCCGGGGTGCACAGGCCGTTCCGACGCGCCTGCCGTCCCGGAGGCGGAGCATTGCATCCGGGCTGCGGGCCGGATGCAATGCCCCGCTTCCGGGCTGGGGGCCGGGTTCTGTATGCCGAGACCTCGACGCCGGGCGGAAGCCGCTCCCGGAAGCCCGGGTGACGTCCATCTCCTTCCTCCTCCCGCGGTTTTGCCCGGGGCGCCGCGTGTGGTTTACTGGAATCACCAAAGACCGCCGGTCGTAGGTTTTGCATGTCCTTCATGGGCGTGTCGATCCGCCGTAAGAGTTCCTCAGGAACGGCCAGCGCAGGTGAACGTGACGTATGGGAGATTCCGCGCATTTCTGTGCGCGTTGAGTCCTATGTGCCCCGCCTCCTGCGCGGGGCTTTTTCATGAGCTCATGGGCGCCCGGCAATCAGACCGGAAGGAGTACCATGGCGACACCGGAAAAGGCAGCCGCTGTAGCCGAGTTGAAGGAGCTTTTCTCCAACTCGAACGCTGCTGTTTTGACTGAGTATCGTGGTCTCACCGTGGCGAAGCTCATGGAGCTGCGCCGTTCCCTCGGTGAGAACGCCGAATATGCCGTGGTGAAGAACACGCTGACCGCCATCGCGGCCAGGGAAGCCGGCGTCAAGGGCCTGAACCTCGACGACCTCCAGGGCCCTTCGGCCGTCGCCTTCATCACCGGCGAGCCGGTGGAAGCGGCCAAGAACCTGCGTGACTTCGCCAAGGCGAACCCCCAGCTGATCATCAAGAGCGGTTTCTTCGGAGACAGCCCCCTGAACGCAGCTGACATCGAGAAGCTTGCGGATCTTGAATCTCGCGAGGTGCTGCTGTCCAAGGTCGCGGGTGCCGCAAAGGGCGCCCTGTCCAAGGCAGCATCGCTCTTCCAGGCACCCATGTCCAAGACCGTCCGCACCGCAGAGGCCCTGCGCGCGAAGGTCGAGGAGCAGGGTGGAGAATCCGCCGCCTGAGGCATTCGATCCGTTCGATGCCGACAACGGGAAACCGTTGCGCCTGGATCCCCGCCCCGGGGCCAGGAGACCAAGATCCGTTGCAGGACCAACCGCTGCAACTAGACATGAGAAGGAGCCAAGCACATGGCTAAGCTGACCACCGATGAACTGATCGAGGCCTTCAAGGAACTGTCCCTGATCGAGCTGTCCGACTTCGTCAAGGCCTTCGAGGAGACCTTCGACGTCACCGCTGCCGCTCCGGTTGCCGCTGCTGCCGCCCCCGCCGCCGGCGGTGGCGAGGCCGCTGCCGCTGAGGAGGAGCAGACCGAGTTCGACGTCGTCCTCGAGTCCGCCGGCGACAAGAAGATCGCAGTGATCAAGGAAGTCCGTGCCCTCACCTCCCTCGGCCTCAAGGAGGCCAAGGACCTGGTCGACGGCGCTCCCAAGCCGGTTCTCGAGGGTGCCTCCAAGGAGGACGCCGACAAGGCCAAGGAGCAGCTCGAGGGCGCTGGCGCGACCGTCAACCTCAAGTAATTTCCCTTCCGGAAATCTTTGGTTCGGAGGCTCCCCCACCATCAGGTGGGGGAGCCTCCTCCCTTTTAACCCGGTGCTCTCCGGGCGCCGGTCTCTTCTGGCTGACCGCTCGCGACAGGGCGGGCCTCCTGATCGCCCGGCTGTTCCTCGGGGCGGACCGTCCCGGGTTGGCAGTCTGGCAGTTTCCGTCCCGCGTGCAGAACGGCCCGCCCCAGGCGTCTGGGACGGGTCGTTCTGCGTCGGGGCGGGAGAGGGGGAGGCTATCCCCGTCCGGCCGCGACCGCGCTCGTGCGCCGGTAGGAGGCTCCCCGGTGCTCGGCGGGCAGATGCGGGCCGGAGCCGGTCAGCCGCTCGCGCAGCGTCGCGGCGGGCACGGCGTCGGCCTCCGGCAGCAGCCCGCGGCGCCGCAGCTCGGGGGAGACGAGGCGGGAGAACCGCTCGAGGTCGGCGGGGCGCACCGCGGCGGAGACGTTGAAGCCGTCGACGCCGGCCTCCTCCTGCCAGCGCTCCAGCTCGTCGGCCACGGTCTGCGGGGAGCCCACGATCACGGGCCCGCGGCCGCCGATGGCCACGAACTCGGCGAGGTCGCGCACGGTCCACTTCCTGCCGCCGGCCAGCGTCGTGAACGAGGCCAGCGCCGACTGGTTCGCATCGGTGGCCACGTACTCCAGCGTGGAGTCGGGGTCGGCGCCGGAGAGGTCGACGCCGGTCCAACCGCCGAACAGCGCCAGCGCCGACTCGGTGTCCACCAGCGCGCGGTACTCCTCGAGCCGCCGCTGGGCCTCCTCGTCGGTCTCGGCGACGATGACGGTGGCCAGGGAGAAGATCTTGACCGCATCGCGGGGGCGGCCGGCGGCCTCCACGGAGTCGCGCACGCCGTCGACCCATCCGCGGACCAGCTCGGGCGTGCCGCCGGAGAAGAAGATCGCCTCGGCGTGGTCGGTCGCGAACTGCTGGCCGCGCTTGGAGGCGCCGGCCTGGAAGAGCAGCGGCGTCCGCTGCGGGCCCGGGTGGGTCAGCGCGGCGCCCGGCACGGAGAACCAGCGGCCCTCGTGCCCGATCGGGCGGACCCGCTCGGGGTCCACGAAGACGTTGGCCTCGGGGTCGGCGCGCACGGCGTCGTCGTCGAAGGAGCCCTCGAAGAGCTTGTACATGACCTCCATGTACTCGTCGGCGCGGTCGTAGCGCTCGTCGTGCGGGATCTGCCCGGACATGCCGAGGTTCCGGGCCGCCGAGTCCTGGTAGCTGGTCACGATGTTCCAGGCGACCCGGCCCTCGGTGAAGTGGTCCAGCGTGCTCAGGGTGCGGGCCAGCAGGTACGGCTGCTCGTAGGTGACCGAGGCCGTCACCCCGAAGCCGAGGGTCCGGGTGGCCCGGGCCATCGCGGGGACCACCACGAGGGGGTCCAGCAGGGGGTACTGCACGCCGCCCCGGGCGGTGGCCGCGCCGTCGCCGCCGTAGACGTCGTAGATGCCGGGGATGTCGGCGAGGAAGAGCGAGGCGAAGCCGCCCTCCTCGAGGGTCTCGGCGAGCTCCACCCAGTAGTCGAGGCGGTCGAAGCCGGCGACGCCGGACTCGGGGTGCCGCCACAGGCCGGGGGACTGGTGGACGGGCACGAGCATGTCGAAGGCGTTGAGCAGCATCGGGCGGGTCATCGGTTCTCCTGAGCGGTGGTGTCGGACGGTGCGGAGGGGGCCGCGGCGGCGGACGGGGCGCGAGGGGCCTCGTCGTCTCGGACGGCGGGGGCCTCGCGGGCGGCGTCGGGAGCCGATAGCGGGGAGGCCTCGGAAGCCGGGGCCGGGGCGGTGGCGGGCTCCGGGGCCGAGCCGGCGGCGGCGTCGGGCGTGGGGGCCGGCCCGGCGAGGGCCTCCTTCGCCTCGGCGCGCGCCGGGTCCGCGGCGAGCAGCGCGGCGGTCACGGAGAGCACCACCAGCACGGTGAGGTAGGAGACGATCAGCCACGGGGTGTTCCCGCCCCAGGTGTAGAGCAGGGTCGCGGTGAAGGGCATCAGGCCGCCGCCCACCAGCGTCCCGATCTGGTACCCCATGCTGACGCCCGAGTAGCGGACCTCCACGGGGAACTGCTCCGCGAACCACGCCGCCTGGGCGCCGTACACGCTGTCGTGGGCGAAGACCAGGCCGACCACGATGATGACCGGCAGGATCGAGAGCATCCCGGCGTCGGCGGCGATGAAGATCAGCCAGCCGAAGATCCCGATGCCGATGTAGCCGAACAGGGAGACGGCCCGCCGCCCGACCCGGTCCGAGACGTAGCCCCAGACGGGCCCGGAGAAGAGCCCGATCGCGGAGGCGATCATGACCGCGGTCAGCACCGAGCCGGAACCGCCCTGGGTCTCGCCGAGGTAGGTCAGCAGGTAGACGGTGACCAGGTAGTAGATGCCGTTCTGGGCCACCCGCAGGAAGATCGTGATCAGCAGCGCCCGGGGGTGCTCCCTGATCACGCGGATGACCGGCGCCCGCTCGACGTTGCCGGACTCCTTGACGTCCTTGAACTCCCGCGCATCGGTGACGCCCAGGCGGATCACCAGGGCGACGGCGACCAGCAGACCGGAGGCGAGGAAGGGCAGGCGCCAGCCGAAGCTGGCGAACTGCTCATCGGTGAACACCGCCTGCACCACGGCGTAGGAGCCGGTGGCCAGCAGCATCCCGCCGGCCGAGCCGATCTGGGTGAAGGAGCCGAAGAAGCCCCGGCGCCGCGGGGGAGCGTGCTCCACGCTCAGCAGCGCCGAGCCGCCCCACTCGGCGCCCGCGGAGAGCCCCTGGAACACGCGCAGCACCACCAGGCCCACGGGGGCGAGGATGCCGACGGCGTCGTAGGTCGGCAGCACGCCGATCAGGGTCGAGGAGATGCCCATGGTCAGCAGCGAGCCCACCAGCAGCACCTTGCGGCCCACCCGGTCGCCGATGTGCCCGGCGAGGATCCCGCCGATCGGGCGCACGACGACGCCCACGGCCAGCGAGGCGAAGGAGGCCAGCAGCGCGACCAGCGGGGAGTCGGAGTGGAAGAACTGGTTGTTGAAGATGATCGCCGCGGCGATGCCGTAGAGGTAGAAGTCGTACCACTCGATGGTGGTGCCGGCGAAGGCGCTGCCGAGCACGCGGACGGGGTTCGAGCGCTTGGCCTCGACGGCCGTGGCCGGCGGCCGCTGCTCGGTGATGGTGTTCTCGCTCATCTCAGGCGTCCTGTCGGGGGTTCTGGCGGGGTGAGGCGGTGGCGTCGCCGATGGCGTTGAGCCCCTCGGGCAGCGTGCCGTTGATCCAGTAGTCGCCGAGCGCGCGGGCGCGGAAGGCGATGGGGTTGTGGGTGGCCACGGTCTGGGCGTTGCGCCAGTGGCGGTCTAGGGCCTTGCCGCGGGAGACGGCGGAGGCGCCCACGGTCAGGAACAGCTCCTGGGCGGCGTCGAGTGCCAGGTCCGGGACCGTGACCTGCGCGTGCTCCACCGCGATCTCGCTCTGGTGCAGGGCCTCGGGGATCCGGGCCGCGAAGTCGGGGTCGGAGAGGAACTCCCAGGACGCGGCGCCGGACTCGACGGCGGCGCGCAGCCCGGCGTCCTGGGCGCGGGCGACGGCGAGCACGGCGGCCTCGGCGGCGAAGGCCTTGGCGGCGATCCGGCCGGTGGCCTCCTGGATCAGGGGATCCTCGCGGAAGGGCAGCCCGGAGCCGGTGTTGAAGGTCCGCGCGCGGCGAGCGATCGTGGCGGCGGCGTCGCGCCGGGCGGCCCGGGCGATGCCGGCCAGCACCGCGAGCAGCACGAGCTGGAAGAACGCGGCCTCGTGGATCGCCTCGGGGGAGCCGGAGACCCGGTCCAGCACGGACTCGGGGGAGACCTCGACGCCGTCGAAGGTCGTGGTGCCGGTGCCGGTGAGCTTCTGGCCGAAGCCGTCCCAGTCGTCGGCCACGGTGACGCCCGGCGCGTCGACGGCGACGACGGCGAAGCGGCGGCCGTCCTGCCCGTCCAGGGCCGCGGAGACGCGCGTGTGGTCGCAGAAGATGGTGCCGGTGGTGTAGTACTTCTCACCGGTGATGCGCCAGCCGCCCTCCTCCTGCGTCAGGACGGTGTTCAGCGTCCCGAGGCGGTTGCCGCCGCGCTCGGTGGAGGCGTTGCCCACGGTCTGGCCGGCGAGGACCCGGGGATACCAGGCCTCCTGGACCTCCCGGGGCTGGAAGCGCAGCGACTCGACGAAGCCGGAGTGGGAGCGGTAGACGTGTGCGATGTTCGAGTCGGCCTCGGCGAGGTCGACGAGGAGGCGGATGAAGGTCTCGATGCTCACCTCGGGGCCGCCGTGCTCGGCGGGGACGCGCAGGGTGCCGAAGCCCGCGGCGTCGAGCTCCCGGATCTCCTCGAAGGGCATCCTCCGCTCCAGGTCACGGGCGAGGGACCCCTCGGCGATGCGGGCGAAGATCGGGGCGAAGCGCTCGGACAGGGAGTCGTAGTCACGGGGCAGGGCGGCCGTGGTGACCGACGGATGATCGTGGGTGCTCAATCGTTCTCTCGCTCCAGGATGGCGTGTTCGGGACCGCTTTGAGATTACGGAGCCGGGAGCGGATCGGAAAGAAATGGTCGCCATGTGTCCGTATGACGCCGGAAGTCGTCACAGGCCTCCCGGGCGGCGGGAGATGACGCCGGATGGCGACGCGGCCGCGGGACCTCGGCGGAAGGTCCGCGGCGGGAGGGCCCGCGGCCGGAGCCGTGCCCGGGGGTCCGGAGTCGCCCGGCGGCAGCCGGTACCGCCTCCGGAACCGGCCGGTGCCGCGTTCGGGGCCGGTGCGGGTCAGCCGGCCCGGGACAGACGAGCCGGGTCAGTCGAGCCGGAGCAGCTCGACCTCCTGGCCTTCGACGCCCCCCTCGGGACCGACGCGGCAGAGGACCTCGGCGGCGGCCAGTCCGGAGAGCATGTGGGAGCGGGTGCCGGAGAGGGGGAGGACCCGCTCCCCGTCCCACCGGGCCGGCAGCAGCCGGTCCTCGCCCGAGGGCAGCGGGGCGACGGCAGCGCCGAGCCTCCCGCGGCTGGTGCTCGGCAGCGGACTGCCGAGCAGTCCCGCGCAGGCCGCCGGCGCGAAGGAGTACAGCGAGGTGTGGGCCGCCAACGGGTTCCCGGGCAACCCCAGGACGATCCGCTCGCCGGGCAGGATCCCGAGGATCGTCGGGTGGCCGGGCCGCACGGCGAGGGATGAGGCGACGAGGTCCGCGCCCAGGTCGGCCAGCGCGGAGCGCACGAAGTCCTGCCCGGAGGACCCGGAGCCTCCCGTCAGGACGACGAGCCTGCCCTCGGCCCCGGCGATCCAGCGCCGGACCGCCCCGGCGTCGTCGGGGAGCCAGTCGTTCCGGTCCACGCGGGCGCCCCAGGCTCGCAGGAGCGTCGGGAACCCGGGGGAGAACGCGTCGCGCACCTCGCCGGGGCCGGGCAGCCCGGCGGGGATCACCTCGTTGCCCGTGCGGCCGAGGCTGACCCCCACCGGCTCGCGCACCGTCACCTCGTCGATGCCGCAGGAGGCCAGCAGGGCGAGCTGCCTCGGGCCGAGGCGGGTTCCGGCCTCGAGGAGGAGCGCGCCCGGGGCCAGCTCCTCCCCGGCCCTCCGGATGTCCCGGCCGGTCCGGTGGGGATGCTCGGGGAGCGGGCGGAGGAGACCGCCCTCGAGCAGGGCGTGCTCGGAGCGGACGACGCCGTCGGCTCCCGGCGGCAGGAGGGAGCCGGTGAGGACCGGCCGGGCGCCGCCGGGGCGCAGCGGAAGGGCGCGGCGGTGCACGTTCCTGCCCTCGGAGTCCTCCACCGGCGCCTCCAGCAGGGTCCACGGCGGGGGGCCGGCCACGGCGTAGCCGTCCATCGCGGAGGAGGAGAAGTGCGGGACGGGGGCGGGTGCGGTGGTCCCCTCGGCCAGGGCCCGTCCCATGGCCTCCCGCAGGGGGACGCGGCCTGCCGGCGGCGGGGAGAGCAGCGCGGCCGCCTCGTGCAGGGCCTCCCGCGCCTCGGCCCAGCGCCGCCTCACGCCGGCTCCCCGGGCGGGAGGGAGGCGCCGCCGGTGAAGCCCAGCTCGACGGCGTCCTGCCAGGTGTCCACGTCGGCGCTGGATCCGGACGGCACCGCGACGGGAAGTGGTTCGAGGATCCGCAGTCTGGAGCGCACCGACGCGTCCTCCGAGCCCCGGCCGAAGGCGGCCAGGGCGGCGTCGAGCCGGAGCAGGCACAGCAGCGGCTGCTCGACGCCCTCGTCCACCGCGACGAGGGCGGAGGGGGCGGCATCCCCGGCGCGCGCGGCCTCGAGGGCCTCGACCAGGCGCAGCAGGGCCGGGAGGGCGCGGGGCATGTCGGCGGCCAGCAGGAGGACCCAGCCGGGCCGGGCTCCCGCGGCGTCGCCGGATGCGCGGGGGGAGCGCGGTGCACCGGCCTCCGGGGAGGGGGCGCGTCCGCCGGTGGGTCCGGCGTCGGCGCCGGTGGCCTCCCCCAGGGCGGTGAGCCCCGCTGCGATCGCCGCCGCCGGTCCGGTGAACGGCGGGTCCTCGCGCACCAGCCGGGCCCCGGCCGGGACGGGGAGGAAGGGAGGTCCCACGACGACGCTGCGCCGGCTCGGGACGCCCGCCGTCCGCAGCGCCCCGAGGGCCGCCTCCAGCAGCGTCCCCGAGCCGTCCGCGAGCAGCGGCTTGTCCGGGGCGGGGAAGGGGGCGCTGCTGTGCAGCCGCGAGGAGCGGCCTCCGGCGAGGACCAGTCCGTGCAGCCTCGGCTCGCCGTCCCCCTCGGGGGAGGCTCCGGGGGACGCCCCGGTGCGGGCAGCACGGCCGGCGGGGGCCGGCGTCGTGGGCGGGGGGACCGCGTCCCCGGGGCTATCCGCCGGCGAAGGGGGGCATGACATCGAGCCGGCTCCTTTCCTTCAGCTCGGCCTCGGGGGAGGCGACCCTGCCGTCGAGCAGGAAGGCGCAGCGCTCGAAGACCTCCGCCAGGGACAGGCTCCCGGCCCGGCCGGAGACGTGGCGCTCGCCCATCAGGGTCAGCAGGCCGCCCAGCGTCGTGATCCCCTCGGGCCCGGGGTCGACCGCCTCCTCGGCGGTCAGCAGCTCCGGGCGGGGGAGCCAGTCCAGGCCTTCCGCCGGCATGCAGTAGACGCAGCGGAGGTTGCATTTGTCGATGAGGGAGAGCCGCAGGTCCTCGGCCACCCGCCCCCATCTGTCCTTGAGGAGCCCCATATGACCTCCCGATGGTGCTTCGACATGGCGTCGGGCTGGTCCTCCCCACCCTACGGTAAATTTGCATCGAGGATGACATAATGACTGGTGGGCAGGTCGCACGAATCCCCTCGAGGAGGAGCACATGACGCGCCGCATCCCCGGCCCGCGGGCCGGCGTCGTGCGCGCGCCGCTCGCGTCCTCCCGCCGTCCCGGACGGAACCGGAAGGAGCGCAGCCATGGGTCCAGCCCCGCGTGAGCCGAGGGAGCACCTGGAGCACCTGGTCGAGCGCCTGCGCCGGTCCGGAGCGCGCCCCGCCGCCGAGCAGGCGGCCCTCGGGGAGGCCCTGGGGCGGACGCTCGCCGAGGACCTGCACGCGATGCACGACTCCCCGCGCTTCGACAACTCCCAGATGGACGGCTACGCCCTCTCCCGGGAGCAGAACGAGGCCGCGGACCGCCGCTTCACCGCCGGGCCGCCGCTGCCGGCCGGGACCGACCCGGAGGAGGCCTACCCGCGGGGACTGGGCGACCGAGAGGTCTGTCCCATCATGACGGGAGCGGCGCTGCCGGACGGCGCCGTCGCCGTCGTCCCGGTCGAGCACTGCGTGCCGCCCGAGTTCGTGGAACGGGGGGCGGAGGTCCGGGTGCCCGCCGCGGAGCCCGGCCGCTTCGTGCGGCGCGCCGGGGAGGACCTCGGCGCCGGCGCGCTCCTGCTGCGCGCGGGGGAGCGGCTGAACCCCCAGGCCCTCGCCTCGGCCGCCGGCCAGGGGCTGCGGGAGCTCCCCGTCCGGAGGCTCCCCCGCGTCCTTCTCTGCACCGGCGGCGAGGAGCTGGTCTCCGCGGGGGAGACGGCGGGCCCGGCTCAGATCCCCGACGCCAACGGGCCCCTGCTGGAGGCCCTCTGCGCCGTGCACGGCCTCCGGGTGGTCGGGCGCCTGCGCACCGGCGACGATCCCGAGGCGCTGGGCGCCGCGCTCCGGGAGGCGATCGCCGCGTCGGCGCCCGATCTGATCGTGACCTCCGGCGGGGTCGGACACGGGCGGTACGAGGTGGTCCGCCGCCTGCTGGAGGGTGCCGAGGGAGCGTGGTTCGGGCACGTCGCCCAGCAGCCGGGAGGCCCCCAGGGGCTCGGGACGTTCGAGGGCGT
The DNA here is from genome assembly GCF_004136635.1 of Rothia halotolerans. Classification (GTDB taxonomy): domain Bacteria; phylum Actinomycetota; class Actinomycetes; order Actinomycetales; family Micrococcaceae; genus Rothia; species Rothia halotolerans. The sequence continues at coordinate 220,396 of NZ_NOIU01000001.1, read as the reverse complement.
GCCGGTGGCGGCCCTGCCCGGGAACCCCATCAGCACCCTGGTCTCCTTCCGGCTGTTCGTGGTGCCCGCCGCGGCGCGGGCCTGGGGAGCCGCCCCGGAACCGCCCCGTCTGCGGGCCCGGATCTGCGAGGACGCCGCCGGGCTGCCCGGCAGGACCTGCTTCCTGCGCGGCCGGCTGGAGCTGGGGGAGAACGGCCTGCGGGTGCGGCCGGTCGGTGGGAGGGGCTCGCACCTGCTGGCCCAGGCCCTTCCGGCGGACTGCCTGATCGAGATCCCCCCGGACGACGACGTCGGGCGAGGGGATCCGGTGACGGTCCACCCCCTCGAGGGGTCCGGGCCGGCCGGAGCGACCGACATGGAAGAACGACCTGAGGGGAAGAGATGACTGAGGAACGGCTGACTCACGTCCGCGCGGACGGCTCGGCGCACATGGTGGACGTGACGGAGAAGCGGAGCACGAGCCGCCGGGCCAGGGCCACGGCCCGGCTGGTGACCCGCCCGGAGGTCATCGAGCTCATCTTCGCCGGGGAGCTGCCCAAGGGGGACGCGCTCCCGGTGGCCCGCGTGGCGGGGATCATGGGGGCCAAGCGCACCCCGGAGATCATCCCGCTCTGCCACCCGCTGCCGCTGGGGAAGATCGAGGTGGACTTCCACCGCGAGGAGTCGGCGGTGCGGATCGAGGCCGCGGTGAAGACCCTCGGGGTCACGGGGGTGGAGATGGAGGCGCTCACCGCCGCCACGACCGCCGCGCTCTCGCTCTACGACACGGTCAAGGCCGTGGACCGGCACGCGAGCATCGAGGACGTGCGGGTGCTGGCCAAGTCCGGCGGGAAGTCCGGCGACTGGGAGGTCGGGGAGGAGGGCCGATGAGCGATGGTCCGAGCCTGCCGAGGACGGGCCTGGTGATCGTCGCCTCCACCCGGGCCGCCCGCGGCCTGTACGAGGACCGCTCCGGCCCCGTCCTGGTCGACTGGCTGCGCTCCCGGGGCTTCGAGGCGCCCTCTCCCCGGGTGGTCGAGGACCGGCTGATCGGGGTGGAGCTGGACGCCCTCCTCGGGGATCGGGAGCGGCTGCCGCGGGTGACCCTGATCAGCGGCGGCACGGGGCTGAACGCCGAGGATCGGACGGTCGAGGCCCTGCGCCCGCACCTGGACAAGGAGATCCCGGGGATCGCGCACGCCTTCTGGGCCCGGGGCCTGGAGAGCACCCCGGCGGCGGTGCTCTCGCGCACCCTGGCCGGGGTGGCCGGCCGGGGCTTCCTGATGGCCCTTCCCGGCTCCCGGGGCGGCGCCGCGGACGGCGCGGCGGTGCTGGATCCCCTCCTCGAGCACATCCTGCGGCAGCTGGAGGACTACCACGACCGCTGAATCCGGAGACTCCCGCGCGCGGGAGGGGGACGACGTCGTCCTCCCGGGTCCCGAGCGGGCCGCCGAGGAGGCCGGGCGCGTGCTGCGCGCCGAGGTCGTCTCCCGGCACCCCGGGTCAGGCTGTGGAGCGCGCACCGGATCGGCGGTCTGCGGGTCGGCGAGTCGGCCCTGACCGGCGTGGCGGCGGCCCACCGGGATGAGGCCTTCGCCGCCTGCGAGGACACGGCCGACACGGTCGAGCGGCGCGTGCCGACCCGGAAGGAGCAGACCTTCTCCGACGGCGGCATCGATTGGGTTGGGCTGTGACGGCCGAGCGGGAGAGCACGACGGAGGCGGGCCGGGGCGCGGGCCCGGAGCGGCGGCGGATGCGGCGCTACCGGCGCCAGGTGGTCCTGCCCGGCTTCGGTCGGCGCGGGAGGAGGGCCCCTCCGCCGTCCTCGCCGACGACGCCGAGAGTCTGGGAGACGACGTCCTGCTGGTGGACGTCAGGGAGCGGAAGGAATTCTCCGCGGTACATATTCCCGGCGCCGTCAACATTCCGCTGAGCGACGCCGAGAAGTATTCGGAAATATCCGCTCAGAAGATAGTAACCCTATTGAAAGAGGGGCCCGAGGGGTCCCGGATCGTCGTGTGCTGCGCCTTCGGGGTGCGGTCGGCCCGCGCCCTCGAGGGGCTGCGGAGCCAGGGGGTGAGGGACCTGGAGAACCTCCCCGGCGGGGTGGACGACTGGCTGGATCGGCTCTGATCCGGGGAAATAACGAAGATTTTTATTCGGTATTTTACAGGCAAGTTTTAAGCTAGCCTCGTCTCATGGAGGAGACGACGAAGACCCCAGACATCGACGGACCGCTTTTCCGGAATCTCGTCAAATTCGGCAGATTCTTTTCCCGCGCCGAACTCTCCGAGGACGGTCGAGCCGAATTCCTGGAGGGCGGGCGCCAGGGTGACGTATTTTACAGGGACCGCTGGAGCCACGATAAGGTGGTGCGTTCCACGCACGGCGTGAACTGCACCGGCTCCTGCTCCTGGAAGGTCTACGTCAAGGACGGGATCATCACCTGGGAGGCCCAGGAGACCGACTACCCCTCGGTCGGCCCCGACCGCCCCGAGTACGAGCCCAGGGGCTGCCCCCGCGGCGCCGCCTTCTCCTGGTACACCTACTCGCCCACCCGGGTGAAGTACCCCTACGTCCGCGGCGTGCTCCTGGAGATGTACCGGGAGGCGAAGGCGGAGCACGGCGACCCGGTGGAGGCCTTCGCTGCCATCACCCAGGACCCGGAGCGGCGCCGCCGGTACCAGCAGGCCCGGGGCAAGGGCGGGCTGGTGCGCTCCAGCTGGGAGGAGGCCCTCGAGCTCATCGCTGCGTCCCAGATCCACACGATCAGGGAACACGGCCCGGACCGCAACATCGGCTTCTCCCCGATCCCCGCCATGTCGATGGTCTCGCACGCCGCGGGCGCCCGCTACATCGAGCTGATCGGCGGGGTGATGACCTCCTTCTACGACTGGTACGCCGACCTCCCCGTCGCCTCGCCGCAGGTCTTCGGCGACCAGACGGACGTCCCGGAGTCGGGGGACTGGTGGGACGCCAGCTACCTGATGATGTGGGGCTCCAACATCCCCGTGACCCGCACGCCGGACGCCCACTGGCTCGCGGAGGTCCGCTACCGCGGCACCAAGGTCGTCTCGGTGAGCCCGGACTACGCGGACAACACCAAGTTCGCCGACGAGTGGCTGCCCGCCCAGGCGGGGACCGACGCTGCGCTCGCCATGGCGATGGGGCACGTAGTGCTGAAGGAGAACTTCGTCGACCGCCGGGTCCCCTTCTTCGAGGACTACGTGGGCACCTACACCGACCTGCCCTTCCTGATCCGCATCGACCGGGACGAGCAGGGCCGCGCCAAGGTGGGCAAGTTCCTCACCGCCGCGGACCTGCCGGAGCACCGCGACGCCGCCGACGCCTCCTTCAAGACCGTCCTGCTGAACAGGGAGACGGGCGAGGCCGTGGTGCCCAACGGCTCCATGGGCTTCAGGTACAACGACGAGGACGCCGGCCGCTGGAACCTGGACCTCGAGGGGGTCGTCCCGGCCCTCTCCGTCCGGGACGCGGCGGGGCTGGGGGCGGAGGCCACGGAGCTGCAGATGGCCGCCTTCGACCGGCCGGACGGCTCGGGCAGGACCGTCTCGCGCGGCGTCCCCACCACCACGGTCGCGGGGCACGAGGTCACCACGGTCCTGGACGTCATGCTCGCCCAGTACGGGGTGGGCCGTGAGGGCCTGCCCGGCACCTGGGCCCAGGGGTACGACGACGCCTCCGTCCAGTACACCCCCGCCTGGCAGGAGGAGATCACCTCCGTCCCCGCCGAGGCGGTGATCCGGGTGGCCCGCGAGTTCGCCAGGAACTCCGAGGAGTCCAGGGGCCGCTCGATGATCATCCTCGGGGCCGGGATCTGCCAGTGGTACCACGGGGACACCACCTACCGCGCGATCCTGGCGCTGCTCATGCTCACCGGCTGCCAGGGCCGCAACGGCGGCGGCTGGGCGCACTACGTCGGGCAGGAGAAGGCCCGGCCCATCACCGGCTGGGCCACCGTGGCCAACGCGCTGGACTGGAGCCGCCCGCCCCGCACCATGATCGGCACCGGCTTCTGGTACATGCACACCGACCAGTGGCGCACGGACGGGCACTCGACCGACTCCCTGCAGTCCCCCCTGGGCCGCGGCGACCTGCGCGGGATGCACACCGCCGACGTCGTCGCCAAGTCCACCCGGATGGGATGGATGCCGTTCTACCCCCAGTTCCGGGAGAACTCGCTGGACCTCGCCGACCGCGCCGGGGAGGCCGTGGCGGCGGGGGAGGCCGAGGACGAGGCCGCCTACGTGGCGGGCCGCCTGAACTCGGGCGACCTGGACCTCTCGGTCGAGGATCCCGACGCGGAGGAGAACTGGCCGCGCACCCTCATGCTCTGGCGCTCCAACCTCCTGGGATCCTCCGCCAAGGGCGAGGAGTACTTCCTCAAGCACCTGCTGGGCACGCACCACAGCGTCCAGGGCGAGGAGCACTCCGACTCCCGGCCCAGCGACGTCGCCTGGCACGAGGAGGCCCCCGAGGGGAAGCTGGACCTGCTGGTCTCCGCCGACTTCCGGATGACCTCCTCGACGCTGCTCTCCGACGTCGTCCTGCCGGCCGCGACCTGGTACGAGAAGCACGACCTCTCCTCGACCGACATGCACCCCTACGTGCACGCCTTCACCCCGGCCATCGACCCGCCCTGGGAGGCCCGCACGGACCACCAGATGTTCAAGGACCTCGCCGAGGAGTTCTCCCGGCAGGCCGCGCGGCACCTGGGCACCCGGCGCGACGTCGTCGCCGTGCCCCTGCAGCACGACACCCCGGGCCAGCTCGCCCAGCCGGGCGGGCACGCCCCCGACTGGAAGAACACCGGGATCACCGGGGTCCCGGGGCGCAACATGCCGATCTTCAAGACCGTCGAGCGCGACTATCCGGCCGTCTCGCAGATGTACAACACCGTCGGGCCGCTCGCCTCGAGCCTGGGGCTGACCACCAAGAACGTGACCTTCGACGTCACCTCCCAGGTGGACCGGCTGGCTTCCGAGCACGGCGTGATGAGCTCAGGGAAGGGCGCGGGACGCCCCGCGATGGACACCGACGTCAAGATCGCCGAGACGATCCTGAGCTTCTCCGGGGCCACCAACGGCGAGCTGGCGGTGCAGAGCTTCAAGAGCCTCGAGGAGCGCACCGGGGTCCGCCTCGCGGATTACGCCGAGGGCAGCGAGGAGAAGCGCATCACCTTCCCGCAGACCCAGGCGGGGCCGGTTCCGGTGATCACCTCGCCCGAGTGGTCGGGGTCCGAGACCGGAGGCCGGCGCTACGCGCCCTTCACCGTCAACATCGAGCGGCTCAAGCCCTTCCACACCCTCTCCGGGCGGATGCACTTCTTCCTGGACCACGACTGGATGCACGAGATGGGGGAGAACCTCCCGATCTACCGGCCCCCGCTGGACATGAATGCCCTGTTCGGCGAGCCCAAGCTCGGCGAGCGGGGGGAGCTCTCCGTCGCGGTCCGCTACCTCACCCCGCACAACAAGTGGTCGATCCACTCCGAGTACCAGGACAACCTCTTCATGCTCTCCCTCTCCCGGGGCGGGACCACGGCGTGGATGAGCCCCCAGGACGCGGAGAAGATCCAGGTGAGGGACAACGACTGGATCGAGTGCGTGAACACCAACGGGGTCTTCGTCGGCCGCGCGGTGGTCTCGCACCGGATGCCCGAGGGCGTCATCTACGTCCACCACGCCCAGGAGCGGACCATCGACGTCCCCCGCTCGGAGACCACCGGGAAGCGGGGCGGCATCCACAACTCCGTCACCCGCATCCTCGTCAAACCCACCCACATGATCGGCGGGTACGCGCACCAGGCCTACGCGTTCAACTATCTGGGCCCCACAGGAAACCAACGGGACATCGTCTCCCTCATCCGCCGTCGCAGCCAGGAGGTCAACTACTAATGCGAGTCATGGCGCAAGTCAGCATGGTGATGACGCTCGACAAATGCATCGGGTGCCACACCTGCTCCGTCACCTGCAAGCAGGCCTGGACCAACCGGGCGGGCACCGAGTACGTGTGGTTCAACAACGTCGAGACACGCCCCGGCCAGGGCTATCCACGCCGCTACGAGGACCAGGAGCGGTGGCGCGGCGGCTGGGAGCTGAACAAGCGCGGTCGGCTCCGGCTCAAGTCCGGGAACCGGCTGCAGAAGCTCTTCGGGATCTTCGCCAGCCCCGTCCAGCCCGAGCTCAAGGACTACTACGAGCCGTGGACCTACGACTACGCCTCGTTGGTCAACGCGCCCCTGGGCGACGACTTCCCGGTGGCCAAGCCGAAGTCGCTGATCACCGGCGAGGACACCAAGATCGAGTGGAGCGCCAACTGGGACGACGACCTCGGCGGCGTCACCGAGAACGGGCACCTGGACCCCATGGTGGAGAAGGTGCGGAAGGAGTCCGAGGAGCGGATCGCCTTCGAGTTCGAGAAGACGTTCATGTTCTACCTCCCGCGCATCTGCGAGCACTGCCTGAACCCCTCCTGCATGGCCTCCTGCCCCTCCGGGGCGATCTACAAGCGCACGGAGGACGGCGTCGTGCTGGTGGACCAGGACCGCTGCCGCGGCTGGCGGCAGTGCATCACCGGCTGCCCCTACAAGAAGATCTACTTCAACCACAAGTCGGGCAAGGCCGAGAAGTGCACCTTCTGCTACCCGAGGATCGAGGCCGGGATCCCGACGGTCTGCGCGGAGACCTGCGTGGGGCGGATGCGCTACATCGGCATCTTCCTCTACGACGCGGACCGGGTCACCGAGGCCGCCTCGGCGCCCGAGCAGGAGCTCTACGAGGCGCAGTTGGACCTCATGCTGGACCCGAACGACCCCGAGGTCATCCGCGAGGCCCGGAAGGCCGGCATCGAGGAGTCATGGCTGGAGGCGGCCCGCCGCTCGCCTGTCTACAAGATGGCCAAGGAGTGGCGGGTGGCCCTGCCGCTGCACCCCGAGTACCGGACCATGCCGATGGTCTGGTACGTGCCCCCGCTCTCGCCCATCGTGGACCTCCTCAGGGACCAGGGGCACGACGCGGAGGACGAGGGGAACCTCTTCGGCGCGATCGACGCCCTGCGCATCCCGGTGGAGTACCTGGCGGAGCTGTTCACGGCCGGGGACACCGAGCTCATCACCGGCGTGCTGAGGAAGCTCGCCGCCATGCGCTCCTACATGCGGGACATCTCGCTGGGCCGTGAGGCCCGCTCCGAGATCGCGGAGGAGGTGGGCATGACGGGCTCCGAGATGTATGAGATGTACCGGATGATGGCCATCGCCAAGTACCAGGACCGCTACGTCATCCCCAAGGCCCACATGGAGGACGCCCACAACCTCGAGGAGATGGGCTGCTCCCTGGACTTCGAGGGCGGGCCGGGCATGTACCAGGGCGCCTTCGGGGAGACCAGCGGGCGGCCGGTGCCGGTCGCGGTCGAGAACTTCCAGGCGCTGCGCGAGCGCCAGTGCGGGGAGCGCCCAGCCGACGACGAGGCCATGGCCGGTCGCGTGAACCTGCTCAACTGGGACGGCAACGGCAGGCCCGATGGCCTCTTCCCCGACCAGCGCGAGGGAGGCGAGCGGTGATGGCGGGTCTGCTCTCCAAGATCCTGGGCCGCCAGCAGTCCGCGGAGGAGGCCGGCCGCCGCGGCCGGGACCCCCTCGACCCGGGCCCCGGCGGGCCCACGGACCCGCTGGTCTACCAGCTCGTCGCCGTGCTGCTCGGGTACCCGGACGAGGACCTGCTCCGGGACCTGCCGGCGGTGCGCGAGGCGGCGGCCGCGTCGGAGCACCCCGGCCTGGCGGAGGCGGTGGAGCGCACCGCCTCCTGGCTGACCGGGGACGGGCTGGCGGAGGTCCAGGGCGCGTACGTCCAGGAGTTCGACCTCTCCCGGCGGCACAGCCTCAACCTCTCCTACTGGACCGACGGGGACACCCGGCGGCGCGGGGAGGCGCTGGGCCGCTTCAAGCGGGCCTACCGGGAGTCCGGGGTGCTGACCCACCTGCGCGGGGAGCTGCCGGACTACCTGCCGATGGTCCTGGAGTTCGCCGCCGCCGTGGACATGGGGCGGGGCAGGGCCCTGCTGCAGGAGTACCGGCCCAGCCTCGAGCTGCTGCGTCTGGCCCTGCGCGAGGGCGGGCTGCCGCACGAGGCGCTCGTCGAGCTGGTGTGCGGCTCCCTGCCGGGCGTCTCGCCGAGGACCCAGCAGGAGGTCCAGGCGATGGTGAGCGCCGGGCCGCCCCAGGAATCGGTGGGACTGGGCCACGACGACCCCCGCCTGCTGCCAGTGATCGACAAGAACGCCGCGGGAGCCGCATCATGAACGTCCTCGACCTCCTCCTCTGGGGAGTGCTTCCCTACGTCACGCTGGTCATCCTGGTCGGCGGCACCGTCTGGAGGTACCGCTACGACCAGTTCGGCTGGACCACCCGCTCCTCCCAGCTCTACGAGTCCAGGATCCTGCGGATCGCCTCCCCGGTCTTCCACATCGGCATCCTGGTGGTGCTGGTGGGGCACATCGTGGGCCTGCTCATCCCCAAGACGTGGACGCAGGCGATGGGGGTCTCCCAGGAGATGTACCACGTGATGGCCCTGGGACTGGGCTCGGTGGCCGGCGTCGCGACGCTGGGCGGGCTGGCGCTGATGATCTACCGCCGGCGCCGCACGGGCCCGGTGTTCATGGCGACGACGAAGAACGACAAGGTCATGTACCTCGTGCTGGTCTCGGCGATCGTGCTGGGCCTGGCGACGACGCTGATCTCGGTCACCGAGGGCGAGGCCGGCGGCGACTACCGGGAGACCGTCTCCCCGTGGTTCCGCTCGCTCTTCATCCTCCAGCCGGACATCGGGGCGATGGCCGCGGCGCCGCTCTCCTTCCACCTGCACGTGCTGGTGGGGCTGCTGCTGTTCATGCTCTGGCCCTTCACCCGCCTGGTCCACGCCTTCACGGCCCCGGTCCACTACCTGTTCCGTCCCTACATCGTCTACCGCTCGCGCGGGGCGGGGCGCCGCAGCTCGGCCTCCCCGCGGCGCGGCTGGTCCCCGGTGGGCACCCCCGACCGGGAGAGGAGGTAGCCCGGCCCCGCCCCGGGCCCTCCCGCGGCGGGCCGCCGCGCCGGGAGGGCCTCTCCAGCAGAAGCGCACCATCCGAGACGCCTCCAACCCGAGGAGATCTGAGAGGAAACATGTCCGCACCATCCGACGCCGTGACCGCCAACGACCTCAAGAAGGGCCAGCTGCGCAATCTCCTGCTGGCGACCTTCGCCTCCACCATCGGCTTCTGGGGCTGGACCATGATCGGCCCGCTCAGCGGGCACTACACGTCCATCATGGAGCTGAGCACCGCGCAGGCCTCCCTGCTGGTGGCGATGCCCGTCATCGTGGGCTCCGTGGCCCGCATCCCCGCCGGGGCGCTGACCGACCGCTACGGCGGGCGGGTCATGTTCACCTGGGTGCTGGGGCTGACCGCGCCGCTGATCGTGCTGGTGGGCCTGGCGGGCGCGGCGGGGAGCTACCCCCTGCTCCTGGTCGTCTCGTTCTTCCTGGGCATCGCCGGGACGATCTTCTCGGTCGGCATCCCCTTCTCCTCCGACTGGTACGAGTCGCACCGCAAGGGCTTCGCCACCGGGGTCTTCGGCGCCGGGATGGGCGGCACCGCGGTCTCCGCCTTCGTGACCCCGCGGCTGGCCGCCTGGCTGGGCTACCTGCCCACGCACTTCGTCGTCGCCGGCGTCGTGCTGGTCACGGCCCTGATCGTCTGGCTGTTCCTGAGGGACTCCCCGGTCTGGCTCCAGCGCGAGGCGACGCCGATGATGCCGAAGCTGAAGAGGGCCTTCACTCTCGGGGTGACCTACCAGATGTGCTTCCTCTACGCGATCATCTTCGGCGCCTTCGTCGCCTTCTCCAACTACCTGCCCACCTACCTGGGGAACGTCTACGCCTTCGACGCCACGGAGGCCGGGACCCGGACGGCGGGCTTCGCCCTGGCCGCGGTGATCGCCCGTCCGATCGGCGGCACGCTGGCGGACCGCATCGGGCCCCGGCTGGTGACGTGGGCGTCCTTCATCGGCGTCACCGTCTTCGCCGCGATCCTGGCCTTCCAGCCCGCCGACGAGCGTCAGTTCGGCCCCCTGTGGGTCCTGATGGCCCTGTTCGTCGGACTGGGCACGGGCGGGGTCTTCGGCTGGGTCAGCCGGGCGGCCCCCGCCGCCGCGGCGGGGACCATCTCCGGGGTCATCGCGGCCGCGGGCGGGCTCGGCGGCTACTTCCCTCAGCTCTACATGGGCGCCGTGTACGACCCGGACAACGCGAGCTACTTCGTGGGCCTGATGACCCTCGCGGTCTTCACCGTCCTGGGGCTGGCACTGACGTTCTTCGTCCGCAACGGAGGCGCTCCCGGCAGGGAAGGACGCTGAGGCTCAGCGGACACGCGCCCTCCTCGGGAGGGTGAGGGAGGTGCCCCGGCCCGGCCGGCGGGGCGCCTCTCCGCGCGGCGATGAGGCCGCAGGCGGAAAGGGCGCGGGCGGTTCGTGTCGCCCCGTTCACGTCCGTCCGTGTCCTGTGGCACACTGGATCGGAGACAAGCCGTTCACGCGCGACGGGAGAGCCCCGGTCAGCCGGGCGCCGAAGGAGCAAACCCTCCCCGGGAAACTCTCAGGCACACGAACCGCCGCGCTAGGCGACTCTGGAAAGGAGCCCCGTGGCTCCGCCGAAGGGGCAAGGACCCCGATCCGCGGATCGGGACCCGAAACTCTCAGGTCACTGCACAGAGTGGGGAGGATCAGCCCACCCCGCTCGGAGAACAGATGCCCTTCCTCGACCGTCACCTCGGTCCCCGCCCGGACGACGTCGCCGCCATGCTGGAGGCCGTCGGCCACCGCAGCCTGGACGATCTCGCGGCCGCCGCGGTCCCCGCCTCCATCGCCGCCCGGGAGCCGCTGCGCCTGCCGGGCCTGCCGGCGGCGCTCTCCGAGGAGCAGGCCCTCGCCCGGATGCGCAGGATCGCGGCGAGGAACCGCCCGGCGGTGCAGATGATCGGGCAGGGCTACCACGAGACGACGACGCCGGCCGTGCTGCGCCGCAACATCCTGGAGTCCCCGGCCTGGTACACCTCCTACACCCCCTACCAGGCGGAGATCTCCCAGGGCCGGCTCGAGGCCCTGCTGAACTTCCAGAACGCGATCATGGACCTGACCGGCCTGGACATCGCCAACGCCTCGATGCTGGACGAGGCCACCTGCGCGGCGGAGGCGGTGCTGCTGATGCACCGCGCCAACCGGAAGGTCAAGGAGGGCGCGGTCGCGGTCGACTCCCGGCTGCTGCCGCAGACCCTCGGCATCGTCTTCAGCCGCCTCGAGGCCCTGGGCATCGAGGCCATCCTCACCGACTTCTCGTCAGGGCTGCCGGAGGGGCGGCTGTTCGGGGCCCTGCTCGCCCAGATCGGCTCGGAGGGAGAGCTGCTCGACGTCGGCCCCACGGCCGCCGCGGCGCGGGAGGCGGGCGCGCTCGTCGCCGTCGCGACCGACCCGCTGGCCCTGACCCTGATCCCCTCGCCCGGCTCGCTGGGCGCCGACGTCGCGGTGGGCAGCTCCCAGCGCTTCGGCGTCCCGCTGTTCTACGGCGGCCCCCACGCCGCGTTCATCGCCGTGCGCAAGGGGCTGGAGCGCTCCCTGCCGGGCCGCCTGGTGGGGGTCTCGACCGACGAGGCGGGGCGGCCGGCGTACCGGCTGGCCCTGCAGACCCGCGAGCAGCACATCCGGCGGGAGAAGGCGACGTCGAACATCTGCACCGCCCAGGCGCTGCTGGCCGTGGTCGCCGGCGCCTACGCCGTCTACCACGGGCCCGAGGGCCTGCGGCGCATCGCCGAGCAGATCCACGGCCGGGCGGCCCGGCTCGCCGCGGGGCTCGCCGGGGCGGGCCTGGAGCCGCTGCACGGCCGCTTTTTCGACACGGTCACGGTGCGCGTGCCGGGCGAGGCCGACCGGGTGCTCGCCCGGGCGCTGGAGGAGGGCATCAACCTGCGCCGCGTCGACGCGGACACGGTGGGCGTCTCGGTGGGGGAGCCCCACACGGCCGAGCACATCGAGGCGGTGCTGCGGGCCTTCGGCGCCTCCGCGGCGCAGGAGGGCGAGGCCGAGCGCTTCGCGATCCCCGCGCAGCTGCGCCGCCGGGACGGCTACCTCGGCCACCCGGTCTTCCACGCCCACCGCTCCGAGACCTCGATGATGCGCTACCTCCGGGAGCTCTCCGACCGGGACCTCGCGCTGGACCGCACCATGATCCCGCTGGGCTCCTGCACCATGAAGCTCAACGCCGCGGCCGAGCTCGAGCCCATCTCCTGGCCCGAGCTCGCCGGCATCCACCCGCTGGCCCCGGCGGACCAGGCGCGGGGATGGGCCGAGCTGATCGGCGACCTCGAGGCCTGGCTCGCCGCGATCACCGGGTACGCGGCCGTGTCCCTGCAGCCCAACGCGGGCTCCCAGGGAGAGTACGCGGGACTGCTGGCCATCCGCGACTACCACCGCGACCGCGGCGACGACCAGCGACGCATCGTGCTGATCCCCGCCTCGGCGCACGGCACCAACGCCGCCTCGGCGGTCCTGGCGGCGCTGAGGGTGGTCGCGGTCGCGACGGCCGAGGACGGCTCGATCCTCATGGAGGACCTCGCCGCCAAGGTCGAGAGGCACCGGGACGAGCTCGCGGCGATCATGATCACCTACCCCTCCACCCACGGCGTGTTCGAGGGGGACGTCGCGGAGGTCTGCCGCATGGTGCACGACGCCGGCGGCCAGGTCTACCTCGACGGCGCCAACCTCAACGCCCTGGTGGGGCTGGCGACGCCGGGCGGCTTCGGCGGCGACGTCTCCCACCTGAACCTCCACAAGACGTTCTGCATCCCGCACGGCGGCGGGGGCCCCGGCGTCGGCCCCGTGGCCGTCGGCGAGCATCTGCGGCCCTACCTGCCGGGGGATCCGGCGGCTCCCGGGGAGGGGAGCGGCGCGGTCTCGCAGGCGATGTTCGGCTCCGCCGGCGTCCTGCCGATCTCCTGGATGTACCTGGCGATGATGGGCGCCGAGGGGCTGGCCGAGGCCTCGCGCACCGCGATCCTCAACGCCAACTACCTCGCCCGGCGCCTGGACCCGTACTTCCCGGTCCTCTACGCCGGCGCCGGCGGCCTGGTGGCCCACGAGTGCATCCTCGACCTCCGTCCGCTGACCAAGGCCTCCGGCATCACCGCCGAGGACGTCTGCAAGCGGCTCATGGACTTCGGCTTCCACGCCCCGACCCTGGCGTTCCCGGTCCCCGGCACCCTCATGGTCGAGCCGACCGAGTCCGAGGACCTCGCCGAGCTGGACCGCTTCGTCGAGGCGATGGCCGCCATCCACGCCGAGATGACCGAGGTGGCCGAGGGCCGCGTGGAGGCGGGGGAGTCGGTGCTGCGCCGGGCACCGCACACCGCCGAGGCGGTCTCCGCCGACGCGTGGGACCGGCCCTACCCGCGCTCGCAGGCCGCCTACCCGGTGCCGGGGCTGCGCCGGAGCAAGTACTGGCCGCCGGTCGGCCGGAACGACGGCACGGCGGGGGACCGCAACCTCGTCTGCGAGTGCCCGCCGCCGGCCGCCTTCGACATCGAGCACCGGGCGGACGAGCCCGCCGGAAGCGAGGACTAGGACATGAGCGAGGAGACCACCGGGGGCACGGCGCCCCGCCGCACGCCCCTGCACGGCGTCCACGAGGAGCTGGGGGCCGCCTTCACCGACTTCGGCGGCTGGGAGATGCCCCTGAGGTACGGGAGCGACGTCGCCGAGCACCGGGCGGTGCGCACGGCCGCGGGCCTGTTCGACCTCTCCCACATGGGCGAGATCCGGGTGAGCGGCCCCGGGGCGGGCGCCCTGCTGGACCGGGCCCTGGTCTCCTCCTTCGGCGCCCTCGCCGTGGGGCGGGCCAGGTACTCGATCATGGCCGACGCCGCGGGCGGGATCGTGGACGACCTCATCGTCTACCGGCTGGGCGAGCAGGACTTCCTGGCGGTCCCCAACGCCGCCAACGCGGAGGCGGTGCTGCGCGAGCTGACGGTGCGCGGCGCCGGGATCGAGGCGGAGGTCGCCGACGAGTCCGAGGCCACGGCGCTGATCGCCCTCCAGGGTCCCGCCGCGGCCGGCGTCGTGGGGCGCCTGCTCGAGGAGCTGGAGCTGCCCGGCGGGGACTCCGAGCTCTCCGGGCTGAGGTACTACGCCGCGGCCCCGGCCCGGGTGGCCGGGCACGAGGTGCTGCTGGCGCGCACCGGCTACACCGGCGAGGACGGCTTCGAGCTGTACGCGGCGCGGGAGGACGCGGAGGCCCTGTGGCGGGCGCTCGCCGCGGCGGGGGAGCCCGACGGCGTCGTGCCCGCGGGCCTGGCTGCCCGGGACTCGCTGCGGCTCGAGGCCGGCATGCCCCTCTACGGGCACGAGCTCGGACCCGGCATCTCGCCGTGCGAGGCCGGATTCGAGCGCATGGTGGAGAGGGCCCTGGAGGCCAAGGGGGAGTTCGTGGGGCGGGAGGCGCTGGCCGTGGCCCTGGAGGCCGCCGGGGACCCGTCCTCGCGCACCCTGGTGGGGCTGCGCGGGCTGGCCCGGCGCCCCGCCCGCGCCGGCGCGGAGATCCTGGAGCCGGGGGAGGAGAGCGCCGGAAAGGTCGGCGTCGTCACCTCGGGCATCCCCTCGCCGACGCTGGGGCACCCCATCGCGATGGCCCTCCTCGAGCGGCGCCGGGCCGAGCCGGGCGCCGTCCTGCCGGTGGACATCCGCGGCCGCAGCGCGGACTTCGAGGTCACGCCCCTGCCGTTCTACCGACGCGGACGATGAGCATCAGCACACACAGCACCTGCTACCGGGAGGTACACGGATGAACGCCACCGACATCAGCGTCTTCGACCTGTTCAGCATCGGCGTGGGGCCCTCGAGCTCCCACACGGTGGGGCCGATGCGGGCCGCCAACCGCTTCGTGACCGAGCTGATCGACGCCGGGGCCCTGGAGAGGGTCGCCGAGCTGAGCGTGGACCTCTACGGCTCGCTGGCGGCCACGGGGGCCGGGCACGGCACCATGGCGGCCACGGTCAAGGGCCTGGCCGGCTGGGAGCCGGAGAGCATCGACATCGCCGCCGCCGAGCGCCAGCTCGCCGAGAACCAGGCCACCGGCCGGCTCGTCCTGGCCGGCCGGCCGAGCCCCGCCCGCGGCGGGGGAGGGGAGCCGGCCACCGGCCCCGAGGTGGCGGTCAGCGAGGCGGCCATGACCCTGCGCCCGCTGACGGTCCTGGAGCGGCACACCAACGGCGTCCGCTTCAGGGCGCTCGACGCCGGGGGAGCCGTGCTGGACGAGCGGACCTACTTCTCGGTGGGCGGCGGCTTCGTCGTCGAGGAGGGGGAGGAGGCCGCCGACGGCGACAGCCTGGCCGACGTGCCGCACCCCTACGACTCCGCCGAGCAGCTGGTGTCCCGGGCTTCCGAGGCGGGGATCTCGATCGCCCGGCTCAAGCTGGAGAACGAGCTGACGGCCCGCTCCGAGCGGGAGGTCGAGGAGGGGATCCTCGCGATCTACCGGGTCATGCGCGAGTGCATCGGCTCCTCGCTGGAGCGGATCGGCTACCTTCCCGGCGAGCTGAAGGTCCGCTGCCGGGCCGGGCAGTGGCACCGCGACCTGCTCCGGGAGGACGCCGGGAAGTCGGCCGAGTACGCGATCGACTGGGTCAACCTCATCGCGCTCGCGGTCAACGAGGAGAACGCATTCGGCGGCAGGGTGGTCACGGCTCCCACCAACGGCGCCGCGGGGATCCTCCCGGCGGTCCTGCACTACGCCATGAACTACCTGCCCGGCATCCGCACGGCGGGTCGCCCGGCGCGGGAGCGCGCCCTCGTCGACTTCTTCCTCGCCTCCGCGGCGGTGGGGGCGCTGTACAAGAAGCGGGCCTCGATCTCGGGGGCGGAGGTCGGCTGCCAGGGCGAGGTGGGCAGCGCCTCGTCGATGGCGGCGGCCGGGCTGGCCCAGGTGATGGGCGGCAGCAGCCAGCAGATCGAGAACGCGGCCGAGATCGCGATGGAGCACAACCTCGGGCTCACCTGCGATCCGGTGGGCGGGCTCGTGCAGATCCCGTGCATCGAGCGCAACGCCATGGCGGCGGCCAAGGCGGTGAACGCCGCCAAGATCGCGCTGCGCGGCGACGGCGAGCATAGGGTATCGTTGGACCAGGTGATCGAGACCATGAGGCAGACCGGTGCCGACATGTCGGCGCGGTACAAGGAGACCTCCCGCGGCGGGCTGGCCGTCAACGTCGTCGAGTGCTAGAGCCCGGGCCACGGCCTGTGGACAACGCCCGCGCCGTGGTGTACTGTGATTATTTGCGCTTTCCCTAACTCTTTGTGCCTTCATATAGCGGTGGGTACAACTGATGGATCCAGCTCACGTTTCCAGGCCAGCAGACCACCGACTCGCACGCACCCTCAGCCCCCGGGCCCCTTTCCGCGTGCTGCAAGAGGTCGGCCGCGCGACGTGAGTGAGATCGGATCCGGGCGAGCCCGTGTACACACACGTTACGTGGAAGGATCCATATCTTGGTCGCCTCGAGCACCTCAAATTACGACGCCGCTAGCGCGGCCGGAAACCTCCCCGAGGGTTCCGCGTCCCGCATCTCATTCGCAAAGATTCACGAGCCCCTCAGCGTGCCGAACCTGCTCGCGCTGCAGACCGACAGCTTCGACCGGCTGATCGGCAACGAGCGCTGGGCCCAGCGTGTGGAGGAAGCCGCGAAGACGGGGGACACCTCCGTCTCCCCCGTCGCGGGCCTGGCCGAGATCTTCGAGGAGATCTCTCCCATCGAGGACTTCCAGGGCACCATGTCCCTGTCCTTCTCCGAGCCCGAGTTCGCGGACCCGAAGTACACCATGGAGGAGTGCAAGGATCGCGACGCGACCTACTCCGCCCCGCTGTACGTCAAGGCCGAGTTCATGAACAACGAGACCGGCGAGATCAAGCAGCAGACCGTGTTCATGGGCGACTTCCCGCTGATGACCGAGTCCGGCACCTTCGTGATCAACGGCTCCGAGCGCGTCGTCGTCTCCCAGCTGGTCCGCTCCCCGGGCGCCTACTTCGAGAAGTCGGCGGATCGCACCTCGGACAAGGACATCTACTCGGCCCGCATCATCCCTTCCCGTGGTGCCTGGTTCGAGCTCGAGATCGACAAGCGCGACCAGGTCGGCGTGCGCCTGGACCGCAAGCGCAAGCAGTCGGTGACCGTGCTGCTCAAGGCGCTCGGCTGGACCGAGGCCAAGATCCTCGAGGAGTTCGGCGAGTTCGACTCGATCCGCGCGACGCTGGAGAAGGACGCCGTCGAGACCCGCGACGACGCCCTGATCGACATCTACAAGAAGCTGCGCCCGGGCGAGCCGCCGACGGTCGACGCCGCCCAGGCGCTGCTCGACAACATGTACTTCACGCCGAAGCGCTACGACCTGGCCAAGGTCGGCCGGTACAAGATCAACCGCAAGCTGGGCATCGACAAGCCGCTCGGCGACAACGACTCCTCCGTGCTGACCCAGGAGGACATCGTCGCGATGATCCGCTACCTGGTGACCCTGCACGCCGGCGGCGAGTCCATCAAGGGCGCCCGCGACGGCGAGGAGGTGGACATCCGCGTCGACACCGATGACATCGACCACTTCGGCAACCGCCGCATCCGCGCGGTCGGCGAGCTGATCGAGAACCAGATCCGCACCGGCCTGTCCCGCATGGAGCGCGTCGTGCGCGAGCGCATGACCACCCAGGACGTCGAGGCCATCACCCCGCAGACCCTGATCAACATCCGCCCGGTCGTGGCGTCGATCAAGGAGTTCTTCGGGACCTCGCAGCTCTCGCAGTTCATGGACCAGAACAACCCGCTGGCCGGGCTGACGCACAAGCGCCGCCTGTCCGCGCTGGGCCCCGGCGGCCTCTCCCGCGACCGCGCGGGCATGGAGGTCCGCGACGTGCACCCGTCCCACTACGGCCGGATGTGCCCGATCGAGTCCCCTGAGGGCCCCAACATCGGTCTGATCGGCTCGCTCGCGACCTTCGGCCGCATCAACCCCTTCGGCTTCATCGAGACCCCCTACCGGGTGGTCGAGGGCGGCAAGGTCACCGACAAGGTCGTGTACCTGACCGCCGACGACGAGAAGGGCTCGATCATCGCGCAGGCCAACGCGCCGCTGACCGATGACCAGCGCTTCGCAGAGGAGGGCGTGCTCTGCCGCGCCTCCGACGGCTCCGGCGAGGCCGAGGTCAAGGCCGCCGAGGACGTCCAGTACATGGACGTCTCCCCGCGCCAGATGGTGTCGGTGGCGACCTCGCTGATCCCGTACCTCGAGCACGACGACGCCAACCGCGCGCTCATGGGCGCCAACATGCAGCGTCAGGCGGTCCCGCTGCTCCAGTCCGAGTCCCCCGTGGTGGGCACCGGCATGGAGGGCTACGCCGCCCTGGACTCCGGCGACTCCGTCCTGGCCCGCAAGGCCGGCGTGGTCACCGAGGTCTCGGCGGACCTGGTCGTGGTGGCCAACGACGACGGCACCACCACCTCGTACCCGATCGCGAAGTTCCAGCGCTCCAACCCGGGCAACTGCTACAACCACCGCGTCGTGGTCTCCGAGGGACAGCGCGTCGAGGACCGCTCCCTGCTGGCCGACGGCCCCTCCACCGACGAGGGCGAGCTGGCGCTGGGCAAGAACCTCCTGGTGGCGTACATGTCCTGGGAGGGTCTGAACTACGAGGACGCGATCATCCTCTCGCAGCGGATGGTCTCCGACGACGTGCTGACCTCGATCCACATCGAGGAGCACGAGATCGACGCCCGCGACACCAAGCTGGGCGCCGAGGAGATCACCCGGGACATCCCGAACGTCTCCGAGGAGGTCCTCTCGGCCCTCGACGAGCGCGGCATCATCCACATCGGCGCCGAGGTCGAGGCGGGCGACATCCTGGTCGGCAAGGTCACCCCGAAGGGCGAGACCGAGCTGACCCCGGAGGAGCGCCTGCTGCGCGCGATCTTCGGCGAGAAGTCCCGCGAGGTCCGCGACACCTCCCTGAAGGTCCCCCACGGCGAGTCCGGCACCGTCATCGGCGTCCGTGTCTTCGACCGCGAGGAGGACGACGAGGACATGCCCCCCGGCGTCAACCAGCTGGTCCGCGTCTACGTGGCCCAGAAGCGCAAGATCACCGACGGCGACAAGCTCGCCGGCCGCCACGGCAACAAGGGCGTTATCTCCAAGATCCTCCCGGTCGAGGACATGCCCTTCATGGCCGACGGCACCCCGGTGGACGTCATCCTCAACCCGCTGGGCGTGCCCGGCCGCATGAACATCGGGCAGGTGCTCGAGGTCCACACCGGCTGGCTGGCCAAGCAGGGCTGGAAGATCGAGGGCGAGCCCGAGTGGCTCGGCAAGCTCTCGAACTTCCCCAAGGAGTCCGGCCCCACCAAGGTCGCCACCCCCGTGTTCGACGGCGCCGAGGAGCAGGAGATCTTCGACCTCCTGGACCACACGAGCCTGAACCGCGACGGCGAGCGCCTGATCGACAGCACCGGCAAGGCCCTGCTGTTCGACGGCCGCTCCGGCGAGCCGTTCCCCGAGCCGATCTCGGTGGGCTACCAGTACATCCTGAAGCTGCACCACCTGGTGGACGACAAGATCCACGCCCGCTCGACCGGCCCGTACTCGATGATCACCCAGCAGCCGCTGGGCGGCAAGGCGCAGTTCGGCGGTCAGCGCTTCGGCGAGATGGAGGTGTGGGCCCTGGAGGCGTACGGCGCCGCCTACACCCTGCAGGAGATCCTGACCATCAAGTCCGACGACGTCCACGGGCGCGTGAAGGTCTACGAGGCCATCGTGAAGGGCGACAACATCCCCGAGCCGGGTGTCCCCGAGTCCTTCAAGGTGCTCATCAAGGAGATGCAGTCGCTGTGCCTGAACGTCGAGGTCCTCTCGAGCGACGGGCACGCGATCGAGATGCGCGACTCGGATGAAGAAGGATTCCGGGCTGCCGACGAACTGGGGATCGACCTCTCCCACGCCGAGCCCAGCTCGGTCGAGGAAGTCTGACCCGCTCGTCCACCCAAGATCCTTCACACGTTTTTTCAAGAGAAAAGGACCCCATGTCCAACGAATCTTCACTTGGATTGATGCGGATCGGCCTGGCCACCGCTGAAGACATCCGTAACTGGTCCTACGGCGAGGTCAAGAAGCCTGAGACCATCAACTACCGCACCCTCAAGCCGGAGAAGGAAGGCCTCTTCGACGAGCGGATCTTCGGACCCACTCGCGACTGGGAGTGCTACTGCGGCAAGTACAAGCGCGTCCGCTTCAAGGGCATCATCTGCGAGCGCTGCGGCGTCGAGGTGACCCGCGCCAAGGTGCGCCGCGAGCGGATGGGCCACATCGAGCTGGCCGCCCCCGTGACGCACATCTGGTACTTCAAGGGCGTCCCCTCCCGCCTCGGCTACCTGCTGGACCTGGCGCCGAAGGACCTCGAGAAGATCATCTACTTCGCCGCCTACATGATCACGTGGGTGGACGAGGAGGCGCGCCACGACGACCTGCCGAACCTGCAGGCCGCCCACGACAAGGACAAGCGGTCCCTGGAGTCCGAGCGCGACGCCGACATCGCCGCGATCGCCCGGGAGACCGAGCAGGAGCTGGCACGCATCGAGGCCGAGGGCGGCAAGGCGGCCGAGAAGCGCAAGCTGCGCGACTCCGCCGAGCGCCAGATGGCCCAGGTGCGCAAGCGCGTGGACGCCGAGATCGCCCACCTGGACCAGGTCTTCGACCGCTTCAAGAACCTCAAGGTCTCCGACCTCGAGGGCGACGAGGCGCTCTACCGCTCCATGGTCGACCGCTTCGGCATGTACTTCGAGGGCTCGATGGGCGCGGAGTCCATCAAGAAGCGCCTGGAGAACTTCGACATGGCCGCCGAGGCCGAGTCGCTGAAGGAGGTCCTCCAGACCGGCAAGGGCCAGCGCAAGACCCGCGCCCTGAAGCGCCTGAAGGTCATCAACGCGTTCCTGACCACGGACAACTCGCCGCTGGGCATGGTCCTCGACGCCGTCCCGGTGATCCCGCCGGAGCTGCGCCCGATGGTCCAGCTCGACGGCGGCCGCTTCGCGACCTCGGACCTGAACGACCTGTACCGCCGCGTGATCAACCGCAACAACCGCCTCAAGCGGCTGCTGGACCTCGGCGCGCCCGAGATCATCGTGAACAACGAGAAGCGGATGCTCCAGGAGGCCGTGGACTCGCTGTTCGACAACGGCCGCCGCGGCCGCCCGGTCACCGGGCCGGGCAACCGCCCGCTGAAGTCGCTGTCCGACATGCTCAAGGGCAAGCAGGGTCGCTTCCGTCAGAACCTGCTGGGCAAGCGCGTCGACTACTCGGGCCGTTCCGTGATCGTCGTCGGGCCCCAGCTGAAGATGCACCAGTGCGGTCTGCCCAAGCAGATGGCCCTGGAGCTGTTCAAGCCCTTCGTGATGAAGCGCCTGGTCGACCTCAACCACGCGCAGAACATCAAGTCGGCCAAGCGCATGGTCGAGCGGTTCCGCCCCCAGGTCTGGGACGTGCTGGAGGAGATCATCACGGAGCACCCCGTGCTGCTCAACCGCGCCCCCACCCTGCACCGCCTGGGCATCCAGGCCTTCGAGCCGCAGCTGGTGGAGGGCAAGGCCATCCAGCTGCACCCGCTCGTCTGCTCGGCCTTCAACGCCGACTTCGACGGCGACCAGATGGCCGTGCACCTGCCCCTGAGCCCCGAGGCCCAGGCCGAGGCGCGCGTGCTGATGCTGTCCTCGAACAACATCCTCAAGCCCTCGGACGGCCGCCCCGTGGCGGTCCCGTCCCAGGACATGATCATCGGCCTGTACCACCTCACCACCGTGCGCGAGGGCGCCGAGGGCGAGGGGCGGGCGTTCTCCTCGCTGGCCGAGGCCCTGATGGCCCTGGACCGCCACGAGATCCACCTCAACGCGAGGATCAGGATCATCCTCGAGGACTTCACGCCCTACGCGGGCTGGGAGGCCCCCGAGGGCTGGGAGGCCGGCCAGCCGGTGCTCGTGGACTGCACGCTCGGCCAGGTCCTGTTCAACCAGACCCTGCCCGCCGACTACCCGTGGTACGGCGGGGTCGCGGACAAGAAGGGCCTGGGCGCGCTGGTCAACGACCTCGCGGAGAACTACCCGATGGTCGAGGTCGCCCGCACGCTGGACAACCTCAAGGACACCGGCTTCTACTGGGCCTCGCGCTCGGGCGTGACCGTCGCGGTCACCGACATCGCGACGCCGCCGCAGAAGCCGGCCATCATGGAGGGCTACGAGAAGCAGGCGTCGGAGATCCAGGGCCAGTACGAGCTGGGCCTGATCGACGACGACGAGCGCCGCTCCGAGCTGATCGACATCTGGACCAAGGCGACCGACGAGGTGGCCGAGGCGATGCGCGAGAACCTCACGGATCTGAACACCATCAACCGCATGGTGTCCTCCGGTG
The DNA here is from genome assembly GCF_004136635.1 of Rothia halotolerans. GTDB lineage: Bacteria > Actinomycetota > Actinomycetes > Actinomycetales > Micrococcaceae > Rothia > Rothia halotolerans. The sequence goes on along the minus strand of NZ_NOIU01000001.1, from coordinate 197,886 downwards.
CGCGAGGCAACTGGATGCAGGTCCGCCAGATCGCGGGCATCCGCGGCCTGGTGGCCAACACCCGCGGCGAGATCATGCCCCGCCCGATCAAGTCCTCCTACCGCGAGGGCCTGTCCGTGCTGGAGTACTTCATCGCGACCCACGGCGCCCGCAAGGGCCTCGCGGACACCGCGCTGCGTACCGCCAACTCGGGCTACCTGACCCGTCGTTTGGTGGACGTCTCGCAGGACGTCATCGTGCGCGAGCTCGACTGCGGCACCCGCCGCGGCCTGAACCTCGACCTGGTGGACATCGATCCGGACACCGGCACGATCTCGCTGCAGGAGGACGTGGACAACTCGATCCACGGCCGCGTGCTCGCCGTCGACGTCAAGGACGCCGAGGGCAACGTGCTGGCCGAGGCGGGCTCCGACGTCTCCGACGCGGTGATCCGCCGCATGTACGAGGGCGGGATCCAGCAGGTCCGGGTCCGCTCGGTCCTGACCTGCGAGTCCGCCGTCGGCGTCTGCGCCAAGTGCTACGGCCGCTCGATGGCCTCCGGCAACCTGGTGGACATCGGCGAGGCCGTGGGCATCATCGCCGCGCAGTCCATCGGCGAGCCCGGCACGCAGCTGACCATGCGGACCTTCCACACCGGCGGCGTGGCCTCGGCTGAGGACATCACCCAGGGTCTGCCCCGCATCCAGGAGCTCTTCGAGGCCCGCACGCCCAAGGGCGTCGCGCCGATCTCGGAGATCGCCGGCCGGGTCAGCATCGAGGACACCGAGAAGGCCCTCAAGGTCGTGGTGACCCCGGACAACAAGGACGACGAGCCGATGGCCTACCAGGTCCTGCGCCGTTCCCGCCTGCTGGTGGACGACGGCGACACGGTCGAGGTCGGTCAGCAGCTGGTCTCCGGCGCGGTGGATCCCAAGGAGGTGCTGCGCATCCGCGGCCCCCGCGAGGCGCAGAAGCACCTCGTGGACGAGGTCCAGGGCGTGTACCGCTCCCAGGGCGTGGGCATCCACGACAAGCACGTGGAGGTCATCGTGCGTCAGATGACGCGCCGGATCACCGTCATCGAGTCCGGCGACACCGAGCTGCTCCCGGGCGAGCTGGTGGAGACCGTGCTGTTCCAGCAGTCCAACAAGAAGGCGGTGACCAGCCAGCAGCGTCCGGCCGCCGGACGTCCGGAGCTGATGGGCATCACCAAGGCCTCGCTGGCGACCGACTCCTGGCTCTCCGCGGCCTCCTTCCAGGAGACCACCCGCGTCCTCACGCAGGCCGCGATGGAGGGCAAGTCGGATCCGCTGGTGGGCCTCAAGGAGAACGTCATCATCGGCAAGCTCATCCCGGCCGGCACCGGTCTCGATCGGTACAACAACCTCGAGATCGAGCCGACGGACGAGGCACGCGAGAAGCTGTACGCCAACACCACCGGGTTCGGCGACTTCAGCTACGCGGCCGAGAACGACGCCTCCGTGGCCGCCGAGTTCCAGGCCATCCCGCTGGATGACTACGACTTCGGCAGCAACAGCTAGACGCCCGCCGGCGTTCTGCGTGCCCGGCTCCTTTCGGCGGCCGCGGCGCCCAGACCCCGGGCCGGCCGAGCACCTCCGCCCCCGCGGTTCGCATGCCGCACACAGATTCAGCAAGCGAACACCTCCCCGGTAGGGTCGTTATGGGCCACATCACAGGAGCCGTTCCCGCGGGGCGGATCCGGGAGGCCCGGCGCAGTGCGGCGCCGGGCGCTCCGAGGGAAGGAGTTCGCATGTCATCCACCACCGAGACGTTCGAGGACAGGCACCGGGAGCACGATGCCGTTCCCGCCACGCCCCCGCCGGGGCTCCCGGCAGACCCCGCGGCGTCCTCCGACGCGGCCGCCGACTCCCAGTCCCAGCTGAGCGAGGAGATGGAGCGCATCCAGCGCGGCTACGAGGCCTCCGGCGAGCGGGAGCACGGCCCCCGGCTGGACTACGCCCCCTACCGCAGCTCGGTGCTGCGCCATCCGACCAAGGACCCGCACCACGTGGACCCGGAGCTGATCGAGCTCTCCTCGCCGGCCTTCGGGCACCGCGACGTCGGGGACCTGGAGTCGGACCTGACGATTCAGAGCGGGGGAGAGCCCATCGGCGAGCGCATCAAGGTGCGCGGGCGCATCCTCGACTCGGCGGGCCGCCCCGTGCGCGGACAGCTCGTGGAGGTCTGGCAGGCCAACGCCGCCGGCCGCTACATCCACAAGCGGGATCAGCACCCCGCGCCGATCGACCCGAACTTCACCGGCGTCGGCCGCTGCCTGACGGGTCAGGACGGCTCCTACGAGTTCACCACCATCAAGCCGGGGCCGTACCCGTGGAAGAACCACCGCAACGCCTGGCGCCCGGCGCACATCCACTTCTCCCTGTTCGGCACCGACTTCACGCAGCGGCTGATCACGCAGATGTACTTCCCCGGGGACCCGCTGTTCTCCCTGGACCCCATCTACCGCTCGATCGTCGACGACCAGGCGCGCAGGCGGTTGGTCGCCGAGTACGACCACGAGGTCTCCGAGCACGAGTGGCTGCTGGGATACCGCTGGGACATCGTCCTCGGCGGCAGTAACCGCACCTGGACCGAGCCCGAGGAGGACGAGCGATGAGCCGCGAGCCGCAGCAGACCCCCGTGAGCCGCGGCCGTCCGGTGGCGGATCCCCCGGCCGACCTCACCCCGACCCCGGGCCAGACCATCGGCCCGTTCTACGGCTACGCCCTCCCGTACGAGGGCGGCGAGAGGCTCGTGGACCGTGCCGATCCGCGCGCGGTGCGCCTGCACGGCACCGTGTACGACGGCGCGGGCGACCCCGTCCCCGACTGCCTCCTGGAGATCTGGCAGCCCGACGAGCACGGCCGGGTCCCCCGGGAGCCGGGCTCCCTCCTCCGGGACGGCTACACGTTCACCGGATTCGGCCGCGCGCCGGCCGATAGGGCGGGCCACTACGACTTCACCACGCTGGAGCCCGGCGCGACCGCGCCCGGCAGAGCCCCCTACCTCCTGCTGACGGTGTTCGCGCGCGGTCTGCTGGACCGCCTCTTCACCCGGATCTACCTGCCGGAGGACGCGGTGGCCCTGGCCGCGGACCCCGTCCTGAGCGGCCTGCCGGAGCAGCGGCGCTCGACGCTGGTCGCCGAGCGGGAGCCCTCCGGGGCCCTGCGCTTCGACGTGCGCCTGCAGGGCGAGGACGAGACGGTGTTCCTCACCTATCCGGGCCAGTCGAGCTACGGGTTCGGGAGGTAGCCGGCGTGCCGTTCATGGACTTCCTGGTGCCGGGCGGGCAGCGGGCGCACGACGTCGTCGGCCCCGCCGCCTTCCTCGACCGGTTGGTCGAGGCCGAGGCCGCGTGGGTGCGCGCCCAGGCCGCCGCGGGAGCGCTGGAGGGCTCCACGGCCCGGGCCCTCGCCGAGCGCCTGGGCACCGGCCGCGAGTACGACGCCGCGGGCCTGGCCGCCGCGGCGGAGGGCGGCGGCAACCCGGTGATCGGCCTGGTCGCCGCGATGCGCGAGCGCGCCGGTGACTCCGCGGCCGGCGGGGACCCCGCCTGGAGGCCGCTCGTCCACCGCGGTCTGACCAGCCAGGACGTCATGGACACCGCGCTGATGGGCATGCTCGCCCGGGCCGTGGAGCGGACGCTGGACGAGGTGCTCGCCGCGGGCGACGCCGTGGCCCGCCTCGCCGCCGAGCACATCGGGACCCCGATGCTCGCCCGGACGCTCACCCAGCCGGCGCTGCCCACGACCTTCGGCGCCCGAGCGGGGAGCTGGCTCGCGGGGCTGACCGGCGTCGTCCCCCTGCTTCGCCGGGCGCGGGAGCAGGCGCCCTACTCGCTGGGCGGGGCGGCCGGGACGCTCGCGGCGCTCGAGGAGTGGGAGCGGCCTGCCGGCGTCGGCGCGGCGGAGCTCGCGGGCCGCCTGGGCGCGGCGTGGGGGCGCGAGCTGTGCCTGGCGGGGGAGCCGCTGGGGGTCTGGCACACCCGCCGGGGCCCGCTGCTGCGGATGCTGGAGCCCCTCGCGGAGACCGCGGCGGCGTGCGCGAGGATCGCGGGCGACGTCGCCCTGTCCTCCCGCGCGGAGATCGCAGAGCTCTCCGAACCCGCGGCCCAGGGGCGGGGAGGCTCCTCCGCCATGCCGCACAAGCGGAACCCGGTGCTCTCCGTGCTGATCCGCCGCTCGGGGCTCAGCGCGGGGGCCGCGCTGGGGGCCGCGGCCCAGGCCGGCGCCCTGGCCGTCGAGGAGCGCTCGGACACCGCCTGGCACCTGGAATGGGAGCCGGCGCGCGCCGTCGCCCGGCACGGCATCGTCGCCGCGAGCCTGACCCGCGAGCTGGCGGCGGGCCTGGAGGTCCACCGCGAGGCGATGCGGGAGAACCTGGCGGCCCACGGCCCGGCCGGCTCAGGGTCGGGGCAGGCGGCCCGGACCGCGGGGCAGGCGGTCCGGGACTGGAGCGCCCTGCGGCGGGACGCGGCGGAGGACGCGGCACCGCAGAGACCCACCACCCGAGAGAGCATCCGAGAGGCGAAGGACCGATGACAGAACCCCGACTCGTGGCAGTCTCCCTCTCCGGCCGAGGGGCCGGAGGGAGCGCCCATCAGGAGCACCGGCCCCTGCTGATCGTGGGCCCCTCGCTGGGGACCTCGGTGACCGCGCTGTGGAGCGCGGCCGCCGGGCACCTGGGCGAGAACTACGAGGTCGTGGGCTGGGAGCTGCCCGGCCACGGCCGGGGAGCCCCCGCCGCCGAGCCCTTCTCCGTGGCCGAGCTCGCGGGCGCCGTCGCCGCTCTGGCGCGGCGTCTGCAGGACGAACGCGAGGTCCCGGGGGCCCAGTACTACTACGCCGGCGTCTCCGTCGGCGGGGCCGTGGGCCTCGAGCTCGCGCTGCTCGCGGGCGAGGAACTCGCCGGGCTGGCCGTGATCTGCTCGGGTGCGCGCATCGGCGCCCCCGAGGCGTGGATCGAGCGGGCGGAGCTCGTGGAGGCCGCCGGGACCCCCACCCAGATCACCGGCTCGGCCCAGCGCTGGTTCACGCCCGGGTTCATGGAGAGGGACAGCAAGACGGCCACCGAGCTGCTGCACGCCCTGCAGTCGGCGGACCGGCACAGCTACGGCCGCATCTGCCGGGCCCTCGCCGACTTCGACCTCCGAGAGCAGCTGGGGGAGATCTCGACGCCGGTCCTCACCGTGGCGGGGGAGTACGACGAGGCGACGCCGCCGGAGCGCCTCGCCGAGGTCGCGGCAGGCGTCCGGGACTCCGAGTCGCTGCTCTACCTCGACGCCGCCCACCTGGCCCCCGCCGAGGCGCCCGAGCGGATCGCCGGGGACCTGCACGGGTTCTTCGCCGAGCACCCGCCGCAGGGGCGGGCCCCCGGCAGCGGGAGGGATCCCGGGGCGACGCCGCCGCGGGTGACGGTCGATCCCGACACCGGCGAGACGGTCCGCCGCCGCCCGGCCGCCGACGCCGCGGGCGCCCCCTCCCGGGCAGCGGGCGCCCCCTCCCGGGCAGCGGGCGCGCCCGCTCCCGGCCGAGCGGCGCCGGCGGACCCCCGCCGCTCCGAGGAGCGCGCGGCGGGCATGCGGGTGCGCCGCGAGGTGCTCTCCGACGAGCACGTGGACCGGGCCGTCGCCGCGACCGACCCCTTCACCGAGGACTTCCAGGACTTCATCACCCGCAACGCCTGGGGAGGCATCTGGACGAGGCCCGGCCTGGACCGCCGCATGCGCAGCGCCATCACGCTGACCGCGATGATCGCCCTGGGCCACTGGAAGGAGTTCGACCTGCACGTGCGGGCCGCGCTGCGGAACGGGCTCTCGGTCGGGGAGATCCGGGAGGTTCTGCTGCAGTCGGCGATCTACTGCGGCGTCCCGGCGGCCAACACCGCCTTCTCGCGGGCGGACGAGATCCTCCGCGAGGAGGGGGAGCTGTGAGCGCAGCGCCCCGCCCCACCGCGTCCCGCCCGCCCGCGCCTCGACCCATCGAGGCCCGCCCCGCCGCGGCCCGCCCCATCAAGGCGATCCCGCGCGCACCCCACGCCCTCGCGGCCCGCCCCTGCGCGCCTCGCACCGCCGAGGCCCACCCGATCGAGAGGACCCCCATGCCAGTCACCCGAGCCGCCCGCCCCCGCCGAGACCGAGGGAGCGCGGGACGATGACCCGGTTCGTCGAGACGGCCCTGGAGGCCGTGCGCAGCATCGAGGACGGCGCGACCGTCATGATCGGCGGCTTCGGCGTCGCCGGGCAGCCGGTGGAGCTGATCGACGCGCTGATCGAGCACGGCGCCGGCGGGCTCACGGTGGTCAACAACAACGCCGGCAACGGCGACGTCGGCCTGGCCCGGCTGATCCAGCTCGGGCGGGTGGAGAAGATCGTCTGCTCCTTCCCCCGGCAGAGCGACTCCTGGCACTTCGAGGAGCAGTACGCGGCGGGCGGGATCCGGCTCGAGGTGGTCCCGCAGGGCAACCTCGCCGAGCGGATCCGCGCCGCGGGGGCCGGGATCGGCGGGTTCTTCACCCCCACCGGCTTCGGCACGGCGCTGGCCGAGGGCAAGGAGACCCGGCGGATCGGCGGGCGCGACTACGTCCTGGAGATGCCGCTGGCCGCCGACGTGGCGCTGACCAAGGCCCAGGTGAGCGACGGCGTCGGGAACCTGACCTACCGGAAGACGGCCCGGAACTTCGGGCCGATCATGGCCGCGGCCGCCGCGCACTCCGTGGTGCAGGTCGCCCGGACCGTCGAGACCGGGGCGCTGGACCCCGAGGCGGTGGTGACGCCCGGGATCTACGTGGACACCGTCGTCGAGATCCCCGCCCCAGAGGCAGAAGGAGCGAGAGCATGACGCAGCATAGCACCGCCGGGCTCGCGGTCCCGAGGCGCTCCGACGAGCCGCTGGACCGCGAGGGCATCGCCCGCGCCGTCGCCGCGGACATCCCCCGCGGGGCCTTCGTCAACCTCGGCATCGGGCAGCCGACCCGGGTCGCCGACCACCTCGACCCAGCCGACGGCGTCACCCTGCACACCGAGAACGGCATGCTGGGCATGGGGCCCGAGGCGACGGGGGACCGGATCGACCCGGACCTGATCAACGCCGGGAAGATCCCGGTCACGGAGCTGCCCGGCGCCTCCTACTTCCACCACGCCGACTCCTTCGCGATGATGCGGGGCGGGCACCTGGACATCTGCGTGCTGGGCGCCTTCCAGGTGGCGGCCGGGGGCGACCTCGCCAACTGGTCCACCGGGGCCCCCGGGGCCATCCCGGCCGTGGGCGGCGCGATGGACTTGGCCATCGGCGCCAAGCAGACCTTCGTGATGATGTCCCTGCTCGCCAAGGACGGGGCGCCGAAGCTGGTGCCCGAGTGCAGCTACCCGCTGACCGGCGTCGGCTGCGTCTCACGGGTCTACACGGACCTGGCCGTCTTCGACCTCGCCGAGGGCCGCGCCCACGTCCGGCAGACCCACGGGATCGACGCCGGGGAGCTCGCCGAGCTGCTCGAGGTCGAGCTGGCCGGGCCCCTGGGCGCGGACCGGGACGCGCCGGGATGAGCGGGGACGCCTACGTGCAGTCGCTGGCCCGCGGCCTGGCGGTGCTGCGGGCCTTCGACGCCGAGCACGTGCAGATGTCCCTGGCCGACGTCGCCCGGCGCACCGACCTGACCAGGGCCACTGCCCGGCGGTTCCTGCACACGCTCGTGGAGCTCGGCTACGTGCTGACCGACGGAAGCAGGTTCCGGCTCAGCCCCAGCGTGCTGAGCATCGGCTACTCGTACCTCTCCGGCCTCTCCCTGCCCGAGCTCGCCTACCCGCACCTGCGGGAGCTCTCGGGCCGGGTGGGGGAGTCCTCCTCCATGTCGGTGCTGGCCGGGGACGACATCATCTACGTGGCCCGGGTGCCGGCGCGCCGGATCATGGCGGTGACCATCAGCGTCGGCACGACCTTCCCCGCCTACGCGACCTCCATGGGCAGGGTCCTGCTGGCCGGGCTCGCTCCCGGCGAGCTCGAGGCCTACCTGGCCCGGCAGGAGCCCGAGGCGCTCACCGACCGGACCCTGACCGACCGCGCGCAGATCGCGGAGAAGATCGAGCAGGCGCGCCGCTGCGGGTGGACGCTGGTGGACCAGGAGCTCGAGATCGGCCTCCGCTCGGTCGCGGCCCCCGTGGTCGACGCCGCCGGGAGGACCATCGCGGCGATCAACGTCTCCATGCGCGTGGGCTCCACGACGGCGGGGGTGGAGTCGATCTCCCGCAGCGTCGTGCCGCGCCTGCGGGAGACGGCGCTGCGGATCGGCCACGCCTACCGGGCCTCCGGCGGGGTGCTGGGCTGAGACGGCCCCGGCGGCGGGAGAAGGGTCGCGTGCGGCACATCCGTTAGCCAAAGCCGGGGCTCTCGGGTATTCTTTAATGCGAAGTACTCAGTCTCAGTGCGAGCGTGCCGTGCTCCGTCCCTCCGTTTCTCCGGTGGGACAGGCCGCGGTCCGCGCCACGCGGGTCGGGCTTCGAATCAATGGCAGGTATGGATACGGTCCTCTGGCGCGCTCTCTTGCGTCAAAATGCCATCAGTTCGCTGTGCCCACTTGCGCCTCGCTGGACCGGTCATCAGTGCGCTCAGCAGCGGGCCCCGCCCGCGTGAGGCAATCATCAACGGCCCCCCGTACACGCGCCCCGCGCGAGTGCCGGGCCCTCGATACAACGGAGAACACGAAAGTGCCTACAATTCAGCAGCTGGTCCGCAAGGGCCGGACTCCCAAGGTCACCAAGACCAAGGCGCCCGCTCTCAAGGGCAGCCCCATGAAGCGCGGCGTGTGCACCCGCGTGTACACCACCACCCCCAAGAAGCCGAACTCCGCGCTGCGGAAGGTCGCTCGCGTCAAGCTCAACGGCGGCGTCGAGGTCACGGCCTACATCCCCGGCGAGGGCCACAACCTGCAGGAGCACTCGATCGTGCTCGTCCGCGGCGGTCGTGTGAAGGACCTCCCCGGCGTGCGCTACAAGATCGTGCGCGGCGCGCTGGACACCCAGGGCGTCAAGAACCGCGGCCAGGCCCGCTCCCGCTACGGCGCGAAGAAGGAGAAGAAGTAATGCCTCGTAAGGGTCCCGCTCCCAAGCGTCCGCTCGTGGTCGATCCGGTCTACGGCTCCCCGCTCGTGACGCAGCTGATCAACAAGGTCCTGCAGGACGGCAAGAAGTCCACCGCCGAGCGCATCGTCTACGGTGCCCTCGAGGGCGTGGCAGGCAAGGCCGAGGGCGACGCCGTGTCCACCCTGAAGAAGGCCATGGACAACATCAAGCCCTCCCTCGAGGTCCGCTCCCGCCGCGTCGGCGGCGCGACCTACCAGGTCCCGGTCGAGGTCCGCTCCGGCCGCGCCACCGCCCTGGCACTGCGCTGGCTGGTCGGCTTCTCCAAGCTCCGCCGCGAGAAGACCATGACCGAGCGTCTCATGAACGAGATCCTGGATGCGTCCAACGGTCTCGGTGCCGCTGTGAAGCGCCGCGAGGACACTCACAAGATGGCCGAGTCCAACAAGGCCTTCGCCCACTACCGCTGGTAATTTCAGCCCCGCCGGCCCGCCCAGCGGGCGGGCCGGCGCTCCTGAACCACCTGAAAGGGATACATCGTGGCACTTGACGTGCTTACCGACCTCAACAAGGTCCGCAATATCGGCATCATGGCGCACATCGATGCCGGTAAGACCACCACTACCGAACGCATCCTGTACTACACGGGCATCAACCACAAGCTCGGTGAGACCCACGAGGGTGCCTCCACGATGGACTGGATGGCGCAGGAGCAGGAACGCGGCATCACCATCACCTCCGCGGCGACCACGTGCTTCTGGAAAGACAACCAGATCAACATCATCGACACCCCGGGCCACGTGGACTTCACGGTCGAGGTCGAGCGCGCGCTGCGCGTGCTCGACGGCGCCGTCGCGGTCTTCGACGGCAAGGAGGGCGTCGAGCCCCAGTCGGAGACCGTCTGGCGCCAGGCCGACAAGTACGAGGTCCCCCGCGTCTGCTTCGTCAACAAGATGGACAAGCTGGGCGCGGACTTCTACTTCACCGTCGACACCATCGTCAAGCGCCTCGGCGCCAAGCCGCTGGTCATCCAGCTGCCCATCGGCTCCGAGAACGACTTCGTCGGCGTCGTGGACCTGATCGAGGAGAAGGCGTACGTCTGGGAGGGCGACTCCAAGGGCGACGTCTCCCTGGGCGCCTCCTACGAGACCCGAGAGATCCCCGAGGACCTCAAGGAGCGTGCCGAGCAGTACCGCAACGAGCTCATCGAGTCCGTCGCCGAGAGCTCCGAGGAGCTCATGGAGAAGTACCTCGAGGGCGAGGAGCTCACCAAGGACGAGATCAAGGCCGGCATCCGCGCCCTGACCGTCAACAACGAGGCCTACCCGGTCCTGTGCGGCTCCGCGTTCAAGAACCGCGGCGTGCAGCCCATGCTCGACGCCGTGATCGACTACCTCCCCTCGCCGCTGAACGTGCCGCCGATGATCGGGCACGACCCCAAGGACGAGGAGGTCGAGCTGGTCCGCAAGCCGGCCAAGGACGAGCCGTTCTCGGCCCTGGCCTTCAAGGTCGCGGCGCACCCGTTCTACGGTCAGCTCACCTACATCCGCGTGTACTCGGGCATCGCCACCTCCGGGCAGCAGACGCTCAACGCGACCAAGGGCCGCAAGGAGCGCATCGGCAAGCTGTTCCAGATGCACTCCAACAAGGAGAACCCGGTCGAGGAGATCCAGGCGGGCCACATCTACGCCGCGATCGGCCTCAAGGAGACCACCACGGGCGACACCCTGTGCGATCCGGCCAACCCGATCGTGCTGGAGTCGATGACCTTCCCCAAGCCCGTGATCTTCGTGGCCATCGAGCCCAAGACCAAGGGCGACCAGGAGAAGCTCTCCACGGCCATCCAGAAGCTCGCCGCCGAGGATCCGACCTTCACGGTCAACCTCAACGAGGAGACCGGCCAGACCGAGATCGGCGGCATGGGCGAGCTCCACCTGGACATCCTGGTGGACCGCATGAAGCGCGAGTTCCGCGTCGAGGCCAACGTGGGCAAGCCCCAGGTGGCCTACCGCGAGACGATCAAGAAGACCGTCGACAAGGTCGACTACACCCACAAGAAGCAGACCGGCGGCTCCGGTCAGTTCGCCAAGGTGCAGGTGGCCTTCGAGCCGATCGCCCTGGACGCCGAGGAGCTCTACGAGTTCGAGGACAAGATCACCGGCGGCCGCGTGCCCCGTGAGTACATCCCCTCGATCGACCGCGGCATCCAGGACGCCATGCAGCTCGGCATCCTCGCCGGCTACCCGGTCGTGGGCGTCAAGGCCACCCTGCTGGACGGCGCGTACCACGACGTCGACTCCTCCGAGATGGCCTTCAAGATCGCCGGCTCGATGGTCTTCAAGGAGGGCGCGAAGCGGGCCAGCCCGGTCCTGCTCGAGCCCCTCATGGCCGTGGAGGTCCGCACCCCCGAGGAGTACATGGGCGACGTCGTCGGCGACCTGAACTCCCGCCGCGGGCAGATCCAGGCCATGGAGGACGTGGCCGGCGTCAAGCTGGTCTCCGCCCTGGTCCCGCTGTCGGAGATGTTCGGCTACATCGGCGACCTGCGTTCCAAGACGCAGGGCCGCGCGGTGTACTCGATGACCTTCGACAGCTACTCGGAGGTCCCCAAGGCGGTCGCCGAGGAGATCATCCAGAAGAACCGCGGGGAGTAAGAGCCCCTCACGCTGCGGCCCCGCCCGGGGCCGCAGCGCCACCCCACCTACCCAAGCCCGGAAACCGCGCTGGTTTTCATGCGGGAAGAGTTTTCCGCTAATGTGTACCAGGAATCCGTCTTCAACCGCGGACTGCGCACAGGCCAGCGCACGTTTTCATCAGACGTTCTAGGAGGAACATTCAGTGGCTAAGGCAAAGTTCGAGCGCACCAAGACGCACGTCAACATCGGCACCATCGGTCACGTCGACCACGGTAAGACCACGCTGACCGCTGCGATCTCCAAGGTGCTCCACGACAAGTTCCCGGACCTCAACGAGGCCCGCGACTTCGGCATGATCGACGCTGCTCCCGAGGAGCGCCAGCGCGGCATCACCATCAACATCGCGCACATCGAGTACCAGACCGACAAGCGCCACTACGCGCACGTCGACGCTCCCGGCCACGCCGACTACGTCAAGAACATGATCACCGGCGCGGCTCAGATGGACGGTGCGATCCTCGTGGTCGCCGCCACCGACGGCCCGATGGCCCAGACCCGTGAGCACGTCCTCCTGGCCCGCCAGGTCGGCGTCCCCTCGCTGCTGGTCGCGCTGAACAAGTCCGACATGGTCGAGGACGAGGAGCTGCTGGACCTCGTCGAGATGGAGGTCCGCGAGCTGCTGTCCTCCCAGGAGTTCGACGGCGACAACGCTCCCGTCGTGCGCGTCTCCGCCCTGAAGGCCCTCGAGGGCGACCCCCAGTGGGTCAAGTCCGTCGAGGACCTCATGGACGCCGTGGACGAGTTCATCCCGGACCCCGAGCGTGACAAGGACAAGCCCTTCCTCATGCCGATCGAGGACGTCTTCACCATCACCGGCCGCGGCACCGTCGTGACCGGTCGTGCGGAGCGCGGCACCCTGGCGCTGAACTCCGAGGTCGAGATCGTCGGCATCCGCCCGGTCCAGAAGACCACCGTCACCGGCATCGAGATGTTCCACAAGCAGCTCGACGAGGCATGGGCCGGCGAGAACTGCGGCCTGCTGCTGCGCGGTCTCAAGCGTGACGACGTCGAGCGCGGTCAGGTTGTCGTGAAGCCGGGTTCGATCACCCCGCACACCAACTTCGAGGCGAACGTCTACATCCTCTCCAAGGACGAGGGTGGGCGTCACAACCCGTTCTACTCGAACTACCGTCCGCAGTTCTACTTCCGGACCACCGACGTCACCGGCGTCATCACCCTCCCCGAGGGCACCGAGATGGTCATGCCCGGCGACAACACCGAGATGTCGGTCGAGCTGATCCAGCCCATCGCGATGGAAGAGGGCCTCGGCTTCGCCATCCGCGAGGGTGGCCGCACCGTCGGCTCGGGCCGCGTCACCAAGATCACCAAGTAAGGTCCCAGACCTTCCGCGTGATCGCGGGCGGATCCCCGTGATCCGCCAGCGCGCCGCATGAAGGGCCCCGGCATTGCGCCGGGGCCCTTCGTCGTGCCTGGGGGCAGCCGTCGCGCCGGATGGGACCGGCCCGCTGAGGACGGCCGGGGCGCGGGTCAGTCCCGCCGGCCGGTGCGCAGCAGGAACCAGATGACGACGCCGGTGATCGCCAGCGCCAGGATGATGAGTAGCAGCGGTCCCAGGTTCCGGGCGTACCACAGCAGCACGGCCGTGATCAGCGTGGCCCACGCCCAGCCGGGGGCGGTGCTCCGGGTCAGCACCGCAGCGACCATGCCCAGCGCGAGGGCCGCCACCAGCAGGGCCGGCACGGCCAGTCCCCACAGAGCCCCCGCCGGCCCGGCCGTGCCGGGGTAGGCCATGGAGACCAGCCACGCGAGGACCTCGGCCGCGAAGGCGAACCAGAGGTAGGCTCGCGCCCGGTCCGGCGCGTCGTCGCGACCGGCCAGGGCGAGCCCCGCCAGCGCGACGCCGACCAGCAGCGGCCACAGGACCGGCTGCGGGCCGTCGAAGAAGTACCCCAGCAGACGCAGCAGGACGATCAGCCCCGTCCACACGACCACGTGCCGCCGCAGCTCGGCGCGGGGGAGCGCCCCGACCGGCGTCGTGCCCTCCCCGCCGGCGCGCCCCGCCGTCTCCCGGAGCAGCAGGAGGACCGTCCCCGCCGCGACGACGACGCCGGCGCACGCGACCCAGCCGGTCCGGTCCGGCACGAGCCCGCCGAGGACCAGCAGCCCCAGCCACACCAGCTCGCCCGCGGCCCCGGCGCGGCCCTCCCCGCGCCCGGCGGCCTCGCGGAGGATGCGGGCTCCGAGCGAGATCAGGGCCGCCAGGAGGATGCCGAGGCCGGCGAGCACGGGCGTCGCCTCGGCTCGCGGCGCGAGCGACTGCCCCGCGCCGTCGGCGGCCGCGAGTCCGGCCAACGCCAGGAGGTGGGGGAGGGCGGCGTAGCCCGGCAGCGTCCTGCGGAGCTCGTAGACGCCGGCGGCCGCCGCCGCGAGCAGCAGCATGGCCCCGGCGGAGAACGCGGCCGCGGCGCCGGGCACCGTGAGCCAGAGCAGCAGGGCGGTCAGCGTCTGCGCCGCCAGCAGGACCCAGCCGAGCACCGCGTCCGGGCGGGCGGGGGCGGGGCCGCGCAGGGTCACCCAGCTCACGAGGTGCTGGGCGAGGACGACGACCGCGATCGCCCAGGCGATCCCGATCCAGCTGTCCAGCAGTCGCACGGCGAGCTCGGCGGTCAGCGGGAGCACGGCGATCCGGGTGATGAGGATCCAGAAGGGGGCGGCCTGCCCGCGCCGGGCCGCGAGCGCTCCGAGGGCGGTCAGCAGGAGGACCGCGTACACCGCGGCGGGCGCCCACCCGGGCACGGCTCCGCCGGGGATGCGGCTGCCGGCTGGGATGCTCAGCAGGAGGCCGGTGACCAGCGGCGAGAGCAGATAGGCGGCCGCGAGCCCGTCCAGGAGGGCGCGGCCGCGTCCGGACCGCGCGAGGTCGAGCACGATCGCGGCGCCGACGAGGACCGGCGCGGCGAGCAGGACCCAGAGGAGCACGACGTCGAGCACGGCCGGCCCCTCCGCCCCGCTCGGCAGACCGAGGGCCGTCGCCCCGGCGGGCCAGAGCACCGCCGAGGCCGCGACCGGGACCGCGATGCGGGCGACGGGACGGTCTCGCTCCCTCGGCATCAGAGCCTGCGCGAGCGCGACGCAGGCGAGCGCCGCCACGGCGACCAGCAGCCCGTGCCGGGCCGCGGGGGAGGGAGCGACGTCGGCCGTCAGGGCCCCGAGGCCCAGGGCCAGGGCGGAGGGGAGCCAGAGGAGCGGCGGCAGCCCCCGAGAGCGGCGGGCGGTCCCGGAGCCCGCCGTCCCGGAGCCCGCTGCCTCTGCGTCCGCCGCCCCGCCGGTCCGGGCCGCCGCCCCTCCCGGAGCAGGAGCCGGCGTCGGGGCCAGGAGGACGACGAGGACGAGCGCCGCCGCGATCCACACCGGTCCGAGGCCGTGGAGGCTCAGCAGGGAGGCGGCGGAGACGGCGAGCACCACGGTCTGCGCCAGGGCGGGGACCCGGAACCGCCGGCCCCAGAACGCGGCCGCGGCGAGCGTGAGGACCGCGGCCAGCCATACCGGGGGAGCCCAGGCCGGCTCGGCGAGCAGGCGCTCGGCGCTCCAGCCGGCGACGTCGGGGCCCCCGGGGGTCTCGCGCACGCGTTCCCCGACGGCCATGTACCACAGGGCGAGGAGGGTCAGCGCGGCGAAGAGCCAGGCCTGCACGAGCTCCGAGCGCGCCCCGAGCGAGTGCCGGAGGCCCGCGAGGCCGCTCGTGCCTCCCGATGCCGAGGCACCGCTGCGCTGCCCGGCGGCGCGGCCGTCCCCCGGCGTGACAGTGCGGTCGTGTCCCCGCGCGGCGGCGTCGCCGTCCCCCGGCGGCGCGGCGGGGCCGCCGCCCGGCAGGCCGCGGGTGAAGCCGCAGGAGGCCGTGGCCGCCAGCAGCCCGGCCCAGGCGCCCCAGCCCGCCCAGTACCAGCTCCCGGCGAGCCACAGCACGCCGGAGGAGAGCACCACGGCGGGGAAGGCGCGGAGCTGGAGCAGCTCGATCCTCGTCCGGTGGAGGACGTGGAAGAGCGTCGCGTAGGCCGTGAAGACCGCGAAGGCGATGCAGATCTGCCGGGCCTCGGCCCACGGCGCGGTGAAGACCGTGGCCGCCGCGGAGCCCGGGACGATGAGCCGGTGGGTCTGCACGACCGAGGCGAGCACGCTGCGGGGCAGCCGCTCGGGCAGCAGCCGGACCAGCAGGGTCAGCACCGTGGCGAGGGCAGTGGTGGCGACGAAGTACCACACCAGGCCCAGCCCCACGGTGGAGACCATGGACAGGGAGACGGAGACCAGGAAGGCCACCATCAGCCAGCCCAGGACCCGGCTGTTCATGAGCGCGCAGGCGGCGAACAGGGCCGCGGTCCCCACCAGCGAGGTCAGCAGCCAGATCAGGGACCCGGCGTCGGGCAGGAGCAGGGTCCAGGTCGCGAGCCCCGCGAAGGGCAGGACCGCCAGGCCCGTGCCCGTCATGGAGATCCCCGCGGCCCGCAGCCTCCGGACGGAGAGGAACAGCACGAGGCCGACGCCGTAGTACAGCAGGCTCAGCAGCCATAGCCCCGCCACCTTGATCGCCGCGGGGGCCGTGAAGGTGACGAGCAGGGCACTTCCGGTGATCAGGAGCAGGCTCGCGACGTAGAGCCCCAGGTTGATCAGGACGCCGGAGCCGGAGGGGCCCGGCCTCTCACCGGGCTGGGCCGCTTCCGCGCCGGGACGGGAGTATCTCGGGGCGTACGGCCCGATCCCCTGGTGGCGAGCGCCCAAGTCCGTACCCGTGCCGGCTCCCCGTCCGGTCCCTTGGTGATGGGCGCCCGAGCCAGCGCCTTGCCCGACGCCGGACGAGGCGCCTGCCGGGCGCGCCCCGGAGCCCTGCCCGCTCCCGGGGACGGGCCGGACGCCGCCGCCCTCGGGAGGGGCCCCGGCGCCGGGCCCCGGGGCCGGGTACGGCGAGGAGGGCGGGACGGAAGGGCGGGGGCCATCGTGGGGAGCGGGCCGCGGGTGCTGCGCGGGGGCCCTCGTCCCGCCGTCGTAGTCGTCCCGCCGGCGCGCGGACCGGCGGCCCCAGGCGAAGCCGATCGCCAGGCCGAGGGCCAGCGGCGCGCCCAGCAGGATCCCGAGGACGATGACGACGAAGAGCGCTTCCATGAGTGGTTCACCTCGGGGTCGGCGGGGCGACCGGCCGGGGCGCGCCGTGCCGGTCTCTTGGCACAAATCTAGTCGGTGGACCCCGCGCCGGGCGGTTGGACGGCCCTCCGCAGTGTCTCTGGACACGCCGGCGGGCAGAGGTTGCGGGGCGCTGCCCGCTCTGGCAAGATGGAGGACGTTGTTCAAGCGCTTGTTGGCGTCGACATGCCCGAAATCGGGGTCTCCCCGGGGTGGTCCGCACAAGCCCAAATACGACCCGGTCCGACAGATCGAGGCCGTGTACCTGGAATCTAGGCGACACGCCCGAGTACGGGGGTCGGTGTCTCGGTGAGTTGAGGAACCCGGAAGAAGTCCGGATTCAGCTTGCGCGAGGCGGCGCCAGGAACCCATCCACGCATCCGCTGCAAGGGGACGTGCGTTGGGAGCTTGCCTGAAGACGCCATACAAGGGGCCTGCCGGCCCCATCACAGGGAAGTACTTGAAGAAAGAGAGTCCGACAGATGGCGGGACAGAAAATCCGCATCCGGCTGAAGTCGTATGACCACGAGGTCATCGACTCCTCGGCTCGGAAGATTGTTGAGACGGTGACGCGCGCCGGCGCCACGGTGGTCGGCCCCGTGCCGCTGCCCACCGAGAAGAACGTGTACTGCGTGATCCGCTCGCCGCACAAGTACAAGGACAGCCGCGAGCACTTCGAGATGCGGACGCACAAGCGCCTGATCGACATCGTCGATCCCACGCCGAAGGCGGTCGACTCGCTCATGCGCCTGGACCTGCCGGCAGACGTGAACATCGAAATCAAGCTTTAAAGAGGATCGCATCCCCATGACTACCAAATTCGAGCGCCAGGTGAAGGGCCTGCTGGGCACCAAGCTCGGTATGACCCAGGTCTGGGACGAGAACGGCAAGTTCGTGCCGGTCACCGTCGTCAAGGCCGATTCCAACGTCGTCACCCAGCTGCGCGACCAGGACACCGACGGCTACTCCGCCGTTCAGATCGGTTTCGGTGCGATCGACCCCCGCAAGGTGACCAAGCCCCTGGCCGGTCACTTCGAGAAGGCCGGCACCACCCCGCGTCGCCACCTCGTCGAGATCCGCACCTCGGACGCCTCCGAGTACGCCCCGGGACAGGAGCTGTCGGTCGAGGTCTTCGAGACCGGCCAGCACGTCGACGTCATCGGCAACACCAAGGGCAAGGGCTTCGCCGGTGTGATGAAGCGCCACGGCTTCAAGGGCGTCGGCGCCTCGCACGGCCAGCACAAGAACCACCGCAAGCCCGGTTCCATCGGCGGCGCCTCCTACCCCGCCCGCGTGTTCAAGGGAATGCGCATGGCGGGCCGGATGGGCAACAACCGTCACACCACCCAGAACCTCACGATCCAGGGTGTGGATGCCGAGAACAACGTCCTGCTCATCAAGGGTGCCATCCCCGGCCCCAAGGGCGGCGTGGTTCTGGTGCGCACCGCTGTGAAGGGAGCCTAACTCTCATGGCTACTGAAACCCTCAAGGTCGACCTGCCGAGCGACGTCTTCGGCGTGGAGCCCAACACGGCCCTGTTGCACCAGGTCGTCGTGGCCCAGCTGGCGGCTGCCCGCCAGGGGACCCACAAGACCAAGAACCGCGGCGAGGTCTCCGGGGCCGGCCGCAAGCCGTTCAAGCAGAAGGGGACCGGCCGCGCCCGCCAGGGCTCGATCCGCGCTCCCCAGATGACCGGCGGCGGCATCGTCCACGGCCCGGTGCCGCGCGACTACTCGCAGCGGACCCCCAAGAAGATGAAGGCAGCCGCCCTGCGCGGAGCGCTCTCGGATCGCGCCGCCTACGGCCGCATCCACGTGGTCGCTTCCCTGGTGGACTCCGTCTCCACCAAGGCCGCGAAGGCAGCCCTCGCCGACATCACCCCCCGCAAGAACGTGCTGGTTGTGATCGACCGCAAGGAAGACGCCGTCGCACTGTCCGTGCGCAACCTCGCCGACGTCCACGTCCTGTACGCGGATCAGCTCAACACCTACGATGTGCTGGTCTCCGACGACGTGGTGTTCACCAAGGATGCGTACGACGTGTTTGTGGCATTCGCCAGCAAGGCTGGAAAGAACCAGGAGGACGCCCAGTGAGCGCCACCATCAAGGACCCCCGCGACGTCATCATCGCGCCCGTCGTCTCGGAGAAGAGCTACGGTCTGATCGACGAGGGCAAGTACACCTTCGAGGTCGACACCCGCTCCAACAAGTCGGAGATCAAGGACGCCGTGGAGCGCATCTTCGGCGTCAAGGTCGCCGGCGTGAACACCATCAACCGTGCCGGGAAGCGCAAGCGCACGCGCTTCGGCTGGGGAGCCCGCAAGAGCACCAAGCGTGCCGTGGTGACCCTCAAGGAAGGCACCATCGACATCTTCGGCGGTCCGCAGGCCTAGGGCCTAGCGGAGACCACTTTAACGAGGAACTGAACTATGGCAATTCGCAAACACAAGCCGACAACCCCGGGCCGTCGTGGCTCGAGCGTCGCCGACTTCGCAGAGATCACGCGCTCGACCCCGGAGAAGTCCCTGGTCCGGCCGCTGCCGAAGAACGGCGGACGCAACAACTCCGGCCGCATCACCACCCGTCACAAGGGCGGCGGGCACAAGCGCCAGTACCGTCTGATCGACTTCCGTCGGCATGACAAGGACGGCGTGGACGCCAAGGTCGCTCACATCGAGTACGACCCCAACCGCACCGCGCGCATCGCGCTGCTGCACTACACGGACGGCGCCAAGCGGTACATCATCGCCCCGAGCCGCCTGAAGCAGGGCGACGTCGTCGAGTCCGGTCCGGCCGCCGACATCAAGCCCGGCAACAACCTGCCGCTGCGCAACATCCCCGTGGGCACCGTGATCCACGCCGTGGAGCTGCGCCCCGGCGGTGGCGCCAAGCTCGCCCGTTCCGCCGGCGCCTCCGTGCAGCTGGTGGCCAAGGAGGGCAAGTTCGGCCAGCTCCGCCTGCCCTCCGGCGAGATCCGCAACGTCGACGTGCGCTGCCGCGCGACCGTCGGCGAGGTGGGCAACGCCGAGCAGTCCAACATCAACTGGGGCAAGGCCGGCCGCAACCGCTGGAAGGGCATCCGCCCGACCGTGCGCGGCGTCGTCATGAACCCGGTGGACCACCCGCACGGTGGTGGCGAGGGCAAGACCTCCGGTGGTCGTCACCCCGTCAACCCGAACGGCAAGCCCGAGGGACGTACCCGTCGTCCCAACAAGGACAGCGACAAGCTCATCGTCCGTCGTCGTCGTACTGGCAAGAAGAAGCGCTAAGGAGCCTGAAAGATGCCTCGTAGTCTGAAGAAGGGCCCTTTCGTTGATCAGCACCTTTTCCTGAAGGTCGCGGCTCAGAACGATAAGGGCTCCAAGAACGTCATCAAGACGTGGTCCCGCCGCTCGATGATCGTCCCCGACATGCTCGGGCACACGATCGCCGTGCACGACGGACGCAAGCACATCCCCGTGTTCATCACCGAGTCGATGGTCGGGCACAAGCTCGGCGAATTCGCTCCCACGCGGACTTTCCGCGGCCATGTGAAGGACGACCGCAAGGGCAAGCGTCGCTGATCGGGCAACCGATCGGCAACGTGAAGCTCTTCGGCAAGAAGACGAAAGAGAGATAGGCAATGGAAGCCAAGGCATCTGCGCGCTACGTTCGCGTGACGCCTATGAAGGCCCGGCGCGTCGTCGACCTGATTCGTGGCAAGCAGGCGAATGAGGCTCTGGCGATTCTGAAGTTCGCCCCCCAGGGCGCTTCTGAACCGGTGTTCAAGATTGTCGAGTCGGCAGTGGCCAACGCGCGCCAGCTGGCGGACCGCGACAGCCTCGCCTTCAAGGAGGAGGAGCTGTTCGTCAGCACCGCCTACGTCGACGAGGGCCCGACCATGAAGCGGTTCCAGCCGCGTGCGCAGGGTCGCGCCTACCGCATCAACAAGCGAACCAGCCACATCACCGTGGTGCTCGCTACCCCGGATCACGAGGAGGACCGCTAAGTGGGACAGAAGATCAACCCGCACGGATTCCGACTGGGGATCACCACGGACCACAAGTCGCACTGGTTCGCTGACTCCAACAAGGAAGGCCAGCGCTACAAGGACTTCATCCGCGAGGACGTGAAGATCCGCGAGCTCATGTCCAACGGCATGGAGCGCGCCGGCATCGCCAACGTCGAGATCGAGCGGACCCGGGACCGCGTGCGGGTGGACATCCACACCGCGCGTCCGGGCATCGTGATCGGCCGCCGCGGCGCCGAGGCCGACCGCATCCGCGGCGAGCTCGAGAAGCTCACCGGCAAGCAGATCCAGCTGAACATCCTCGAGGTGAACAACCCCGAGACCAACGCCCAGCTGGTCGCCCAGGGCGTCGCCGAGCAACTCGCCTCCCGCGTGGCCTTCCGCCGCGCGATGAAGAAGGCCATCCAGTCCGCGCAGCGGGCCGGGGCCAAGGGCATCCGCATCCAGTGCGCCGGCCGTCTGGGCGGCGCGGAGATGTCCCGCTCGGAGTTCTACCGCGAGGGCCGCGTGCCCCTGCACACCCTCCGCGCCAACATCGACTACGGCTTCTTCGAGGCCAAGACCACCTTCGGTCGCATCGGTGTCAAGGTGTGGGTCTACAAGGGTGACCTGACCGATAAGGAACTGGCTGCTCAGCAGGCCGCTCAGGGCAACCGCCGCGGCGGCGGCAACGACCGTCGCGGAGGGGGCGAGCGTCGTCGTCGCAACGCCGGCGGTGCCCCGCGCCGCGGCCGCAACGAGCAGCAGAACACCGCTTCCGAGGCCCCGGCCCAGGAAGCCAAGACTGCAGAAAACGGTGAGGCATAAATGCTGATTCCCCGTCGCGTTAAGTACCGCAAGCAGCACCACCCCAAGCGCACCGGCGTCGCCAAGGGCGGCACCACCGTCTCCTTCGGTGAGTGGGGCGTCCAGGCACTGGCTCCTGCATACGTGACCAACCGCCAGATCGAGGCAGCTCGTATTGCCATGACCCGCTACATCAAGCGTGGCGGCAAGGTCTGGATCAACATCTACCCGGATCGCCCGCTGACCAAGAAGCCCGCCGAGACCCGCATGGGCTCCGGCAAGGGCTCGCCGGAGTGGTGGGTTGCCAACGTCAAGCCGGGTCGCGTGCTCTTCGAGCTCGCCGGCGTGAACGACGACGTGGCACGCGAGGCCCTGCGCCTGGCGATCCACAAGCTCCCGATGAAGGCACGCATCGTGCGTCGCGAAGGTGGTGAATAGAAATGGCAGTAGGATCCAAGGATCTCTCGATCGATCAGCTCGAGGAACTGGACAACAACGCTCTCGTTGAGAAGCTGCGTGCGTCTAAGGAGGAGCTGTTCAACCTCCGTTTCCAGAAGGCCACCGGTCAGCTGCAGAACTCGGGTCGGTTCCAGGCCGTCAAGCGCGACATCGCGCGCATCTACACCGTGATGCGCGAGCGCGAGCTGGGCATCCGCCCGGAGGCCGAGGCGACGGAGGCCGGGGCTTCGGACAAGAAGGCCGACAAGAAGGCCGCCAAGGCGGCCAAGAAGGCTGACAAGGCCAACGCTACCGAAGGTGATGCCAAGTGAGTGAAGTGAAGTCGGAAGAGCGCAATCTCCGCAAGACCCGCCGCGGCTACGTGGTGTCCGACAAGATGGACAAGACCGTCGTCGTCCAGGTCGAGGATCACGTCACGCACGGCCTCTACGGCAAGGTCATGCGGCGCAGCACCAAGGTCAAGGTCCACGATGAGCAGAACGCCGCCGGCACCGGCGACCTCGTGCGCATCATGGAGACCCGTCCGCTGTCCGCGGGCAAGCGCTGGCGCATCGTCGAGATCGTCGAGAAGGCCAAGTAGGCCGGACCGTCAGCTCGACTGATCACGAGGGCCCCTTCCGCCGTCCGGCGGGAGGGGCCCTCGCCGTGCCCGGGCGCACTCGTCCTTCCGTCAGCACGTGACGGAGGTCAAGCGCGGAGCCCGCCGGGACGGGCTCCGCGCCCTGTCGGACACGCCCGGGCTGTGGTAAAGTTTTATCTTTGTGTGGGCCCATCCGGCCCGCTCGTCACCACGGATCTTCCGTGCCAGTGCATAATGCCGCTACCAACGGGCGCATTCGCCCGCTCGAGGCGGGACCAGATGTTCCTGGCATGGCGGCTCCCAGGCGTGGCCGCTAACCCCTGGACCTTCCGTCCGGCGGGACCGGTGCGTCAATCAACCCCGATCAACTGTTCCACAAGGCCCACGGCGTTCAGCGCGGACGATCAGATCCGCCTGCGGCGTGAGAACCGGTGAGACGACAGGAGTACATCAGTGATTCAGCAGGAGTCACGGCTCAAGGTCGCCGACAACACGGGTGCTAAGGAAATCCTTACCATCCGCGTCCTCGGTGGCTCCGGCCGTCGCTACGCAGGCATCGGCGACATCATCGTCGCCACCGTCAAGGATGCTATCCCCGGCGGAAACGTGAAGAAGGGCGACGTGGTCAAGGCCGTCGTCGTCCGTACCAAGAAGGAGGTCCGTCGTCCGGACGGCTCCTACATCAAGTTCGATGAGAACTCGGCAGTGATCCTCAAGAACACCGACGGCGACCCCCGCGGCACCCGCATCTTCGGGCCGGTCGGGCGCGAGCTGCGCGACAAGAAGTTCATGAAGATCATCTCGCTTGCTCCGGAGGTGCTCTAACTCATGGCCAAGATCAAGAGCGGTGACCTCGTGCAGGTCATCTCTGGTTCCGACAAGGGCAAGCAGGGCAAGGTCCTGAAGGTCATCCCTGAGACCAACCGCGTCGTCGTCGAGGGCGTCAAGGTGGTCACCAAGCACACCAAGGCCAACCCGAACACCGGTGAGGGCGGGGGCATCCAGAAGGTCGAGGCCGCGATCCACGCGTCCAACGTCGCGATCGTCGATCCCGAGACCAACAAGCCCAGCCGCGTTGGCTACCGCGAAGAGACCGTCGAGCGCAACGGGCGCGAACGCACCGTCCGCGTGCGCGTGTCCAAGAGCTCGGGTAAGGACCTCTAATGACCGATACGAAGATCACCCCCCGCCTGAAGGGCAAGTTCCAGGACGAGGTCGTTCCGGCGCTGCAGGAGAAGTTCGAGTACAAGAACCCCATGCAGACGCCCAAGCTCGTCAAGGTCGTCGTCAACATGGGCGTCGGAGAAGCGGCTCGCGACTCCAAGCTCATCGACTACGCCGTGCGCGACCTGACCGCCATCACCGGTCAGAAGCCGCAGGTGTCCAAGGCCAAGAAGTCCATCGCGCAGTTCAAGCTCCGCGAGGGTCAGCCGATCGGCTGCCACACCACCCTGCGCGGCGAGCGCATGTGGGAGTTCCTGGACCGCCTGGTCTCCCTGGCCCTGCCCCGCATCCGCGACTTCCGCGGTCTCTCGGACCGCCAGTTCGACGGCAACGGCAACTACACCTTCGGCCTGACCGAGCAGTCGGTCTTCCACGAGATCGACCAGGACGCGATCGACCGCGTCCGCGGTATGGACATCACCGTGGTCACCACCGCCAAGACCGACGACGAGGGTCGCGAGCTCCTGCGGGCGCTCGGCTTCCCCTTCAAGACCAACAACTAACTACGGCGCAGGTCCGACGGCGCGTGATGCGCCCGCAGGAAACCGCTCCGAGGAAGGGCTAGTGCCCACATGACCATGACAGATCCTGTCGCAGACATGCTGACGCGTCTGCGCAACGCCAACTCGGCACACCACGACACCGTGTCCATGCCGTTCTCCAAGCTCAAGTCCCGGATCGCCGCGATCCTCAAGGCCGAGGGCTACATCAAGGACTGGCGCGAGGAAGAGGCACGGGTCGGCAAGACCCTGACCCTGGACCTCAAGTTCGGTCCGAACCGCGAGGCCTCCATCGCCGGGGTCCGCCGCATCTCCAAGCCGGGCCTCCGCGTCTACGCGAAGTCCACCAACCTCCCGCAGGTCCTCGGCGGGCTCGGCATCGCCATCCTCTCGACCTCCTCCGGGCTGCTGACCGACAAGCAGGCCTCGAGCAAGGGCGTCGGCGGGGAAGTCCTCGCCTACGTCTGGTAGTCGGGCACAAGAGAAAGGAAGAGAATAATGTCACGTATTGGACGTCTCCCCATCTCGGTGCCGGCCGGCGTTGAGGTCTCGATCGACGGGTCCGAGGTCACCGTGAAGGGGTCCAAGGGAGAGCTCTCTCAGACGATCGCCTCGCCGATCAGCGTCTCCCTCGAGGAGAACACCATCACCGTCACCCGTCCCGACGACGAGCGCGAGTCCCGCTCGCTGCACGGTCTGTCCCGGACCCTGATCAACAACATGATCATCGGGGTCTCGGAGGGCTACTCCAAGCAGATGGAGATCGTGGGCACCGGCTACCGCGTGCTCGCCAAGGGCAACGATCTCGAGTTCGCGCTGGGCTACAGCCACCCGGTCTCGGTCAAGGCCCCCGAGGGGATCACCTTCACCGTGGAGGGCAACAACAAGCTCACCGTGTCCGGAATCAACAAGCAGCAGGTCGGCCAGGTGGCCTCCAACATCCGCGGCCTCCGTGCACCCGATCCCTATAAGGGCAAGGGTGTCCGCTACGCGGGCGAGCAGATCCGCCGCAAGGTCGGAAAGGCTGGTAAGTAAACATGTCCCAGAAGACGAAGACTGTTGCTCGCAAGCGCCGTCACACGCGCGTTCGCAAGCACATCAACGGCACTGCCGCTCGTCCCCGCCTCTCGGTGTTCCGCTCGACCCAGCACATGTTCGTGCAGGTCATCGACGATGCCCAGGGTCACACCCTGGCCTCGGCGTCGACCCTCGAGGCCGAGCTGCGCTCCGCATCTGACCTGGACAAGACCGGCAAGGCCAAGCGGGTCGGCGAGCTGATCGCCGAGCGCGCCAAGGCCGCCGGCGTCGAGTCCGTCGTATTCGATCGTGGCGGCAACAAGTACCACGGCCGTGTGGCCGCTGTTGCTGAAGGCGCCCGGGAAGGTGGTTTGGCACTGTGAGCGAGCAGACCGCAAACGAAAAGGAAACCCAGGTGGCAGAGAACAACGCTGCGCCCGAGACCGCCGAGAACCAGAACCAGAGCCAGAACTCCCAGCAGCGCGACGACCGCCGTGGCGGCCGTAACGAGCGTGGCGGCCGCGGCCGCAACGAGCGCGGCGGCGACCGCGGCGGCCGTGGTGGCCGCGGCGGGCGCGATGAGGAGAAGGACAAGTACATCGAGCGCGTGGTGACCATCAACCGCGTCTCGAAGGTCGTCAAGGGCGGCCGTCGCTTCAGCTTCACCGCTCTGGTCGTCGTCGGCGACGGCAACGGCCTGGTGGGCGTGGGCTACGGCAAGGCCAAGGAGGTGCCCTCGGCCATCGCCAAGGGCGTCGAGGAGGCGAAGAAGAACTTCTTCCGCGTCCCCCGCATCGAGGACCGCACCGTCCCGCACCGCGTGCAGGGCGAGGCGGCCGCGGGCGTGGTCATGCTGCGTCCGGCCACGGCCGGTACCGGCGTGATCGCCGGCGGCCCGGTCCGCGCGGTGCTCGAGTGCGCCGGCATCCACGACGTGCTCTCGAAGTCCCTCGGTTCCTCGAACCAGATCAACATCGTGCACGCAACGGTCGAGGCCCTGCGCCAGCTGGAGGAGCCCGTCTCCGTCGCCGCGCGCCGTGGCCTGCCGCAGGACGAGGTCATCCCGGCCTACCTGATGCGTAGCGAAAAGGCAGGTGCGTAATGACCGGCAAGCGTATTCAGCCCAGCGATTCCCAGCTGGAGATCACGCAGATCAAGTCCTACGTTGGCCAGAAGCAGAACATGCGCGACACCCTGCGTTCGCTGGGTCTCAAGCGCCCGGGCAACACGGTGGTCCGCACCGCCGACCCGGTGACCTGCGGCATGGTCAACACCGTTGCTCACCTCGTGAAGGTTGAGGAGGTCAAGTAACCATGGCAGACACCAACGAAGAGCAGACCGGCTCCGCGATCAAGATCCACGATCTGCGTCCGGCCCCGGGCTCCCGCAAGGCCAAGACCCGCGTGGGTCGCGGCGAGGGATCCAAGGGCAAGACCGCCGGCCGCGGCACCAAGGGCACCAAGGCCCGGTACCAGGTCCGTGCCGGCTTCGAGGGCGGGCAGCTTCCGCTGTACATGCGCCTTCCGAAGCTGCGCGGCTTCAAGAACCCGTTCCGCGTCGAGTTCCAGGTGGTCAACCTGGATCGCCTCTCGGAGCTGTTCCCCGAGGGCGGCGACGTCACCGTCGAGTCCCTCGTGGCCAAGGGCGCGGTCCGCAAGAACCAGCCCGTGAAGGTTCTCGGCCAGGGTGAGCTGACCGTCAAGGTCAACGTCACCGTGGACAAGTTCTCCGCCTCCGCGGTGGAGAAGATCGAGGCCGCCGGCGGCACCGCTACGGCGACCGCCCAGTAAGGACGGCCGGATCCGGCTTTCGTCCGGGTTCCCCTCCTCACATGCAGAGGCCCCTTCCCACGTTCGCTGGGCGGGGGCCTCTGCGCCGTTCGGGGCCGGATGACGCCGCCGACGCCGGGGGAGCGGGGCCGGCACCACGGGATCCCACCGGGTGGTGACCCGACCATAACCGGTTAGACTTACCCACGGATGCCCAGAGCCCGTCCGTCCCGCCAGGCGGCGTGCGCGGACTCGCCAACACCCAAGACTTTCTACAGGAGGCCATGTGCTCAGCGCTTTCGGACGGGCGTTCAAGACCCCTGATCTGCGGAACAAGCTGCTGTTCACCCTCGCGATCATCGTGATCTACCGCGCCGGGACGTTCATCCCGGCGCCCGGGGTCGACTACGGCAACGTCCAGCAGTGCCTCGCCCTCGGCGGCACCACCGGCGGCATCTACGACATGGTCAACCTCTTCAGCGGCGGCGCGCTGCTGCAGCTGTCCATCTTCGCCCTGGGCGTGATGCCCTACATCACGGCGTCGA
Organism: Rothia halotolerans; assembly: GCF_004136635.1. Classification (GTDB taxonomy): domain Bacteria; phylum Actinomycetota; class Actinomycetes; order Actinomycetales; family Micrococcaceae; genus Rothia; species Rothia halotolerans. The sequence continues at coordinate 170,093 of NZ_NOIU01000001.1, read as the reverse complement.
TCATCGTCCAGCTGCTGCGCGTGGTCATCCCGCGCTTCCAGGAGCTCCACCAGGAGGGTGGCCAGGGCCAGCAGAAGCTGACCCAGTACACCCGCTACCTGACCATCGGGCTGGCGATGCTCAACGCGACCACGATCATCTCGCTCGCGCGCTCCGGGACCCTGCTGGGCGACTGCCCGCTGCCGATCATCCCCGACGACTCGATCCTCATGATCGTGCTGCTGATCTTCACCCTGACCGCCGGCACCGGCATCATCATGTGGCTCGGCGAGCAGATCACCGAGAAGGGCGTCGGCAACGGCATGTCCCTGCTGATCTTCACCTCGATCGCCGCCTCCTTCCCCTCGGCGCTGGGAGACATCTTCCGCACCCAGGGCTGGGCCGTCTTCGCCGGGATCCTGCTGATCGGGCTGCTGGTGATCATCGCGGTGGTCTTCGTCGAGCAGTCCCAGCGCAGGATCCCCGTCCAGTACGCCAAGCGCATGGTCGGACGGCGCACCATCGGCGGGACCACCACGTACATCCCGCTCAAGGTCAACATGTCCGGGGTGATCCCGGTGATCTTCGCGTCCTCGCTGCTGATGCTGCCGGGGCTGCTGGCCGAGTTCAACACCCCCGCGGACGGCACGGCTCCGCCGGCCTGGGTCAACTGGATCAGCAGCTACCTGGTCAGCGGGGACCACCCGATCTACATGATCGCCTACTTCCTGCTGATCGTGGGCTTCAGCTACTTCTACGCCTCGATCACCTTCAACCCGCAGGAGGTCTCGGACAACATGAAGCGCTACGGCGGCTTCATCCCGGGCATCCGCGCGGGCCGGCCCACGGAGCGGTACCTGAGCTACGTGCTCTACCGCATCACCCTGCCGGGCTCGCTGTACCTCGGCATCATCGCCATGATCCCGCTCATCGCGCTGGTCCTGGTCGATGCGAATCAGAACTTCCCGTTCGGCGGCACCTCGCTGCTGATCGTGGTCGGCGTCGGACTCGACACCATCAAGCAGATCGACGCCCAGCTGCAACAACGACACTACGAAGGACTTCTGCGATGAACCGTCTGCTCATCATCGGGCCTCCCGGGGCCGGCAAGGGAACCCAGGCCGCGAGGATCTCCGAGGAGCTCGCCATCCCGGCGATCTCCACCGGGGACATCTTCCGCGCCAACATCAAGGGCGAGACCGAGCTGGGCCGCGAGGCGAAGCAGTACATCGACGCCGGAAACCTCGTGCCCGACTCCGTCACCAACCGCATGGTCCGGGACCGCCTGGGCCAGCAGGACGCCGGCCAGGGCTTCCTGCTGGACGGCTACCCGCGGAACACCGCGCAGGTCGAGGAGCTGGACCGGATCCTGGAGGAGCTGGGCCAGAAGCTCGACGGCGTCCTGCTGCTGACCGCGGACAACGAGGAGCTGGTGCAGCGACTGCTGGGCCGCGCAGCCCAGGAGGGCCGCAGCGACGACACCGAGGACGTCATCCGGCACCGCCTGGACGTCTACGCGAGCGAGACCGCCCCAATCGTGGACCTCTACGCCGAGCGCGGGCTGGTCACCGAGGTCGACGGCCTCGGCTCGATCGACGAGGTGACCGAGCGGCTGCTGTCCGCCGTCCGCTAGAGCCCCTCGACCCCCTGCCGCGGCGGGCCCCCGGGACCCCGGGGGCCCGCCGTCGCACTATCCGCTCTCAGCCTCCCCACCCCTCACGAAAGCGAGCCTCCCCATGTTCGGGCGCCGAAAGATCGAGTACAAGACCAACTCCGAGCTGCGCACCATGGCGCGCGCCGGCGTCGTGACCTCGAGGGCCCTCGACGCCGCCGTGGCCGCCACCGCCGCCGGGGTCACCACCGCCGAGCTCGACGCCGCCTTCCGCGCCGTCCTCGAAGAGCACGGCGCGACGTCGAACTTCCTCGGCTACTACGGCTTCCCCGCCACGATCTGCGCCTCGCCCAACGACGTCGTCGTGCACGGGATCCCGGGGGACCGGCTGCTGGCGGAGGGGGACATCGTCTCGATCGACGGCGGCGCGGTGGTGGAGGGCTGGCACGGGGACTCCGCCCGCACCGCCCTGATCGGACCCGCCTCCGCGGCGGACCGGGACCTCTCCGAGATGACCCGGACGGCGATGTGGCACGGCATCGCGGCCGCCTCCCGCGCCCAGCGGGTCGGGGAGATCGGCGAGGCGATCGAGGCCTTCGTCCGCAGGGAGTCGGGGGAGACCTACGGGATCGTCGAGGACTACGTCGGGCACGGCATCGGCAGCGCGATGCACATGGCCCCGGACGTCCCGAACTACAGCACGCGTGAGGGAGGTCCCAGGCTCAAGGCCGGGATGGCCCTGGCCATCGAGCCCATGCTTGTGACAGGATCGACCGAGACCGTCGTCCTGGAGGACGACTGGACCGTCAAGACCGTCGACGGCTCCCACGCCAGCCAGTGGGAGCACTCCGTGGCCTTCCACCGGGACGGCATCTGGGTCCTGACCGCCGAGGACGGCGGCGCCGAGGAGCTCGGCAAGCTCGGGGTGAAGGTCTCGCCCATCCCGGCCTGACCACCCATCACACACACCGTCGCCATCGCGTAAAGGGGCAGCACCCGTGTCCGAAAGCACCGCCACTCCCGTGGAGATCACCACCCGGCCCGAGCCGGGCAAGATCCAGCTCAAGGCCCCGCGCCGGGGGAAGCCGCCGCGGCACATCGCCGACTTCGACCTGGCCGGCCGCAAGGAGTTCCTGCGGGAGCTCGGGCACCAGCCCTTCCGCGCGACCCAGCTGTCCAAGCACTACTTCGACCACCTCATCACGGACCCGGAGCAGATGACGGACCTGCCGGCCGCCTCCCGGGAGCAGATGGTGGCGGACGCGATGCCGACGCTGCTGACCTCCGTGCGGACCCTCGAGGCCGACGGCGGCGCCACCCTGAAGTCGGTGCACCGCCTCTTCGACGGCGCCCTGGTCGAGTCCGTCATCATGCGCTACTCCAACCGCGTCACGATGTGCATCTCCTCCCAGGCCGGCTGCGGCATGAACTGCCCCTTCTGCGCGACCGGCCAGGCGGGCCTGACCCGCAACCTCTCCACGGCGGAGATCGTGGAGCAGGTGGTCGCGGGCGCCCGGCTGCTCAAGCAGATGCAGGGCCTGGAGGCCGCGGAGGACGGCGCCGAGGCCACCCGGCCCCTGCGGGTCTCGAACATCGTCTTCATGGGGATGGGCGAGGCGCTGGCCAACTACAAGTCCTCCCTGGGGGCCGTGCACCGGCTGATCGACGCCTCCCCGGAGGGCCTGGGCATCTCGGCCCGCGGGATCACCATGTCCACCGTGGGCCTGGAGCCGGCGATCCGGAAGTTCACCCGGGAGAAGCTCCCGGTCACCCTGGCGCTGTCCCTGCACGCGCCCGACGACGAGCTGCGCGACGAGCTGATCCCCATCAACAACCGCTGGAAGGTCGACGAGACCCTGGACGCGGCCTACGCCTACTACCGGGAGACCGGGCGGCGGGTCTCGATCGAGTACGCGCTGATCCGGGACATCAACGACCAGGGCTGGCGCGCCGACCTGCTGGGCAAGAAGCTCGCGCAGCGGGGGAGGGGCTGGGTGCACGTGAACCCCATCCCGCTGAACCCGACGCCGGGCTCCAAGTGGACGGCGTCGCGCCCCGGCGTCGAGCAGAACTTCGTGGAGCGCCTGCGGGCCCACGGCATCCCCACCACGGTGCGGGACACGAGGGGCTCCGACATCGACGGCGCCTGCGGGCAGCTCGCGGCGGCCTCCTAGTCTCCCGTCCCGGCCCGCGGGCGGGGAGGGAGATCACAGCTCGGACCTCCGGGGCGCCGGGTTAACTTTCGAGCCGCTATCGCGTACACTAGTCTGTTGGTTGTCTCTGCCGTGGACTCGCGCGCCCGCGCTCGGGAACGGCAGACGAAGAATCATACATCTGCCCCGCCGCACGCCAGCGGTGGGCATCGACGTTAGCGGAGGATATGGCCAAGAAAGACGGCGTAATCGAGATCGAAGGCTCTGTGGTGGAGGCCCTGCCCAACGCGATGTTCCGCGTTGAGCTGGACAACGGCCACAAGGTCCTCGCGCACATCTCCGGGAAGATGCGCCAGCACTACATCCGGATCCTCCCCGAGGACCGCGTCGTGGTGGAGCTCTCCCCGTACGATCTCTCGCGAGGCCGCATCGTCTACCGCTACAAGTAGGACTCGCTCCCCGCTCCGTGGCGGGAAGCGGAAGGCACCGCCGCTCACCAGCAGGTGGTGCCTGTCTGCGTGCGGGACGAGGGGATCCTCCGAGGTCCCCGCGCCCCGCGAACAACAGCAACAGTTGCAACAACGCGAAGGAATGCGATGAAGGTCAAGCCGAGCGTTAAGCCGATCTGCGATAGCTGCAAAGTGATCCGTCGTCACGGTGTGGTTATGGTGATCTGCTCGAACCCGCGCCACAAGCAGCGCCAGGGCTAAGCTCCCCGGCCGCCGGCCGGACCGGCACCTCAAGGACAAGGCACCGCACCCGTCACGCAAGGGACACCTCCGGATACAGAGGCCGGAGACCGGGGAAACCCGGGCGAGCGATGCCGTAAACCTCTGGATCAACTACAAGGAGAACCGCCACTATGGCTCGTCTCGCAGGAGTGGATCTTCCCCGCGAAAAGCGCGTGGAAATTGCTCTCACGTACATCTACGGCGTGGGTAAGACCCGCGCATCCGAGGCCCTCGCGGCCACCGAGATCAGCGGTGACATCCGCGTCAAGGATCTCTCCGACGCTCAGCTCGTCGCGCTGCGCGACTTCATCGAGGGCAACTTCAAGGTCGAGGGCGACCTCCGCCGCGAGGTGGCCGCCGACATCCGCCGTAAGGTCGAGATCGGCAGCTACCAGGGCCTGCGCCACCGTCGCGGTCTGCCCGTCCACGGTCAGCGCACCAAGACCAACGCTCGCACCCGCAAGGGCCCGAAGCGCACGGTCGCCGGTAAGAAGAAGTAAGCCCAAGCGTAGGAGAATTTTCTAAATGCCCCCAAAGACTCGTGCTGCGGCCGCTCGTAAGCCCCGCCGCAAGGACAAGAAGAACATTGCCGCCGGTCAGGCGCACATCAAGTCCACGTTCAACAACACCATCGTCTCCATCACCGATCCCTCGGGCGCTGTGATCTCCTGGTCCTCCGCCGGTGAGATGGGCTTCAAGGGCTCGCGCAAGTCCACGCCCTACGCCGCCCAGATGGCCGCTGAGTCGGCCGCCAAGCGCGCGCAGGAGCACGGCGTGCGCAAGGTCGACGTCTTCGTCAAGGGCCCGGGCTCGGGGCGCGAGACCGCGATCCGCTCGCTGCAGGCCACCGGCCTGGAGGTCGGCTCGATCCAGGACGTGACCCCCAGCGCTCACAACGGCTGCCGCCCGCCGAAGCGCCGTCGCGTCTGATCGCCAGGTCGTCGTCCGCCGGGTGAGCGGGCCGCCCTCGGGCAGCTCGCGCTCCTGAGGCTCTGCGGTGAGAACCGCGGGCCTTCCCGGCGCGGCCTCCGGCCGTGCCCCCATCCCTTGTTTTCCCCCACCTGTGTTGCGTCATATAGCGGATGCTCGCTGAAAGGAAACATCAGTGCTCATTGCACAGCGCCCTACTCTCAGTGAAGAAGTCGTAGCGGAAGACCGCTCGCGTTTCACCATTTCGCCTCTCGAGCCCGGATTCGGCTACACGCTGGGCAACTCCCTGCGCCGTACCCTCCTCTCCTCCATCCCCGGTGCCGCCGTGACCAGCATCCGTATCGACGGCGTGCTGCACGAGTTCTCCACCGTGGACGGCGTGAAGGAGGACGTCACCGAGATCGTCCTCAACGTGAAGCAGCTCTCGGTCTCCTCGGAGAACGACGAGCCGGTCATCGCCTACCTGCGCAAGCAGGGGCCGGGCGAGATCACCGCCGCGGACATCGAGGTGCCCGCCGGGGTGGAGATCCACAACCCGGATCTCCGCATCGCGACGCTCAACGCCAAGGGAAGCTTCAACGCGGAGCTGACCATCGAGCGCGGCCGGGGCTACGTCTCCGCCTCGCAGAACAAGGCGGGCGTCGGGGAGTCGGAGATCGGCCGCATCCCGGTCGACTCCATCTACTCGCCGGTGCTGAAGGTGACCTTCCGCGTCGCCGCGACCCGTGTGGAGCAGCGCACGGACTTCGACAGCCTCGTGCTCGACGTCGAGACCAAGGAGGCGATCGCCCCGCGCGACGCCGTGGCCTCTGCAGGCAGCACCCTGGTGGAGCTCTTCGGGCTGGCCCGCGAGCTGAACACCGAGGCCGAGGGCATCGAGGTCGGGCCGTCGCCGGCCGACGAGTCGATGGCGGCCGACATGGCGCTTCCCATCGAGGACCTCGACATGTCGGTGCGTTCCTACAACTGCCTCAAGCGCGAGGGCATCCACACCGTGGGTGAGCTCGTGACCCGCTCCGAGGCGGACCTCATGGACATCCGCAACTTCGGTGCGAAGTCCATCGACGAGGTCAAGGACAAGCTGGCCGAACTGGGGATGTCGCTCAAGGATTCGCCCGCAGGATTCGATCTGGCAGCGCGGGTCGCCGAGGAAGAGGAGCCCGAGGAGGACTCCTACTAGGCCTCGGACCGGCCCAGCCGTCCACAGTTCACGAACAAACTTGGTCTTCGGTGCATCTATGATCGGCGCGGAAGACCGTCACCAACGGAGATAATCTACTATGCCTACTCCCACCAAGGGGCCCCGCCTCGGAGGCAGCCCGTCGCACCAGCGGCTCATGCTGGCCAACCTCTCGCAGCAGCTCTTCGAGCACAAGCGCATCACCACCACGGTGACCAAGGCCAAGCGCCTGCGTCCCGTCGCCGAGCGCATGATCACCTTCGCCAAGCGCGGTGACCTGGCCGCTCGTCGTCGCGTGATGCGTCAGCTGACCGACAAGTCGGTCGTGCACGAGCTGTTCACCGCCATCGCGCCGGCCATGGCCGACCGTCCCGGCGGCTACACCCGCATCACCAAGATCGGCAACCGCTCGGGCGACAACGCCCCCATGGCCGTCATCGAGCTCGTCATGGAGCCCGTCGCCAGCCAGTCGGTCGTCAACGAGGCCACCTCGGCCGCCGCCTCGGCGGCTCCGGCGGAGGCCCCCGTCGAGGAGCCCGCCGCCGAGGCCGAGGTCGTCGAGACCCCGGCCGCCGAGGGCGAGCTGCCCGCCGGCTCGCACGGCCCGCTCGAGGACGGCGAGGCCCCCGAGGGCTTCTCCGTCAAGGGCAACAGCAACTCGATGAAGTACCACGTGCCGGGTTCTCGCTGGTACAACTCGACGACCGCCGAGATCTGGTTCGACTCCGCCGAGTCCGCCATCGCCGCCGGCTACGCGCCGGCCGGTGGCGAGGCGGCTCAGAAGGTCTCCGAGTAGCATCGGCCGCACGCCCTCCGCGAGGGCGCGCATCGGGCCCCGTCGACCTTTCGGGTCGGCGGGGCCCTTCCCGTATCCCGAGCCCGCCCGCAGGGGCGGCGCGCCCGTCACTTCGAGGAGTGTCCCCATGTCCGAGGCCGCGGAGCCCCGTGAGCACCCGCTGGGAGCTGAGGCGGCGTCGTCCCCCTCGGTCCGCGTCCGGGTCGACCTGGCGTACGACGGCGCGTGCTTCTCCGGCTGGGCCAAGCAGCCCGGCCTGGTGACCGTGGAGGGCTGCCTCGCGGAGGCCCTCGAGCTGGTCCTGCGGGAGCCGGTGCGGCTGACCGTGGCCGGACGGACCGACGCCGGGGTGCACGCCGGGCACCAGGTCCTGCACCTGGACGTCCCGGCCTCGCGCTGGCAGGGCCTGCCCGGCCGCTCGGGGGACGCGCCGGGGGAGGCCCTGGTGCGCAAGGCCAACGGGGCGCTGAGCCGCGTGCTGGGACGGGTGGGGCACCCGCTGAGGCCCGGCGCGCGGCCGGTGGAGGTCGGTGCCGTCGCGCTGCGCTGCGCGCGCGAGGTCCCGGCCTCTTTCGACGCGAGGTTCTCCGCGCTCAGCCGCACCTACCTCTACCGGATCGCGGACGGCCCGCTGCGGCGGACGCCGCTGAACCGGACCTACAGCTGGGCCCTGAAGGACGCCGTCGACCCGGGGGAGCTCTCCCGGGCCGCCGAGCCGCTGCTGGGCCTGCACGACTTCCTCTCCTTCTGCAGGCCGCGCCCCGGCGCGACGACCATCCGCGAGCTGCACCAGCTGAGCTTCACGCGCGGGGAGGGCGGCCTGATCGAGGCCACGGTCAGGGCTGACGCGTTCTGCCACAACATGGTCCGGGCCCTGGTGGGGGCGTGCGTCGCGGTCGCGGAGGGGCGCCGGGAGACGGGGTGGCTGACGGGTCGGATCGAGAGCCCCGCGCGCGACTCGAGCATCCGCCTGGCGCCGCCGGAGGGGCTCATGCTCCAGCGGATCGACTATCCGGAGACGCCAGAGGACTGGGCAGAGCGCGCCGATGCCACGCGGGCTCGGCGGGGCTGATCGGGGGAACTGGTCCGGGCCCGCCAGGACTGACCGGTCCGGACCGGGCCCGGCAGGCCTGATCGGGACGAACCGGGCCGGGCCCGGCGGGGCTGCGGCCGCGCCGCGCGGGGCCGACGGCGCCTTCCCACGGGAAGAGACGCCGGGGTGGCGGGCCTCTCCCCGGCGGGCAGCACCGAGGCTGTGGATTAAGCGGTGAACGTTCGGTATAGTGATGAGCTGTTGTGCGTGTCCCACCTCGGTTCCTGCGCGCGATCGACCGGCCCAGTTGCAGGGCGCATCGGTGATGGCGCGGCGAGACTTCGGGACTGGAACGGCTGCGTCTGGCCCTCACCCAGACCCCTTCGAGCGCACCCCACCTGGCGTGACGCCCAACTCGCGCCACCGAAGTAATTCCGAGACGAAGGCAAACAAAAGTGCGTACGTACACCCCGAAGCCCGGCGATATCGAACGCCAGTGGCACGTCATTGACGCCACCGACGTTGTCCTGGGTCGTCTTGCCAGCCAGACCGCAACGCTGCTGCGCGGAAAGCACAAGCCGACCTTTGCCCCCAACGTCGACGGCGGCGATTTCGTCGTGATCATCAACGCCGAGAAGGTCGCCCTCACCGGCGCCAAGCTCGAGCAGAAGAAGGCCTACCGCCACACCGGTTACCCGGGCGGTCTGCGTTCGGTCAGCTACACCGAGCTGCTGGCGAAGAACCCGACCCGCGCGGTCGAGAAGGCCGTCAAGGGCATGCTGCCGAAGAACAAGCTGGCTGCCGAGCAGATCAAGCACCTCAAGGTCTACGCCGGTGCCGAGCACCCGCACGCTGCCCAGCAGCCCAAGACCTACGAGTTCACCCAGATCGCCCAGTAATCGGGCCTGCGAAGACAACAACAGGAGAAATCGTGGCTCAGACTACTGAAGACCAGATCAACACCGAGGGCGAGGAGCTGACCAGCTACACCTCCGAGTCCTCCGAGACCGTCGCCACCGCCGTCGCCCCGGAGCGCCCCGCGCTGACCGTGGGCGGCTCCGCCGTCGGCCGCCGCAAGCAGGCCGTGGCCCGCGTCCGCATCATCCCCGGCTCCGGCCAGTGGATCGTCAACGGCCGCGCGCTGGACGTCTACTTCCCCAACAAGCTGCACCAGCAGGAGGTCAACGACCCCTTCAAGCTGCTCGAGCTCGAGGGGTCCTACGACGTCGTCGCCCGCATCCACGGCGGTGGCCCCTCCGGCCAGGCCGGTGCGCTGCGCCTGGGCATCGCCCGCGCGCTGAACGAGGTCGACCTCGAGAACAACCGCCCGGCCCTGAAGAAGGCCGGCTTCCTGACTCGTGACGCCCGCGTCATCGAGCGGAAGAAGGCAGGCCTCAAGAAGGCCCGCAAGGCTTCGCAGTTCTCGAAGCGCTGATCCTCCCGCAGGATCTTCCAGCGGCCCGTCTCCCTCTGGCAGGGAGGCGGGCCGTCGCCGTATGCCGGGGCCCGCGGCCGGGCATCCGCCGCCCCGGTGGCATCCCTCGCCGCCGGAGGGGCATTGTACTCCTGAGTAGGCCGAGGCCCTACGCGGGGTCGCCGATGCGTACTTATGGGTACGAGCACCCGTAAAACTCCCGGGAATATATATCTGCCGGCGTATAATGTCAGGCGATGTCTAGATTATTTGGAACCGACGGCGTTCGCGCGTGCGCGAACAGCGAGTCCATGGGGGCTCTGTCCTCCCTCCAGCTGGCGCAGGCCGCGGCGGTCGTCCTCGGCTTCGACCGGGTGCCGGACGGCGAGCGTCCCAAGGCGGTCATCGCCCACGACTCCCGCATCAGCGGCGAGTTCATCGGCGCGGCGATCTCGGCGGGCCTGGCCTCCTCGGGAGTGGACGTCTACGACGCCGGCATGCTGCCGACCCCCGCGGCCGCGTACCTCGTGGCGGACCTCCGCGCCGATTTCGGCGTCATGATCTCCGCTTCGCACAACCCCTTCCAGGACAACGGCATCAAGTTCCTCGCCCGCGGCGGCAAGAAGCTGCCCGACGCCGTCGAGGACCGGATCGAGGCCGTGTACACCGCCCAGGACTTCCGGAAGCCCCGCGGGGCCGCCCTGGGCCGCATCTCCCGGTTCGCGGACGCCGAGGACCGCTACGTGACCCACCTGATCTCCACCATGCAGGCCCGCTCGGCCCTCGAGGGCCTGACGATCGTCCTGGACTGCGCCCACGGCGCGGCCTCGGGCTGCTCCCCGGACGCGTTCCGGATGGCCGGCGCCCGCGTGCACGTGCTGGCCGCGGACCCCAACGGCACCAACATCAACGACGGCGTCGGCTCGACCCACCTGGAGGGCCTCCAGGCCAAGGTCCGCGAGGTCGGCGCCGACCTCGGCATCGCCCACGACGGCGACGCCGACCGCTGCCTGGCCGTGGACGAGCGGGGCGAGATCGTGGACGGGGACACCATCATGTCGATCCTCGCCGTGGCCCGCCGGGACGCCGGGAAGCTCAAGGACAACACCCTGGTCGCCACCGTGATGACCAACCTGGGCATGGAGAAGTACCTCGAGTCCGAGGGCATCCACCTGGTCCGCACCAAGGTGGGGGACCGCTACGTGCTCGAGGCGATGAACGCGGCGGGCTACACCCTGGGCGGCGAGCAGTCCGGGCACGTCATCATGAGCGACTACGCGACCACCGGCGATGGGATCCTCACGGGCCTGCACCTCGCCGCGGAGGTCAACCGCACGGGGCTCTCCCTCTCGACCCTGGCCACCCGGTTCGAGCGCGTGCCGCAGACGATGATCAACGTCTCCAACGTGGACAAGAACGGCGTCGAGACCAACGCCGCGGTGCAGACGGAGATCGCCTCCGTCCGCTCGGCGCTGGGAGAGGACGGCCGCGTGCTGCTGCGCTCCTCGGGCACCGAGCCGCTCGTGCGCGTCATGGTCGAGGGACCGACCGAGAGCATCGTGGAGACGCACGCCCAGCGGCTGGCAGCCGTCGTCGCGCAGGAGCTGGGTCTCAAGACGCCTGTCTCCTGAGCGCGCCGAGCCACACGGGACGAGCCGGGGCCCGCACCGTTCGACGGTGTGGGCCCCGGCTCTCTGCGGCTGCCCGGCGGATGCGAAAGACCCCGCGCCGTGATGCGGCGCGGGGTCCTCGACATCTTCGCCCGGCTGTGCCCGGGGCTCTCTGCGTCTCCGCCCGCTGTTCCAGGGGCCGGGGACGGAGGGAACGGGGGAGGGGTCAGCGCTCGACGCGGCCCTCGGGGCCGGGCGCCCTGCCCTGCTCCACGAGCGCGTCGCGGATCTCCATCAGCAGCTCGACCTGCGGGTCCACCTCCTCCTCCTTCGGCCCCAGGCCCAGGCGCCGACGCCGCCGCTCGTCGAGCTTGTTGATCGGCAGCACGATGAAGAAGTAGATCGCCGCCGCGACGATCAGGAAGTTGACCAGGGCGGTGAGCAGGACGCCGACGCGGACCGGCCCGAAGACCAGGAACGAGTCGAAGGACGGCGCGCCCACGGCCCAGGAGACGGCCGGCATGATGACCGACTCGACCAGGGCGTTGACCACCGTGTTGAAGGCGCCGCCGAGGATCACGGCGACCGCGAGCTCGAGGACGTTGCCACGGGTGATGAAGTCTTTGAAGCCTTGAAGCATGCGGAACATCCTATGCCACGGGGAGGGGCGGCGGCCAAGGCCGGAGCGCCCCGTGGACGCCGGGCGGGACGGGGATCGAGGTCATCCCGCCTCGGAGGGCCGGGAGGAGGGAGCGGGCGGGAGACGGATCTCACAGGGCGGCCATGAGCTCACGGGTAGTCCGGAGCGGCCTCGGCGCCCAGGAACTCCTCGTAGTTCGGCGCCTCCGAGGCGGCGTAGGCCTCCGCGGCCTCCTCGCCCACGTAGCGCAGGTGCCAGGGCTCGTACCAGTAGCCCGTCGTCTCGTGCTCCATCCAGGGGTAGCGGACGATGAACCCGTGCTCCTCGGCGTGCTCAGCGACCCAGTCGGCCGAGGCCGTCTCGGCGAAGCAGACCTGCAGGTCGCAGCCGCCGTTCTCGCCGATGTCCGCGGCGAGGCCGGTCTGGTGCTCCGAATGGCCGGGGCGGGCCGACGCGGTGTCGGCGCCCTCCTGCCCCTGCGCGGAGACCCAGGAGGAGTAGGTCCGTTCCTGGTCCGCGTAGGAGCGGTAGCCGCTGATCAGCGTGAAGCCGACGCCGTCCCGCCCGGCCGCGGCGATCATCTCCTCCGCCGCGCGCGCCGCCTCGGCGCGCAGCTGCACGCCCTCGACGCCCACCAGGTCCTCCGGCGCCCAGTCGAGGGGCTCCAGCGGGGCCGCCTTGTTGACCAGGGCGGTCGTGGAGCCCGGCGCGTCGTCCCGGAACTCCTCGCCCGGGGCGGACTCGCCGGTTCCCGCGCCGGAGGGGCCCGGAGCGCCCTGGCCGGAGTCCGAGCCGGAGGGGGCGCTTCCGGCCGGGGAGGACGACGTCGTGCCCGCACCGTCCCCGGGGTCCTCCGCGGCCCGCTCGCCCGAGCAGCCGCCCAGCAGGAGCCCCGTCACGGCGACGACGCTCAGGAGCCAGCCTCTTCGTCTCATCTCGTCCTCCTCCGAGCGGGCCGGATCCCTCCGGCTCGCTCCGTCCTCCCGTCCCGCCCGGCCTTGCCGGGCCGAGGCCGGCCGATCAGGTCTTGCGCAGCAGCACCCGGCGGATCGAGTGGTCCCCGTCCTTGGAGAGGATCAGCTGGGCGCGGCCGCGGGTGGGCCGCACGTTGTGGACCAGGTTGGGCTCGTTGATCCGCTTCCAGATGCCGCGCGCGGTCTCCTGGGCCTCCGGGTCGGAGAGCTCGGCGTAGCGCTTGAAGTAGGAGCGGGGGTCCGAGAAGGCCCGGCTGCGCAGCTTGAGGAAGCGCTCGATGTACCACCGCTCGATGTCGGCGGTGCGGGCGTCGACGTAGACGGAGAAGTCGAAGAAGTCGCTCAGCGCCAGGGCCGCCTTGTCGTCGGGCCGCAGCTGGGCCGGGGCGAGCACGTTGAGGCCCTCGACGATCAGCACGTCGGGGCGGGTCACCACGATCCGCTCGTCGGGCAGGATGTCGTAGGTGATGTGCGAGTACTTGGGGGCGGTGACCACCGGAGCCCCGGACTTGATCTCGGAGACGAAGCGCAGCAGCGCCCGGCGGTCGTAGGACTCGGGGAAGCCCTTGCGCTGCATCAGGCCCCGGGCCTCGAGCTCGGCGTTGGGGTGCAGGAACCCGTCGGTGGTGACCAGCTGGACGTCGGGGGTGGTCGGCCAGCGGCTCATCAGCGCCCGCAGCAGCCGCGCCGTCGTCGACTTCCCCGCCGCGACCGAGCCGGCGACGCCGATCACGAACGGCGTGCGCTGGTGCTCCTTGCCGAGGAACTCGTTGGTGGCCTGGTTGAGGCCCCCGGCCGCGTTGACGTAGAGGTTGAGCAGGCGGGAGAGCGGGAGGTAGACCTGCCGGACCTCCTCGACGTCGAGCCTCTCGCCGAGGCCGCGCAGGCGCTCGACCTCCTCGGGGGAGAGGGGGACGTCGATCTCGTCCGAGAGCCTGGACCAGGTCTCCCGGTCCAGGGACACGAACGGCGTCGTTCGGGGCAGCGCGAGTGCTTCAGTCATCGCACTCAGTGTAGGCCCAGGGCGCGGGCCGATCCGAATCCCCGGCCCCGCCCGAGGCCCCAGCGGGAAGATCTGTTCAGAGATCCCACTATTCGGGATAACCTGTGATCAGACCGAGATTCATGGTGGCACCGATGCCTCCTGCTGACGGATCCCGGCCGGATCATCAACTCGCATCGTGGTGGGGTGGGCGGCGACGAGATCCGTCGCGGGCCTCTCGGGGCGCCCCGGCTCATCCTCGATGTCCTGAACCAGGGAGCCTACCGTGAGCACCACCACCTCAGCGGAGGAGAGACAGCAGAAGGGCGGAGTGCGCGTGGCCGTGCAGCGCTTCGGCACCTTCCTCTCCTCCATGATCATGCCGAACATCGGCGCCTTCATCGCCTGGGGCGCCATCACCGCGCTGTTCGTCTACCCGGACGGCCCGTTCGCCAACGAGAAGATCAACACGCTGGTCGGGGCGACCGTCACCTACCTGCTGCCGATCCTCATCGCCTACAGCGGCGGCCGGCTGATCCACGGCGTCCGGGGCGGCGTCGTCGGCTCCGTCGCGGTCATGGGCGTCATCCTGGGCACCAGCTCGCCGGTGTTCATCGGCGAGGACGGCGTCGGCGCGCCCATGTTCCTCGGCGCCATGATCATGGGGCCGATCGCGGCCTGGGTCATGAAGAAGCTCGATGCGCTGTGGGCCGGGAAGATCAAGCCCGGCTTCGAGATGCTGGTGGACAACTTCTCCGCGGGCATCGTGGCGGCCATCCTGGCGATCGGCTCGATGTTCCTGCTGACGCCGGTGATGAACTTCCTGACCCACATCGCCGGCGTCGCGGTGGGCTTCCTGATCGACCACGGCCTGCTGCCGCTGACCTCGATCCTCATCGAGCCCGCCAAGGTGCTGTTCCTCAACAACGCCATCAACCACGGGATCATCACCCCGCTGGCCACCGAGCAGTCGCTGGAGCAGGGCAAGTCCATCCTGTTCCTCCTCGAGGCCAACCCCGGCCCCGGCTTCGGCATCCTGCTGGCCTACATGTTCTTCGGCCGCGGCGTCTCCCGCGCCACCGCCCCGGGTGCGGCGATCATCCAGTTCTTCGGCGGCATCCACGAGATCTACTTCCCGTACGTGCTGATGAAGCCGGTCCTCATCGTCGCCGCCATCGCGGGCGGCATGTCCGGCGTCTTCGTCGAGCTGCTGTTCGACGCCGGCCTGCGCTCGCCGGCCGCGCCCGGATCGATCATCATGGTGCTGCTCTCCACGGCCAACGACTCCTACGTGGGCGTCGTCCTGGGCGTGCTGGCGGCGACGGTGGTCTCCTGCGTGGTCGCCTCGGCGATCCTGAAGTTCTCCAAGCAGTCGGAGGACGACCTGGCCAAGGCCACGGCCCAGATGGAGGGCATGAAGGGCAAGAAGTCCTCGGTCTCCGGCTTCCTGACCGGGGAGGACGGCCAGGCCGGCGGCGCGCAGATCTCCAAGATCGTCTTCGCGTGCGACGCCGGCATGGGCTCCTCCGCGATGGGCGCCTCGGTGCTGCGCAACAAGATCAAGAAGGCCGGCTACGGGGACCAGATCAGCGTCGTCAACTCCGCGATCAACAACCTCACGGACGAGTTCGACCTGGTGGTGGTCCACGAGGACCTCTACGACCGGGCGAAGGACCCGACGCCCTCGGCCGCCCACGTCACGGTGGACAACTTCATGGGCTCGCCGCGCTACGACGAGATCGTGGAGACCATCCGCCGCCAGCGCGAGGGCGAGGCCGCCGAGCCCGGCGCCGGGGCCCCGGCGGAGCCCGCGGGGGATGCCGAGGCGCAGAGCGGCTCGGCGACCGAGGGCATCCTGACCGCCGACTCGATCGTCCTGGGCGGGCAGGCCGCCGACCGCGACGCCGCGATCGACGAGACAGGCGGCCTGCTGATCGCGACCGGCAAGGTCGAGGACGCGTACCTCGCCGCCATGCACGAGCGCGAGTCCTCGGTGTCCACGTTCATGGGCAACGGCCTGGCGATCCCGCACGGCACCAACGAGGCGAAGTCGGCCATCCACTCCTCGGCCGTCTCCCTGGTGCGCTACGACGAGGAGATCGACTGGAACGGCAAGCCCGTCCGCTTCGTCATCGGCATCGCCGGCGCCGGCGGGCAGCACCTGGAGCTGCTGCAGAAGATCGCCAAGGTCTTCTCCGACAAGGAGGCCGTCGCCCGTCTCGAGCGGGCCGGCTCCGCTGAGGAGGTCCTCGAGATCTTCGGAAAGGTCAACGCATGAAGAAGGCACTTCACTTCGGAGCGGGGAACATCGGCCGCGGATTCGTGGGGGTCCTCCTCCACGAGGCGGGCTACGAGCTCGTCTTCGCCGACGTCGCGGCCCCGCTGATCGAGGCCCTCAACGAGCAGGACTCCTACACCGTCCACGAGGTCGGCGCCGAGCCCCGCGACATCCGGGTCACCGGGTTCAGCGGGGTCAACTCTGCGAGCGACCCCGAGGGGCTGCGGCGGCGGATCGTCGAGGCGGACGTCGTCACCACCGCGGTGGGGCCGACCGTCCTGAAGATCATCGCGCCGGCCATCGCCGAGGGCCTGCGGGCCCGTGCCGAGGCCGGCACGCCGGGGAAGGTCGCGGTGATGGCGTGCGAGAACGCGATCAACGCCACCGACGGGCTCGCCGCCGCGATCCGCGAGGCCTATCCCGAGGCCGACGACGTCGCGATCTTCGCGAACACCGCCGTGGACCGGATCGTGCCCCAGCAGGAACAGGGCGGCGGCCTCGATGTCACCGTGGAGACCTACTACGAGTGGGCGGTGGAGTCGAAGCCCTTCGGCGACGCCGTCCCGGAGGTCCCCGGCATCACGTGGGTCGAGGACCTGGCGCCCTACATCACCCGCAAGCTGTACACGGTCAACACCGGCCACGCGGCGACCGCCTACTTCGGCCGCCTCCAGGGGCTGCACAAGATCTCGGACGCGCTCGCCGACGCCGGCGTGCGCTCCCGCGTCGAGGCGGTGCTGGCCGAGACCAAGCAGCTGCTGGTCGAGAAGTTCGGCTTCGCGCCGGAGACCCAGCAGGAGTACATCGGGAAGATCCTGACCCGCTTCTCGAACCCGCACCTGCCGGACACGGTGGAGCGGGTGGGCCGGGCCCCGCTGCGCAAGATCTCGGCGGGGGAGCGCTTCGTCGGCCCCGCGGCCGAGCTCGCCGAGCACGGGCACCGGCCGGAGGCGCTGGTGGCCGCGGTCGGGGCTGCGCTGGCCTTCGACGTCGAGGGTGATCCCGAGGCGCAGGAGCTGCGCGGGCTGCTGGAGGAGTACGCCGGGCGGCGCGGGGAGCTGGTGGAGCGGCTGACCGGCGTCGGGCCCGAGCACCCGCTGCACCCGCAGCTGGTGGAGGTGTTCGAGGCGGCCTGATCCGTCCCTCGCCCGGCTCGCGCGGGGCTCTTCCCGCGCGAGCCGGCGCCCGCCTGCGGCCCGTCCCATCCGAGGGGCGGGCCGCAGGCGGTTCCGGGGGCCGCCCGAGGCGCCGCGGCCGGCGCGGGGCCCGGCGGGGCACAGGCGGCGAACCCCGCCGCGGGTCGCGGCCGCGGCGCGTGCGAACGTCACATACCCGTCGGTCCGGTTCGGCCGTGACAGCGGGCTGGCGTGGGCTAAGCTGAAGCCTATGTGTGGAATCGTTGGATACGTAGGACAGCCCGGCGCCGTCGACCGTGAATACTATGCCCTCGACGTGGTCCTCGAGGGCCTGCGCCGTCTCGAGTACCGCGGGTACGACTCCGCTGGCGTCGCGGTGGTCGCCGAGGGCGCGGTCGAGCACCGCAAGAAGGCGGGCAAGGTCGCGGCGCTCGACGCCGAGCTGGAGGCCAGCCCCCTCCCGCACTCGATCCTGGGGATCGGGCACACCCGCTGGGCGACCCACGGCGGACCGACCGACCCCAACGCCCACCCGCACGTGGTGGACAACGGGCGGCTCGCCGTCGTCCACAACGGCATCATCGAGAACTTCTCCGAGCTGAGGAGCGAGCTGTCCCAGAAGGGCTACAACTTCGTCTCCGACACGGACACCGAGGTCGCCGCGACGCTGCTGGCGGACCACTACAACAAGGATGCCGCCCGGGACCTGACCGTGGCGATGCGGCTGACCTCCCAGCGCCTCGAGGGCGCCTTCACCCTGCTGGCCGTCCACGCGGACCACGAGGACCGCATCGTCGCGGCCCGCCGCAACTCCCCGCTGGTCATCGGCCTCGGCGAGCACGAGAACTTCCTCGGCTCGGACGTCTCCGGCTTCATCGACTACACCAAGCAGGCCGTGGAGATGGGCAACGACCAGATCGTGACCATCACCGCCGAGGGCTACGAGATCACCGACTTCGAGGGCAACCGCGCCGAGGGCAGGCCCTTCGAGGTCAAGTGGGACGCCGCCGCGGCCGAGAAGGGCGGCTTCTCCTCCTTCATGGACAAGGAGATCCACGACCAGCCCGCCGCCGTGCGCGACACGCTGCTGGGCCGCCTGGACGAGAAGGGCCGGCTGAGCCTCGACGAGGTGCACATCGACGAGTCGGTGCTGCGCTCGGTGGACAAGATCGTCGTCATCGCCTGCGGCACCGCCGCCTACGCCGGCCAGGTGGCCCGCTACGCGATCGAGCACTGGTGCCGGATCCCCACCGAGGTCGAGCTCGCCCACGAGTTCCGCTACCGGGACCCCATCGTCAACGAGAAGACCCTCGTCGTCGCGCTCTCCCAGTCCGGCGAGACCATGGACACGCTGATGGCCATCCGGCACGCCCGCGAGCAGGGCGCCAAGGTCGTGGCGATCTGCAACACCAACGGCTCCTCGATCCCGCGCGAGTCCGACGCCTCGCTGTACACCCACGCGGGCCCCGAGATCGCCGTGGCCTCGACCAAGGCCTTCCTGGCCCAGATCACCGCCGCCTACCTGCTGGGCCTGTACCTCGCCCAGCTGCGCGGGAACATGTACGCGGACGAGATCGCCGACGTGCTGGACGAGCTGCAGAAGATGCCGGAGAAGATCCAGGAGGTCATCGACGCCGAGGAGCAGGTCAAGAAGCTCGGCACCGACATGTCGACCTCCTCCTCCGTGCTGTTCCTGGGTCGCCACGTGGGCTTCCCCGTGGCGCTGGAGGGCGCGCTGAAGCTTAAGGAGATCGCCTACATCCACGCCGAGGGCTTCGCCGCCGGCGAGCTCAAGCACGGCCCGATCGCGCTGATCGAGGAGGGGCAGCCGGTCTTCGTGATCGTCCCGTCCCCGCGCGGGCGCGACTCGCTGCACTCCAAGGTCGTCTCCAACATCCAGGAGATCCGGGCCCGCGGCGCCATCACCATCGTCATCGCGGAGGAGGGCGACGAGTCCGTGAAGGACTACGCCAACCACGTCATCACCGTCCCGCAGGCGCCCACGCTCCTGCAGCCGCTGCTGGCCACCGTCCCGCTGCAGGTCTTCGCCTGCGCGCTGGCCGGAGCCAAGGGGTACGACGTCGACCAGCCGCGCAACCTGGCGAAGTCGGTGACCGTCGAGTAGGACGGGTCCCGCCCTCGTGAGACCGCAACGCCCGTCGCCACCCCGCGGCGGGCGTTGCGCGTCCCGGGCCCGGCCGTCGCGGCCGGCCGTCCCGTCCGCCCAACGCCGCCATCGCCGCCCGACCGAGGGGAGCACAGCACCGTGATCATGGGCACCGGAGTCGACGTCGTCGACATCGCCCGCTTCGAGGGGATCCTCGAGCGCACCCCGCGGCTGCGCCGCCGGCTGTTCACCGCGGAGGAGCAGGAGCTCCCGGTCTACTCGCTGGCCGGGCGCTTCGCGGCCCGGGAGGCCGTGGCCAAGGCGCTGCACGCCCCTCCGGGGATGATCTGGCACCACTGCCGGATCGAGAAGAACCGCTACGGCGCCCCGCGCCTGGTGGTCACCGGCACCGTCCGGGAGACCGCCGAGAAGCTGGGCATCAACCGCTGGCACATCAGCATCACCCACGACGGCGGAACCGCGGTGGCCACCGCGGTCGCCGAGCGCCTCGGCGAGGAGGACCTCGCCGCGGCCCACGCACTGGAGGAGGCGGCATGGTCCTGAAGGCATACACCGCGGAGCAGGTCCGTCAGGCGGAGCGGCCCCATCTGGAGGCCGGCGAGCAGCTCATGGCCGTCGCGGCCCGCGGCCTGGCCGCGGCGGCGGCCCGGCTGCTCGAGGAGCGCGCGGGCGGCGTCGCCGGCGCGCGGGTCGCGCTGCTGGTGGGGGCCGGGAACAACGGCGGCGACGCCCTGTACGCCGGGGCCGGGCTGAGCTCCCGCGGGGCCGAGGTCACCGCGGTGCTGACCGCGGCCCGGCACCACGAGGAGGGGCTGGCGGCCCTGCGCGGGACCGGCGGCGCCGTGCTCTCCCTGGAGGACGACGGCGCCCGGGCCTGCCGCGAGGCGGCAGCCGGATCCGCGCTGATCGTGGACGGGATCCTCGGCACCGGGGGCTCCGGCGGCCTGCGGGAGCCGGCGGCGGGCCTGGTCCGCGAGCTGCTGGCCGACCGGGGCGACGCCGGCGCCGACCGCCCCGCCGTCCTCGTCTGCGACGTCCCCTCCGGCCTGGACGCGACCACGGGCCGCCTCGTGCAGCCGGTGCTCCCGGCGGACGTGACGGTGACCTTCGCCGCCCCGACCACCGGCCTGGCGGCCCCCGCGGCCGCCAGGCCGGTGGGGAAGCTCGACGTCGTGCCCATCGGTATCGAGGAGGACCTCCCCGAGCCCGGCGTCCTGGTCCTGGAGGACGCGGACCTCCCGGCCGTCTGGCCCGCCCCCGGCGAGGGGGACCACAAGTACACCCGCGGGGTCCTGGGCACGGTGGCGGGCAGCGACGCCTACCCCGGCGCGGGCCTGATGTGCGTCCGGGCGGCGGTCAACTCCGGCGCCGGGATGGTCCGGTACACCGGCGGGGACACCCTGGCCGGGCTCATGGCGCTGGAATGCCCCGAGGCCGTGCGCAGCGAGCACGTGGGGGCGGACCGGGTCCAGGCGTGGGCCGTGGGCTCGGGCGCGGCCGGCCCCGGCGCGGAGCACGAGATCCGGGCGGCCCTGGACTCGGGGCTGCCCGTGGTCGCCGACGCAGAGGCGATCCGGATCCTGGCCGGCGCCGCGGGCGAGGGCGAGCGGGCCCGAGCCTCGGTGATCATGACCCCGCACGCCGGGGAGCTCGCCTCCGCCCTGGAATGGGCGGTGCGGCTGAGCGGCTCTGCGGGGGAGCGGCTGCGCGCGGCAGCCCTGGAGGCGGGCCTCGCCGAGGAGGAGCTGCCCGAGGAGGGATTCCCCGACCGCGCCCGGATCGAGGCGGCGCCGCTGCCGTGGGCCCGGGCCGCCCGCGAGGTCCTGGGCGGGACGCTGCTGCTCAAGGGCGGGACCACGGTGGTGGCCGGGCCCGGCGTCGTCTACGCGCACACCGGGGGCAGCCCCTGGCTTGCCACGGCCGGCTCGGGGGACACACTGACCGGGATGCTGGGCGCGGCCGCGGCCTGCCACGGGGCGCGGGTGGAGAACGGCGCGGCGCCGGAGGACGACGCCGCCTGGGCCGGGGTCGCCGCCGGGGCCCTGCTGCTGCAGAGGGCGGTCAGCCGGGCCGAGCCGGGGCCGCTGCCGCCCAGCGTGGCCGCGCGTCGCATCCCGGGCGAGCTCGGCCGGCTGCTGGGGGCCTGAGGGGCCGGCGGGACCGTGCCGCCGAGGCCCGGGAGCCGCCGCCAGGCGGGGACGCGCCTCAGACGGCGCTGCCGACCAGCAGGCCCGCGCGGTCCAGGACGAACTCCGTGACCGGGTCGTAGAGGTGCGGCAGGACGTTGTCGTCCATCGGCACCGCGACCTCCAGCTGGCCCTGCGCCTCGGAGACGAACAGGCCGGGGTCGTTGCAGTCGGCGATCCCGATCGTGGGCAGCCCGGCGCTCGCCGCGGCCCCCGCCCACCCGTGGTCGGCCACCACGAAGTCCACCGGGGCCCCGGCCTCGCGCAGCTGCGCCAGGACCAGCCGCATCGGCTCGGGGAGGTGCGTGTGGGCGAGCGAGCCGTACTGCTGGAACATCACGACGTCGTTGATCTGCCGGAGGTCGCCGCCGTCGAAGCGGATGCCCTCCTCGATGCCGACCACCCAGGCCCCGTGCCGCCGGGCGGCCTCCGCCAGATGCTGGTAGACGGGGAACAGGCCCGCCGGGTGCCCGGTCGCGAAGAGGATCGCGGAGCCCGCCCGCACGGCCTCGCCGAAGCGCCGCGCGTAGCGGGTCAGGGCGGCGACGCAGCGGTCGGCGCTGATGGTGTCCTGCCCGTGCGCGTGCGCGGGGTCCGGGTGCAGCCCGACCCGGTCCACCATGAGCTCGAAGACCTCCTCGCGGCTCCACCGCCGGGTCAGCTCGACGCCGAACTCGAGGTGCTCGTTCCCGGCCAGGAACCCCTCGATGTGGGCCAGGTTGTCCTGGCGCGGGGTCCCGACCTCACCCGTGATGCGCGCCCGGTCCAGGTAGGCCGCGAAGGCCGCCTCGTCGTGGATGTCCGTTCCGTCCATCGTCTCCTCCATCATCCGTTCAGCAGGTCCTCGTATACGCGGACGGTCCGCCGGGCGGCGTCGTCCCAGGTCAGCCCGTGAGCGTGGGCGACTGCCGCGGCGCTCAGCCGCTTCCGCAGGGCCGGGGCCGCGGCGGCCTCGCCCAGCGCCCGGGCCCAGGCATCCGGCTCCCGGCGGGGGACCAGCAGGCCCGCCCGGCCGTCGTCGAGCGCTGCCCGCAGCCCGGTCACGTCGGAGCCCAGCACCACCGCCCCGCAGGCCTGCGCCTCGAGCGCCACCAGGCCGAAGGTCTCCGAAGAGGAGGGGCAGGCGACGACGTCGGCACGGCGGAAGGCCTCGGCCAGGTCCGCGCTGGTGGTGGCGGGGTAGAAGCGGACGACGTCGTCGATCCCCAGCTCCCGGGCCAGCGCGGCGAGCTCGGCCAGGTAGCGCTCGCCGGCGGTGCCGCGGATCTCCAGCTCGATCCCGGGGACGGCGGGGCGGGCCAGCGCGACGGCGCGCAGCAGGATCTCCGGGCCCTTGAGCGGCTGCGGGCGGCCGGCGAAGAGCACGCGGAAGCGGCCGTCGGCCGGGCGCGGCGGGCCGGGGCGGAAGACGGCGGCGTCGACGCCGGGCGGGATCACCCGGGTCCTGGCCGGGTCGGCGCCGTAGAGGCTCGCCATCTGCGCCGCCTCGGCCTCGGTGTTGACGATCAGGGCGGCCGCGGAGCGGATCACCTCGCGCTCGCCGCGGACGCGGCTGGCGGGCTCGGGCGGCTCGGCGGGACCGGCGGAGAGGTTCTTGACCATGGCGCTGGTGTGCAGGACCGCGACGAGGGGGATCCCCCGGGGGCCTGCGGACCCGGTCCGGGAGCTCCCGACGTCGTCCACCGGCTCCCCGAGGGCCTCCCGGTAGGACTCGGCGGCCCGCCCGGAGAGCCAGTAGTGGGCGTGGATCACGTCGGGGGCGGGGAGGCCCCCGCGGACGCGCTCGGCGCAGGCGCGGCCGAAGGCGCCGGTCAGCTCCGCCATGGCCTCCTTGCCGGCGCCGGCGGCCTCGGGCAGGTAGAGCTCGTGCACGGTGTAGCCGGGGGAGACGCCGGTCGAGCGGGCGGCGGGGAGCGATGGGTCGGCGTCCTCGGGAGGGGCGGTCAGGAGGGTGAAGGCTTCCACGCGCACCCCGGTGCGGGCGAGGGCCCGGGAGAGCTGGCCGATGTAGACGTTCATGCCGCCGGCGTCCCCGTGCCCCGGCTGGGCGAGGGGGGAGGTGTGCATGCTGATCACGTGGACGATCCGCCCGCGTCCTGTCTCCGTTGAACTCACCCCCACGAGTCTACGCGAGCCGCCGGCGCCCCGGCCGCGGTGGCAGGCACGGTCGCGCCGGGGGTCCCGGTGTCCCGGTCGCGGCGGGAGGAACGGCCATGCCGGGCGGCCGTGCTGTGGCGAGGGGCGCGGCTGCGGTGGGCGGCGCGGCCGAGGGCGGCGGGGCAGCCGCGGCGGGTGAGAGAATGGCCCCATGCCATCCTGCAGCCCCGCCCCCCGGCGCGGCCCGGACCCCGCAGCGGGCTCCGGCCGCGCCCCCGCCCAGGACCCCGTCAGCGTTCCGGACTCTGCGAGCCTCTCGAAGCCCGCGACATCTCCCGCCGGCACCTCCGCGCCGTCTCCCTCCGCCCCGGAGCCTCCGCCCGCCCCGTTGCCCGAGCGGGCCGCCGTCATCGACCTGGACGCCCTCGCCCACAACGTCCGCAGGCTGCGCCGCCTCGTGGCGCCGGCCCGGCTGATCGCGGTCGTCAAGGCCGACGCCTACGGCCACGGCGCCTCCGCCGTCGCCCGCGCGGCGCTGGCGGCCGGCGCGGACCTGCTCGGGGTCGCCCACGTGCGGGAGGCCCTGCGGCTGCGCGAGGAGGGGATCGGCGGGACGGTGCTGGCCTGGCTGCACACCTCCTCCACCGACTTCGCGGCGGCGCTGGAGCACGACGTCGAGCTCGGCGTCTCCGGCTGGGAGCTGGAGCCGATCGCGGCCGCCGCCGAGGGCTCTGGCCGCACCGCGCGGGTGCACCTGAAGATCGACACCGGCCTGGGCCGCAACGGCTCGACGGCGCAGCGGTGGCCCGACCTCGTCGAGCGCGCCCGGGCCCTCGAGGAGCGGGGCCTGGTCGAGGTCGTCGGGATCTTCACCCACCTGGCCGTGGCCGACGAGCCGGAGCGCCCCGAGACGCGGGAGCAGCTGGAGCGGTTCGACGACGCCGTCGCCCGGGCGCGCGCCGCGGGCCTGCGGCCGGCCCTGCTGCACGTCGCGAACTCGCCCGCGACCCTCGCCCTCCTGCTCACAGACGGCGCCGCCCCCCAGGGCGCGGCCCCGTACTACGACGCCGTGCGGGTCGGCCTGGCCCTCTACGGCCTCTCGCCGATCAGCGGGGTGCCCCCCGAGGACTTCGGCCTGCGCCCGGTGATGACGCTGCGGACCACGGTCGACGCCGTCAAGGAGGTCCCGGCAGGCCAGGGGGTCTCCTACGGCCTCGCCTACCGCACCGAGCGCCCCACGACCCTCGCCCTGATCCCCCTGGGCTACGCCGACGGCGTCCCGCGCGTGGCCACCGGCGGCCCCGTGCGGATCCACCCCTCGGGGGCGCCGGCCAGGACCTATCCCGTGGTCGGCAGGATCGCGATGGACCAGCTCGTCGTCGACCTGGGCGAGCCCGGGCTCAGCGACCCCGCCCTGGGCTACCTCCACGCGCCGGCGGTGCTGTTCGGAGCAGGGGAGGAGCCCTCGGCCGACGACTGGGCCGAGGCCGCCGGGACCATCAACTACGAGATCGTCACCCGCATCTCCCCGCGCGTGGAGCGGGTGACGGCGGGCGGCGCCGAGCGAGAGGACGGGACGGGCCATGACTGAGGCGGAGGAGGACGCGGTCCTGGAGCTGCACGGCACGGAGGCCACCCAGCGCGTGGCGCACGTGCTGGCCGGGAGCCTGCGGGCGGGGGACCTGCTGGTGCTCACGGGGGAGCTCGGGGCCGGCAAGACGACCTTCACCCGCGCCCTGGGCGAGGGGCTGGGGGTGCTCGGGAGCGTGATCTCGCCGACGTTCGTGCTCTCCCGGATCCACCGCAACGACCCCGAGGGGGCCCGGCCCGGCGGGCCCTCCCTGGTGCACGTGGACGCGTACCGGCTCTCCAGCGCCGAGGAGGTCGACGACCTCGACCTCGAGTACTCCATGGACGGCGCCGTCACGGTCGTCGAGTGGGGCCGCGGCCTGGTGGAGCACCTCGCCGAGTCGCGGGTGGAGATCGAGCTGGAGCGCGCCGTCGGCGCCGAGGCGCCGGTGGTCGAGGGCTCCGAGGAGGACCTCGACCCCCGCATCCTGCGGATCGGCTTCGTCGGACCGCGCTGGCGGGAGGAGCGGACCGGCCCGCTCGCGCTGAAGCTGCGCGAGGCGGCGCGGCATTAGACTGGTCGGGTGCTGATACTCGGTTGTGATACCTCGTCCATCGCCAGCGGCGCGCTGATCCGCGTGCCCGACGACGCCGCCTCCGGGGCCCCCTGCGCCGGCCCGGTGGAGGTCCTCGGCGCCTTCCGCACCGAGGACACCCGATCCCACGCCGAGGTCATGGCGCCGGGCCTGAGGGACCTGCTGGCCGAGGCCGGCGCGCAGGGCCCCGAGCTGGGGATGATCCTCACCGGGCTCGGGCCCGGCCCCTTCACGGGGCTGCGGGCCGGGATCGTCACCGCCCGCACCCTGGGCTGGGCCTGGGGCGTGGAGGTGCGCGGGGCCGTGAGCCTCGACGCCGTGGCCGAGGCGGCCCACGAGGACGCCCGCCGCGCCGGCCACGGCCTCCTGCGGGTCGCCACCGACGCCCGGCGCCGCGAGGTCTACTGCGCCGATTACGAGATCCTCCCCGAGGGGTACCGCCGGGTCGTCGGCCCGGCGGTGGGCCCCGCAGCCGCGGCCGGGGCCGTGCTGTACGGCGAGGAAGCGGCGGCCGAGGAGAGCACGGGGACGTCGCCCCTCGGCCCCCCGGCCGCCGGCCGCGGCGCCGCGCTCTACCCGGACGCCCTCGTGGCCCTGCCCGGCCATGAGGCCGACCAGCCCCTCGCCGAGGACCTGGTCCGCGCCGCCCTGCGCGCGGGCCTGGCCGCGGCGCAGACGGACACCGCCCCGCTGTACCTGCGCGAGTCCGACGCCCGGGTCCCGGCGGCACGGAAGCGGGCCACGCGATGAGCCCGGCCGACTCGCCGGGCGGGCCGCCGCCCTCGATCGGCCCGCGGCCCTCGGCGGCCCCCGCCGCGTCCCCGGCATCAACCGGACCCTCGCCCGAGCCGCCCCCGCCGGCGGGATACGCGGCCCGCCCCCTCGAGCTGGCCGACCTCGAGGCCGTGCACCGCTTCGAGCTCCGGCTGTTCCCGGCCGACGCCTGGCCGCTGGAGATGTTCCTCGCCGAGGTGCGGCATCCCACGCGGCGGTACACCGTCGTCCTGGACGAGGCCGGCGTCGTCGTCGGATACGCCGGGATGATGGCGGTGGCGGAGACCGGGGACGTGCAGACCATCGCGGTGGACCCCGGGCACGAGGGCCGCGGCCTCGGCCGCTGGCTCATGGAGCGGATGCACCGCCAGGCCCGCGAGGCCGGGGCGGGCACCATGATGCTCGAGGTCAGGGCGGACAACCCGCGCGCCGCCGGGCTGTACGAGTCCCTCGGCTACGCGCGGATCCACCTGCGGCCGCGCTACTACCAGGACGGCGTCGACGCCGTGATCATGAGCAAGGACCTGACCCCGGAAGGCGGACCCCGACCGTGAACCAGCCCCATACCTCCGCCCCGCGCACCGGACCCGTGGTGCTGGGCATCGAGTCCTCCTGCGACGAGACCGGGATCGGGATCGTCGCCGGCAGCCGGCTGCTGACCAACACCGTCTCCTCCTCGATGGAGGAGCACGAGCGCTTCGGCGGCGTCATCCCCGAGATCGCCTCCCGCGCCCACCTGGAGGCGATGATCCCCGCGCTGGACGCCGTGCTCGCCGATGCCGGCCTGGGCCTCGCTGAGGTGGACGCGATCGCCGTGACCAGCGGCCCGGGGCTGGCGGGGGCCCTCATGGTGGGGGTCAGCGCCGCCAAGGCCCTCGCCGTGGCCACCGGCAAGCCGCTCTACGCCGTCAACCACCTCGTCGCCCACGTCGGGGTGGGGCTGCTGGAGGGCAGCGGGCTCCCCGCCCCGGAGGCCGGGGGAGAGGGGCTGCCGGAGGGGCTCGGGGCGCTGCTGGTCTCCGGCGGGCACACCGAGATCCTCAAGGTCGGGGACATCACCGGCTCGGTCCGTCTGCTCGGCGCGACGCTCGACGACGCCGCCGGCGAGGCCTACGACAAGGTGGCCCGCCTGCTGGACCTCGGCTACCCTGGCGGCCCGGCCATCGACCGCGTGGCCGCCGGGGGAGACGCGGCCGCGTTCAGGCTGCCCCGCGGCCTGACGGCGGGCAAGTACATGGGCAGCGCCGAGGCGCCGGGGAGCCACCGGTACGACTTCTCCTTCTCGGGGCTGAAGACCGCGGTGGCGCGCGTCGTCGAGGGCTTCGAGGCCCGGGGGGAGGCAGCGCCGGTCGCAGACGTCGCGGCCTCGTTCCAGGAGGCGGTCGCCGACGTCGTCACGGCCAAGGCGATGCTGGCCTGTACCGAGAACGGCATCGACACGCTGCTGCTGGGCGGCGGCGTCGCGGCGAACTCGCGGCTGCGGGCGCTGACCGCCGAGCGCTGCGAGCGGCACGGCATCCGCCTGGTGGTCCCGCGCCTGTCCCTGTGCACCGACAACGGCGCGATGGTCGCCGCGCTGGGCGCCCGCCTCGTCGCGGCCGGCGTCGCCCCCACCGGGCTCGGCTTCACCGCGGACCCCTCCCTGCCGGTGACCACGGTCAGCGTCCCGGCGTAGGGGGATCCTAGTCCGGGTACCCGTCGCGGGTCAGTCCTGCGATGTCGCGGACCACGGCGCGCAGGTCGCCCCCGGCCTCCTTCGCGATCCGCCGCTGCCGCAGGTAGCCCGGACCGCGCCGGATGATGCGCTCGACGCCGGCCAGCTCCTCCGAGCAGCCGAGCTGGCCGGCGATGGGCTCGAGCCGGTTGAGCAGGTCGATGGTGTCGTCGGTGACCAGGCGCTCGTTGTTCTGGGCGTCCTGGATGATGATGGCCTCGATGCCGTAGCGCGCGGCGCGCCACTTGTTCTCCTCGGCGTGCCAGCGCGGCATCAGCGGGATGCGCTCCCCGGCCTCGACCCGCCGCGAGGTCTCCTCGACCAGGCACTGGGTGAGCGCGGTCAGGGCGCCGATCTCCTCCACCGTCGAGACGCCGTCGCACACCCGCATCTCCACGGTGCCGTACCTCGCGACCGGGCGGATGTCCCAGCGGTTCTCGGAGGGCTCGTCGATCACGCCGGTCTGCAGCAGGTCCCAGGTGTAGTCCTCGAACTCGTGCCACTGCTCGAAGCCGAAGGGCAGACCGGCCGTGGGGATCTGCTGGAAGACCATGGCGCGCTGGGAGGCGTAGCCGGTGTCGTGCCCGCCCCAGTAGGGGGAGTTGGCCGAGAGCGCGAGCAGATGGGGGTAGTAGTTGACCAGCTGGTTGACCACGGGCAGGGCCTTGTCCCGGGCGTCGAGGCCGACGTGGACGTGGATGCCGTACATGAGCATCTGGTGGCCCCAGTACTGCGTGCGGTCCAGGATCTTCTGGTAGCGCTCCTTGGCGGAGACCTGCTCGGTCCGCCACTCGGCGATGGGGTGGGTCCCTGCCGAGAACAGGTCGATCCCGAGAGGGTCTGTGTAGGTGCGCAGCCGGTCCGCCAGGTGCTGCAGCTGGTCCGTGGCCTCGCTGACGCGGGTCGCGACGCCGGTGACCATCTCCACGGTGTTGGCCAGGAACTCCCGGGCGATGTGCGGGGTCTGGCCCTCGGGGTCGGCCAGTGCGGGGTCCGAGGCCTCGATGGCCTCGAAGACCTCCTCGGCCGCGGGACGCGTGGCACCGGTTCTCCGGTCCACCAGTGCGACCTCCCACTCCACGCCGAGCGTGGACTGGGAGGAGCGAGAGAACTCGATCATGGGGCGGCCTCCAAACAGGGTCGATTCATCGTACCCGCGGGAGGGGCTCCCGCCCTACCCCGGCCCGCGCGACGCGCCGCCGCGAGGAGGGCCCTCACCCGGCGGCGAGCGGCTCGACCGCGAACGCCCCGCGGTGCTCCCCGTCCGCCGCGTCCCACCGGGTCAGTACGAGGGTGGCCCGCCGGCCCCGCCCCGAGCGCTTCCCGGAGCCGGCCAGCAGCTGCTTCCGCAGGACCTCGGGCACGACGTCGACCCCCCGTTTCTTGATCGTCAGCTCGGTGACGCCGTGCTCGCGCACCCAGCGCTTGAGCGGCTTGGCGTGCAGCGGCAGGGCCTCCAGGACCCGCCACCCGCTCGCCCAGTCCAGCCGGTGCTCCCGCTCGGAGAAGACGTAGGCGATGCGAGGGTCCACCAGGTGCCCGCCGACGGCCTCGGCCAGCCGGTCCACCAGCTCGGCGCGGATCACGGCCCCGTCGGGCTCGTAGAGGTGCCCGGCGGGCTCGCCGACCGGCGCCTCGGGGCCCTCGCCGAAGTCGTCCCCGGAGCTCAGGCTCGCCAGCGTCTCCGGGACCAGGGGGTCGGGCCCGAGCACGGTGGCGCGGCGCCGGACCCCCGGGGTGCGCAGCGCGTTGAACCACAGCACCAGCTCCACGACCTCGCCGCGGTGGCTGATCCACTCGGCCTCGGCCCCTGCCGGGATCGCGGCGCGGTCCATGCCGGGGCCCATCTTCACGCCCAGGGGGACGCCCGTGCTCGCCAGCGACTCGATGAGGGAGAACGGCGGGGAGAAGGCCTCCGGGTCGAAGATCCGGCGGGCGCCCTGGCCGGGTGCGCGGTGCTCGCCGCCGCCCCTCGGAGCCGTGCCGCCCCGGGGCCGTGCGCCGACGCCGGGAGCCTCCCGGCGGGCGGGGTCGAGCCACAGGGCCTCGACGGGGCGCCCGGCCGCGTCGGAGAGCGTGCGCAGGTCCAGCTCGGCGACGTCGGCGCAGCGCACCTCGGCCCCGGGGTAGGGAGCGAGGTTGTGGGCCGCGAAGCGGGCGGTGCGGGGGTCGACCTCGACGGCGCTCACCCGCAGCCCCTCCCGGGCGAAGGCCGCGGCGTCCCCGCCCAGGCCGCAGCCGAGGTCGGCCACGGAAGCGATCCCCGCCTCGCGGAACCGCCGCGCGTGCAGCCGGGCGACCGCGCCCCGGGTCGCCTGCTCCAGCCCGTCGCGGGTCAGCAGCATCCGGCCCGCCTCCTCCGCGCCGAACTTGCCCGCGGCCTCGGCCCGCAGCCGGGCCTGGGTCAGCAGCTCCGCGGCCCGCTCGGGGGCGAGCCCCCGGTCCCGCAGGCGGGAGGAGAGCGCCAGGACGTCCCGCTCCCGGTACTCGATGCCGTCCAGCAGGGCCAGTTCTTCGCGGGTGTACTCGGGGCGCATGCGTTCACCCTAGCGCGTCGCGGGGGCCCGTCGCGGGGGCCCTCCGCGGCGACGCGCTGGCACTCGCCTTGACCCTCTGCTAATCCCCGGAATAGAGTCGTGTTAGCACTCTGAGACTCAGGGTGCTAACTGGGCCCGGCGCTCAATCGGCACCGCGACGACGGTTGGCACGTCCCGTGGCTCACGCCAGGAACTGATCCATCTAGGGAAGAAGGTCACTCATGTCCGTCTCCATCAAGCCCCTCGAAGACCGCATCGTCGTTCAGCCCGTCGAGGCCGAGCAGACCACCGCCTCCGGCCTGGTCATCCCCGAGACCGCCAAGGAGAAGCCCCAGGAGGGCAAGGTCGTCGCCGTCGGCCCCGGCCGCGTGGACGAGAAGGGCAACCGCATCCCCGTGGACGTCAACGAGGGCGACGTCGTCATCTACTCCAAGTACGGCGGAACCGAGGTCAAGTACTCGGGCCAGGACTTCCTGGTGCTCTCCGCCCGTGACGTGCTGGCCGTCGTCGAGAAGTAGTCTCGGTGCACGTCCCGGCACCACCACATCCCTAAGGAGTCATTGAAACCGATGGCAAAGCAGTTGGAATTCGACGACGCTGCCCGCAAGGCCCTCCAAGCCGGTGTGGACAAGCTCGCCAACACCGTCAAGGTGACTCTCGGCCCGCGCGGCCGCAATGTCGTCCTCGACAAGCAGTGGGGCGCCCCGCTGATCACCAACGACGGCGTGACCATCGCCCGCGAGGTGGAGCTCGACGACCCGTACGAGAACCTCGGCGCGCAGCTGGCCAAGGAAGTCGCCACCAAGACCAACGACGTCGCCGGCGACGGCACCACCACCGCGACCGTGCTCGCCCAGGCGCTGGTCGCCGAGGGCCTGCGCAACGTGGCCGCCGGTGCCGCCCCGGGCGAGATCCGCTCGGGCATCGAGGCCGCCGTGAAGGCCGTCTCGGCCCGTCTGCTGGAGAACGCCCGCGAGGTCGAGGGCCAGGACGTCGCGCACGTCGCGGCGATCTCGGCCCAGTCCGAGCAGATCGGCGAGCTGCTCGCCGAGGCCTTCGAGAAGGTCGGCAAGGACGGCGTCATCACGATCGAGGACGGCTCCTCGACCGAGATCGAGCTCTCCGTCACCGAGGGCATGCAGTTCGACAAGGGGTACCTCTCCCCGTCCTTCGTGACCGACGCCGAGCGCCAGGAAGCGGTGCTCGAGGACTCGGCGATCCTGCTCTACCAGGGCAAGATCTCCTCGGTCGCGGAGCTCATGCCCGTCCTGGAGAAGGTCGTGCAGGCTAAGAAGCCGCTCACGATCATCGCCGAGGACGTCGAGGGCGAGGCGCTGTCCACCCTGGTGGTCAACAAGATGCGCGGGAACCTGAACGTGGTGGCCCTCAAGGCCCCCGGGTTCGGCGACCGCCGCAAGGCCATCATGCAGGACCTGGCCGTCCTGACCGGCGGCGAGCTGGTCACCAGCGAGCTGGGCATCAGCCTGGACTCGGTGGGCCTGGACCAGCTGGGCACCGCCCGGCGGGTCACGGTGACCAAGGACAACACCACGATCGTCGACGGCGGCGGCTCGGAGGACGCTCTCCAGGAGCGCGTGGCCCAGCTGCGCGCCGAGGTCGAGCGCGTGGACTCGGACTGGGACCGCGAGAAGCTCAAGGAGCGCCTGGCCAAGCTCGCCGGCGGCGTCTCGGTCATCAAGGTCGGCGCCGCCACCGAGGTCGAGGCCAAGGAGCGCAAGCACCGCATCGAGGACGCCGTGTCCTCGACCCGCGCGGCCCTCGAGGAGGGCATCGTGGCCGGCGGCGGCTCGGCCCTGGTCCACGCCGGCAAGGCGCTGGACGAGGACCTGGGCCTGGTCACCGAGGGCGAGCGCACCGCGGTGGACATCGTGCGCCGCTCGCTGGTCCAGCCGCTGCGCTGGATCGCGGAGAACGCGGGGGCGGACGGCTACGTCGTCGCCTCCCGCGTGGCGGATCTGGAGCCGGGCTCGGGCTACAACGCCGCGACCGGCGAGTTCGGCGACCTGCTGGCCGCCGGCGTGATCGATCCCGTCAAGGTGACCCGCTCCGCGCTGGAGAACGCGGCGTCGATCGCCGCGCTGGTGCTGACCACCGAGACCCTCGTGGTCGACAAGCCGGAGGAGGAGGACGAGGACTGAGCCTCGCCCGGATGCGGGCCCCTGCGGCCCGCTCCTCCCCGCTCGAGGGCCCCGCGACACCCGTCGCGGGGCCCTCGTCCGTTCACCGCCCC
Organism: Rothia halotolerans; assembly: GCF_004136635.1. Classification (GTDB taxonomy): domain Bacteria; phylum Actinomycetota; class Actinomycetes; order Actinomycetales; family Micrococcaceae; genus Rothia; species Rothia halotolerans. Next base: position 136,793 of record NZ_NOIU01000001.1, on the reverse strand, counting down.
CTTGATTCCCTCTAGCCCCGCCCCTTCAGCCCTCTCGCCTCGTCCGCTGCCCCTCCTCGGGCCAGCTGCCCGGCCTCGCCGCGCCCCGACCGCGGCTCCTTCCGTTCCCTATCCGCTCCCCATCCGCCCTGGTCGGCCGGGTCCTGACGGGGAAGCGCGTTTCCGCCGGGGCTGCCGAGCCGATAAGCTTGCCGGGCGGCCCGGGCGCCCTTCCCGCGGAAGCGTCGAGCCCGGCCGCACTGCCCCGGCCCCCGCTGGCCGAGCAGGAGAACCAGCCCGTCAGCCCGAGCACCGGCGCAGCCGCGCCCGTGGGCGAGGGACCGGAGTCCGCAGGACGCGGTCCGCCGCCTTCCCGGGCCGAGCAGAAGGGATATTCCGGCCGCACGCCGCCCGAGGCACCCGGTTCTCGGAGCCGCCCCGCGAGCTCCGCGACCGCACGGCGGCCGCCTGAACCCATGCGACCCACCTCCACGCCCCCAGCCGCTCCCGCGCCGCCGGACGCAGCGGAGCAGCATGACGGACTCCGCCGGTTCCGCCCGGAGATCGAGGGGCTGCGCACCCTGGCGATCCTGCTCGTGGTGGTCTTCCACGTCTGGCTCGGCCGGGTCTCCGGCGGCGTGGACGTGTTCCTCTTCATCTCGGCCTTCCTCCTGACCTGGAGCTTCACCCGCAAACTCGAGGCGGGCGAGCCGCTGGGCTTCCGGCAGGTCAGCCGCTACTGGACTCACGTGTTCCGGCGCATCCTGCCGCTCGCGGTGCTCACCGTGCTCGGCGTCCTGCTGGCGACCCGGCTCTGGTACCCCGCCTCCCGGTGGCACGAGATCATGGGGGAGTCCCTCGCCGTCGTCACCTACACCTCCAACTGGTTCTCGGCGGCGACCGGCGTCGACTACTACGCGACCGACGCCTCCCTCGCCTCCCCGCTGCGGCACTTCTGGTCGCTGTCCGTCCAGGGGCAGGTCTTCCTGCTCTGGCCCCTCCTCATCGCCCTGGGCGGGCTCTGGGCACGACGCCGGGGCTGGAGCGTCCGTCCCGCCCTCGCCCTGATCTTCGGCCTCGTCTTCGCCGGATCGCTGGGATTCTCCGTCTACTACACCGCCGCGGACCAGCAGGCCGCCTACTTCAGCACCGTCGCCCGGCTGTGGGAGTTCGCGCTGGGCTCGCTCGTCGCGCTCGCCCTGCCCTCCCTCCGCCTCCCCGCCCGGCTGCGCGTGGCGATGGGCTGGGCCGGCGTCGCGGCGATCGTCCTGTGCGGCCTCGTGCTCGAGATCGAGGGGGCGTTCCCCGGCTACGCCGCGCTGATGCCCACCGCGGCGGCCGCGATGGTCGTGATCGCCGGGGACACCCGGAGCCGCCTCGGGATCGACCGCCTCCTCGCCTCCCGCCCCATGGTCTACCTGGGCGGACGGTCCTACGCGCTGTACCTGGTGCATTGGCCGATCCTGGTCTTCTACCTGCTCTTCGACGGCGGCGAGCGGGCCGGTCCGCTCGCGGGCCTGGCGATCATCGCCGTCTCGCTCCTCCTCTCGCTGGTGCTGACCTCGCAGGTGGACGCGCGGCTGCGTCGCTGGAGGTGGCCCGAGGCCCGCCGGCTGCGGGCCCTGGCGGTCTGCGGCGCCTGCGGGTTCCTCGTGCTGGGCACGGTCGGGGCCTGGCAGGGGCGGATCGCGTACATGACCGACGCGTACGTGGCGAAGAACGCCGAGACGCGGAACCCGGGGGCGACCGTCCTCTCCGGGGAGTCGATGGAGCCCGCCGCGTCGACGCGCGACGCCGAGGGCGAGGCGACCGGGGCGAGCCTGCCCTACGCCTCCGCCCGCTCCACCGACTGGTCCATGGAGACCCGTCCCTGCTCGGAGGACGGCCTCGAGACCTACGGCCTGGAGGAGGACGAATGCGCCCATCCGGTCTCCGACCCCGAGCCGACCCAGCGGGTGCTGGCCGTGGGCAACAGCCACACCGAGCACTGGCTGTCCGCCCTGATCGCCACCGCCGAGGAGCGCGGGTGGGACCTCGTCGTCGTCGTCCGCCACGGCTGCCACTTCACCACGCCGGAGGACAACGCCTCCGACGCCGAGTGCGCCGGATGGGTGCCCCGGGCCGAGGAGTTCGTCATGGGCTACGGCGCCGACGTCGTCTTCATGCAGGGGACGACCTCGGCCTTCGTGAGGGACCGCCCGGAAGGGGAGTATATTCGTCCCGGAACCGAGGAGATGGTCCAGCAGGTGGCGGCGACCGGCTCCGACGTCGTGGCCTTCCGCGACAACCCCCGCTTCGAGGTCTCGCACGAGGAGTGCCAGCGCCTCGGCCGCGACTGCGACTACACCTCCCCGATGCTCCAGGCCGAGAATCCGCTGGACGAGTGGGTGGGCTCGGGCACACCCGGCTTCGGGACGATGGAGATGAACGACCTGATTTGCCCGGACGGGGTATGCTCGCCCACGGTCGGCAACGTCTACACGTTCGCGGACAAGCACCATCTGACCGCCACGTTCGTCTCCACCACCCAGGAGTTCTTCGACCAGCGACTCGACGCAGCCCTCCGGCAGGCGGAGTCCTCGCGGCTCTGACCCGCCCGCCCAGATCGCGCGGCGCATCACGCCGCCGGCACCACATGACGTACAGGATCGATACATGACAGAGAGCAACGACCGCGGCGCGCCGATCGGACAGGGGGAGGCCCCCTGGGCGGCGCGCTCGATGCCGTCGGCCGCCCCCGAGAAGCCCAAGCGGGCCTTCCGTCCCGAGATCCAGGGCCTGCGCGCCCTGGCGGTGCTCCTGGTCGCCGTCTACCACATCTGGTTCGGCAGGGTCTCCGGCGGCGTGGACGTCTTCCTGTTCATCTCCGCCTTCCTCATGACGCTGTCCTTCACGGGCAAGCTCGAGCGGGGCACGCCGATCCGCTGGAAGGAGCTGACCAAGTACTGGGTCCACGTCTTCAAGCGGATCCTGCCGGTGGCGGTGCTCACGGTCGTGGCCGTGCTGATCGCGACCCGCCTCTTCCTGGGGGCGGACCGCTGGGTGCCGACGCTGCACGAGGCGCTCTCGGTCCTGCTCTACTACGAGAACTGGTTCTCGATCTTCAACTCCGTGGACTACTACGCGGCGGACACCAGCGCGGCCTCGCCGCTGCGCCACTTCTGGTCGCTGTCCATCCAGGGCCAGATCTTCCTGATGTGGCCGCTGCTGTTCGCCCTGGGCGGCTTCGCCGCGAAGCTGCTGCGCCTGCCGATCCGGGCCACGCTGGCCTTCGTCTTCGGCTGCGTCTTCGTCGCCTCGCTGACCTTCTCCGTGATCGAGACGGCTACCGACCAGCAGGCGGCCTACTTCAACACCTTCGCCCGCCTCTGGGAGTTCGCCCTCGGCTCGCTGGTGGCCATCGTGCTGCCGTGGATCAAGCTGCCCGGCGGGGCCCGCGGGATCATGACGTGGATCGGCGTCGTCGCGATCCTGATCTGCGGGGCGGTGCTCGACGTCGAGGGGATGTTCCCCGGCTACATCGCGCTGTGGCCGACCCTGGCCGCGAGCCTGGTGATCGTCGCCGGTCAGAGCGGCACACGGTGGGGCGCCGACCGCATCCTGACGTGGAAGCCGCTGGTCTCCCTGGGTGCGTACTCCTACGCCCTCTACCTCCTGCACTGGCCGCTGCTGGTCTTCTACCTGGACCGGGTGGGGCGGGAGAAGGCCGACTTCTTCGCCGGCGTCGGCATCCTCGGCGTGGCGCTGGCGGGATCGGTCCTGGTGACCCGGATGGTGGACACGCCGCTGCGCCGCTGGAAGTGGTCCGAGGCCAAGCGGTGGCGCTCGCTGGTGGTCGTCGTCGGATGCCTGGCGGTAGGCCTCGGGGCGGTCGCCGCGTGGCAGGGCCGCATCGTCTACGTCAACCACCAGATCCAGGCCAACGCGTGGAAGAACAACCCCGGCGCGCAGATGCTGGACCCGGGCTACCGGTACCAGGGCGACCCCGACCCGGGGCTCATCCCCACGGTGCTGGACCGCGCGGACGACTGGGCGTGGCAGGACGGCATGGGCTCCTGGTGCTCGGACGAGCCCGACATGGACCTGCACGGCCTCGTGGACGACCAGTGCTACCACGTGGTGGACAACCCCGATCCCGAGCGGACCGTGGTCGCGGTGGGCAACAGCCATACGGAGCAGTGGATCACGGCGATGAAGGAGACCGCGAGCTCCCAGAACTGGGACCTGATCTTCGTCCGCCACCCCGGCTGCTTCTTCACCACCGAGGAGGACAACGCCTTCTCGGGAGCCTGCCAGGAGTGGCTGCCGCGCGCCGAGTCGTTCATCGAGGACCAGAACCCGGACACGCTGGTCATCCAGTCGACGCAGTCGACCTACGACGGCCTCGCCGAGGTCATCCGCCCGGGCACGGAGGAGCAGGTCCGGCACTGGACCGAGCGCGGGGTCAACGTCGTCGGCATTCGGGACAACGCGCGCTTCGGCGAATCCCACTGGGACTGCGAGGAGAACGGGAGCTTCGACGACTGCACCTTCGAGCACGTGACCGCGTACACCCCGGACCCGACCCTGCCGTGGCGGGAGGAGATCCCCGGCTACGGCTCGGTGGACATGGACGACCTGGTCTGCCCGGACGGCAGCTGCCCGCCGGCGGTCGGCAACGTCTACACCTACATCGACGACAACCACCTGACCGCGACCTACGTGAGGTCCACCGGCCCCTTCTTCGACCAGCGCTTCGGCGACGCCCTGGTGGAGCCGACGTGGACCGGCCCGGACGGCGAGCGCGGCTTCGGCGACCCGGACGCCCCGCAGCCCGGGGAGCAGCAGTACGACGAGCTCGGCAACCCGCTGCCGCCCGAGGCGGGGGAGGAGGGCACGACGCCGGAGGGCGCCGCCCCCGGGGCCGGCGCGATGCCGTAGCGCCCGCCCGATCTGGGAGGCGGGGCGGGCCGCCCCGCCTCCCGAAGGACCGGTCGAGCGGACGGCGACCACGGGAACCTGCATCCAGCACCGCCGAATCACGGAAAACAGGACGGCCTGCGGAGAGTTCGCAGGGATTCGCGCAGGTGGGCCGGTGTGTAACGGCGTCGTGATCTTCCGCGTGCACAATGTTATGCGGAACACCCCGGGGTGGCGGAGACCACTTTCTCGGGGATGAGCCCCCTGCACGACGCCGCGGGCCGACCACCCCGCCGGGAACGGACCGGGCCGGCCCCTCCAGCGCCTCGGCCCCTACGCGAAAGAACCAGCATGAAACAGAACCCCCAGCCCAGCGTCGCCCCGGCGCCCGGGCGCGCGACGTCGGCGGGCGAGGCCTTCCTCTACACCTTCCGGACCCCGCAGCTGTGGCTGCTGGTCGCGCTCATCGTGGTCATCGCGGGCCTGGCCCAGGCCATCGGCCCCGCCGAGATCTCCCTCGGCCCGGCCTCGATCACCATGCTCCCGATGATCTGGGGCCTGATCCTCGCCGCCGTCCTCTCCGCGCAGAAGCTCAAGCCCATGCCCGCCGGCCTGCAGCACGCCGCGGGGCTGATCATGGGCGTGGCGGTGCTGCTGCTGTGCGCGCGGCTCTCGCTGACCATGGGCCCGAACATCCCGCTGATCCTCGAGGCGGGACCGGCCCTGCTGCTCCAGGAGTTCGGCAACGTCTTCGGCACCATCCTGCTGGCCCTTCCGCTGGCCGTGCTGCTGCGGATGGGCCCGGCCACGGTGGGCGCGACCTTCTCGGTGGACCGCGAGGCCGCCTTCGCCATGGTCACCAACCGCTTCGGCTCCGACTCCCCGCAGTACCGCGGGGTGCTGTCCATGTACGTCTTCGGCTCGGTCTTCGGCGCGGTGATCGCCACGCTCATCGCCTCCCTGGCGACGTCGCTGGGCATCTTCGACCCGCTGGCCCTGGCGATGGGCTCGGGCATCGGCTCGGGCTCCATGATGGCGGCCGGCGCCTCGGCGGTGGCCGCTGCGCATCCGGAGATGCAGGACCAGATCCTGGCCCTGGCCACCACCGCCAACCTGATCGCCAGCCTGGCCGGGATCTACCTGGGCGTCTGGGTCTCGCTGCCGGTGGCCGACCGGTTCTACCGGCTGCTGACCCGCAACCGCGACGCCGAGGCCACCGGGCGCAAGAGCATCGGGACCATGGCCACCGAGCAGCTGCACGCGGTCAAGGACGCGATGACGCAGGGACCCGAGGTGAGGGTCCCGCTGTGGAACATCCTGGCCATCCTGTGCGGGGCCGGGCTCGTGGTCGCGGTCATCGCGGAGCGGTCCTTCACCTGGGACATGGTGTGGACCTACCTGCTGCTGGCCGCCCTGGTCGCGGTGTCCATGGGGGTCACCCGGATCAGCCGGGGGAAGGTCCCCGCCCTGATCGTGCTGGTGACGCTGGGCATGCTGGTCTCCTCGCCGATCTCGCCCGTGGCCGGGTGGGTGGCCGAGGCCTCCGAGTCGGTGGACTTCCTCTCGGTGATCACCATGATGCTCACCGTCGCCGGGCTGAGCCTGGGCAAGGACATGCCGATGCTGCGCTCGATCGGCTGGAAGATCGTGCCGGTCGGCGTCGTCGGGATCGCCGCGACCTTCGTCTGCTCCACGATCATCGCGGAGTTCGTGCTGGGCCTGGTGGGGTAGCTCGCGGCGGGTCCGACCGGCGGCGGGCGCGGGGCCCGCGGACCTCCCGCGCCCGCCGCCGACTCGGCGTAACGGCCCGGGCGCGTCTATGATGACCTACAGAAGTTCTTCTCCCCGCACCCCGGCACCCGCGGGCATCGCGTGACCGGGAGCGGGCGCCAGCCACGCGCAACGCGAAAGGTCGCATCCCCCTTGACTCAGCCCACAGCACTCTCGGACGACCCCTTCGGCCTCGTCGGCCTCACCTACGACGACGTCCTGCTGCTTCCCGGCAACACCGAGGTCAACCCCTCGGAGGCGGACACCACCACCCGCCTGTCCAAGCGCATCTCCCTGAGCAGCCCCATCATCTCCGCGGCGATGGACACCGTGACGGACTCCCGCATGGCGATCGCGATGGCCCGCCTCGGCGGGATGGGCGTGATCCACCGCAACCTCTCCATCGCCGACCAGGCCGAGCACGTGGACCGGGTCAAGCGCAGCGAGTCCGGGATGATCACCAACCCGGTCACCATCACCCCGGACGCCACCCTGCGCGAGCTGGACGACCTGTGCGGGCACTTCAAGATCTCCGGCCTGCCCGTGGTGGACGAGGGCGGCGTCCTGCTGGGCATCATCACCAACCGCGACACCCGATACCTCCCCGAGGAGGACTTCGAGACCCGCCGGGTCGAGGAGATCATGACGCGGATGCCGCTGATCACCGGCCACGAGGGGATGCACAAGGACGAGGCCTTCGAGCTGCTGGCCAGCAACAAGATCGAGAAGCTCCCGCTGGTCGACGACGCCGGCCGCCTGACCGGCCTCATCACCGTCAAGGACTTCACCAAGACCGAGCAGTACCCGAACGCGACCAAGGACGAGGAGGACCGCCTGCGCGTCGGCGCCGCCGTCGGCTTCTTCGGTGACGGCTACGAGCGCGCGATGACCCTGGTCGAGGCCGGGGTGGACGCGCTGTTCATCGACACCGCCAACGGCCACTCCCAGGGCGTGCTGGACATGATCGCCCGGCTCAAGAAGGAGCCGGCCGCGGCCCACGTGGACGTCATCGGCGGCCAGGCGGCGACCCGCGAGGGCGCCCAGGCGATCGTCGACGCCGGCGCGGACGCCGTGAAGGTCGGCGTCGGCCCCGGCTCGATCTGCACCACGCGCATCATCGCCGGCGTCGGCGTCCCGCAGATCACGGCCATCAACGAGTCCGCCAAGGCCACCATCCCGGCCGGCGTCCCCCTGATCGCCGACGGCGGCCTGCAGCACTCGGGCGAGATCGGCAAGGCCATCGTGGCCGGCGCCGACTCGGTCATGCTCGGCTCGATGCTCGCCGGCTGCGACGAGTCGCCCGGGGACCTGATCTTCATCAACGGCAAGCAGTTCAAGGCCTACCGCGGGATGGGCTCGCTCGGCGCGATGCAGACCCGCGGCAAGCAGGCCTCCTTCTCCAAGGACCGCTACTTCCAGGCCGACGTCAAGAGCGAGGACAAGCTCATCCCCGAGGGCATCGAGGGCCAGGTGGCCTACCGCGGCCCGCTCTCGGCGGTGCTGCACCAGCTGGAGGGCGGCCTGCGCCAGACGATGTTCTACGTCGGCTCCCCGGACATCGACCAGCTCAAGCACAAGGGCCGGTTCGTGCGGGTCACCCCGGCGGGGCTGAAGGAGTCCCACCCCCACGACATCACCATGACCGTCGAGGCCCCCAACTACCGCCGCTGAGCCGCGCCCGGGCCGCGCGGCCCGCGAAAGGAAGACCGTGAGTTACGACATCGAAATCGGGCGCTCGAAGCGGGCACGCCGCACCTACTCGCTGGACGACATCGCCCTGGTCCCGGCCCGGCGGACCCGGGATCCCCGGGACGTCTCGACGGACTGGCAGATCGACGCCTTCTCCTTCCCGGCCCCGGTGCTGGGCGCCCCGATGGACTCGGTGATGTCCCCGGCCTCGGCGATCGAGCTCGGCCGCCTCGGCGGCCTGGGCGTGCTCAACCTCGAGGGCCTGTGGACCCGGTACGAGGACCCGCAGCCGTACCTGGACGAGATCTCGCTGCTGCCCGGGGACGACATGCCGCGGGTGACCTCCCGGATGCAGGAGATCTACGCGGAGCCGATCAAGGCCGAGCTGATCACCGAGCGGCTGGCGCAGATCCGGGAGGCCGGCGTCGTCGTCGCGGGCTCGCTGACGCCCCAGCGCACCCAGGAGTTCTACCGGACCGTGGTGAACGCGGGGGTGGACGTCTTCGTCATCCGGGGGACCACGGTCTCCGCCGAGCATGTCTCGCAGAACCAGGAGCCGCTGGACCTCAAGGAGTTCATCTACGAGCTCGACGTGCCGGTGATCGTCGGCGGGGCCGCCGGATACACTCCCGCGCTGCACCTGATGCGCACGGGTGCGGCGGGCGTGCTGGTGGGCTTCGGCGGGGGCGCGACGACGACCACCCGCCGCGCGCTCGGCATCCACGCCGCGATGGCCACCACCATCTCCGACGTCGCCGCCGCCCGCCGGGACTACCTCGACGAGTCCGGCGGCCGCTACGTGCACGTGATCGCCGACGGCGGCCTGGGCGTCTCCGGGGACATGGTCAAGGCCATGGCCATGGGGGCCGACGCCGTGATGATCGGCGCCCCGCTGGCCCGCGCCACCGACGCGCCGGGCCGCGGCTACCACTGGGGCCCCGAGGCGCACCACCACGAGTTCCCTCGCGGCGCCCGCACGCAGATGAGTCAGGTCGGCTCCTTCGAGACCGTGCTGCACGGTCCCTCGAACCACGTGGACGGCACCTCCAACCTGGTGGGCGCCCTGCGCCGGGCGATGGCGACCACGGGCTACTCGACGCTGAAGGAGTTCCAGCGCTCCGAGGTGGTCATCACCAACCGGCTGTAGCCGAGGCGGCCGGAGGAGCCCGGCGCTTGCGGGCGGCCCCGGGCCCGCCCGCCGCTGTGATCCGCCCCGCTCGATGAGCCGTCTCCCAGGATGATTCGATACGCTGGACAGCGTGCTTAAACTCGCTCTGACCCCGCGGTGGCTGGCCGGGCTCCTGCTCGCCCTGCTGCTGGCCACCGGCTTCATGCTGCTGAGCCAGTGGCAGCTGGATTCGGCGTCCTCGGGACAGATCCACGAGGATCCCGCCAAGGAGGTCGTGGAGCCGCTGGAGGGGAAGGTCCAGGCGCTCGAGCCGGTCCTGGCCTCCGAGGCCGACTCGATGGTGGAGACCACCGGGGCCTACGTCCCGGACAGCACCGTCCTGGTGGCCAACCGGGTCAACGAGGGGACGTCCGGCTACTGGGTCGTGACCCGCTTCGTGCCGGAGGGCCAGGCGCCGGTGGCCTCGACGGACTCGGAGATCGCGGACCCGGACGCGACCTACTCGGTCGGCGTCGCCCGCGGGTTCGTCGAGGATCCGGAGGCGGCCGCGGCCTACGACGAGCCGGCCGGCCGGGTCACCCTGGCCGGGCGGCTGATCGCTAACGAGGCGCCGGTCGCCAGCAACCTCGTCGACGAGGCCTCCGAGGGGTCCTCCTCCGGGATGGGGGAGCCGACCGTGCTCGGCGCCGCCGCCACCGCCCAGCTGACCAACCTGTGGGACGCCCCGCTCTACTCCGGCCTGGTCACCGCGAACGCGGAGGTCCCCGCCGGCTCGCCCCTGCCCCTGGACGAGCAGGGCCGCCTGGACGACGACGCCGCCCTGGCCGCGCCCGCCGAGGGCCTCGAGACCATCCGGGCCGACCAGGTGACCGACGAGTCGATGGACTGGCTCAACATCTTCTACGCGCTCGAGTGGGTTGTCTTCGCCGGCTTCGCGCTCTACCTTTGGTGGCGGATGCTGGCCGACTCCTATCAGCGCCGCGCCCACCCCGAGAAGTTCTACGAGATCGTCCCCGCCCGCGAGGGCCGCTTCTTCTACGAGGAGCAGACGGGGCGGTACTTCTACTACGACGCCGAGGCCGAGCAGTACTTCTACTTCGACGAGCCGGAGCCGGCCGCGTCGGAGCCGGCCGCGGCGCGCTCCGAGCAATCCCCGAACCCAGAACGGAAGTGACCGAACGTGTCTGAGACCCCCGGCCCCCACGGCACCCCGCGCCCCGTGGAGCGCACGGACGGCAAGAAGGTGCCGCTGCCCCCGGACGCCAGCCCGGAGAAGGCGGCCAACGTGCGCGTCGCGCGCCGGAAGTTCGCCGGGACCCAGTCGCAGATCCGCGGCTCCCTGACCTTCTACAAGTACTGCGCCTGGATCTCCGGCACGTTCCTGCTGCTGCTGGTCGCCGAGATGATCTCCCGCTACGCGATCGGCTACGACCTCATCGCCGGCGGCCGGGACGCCTCGACGGGGGAGACGGTCGCGGTGGGCTGGCTGAACCTGGAGACCGGCAACCTGGTGGGCGGGCTGAACCTCTCCACCTGGGTCCTGATCGTCCACGGCTGGTTCTACGTCGTCTACCTCATCGCCTGCTTCCGGGTCTGGTTCCTGATGCGCTGGCCCTTCCCGCAGTTCATCGTGATGGCGCTGGGCGGAGTCGTGCCGTTCCTCTCCTTCATCGTCGAGCGGCGGATCCACCGGGAGACGCTCTCGCAGCTGCGCGCCAACCCCAAGTCCACCAAGCGCTACTAGCCCGCCCGCCGTCGGGGGCCGACCTCCGACGCGGGGATGTAGCCTAGACTGGTGCCGCTCCGTCGCCGGGGCGCACCCCCCACTCCCTCCACCGACTCCAGAGGACATGTCAGTGACCCACACCGTTGATCCGGTCTCCGCCGAACTGGAGGAGCGACCGGTACTCGTCGTCGACTTCGGCGCGCAGTACGCCCAGCTGATCGCGCGGCGCGTGCGCGAGGCCAACGTCTACTCCGAGATCGTCCCGCATTCCATGCCGGTCGAGAAGATGATGGCCAGGAACCCCGCCGCGTTCGTGCTGACGGGCGGCCCCTCCAGCGTCTACGAGGAGGGCGCGCCCTCCCTGGACCCCGCCCTCCTCGAGACGGGGGTGCCGGTCTTCGGCATCTGCTACGGCTTCCAGTCGATGGCCCAGGCCCTCGGCGGCACCGTGGCCCGCACCGGCCTGCGCGAGTACGGCGCGACGGACGCGACCCTCGCCGACGGCGGGGCCTCCTTCCTGAGCGGGACCCCCGTGATGCAGAACGTCTGGATGAGCCACGGCGACTCGGTGACCGAAGCGCCGGCCGGCTTCGAGGTGCTGGCCACCACCGAGCGCACCCCCGTGGCGGCCTTCGTCAACGAGGAGCGCAAGCTCGGCGGCGTCCAGTGGCACCCCGAGGTGAGGCACTCCAGCTTCGGCCAGCAGGCGCTGGAGAGCTTCCTGTTCAACGTCGCCGGACTCGAGCAGACCTGGACCACCGGCAACGTGATCGAGGAGCAGGTCGAGAGGATCCGCGAGCAGGTCGGGGACGCGCAGGTCATCTGCGCCCTGTCCGGCGGCGTCGACTCCTCGGTCGCGGCGGCCCTGGTCCACGAGGCCGTCGGCGACCAGCTGACCTGCTTCTTCATCGACCACGGGCTGCTGCGCGAGGGCGAGCGCGAGCAGGTCGAGCGGGACTACGCCGAGACCATGGGGATCCGCGTGGTGACCATCGACGAGTCGGAGCGCTTCCTGGGCGCGCTGGCCGGGCTCACCGACCCCGAGCTCAAGCGCAAGGCCATCGGGCGGGAGTTCATCCGCTCCTTCGAGGACGCCCAGCGCAAGCTGATCGCCGAGCTGGGCGGCCAGGGCGAGGACATCAAGTTCCTGGTCCAGGGCACCCTGTACCCCGACGTCGTCGAGTCCGGCGGCGGCGAGGGGACCGCGAACATCAAGTCCCACCACAACGTCGGCGGGCTCCCGGAGGACCTGAACTTCGACCTGGTGGAGCCGCTGCGCACCCTGTTCAAGGACGAGGTCCGCGCGATCGGCCGTCGGCTGGGGGTGCCCGAGAAGATCGTGGCCCGGCAGCCCTTCCCGGGCCCGGGCCTGGGCATCCGGGTGATCGGCGAGGTCACCCGCGAGAACCTCGAGGTGCTGCGCGCCGCGGACGCGATCGCACGCGCCGAGCTGACCCGGGCCGGGCTGGACGAGGAGGTCTGGCAGATGCCGGTGGTTCTGCTCTCGCAGGTCCGCTCGGTGGGGGTCCAGGGCGACGGCCGGACCTACGGCCACCCGATCGTGCTGCGCCCGGTCTCCTCCGAGGACGCGATGACCGCTGACTGGTCCCGGCTGCCCTACGACCTGCTCGCCCGGATCTCCAACCGCATCACCAACGAGGTGCAGGAGGTCAACCGGGTGGTGCTGGACGTGACCTCCAAGCCCCCCGGAACCATCGAATGGGAGTGATCCTCCCGCTGCCCGCCCCGGCCGCCGCGTAGGCTCCCCGGGACGGTGCGAGGCCCGCCGCCGCCCCCGCCCGGGGCGGCGGCGGGCCTCTTCGCATCCCTGCTCCCGTGCCGGATCCCCGGCATATGTTCCGGGCCCGCGCTTTCGGCGGATTCCCGGCACGGGCCCGCCTAATCTCGGAAGTGGGCCCCCGCGGCCGTGCGGCCCGCCGGGCCCGCCGCGCCGCGGCGGCCCGGGAGCCCACAGCGGCTCGCGGAGGGGGCCGGAGGGCCCCTCGATCCACAATGCGGGGCGAACGCGCGGCGTCGCGGCCCGTCCGGGGGAGCCGAGTGCAATGATCAGCTTGAGCGTGACCTCGCGGGGCCGACCGCGCGGGGTGGGGGAGGGAAGATGAACCTGGAGAGCGTGGTCGCATCGCGCCACGAGAAATGGAATGAGACCGAGCGCGCCATCATGGCCTACGTCCTGGCCAATCAGGAGCGGGTGGTCGAGTCCTCGGTGCAGGCCGTGGCCCACAGCACCTTCACGTCCCCCTCCTCCGTGATGCGGCTGACCAAGAAGCTCGGCTTCAGCGGGTTCTCGGAGCTCAAGTACTTCCTGCGGCACTCCCGCTCCGCCCCCGCCGCGGAGGGCGCGGACCTGCTGGAGGCGCAGCGGCGCGACGTCGAGGGGACGCTCGCCCAGCTGGAGCGCCTCGACCTGGAGCCGGTGCTGCACGGCATCGAGCGGGCGGGGACCGTCTACTGCTACGGGACCGACTTCTCCGCGGGCATGGCGGCCCAGGAGCTGTCCAAGGCGCTGCTGATCAGCGGTACCTCGACCGTGGTGATCCCCGGCGTCAAGGAGCTCAAGGTCAGCCTCCCGGCGATGGGCTCGGAGGACCTCCTGGTCCTCGTCTCGGGCGGGGAGGGGATGCCCGAGGCGCCGGAGCTGCCCGAGCTGTTCCTCCTCCGGTCCCTGCAGACGCTGCTCATCACCCGGCTCGGCGACCGGGAGGCCAGCTACAGCCCCGAGTGGACCGTGCACTACTGCGCGAGCCCGCTGGGCCGCGTCGCGGGCTCCGAGTGCTTCTACTCGTGGATCGGGCTCAACGTCGCGCTGGACTATCTGGTCAGACGCTACGTGATGCACCTGCGCGAGGGGCGCGCGGCGGTCCGGCCCTGAGGAGGCGGCAGGGGCCCGCCGCCCGGCAAGGCCCTCCGCCGCGGATGCGGGAACGCGGGGAGAGAACTCCTAGAATGGAGGGGTGCGCGCCGTCGCGGGCACATCACCACCAGACACGGGAAGTTGAGGCACTGTGAGCGACTCGCACTCCGTAGGAACCGGCACGTCCCCGGGAGGAGCCCCGGACGAGCGGGACGCCCCCGCCCGGCGGACCGCCCGTCCCGGTGCCCCCTGGGCCGGCGGGCGAGCGGACGCGTCGGCGTCGTTGGCCCCCTCCTCCCCGGGAGGCCCCGGTCCGGCGGACTCCTCGGGGACCCAGGACGCCCCCGCGGAGGCCCCCGAGGAGCCGGCGCACGGGGCCGGCGGGGGCTCGGAGCTGCGCCTCGGACGCTGGCTCGAGCAGGTCGAGGTCTACACCGGCCCGGACGCCCTGCTGGACTTCAACCGCGTCGACAACGTGCACATCGACCTCACGGAGTCGAATCCCTCGGGCTACGCCCAGCTGCTCTCGGGCCGCAAGACCCGCCTCTCGACCATCCTCCGGGACCGCGCGGCGCTGAGCACCGGCATGCGCTCCGCGCAGGCCATCCGCGCCAAGACCTTCGAGCTCGACGCCGACCACGGCCTCTCCGCGGGCTTCTTCGCCGCCGGCACGGCCTCGTGGATCTCCCGGGAGGAGCGGGTGCGAGCCCCCGGCCAGCGCCGCGGCGTCGAGAAGCGCTTCATCGCCCCGATCCTGCTGGCCCCCATCAGCATCAACCCGCACCCCGACGGCGACGACTACGAGCTGCGGCTGACCGGCCCGGCCCGCCTCAACCCGGGCATGGTGCGCCAGCTGCGCAAGGAGTACGGGATCGACCCGGTGGCCGAGGGCGTGGCCCGCAAGGCCGTCTCCGGCTCGCGGCTGACGCCCGAGCCCGTGCTCGAGGCCCTTCGCACCCTGTGCTCCGGGGTGCTGGGGATGCACGTCGAGGCCACCACCGTCGTCTCGACCTTCGCGGACCTCTCCGACACCGTGGGCCAGCTGCCCACCCGGTCCGCGGCCGGGATCCTGCGGGACCTCTCGGACCTGGAGACGGCCGAGGTCGACGGTCCGCGGACCCGCCGCGGCTTCTCGCACGAGCCCGCGCACCCGGACGCGCTGAGCCCGCGGGACGAGGCGCTGGTCTACGACGCCGACTCCCGGATCTCCGAGATCACCCAGCTGGCGCGCGCGGGCGAGTCGATGACCGTCACCGCGCCCCCGGGGACGCAGCTGCTGCGGGCGGCGCTCAACGTCGTCGCCGCCCTCGCCGAGCAGGGCAAGTCGGTCATGGTCCTCGGAGAGCGCCGCGCGACGCTGGCCGAGGCCAAGCGCAGGCTCAAGGAGCTGGGGCTGGCGGACCTGGTGCTCGAGCCGGGGGAGGAGAACGACCCGGAGGAGCTCTCCCGCTCCCTGATCTCCTCGATCGTGGACCGCGAGCGCTCCGAGGAGCCCTCGCTGGAGGCGCTGCACCGCGACCTCGTGCAGGCGCGGGAGCGGCTGTCCGAGCACGTCGAGTCGCTGCACTGGCACGAGGAGCGCTGGGGCGTGACCCCCTACCGCGCCATGCAGACGCTGGCCGAGCTCACCGCCAAGGACCCCGCGCCCTCCACCCGGGTGCGCTTCAAGCGCGCGGTGCTCGACGCGACCGTGGACCGCGCGGAGACCGTGGCCCAGCTGGAGCGCGCCGCCGAGCTGCGGGCCTTCCACGGGACGACCAAGCACTCGCCGTGGTTCGGCGCCAAGCTGGTCAACACCGAGGAGACCACCCGCGCCCGCGCCCTGGTGCGCGAGATCCTGGAGACCGCGCGCGAGCTCGGCGAGCGCCTGCACTCCGCGCTCGGGTCGGCGGGCCTGGAGCGGGCCGAGACCCTGGCGGGCTGGGAGGAGCAGCTGGACCTGCTCGAGGGCGTGGAGGAGTCGCTCGAGCGCTTCACCCCCGAGATCTTCGACGGGCCGGTCACCGACCTGATCGCCGCGACCGCGTCCTCCGGATGGCGCCGCGAGCGCGGGATCGACATGTCCGCCCTGCAGCGCTCCAAGCTGCGCCGGGCGGCCAAGGAGTACATCCGCCCCCAGGTGCACCTCTCCGACGTGCACCGCTGCCTGGTCACGGTCCAGGAGCAGCACGAGGCCCGGCAGAGGTGGGCCGTGGACGACCGCGTCGTGTCGGTCCCCGAGGGGCTCGCTGAGCTGCGGCGGACCTACGACCGGCTCTCGGCGGAGGTCTCGGGGCTGGCCATCGTCATGGAGGACAGCCCGGCGCGGCGCGACTACTTCCAGACGCCGATCCGGGAGCTGCTGCGGATCCTGGAGACCATGGCCCAGGATCCCTTCCTGCTGGACACCCTGCCGGAGCGGGAGCGCCTGCTGAGCATCCTGCGCGGCAAGGGGCTCGGCGAGCTGCTGGTGGACCTGGAGCAGCGGGCGGTGCCGCAGCGCGCCGTCGCGGACGAGCTCGACCTCGCCTGGTGGCAGTCGGCCTTCGAGATCATGCTGACCCGCTCCGAGGTCAACCTCGTCGACGGCGACCGCCTCGGCGAGTGGGAGGCCGTGTACCGGCGCACCGACGCCGCGCACGTGGCCTCGGGCCCCTCCCGGGTGCGCCACGGCGCGGCGCGGGGGTGGAACCGCGCCGTGAACCTCAAGCCGGTCCAGGCCCGCCAGCTGCGCCGGCTGCTCAAGGGCGCGCCGGCCCCCCTGGCCGAGTACCTGGAGGAGGCGCCCCGCGTCCTGGCGGCCCTGCGGCCGCTGTGGCTGACCAGCCCGTTCGCCGTCGGACGGAGCCTGCCCGCGCAGGCCCGGGTGGACGCCGTCGTGGTGCTCGACGCCGAGTCGACGCCGCTGGGGGCCTGCCTCGCCGCGTTCGCGCGCGCCGACCAGGTGATCGCGATCGGCGACGACGCCTCGGGCTACCCCCAGCCCTTCATCGTCTCCCCGCTCCTGGGCAAGGAGCGGGAGGCCAGCGGGACGCCGGTGGAGTCCGTCCTGGAGGTGCTCGACCGGATCTATCCCTCGCGCACGCTGGAGCGGGTCCACGACTGCCGCGACCGGGTCCTGCTCGAGTACCTGAACGAGGAGTTCTACGACGGCGCGCTGCGCTCCATGCCCTACGGCGAGGAGGTCGTGGACTCGGTGCGCTCGCTGCGGGTCGACTACCTGCACGCCGAGCAGCCGGACGACCACCTGGGCGCCCCGGTCGTCGAGTCCCCCGCCGCGGAGGTGCGGGCGGTGGTCGGGATGATCTTCGACCACGCCGCCCGGAACCCGCGGCAGTCCCTGGCCGTGCTGACCGCCGGCCCGCGCCACGCCGCCCGGATCGCGGAGGGGGTGCGCTACGGCATCGGTCGGCACCCGGAGCTCGCCGAGTTCTTCGCCCCGCGCTCGGAGCCCTTCCGGGTGCTCGACCTCGCCCGGGCCCGCGGCGTGCGGCGGGACCGGGTGATCCTGTCCCTGGGCGTGGCCCCGGAGGCGGGCGGGCGCGCCGACCACTTCGGCCAGCTCGCCGACTCCCGGGGGAGGCAGCGCTTCGTCATGGCGATGACGGCCGCGCGCTTCCACACCCGCGTCGTCTCCTCCCTCACGCTCGAGCAGCTGCGGGCCTGCGACCTCCGGACGGGGACGGCGGACCTGGTGGGCCTGCTCGAGCGGTACGAGGCGGCCCGGCAGGCCGAGTCCTCGGGCGGGCCGGCCGAGCCCGGACGGCTGGGCGGGGGAGAGGACCCGCTGGCGGGCGACCGCTCGGCAAGCCGCTTCCTCTCCGTGTACGACCCCGACGAGCGTGAGCAGCAGGCCGACTGGCTCCTGGCCGACCTGGCCGGGCGCCTGCGCATCCGCGGCGCCCAGGTGGGGCTGAGCCCCGAGCTGGAGGTCGACGCCGTCGCCACGGCGCCGGGGGAGTCGCTCTCCGCCGGGGCGATCCCCAGTCCCCGGGCGCGAACCTCCGGGCAGGGGACCCGCGGGCCGCGGGAGACGGCCGAGCCCCTGCGCTTCCCCGTCGCGGTGACCTCCGACGGCACCGAGGAGTACGCCAGGATGACGGTGCGCGAGCGCTCGCGGCTGCTGCCCGAGCTGCTGATGAGGACCGGATGGAACCACACGCCGGTGTGGACGGTCGACGTCTTCTCCGATCCCCAGGGCGTCGCGGAGGGGATCCTCCGGACCCTGGGAGTCGACCCGGGCGCCGCCGCCGAGGCCGGCCCGGGATCCCACGACGCCGAGCGCGGACGGTTGGCCTCCGGCGGCCGCGCCGCCGCGGAGGCTCCGGGACCGCACGAGGGAGCCTGACGGTGAGCGATCCTCAACCGCGGCGATACCGGCACCGGGGCCCCCGCCGCGCGAGCGGCGGGACCTGGACCGCGCCTGAGCCCGAGGACGGGCCCCCCGCCCCGGCGGAAGGCGAACGCCCCCAGGAGCCCGCTCAGCCCTCGGATCCGGGGGCCGCCCGGCCCCAGCGTCCGGGCGCGCAGAAGGACGACGTCGCGAAGGACCGTGCCGCGAAGGACGTTCCCGCGCGCGGGGACGCGCCCCTGGACGCGCGGGCCCGCTGGCTGATGGAGGAGCGCCCGCCGCACTGGGGATGACCTCCCGGTTCTGCCCCGGCCCTGGATCTGCCGGGGCAGGACCGGCACCGGACCGGGACAGTTCCGTGGGCGTCTCCGGGACAGTTCCAGGGGCGGGGACGGGAGCAGGAGCCGCCTCAGGCCGGGCCCCTCACCGATGCACGGCGAAGCCCATCCCTCCATCCGCCGCGGCGAGCCGGCGGGCCTCCTCGATGCCGACGCCGACCAGGACCGGCCCCGCCCCGCCCTCCCGCGACGCGGCGCCCCACCCGGCCTCGGCTCCGCTCGTGGCGCCGTCGGGCCCTCGGAGGATCAGGGCCTCGGCCTCGATGACCTCCCCCTCCGGCGAGGAGGCCAGGAGCGTGGCGCGGACGCCGGGGCTCAGCAGCTCCTGCGACGTCGGCTCCCGGGCCCGGACGCTCACGGCCACCATGCCCTCGGGCAGCTCCCGTACGAGCTCCCCGGAGGAGACCATGCCGCTCGCCAGGACCTCGCCTCGGCGCACCGGGACCGCGAGCTGCGACTCGAGGAGCTCGGAGCGGAGGGCCTCCGCCTCCTCGGCGCGGGGCAGGCCGGGGCCGGAGGCCTCGCGCACGGCGAGGTCCCCCGCCGTGACGAGGTGGCCCACGGGCAGGTCCCGCTCGGCGACCACGAGCCGTCCCGGCGGGGCGGGGGAGCCGCGCGGCACCAGGATCGCCGCAGCGGCCGCGAGGATCAGGAGGAGCGCGCCGACCCCGCGGGCGCGCCGGCTCAGCGCCGACCGCCACCGCACCCACACCGGGATGACGCGGGGCGCGCCTCTGCGTCGGGGAGCGGGCGGGCGAGAGAGGGAGCCGCGGCGGGCGCCGTCGCCCTCGGGGCGCAGGTCGTTGCCCGGGTCGACGGAGCGGCGGATCGGGCCGTCTCCGGGGGAAGTCAGGCCGGGGCAGCCGGCGGCCCCGACGTCGACGAGGCCGGTTCCGGCGGCGGGACGGATCCGCCGTCGAGACGGGGGCGGGAACGGGAGCAGAGGGGAACGCGAGACCATGTCGCCAGACTGGCACCCCGCGGCCCGTCCCGCCGTCCCCGGGAGCGGAAGAGGGCCGAACGGTGGATAACCCTCCCGCTCAGCTCCTCCGGGAGGGCCCTCGGGACGGCCGCCTCAGGACTCGGAGGAAGAGGAGGAGGTCGAGGAGGCCGAAGAGGAGCCGCTCGAGGAGGCCGCCTTGGCGTCGGTGCTGTAGAACCCGCTGCCCTTGAAGCTCACGCCGACGGTGTTGAACTTCTTGCGCAGCTCCGGTCGGTGGCACTCGGGGCACTCGGTCAGGGCGTCGTCGCTGAACGCCTGGCGGATGTCGAAGCGGTGCTGGCAGCTCTTGCACTGGTAGGCGTAGACGGGCACGCTGGTCCTCCCTCGTGAAGTCGGTATCGGCGCACCATCATACTCCTGCGCGCGTGCCCCGGCTCCCGCGGGCTACCGGCCCAGGGGGAAGCTCACCAGGCCCTGCTCGGTGCAGGCCTCGAGCAGGCGCGCGTCGTGCGGCTGGGCGGGCACCCGGCCCGCGGGCAGCAGCTCGTCCGCGTAGAGGACGCCGACGGCGCCCGCCGCCCCCGCGGCGTCGAGCGCGGTGTCGTAGTAGCCGCCCCCGTAGCCCATGCGCACGCCGTCGGCGTCGACGGCCAGGGCCGGGACGAGGCGCACCGCGGCGCGCAGGAACTCCTCGGCGTCCAGGAGCTCGCCCTCCGGCTCCTCGATGCCGAAGCCCGCCTGCCGGACCGGTACGCCGGGGAACCACTCCGCCCACGCCAGCCGCCGCTCGGGCAGGCTGACGGGGACGATCACCCGGCGGCCCGCGGCGTGGAAGGCCTCCATCGCGTCGAGCAGGGGCGGCTCGGTCGGCGTCGGCATGAAGGCGGCGACCGTCCCGCCGGCCGGGCAGCGGCGCCGCACGAGCGGGCCGAGGTGCTCCGCGAAGGCGCGGGCGTCGCGGGAGCGCTCGGCGGCGGCGTCGTCCTCCAGCGCCCGCTGTCCGCGCCGGTCCATCATCAGCCCGCGCAGGCGGGCCTTCTCCTCGACGGCGTCCATCCCGCCTCCCGTGCTCTCCATACGCCGACCGTAACTCACGTACGCCATACTCCGCGGTAGTGGGGGAATGGGGCGGGTCCTCCGCTATGGTGTGGTTATGACCGCAAATACATCTGCACAGCCCGTCACCAAGGCAGTGATCCCCGCCGCGGGCATGGGAACGCGCTTCCTCCCGGCGACGAAGGCCAGCCCCAAGGAAATGCTGCCGGTCGTCGATCGGCCCGCCATCCAGTACGTCGTCCAGGAGGCCGTCTCGGCGGGCCTGGACGACATCCTCATGATCACCGGCCGTTCCAAACGCGCGCTCGAGGACCACTTCGACCGCGTCCCCGACCTCGAGGCCTCCCTCAAGGAGTCGGGCAAGGACGCCCTGCTGGAGTCCGTCGAGCAGGCCACGGCCCTGGGCGAGCTGCACTACCTCCGCCAGGGCGACCCGCGCGGGCTGGGCCACGCGGTGCTGCGGGCCAAGACGCACGTCGGCGAGCACCCCTTCGCGGTGCTGCTGGGCGACGACCTGATCGACGAGAAGGAAGATCTGCTGGTCCGCATGATCGAGGCGCAGCGGAGCACCGGCGCCAACGTCGTCGCGCTCATGGAGGTCCCGCAGGACCAGATCAGCGCCTACGGCTGCGCGGCCGTGGAGGCCGTGGAGGGCGAGGACTACGTCAAGGTCACCGGCATGGTCGAGAAGCCGGCTCCCGAGGACGCGCCGTCCAATCTCGCGATCATCGGCCGCTACGTGCTGCACCCCCGCGTCTTCGACGTCCTGGAGAACACCCCTCCCGGGCGCGGCGACGAGATCCAGCTCACCGACGCGCTGGAGACCCTGGGGCAGGGCAGCGGCGAGGGCGAGGGCGTCTACGGCGTCGTCTTCAAGGGCCGTCGCTTCGACACCGGGGACAAGCTCTCCTACCTGAAGGCCAACGTCATCCTGGCCGCCGAGCACGAGGACCTCGGGCCGGGCATCCGCTCGTGGCTCAAGGAGTTCGTGGAGACGCTCCCGGCCGAGTAGCCCGCCGGCCCCGGTGGGGGCCGAGGGACCGTGCGGTGGGCGCGAGGGCGCCGGAGGACGAGTGCGTCCGCCGGCGCCCTCGCGCGTCCCCTGGGATGAGCCGTGGGGGGGCGGAGAGGTCGTCGGCGCGTCCGCGGAGGCCACCCTCCCGCCCGCTCTGCGCGCCGATCCTCCCGCCCGCTTCGAGGACCCTCCCGTCCCTCTTCGAGCCCCGCCATCCTCTCCGGGTCCTGCGACCGTCTCCCGCCCCCGTGCCCGCCCCGCGGGAGACACGGCGCGACGCACCGGGACGGCCGGGGTGAACCCCGGCGTCCCAGCGGATACAGTGAGGGGGTGACTTTCTCCTGGGTTTCGATGTCGAGCATCCTGCTCCTCGTCGTCTTCGTTCTCCTGGCGCGCCTGGTGCGCAGCATCGACCGCAAGCGCCATCCCGTGGTTGTTGCCCAGGTCACCGCACGGGATATCATGGAGGAGTCAACCCCCGCCTTCCCCCGGGACCATGCCCCTGCGTGTCAAAGGACCGACATGACGAGCAATCTCCCTCCCGGCGAGCCCGAAGGCGCGGCTGAGCCCATCCGAGACCCCCGCCCCGAGGGCGTGCGCGTCCCGCGTAGCGAAGGCGCCGCCCCCGCCGGGTGCGCTGCGGCCCCGGGCATCCGCTGGGGCCGCACCGCCATCGCCCTGGCCGGGCTGCTCGGCCTGCTGGGCGCCGCCCTCACCGCGGTCCTGAGCCCCTTCACCGGCATCGGCTGGCCCCTGCCGGTCTTCCTCGTCATCGTGGGGATCGGCGCCCTGGCCTCCCTGCGCTACCTGGCCCTGAGCGACCGCGAGGCGCTCCGGGCCGGCGGCACGACGTCGCGTTCCGCGGCTCCGGCCTCGAGCTCCGCCTCGGCCGCCACTGCATCGCGTCCGGCGGTCCGCGCCGGGGAGGGGACCGCCGGCCGGGCGTCGTCGCGCTCCGCTTCGGAGGCGCGGGCCTCCGGCCGTTCCGAGGCCACGGGACGCTCGGCCTCCGCCCGCACCGAGGCGCCCGAGCGGCAGGCCCCGTCTGTCTCCGCCCCCGCGCGGGCTGCGGGGGCCCCGGCCCGGCCTTCCGCCCGGGGCTCCTCCGCCGCGCCGGCCGCTGGCCGTCGGGCGTCCGCCGACGTCGTGGCCCCCGCCTCGGGCGCCCTCCGCTCCGCCCCGCGTCGTCCCACCGCCGCGACCCCGCAGCCCCGCCTGTACGACCGCGCGCCCCAGGCGCCGACCGGCGAGTCCCGGGGGGAAGCCCCCCGGAACGGTCTCGCGGAGCTGCGGGCCCAGGCCAAGCGCTCCGCGGCGCGTCCCAGCGAGGCCTTCCGCGCGACGGGCAGCACGTGGGACCCGGTCGAGGTCCCCAAGCCCACCTACGTCGACGCCCCCGAGGCGCACCGGGAGCGGCCCGAGCCGCTCACGCCCCCGGCCGAGCCGGAGGCCCACTCCAAGAGCCTCGAGGAGGCGAGCCGCCGGGCCCGTCCCATCGACCTCGACGACGTGCTCTCCCGCCGCCGCGCCTGAGGCGCGGCGCGCGGGCCGCCCTGACCGCCCACCACACCCACTGACGCGACCGCGCCGCCCCACCCGGCGGACCGCGCTCGCCCGACCGGGCCGCCGGCGGCGACGGCCCACGGAGGCCCCATGAGCAAGAGCCAGCTGGAGATCGAGAAGAAGTACGAGGCCCCCGCGGACGGGACCGCAGGGCCCGACCTCGAGGACGTCCCCGGCCTCTCCGTCGCCGAGGTGCAGGACCAGGAGCTCGACGCCACGTACTTCGACACCGAGGCCCGCGACCTGCTGGCCCGGAAGGTCGCGCTGCGCAGGCGGCGGGGCGGTCACGACGAGGGCTGGCACGTGAAGTTCAGCTGGAACGGCGCCCGGCACGAGGTGCACTTCCCGCTGCTGAAGGACCGCACCGGGATGCCCCGGGCCGTGCAGAGCCTGGTGAGCGGGCTGACCGGCGAGGCGCCGCTGGTGCCGCTGGCGCATCTGGCGACCCACCGGCGTCGCACCCTGCTGGAGGACGAGCGGGGCGAGCAGGTGGTCGAGGTGTGCGACGACGACGTCCGGGCGCTGGACCACTCCACCGGCCGGGAGCGGGCGTGGCGCGAGTGGGAGGTGGAGCTAGCCGACGCCGGGTTGCCCGCCGAGGTCGCCGAGCACGCCTTCTCGGTCCTCGACGAGGCGCTGCGGAAGGCCGGGGCCGCCGAGTCCTCCTCGGTCGCGAAGATCGCCCGCGCGCTGGGGGAGGACCGGGCCTTCGACGAGGCGGCGGACATCCCCGGCGAGGAGTACCCGACCGGAGGGAAGCCGACGGCGGAGGATCCGAGCAGGGAGAAGCCTGCCGGGAAGGGATCGCGGGACGAGGCGGCGACCCCCGGCGGGACCGGGGCCCCGGTCGCCAACGGGGCGGCCTTGGTGACCGCCCTGCTCCGCCCCCACCTGGAGGAGCTGCCGGTCCTCGACCTGGCGGTGCGCGCGGACGCCCCCGACGCCGTCCATCAGCTGCGGATCCGGATGCGGTCCATCCGCAGCATCCTGCGGGGCCTGCGCGGCTCCATGCCGCGGTCCCTCAGCGAGGGCATCGTGGAGGGCCTGCGCTCGGCGGGCCTGGCCCTGGGCGAGGAGCGGGACCTGGAGGTCATCCGCAAGGAGATCGAGCGGCAGTCCGCCTGGCCGGGGCTGACCCGGGCGGCCCGCCGCGAGCTGGAGGACCTGCTCGAGGAGGAGGGGCGGGCCGCCCACCGGCGCGCCGTCGCCCACCTGGGATCCGAGGAGCACCGGAGAGTCCTCGAGGAGCTCACCGCCCTGGTCGAAGAGCCGAGGCTCCGCCGCTCCGTGGCGGACGCCTCCCCGCGCAAGCTGGGCCGCCGGATGGTCGAGGAGCTCGAGGGCAGGGTGCGACGCCGCCGGGAGAAGGCCCGCGCGGCGTGGCGGAAGGCCGGTGCCGGCGAGGTCGGCCCGGAGGCGGTGGCGGCCCTCGGGCTGCACGTCGGGGCCGAGGAGGACGCGGCGCCCGGCCGCAAGGTCCTGCGACGGCTCCACGACGTCCGCAAGGCCGCCAAGAGCCTGCGGTACGCCGCCGAGGCCCTGGAGGCCACCGGCGTCCTCTCGCAGAAGCGGGCCGCCAAGGTGGACGCCCTGCGCTCGGAGGCCTCCGCGACGCAGTCGGTCCTGGGCCGCCTGATGGACGCCGGCGCCGCGCAGGACTGGCTGGAGCACGCGGCGAGGACGCTGCAGAGGCGCGACGCCGACCGGCTCGCCGTCGGCATCCTGCTGGGCGGCATGGCCGGGGAGCACGAGCGGCGCCTGGAGGACGGCCTGCGGGCCGTGGGCGCCTGAGGGCAGCGGGAACCGCGGGCGCCGCCGGTGTCGGGGGCGTCCGGGAGACCCTGGCGCCGCTGTCCGACGCCGTCTCGCGGGCAGCGCCGAGCCCCCGACGTCGGAGGCCGCCTCACCGGTGGAGCGCGGCTCCGGCCCCTCGGCCGCCTCACCGGCTAGGCCCGGCTCCCTGACCTCTGGGGCGTCCTCACCGAGACGTGACGGCCAGCTCCGCGGCGGCCCGGCGCAGCCCGGCCGCAGTCTCGGGGACGCCCTCTTCCGCGGCCCACGCCACGTAGCCGTCCGGGCGGACCAGCGCGGCGGCGGGCGTCCCCGCGGCATCCCGCCCCCCCCGGCGCCTGAGCGATCCCCGGACGGCAGCCGCACCACCGCGAGGCCGGGAGGGACCGGTTCCTGCCAGCCGCCGAAGTCCACCAGGGTCGGCAGCGCGGAGCCCAGCCGGGCGTCGAGGTCGCCGACGGCGGGGACGAACCGGCCGACCAGCGGGTGGGCCCCGGCGGCGGCGGGATAGACGACGTCGGATCCCTCGAGCAGGCGCGCCATGCGCCCGGTGACGGCCGGCTCCTCGAACAGCTCCGTCAGCAGTGCCCGCAGCGAGGCGATCGCGCTGCCCGGGGACAGCAGTAGGGTCTGCACCTGCGTCTGCATCGCGACCCGCTCGGCGGCGGGGCGCCGCTCCGCCTCGTAGCCGGGGAGCAGATCGCCGGCGCCCCGCAGCGTCGCGGCGAGGCGCCATGCCAGGCAGGCGGCGTCCTGGAGGCCGACGTTCAGCCCCGGCGCGCCGACGGCGTTGTGGACGTGCGCGGCGTCGCCGGCGAGCAGGACGCGGCCGCGGCGGTAGGAGGAGGCGATGCGCGTGTTGCGCCCCCTCCAACGGCGCAGCTGGTGCGGTCCGGGGCCCTCGGGCGCCCGCAGCGGGACCCGGGCCCCCAGCACCCTCCTCAGGGCCTCGGAGACCTCCTCCACGGTCACCTCGGGCTTCTCTGCTCCGGCAGGCTCCCCGTCGCCCCATTCCATGACGCTGACCAGCAGGGCCCCACCCGGGCGCGGCATCATCACCCACGCTCCCGCTTCCGTCCGGTGCCACTGGTAGAGCCCCAGCCGGCCGGCCCCGGGGACCTCGGCCGCGGCCTCCCGCGGCCTGACCTCGGCGCCCAGGATGTGGGCCTCGGCGGTGCGCGAGACGACCTCCGCGTCGGTGACGCCGGGGAACCCGATGCCCGCGAGGCCGCGGACCCGGCTCGAAGCGCCGTCGCAGCCGACGAGGTACGCCGCGCAGACGCGGCTCTCCCCGGCTTCCTCGCGGACCCGCACGGACACCGAGCCGCCCTCCTCGGTCCAGCCGAGGAGCTCGCACGGCCTCCTGAGCTCCGCGCCCAGCTCGGACGCCCTCTCGGCCAGCGCCGCCTCGAGGCCCCGCTGGGTGACGGGCAGGCCGTGCAGCGGATCCTCCGGGGCGGAGGTCAGGTCCAGCGGGATGCCCCCGAACTGGAAGACCGACGACGCTGCGGGAGGCTCGGCGAGGCCCATCCGCTCCGGCAGGCCCCGATGGCGCAGCAGCCGGGCCGCCTGCCCGACCACGGCGTTCGCCTTCGGCTCGGCGCCGGGAGCGGCGAGCCGGTCCACCACCAGGACCCGAATCCCCGCGCCGGCCAGGTCCCCAGCGAGCAACAGGCCCACTGGGCCGGCTCCCGCCACGACGACGTCGTACGAGTCCATCTTCTGATCCCCTGCCTCTCCCCGGCGCGCTGGGCCGGCTCCTTCGCGAGGCGGTTGATTCTACTCGGCTGCAGCGGGGCGCAGGAGGGCGGGGCGAGGACCGGCCAGCAGGGACGGCTTAAAAGGCGGATGGGCCCCGGTCTCCCGGGGCCCATCCTTTGCATCACACACAGGAAGAAGATCTTCACACGGCGGAGGCGCCGGTCCGTCAGGCGGCGGATGGTCCGCCGTTCCCTCCGAACTGCCTCCCGGCTATTTGGTAATAAAAACATAACCTAATGGGATGAGGTTTGGCTACCCTCACCTGAGGTTTCCGCAGAAAAAATCTGCATCGCCGAAGCCCGGTTCACCCTGGTGCACAATGAAACTCCTAGTCAGATCCAAGATGGTGAACGGGGGTGCCCTGCGAAAGGTGCCCTAAATCACAGTGACTCTTCGCTATCGTGCCCCGAGATCATGCCCCGAGATCCCGCAGCACGACGCCGGCCGCGTTCCATCCGCCCATCCCGTGCGCGCCGCCGCCGGGCGGCGTCGAGGATGAGCAGAGGTACAGGCCGCGGCGGCCGGCCCGGTACGGCTGCCAGGACGGCGTCGGGCGGAAGACCTGCTGGAGCCCGCTCAGGGACCCTCCGCCGATGTCCCCGCCCACCAGGTTGGGGTCCCAGTGCTCCAGTGCGGCGGGGGAGGTCACCTGGGCCTCGAGGATCCGGTCCCGGAACCCCGGGGCGAACCGCTCGATCTGCGCGTCGATCAGGGGCCGGACGTCCCGCTCGCAGCCGTTCGGCACGTGCGCGTAGGCCCACAGCACGTGACGGCCGGGCAGGGAGCAGCGAGAGGGGTCGGCAGCCTGCTGCTGGGTGACCATGACGAAGGGCCGCTGGGGCAGCGAGCCGCGGCGCACGGCGGCCTCCGCCTCCGCCATCTCGCGGGTGCTCCCGACGACGTGCGCGGTCCCAGCACCGGCCACCGCCGGGTCCGTCCAGGGGACAGGGCCGTCGAGCAGGTAGTCCACCTTGTGGGCGGCGGGGCCGTGGCGCCACCGGCTGAGGCGGCGCGCGTACCGCTCCGGCAGGTCCGTGCCGCCGAGCTCCAGGAGGCGGGAGGGCACGACGTCGAGCACCGCCGCGTCGTGCGCCGGCAGCTCTCTCAGGTCGGTCACCTCCACGCCGCAGCGGATGCTCCCGCCGGCCTCGGTCAGGGTCCGCACCAGCGCGTCCACGATCGCCTGCGAGCCGCCCCGGGCCACGGGCCAGCCGCTGGTCATCCCCAGGGATCCGAAGACGCCGCCGAAGGCCGCGGTGAGCGGGTGGGTCGGCGGCAGCATGGAGTGCAGGGCCGATCCGGTGAACAGCGCCCTGGCCCGCTCGCCCCGGAAGGCCGCGCGGGCCAGGGCGGAGGCGCTCCACACCGCCCGGGCACCGAACCTCGCCATGACGAGCGGGTCGCGCGGCCAGCGCAGGAGCGGCCCCATGACGTTGCGCGGGATCGCCTCGGGGGCCTCGGCGAACGGGGCGTGGACGGCGCGCCAGGCCCGGGTGTCGCGGCCCAGGCCGCGGGCGGTCCCCTCGGCGTCGCGCCGGAGCAGGGCGGCGGGTCCGCCGGGGAGGGGATGGGCGAGAGGGACCTCCGGATGGAGCCATTCGAGGCCGCGGTCCTGCAGGCCCAGCGCCGCGAAGGCCGGGCTCGCCGCTCCGAAGGGATGGGCGGCGGCACCCAGGTCCACGACCGTCCCTTCGCCGAGCACGGGCGCGGAGCGGCAGGCGCCGCCGGGGGCCTCGGCCCGCTCGTACACGGTCACCTCGAGTCCCGCCCGGGCGAGCCTGCAGGCCGCCGTCAGGCCGTTGGGGCCCGATCCGACCACCGCGATCCTCATGGAGCCTCCCGTTCCCCGGCGCGTGCGGACGCCGTCTTCCCTCGACCCTAGCCCCGACCCGGGCCGGAGGCCGAGGGGGCAGGCGGCCCCGTCCCCGGGTCGGCGCGGATCCCTGGGAAGGCGGGGCCGGCCGCGGCGTCGCGGCGTCGCGCCCGGATCCATGCCGTTCTCCCTGGTGATCCCCGGGTATTTCCCAGTGCGGTGAGCCACAGTGAGGGTCACTGATGGCTCGACCACGGAAGGCCCCGCCCATGAGCAGCATGTCCAGACTCTTCAAGACGATCGTCGACGCCGCCTCGTCCAGATCGGACCGGGGCGCCTCCGGGCGCCAGGGCGGGGGCCGCGACTGGCGGGCGATCGCCCACACGGTGGCGCAGAAGGTCCAGGAGAAGACGGCGCCCGCCGAGCAGCCCGGCGGGAGCCCCCAGGGCGCGCGGCCGGGGGAGCAGCGAGCCGGGACCCCCGACGGCCGGACCGCGGGCCCCGGCGACCTCGCAGGAGCCAGGACCGGCGGTCCCTCCGTCCCGGGCGGCCAGCGCCCGGACGGCGCTTCCTCCGAGGAGGAGCGCGCTCGCCAAGTACGAGTACCTGACCCGCACGGCCCCGCCGGAGAAGCTCGAGCAGGTCAACCGGGACGCCTTCGACCGCCTCTCGCCCGAGCAGCGCGACGAGGTGCGCTCGCGCTTCGACGCCGAGTTCCCCGCCCCGGAGCGTCCCGCGTCCTCCCGGCCGGAGGACCTCGCGCGCTCGGCGACCCGGGCCGAGGTCATGAAGCCCGGCCTGATCCAGCGCGTGCTGGGCGGAGGAGGCGCGGGCGCGGCACAGGGCGGACGGGGGCGCGGGCTGGGGGCCGCGGCGGCCGGCGTCGGCATCGGAGCGGCGGGCGGGGGACTGCTCGCCGCGGTGGCGGGCGGCGCGGTTCTCAGCGCGGCCGCCGGGCCGCTGCTGGAGGGCCTGCAGGGGCTGGAGGCGCCGGAGGAGATCGCGGAGCTCGGTCAGATGACCGAGGGGGTCGACGCCGAGGGCCTGCTCGGCGGGGCCGGCCTGGACCGGCTGGGCGAGCTCGGCTCCCAGTGGGGCTTCGGCGGGAACCTGTTCGAGTAGACGGTCCCCAGGCCCACGGCGTCACGCCTGGGCGACGCGCCCGCGTGCCCGGTGGTCGAAGACGGCCCAGGGCATCCCAGGCCCGGCCTGCGGAGACCCGGCGTCCGGGCGCTCAGCCGATCAGCGCCTGGATCAGCGAGACCAGCCACCCGAGGGCGCCGACGCCGAGGAAGATCAGCGCCAGCCGCGGGACGACGCGGACCGCCGCCGCGGTGCGGTGCAGGCGCATCCACCCCGGGTCCCGTGTGCTGACGTAGGCGCGATGCACCTCCGCAGAGCCGAGCGCGGCGATCTCCGCAGGGGTCAGGGGGCGCTGATGGATGCCGTCCTCGAGGATCCACCGCGCGATCGGCCCGCGGTCCTCCTCGAGGAGGACGATGGTCGCAGGCTGCCACGAGCCGTCGTAGAGCCGGATGAACAGGGCCGCGACGGCGAGCAGCAGCCCCGCCCCGAGGCCGATCCACGAGAGGGTCTCCGCGACGACGCCCACGACGTCCAGAACGCTGTCCATGAGTCATGATGATGGCACACGCGACCCCGCATCGGGCGCTGCGCGGAGGCGGATCCGACGCCGCGCGGTGCGAGGGGAGATGCCGATATGGTGAACTTCATCACCTTTTTATCCGCTGGAACTCCTTCGTCCGCTTCCGCCCACCTCGGCGGAGAGCCTCTGAAACCCCTGTGGCGAATCTTTCACAGAGCGTCCCATTAGCGAATTCTCGTCACTCCCGACTATTGCGAAGCAAGCTGACGTTTTCCCCTTTCCGGAGACTCGCCGTTTCTTGACAATTCATGGACACTGTGGGGTGTCGGGGGGATCATGTGGGAATGGTAGCGACGACATTGGCTGATCTGAGACGCGCCCTCTGGGCGGGCGACGCGGATGCCCTGCTGAACGTGATCGAGAGTCACCCTCTGGAGTCCTGGCACGCCATCCGGCCCTGGCACACGCGCCGGCTGCTGGAGGCGCTGCCGCGGCACCGCGCGGCGGCCTCGGACGTGGTCCACTACGTCTTCGGCACGGGCCCTCACGCGGGATGGTGCGATGCCGGGCCCGTAGGACACGCCGGCTCCATGGGCCATGCCGGTTCCGCGAGGCGCGCCGTCCCCACGGGGCGCGCCAGCCCGGAGGTGCACCCGGGCGGCGTCGTCCACGCAGGCCAAGCCGACCGCTCCGAGCAGGAGGGGTGCGGCGAAGCGGGGCGGCACAGCGTCTGGGCGATGGTCTGCGAGCTGCGGGAGCAGCGCCGCGGCCGGCCGCGCGCCGCGATGGAGGCGGGGCTGTCGGTGCGCGAGGTGCTCGCGCTGCGGCCCGAGGGCGTGAACCCCGCCGTGTGGAAGGCGATGTGCTGCTACGAGATCGGGGTGACGTCGATGCTCGCGGGGGAGATGTCGGCGGCGCTGGAGGCCTTCGCGGCCGTGCAGTCGGCCGAGCCGCCTCGCCGGATGGGCATGTACTCCCGCGACGCCCTCGTCAAGACGGCGCTGGTGCACGTGCTCTTCGGCGACGACGCCGTCGCGCGGGCCAAGCTGTCCACCTCCGCCTACGCCGGCCGCACCAAGAGCTGGGTCGAGGCGCAGATCGACCTCGACACCCGCTTCACCCGCGCCATCGCCGACGGCGAGCAGCGACCGGGCGCGCTGCTGCGCCTGGCGGGCGGCGCCCAGATCGACGCCCTGGGGAAGCTCTGGCCCTTCTACGTCTACGCGCTCTGGCGGGCCTGCCGCCGCCAGGGGGCGCTGCCGGCGTTCCGCGGGCGCCTGGACGAGCTCGAGGCGAGGATCCCCGCCGAGCTGCGGGGCGACGGATTCCCCGGCAGCGCGCTGCCCATCGCACGAGCCTGCTTCGAGCTGGAGGACGGGAGGCCCGACGTCGCGGACCGCCACCTCGACGAGGCGGATCAGCAGTTCTTCCTCACGCGCCTGGTGCGCAGTCGGGTGGCTCTGCGGTCCGGCCGTCCCGAGGAGGCGCTCGAGGCAGCGGCCTCGCTCCGGCCGGACACCCGCTCGCTGCGCCGCCTGGAGCTGCTGCGCTCCTCGATGGGGGCCGACGCCGCGTTGCAGAGCGGCCGTCCCGAGGAGGCGGCGGCCTTCCTCGGGGAGGGTCTGAGGCGGACCGGAGGCCTGCGCGAGGCGGAGATCGGGGAGTTCAGCACGAGGGTGCGCCGCTTCGCAGAGGCCTCCGTGGACGACTGGCCCCGCCCGGGCGGGGCGGCACATGCCAGGCCGGGCCTGACGCCGCGGGAGATGGAGCTGCTCCCGGCCCTCTGCGGCGAGGGCACCCGGAAGGAGATCGCGGAGAGACTGCTCATCTCCTTCAACACCCTGAAGACCCATCAGCGGATGCTGTATCGGAAAATGGGCGTCAGCAATCGCGAGGAGCTGCGCCTGGTGGCGGAGAAGTCGGGTCTTATCTAGGTGAAACGCATTCTTTCCCTGATAGTGGGAAAAGATGTGGGGATTTAGGGGTTTTAGAGGAAGCGCCATTATCCTGCTCTTGAAGAGGGGAGTTCCATTCCGTCTTCTTTCAGGGGAAAGAATGACGATGAGGAGGGGACCGCGGGGGAGCCGACCTCGGCCTCGGCCTCTACCGCGAGTCGCGCGGACCCAGGCGGATGAGGGACTTTTCCCAGGTTCCTGCACCGGGCGGCACAGCTGATCCGAAGGTGTGCCTCCTAACGTGGGAACCACCTCATAGGTGCGAGTGATGAATGGGTTTGACACCCCATCGGACGACCCCGCCGGATCCGTTCCGGCGGGGTCGTTCGGTATCCGGGGCCTACGCCGCCGAGACGGCTCCTTGCTCAGTGGGCCCGCGGCCGAGGGCCCATCACGGTGGCGGAGACCCAGCGGCATGTGGTGTCGCCCCCCCCGTGACGGTCGCTGCCACCGGATTCGGTGGAATACTCGCACGCATGGTCACCGAAGTCAGACTGCTGCGTCCCGCCGACACCGAGGAGTTTGCCGCGCTCCTGGCAGCCAACCATTCCTTCCTCGCCCCCTGGGAACCGATCCGGGAAGCGAGCTACGCCACCGCCGAAAGGCAGCGGCGTGACATCGAGGGTCTGCTGAGACGATAAGAGCAGGGCGAGGCGCTGCCTCTGGGCATCCTCGACGGAGACGGCCGGCTCATCGGCAGGGCGACCCTCACCGGCATCGTCCAGGGGGCCTTCCGCTCCGCCGATCTCGGATACTGGGTGAGCGAGGCCAGTAACGGCTGCGGCCATGGGACGCAGGCGGTGGCATCCTTGGTGCGGATGGCCTTCGAGGAGCTGGGGCTGCATCGCGTCCAGGCGGGGACGCTGGTCCGCAACGAGCGCTCCCAGCGGGTTCTCCTCAAGAACGGCTTCACCCGCATCGGGGTGGCGCCGGAATACCTGCGCATCGCGGGCCGATGGCAGGATCACGTGCTGTTCCAGCGCATCTGCCGTGAGTGACGAGGCGATCCTCGGTGCCGATCCAGGCCCCATCAGCATATGGATGCGCAGAAACATGCTTTAAGGCGGGTGCGTGTGTCGCCGAGAGGGAAGCGGCGTATGTCCACCGTCACCGCGGGGCGCGGCGTCGTCCGATAAACTCGTGTCCATGCAGGAGTGGATCGAGGGGCTGCACTGGGGGTTGGCCATCCTCTTCTTCTGGGGCATCGGCATCCTGCGCACCTCGCTGGTCTTCATGCTGGGCTGGATCGCCGCGACGGGAGGCCGCCGGGCCGCCCGCATCAGGAGCCTGATGGACACCCCGCTGTACCGCCGCGCCGAGGCCTTCGTGAACCGCTGGGGCGTCCTGGCCGTCCCCGCCTGCTTCCTCACCGTGGGCTTCCAGACCGCCGTCATCATCACCACCGGCTTCACCCGCATGCCCCTAGTCCGCTGGATCCCCGCCATGCTGGTGGGCACGCTGATCTGGGGGACCATCTACGGGACCGTCGGGATGGCCGTGGTCTGGGCCTGGCTGGAGAGGCCGTGGCTGGCCGGGGCGGTCATCGCGGCGCTGCTGGTCGGCGTCGTGGTCTATCGGCTGGTCTCGCGCGCCCGTCTCCGCCGCGCCCGCCTCTGAAGTGAAGCGACAGCCTCTTGACCTGGGGTGTTCGCGGCCCTAAAGTACAACCAAATGGTTGTACATAGTGATCAGCGCCTCGCGCTCGACGAGGACCAGGTGGATCGCATCTTCCGGGCCCTCGCCGACGCGACCCGACGCGACATCGTCCGCCGCACCATGTCCGGTGAGGCCTCGATCTCGCGGCTCGCCGCCGCCTACGAGATGTCGTTCGCGGCGGTCCAGAAGCACGTCTCGGTCCTCGAGGGGGCCGGGCTCGTGACCAAGTATCGGAGCGGCCGCGAACGCCTCGTCCGCGGCAACCCGGAGACGCTCAGGAGGGCCCAGGCCCTGCTGGACGAGTACGAGCAGCTCTGGCGCGTCAGACTGACCCGCCTCGAGGAAATGCTCACCTCCGAGTGATCCCTCACCGAAAGGTACCGTCATGCCCATCACCACCGTCGACCAAGACCTCGAAGCCCTCACCCTGCGCGTCGTCGCCGAGTTCCCCATCCCGGTCCGCCGGCTCTGGGACGCCTACGCGGACCTCCGCCAGATCGAGCGGTTCTGGGGGCCGCCGGAGTGGCCGGCCACCTTCACCCGACACGACATGTTCCCCGGCGGCCGCTCCGACTACTACATGACCGGCCCCGAGGGCGAGGCCTCCGGCGGGTACTGGGAGTTCGTCGACGTCGACGAGCCGCGCTCCTTCGAGGTCCGGGACGGCTTCACGACCTCCGAGGGCGAGCCCGACCCCGGCATGCCGAGCATGCGGATGACCTTCGAGTTCGAGGAGGCCGGCGAGGGCTCGCGCCTGGTCACCACCACCTACTTCGACTCGCTCGAGCAGCTCGAGCAGCTGCTGGCGATGGGCATGCGCGAGGGCATGACCGCCGCCATGGGCCAGATCGACG
This sequence comes from Rothia halotolerans, assembly GCF_004136635.1. Taxonomy (GTDB): domain Bacteria; phylum Actinomycetota; class Actinomycetes; order Actinomycetales; family Micrococcaceae; genus Rothia; species Rothia halotolerans. Next base: position 102,045 of record NZ_NOIU01000001.1, on the reverse strand, counting down.
ACGTCCTGCAGGACCCGACGCCGCTGGATCCCGGCCGGGGCACCGTCTCCCAGGAGATCGGCGACCGGCGGGTGCGGGTCAGCCGCGTGGTCCGCGGCGACGCCGAGCGGGTGTGGCGGGCCCACCACGAGCCCGAGCTGATGCGGCGCTGGATGCTCGGCCCGGACGGCTGGACGCTGCCGGTCTGCGAGGTCGCCGAGGAGGTGGGGCAGGCCTACCGCTACGAGTGGGAGTCCGAGGACGGCTCGGAGCGCTTCGGCTTCACCGGCGAGGTCCTGCACCTCGAGGCGCCGCGCCGGGTCGTGACCACCGAGCGGATGATCGACGCCGGCCCCACCGAGACCGTCAACGAGCTCACCATCACGCCCCTCGAGAACGGGACCCTGGTCTCCACGCTGATCACCTACCCGGACGGCGAGACCCGGGCGGAGATCCTGGGCACCGGCATGGTCCACGGGATGGAGGACAGCTACGCCCGGCTGGAGCGGGAGGTGCTGCAGGGGGCGTGAGGCGGGGCCGCGTGGGGTCCGGGCCGGGCCCCGCACCTCGGCTCCGCGGCGTCGGGCCGGCGGCGTCGGGCCCACGGCCGCTGGGATCCGGCGCGGCGTCGTCCTCTGGCCCGGCTCAGGCAGCCCGGACCGCCGCCGCCAGCCGCCGGTCGGAGGCGCGGAGGGCGTCCAGGTCGAAGGTCGAGGCGGTGCTCATGACCTCGTCGGCGCCGGTGCGCTCGAGCAGCTCCGTCAGCTCGGTGAGCACTCGGTCCTCGGTCCCCGCGATGGTCCCCGCCAGCGTGTCCTCCACGGTCCGGCGCTGGCGGGGCGCCGGCTCCTCGGGGATGTCTCCGGGCGGCACGAGGGGCGGGAAGGCCCCGGCGCTACGGGCCTCTGCCATCGCCCACGCCTCCGGCAGGGCGAGCTCCTCGGCCTCGGCCTGAGAATCGGCCACGAGGATGTCGGCGCTCGCGACGAGATGGGGCTCGGGGAAGCGCTCGCTGGGCCGGAAATCGCGGCGGTAGCGTTCGAAGGGCTCGGGCCCCTCCCGCAGCGCCGGTCCGCCGACGACGGCGGGCAGGCCGAGCTCCGCGGCGAAGCGCAACCCCGCCCCGGTGCCCAGCACGTGGATCGGCGGAGAGGGCACGCCGGCGGGGCGGATGGTCACCGCGGCGTCGCCCTCGAGGTGATCGCGGAGGGAGCGGATGTCCGCCAGGAACTCTTCCGGCCGCGCGCTGAGCGCCCCGAGCGCTTCGCGCACCGGGCGGGTGAACCCCAGCGAGCGGCCGACGCCGAGGTCGAAGCGCGGCCCGTGCAGGGCCGTGAGGACCGCGAACTGCTCGGCGACGACGATCGGCCGGTGGTTCGGCAGCATGATCCCGCCGGAGCCGACACGGATCCGGCGGGTCGCCTGCGCCACGGCCTGTATCAGCAGCGGGGGAGCGCCGGAGGCGATGCCCGGCACCCCGTGGTGTTCGGCGACCCAGAAGCGGGAGTAGCCGGCCTCCTCGGCGGCCCGGGCGCGTTCGACGGTGTTCAGCAGGGCCTGCGCGTCGGAGGACCCGGCCCGGGTCCGCGAGCGGTCGAGCAGGGAGAGCGGGAGGTCCATGTCCGTGTCAACGTCCGGGCGGGACCGGGTATTTCATCCGGCGGCGTGCGGCGTCGGCACCTCTGATGCTGGATTCGAGGCGCGGCGTCCGGCGTCGTCCTCAGCGGTGCGAGCGGATCGCCTCGGCGGTCGCGGCCAGGCCCAGGAGGCGGACGGCGTCGATGGGGGCCTCGACCTGACCGGTCGCGGCGGCGATGAAGCCGTCCCCGTCGAAGCGGGTGTGGGGCGGGGTGACGGCGCGGGCCAGGCCGTCGTGGGCGCCCTCGGCGAGGATGCGGCAGCCGACCTTGTCCAGGCGGGCGTTGGTGACCACGACGCCGATGGTCGTGTGGACCCGCTGCCCGCCGGATACGGAAGGCTCAGCGGCGGAGGCGTCCAGCAGCGCCCGCGCGGCCTCCAGCGAGGCGGGGAAGGCGCCGTCGTCGACGTCGCCGAAGGCGTTGAGCGCGCACATCGAGCCGACCACGAGCTCGCCCAGACGCCGCTCGGCGTAGACGAGGCCCCCGGGACGGCGCCCCTCGGGGCCGCGCCACTGGCTCACGTGCGCGCCCGTGCCCGCGCCGATGGCGCCGCGCAGCACCTGCTCACCCGCGCAGGCCGCCGCGGCCGCGTAGCCGGCCTCGGGGCCGGGGCGGACGGAGGAGTCTCCCGCGGCGAGGTCGAACAGCGCCATGGCCGGGACGATCGGGACCCGCCCCGCGGGGGTAGGGACGCCGCGGCTCTGCTCCTCGCACCAGCGCATCACGCCGTCGGCGGCGGCCAGGCCGAAGGCGGAGCCGCCGGTGAGCAGCACGGCGTCGATCGAGGAGACGGTCTTCTCCGGGGCGAGCAGGTCCAGCTCCCGGGAGGCCGGCGCGCCGCCGCGCACCTCGCAGGAGGCGACGGTGCCCTCGGGCAGGACGACGACGGTGCAGCCGGTCCGCGCCCGGGAGTCCGTCCAGTGCCCCACCCGCACGCCGCCGACGCCGATCACCTCGAACTCGCTCGCCCCGCCGGACTCGGTCCTGCCCTCACCGGGGATCTCGGGGCCGGGGCCGCCGAGGGCCTCGGAATCGGTCTCCTCGGCGGTCCCGGTCCCGGGCCCGCCTGAGACGCCGTCGCGACGACGCGGGGTCTCCTCGAACTGGGTCATGGTCGGTCCTCCTCCGAGCGGGTGCCTGATGGCCAGACTAGCTGTGATGTCCAGAGAGGTTGTACCGCCGGGCGTCGGCGGTCGGCTCGCCGCGAGGATCCGGGGGATAGCGAGCGCGCAGAGACCGGTCCAGGCCCCCCAAAAAAGCCCTTGTCAACAGTGACAGTAGGTGCGGTGACCGACGAGAAGGCCCAGACTGCGTACGGACCCGCGCGTCGATCGGGCCGTGGAGGGACACCGCTGTGTGGGACGTCTCCACAGGGGACCTGATCGTGCCCGAGCCCCGCCGGGTGCGCATCGACCTGGGCTTCGCGATCGTGCCCAAGGTCGGTCAGCTCGCCCGTGAGATGACCCGGAAACGACTGAAGCCGCCCGATCGGACGGCTTCACACAGGCAGCCAGGCGATGAACGGGAGGGCCGGGGATTGCCCGACCGCCCACCTGGCCCAAGCCGAGCTCCTCGCGCGACCGCGACCTACGAGAACTCCCCGCGGAGGTAGCGCTGGTGGGCATCGATCGCCGCTCGCACGGGGATCGCCGCGTCCAGCAGCTGCGGGCCGTGATCGAATGTCGACTCGCCCCGGCGCATGGCGTACCGTGCTGCGGTCACCGGCGCCCCGACCCGGGTTCCGTCATGCCTGAGGACGAGCGCCTGACCGCGGTGCGTGTGTCGGGGATCCACCTGCACCACGGCCACCTCATGCCACGGTACGTACACCGTGCGGAAGATGCCGCGCACGGTGACGCCCGAAGTCGACACCACGAACGCCGACGAGGTTCCTCGGATGATCACGAAGAGGAAACTGGCCAGCAGCGCCAGGATGAGGGCAGCCGCGCAGAGCCCGATGATCCTCGAGGACGGGCGACTCGCATCCATCGCTGACGCCGCGACCACCCAGACCATCACGGCAGGCCCGGCAGAGAAGGTCCAGACGAGCGAGAGGACGAGCACTCTGAGCACCGGCAGGACAGCGGCGCGATAGAGTACGGTCGGCGCTGGGGAGTCGTCAGATGTTCGAGGCATGGTGGCATCAAGCCTATGCCGATTGCTAAGCCGAGGGGAGATCAGGTCGGCTTGCGCGTCCTTCGCGTGTGGTTGCAGTGGCCTCCCGCCTCGGCGGCACGAACCTGGGTCTATGCCCCGGCCGGTTCCGCTGGAACTGCATCTTCCCGATTGTTCCCAGAAAGACGAACGACTCCGCGTGCAGGTGGCGGACGAACCAGGTGTCGCCCCGCCCGTCGGAGAAGCTGACCACCGACATCGACATGGCTCCGAGCCTGCGCCCGATGCCGGGATCCCAATGATCCGCGACGATTGCCGTGCTCGTCGAAACCTCCGCGGCGGGTGCGAGCGGCACCAGCCGACGCCGTGACCACCGAATGAACAGGATGACGCTCGCAGCTCCGACCAGAAGTGCGAGCGCGAGCAGCGCGCTGGTGACGCCAGGACTCTCGGCACGGGTGAAGGCAGAAAATGCAAAGCCGCCGGCCACGCCCAGCGCGGCCATCAGCACCTGCGCACCCGAGTAGTACGCAACGCTCCCCCTCGTGCGGGAGCGTCCGAGAGCTGCATGAATGAATACTTGCCCACATACGACGGACACGGCCCCGAACCCCGACGCGAGCGCGATCAACAAGGCAACTTGCCCGCGCGGTTCCGTGATGTCGGAAAGCAGCGGGATCAGGGCGACGACGAGGAGCACTGAGAACAGCATCCCGCCCCGCGCTAGGCCGGCGAGCACGTTCGCGATTTTCCTCCCGAACCCGAGAAGCAACGGTTCGAGCGACACAGCACCTCCCGATCAGCGCGATGAATACCTCCTCCGATTCTCGCAGAATGTGATCGAACTAACCTGATACGCTCGGAGCGTGGAAATCATCAGCAGGCGCACCGCCCTGGCGGGCGCACTATCGATGCTGACGGTTTTCGCCACGGGATGCGCGCCACGGAGCGACCAGGCGGCGGTGCAGGCGGCGCTGCAGTCGGCAGTGGACGCGGTTCCGGGATACGTTGGCGGCACGATTCAGTACCAAGATGGCTTTTCCCCCGGAACAACGATTTCGGCTGTGCTCACCGTCACGGCAACCGACCGCGAAGGCACCGCCGAGGTCCTCTCGAGCATCCTGGAAGCCGTGATCCGAACCTACGTCGACCAGCCGGACGTCCGCACCGGGTTCGTGCGCATCAGCGCGAGCCCAGAAGGCGACCAGACCATCAGCGTCAACACCGCGGACATCGTCAAGCCGTCCGAGGGGGCTAACGCCACGACTGACGATGTCGCAAGCCACTTCAAGCTGTCGTAGACCAGCGGTAGCCGTTGGCGACGCTCCCACCGTCTCCTGGCGCTACTGGCTCCGCTGAGCCGACCGTTCCACATCCGGCTCGACAGCGCCGGCGATGACGCGGGGCAGGAGCACGAGGGCAGAAACGACTTACGGGAACACGCCACATCTTTCGATGTCGCGTGTTCCCGTAAGTCAACTTGGGTGGAGCTAAGGGGAATCGAACCCCTGACCTTTTCATTGCGAACGAAACGCTCTACCAACTGAGCTATAGCCCCTTGCAACCTCTCCAACATACCCTGTCCCACCGGCGGAGTTCAACTTCACTGCTAGGTTGTGGGGATGACCCCTCCCGATCGTCCCCATCCCGCCACCGAGCGCCCCGGCCCGGTGGGCCCGCCGCGCGAGGGGCTGACCGTCGCCTTCGTCCCCGGCGTGATGCCCGGCAAGTGGTTCGACCGCTGGGACCGCCGGCACGGGCGCGCGACGCCGCTGGCCCGCCTCCCGCTCGAGGAGGGGGAGACGGGGCTGGGGGCGCTCGCCGACGGCGTCGCCCACCTGGCCCTGCTGCGCCCCGACGCCGAGCCCGCCGCGCTCGACCGCCAGGCGTACCACGCCGTCGAGCTGTACCGGGAGCGGCAGGTGGTGATCCTGCCCGTCGACCACGTGCTGACGCTGCTGGACGAGGTGCCCGTGGCGGAACTCGCCGAGGAGCGCATGCTCCAGGAGCCGGAGAGCGCGCCCGAGTGGGCCGAGGCCAGTGCCGCCCACCGGGCCGCGCACCCGCCGCGGCCGTTGCCGTCGATGCGGGACACGGGCGACGCCGTCGAGCTGGTCGCGGCCGGGCTCGGGCTGCTCATCGCGCCGATGTCGCTGGCCCGGATCCACCACCGCAAGGACCTGACGCACCGGCCGCTCGCCGACGCCGCCGATCGGCCGGTCTGCCTGGTCTGGCCGCGCCTGGGCCCGGGGGAGCGGCCCGATCCGGACGAGGCGGTGATCCAGGAGTTCGCGGGCATCACGCGCGGGCGCCGCGAGGACAGCTCCCGCGGGGAGCTCGGCGGCCCGGGGGAGGAGCGCGGCGTCGCGGGCGGCCGCGGCCAGGGCAAGGGGAAGGACCAGAAGGGCGGAAAGGGCGCGACTGCCGGTCGCCGCGGCGGATCCTCCGCTGGTCAGGGATCCTCCGCCGGCCAAGGAGTCTCCGCGGCCCGGGGCGCCTCCGGACGCGGAAAGGGCCCCGCCTCCCGGTCGTCGTCCGGGAAGCGGGGCCCTCGGGGCGCAGCGGCGTCCGGCGGGAAGCCGGGCGCCCGCGGTGCTAGCTCCCGCGGTTCGAGGAGTCGTCCTCCCCGGAAGCGGAGCTGATGCGGGTCGAGACGCTGGGGAAGCTCGAGGTCTGGTGGATGATCGACTGGTTCATCAGCGGCATCCGGAAGCCCTCCTTGTCCAGGGCGCGCTTGATGTGCGCCCGTAGCGTCCGGGCCACGTCCCACTGCTGCAGCGGCGCGGTCTTGACCGCCAGCCGCAGCGTCAGGGACTCCCCGGACATCTGCTCCACGCCCCATACCTCGGCCTTGCCCATGATGGACTTGCCGCTCTCGGTGTTCTCCCGCACGTCCTCGGCGGTCTGCAGGAGGAGGTCGGTCACGGCGTCGAGGTCGCTGTTGTAGGCGACCGGGACGTCCAGGACGGTCCGGGCCCAGCCCTGCGAGGAGTTGCCCACGCGCAGGACCTCGCCGTTGCGCACGTGCCACAGGGTGCCCTCGACGTCGCGCACCTGGGTCACGCGCAGCCCCACGGACTCCACCGTGCCGCTGGCCTCGCCGAGGTCGACGACGTCGCCGATCCCCAGCTGGTCCTCGGCGACCATGGAGATGCCCGCGAGGTAGTCCTTGACCAGCGACTGCGCGCCGAAGGACAGCGCGACACCGGCGATGCCGGCGCTGGCGATGACCGGGGCGATGTTGAAACCGAGCTCGGAGACGACCATCAGGATCGCCATCGTCCAGATGATGATGGTGGTGACGCTGCGCAGCACCGACCCCACGGTGGCCGCCCGCTGCGCCTGGCGCTCGTTGGCGATCCGGGTGTCCTCCACCCAGCGCTGGCCCTTGCTGCTCTTCTTGGCGACGATGCGAGCCCGCGTCCCCTTCGAGACGCCGGCGGTGACCTTGTGGATCACGGTCCGCGCGACGAGGTTCAGGACGGCGGCGATCACGAGGATCAGCACGATCCGCAGGGGACGATCGAGCCAGAAGTCGAGGTTGGTGAGCTGCCCCATCAGCCCGTCCGACTGGGCGAACATCGATGGGGATTCGTCGGCTAGCACATTCATGGTCCACAGATTATCGCTTCACCCCGGTGCTCAGCACGGAGCGTCCGCCGGATGTGAGCAAGCTCCGAGGACTTTCCTACGGCGGACCGAAGTTCCGCCCGGACCAGGGGCGACGCCGCAGCGGGATGCCGGGCGAGGCTCGGACGGCGGAGTGGGGCGGCGGCTCGGGGAATGCCGTTCGGAGGGATGAAGGGCCGCGTCCGGTCGGCGGGACGCGAGACGAGAGAAGGCGGCCGGCAGGACGAGGATCGGCCGGCGGGACGCCGGGCGGCTGCCGTGCGCTGCGGACGAACGTCCGAAACGCCCGAGGGGCCGCCCCGCGACGTCGCGGAGCGGCCCCTCGGGCGGGCGGAGGGGGTCAGGAGAGCGCCGGCGCGTTCACCGTCCCCGCGGCCTCGGCGGTCCCGGAGGCGAGCATGGAGACCGTCTCCTCGCCGGCGAGGAACAGCACCACGCCGCCGAAGACCAGCACGGCCAGCAGGATGATCCCCCCGAGGATCCACAGCCAGGTCAGCGAGCTCTTGGCGGTCGAGGGGTCGTTGCTCATCAGGGTTCCTCCAGGGTGTTCTCTCGTGTGTGCGATCGATGCTCTCTCCACTATAGGACGCCGGGGGACGACGTCGTGCCAGGCCCGCCGGCGCGGAACCCGCGGCCGCGCGGCGCTCGGCGCGGGACCGGGGGCGGGGGATAGCATGGGAAGGCCCACCGGCGGTCCCTTCGAGATCCGCGGCGGACCGGATGCGGGCGGCGTCGGGCCTTCCGCGGGCCGGTGCCGCGCCGGCCGGCGGCGAAGAGGCACGGCGCGCCGCGGATCCGGCGCCGCCGGGGAGAACGAGGCAGAAACCCGATATGGCCCTAGTCATGGACACCCGCCCGGCCGCCTACGCGGTCATCATCGAGCAGGGGAGCATCCTGCTCACGCACTGGACGGGGGAGCGCCACCCCGAGCGCGCGGCGTGGACGCTGCCCGGCGGCGGGATGGAGGTCGGCGAGACCCCGGAGCAGGCCGCCGTCCGCGAGGTGTACGAGGAGAGCGGCTACCGGGTCGCGCTGGACGGCCTGCTCGGCGTCGACAGCAAATACCATTACGAGAGCGGCCGGCAGCGGCCCTTCCACGCCCTGCGGATCCTCTACCGCGCCTACATCACGGGCGGAAGCATGGGCGTGACCAGCACCGACGACTCCACGGACGACGTCGCCTGGGTGCGCCTGGAGGACCTGCCCGGCCTCCGCAAGGTCTCGCTGGTGGAGGTCGCGGCCCGGGCCTACGGCCTGCCGTTCTAGATGCCCCGCCCGTCCCCGACCGCCCCGCACGTCCCCGACCGACACCAAGGAGCCCGCCCGTGAAGCGCAGGACCGCAGCCCCGCTGGCCCTCACCGCCGTCCTCCTCCTGACCGCGACCGGATGCGGCGGGGAGGAGGAGGTCAGCCAGGACCCCTCGGCCTCGGCGTACGGCACCGTGCGCATCGGCGCCGGGATCAGCTCCGAGACCGAGGCCGTCGCCCACCTCTACGCCGGGGAGCTGGAGAAGGCCGGGTACGAGACCGAGGTCGTCCAGACCGGCGACACCCGCGACGACTACCTGGGCGCGATGCAGAGCACGGACGGGGAGCCCGTCCAGCTCACCCCCGACTACTCGGGCAACCTCCTGCTGCACGTGACCCAGGACGGCACCGTCAACCCGCAGGAGGGCGGCGCCGCCTCGTTGAACGTGACCGGCATGTCCAGCGGGGACATCCTCAGCACCCTGCCGCGCGTGCTCCCCGACGGGCTGGGGACCCTCAGCGCCTCCTCCGCGGAGAACAAGGACGCCCTGGTGGTCACCAGCGTCACCGCGGCCGAGTACGGCCTGTCCACGCTGCGAGACCTCGCCGAGCACTGCGGCGAGCTGACCTTCGGCGTCCCCGAGGGGTTCGAGGAGCGGGGCTACGGCGCGGCCGGGCTGGGCAGCCTCTACGACTGCGTGCCGAAGGGCTACGAGGCGGAGGACGACCAGGAGAAGCTCGTGGACCGGCTGACCGAGGGCGGGGTGGACGTCGCCGACGTCTACAGCGCCTCGGCGGCCGTCCCCGAGAACAACCTCGTGGTCCTGGAGGACCCCCAGGTCAACTTCATCGCCCAGCAGGTCCTGCCCGTGGTCCAGGACGACGAGCTGCCAGACGCCGCGGAGCAGGCTGTGAACGCGGTCTCCGGGCGGCTGACCACCGGGGACCTGGTCTTCCTCAACCGGCTCATGACCGGAGACGACGCCGTCTCGGCCGAAGACGCGGCGGAATTCTGGCTGGAGGAAGGCAATAGCTGACCGGGCATCAGGTATACCCTGGTCCACATGGCACAATTCCGGCAGTCGAAGAAGCTCAACAACGTCCTGTACGACATCAGGGGACCGATTCTGGAAGAGGCGGAGCGGATGGAGGCCCAGGGCCACCGCATCCTCCGCCTGAACATCGGCAACCCCGCGCCCTTCGGCTTCGAGGCGCCGGACGCCATCATGAAGGACATGGTCCGCCATCTCGACCACGCCCAGGGCTACTCCGACTCCCGGGGCATCTACTCCGCGCGCACCGCCGTCGTGCAGTACTACCAGAACCAGGGCATCATGAACCTGGACACGGACAAGGTCTACCTCGGCAACGGCGTCTCCGAGATGATCACCCTCTCGCTGCAGGCCTTCTGCGACCCCGGGGACGAGATCCTCGTCCCCACCCCGGACTACCCGCTCTGGACCGCCTCGGTGGCGCTGTCCGGCGGCACCCCGGTCCACTACCTGTGCGACGAGCAGAACGGGTGGAACCCGGACATCGAGGACATCCGGGCCAAGATCACCCCCCGCACCAAGGGCATCGTGGTCATCAACCCGAACAACCCCACCGGCGCCGTCTACTCCCGCGAGACCCTGCAGCAGATCGTGGATCTGGCCAAGGAGCACGAGCTGGTCCTGTTCTCCGACGAGATCTACGAGAAGATCACCTACGACGGCGCCGAGATGGTGCACACCGCGAGCCTGGCCGACGACGACGTCGTGTGCCTGACGTTCTCGGGCCTGTCCAAGGCGTACCGGGTCGCCGGCTACCGCTCCGGCTGGCTCGCGATCACCGGGCCGACGTGGAAGGCAGAGAGCTACGTCGAGGGCATCAAGCTGCTGGCCAACATGCGCATGTGCGCCAACGTCCCCGCCCAGCACGCGATCCAGACCGCCCTGGGCGGCTACCAGTCGATCAACGACCTGATCCTGCCCGGCGGGCGGCTCAAGGAGCAGCGGGACCTGGCGCACCGGAAGCTCAACAGCATCGACGGCATCACCTGCCAGCAGGCCGACGGCGCGCTCTACCTGTTCCCCAAGATCGACACCGAGAAGTTCGGGATCGTCGACGACGAGCAGTTCGTGCTCGACCTCCTCAAGGAGCAGAAGATCCTGGTCAGCCACGGCCGGGCCTTCAACTGGATCGCACCGGACCACTTCCGGCTGGTGACGCTGCCGGACACCGAGACGCTCTCCCGCGCCCTGGACCGGCTGGGGGAGTTCCTCAGCGGGTACCGGCAGACCCAGCGGTAGGGCCGGCGCCGCGGGCGGGGCCTCGACCTCACCCGCGGCCCGGTCCGCCGACGCGGCCCGGCCCGGCCCGGCCCGCCGAGGATGCGGCGTGCGGCCGCCGTCAAGCGCCCCGGTCCCGAGGAGGGGCCGGGGCGCTCCTGCCCTCCGGCTACTCGGCCTCGGCCCGGCGCTCCTTCGCCGCGTCGAGGCGCTTCCGGGCGCCGTCGAGCCATTCCTCGCAGCGCTGGGCCAGCGCCTCGCCGCGCTCCCACAGGGACAGCGACTCCTCCAGGCTCGAGGCGCCGGACTCCAGCTGGGAGACGATGTCCATGAGCTCCTCTCGGGCCTGCTCGTAGCTGAGCTCCTCCACCGGGGTCCGGGCCTGGTCCTGTTCTGCCATGGTGTTCTCCTCGTTCGTCGTGTGCATCGTCGTCATCCTGCCTGATCCGCGGCGGCGGGGTCGCCCGGGCGCGTCGCCTCGCCGATTGCTGCCGGTTCCGGGCCCGGAGGCTGCCGTGCTGCCGCCTCTTCCGCTCCTGGCCTTACCGCGGCGGTGTCCCATCGGCTTCGGCGCCGGACGCCTCGCCGGGTTCGGGCCCGTCGCCGGCCTCGGCCCCGTCGCTGGGCCGCACCTCCTCGACCTTCGCGCCGAGGCTCCCGGCGGCGAGCCGCACCGTGACCGCCGCGCCGGGGGCCGTCCCCGCGGCCTCGCGGAGCACGTTGCCCTCCTCATCCTGCACCACCGCGTAGCCGCGGTTCAGCGTGCGCTGGGGCGAGAGGGAGACCACCCGGGAGCGCAGGTGCTCGATCTGCGCCCGGCCGCGGTCCAGCGCCACCGTCAGGGCGCGCTGGGCGCGCTGCCGGGCGGCGTCGGTCTCCTCCTCGCGGGCCAGGAGCATGCTCTCCGGGTGGGCGAGCACCGGGCGCGAGCGGAACTGGGCCAGTCCGCCGGCCTCGCGCTCCACGAAGGTCCGGATCGCGCGCTCGGTCGCGGCGCGGGCCTGGTCGATGCGCAGCCGCTCCTCCTCGACGTCGGGCACGATCCGCTTGCCCGCGTCCGTCGGCGTGGAGGCACGGACGTCCGCCACGTGGTCCAGCAGCGGCTGGTCCGCCTCGTGCCCGATGGCGGAGACCACCGGCGTGCCGGCGGCGGCCACCGCGCGGATCATCGCCTCCTCGCTGAAGGGCAGCAGGTCCTCCAGGGCCCCGCCGCCGCGGGCGATCACGACGACGTCCACGGCAGGGTCGGCGTCGAGCTCGGCCAGCGCCGCGGTCACCTGCGACAGCGCGTGCACGCCCTGGACCGCGACCTCGCGGACCTCGAACTCCACGCCGGGCCAGCGCAGCCGGGCGTTGCGGATGACGTCCTTCTCCGCGTCGGACTCGCGGCCGGTGATCAGCCCGACGCGGTGCGGGAGCACGGGCAGCGGCCGCTTGCGCGAGGGGTCGAACAGGCCCTCCTCCGCGAGCTTCCGGCGCAGCCGCTCGATGCGCTCGAGCATGTCGCCCAGCCCCACCTGGCGGATCCCGGAGCCGACCATCGAGAGGCGGCCGGTCTTCTTCCAGTAGTCGGGGTTCAGCCGGGCCACCACCCGCATCCCGCGCTCGAGCTCGGTCTGCATGCGGGCGGTCTCCGAGGCGAAGAGCGTCACCGGCACGGAGATCTCCTCGTCGACGTCGCGCAGCGTCAGGTAGGTGACCCGGGCCCGGCGGTTCAGCTCGATGATCTGCCCCTCGACCCAGGTGGGCGCGCAGCGGGCGACGTACTCGTGCATCTTCTCCGCCAGCAGGCGCAGCGGCCACGGGTTCTCCGGGGTGGTCTGGCTCGCCCGGGCGGCGAGCGGCCGGGCGCCCGCCGAGCCCTCATCTGAAATGCTCATGCTTAAGTGATACCAGCCGCGGCCTCCCATCGGCCGCGCAGGACCGTCCGATACCATCGCGGCATGACCCCACCAGCGCATGCCCACCCGGCTCCGGCCCCGTCGGCGCAGCCGCATCCGGCCCACGGCACCCTCCGCCGCATCCTCGCGATCCTCGCCTCCCTGGCCGCCGTCGTCCTGGCGTGCGGCTCGGTGGTCCTCGCCTGGTTCGACGCCGCGATCCTCGACGAGGGCTCCTTCACGGCCTCGGCGGACACCGTGGCCGCCTCGGACCAGTTCCGCCAGGAGCTGACCGACGCCGCGGTCCAGGACATCATGGCCTCCGACGAGGTCTCCCGCTACCTCGGCGACGGCTCCGGCGGCGACTCCTGGTACAGCGACCTCCAGGACATCGCCCGCGGCGGCGCCGAGAAGGCCCTGCACAGCGCGGTCTCCTCCGCGGTGGACTCCGATGACTTCGAGTCCGTGTGGAACGAGACGGCCGTGGAGACCCACCGCGAGAACCTGGGCGGAGATCCCTCGCAGACCCTGGTGCTGGACGCGACGCCGCTGTACCGGGCCGTGGACGAGCGGGTCGGCGGGATCGTCGGCGTCGACCTCGGCCTGGGGGACCAGCGGCATCTCATCGAGCTGGAGGAGGCCGGGGCTTCGGGGGAGGGCGACGCCGCCGCGGTCCTGCACCGGATCGAGCGGCTCGCCACCGCGGTGCCCGCCTTCGCCGTGGGCGCCGTGGTGCTGACCCTGGCCGCCGCGGCGCTGCTGCCCCGGCATCGAGCGCTCGCGCCCGCCGGCGTCCTCGCCGCCTCCGGCATCCTCACCTGGGCCGTGATGTCCCTGGGGTCGGGGGCACTGGTGCGGTGGGCGGAGGGCCTGGGCGGCACCGGCGGCGTCGTGCTGGGCCGCTTCATGGAGGCGGTCACCGAGGGCGTGCCGGGCTGGGCGCTGACCTCGCTGGGGGTCGGGCTCGGCGGCGCGGTGCTGCTGATCATCGCGGATGTGCTCATCGGCTCACGCCGGGGCCCTGCTGAAGTCTTCTGATCGTGGATAGACTGGAGCATATGCCGACCACCACTGAGACCCAGCCCCGCACCGGCGCCCAGACCCGGTCGGTGCCGCTCGCCATGCCGCACGTGCCGCGGACCCGCCGCTCCCGGGAGGAGATCGAGGCGGCCGCCCCCACCGGGCCCAAGAAGGTCCTGCTGGCCGCGCCGCGCGGTTACTGCGCCGGCGTCGACCGCGCGGTGATCGCCGTCGAGAAGGCCCTGGAGCACTACGGCGCCCCGGTCTACGTCCGCAAGCAGATCGTGCACAACGCCCACGTGGTCACCAGCCTGGAGGAGCGCGGCGCGATCTTCGTGGACGAGGTCGACGAGGTGCCCGAGGGCGCCGTCACGGTGTTCTCCGCCCACGGCGTCTCCCCGGCCGTGATCGACGAGGCCGAGCACCGCGGCCTGCAGACCATCGACGCGACCTGCCCGCTGGTCAACAAGGTCCACCGCGAGGCCGTGCGCTTCGCCAAGCAGGACTTCGACATCCTGCTGATCGGCCACGTCGGCCACGAGGAGGTCGAGGGCACCGCCGGGGAGGCCCCCGAGCACATCCAGATCGTGAACTCCCCGGACGACGTCGACTCGGTCGAGGTCCGCGACCCGGACCGGGTCGTGTGGCTCTCCCAGACGACGCTGTCCGTGGACGAGACCATGGAGACCGTCGAGCGGCTGCGGCGCCGCTTCCCGAACCTGCACAACCCGCCCTCGGACGACATCTGCTACGCGACCTCCAACCGCCAGGGCGCCATCAAGGAGATCGCCCCGCAGTCCGACCTGGTGATCGTGGTCGGCTCCTCGAACTCCTCCAACTCGGTGCGCCTCAAGGAGGTCGCGCTCGAGTGCGGCGCCGGGCGCTCCGAGCGCGTGGACTTCGCCCACCAGGTGGACGAGTCCTGGTTCGAGGGAGTGAGCACCGTGGGCCTGACCTCGGGCGCCTCGGTGCCGGAGGTCCTGGTCCAGCAGGTGCTGGAGCTGCTGGCGGACTACGGCTACGGCGACGTCGAGCCCGTGGAGACCGCGACCGAGGACATCCTGTTCTCGATGCCCAAGGAGCTGCGCGCGGCGCTCAAGGACTCCGGCGACTCCTCCCGCCAGATCGGCGGGCGCGGGGAGAAGCCGAGCCGCTAGGCCGAGGGGCAGGTTCCACGGAAGCGGAGCCGAGCCCTCTGTCCGGCATCCGGCGCCGAGCCGTTGCCTCAGCGTCGCAGCGCCGAGTCGTCGCTCCAGGACCGCGGCGTAGAGCCGTCGTTTCAGCGCCGCGGCGCCGGGCCATCCATCCCGTATCCGAGCCCGGGCCACCTCGCGTGGCCCGGGCTCGTGCCGTCCCGCGCGCCTCGGCGTCGGTCAGTCCTGTAGCTCCGAGGCGGTGAGCGGCTTGGCGGCGGCGTCGACCGGGCGCGGCTCGAGCCGCTCGTCCGGCCGGGCCGAGGGGTCGAGGTCGTTGATGCGTCGCGCGGTGACCAGCACGCGCGACTCGAGCGAGCCCAGCATCGAGTTGTAGGACTCGACGCTCTTGGTCAGCGAGCGGCCCATCTGCTGCAGGTGCCCGCCCACCGTGGCCAGCCGCTCGTAGAGCTGCCGGGCCAGGGAGAGCAGCTCCCGGGCGTTGGCCGAGACCGACTCCTGCCGCCAGGACAGCGCCACGGCCTTGAGCGAGGCCAGCAGGGATACCGGGGAGACCAGCGCGACGCCGCGGCTCGCGGCGTAGTCCAGCAGCGTCCCGTCCGCGCGCAGCGCCGCCGAGAGCGCCGACTCCATGGGCAGGAAGCACAGCACCACCTCGGGGCTCACCTCCCGCGACTCCCAGTACCTCTTGCCGGCCAGGGCGTCCACGTGGGACTTCACGGCCTTGGCGTGCTTGGCCTCCCACGCGGCCCGCTCCGACTGGTCCTCGGCCTCCTGGGACTCGAGGTAGGCGTTGAGCGGGGCCTTCGAGTCCAGCACGATCTCCTTGCCGCCGGGCAGCGCCACGACCATGTCGGGCCGGACCGTGCGGGTCTTCCCCTCCTCGTCGAGGACCTGCGCGCTGACCTGCTCGGAGAAGCTCACGTGCGGGTCCATCCCGGCGGCCTCGACCACGCGGCGCAGCTGCGTCTCGCCCCAGGAGCCGCGCGCCGTCGTCGAGCGCAGGGCGGAGGAGAGGTTGTAGGTGGAGTCCCGCAGCTCGTCCTGCCCGCGCCGGGCGACCTCCAGCGCCTCCCGCACGGAGCCGTACTGGTCCGCGCGCTCGCGCTCCATCTGGCGCACCTGCTGCTCCACGGTGGCCAGCTGGGTCTTCACCGGCGCCAGGGCGCGCAGCACGTCCTGGTCCGTGCGGGCGCGCTCCTCGAGGGACTCGACGCGGGCGGCGAGCATGCCGCGGCCCTCGACGGCGGCCGCGAGCTCGGAGCGCAGCCGCGCGTTCTCCTCGGAGAGGTCCCCGGGCGCCCCGGGACCGGCGCCGGAGCGCCGCGAGCCGATCAGGAATCCGCCGAGGCCCCCGAGGACGAGGGCCAGCAGCGTGCAGAGGATGAGGGGCAGAATGTCCATGCTCCCACCATGCCAGGCGGGACCGACAGAATAGGCATCCCCGGCGGGGCTGTGGACGGCCCCGCCCCTAGAGCCAGCCGTTCTCCTCCGCGACGCGCACGGCCTCGTGCCGGTTCCGCGCCGAGGTCTTGCCGATCACCGAGGAGAGATGGTTGCGCACCGTCCCGCCGGACAGGTGCAGGGAGGCCGCGATCTCCTTGACCCCGGCGCCCGCCGCGGCCGCGCGGCAGACCTCGGCCTCCCGCTCGGTCAGGGGGTTCTCGCGGGCGAGCAGCGACTGCTCGGCCAGCGAGGGGTCGATGACCCGCAGCCCCGCGTGGACGCGCCGGACGGCCTCGGCCAGCTGGGCGGGCGGCGTGTCCTTGACCACGAAGCCGCTGACCCCCTCCGCCAGCGCCCGCTGCAGGTAGCCGGGGCGTCCGAAGGTCGTCACGATCACCACCGCGCACCGGCTGCCGGCCGCACGCAGCCGCCGCGTCGCCTCGATGCCGCTGCCGCCGGGCATCTCGATGTCCATGAGCACGACGTCGGGCTCCAGACGGGCGACGGCGTCGGGCACCTCGTCGCCCCGCCCGGCCTCGCCCACGACGTCGATGTCCTCCTCCATCGCGAGCAGGGCCGCCAGGGCGCCGCGCACCAGCTGCTGGTCGTCGGCGATGAGGACGCGGATCGGGGTCATCGGGGTGCCTCCAGGGGAGTCTCGCTCGCGGTCATGGTGACGAGGACGCGGGTGCCGGGGCCCGGCGCGCGGCGGCCGCCGGCTTCCTCCGACGGGGCTGCGTCGGGAGGTCCCTCCGTCGCCTTCGAGGACGCGACGTTGGGCACCCCGCCCGTCTCCGCCTCCGCCAGCGGCGAGACGACCAGCCGCCCGCCCGCCTCCTCGACCCGCTCGGCGAGCCCGTTCAGGCCGTTGCCGAAGGCGCCGCCGGGACCGACGCCGTCGTCGTCGATCTGCAGCTTCTCCGCGCTGAGCCTGACCTCGCAGCGGCTCGCCCCGGAGTGCCGGACCACGTTGGTCACCGCCTCCCGCAGGACCCAGGAGAACAGGGATGCGTTGCCGCCCGCCAGCCGCGGCGCCTCGACGGCCGACGGCAGCACCGCCGTGAGCCCCGCGGTGGTCAGCGCGGCGCGGGCGGCCTCGACCTCGCCGCCGAAGTCGGGCGTGCGCAGGCGGGTCACGGTCGAGCGGACCTCGGCCAGGGCCACCCGGGAGAGCTGGGAGATCTGCTCGAGCTCCTCCCGGGTGCCCCGCGGATCGGCGTCGAGCCTCTTCAGCGCCAGCTCGGCCTTGAGGTTGATGACGGTCAGGGAGTGGCCGAGCAGGTCGTGGACGTCGCGGGCGACGCGCTCGCGCTCGGTGGCGACGGCCAGCCGCTGCTGCAGCCCGTACTCGGCCTCCTCCCGGTGGGAGAGGACGCCGATGATGAACACCACCAGCGGCACCAGCACCAGCGTGCTGGACAGCGGCCACAGCGCCCCGGGATCGATCAGGAGGACCGTGACGCTGGAGAGCGCGCAGCACAGGACCCCGAGGGAGAGGCCCAGCCGCCGCTGCAGGCCGAAGGCCAGCAGGGCCACGAAGTAGCCGTTGAGCGAGAAGGCGTAGATCCCCAGGGCCGGGACCAGCGCGAGGGCCGGCACGAGCAGCCCGCCGAGCCACGCGAACGTGAGCCAGTGGCTGCACCGCGTCCACGCCTCGATGAGGCCGAAGGCCAGCAGGTACACCACCGCGAAGACGCCGAGCCCCACGAAGGCCAGGGCGCGGAGGCCCGGGGCGGCGGAGGACTGGAGGACCAGGATCACCGGGAAAGCGAGGAAGACCAGCCACACGCCCGCCTGCAGGGCGTGCAGCCAGCGGAACTCCCGCAGCGCGTGCTTCATCGGCGTCCCTTCTGCCTCCGTCCGAGCAGCGCGCAGATGCCCGCGAAGACGACCACCCACACGACCACGTTGAGGACCGCGTACCAGAGCGGGTCCGTGACCACGACGCCGATGTCGCTCACGGCCTGCTGCCCGTCACTCAGAGGGTAGCGGGCCAGCGACGTCGCGCCGTACATGGGGCTGAACCGGGCGAGTCCCATGAGGAACTCGGGCAGAGGCGAGAAGGAGTTGCCGAGGAAGGCGAGGATCACCACCGAGGTGCTCGCGATCGAGACCGCCGACTCCGAGCGGAACAGCATCCCGAAGATCATCCCGTAGAAGCCGAAGGGCAGGGCGACCAGGACCGTGACGAGCGCGCACGCGACCCAGGTGCCGGCCGGCATGTCCGCCTCGGTGAAGATCCCGGCGACGTTGACGGCGGCCACGGGGAACGCCGCGCGCACCAGGATCACCACGGTCTTGGAGGAGAGCATGGCCAGGCTGCTGAGCGGGGTCAGCGCGAGCTGCCGTCCCCAGCCGGTGGTCTGCTCGACGGCGGTCGAGCCCACGGTCGCGCAGGCCGCGGTGATCCCGCCGTACACGGCCATGCCGACCATGACGTAGGCGGAGACGTTGCCCTCGCCGAAGGGCGCGTCGCCGTAGCTCTGCATCGCCCCGAACAGGAGGTAGAAGAGCACGGGCAGGCCCGCGGTGAAGAACAGCCCGGCGCCGTCGGTGAAGATGCGGCGCAGGTCGATGAGGGTGTAGACGGCGAGGTTCACAGCTGCTCCTTCGCGGGGTCCGCCGAGGTCAGGGCGAGGAAGGCGTCCTCGAGGGAGCCGGTGGAGATGGACAGGTCGACGGCGTCGGTCTCGGTCAGCAGGTAGCGGGCGAGGGCGTCGGAGTCGCCGGTGGTCAGGGTGGTGCGGCCGCCCTCGGTGCTGACCGAGAGCACCCCGGGCAGGGCCGCGGCGTCGAGCCCCTCGGGGAGCGCTGCGCTCACCGTGCGGGCCGAGGCGCGCTCGCGGACCTGATCGGTGGGGCCGTCCGCGACGATCCGCCCGTTGCCGACCATGACGATGCGGCGGGCGAAGTTCTGCGCCTCCTCGATGTAGTGGGTCGCGAAGATGATGGTCCGGCCCTCGCTGGCCTGCGCGGACATCGAGTCCCAGAATGCGTGCCGGGTGCCGGCGTCCATGCCGGTGGTCGGCTCGTCGAGGATCAACAGCTCCGGGTTAGACAGCACGGCGAGGGCGAAGCGCACGCGCTGCTGCTCGCCGCCGGAGCACTTGCCGACGCGTCGCTTCGCCAGATGCGTCAGGTCGGCCTGCTCGAGGACCGTCTCCAGCGGGAGCGGGTCCCGGTGGGTCGCGGCGATCATCCGGATCGTGTCCGCGACCGTCAGATCCGGCAGCAGGCCGCCGGTCTGCAGCACCGCGCCGATCCGCCCCTCCCGGATGGCCTGAGCCGGCTCGGCGCCGAAGACCTCGACCGTGCCGCGGGTGGGGCGGGTCAGGCTGAGCACCATGTCGATCAGCGTCGACTTGCCGGCGCCGTTGGGGCCCAGCAGCCCGATGATCTCGCCGGTGCCGACCTCTAGGTCGATGCCGTCCACGGCGTTGAAACCGCGCCCGCTGCCGTCCTTGAAGCTCTTGACCAGGGCTTCCGCCCGGATGACGTTCGTGTCCATGCCTCTCAGCATCCCCGGCCGGAGGCGCGGGGGACAGGGGCAGACGTCATGGGTTCGCCATGACGTTTGTCAGGGGCTGGGGTTTCGCTGGTAGAGCACCGCCTCCCGCGCGAGCCCGCCCGGGTGCAGGATGGACCCATGAACGCATCACTTCCAGAGCACGACGACGCAGCCACCGCCCGCGAGGAGGATCCCCGCTACCGAGGGGTCGAGGTCGAGCGGGTCGGGCTGAAGCACTACCGCGCGACCAACGCCGCCGGGGACACCGTGGACTTCGGCCAGGGGGAGGGGCTGCTGACGCCGGTCGAGCTGCTGCTCGCCGCGGTCGCCGGGTGCTCCGCGGTCGACGTCGACGTCGTCTCCTCCCGGCGCGCCGAGCCGGAGGAGCTGCGCGTGCGGTCGAGCGGGATGAAGATCACCGACGAGTCGGGCGGGAGCCGCCTGGACGACGTCGAGCTCTCCTTCTCCGTGCGCTTCCCCGAGGGGGCGGCGGGGGAGAAGGCCCGGGCCATGGTGCCGCGGCTGGTGGAGCTCTCCCGGACCAAGGACTGCACGGTCTCCCGGACGGTCGAGCATCCCACGAACGTGAGCATGCGGGTCGAGGACTGAGGCGGGGCGGCGGGCCGAGTCGGTCGGTAGGCTCAGCCGACGGGGCGAGCCGGTTGGCGGGCTGAGCGGGACGTTGCGGCCGGTCGACCTGCCGGGCGGACCAGTTCGATGGGCCGGGCCGGGCTCGATGGTCTCGGCTCGGCTCGGCTCGGCTCGGCTCGGCTCGGCTCGGCTCGGATCGGCTTGGCTCCGGCCGGCCCGGGTATGCAGCTGACCGCCGGGCGGGTCTCGACGGTGACGAGCGTGCGGGCCCCGACGGTGACGAGCGGGCGCGAAAGATGACCTCGGGCATGCGGGTCGCCGCGTCGCCGGATAGACTGGGGCACCGTGGCTTTAACTATCGGAATCGTGGGACTGCCGAACGTCGGCAAGTCGACCCTCTTCAACGCACTGACCCGCAACACCGTCCTGGCGGAGAACTACCCCTTCGCCACGATCGAGCCGAACATCGGCGTCGTGAACCTCCCCGACCCGCGGCTGGACCGGCTCGCGGAGATCTTCGGGTCGGAGAAGATCCTCCCCGCCACGGTCTCCTTCGTGGACATCGCAGGCATCGTGAAGGGCGCCTCCGAGGGGGAGGGGCTGGGGAACAAGTTCCTCGCCAACATCCGCGAGGCGCAGGCCATCGCGCAGGTCGTGCGGGTCTTCGACGATCCCGACGTCGTCCACGTCGACGGCGCGGTCAACCCCGCCTCCGACATGGAGACCATCAACACCGAGCTGATCCTCGCCGACCTCCAGACCATGGAGAACGCGATCCCGCGCCTGGAGAAGCAGGTCAAGATCAAGAAGGGCGACGCCGCCCAGCTCGAGGCCTACCAGCAGGCGCAGAAGATCCTGGAGGAGGGCGAGACCATCTTCCGCGGCGCCGGCCCGGCCAAGCTCGACGTCGAGAAGCTGCGCGAGCTGAACCTGCTCACCGCCAAGCCCTTCATCTACGTCTTCAACGCCGACGAGTCGGTGCTCGGCTCCGAGGAGCGGCAGCAGGAGCTGCGCGACCTCGTCGCCCCGGCCGAGGCCGTCTTCCTGGACGCGAAGCTCGAGGCCGACATGGTCGAGCTTTCCGAGGAGGAGGCCCGCGAGATGCTGGAGATGTCCGGCCAGGAGGAATCCGGCCTGGACAAGCTGGCCCGCACCGGCTTCTCGACGCTGGGGCTGCAGACCTACCTGACCGCCGGGCCCAAGGAATCCCGCGCCTGGACGATCTCCCAGGGGGACACCGCCCCGCAGGCGGCCGGCGTCATCCACACCGACTTCGAACGCGGCTTCATCAAGGCCGAGATCGTCTCCTTCGACGACCTCGACGCCGCCGGCACCATGAACGAGGCGAAGGCCGCGGGCAAGGTGCGGATGGAGGGCAAGGAGTATGTGATGAAGGATGGGGATGTGGTGGAGTTCCGGCACGGAGGGCAGTCTGGAAGCGGGAAGAAGTGAGGGGTGCCCGACTGACGGTCATCCAGCTCGACCCGAATGTCAGTGGCCCCTGCTCTACTGATCCCGAGAGTGCGCACCACCGCTGCGGTTCGTCGCGGACTGCGCCGCACCTTCCCATTTCTGCATGCCATCAAGGGGGCGCGTCGTGGACGATGTGACTGAGCTGGAATCACTGCCGGTCGAGCAGCTGATCGAGATGATCCGCGAGAAGACCGGGGCCGGTGTGAACCTCTCCTTCCCCGGCAAGGTGCTCGTGCGCCAGATCGGTCGCCGCGTTCGCCCGAGGAACCAGCGCACCGTGAAGGCCCTGAGCGCCGGCGACGAGCGGGGCCGCTCGCGGAACCTGGTCATCGAGGGCGACAACCTCCAGGCGCTGGCCTCGCTCTACCGAGAGCGCGGCCAGATCGACATGATCCTCACGGATCCGCCCTACAACACGGGCGGCGACTTCCGCTACAACGACAAGTGGGACAAGGACCCGAACGACCCCGACATGGGCGAGTTCGTGGGCAGCGACGACCCCGCGAAGCACACCAAGTGGATGAAGTTCATGTACCCGCGTCTCCAGATGATGCGGGCCATGCTCAAGCCCTCCGGCGTGCTGGCGATCTGCATCGACAGCCGCGAGCTCTTTCACCTCGGCCAGATGCTCGACGAGCTCTTCGGCGAGGAGAACCGGCTGGCGATCATCAACTGGCAGAAGACGGCTGCGCCGCGCTCCGACAAGGGCGGGGTCACGACCACGACCGAGTACGTGCTCGTGTACGCCAAGAGCATCGCCCGCGCGAAGACGGCGTCCATGGAGCGCACGGACTCCGACAATCGGCGGTACGGCAACCCCGACAACGACTCGCGCGGCCTCTGGCGCGAGGGCAACCTCACCGCGCGCACCTGGGCCGAGAGCGGCGACTTCGCGATCCAGTCGCCGTTCACCGGGGAGATGCACTACCCGGCAGGCGAGGGTGCCTGGAGGCACCCCAAGCGCAACATCAGGGAGTGGCTCGAGGAGTGGGGCTCCGAGTACCGCGAGAAGGACATCGCGGACGGCAAGGTCAAGGCGCTGGTGCTGAAGGACGGGTTCGACGCCGGCACCGCGGAACGTGCGAACAAGCGGCTCGAGGAGCCCGAGTGGCCCTTCATCTGGTTCGGTCGCGACGGGCAGGGCCGCCCGCGGACCAAGACCTACTTGGAGAAGCTCAAGAAGGGCAAGGTCCCGGTCACCTACTGGGCTGACCAGGAGCTGGACCTCCCTGTCGAGCTCGGCTCCACCTCGTGGGACTTCGAGGAGTCGGGGCGCAGCAGCGACGGGTCGAGCGAGCTCACGGCGATCGTCGGCAAGGGGCACGGGTTCACGACGGTGAAGCCGTTGAAGCTGATGATGAAGCTGATCCAGCTCTGGGTCCCCGACCGCGGCACCGTGCTCGATCCCTTCGCCGGCTCCGGGACCACGGGGCACGCGGTGCTGGCGCTCAACTCCACGTCCGGCAGCGACCGGAGGTTCATCCTCGTCGAGCAGGGCCGTCCTGAGCGCGGCGACTCCTACGCGCGGGAACTGACTGCCGACCGCCTCGCCCGCGCGATCAGCGGGGACTGGGCCAACGGCGATGGTCGTGCGCTGGGAGGGGGCTTCACGTTCAAGAAGCTCGAGAAGAAGGTCGACGCTAAGACGCTGCTCCTGATGGAGCGCGACGAGATGATCGACACCGTCATCGCTTCGCACTCCAGCACCGGCAGCCGCCGAATGGCTGTGCTCATCCCGCTGGTCGACGAGGACGAAGAGCCGTACACGTACCTCGTCGCCAAGAACGCGAGCAACGAGGGCATCTACCTGGTCTGGTCGGGCGCGGGTTCGAACACTGACCTCACCGAAGAGGTGTACGAGGCGATCACGGAGGAGGCGGACGCCGCCGGGCTGGCCGACGTCTACCACGTGTACTCGCGCCGGAACCTCATCGTCACCGACGACGTGATCTGGTACCAGATCCCCGACCGCATCCTGTCCGACTTCGGGCTCGACGTCCGCACCGAGTCCTTCACCGAGGAGGGGTGACCATGGCGATCGAGCTGTTCCAGTTCCAGCAGGACGCGGCCTCCCAGATGGCCGACCGGTTCGTCGACTACGCCAAGGAGCCCATCGTGATGGGCCGGCGGGCGAACATGCGCGAGGTGCCGTTCTACCAGGCGCTCTCGTCCATCACCGGGTCCGGCAAGACGGCGATCCTGGCGCAGGCCGTCAGCGAGATCGTCGCGCTCTCGGAGATCCCGCCCGTCATCCTGTGGCTGTCCAAGGGCAAGGTCGTCGTGCAGCAGAGCTACGCGAACCTGGCCGACGGCGGCAAGTACGACCACCTCCTGCCCGACATCACCGTGCGGCTGCTCAGCGAGTACGACCCCGAGGACGTCGCCAACTCGAGCGAGGCGCTGCTCTACTTCGCCACGGTCGGCACGTTCAACCAGAGGGACCGCGAGAACAGCAATCTCAAGATCTTCGCGTTCGACACCGACGACATCGAGTCGACCCGGTGGGAGGCGCTCAAGGCTCGTGAGACCGCCGACGGACGGCGGCGTCCGCTCGTGGTCGTCTACGACGAGGCGCAGAACCTCAGCGACCAGCAGACGACGCTCCTGCTCGAGCAGCAGCCGGCGGTGTTCCTGCTCGCCAGCGCGACGCTGCGGTTCCCGGCGCAGTTCGACGCCGAGGTCATCCAGCCGCTGCGGCAGCAGGGCGAGTACAAGGACGAGGACCTCATCACCCCGGTGAAGTCCTCGACCGTGGTCGCCTCGGGCCTGGTCAAGGGGATGGTCTCCCTCGACGGGCTCAACGCGCCGATGGAGGAGACCGTCTCCGAGATGCTCTCGGACATGCGGGAGGCCGAGGACGACGCGAAGGCGGAGGGGCTGTCCTTCGCGCCCAAGGCGATCTACGTCTGCAACACGAACGTCCTCGCCCACGACGCCAGCCAGACCGACGACCCGAAGCAGCCCTTCGACCAGCGGCAGGCACCGCCGATCCTCATCTGGCGCTACCTCACCGAGCAGTGCGGCGTGCCCGCCGAGGAGGTCGCGGTGTACGCGGACCTCAAGACGCACAAGGACTTCCCGCTGCCCGCGGACTTCACCCTCTTCAACGGCGGGGAGCGCGACTACGAGGACTTCGTCGCCGGCGAATACCGGCACATCATCTTCAACCAGACCCTCCAGGAGGGCTGGGACGACCCGAGCGTCTACTTCGCCTACGTCGATCGGACGATGGACTCCTCGGTGCAGATCACGCAGGTGGTCGGACGCGTGCTGCGCCAGCCCGGGGCGACGCACTACGAGGCCGACCGCCTGAACACGGCGCACTTCTACGTCCGGGTCGACCGCAACGACTCCTTCGCGCAGGTCGTCGACGAGGTCCGCCGCGGCCTCGGCGGGGACGCTCCCGAGGTGCGCATCCTCACCTCGCCGCCAGGGACCGAGGAGCCCGAGAGCCTGGCCCCGAAGGAGTCCCGCTCGGTTCCCCGCACGGCGATCGACAACACGCCCACGCTCGCGCCCGTCGAGAAGGTGCTGGCCAAGGTCCACGACTACTCGCAGGACGCCCTCAACACGCGCGGGAAGGGCCGTCGCCGCACGGTCCAGCAGGCGATCGGCGCGGACGCCGCTGCCGACACCGAGTGGGTCGACTTCGAGCAGTCGAACCGGGTCAACGCCCGCTGGGTGTTCCGGCGCGAGGTCGCGCGGCGCTACCGCCCCGCCCTGATGGTGATGAACACCGACGAGAGCAGGTTCGACGCCAAGGTCGGCGTCGGCAGCAGCGCCTACTCGGCGCTGGCCGACAACGCGGCCGACGCGGTCGACGAGTACCTGCGGCACGCCGTGGTCAAGCAGCTCAAGCCCAAGCCGTACACGATCGGGAGCACCCTGGTGCGCCGCAGCGGGATGGAGACCTTCCGGAACGCGCTCCACGAGGGCTACGACGGGCTCAACGACCTCGAGCGTCGCTTCGCCCGCGCGATCGACGAGACCGGGCTGCCGTGGGCGCGCAACCGCTCGCAGACCGGGTACAAGATCCCGCTGGTGTCACTCGGTCAGACCGTGTGGTTCTTCCCCGACTTCCTCGTGTGGGCGGGGGAGAAGGTGATCTGCGTCGACACCAAGGGCAGCCACCTCGTCGAGGGCGACGGCCGCCGCAAGCTGCTGTCCATCCAGCCGCACAAGGCCGTGCCGACCACCGTCGAGGTCAAGTTCGTCTCCGAGGGGACGTGGAAGGTCGACGGCACTCCCGACGGCAAGGACGGCTTCTCGGTGCTGGACCTCGGGAGCGGACGTGACTTCAAGCAGCTCCCGTTCGACGACCTCGAGGAGCTCGTGAAGACGTTCGTCCCGGACCCTGGCGCGGAGGGATGACGCGGGAGACCGTCGTCGACACACCAACGAGTTCCGGCACGTAGGGCGGTCTGCGATTTAGGCTGGGGTCATGTCTGAATCTCCGGTCCGCGCCGTCCTCTACCTCCGGGTCAGCCAGGACCGCGAGATGGACGGGCTGGCGATCGACCGGCATCGCGAGGCATGCCTGAAGATCGCTGACGAACGCGGCTGGAAGATCATCGAGGAGTACGTCGATCAGTCGATCTCGGCGACCGACAAGTCCAAGATTCGCCCGGGCTACGACCGCATGGTCGCCGACTACGCCGCAGGCAAGATCGACGCGATCCTGTGCTGGGACCTCGACCGCCTGACCCGGCAGCCGCGCGAGCTCGAAGACTGGGTCGACGCTGCGAAGGACCGCGGCCTGAAGCTCGTCACGGCCAACGGCGAAGCGGACCTCACGACCGACGGTGGGCGCATGTACGCCCGCGTCAAGGCGGCGGTTGCCGCCGGAGAGGTCGAGCGCAAGGCCGAGCGCCAGTCGCTGGCGCATCAGCAGCGCGCGCGGCAGGGGCGTGCGCCGAAGGGGCAGCGACCGGTGGGCTACGCGACCAACGGCGACGTGGTCGAGCACGAGGCCGCCGCGGTCAAGGAGATGTTCCGGCTCTTCGCGGTCGAGGACGGCACGACCATCGCCGCGATCGCTCGTGCGCTGTCCGGTATCGAGGGCCCCGAAGTCCCGGCATCTCTCCCGCGGCTGACCCGGCACAGCCGCACGGTGATGATCGAGCGCAACGAGCGCCGCGTCGCCGAGGGGCTGGCACCCAAGCCCGTCCCCGAGGACGGCCGTTGGCACAGCTCGAGCGTCCTCGACATCCTCCGCAATCCCCGCTACGCGGGCTACAGCGTCTACACCAACAGGATGGATCGGACGCAGAACAAGCGGCGGACCTGGTACAACCAGATCGTCGAGGACGATGACGGTGAGCCGATCCGCGGCCAGTGGGAGCCGATCGTCGACGAGCTGACCTGGTGGAGGGTCCAGGAGAGACTGAACGAGCCGTCGAGGATCACGAATAGGACGGGCTCCACTGCGCGCAAGCACCTCGGCGCGGGACTGTACCTGTGCGGGCTTTGCGAGAGGCCGGTTCGAACCGGTTCCGCGCGCTACCGCTGCGCGGGCTGCGGCATCAACCGCACGCGCGAGCACGTCGACGACTGGGTGCTGCGGATCGTCCGAGCTCGCTTAGCTCGACCCGACCTCGCCGACACCATCCCGACCGGCGACGAGCCGCGCCTCCAGGCTATCGCCGCCGAGATCGGCGCAAGGCAGGCCAAGATCAAGCGGGCGCAGAGCGACTACGACAACGAGATCATCGAGGGCTACGACCTCAAGCGCGTCCGGGAGCGCGAGAACACGACCATCGCCGCGCTCGAGGCCGAGCGACGATCGCTGACCGCCACCACCGACCTCGGAGGAGTGCTCGACGCGAGGGACCCGGTGAAGGCCTTCGAGGACGCCGACCTGATGATCAAGCGCCGGGTCATCGACTTCTTCTGCACCGTCCGGCTCTACCCGCACCCTCAGGGGAGGAAGACGTTCGACCCGGAGACGGTCAAGGTCACGCCGAAGGCCTCCCAGACATCGGCGACGGCGTGAGCGCGTCGATGTGCGCGCACGCCGCCGAGTCAGCTATCATGGAACCAATCGACCCCCTCCCAAGCCTCTCGAAGAAGCTCAAATGGGAGGGGCCTCTTTCTTTCCGGGGTACTCCATGAAGCCGTCGCTGTCCTGGGACGCGCAGGTGGCCCTGATGACTGGCCGCGGCCTCGCCATCGATGACGAGGCCGTCTGCGCCGAATTCCTCGCGGCCACCAACTACTACCGGTTCTCCGGGTACGCCCGCTACTTCCAGAAGGCTCCTCACCTCGGCGACGACGACTTCCGGTCGGGCACCACGTTCGACGAGATCCGGGCTGTCTACGACGCCGACGAGGCGCTGCGCACCGCACTCGTCGAGCCCTTGGCCCGCGTCGAGATCATGCTGCGGTCGCACGTCGCCCGCGTCATCGCCGACGAGCACGGCCCGTACGGCCGGTACCTCGAGCAGGACTTCTACACCGACGTCGGCGATCGCGAGCCGACGGTCGAGTCATGCCTGCGCGACATCGAGCGCAGTCGTGACAGGCACATCCTCCGCTACAAGGGTGTGGGTGGCGACCGCGCCGACTTCAGCGAGTTGCCGGTGTGGTCGGCTGTCGAGGCGTGGTCGTTCGGCACCCTGTCGAAAGTGATCGAGCGCGGAGGCGGCGGATCCCTGGCCGACTCGATCGCGACGAGCATCGGCGTCGCCAAGGCCGGCTTCGCCTATCGAGTGAGAGCGCTGGTCTATCTCCGCAATCGCTGCGCGCACCACAGCCGCCTGTGGCACCACTCGGTCATCGATGCCGGCCCCACGCCGAACAACGTGCGGAAGAAGGCCAAGAGGGAAGCCGGGCAGTTCGAGCCTCGGTCCGTGCTCGATGTCATCGCCTCCTTTGACGACATGGCCGCCCGCGGCGGTGTCGCCGATCCGCTGCTCCCGACGCTCGCGGCTGAGCATGATCGAGCGTCGGAGTTCATGCAGGGCCTGGCCAAGCCTCAAAGTCCTCGCGACCATGCACGTGACACGCCGCGGTGATTGACTGAAGTACATGTGCGCGAATCATGTGTCATACTGAAGTTGCTGTCCTTGCCGAATCCGCGGCTCTGGACGCGGATTCAGGAGGTACACGATGGTTCCGCTCTCGCCTGCCGAGGCGCTCGGCAGCCACGCATCCGGTGTCCGTGACGTGCTCGTCGAGGTCGTTCGCTCTGTGCACGGCAGATTTGCCGAGGCGCACCTGGTGTCGGAGTCGCGGTACGCGATCGACTTCGGCAGCCAGTGGCGCGATCTGCTCGCCGATGCCAACGAGGCGCTGGTTGACCGGGGCTTCCAGTCGCACAAGCTTCGGCCGGCCGGATACAAGCTCCCCGTCGTCAACGACTGCTTGATCTATGTCTGGCGCATCCCGGACTCCGCTGACCCGGGCGACTTCGCGTCGAGTCCGACGAAGAAGAACGGCTTCTCTGCTCAGCCGCCCGACCCCACCTTGTTCGATCCTGTCATCGGAGACGAGCCAGTCGAGCCCGAGCAGCCCGGGCTCGAGCGCGTGGTGCGAGCCGCCGGTGAGGTGATGCCGGTGGTCCTGGTCATCGTCCATTCCTCTCCCCGGCAGCTGCAGTCGATCGAATGGGCCGTCGCTGAGCTCGACGAGACGACCGGCAAGGTCAAGCGCCACGGCCAGGAAGCCATGTGGGAGTCGGAGCTCGTCGGTGCCGACGCGGCATCGGCTGGCGAGTCGTTCGACAGCGGCACCCCGGTGCCGCCTGGTATCGAGCCGCGAGAGCAGGAAGGCATGGGCCCGGATGCGTGATGACACTCCGAGCCTGTTCGACGTCTCGGGCTCTGGGCAGACGCACGGGCGCTTCGAGCCGGCGCGGCTGACCCAGGCCCGCGTCCGCCGCTCGGTGACCAAGACCGATCTGGCCGCTGAGGTGGGCGTCTCCGCCGCCGCAATCGGTCAGTACGAGGCCGGCGTCAATTCGCCACGTGCCGACGTGCTCGATCGCTTGGCGAAGGCGCTCGACGTCCGTCCCGGATTCTTCGGCGTCGGTCGGCCCTTGGCTCGCATCGACACGGTCAACGCTCACTTCCGGAGTCTGCGGACGGCCAAGGTGAGCGACCGTCAGAAGGCGTTGGCCACGGTCGCGCTGGTGTGGGAGCTGACGTTCGCGCTCGAACGGCACGTCAGGCTCCCCGAGGTCGACCTCCCCGAGGTCCGTCCCGGCACCGCGCCTGCTGAAGCCGCTGCTCTCCTGCGCCGGCACTGGGGCTTGCCAGACGGCCCGGTCAAGCACCTTGTCGCCACGGCCGAGTCCCGAGGCATCGTGGTCGCCGTGCGACCTCTCGCCGAGATCGACACCGTCGATGCCTTCTCTGTCGTCATCGTCGACCGGCCGATCATCATCACGACTCCGCGTCGGACCGAGAACGTGTTCAGGCATCGGTTCTCGATCGCGCACGAGATCGGGCACCTGCTGCTGCATGCCGACACCGGCGAGCACAGTGCTGCCGTCGAGAAGGAGGCGGACGAGTTCGCCGCGGCCTTCCTTACTCCGGCTGCGTCCATGGACGCAGCCCTGCCGCAGCGGCTCGATCTCGCTGCCCTCGACCGCCTCGGCAGGACATGGGGGGTTTCACCGACCTCCCTGATCCGTCGGATGGTCGAGCGCGGACGCACCACCGAGTCCTCGGCGCGGCGCGCCTACCAGCGGCTGTCGGCCGTGTACGACTCCAAGGCCGACCCGACCAGCGCTTATCCCGGCGAGGTGCCGACGCTGCTGAGGAAGGCCGCTGACCTCGCTGGTGACCACGGCGCGCCCGTGCCGGCGCTTGCCGAAGCACTGAAGATCAGCCTCTCCCAGGTGCGCGACCTGCTGGGCGAGGACGACGAGCGCCCAGTGCTCCGACTCGTCGGCAGTGACTGACTCCCTGGTCCCGCCGGATGGGGACCGACGTGCCCAGGCCCGGCTTCGCCTCCGATCACCGACTACGAAGGACCTTCACCGATGGCCTATCCCACCCTTGCGCTCCACCTGCTCATCTCGGCACCCGGGGACGTGCCGCTCGAGGACATGGCCGTCATCCGCAAGACGATCAGCCAGTGGAACCTCAACCTCGGCCGCGTCGTCGGCCTGACCGTGCTGCCCGTGTCATGGACCGAGCACGCGGTCGCCGAGTTCGGTGACCGCCCTCAGGCCATTCTCAACGACCAGATCGTTGAGGAGGCGGACTTCGCTGTCGCTCTCTTCTACGACCGCCTGGGCACTCCGACCGGTGAGGCCGATTCGGGTACGGCCGAGGAGATCAAGGTCCTCGTCGAGGCTGGCAAGTCGGTGGCGGTACTGGTGAATGCGTCCGCCAGGCCGCCTCTCGGTGGTTCCGCCCTTGAAGAGCGGAAGCGCCTGACCGAGTACCTGACTGACCTGCGTAAGACCGCCCTCGTCTTCGAGTACGCCAACGAGGGCGACCTCATTAGCCACCTCAACAACTTCCTGAGCAGGGCCACTGCGCAGTTCCAGCAGTCTGTCGAAGCCTCCAAGGATGAGGAACCGGCAGGGCCGGACCCCTCGGAAGGCGTGTGGCCGCGAGCCGAGGTCCGCGAAAGTGTGAAGACCGACAACAAAGGCCGTGTAAAGACCCAGCGGCACTGGTCGCTGGTGCTACACAACACGTCGCGGGGACCGGCGTCCGACGTGGACTTCCAGTTCCTGGACCTGCCGGAGAATGCGATGTTCCGCGTGCACCGCGAGGAGGGTCCGCTCGGAACCATTCCGCCTGGCCAGGAAGCTCGGTTTCCACTGCTGCTCGCCATGGGTTCGCCGGACGCGGTCGACTGCCTGGTGACGTGGACCGACACTGCCGGCAACACCCGCGAGACCAGGGCGACCGTGCGCACCTGATCGGTCGCATGGGCTCCGGTACCGATCTACGCCAACGGCGCGCTTCGATGACCGTTCTCGTACGCGGCGATGACGAGTTGCGCCCGGTCCCTGGCGTGGAGCTTCGAGCGCGGCGCGCCGATGTGAGCCTTGACTGTGTGCATGGTGACGACGAGCTCGGCGGCGATCTCGTCGTTCGACAGGCCCTCGGCGACGGAAGACGGAATGAGCGCCGCAATGTGCGCGCAGGCCGCCGTGTCGGCCCGCTTCTTGGCAGCGACGAACCACTATCGGTTCTCCGGCTACGCCCGCCGCTTCCAGAGTGCGGCGGCGGTCGGCAACGGGATATTGAGTAGTGGCGTGCGGGTCATACATGTCCCTCGCTTGCTCGGGATGATTGCGTCGGCTTCTGGGGGTCGTGATCCTGACGGCTGTCGATCATAGCTTTGTCGCGCGGCCGCAGCTGGTGTCGTGCTGCCTCGATGTCACCCCATTTCACGAGGACGATCCCGGTCAGGATGACGATGCCACCGGCGAGTTGCAGCGGGGTCAGGATCTCGGCGAGGAGGACCCACGCGGCGATCGCGGAGAAGGGCACTTCGGTGAGGTTCACATACGATCCGACCGTGGCTCCGAGGTGGCGCAGGCCGAGGATGCCGAACAGGTACGCGCCGACCGTGAACACGATCAGCAGCAGCGCAGGCACGAGCCACGAGACGCGCAGCCCTGCGAAGTCGAGATCAGTGGTGACGAACCGCGCGGGCATGAGGTGGGCGAGATTAGCGATGAGTGCGGCGACGGCTCCGATGCCCATGCCGAGCCCGGTGAACGCGATCGATGGGAGCCGGATCGTGTCATCGGCGGAGACGAGGAAGTAGGAGGCGAAACACGCCGCGGCGGCAAGTGCCATGACGATCCCGACCCAGCTCAGCGAGGCGTTGCGGAAATCGAGCACCAGCACGACCCCGATGAGGGAGACGATCACCCCGATCGCGGTGATCAGGTTGGGACGTTGTTTCGTGCGTGCCCAGAGCCAGAACACGATGATCAGCGGGGCACCCATCATCTCCAGCAGTATCGCCACGGCGACGCTGAGGTGCTCCAGCGCGAGGAAGAAAAAGGCCTGCACCCCGGCCATCGACACGACGCCGTAGAGGAGGATCGTCTTCCAGTGGCTTCGGACCTCGCCCCAGCGTCCGCGCAGCGCGAGCAACGTCGGGATCAGCAGTAGGAGCGAGGCACCGGATAGCCGGATCAGCACCACCGAGCCTGGCGTCCAGCCGATCCCGTAGAGGGCCTTGGCGACCGGGCCGGCCACGGCGAAGAAGAACGTGGACAACAGCATGTACATGAACCCGCGGACCACGCCGAAACTCATAGGTTCCCCTCTTCTTCTGGATCGGTTTCCGGTGTTCCTGACCACTCTACCCAATCGGGATGTGTAGTATCCCTGTTATGCGGATGAGTGAGGGAGTCGAGTGGGGGCTGCACTGCTGCCTCGTGCTGGCCTGGCTCGACGACGTCGCGCCCCTGCCCGTGGGCAGGCTCGCCGAGGTCTTCGACCTGCCGCCGGAGTACTTGAAGAAGCAGCTCCAGCCACTGGCGAAGGCAGGCATCCTCGAGTCCGTGGCGGGCGCGCGCGGCGGCTACCGGCTCGGCCGTGGCCCGGAGGCGATCAGCCTGATGGATGTCGTGACCGCGATCGAGGGCGGCACGGACCCGTTCCAGTGCACCGAGATCCGCCAGCGTGGGTCTGGACAGCTCGCCGCCCCTGGCGAGTTCGCCCACCCCTGCGGCATCTCCCGCGCGATGCGCAAAGCCGAACTGGCCTGGCGGCGAGAGCTCGCGGGCCAGACGCTGGCCGACCTGATCGCCGAGACCCCGGTGACATCCGAGCGCCGCGTCCGGACCTTCCTCGAACGCACCGTCTGACCCCCACATCGCAGGCCCGACAACCTCGGTGCAGCGTCGGGCCTTTCATGAAAGGAGAATCGGGACATTGAACATCTCATTAAGAAGCCAGCGGCCTGCGACGGCTTCCCGGGGTTCAGGCGGTCGGGTCCCGCTCCTGGCCCTGGGTACCTTCGCGGTCGGCACGGATGCCTTCGTCGTCGCCGGGTTCCTGCCAGAGATGGCCGGAGAACTCGGGGTCTCCGAAGCCGCCGCTGGTGCCTCGGTGACAGTGTTCGCGATCTGCTATGCGGTGTTCTCGCCCATGCTCGCCTCCGCCACTGCGACCGTGCCGCGGCGGCGTCTGTTGGTCGCCGCGTTGCTCGTCCTCGGCCTCGCCAACCTCGGCACCGCCCTGGCCCCGAACTTCGCGGTGCTCATCGCTTCTCGGGTGCTGGCGGCCCTGGGTGCTGCGGCCTACACCCCGAACGCCGGAGCGGTCGCCTCATCCCTGGTCCCGCAGGAGCGACGCGGGCGCGCCCTGGCCCTGGTGGTCAGCGGCCTGACCGTCGCCACCGCGATCGGCGTCCCGCTCGGCGGCCTCGCCTCTCGCGTCATGGGCTGGCGGACGGCGCTCGGCCTGGTCGCACTGCTGTGCGTGCTCATAGGGATCGGCCTGGCAGTGCTCCTGCCGGCCCTGGCAGGTGGGGCACGGGTTCCACTCGCCGCGCGCCTGGCAGTCTTGAGGAACCCTGGTGTGCGGGTGATCCTGCCGGTCACCGCCCTGGGCATGGCGGCCGCCTACACCGCCTACGCTTACGCGATCCCCGCATTCGGTGCCGTAGGCATCCGCACGGAGACGGTGCAGTGGATGCTGTTCCTCTACGGCATCGGAGCCGTTGCCGGCGCACAATCCTCGGGCCGGTTTACCGACCGTTTCGGCGGCATCCGGGTACTGATCGTCGGATACGCGGTGATGGCCGCCACGCTCGCCGCGCTCGGATCGCTCAGCCTGTCGAACGCGAGCCTTCCCGTACTGGTCGGCGTACTGGCGTTCACCTGGGGTGCGAGCAGCTGGTGCCAGACCCCACCGCAACAGCACCGACTGGTCGCTGCTGCACCGAACGAAGCCCCCTTGGTGATCGCGCTGAACTCCTCGGGCATCTACATCGGCATCGGGCTCGGCACCCTCATCGGCGGTGTCGCCGGAACGGGAAATGCGATCTGGATGTTCTTTTCCGGCGCTGCCATCGCCGTAGCCACCGCCGCATTCCTGATAGCGACCTCCCGAGCTGGGGGCCGAAATGCGCCGAAAGAAGCTATATGACGATCGCATGCTGGTCTCGGGCTGGTGGCTGCTGCCCCGGGCGCTAAGGACGTGAATCGTCCGGGCCCTGTACGGCCGTGGGCCCTCGCCGAGCCTTCGAGGTCGATCGCTCGAGGCCTGAGCTCGGGCGACTGCGATCAACAAGAGGAGCGCATCATCTCGTCGCCGAGCTCCTTCCCGGGGACCCGCCACTCAAACCGCCCTCGTACGCCGCGATGACGAGCTGCGCCCGGTCGCGGGCGTGGAGCTTCGACTTCATCGCTCCGATGTGCGCCTTCACGGTGTGCATGGTCACCACGAGCCTCATGGCGATCTCGTCGTTCGACAGTCCCTCGGCGACCAGGCCGAGGACCTCGCGCTCCCGCTCGGTGAGCACGTCGAGCCGTGATCCGTCGGCCCGGGCTCTCGGAGCGGCGACGTAGCGCTCGACCAGCCTGCTCATGACCTGCGGCGCGAACAGCGACTCTCCCTCGTTGACGCGGCGGATCGCCTCGACGAGCCGCTCGGGGGTCGCGTCCTTGAGCAGGAACGCACTCGCACCCGCCTTCAATGCTCCGTAGACGTATTCGTCGAGCTCGAACATCGTCAGAACGACGACCCGTGTCTCGCTGAGCTCGGCGTTGTCGGTGATCGCCTGCGTCGCCTCGATCCCGTTGCCACCGGGCATCCGGATGTCCATGAGGACGACGTCCGGTCGCAGCGCCCGCGCCTGGGTCGCGGCCTCCGTCCCTGTCGCGGCCTCCCCGACGACCTCGAGGCCGTCCTCGTGGTCGATGGCGATCTTCAGGGACCGGCGCAGCAGCTGGTCGTCGTCGACGAGGAGCACCCTGATCGCTGGCGCGTCGTTCACTGCTCCTCCCTCGGCAGCTCGGCGAGCACGCGGAACCCGCCCTCGTGCTCACCCGTCGTCAGCGTCCCGCCGTGGAGCCCGACCCGCTCGCGCAGCCCGTCGATTCCGTGGCCGGTGCCCGGGTGCGGCTGCCAGCCCGGCGAGGGCCCGGTGTCGCGGACGTCGACGGCGATCCCGCGCCGGGTCAGGACGATGGAGACTTGAGATCGGGTGGCCCCCGCGTGCCGGGCGGCGTTGGCCAGCGCCTCGCGCACGACGGCGCAGATGGTCACCTGGACACTGGCGGGCACCTCGCCGAGCTCGTCCATGCTCGCCTCGACCTCGATGCCGGTCCGTCTCGCGGTCTCGATGATCTCCGGCAGGTCGGCCAGCGAGTCCGCCGGGCGCATCGGAGCCTGAGCGCCGGGGTCGCGGAGCACGGCCAGCATCTTCCTTAGCTCGGCCGTCGACCTCCTGCCGAGGCGCTCGATGTCGGCCAGCGCCATGAGCCGCTCGTCCTCGTCGGCGAGCTTGGCCGTTGCCGCGCGGACGGTCATGGTCCCGAGGCCGTGGGAGGCGAGGTCGTGGAGCTCCCGGGCGATCCGCAGCCGCTCGTCCTGCGATGCCTTGGCCTTCGCCCACTCCTCGAGCCGGGCCTCGTACTGACGTCGCTGGAGCCGCGTGCGCAGCACGGCCCAGCCGACGACGCCGACGACGAGGAGTGCGAACCCGGCCAGGGACCAGATCGGCTCTATGCGGCCGATGGGCAGTCCCGGCAGGAGGACGAAGAGCAGCGCGAGAGCGGCGAAGGCGATGGGCCATGCCCACGAGGCCCAGACCGGCCGCTCGAAATGCTGCATCCCTCAAGCGTATGGAGCGTCTTCGTGAATCTCCTCAGACCCAGGTCTAGGACCGAAGACTGCACCGAGGTCCAATGCCATCGCGGTCCCGTCTCGCTGGGATGGAGGCATGCTCACATTCGACCAGCTGACCAAGCAGCGCGGATCCCGGACGATCCTCGACGGCATCACCTTCCAGGCCCGCCCGGGACGGGTCACCGGCTTCCTCGGGCCCAACGGCGCGGGCAAGTCCTCGACCCTGCGGATCCTGCTCGGTCTCGACCGCGCGACCTCCGGGACCGCTCTCGTCGACGGTCAGCCATTTGCCTCCCTCCGCGACCCCCTGCGCAAGGTCGGGGCTGTCCTCGACGGCTCCGGCGCGCACCGCTCCCGCACGGGACGGGCTCACCTGCGCTGGGTCGCGCGCTCGGCCGGCATCGGCAACGCACGCGTCGAGGAGGTGCTCGGGACCGTCGGCATCCTCGACGCCGCCGGCAAGAAGGTGAGCACCTATTCGCTCGGCATGGGGCGCAGGCTCGGGCTCGCCGCGGCGCTGCTCGCCGACCCGGAGGCACTCGTCCTCGACGAGCCGGTCAACGGTCTCGACCCCGAGGGCATCCGCTGGATCCGCCTCTTCCTGCGCGAGCAGGCGTCCTCCGGCAGGACCGTGCTGCTCTCCTCCCACCTCATGGGGGAGCTCGCCGAGACCGTCGACGACGTCGTCGTCATCCGGCAGGGACGGATCGTCGCCGACGGCACGCTGGCCGAGGTCACCGGCTCCCATCGCAACCTCGAGGACGCCTTCTTCTCCCTGACCGGCGATCGGGGCGCGCGATGAGGGCGCTGCGAGCAGAGCTGTCCAAGCTCGTCTCCCTTCCTGCCAGCTGGCTCGCCGCCGCGGTCGGCGTCGTCGTCTCCGCCGCCGTGACGGTCCTCTCCGCGGGCAGCTCGACTCCCGGGCCCGACACCGGCTTCTCCTCGCTGGCCCTCGGCGTCGCCGGGGCCATCGTCATCGGCGTCGTCGCGATGAGCAGCGAGTACGCCGTCGAGGGCGAGGAGTCCGCCGGTGGCCGTCAGATCACCACCACCCTGACCGCTGTGCCCTCCCGCCTCCGCGTCCTGCTCGCCAAGGCGCTGGCCGTGGCCATGGCGACTGCGGCTCTGGCCGTCGTCGCGATCGCGGTGACCTTCGGGCTCACGGCGCTGCTGCTCGGCGACCGCGCGCCCGTCCTCGACGCTGACGCGATCGTGCGGATGGGCGGGATGGCGCTCTACTGGGTCCTCGTCGCCCTGCTCGCGTTCGCGCTCACCGTGCTCACCCGCAACGGCGTCGTGCCGATGGCCGTGCTCATCGCGAACTTCTCGGCCGTGCCCGTGACCTTCCTTCTGACCCGGGTCGCCGACCTCGCGAACTGGCTGCCTGATGTCGCCGGGATGCGGATGTGGTCCCGGGGCCTCGACACCTCGGTGGAGATCGCTCCCGTCCTCGGCGGTGCCGTCATGGCCGCCTGGGTGGCTGTCCTCCTCGTCATCGCGTCCGTCACGTTCACGAGGAGGGACGCATGAGCGCCGCTCCCGCCCTCGCCCAGCGCACCGCTGCGGCGTCCTTCGTCGACGCCGTCCGTGCGGAGATGTCGAAGATCCTCACCTTGCCCGCGACCTGGCTGACGGCCGGAGGCACGGTGGCGCTCTCGGCGCTGCTCGCCTTCTTCCTCGCCTCCCAGGCAGCCGAGTCCTCCGGCAGCCTCGACTCGCTCGACGTCGCCATGGCCGCCCTGCCCTATGGGCAGGCGGGCTTGTTCGTCCTCGGCGTGGTGATCGCGACCTCCGAGTACGTCGGCGGGCAGATCCGCACGACGCTCGTCGCCATGCCGCGCCGGGTGGCCCAGCGGCTGGCGGCGACGGTCGCCCTCGTCCTCGTCGCGCTGCCGGCAGCGCTCGTCACCGTCCTGGTCACGGTCGGCACCTCGGCGCTGGTCCTGGACGGGAGAGGGGCGTTCCCCGACGCGGCGACGGTCACCAGGACCCTCGTGAGCGCGAGCGTCTACCTCGTACTCATGGTCGTCTTCTCCGCCGCGATCGGCTTCCTGACCAAGCGGGCCCTGCCCGCCGCCGGGGCTCTTGTGCTCTACCTCGTCGTGGCCAGCCCCATCCTGCTCGGCCACTCGTTCTCTGTGTACCTGCCCGACATCGCCGGCTACACCTTGTGGTTCTCCACCGCTCCCGAGAACGCGCCCCCTGCCCCGGTCGCGTGGCTGATCGTCCTCGGCTGGACCCTTGCCGCCCTCGTCCCGTCCATCGTCGTCTACCGGCGGAGGGACGTGTGAGCCATGGTCATGGTCGAGCCGGTCGCCCAGCCGGGATGGATCGCCGGACACCACGCTCATTACGCTGATGTGGTGGGGAGGGAGGAGCACTGTGACCGAAGAACTCTCGGAGGCGTCGCAGAGGTGGGAGTCGCTGCCCGCAGGACAGCGCCATCCCAAGAACCTCGCCATCCTCGTGACGGAGCACGTCGGCCTGCCTGACGGTGTCAGCACGATCGTCCTCCAGGACATCGACTACCGAAACCCGACGGTCACCGCTGAGGTTGAGATCCCGAATGGGCCCATCTGCGAGGTCGATGTGCTCGACTCCGATGACCCTGACTCGCTGGCGGAAAGGATCTGCTGGGCCGGTGAGATGGTCGTCGACGCCGAGCGCCGGCAGCTCAACCCGCGTTTCGCCTGGGCAGATCAGCATCCTGCGGCGCTGCAGGAGCTCGTCGACCCGTCGATCCGACTGACCGGTCTCCAGTACGTCTGGGGTCTGCCCGCCGGCTGGGTGCCGATCATGAACCGGCTGCACCGCGATCTCGTGGCCCCCGAGTTGCTCGGGGACTACGCGGTGACCTCGGCCGGGAACAAGATGTCCTTCCTCCGAGTAGCGCTCGACCGCTACCAGCGCGACGACGGAAACCCGGACGTCTGGACCGCTGTCAACGACCGGCTCCGCGCCGCGAAGGAGGAGTCCCTGCGCACCTGCGATCTCTGCGGAGGGCCCGCCGAAGGCACGGTCTCCTTCGGCATCACCCGTTGCCCCGCGCACGCGCAGGAGCACGTCCCCGGTCCTGGCGGCGCGACGGCAAGGCCCCCGGGCTGGAGGACACCGAGGAGAATTGAGACATGACGGAGAACGGAACCCGTCACCTTGTCGACCTGCGCGATCCCGAGGGCGGTGTCCGGCGCATGCGGATCCCCGGCGACGGCCGGCCTGAGCACAGCCTCGACGGGCGGTGGCAGGGTCGCGTAGGCATCGTCCACCACCGCGACATGCAGGCGAACGACGACTGGGACCGCGGTCACGAGGTCGTCATCTGCGAGCCCTGCGAGTTCCCCGGCCCGGGCTTCGGCGACTGCCACCTCACCACGAACATCGTCGATGTGCGGGCGCTCGACGCCGAGGAGGTCCCGCCGTTGGGCACGGTCGCCTATGGGCCTGTCGCTTGCGTCACGTGATGGGCCGCGACGACCAGCTCGACGAGTAGGTCACGTCGACCTTCAGGTCGCAGCACCTTCGAGCTCCGCGCGTCGCCGAGCGACCAGCGCGTACATTCGCGACCGGCTCATTCCGACGGCGTTGGCGATCTCCTGCCCAGTCATGGTGGTGGTATCGAGGAACTCCATCGCCCGGGCCACCTGCTCAGGAGTGTGCTTCGGCTTCCGACCGCCGACCCGTTCGCCGCGCCGGCGCTTGGCGTCCAGAGCAGACCTGGTGCGCTCGGCGATGAGGTCGCGCTCCATCTGGCCGACCGCCGCGATGATCGTGAAGATGAGCTCGCCCGCCGGGGTCGAGGTGTCGATGCCGAGGTTGAGGATGCGCAGGCCGACGCCCCGGTCCTTGAAGTCGCGCAGCAGGGCGGTCAGCTGAGTCGTCGACCGACCCAGCCGGGACAGCTCGACGACCGTGAGCCGATCGCCCCTCCGCAGCTGCCCGTCCTTCTCATCGACGAGCTTCTCCCACTTCGGGCGCTTCGCCCCGTGCTTGCCCGACGCCTTCTCCTCGACGATGCGATCGCACCCCGCCGCCTTGAGCTCGTCGACCTGCCGCCTGAGGTCCTGCGCCTCGCTGCTCACCCGCGCGTACCCGTAGTCCCGTGCACCGTCGTCCATGTTCGCCCCTAGTCCTGCATCTCGGTACCTCTACTAGGAATAATATCGGACATAGTTGCAAGACACTTGTGAGTCCAGTTCGAGCCGTCTGCGAGAGGCGTCGAGACAGTCCCGGGTCCCGACCGATTGCAGGACGGAGAGCAGGTGCGTTCTGTGGTTTGGATTCCGGCTCACTCGACGATTCGTGGACCGACGGGACTTCGCGCACGCAGCGACTGCTCGATCGATGTTTAGGCTTCGTTCCGCCGGTCGATGCCGAGTGTGGCGACGAGGTCTTCGTGGAGCTGGAACCAGACTCGGTGGCAGGAGTCGACGTCGGTCTTGTCGATCCAGTCGAGTTCTCCGTTCCTGGCCTTGCGCAGGGCGGCCTCGTACCGTTTCGTGTAGTCGTCGAACCTCATGAGAACGGCAGAGAGGCGGTCGGCCAAGGGCGCGAGTTGCCTGCCCAGCGCCGCGAGTTCATCGAGAACGCGTTCGTCCCACGTGTCGTCGGCGTGGTCGTTGGGCGCGAACCGGTCGGCTTCGGTGGGCCTGATCTGCCAGTCGGTGACGGCTCGGAGCAGTCGGGCGTTGAGCGGAAGGAACGAGCGGTAGACGGCCGCCACCACGCCAGCGGGGTCGGCGTCCACGAGTTCTGCCGCGAGCTGCCGCTCGTTCTCCGCCTTGCCCGAGTCGGTGAGTGACCAGCCGTCGAGGTCGGCGAATGCGACGTGCTGCACCCACACCTTGCACTCCGACTCACTCAACACTCGTTCTGCCTCGGGGCGGCTCGTTCCCGCACGCGCAGCGACGGCTTCACTGTCGGCGAATCCCATGACACGCACGGCG
Source organism: Rothia halotolerans (assembly GCF_004136635.1). Taxonomy (GTDB): domain Bacteria; phylum Actinomycetota; class Actinomycetes; order Actinomycetales; family Micrococcaceae; genus Rothia; species Rothia halotolerans. The sequence continues at coordinate 60,371 of NZ_NOIU01000001.1, read as the reverse complement.
TGCAGCACGAGCAGTTCCGGCGCGGACCGATGCGTCATGCTCGTCTGTCCTGCCTGGCGCTGAGCCGGTTCACGTACTGCTGGCAGGCCTGCGGGGACCGGAACCCCATCGCTTCGGCGATCTGCGGCCATGTCAGCCCTTCGCTGCGAGCCGCGAAGAGCAGGCCGACCTCCACGCGCTCGACCTCGGCGCGAGCCGCAGGGAGCAGCGACAGTGCCCCCAGAAGCTCGTCCGGGGTCAGCTCGGATGACCGCCAGAGCGCGTACTGCGTCAGATCAACCGCGGGTGGCGAGGCCCCGGCGTCTGGCTGCCACGGTCGAGCCTCCAACTGGTCTGCACCCTTGTCGAGAAGCCGGACTCGGGCCTCGCGCTCACGCCCGGTCTGCGCCTCATCGGCACTGCTGGGCCGCTCGAGATCGTGCTTGCGTTCCATGCCGCCCATCCTGCTAGGCTCAACACAATGTTGTCAACATTTCGTTGAGAGGCTGGTGTGATGCTGACGACGCTCTCAGAAGCGCCCCGGGCGAGCTCGGGCGGCAAGGCGGCGGCGCTCGGTGTGCTGCTGCGGGAGGGGCTGCCGGTGCCCGATGGGTTCGTCGTGCCCAACGGCAGTCAGTCGACCAGCGCCGAGGCCGGGCGTTCCTTGCGTGGTGCGGTCGCCCGTGAACTGGGGAGGCTGGGCGAGCCGGTGGTGGCTGTGCGTTCGTCGGCGACGAGCGAGGACACCGTGGACGCTTCGGCTGCTGGCCAGTACGAGAGCGTCATCGGAGTTCGCGGCGCAGACGACGTTTGCCGGGCGATCACGGCGTGTTGGGAGTCGGCCCGCGCTTCACGAGTGGGCGACTACTGGGCTCGGACGGGTGGAGCGTCGTCTCATGCGTCGGGCATGGCGGTGCTCGTGCAGCCTGTGATCGAGGCGGATGTATCGGGGGTCATGTTCACGCCCCAGCAGTCCGGGGAGCAGACCCGGATCGAAGCATCCTGGGGCCTGGGGTTGGCCGTCGTCGGCGGGACGATCACGCCGGACGCCTACGTGGTCGCCTCGGACGGGGCTATCGACTGCTCGGTGGGAAGCAAGCAGACCCGTATCGACCTGGACCGTGAGCGCGGCGGCGTCGTCACCAGTGCGGTTGCCACCGACAAACAGGCCGCACGCGCCCTGGATGACGCCACGGTCGCAGCTTTGGCCGAGCTGGGAGGCCGGATCGCGAGGGTGCTCGGCGGGCCGCAAGACGTCGAGTGGGCGGTCGCAGGCGGCACCGTGTGGATCCTGCAAGCACGCCCGATCACCGCAGTGCTCCCCAGCACCAGAGCCCCCGGCTCGTCCCACCCCCACCCCGCTGAGGCGTTGAGCGGCACGCCCGGTTCCCACGGAACGGTCACCGCAGCGGCACGGATCGTCCGCGGCCCTTCCGGCTTCGCCGCCGTCGGCCGCGGCGACATCGTGATCTGCCCGTACACCGACCCGGCCTGGACACCCCTGTTCGCCGTCGCCGCCGGGGTGGTCACCGAGACCGGCGGCGCGCTCTCGCACGCCGCGATCGTCGCCCGCGAATACGGCATCCCCGCCGTGCTCGGCGTCGCCGGTGCCACCGCTCGCATCGAGGACGGTGCCCGAATCACAGTGGACGGCACTGCCGGAACCGTCACCGTCCTCTGACCCGAAGCCTGACCCCGAAAGAAAGGAGACGGGGAACATCGCCGCGATGCTCCCGACGCGCTCATGGCCACCAGATATCTCTACATCGCACGCCACGGCGACGCCGACACGTTCGGCAACCTCACCGATACCGGGCGCGAGCAGGCCCGCCTGCTCGGTCAGCGCCTGGCGCATCTTCCCATCGACGCCGTCTGGCACTCGCCGTTGCCCAGGGCCGTCGACAGCGCCCGACAGCTCAACATCTTCCTTACCGGCAGCGCTCCAGTGAGCGAAGCGGCCGAGCTGATCGACCACGTGCCCTACGTGCCGAAGCCGGAGGAGACCCCGCCGTCATGGGTGCCGTTCTTCGACGGCTACGACAGCGACGAGGCCGAAGCGGGCCACCAGATCGCGCACACCCTCACCGCGAGGTTCGCCGCCCCGCCCGAGGCCGATGCCGACGTGCATGAAGTGCTCGTCACCCATGCGTACCCGATCGCGTGGCTCATCCGTCACGCCATGGAGGCTCCGGCAGTGCGGTGGCTCGGGCTCAGCAGCGCCAACGCCGCGCTGACCGTGATCGAGTACCGGCAGAGCGTGCCGCCGAGCATCGTCATGTTCAACGACATGAGCCACCTGCGCGCCGATCTGCATTGGACGGGATTCCCCAAGACCCTGCGCCCCTGAACGAGGCGATGAATGCAAGAAGATTCAACTGAGTAACTGTGTGATAGAAGCCGAGGGGCTGATGAAGCGTTGCGGCGAGCGCCCCCGTTAGACCCTCGAGAAGGGTGCTTTCCGCGAGTTGAACCTCCTGTCATGTGCCCGGCGGGCGTGCCCGGGCATCGCCCAACGAGGCCGCTCGAAGCGGCCGGGCCTCACTGACTTGATCGTGACTTGATCGTGCGAGAATTGTCGAACTATGATCGTGCGAGAAAGTTCGAACGATAGGAGTCGCTCCATGCCCCCACGGACCTACCACCATCCGGATGCCGAGGAGATCGCGATCCCCCGTGTCCTCTTCGCCCTCAGCGAGCCGTTGCGCCTGAACATGGTGCGGAAGCTGGCCGCGCAGGGAGAGACCGACAGCATCGACCTCGGCCCCGATCTTCCCCGCTCGACACTGACCCACCACACAAGCCTCCTGCGCGAGTCCGGCGTCGTGTTCGTCCGTGCCGAGGGCCGCAAGTGCATGATCAAGCTCCGCGACGAAGATCTCGAGGCGCGCTTCCCCGGCCTGCTCGGAACGGTGCTCACCGGCTACGAGAGCGCCGACGTCGACGGAGAGGAGGCCGGCGCATGATCCGCAAGCTGTGGCCGCTGGTCGTCGCTGCCGTCTCTCTGGGGATCGACGCCTACGTTCTGGCAGGAGTGCTCCCGCAGATCGCGGACTCACTGACGACCACCGTGGCGATGATCGGCCTCGGCATCACCGCATTCACTGCGGCCTACGCCGTGGCAGGCCCGCTGTTGTCAGGTCGTCTGACCCGGGGAAGCACGGCACGAGCGCTGCTCATCGCGCTCGGCGTGTTCAACCTCGGCAACCTCGTCACGACCCTCTCGCCCGGCATCGAAGTCTTCTTGGCCTCGCGCGTCATCGCAGGTGCCGGAGCCGGCGTCCTCACCGCAGTCGCGACCGCGACGGCCGCGGCGATGGTCGCTGACCACGAACGGGGCCGCGCCATGTCCCTGGTGACCTTCGGCCTGTCCACGGGCACCGTGGCGGGCGTGCCGGCCGGGATGCTCATCGGCCAGAGCGCCGGATGGCGCTGGACCATGGCCCTGGTCGTGCTCATCGGAGTCGTCAGCATGGCGGCGCTGGCCGTCCGCGCGAAGTCGCTTCCGCGGCTCGAGGCGGCATCGGGCGGCTCCGCGTTTACGGTCCTGCGAACCGGCAGGACGGCAGTCGGCGTCGCAGCTGCCTTCTTGTTGGGAGTGGCGAGCCTGGGCCTCTACACCTACCTGCTGCCCATGGCAGAGGACCGAGGGTTGGAATGGCTGGGCTTCGCCCTGGTCTGGGCGTGGGGCATCGGCGGCGTCACGGGATCGGCCCTGATCGGAAAGCCTCTCGACCGCTTCGGCCCGAGACCCCTGCTGACCGCGCTGCCTGCGCTGCTGGCCTTGAGCTTCGCCGCGGCGTGGCTGTCCGCCTCGCCGATCGTGTGGCTCATCGCGGCGGCGGTCTGGGGCGCGGCCGGCTGGGCCAGCGTGCCCACGCTGCAACAGGCCCTCACGGCCGACCGGCCGACGCAGGCGATGCCGATCATCGCCTTCCAGATGGCCGCGATGTACCTCGGCTCCGCCGTCGGCGCGGCGCTCGGCGGCGCACTGCTCACCGCCGGAATCGGAGCAGCTGACCTCGCCGCCTGGGCGCTCGTTCCCGCCGTGCTCGCGCTGGCGTTCACGGGATGGATCGCGACGCGCGCCGCAACGCGCAGGACGCCCGAATCCGCGCAGGCGGAGGCGTGCAGCGTCGCATGATCGCGCATCCGGTGGTGCTGTGACCGTCGACGCGAGAAGCCCGTGGCCACGAAGGCCTCAACACGAACACGACCACTGCCCGGCTTACGATTGAGGAGAGAGGAGGGCGTCGTGGAGATCTACAAGCGCGTGGCACCGGGCACTCGCCTGGGCTTCTCCCACACCAAGCCCGTCCACGTCGCCGACGACCTCTCCGAGCTCCGCGGCCCGGCCTCGGGCACGGTCACACTCCCCATCCACATCGACTGGACGCCGGCGGCGACCTACGACCTCGCCGAGCCCGAGCGGGTGCGGACGATGCTCGAGACCGTCCTGCGCGAGGCAGGCAGCGAAGCTGAGGTCGCCGAGTGGGTCGACAGGGGCCTCCTCGTCGAGCACTGGGCCGCGCTCAACCTGGAGTCGTTCATCAAGGAGGCATGGGAGGACGCCCACCCTGAACTGAGGAGAACACGTCTGTGAGCAAGCACATCTCCATCGGACCCCTGCACCTCGCCGTCGTCCCCAGCGGGCGCGAGTGCCGGATCACCGTGCGCGCCTGGCGGCAGCGCGGCTCGGAGCGCTCCGGCGGCTGGCTCCAGCTGGGGATCTGGCCCCTCCGGGTGAACGCGGGCCGGGACGTCGCCGCAGAGTCTCTTCTCTGAGGCTTCGCGCGGGGTGCGGCACGCGCGACGCTGCTATCCCTGCAGGAGAGACGCGACCTTCTTCGCCGTTGTTCTGGCCGAACCTGGGTTCTGTCCGGTGACGAGCCTTCCGTCCGCGATTGCGTAGGGAAGAAACGGGAGCTTGGCCTTCTCGTACCGCGCGCCGCGCTTTTTCATCTCTTCTTCCGCGTTGTAGGGGACGAGCTCGTCGACGCGGGCGAGGACCTCTTCCTGCCAGGCGAAGCCGGTGACCTTCCGGCCGGCGACGAGCTGCGTGCCGTCCGAGAGCTTCGTGTTGAGCAGGCCGCAGTAGCCGTGGCAGACGGATGAGACGACCTTGCCCTGCTCCCACATCTCACGGGTGATGCGCTGCAAGCCCTCGCTGTCGGGGAAGTCGTACATGACGGCGTGGCCGCCGGTGAAGTAGATCGCGTCGTAGTCGGCGGCATCGATCTGGTCGGGGCTGAGTGTGGTCTCCAGCAGCGTCATGCGCTCAGGGTCCTGGTGCCAGGCTTTCGCGGTCCGGTCGTAGGTGGGGAACTTCAGGGACCGCGGCTCCAGCGGCGACTTCCCGCCCAGAGGACTGACGATCGCCTGCTCGAAGCCGCGGCCCTCGAAGACCTCCCAGGCGTGGGCGAGCTCGGACAGCCACAGCCCTGTGGGATGGGACGGGTCGTCGTAGTGGCCGACGTTCGTGACGACGTGGAGGATTCGCTTGGGCATGGGAGGGTCTCGGTTCGCGGCGGTGGTCCGGCCGCGCTCAGGTCTCGAGGAGGCGCTTGAGGTGCGCGACGGCCTGGGCTACGGCGGCCTTGGACTGGGGCGTGTCGTGCATGGAGTTGACCATGACGAAGTCGTGGATGATGCCGCCGTAGCGGACCTGGGTGACCTCGACGCCGGCGCGGCGGAGCTTCGCGGCGAACGCCTCGCCCTCATCGCGCAGCACGTCGGCCTCGGCGGTGATGATCAGCGTCGGCGGGAAGAACGCCAGCTGCTCCTCGGTCGCGCGCAGAGGCGACGCCGTGACCTCGTCCCGCTGGGATTCGTCGGTCGTGTACTGGTCCCAGAACCACTTCATGCCGTCGCGGGCGAGGAAGTAGCCCTCGGCGAACTGCTCGTAGGACTCGGTGTCGAAGGCGGCGTTCGTCACCGGGTAGAACAGCGCCGCGCCGCGGAAGGACACATCGCCGCGCTCGTGGCCCATGAGGGTCAGTGCGATCGCCATGTTCCCGCCGACGGAGTCGCCGGAGATGACGACGCGCTCGGGGTCCAGGCCCTTCTCCCCGCCGTGCTGGTCGATCCACTGCGCCACGGCGTAGGACTGCTCGTTCTGCGAGGGATACTGCGCGTCGGGAGCGCGCACGTACTCGGGGAAGACGACAGCCGCGCCGGTGCCGACGGCGAGGTCGCGCACCAGGCGGTCATGGGTGTGGGCGTCGCCGAAGACCCAGCCCGCGCCGTGGGTGTAGAGCACGACGGGCAGAGCGCCGGTCGCGCCTTTCGGGCGGACGATGCGGGTGGGGACCTCCCCGGTGGGACCGCCTTCGACGGTGATCCACTCCTCGTCGACCTCGGGCTTGGAGATCTCCTCGTCCTGGACCTCATCGACGGCCTTGCGGCCCTCCTCGGGAGGCAGCTGGTAGAGGAACGGCGGCTCGGAGGTGGCCTCGACGAACGCCTGAGCGGCGGGCTCGAGGGCGATGCCGTGCGGGTTGGCGGTCATGACGGTTCCTTCCGACGGCGCAATGTGCGCGGCGCTTACATGAGACTACGGCCACATGTGAGCACCGTCAACGCCCGGTGGACGGTTCGTGGGCGTCTGTTCACCCGGCGTTCAGCCCGAGCAGCGCCGAGACGGCGGCGCGGACTCGTCCGGCAACCTCGTCGGCCGGCTCGGGCCGGTACTTGCCGTCCAGATGCAGGAACGCCAGGCCGTGGGCGAGGCTCCACAGCGCCGTGGCGAGCTCCGGCGTCACCCTGCCCGGGAAGAGCCGCGCGATCACGTCGCCGAGCACGGCGTGCAGCGCCTGCGAGGCCTGGACGCGGTCGCTGCTCTCCTCGTCGCACTCGTTGCCGAACATCAGCCGGAACAGGGCCGGACGGCGCAGCGCGAAGCTCACGTAGGCGACGCCGAGTTCCCCGAGCACGTCGACCGGACCCGCCGCCGCTGGAGCGGACCCGAGGGCCTGCGCGAGCGCGTCCCGGAGGTCATCGAATCCCTCGACCGCGATCGCCGAGTCCAGCGCGTCGCGGTCCGGGAAGTGCCGGTAGGGCGCGGTCGGCGAGACCCCCGCGCGACGGGCGACCGCGCGCATCGAATACGCCTCCCCGGCCTCGAGCATCTCGACAGCGCTCTCCACGAGCGCCGCGCGCAGATCGCCGTGATGGTAGGCCCTCGCCGATGTTGACACCGCTCACTTCTCCTTCTATCTTGATGTAAGCACTGCAAACATAGCGCGGTCCGCTCAGCGTGTCCATTCGGGCGCACCGCGGGCGCGCAGAGAGGACGACACCGATGACCCAGACGATCCTGGGCGCGACCGGCCAGATCGCCGTGGAGCTCGCGCGCGAGCTGAACCGCCGGGGCACGAGCGACCTGCGGCTGGTCAGCCGCAACCCGCGCAAGGTCAACGACACCGACATGCTGGCGCGCGCTAACCTGCTCGACGCCGGGCAGACCGCCGAGGCGGTCGCCGGCAGCGAGGTCGTCTACTTCACCGCGGGCCTGCCCGCGAAGACCGAGCTGTGGGAGGCGCAGTTCCCGACGATGCTCCGCAACGCGCTGGACGCGAGCCGGGCCGCCGGTGCGAAGTTCGCCTACTTCGACAACACCTACATGTATCCTCAGGACGCTCGCGTCCAGACCGAGGACACGCCCTTCGAGCCCATCGGGCGCAAGGGCCGGGTCCGTGACGAGTTGGCCACCATGGTCCTCGACGAGATGGCCAGGGGAGAGATCCCGGTCCTCATTGCACGCGCCCCGGAGTTCTACGGGCCAGGACGCACCCAGGGATTCACCAACTCGCTCGTCATCGATCGCATGAAGGCGGGCAAGCGCGCCCTCGTTCCTGTCCGCGCGGACCGGCGTCGCAGCCTCATCTGGACCCCCGACGCAAGCCGCGGGCTGGCCGCGCTCGGCAACGCCCCCGACGCCTACGGCCAGACCTGGCATCTGCCAGTCGACGAGACCCGGCCCACCTACCGGCAACTCGTCGCCATGTCCGCCCAGGAGCTCGGCGCGGACGACAAGTACACGGTGCTGCCGAAGTGGGCGCTCAGCGCCGCCGGGCTCGTCTCGCCCGACGCCCGGGAGATCCGCGAACTGCTGCCGCGCTACGCCCACGACAACGTCTTCGACGCGACGAAGTTCCGAACGCGGTTCCCCGGCTTCGATGTGACGACTTTCCGCGAAGGCCTCGCGATCATCCGCGAGGAGTCGTCGAACGGCTGAACCGACGCCGGAGAGACCGGGCGTTGCCCCGGGGTGACTTCGACTTCGGGCGAGGTGCTCTCCATCAGCAGTCGTCCACCCATTTCTCGGGATGCCCAGCCGGCGAGGCTCGTCCGCGGGCGTGCGCGCTCTTGTCCTCGCGGACGGGCCGCAGAGCCTTGATGTAACGACCATGACGACTGACCGCACCGGACTTCCGCCTCGGCGTCAAAGGTGCGAGATGGAGGCGGGCAGAGCCCGCCCGGGTGGGGAGTGGACGAGAACCCTCACCCGATCGGAGCACAGCCATGAACGCCGCACCCGCCATCACTGTCCACACCGCCCACGATGTCCAGTCGGCGGCCACGACCCGGCACCTCGCCCGCGCCGGCGTCGACTACGAGGCCGTGCCCGCCGACGCCCTGCGGGTCGCCTGGACTGACAGCGCCGGCACCACCCGCGAATGGTCCGGCTACCGCGCCGACCGCCTCGACGAGGCCGTCGCCGACGTCCGGTCAGCCGCCTGACAGACGAGAGCCCCGGCTGCTGATGCAGTCGGGGCTCCTCTTTTGTTGCTCGTGCCGCTCAGTCCGTCGGCTTCGTCCAGTTGCCGGACACGCTGAGGTCGGCCTCCGTGTCGCCGGTCACCGTCGACGAACCCGATCTCAGGACGGTCACGCTCGCCCTCGCGTACGACTGCTCGCTGCTGCGCTCACCGCGGTCCACGTACGGGAAGTGCAGGCCGACGAACGTCTCCGAGTCGTCCTCGCTGCACTCCTCGACGATGGTGAAGCCGCTGCCATCGCTGGTCACGTAGGCCTGGTCCTCCACGAGGTCGTCGTCGCTCGGCAGGGCGTCGACGGGGACGACGGTGGGGGACTTGCCGGTGAGGTTGTACAGGATCGCCGCCTCGGTGGACTCCCTCTCCTTGTCGCCCGGCGTCGTGGCCTTCACCGACTCGAGGCCCCCATCGCCGTACGTCACCGCGACGTCGGCCCTGCACATGCCGGTGCCGAAGGACTTCGGCGTCACGATGTACTTCTCGACGGCCATTGACTGTCCGTCGGGGATCGCGCCCGCGAGCTCCTCGGAGAGCCGGACGACGAACGGCTGGTCCATCGCCGCGAAGGGCATCTGATCGCTCGAGCTCTCGACCTTCGCGTTCTCGAAGTCGTAGACGGTCGTCGGCTCGGCGGGCTCCGAGGGTGACTGGTCGGCTCCGGCGCTGGGCTGGGACTGACTCGTGTCGGAGCCTCCGGTGCCGCCCTTGCCGTTCTGCGCGTCCGTGCCGCCGCAGGCGGTCAGCGCCAGGCTGAGGCCGGCGACGAGGGCGACCGCCGCGGAAAGGCGGGCCTTCTTGATGGGGTTCGTGGTCATGGGTTTCTCCTTGTTCTCTGGATCGATGTCCTTGTGCCCGTGCGGTGCAGGAGCGGGCCGAGGTCGAGGGCGATGCCGCAGGCCGCCCTTCCGATGTCATCAGGCCGGTGACCCCTGGGTCATCGCACTGGGGTGCAGCATCGGGCCGCCGGCTTAGACCGCGGTCTAATAGACCGCCGGCTCACCGCCCTCGGCCGCCCTTGATCAGCTCGCCGACCTTGCGGCGCAGGATCGTCTGGATCCGGCCGGAGAGCCCGGTCGGGACGACGAGGGTGGCGACGATCCCGCCGAGAATGAACATGACGACCTCCATCACTGCTCACCGCCCGTCGTGGGCTCGTCGGTCGCATCAGTGGCTTCCGAGGACGGCGGGTCGGTCGGCTCGGCATCGGGGCTCTCATTTTCCGAGGACTCCTCGCCGATCGCGCCGCACTGCTCGTCGAACTGCGTCTGCAACTGCGAGCCCTGGTCGCCGTCGGAGGCGAAGAAGTTGACGCCCGCGACCCTGACCATGTCCTCGGACAGGACCTCGACTTCGGCCTCCTTCTCCTTGTCCTTGGCGAAGGCTCCCGGCTCGAGCCACGACAGGGGTGCCGTCGTCTCCGAGGTGGCCTCGCCCAGCTCGCCGAAGGCCGTCTCGCGGGCGTCGGTGACAGGCTCGGCGGTCCCCGTCGGGTCGGCCTTGCAGGTCTGTCGCGTGACCTCGACCCGTCCGTCGTCGGAGACGCTCAGCGTGTAGAGGTCGCCGACCGCTGCTGCCGCCGCCTCGGGGTCACCCTCGTCGAACGTGGCCGTCGATGACCCTTCGGTCTCCTCGTCCTCGCCGCCCGCGGCGGGGGCGTAGACGAAGCTGCCCTCGATGGCGAGCTTCTGCGGCTCCTCCGCCTTCTTCTCACCGCCCTCGAGCATCGAGCAGCCGGTCATGGCCAGCCCGGCGATGGTCAGTGCGGCGATGCCGCCGATCTTGGTCGTGGTGCGGTTCACGGTTCCCCCAGAGGTGTTTGCGTGGATGGACTTGACGTCGGTTCGAGTGCTCACGACCGCTCGCCCCGCTTGACCTTCAAGGCCCGGAACAGGCCGGTGAAGAGGGTCGGTGCGCAGATGACCGCGGCGATCGCGGCACCGGCTCCGGCGGCGATGAAGACGTTCGAGAAGATGCCGAGCATTCCCTGGATCGCGGCGCGGGCCGCGATGAAGGCGAGGCCGTAGGCCATCGCGATGAGCGCCAGCCGCAGGATCGAGCTGCGGTCGATGAACGCCTGGACCATGCCGATGATCGAGCGGATCGCGCTCTTGCCGTCCTCGATCCTCGCGTCGTCGCTCGTGCTGTCGGGCAGGACGATGATGCCGTTGCGCAGCAGGAGCGCGACGAACTGAAAGAGGAACGCCGTCGTCAGGGCCGAGGCGAGCTCGAGAAGCCCTGCCTGACCCAGTCCCCAAGCGATCGAGCAGAAGGCCCCGACTGCGAGGACGGTGCCGACGACCCGCCACACGTGAGCGTTCGCGTCGACGTTGTTGTGAATATGGATCGCTGGCTGCTGCGGCCGGTGCTCCGGCGTCGGCTCGATCGGCCGATCGGCGGGGATGCTGGTCATGACTTCTCTCCTTCTTCGTGTCCTTCGTCGTTCTTCTCGACCTCGTCGAAGTCCCACTCCTCGTCCTCGTCGGAGAACAGCGGTTCCTCCTCGTCGACCTGGTCCTCTGGCTCCTCGTCCTGCGGCTCGGACTCGGCGGCGAGGGAGACCTTCTTCTCCTGCGGCTCCGTGGAATCGACTGCGGCGACCGGCGCTCCCGCGTAGGGGTCGAGTCGGACCTTCTCCTTCTCGGCGACCTTGCGGTACGAGCCGTCCTTGTTCTTCACGGGCTTCGGCACCGCGCCCTGCGGCACGGCCGCCCAGCCGGACCGGACGATGTAGTAGCTGGTCAGGACCAGCCCGGCGACGAGCTGCCCCCAGATCGCCATGAACAGAAAGGCGCTCCAGTCGAACTCGGGGACGAACCCCGCCGAGACGGTCACAGGCTCCGCCGCCGAGTGGCTCAGCGCGTACGCGCCGACCGCCAGCACGGCTGCGGCGGCTGCGAGCCACGGCCAGGCCCACAGCCGCCCGATCCTCGGGGCGAAGATCCAGAGGAGGCCGTAGAGGGCGAAGGCGATCACGAGGGCCGGGCCGAGGACGAGCCAGAGGAGCCCGAACGCGGCCATCACCAGGAGGAAGCGGGAGGCCTTCTCCCCGTCCCTGTCACCGGCCTGCACCCACTCGCGCCACCACTGCTGCGTGACGTCCTCGGAGAACGAGGATTCCGCCGTGCCCATGCCGCCCCGACTCAGACGGCGGGCCCTCCGGGCCAGCAGCTCGGCACGCCGACGCTTCGGCGTGCCCGCCTCGGACCGGCTCAGCAGATGCGCCGAGCGCTCCTTCTCCCAGCGGGACGCGGTCACGGCCGGGCCTTCTCGAGGCAGGCGGCGACGTCCTCGCGGTACTCCGCGACGTCCTTCTCGTCCTTCGACTCCGCGATGCAGGACTCGATCTCGACGACCGCGGCCTCCTGTCCCTCGCTCATCTGCGACCCGCCCCCGAGGAGCGCCCCGGCGAAGAAGATCGCGCCGACGACGAAGATCACGACGATCGCTCCGATGGTGAACCGTCCCATTGCTCTGCCCCTTGTCTGTGTGACCTCACCGCAACTATTGCAGCGGATTCGATGAACTAAGATGTTACGACAATGCTACGCTAGACGGGTAACGCAGACAACCGGAGAAGGGGGCGAGAGCTTGTGAGTGACCTGGGAAAGAAGCAGTGGGTGCCGCTGTCCGACGGCGAGCACAAGGCGCTCGGGGACATCGCGGTCGAACGGGGCCTCGGCAGGGGTCTGCTGGCGCGGGTGCTGCTCGTGCACGGCCTCGATCACGTGGACGAGCCCGAGATCGCCGAGCTCATCGAGGAAGAGAAGACCGCGACGAAGAAGCGGGTCAGCGACGGGGCGCGAGTCGCCATCGCCGCCCGCTGGGGGAACACGAAGAAGGAGACGCCATGAGCTTCATGGGCACGATGAAGAACCGGTTCGCGACACCCGAGGCCGACCAGGCCCAGGACGATGCCGGTGCGGGCACGAAGTCGGCACCGTCGAAGCCGAAGCCGATCGACATGCCGTACGCGGGCCTGCTGCTCGAGGACCAGGACCCTCTGGACTACGGGCTCAACGCAGGACGCCGTGTGGGCGAGACCGCGCTGAGCGGCTGGCACATGCTGCTGGCCGGCCTGACCGGCTCCGGCAAGGGGAGGCGCTGCCTCTACGCGAACGTCGTCATGTGGGGAAATCAGTCGGTGATCTTCATGTCGACGAAGGGCGAGGACGTCGCTTGGACGATCAGGAAGCGCGCCCAGCGCGGCCCCGTCTATGTCCTCGACCTCGGCGAGGAGATCAAGGAGTCCCATGTGCAGGGCATCGACGTCACCCGCGTCGTCAGCGATCCCTGCAAGCTCGTCCACAGCGACGACGAGGCTGTGGGGATGGCCGACCTGCTCATCGCCACCAAGGACGTCGGGACCCCTTCGGGCGGGAGCAAGTCGGGCGGCTCCGACTCGACCTGGGAGGGCATGGCGAGCAGGCCGCTGGCGGCCCTCATCCGCGCCGGCGGCGAGATCCCGCACCTCAAGACCGGCCAGCCGATCGACGGCGGCGGCATTCAGTGGGCCCTCGACGCTCTCGACCACCCGCCGAAGAAGACGAAGCCCGGCGAGGCTCCTCCCGCCGACGAGGAGGACTACGTGACCCCGAACTGGGGCAACGCGTACCTGCGTGCCAAGACGCTCGGGTCGCGCCATGCCGAGGCCCTCCGCGCTGTGATGGACATGGAGCAGCGCCAGCGCGACTCCGTCGCGATGACCATGCGCAACGCGCTGAGGGCCTGGTCGCTCGATGTCGTGGCCGGCGACAAGGACGCCGAGGCGTTCGAGCCGGCGATGCTCGAGAAGCCCGGTGCGACGCTCTACATCGTCTCGCCCGGCGACGGCTCCGCGGCCTCGGCGGCCTGCGCGGTGATCGAGCAGTCCATCCGGTGGTGGAGGAAGGGCGTCGACCGGAATCTGCCGACCCTCGGCCTCTTCCTCGACGAGCTCTGCCAGTCGGCTCCACTGCCGAAGCTGCCCGAGATGGTCAGCCTCCTCCGTGGCTACAACATCCGCCTCGTCGCCGCCGTCCAGGGCACGAAGCAGCTGCGGAGGCGTTACGGCGATGCAGCCGAGGAGCTGCTCGAGACGTTCCCGAGCATCCTCGTCCTGCCCGGGACGCCGGCCAAGGAGGCGCTCGAGCTGGCGGCGTGGTTCGCCGGCGAGGACGAGCGGGTCACCACCTCGACCGATCATGGCGGGCGCGGCACGCGGTCGGTCGACCGCGTCGAGCGCGTGACCTCGTCGGAGCTGCTGCCGCGCAAGCCTGGGACTGGACGCCTCCTCATCGGCGGTCAGCCCGGCGTCCTCGTCTCCCTGCCTGACATCGAGGCGACCGACCTCCTGGACTGAAGCAGCGACCCGCAACGCACTGAGGCCGTGGATCCTGAGATCCACGGCCTCTACTCGTGCGCCGCCGGCTGCGGCCTCATCGGGTCACAGGCTCGCGCCCTCGTCCTGCTCCTCGTCCTTATCCTGGGCCTCCTCAGCCTCGGCGCGCCGCTCCCGGTCTTCGCGCATGTTCGCCCGGGCCTCCTCGAAGCGACGAGCAGCTTCGGTCTGGGCCGGCTCCTGCTCTTCAGCTGCGGCAGCCTCCTCGCGCTGGTCCGCGTGCTCTTCGTCGACAGCCTGCTCTGATTCCTCCTCCTGCTCGAGCTGTTCCTGCTGGGCCTGAGCGGCCTCGTTCTCCTGCTCCTGGCGCTGACGCTCCAGCTCCTCCTGCTGCTGGCGCTCGTTCTCCTCCTGCTGCGCGCGCTCGGCCTCTTCCTGACGTCGCTGCATCTCGTGCAGGCGCTGGGCCTCGGAGGCCTGGCCCTGGTCGTCGCCCGAGGCGAGGAGAGCATCGCCCTGCTCGCCCTCGATGAACGCCTCCTGTCGAAGCTGGCGCTCGCGCTCCCACTGGGCCTGCACCCGCCGCTGCGCCTCTGCGTATTCGGCGGAGTTGAGCGCGCCCTCGCCGTAGCGGTCGGCCACCGCCTGCTCCCCGTCGCGGGCGAGCAGCAGCCGCATCCGGTCGGCCTGCTCCTGATCGATCGTCGTCTCTGCCATGATCTCGTTCCTCTCTCGTTGTGGTTCGTTGCCTGTGCCAGGGCCTGCGTCAGGCCCTGGCGCGTCTCGCCCGGGTCAGCCGCATGTCGGCCGCCTGTGCTCGCAGTTCTCGGGCCTTCGCCCGGTACTTCTCCGCTCGCTCTTCCGCGTTGTTGTAGAAGTGGTAGTTCGGGCTCGTGCGTCCCAGCGTCGGCCGCGGCGCGAAGTAGTAGTGCTGTTCGACCTCGGTCTCCTTCGCCTTCTTCTCCATCTCGTCGGCCCAGCCCTCGAGCCTGTTGATCCAGTACTCGATCGACTTCGTCTCGGTCATCGTCATCACCTCCTCTCGTCTCACAGGCCCATGCCCTGGTCGTGGTCGTTCGCGGCATGGGCATCCGATTCGCGGTCGGCGCGGAGGTTGTCCTTCGCCTCCGCGGCTCGCTGTTCAGCGGCAGTCGGCACGAGCTCTGCCCTCCGGGACGCCGTCTCCTGCCGGTGTGCGCGCAGGTCCTCGTCGTAGTCGCGCGGCGAGTAGACGCCCCGCTTGATCAGATCGCGGACGTCCTTCGCCCACGCGCCGTTGAACTCGGCCTCGTGCCGGAGCTCCTCGATGCGGTCATCGTGCTGGCCGAACAGGTTCTGCTGCTGGAGATCCTCGATCTCCTCGTGATGTGCCACGCGGGTGTCGAACGCCATCTGAGCGTCGTCGCGCATCGCTGCCCGCTGCTCGAGCGGCCGGCGGAACCCGGGCGACATGGCGTCCCCGTGCGTGTCGAGCAGCTGCCTCCGGACACCGCCGATCTCGACGAGGCGCTGCTCGAAGGCGGCGTCGGGCATCCGTCCGCGGTAGTCCTCCTCGAGCTGGGCGAGCATGTCGAGGCGTTCCCTGGTCCGCGGCGACTTCACCTCGATGCCGCGCAGGCGGGACGTGAACGTCGTCGTCGGGGACTGCTGCTCCTCGCGTTCGTCGATGCGCGGCGTCGTCGTCGGCATAGCAACGTCGCGTGTCGAGTCTTGAGAGGTGGCAGTGGCCTCGACCGCCTGCGAGGACTCGGCTCGCGCAGCGATGGCTTCGCGCTCCTGCACGGTCTCAGGGCGGCCCAGCGACCACCACTTCACCGCGAGGTAGTTCGCCTCCTCGTCGGTGTACCCGTGCTCTCGACGCATCGCGGCGAGATCATCGCTGCGCATGGTCTCGAGGTAGCCGCTGCGACGGTCGTCCTTGACGATGACCTTCTCGGCGACGAGCCGCGCCAGCTCGTCCTCGGTCAGCCCGGCGAACCGCTGCGGAGGGTCGGCGAGGAACGCCTGCCGATCGCGCTCGAACTGCTCGCGGTCAGCGTCCTGAGCGGCCCAGCGCTGGTCGAAGTCCCGGTCGACGCGCTCGTCGAAGGCCTCGGTCTCGTTCTCGAGCTGCTTGAGCTTGGCCTCCTGCCGCTCGATCGCCTCGGTCACCCGGCGGTCGCTGGCGGCCTGCTGCTCCTTGGCAGCCTGAGTCGCCTCGATCTCGGCGATCTGCTCCTCGGCCTGCTCGCCGAGGACGTGGAGGCCGGCGTCGGCGTTCTCCCGCCGCGTCGCGGCCCGGAACTGCCTCCGCGCGTCCTGCTCGTCGTCGGCGACGGCGTGGACGGTGTTGGCGTGCCGACCACGTGTGAGCGAGACGTACAGGCCGGCGGCATCGGTGCGGTCGGTGAGGACGAGGTGCGCCCGGTCGACGGTCATGCCCTGCGCGCCGTGGCCGGTCAGTGCCCAGGCGAGCTGGACGTCCTCGCGGACGTAAGCTGCCGAGAGCTCCCGGCCCTTGCCCTTGTCGTTCTCGACGACGATGCCTCCGTTGTCCCGGATCTCCTTGACCGTCCAGGTCTCGCGGTTGGCGACGTCGAAGTCACTGTTGTTCTTCCGGGTCGCCACCTTCGCGCCCACGGCGATGCGGTCGCCGTCGCGTCCGGTCACGGTGCGGCTGACGTCGATGTCGCCGCGCTCGATGAGGCGATCGAGGATCCTGTGGTTGATCTCCTGGTTGAGCGCGTTGGTCGCGGAGATGGCCAGGGAGTCCTGACCGGCGGCGAGCTCCTCGACGACCGTCTGGGCGACGCCGTCGATGATCGCCTCGCGGCCGTCGGTGACGAGCTGGTCGCGGCGCTTGAGGAGATCGACGAAGGCGTCCGGCCTCTGGCGCAGGCGCTGCTTGAGCGTGGCAGCCGCGTACTCCTCGTCGAGGGTTCCTTCGGCCGTGCGGAAGCGCTGAAGCTCCTCGAGGACGACGTGCTGGTCGCTGAGCTCGGCGGCCCGAGCGAGGTAGCCGCTGCGACCGACGGCGGCCAGCTGCTTCGAGTCGCCCATGACGGCGTAGGTGCCGACATTCATGTCGTCGACGTACTTGTGCAGGACGGCGGCGGTGGCCTTGTCGAGCATGCCGACCTCGTCCACGACGAGGACGGTGTTCTCGTCCATGCGCCACTGCGGCGGCTGTTCCTTCCACTGATCGGGCAGCACCCATGCGTTGCCGTTCTCCGGGTCCATGAACGCGCCGGCGCGATAGAGCATGCTGTGGACCGAGTTGCCCTCGGCGTCGATGGCCTCGCCGGCCTCGATCGCGCCCTTCTTCGTCGGGGACACCACGACCATGCGCCGACCGGTCTTCATCAGCTGCTCGTTGGCCGCCTCCAGGGTCGAGGTCTTTCCCGAGCCTGCGGCCCCTTCGATGGCGGCGACCCTGTGCGTGCCGGTGAGCATCCGCGCGGCCCTGGCCTGGCCGTCGGCGAGCGTGAACGTGCCCCGGTCGACCTTGACCTCTCCGTCGACGCCCTGGTGGCGGCTGCGGCGCGCGAGGCTCTCCTCGATGGCCTGCTCCTGGTCGATGACCTCCTGGGTCGTCCAGTGCCGGACGTGCTCGGTGCCGTCGCTGATGACCTTGCGCCCGAGTACGGAGACGAGACGTTCCTGGGCCGCGGCGATCGCGTCCTCGCGCATCTCGTCGAGGTCGGCGTGACCGGTCTCGCGCAGCGGCGCGATGCGGCGGTCGAGCGCCCGCATGAGATCTCTGGTCGACCACGCCGAGCGGCGGGACTCGAGCTCGCGGACGACGGACCGGCCCAAGGTCAGCGGGCCCTTCTCGACGATCTCGGCGGCGGCCTTCTCCTGCTCGTCCTCGACGAGGTCCTTGATGTCGGCGACGAGCTTCTCGTAGTCGCGCTGCGTCTCCTCCGACCAAGGCTTGCCCTCGAACGGCAAGAGCCGGCGGTCGCCGATCTTCTGCTTGCCCTGGGGGACCTCGATCTCCTCGGACAGCGCCTTGAGGCTCAGCTGCGCGTCGATGGCGTTGTAGCTGTACTCGACGCCGAGGGTCTTGCCGTTGATGCCCGTGGACTTCGGGCCCGAGCTCGTCAGCCGGTAGTTGTAGTCGTGGTTCCTGCCGGCCACGCCGCGGCGCAGGCCGGTCTCGCGGACGGCGACGCCGCGCTTGTGCATCTCGGCGACGAACGAGTCGCGGTCGTGGACACTGTCGGTCAGCAGCGCCTCGTAGATCGCTCGGCGGATCCGGTCCTGCTGGCTCTCCTTGCCGGCCCGCTTCGCTTCCCAGTACGAGTGCTGGCCGTCGCGGTGCTGGGCTTCGGCGTACTCCTTCGTCCCGACGCGGGCGAAGCTCTGCTCGAAGCCGTATTCCTGATGCGCGTCGAGGAACTGCTCGAACGCGGCGCGGACCGCGTGCACGCGGAGCAGATCACCGGCCATCTTGTGGCCGGCCTTGTACTGCACGCCGTCGAGCTCGAAGTCGGCGTAGATCGTCGAGTTGCTGGCGACGTGGACGTGGACGTTGCCCGACTCACCGTTCCTCTCCAGCCACATCGACTCCTGGATGCCCGGGTACTTCTCGTCGCGCATCGCCTTGACGGCGAGGAAGAATCGGGCGCAGTCCTCGACGCTGTCGGGATTGACGAGGTCGCGGCCGGCCGAGTAGATCGTGTGGGTCGCCTCGGACTCCTTCTCGTACCTGACGAGGTCGTCCGCCTTGACGAGCAGATGGGTCGGGGTCTCGTCGGCGCGAACCGGCCGCTTCCTCCACTGCTTGCCGTCGTGGTACCGAACGTGCGTTCCCCGCTGACCGTTGGCGTGGATGCCGGTCTCCGGATCGACGGCTTCGTAGCTGTCGTTGACCTTGCGCGTCGCGCCCTGGGTGCCATGCTCCTCGCGGACGGCCTTCCACTGAAGGATCTGAGCCTCTGCGTCGTGCGAGCAGTGCCGGGTCGCCGTGAACAGCGGGGCCTCCTGGCCCTCCTCGAGCTTGTCCCGGTAGCGCTGGAGCGGCGCGGCCGTCCGACCGGTGAGGACCTTAGCGACGATGCTGCCGCGGGTGACATCGCTCATGTTCCGGCCCGCATCCGCTCGATGAGGGCGCGGGCATCGGCCAGTACCTGGTCGTCGGTCAGCTCGATGGAAGCTTGCACGTCGAGGCGGCGCTCGATGCCGCGCACCGCGTAGATGAGATCGTGGAGCTCGTCGTGCAGATCCTCGGCGGCGACCTCGCCCTCGCGCAGACGCAGGCGCTGGACGTTGGCGAAGCGGGAGACCTGGTTGAGGAGCCCGCCGATCATCTGGCGCTGGTGCGCTCGCTCCCGCCATGCGGCGGTCGCACGGTCGAGGGCCTCGACGAGCGGAGCGATCTCTTCTTCGATCGCTGCGATCCGCGCCTTGCTCTGCTGCGCGGCGTCGACGGCTTCGTCGCCGAAGCGTTCCCAGATGAGCTTGAGCGCCTCGCCTCGAGACAGACCCAGCTTCGCTCGCTGACGGTCGAGGTCGGCGATGTCGTCGTGGAAGGACGCGCCGACGACGGTGCGCTTGCTCTTCTTGGGTGCCATGACGCCGGACCTCGCACAGTAGCTACGAATGTCCGGCTACTGCCCGTCCTACGACGGTCCGGCCCCGCGCGGTCCCGCTGTCCGCCCTCGGAGAGTCTCGGCCTGTCGGCCGCGGTACTGGTCAGCCATCCTGGCCTTCCATTGCCTCAATTGTCTCATCCTGCACACCAGGGTTCAAGCACACAGCAGGCTGTGGAGCAGAGAACTCCATGAGCATCCAGAAGTGAAATGCTCAAGGTCCACAATGGAAGCTGCATCAGCAAGGGGCTTCATCCAGATGGGCATTCCACCCCACCTTGGTGTTGACCTGGACCCAGTGGCAGGCAGACTCTCTGGTTAACCGGTCATCGGCCCTTCGGGCCCCCGCGCTGCGCGCGAACCGAGAGTCGGCCTGCCTCGGTCCTCGCTCCGCTCGGCCCTCGGAGGTAGGGGGCTTCGCCCCCTGGTCGCCTTCGGCTCCCCACCCCCGCGAGAAGACCCGCGCAGGCGCGGGCCGAACGACGACGATGCGGCTCCTGCTCGTCATCCGCTGCTCCCTGCGCTCCGCTGCTCCCTGCGCTCCGCTGCGGTCGATATGCCAGGTCGGAGCGGAGCGCAGACCGGCGGCGTCACGGACGTCTCCATTCGGACCCATAGGCGACCACGGGTCGACATCGACGAGCCCTCGTCAAGACCGTGCATGACCATGCCCCGATGAGTGGTCTGACCGAGGGCTCATCGACGGCTGGGCTGTGACTGCTTCGAGACCGGACATGTCCGCGATCAGGCCCGATCATTCCGGCGACCCATGAATGGTCTCGTTGTGGCGCACGTGAGCCCTCGATCAGCCCGGACATGTCCGGAGGTGCTGGCTACACGACGAAGCCCCGGTCACCTTCGCGGTGATCCGGGGCTTTCGTTGGCGGCTCGGGCGAGCCGAGCGTGCTGCCTCATGCGGGCTGTGCGACACGCTCCTGCGGCGTCGGTGCTGGACCGGGAGCAGGCGTCGCCCTGGCGTCCGGCTTGTCCTCGACCTTGGTCTGCTGGCTCTTCGCCGATGCCTTCCTCGCCTCCGAGCGCTCCTCGCGGCGTTCCTCGCGACCCTCGTCGTCCTTGCGCTGGAGCTCCTCGATCACGGACGGGTCGACTGCCTCGACGAGGGCCTCGACCATCTCGAAGAGGCGCACGGACCTCACGTCCTCCCTCTTGTCCACGGCCACCGACATGCTCTTGCCCTTGACCACGCGGACGTTCGGGTGCTCGGGCTCGACGCCGAGGAGATCGTAGAGCTCCAGGACGAGCCGGGTGTGGTTGTCTCCCGCGTGCTCCTTGGCCTGCTCGATGCGCCGCTCCTCGGCCTCGGCCTCGGCCTTCTGCTTGGCCTCGCGCGCGGCGAGCTCGCGGCGCAGCTCCTCGATCTTCTCGTCCTGGCGCTGCTTCTTCGTCTTGAATGACATCGTCTTTTCCTCCGTCTGATCAGGTGTTTTCGTTCTTCAATTCTCGGCGATTCGAATGTGCGTTGAATGTGAAAGTTCAGTTGCTGACAGGATCACCGCCTTCGTCGTTCTCGTCGGTGCCCTCCGGAGCGGTAGCGGAGGTGGCACCGGCCCCGTCGGGAGCGGCAGCGGAAGACGGGGTGCCCAGGTCGTCAGTCGCCGGTCGGGTGCTCGATGACCTCGATCGACCCTGCGCCGTCGATGCGGATCCGGGGACGGTCGTAGACGTTTGCGAGCGGGTTGATCTCGATGGATCCGTCGGGGAACACGAAGACGTCGGCCCGCTCGTACTCGAGCTTCGGCCAGTGGATGCGCACGCCGCCGTTGACGGCTTGATGGACCGCCGGGCGCTGGTCGTTCGTGGTGTCGTCGCTCATGTCAGTTCTCCTCGTCGGTGTGGTTCTCGTCGCCGCCCGGAGCGGGAGCGGAGGTGGCGTCGGCGTCGGGCGGCTGGTGCGCACGCCGGCGCTTCGCATGCGCTCGCGCGAAGACCGGGGGCTTGGGGCGGGGGTCAGGCTCAAGGCCGCCCGCATGCGCCGCGGCCCAGAGCACGAGCCGCAGCTCGTCATGGTCGAGACCGGTGATGGCGTCACCAAGATCGACCGGGTGCTCTTCGCCGGCGAGGCTCGTCGCGACGGCCAGGATGCGGCGCTCCCCGCCGGACAGATGGCCGTCCTCGGCCGCGGCGACGTCCGGGTCGAACCAGACGCGGCCCTGCTCGTCCTTGCGGATCCATGGGCCGTCGAGGAGCCGACCGTCGAGGGCGGTGATGAGCAGCTCGACCGCCGCCTCGAGGGGCAGCAGGCCCCGCGCCCAGGCCCTGAGAGCCCGAGCGCGGTGGTCGACGTCGATGCTCATGCTGCCGCCGCCTTGAAGTCGGCGACGGCCGCTGCGAGGCGATCAGCGCGGTGCCCGGCCCACTGGTGGAGGCTGCCCTCCCTGTCGGTGAAGAGGACCGACAGAGACTCGGCGGTGACCGTGGCGTACGGCACGCGCGCGGCGTCGAGATAGCGCCTGGTCGCCAGCGACTGGACGTCGCCAGAGGTGCTGACGATGAGGCTGGGGTTCGTGGACATGGAGTTCTCCTTCTCTGTGGTGGGGTGGGTCTGATCGGGGATGGTGGTCATCGGTCAGCTCCTCCGCGCTTGCGCAAGACCTCGACGCCCCGCGGGTGGTTCACAGCGACGACGACGCCGAGGCGCTTGGTCATCTCGTCAACGAACGCCCGGACCTCCGGATCGGCGCTCGGGTCGCCATCGACGGCCTTGGCCAGCTCGCGCTCGAAAGCCTTCCTCGACAGGGGCCGACGGGTCTTCTTGGTCATGGGTGGGCCTTTCTCGGGTGGGACGTCGGTGGTCAGGTGGTCGGCGCGTCGTTGTCGGCTGGAGCATCGATGTCGTCGTCGCCGCGATACTTGATGCCAGCGGCCGCGGTCGGCGGCGCGCTGGGCGCGTCGGTCGCCTGCGCGACAGCGGTGTTCGACCGCGGTGTCGAGCGGAGGATGCCGCGGTACTTGTCCCTCACCGACCGCTTCCAGGCCTTGAGGTCGTACTCGGCGATGAGCGGCTCGGTGGCGTTCATGTGCCTGCCGATACGGGTCTCCTTGACCTTGCCCGTCTTGTCCTTACCCGGGAAGTGCCACTCGGGATCGGCGCGCACGATCTCGATGAGGTCGGCGATGAACTGCTGCCTGCCCACGGGCGAGCCCGTGGGCGACACGTCGGCGAACCAGGCCTTGTAAAGGTCGTAGGCGAAGGTGAACGGCACGAGGTCCCAGGCGAGGCGCTCCCGGAACTCCCCCCAGAAGGCGCGGACGGGATCGTTGGCCTCCTTGTACTCGGCGAGGACGATCTCGGTCGCCTCCGGCTCGGACAGCTCGTAGTACGCGCCGCCGCCCGCCTTGTGGAGGACGTACCAGAGGGCGTACTCGAGGACCTCGGGCCGCTTGAGGTAGTCGTCCTTGATGTAGCGGCGCTCGGCCTCGCCGCCGAACCATTTCGAGAACGGGACGAAGAGCTGCCGGCGGTAGAACGACTCGGACTTGTCCTTGACCCGCGGAAATCCGTTGAGGCACTGGACCATGAAGCCCTCGAAGCGATACGCGAGCGGCATCCGATACTTGCGGTCGATCTGGATGACGTCGCCGGTGACGACGGCCTTGAGATTCGCGGCCTTATCGATGTACTCTCCGACGTCGTTCTCGTCGACGATGATCGCCGTCGACTTGATGAGAGGCTCGAGAGCGAAGTTCTTGCCGAAGTCGGACAGCGGGATCGAGGTGTGGGATCCAGCGCCGACGAGATTGCGCAGGAGGCTGCAAGCCGTGCCCTTGCCGTTGTTGCCCCGCTCCGAGTAGAACCAGGCGGACTTGTTCCAGCTCACATGCGGACGGATGATCGCTCCCGCGATCTCCCAGAGCAGTTCAGGGACGCCCTCGTCGTCGGAGAGCTCGGCCACCCAGGACTCGAGGTCCCAGACCGTGCCGTCAGGATTCTCGATGAAGACGGGAGCGGCGTCGTCACGGTAATCGACCTTGCTCTTCACGAGGAAGACCAGCGCCGGGTCGAAGGGGTGGAGCGACTTGGGCTCGAAGTGGAACTCCTTGCCGCCGATGGCGATGTCGAGCGGCTCGGTGCCGTAGTGGAAGATGCCGTTCCCGACGGCGATGAGGTCGCGGTGCTGGCAGGTCGTCGTCCGCCTACAGTCCTCCTTGAGGACGGCGAGGACCTCGTTGAAGTCGCGGAGGATGAGCTGGGCGTTGTAGCCCCGGGCCTTCTTCCGGATGTCGTCCTCGCTCGCCGTGTAAGTTCCGCGACCCGGGCCACGTGACTGGTACATCGCGATGGGGTCGTACTCCTGATCGACGTTGCTCTCGCCGGCAGGCGAAATCCTGACAACGTTGTGCAGCCGAATCAGGATCTGGGCGACCTGCCAGGCGTTGAGGGTCTTGGCCATCGGCAGCTTGAGGTCGCGGTCGCCGGTCTTGGCGTTCTCGGCGCGGATCACCGCGTTGGCGATGGTGAGCAGCTGGGCCTCGATGACGGCGGGCCCGGGGGCATCGCCCGGGTCGAGGTCGGCGAGGTAGGCCTTCGTCACGAAGGTGATGATCTGGTTGAGGGGGACGAGGCCCTGCTGCTCGGCGAAGTGAGCCTTGACCCTGTCGAGGACGCCGCCGGCCTCGTGACCCCGCTTGGCGGTCTCGCTCCCTGTGGAGCCCACAGCCTCGTCGGTTTCAGGTACAATGGAGGTGTTGGAAGACATCGCGTGTCCTTTCAGCAACGCCTGGCAACGAGTCCCACCTCGGCCAGACGGACAATCGGTTGAGATCAGAAGCCCCGCCTCGTGCGGGGCTTCTCTCATGTCCTCGCAGGGGCGAGCAGGCAGCCGAGTTCGGCCTTCTGCTCGGCGGTCAGAGGCGGGAACGTGTCGACGATCTGCTCGACGAGAGCCTCGAGGTCGTCCTCGGTCTTCCGCGTGGCACTGGGCGCGTCGAGGGTCGCGGTGCTCATGCCGACACCTCGGCCATCGAGTTCCAGGCGGCCCACTCGGCTTCCAGGTCGGCCCAGGTGTAGACGGCGTACTCGACGTCGCTGTCCTCGTCGATGCGGAACAGCGCGGCCACGCCCTCGGAGTGGGGCGCGTAGGCCACGATGCCCCACGTGAGCCGGACGTCGCTCCAGAACTGCACGAGCTCGGAGTCCGCATCCGGCGAGTTCTTCATGGCTGCGCCGAGATCTTCGATGAAGCGTCCGCGCTGGCACTGCGGCGGCTGTGCCGTGCCGGTGTCGACGGCGCTCATGCCGAGGCCTCCTCGGCAGGCTCGACAGGCACGGCGAGATAGCGGAGATCGCTCTCACGGACCTTCAGGGTCTTCCCCACACGCACGGCGGGGACGGCTCCCTCGTGGATGCGCGCGCGGATCGAGTTCTTCGAGCCGTAGCCCAGAGCCCACAGCTCGCGCACGGAGTACAGCCGGTCCGGCAGCTGATTGACAGAGGTCATGACAGGAGCCCTTTCAAGACGCCCGATCAACCGTGTCGTCGATCGGTGCCTCGACTGCTCCCCGCGCCTCCGGTTGAACCGAAGATCTTCTTTGCCGCCTGCGTGGTCGAGTTCCATCCGGGGCCGCGTCCCCGGCCCGAGATCTCCCCAGTCGCCAGTGTCGGCGAGAGATCAACGGTCTTATAGAGCGGTGACGGGGCCACTGAGCTCCGCCTTGCTCCCGACTCTACCAACTCGCACCGATCAAAGCAACTTTGATGCTATAGACTGCGATGAGAGCATCTTGTGTGGGTGCTGAGAGAGGGAGACATGGCCACGCCCGAAGAGATCTTCGCCCACCGGCTGCGGCACCGCCGCATGGCCGTCGGCATGACCCAGGCCGAGCTCGCTCACGCGCTCTCGGAGCGTCTCGGGGTCACGCTCATCCCCACGGCGGTGAACAAGATCGAGAAAGGCCTGCGAGGCGTCAAGCTCAACGAAGCCGCCTACGCTGCCGAAGTGCTGCGCATACCGCTGGTGCACCTGCTCGGTGGGGACGACGACGAGCACGACGTCGAGATCCGACACGCCGAGTACGCGGTCGAAAAGGCGGACCTCCTCCTTCGCGCCGCACAGGAGGAGGTCGAACGACGCGAGGAAGAGGTCGAGGCCGCGAAGGAGAAGCTCCGGGAGCTCGAGCACCAGGACCTTCTCAATGACCTTCATGTCCAGCAGTGGCCGCTGCGGAACCTCGATTGAGCACTCCTGCCGCTTCGCGCAGGCCAGGTGGCCTGAGGGAGGGGTCGGGTCAGTGAGGCGTTGAGGTCTATTAGCCTCCGGCCAATTTCTGCACGTAGCGCGAGCAAGGAGGAGCACACCCAAGCGGTCACGCCCCTCGCAACGCGCTCGCCGCCGGGGACAACCAAGGGGAGACCGCTCTCGCAAGCGGACCCTGGCCGACGGGGCTGAGCGACGCGCCTGTCTCACGAGCGTGAGACAGGCATACTCCCTGGTCAGAGCGCATGTTTCCCGCGGAAAGTCAGCGAAGTGTCGCACGCCGATTTCCAGGCGTGAGACAGAGTTTGTCCTGGTCAGGGCAGGTATTTGAGCGAATGTCTCACATGTCTCACGCTTTTCCCGGGCTTATCTAGGACAGAACCAGCATGCAGGTCTACGCATCCCATTGGACGCAGCTCGCTGCTCGCGCGTATGTATCTTTCTAAGAATTGGTGAGACAAGTGAGACAATCACCCCTAAAACTGCCTCTGACCTGCGGAAACGCCTGTCTCACGATCCATTTTGAGTGTGCGACAGTGCATCCGGAGTCAACCCCTGAAACGGCCTTTGACCTGCGGAAACGTCTGTCGCACAACCGTGAGACAGACGCGCTGGCATCCCATGCAGCCTTCCTCTGACCCCCGGCCCTCGGCCGGCCCAGGCCGCCAGGCCAGCGCGCAGCGCCGACCTGTGCTGCCGTCGCCCGAACACAGAGCAGCCCCGGTGCTCAAGCACCGGGGCTGCTCCGCCTCGCTCAGCCGTTCCGCGACCTCCTCGCCTCGGCGAAGACTCGTCGGATCTCCTCGACCTGCTGCGGCGACAGCGGCGGAGGCGGGCAGCACCGCCTGCAGTGGATGGTCAGCGACCCCGACATCGAGTGCCGCTCGTTCCCGCAGCGGCCGTGCTGCTGAGCGAAGCGCTTCTTCTCGGCCTCGTAGCGCTCCCGCTGTTCGTCGGTGAAGTGCGCGGTCCCGCCCGACCGCCATTCCTCCCCGTCCAACCACGGCTGCCCGCAGCCGCGGCACGGCGTCCTGACCTTGAATTCCTCCCAGGTCAGCGGTGGGGCAGCCCGTTCGTTCATTTTCCTCAGCCGCTCCGCCAGTTCGTCGTTCATATCCTCCATCGCTACTCCCTCTCTGTGGTGCAGGGTTGTCGTCAAAGTCGCGTGATGAGTCTACTACAGACGTCGCACGTTAGTAGTGTCGCGTGTAGTCTTGATACGTCACGCACCCTGATAGACGAGCGGAAGGCGGCCATGGTCAAGGATGAGACCACTCCTATCCAGTCAGAGGACGAGGATGAGGGCGACACCGGCACGAAGAAGGGCGTCGACATCCCGATTGAGTCGGCCGAGCTCCAGCGGGCGTACAAGCAGAGCGGGCTCACCGCCGCCGACCTCGCCGCGGCGACAGGCATCAGTGTCGGTGCCGTCCGCATCGCCCTGGCGGGCATCCGCTACTACAAGGGCGAGCCCCGCACGACGCACCCGCCGGACGAGACCCTGGCCAAGCTCGCTTCGGTGCTCGGCATCGACGCGAACATGCTCAGGGGGTTCGGGCGCGAGCGGGCCGCGGCGATCATGGCCGACGTCGAGACGGCTGCCGTCGACCTCCAGGCTCCAGCTGCAATCGCCGGCCGCCAAGCGCTGGCCAAGCAGGTCCTCGGGGTCTTCAGCACCGACGAGCTCGAGGCTGAGGTGAAGCGCCGTCGCATGGCCGAGCGCGAGGACTGACGATGACGCACGCGCCGACCTCCGTGGCCGTCGCCGCAGCCGTCGCCCGTCACCGCGAGGCCGCTGGGCTCACCGTCGATGAGCTGTCCCGGGCGCTGATCGAGCTCGATCATTCGCTCTCCGGCGACGATGTCCAGGGGATCGAGCGCCGCGCGCGAGCGGTCACCGTCGACGACCTCATGGCCCTGTCCGTCGCCCTCGGCGTCACCCTGACCGACCTCCTCGCCCACGTCCCCGCCGACCTGCCCGACCCCGAGGAGGCCCAGCTGGCCACCGCTGTGCCCGACGACGTCGTCGCGCCGCAGCTGCGCGCCTGGATGGAGGGCCGCGTCGGTCTCGGTCGCGAGTCGCGGATTTCCTACTGGCGCGACGAGTCGGAGCGCCTCGACGTCCTGCGCGCCCACCGCCAGGACCAGCACGAGGCGGCAGTGGCCGAGCTGGACGACCTCGGCGAGCTCGCCCTGCGGGAGGCGGACGCACTGCCGGTCATGAGGCTCCGCGCGCGCATCGACGAGGGGGAGCGAGACCTCGGCCTCATGGACCGAGCGCAAGCGCTCGTCGCGTCCCGGCTCGACGCCCTCCGCGCGGTCGAGCGCTAGGCTGGGCGAACGCGCGGCGCACCAGACAGGGCCCGACGACCAGACTGCCCTATGTGTGGACACGTGGTGGAGTTCCGGTTCAACGTCTAACACCGGCCGTCCCACACATCAGGTACTCTAGAATTGGTGACTTGTATCACCGATGGCACTTCCACGTGAAGACCACGTGAATCATCGCGGAGAGGACTGAGCGGTTCAGGCCATGTCCGGGTGGGGTGCGGCGCTCCGATGCGCCGACTTCATGCCGCCGACGCTCGGCGTCGGCTGACGAGAGGACATGCTATGCCGTCGAAGGACGAGAAGAACCTCACCCAGGTGATCGAGAAGATCGCGACGATGGACGAACCGCGCCGGTCGGTCATGCGGCGTGTGCACGACGTCATTCTGGCCGCGGCACCTCATCTGAAGCCGCGGATCTGGTACGGGATGCCCGCCTATGCCGCCTCGGCGAGCACTCCCGCGCTGGTGACGCTGCGCAACGACGAACGACTGAACCTCGCGATCACCGAGAAGGCCGCCTTCCGGCCCGCCGGCGGCGCGGACGGGGCGATGATGCCGGCTGCGTGGTACCTCGACTCCCTCGACGAGGAGACCGAGAAGCGCATCGCCGAGATCGTCCGGTCGGCGGTTTCCTGAGGACCGAGTGAGCCGCCCCATCCCCGACGACAGATCGCATGATCGTCGTCGAGGATGGGGTGGCCGTCGTCAGCCGTGCGGCATCTGAGCTTGTCCCGGGTGAGGTGGCCGCTGCAGCGTCGTCGTCGGGCTCGGCCGTCAGCTCAGTCGGCGGGCTCGCAGGACGACGTCGTGGACGTGATGGGCCGAGGCCGCTCCGGCGGGGCGCTCCCGGCGCTCGTTGACCTCGATCTCCCATTCCGGCGATGCGGTCAGCGCTTCCACGAAGTCGTCGGTGCCGACGAAGGCCTCGTGGTCGAAGGGCCGGGTGGACTCCGGCTCCGCGGTGGAGAGAGTCTCCCGGATATCGCTCACGTCGTGGTTGATGATCAGCAGCCGCCCGCCGGGCGCCACCGCGTCGAGGAAGTTCGTCACTCCGCGCGCATCCGGGGTCCGCGGGATCGAGGCGTACGCGGCGGTGACCAGGTCGTACCGGGCCCTGTCGAAGGGCTCGGCGGCGTTGGCGTCGGTCTGCAGGGTCTCCACCGGCAACGATCGCCGCTGCGCCTCCGCGCGGACGCGCTCGAGGGCCAGCTTCGAGATGTCGCTGGCCGTGACCCGCCATCCCTGCTCCGCGAGCCAGAGGGCGTCCCCGCCCTCTCCGGCCCCGATGTCCAAGGCGGTGCCCGGGGTCAGGCCGGCGGCC
The DNA here is from genome assembly GCF_004136635.1 of Rothia halotolerans. Classification (GTDB taxonomy): domain Bacteria; phylum Actinomycetota; class Actinomycetes; order Actinomycetales; family Micrococcaceae; genus Rothia; species Rothia halotolerans. The sequence continues at coordinate 30,861 of NZ_NOIU01000001.1, read as the reverse complement.
TCGGCGACGAGGGAGCCATTGGGGTTGCCGCTCCACTGCAGGTCGCCGCTGTAGCGACCGTCCCAGTCGGCGGCGTGGGCCACCGGGCGAGCCGCTGCCTCGAGGTCCTCCTGGGCCAGGTCGAAGCTGATCATCGCCCCGACCCGCCCACCGGCGGCCGCGGTGGGCAGCACCTGCAGCGTGGGCTCGGCGAGGGTTCCGGCCGCGTAGAGGCCCGGCACGGCCGTCGCCCCGGTGACCGGATCCGCCTCGACGTAGCTCGCGATGCCGGTGGGGTGCTCGCTGGCGGCCAGGCCGAGGCCGGCGAAGGGCGCCACGCGAGCGTGCAGGCGGGTGCCGATGAGGATGGTGTCGGCGGGGACCTCGGTGCCGTCGGCCAGCCGCAGGGCGCGCAGCCGCCCCGCGTCATCGTCGAGGATCCGCTCGACGGGTTCAACGATCACCGGCACGCCCGCGGATTTGAGGGTGGCCAGCTGCGGGTCCTCGGCAGGGACGCCTCCGTGGACGACGACGGTGAGCTGCTCCGTGAGCTGGCGCAGCAGGGGCAGGGCGTGCAGGCCGACGGGCGAGGTCACGAGGGCGACGATGCGTCGATCCCGCGACTCGTAGCCGTGGCAGAAGGGGCAGTGGATGACCGAGGTGCCCCAGTGCTCGGCGAGGCCGGGGATCTCGGGGAGCTCGTCGGTCAGGCCGGTCGCCGCGACGACGCGTCGGGCGCGGAGCACGTGACCGCCGGTCAGCTCGATGCGGAAGCCCTCGGCGTCGCGGGCGACGTCGAGGGCTCGCCCGGTGAGGACCTCCGCGCCGTAGGAGCACACCTCGGCGCGGGCGATCCGCAGGAAGTCGGCGGGGGAGCGCCCTTCGTGGCCGAGGTAGCTGTGCATCGCGGCGGCCGGCGCGTTGCGCGGATCCCCGGCGTCGACCACGATCACCGAGCGCTGCTGACGGGAGAGCTGCAGGGCGGCCGCCAGGCCGGCGGCGGAGCCTCCGATGATCGCGACGTCGGCGTGGCGGGTGATGGAGGGAAGGGCGGGGTGCGGTTCGGCGCTCGAGTCACCGCTGTGGTCGTGCGCCCGGTCGGCGCTGTGCTGGTCTTCGGGGTGCTGGTCGCTGGAGGTCATAGCTCGAGAATAGCGAGGATCGCGTATAGTGCATAGCATCTTGCAGTATTCGCAAAGACCTCCACGAGCCGTTGGGAGCCCCTCATGTCCGAGATCGAACAGGTCGTGCGCACCCGGCTGCGCAGCCTGCGTCGTGCCCAGTCCCTCTCCCTCGACGACCTGGCCGAGCGCTCCCACCTCAGCCCGTCGACGATCAGCCGCATCGAGACCGGCAAGCGCGCGATCAGCCTGGACGTGCTCCTCCCGCTGGCCCGCGCCCTGCGCACCAACGTCGAGACCCTGCTCGAGGACGACACCGACGACGACGTCGTCATCCGTCCCGAGCCGAACCGGGAGGGCCCGCGCACCACGTGGATGCTCTCCAAGGCGACCGGCAGCATGAAGGCCCTCAAGGTCCGGCTCGAGCCCACCTCCGCGGTTCCGGAGCAGCGGGTGCACCCCGGGCACGACTGGTTCTTCGTGATGGAGGGCAGGGTCCGTCTCCTCCTGGGGGAGCGTGCGGTCGTCGTCGAGGCGGGGGAGGCCGCCGAGTTCGCCACGATGACGCCTCATGCCTTCGTGGCCGAAGGGGGGCCTGCCGAGGTGATCATGATCTTCGACCAGGAGGGGCATATCGTGCATCGGCATGACGGCGAGGACTGAGGGGGTGCCCGCAGCTGTCCGCGATGGCCCCCAGTCGGGGCATGGTGGAGCTGCCTCAGCGTCCACTCGATGTCTTCGCGTGTCGGCCCCGGGCCGTATCCACGACGTCGCGATCATGACTGGAGAGGCTGATGATATCGCGATATCATCATATGTAAGAGGTGATCATCATGACGAATGTTCTGATTCGAGGGCTCAGCGACGAGGCGGTGGAGCGTATCGATGCCGCGGCGTCCGATCAGGGCCTGTCTCGTAACGAGTTCCTGCGCAGGAAGCTCGAAGGCGCTGCTCCCGTCAGCTCCGCGTCTGAACTGACGGCTGCGGACTGGGAGCGCTCCGCCGAGGCTTTCGCCGATCTGGCGGACGACGACGTGATGGATGCCGCGTGGCGGTGACGAGTTGGCTGATCGACAAATCGGCCTACGCACGGATGCAGTCCGGGCACGCCGCGCGCCTCGACGTGTGGAATGCGCGCATCGAACGAGGTCTGGTGCGGCTCTCGACGATGACGAGGCTCGAACTCGGCTTCTCCGCCCGCTCGGGTGAAGCGGGGAGGGCGGCCTTCGGTCTGCCGCCGTTGTCCCTGATGCCGATCGAGCATCTGACGCCCGCGATGGAGGACCGCGCATTCGAGGTGCAGATGCTCCTCGCCGATCGCGGCCATCATCGAGCGCCTTCCATTCCGGATCTGCTGATCGCGGCGACCGCCGAGAAGGCCGGGCTCACGGTGCTGGCACTGGACAAGGACTTCGATCTCATCGCAGAGATCACGGGGCAGCCGGTGGAGACGCTTGCGTTGAGGTGACCGGAGGCGAAGGGCCGCAGCGTTCCGTTCGCAGAGCGCTATCGGCCTCGATCCGCAGAATGGCATCATCTCGCTACGAGGGGCTGGGGGCTATCCAAGGATGGCGCATCGCCAGGCAAAATCACGCTATGCATCGCTGTCGGACCCTGCTCTGCGAGAGGGGTCCCGTTGAGCAGATTGAGCAGAGCCATTGAGGCTCAAAACGAGAGATCGTCATACTTATGGCGCCGCATGCACCCTTCGGCATGTCGAAGAATGCCGTAAGCCTATGGTGTTCTTCTCTGGCGCGAACACGGGGCCCGAGGCCTACCGTCGTGCCCGGATCGCGCCGTGAGGCCGGCTGCCCGGATCGGTGCGGGCGTGGGTCCTCAGGATCTCGAATCCGGCGCGGCGGAGCTCCTCCGCCATGGCCTCGACGGGCCAGAACCAGGCCGTGACGACCGCGTGGTCGAACGGCTCGATCCGGGGCCCGTCGAAGAACCCGAGCAGCAGAGTTCCCCCGGGGCGCAGGCACCGGGCGAACTCGCCGAGGATCGCCGGAACGCCCTCGGGCTCTGTGTGGATCACGGAATACCAGCTCAGGATGCCGCCGAGGGACCCGTCCCCGACGGGCAACGCTTCGAGCTCGCCGAGACGGAATCGCAGCTGTGGGAAGCGCTGCCGCGCGCTCTCGACGAACTCGGGCACGACGTCGAGGCCCTCGGCCTTCACGCCGCGCTCAGCGAGGAACGCGGTCCAGTGGCCGGGGCCGCTCCCGGCGTCGAGCGCGGGGCCGTGGATCGCCGCGGCCCACTCGGCGATGACGCGGCGGTCCTCGGCGGCCGTCACCTCGACGGAGCCGAGGTGCTCGGTGTACTCGGCCGCTCGCGAGCCATAGCGGCTGCGGATCTGCTCGATCGGCATCGGCACCCTCTCCTCGTCATAATCGGCCAGTCTATCCGGGAGGGCTGCCGGTGCCCGCTCCCTCCTCAGCGAGGCGTTCCGAGCGATGCCTGGCACCGAGGCCCTCGGGGGCGTCTCCTCATAGTCGTCCGACGGCGGTGTGGGGCTTGAGCATGCTGACGAGCGGGATGGCTGACTGATATCATTGTCGATATCAAAGGAGGTGATTCTGATGGCATCCATTGTCATTCGAGGGTTAGACGAGAGCGCGAAGAGTCGGCTTGCCGCCCAGGCTAAGGAGCACGGCCGCTCCATGGAGGCCGAAGCCCGCGACATCCTCACCAGGGCCGCGCGTCGACCCCATGTCGGCCTTGCGCTCATGCGGGCGGCACAGGAGGCGGGCGGCATCGAGGATCTTCGGGTTCCTGGCCGCGATGATGTGGCGCGGGCGGTGGACTTCGAATGATCGTCCTGGACACGAATGTCATCTCGGAGATCTTCCGACCGAGTCCCGACTCACGGGTGGTCGAATGGATGGAGTCCCTCGAGGGCGAGGTGGCCATGACGACGATTACGCTCGCGGAGCTCCTGGCGGGCGTCCGTCGTCTGCCGGACGGACGACGCAAAGCGGCATTGCGCACGGGCATCGAGATCGCGCTGCAGCCCTATCGGGAGAGCGGGGCGGTGCTGGGGTTCGACGAGGAGGCGGCCGAGCACTACGCCGAGGTCCTCCTCTCGCGTGAGCAGGCGGGACTGCCGATCAGCACGGCCGATGCTCAGATCGCTGCGATCTGCCGAGCGCATCGCGCGTTCTGCGCGACCCGGAATGTCAAAGACTTCGCCGAGACCGGGGTCGAGCTGATCGATCCTTGGGGAACCTGAGCGGCGAGTCGTAGAGGAATTCGGGGGTCGGCTCCCGTCAGGCCGAGATGCCTTGCGTCCAAGATCGTGATCCCGCAGGGGTGACGTGAACTGGCGCCTCGCGAAGCTCAAGCATGCAGGCGGAAGAAGGGGCCGTTTCGGTCAGCACCGGCAGAACCGTTGCCCCTGGGAGGAAGGGACGCTCTGTGTGGCCGGGACTATCGTCGATCCTGTGATCTCGGTCATACTGGTCTCTCCAGTACGTCACATCCGAAGGAGCCGATCATGACATCGTCACTCGCAACCTACATCGCCCTGCCCGGCACCACGGCCGAGGCCATGGAGCACTGGCACGAGGTCTTCGGAGGTGAGCTGGAGATCCTGAGGTACGGGGACATGGAGCTGGAGGGCATGCCGTTCACCCCGGACCCCAAGGCGGTCGCGCACTCGACCCTGACCCTGCCCGGCGGGGTCATCGCCGGAGGGGACGCCATGGACGACGAGAACGACTACCCCGTGACCGGCACCGCCTACTCGCTGCTCTACACCACGGCCACCGCCGACGAGGCGCGAGGATTCATCCACAAGCTCCTCGACGGCGGCGGCTCGGTCGGGATGCCCTTCGAGAAGGCGCCGTGGGGCGACTGGTACGGCCAGGTCTTCGACCGCTTCGGCGTGATGTGGGCCTTCTCCTGCGAGAACGACTGAGCGCCGGCCCGGACGCTCCCGCGGGGAGGGGCGAAGGCCGCCACGGGCCCCGGATGGAAGGGTGGGCACCGGATCCGGACCCCGAGCCGGACCCCGGGCCCGGGCATTCGCCGGGAACGCCCGCCGCGACTACCGTGGACACGTGACCGAACGACTCTCGCCCGCCCTGAACTCCACCGCCGTCGGCCCCGCCGACGCCGCCCGCCGCATCGTCTTCCTCCACGGCCTCTTCGGCCGCGGCAAGAACTTCACCCGCATCGCCTCGGGCCTCGCCCCGGAGGCCCGGTGCCTGCTGGTCGACCTGCCCAACCACGGGCAGTCGGAGTGGACCGAGCACGTCGACTACCGGCAGATGGCCGACGCCGTCGCCGCGCACCTGCGCGAGGGCTTCGCCGCCGAGGGGTCGGTCGACGTCGTCGGGCACTCGATGGGCGGGAAGGTCGCGATGGTGCTGGCGCTGCGGCATCCGGAGCTGGTGCGGCGGCTCGTCGTCGTCGACATCTCGCCGGTGGCCGCGGAGGAGTCGCGCGGGGAGTTCGAGCACCTGCTCGGCGCGCTGGTCGAGGTCGACCTGGGCTCGCTGCAGCGCCGCACCGACGCCGGCCGGCAGCTGCGCGAGAAGATCCCCGAGGACGGCGTCCGCGGCTTCCTCCTGCAGAATCTCCGGCGGGACGACGCGGAGGGGTTCCGCTGGGAGCCCAACCTGCGGCTGCTGCGGGCCGAGCTCGACGTCGTCATGGGATTCCCCGACGCCGAGGGCGCGCGGTACGAGGGGCCCGTGCTCTGGATCGCCGGCGGGCGCTCCGACTACGTCAGCCGCGAGGACCTGCCCGCGATGCGGGAGCTGTTCCCCAAGGTGCGGCGCATGACGGTGCACGGGGCGGGCCATTGGGTGCACGCGGAGAAGCCGGATGAGGTCATCGCGGCGCTGCGCTCGTTCCTCTTCGCGGACTGACGCGGTGGGGTCGGGTCGTGCCGGCGTGGAGGCGTCCCGAGGCTCGAACCGTCCGGTCCGGTAGCGAGGGTCGGGCTGCCCGGCACCGGCACCGGCGGACAGTCGGCAGCCTGAGACCGCGCCTTGGGCAGCCGGCCTGAGCGTGGCAGGGGCCTGCTGTCCGCAGTCCTACGCCTGGCAGAGGCAGAACGGATGCCCCGCCGGGTCGAGGTAGACGGTGAAGCCGCCGTTCCCGCCCGGGAAGTCGGCGTTCTCGGCCGGCTGGACCTCGTGCCGCCGGGCGCCGGCGGCGAGCGCGCGCGGCTCGGCCTCGGCGATGGAGTCCACGTAGAAGTCCAGATGCGCCTGCTGAGGGACCTCGCCCTCCGGCCACTCGGGGGGCCGGTAGCCCTCGATCCGCTGGCAGGCGATGTGGTACCCCGTCTCGCCGTGGGCCGGGCGGACGTCGATCCAGTCGGTCTCGCCGCCGGCGTCGTCGATCTCCCAGCCGAGCAGTGTCGCGTAGAACTCGGCCAGTGCCACGGCGTCGGGGCAGTCGATGGCGAAGACGGTGTGTCGGGTCTGTATGGAGGCGCTCATACGAGTGCAGTGTAGGCGCCTCCGACTGGCGGCGGAAGGGCTGCCGATGGCTAGGGGACGCCGGATCGCGTTTCTCGAGGGCGCCGAGACGTCCCATGCGGTGCCGGCCACTCGCCCCCGGGGCCGCTCTCATCGGGTGGACCTGTGACCCTCGCCCCGGGGGCACCCGATGAGAGCGGTCCGGAGAAATCGGGCACGCGGCCCGTGCGCCGGCGAGACTGGAGGATGAAGGGAGCCGCCATGATCGAGATCCTGAACCGGCTCGTCGACGAGGTCGAGGAGCACCTGGCCGACGAGCTCGACGTCGACGCGCTCGCCGGCAGGATGGGGACCACGGGGTATCACGCCCGCCGGATGTTCTCGTCCCTCGCCGGAATGCCCCTGTCGGAGTACGTGCGACGCCGCCGCATGACCGTCGCCGCGGCCGACCTGCTCGGAGACGAGGACCTGCTGACGATCGCCGTGCGTTACGGATACGGATCGGTCGAGGCCTTCGGACGCGCGTTCCGCGCCGTGCACGGCGTGAGCCACGGCCAGGTCCGTCGCCGCGGCGGCCCCCTTCGCAGCCAACCGCGCCTCAGGCTCCGCCTGACCATCGAAGGGAGCACACCCATGGACACCCGCATTGTCGACCGCGACGCCTTCCGCCTGATCGGCCACGCCGCCCGCGTGCCGTTGATCTACGAGGGCGTCAATCCCCACATCCAGGCGCACGTCGCGTCATTGCCGGAGGCCGAGCACGAGCGCCTCAAGCGCCTGAGCTCCGCGGAGCCGGCCGGCATCCTGGCGGTGAGCTCCGACGTCGCCCCCGACTACTCGGAGGGCAGCGAGCTGGTCTACCTGCACGGTGCGGCGGTGGGGGCCGAGGCGAACGTGCCCGAGGACCTCGACGTCATCGACGTGCCGGCCGGCATGTGGGCGGTCTTCCGGACCTCCGGCGAGTACCCCCGGGCCCTGCAGGATGCGTGGGCGGCGACGGCGACCGAGTGGTTCCCCTCCAATCCCTGGCGGCTGCGCCCCGGCCCGTCGATGGTCGCCGTCCTCGAGCACTCGGCAGACTTCAGCACCGCCACGTGCGAGCTGTGGTTGCCCGTCGAGCGCGGAGAGGAGGGAGAGACGGCGCATAAGGGGTGACGTCCTCCTGAGGCGTTCCTCGGCGCGGGCGGAGTCTGGAACGTGGCATCGCCTCCTGACGGCCGGTCACGTGGTTCCGCCGCCGCCCGTCCCCATCGCCGTGAGCCGCCGTCCCAGCCCCGCCGCCACGGTCCGCAGCTCCTCCGGCTCCAGCACCTCCGCCTCGTAGCCCAGCATCGCCACGTGGACGGCGATCGCGTCCAGCCGGTCCGCCCCCGCGACGAGCACGCACCACCCCGGCTCCCGGTCCTCCTCGACGCGGCCGACCTGCGGCGGCACCTGCACCGCGACCTCCTCGGCCGGGGCGTGCCCCCTCACCCGCGCTACGTGCCGGTACGGCGCCGCGGTCACCGAGTGCTGCACTAGTCCACCGGGTCCGGATGGGGGCGCGCGGGGAAGCGCCACGTCGTCCTCTCGAGGCCGTCGATGCGGTCGAGCCGGAAGACTCGCCAGTCGTCGCGGTCCACGTCTCAGGCCATCAGGTACCAGCGGTGCGCGGTGGCGACCATCCGGACGGGCTCCACCGTGCGGCGTCGCGCCTCTCCTGAGCGGGAGGTGTAGCCGAAGCGCACCCGGACCTCGTCGCGGCAGGCGCGGGCGAGGACGAGGAGCAGGTCGGGATCGATGCCGACGCCGGGCCGGGGCAGCGCCTCCGTGGCGCCGTGCACCGCGCGGACCTCGGAGCGCAGCCGCGGCGGCATCACCTGGTCGAGCTTCGCCAGGGCGCGCAGCGCGGCCTCGCCCTCCCCGGCCACGGTGCCGCCCGTGCCCAGGCGCAGGGAGACCGCGGTGGCGATGGCCTCCTCGTCGTCCAGCAGCAGCGGCGGCATCCTCGCCCCCGCGCCCAGCTGGTAGCCGCCTCCCACGCCCGGCGTGGACCGCACCGGGTACCCGAGGGTCCGCAGCCGCCCGACGTCGCGCCGGACGGAGCGCTCCGTCACCCCGAGCTCGACGGCGAGCTCCGCGGCCTTCCAGACGGGGCGGCGCAGCAGGAGGGACAGCAGGCGCAGGACCCGCTCCGCGGTCGACTCGACGGTCATGCTCACAGCATCGCACGGATCACGGACCGGAGCTGTCCGGAAGAGGAGGCATGCTGGGATGGAAGCTGACGAGTCGTCGAGAAAGGCGAGACCATGCACGAGAGCACCGCACACGACGGGACCACGCGAGGGCAGTCCGGGGAATCCTGGAACGACCTGCTCCTGAACCAGATCGAATGGCACTGGGACCACCAGCTGCGTCGTCGCCTCGAGGGGCTGGAGGACGCCGAGTACTTCTGGGAGCCGGTGCCCGACTGCTGGAGCGTGCGCCCCCGCGGCACCGGCACCGCGCCGCTTCAGGGCGGCGCCGGCGAGATGGTCATCGACTTCGAGGCCCCCGAGCCCGACCCCGCGCCGTTCACCACGATCGCCTGGCGGCTCGGGCACGTCATCGTTGGCGTGCTAGGGATGCGCAACGCCTCCCACTTCGGGCGGGAGCCCGTGGACTACTTCTCCTACGACTACGCCGCGACGGCGACCGAGGCGCTCGGGCAGCTCGACGAGGAGTACGCCCGGTGGAGGGCCGGCGTCGCCTCCCTGGGGGAGGAGGGCCTCGCCCGGCCCTGCGGGGAGGCCGAGGGGGAGTACGCCGAGTGGTCCATGGCCGCGCTGGTGCTGCACATCGACCGGGAGATCATCCACCACCTCTCGGAGGTGTGCCTGCTGCGCGACCTCTACCTGCACACCCGCCGCGCCGAAGGAGGGCGGCGATGAGCCGCCGCGTCCAGGTCACCTTCGACGCCCGGGATCCGCGGGTCCTCGCCTCCTTCTGGAGCGAGGCCCTGGGGTACGTGGTTCCCGGCCCTCCCGGCGGCGAGAGGCCCGCGGGGGACCCGTGGGCCGCGTGGGACGAGTTCTTGGAGCGAGCCCGAGTGCCTGAGGAGGAGCGGAGATCGAAGGCGGCGGTCGAGGCTCCGGAGGGGAGCGGCCCGCGGATCTTCTTCCAGCGCGTCCCCGAGGGCAGGACAGCGAAGAACCGCGTGCACCTGGACGTCCGCGCGGCGCCCGGCCTGCGGGGCGAGGAGCGGATGGCGGCGCTCGAGGCGGAGTGCGGGCGGCTCCTCGCGCTCGGCGCCGCCCGCCTGCGCCGCGTGGAGCCGGAGCCGCCCTTCGACGCCGGACACCTCGTCATGGCGGATCCCGAGGGCAACGAGTTCTGCCTCGACTGAGGGGGCGCGCCCCATCGCTCGCGTGCCCCGAGGGGAGGAGGGGCCGGGGGAACCCCGCGTCCTCTGGGCTTTCGAGGGCCCGGGGCCTGGTGCAGGGAACCCCGGCGGAGTATCATGTAGGTACGTACCTACATCTGGAGGCGGGCCATGGTGACGAAGATGACCGCTCGGGAGCTGAACCGCGACGTGAGCGCGGCCAAGCGCGCGGCCGCCTCGGGGCCGGTGGTGATCACGGACCGAGGCGAGCCCGCCTACGTCCTCCTCACGGTGGCGGAGTACCGGACGCTGCAGGGGGAGGCGGAGGACGTCGTGGAGCGCCTGCGCATGGAGGATGACGACGACGTCGAGTTCGAGCCGCTGCCCCGCCCCTTCGGCCTGAACACGCCCGAGCTGTGAACTACCTGCTGGACACCAACGTGCTGAGCGAGCTCCGCAAGCCCGCGCACCGGGCCGAGCCGGCCGTGCTCGAATGGGTCCGCTCCCATCCTCCCGAGAGCCTGCACCTGAGCGTGATCACCGTCCTGGAGATCGAGCTGGGGGTCCGCCGGGTGGAGCGGCGTGACGCGGTCCAGGGCCGCCGGCTCCGCCGGTGGCTCGAGGAGGAGGTGCTCGACCTCTTCTCGGAACGGGTGCTGCCGGTCGGCCTCGCGGTCGCCCGGCGGGCGGCCGCGCTCCACGTGCCGGGTCCCCAGCCGGAGCGGGACGCCTACATCGCGGCCACCGCGCAGGTCCACGGGATGACCGTGGCGACGCGGAACGTCGGCGACTTCACGGCGCCGGGCGTTCCGCTGGCGAATCCGTGGGACGGGTGCTGAGGCCGCTCCGACGGCGTTGCCCTCCTTCCCGTCATCCCTCTCGCGGCGTCGCTGCTCCTCCCGCTATCCCCTCACAGAGCTGCCGCCCGTACGGAAAGCCCACCGGAGGAGCAAGGCATATGGACCCGGAGCTCTTCTCGCGCCTCGCGGTGAGCGACCTGCCCCGCGTCGTTGCGTGGGGTGACAGGCTCTTCGGCGACGTCGAGGCCTTCGCGCCCAACGACGTCGAGGTGGGCGGCGGAGGGGTCTCGGCGTGATCCGCCATGATGCGCGGCATTGCCTTCAGACCTTGCAGGGTCTAACCTGGGCTCATGTGAAGGATGGATATCGGGCTGATCGCACAGTGGCTCGCTTCACTGGACGGCGGCTCACGGGAACAGGTGGTCGCCGCCCTCGAGCTGCTGGAGGAGCACGGCCCGCAGCTCGGGCGACCGCTGGTGGACACCGTGACCGGATCCCGCCATCAGAACATGAAGGAGCTCCGCCCGGGTTCCTCCGGTCGATCCGAGCTGCGAATCCTTTTCGCCTTCGACCCCGAGCGTCAGGCGATACTGCTGGTCGCCGGCGACAAAGCGGGAAATTGGAGACGCTGGTACCACCAGAGCATCCCTCTGGCCGACGACCTGTTCGAAGAGCACCTCACCAGACTGAAAGGGGAGTGAAAGAGATGGCCACCACGCTGAAGGACTTCCTCGCCGAGCATCCCGTGGACCGGGAGAACGTCGAGGCGCATAAGGCGCGGATGCTCGCGGAGGTCCGCGCCCATCGCCTCCGGGAACTGCGTGAGCACGCCGGGCTGACCCAGGAGCAGCTCGCCCAGAGGATCGGGGTGGGGCAGCGGCAGGTCTCCAAGATCGAGCACGGAGACCTCGAGAACGCGAAGATCGGCACCATCCGCAGCTACCTGGAGGCCGTCGGCGGCGGGCTCGCCATCGAGTACGTCACCGACGAGGAGCGTGTCCGGGTCGCCTGATCCGGCGCCGCCGCGCCTACCCGTGCGCCGCGACGTCGTCCTTCAGCACCCCGGGCCACGCGTCCACGTCCGCCGGGGTGTAGGCGACCCGCAGCGTCGCGGCCGGGAGCAGCTGCGCCAGCGCCTCGGCCGTGGAGAGCGGGTGGGCGGGGTCCTCCGCCCAGGCCAGCAGCGAGGTCGGCGTCCCGAGCCGGGCGAGCTCCCCGGCGGACGGCAGGTCGCTGAGCGCGGCGCCGCGGTAGACCGCGGGCAGGAGCCCCTCCGCGACGTCGGGCGCGCTGGCCGGCGCGGGGACCGCCGCCGGGGGAGGGGGCACGTCCTCGGCCGCGGCCAGCATCCCGGCGACTCCCCGCCGCTCCACGATCGCGGCCGCCTGCCGGTACCGCTCCGCCCTGGCCGGGCGGGTCCCCCACGCCGTCGGCGGGACCATCAGGGTGAAGCCGCTGAACCGGCCGGGATCCAGCATCGCGGCGTGCAGCAGCGTCGCCGCCCCCATCGAGGGCCCGACGCCGTGCACCCGCTCCCCGGGGAACCACTCGTCCAGCAGCCGCAGCAGGTCCTCGGCCAGCACCGTCCACCGGTAGTCCTCGGGGACCGCGCGGCCCGTCGAGCGGCCGTGGGCGCGGGCGTCGTAGCGCAGCAGCCGGGTGCCGCTCAGCCCCCGCCCGAGGTCCAGGTTCATCACGCGGTCCCGTGAGCGGCTCGAGGTCAGCCCGTGCAGCTGCACCACCGCGTGCCCGCCCTCGTCGCTGAGCTCCGTGTCCAGGACGGCTCCCGGGACGCTGAATGACGGCATGTGGGCTCCTTGTGACGTGTGCCGAGGGGTCAGAACGCTAGACTACCGCCATGCGACTGACCAACGTCGCGCACCTGCGGCTCCCCTTCGGACGGCTGTTGGGGTACGACGTGACCGCCTCCCCTCCGGGGCCTCCGCTGCCGGTCTCCTTCGACCAGCGGCGGCACGTCGGCGCGGGCGACCGCCCCGGCTCGTGGATGGCGCTCTCCTTCCGGCTGGGCGAGCCGGTGGACCGCGAGGACCTGGCCACGGCGTGGCTCGCGGTGATCGCCCGGCACGGGACGCTGCGCTCGGCCTTTGTCCCCGGTGACGACGGCGTCCCGCGGCTGCACGCCGTCGAGGTCGGCCCCGGCGGCTGGACGGAGCACCCCATCGCTCCCGGCCAGGCCGTGAACGAGGCCCTCCGCGACGTCCTCGACCGCGCGTGCGCCCCCTACGCCCGCCCCTCCCACCGGCTCTGCGTTCTGGAGACCGCGGCGGGGCCCACCGTCGTCGTCGGGGCAGACCACTCCCACGTGGACATGTGGTCGATGCTCGTGATCGCCCGGGACCTCCTCGCAGCGCTCGCCGAGCTCCGCCGCGGCCGCGCCCCGCGGCTGCCACCGGCCCTGGACTTCGCGGAGCACACCGGTGCCGCCGGCGAGCGCCCCACCGCCCCCGAGGGCGTCCGGCGCCGCTGGGCCGAGATCCTCGCGGCGGAGGGCGGCGTCATGCCCCGCTTCCCGCTGCCCCTGGGCGAGGCGGCGATGCAGCCGGAGCGGGTGGAGGTGCGGGACGTGCTCGACGTCGACGACAGCGCGGCCCTCTCCGCCCAGGCCCGCGAGGACGGCGTCTCCACGCTGACCCTGGCTGTGGCCGCGATGGCGGCGGCGACCCGCGAGCTGGCCGGCTCCCCGCTGCGGGCGGTCTTCCCGGTGCACAGCCGCTACGAGCCCTCCTGGCACGACTCGGTGGGCTGGTTCATCACCAACTCCGTGCTGGAGTGCGCCGACCCCGCGCCGGGCGCCGCCGCGGCGGCGGTCAAGGAGGCCGTGCGCCTGGGCTCCTGGCCGCTGGAGGATCTGATGCGGCCCTGGGACGGCATGCCGGAGGCGCCGGGCATGTTCGCGATCTCCTGGCTGGACCTGCGCCGGCTGCCGGTCCGCATCGACGCGACGGGCCTGGAGGCGCAGTACGTCGGCGCGACGATCCGGACCGACGGCGTCATGCTCTGGTTCATCCTCGACGAGTCCGGCCTGCACCTGCGCTGCCGGTACCCGGACACGCCCGAGGCGCGGGAGCACGTGGGGGCCTGGCTCGACCTGCTGGTGGCCAAGCTGCAGGCCGCGGCGCGCTCCTCGGCCGGCGGGCTGCTGCGGCTGGAGGGCCGTGGGTTCCGCCTCCAGCGGGCGAGCCGGGCGGACGTCCCGGCGATCGCGGCGCTCCTGGCCGGGCAGGCGGGGGAGACTGGGCCCGACGCCGACGCCGATACGAGCGGGGCCGCCGGCGCCGCCGGGGACGAGGAGTCGGCGGCGACGGCCCGCTACGAGGCCGCCTACGACGTCGTCGCCCGCGACCGATCCCACTACCTCGCCGTGGTCCGGGACGAGGCAGGCCGGATCGTGGGGACGGTGCAGCTCATCATCGTCCCGGGGCTGACCCGCGACGGCTCGTCCCGCCTGCGCATCGAGGGGCTCGCCGTGGACCGTGAGCAGCGGACGAGCGGGCTCGCCGTCGCGATGGTGGGCTGGGCGCACGGCCACGGCCGGGCCCGCGGCGCCGCCCTCGCCCAGGTGGGCCTCGACGCCGCCGGCGGGGAACGCGGGTTCTACGAGGGACTGGGCTACGTTCCGGACGGGGTGGTCCTCAGCAGGAGCCTATGAGGCGGGCCTGGGACACGGTCGGCGGTAGCGAGATCCCACGGCGGGCATCCCCGCTGTGGGCGTCACCAGACCGGCCGTCCTCGTCATGGTGTGACCCGGGACATAAGCTGGACGCATGCTCACCGAGTTCGCCCGTGACCACGCCTTCGTCATCGCCTGGTTCGGCCTGATGGCGTTCGTGTGGTTCGGCTGGGCCCAGGAGGACCCGCCGGCGCGGTGGCGGTGGCGGCTCGGGCTGGGATCGGCCCTGGGCGCGGTGCTGGCGGGGGTCTTCGGGTACGCGGTCGCGACGCGGTGGGGTGGCGGCTCCGCTCTGGAGGGAAGGTACGGGTGGTTCGGCGTCGTCGTGCTCGCGGAGGTGCTCCTGGCCGGGGTCGGGTGCCTGCTCCTGTGGCGGCGGGGGAGAGGGCGCTGGGCGGCCTGGTGGGTCGCGCTGGTGGTGGCCCTGCACTTCGTGCCGCTGGCGGGCTTCCTGGAGGACTGGTCCCTCGCCGTCCTCGGTGTGCTCCAGGCGCTGTGCCTGCTCGCCCTGCTTCCCCGCCTGCGCGCGAGCGGGGAGGCCAGCAGCCGGCTGGCGGGGCCGCTGATGGGTGCCTCGTTCCTGCTCTTCGCGCTCGCCTCTGCCCTCATCTACCTCCTGCGGTAGCAGCCCCGCCTCGGTGTGCCGGCGTCCGCGGAGGCTGGGCCTCCCGTGTCTGGGCCCTCCCCTCCGGCGAGGCTCGTTGACGCCGTCCGGGGTGAGCAGCGTGCCCCTCACCTCCAGCGTCTCGGGCGAGGCACCGAGGCCCCGCGTCGTCCGCGAGGGGCCTCCTACGAATGACGGCGCGGGCCCCTACTTTCGGATGAAGATCCCCTCCGCCGCTTGATGCATTCCACCTCGGGCCGTAATTTGCCTCGTATGGATTTCTCGAGAAGACGACTGCTCAGGACCGGGGCCGCCACCGCAGCCGCCACCGGCGTGGCGCTGGCCGCGGGGACCGCCGCGCATGCCGCGCAGACGCAGGAGGAGGCGCCCTCCCAGGAGCCCCTGCGCGGGAGGGAGACCGCCTTGGACCTCGAGCAGAAGCAGGTCAACCCGGCGAACCAGCTGGGCTGCCCGCTCGGGAAGGGGGAGTAGCGTGGCGCCCGTGACGAAGACCAGCCCGAACTACACCGCCGGCCGCGGCGGCAGCGCCGTGGACCGCATCGTCATCCACTACATCGTGGGGACCCTCGCCGCGGCCGACGCGACCTTCGCGGACCCCAACTCGGGCGTGAGCGCCCACTACGGGATCGGCGAGGGCGCCGTCCACCAGTACGTGAGCGAGAAGAACACCGCCTGGCACGCCGGCAACTTCGCGATGAACCAGCGCAGCATCGGCATCGAGCACTCCGCCGACGCCGTCCGCCCGCCCAGCCAGTCCACCTACACCGCCTCGATCGAGCTGTGCGCCCAGCTGTGCCGCACCTACGGCCTCAACCCCCTGACGCAGATCATCCCCCACAGCTCCGTGGTGGCGACGGCGTGCCCCGGCACCGTGGACCTCCAGCGGATCCGCAACGGCGTGAAGGCCCGGCTCTAGGGTCGTTCCGCGCGCCGTCGGGAGCAGAGGGGGAGGACCCGTCCCGCGCGCCGTCGGGAGCGGGCGGGCCTACCCGTGCAGCTCCCGGTGCCGCCGCTTCATCCCGGCATAGCGCTCGTCGGCCTCGGCGGCGTCCCACGCGGCCTTGAAGATCCGGGCGGCCTCCGCCTTGACCGGGTCCTCGGGGCCGCGCGGCCTCTCCTCGCGCCCGTGGGCGCCGCTGCGCCCCTTCTGGTCCTCCGGGACCGGCCCCCGGTACTTCTTCCCGCCGGGGTGGTTCGCGTAGCGGCGCGCGCGGGTGTACCCCATCTGCAGGAACTTCCGCGCCATGTCCGCGCCGACGAAGTCCTCCGCCTCCAGGTAGGCGCGGAACAGCTCCGTGATCCTCCGGCTCGACGCCGCGGCCGCCTCCGGGTCCTTGAACCTCCAGTGCGGCAGGATCTCGTCCTTGTAGGGCTGGACCTTCAGGACCCCCTGCTCGCCTCGGCCGACCCGGTACAGCTCCGGATGCTCGCGCAGGTCCAGCTCCGCGTAGTCCAGCGAGTAGTCAAATGCCCTGGAGTCCTTGCCCATGGCGCGAGTCTAACCCGTGGTCCTCGCCGGGCCCGGCCTCCCGGCCAGGCACCGGCCGTCACGGATCACGGGACCCGGTGCCGCCACTGCTCGGTGCCGAACTTCTCCTCGACGAGGCGGCGGCCGGCGTCGAGGTCGTGCTCGCTCAGCTCCCCGGTCCGGGCGCCGTAGCGGCGGACGAACGTGTCGATCATGGTCTGGATGATCTCCTCGCGCGAGGCCCCGGTCTGCCGCCGCAGCGGGTCCACGCGCTTCTTGGCGCTGGAGATGCCCTTGTCGGAGATCTTGGCCTGGCCGATCCGCAGGACCTCGGTCATCTTGTCCGCGTCGATGTCGTAGGACATCGTCACGTGGTGCAGCAGCCCCTGGGCGGTGCGCTTCTGCGCGGCCCCGCCGATCTTGCCGCCGGTCGAGGTGATGTCGTTGATCGGCTTGTACCAGGCGTCGACGCCGTGCGCGGCCAGGGACTCCAGGATCCATCCGTCCAGGTAGGGGTAGGAGTCCACGTAGCTCAGCCCCGCGACCAGCTCGAGCGGGGCGTACATCGAGTAGGTGATGCAGTTGCCGCCCTCCATGAACATGGCCCCGCCTCCGGAGATGCGGCGCACGACGTCGATCCCGTGCTTCGCGACCCCCTCCGGGTCCACCTCGTTGACGTAGGACTGGAAGGAGCCGATCACGGTGGCCCGGTCGGACCACTCCCAGATCCGGATCGTGGGGCCGCGGCGCCCCTCGACCACCTCGTTCAGCAGGTGCTCGTCGAGGGCGACGTTGAGCGCCGTCGGCAGGACGGGGGAGTGGATCACGGTCCAGTCGTAGTCGGTGAAGTCCTTGGCGCGGGTCAGCGCACGGCGGACCACCACGGCGACGTCGGCCGTGGTGAACCCGTGCAGGTGCAGCTCGGAGCCGTGGCGGGACAGGGCGGCGTCGAGCCGGGAGGCCAGCCCCGGCGCGTCCTCCGCGACCGAGGCCCCCACCAGGGCCGGGGCGATGTCGAAGAAGGCCTCCTCCGGCTCCATGAAGAAGTCGCCGGAGATCTTGGCGTCGGTGATGGCGCGGCCGTCGGTCGTCAGGTCGGCGACCACCAGCTTGCCGCCCACCACCTTGAACTCTGCGTGAAACGTCTCGTGACTCATCCCTCCAGGCTACGCCCGCCGGCGCGGGCCCCTCCTGTTACCGTGGCCCTTGTGATGGACAGCGCGGATTCGAGGACAGAGACGGAACCCACGGGAAGCCCGGAGAGCCCGGGGAGCGGACACATCCGGGCGCTCGACGCCCACCTGCACAACCTGCGCCACGTCTCCGTGGAGTTCCCGCGCGGCGCCCTGGTGGCCTTGACCGGCGTCTCCGGCTCCGGCAAGTCCTCCCTGGCCTTCGGGACGCTCCACGGGGAGGTCCAGCGTCGCTACCTCGAGTCCATCGCCCCCTTCGCCCGGCGGCTGCTGGGGGACGCGATGGACCCCTGCGTCGAGTCCGTGACGGGCATGCCGCCCAGCGTGGCGCTGGAGCAGCGGACCTCGGGCGGCGGGGCGCGCTCCACGGTGGGCACCGTCACCACGCTCTCCAACGCCGTGCGGCTGCTCTACTCCCGCGCAGGCGAGCACCCCGCGGACGTGCTCGCCCGCGGCTCGGCCCTGCACGACGGCCGCCTCACCTCGGACGCCTTCAGCCCCAACACGCCCGAAGGGATGTGCCCGGTCTGCCACGGCGCCGGCGTCCTGCGGGAGCCCACCGAGGAGTCGATGGTCCCGGACCCGAGCCTGAGCATCGCCGACGGCGCGATCGCGGCCTGGCCCGGCGCCTGGCTCGGCAAGAACTTCCGGGACATCCTGCGCACCCTCGGCGTGGACATCGCGACGCCGTGGCGGGACCTGCCCGCGCCCACCCGCGAGTGGATCCTCTTCACCGACGAGCAGCCCGTGGTCACCGTGGTCCCGGACCGGGAGCCCGGCCGGACCCAGGGCACCTATCAGGGCAAGTGGTCCTCCGTCGCCCGCTACCTGCTGCGCTCCGTCGACGAGTCGAAGACCGAGCGCTCGCGCCGCCGGGCCCTGCGCTACCTCCAGACGCGTCTCTGCCCCGAGTGCGAGGGCCACCGCCTCAACCGCGACGCGCTGCGGGTCACCTACCTGGGCGAGCCGATCCACCGGCTCGGCGAGCGCTCGGGGGAGGACCTGCTGGAGCGGCTGAGCCGGCGCGAGGAGGCCCTGCCCGCCGAGGGCGGGCGTCCCGAGGAGGAGGCCGAGCGGCTGCTGCTCGGCAGCATCCTGCCGGTGCTGCGCGCCGTCGTCGGCCTGGGGCTGGGGCACCTGTCCCTGGACCGCCGGGCCCGGAGCCTCTCCTCGGGCGAGCTGCAGCGCCTGCGGCTGGCGGCCCAGCTCCGGGCGGGGCTCTTCGGCGTCGCCTACGTCCTGGACGAGCCCTCGGCCGGGCTGCACCCCTCGGAGAAGGGCATGCTCCTGGACCTCTTCCGGCGCTTCCTCGAGGAGGGCAACTCGGTGCTGCTGGTCGAGCACGACATGGACCTGGTGGCGCAGGCCGACTGGGTCGTCGACGTCGGCCCCGGCGCGGGCACCGAGGGCGGCCGGATCCTGCACTCCGGGACGGTCGCGGAGCTGCTGGAGAATACCGAGTCGCCGACGGCGCGCAGCCTCCGCGCGCCCGCCCCGGAGCCCAGGACCCCGGACCGGGCGCGAGCCCCCGCGGGGATCCTGCGGCTGCGCGGCATCCGGGCCCGGACCCTGCAGGACGTGGACCTGGAGCTGCCGCTCGGGGCCTTCACCGCCGTCACCGGCGTCTCCGGGGTGGGCAAGTCCACGCTGGTGACGCACGTGGTGGGGAGCGTCCTGGGCGAGCGGGTGCGGACCGCGCTCGCCGAGGATCCGGAGCCCGCCGACGCCGACGCCGAGGCCCTCGACCCGGCCGAGGAGGCCGCCCCGGCGGTAGACGAGGTCGAGGGGGCCGAGACCGTGGACCGCCTGGTGCGGATCACGCAGAAGCCGATCGGCCGCAGCCCGCGCTCCTGCCTGGCGACCTACACGGGCCTGTTCGACCGCGTCCGGAAGCTCTTCGCCCAGACCCCGGCGGCGCGCGAGCGGGACTGGGGGATGGGCCGGTTCTCCTACAACGTGGCCGAGGGCCGCTGCCCCACCTGCGCGGGCGAGGGCCGCATCGAGGTGGAGCTGGTCTTCCTGCCGGGCAGCTACGCGGTGTGCCCCGACTGCCGTGGCGCCCGCTACGCCCCGGACACCCTCGAGGTCACCTGGAACGGCCGGAACATCGCCGAGGTCCTCCAGCTGAGCGTCCGCGGGGCCCGGGAGGTCTTCGCCGACGACGCCGGGGTGAGCCGGGCGCTCGAGGCCCTGGACGCCATCGGCCTCGGGTACCTGACCCTCGGGCAACCGGCTACCGAGCTCTCCGGCGGCGAGGCGCAGCGCATCAAGCTCGCGACCGAGCTGCAGCGCGCCCCGCGCGGGCACACCGTCTACCTGCTGGACGAGCCGACCAGCGGGCTGCACCCGGCCGACGTCGAGCTGCTCACCGCCGAGCTGAACCGGCTCACGGACCAGGGGAACACGGTGGTGGTCGTCGAGCACGACCTGCGGGTCGTCGCCCAGGCCGACCACGTGGTGGACCTCGGCCCCGGGGCGGGGGAGCGGGGCGGCAGGATCGTGGCCCAGGGCGCGCCCGCCGAGGTGGCGGCCGACGCCGGGAGCGCGACCGGCCGCTGCCTGGCCCGGCCGCCGGCGCGGCGCACGCGGTGACGGCCGCCGGGAATATCCGGACCGCCCCGCGCCGTTTCTGATGATGAGGAAGAATCGAGACCGTTGCGAGGACTCGACACGTGAGCGATGGAGGCACAGTGACAGCACCGACCGATCAGCACCCGAAGTTCGCGCAGTACGCGCACCCGGAGCGCTTGGTGAGCACCCAGTGGGTGGCCGAGCACGCGGGGGACGAGGACGTCGTCGTGGTGGAGAGCGACGAGGACGTCCTGCTGTACGAGACCGGGCACGTCCCCGGCGCCGTCAAGATCGACTGGCACACCGAGCTCAACGACCCGGTGACCCGCGACTACGTCGACGGCGAGGGCTTCGCCCGGCTGATGTCCGCCAAGGGCATCTCCCGGGACACCACCGTGGTCGTCTACGGCGACAAGTCCAACTGGTGGGCGGCCTACGCCCTGTGGGTCTTCGAGCTCTTCGGGCACGAGGACGTGCGCCTCATGGACGGCGGCCGCGCCCAGTGGCTCGCCGAGGGCCGCGAGACCGTCACCGAGGCGCCGGCGCCCGCCGCGACCGAGTACCCGGTGGTGGAGCGCGACGACGCCTCGATCCGCGCCTTCCTGCCCGAGGTCCGGGACAGCATCGGCCGGCTGCCGCTGATCGACGTGCGCAGCCCCGACGAGTACACCGGACGCCGCACCCACATGCCCGACTACCCCGAGGAGGGGGCCATGCGCGGCGGCCACATCCCCACCGCGCACTCCGTGCCGTGGGCCCGCGCCGCCGCCGAGGACGGGACCTTCAAGGAGGCCGAGGAGCTCCGCGGGATCTACCAGGAGGAGCTCGGCCTCGAGCCCGGCCAGGACGTCATCGCCTACTGCCGGATCGGCGAGCGCTCCAGCCACACCTGGTTCGTCCTGAAGTACCTGCTGGGCTTCGGCAGCGTGCGCAACTACGACGGCTCGTGGACCGAGTGGGGTAACGCCGTGCGGGTGCCGATCGCCCGGGGCGAGGAGCCCGGCGAGGCGGTGGCGGCCTAGATGCTCGAGAACGCCGACCTGCCGGAGTCCCTGCGGGAGATCGCCGAGGACTTCGCCTCGATGCCCAAGCCCGAGCGGCTGCAGCTGCTGCTCGAGTTCAGCAAGGGCCTGCCGGCCCTGCCCGAGCGGCTCCAGGACCACCCGGAGCTGCTGGAGCCCGTCCCCGAGTGCCAGTCGCCGATCTTCCTGCTCACCGAGGTGGACGACGACGGCACCGTGCACCTGCACTTCTCGGCCCCGCCCGAGGCGCCGACCACGCGCGGCTTCGCCGGGATCCTCCACGAGGGACTCGACGGCGCCCCCGCCGAGACGGTCCTCGCCGTCCCCGCCGACCTCGCCCTGCGCCTCTCGCTGAGTGAGGCGGTCAGCCCGCTGCGGCTCAACGGCATGAGCGGGATGCTCGCCCGCATCCAGCGCCAGGTCTCGGAGAAGTCCGCCGCCCTGGCCGGATGAGGCCGCGCCCGGGCTGAAACCCGGCGTCACGGCGATACGACGACGGCCGGCACGCGATCCCCGCGGGGAGGCGTGCCGGCCGTTGTCGTCTCCGGGGTATGCGCGCCGGGCGAGGTCGTCCTCCGGAACCCCCAGCCGGGCTGCGCCGTTATCCGGACCCGCAGGCCAAGCGGCGTCGGTGTCGTTCCTGAGGGTCGAGGCCCGGCGGTGTCGTCCCCCGGCGCCGTGCTCCGGGCGCCTCGCCTCCCGGCCGCGCGGCCGGGCTCAGAACACGAGGTTGGCCAGCACCAGGCACACCACGGTGCCGGAGAGGATCGAGAGCAGGACGTTGCGCCGCCAGAGGTGCACCAGCGCGGTCACGGCGGCCCCCGCCAGCGCCGGCACGCCGTGGTCCGGCGCCGAGAAGTCGATCGTGGAGAGCCCGTACACGGCGAGGATGACGACGATCCCCAGCGGCATCCAGCGGGAGACCGAGGCCATGACCTGCGAGTCCCTCAGCTTCGGGCCGGCCAGGAACGGGATGAGGCGCAGCGCGAAGGTGATGGCGACGGCGATCCCGATGGCCGCGGCGACATAGGCGGGACTAGGCACGACGACGAGACCTCCGGGACGTGACGAGGAAGCGGGCCACCAGCGTGGTGAGGAAGACGAGCATGGCGACCAGGAGCATCGAGCCGCGCGCGAGGAGCAGCGCGACGGCGGCGGAGGCGGCGGCAAGGCCGGCGGTCAGCAGGTCCGGCCGCTCCAGGTAGGCCTCCAGCGCCAGCACGATGAACAGGGCCGTGAGGATGAAGTCCATGCCCTCGATCTCCGAGAGCAGGGTTGCCCCGGTGAGCCCGCCGAGGGCGCCGCCCGCGGCCCAGCCCACGTGGAGCCCCAGATGCGTCCAGAGCATCCGGCCCCCGGTCAGGGTCTCGGGCTCCCGGCTGGCGTGCAGGGCGAATGCCTCGTCGCACAGCGAGAAGCTCGCGTAGAGCCGACCCCACCTGCTGCGGATCCTCTTCAGCGGGTAGGAGAGGCCGTAGAAGAGGTGCCGGGAGTTCATGAGGAAGGTCGTCAGCGCGATGCTCGCCAGCGGCGCCGAGGCCGCGATGAGCCCGATGAGGATGAACTCCACGGACCCGGCGAAGACCGTCCCCGAGATGATGGGCGCCAGCCACCAGGGCAGGCCGTGGGCGGTCACCAGGACGCCGAAGCCGAGGCCGAGGACGAAGATGCCCATCCAGACCACTCCGGCGCTCTTGAAGGCCGCCTTCAGGTCGGAGGCCCGGGGCGCGGTCTCGGCCTCGGGGGCCGCCGAGGCCTCGGAGACGGAGGGCTCGGCGGCTTCGGAGGGTGTTCCCGCCGGCGCCGGGGGCGGCTCCGGCGGGTCGGCGGGCGAGGATGCCGCCGGCAGGGAGGCAGTATCGGGAGCGGGCATGATGCGAGACTATCCGATCCGGTCCGCAATCGGCTGTCCTTTTTGTTGCCGCAGATCCGGCTGGTGGGCAATCATGGGTCCATGGATTCCTTGGATCGCGCAATCATCGACGAGCTGAGCCGGGACGGGCGTCTCAGCAACCAGGAGCTGGCGGGACGGGTGGGACTCACCCCCGCCCCCTGCCTGCGGCGGGTGAGGCGGCTGGAGCGGGAGGGCGTCATCACCGGCTACCGGGCCGTCGTCGACCCCGAGTCCCTCGGACGCGGCTTCGAGGTCGTCACCCACGTGGAGCTCAGCGCCCAGGGGCGGGAGGTCATCACGGGCTTCGAGGAACGGGTGGCGCAGATGCCCGAGGTCGTGGAGTTCCGGAGGATGTTCGGCTCGCCCGACTACATGATGCACGTGCAGGTGCGCGACGCCCCGGCCTACGAGGAGTGGGTCATGAGGCGGCTGTTCAGCGACAGCGCCGTGGCCCGCGTCGACTCGCGCATGACGATGAAGAACCTCAAGTCGCAGCGCTGACAGGCGCGCGCTGCCGGACTCCTGGGTACCCTTCGGCGGTGATAGCCTGAACTGGTTTTCAACCTGGCGAACCATCGGGGGCCACAGTGTCGTTAGATATCGAGAAGGACCTCTCCACACAGGAGGGCCTCAAGCGCGGCCTGAGCCCCAGGCACCTGATGATGATCGCCATCGGCGGCGCCATCGGGACCGGGCTGTTCGTCGCATCCGGCGGGACGATCGCGCAGGCCGGGCCCGGCGGCGCGCTCGTCGCCTACGTCGTCATCGGCGGCATGGTGCTGCTGCTGATGCAGTCCCTGGGGGAGATGGCGGCGCACCTGCCGGTCCCCGGCGCCTTCCAGACCTACGCCACCCGCTTCGTCAGCCCCTCCTTCGGCTTCGCGATGGGATGGAACTACTGGTTCAACTGGGCCATCACGGTCGCGGCGGAGCTCGTGGCGGCCGGGCTGATCATGTCCTTCTGGCTCCCGGACGTCCCGGGGTGGGTCTGGGCGGGCGCGTTCCTGGTGATCCTCACGGGCCTGAACGCGCTCTCGGCCAAGGCCTTCGGGGAGAGCGAGGCGCTGCTGGCCTTCATCAAGGTCGCGGCGGTGATCGTCTTCCTCATCACGGGCGTGCTGATGATCCTCGGAATCCTCGGCGGCTCCGCGCCGGGCCTGTCCAACTGGACGACCGAGGACGCCCCGTTCAACGGCGGCTTCGTCTCGATCATCGCCGTGTTCATGATCGCCGGCTTCTCCTTCCAAGGCACCGAGATGGTCGGCGTCGCCGCCGGCGAGTCCCGGAACCCGCAGAAGGACGTGCCCAAGGCGATCCGCACCGTCTTCTGGCGCATCATGCTCTTCTACGTCGGGGCGATCACCGTGATCGGCTTCCTCATCCCCTACACGGACCCCAACCTGCTGCGCAACGACGAGACCGACATCGCCTTCTCGCCCTTCACGCTGGTCTTCGAGCGCGCCGGCATCGCCTTCGCCGCCTCCCTGATGAACGCCGTGATCCTCACCGCGATCCTATCGGCCGGCAACTCGGGGCTGTACGCCTCGGCGCGGATGCTCTTCTCGATGGCCACGGAGGGCAAGGCGCCCAAGATCTTCGCCCGCGTGAACCGCCGGGGCATCCCGCTGCCGGCGCTGCTCATGACGGCCTCGGTGGGGCTGTTCGGCTTCCTCACCGCCCTCGTCGGACAGGGGGCCGCCTACACCTGGCTGGTGAACATCTCCGGGCTCTCCGGGTTCATCGTCTGGGTGGGCATCGCCGTGTGCCACTTCCGCTTCAGACGGGCCTTCGTGCGGCAGGGCTACGACCTGGCCGAGCTGCCCTACAAGGCCCCGCTCTTCCCCGCCGGGCCGCTGCTGGCCTTCGCCCTGTGCGTCGTCGTCATCCTGGGGCAGAACTACCAGGCGGTGTTCGACGGGAAGCTGCTGCAGGTCCTGAGCGCCTACATCGGCCTGCCGATCTTCCTCGCGGTGTGGCTCATCCACAAGGCCGTGACCAAGGACCGGATCATCCCGCTGGACGAGGTCGATGTCTCCGGCATCCGCGTGGGCGAAGGGAAGAAGTAAGGCCCACTCGTCCACGCGTGAGGAAGGGCCGCCCTTCCCTCGTAGCCGGCGGCTTCTCGACTCCGCATCGCGACCGCACGACGAAGGCCCCGGCGCCTCCCTTCTCTGGGAGACGCCGGGGCCTTTGTCGCCGCGTGCGGGGGCATTTCGACCGGTGGGCCCGTTCGGAGCGCCTGCCCGGCCCGTGGCCCGTCCGGAGCGCGAAGAGGCCCGGGGCCGAGGGCGCCGCAGCAGCGGACGCCGTCGGCCCCGGGCCACTTTTTCCGGGAGCGGGCTAGCGCAGCAGCTGCGCCAGGATCCCGTTGAGGGTCTGCGAGGGCCGCATGACCGGCTCGGCCTTCTCGTCGCGGGGCCGGTAGTAGCCGCCCAGGTCGACGGCGGAGCCCTGGACCTCGAGCAGCTCGCCGGTGATCCGCTCCTCGTTCTCCCGCAGCTGGGAGGCGATGGAGCCGAAGGCCTCGGCCAGCTCGGCGTCACGGTCCTGCTTCGCCAGCTCCTCGGCCCAGTAAAGGGCCAGGTAGAAGTGGCTGCCGCGGTTGTCGATCTCGCCGACCTTGCGGGAGGGGGACTTGTTCTCGTCCAGGAACGTGCCGGTCGCGGCGTCGAGCGTGTCCGCCAGCACCGCGGCGCGATCGTTGCCGGTCGAGCTCGCGAGGTGCTCGAAGGAGGCGGCCAGGGCCAGGAACTCGCCCAGGGAGTCCCAGCGCAGGTGGTTCTCCTCCACCAGCTGCTGGACGTGTTTGGGCGCGGAGCCGCCGGCGCCGGTCTCGAACAGGCCGCCGCCGTTGATCAGCGGGACGATCGAGAGCATCTTCGCCGAGGTCCCGAGCTCGAGGATCGGGAACAGGTCGGTCAGGTAGTCGCGCAGCACGTTGCCGGTGACCGAGATGGTGTCCTCGCCCTCGCGGATGCGGTCCAGCGAGAACTGGGTGGCCTCCTCGGGGGAGAGGATCCGCAGGTCCAGGCCCTCGGTGTCCTCCTCGCCCAGGTACTGCTCGACCTTGGCGATCAGGTTCGCGTCGTGCGCGCGGCCGGCGTCGAGCCAGAACACCGCGGGGGCGCCGGACTCGCGCGAGCGGCGCACGGCGAGCTTGACCCAGTCGCGGACCGGGACGTCCTTGGTCTGGCAGGAGCGCCAGATGTCGCCCGCCGAGACCTCGTGGGAGGTCAGCGCCTCGCCGGCCGAGTTCAGGATCTCGACGACGCCGTCGGCCTCGATCTCGAAGGTCTTGTCGTGCGAGCCGTACTCCTCGGCCTTCTGCGCCATGAGCCCGACGTTGGGCACCGATCCCATCGTGGTCGGATCGAAGGCGCCGCGCGCGCGGCAGTCCTCGATCACGGTCTGGTAGACCCCGGCGTAGGAGGAGTCGGGGATGACGGCGAGCGTGTCGTGCTCGGCGTCGTCGGCGCCCCACATGTGGCCC
The DNA here is from genome assembly GCF_004136635.1 of Rothia halotolerans. Lineage (GTDB taxonomy): Bacteria > Actinomycetota > Actinomycetes > Actinomycetales > Micrococcaceae > Rothia > Rothia halotolerans. The sequence continues at coordinate 4,235 of NZ_NOIU01000001.1, read as the reverse complement.
GAGGTGCGGATCATCGCGGGCATCGAGGCGTCCACGATGACGTCCGAGGGGACGTGCAGGTTGGTGATGCCCTTGCGGGAGTCGACCATGGCGATCGAGGGGCCCTCCTGCAGCGCGTGCTGGATGCCCTCCTGCACGCCGCGGGCGGTCTCCTCGTCCAGGGCGTCGAGCCCGTTGAGGATCGCGGCCAGGCCGTTGTTGGGGGAGAGGCCGGCGGCGGCCAGCTGCTCGCCGTAGGTCTCGAAGACGTCGGAGAAGAAGGCCTTGACCGCGTGGCCGAAGAGGATGGGGTCGGAGACCTTCATCATGGTGGCCTTCAGGTGCACCGAGAACAGCACGTCCTCGGACTTGGCCCGGGCCACCTGCTCGGCGAGGAAGCGGTCCAGGGCCGCGGCGCGCATCACGGTCGCGTCGACGATCTCGCCCTCGAGGACCTTCAGGCCCTCCTTGAGGACCTTCGCCGAGCCGTCGGCGCCGGTGAAGCGGATGGTCAGGGAGTCGTCGGCGGGCAGGACGACGGACTGCTCGTTGGAGCGGAAGTCGTCCTCGCCCATCGTGGCGACGTTGGTCTTGGAGTCGGAGGACCACGCGCCCATGCGGTGCGGGTTCTTCCGGGCGTAGCTCTTCACCGACTGCGGGGCCCGGCGGTCCGAGTTGCCCTCGCGCAGCACCGGGTTCACGGCGGAGCCCTTGACGCGGTCGTAGCGCTCGCGGACGTCGGCGTCCGCGTCGTCCTTGACCTCGTCGGGGTAGTCCGGCAGCTCGAAGCCGGCCTCCTGCAGCTCCTTGATCGCGGCCTTCAGCTGCGGCACCGAAGCGGAGATGTTCGGCAGCTTGATGATGTTGGCCTCGGGGGTCTTGGCCAGCTCGCCGAGCTCCGCGAGGGCGTCCTCGACCTGCTGGTCGGCGGGGAGGCGGTCGCTGAACTGCGCGAGGATGCGGCCCGCCAGCGAGATGTCGCGGGTCTCGACCTCGACGCCGGCGCTGGCGGCGTAGGCCTCGACGATCGGCTTGAAGGAGTAGGTCGCCAGGAGGGGCGCTTCGTCGGTCTGGGTGTAGATGATGGTGGACATAGGCGTGGGCATTCTCCCTGCTGCTGAGTCACGGGTCGTTTCCTCGCCTCAATATACCGGACGGGCCCCGGCGGGCCCCGGGTCTCGCGGAGTGAGCGGGGGCGGCGGAGGCCCTGGGGAGGCGGGCTACGCTGGGCAGATGCCCGTCATCACAGTCTCAGCAGTCGTCATCCAGGACTCCGCAGGAAGCGTCCTGACGGTGCGCAAACGGGGGACCGCCTCCTTCATGTTCCCGGGCGGCAAGCCGGAGCCGGGGGAGAGCGCCCTCGCCGCGGCCGCGCGCGAGGTGAACGAGGAGCTCGGTCTCGAGGTGGACCCGGGCGACCTGCACCACCTCGGCAGGTGGGAGACGGCGGCCGCGAACGAGGCCGGCTGGGCGCTGGTCGGGGAGGTCTTCGAGCTGCGCGGCGCGGCGGGGGCGTTCCCGGAGACGGGGCCGCTGGCCGCCCGCGCCGAGATCGAGGAGCTGCGCTGGACCAACCCCATGGAGGGCATCGGCCGGCCGGAGATCGCCCCGCTGACTCGCGACTGCGTCTTCCCCTATCTGATCGACCGGGCGGCGGCCCTCAGGGGCTGACCGCCCGGGCGGGACGCCTCGGCGCCCCGCCCCGCCCGGTTCTGCTCGGCGTGGGGCCCGGCCCGCCTCACTCGGCGCCTGGTTCGGGCCGGTTCTGCTCAGGGACCAGCCCGGCCCGGCTCAGCGGCCGCGGTGCTCCAGGTAGTAGGAGATCAGCCCGCGCGTCGAGGCGTCCTGCTCCTCCAGGACCCCGCGGTCTCCCGCCACGGCCGGCAGGATCTCCTGGGCGAGCTGCTTGCCCAGCTCGACGCCCCACTGGTCGAAGGAGTCGATGCCCCAGATCGTGCCCTCGACGAAGGTGATGTGCTCGTAGAGCGCGATCAGCTGGCCGAGGACCGCGGGGGTCAGCGCGGGGGCGATGAGCGAGGTCGTCGGCCGGTTGCCGCTGAACACCCGCGCCGGGACCACCGCCTCCTCGGTGCCCTCCGCGCGGACCTCCTCGGCGGTCTTGCCGAAGGCCAGCGCCTTGGTCTGGGCGAAGAAGTTGGCCAGGAAGACCTCGTGGACGTCCGTCTCGCCGTCCTTCACCGGGTGCACGGGGTTGGCGAAGGCGATGAAGTCCGCCGGGATCAGCCGGGTGCCCTGGTGGATCAGCTGGTAGAAGGCGTGCTGGCCGTTGGTGCCGGGCTCGCCCCAGAAGATCTCGCCGGTCTGGGTGGTCACCGGGCTGCCGTCCCAGCGCACCGACTTGCCGTTGGACTCCATCGTCAGCTGCTGGAGGTAGGCGGGGAAGCGGTGCAGGTATTGGTCGTAGGGGAGGACCGCGTGGGAGGCGGCGTCGAAGAAGTTGACGTACCAGACGTTGAGCAGGCCCATCAGCAGCGGCAGGTTCCGCTCGGCCGGCGTCGTGCGGAAGTGCTCGTCCATGGCGTGGAAGCCGGAGAGGAGCTCCTCGAAGGCATCGGGGCCCAGCACGACGGCGAGCGAGGTGCCGATCGCCGAGTCCACCGAGTAGCGCCCGCCCACCCAGTTCCAGAAGCCGAAGGCGTTCTCGGGGTCGATGCCGAAGGCCTCGACCTTGTCCAGCGCGGTGGAGACGGCCACGAAGTGCTTCGCGACGGCTTCGGTGCCGTCGTCCGAGCCCTCCAGGGCCCCCTCCTCGCGCAGCCGGTCCAGCAGCCAGGAGCGGCACACCCGGGCGTTGGTCAGCGTCTCGAGGGTGCCGAAGGTCTTGGAGGCCACGATGAACAGGGTGGTCTCGGGATCCAGGTCGGCGACGGTCTCGGCGGCGTCGGTCGGGTCGATGTTGGAGATGAACCGGGCGCTCAGGCCGGGCTGGGCCAGGTGCTTGAGCGCCTCGTAGACCATCACGGGGCCGAGGTCCGAGCCGCCGATGCCGATGTTGACGACCGTCTCGATGGGCTTGCCGGTCACGCCGGTCCACTCGCCCGAGCGCACCCGGTCCGCGAAGTCGTAGACCTTGGCCAGGACCTCGTGGACGTCCTCGTCGACGTCCTGGCCGTCCACCGTCAGGTGGGGCTCGACGTCGCGCGGCCGGCGCAGCGCGGTGTGCAGCACGGCCCGGTCCTCGGTGACGTTGATGTGCTCGCCGGCGAACATCGCGTCCCGGCGCTGCTCGACGCCGGCCTCGCGGGCCAGGTCCAGCAGCAGCTCGAGCGTGCGCCCGGTGACGAGGTTCTTGGACAGGTCCGCGACGATCTCGCCCGCCTCGACCGTGAGGTCGGAGGCGCGCCGCGGGTCCTCGGCGAACCAGGCGCGGAGGTCCGGCTCGATCTCGGAGCGGTGGGCGGCCAGGGCCTTCCAGGAGGAGCTGGCAGTGACATCGGGAAGCTTCGGTGAACTCATAGCCTCATTGTGGCCTCTGAGCGCGCGCCGACGCCATAGTCCGCTCCCCGTGTCCGCGTCGGACAGCGTCGTATGAGAACACGAACGGGGCGGTGAAGCTGGGCATAGACGGCGGTTCAGCCCGTGGCTGAAGTGGCATTGATCAGCCGACTTGTCTACCGTATGGGTAAGTGTGCTTGTTATCGGTCCTGCAGAAGTACGGATGCGATGGGTCCGAGATCCACGGATCACGTCCGGATCGCCGAGCAAGCCTCGCACCTCATGAGCCACGAGATTTAGGTAGTAGATGTCCAATTTTCTGACTCGCAAACCCGATCTCCGGGAGGGGGACATCTCCCCCCGGATTCGGAACAAGATGCGGAAGGGGCTGATCGACAAGCGCGTCTTCATCCCCGCCGCGGTCGTCATGGCCCTGTTCATCGGGGGGACCATGGCCTTCCCCCAGGAGGCCAACCGCCTGTTCTCGGCGCTGCAGGAAGACGTCATCGGCTACTTCGGCTGGTATTACGTCGCCATCGTCGCGCTGTTCGTGATCTTCGCCCTGTACCTGGGTTTCAGTCGCCTGGGCGACATCAAGCTGGGCCCGGACGACTCGACGCCCGACTACAGCTTCATGACCTGGCTGGCGTTCCTGTTCGCGGCGGGAATGGGCATCGGCCTGGTCTTCTTCGGAGCCTCCGAGCCGCTCTCGCACTTCGCGTCGCCGCCTCCGGGCGTCACCGGCTCGGAGGAGCAGATCGCCCAGTCCGCGATGTCCCGCTCCTTCCTGCACTGGGGTC
>NZ_NOIU01000009.1 GCF_004136635.1 Rothia halotolerans | reverse complement strand
TCGTATGGCGATCAATGTGGATCAGCTGCTGACCAAAGTCCCCACCGGGATCCTCATCGCGGGCCAGTGGCGCGACGCCTCCGACGGGGGCACCTTCACCGTGGAGAACCCCGCCACCGGGCAGACCATCGCGACCCTGGCCTCGGCGACCAGTCAGGATGCTCAGGTAGCACTCGACGCCGCCTGTACCGCACAGCAGGACTGGGCGGCGACCAGCCCCCGGAAGCGCTCGGACATCCTCCGGAGGGCCTTCGACCTCATCCAGGAGCGCGCGGAGGAGTTCGCGACCCTGATGACCCTCGAGATGGGCAAACCGCTGGCGGAGTCCCGCGGCGAGGTCGCCTACGGCTCGGAGTTTCTGCGCTGGTTCTCCGAAGAGGCCGTACGCGACTACGGCCGCACCGCACCGACCCCGGAGGGGACCCTGCGGATGCTCACCGTGTCCAAGCCGGTGGGCCCGTGCCTGCTGATCACCCCGTGGAACTTCCCGCTGGCGATGGGCACCCGCAAGGTCGCCCCCGCCGTGGCCGCCGGCTGCGCCATGGTGCTCAAACCCGCCCGGCTGACCCCGCTGACCAGTCAGTACTTCGCCCAGACCATGCTCGAGGCGGGCCTGCCCGCCGGGGTGCTCAACGTGGTCTCCTCCGCCTCGGCCTCGGCGGTCTCGGAGCCGGTCATGTCCGATCCGCGGCTGCGGAAGGTCTCGTTCACCGGCTCGACGCCGGTGGGCAAGCAGCTGCTGGCCAAGGCGGCGGAGAACGTGCTGCGCACCTCGATGGAACTGGGCGGCAACGCCCCGTTTATGGTCTTCGAGGACGCCGACATCGATGAGGCCGTCGCCGGGGCGATGGGCGCGAAGATGCGCAACATGGGCGAGGCGTGCACCGCGGCGAACCGCTTCCTGGTCCATGAGTCCGTGGCGGAGGAGTTCGCGGGTAAGTTCGCCGAGCAGATGGGGCAGCTGCGGATCGGTGATGGCCTGGCGGAGGGCACCACGTGCGGGCCGATGATCGAGGCCAAGGCCCGCAACACGGTGTCCGAGCTGGTCGAGGATGCCGTGGCCCGCGGAGCGCGCGTGGTCACCGGCGGGCAGGCCGGGGAGGGGCCGGGGTATTTCTACCGCCCGACGGTGCTGGTTGATGTGCCGGCTGATGCGCGGGTGGTGACCGAGGAGATCTTCGGTCCGGT
>NZ_NOIU01000010.1 GCF_004136635.1 Rothia halotolerans | reverse complement strand
CGCACGGTGCGCCCGCGGGAGACCCGCGCGATGAACATGCCCACGAAGGCCGACCAGGAGATCCACCAGCCCCAGTAGAACGTGGTCCAGGCCCCGGAGAATTCCTGGCCCGCCTCGCCGTCCAGGGCGAAGGTGGAGAAGGTCATCTGGATCACGTTCTGCAGGTAGTCACCGATGGACTGGATGAACTCCTGCAGGATGAAGATCGTCGGGCCCATGATCAGCACGAACAGCGCGATCACGCCGGCGAGGATGAGGTTGCCGTTGGACAGCCACTTCATGCCCTTCTCCAGGCCCGAGATCACGGAGATGAGCGTGATCAACGACAGGGCGGCGATGATCAGCGTGTACGCGATGTTGTTGTTCGCGTCGATGTTCAGGAAGCCCAGCCCCGAGGCGATCTGCATGACGCCCAGGCCCATCGAGGTCGCGACGCCGAAGAGCACGCCCACCAGCGCCACGATGTCGATCACGTCGCCCCACACGCCCTTGATCCGGTTGCCCAGCAGGGGCTTGAGCGAGTAGCGGATGGACAGCGGCAGCTTCTTCCGGTGCGTGGCGTAGGCGATGGCCATGCCGACGATCACGTAGATCGCCCACGGGTGCAGACCCCAGTGCAGGAAGGAGCGGGACATCGCGGACTGGGCGATCTGCTCCTCCGAGCCGGTGACGCCCGGAGGCGGC